>NZ_QYAC01000009.1 GCF_016758195.1 Leucobacter chromiireducens subsp. solipictus | reverse complement strand
CAACCTAGACAGGCCCCACCTTGGTATCGGAGGCCAAACTCCGATCGATCGAGTCAACAACGGTCGAGGTCAGTACAGCTAGCCGCGTCCGCGGCGCGCTCCGCACGCCCGGGGCACCCCCGCACCGGTGCGCCCCACGTCACCGGCGTGCCCCGCGCACCAGCGCACCCCGGGCCCACGACACTCACCGTATGTTCTGCCGACACCGCGAACGCACAACGCCCCGCCGATCCGAAGATCAGCGGGGCGTGGTGAGGGGTGAGGGGTGAGGGACCTTACTCGGCCTTCTCCTCCGCAGCAGCCTCGGCCGGGGCGTCAGTCGCCTCTGCCTCGGTTGCCTCGGGTGCCTCGACGACCTCCTCAGCGGGGGCCTCCTCGACCTTCTCGGCCTTCGGCTCGGCCTTGGCAGCCTTCACCTTGGGCTGGACGGGCTCGAGCACGAGCTCAATCACGGCCATCGGGGCGCGATCGCCCTTGCGGTAGCCGGTCTTGATGATGCGGGTGTAGCCACCTTCGCGGTTCTCGACGAGCGGCGCGATCTCGGTGAAGAGCTCATGGATGACCGACTTGTCGGTGATCTGACGCATCGCGCGGCGACGTGCGGCGAGATCGCCGCGCTTCGCGAACGTGACGAGGCGCTCAGCGACAGGCTGCAGGCGCTTCGCCTTGGTCTCGGTGGTCTGGATGCGCTTGTGCTCAAAGAGCTGCGCAGCCATCTGGTTGAGCATCAGGCGCTCGTGTGCGGGGCCGCCTCCGAGGCGGGCGCCCTTCGTGGGCTTCGGCATTCTTTACTCCGTTGAATATACGATCGGGCCGTGACCGGCGGATCGTGAGTTAGTTGTTGTCGTCTTCGTAGCTGTAGAACTGTGCGCCGTCGAATCCGGGCACGGCATCCTTCAGCGACAGTCCCATCTCGGTGAGCTTGTCGCGCACCTCGAAGACGGACTTCTGACCGAAGTTGCGGATGTTCATCAGCTGGGCCTCGGAGAGCGCAACGAGCTCGCTCACCGTGTTGATGCCCTCACGCTTGAGGCAGTTGTAGCTGCGCACCGACAGGTCGAGGTCCTCGATCGGGATCGAGAGCTCGCCCTCCGTGACCACCTCGACCGGCGCGGGGCCGATCTCGACGCCCTCGGCAGCGGTGTTCAGTTCGCGTGCGAGCCCGAAGAGCTCCACCAGCGTCGAGCCAGCCGATGCGATTGCGTCGCGGGGGCTGATCGCGGGCTTCGACTCGACGTCAACGACGAGGCGGTCGAAGTCGGTCCGCTCACCGGCACGCGTAGCTTCCACGCGGTAGGTGACCTTGAGGACCGGCGAGTAGATCGAATCCACGGGGATCCGACCCACCTCTGCGTCTTCGTTCCGGTTCTGCGCGGCCGAGACGTAGCCACGGCCACGCTCGATCGTGAGCTCCAGTTCGAACTGCGCGGAGTCACTGAGCGTCGCGATGACGAGCTCGGGGTTGTGCACCTCGACACCGGCAGGTGCAGAGATGTCAGCCGCGGTCACTTCGCCGGCACCCGTCTTACGCAGGTACGCGGTGATCGGCTCGTCGTGCTCGCTCGAGACGACGAGATCCTTGATGTTGAGGATGATCTCGGTGACGTCCTCGGTCACGCCCGCAATGGTCGTGAACTCGTGGGCGACACCCTCGAAGCGGACGCTCGTAACTGCAGCGCCGGGAATCGAGGACAGCAGCGTACGCCGCAGCGAGTTGCCGAGCGTGTACCCGAAGCCGGGCTCAAGCGGCTCGATCGCGAAGCGCGAACGGTGCTCGGAGATCGATTCTTCGGTGAGGGTGGGTCGCTGTGCAATGAGCAAGGTGTGTGGTCCTTTCGCTGGAGTCCGCTATATGACTCATGCGGTATCGGGAATGAGGGTGTCCTCTGTGCACCCGGGGTTCACGCGGAATCCCGGCGCCTTCCCGGGGGCGCGACGCATCGCGCCCCCGGGAATCAGCGAATGCTCCTTAGACGCGACGGCGCTTCGGGGGGCGGCAGCCGTTGTGCGTCTGCGGGGTGACGTCGTTGATCGACCCCACCTCGAGGCCTGCGGCCTGCAGCGAACGGATGGCGGTCTCGCGGCCGGACCCGGGGCCCTTGACGAAGACGTCAACCTTCTTCATGCCGTGCTCCTGCGCCTTGCGCGCAGCCGACTCGGCAGCGAGCTGAGCGGCGAACGGGGTCGACTTACGCGAACCCTTGAAGCCGACTCCGCCGGAGGAAGCCCAGCTGATCACAGCACCGGTGGTGTCCGTGATCGAAACGATCGTGTTGTTGAACGTCGACTTGATGTGGGCCTGGCCCACGACCACGTTCTTCTTGTCCTTGCGACGCGGCTTACGAGCCGCTGTCTTTGGTGCAGCCATTGAGTATTCTCCTGAAAAGCTCTGTGTGATGGTCGAGTGGACCGGCTATTACTTCTTCTTGCCGGCGACGGTGCGCTTCGGGCCCTTACGGGTACGAGCGTTCGTCTTGGTGCGCTGACCATGCACGGGCAGGCCCTTGCGGTGGCGGATACCCTGGTAGCTGCCGATCTCGACCTTACGGCGGATGTCAGCGGCCACCTCACGGCGGAGGTCACCCTCAACCTTGAAGTTGGTTTCGATGTAGTCACGGAGCGAAACGAGCTGATCGTCGGTGAGATCCTTGACGCGGATGTTTCCGTCGATCTCGGTGGCTTCCAGCGTCTTCAGCGCGCTGGTGCGGCCGACCCCGTAGATGTAAGTGAGTGCAATCTCAACGCGCTTTTCGCGTGGGATGTCGACTCCGGCGAGACGTGCCATGCGGCTTCTCCTAGCGGTAGTAGAGGTGTGATGCGCATCGGGGGTTCGGGCCTCTGTCCCGAGGTGTCCCCCACCCGATTGCTCGGAGGGTTCTTCGATGCGCTGGATCAGTAATGCAATTGCGGGATTCTGCGTGCCCGGCACGCAGCGCGGGTGTTAGCCCTGGCGCTGCTTGTGACGCGGGTTGCTCTTGCAGATCACCATGACGCGGCCGTGGCGGCGGATCACCTTGCAGTGATCGCAGATCGGCTTAACGCTGGGATTTACCTTCATGATGTTTCCTTCAGGATTTCGCTGTCATCGTACGTCCGGGATGCCGGGCGCCGTTACTTTCCAGCGACCTACTTGTAGCGGTAGACGATCCGGCCACGGGTCAGATCGTAGGGCGTCAGCTCTACGATCACGCGGTCGCCGGGCAGAATGCGGATGTAGTGCTGTCGCATCTTGCCCGAGATGTGGGCGAGCACTTTGTGCCCGTTGGTCAGTTCGACGCGGAACATTGCGTTCGGCAATGCCTCGACAACCTGTCCCTCGATCTCGATGACGCCGTCTTTTTTCGCCATAGCCTCACTATCGCTCGCGTAGGTTCTACTGGTCTTGCGAATGCGAAACGCCCGCTTTCGCGAACGCGAAAACAGGCGCAAAGCACCAAAGATCAAGGATAGTCCGAGAACTCCGGTTTGTAAAGCGGTTAGCGGATCGGAACCGGGGTGACCCCGAGCGGCGCGAGACCGCTGGCCCCACCGTCTTCAGCGGTGAGCACCCAGATCCCGTCCGCGTGGACGGCGACACTGTGCTCCCACTGGGCGCTCATCGAGCCGTCAGCGATCGTGACCGTCCAGTCGTCGTCCTCGATATTCGTGTCGATCGTCCCCGCGGAGATGATCGGCTCGATCGCGACCACCAGGCCCGGCTTGACCTCGGGGCTGCGCCCGCGGACCGGGACGTTGAAGACGGGCGGGTCCTCGTGCATGCTCCGGCCGATTCCGTGACCGATGTAGTCCTCCAGGACGTTGAAGTCGCTGTGGGCACGAACGTAGGCCGAGACGGCTTCGCCAACCTCGTTCAGGTGCTTCGCCTGCGCCAGGCGCGCGATCCCCCGCCACATCGCCTGCTCGGTCACGTCGCTGAGCTTCTGGTTTGCGGCGCTCAGCTCGGGTCGACTGGGATCATCGAGCACCGCGGTGAACGCCGTGTCGCTGTGCCAGCCATCGATCACGGCCCCGACGTCGAGCGAGGCGATGTCGCCGGGAGCGAGCGCGCGATCCGTGGGGATCGCGTGCACGACCTGATCGTTCACGTTCGCGCAGATCGTGTGCCGGTAACCGGGTTCGAGCATGAAGTTCGGCGCGCCACCCCGGGCTCGGATCGCGTCCTCCGCAATCGCGTCAAGCTCGAGCGTCGTGATGCCCGGGCGCACGGCCTCGCGCATCGCGGCGATCGCCGCAGCACCCGCGAGGCCGGGCTCGACCATCAGGCGAAGCTGCGCCGGAGACTTGTAGATCGAGCGCCGAAAAATACCGCGTCGTGACACGACTCAGCGACCCGCCTTCGCGGCGAGCTGTGCGGTCAGGCCGGCGGCGATGCGCTCCGCGACCTCGTCGACCGTTCCGAGCCCGTCGACCGAGACCAGGATGCCGCGCTCGGCGAACAGCTCGACGAGCGGTGCCGTCTGCTCCGCGTAGACGTCCTGACGGTGTCGGATGACCTCTTCCGTGTCGTCCGCACGGCCCTCAAGCTCCGCGCGCTTGAGCAGCCGAGCGACGACGGCGTCCGTGTCGACCTCCAGGAGGACCACGGCGTCGAGCGCGTCGCCCTCGATCATCCCGTCGAGCGCGTGCACCTGCTCGACGTTGCGGGGGTAGCCATCCAGGAGGAAGCCGCCCGCGGCGTCGGGCTGCGCCAGCCGGTCCGCGACGATCTCGTTCGTCAGGGTGTCGGGCACGAGCTCACCGCGCTCGATGATGGCCTGCACCTGCTGGCCAAGCGGCGTCCCGCCCTTGATGTTCGCGCGGAAGATATCGCCCGTCGAGATCGCGGGGATCTCAAAACGCTCGGCGATCTGTGCGGCCTGCGTTCCCTTGCCCGCGCCGGGCGGGCCGATGATCAGCAGTCGAGTCGTGGATTCGGTCACTTGAGGAGCCCTTCATAGTGGCGCTGCTGCAGCTGAGCATCGATCTGCTTGACGGTCTCGAGGCCGACGCCCACGATAATCAGGATCGACGCGCCGCCGAACGGGAAGTTCTGGTTGGCCCCGAAGAAGGCCAGCGCGATCAGCGGGATGAGTGCGATGAGGCCCAGGTACAGCGAGCCAGCGCTCGTGATGCGGGTCAGCACGTAGTTGAGGTATTCGGCCGTGGGACGGCCCGCGCGGATCCCCGGGACGAAGCCCCCGTACTGCTTCATGTTGTCCGAGACCTCCTCCGGGTTGAAGGTGATCTGCACGTAGAAGAAGGTGAAGCCGATGGTCAGCAGGAAAAAGACCAGCATGTAGAGCGGCTGATCGCCCGTCACCAGGTTGTTCTGAACCCAGACGACCCACGGCTGCGGGTCCTCGCCGATCTTCGGCTGGTTGAACTGCGTGAGCAGCATGGGGAGGTACAGGATCGCCGAGGCGAAGATGACCGGGATCACGCCGGCCATGTTGACCTTGATCGGAATGTACGTGCTGCTACCACCGTAGGTGCGGCGGCCGACGACACGCTTCGCGTACTGCACCGGGATTCGGCGCTGCGACTGCTCGACGAAGACCACCGCGGCGATGACCAGCAATCCGACGCCCAGAACGAGGAAGAAGACCTCCCAGCCCTTGGACTCCTTGATCATCCACATCGCGCCGGGGAAGGTCGCGGAGATCGAGGTGAAGATGAGCAGCGACATGCCGTTGCCGATGCCGCGCTCGGTGATGAGCTCACCGAACCACATGATGAGGCCGGTGCCGGCTGTCATCGTGAGGATCATGATGAGGATCGCCCACCATTCCTGCGACACGAGGTTCTGGCAGGCCTGGTTTGCCGAGGCACCGAAGAGCTGGCCCGAGCGAGCAACCGTAATGAGCGTCGTCGACTGCAGGACTGCGAGGGCGATCGTCAGGTACCGGGTGTACTGCGTGAGCTTCGCCTGGCCAGCCTGGCCCTCCTTGTGGAGGGACTCGAAGTGCGGGATGACCACGCGGAGCAGCTGGGTGATGATCGACGCGGTGATGTAGGGCATGATGCCCAGCGCGAAGATCGAGAGCTGCAGAAGCGCCCCACCGCTGAACAGGTTGATCATGTCGTAGAGCCCCGAGGTGCCCTGGGCTTGGTTCGCCACGAGACACGCCTGGACGTTGTTGAAATCAACGAACGGTGCGGGAATGAATGATCCGAGCCGGAACAGCGACACAATCGCGAGCGTAAACACGATCTTGCGTCTCAGGTCGGGAGTTCGAAAGATCCGTCCGATAGCGCTGAACAAAATCTGCCTCCTGGGGGCGTCGTACGGGGCCGTCGCCTGACGACGAGAACCAATTGCACCAGCCTACACGGCGGGTGGGCTCTGATTCCAACACTCGCATGATATGCGGTGCGAAAACAGAAACAGCGGGAGCGGGATCAGCGACATTTCTGACGCTCGATCCCACCCCCGCTGCTCGAGACACGCTCGAGTCAAGATGAACCCAGAGGGTCCTTACTTGACCTCGCCGCCTGCCGCGACAATCTTCTGCTCAGCCGAGCTCGAGACCTTATCGACGGACACGCTGAGCTTGACCTGCAGGTCGCCGTCACCGAGCACCTTGACGGGCTGGTTCTTGCGCACTGCACCCTTGGCGACCAGGTCGTCAACGGTCACGTCCCCACCCTGCGGGTAGAGCTCGGCCAGCTTCGCGACATTCACGACCTGGTACTCGGTGCGGAACGGGTTCTTGAACCCGCGCAGCTTCGGGGTGCGCATGTGCAGCGGCATCTGCCCACCCTCGAAGCCGGCCCGAACCTGGTACCGAGCCTTGGTGCCCTTGGTACCGCGACCCGCGGTCTTACCCTTGGAGCCCTCACCGCGACCCACGCGGGTCTTGGCCTTCTTCGACCCCGGTGCGGGACGCAGGTGGTGCGCCTTCAGCACGGACTCGCGCTCCTCGTTCTTGTCGCTCATGCGTCGACCTCCTCAACCTCTACCAGGTGAGCAACAGCACGCACGTAGCCGCGGTTGATCTTGGAATCCTCGCGGACGACCGTCTGGCCGATCCGGCGAAGCCCCAGGCTGCGCAGCGTGTCGCGCTGGTTCTGCTTCTCACTGATAACGGACTTCTTCTGCGTAATCTTCAGGCTCTTCGCCATTACGCACCTGCCTTTGCCTTCGCGGCAGCGTCGGCCGCGGCCTTCGCCTCGGCGCGCACAATGCGAGCCGGGGCGACGCGGTCGAAGTCGAGGCCACGGCGGGCTGCCACGGAGCGGGGCTCCTCGAGCAGCTGCAGTGCCTCAACGGTCGCATGCACGATGTTCAGGGTGTTCGACGAGCCGAGCGACTTGCTCAGGACGTCGTGGATGCCAGCGCACTCAAGCACGGCGCGGACGGGGCCACCGGCGATCACACCGGTACCTGCCGCTGCGGGGCGCAGGAGCACCACGCCAGCTGCTGCCTCACCCTGCACGGGGTGCGGGATGGTGCTGCCCACGCGGGGAACGCGGAAGAAGTTCTTCTTCGCTTCCTCAACGCCCTTGGCAATTGCGAGGGGAACTTCCTTCGCCTTGCCGTAGCCGACGCCGACGGTGCCGTTGCCATCGCCCACCACGACGAGCGCGGTGAAGCTGAAGCGACGGCCGCCCTTGACGACCTTGGAGACGCGGTTGATCGTGACGACGCGCTCGAGGAACTGGCTCTCGTTGCGGTCGCGGCCACCACGCTCGTTGCGGGTGCCACGGTCACGGCTGCCACGACGCTGTTCGCGGGGCTCGTTGCGGTGATCCTGAGCCGGTGCCTCGGCAGCAGCCGTGGACTCAGCGGCCTGGGTCTCTACGGTCACTTCCTGCTCCTTCGTTTCCTTGCTCACAGGGTCAGCCCCCCTTCGCGAGCGCCATCGGCGATCGCTGCGACGCGGCCGGCGTACTTGCTGCCACCACGGTCGAACACGACTGCCTCGATGCCAGCAGCCTTCGCGCGGTCAGCGACGAGCTCGCCCACCTTGCGTGCCTTGGCGGTCTTGTAGCCCTCGAACGCACGCAGATCGGCTTCCATGGTCGAGGCCGACGCGAGGGTGATGCCCTTCGAATCGTCGACGACCTGGACGAACACGTGACGCGCGGAACGGTTGACCACGAGACGGGGACGCTGCTCCGTGCCGACGATCTTCTTCCGGAGGCGGGTGTGGCGGCGCACGCGCGCGGCCGACCGGCCCTTACCCCGAGATACTGATGCAGCCATCGGTTACTTACCAGCCTTTCCAGCCTTGCGGCGCACAACCTCGCCCGCGTAGCGAATGCCCTTGCCCTTGTAGGGCTCCGGCTTCTTCAGCTTGCGGATGTTCGCAGCGGCCTCGCCGACCGCCTGCTTCGAGATCCCGGTCACCGTGATCTTCGTGTTGCCCTCGACCGCGAGCGTGATGCCCTCGGGGGCGTCGATGTTGACGGGGTGCGAGAAGCCGAGTGCGAGCTCAAGGCCCGTGCCCTTCTGCTGCACGCGGTAGCCCGTGCCGACAACCTCGAGCTGCTTGGAGTAGCCCTCGGTCACACCGATGATGTTGTTGTTGATGAGCGTGCGGGTCAGGCCGTGCAGCGCTCGGGACGCGCGCTCGTCGTCCGGACGGGTGACGAGCACCTGTCCGTCTTCGAGAGCAACGCGGATCGGCTCGGCAACGACGAGCTCGAGTTCGCCCTTGGAACCCTTGACCGTGACCTTCTGGCCATCGATCTTGATGTCTACACCACCGGGAACGGTGATGGGAAGCTTACCAATACGTGACATGACGGCTTACCACACGTAAGCGAGGACTTCCCCGCCAACGCCCTTCTGCTCGGCCTCGCGGTCCGTGAGGAGCCCCGAAGAGGTGGACAGGATCGCGATGCCGAGGCCACCGAGCACGCTCGGGATCTCGGTCGAGCCTGCGTACACCCGGAGACCGGGCTTGGATACGCGCTTGATGCCCTCGATGGAGCGCTCGCGGTTGGGGCCGTACTTCAGGTCCATGGTGATGGTCGTTCCCACGCGTGCGGGCTCGACCTTCCAGTCCTTGATGTAGCCTTCGCGCTTGAGGATCTCAGCGATCCGCTCCTTCAGCTTCGAGCCGGGGAGCGAAACGTCGTCATGATGCGCAGAGTTTGCGTTGCGCAGCCGGGTCAGCATATCTGCGACCGGATCAGTCATCGTCATGAGTGACTCTTCTTTCTCGCCTGGTATCACGCACCGTTACACGGAGCGTGACCTGGGTGATACGCGGTGTGGGTGCCCGGGGAATCCCCGGGCACCCGCGCCGCTTGGACTATTTAGTTGTCGGTCTTGAACGGGAAGCCGAGTGCGCGAAGCAGCGCACGGCCCTCATCGTCAGACTTGGCGGTGGTCACGATAGTGATATCGAAGCCACGCACGCGGTCAATCTTATCCTGATCGATCTCGTGGAACACACTCTGCTCGGTCAGTCCGAAGGTGTAGTTGCCGTTTCCGTCGAACTGCTTGGGCGAGAGACCGCGGAAATCGCGGATACGCGGCAGTGCGAGGTTGATGAGACGGTCCAGGAACTCCCACGAGCGATCGCCACGAAGCGTGACGTGCGCACCAATGGCCTGGCCCTCACGCAGCTTGAACTGCGCGATGGACTTGCGGGCCTTGGTGACCATGGGCTTCTGACCGGTGATCTTGACGAGGTCCGCAATTGCGCCCTCGATCACCTTGCTGTCGCGAGCTGCCTCGCCGACACCGGTGTTCACGACCACCTTGACGATGCCCGGAACTTCCATGATGTTGGCGTAGCTGAACTCTTCGCGAAGCTGGGGAACGATCTCGCCCCGGTACTTCTGCTTCAGACGCGGCTGGATTTTGCCAGTCGCTGCGGCAGTCTCAGACATTAGAGGTCCTTCCCAGACGTCTTTGCGTAGCGGACGCGGACGGTCTTCTTCTTGCCGTCTTTCTCGACCTCTTCAACGCGGAAGCCCACGCGAGTCGGCTTCTTCGTCTCGGGGTCGACGATGGCGACGTTCGAGATGTGGATCGGGGCCTCAACGGTCTCGATCCCACCCTCACGGGTGCCACGCTCCGACTGGCCGACGCGGACGTGCTTCGTGACGAAGTTGACGCCCTCGACGATGACGCGGTCGGTCTCGGTGAAGACCTCGACGACCTTGCCCTGCTTGCCCTTGTAGCCGCCGCGTTCCTGCGACGGGCCTGAGATGACCTCGACGAGGTCACCCTTCTTGATCTTCATGCCCATAGGACTAGATCACCTCCGGTGCGAGCGAGACGATCTTCATGAACTTCTTATCGCGAAGCTCACGACCGACCGGCCCGAAGATACGGGTGCCGCGGGGCTCCCCATCGGCCTTCAGAATGACGGCAGCGTTCTCGTCGAAGCTGATGTACGAGCCATCAGGACGACGGGTCGACTTGCGCGTGCGAACGATGACGGCCTTGATGACCTCACCCTTCTTCACGTTGCCGCCGGGGATCGCGTCCTTGACGGTCGCAACGATCGTGTCGCCGATGCCGGCGTAACGACGCTTCGAGCCCCCGAGGACACGGATCGTGAGCAACTCCTTGGCGCCGCTGTTGTCGGCAACCTTGAGTCGGGATTCCTGCTGAATCACTTGCTACTCCTTCTCAGTAAGCCGAGGCTTACTTCGCCTTCTCGAGGATCTCGACCAGACGCCAGCGCTTGGAAGCGCTCAGCGGGCGGGTCTCGTGGATGAGCACGAGATCGCCGATGCCGGCGGTGTTCTGCTCGTCGTGGGCCTTCACCTTCGACGAACGGCGGATCACCTTGCCGTAGAGCGGGTGCTTCACACGGTCCTCGACCTCAACGACGATGGTCTTGTCCATCTTGTCGCTGACGACGTAGCCACGGCGAGCCTTACGGTAGCCGCGCTGTTCCTTCTCGACCTCAGCCATGTTTAGGCCTCCTTCGTCTCAGCGGCGGCGTCCGCCTGCTCGGTCTTCTTGGTGCTCTTCTTCGCCTTGGCGGGAGCGGGGGCGGCAGCCGGGGTCAACCGAATACCGAGCTCGCGCTCGCGCAGCACCGTGTAGATGCGCGCGATGTCGCGCTTCACCTGGCGCACACGACCGTGGCTCTCCAGCTGGCCGGTGGCCGACTGGAAACGCAGGTTGAAGAGCTCGGCCTTGGCCTTCTTGAGCTCCTCTGCCAGACGCTCGTTCTCGAAGGAATCGAGCTCCGTGATGGCCAGTTCTTTGGTACCGATCGCCATTACGCGTCGCCCTCCTCGCGCTTGATAATACGGGCCTTGAGCGGCAGCTTGTGGATGGCGCGGGTCAGCGCCTCACGTGCGAGCTGCTCATCGACGCCGGCGACCTCGAAGAGGACGCGGCCCGGCTTGACGTTGGCCACCCACCACTCGGGCGAGCCCTTACCGGAACCCATGCGGGTTTCCGCAGGCTTCTTGGTGAGGGGACGGTCGGGGTAGATGTTGATCCATACCTTGCCACCACGCTTGATGTGACGGGTCATCGCGATACGAGCGGACTCGATCTGACGGTTCGTCACGTAGGCGGGGCTGAGTGCCTGGATACCGAACTCACCGAAGGCGACGGTGTTGCCGCCCTTGGACTGGCCGCTGCGGCTGGGGTGGTGCTGCTTGCGGTACTTGACTCGACGAGGAATCAGCATGCTTACTTCTCCGCTCCTGCTGCAGCGGGTGCAGCCTCGGCCTGTGCGCCACGGGGCGCGCGGCGGCGGTCGCCACGGTCGCGCGACGGCTTCTGGGCCGCCTGCTCGCGAGCGAGTTCCTTGTTGGTGAGGTCACCCTTGTAGATCCAGACCTTCACGCCGATGCGGCCGAAGGTGGTCTTCGCCTCGTAGAAGCCGTAGTCGATGTTCGCGCGGAGCGTGTGCAGCGGCACGCGACCCTCACGGTAGAACTCCGAACGGCTCATCTCGGCACCGCCAAGACGGCCGGAGACCTGGATACGGATGCCCTTGGCGCCTGCGCGCTGAGCGCCCTGCAGACCCTTACGCATTGCGCGGCGGAACGCCACGCGCGCAGCGAGCTGCTCGGCGATACCCTGAGCGACGAGCTGAGCATCAGCCTCGGGGTTCTTGACCTCGAGGATGTTCAGCTGGATCTGCTTGCCCGTGAGCTTCTCGAGGTCAGCGCGGATGCGCTCAGCCTCGGCGCCACGGCGACCGATGACGATGCCGGGACGTGCCGAGTGGATATCCACGCGGACACGGTCACGGGTACGCTCGATCTCCACGCGGGACACGCCCGCACGGTCAAGCTGCTTGGTCAGGTGCTGACGGATCTTGATGTCCTCGGCAAGGTAGTCAGCGTAGCGCTGACCCTTCTTGGTCGAGTCCGAGAACCAGCGCGAGACGTGGTCAGTGGTGATCCCGAGGCGGAAGCCATAGGGATGAATCTTCTGGCCCATTTACTTGGCTCCCTTCTTCGCGACCTGGAGCTCATCAGCCGTCTGCAGAACGACGGTGATGTGGCTGGTCCGCTTGTTGATACGGAATGCACGGCCCTGCGCGCGGGGGCGGAAACGCTTGAGCGTCGTGCCCTCGTCGACGAAGGCGCGAGCAATAACCAGCTCGTCCTCGTTGAGACGCAGGTTCTCCGCGTCGGCCTTCACCCGGGCGTTCGCGATTGCCGAAGCAACCAGCTTGAACACGGGCTCGGCTGCGGCCTGGGGGGCGAACTTCAGGATGGCAAGCGCCTCCTGAGCGTTCTTCCCACGAACCAGGTCAACAACGCGACGGGCCTTCTGGGGGGTGATGCGGATCTGACGCACGCGTGCGGTCGATTCCACCATTTCTCTCTCCTCCTTCACGTCACCGCTTAGCGGCGACGGCCCTTCTTGTCGTCCTTCACGTGACCGCGGAAGGTACGAGTGGGCGCGAACTCGCCCAGCTTGTGACCGACCATGGTTTCCGTGACAAACACGGGGATGTGCTTCCGACCGTCGTGCACCGCGATGGTGTGACCCAGCATTGCGGGGATGATCATCGAGCGGCGCGACCAGGTCTTGATCACGTTCTTGGTGCCAGCTTCGTTCTGGACAACCACCTTGTTCAGCAGGTGGTTATCGACGAAGGGGCCCTTCTTGAGACTACGAGGCATCTTCTATTCTCCTACCTGCCGATTAACGCTTTTTACCAGCATTGCGGCGACGCACGATGAGCTTGTCGCTGGCCTTGTTCGGACGGCGCGTACGGCCTTCCTTCTGGCCCCAGGGGCTGACCGGGTGACGGCCACCCGAGGTGCGGCCTTCGCCACCACCGTGCGGGTGATCGACCGGGTTCATGACCACACCGCGGACGGTCGGGCGAACGCCCTTCCAGCGCATACGGCCAGCCTTGCCCCAGTTGATGTTCGACTGCTCGGCGTTGCCGACCTCGCCGACGGTTGCACGGCAGCGCGCGTCAACGTTGCGGATCTCGCCCGAGGGGAGACGCAGCTGAGCGTAGGGGCCGTCCTTCGCCACGAGGCGAACCGAGGCACCAGCCGAGCGCGCCATCTTGGCACCCCCGCCGGGCTTCAGCTCGATCGCGTGGATCACGGTACCGGTCGGGATGTTCTTCAGCGGCAGGTTGTTGCCGGGCTTGATGTCGGCGCCGGGACCCGACTCGACAATGTCGCCCTGCTTCAGCTTGTTCGGCGCAACGATGTAGCGCTTCGTGCCGTCCTCAAAGTGCAGCAGCGCGATGCGCGCCGTGCGGTTGGGGTCGTACTCGATGTGCGCAACCTTGGCGTTGACGCCGTCCTTGTCATTGCGACGGAAGTCGATGACGCGGTACTGACGCTTGTGGCCACCACCGATGTGACGCGTGGTGATCCGGCCCTGGTTGTTGCGACCACCCGTCTTGGGGAGCGGGCGAAGCAGCGACTTCTCGGGCGTGGAGCGCGTGATCTCAGCGAAATCAGCAACGCTCGAACCGCGACGACCGGGGGTCGTCGGCTTGTACTTGCGAATAGCCATAATGTTCCTTTTCGCCCCTTCTACAGCGCAGCCGTGAAGATGTCGATGGAGCCGGACTTCAGCGTGACGATGGCACGCTTCGTGTCCTTGCGCTTGCCCGCACCGAACTTGGTGCGGCGGGTCTTGCCCTTGCGGTTCAGCGTGCGAACCTTCTGGACCTTGACACTGAAGACCTGCTCGATGGCGAGCTTGATCTCGGACTTGTTCGCCGTCGGCGCCACCTCAAAGGTGTACTGACCGTTCGCGTCGATCAGGCCGTAGCTCTTCTCGGACACGATGGGGCGAATGATGACGTCGTGTGCAGACTTGTTCAGGCTCACTTCGAGTCCTCCTGAGCGGCACGGCCGGCGACGAACTGGTCGAAGGCAGCCTTGGTGAAGACGAGATCGTCGCTGACGACCACGTCGTAAGCGTTGAGCTGATCCTGGTACAGGACGTGCACGAACGGCAGGTTGCGCACGCTGAGGGTGGTGAGCTCGTCCGCGCGGTCAACGACCACGAGAACACGCTTGCCCGGAGCGACCTGTGCGAGGAACTCGCGGGCCGTCTTCGTGCTGGGCTTCTCACCAATGCCGAAGCCGTCAACGACGTGCAGACGGTTCGCGCGAGCGCGGTCCGAGAGCAGGCCGCGGAGAGCTGCCGCGATCATCTTCTTGGGGGTGCGCTGCGAGTAATCGCGGGGCACGGGCCCGTGAACGATGCCGCCGCCGCGGTGCTGAGGCATACGGACCGAACCCTGACGAGCGCGGCCGGTGCCCTTCTGCTTGAACGGCTTGACGCCCGAACCGGACACCTCACCGCGAGTCTTCACCTTGTGCGTGCCCTGACGCGCAGCAGCGAGCTGTGCGGTGACCACCTGGTGGATCAGCGGGACGTTGGTCTCGGCACCGAAGATCGCCTCGGGCAGGTCAACCGACCCAGCCTTCTTGCCCTTCGCGTCGAGCACCTCGAGCTTGGTAGCGGTAGCCATGAACTACGCCCCCTTCACTGCGTTGCGAACGAATACGAGACGACCGCGCGCACCGGGAACCGCACCCTTAACGAGGATGAGACCCTTGTCGGCGTCAATCGCCTGCACGGTCAGGTTCTGCACGGTGACGCGCTCGCCACCCATGCGGCCGGCCATCTTCTGTCCACGGAACACGCGACCGGGGGTCGCAGCGCCGCCGATGGAGCCGGGCTTACGGTGGTTGCGGTGTGCGCCGTGCGATGCCGACACGCCCTTGAAGTTGTGACGCTTCATGGTGCCCGCGAAGCCCTTACCCTTCGAGGTGCCGACGACGTCGATCTGCTGACCGGCTTCGAAGGTGTTCTCCAGGGTGAGCTCCTGACCCAGCGTGTACTCGGCCGCGTCAGCGGTCCGAATCTCGGTCACGTGACGACGCGGCGTAACGCCCGCCTTCTCGAAGTGACCGGCAGCCGGCTTGTTGACCTTGCGCGGATCGATCGCGCCCGCGGCGATCTGCACGGCGTTGTAGCCGTCGACCTCGGGGGTGCGGATCTGCGTGATCACGTTCGGTGCGACCTCGATCACGGTGACAGGAACAACCTTGCCATCCGCGTCCCAGACCTGCGTCATCCCGAGCTTGGTGCCCAGAAGACCCTTCACATTGTGCTCTACAGCCATGATTCGATCCCCCCTAGAGCTTGATCTCGATGTTGACATCAGCCGGGAGATCGAGACGCATGAGCGAATCGACGGCCTTGGGCGTGGGATCGACGATGTCGATCAGACGCTTGTGCGTGCGCTTTTCAAAGTGCTCGCGGCTGTCCTTGTACTTGTGGGGCGAACGGATCACTGCGATCACGTTCTTCTCCGTGGGGAGCGGCACGGGGCCGATCACGGTTGCACCCGCGCGGGTCACCGTGTCAACAATCTTCCGTGCGGAGTTGTCGATGACCTCGTGGTCATACGACTTCAGTCGAATGCGGATCTTCTGTCCCGCCATGACATCTCTACTTTCTACTTGCGTCGTACCGCTCCCCCGAGGGATCGCGGCATTGGACGTCTTACGTACCAGCGCCCTGGCGCCACGCTTCCAAAGAAGCGCACTGTGCTGGGTCTCTGTTCACCTGTCAAAACCACCCGAGAGTGGCCCCACACGTACAAAAATGGCCGGACTCGCGTCTGACCATCCATTGCCGTGCGGGTTGCGTTCGCTACCCGCGGCCTAAGCCCGGCGAACCGGGTCTTATGCACTGCCTGGCAGTGATCCACGCCGAAGCGCGGAGTACTGAACCTGTCTATTCTGACACACGCACCCGAGACCGTGCAACCCGGGCGTGTCGCGTGTCCCGTGGCGAGAAATCTTGCGCGCTGCCGTGCGCGTCGCGCCACATGCGTTTATCCTTTTTCTGCCCAGGGGCACACAACCGGGAGGGGACCCCATGCATCACACCGAATCATCAACTCCGCGCATGCGCGGCCGATGGAGGCGCGCGCTAGGCATCACAGCTGCACTCGCCATCGCCGCGACGACCGCACTCGGCACAACAGGGCCGACGAGTCCCGCAGCCGCCGTCACGACCGCGACCACCGGCGCAGTGGAAGGTCACATGGCTATTCCTGCTGGGATGGACATGAGCCGCTACCAGGCACAGATCGTGCTGGCAGATGGCTCAGGGAGTTATGGCGGGAGCTTTGTTGAGGCGAACGGGGACTTCGCCGCGGATCATCTTCCCGCTGGGGAGTACCGCGTCGAACTGCGTGAATACGCGGATGGTGATCCTGGCGCAGAGCTCAGCTTCCAGACGCTCCGCACCACGGCGGGGCAGGCCACCTTCACTGTCACTGCTGGTGCCACAACGACCCAGAATTTCACGTTCCAGGTCCCCGGCCCCACCATCAGCGGCACGGTCGACGTGGAAGGGTATGAACGCCTCGTCGTGATCATCGAGGAGCTGATCGACGGGGAGTGGAGCAAGGGGCGCGCCTTCAACGCCTACGACGGAAGCGGTGCCGGCCCGGTCACCTACACCACACCGAAGCTCACCCCGGGAACGCGCGCCGTCCGCGTATACGCGGAGGACCCGGTCCTCCCGTCCGAGTGGGGCTATGTCGGGAACACCGAGTCCTGGGGCGATCCCGTCCCCATGCTGCTCGAGGCAGGCGGACTCACCGGGGTCGACTACTTGGTCAAGCGCAGCTTCACCGCTCCGAATCCGACAGTTTCCGGCACGCCCCGCGTGGGAAGCACTCTGACCGCAAATCTGGGGACTTGGCAGCCGACACCTGCCTCAGTGACCTATCAGTGGGCCCGTGGTGACGGAAACATGAGCCAAGACATTCCCGGTGCGACCGGCGCAAGCTACCAGCCCACCGAGGCAGACCTCGGCACGCAGCTCCAGGTTCGCGTTGTCGGCAGCCAGGCGAAGTACCGGGACGCCTACAAGTACAGCGAGCTCACCGCAGCGGTCACTGCAGGTGCGCTCACCGCACCCACACCGACGATCACCGGCACGGCGAAAGTCGGGCAGACGCTGACCGCGGTAACCGGAACGTGGGGGCCCGCTCCGGTCGCCCTCGCCACCCAGTGGCTCCGCGACGGCACCGCGATCAGCGGTGCCACCGGCACCACGTATCAGGCCACCACCGCCGACACCGGCACGAAGCTCTCCGTGAAGATCACCGGCACCAAGTCCGGCTACACGACCGCGTCGAAGACCTCCGCGGCCACCGCCGCGGTCGCCGAAGCCGATCCGCTCACCTTCACAACGACCCCCACGCCCACCATCACCGGCACCGCAAAGGTCGGGCAGACCCTGACCGCCGTGCCGGGCACCTGGGCGCCGGCACCCGACAAGCTCAGCACCCAGTGGCTCCGCGACGGCACCGCGATCGATGGCGCCACCGGCACCACGTATCAGGCCACCACCGCCGACACCGGCACGAAGCTCTCCGTGAAGATCACCGGCACCAAGTCCGGCTACACGACCGCGTCGAAGACCTCCGCGGCCACCGCCGCGGTCGCCGAAGCCGATCCGCTCACCTTCACCACGACCCCCACGCCCACCATCACCGGCACCGCAAAGGTCGGGCAGACCCTGACCGCCGTGCCGGGCACCTGGGCGCCGGCACCCGACAAGCTCAGCACCCAGTGGCTCCGCGACGGCACCGCGATCGATGGCGCCACCGGCACCACGTATCAGGCCACCACCGCCGACACCGGCACGAAGCTCTCCGTGAAGATCACCGGCACCAAGTCCGGCTACACGACCGCCTCGAAGACCTCCGCGGCCACCGCCGCGGTCGCGAAGGCGAGCTACGTGCCGCCGAAGACCTCGCCGTTCAGCGATCTGACGCCGAACGACAAGTTCTATACCGAGATCGCCTGGATGTTCGACACGGGCGTCTCGACCGGCGTGAAGCAGCCTGATGGCTCCCGTGCGTACCAGCCGAAGGTCAACGTCTCTCGTGAGGCGATGGCCGCGTTCCTGTTCCGCATTCACGCGGAGTCCGGCTACCGTGCACCCGCGAAGTCACACTTCACCGACGTGAAGCCCGGGGACAAGTTCTACAAGGAAGTTTCCTGGATGTATGACCAGGGCATCTCCACCGGCGTGAAGCAGCCGAACGGCACGCGGTCGTATCAGCCGAAAGACGGCGTCACCCGCGAGGCGATGGCGGCGTTCATGTACCGCCTGGACACGGGGGCAAAGCCCGCGGCCCCCAAGGTCTCCCCGTTCCAGGACATCGCCGTGGGGCAGAAGTTCTACACGGAGATCGCGTGGATGTCCACGAGCGGCCTCTCGACTGGGATCACGCAGCCCAGCGGGAAACCGATCTACGCACCAAAGAACAACGTGACGCGCGAGGCGATGGCCGCGTTCCTGTTCCGCGCGGACGGGCGCTAACGCCAGGGACCCCGCCGGGGTCCTCATCGAAGGGTGAGGTGTGGTTGCTTCTCCACCGTGAAGCACCCACACCTCACCCTTCGGCGTTGCAGGCGCGGCTAGGCGCGGCGCGGGAGGAGTTTCGGGAGCGCCAGGTACAGCACGAGCACCGCGAGGCCTGCCGCGAGCAGCAGCAGCGCGCCCCAGAAACTCGTGAAGAAGGAGGCGAGCCCGAGCAGTGAGGCGGCGAGCGTGCAGGCCGCGGTCATCGCAGAAGCCTGCACGTGGGAGTAGCCGAGCTGCTGGATCCGCTGGTAGGTGTGTTCCTTGTGGGGTTCGTCCCAGCGCTTCCCGGCGCGCACGCGCTTCACCAGCGTCACGCCCACGTCCCCGAAGTAGATCACCATCGGCCCGATCGTCGCGAGCAGCGGTGCGCCCGCGACCAGCGCCGCGAAGCTCGTGAGCGCCGTGGCGCCGCCGAGCAGGTAGCTGCCGACGTCGCCCAGGAACGCGCCCGGCTTCGTCAGGTTCCACGGGAGGAAGCCCGCGAAACCCGCGGCAAGGATGAGCCCCGCCGCGAGAAGCCACGGCATGTCGACGAGCACGCCACAGACCGCGAACGTGAGGCCCGCGATCACCCCGTGGAAGCCGCTGATCCCGTTGAGGCCGTCCATGAAGTTGGCGACGTTGATGTAGCTCGAGATGAAGAGGACCGCGTACCCCACGAGCAGGGCGCTCCCCCACCACGGCAGTGCGAGTCCATCCGGTCCGGTGCCGGCGGCGGCGTCGAGGCCGGGACCGTGGCCGAGCCCGGTTGCCCCGCCCGCGGCGACGAGCACGCCGATCGCGGCGCCCGCGGCGATCAGCAGCAGCGCGGCGCTCCGGATCGGCACGCTCAAGCCGCGCAGGTCTTCGGTGAGTCCCAGGAGGCCAGCGAACAGCGAGCCGGCCGCGATGACGAGCAGGGCGTCCCAGACGGCATGCCCGCCCCAGCCGGGACGCGCGAACAGCACGATCGCGAGTGCGGACCCGACCGCCATCGCGATCAGTACCGCGAGACCCAGGCCCCGCAGCACCGGGCGTTCGTGCGAGGATCGCGCGTTGGGAACATCCATGATGCCCAGGCGCACGAGCAGCGGCTTGACGACGAGCGGAAGGGCGAGGCTTAAGGCCAGCGTCACCCCACCGGCGAGCAGGGCCACCAGCAGCGGGGTCACTGGACCCGCTCCTCGGCCGCCTCGGTGAGGTTCATGCGTGCCACCCAGCCTTCATGGTTCAGCACATCCGGCGAAATGGTGTCCACGTGTGCGTGCGTGATCTTCGGGTGGAAGGGACGGTTGTTGCCCTCGCCGCGCCCCACGAGCTCCTCGTGTAGCTTCTCGCCGTGGCGTAGGCCGGTGAACACGATGTCGATGTCCTTCCCGGATTGCGCGACCATGCGCTGCGCCACGTCGAGGATCTTCACGGGCTCGCCCATGTCGAGAATCAGGACCTCGCCGGGACGGCCGATGCCGCCGGCCTGGACCACGAGCTGGCAGGCCTCCGGGATCGTCATGAAGAATCGTGTGACGTCGGGGTGCGTCACGGTGAGCGGGCCGCCCGCTTCGATCAGCGCGCGGAAGGTGGGCAGCATCGAGCCGCGACTCCCGATGACGTTGCCGAACCGGACGGAGAGATACCGCTGGCCGGTTTGCTCCGCCATCCAGGCGGTGAGCTTCTCCGCGACCCGTTTCGAGTGTCCCAGCACACTGGTGGGATTCGCGGCCTTGTCGGTGGAGATGTTCACGAACGTCCCCACCCCGGCCTCGCGTGCGGCCTGGAGCACGTTCAGGGTGCCGAGCACGTTCGTTTTCCACGCCTCGTCGGGGTACTGCTCGAGCATGGGAAGATGCTTCAGCGCGGCCGCGTGGAATACCACTTCGGGCCGGCGTTCACGAAAGAGGTGGCGCAGCGTCTCGGCGTCTCGGATATCCGCGAGCACGACGTCGTTCGTGTCGAGCAGGCCGTGGCCGCTGATGGCGAGCTGGCTCTCCTGGAGCGCGGTCTCATCGCGGTCGAGCATGATGAGTTCGCGCGGCGCGAAGCGTGCGAGCTGACGGCACAACTCGGATCCGATCGAGCCGCCGGCCCCCGTGACGAGGACGCGTTTATCCTGCAGGTATTCGGCGATGGACTCGGTCTCGAGGCGCACGGGGTGACGCCCGATGAGATCCTCGATGGAGAGCGCCCGCACGTCGGAGATCGCCGAGGCGTTGCGCAGGATCTGCTCGAGTGGCGGCAGCACCATCGCGGACATCCCAGCGCGGTCTGCGGCCTCGTCGACGCGTCGCATCATCGCGGCGTCGGCGTCGCCGATGCACACGATCAGCCGCGTCGCGCGCGTCTCCCGTGCGACCTCGGCGAGATCGTCGAAACCGCCGAGTACACGCACACCGCGGACCTCCTGGTTGCGTTTGGTCGGATCGTCGTCAATGAAGCCGACGGGCAGAGCTGATCCGGCGGCGTCGGTCAACAGTCGCTTCGCAGTCTGCACGCCCAGGTACCCCGCCCCGTAGAGCAGGGTGCGTTCCGCCTCCTCCCCCGGCTTCATGCTCCGCTCGTTCGAGAGGCGCACGATGTACCGTGCGACGCCCATCAGGCTGAAGGCGATCGGGGCGGCGATGATCATGGTGCTCCGCGGCACGCCGTTGCCGTATCCCACGAGATAGGCGACCACCCAGGCCAGGACCATCACCCCGGCGACGCAGAGCACGAGCGCCCGGACCTCGTCGAAGCTGCCCACCTCGTAGCGGTTGCGATAGAGCCAGGAGAGCCAGCCGCCGATGAGCTGCAGGAGCGCAGTCGCGCCGATGACCACAAGCGTCCAGCCCCAGTGGATGCGCAGGAGGTTGAAATCGAAGCGCAGCACGAGCGCCGCCAAGATTGCGACCGCCCAGGCGAGCGCGTCGAGCGCAAACAGGAGGCCGTACTGCCGTGCGAAGTGCGCGATTCTCTCGCCTACCGTCTGCGGCACTCGTGCTCCGTTCCGTTCAAGATGTGACCACCCGGGTGCGGTGTCCATCATTCGAGGATACCGCTCCCGTTTCCCGCGGGAGTACACCGTCAGCCGGAAACGGAAAAAGCCCCCGGGATTTCTCCCAGGGGCTTTCGGCCGAGGCCGTCTCCGAAGTCAGATGACTTAGGAGAGAACCTTCGTCACCGTGCCGGCGCCGACGGTGCGGCCACCCTCACGGATTGCGAAGCCGAGGCCATCCTCCATAGCGATCGGCTGGATCAGCTCGACCGTCATGTCGGTGGTGTCGCCGGGCATAACCATCGGCTTGTCCTCGGGCAGGGTGATGACACCGGTCACGTCAGTCGTACGGAAGTAGAACTGCGGACGGTAGTTCGTCTCGAACGGGTTGTGACGGCCGCCCTCTTCCTTCTTGAGGATGTAAGCGGTCCCCTCGAAGTTGGTGTGCGGGGTGATCGAGCCGGGAGCCACGACAACCTGGCCGCGCTCGACGTCCTCGCGCTTAGTGCCGCGGAGCAGCAGGCCACAGTTCTCGCCGGCCCATGCCTCGTCGAGCTGCTTGTGGAACATCTCGATACCGGTCACGGTGGTCTTCTGCGTGTCGCGCAGACCAACGATCTCGACCTCGGAGTTGATCTTCAGCGTGCCACGCTCGGCGCGGCCCGTGACGACCGTGCCACGGCCGGTGATGGTGAAGACGTCCTCGACGGGCATGAGGAACGGCTTGTCCTTGTCACGCACGGGATCGGGGATGTTGTCGTCAACAGCCTGCATGAGCTCGAGAATGGAGTTGACCCACTTCTCTTCGCCCTGGAGCGCCTGGTAGCCCGAAACGCGGACGACGGGGACGTCGTCTCCGGGGTAACCCTGCTTGGAGAGCTCCTCGCGGACCTCCATCTCGACGAGCTCGAGGATTTCCTCGTCGTCGACCTGGTCGCACTTGTTGAGCGCGACGAGCAGGTAGGGAACGCCAACCTGCTTCGCGAGCAGGATGTGCTCCTTGGTCTGTGCCATCATGCCGTCGGTCGCCGCAACCACGAGGATCGCGCCGTCCATCTGAGCAGCACCGGTGATCATGTTCTTGATGTAGTCGGCGTGGCCGGGTGCATCAACGTGAGCGTAGTGGCGCTTGTCGGTCTCGTACTCAACGTGCGAGATGTTGATGGTGATACCGCGCTGGCGCTCCTCAGGAGCCGAATCGATCGTCGCGAAGTCACGCTGGACGTTGACGTCCGACGGGAACTTGTCCGCGAGGGTCTTCGAGATCGCAGCGGTAAGAGTCGTCTTACCGTGATCAACGTGACCGATCGTTCCGATGTTTACGTGCGGCTTGGTCCGCTCGAACTTGGCCTTCGCCACTATGGTCCTCCTCAGGACTTCGAGTACCGCTTCCCGCCGAGGAATTCGGTGGGCACGAGTACGGGGTGTGTACTTATGTTACAAGCTCAGGACGGTGATCGCGACCTGAGCCGTTCGGTCGGCAGCAACACGGGGTGTCGCTGCCGACCGGCGGGCAACGTTACTCGCCCTTAGCCTTCTGAACGATCTCATCGGCCACGGCCTTCGGAACCTCAGCATAGGAATCGAAGGTCATCGAGAACACCGCACGACCGCTGGTCTTCGACCGCAGATCGCCAATGTACCCGAACATCTCGGAGAGCGGAACAAGGGCGCGAACGACCTTGACGCCCGATGCGTCTTCCATGGACTGGATCTGTCCACGACGCGAGTTCAGGTCGCCAATCACGTCGCCCATGTACTCCTCGGGCGTACGGACCTCGACGGCCATCATCGGCTCGAGGATGACCGGCTGCGCGAGGCGAGCGGCTTCCTTGAACGCGATGGAGCCGGCGATCTTGAACGCCATTTCCGACGAGTCAACGTCGTGGTACTGGCCATCAAGCAGCTGCGCGCGCACGCCCACGACGGGGAAGCCAGCGAGGATGCCGTACTGCATGGCGTCCTGGATACCGGCGTTGACCGAAGGGATGTACTCGCGCGGGACGCGGCCACCGGTGACCTTGTCCTCGAACTCGTAAATCTTGTCGCCCTCAACCTCGAGCGGAGCAAGCGAGATCTGCACCTTTGCGAACTGACCGGAACCACCGGTCTGCTTCTTGTGGGTGTAGTCGTACTTGGGAACCTCGCGACGGATCGTCTCGCGGTAGGCCACCTGGGGCTTACCGACGTTCGCCTCAACCTTGAACTCGCGCTTCATGCGGTCGACGAGGATATCGAGGTGGAGCTCGCCCATGCCGGCGATCACCGTCTGGCCGGTCTCGGCGTTCAGGCTCACGCGGAAGGTGGGATCCTCTTCCGCGAGCTTCTGGATGGCGACGCCAAGCTTCTCCTGGTCACCCTTGGTCTTGGGCTCAATGGCGACCTCGATGACGGGCTCCGGGAAGGTCATCGACTCGAGCACGACCTGGTTGTCCGGATCGGACAGGGTGTCACCCGTGGTCGTGTCCTTCAGACCGATCACCGCGTAGATGTTGCCCGCGGTGAGCTCGTCAACAGGGTTCTCCTTGTTGGCGTGCATCTGGAAGATCTTGCCGATGCGCTCCTTCTTGCCCTTCGTCGTGTTGACGAGCTGGGTGCCCGACGGCGCGTGACCGGAGTACACGCGGACGTAGGTCAGACGGCCGAAGAACGGGTGCACGGCGATCTTGAAGGCGAGCGCCGAGAACGGCTGGTCAGCGTTCGGCTTGCGCTCGATCGTGATCGACTCGTCGCGGGGATCGTGTGCCTCGATGGCGCCCACGTCCAGCGGGTTCGGCAGGAAGTCAACGACCGCGTCGAGCATCGGCTGGATGCCGCGGTTCTTGAACGCCGAGCCGCAGTAGACCGGGTAGATCTCGTTGTTCACGACGAGCTTGCGGATGCCGCCCTTGATCTCTTCGATCGTGAGCTCTTCGCCGCCGAAGAACTTCTCGAGCAGCGCGTCGTCGGTCTCGGCGACCGTCTCCACGAGCTTCGCGCGGTACTCCTCGGCCTTGGCCTGCAGGTCCGCGGGGATCTCCTGGGTCTCGTAGTTCGCGCCCAGGGTCACGTCGCCCTTGGCGTCGCCCTCCCAGACAAACGCCTTCATCGACAGCAGGTCGACGACGCCGATGAAGTCGGACTCGGCACCGATCGGGAGCTGCATGACGAGCGGCTTCGCACCCAGGCGGTTGACGATGGTGTCGACCGTGAAGTAGAAGTCGGCACCCATCTTGTCCATCTTGTTGACGAAGCAGATGCGGGGAACTTCGTACTTGTCGGCCTGACGCCAGACGGTCTCCGACTGGGGCTCAACGCCCTCCTTGCCGTCGAAGACGGCAACCGCGCCGTCGAGGACGCGGAGCGAGCGCTCCACCTCAACGGTGAAGTCGACGTGCCCGGGGGTGTCGATGATGTTGATCTGGTTCTTGTTCCAGAAGCAGGTCACGGCGGCCGACGTGATCGTGATGCCGCGCTCCTTCTCCTGCTCCATCCAGTCAGTCGTTGCGCCACCATCGTGGGTCTCACCCAGCTTGTGGTTGACACCCGTGTAGAACAGGATGCGCTCGGTCGTGGTGGTCTTGCCAGCATCGATGTGGGCCATGATGCCGATGTTGCGGACCTTGCTCAGGTCGGTGAGCACGTCTTGTGCCACGGGGTCTCCTCCGGGTGGGGGTGAAAGTTCGGATCGCGGGGCTGGGCCCCGCAGTCGGCGGGCAGGATCACTGAGTGTGACCCTGCCTGCCGGCTGGGTACTCCCGACTGATTACCAGCGGTAGTGAGCGAAGGCGCGGTTCGACTCGGCCATCTTGTGCGTATCCTCGCGACGCTTCACCGCGGCACCGAGGCCGTTGGATGCGTCGAGGATCTCGTTGGTGAGACGCTCCGTCATCGAGTTCTCGCGACGTGCCTTGGCGTAGCTGGTGAGCCAGCGCAGGGCGAGCGTGTTCGCACGGTGAGGCTTGACCTCGACGGGCACCTGGTAGGTGCTGCCGCCGACGCGACGCGAACGGACCTCAAGGGTGGGGCGCACGTTGTCGAGCGCCTTCTTGAGAACCGTCACTGCGTCCTGGCCGGACTTCTCAGCAACAACTTCGAGTGCGTTGTACACAATGCGCTCGGCGAGACCCTTCTTGCCATCAAGAAGAATCTTGTTGACGAGCTGGCTCACGATGGGAGCGCCGTATACGGGATCGGCGACGACAGGGCGCTTGGGAGCAGGACCTTTACGGGGCATTACTTCACCTTCTTTGCACCGTAGCGGCTGCGAGCCTGCTGACGGTCCTTGACCGCCTGCGTGTCCAGCGCGCCGCGCACGATCTTGTAACGAACACCGGGAAGGTCCTTCACACGGCCACCGCGCACGAGCACCAGCGAGTGCTCCTGCAGGTTGTGGCCCTCGCCGGGAATGTAGGCGGTGACCTCGGTCCCGTTGCGGAGCTTCACACGAGCGACCTTACGCATCGCCGAGTTCGGCTTCTTCGGGGTGGTGGTGTAGACACGGGTGCATACCCCTGCCTGCTGCGGGTTCGCCTTCAGGGCGGGCGCCTTGGTCTTCGAGACCTTCGGCGAGCGGCCCTTACGAACCAACTGCTGAATAGTTGGCACTGATTCTCCTATGTACTCCTGCACGGTGACAGGAATGCTTCAAATGGTTGAGCATGTGCGAGCGCTTGCGCGACCGCGGAGCTGCTGGCTCCGATCCCGCGTGAGCGCGAGGCCGGATCCCGAGTGCAGCTATGCCGTGGGGGTATCGCCCAGAGGCGAGAATCCCTTGGAGAGCTCCCCCATCCGTCGCCGTGCGGGCACGACTCAAGGCGATGGAGCACACCAGGAGTCAACTTTACGCGCTCTCGGGGTGCTGCGCAAGGAGCGCGCGCTCCCTCGACGCCGGCACACGCGCTGGGCCGAGCCGCAGCAGTCGGCGGGGCCACTGCGACCCTGACCGCCACCGGCGCCCAGCGCCCTCACCACGAAGCCCCCGCTCACAAGGCGATTTGTGCGAGGCCACTTCCGGTCCGCAAATCCGTGATGCTATATTGCCTGAACGTGACGATCGTCACAGTTTCGTGCCAAATGGCAGGACCGCCCGCTCAGATCTCTCCCGTATTCCGAAAGGGTCCAGCAATGACGCTCTCTCCCTCGGCGCACGTCGATACCTTCACCCGGGACTCACTCCCGCCCGAAGCCGACTGGCCCACACTCGAGTTCACCCTTCCCGAGCTCCGCTACCCCGACCGGCTCAACGCGGCAGCCGAGCTCATCGACCGCAGCACCGCCCAGTTCGGTGCCGAGCGCCCCGCGCTCCTGCTCCCGGACGGCTCCGCCTGGAGCTACGGCGAGCTCCAGGCGCGTGCCAACCAGTTCGCCCGGCTGCTCACGGACCGACTCGGCGTCGTCCCCGGCAATCGGGTGCTGCTTCGCCTGCCGAACTCCCCACT
Organism: Leucobacter chromiireducens subsp. solipictus; assembly: GCF_016758195.1. Taxonomy (GTDB): domain Bacteria; phylum Actinomycetota; class Actinomycetes; order Actinomycetales; family Microbacteriaceae; genus Leucobacter; species Leucobacter solipictus. Next base: position 121,187 of record NZ_QYAC01000009.1, on the reverse strand, counting down.
CGCCGTCGCCTGCTGGCTCGGCACGCTCAAGGCCGGTGCCGTGATCGTGACCACGATGACCGCGTGGAAGCACCGAGAGCTCGACAACGTGCTCACTCGGGTCATGCCGACCGTGGCCGTCGTCGATGCCGGCACCCTCGCCGAGGTCGCGGACACGTTCGCGGCGCACCTGCCCGCCGACGGGATCTGGGTCTCGGGTGGCGACGACGACCCCCTCGGGGCGGCGCTGGACGCCCAGCCGACCGAGTTCACCGCGGTCGCGACGGCCGCCGATGATGTCGCCCTCCTCGGCGCGACCTCCGGAACAACCGGCGCGCCCAAGATCACGATGCACTTCCACCGCGACATCCTCGCAAACGCCGACACCTTCGCACGCCACATCCTCCACCTGGGACCGGATGACGTCAGCGCGAGCACGGCACCGCTCGCGTTCACCTTCGGCCTCGGTGGGCTCGTGGTGTTTCCGTTGCGCACCGGCGGCGCGGCGGTCATCGCCGAGCACGGCGGCCCGGTGCAGCTCGCGGAACTCATCGACACGCTGGGGATCACGGTGTTCTACACCGCCCCGACGGGGTACCGGGCGCTGCTCGCCGCGGGTCACGCCGGGGCCCTCGGCCGGCTCCGCCTAGCGGTATCCGCGGGCCAGCACCTCCCCCGGAGTACGTTCGACGAGGTCGAGGCGGCCTCCGGCGTGCGCCTCATCGACGGCATCGGCTCGACCGAGATGCTGCACGTGTTCGTCTCGGCCTCCGGTGCCGACATCCGTCCGGGCCGCACGGGGCGCGCCATCCCCGGGTTCCGCGCGGCCGTGTTCGACGATGAGGGCAGGCAGCTTGGCCCCGGCGAACCCGGACTGCTGGGGGTGATCGGTCCCACGGGGTGCCGCTACCTCAACGACGACCGGCAGCGGAAATATGTCTCGAACGGCTGGAACATCACGGGCGACACCTATGTGATGGACGAGGAGGGCTACTTCGCGTACCTCGGCCGCGCTGACTCCCTGATCGTCACCGCCGGCTACAACGTCGGGGCCCCCGAGGTCGAGAACGCGCTGGCCGCGCACCCCGCCGTCGCCGAGTGCGCCGTCGTCGGCCGGCCCGACCCCCACAAAGGCACCATCGTGAACGCGTTTGTGGTGCCCATGCCCGGCCAGACACCCGGCCCCGAACTCACCCGCGCGCTCCTCGACCACGCACGCGCCGAGCTCGCGCTCTACAAGTGCCCGCGCCGCATCGACTACATCGACGCGCTGCCCACGAACGCGAGCGGCAAGGTGCAGCACTTCGTGCTGCGCGAGCGCGCCGCCGCGGAGGCCGAGGCCGAGGCAGCTGCCGCACACAGCACACCCACCGGTGCGGGCGTCCGCGAGTCTCGCGGATAGGCCCACCGGGGGGTCCCGGGGGAACACCGCGCCGTCGCGCACTCACCAGAAGGGACACCGATGTCCGAACACGCACCGCGTGGCGCCGCTGCGCCACCGGCTTCCACCCCGCTTCCCTGGCCGGTCCCGCCGGCCCTGACCCGATGGGTCCTCTTCGCCTGCTGGATCGCGATCCTGTCCGAGGGATACGATGTCGGCGTCATCGGCGCCGTACTTCCGGCGATCGCCGAGGAACGCGCCTGGGCGCTCACGCCGATCGAACTCGGCGGCCTTGCATCCTGGGCCCTCGTGGGCATGCTCGTCGGTGCGCTCTTTATCGGCGCCCTCAGCGACCGCCTGGGCCGGAAACGAATGCTCCTCGTCTCCCTCGCGATCTTCACGGTTACGCAGCTCGGCGCCGCGCTCGCGCCGAGCCCCGAACTCTTCGGGTTCTTCCGCTTCCTGGGGGGCCTGGGCATGGGCGGCATCATCCCCGTTGCGGCCGCCCTCACCATCGAGTTCTCGCCGCCGCACAAGCGCTCGCTGAACTACGGGATCATGTACTCCGGGTACTCGCTCGGCATCGTCGTCTCCGCGATCGTCGCGATGCTCCTCTTGCCCGGCCTCGGTTGGCGCTGGGTCGTCGGCTTGGGAGCTCTGCCCGTCATCCTGCTGCCCCTCATCGCGCGGCTGCTCCCGGAGTCGCTCGAATCGCTCGAGAACCGGGGCCGGCACGAGCAGGCGCGCGCGCTCGCGGCTCGGCTCCGGATCACGCCGTACCACCCGGCGATTCCCGAGGCCGCCACCCCGGGCACCGCGGTCCCCTGGCACGTGATCCTGTTCCAGCTCTTTTCGCCGCGCCACCTGCGCTCGACCCTGACGCTCTGGATCGCGCTGTTCTGCGGGCTACTCCTCGTGTACGGCCTGAACTCGTGGCTGCCGTCCATCATGCGCGAGGCCGGGTACGAGCTGGGCCCGGCGCTCGCTTTCCTCCTCGTATTCAGCCTCTCGGCCGCCGTCGGCGGCCTGGTGCTCGGCTGGCTCGCTGACCGATTCGGCCCGAAGCGGGTGCTCGTGGTCTGGTACCTGCTCGGCGGCGTCGCCTGCCTGTTGCTGATGTTCCCGGGCACCATGACGCTGAACCTCATCCTCGTGGGGATCTCCGGGGTCGGATCGATCTCCACCTCGCTGATCCTCACGGGGTACATCACCGACTACTACCCGGCCACGATGCGCGGGACCGCAACCGGGTGGGCGCTCAGCTTCGCCCGCATCGGCGCGATCGCGGGACCGCTCGTCGGCGGTTGGCTTGCCGCGATGGCCGTCGGCGTGGAGTGGAACTTCATCACCTTTGGCGCCGTCGCCGTCCTCGCCGCGGTGTTTATCCTGCTCATCCCGAAGAAGCCGGTCGCGCCGGCCGGCTAGTCATGCGCTGCCTTGCCCTGCACTGCCGCGCCTCTGGCGGGCAGTGCGGGGCAGCCTGGCGGGCAGACAGGCCTGGGCTCAGCTCGGCGGTTCGAGCCCCTCGCTGAGCTCGCTGAGCAGCGCCTCGATCTGCGGCTCCACGAACCGGTCGATGGCCGCGGTAATCCGATCCCGGTGTCCCACGAGCGCGAAACAGACCTCGCGGCCGCAGGACTCCGCGAACTCGCCCGCGCGCGCGACCTCGGCGCGCAACTGCTGTTTCTCCTCCGCGCTCAGCGGGGGCCGTGGCAGCGGCGGCGCGCCCTGACTCTCCGCCGCGAGACCGCTCAGCGTGAAGAGGAACGGCTGCGAGGAGTCCCCCGGCTCCGGATCCGGGTCCATGCCGTCGTACTCGGGGGCGAGGCCGGCACCCGGGTCGTAGCCGCCCGCGCGCCACACTTCCTCGGTGGCGAGCTCGGCGTGCAGGGCGGGGAGTTCGGCCTCGGTGAACTCGTCGACGCGCCGGTCGATGATCCGGTGCATCCGCGACAGGAGCGCGTGGATCACCTGATGCGGCACGCCGCCGGGCAGGCCGGCGGCAATGATGAGGGGCGATCCCGTGCAGCGCCGGCACAGCCGCGCACGGCCGCGATGGCTCCCGGGACGCCAGCTCGGCACCCAGCGGAGCCAGGCGTCCACGGCGACGCTCACCCGGTCCTCGATCGCCCCGGCGGCCATTACGCGGCGTCCTCGTCGCGTTCCCAGGGCCAGCGGGGTGGCGGCCGATCGGTGTACACCCGGCGCATCAACACGGCCCAGTACAGGAGGCCCACGACGAGCCAGATCACCGGAATCGCCGCGCCGAACGGGCTCAGGATCGTTTCCTCGAGCGTCATGCCCGCGAGGAAGCCCCCGCCGGACCACAGCAGATACGCCGCCCCGGCCGTGCCGATGATGTGCCCCCACGCCGGGCCACGTTGCCCGCGCAGCAGGATCAGGCTCTGCAACCAGAGCGATCCGGCGAGCAGCCCCAGCGCCAGGAACACGAGTGCCGGGCCGACGAGCCGCGAGACCTCCGGGCTGCTCACGGGGTCACGATCCAGCAGCAGGGACAGCGTGCCCCACGCCGCGATCAGCAGCGCCGCCGCAACGATCGCTGCGGCGAGGATCAGGGCCCCCACGTACCCGCGGGTGACCCCGCGGCGGGGGCCCCCACTCATGGCTGCGTGACCTGTGCCTCGGCGAGGGCGGTCTCGTACTCGGCGAGCGCCTCCGCGTTGCGGAGCTTCATGCGACGTCCGCGAGCCCCGATCCAGGCGCCGAACCAGATCGACACCTCGCGGGCGAGAAGCGCCGCAGCGATCACCGGGGTGGTCATGGCGAAGCGATGCACCATCTCGGGGAGCGTCGCGATCCCGAACCGGAAGCCCGGGAGCATGTCCTGCGGCGTCGCGTACGGGGTCCCCGCGAGGCTGATCGTCACGGCCGCCGCGGCCGCCACCACCACCGCCACGAAGAACCCGCCCAGCACGTAGGCCCACCAGCCGGCCCGGCCGACGATCAGCACGAGCAGCGAGAGCGCCACGAAGAACGCGGCCGTCGGGACGATAAACAACCACGAGGTGAGCCAGGGCATCAGCCCGGCGTCGAGGAACTGTGACGGCGGGAAGTCCGGCGCGATCCAGAGCGCGATCGCACCCAGGTACAGCGCGGCAAACACCACCGTGGCGAGCAGCGAAATCAGGATCCCCGCGCCGCGGTTGCCCCGAATCTCGGGCGGCATCGGCGTCTGCATATAGAGCGCCGCCATCGGATGATCGGCGCTGATCCGGATCTCTCCGTCGCGGGCCGGCGGCAAGGCGGCACCGAGTACCGCAGTCGGGTCGGCGGCCACGGGGTTCGCGGCGCTGGGAAGATCGTCGAAGCTCGGGGCGGGCTCAGCGGTGACCGGGGTGGTGGCGGGTGCCATGTCGAGCTGTGTGTCCACCGCGGCGATGGCCTCGCGGCGTGCCTGTTCCGCGCTCTCGGCGTCGGCCGCCGCACCGGGTGCCGCGTCGTCCGCGCCCGGCGTCGTGGGTTCCGCGCCGGCGACCTCCGCGCTCGCGTCGGCCTCCCGCGCGCGTTCGACCGCGCGGAGCACCTCGGTGTCGCTCGCCAGGGTTTCCTCGACGGGCGCTCCGGGGGCTTCGCCGGGTTCCGGCGTTTCGGCGGCCCGCGCTGGGGGCGTCTCGCGCTCTTCGCTCATCGCTGCACCTCTCGTTCGTGCTCGGGCTCAGGATCGCCGAACACACTCTCTGTGCCGCCACAGTACAACCTTGCCCGGGGTTTGTCGGGGCTACGCGCCCGGAATCGGCTAAATGCCGCCGTTCTCATCCTCGCACAATGCAGAAGCGGGCGCCCGCACCGAAGTGCGAGCGCCCGCTTCAGGCTCCGGGACGGAGCCGGGCCGAGGCCCTAGCTGTAGTTCCCCGGGTTGAACTCGTCAGCCGTGAAGCTGTCGAAGTCCACGAACGAGAGGTCGTTCTCATCGAAGGTGCCCTCGGTCGCGAACAGGCGGTTCGGGTACCGCTCCGCCTTCGCTTCCTCGGTCGCCTCGACGGTGACGTCGCGGTAGGTGCTCAGCCCCGTACCAGCCGGGATGAGCTTACCGATGATGACGTTCTCCTTCAGACCGATGAGCGGATCCTTCGATCCCTCCATCGCCGCCTGGGTGAGCACGCGGGTGGTCTCCTGGAAGGAGGCCGCCGACAGCCACGACTCGGTCGCGAGCGACGCCTTGGTGATACCCATGACCTCGGGACGAGCCGTTGCGGCACGCTTGGTCTCGAGGATCGCCTCACGGTTGATGCGCTGGTAGCGCGCCCGGTCGACGAGCTCGCCCGGGAGCAGCTCGGTCTCGCCGTGATCGACGACGGTGACCTTGCGCAGCATCTGGCGCACGATGACCTCGATGTGCTTATCGTGGATCGGCACGCCCTGCGAGCGGTACACGCCCTGCACGCCCTCAACGAGGTACTTCTGCACGGCGCGCTCACCCGGGATGTGCTTCCCGTTCTCGGTGGAACCGACCTGCAGGATGTCCTTCGGGTCAAGCGTTCCGGCGAGGAACGGCTGGCCGAGCTCGACGTGGTCACCGTCTGCGACGAGCAGGGTGGCACGCTTCAGGACGGGGTACGCCTTCTCCTCGGTGCCGTCGTCCGGCATCAGGAGGATGCGACGGCTCTTCTCGGTGTCCTCGATCGTGACGCGGCCGGCGGCCTCGGCGATCGGGGACGCACCCTTCGGGGTACGCGCTTCGAAGAGCTCCTGCACGCGGGGCAGACCCTGCGTGATGTCGTCAGCCGATGCCGAACCACCCGTGTGGAACGTACGCATCGTCAGCTGGGTACCGGGCTCACCAATCGACTGTGCCGCGATGATGCCGACGGCCTCGCCGATGTCGACGCGCTGACCGGTCGCGAGCGAACGGCCGTAGCAGGTGGCGCAGACGCCGACTGCCGACTCACAGGTCAGGACCGAGCGGACCTTGATCTCGATGACGCCACCGGCGATGAGCTTCTCGATGAGCACGTCGCCGACGTCCTCGCCCGCCGACGCCACAACGGTGCCGTCCGGGGCGACCGCGTCCGCGGCGAGCGTCCGGGCGTAGACCGAGTTCTCGACGTTCTCGTCGCCGACCAGCACGCCGTTGGCGTCCGGTGCAGCGATCGGGAGGTCGAGGCCACGGCGCGTGCCACAGTCCTCTTCGCGGATGATGACGTCCTGCGAGACGTCCACCAGACGACGGGTCAGGTACCCGGAGTCGGCGGTACGCAGAGCGGTATCGGCCAGACCCTTACGCGCACCGTGGGTCGCGATGAAGTACTCCGCCACCGACAGGCCCTCGCGGTACGAGTTGATGATCGGGCGGGGGATGATCTCGCCCTTCGGGTTCGACACCAGGCCACGCATACCCGCGATGTTTCGGATCTGCAGCCAGTTACCACGAGCACCCGAGGACACCATCCGGAAGATGGTGTTGTCCGCGGGGAACGACTCGCGCATCGCGGCGGCCACCTCGTCGGTCGCCTCCGTCCAGATCTCGGTGAGCGCCTTGTGCCGCTCGCTGTCCTGGATCATGCCGCGGTCGTAGTCGCGCTGAACCTTCGCGGCGCGCTTCTCGTGCTCCGCGATGATCTCGCCCTTGTTGGCCGGGGTCACGATATCGGAGAGCGCAACGGTCACGCCCGAGCGCGAAGCCCAGTAGAAGCCGGCGTCCTTGATGCGGTCGAGCGTTGCCGCGACCTCCACCTTCGGGTACCGCTCCGCGAGGTCGTTGACCAGGCCGGACAGCGTGTTCTTGTCGGCGACCGCCTCGAAGTACACGTAGTCCGCGGGCAGCGCCTCGTTGAAGAGGGCGCGGCCGAGCGAGGTCTCGACGAGCACGGGCTTGTCGTGGGTGACGCCCTGCGCATCGGTGTACCCGGTCAGGCGGATCCGGGCCTGTGCACCCAGATCCAGGCTGCCCTCGTCCATCGCGAGGATCGCCTCGGCCACCGAGCCGAAGGCACGGCCGGTGCCGACCGAGTCCGGCTTGATGGTGGTGAGGTGGTGCAGGCCGATGATCATGTCCTGCGAGGGCAGGGTCACCGGGCGGCCGTCCGACGGCTTCAGGATGTTGTTCGACGCGAGCATCAGCACGCGTGCTTCGGCCTGAGCCTCGACCGACAGCGGCAGGTGCACTGCCATCTGGTCGCCATCGAAGTCGGCGTTGAACGCGGCACACACGAGGGGGTGCAGCTGGATCGCCTTGCCCTCCACGAGCTGCGGCTCGAACGCCTGGATGCCGAGGCGGTGCAGGGTCGGTGCACGGTTGAGCAGCACGGGGCGCTCGCGGATGATCTCCTCGAGCACGTCCCAGACCTCGGAGCGCGCGCGCTCCACCATGCGCTTTGCGGCCTTCACGTTCTGCGCGTGCGACAGATCCATGAGGCGCTTGATCACGAACGGCTTGAACAGCTCGAGCGCCATCTGCTTCGGCAGGCCACACTGGTGCAGCTTCAGCTGCGGGCCGACCACGATGACCGAACGGCCGGAGTAGTCGACGCGCTTGCCGAGCAGGTTCTGACGGAAGCGACCCTGCTTGCCCTTGAGCATGTCGCTCAGGGACTTCAGCGCGCGGTTGCCGGTGCCCGTCACGGGGCGGCCGCGGCGGCCGTTGTCGAACAGCGCGTCCACGGCTTCCTGCAGCATGCGCTTCTCGTTGTTCACGATGATCTCGGGGGCACCGAGATCGAGCAGGCGGCGGAGGCGGTTGTTGCGGTTGATCACACGGCGGTACAGATCGTTCAGATCCGAGGTCGCGAAGCGGCCACCGTCGAGCTGCACCATCGGACGCAGCTCCGGCGGGATCACCGGGACCACGTCGAGCACCATCGCGGCCGGGCTTGCCCCGGTCTGCAGGAAGGCGCTGACGACCTTCAGGCGCTTGATCGCGCGGATCTTCTTCTGGCCCTTGCCTTCGGAGATCTGCAGGTGCAGCGTCTCCGCCTCAGCCTCCAGGTCGAAGGCTTCCAGGCGCTTCTTGATGGCTTCGGCACCCATGTACGCCTCGAAGTAATCGCCGTAGCGGTCCATGAGGTCAGCGAAGACGGCGTCCTCGGGCTTGAGGTCGCCCACCTTCAGGTTGCGGAAGTCCTCCCACACGCGCTGCAGACGAGCGATGTCGTCGTCGAAGCCCTTGCGGATCGCGGTCATTTCCTTCTCAGCCGAGGCCTCGGCGCGGCGGCGCTGATCGGCCTTCGCCCCTTCGGCTTCCAGTGCGGCCAGGTCGGTCTCGGCCTGCTGCTGGCGCTGAGCGATCTGGATGTCGCGCTGGTCCTCGAGCGCCTTCAGCTCGAGCCGCAGCTCGGCCTCAAGCTCAGCGAGATCCTCGTGACGGCCCTCTTCATCGATGTCGATGATCATGTACGCCGCGAAGTAGATGACCTTCTCGAGGTCCTTCGGCGCCATGTCGAGCAGGTAGCCCAGGCGCGACGGGACGCCCTTGAAGTACCAGATGTGCGTGACCGGCGCGGCCAGCTCGATGTGGCCCATGCGCTCACGGCGCACCGAGGACTTCGTGACCTCAACCCCACACCGCTCGCAGACGATGCCCTTGTAGCGGACGCGCTTGTACTTGCCACACGCGCACTCCCAGTCCCGGCTCGGACCGAAGATCTGCTCGCCGAACAGACCGTCCTTCTCGGGCTTCAGCGTGCGGTAGTTAATGGTCTCCGGCTTCTTGACCTCGCCGAATGACCAGCTGCGGATGTCGTCAGCGGTCGCCAGACGGATCTGCAGCTCATTGAAACTCGTACCCTCGAGCAAAATGTTCTCCTTGGTAGCTAAACGTCTGGGGCGGCTTAGATGTCGTCGATCGACGACGTCTCGAAGCGGCTGGAGAGGTTAATCCCCAGTTCTTCTGCCGTGCGGTGGGCCTCGTCATCGTTGTCACGCAGGCTGACGGCGTTACCGTCCGCACCGAGCACCTCGACGTTCAGGCAGAGCGACTGCATTTCCTTGAGCAGGACGCGGAACGACTCGGGCACACCCGGCTCCGGGATGTTCTCGCCGCGGACGATCGCCTCGTAGACCTTCACGCGGCCGAGGATGTCGTCGGACTTGACCGTGAGGAGCTCCTGCAGCGCGTATGCCGCGCCGTAGGCCTCGAGCGCCCACACTTCCATCTCACCGAAACGCTGTCCGCCGAACTGCGCCTTACCACCCAGCGGCTGCTGCGTGATCATGGAGTACGGACCGGTCGAACGCGCGTGGATCTTGTCGTCGACCAGGTGGTGCAGCTTCAGGATGTACATGTAGCCGACCGCGATCGGGTACGGGTAGGGCTCGCCGGAACGGCCGTCGAACAGGCGGGTCTTGCCGCTCGAATCGATCAGGCGCTCACCGTCGCGGGTCTCCAGCGTGGAATCCAGCAGACCGGCGATCTCCGCCTCGGACGCACCGTCGAACACGGGGGTCGCGACCTTCGTGTTCGGGGCAGCCTCGAGTGCCTGCTGCGACAGCTTCGCAGCCCACTCCGGCGTCCCCTCGACCTTCCAGCCCTGCTTCGCGATCCAGCCGAGGTGGACCTCGAGCACCTGGCCGAAGTTCATTCGACCGGGGATGCCCAGCGGGTTCAGGATCACGTCGACCGGGGTCCCGTCCGCGAGGAACGGCATGTCCTCGACCGGGAGGATCTTCGAGATGACGCCCTTGTTGCCGTGACGGCCGGCAAGCTTGTCGCCCTCGGTGATCTTACGCTTCTGAGCGATGTAGACCACGACGCGCTGGTTGACGCCCGAGCCGAGCTCGTCGTCGTTGTCGTTCTCCGCGTCGAAGACCTTGACGGACGTGACCGTGCCCGAGACGCCGTGCGGCACCTTCAGGGACGTGTCGCGCACCTCGCGGCTCTTCTCGTTGAAGATCGCGCGGAGCAGGCGCTCCTCGGCCGACAGCTCGGTCTCGCCCTTCGGCGTGACCTTGCCGACGAGGATGTCGCCGGGCGACACCTCGGCGCCGATGCGGATGATGCCGCGCTCGTCGAGGTCCTTCAGCGCCTCCATGCTCGCGTTGGGGAGATCACGGGTGATCTCCTCCTTGCCGAGCTTGGTGTCGCGGGCATCGATGTCGTATTCCTCGATGTGGATCGAGGAGAGCGTGTCGTCCTTCACCAGGTTCTGGCTCAGGATGATCGCGTCCTCGAAGTTATGACCCTCCCAGGACATGAACGCCACGAGGAGGTTCTTGCCGAGCGCGAGCTCGCCGTTCTCCGTCGCGGGGCCGTCGGCGATGACCTCGCCGGCCTCGATGCGATCGCCGGCCTTGACGATCACGCGGTGGTTGTAGTTCGTGCCCTGGTTGGAGCGGTCGAACTTGCGCATGAAGTAGCTCTTCGTGCCGCCCTCATCCTCCTGGATGGTGACGACGTCAGCCGAAACGTCAGCGATCACACCGGACTTCGCGGCGGTGACCACGTCGCCCGCGTCGATGGCGGCGTACCCCTCCATACCGGTGCCCACCACGGGCGACTCGGAGCGGACGAGCGGCACGGCCTGACGCTGCATGTTGGCACCCATGAGGGCGCGGTTTGCATCGTCGTGCTCGAGGAACGGGATCAGCGAGGTCGCGACCGACACCATCTGGCGCGGCGAGACGTCCATGTAGTCGACGCGCTCAGCGTCGACGAGGACCACCTCGGAGCCACGGGGACGGGCGAGGACCTGCTTCTCGGAGAACTTGCCGTCCTTCGTGAGCGGGGCCCCGGCCTGCGCGATGAGGTACTCGTCCTCCTCGTGCGCGGTGAGGTAGTTGACCTCGTCCGTGACCTTGCCCTCGATGACGCGGCGGTACGGCGTCTCGATGAAGCCGAACGCGTTGATCCGCGCAAAGGTTGCGAGCGCGCCGATCAGACCAATGTTCGGGCCTTCCGGGGTCTCAATGGGGCACATGCGGCCGTAGTGCGAGGGGTGCACGTCTCGCACCTCGACGCCTGCGCGGTCACGGGACAGACCGCCCGGGCCCAGCGCGGACAGACGGCGCTTGTTGGTCAGACCCGCGAGCGGGTTGTTCTGATCCATGAACTGCGACAGCTGCGAGGTGCCGAAGAACTCCTTGATCGCGGCCAACACGGGACGCGTGTTGATCAGGGTGTTCGGCGTGATCGCCTCGATGTCCTGCGTCGTCATACGCTCGCGGACCACGCGCTCCATGCGGCTCAGGCCCGTGCGGACCTGGTTCTGGATGAGCTCGCCCACGGCGCGGATACGACGGTTCCCGAAGTGGTCGATATCGTCGGTGTCCAGGCGGATGTCGATGATCTCGCCGTCGCGGACGCCGGGGAGCTTCTCGGTGCCGGCGTGGAGGCCCACGAGGTACTTGATCGTCGCGACGATGTCCTCGAGCGAGAGCACCGAGTCGGTGATCGGCGCGTCGATGCCGAGCTTGCGGTTGATCTTGTAGCGACCCACCTTGGCGAGGTCGTAGCGCTTCTCGTTGAAGTAGCTGTTGTCGAGGAGCGCGCGCGCGGCCTCGATCGCCACCTGCTCGCCCGGACGCTGCTTGCGGTAGATGTCCTTGAGCGCTTCCTCCTGCGTGAGGATGCCGTCCTTTTCAAGGGTGAGCGCGATCGACTCGTAACCGGCGAACTCCTCGAGGATCTCCTCGCTCGTCATGCCGAGGGCCTTCAGGAAGACCGTGACCGACTGCTTACGCTTGCGGTCGATACGCACGCCGACCTGGTCGCGCTTGTCGACCTCGAACTCGAGCCACGCACCGCGGCTCGGGATCACGCGAGCGGTGAAGACGTCCTTATCGGAGGTCTTCTCCTGGGTGCGGTCGAAGTAGACGCCCGGGCTCCGGACCAGCTGCGACACGATGACGCGCTCGGTGCCGTTGATGATGAAGGTGCCCTTGTCGGTCATGATGGGGAAATCGCCCATGTAGACCGTCTGGCTCTTCAGCACCTGCGTCTCGGTGTTGTAGAACGCCGCCTCGACGTACAGCGGAGCCGCGTACGTCTTGCCGCGCTCCTTGCACTCCTCGATGGTGAACTTCTGCTCGTCGAGAATCGGGTTCTCGAAGGACAGCTGCATGGTGCCAGCGTTGTCCTCGATCGGGGAGATCTCGTCGAAGATCTCCTCCAGACCGCTCTTCAGTGCGATGTCGTCGCGTCCCGCGGCCTGAGCCTCGACGACGCGCTCCTTCCAGACATCGTTGCCGACGAGCCAGTCGAAGCTCTCGAGCTGCAGTGCCAGCAGGTTCGGCACCGACAGCGTGTCGGAAATTTTGGCGAAGGACAGGCGCTGATGATCGCGGCCGTTCTTCGGTTGGGTGGATGACGATGCGTTGCGCGCAGCAGCCAAGGAAACTACCTCCGTGGGCCCCGTCGGGCCGGTTGACCTGGTCTTGCGAGAGTGTGCGTAGCTACCGAAACACGAATTCGAGGCTCATCTGCGTTTTCACGCCAGCTCCCGGGGCCCACCGCTATTTGCGGGCACACAAGTGTCCGTAGTGCAACTGTCGACTTTACCACCGCCCGAGAACGATGTCCAGCGCAGATCAGATGTTCTTTCACACCCCCGACGCCGCACTCCCTTGTGCGGGTCCCGCACCCCTGACAGGCTGGAAGGGCCGCAGCCGACGTGTCGAGGAGGTATCGCAGGAGTGACCGACGCCCGTTCCGAGGTTCCCGAGCCGGAACACCGGCTCCCCGGACCGTCCCAGCCCGCCCGGTTCAATCCCCTCGATTTCGGCGCGGTTCTGGGGCAGTCGTTCTCTCTCGTCTGGAAGAACCCCGTGCCGTTGCTCGCCGTGGCTGGTGTGATCGTGTGGGCGGTGAACCTCGGCGCTGGAACTCTCGCCGCGCTCGCCCAATCGGCAGCGGGGCTCGATGGGATGAGCCCGGGCGGGATCGACGGTTCCCTCGTCGGACCCTACCTGGGAGCCCTCCTCCTGCAGCTCATCGCCGCCCTCGGCGCGCAGGTGATCGCCCAGGGGTTCGCCCTGCATCATCTGCGTGTGGCCCTGCTGGGCGATCGCGCCACGAGCGCCGAGCTCTGGCGGCTGCTGCGGGTTTCCGGGACGCGGCTCCTGCTGGTCAACCTCGTGTTCTTCGGCGCGGGTGTGGCGTTCGCGATCCTGGTCACGGGCGTCATGGCGCTGGCGTTCATGGCCCTGTTCAGCTCCGCGAATGCGATGCTCGCCGCGGTCATCGCGGTGCCGGTGTCCTTCGTGATCGCCGCCGGGCTGGGCGTTCCCTTCCTGTGGCTCACGTTCCGGCTGCAGCTCGCCTCGGGCGTCGTCGTGTTCGAGAGGACCACCGTGCGTCACGCGCTTCGCCGCTCGTGGGAGCTGACTCGGGGACGCGTCTGGCGGATCGCTGGCACTCAACTGGTGATCAGCCTGGCCTGTGGCGTCGTCGGCGCGGTCCTCATGTTCATCATCGTGGTCGTCGGCGTGCTTTCCTCCCCCACGAGTCCCGCAGACATGACCGCAGCGCTGCTTCCCGGAATCATCGGGAGCGTGCCGGTCTTCGCGGTCGGCGCGTTCGGGGCGATGGTCGCCAACACCGCAATCGGGCTGCTCTACGTCGATGCGCGTTTCCGGGAGGACTGGCTGTGGACGACGCTGAATGGCTACGCGGCCGCCAGGATCGCCGGCGTCCCCGCGTCCCAGCTCGCCGATCCCTTTGTCACCCCGCCGGCACCCCACACGAATTTCCCCGGAACCTAGACCGCGCTCCGGCTATCGTGGGGAAATGGCACCGCACGTTTCCCCCAGCACGCGCACTGCAGCACGCGTGCGCGCCGCGACCCCCTGGGCCATCGCGGGAATCGCCGTGGTGGTGGCCGCAGGGCTCCTCATGCGGTTCATCCTGCCGGGCCCGATCGGGGCACTCGGCCCCGACGAGTGGTGGCACGGGGTCGCCGGGCTCAGCCGCGGGTCGGCCCCGTTTGCCGTGTCCGTCTTCGCGGCCGAAATCGGCGGCGGTATCGGGGCGGCCGCCTGTGCCGCGATCGCAATCGCACTGTTGCTCGCGCTCCGCCGGCCCCGCGACGCGGCGGCCGTCGCCACGGCGATGGTGCTCGGCGTCGGAATATCCGAGCTCCTCAAGGCCGTGGTGCTGCGGCCGCGCCCCTGGGATCAGCTATATTCCTCGTCCGGGAGCTCGTTCCCGTCGGGTCACTCGCTCGGGGCGGCCGCGCTCGTCGTATCGCTCGCCCTCGTGGTGTCCGCCGCGGACGAGCTGCCCCGCGCCGCCGCGCGCTGGGCGTGGGCCCTGGCCATCGCGTGGATCGCGCTCATGATGTGGAGCCGGACCGCGCTCCACGTCCACTGGGCCACCGATGTCACCGCGGGGGCGCTGCTCGGCGTGTGCGTCGCGGTGCTCTCCCGGCGCTTCTGGTTCCGAGATATCCACAGTTCGCGGCGGGCGGGATCCGCACCGCCTGCCCGCGGCGTATCATGACGGCATGACCGAAATCGCTGATTCTACGCCCACCGAGCCGGCTCCCGCGGAGACCGACGCGGCCACGGAAACCGTCATGTTCGGCGCGGACTGGTGCGGCGACTGCCGCCGTGCGAAGCTCGTGTTCGATCGTGCCGGCGTGCAGTACCGCTACGTCGACCTCGTGCAGGATCCGGCCGCCGCGGACGTCGCGAAAGACATCAGTGGGCGCACCAACATCCCGGTGATTCTCTATCCCGACCGGAGCCACCAGGTCGAGCCCTCGAACGCGGATCTGCAGCGCAAGATCGACGAGCTCGGCCTGGCACGCGGCTAGGGCGCGGGCGTGAATCTCCCCGAGCCGATTACCCTCAGCTCCGGCCTGACCGCCGAGTTTGAGGTGGATCGCTGGGTTCCCGGCGCGATCCAGCTGCTGGTGGACGGCACCCCCCAATCGCACGTGCACCTGAGCGATCCGAGCGAGCTATTCTTCGAATACATCCGCCGGATCGGCCACGTCATCGACCTGTTCCGTGCACCGGGGCAGCCGATCTCCGCGCTGCACCTGGGCGGCGGCGCGTTCACGCTCCCTCGCTACGTGGAGGCCACACGGCCCGGGAGCCGACAGCAGATCGTCGAACTCGAGGGCGATCTCGTCGACCTCGTGCGCGCGGCGGCCCCGCTGCCGAAGCGCGCCAGCATCCGCGTGCGCCGCGGCGACGCCCGGGCGGTGCTCGGGAAGCTGCCGGACGGGATGCGCGGCGCGATGGACCTCGTGGTGGTCGACATCTTCGCGGGCGCGCAGACGCCCGCCCACGTTTCCAGTGTCGAGTTCTACGAGCTGATCCGCCCGCTCCTCGCGCCCGGCGGGCTCGTGGTCGTCAACGCCGCCGATGGCGCGGGGCTCCCGTTTGTGCGCGGCCAGGCCGCCACACTGGACCAGCTCTTCGGCTCGGTCGCCGCGATCGCGGAGCCGCAGGTGATCAAGGGCCGGCGCTTCGGGAACGTCGTGTTTGTCGCGTCCGACGACGATCTGGAGTCGCTCGACTGGCTGCCGCGTCTGCTCGCGGGCGGCCCCCATCCGGCACGCATGCTCGTCGGCCGGGAGTTCGCGGAGCTCACGCGCGGATCTCGCGCCGTCACCGACGCGACCGCGGTCGACTCCCCCGCGCCCGCTCGGGAGCTGTTCGAGCGTGGCTGAACTCGCGCGGGTGCGCGTGTGGGCGGACGCCCTGATCCGCCTCCACCTCGATCCAGCGGTCTGGAGCTTCGGCTTCGACCGGGCCAAGCGCCGGGCCGGGCTGTGTAACTATACGGAGCACCGGATCACCGTCTCCCGATACCTTGCCGAGAAGTTCGACGACGACGAGATCCATCAGGTCCTGCTGCACGAGGTCGCCCACGCGATCGCAGGATCCGCCGCGGGGCACGGCCCCGCGTGGAAACGCGTCGCCGCCGAGCTCGGGTACGTCGGCGGCCGCACGCACACCGGCGAGATCGCCCACGAGAGCGCCCCCTGGATCGGGCGCTGCCCCGCGGGGCACGAACACTACCGGTTCCGGGCCCCCACCCGCGCGAGTTCCTGCGCGAAGTGCGCGCGGGGGTACTCGGCTCGGCACGCGATCAGCTGGCAGCGGCGCTAGCAGCCCACCCCCGCGAGGGCCTGGCGCAGCAGCGCGCCGCGACCACCGATGAACTCGTCGAGGGTGTCCGGGGAGAGCGCTTCCTCCGGCGACATCCACGTCACCTCGAGCGCGTCCTGGCGCGGATTGCACGTCCCGGTCACGGGCACCACGTACACGAGCGACACCGCGTGCTGGCGCTCGTCGACGAATGCGGAAATCCCGGGCATCGGGAAATACTCAGCCACCTGTACCGGCCGCAGCTCGGTCGGCATCTGCGGGAACGCCATCGGCCCGAGATCGTCCTCCAAGTGACGGAACAGGGCCTCGCGCAGGGGCTCGCCGAAGCGGACGCGCCCCGACACGAACGCGCGGGTCATGCGCCCCTCCGGGGTGCTCCGCAGCAGCAGGCCGACCTCGGTGACCTGACCGAGCCCGTCGAGTCGCACCGGCACCGCCTCGACGTACAGGATCGGCAAGCGGCCGCGCACAAAGTCGAGCTCGTCCTGACTGAGCCAGCCGGGATTCCCGGCCGGTGCGGGCCGATCCTCGGGACCCTCGGGCTCAGGCAGTTCGGCGGTGTCGATGCTCATGGTGCCATTCTGCCGTATGTTTCCGTGGATCCGCCGCTCAGTGCTGAGTATGGTGGGGGCATGGTCTCCGTCTCGTCTCAGTCCCCTGCACGCCGGATCGCCCTCGTCCAGGTCGCGAGCCCCGAGCACGAATCCCGGGAGGCGCGCATCGACCGCGTCGCGGAGCTCCTGCGCCAGCACCCTGGCGCGGATCTCTACGTGCTGCCCGAGCTGTGGAGCGCGGGCTACTTCGCGTTCGAGCGCTACGCCGAGCTGGCAGAGACTCTGGACGGCCCCACGGTCACCATGATCCGCCGCCTCGCGCGCGAGCTGGGGGCGGCGATCCACCTCGGCAGCATCGTGGAGCGCAGCCCCGAGGGCACGCTCCACAACACCGCGGTGCTCGTGGGGGCGGACGGCAAGATCACGCAGACGTACCGGAAGATCCACGTCTTCGGCTACCAGTCGCTCGAAGCGGAACTGTTGACCGCCGGATCGACGCTGAGCGTCGCCCCGAGCCCGCTCGGCGCGACAGCGAGCATCACCTGCTACGACCTGCGCTTCCCGGGGCTCTGGCAGGAGATGAGCGTGCGGGGTGCCGAGGCCGTGATCGTGCCCGCCGCGTGGCCGGCCGCGCGGCGGGAGCACTGGCGAGTACTCACCCAAGCGCGCGCGATCGAGCATCAGCTGTGGGTCGTCGCCGTCAATGCCTGCGGCGTGCAGGGTGGCGTCGAACTCGGCGGGCACAGCCGGATCGTGGATCCCGCGGGCCGCGTGCTCGCCGAGTGCGGCGACGCCGAAGAGGTGGTCGTGGTCGACGTGGATCCCGCGCTGGTCACCGCGGTACGGGGCGAGTTCCCCGTCATCGGGGACCGCCTCGCGGCCGCGGCCTACGGCACGCTCTCCGCCGATACCGGCGCGGAGGCGTAGCCCGCCCGCGCTATTCCGAGATCACCGCCACGTCGGGGCCGAGGACCGCGATGGAGGCGGCCACCTGATCCATCGCCGTCACCCCGAAGCGCGTGCGCTGCAGCAGCTCGTCCGAGGCGGCGAGCGGGGTGATCGAGAGGGTGTTCCGCGCCATCAAGTCGTTCGCGGCCTCCTGCTCGGCGCTCCAGTCGTAGTGCATGTACGTGAGCAGCGCCGTGGGGTTCGCGACCTGCACCGTGCCGGCCTCGTCCCGGGCCAGCTCAAAGCCGGCGATCACGCCCGTGCGCTGATCCAGCTCGAGCTGCGTGTTCAGCATGTTGCCGATCGAATACCAGACGAGGGTGCGGCCGCCGTCCGCACGATCCACCCAGTTCACCGGTTGCAGCACGTGCGGGCCCGTACCGATCACCACGTCGGCACCGAGATCCGCCACCTGCTTCGCAAACGCCCGCTGGGCGTCGTTGACCTCGTGCGAGTCCTCGGTGCCCCAGTGCGCGGACACGATCACCACGTCGGCGTTCGCGCGCGCCTGCGTCATGAGCTCCGTGACGAGCGCGGTGTCGCCCATAATGTTCAGGGATACCCCGTCGATCGGCGCGTTCGAATACTCGGCGAAGGCCACGAACGCGATCTTCATGCCGTCCTGCTCGAAGATCGGCACGGTCCGCTGTTCCTCCGCGGAGCGATTCGCGCCCGCGACCACCGCCGGGGCCAGGCCGTCCCACGCCTCCCGGGTCGCCGCGATCCCGGCCGCGCCCTTGTCCGCGGTGTGGTTCGTCGCCGTGTTCACGAGGTCACACCCCACGCCCTCGCGGAGATCCCGCGCAAACTCGGTGTAGGTGTTGAACGTCGGGTAGCCGCTGATCCCGAAGTCGACGCCGGCGCTCGGCACCTCCTGATTGCAGAAGGTGACATCCGCGGCGTCGAGCTGCGACTGAATGCCGGCGAAGAACGGGGCGAAGCTCACGCTGCCGTCCGCCGCCACGGCGTTCGCGTTCACGGAATCGTGCGGCAGCATGTCGCCCATGGCGATCATGCGCACCGGCTGCGGGGCGCGCTCCGTGGGGGCCGGGGTGGGCGACGTCGTCGGCTCGGGCTTCGGCTCGGGGGCGGCGCTCTCGGTCGGTGCCGGATCCTGCGCGGCGTTTCCCGGCAGCCACAGCGCCAGCGCCGTTCCGGCCCCAGCGAGGAGCAGCGCCGTCACACAGATCGTGATCGTCAACCGGGTGTGGCGGGACAGTCGGCGCCGGGGCTCGGGTGCGTCGGTCATGCGGCCAGCCTAGCCGGTCGCCCTGGCCCGGGATCCGGCGCAAGCCCGTAGGCTGGCAGCATGTCCCACCCCCGATTCCGCAGCTCATTCGTGGTGGCCTGCGGGCTCGCCGTCGCGCTCGGGGGCGGGCTCGTTGCCTGTGCCCCGGAGCCCGCGGCACCCGCACCCGCATCCTCCGAGCCGTCGGCTGCGGCGAGCGCGACCCCCGCGCCCACGCAGACTCCGACCCCGCCTGAGCCCGAGTTTGACCGCTCGGCGCATTCCCTCGACGATCCCGCGTCACTCTGGGTCGTGAGCAACAAGCTGCGCCCGCTCTCCCCCGCGGATTGGGCGCCCGCCGATCTCGACATGCCCGTCGGCGTGGAGAACGAGTTCGCACAACCTCTGCGAGAACCCGCGGCGCGCGCCGCAGAAGCGTTCCTCGGGGCCGCCGCCGGGGCGGGCCACACGGTGCGCATCATCAGCGCGTACCGGGACTACGCGACGCAGGTCTCGCTCTACGACCGCTACGTGGAGCGCGACGGGCAGGCCGCGGCGGACACGTACTCGGCCCGGCCCGGGCACTCCGAGCATCAAACCGGACTCGTGATCGATCTCGACGACTTCGGCGACTGCTACCTCGCGGCATGCTTCGGGGAGACCCCCGCGGGGGCGTGGCTCGGCGCGCACGCCGCGGAGCACGGCTTCGTGGTGCGGTACCCGGCGGGCAAGGAGTCGGTGACCGGCTTCACTCCGGAGCCGTGGCACTTCCGCTACGTGGGCCCCGAGCTCGCACAGGAGATGCAGCGCACCGGGATCTCCACGTTGGAGGAGTTCTTCGGGCTTCCCCCGGCCCCGGGGTACGCCGCGGCCGAGGGGTAGCCCGGCACCCGGCGGCGTTACACTCGACGGGTGAGCACCGATCCGAACCCAGCGTCTCTTTCGTCACTTTCGTCTCTTTCGTCCACACCGACTGCCGCGGGTTCCCCGGAGCCCCGCGTGATCCGGGTCAGCGCCGTGGTGATGCGCAACGCTGAGGGGCGTGTGCTGAACGTGCGCAAGCGCGGCACCGCGAGCTTCATGCTGCCGGGCGGAAAGCCGGAGGCGGGCGAGGATCCCCGTGCCACCGCGGTGCGTGAGGTGTCCGAGGAGCTCGGCCTCGCGCTCGATCCGGCACAGCTCACCGATCTGGGCGTGTTCCGCGCGACGGCGGCGAACGAGCCCGGCTTCGTCGTCGAGGCCGCGGTGTTCGAGCATCCGCTCGTGCCCGGCGCAGAGTCGGCCGAGGCGCAGGCCGAGATCGAACGCATCGAGTGGATCGACCCCGCCGTCGCTCGCGCGGATATGGCACCGTTGAACACCGACTTCGTGTTCCCCGCGCTCCGCGCCCGCGGCTAGCCAGGCTCCCGGCTCACCCGGCCCGCCCGGCCCGCCCGGCCCCCCGGTTCGTCTGGCTCCCGGCCCAGCCCGGCCCGCCCTCCCCGAGGCAAATTATCCAAACGGTGCCGTTCTCCGCCGAAAAAGGCTCAGTCTCACGAAATTGCCTCGGTGTGGGCGCGCGCTCGGCAAGGCCCCTGGTCGTGCCCGGCGCCCGGCACCTACTTCTTCGGCTTGCGCGCGGGCTTTGGCTTCGGCACGGGGAGCTCCGCCGCGGTGCAGTCGATGAGGCCCGCCAGCCAGTCGCGGTCCTCCCAGCGGTCGCCGTCGACCTTGAAGTAGGGCTTAGACCCCGGGTAGGCGGGTGCCTCCTCCGGCGTCCCCAGGTACGCGCGCCCGGCCTCGGTCGGCTTCACGAACAGGGTGTCATCGCATACGAGGGCGACAATCTTGTCGTCACAGTACACCCCGTACTCCCCGAACATGCGACGTGTGCGCAGGCTCGGAAGTGCGCTGAGCTGGTCGGTGAGAAACTCGATGGTCTCCGCTCTGGTCCCCATGCGCCCACTGTACGCCTCGGGGCCGGGTTTCGGGCAGGGCCCCGGCCACGCGCTGATCTGCCTCTGGCCCGGGTCCCGGTCCCGGTCCCGTTCCCGGCCCCGCCCCCAGCCCCGGCCCCTGCCCCACCCAAACTGACGCTTTTTATCTGACATGAGCCGTTTTCGACGATATTTGCATCGCGCTCGATACATTGCCTACGTTTGGGCGCGGCCGGGGCAGGCCGGACGCACGTGGAGCGCGGCGCGGGCCACCCTGCACCCGGAGCGCCCTCGGGCCGCTCAGAGCGGTGGGCGGTCGCCGCGGGGCACGTCGAGCCCGAGGAGGGCGTTCTCAACGACCTCCATGAGGGAGGGGTGCGGCCAGTACTGCCCGCGCGCCGCGGTGTGGGCGTCGATTCCGAAGCTCATCGCCATCACCGGGAGCTGGATCAGCATTGACGCCTCGTGCCCCACGATGTGCGCGCCGAGCACCCGGCCATCCCGGCGATCCGCGATCACCTTGCACAGCCCTTCCGTGTCCTCGAGCGCCCAGCCGTAGGCAGTGTCCCCGTACTGCTGGGTGAACGCGGTGACGTGCTCCGCTCCGATCCGGGCGGCAGCCTCGGCCTCCGTCTCCCCCACGGTCGCAACCTCGGGCGCGCTAAAGATCGCCTCCGGGACCGCCTCGTGGCGTGCCGCGCGCAGATCCTCGGGATGCTCCAGGTTGTGCGCCACGACCCGCGCCTCGTGGTTTGCCACGTGCTTCAGCTTGAACGGAGTGCACACGTCACCGAGCGCGTAGAGCCCGGGGACGGGCGCCCCGCCCGCGAGCACCCGCTGCTCAGCGTCCACCGCGATCCGGCCGTCGGGGTGCAGATCGAGCCCGGCCTCGGCTGCCCCGACGAGATCGGAGTTGGGCCGACGTCCGATCGCGACGAGCACCACGTCGACCTGCACGCGCTCACCCGCGCTGCCGGGCCCCGCGACCTCCGCGCCACCCGCGGTGCCGGATCCGGCCCCCGCGTCTGCGCCGTCCAGCGCCGCCTTCAACTCGACGACGACCCCGTCCCCGTCGGCCGCCGGGTCGATCCGCCGCACCGCGCTATTGAGACGCAGATCCCAGCGCCGCCCGACCGCCTCGGTGAAGCGCTCCGCGATCTCCGTCTCCGCGTGCGACAGGAGCCGCCCGCGCCGATGCACCTGGATCACCTCGGACCCGAGGCCCGAGAAGATCGAGGCGAACTCGCTCGCGATGGCGCCGCCGCCGATCACGAGCACGCGCGTCGGGAGCTCCGGGAGGCGCATCACCGTCTCCGAGGTGTGTACCTCGGGCAGCTCGATCCCCGGCACGTCCGGGATCACCGGCCGCGAGCCAGCGGCGATCACGAGTTGCCGGGCGGCCACCCGAGTACCGTCCTCCGCCACGATCGCGTGGGTGCCGTCGAGCCGCACCCGCTGCGAGATCAGTTCGACGTGGGGCTGCTCATCGCGCCGGTATCGTTCCCCCGAAGCCGAGATCGGATCGATGCGCCCGAAGATCCGGTCGCGGATCGCGGGCCAGTCGACGCCCTCCGTGTGAAGGGTCACCCCGAGCCGGGCCGCTTCCTCTGGGGAGCGTGCCAGCGTCGCGGGACGCACGAACATCTTGGTGGGAATGCAGCCGACGTTCAGGCAGGTCCCCCCGAACACGCCGGACTCGGCGATGACCACGCGTCGGCCCTCCCAGAACGGGGTGACGAGCGTGTTCCCCGAGCCGGATCCGATGATGGCGAGGTCTGCGAGCGCGCCGACCGGGGCGTCACCGGCCCCGCTCCGGGGTGCGTCTACGGGTGTGTGCGTCATGTCTGCTCCTTAGATGAGGCTCTTCGCGGTGAGCCAGTCTGCGGCGATCTGGGATGCCGGGAGTTCATCCTGCACGCTGCGCGCGTTCATGTCCCGGAGGTCCTCGGGCGTCATCGCGGCGCTCACGCGGTCCACGATCTTTTCGGCGCCCGCATCGACGCGGTCGCTCGCGAGCGGCACCACGTGCGAGGCCAGGAAGATGCCCTTCGTGTCGTCGAGCGCGACGAGATCGTTCTCGGCAACGCTCGGGTCGGCGGTGTAAATGATCGCGAGCTGGATCGAACCGTCGGTGAGGGCCTTCACGGTGAGCGGCCCGCCCCCGTCTTCCACCGGGGTGAACGTCACGTCCGTGACGCCATAGGTCTCGGCCAGGCCGCGCGGCCCGTAGGGTCGGGTTTCGGCCTCGGAGTTTGCCCCCAGCGTCAGCGGAACGTCAACCTTGGCGAGATCCGCGATCGTCGCGAGGTCCCACTCAGCCGCGAAGTCGCGCGTCACGGTGTACGCGTCCTGGTCGGTCGCGGGTGACTGGGCGAGCACGCGGAGCCCGTCCGGGGTTGCCTCCTGCAACTCCTCGTAGACCGGGTCGGAGAGCCGGGCCTCGGTGTCGGGCGTCCAGTACTGCAACAGGTTCCCGGTGTACTCGGGGAAGAGGTCAATGCTCCCCGCTTCGAGTTCGGGCAGGTACGCCTCACGCTGCCCGATCCGGAACTGGCGGTCCACCGTGTAGCCCTCGGCTTCCAGGGCCTGCGCGTAGGTTTCGGCGATGATCTCGTTGGAGTAGTAGTCCTGAGACCCGATCACAATTGTCGCGCCGTCGGCGCCGGAATCGCCGTCCCCGTCGGCGAGCGGATCGCTGGCGGCGCAGCCCGTGAGGACGAGCGCGCCCGCGAGAAGCGCGGTGGAAAACAGGGTGGTGCGTCGATGCATGAGTCGTCCTTTCAATCGGTGGTGGTGGTGCGGAAGGTGAGGGCGCGCTGCACCGCGGCAAGCACGAGTTCGAGGGTCAGCGTGAGCGCGACCACCAGCAGGGCGCCCGCGAGCATCTGCGGGTAGTCCCGGGATTTCAGTCCCGCGAACAGGTATCGGCCGAGCCCGAGGTCGGCGGTGTAGGCGGCGAGCGTCGCCGTCGAGACCACCTGGAGCGTGGCCGCGCGCACACCCCCGATGAGGACGGGCAGCGCGAGCGGCAGCTCTGCGCGCAGCACGACCTGGGCGGGGCTGAATCCGATCGCCCGCGCCGCCTCGGGGACCGCCGGATCCACCGCCTGCACGCCTGCGTAGGCGCCGGCGAGCAGTGACGGGATCGCGAGCACGATCAGGGCGATCACGGGGGCGGCGAGGCCGATCCCGAGCCACAGGCCGAGCAACGTGAGCAGGCCGAGGGTGGGGAGCGCCCGGGCGGCACCGGCGAGACCGCCGATAATGCCCGCGCCGCGCCGCGTGTGTCCGATCAGGACCCCCGCGGGAACGGCGAGCAGCCCGGCGGCGAACACCGCGAGCAGCGTGACTCCAAGATGCTGGAGCACTCGGAACGGGATCCCGCCGGATCCTGCCCAGTGCGCCGGATCTGCGAGCCACGCCCACGCCTCCACAAACAGGTTCACGCGGTCACCGCCGAGGTGGGCGGTGCGGCTTCGCTCGCGGGGGCGGGGCGTCGGGTCCACGGTGTGAGCGCGCGGCCCAGGAGCAGGATCAGCCCGTCCAGCAGCAGCGCGAGCAGCACGGTCGCGATCACGCCGCTCCAGATCTCCGCGGCGATCCCGCGCTGAAATCCGTCGGTGAGCAGGCTCCCGAGGCTGCGCACCCCGATCAGCGCTCCGATGGTGACCAGGCTGATCGTGGACACAGCCACCACCCGGATTCCCGAGATCAGCACGGGAATCGCGAGAGGTAGTTCCACCCGCCAGAAGACGCTCCGCCGTGAATGGCCGATCGCGATCGCCGCGTCTCGCAGCTGCGGATCGACCGCCGCGAAGGCGTCGCACGACGTCCGCACCATGAGCGCCACGCCGTAGACGGTGAGCGCCACCACCATGGTCTGCCACGACCGCAGCGGCGTCCCGAGAATCGCGGGGACGAGGATCAGGAGCGGCAGTGCGGGGATCGCGTAGGCCAGGCTCGCGGCCCCGAGGAGCGGGCCGCCGAATCGCGGGGCGCGGAAGGCCAGCCGCCCAATGGGGACGGCAATGACGACGCTCAGCAGGATCGCGGGCAGGCTGAGCAGGAGGTGGTCCCCCACGGCGGCGAGAATCACCGGGGCGTTGGCGAGGGGCCAGCTCACGGGCTGAGCACCCCCACGGGGCAGCCCGCGTCGTCGACCGCGAGCTGCCGGCCGTCGACCTCGACGATCCGGAGCTGTCGTTCGGCGCGGTCAGCCCCCACGAAATCGCGCACAAACGCGCTGGCCGGGCGGCTCAGGATCTGCTCCGGCGTGCCGTGCTGGGCGACGACGCCGCCCGCGGCGAGCACGACCACTTCGTCTCCGAGCAGGAACGCCTCGTCGATGTCGTGGGTCACGAACACGATGGTCTTGCCGAGCTCCGCTTGGAGCCGCAACAGCTCCCGCTGCAGTTCCCGCCGCACGATCGGGTCGACGGCCCCGAACGGCTCGTCCATGAGCAAGATGTTCGGGTCCGACGCGAGCGCCCGGGCCACGCCCACGCGCTGTTGCTGGCCCCCCGAGAGTTGAGCGGGGTAGCGCGGTGCGAGGGCCGGATCGAGGCCCACGCGCTCCAGCAGTTCGGTGGCCGCGAGGCGGGCGGCGCGCTTCGGCGTGCCCGTCAGGCGGGGCACCGCGGCGATGTTGTCGAGCACGGTACGGTGCGGCAGCAGGCCGCCGTGCTGCAGCACGTAGCCGATCGAGCGCCGCAGCTCGACGGGGTTGCGTGTGCGGACGTCTTCCCCGTCGATCAAGACACGTCCGGAGGTGGGTTCCACCATCCGGTTGACCATGCGCAGCAGGGTGGTCTTCCCCGACCCCGACGACCCGACGAACGCGACTGTGCGGTGGGAAGGGACGGTGCACGAGAAATCCTGCACCGCTTCCGCCCCTCCGGCATAGGTCTTCGTCACGTGTTCGAATTCGATCACGACGCACCCCCCTGAGGTCGGGCGAGCGGCACCCGGCGTGTTCCCACCACCTTAGCCGGGGCGCCCGGGGGCAAGGCAAGCGCCCACACCCATCGAGGCAATTTCGCGAGATGTAGGGAAATTCGCCGGAAAATTCGTCGGGCTAGATAAATTGGCTCGGTTTGGATGGGGCGGCGGTGTGGGCGGGGCGGGGTCGGTTGGGGGGGCGGTGTGGGTGGGGCGGGCGGGGCGGCCGGCTCAGCCGGGGAAGAGCGGCGTGCCCGCGAGCTGGAGGCGTTCCAGGCGGTCGAGGCTCCACTCGTATCGTTCGAGCCACACGGCCGCGTGAATCCAGGTGTCGACGTGGGTGACGCTCGGGTGTGCACGAATGCTGCGCACGATCGCCGTGTAGTCCGCGATCGAACGCGCCGCGATCGTCGCGATGAGGCCGTACCTCCCAAGCGTGCGCGCCGCGAACTCGATGGTCGGGATGCTCAACAGGAGCTCTTCCGCCGAGGCGAGGCCCTCCGCGTCACCGGAGAGCAGGATCCCCACGCCGGAGAGCACCGAGCTGGTGGCGTTCAAGCGGCTGCGCACGGCTCCGATGCGCATCACGCCGGAATCGAGGAGTCGGAGCACGCGCGTGCGGCACGCGGAGGCGGATCGGCCCGTGCGCCGCGCGAGTTCGCCAAAGGTGAGGCGGCCGTCGAGTTGCAGCTGGGCCATGAGTTCGATGTCGAACGCGTCGAACGAGAGCTGATTCGGATCGGGATCCTCACCCAAACGGAGGCGCTTCAGCACCCGGTCGTAGAGGGAGAACTGCACGTCACGCACCCCGGGGATCGCCTGGATCGCGCGCACCGAACGCCCCACGTCTTCGAGATCCGCCGCCCACACTTCGACGACCCCCTGGGCCTGCCCGCTGATCTCCGACAGAAACACCACGTTCGTGTACGACAGCAGGTGTTCGAATACGGGTGACGTCGGCCCCGTGATCCGGAACTGCAGGTTCACCTGTACCGGCAGGCCGACCGCTCGGGGGTGCACGGCGGCGAGGATCCGGATCTCCCCGCTCTCGATCAGCTCGTGCACCCGCTGGGCGACGACGGTCCGGTGCACGCCGAGCTGTTCCGCGAGCGCCGAGAACTGCGCGCGGCCGTCCAATTGCAGCGCGCGGATCAGGTCTTCATCAAACGCTTCCACCGGGTTATCCTGACAGAACAGTCTGCGCCGATCCTGACAAAATAACTGGAACGGTGGCCTGATCTATTCAAATGCGGCCAATTTGGCCGATTCAATCGACAAAACAACTCCAATGACCCCGCGGAAGCGCTGCATGGTCTTCCGTTTACCTCGATCGTGAGTACGCTCGTATCGATTCACAACGAAGGAGTCTCACCGTGCGCAAGCTCGCGTTTACCCAGGCCCCGGCCATTCAGGCGCCGACGATTGTCACCGCCGCCAAGATTCACACCCTCGACGAGGCGGGTTCCACTCCGGAAGCCTTCCTCATCATCGACGATCGCATCCGCGCGGTCGGCTCCGTCGCCGAGTGCCGCGCCGCCGCGGCCGAGGTCTCCGCGCTCACGCCCGAGCTCGTTGACCTGGGCGACACCACCGTCGTGCCCGGCTTCATCGATGCGCACGCCCACCCCCTGATGCTCGGACAGATGATGAGCTGGGTGGACTGCGGACCCGAAAAGGCCGGCTCGATCCCCGAGATCGTCGCCCTGCTCTCGGAAGCGGCGAAGACCCTCCCCGCCGGCCGACCGATCCGCGGCTACGGCTACGAGCAGCGCAACCTCGCCGAGCAGCGCCACCCCAACCGTTTCGAGCTCGATCAGGTCGCGACCGACCGCGAGGTCTACCTCATGAACGCCTCCGGCCACGGCGGCGTCGTGAACTCGTACACGTTCGAGCTGCACGGCGTCACAAAGGACACCCCGAACCCGAAGGGCGGCGAGTTCTTCCGCGATGCGGACGGCGAGCTCACGGGCGAGCTGTCCGACGCGGCCTGCAACGTCCTCACGGGGCTCGAAGGCGTCAAGATCGGCCACCACGGCCCGAACTTCCACCTGGCCGATGAGCCGGACGAGCACAAGCGCCAGCTGGCCGTCGCCCAGGAGAACTTCCTCGCCGGCGGCGTGACGACCATCGGTGATGCCCAGGTGAGCCGCCGCGAGTTCGACATGTACCTGCGCCTCGCCGAGTCCGGCGACCTCAAGGTCCGCGTCAGCATGTACCTGCTCTCGCACCTCCTCGACGAGGCGATCGAGATGGGCCTGCACGGCCAGTTCGGCAACGAGCACCTCAGCTTCGCGGGCATCAAGTTCTACTCGGACGGCACCCTCGGCGGCTGGACCGCATACTTCCCCGACGGCTACGTCGGCGATCCCTGCCGCACCGGCCAGCTCTACCACGAGCCGGGCGACTACACCGAGCTGATCAAGAAGGCGCACCGCGTCGGCCTGCAGACCGCGACGCACTCGCAGTCCCCGACTGCCCTCGAAATGGTCATCAGCGCGATCGAGGCGGCCCTCGCGGATCGCCCCGACACCGACGCACGCCACCGCATCGAGCACTGCGGCCTGCCCACGCTCGAGCAGATCGACCGCATGGCGAAGGCGGGCATCATGCCGGTGAACCAGCCGCAGCACCACTTCAACTGGGGCGAGGGCGTCGAGCAGGCCATCGGCACCCCGGGCGAACGCTTCAACCCGCTCGGCGACTTCGAGCGTGCCGGCG
The DNA here is from genome assembly GCF_016758195.1 of Leucobacter chromiireducens subsp. solipictus. Classification (GTDB taxonomy): domain Bacteria; phylum Actinomycetota; class Actinomycetes; order Actinomycetales; family Microbacteriaceae; genus Leucobacter; species Leucobacter solipictus. The sequence goes on along the minus strand of NZ_QYAC01000009.1, from coordinate 92,513 downwards.
TGCCGGTCACGATCTCCTCGGACGCCCCGGTGGCGGATCCGCGGCCGATGGAGGCCATCCAGGCCGCCGTCTCGCGCATCACCCGTCGCGGCACGCAGCTCGGCTCGGACGATCTCGCGGTGTCGCTCGACACGGCGCTGCGCGGTCACACGATCTCCGCAGCGCGCGCACTCGGCCGCGAGGACGAGCTCGGCAGCCTCGAGGTCGGCAAGCGCGCCGACTTCGCGGTCCTCGCCCGCGATCCCTACACCACCCCGGTCCCCGAGCTCGCCGCGGTCGCGGTGGCCTCGACCTGGGTCGGTGGCGAGCGCGTCTACTAATCCCCTCAGGTGGGGTGGCCGCTCCGGCCACCCCACCGCCCCGAATCCCCCCTCCCCGGAACACCCCACCCGCTTCACCCCGACATCCAGCGAAGGAGCTCACATGTCAACGACCGCCTCCCCGGTCCAAGAGAACACGCACCGAAGGGCCCTCAAGGGCGGCATGGCCGCCCTCGTCGGCACCTCCATCGAGTGGTACGACTTCTACGTCTACGCCACCGCGGCCGCGATCATCTTCCCCCACGTCTTCTTCCCCGAGGACCTCGATCCGGCGCTCGCGACCCTCGCGTCCTTCGGTACCTACGCGGTCGCCTTCTTTATGCGCCCGCTGGGCGGCATCATCTTCGGCCACATCGGCGACCGCCTGGGACGCAAGCCCGCGCTGACCATCACGCTGGTCCTCATGGGTGTGGCAACGACGCTCGTCGGCGTGCTCCCCGGCTACGCGCAGATCGGCATCTGGGGCCCGATCCTGCTGATCCTGTTCCGCATGCTGCAGGGCCTCGCGGTCGGCGGCGAGTGGGGCGGCGCCAGCCTTATGGCAGTGGAGAGCGCCCCCACGAAGTGGAAGAACTTCTACGGCGGCTTCACGCAGGTCGGCAACCCGCTCGGCGCGCTCATGGCGACCGGCGCGTTCTGGGCGCTCTCGGCGCTCGGCGAGGACGCCCTGATGAGCTGGGGCTGGCGGATCCCGTTCCTCTTCAGCATCGTGCTGATCCTCGTCGGTTTCTGGGTGCGCTACCGCGTCGAGGAGACCCCGGTCTTCGAGGCCAAGGTTGAGGGCCAGGAGCAGTCGACGCCGCTGCTGTTCGCGCTGAAGAACAACTGGAGCCCGATCCTGCTCGGCTTCTGCATCATCGCCATGTCCTCCGGCGGCTACGTGATCGCGACCACCTTCGTGCAGAACTACGCGGCGACGCCCGAGATCGGCCTGAACGCGTCCGTGATGCTGGGTGCCCTCACCATCGCCTCGCTCGTTGAAGCGCTCGTGACCCTCCCGATCGCCGCGCTCGGCGACAAGATCGGCGCGAAGTGGGTCATGTACTTCGGCATCGTCGGTTCCTTCCTTGTGATCCTCCCGCTCGTGCTCTCGATCCAGGCCAAGAACGTCGCAATGATCTGGCTCTTCGTGATCCTGATCCGCGTCACCCTGAGCGGTGCCTGGGCCCCGCTGTCCACCCTGATGGCGCAGATGTTCCGCCCGCAGTCGCGGTACACCTCGATGTCGCTGTCGTACGGCCTGGGTGCCGCAGTGTGGGGCGGCCTCTCCCCGGCCATCGCCTCGACGCTGCTCGTCGTCACCGGCGGCAACTTCTGGTCGGTCGTCGCGTTCTTCGGCGTGCTCACACTCGTCGCCTGGATCGGCGTCCGGTTTGCCCCGCAGCACTCGGACCTGGCACCCGTGACCGGCTCGTTCAACGCGCGGACCGACACGACCGCCATCGGCACCGACCACTAGCCCATTCACTGATGAAATCCGGCCCCGCAGCACCGAGGTGGGGCCGGATTTTTACACCCACGCACCACACAGAACTTGAGGAGCATCATGCAGACCACACCTAAGCGCACGACCGGCTGGGTCGTCATGGAAACCCTTCGCGGGTACGGCATCGACACGGTGTTCGGCATCCCCGGCACCCACAACCTCGAGTTCTACCGTCCGCTCGGCGAGCTCGGGATCCGTCCCGTCACCACCCGCCACGAGCAGGGCGCGGGTTACGGTGCTGACGGCTGGTCGCTCCAGACCGGCCTGCCCGGCGTGGTCATCACCACGAGTGGCCCCGGCCTCCTGAACGCGCTCTCCGCCGCGGGCACCGCGTACTGCGAGTCGCGCCCCATGATCCTGCTCTCCCCCGGCCCCGCCCTCGGTGCCGAGTTTGCCGACGTGGGCACCCTGCACGAGACGAAGGATCAGCTCAGCGCCGCATCCGCGATCGTCGAGTGGGGCCGCCGCGTGACCTCCGCCGAGGAAGCCGTCGCCGCGATCCACGACGCGTTCGAGCTCTTCGGCACGACCCGCCCGCGCCCCGTCTACATCGAGGTCCCCCTCGATGTGCTCGAGCAGGAGACCGAGCTCGCCGCCGACGCCACCGCGCCTCGCGCGATCGCGGGCCCCGCGACCGCCGATGCGACCGCCGTGGCTGAGGCCGCACGCCTTCTGGCAGCCGCGCAGCGCCCCGCGATCCTCGCCGGTGGCGGATCCCGCGGTGCGGCCACTGAGCTTCGTGCGCTGGCCGAGCGCCTCGGGGCCCCCGTCATCACGACGCTCAACGCGAAGGGCGTGCTCGACGAGCAGCACCCGCTCGCGGTCGGGTCGAGCCTGCGGCTCCAGGCCGGCCGCTCCGTCGCCCAGGACGCCGATGTGCTGCTTATCGTCGGGTCGAAGCTCGGCGAGGCCGAGCTGTGGGTGTCCGAGCTGGCCGCCACGGGCACGATCATCCGCGTCGATCTGCTGGAGTCGCAGATCACGAAGAACCACCGCGCCGACGTCGGCCTCGTCGGCGATGCGGCGGCGACGCTCGCGGCGCTCCTGACCGAGCTCGGCGCGGGCACCCCGCGGGATCACGCGGGCGCCGTCGGGGCCGCCAGCCAGGCCCGCGCCGCGGTGCGCGCCGAGTCCGCCGAGCTCTCCGCGGTGAACACCGCGCTCGCCGAGGCCATCGCCGCCGCGCTGCCCGAGGACGCGATCGTCGCGACCGACTCCTCGCAGATCGCGTACTGGGGCCTTCTCAACACGCTGCGCGTCTCCGAGCCGAACTCCACCCCCTACATGGCGACCTACGCGACGCTCGGCTACGGCCTCCCCGCCGCGCTCGGCGCGCGCATCGCGGTGCCGAACCGTCCGGCCTTCACGGTGGTCGGTGACGGCGCGCTCATGTTCTCCATGAACGAGTTCATCACGGTCGTTGAGCAGCGCGAGGACGTCACCGTCATCGTGGTCGACAACGGCGGCTACGCCGAGATCAAGCAGAACGAGCTCGACGCGGGGATCGCCCCGGTGGGCGTCGACCTCGCGCAGCCCAACTGGGCCGCCGTCGCCGACGCGTTCGGCGGCACCGGCCGCAAGGTGGCCACCGCCGGCGAACTCGCCGAGGCCGTCACCGCTGCCGTCGCCGCGGGCGGCCTGCAGCTCATCCACATCGACCAGGCGACGTTTGACGCCGCGCAGGGGGCCTAAGCAGATGACCACGACGACCCGACCGGTTGCGGTCTACACCGACGTCGAAGACACCGATCCGGCGATCGGCATCGAGCTCCTCGAGGCCGCAGGCTTCGAGGTGCGCGTGCTCGGCACGCGTGACTCGGCGGAGATCATCGCGGGCGCGCACGACGCGACCGTGCTGCTGCCTGGATACGCCTCCGTGACCCGCGAGATGATCGAGGCGATGCCGCAGCTGCGGATCGTCGCCCTGATGTCCATGGGCTTCGACTACGTCGACCTCGAAGCTGCGACGGAGCACGGCGTGTGGGTGACCAACGTACCCGGTGCGGCGACCGAGGAGGTCGCCACCCACGCCCTCGCGATCCTGCTCGCTGCCACCCGGCAGCTCGGCTTCTACCAGGCGTCGGCGAAACCGGACACCTGGAACGACCGCGCGCTCACCGCGCCGCCGCGCCTCAGCGAGACGACGCTCGGCATTATCGGGCTCGGAAAGATCGGGCGCGAGCTCGTGCGCCTGGCCCGCCCGCTGTTCGGCGAGGTCGTCGGCTACGACCCGATGCTGCCGGACACCCCGGAGATCCAGGCCGATCTCGAGGCCCTCGGGGTGCGCCGCACGGACCTCGCCGAGGTGCGCCGCACGGCACACGTGCTGTCCCTGCATCTCCCACTCACCCCCGAGACCGAGCACATGATCGATGCTGCGTTCCTCGCGGAGATGCCGAGCGGCTCCGTGCTCGTGAACGTGTCCCGTGGCGCGCTCATCGACCATCACGCGCTCGCCGCGGCGCTCGATTCGGGCCAGCTCTCGGCAGCCGCCCTCGACGTACTGGAGACGGAGCCGCCCGCCGCCGATCACCCGATGCTCGGCCGTGATGACGTGGTGCTCACCCCGCATATCGCGTATTTCTCGGCGCGCACCGAGATCGAGTACGTGCGCATCCAGGCGCAGAACGGCATCACGCTGCTGGAGACCGGCACGCCGGACTCCCCCGTGAACCGCCCGGCCTAGCCTGCACGCGGCCCCGCCCCTCGCCCGAGGTGCGGGGCCGCGGTCGTTCACCCCCGAGGAGATCCTGCGGCCAGGGGCCGGATCCGGCCCCAAATCTCCTCGAAATTCGTGAATCTCCTGCCCGTTCGTGAACCGCGCCCCGCCGCTCGCTTCCGGAGCACACGTGCGGCGCCGGGCATGCTCCGAGCGAACACCGCCCGCCCACCTAGGGTTCGCGTCACGGGCGTGGCAGACTAGCCTCGGGGCGTCTCCCGGACGCACCGGGAGGAGCGAGCAGTGAGCAATCCTGAGCAGGGTCCCGAGGCCACACTGTGCGCAGACGCCGCATCCGCGGACGGGGCACTGCAGCTCATCGAGCCGCGCGAGGTGCCGCTCGGTGGCCTGCGCGCCATGACCGTGCGGCGCACCCTGCCGCAGCGGGCCCGGTCGTTCATCGGCGCCTGGTGCTTTCTCGATCACTACGGCCCGGACGACGTCTCGCGCACCGGCGGCATGGACGTCGCCGCCCACCCGCACATCGGCCTGCAGACCGCGAGCTGGCTCTTCTCTGGCGAGATCGAGCACCGAGACAGCGCCGGGTTTCACGCGTTTGTCCGTCCGGGTGAGCTGAACCTGATGACCGCCGGACGTGGGATCAGCCACTCCGAGCGGTCCACGCCGAGCACGACCGTGCTGCACGGCGCGCAGCTCTGGATCGCGCTGCCAGCGCACGCGGCCGACATCGCGCCCGATTTCGCCCACTACGTGCCGCCGGTGATCACCGGTGCCGGGTGGGAGGGCCAGGTCTTCCTCGGCGAGCTCCTGGGCTCCGCCTCCCCCGTGCCCGCGCACTCCCCGCTGCTCGGGGCCGAGCTCCGGCTCGCACCGGGCGCGAGCGTCGGGTTTCCCGTCGATGCGGCGTTCGAGCACGGCGTCCTCATCGATTCCGGCGAGGCGACGCTGACTCGGGTCGCGGCCACGGGCGGCGGGGTGTCCGCCCTGGCCCTCGCGCAGGACGATCTCGGCTTCGCCCCGGCGGGAGCCGCCGCCCTGCAGCTCACGGCGGGGGCTGCAGGGGCCCGCGTGCTCGTGTTGGGCGGCGAGCCGATGCGGGAGCAGCTCATCATGTGGTGGAACTTCGTGGGCCGCAGCCACGAGGAGATCCTGCAGGCGCGCGCCGAATGGCAGGAGACCGTGGCGGCCGCGGGGGTGGCGGATCCGTCCGGCAGCGCGCAGCCGCAGAGCCCGGTCGCAGCGCCCGGGCCGCTCGATCCGAAGCGCTTCGGTCTCCCCGAGCACGAGCCGGATCCGCCCCTTCCCGCGCCGGCAGCCCCCGTCGCCCGGCTCGTCCCCCGCAAGCAGTAGTTCCCGGAGTACCCGACCCGTCAGGAGGCAGCATCATGAGCGAGCAGATCCACGTCGTGCACGAACCCGAGCAGTCCCGTTTCGCCGTGACGGTGGACGGCAAGCTCGCCGGCTTCGCGGAGTACCGCTCGCGCGCAGGCGGCACCAAGCGCGACTTCATGCACACGGAGATCGATCCCGATTTCGGGGGCCGCGGGCTGGGCGGCACACTGGTTTCCGCGGCGCTCGAGAGCACCCGAACCGCCGGCCTGACGATCATTCCCCGGTGCCCGTTTGTGGCGGCATGGCTGCGCCGGCACCCGGATTTCCCGGGCACGGTCGAATGGCCTGAGCGCGCCTAGCTCGCGTCGGCGTCTCCGGCGAGCGCCTCCGCGATCGGGGTGTCTCCGTCCACGAACGGGACCGTGCGGTGCACGGTCCCGGGCGTGACGAGCGTCTCCGCGATGACGGCCGCAACGTTGGCCCGAGACACGACGGTCCAGTCGGAGCCACCCGCCGCAATCGTGCCGCTTCCCGGGTCGTGGGTGAGTGTGCCCGGGGCGAGCACGGTCCAGTCCAGGCTGGAGCCGCGCAGATGCTCGTCCGCGGCAGCCTTCGCCTCGGCATACGCGAAGAAGGGATCCTCCGGCGGGACCCCGTGATCACGCCGGGATCCGAGGTACGAGACCATAATGTAGCGCGGCACACCCGCGAGCGCCGCTGCGGTCATCGAGCGGATGGCGGCGTCGTGGTCCACCGCCCGCGTCCGCACCGGATCGCCGCCACCGGCACCGGCGGACCACACGACCGCGTCGTGCCCGACGATCAGCTCGGCGAGTTCGTGCTCATCCAGAGTTTCGAGATCCGCGACGTGGGGCGTCGCCCCCGAAGCGGTCACCTCCGCCGCGTGGTCAGGATTGCGGATCACGGCGGTGATCTGGTCGCCGCGCGCCGCAAGGAGGGGGGACGTGAGGAGGGCGACCCGTCCGTGGCCGCCGAACAGAATGATGCGTGCCATGTGTCCAGGGTAGAACGCTGGGAACAAATAGGGAAGCATCCCGATATAGTTGCCTGAAGCAACTACCAGGGGTAGGATCATCCCATGACGGCCGAGGATTCCCCGATCAGCGCCCCCAGCGGCGCGCACGCGGCCGAGATCCCGGCCCGCGACGCCGCCGAGCTGCTCGGCGCACTCACCACGCTCGTCTCGCGCTGGACGTCGCACGAGTTCCAGCGCGAGGTCGCGGTCGCGAGCACGATCGACCTGGACCCGACGGCGATCCGGGCGCTGCACCTGCTCGGCCGCGCCGGCGGGACCGCGACCCCGAGCCAGATCGCCACCGAACTCCACCTCAGCCGGCCGTCAACGTCGAAGCTGCTTGCCCGGCTCTCCGCGGCGGAGCTCCTCGATCGCGCCCCCCAAGCGGGGGACCGCAGATCGGCACTCATCACGCTCACGCCGCGTGGGCGAGCGGCGTATCAGGGCCTGCACGATGCGGGCCTCGCGATGATCGCCGCCGCCACCCGGGGTTGGGCGGCGGCGGATCGCGCAGCGCTCGTGCGACTTCTCCCCCGGTTCCTGACCAGCTTGACCACACCCCCTCCCCAGTGAAAGGTTCCCCTCCCATGTCTCGTACCTTTGTCGTCACCGGTGCCGCCTCCGGCATCGGCAAGACCACCGCTCAGCTCCTCCGCGATGCCGGCAACACCGTGATCGGTGTCGATCTGTCCGGTGTCGAAGTGACCGGCGATCTCTCCACTGCCGCGGGCCGCCGCGCCGCCGCGGCCGAGGCCACTGCTCTGGCCGGCGGCACCGTGGACGCGGTCATCGCGTGCGCGGGACTCGCGCTCCCAAAGGTGATCACGGCGTCAGTGAACTACTTCGGCATGACGGAGTTCCTTGAGGCGATGCAGCCCGCACTCGCGCGGTCGGCAGCCCCGCGCGTGGCGCTGATCTCGTCGATGGCCTCGCTCCAGCCCGTCGCCCCGCCGCTCGTCGAGGCCCTCCTCTCGGACGACGAGGCCCAGGCGCTGGCCATCGCCGAAGAACTCACCGCCGACCCGCAGACCGGCAACCTGATCTATTCCTCGTCGAAGCAGGCGATCTCGCGCTGGGTTCGCCGCGAGGCGCCGAAGGCGCACTGGGCGGGTGCCGGCATTCCCGTCAACGCCGTCGGCCCGGGCACCGTGGTGACTCCGATGACGCAGGAGCTCCTGGCGAGCGAAGAGGGGCGCAAGCTCGTGGACGCGGTCGTCCCGATGCCGCTCAACTCACATCAGGGCCCCGAAAGCATCGCGCAGCTCCTCATCTGGCTCACCTCGGTTGAGAACACGCACTGCTGCGGCCAGACCATCTACTGCGACGGTGGCGCGGACGCCGTGCTGCGCGGCGACGACATCTGGTCCTGGAACGAGCAAGGAATCCGCGACACGTTCGCGAAGATCCAGGGCTAACGACACCGCCCATGCTCCGCCGGGGGCGCCACGCGCCCCCGGCGGACTTGTTCTTACTGTTCGGCGAGCGCCGAGGCGGGCAGACCGAAGACCCGGTCGAATGCCCAGGTGTAGCTCACCGTGAACACCAGGAAGAACACGAGCAAGCCGCTTTCAATCACGAGTGCCTCGAGCAGGCTCACACCCAGCATGATGGCGACCAGCGGGATCGTGACCACCAGCACGCCGCCCTCATAGCCGAGCGCGTGCACGGTCCGCGCGAGGGCGCCGCGCCCGACCGCCCCGCGGCGACGCTCGATCGCTTCGAACAGGGTGTTCCACAGGTAGTTCCAGATCGTCGCGACCGTGGACAGCAGGACGGCGGTGAGCGTGGACGTGCCGCCCCCGTGGCCGAGGACCGCGCTGAGTACCACCACCGTGAAGAGCACGCTCAAGCCCTCGTAGCCGGCGACGAAGGCAATGCGACGCAGTACGGGGCGGGACTGGAAGAACCGAAGGTCTTCGGGGACAACGAGAGTGTGGCCTGTTGCGGTCACGAGTATCACTCCAAGCCGCCGTCCGCGGGGCGCCCGAACGGGGCCTCAAGAATCGCGGTTACGGCGGTGATGGAAGATTATCACAACGGATTCAGTGGCGCAAATGCGCATATGCAACGATTTCCGAAGTTCCTATGCGGCAAGCTGCAGCGTAGTGAGGCACGTCGGGTCTTCCGCGCCGGTGCGCACCGTCTGCACCCCAGACTCCCCGTCCACGGTGATCGCGACCGTAAACTCGCCGTCCGCCGGCAGCCACACCCCCAGGAAGCCGTTGTCCTCGGTCTGGGCCGCGCGATCCACAACGACGTCGCCCGTTGCCACATCGGTCACGGTCAGCTGCACCGGAACATCCCGCAGCTCCCCCAGGCACGACGTGGGCACATGGAAGGTGCAGGGGTGCGTCTGGGTGCGATACGGCGCCACCGAGAGGTAGAACTGGCCCTCCGGAACCGGCACCACGAGCTCGCCCGGTTGGTCGGGTTGCACGCGGATCTCGCCCGGCATGATCGCGGCAGAGAATTCGGCAGTGCGGGCGTCCACGGGCAGCGCATCGAGACCCGCGGCGAGCGTCACGGGATCCGACGCGTCGAGGCCCAACTCCGAGAGCGCGGTGCGCGTGTCTGGCGCGGAGGCCGTAGCCTCAGAGCCCGCACCCCCGCCCGCATCGGTCGCGGCGGGCGCGCAGCCCGCCGCGAAGAGCATGACAGCAATGGCAGCGCTCGCAAGAGCCGGGCGCACAGCACCCCTCCGAATACCCATACCCCGTATCCTGGCAGCGCAAGCTGAGGAGTCGCTGCGACGGCGCGAAATCGCCCCGCGCCGAGTTACCGCCCGAGAATGCCCGCCACCCGAGCCACGGGATACGCCCCGGGGGCGACGCGCTGCATCCCCCCGAGCGCGATCGCCAGCAGCACCGCGCGATCCGCCTCGACATCGGACATTTCGACGCCGCTTCCCCGCAAGACGGCGGTGAGCTCGCGCACCGACTCGGTGAACACCACACCGAAGGCGGGCGTCCGCATGGCGTGCGCCCAGGCGTCAGCCCAGATTCCCAGCTCGTCCCCCCGCTCGGGGTCCAAGTGGTTCGCGAAGAATTCATCGACAGGGTCGCCCCCGCCCCCCACGACCTCTTCGAACTCCGCAAGATTCTCCGCTACGTACGCACGCCACGCCTCGGCGGTGAGTTCGACAACGCTCGGGAAATGCTGATGGATCAGGCCCGGCGACCCCCCGACCGCCTCGGCAACCGAGCGCGCGGAGACCGCTGCGAAGCCATCCGCACGGATCACGCGCAGCGCGGCCGCGATAATCGCGGCGCGGCGTTCCGCACGGGGGAGATAGGCCATAGTTCCTCACTTTGCCGGGGCTTCTCAGTCTAGTCAACTAATCTGTACACTTGTACAAATTAGTTCGATCGAGAAAGGATCCCTCGTGCACGAGCACACCCTCACCACCCTCAGAGCGGCCCTCGGGAACGTCGACGAGGCCACGCGACGCACCGTGCGCCAGCCCCGGGTTGCGCGCAAGCCACCCCCAGCAGAACGTGATTTCATCGGGTGGCGCGATCCCAGCGCGCCCCAACGCGGCTACCTGTTCACCGAGCACACCGGCGAACTCACCGGCATCATGCTCACCACCACGCGCACCCGCACGAACGCGAGCAGGGCGGTCATGTGTGAATTCTGCCGCATGCCCCGGCGATTCGAGCAGGTGGCGCTGTTCACCGCGGGATCAGCGCAGTCCAAGCAGCAGTCCACGCTCGGCACGTACCTCTGCGTTGACCTCGACTGCAACGTGCGCGTCAACCAGCTCCGCCCGCTCACCCCGCTCGACCCCCCGGCAGACGAGCTTGTGGCGCAGCGTCGTCGCGAGCTCGCCGAACGATCCGCCGCGTTTGTCACCGGCGTCCTCTCCGCGGTCGCCGCGTCGACGCGAGCACGCTCCGAGGCCCCCCGATGGTGATCGCGGGGCCTCGGCCCGCTCGGCCGTTCCGCCGGTCGTGGCCCGGGGCCGCCTACGCGTCAGCGGCCTGAGCCCTCGAGCAGCTCGGCGGTCACCACCTCCGGCCGCAGGTCCAGGCGGCGCAGCAACTGCGCGTTCAGCGCAACGACCACGGTCGAGAGCGACATCAGGATTGCCCCCACGGACATCGGGAGCACGAAGCCGATCGGTGCCAACACCCCCGCAGCCAACGGCACCGAGATCAGGTTGTACCCCGCCGCCCACCACAGGTTCTGGCGCATCTTGCGGTACGCGGCCTGCGAGAGCCGGATCACGGAGAGCACCGCACGGGGGTCGTCGCTCGCCAAGATCACCCCGGCCGAGGCGATCGCCACGTCCGTGCCGGCCCCGATCGCGAGCCCGACGTCCGCCTGTGCCAGCGCCGGCGCGTCGTTGACCCCGTCCCCGACCATGGCGACGCGACGTCCCTCGCGCTGCAGTTCCTGCACCTTCGCGGCCTTGTCCTCGGGGCGCACGCCCGCGAAGACGCGGTCGATCCCGAGCTCCGCGGCGACCGACTGCGCCACCGCCTCCGCGTCACCGGTGATCATCACCACGGAGACACCGAGCCGATGCAGCGCGTCAACCGCGTCCTTGGATTCGGATCGGATCTCGTCACTCAGGGCAAGCGCCCCGATCGCGACGCCATCGCGGATCACGTGCAGGATAATCGCGCCGCGTGCGCGCCACGGTTCGACCGCCGCGAGCTCCGTCAGCCCTTCCTCCGTGAGCAAGTGTGGACCGCCGACCCGAACCGTCGCCCCATCGACGCTCGCGGTCACGCCCACCGCCGGAGACGAAGAGAAGTCGGTCGCGGCGTGAAGCGCGAGTTGCCGATCGGCCGCAGCACGCACGATCGCCTTGGCAAGCGGGTGCTCGCTCGCATGCTCGGCGGCCGCCGCCAGCGCGAGCACCTCCGCGGCATCCCACTCCCCCGCGGTCGCGATCTCGGACACCTCCGGCTCGCCCTTCGTGAGCGTCCCCGTCTTGTCAAAGAGCACCGCGTCCACACTTCGCATGCTCTCGAGCGCGAGGCGGTCCTTCACGAGCACGCCACCCCGCGCGGCACGCTCCGTCGCAATCGACACGACGAGCGGAATCGCGAGTCCCAGCGCGTGCGGGCACGCGATCACGAGCACGGTGATCGTGCGCACCACGGCCTCGTCCGGGAGCCCGAACAGCGTCCAGGCGATCGCCGTCACGATTGCCGCCCCGAGCGCAAACCAGAACAGCCATCCCGCGGCGGTGTCGGCGAGCCGCTGCGCGCGCGATGACGAGTTCTGTGCCTCGGTCACGAGGCGCTGGATCCCGGCGAGCGCCGTATTGTCGCCCGTCGCCGTGACCTCGATGCGCAGCCCGGAGTCGGTGGCGACGGTCCCCGCGGTGACGTGATCGCCCACCGTCCGCGTCACCGTGCGAGATTCGCCGGTCACCATCGATTCGTCCATCGCGACACGTCCGTCGACCACACGCCCGTCCGCCGGCACGCTGCCGCCGGGACGCACCACAACCAGATCCCCGACGCGGAGCGCGCTCGGGGCGACGGTCACGATCTCCCCGTCCTCAACACGCTCCGCGCTGTCCGGGAGCAGCGCTGCCAGCGAGTCAAGCGCTGAGGTGGTCTGCGCGAGCGAACGCATCTCCACCCAGTGCCCCAGCAGCATGATGACGATCAGCAGCGCGAGCTCCCACCAGAAGTCGAGCTGGTGATCGAGCAGCCCCAGGCTGGCACCCCATGACGCGAGAAAGGCGACCGTGATCGCCAGTCCGATCAGGAGCATCATGCCCGGCTTCCGCGCGCGAATCTCCTCGACCGCGCCCACGAGGAACGGTCGCCCGCCCCAGACATACATCACCGTGCCGAGGATCGGAGAGACCCACGCGATCCAGCCCCAGTCCGGGAGCGGATAGCCCAGGATCGAGGCGAACATCACCGACAGTCCGGCCGTCGGGACCGCGAGCACCAGCATGATCCAGAAGAGCCGGCGATACTGCGCGACATGATCGCCATGCCCCGCGTGGCCGCCGTGGCCTTCGTGCCCCTCACCGCCCGCGTGGCCGCCACGGTGCTCGTCGTGGCCCGCGTGACCGCCACCGTGACCCTCGTGTGCCCCGTGATTCTCGTGGCCTTCGTGACCCTCGTGGCCTTCGTGGCCTTTGTGACGAGCGGGTGTCCCGTGCTCGGTGCTCTCAGTGTGCTCCGCGTGTGCGTTGTTCATCACTGTCCCTCCTCCGTGAGTGCGGCATCACCCCACACAACCAGATACCCCTCGGGGGTATTTCCCACCACCCTAGCCGCACGTGCCTTCTCCGCGCCATTGTTTCGCGCATATTGCGTCGAGTCCAGGGTTTTTCTCCCGCGATACCGCGCCGCAGAGTGGGCTATGGTGACCAGAGAGACGCCCTCGCCCGGAAAGGGGACGCATGAGCCACGAAACACCGCGCCACCGCGCGACACGCATTGCCGGAGTGATCGGAGCGATCGTGGTCATCGCCGTGGTCCTCTGGATCGATATCGCGACGGGCCTGTGGCAGGATCTCGTCATTCTCGCCGGCCTCGCGGCCGGGCTCGTGACGTTCCTGCTGACCGTCCTGGTGGTCGACAAGGTGGTGGCGCGATCCACGGCTCGGCGTTGGGAACCGGTCACGCGGCTCGCCTTGACCGAGCTCCTCCACGATCTTGCCGACGAAACCCAGAGCGAGATCGCGCGCGGGCACGTGGTCCCCCGCAGACTCCCCGCGCTCGACCCGAGCCTGCCGCCCAGCGATTGGGCCGCGGAACACCGCGATCTCCGCACCCTGGTCGTCGCCGAGCGCCGGCTCCTCTCCGAGGCCCTCAGCCGCTGGGTCGGATTCCTTGCGGCCAGCGCCGATACGGGTGATGTCCTCCGGCACGTGGCGGATATCGCCCTCCAGATGGACCGGATCCGCGACGCGTCGCTCGAACTTGACCGCACCCCGAACCTTGCGGCCCGCGACGCCCTCGACGCGGAAATTGCCTCGTGCAACACGCACTTCGCGACCCTGTCGCGGGAGCTCGCCGCGGGACTCAGGGCGCGGGATCAGCTCGTTTCGACGCCTCGGGCCGAGGTGCCCAGTCCGCGTTCTTAAGGGAGAGCTCCTCGGTCATATCCTCGAGGAAGCGGATCACCGTTTCGCGCTGACCAGAGTCCAACCGGGCCGCTGCGGTGAACCGTTTCGCCTGCTGCTTACCCACGGTCTGCATCGCGGCCGCGTGGGTCTCGGGTGTGATCTCGATCGCGAACGCCCGACGGTCGACCGGGTGCACGCTGCGCGTCACGTGCCCGCCCCGCTCGAGTCGGTTGAGCAGTTTTGTCGTCGAGGCGGGTGAGATCTTGAGGTGGGCCGCAAGCATGCCGGGAGTGACGACCTCGCCCCGATTTTTCGCGACGATCAGCAGGTGCAGTGCCCGCATGTCCTGCGCGCCGAGCTGCATGTACTCCCGGGAGGCATCGGCAACCTCGCGCTCGGTGTCGCGCAGGGCCACAAGCGCGGCCATGAGCCGGGCGATTTGGCTGAGATCCTCGGGCGACACGCCACTGCGGTCGACGAGCTCGCCCCGGGGGTCGCTCGACGACATCTCGTAGAGCCGTTCCGAGAGTGATGCTGAGGCCGTGCTGGCACCCGATTCCGCCATGGTGGCATTCTACGCCCGGCCACCTGAAACCGGTATATATTAACTGAGGAGATAATATAACTGGTTTTCTATAGTAGTCTTCTGCAAACAATGATTCGACGTCAGGAGATCACGTGCCCGTCCCCGAAATGGTCGTCTTGCTGGACGAGCAGCACGCCGCCATCGGATCGCTGCCCAAACGGGAAGTTCACCACGCCGACACCCCGCTTCACCTCGCATTTTCCTGCTACCTCCGCAACGCGGATGGCGAGGTCCTCCTCACGCGCCGGGCGCTCACGAAGCAAAGCTGGCCGGGCGTGTGGACCAACAGCTTCTGCGGCCACCCGGCCCCGAACGAGCCCCTGCCGGCCGCCGTGCACCGCCGCGCCGCGGACGAGTTACGCGCCGAGATCACGGATGTGACCTCGGTGCTTCCGAGCTTCCGCTATCGCGCAACCGATCCGGGCGGTACCGTGGAGAACGAGTTCTGCCCGGTCTTCGTCGCACAGCTCTCCGGCGACATCACCCCCCACCCCGACGAGGTCGCCGAGTGGGCCTGGATCGCACCCGCGGCGCTCGCGGCCGCGGTGGCGGTCGCCCCGTTCGCCTTCAGCCCGTGGCTTCGCGCACAGCTCCCGGAGCTCATCGCCGCCGACGCCCTCGCCTGGGACGGACCCGCGTGAGCGCCCCCGCGATCGCCGCGACGGTGCGTCCCATCCGGGAGAGCGGGACGCACCCGGGGCCCGTCGCTGGCGCGGAGTCAGTGTCTGCCGAGCTCGATCGCCTGCTCCGCGGCCGCGCGGCGCAGGCCGCCCGCTACGGGTCCGAGTTCGCGCGCCTCTGGCAGCATGCCCGCGAACGCGCGATCGGCGGGAAGCTCCTCCGACCGCGCCTGCTCCTCGGGGCCTACGACGCGCTCATCGCGCCGGGCGTGAGCGTGCCGCTGACCCACGCCGCCGTCGTTCGGATGGCGGCGATGACCGAGATCCTGCACTATGCCTTCCTGCTGCACGACGACGTGATCGACGGCGACCTGACTCGCCGCGGTCGCCCGAACCTCATCGGTGCCGTACTGCGAGAACGCCAGGACCGCGCCGGCGCACCCGGGGAGACGCCCGCGGACGGGGCACACGGCGGGCGCGAGGATCTGGACCGCCGCTGGGCCGAGACCAGCGGGATCCTCATGGGGGATCTGTTCCTGAGCATGGCGCACCAGCTCGTCGCCCGCGAAGCGCTCCCGGGGCCCGCCCGGGACCGTCTGCTCGATCTGCTCGATCACACCATCGTCGAGTCCGTCGCGGGCGAGCACCTCGACGTCGCCCTGAGCACCGGCGCCATCCCGGTCACCCGCGACGCTGTTCTCCGGATGAGCCAGCTGAAGACCGCGACCTACACGTTCGAACTGCCGCTTCGGGCTGCGGCGATCCTGGCCGGTGCCGACCGCGCGATCGACCACTCGCTCGCCCGGCTCGGACAGGCCCTCGGGCTCGCGTTTCAGCTTCAGGACGATCTGCTCTCCACGTTCGGGCACCCGGACGAGCACGGGAAGGACGCGTTCTCTGACCTCCGAGAACGCAAGGAGACCGCGCTGATCGCACACGCGCGCGACACCGCCCTGTGGCCCGAGATCGCCGCACGCTGGGGCGGTGGCGAGCTCAGCGACGCGGATTGCCGCACGATCCGAGAGCAGCTGCGCGCCTGCGGCGCGGAGCGCGCGGTGGAATCGCTGGTCGCGGACCGGGTCGCCCAGTGCCGAGAGATCTGCAGCTCGGAGGAGGCCGGGCTCCCCCGGCCGCTCGCGGCGGTCATCTCCGCCCTGGTCGCCGAGCTCACGGGGCGGCGCGCATGACCGCAGCCCCCGATCTCGCCACCCCGCTTCGCCGGTACACCGTCGCGTGCGAGCGCTCGGCGGCCCGCGTCATCGACACGTACTCAACGTCGTTTGGCATGGCGACCCGACTGCTCGGTGCGCGCCACCGCGGTCACGTGCGCAACATCTACGGCCTCGTCCGCGTCGCCGACGAGCTCGTCGACGGCGTGACCGGGGAGGCCGGGTACGCGCCAGCCGAGCAGCATCGCGAACTTGACCGGCTCGAGGACGACACCCGCGCGGCGATCGCTCGCGGCTACAGCAGCAACCCGATCGTGCACGCGTTTGCGCACACCGCCCGAGAGGCCAGGATCGACGCCGAACTGGTCGCTCCGTTCTTCGCGTCGATGCGCAGCGATCTCCCGCCCCGCCCCGGCGACGAGGTGCGGTTGGTCTCCCCGGGCACCGCGTTCGACGCGTCGGCACACGCGAGCTACGTCCATGGATCCGCAGAGGTGGTGGGGCTCATGTGCCTGCGGGTGTTCATCCGCGACCAGGACCCGGGACCCGAGCAGGTCACCGTGCTCGAGCGCGGCGCGTGCCAGCTCGGCGCGGCGTTTCAGAACGTGAACTTCCTGCGCGATCTCGCCGATGATACGGATCGCCTCGGGCGCCATTACCTCGGCCCGACCGCGGGCCTGGACTCGGCGGCGCAGGCGCGCTGGGTCGCGATCATCCGCGCGCAGCTCGCCGAGGCCGAGGCCACCCTGCCGCTCCTGCCACGGGACGCGCAGCTCGCCGTCGCCACCGCACTGCGGCTGTTCCGCAGCCTGAACGAACGCCTCGCGCGGACCCCCACCGAACAGCTGACGCAGCGGCGCGTGCGCGTGCCCGGGCCGACCAAGGCCTGGCTCGTGGCGCGCGCCGCCCTCGACACCCGAAGGAGCACCCTCACATGACGCGGACCCTGGTCATCGGCGGCGGCGTTGCGGGACTCGCGACGGCGGCGCTGCTCGCCCGCGAGGGCCACGACGTCCGCCTCCTCGAGCGTGGCGCGCGCTGGGGCGGCCGGGCGGGCACGCAGGCGCGCGACGGCTTCCGCTTCGACACCGGCCCGTCTTGGTATCTCATGCCACGCGTGTTCGATCATTTTTTTGATCTCCTGGGGACGACCACCGCCGAGCAGCTCGATCTGCGGCTCCTCGACCCCGGGTATCGGGTGTTCTCGGAGCCGGGGCCCGGTGCCCCCGCGGGGCGGCCGTTCGACGTGCCGTACGGACCGGAACGCGTCGCCGCCGCGTTCGAACGTCTCGAGCGCGGCGGTGCCCGGAGCGTGCAGCGCTATGTCGCCTCGGCTGAACACGCGACCGAACTGGCTGAACGGTTCTTTCTCTACAATCCCTTCACCCGGCTCCGTTCGCTCGGGGCCTGGCCCGTGCTCCGCGAGTTTCCTCGCCTCGCTCCGCTGCTTGCCGGGAGCCTTGAACGCTTCGTGGCCCGCCGCTTCCGCCACCCGGTGCTCCGGCAGGTCCTCGGCTACCCGGCGGTGTTCCTCGGCACGGATCCGAGCCGCGCCCCGGCGATGTACCACCTGATGAGCGCGCTCGACCTTGGCGACGGGGTGCGATATCCGATGGGCGGCTTCGGGGAGCTCGTTGATCGCCTGGGCGCCCTCGCCATCGACGCGGGCGCGGAGATCGTGACGGGTGCCGAGGTCACCGAGATCCTCACCCGTCGCGAGGGCGGGGCACTCGTTGCCAACGGCGTGCGGTGGCGCGACGCCGAGGGCCGCACGCACATTGAGCACGCGCACACCGTGGTCTCCGCGGCGGATCTGCACCACACCGAGACTCAGCTCCTGCCGCCGGAGGCCCAGACGTACCCCGAGGCCTGGTGGCACCGCCGCCAGAGCGGTCCGGGTGCCGTGATCGCGCTCCTCGGCGTCCGCGGTGCGCTCCCCGAGTTGGCGCACCACTCGCTCTTTTTCACCCGGGACTGGGACGCAAACTTCGCGGCGATCTTCGGGCCACAGCGGGCGATTCCGGATCCGGCCTCGATCTACGTCTGCAGGCCGAGCGCGACCGATCCGGGCGTGGCGCCCCCGGGCCACGAGAACCTCTTTGTACTCATTCCCGTCCCCGCGGATCCGGAGCTCGGCGGCGGCGGGCCCGACGGGGCCGGCGACGCGGCGATCGAGCGCGCCGTGGATGCGGCTGTGGCGCAGATCGCCTCGTGGGCGGGGATCCCGGATCTCGCGGAACGCGTGGTGCTGCGAGAGACGATCGGGCCCGAAGACTTCGTCTCTGATTATCATTCCTGGAGCGGCGGGATGCTCGGCCCCTCGCACGTGCTGCGTCAGAGCGCGATGTTCCGCGCGCAGAACCAATCGCGCAAGGTCCGCGGCCTGTACTACGCGGGAGCGACCACCGCCCCCGGCGTCGGCGTACCGATGTGCCTGATCAGCGCGGAGCTCGTGCTCAAGCGCATCCGCGGGGACCATTCCCCCGGGCCGCTCCCGGTGCGCGTGCCCACGGCCGCGGAGCCCCGCCGATGACCGGCCTCGTCGGTTTCAGTTACCTCGCGGCCCTCGCCGCCGGCATCGGCTGCATGCTGCTGATCGACCGTCGCTTCCGACTGTTCTACTGGCGCTCCCCCGCGGCCGCGAGTCTCGTCACGCTCGCCGGAACCGCGTTCCTGCTGCTGTGGGACGCCGCCGGGATCGCGAGCGGGATCTTTCTCCGCGGCGACCCGGTGCACGCCACCGGCGTGGTGCTCGCTCCGGAGATGCCGCTCGAGGAACCCGTGTTCCTCGTATTCCTGGTGCTCTGCACCATGATCCTGTACACGGGCGCGGCACGCCTGCTGGGCGCACGGACGCCGCGCGCCCGCCCGGCACCCAACGATCGGACGGAGCCGGGATCATGAGCTATCCGCTGCTCGCCGCGATCTTTCTCGCCGTCGCCGGCGGCACCGCGTGGGCGCTCGCGCATCGAGCGGGTCGCCCGGGGGTGCACTGGCCCGCTGTCGCTCTCGCCGGCGGGGCGCTCCTGCTCCTCACCGCCGTGTTCGACAGCCTGCTGATCGGGCTCGGGTTTTTCCACTACGCACCGGCGCCGCTCGCGGGCGTCCGCATCGGGCTCGCGCCGCTCGAGGACTTCGCCTACCCGATCGCCATCGTCGTCGCGCTTCCGGCGCTCTGGGCTCTGCTCACGCGCCCCGGGGGCGTTCCGCTCCCGGACCTCGTGCGCCAGGCCGTCCTGGCTTCCCGGCCCGTGAGCTGGATCAACACCGCGTTCCCCTTTGCCGCCGCGCTGCTGCTCACCACCCGCGAGATCGACTGGGTGTGGGCGCTCGGAACCCTCTACTACCTCATCCCCTACAATCTCGCGATGTACGGGATCAACGACGTGTTCGACTACGAGTCTGACCTCGCCAACCCCCGCAAGGGCGGCATCGAAGGCGCGCTCCTGGCTCCGCGCCTGCATCGGCCGCTCCTCTGGCTCGTGCTCGCCACGAACCTGCCCTTCCTCATCGTGCTCGTGGCGGTCGGCGGGCCCGCGTCCTGGATCGCGCTGGCGGTGAGCACGGCCGCGCTCCTCGCATACTCCGCGCCGCCGCTCCGCCTGAAGGAGCGCCCGGGGTGGGATTCGATCACGTCCAGTATTCACTTTGTGAGCCCGGCCGCGGTGGGGCTCACCCTCGGGGGCGCGATCCCGGATACCGGATTGCTCCTCACGCTGTTCGCGTTCTTCCTCTGGGGCATGGCCGCGCACGCGTTCGGCGCGGTGCAGGACATCCGTCCCGATCGCGCGGCAGGGATCGCGTCCATCGCCACCGCCTGCGGCGCGCGCCGGACCGTCCGCATCGCGCTGGCGCTCTGGCTCGCGGCGGGGCTCCTGATGCTCGCCGTGCCGTGGCCGGGACCGCTCGCCGCGCTGCTGGCGATCCCCTACCTCGTGAACTGCGCGCCCTGGGTCCGCGTCACCGATGAGACCGCCGCGGACACGAACCGGGCCTGGCGAAGATTCATCTGGCTGAACTACGGCGCGGGTTTCGCGGTTACTCTGATACTCATTCTCTTCTGGCAGGTGGGCTCATGACACAGACGGCACGCATCATCATCTCCGGCTCTTCCGGCTTGATCGGGAGCGCGCTCGTGTCCAGCCTGCGCGCGGACGGCATTCCGGTCACCCGTCTCGTGCGCCGGGCCGCGACCCAGCCGGACGAGGTCGCCTGGGATCCCGCACGCCCCCTCGACCCGGCGGTGCTCTCGGGCGCGCGGGCGGTCGTGAATCTCAACGGTGCCAGCATCGGGAAGCTGCCGTGGACCGCGCGCTATCGCGCGGCCCTCCGGGACTCCCGTATCCTCCCCACGCGCACCCTTGCGGCTGCGGTGCGCGCCCTCGGACGCGATGCACCCGCGTTCCTCTCGGGTTCGGCCGTGGGAATCTACGGTGACCGCCCGGGGGAACACCTCACCGAACAGGATGCCCCCGGCCACACGTTCCTGGCGGAGCTGAGCGGCGCATGGGAGGCGGCGGCACTGACCGCCGGGCCCGACGCGCGCATCGCGCTGCTCCGCACGGCCTCGATCCTGCACCCGCGCGGCGTCCTGAAACCGCTGCTGCCGCTGACACGTTTCGGGCTGAGCGGCCCGCTCGGCGGCGGGGATCAGGTGTGGCCGTGGATCTCGCTCGACGACGAGGTGCGCGCGATCCGGCACATCATCGATGCCGGCGTGACCGGCCCGGTGAACCTTGCGGGCCCCACGCCCGCGAGCGCCCGCGCAATCGGCCGGGAGCTCGCCCGCCAGATGCACCGCCCGTATGTGCTCCCGGCCCCGGCGTGGGCGCTGCGCCTAGGTCTCGGGCGCGACGCGGCCGACTCGCTGCTGCTCGCCGACGCCACCGTGGTGCCGGCGGTGCTCACCGGCTCGGGGTTCGCCTTTCACCATCGCACGGCCCCGGAGGTGCTCGCGGCAGCACTCTCGTGACGCGGAAATAGTTTAGGGGTTGATAATATACCCCTATGGACACTCCCCTCAGTGAGAAGCACGCCCTGCTCCTCCGGCACACGCAGCAGGAGACGGAGGCCGCGCAGCTCCTCATGATGGTGCTGCGCACGGCCCAGCTGGTCGACCGCGCGTGCGCCACGCAGCTCGCCCCATTCGACCTCACGGAGGCGCGGTTCGGCGTGCTGCTCGCCGCCGCGGAAGATCCCGCCGCAACCCCCGCCCGCCTCGCGGCGAAGCTCGATATCACGCGCGCCGCGGTGACCGGACTCGTCGACGGGCTCGTGCGGCAGGGACTCGTGACGCGCCACGAGGACCCTGAGGACCGCCGCTCACTCACCGTCACCGTGACGCTCGCCGGCCACGCCACGCTCGCGGCCCTCGGCCCGCGCTACGGCGAGTGGCTGAGTTCGCTGACCGCCGGCCTGAGCCCGTCCGACATTGCGCGGGCGAGCGCCGCGCTCAGCACGATCCAGCACCAGCTCGCGACGCAGGACCCCCGTGGCTGAGTCGGGTGCGCGCCGGATCGGCGACATCACCCCGGAGCACCTCGCCGCGCTCAATGCCGGAACCGCGCAGGCACGCACGCTCACCGAGGCGCTCGCCATCGACCATCCCGCGCTGCTGCGCGCGGCGGTGCCCGATGCCAGCCCCGCGCTGCGTGCAGCCGCCGCGGAGGCGCAGCAGCTCGGAATCCTGAAACGAATGACCGCGATAGGGGTCGCGGTCCACGCCCACCTCAGCGCGGCGGAGCTCGCTCCCCTCGCCGCGCACCCCTCCGACACGGTGCGGGGGTGGGCGAGCTTCGCGGTCGGGGCGCAGCCGCTCGACCACCTCGCCCCGCACCGGGCGACCGCGCAGCTTCTCACCCGGATCCGCCCTTTCGCCGACGACCCGCACTTCACGGTCCGCGAGTGGGCCTGGATGGCGGTTCGCGCACCGCTGGTCGCGCGGCTGCCCGAGGCCGTTGCCGGGCTCACCGCCTGGACCGGCGACCCGTCACCGCGGATCCGGCGATTCGCAAGCGAGGCGCTGCGGCCGCGTGGTGTGTGGGCCGCGCATATCGCCGCGTTCAAGACCGTCCCCGAGCTGGGCGAGCCACTCCTGGAGCCGCTCCGCGCCGACCCCGACCGCAGCGTGCAAGACTCCGTGGCGAACTGGATCAATGACGCCGCGAAAAGCCAGCCGGACTGGGCCCGCGCACTCACGGCTCGCTGGTTGGAGCAGAGCCCCGGCGCTGCCACCGAGCGGATCGTGCGGCGGGGTCTGCGGTCACTCAGCTGACGGCGAACCCGGCGTCGCGCCTCGTGCCCGATCAGCCGCCGCCAGCGCCCGCACCCGCGACGCCCGCAGATCCACAATCTCCGGTGTCAGCAGGGCGTCGGGTGCCCAGCGCTCAACGTACGCGCCATCCCGGTCGAACTTGTGCTGCTGTGTCACCGGGTTGAAGATCCGGAAGTACGGTGCCGCGTCAGCCCCGCAGCCCGCGACCCACTGCCAGTTGAACGGATTGCTCGCGGCGTCAGCGTCCACGAGCGTGTCCCAGAACCAGGCCTCCCCGATCCGCCAGTCGATGAGCAGGTTCTTCGTGAGAAACGACGCCGTCACCATTCGCACGCGGTTGTGCATGAACCCCGTCTGCCACAGCTCCCGCATGCCGGCGTCCACGAGCGGGAATCCCGTCTCACCGCGCTGCCAGGCCGCCAACTCGGCCCCGGGGGCCGTTTCCCAGGGGAACGCGTCGAAGTGCGCGTTCAGCCCCCGCAGGTGCAGATCCGGGGCGGCGAACAGGGTGTGCCACGCGAACTCGCGCCACCCCAGCTCAGACAGGAACACGGCGACGTCGGCACCCGCGTCGAGGGCGCGATGCCATACCTCGCGCGGACTGACCTCGCCCCAGCGGAGGTGTGGGGAGAGCTCCGACCCGGTTGCGCGCGCCGGGAAATCACGGCCGGCCGCGTACCCCGCGGTCCCCCCGTCGAGGAACCGCGTGAGCCGCGCCTGCGCGGCCGCCTCACCGGGCGTCCACCGTTCGGCGAGCCCACCGGCCCAGTTGGGCGAGGTGGGTCGCAGCGCCCACGCGTCGAGCGTGTCGGACTGCGGTTGCGACGCGGCTGCGGTCAGGTGTTCCGGGATCGCGACCGGCGCCGCCGGTGCGGGGTGGGCGAGGCAGGCTCGCCAGAACGCGGAATACACGCGGTAGGGCAGGCCCTGGCCGTTCAGGATCGCGCCCGGCTCGAACAATAGGTTTCCGGGGAATGAGTGCGCGGCAACGCCACCGGCGCGCAGTCGTTCCTTCAGCGCCGCATCGTGGTGTCGCTCCCCGCCATAGCGACGGTTCCACAGCACGCGCGTAACACCGGCGTCGGCGACCACGTCGGGAACCACCTCGCCCACCGCGCCACGGCGCAGGATGAGCGGGATCCCCCGCGCCGCGAGGTCGTCGCGCAGGCGTTCGAGGGAGCCGTGCAGCCACCACCGCGCAGCGCCTCCGAGGGGCCGCACCCCCGCCGACACCTCGTCCAGCACGAACAGCGCGATCAGGCCGCCAGGGTCCGTCGCCGCCGCGGCGAGCGCCGGGTGGTCGGCGAGTCGCAGGTCGTCACGGAACCACACCAGAGTTGTCATCACGTTCAGCCTATGATGCGCACGGGCTCGGCCGGCGCAGCCGCGGCGACTTCGCAGGAGCGCGGACCGAGGGAGTGGCATACTTCACATCATGCGACTCCTGATTGTTGGTGCGAGCTCCGGGCTCGGCCGCGCGCTCTTCGACGGTCTCGCGGCCGCGGGACACGACACCGTGGGGGTGTCCCGGAGCGTCCCGGCGGACGTCGATCCCGCGCGCTGGATCGCGGCGGACTTCAGCGACCCGGCGACGGCCGCCGACACCGTTGTCGGTGCCATTTCGGACACCGGCGGAGTGCTGGACGGGGTGCTCTACAACCTCGGGGTGTGGGAGCCGACCGCGTTCAGTGATGACTACGACTTCGCCGCCCAAGACGACGCCGTCACGCTCGGCCTGCTCGCGAGCAACGTCGCCGGGCCGATCCTGCTCCTCCAGCGCCTCATGCCGCTGCTGCTCGCCGGCGCGCAGCCGCGGGTGATCCTCACGGGTTCCACCTCGGGGCTGCCCCGCAGCGGCCGGCCGGAGGTCGCATTTGGAGCGTCGAAGGCGGCCCTCAACGGCATTGCGGACGCCCTCCGCGCCCGGTATCACGGCGACCGACTCGGCGTCACGACCCTGCAGCTGGGCTATCTCAACACCGACGACACTCTCTCCGTCCCGCGCGCGGAGGCGGCGGCGCGTGGCGAGGGCACGCTGATCCCCGTGCACGACGTCGTGGCCGTCGTCACCACGCTGCTCGGCCTGTCTCCCGCCTCCACCGTGCGCGAGCTGGTCATGCCCGCGATCCTCGACGACCGGTTCTGAGCAGGGGTCCGGGCTGGGCCCCTGCTCAGCCCCGGGGCCCGCCCCTCCCCCCGACTGTCTTACTCGCGCGCCGCGAGCGCGCCGTCGAGCGCGTCGGTCAGGTCGGACACCTGAGTCGGGGTGACCAGCTCCCCGTCGATGAAGAACGTCGGCGTGCCCTGCACGCCGAGCGCCTGCCCGGCCGCGAAGTCCTCGGCCACCCGCGCCTCGGTCGCGGGATCGGCGACCGCGGCGTCATACGCTGCCATATCGAGCCCGAGTTCCTCGGCGAAGCCGCGGAATCGCAGGGCTTCGGAGTCCTGCCGCTCACCCCACTCCGTCTGCGTGGCGAACATCTTCCGGTACATCGCCTCGAACTGCCCCTGCTGCGCGGCCGCCTCCACCGCCACCGCCGAGGTCATCGAGTTCAGGTGGCCCGGGATCGGGAAGTAGCGGACGACGACATTGATACGGCCATCGTACTGTTCCCGGATGTCCTCGACGACGGGATGCAGCGCCCCGCATGCCTCGCACTCGAAATCCAAAAACTCGACCAGCGTCGGGGCCTCGGGCCCCGCGTCGTCAAGCACCCGGGAGTTTTCCTGCACAAGCGGCACGCGGTTCGCGGCCACAGCCTCGCTCGCCTCCGATTGCGCGCTCGAACGGGCGAACAGCGCGATCACGATGAACACCAGGAACACGAGGAACACCGCGGGAATCGTGATCAATGCGGCCTTCGCAGAGCGGCTCATAGGCCGCTTCGGGGACTGAGGGGCGGGCGGCTGCGTGCCGGGCTGGGGGTCTGACTGAGTCATCGGGAGTTCTCCTGAGTGTGAGGGCGCCGGTCGCGTTCAGCAACCTGCGCCAAGTAGGCGTTGTATTCGTCGAGGTCGGCGTCTTCTTGGGGTTGCCGACGCGTCGCGCGGCGGATATCGCTCGTACGCCACTTCGACAGTGTGACGATCAGTACGAGCAGGAGCGGCAGCTCGCCGTACGACCACACGAGGCCGCCCCCGATCGCCTGGTCCAGGGCGCGGCTGATCCCCCACCCCTCCGGATCCTGCGCATACCACTGGAACATCGCCCCGCCGCTGCGGAGCAGGATCAGCCCGAACAGCGCGTGAATCTGGATCTCGATCAACACGTCGATCAGGCGAACCACGAAGGAGGGGCGGCGCGGCAGCGGGTCCAACGACCAGAGCGGCGCCCCGGCGATGATCCCGAACACCAAGAACAGGGTGAGGAGCAGGAGGTGCCCACCCGGAAGGGCAAGCACCCAGCTCAGGGCGTCGGTGAAGTACAGGCCGGGGAAGGCGATCCCGGCCACCAAGATCGCGACACCGGGGTGCAGGAGCGCGTGCGCGGTCCGTGAGCGGTATCCGGCGAGGGCCAGGCGGCGTATCGGTCGTCCCCACCCAGCGCGCGGGACGGCGCGCAGGATCAGGCGGCCCGGCGCCCCCATGAGGAGGAGCGGCGGGACCGCGACCAGGAGGGTGATCTGCTGGAACAGCAGCACGGACACGAGATCCTCCGCGAACGCATTGCCGCGAAGGCCCGTGGCCGCCCACCAGATGAGGCAGCCCAACAGAAACGACAGGGTGGAGAGCACGCTCCACCGTTTCCGGGCGCGCCACAGCGAGAGCGCGCCTGCCAGGTAGAGCAGGGCGCACGCGAGCGCCACCCAGGACAGGGGCGAAGCGCTCGACGCATCGAAGGCGAACAGCGTGGTCAGCTCATACCGTTCGGAGGCGGTGAGCAGTGCGGAATACACCAGACATCGGGCTTTCTCTGCGGATCGAATCGGGGTCCACGAACCGCGGGGAGGCCAGGCTCAGATCCCCGGCACCGACGGTCCGCGCGGCGCGCCGCCGTTCAGGTCCGGCTGATCGACAGCAACACGAAGAGTGACCGGGCGGGTGCCGCACTGCCGAGTGCGCGCGCCCACGCGGTGCCGGCCGCACCTCGGGCCGGGGATCGCCGCGCGCTGATCCGCCAGACACGCGGCGCGAGCAGCACCATCGTCACCAGGAGCGCGAGCATACAAGCGGTCGCCATCTCGAGCTCGCCGAGGCCGCCACCATTCCCCGGGACCGGCTCACCGGCACCCGTGTCGAGGGGGGTGCCCGCGTCGAGCGCGAACGCCCCGTGCGACTCGGCAGCCGCGCCGGCGTTCCACACGGCGCTTCGGTGCTCAGTGCTCTGGCTCACCGCGTTTCCCGAGAGAAACGCGCCCGTCGAAGGGGTCTCGTGCAGGTGCATGCCGAGCATCCCCAGCAGTACAAAGAGGGCGACTCCGAGAACGGCTACCAGCGCCTGCGCGGGACGCAGGACGGGCTGCACGCGGTGCGTTCGCATGGATGTCTCGCCTTCTCGATCCTGCTGTCACGCTAGCAGGGGGAAGGTGAATGGGGACTGTGACGTCCCTCTTCTCCGGAATCGACACCGAGACTTCACGCACCGAGCGCAAAACTCGGTTCGCCGTTGTCGCCCTGATCTCGGTAAACTGTGACTCATGCCGTCTGAAAGTTTCCAGCGCCTCCCCCAGGAGGTCCAAGAGATCGTGACCTTGGGTCTCGAAAATGAGATCCAGACCGCCTTCGAGGCCATTGGTAAGGCGAAGGCGAACTCCTCACTATCCGTTGAAGAAATTGGCTTCCTCGAGGGAGACATCCTCCGCGCTTCCGCACTGCGGTCGCGCCTCACGGGCGAGGACTCGCCCGTCGTCCCCAAGAAGTAGCGACGCTCCACCACTCACGCACCCGGGCGGATGCCCGGGTGCGTTTTCGTGTGCCTGCCCCGCCGCGCGGCTACGCGCCGCGCCGCCGCGCGCCGAGAACCGCGAGACCGCCGCCGATCATCGTGCTCAACAGTACGCCCCACCACACCAGTGCGCTCAGCCCCCGGCCGGTGGTTGCGAGACCCTGCGGTGACGCGGTTCCCGCGTCGTTGGTGCCCGGCCCCGCGGTCGGCGGGCGGGGCGTCTGGGGGTCCGAGGTTCCCCCGGGCTCGGCCGGGCCGCCGGGTTCGGTGGTCCCTCCCGGGTCCGTCGGTTCCCCGGGGTCTGTCGATTCTCCCGGGTCCGTTGGGGTTCCGGGATCGGGCTTCGTCTCGGCAACGATGGTCCCCACACCAGCCCCGGCCGCCCCGATCGCCGAGTATTCCACCGGTGTCGGGCCGGACAGTACCAGGGAGAACGTGCGTTCGGGATCCCCGGCAGGAACGGGCATCGTCCTGACCGCCACCGTCTGCGCGCGCGTGTCCCCGGGGTTCCAACTCAGCGTCTCGGCGACCGGGACGTAGTGTGCACCGGCGCGCGCAGTCCCGTCCTGTGTGGCAACGTTGACGGTCGCGATCCCCGTCCACGGATCACTCTCCGCGTCCGCACGTTCCACGGTGAACTCGAGCGTCCGTCCCGCAAGCTCGCGCGGCTCCCCGGACACGGTAAACACCGTCGTCCCGGGCACCGCTGCCGCGATGGTGGCGGTCCCGGCTGCGTTCCCCACCGTGGTGTGCGTTCCGGTGTCCGCGATGACGAGTTCGAACGAGCGATCTGGGTCGCCCGCCGCCACCGGAAGCGTGGCTACTTCAATGATCCGCGCGTCGGTGTCGCCCGCCTCCCACCGCAGCTCGACCTCTTCCGACACATAGTGTTCGCCAGCGATCGCGGTTCCGTCCGTCGTGATCACGCGGGCGGTCACCGCCCCGAGCCACGGATTCACGGCGGCGTCCGTCCTGGTCACGGAGAACTGCACGGTTTCGCCGGCTCGGACCCCCTGAGGAGCTTCGATCTCGACCGTGGTCAGCTCAGGCTCAGGGAACGCCATCGTTCCGGTCACATGCGCAGGGCTGCCGAGCTGCGTGAAGCTCGTCGGCGCGGGATCGGAGAGCACGAGCTCGAATTCACGGTCGTCGTCCCCCGCGTTCCCTGGATAGGTCGTCACCTCGACGAGCTGTGGGCCGGTCTCTCCCGCCGCCCACGTCACCGTCGTGTCAATGGCATCGTAGTCGCGGTCGTCTCCCGTCGAAATTGCGGTCTCGTCCTGACTCGTCACCCGCACGCTGGCCTCCCCCGTCCAGGGGTTAAGCTGCGCATCATCGCGCGAGACCACAAAGCTGAAGGATTCTCCTGCCTCCGCAACCTGGTCTCCGCCGAACGCGATCGTGGTCGGTTCGGGCACGGGATACGTGATGATTCCGTCGCTGCTGAACCCGGCCCCCAGCTCGGCGTGCGCGCTCGGGTTGCTCAGTTCCAGGGTGAACGCCCGGCTTTCTCCTCCCGCGCTCCCCGGCAGGGTGTCGACCCGCACGATCCTGTCGCTTGTGTCGTTCGCGTCCCACGTCAGCGTCTCGCTGACGGCAACATAGTCGACACCGGCCGTCGCGGTTCCGTCGAGCGTTGCCACATCAACGGAGACGGCACCCTGCCAGGCCTCCGCCGAAAGCGCCGAGCGCGTCACCGTGAATTCCAGGGTGCCCGGTGCCTCCGCCGTCTGATCTGCGCCGATCTCGACAACCGCATTCGCGGCAGCGGGAACGGAGAGATGTACCCGCTGGGTCATCGTGTTGCCGAGCGCGTCTGCGACGCGCAGCTCGAAGGCCCAATCCCCTTCTTCATCCGGCGTGCCCGACATCGTCCCATCACTGGGATCGATCGCCACCCACTCCGGGACATCCCCGGCAAGGGCGAAGCTCGCCGCAGGGAAGCCGCTCGTGTACGAGATCGGCTGCGACCAGCTCGTTCCCTGCGTGATCGTTGCGCTGTCGATGCTCTCAATCGTGCTCCACACGATCGGCAGTCCAACCGTTCCCGCAAATCGGTCGTTGCCCTGCGGGTTCTCGGAGAAGGAGTACTCGAGTTGCGGGATTGCTGGGTACACCTTGATGTCGACGAGCGGGAACTCTGGGGACAGCGTTGGCACTTGGTTGCCCCCGAATGCGGGGAACGACCCGTCTCGGAGCTCAAGATCTCCCGTGACGTCGTATCGGAACGTTTTCGCGCCCTTGGGCACGTACTGCGCTGCTCCAGGGACCTGCTGCGCAGTGACCGCAAAGGTGCCCGTGGAGACCTGGCCGGGGGCTGCGGGCAGTCCCACAATTGAGGCGAAGTGGTTCCCCAGAGCCTGCAGATTCGTGAGCGACGTGAGCCCGGAGAGCGGTGCCGTGTCGCTCGCCCCCACCGCGTTCATGTGGATCCGGGTCAGCTGCGGCTTCCCTGCGATCTCGTCGATCTTGCCGTTCAGTGTGGCATTGCCAGCGATATCGAGGGTCCTGAGGTCGACCATATCCTCGATCCCGCGCAGGCTGGTCAGCTGCGCGCTCTGGACATCGAGGTTCCTCATTGCGGTCAGAGCGGCAAGGGGCTCGAGTGAGGTGATCGGGTTCATCGACGCAGTCAGCGAGGTGAGCGCGGTCAGACCCGACAGCGGTGAGAGCGAGGTCACCGCATTCTTCTGCACGTTGAGGTACGTGAGCGCGGTCAGGTTCCGGAGCGGGCTGAGGTCGGTAACGAGCGGAAGCTTGCCGGCGGTCAAGTCTGTCAGAAGCGTGCGATCCGCAAGCGGGGAAAGATCACTCACCTTCGGATTGTCAAAAATGTCGAGCTTCCGAAGCTTTGGCAGTGTCCCCAACGGGGAGAGGTCCGAAAGCTCCGGATTCTCCTTGAGCGTCACGGTCGCGAGAAGCGGCGCACCGGCGAGACCTGGGAGCGAGGCGTCAGTCACCTGCGCGCCGGTCATGAAGAGGGTCGCAAGCTTCGGTGCGCTCGCGAGCGCGTCGAGCGCACCGGCGGCCGAGAGATCGTGGCCGCCCCCGGTGAGTGAGAGCGAACTGAGTTTCGTGGCACCTTCCAGGCCTGCCAGGGACGTCACGCTGAAGTTCCGGTCACAACTGAGCGCGGTCACTCCCGCGACGTCGTCCGCGGTCACCGTGGCGTCAGGAGCCCGACCGCCACCGAGCTTTGCGTTCACGCATGCGATCAGCTCCGGGTCGGTGAGCCCAGAGGCTGCCTCGTCCATTGCCCAGGCAGCCGAGCCCTGCACTCCGACCAGGCTCAGCGTCAACGCCGCGATCGCGATCAGTCCCGCGCCCCGCCGTGCTGCACTGCGCAGCGGCCGGTGTTCCTCGAAGATCCCCATGATTCCCCCGTCAGTCCGCCGACGTGAACCAGTCAGGGTGATGCCGTGGCGGCCACCCCCATGACCAGAACACACAACGACGCCCATACTATCCAGAGTGCTCACAGTGGGTCCAGGCCCGGCGCACTGCCCACTCCTGGGTTCCCGGGGCCACCACCCGATCCCTCTCCCCGGGGTCAGCGACCGCAATGCGCGAGTGCGGGCACCCCGCTACCCTGGAACGATGGAGCCGACCCGATCCACCGCCGCCTCCGGTCACGCGCAGCGTCCACAGCGCACGTATCGTACGGGCGCGGTGACGCGTTGGATCCGGATCGCCACCGTGGTCCTCACCGGGGCCGCGATCGTCGCCGCCCTGCTCCGTTACCCCGCGCTCCCCGACTCCGTGCCGACGCACTTCGGAGTCACCGGGGAGCCCGACGCGTGGGGGCCGCCGAGCTCCGTCTTCCCGCTGCTCGCGATCCTGGCGGCGCTCGTGGGTGGCATGACCTGGCTGTCGTTCCACCCCCGCTACTTCAACTTCCCGGTGGAGGTCACCGAGGACACCGCTCAGCCGATGTACCGGCTCGGCGAGCAGATGATCGTCTGGGTGACCGCCTGCTGCGCGCTGATGTGTATCGGCATCATCTGCGAGATCATGTTTCCCGTGTCGATGATGCCGCTCACCGTGGTGGGCACGGCGGGACTGTTCGGCGGCATCGCCGTGAGCCTCGTGCGCATGTTCCGGCTGAAGCCCGCGGCAACGCCGACTGAAGCGTAGTTTCCTCGCCCGCATCACCCATTTGGATGATCCGGGATTCACCCACTCGCGCGATGCTCGAAATCCGCACGGCTGGTGGAGTGGAGGTATGGCACACACCCGCGGATCGACCCGCTTTTCCGATTGGCTCACCTCGCGCGGCGGGGCATGGGTTGCGCTCGGCGTGGCCCTCGCCCTCCTCGTCGGACTCTTCGGCCTCTTCGGCGGGGCGGAGGCCCCCAGTCGCAACATGCCCGCCCCCGCAGACGCGGAGTCGACGCGAGTGAGCGAGCTGCTCGCCGAGTTCCCGAACGCCGACGAGCAGTCCGTGCTGATCGTCGCGACGCGGGACGGGGGCGGTGCCCTGAGCGCGCAGGACCTGACCGCGCTCACTGAGCTGGGGTCGGCGATCTCACCCGAACCCGCCGCCGCTCCCACCGTGAGCGAGGACGGCGAGGCTGCCGTGATCATCACCCCGGTGACGGTGGGCGCAGACAACACGGAAACCGCCGAGGTCATTGGGGAACTGCGCGCGCAGGTGGCCCAGCATGCTCCCTCGGGCCTCACCCTGCAGGTGACCGGCGGCCCCACTTTCGGGGCCGACATCGCTGGCGCGTTCGAGGGCGCCGACTTCACGCTGCTGTTCGTCACGATCCTGATCGTCGCGATCCTGCTGCTCGCCACCTACCGGTCGCCGATCCTCTGGTTGATCCCGCTGACCGTGGTCGCCCTCGCCGACGGCCTCGCCGGCCGGGTCACCGCCGCCGCCGGTGCCGAGTGGGACTTGCAATTCGATGCGGGCATCATCAGCGTGCTCGTGTTCGGCGCGGGCACCAACTACGCGCTGCTGCTGATTTCCCGCTATCGCGAGGAGCTCCTCACGACGACCGACCACCGGTCCGCGCTGAGCACCGCGTGGCGGAAGAGCCTGCCCGCGATCGTCGCGTCGAACCTGACCGTGGTGCTCGCGCTCCTCACGCTGCTGCTCGCCGTGATCCCGGGCACGCGGGGCATCGGGATCCCCGCGGCACTGGGGCTCCTCATCGCGCTCGCGGCGGTACTGTTTCTCCTGCCCCCATTCCTCGCCGTATGCGGCCGGGGCGTGTTCTGGCCGTTTGTGCCGCGCCCCGGATCTGCGCAGCGGCCCGGCCGCGGTTGGCGGGCCTTCGCGAGCCGCGTCGTGCGCCGCCCCATGGCGAGCCTGCTTGCGGGTCTCGCGGTGCTCGCGATCATGGCGAGCGGGCTCTGGGGCACCTCCGTCGGGCTCGATCAGGCCGAGAAGTTCCGCGTGCAATCCGAGTCAGCGGCGGGCCTCGAGAGCTTCTCCGCGCACTTCCCCGCGGGCGAGGCACAGCCCATCTTTGTGCTCACGGAGCATGCTGCGGTCCCCGACGTCCTCTCCGCGATCCGAGAAGTCGAGGGTGTGGTGCGGGCGCATCCAGCCGGAGAGCCGAGCGATGCCGGGCTCACCAAGCTCATGGTGACCAGCGAGTATGCGCCGAGCAGTGAGGCAAACCTCGCGCAGGTGACGGAGCTCCGCGAGGCGGTGCATGCTGTGCCCGGTGCCGAGGCGCTCGTGGGCGGGGCCGCCGCCACTGAACTCGATGCGCGCGCCGGAAACGCGCAGGATCTCCGGGTGATCGCCCCGCTCCTGCTCGCCGTCGGATTCCTCGTGCTCGTGTTCCTCTTGCGGTCGCTCATCGCCCCCGCACTGCTCCTCGCCGTGAACCTGATGAGCGCGGTCGCGGCGATTGGCGCGGGGGCCTGGCTGAGTCGCGTCATGTGGGACCAGCACGCGCTCGACCCGCAAGTGCCGCTGCTCGCGTTCCTGTTTCTTGTTGCCCTCGGCATCGACTACACCATTTTCCTCGTGCACCGCGCGAAGCACGAAGCCGTGGTGCACGGCACGCGGGACGGCATGGTCGAGGCGATCACGCACACCGGCAGCGTCATCACGAGCGCCGGAATCGTACTCGCCGCCGTGTTCGCCGCGCTCGGGGTGCTGCCCCTCGTGACACTCGGCCAGCTCGGCTTGATCGTGGGCCTCGGTGTGCTCGTCGATACGCTCCTCGTACGGAGCATGATCGTGCCCGCCCTGTTCAGTCTGCTCGGGGATCGCATCTGGTGGCCGGGGCGGATCGCGCCGCGACCAGCGAGAATGAAGTCATGAGCCTGCTCAACGCGCCCCTCGCCTCGCCGGATCCGGCGGCGTCATCCGACGCCGCCCCGGTGCCCGCGCCGACGGGTGCCACGGTCCGAGCGATGGAGATTGGGCAGCACCTGATCGCACTGCTGCTCACCGCCATCGGCGTGATTCGTGCCATCGGGGACGGGACGCCGGCCGCCGCCGCGATCGTGGCGGGCTGCGCGATCCTTGCCTGGCACGCCGCCGGTGCGCTACTCCCGGCACCCCGCACCCGGGGTGCCGTGGTGTGGTGGCTCCTCGGCTTCGCCGTCATCTGGGTCGGTGCTGTCTCCGTGTCGGCAGAATTTGTGTGGCTCGCGTTCCTGCTGTGGCTGCTCGCCGGGCATCTTCTCCCCCTCCGCTGGGGACTCCTGTTCTCGGCGGTGGTGCTCGCGGTGACCACGGTCGCGCCGATCGTGCATCACGGAACCACCAGCTACGCCAACGTGATCGGCCCCCTCATCGGTGGGGTGTTCGCCTTCGGGATCTCCCGCGGCTACCTGCAACTGTTGCGGGACGCCGCAGAACGCGAGCGGCTCGTGCGCTCGCTCCGGGATGCGCAGTCGGAGATGGCCGAGTTGCAAGATGAGCTCGCACTCGCACAGCGTCACTCCGGTGCGATCGCAGAGCGCACCCGGATCTCTCGCGATATTCACGACACCGTGGCGCAGGCGCTCTCGTCGATCCGGCTGCTCGCCCATGCCGGGGCCACCCGCACCGGGGACGCCGAGGCCGCGCGAACGCTCGCACAGCTCGAAACGCTGGCTGGGGCGAGCCTCTCGGATGTGCGCCGGATCGTCGCGGCCCTCGCCCCCGCAGAACTCGAGGACGGTGCCCTCGCAGAGGCCCTGCGGCGCATGCTCGATGAGCTCGACCAGCAGACGGGAATTTCGAGCGAGCTGCACGTCGATTCCACGCTGCCCGCGCTCCCCACCGATGTCGAGGTGGCCCTGCTCCGCACCGCGCAGTCCGCGCTCGCGAACGTCAGACTCCACGCTGCCGCGACGCGGGTCGTGGTGAGCCTGATCGACGCCGACGACACCGTCAGGCTCGACCTCATCGACGACGGTGCGGGGTTCGACGTCGCCGCCTGGGAGGCGCACGCCGAGCGAGAGTCGTCGAGCTACGGCCTGCGTTTCATGCGGGCCCGGATGCGCGAACTCGGCGGCGGAATCGACGTGGAGAGCGCGCCGGGCGAGGGCACCGCGCTCTCGGTGCACCTGCCGCTGCACCGGTTCCCCGCGCCCGCCGCCCACACCGCACCCGCCGACCCCCACACCGCCCCGGAGGATCCGTCATGACCACCACCGTGCTCCTCGTTGACGACCATCCGGTGGTGCGCAGCGGGCTCCGCGCCGTGCTCGACATCGGTGACACGGTCCGCGTGGTGGGCGAGGCCGCAACCGGAGAAGAAGCGATCCGGCTCGCGGGATCCCTGCACCCGGACGTCGTGCTCTGCGACCTGCGCCTGGGCGACGGCATGGACGGCATTCAGACCACAGCGGCGCTGCGGGCGCTGAATCCCGCGCCCGCCGTGCTGATCCTGACCACGTTCGACCGCGATGCCGAGATCCTCGGCGCGATCGAGGCCGGGGCGGCGGGATACCTGCTCAAGGATGTGGCACCCGACACCATCGTCGACGGGATCCAGCGTGCCGCAGCGGGCGACACCGTCCTCGCGCCGGATCTCGCCGCCCGCGTCCTCCGCGGCATGCGACGGCCGCTCCCGAAACTCACCGAACGGGAGATTGAGGTCCTGCGACTCCTTGCGACCGGCGACACAAACCGGGAGATCGCGCGCGCCCTGTTCGTGAGCGAGGCAACCGTGAAAACGCATCTCGCCCATATCTTCACGAAGCTCGACGTGGATGGCCGATCACGCGCCGTCCACGTCGCACAGGAGACCGGCCTGATCTAGCGCCGCCCCTGTTTCACTGCTCCGCCGCTGGCCCGTGCCACCCGGCGCGGTTCACTACACCCATTTCACCGCACCACGTTCCCCTGAAACCGAAGAAGGATCCCATGAAACCGCTTCTCAACGCCGCGTTCCTCTACCTGCTCGTCGGCGTCTCCTCCGGCCTGTTCTACCGCGAATTCACCAAGCTCAACGACTTCCCCGAGGGGCAGTTCAGCCAGCTCGGCCTCGCGCACACCCACCTCCTGACGCTCGGTTTCATCGTGTTGCTGATCGCGCTGGCGCTCGAAAAGGTGTTCACGATCTCGCGCAGCCGAAAGCTCTTCGCCTGGTTCTTCTGGCTGTACAACGCCGGCGTGATTCTCACCTCCGGCATGCTGATCTGGCACGGCAGTCTCACCGTGCTCGGGCTCGAGTCGAACAAGATGATCTCCGGCATCGCGGGGCTCGGGCACATGCTGGTCACCGCTGGCATGATCGTGTTCTTCGTGGCGCTGCGCCGCGCCGTCACCGCGGCAGCGGCGAACGCGGCCACTGAGCCGGTGCTGCGATAGCGCCGCCACTCGCCCCGGCTGAGGGGTCGCGCGGGGTGCGCGGCCCCTCAGCCGACACACCGCATAGGCACCCAAGCACGGCGGACCGACACGTCCTCGACGATCCTCGGGAGCTGTGCGAACGCCGCGCCGCGCGCGGTGGCGACAAAGCTAGGAGATCGGGACGGTCCAGTCGGGACCGATCTGCTTCATGACCATCGTCGAGGTCAGCCGCTGAACGCCCGGCAGGCCGGTCAACGTTGAATCGAAGAACGCCTGATAGTCAGGGAGATCACGGGCCAAGACGCGCAGCATGTAGTCGGGCTGTCCGAACAAACGCTGCGCCTCGACCACGCTCGGCATGTCCGCCACCGCTGACTCGAACGCGGAGATCACTTCGAGCGCGGTGTGCTGCATCGTGACGAACACGATCGCCTCAAAGGTGAGCCCCACCGCGGCCGGGGCCACCACCGCGCGATACCCCTGGATCGCTCCGGATCGCTCCAGCTCCTTGAGCCTGCGGTGGCACGCGGAGAGGCTCAAGCCCACGCGATCGGCGAGGTCCGTGGTCGTCATGCGCCCATCGCGTTGCACGATTGAAAGAATCTCCCGGTCGATTGCGTCCATCTTCGAAATTATGCCACCGATTCCGGCGTTTCCGCGCGAGAAGCGAAGCACATTTCGCGCAAATCTGCGTACTCTCTTGATCGCCCGGAACTCCCTGCCGGGCGACGAACAGGAGATTCGGTGGACGGCGCCCTCATGCTGCAGTTCTGGACCATCGCGATCCTGCTCGCGCTCACGCCCGGCCCCGACTGGGCGTTCGCGATCGCGACGGGGTTGCGGCCGGGCTCGGTCGTCCCCGCGGTCCTCGGGATGGCGTTCGGTTACGTCGTCATGATCGGCGTGCTCGCGCTCGGGGCCGGTGCGCTCGTTGCCACCTTCCCGCCGCTGCTCACCGCCCTCACCGTGCTCGGTGCGGCGTACCTCGTGTATCTCGGCGTCACGACGCTGCGCGGACCGGCCCACAGCTTCGACGACACGACCGCGGTGCCGAGCGGCGGCTTCACCAGCCAGTTCCTGCGCGGGGCGGGGGTGAGCGGCTTCAACCCGAAGGGGCTGCTCCTGCTCCTCGCACTGCTCCCGCAATTCACCTCCGCGGGGGCCGCCTGGCGACCGGAAGCGCAGATGTTTGTGCTCGGACTCCTGCACGTCGCCAACTGCATCGTGATCTACTTCGCCGTGGCGCACGGCTCGCGCCGCCTGCTCGGCACGCGGCCGCGCGCGGGCCTCGTCATCACGAAGATCGCCGGGGTCACCATGATCGCGCTCGGGCTGCTGCTGGTGACCGAACAGCTGCTCGCGTTCACCGCGGGGCGGTGACCTTCGCCGCGGTGAACGCGGACGCCGGTGCGGCGCTCCCCCACGCGTTCATCGCATCGAGCACCGGGCGGAGTTCCCGCCCCAGCTCCGTGAGCTCGTACACCACGCGCGGCGGGATCTCCGCGTAGGCCGTGCGCGTGAGGATCCCGCGCTCCTCGAAGCTGCGCAGGCGACTCGTCAGCGTGTGCGCGCTGACCCCGGGAAGGGCCTCGCGAAGTTCCCCGAAGCGCTGCGGGCCGTGCAGGAGTTCCCGCACGATCAGCGTGGCCCACGGCCCGCTGCAGAGCATCAAGAAACGCGCGACCCCGCACTCGGGCAGTTCTGTGGAACTCATGGGAGTGATCATACGCGCCATAAGTTCACTTGACGTAACTGGTGCACCATATGCACTAATAGAGCCATGACGTTCATCATTCACGGCGCCACCGGCGCTCAAGGCTCCCCCGTCCTGTCCGCCCTCCGAAACGCAGGCCACGACGCGACCGCGGCGGTCCGCGATCTCACCGCGCTCCCCGAAGGGGTCACCGGCGTCTCAGTCGACCTCGCCGACGCGGCCGCGCTCACCGACCTCTACACCGGCACCAGTGGCGTGTTTGTCCACCTCCCCCTCGCTGATCACGCGCAGGCTCAGCTCCAGGCCAGCGCGATCGCAACGGCGATCTCCGCAGCACGCCCGGCGCGGGTCGTCATTTCCACGAGCGGCGTCGTGGTCAGCGAACCCGATTCGCCCATGCAGGCACCCGCCGACAGCCCGCTCGCCACGCTCATCCGCGAGGTCACGGACTCCGGCGTCTCCGCCGCTATCGTGGAGCCTCGCCTCTACCTCGAGAACCTGCTCCTTCCGGTGGTGCAGGGCCCGGCGCGCGCCGAAGGCGTGCTGCGTTACCCGTTGCCCGTCGACTATCCCGTGTCCTGGAGCTCCCACACCGACGTGGCCGCGGTGGCCGCGCATCTCCTGACCGACACCACCGTCACGGGGACGGTGTCGGTCGGGCACCTGCCCGGCCTCTCCGGCGCAGACGTCGCCACGGCATTGGAAAGCGTGTGGGGCCGGGAAGTACGGTTCGAGGGCATCACGCCGGACCAGTTCGGTGAGCTCATCACCCCGCTCTTTGGTCCCGGCGCGGGCCCCGTCGTCGGCCTCTACCGTGCACTCAACACGCAGGATCGCTTCGTGGTGTCGGCGGCGCGCAGCGCGCAGCAGCTGCTCGGCCTGCAGCCGCGCCCCGTGAGCGAGTGGGCTGCCCGCGTGGCCCAGTAGGGCGGCAGGATTATTCGCCGCCTCCCGCGCTACTACACTCGTCCCATGAGCCGAAGCACCGAAACCACCGTCCGCGCGTTCCTCGAGCACGTCCGCAGTGGCCGCTCGCCGAAGCGCGCGTCGGAGTACTTCGCGCCCGTGGTGCTGGCGAACCAGGTGCGCGCGGGGGCCGGCGAAACCCTGGAGCGAAGCCCCGCGAACTACACCGAGCACGTCGAA
This sequence comes from Leucobacter chromiireducens subsp. solipictus, assembly GCF_016758195.1. Lineage (GTDB taxonomy): Bacteria > Actinomycetota > Actinomycetes > Actinomycetales > Microbacteriaceae > Leucobacter > Leucobacter solipictus. Next base: position 53,471 of record NZ_QYAC01000009.1, on the reverse strand, counting down.
GAAATGATCGAGATGTTCGGAAACTTCGAGTTCACCGTCGACGAGCTGCTCGTCGACGGCGATAAGGCGTATGCCCGCTGGACGCAGCGTGGGCACCACGTGGGCATGATCGACGGGCATCCGCCGACGGGCCACCCCATTGAGACCGTCGGCAGTGCCGTGTATCGCGTCGCGGACGGCCTGATCGCCGAGTACTGGATCCAGCAGGACGCCGCGGGCCTCGCCGCCCAGCTGCGCTCGCAGCGTGGCGCCCGGGCCTCGCAACACGAATAAGAACCTCCAGTTGTGATGGAGCCGCCCCCACTCCCACACTCACCCCACTGACGTCCAGTGTCATTGCGGGCAGCCTCCGCGCCCTGTCACCAGGCTCGTCGCGGTACTGGTCGGCAGCCTCGGGGCTGAGCCACCGGCTCGACGGGCGGATGCGTGCGATGCTCTTCGAACGCTCGGCGGTGCCGCCCGCTCAGGCCGGGATCCGGCGCATCACCGGGTCTGCGATCACGCGCGAAGGGAAGCACAGGGTCTGGCCGAACCGCGCGAACAGCTCGTCTCGGTCCGTAACGTAGCCGAGGTCCGCACGCAGGTACGTGGAAAGGTCCGCGGGATCCCCATTCGTTCTCCCGTCCCAGTCGACGGCGCACCGCCCCGCGGCTTCGAACAGCGTTTCCGCACCGGAGTTCGTGAAGGCCCCGCCAGCTCCGCAGCCCAACGGCCCAAACAGCTCCGAGGCGGAGCGCCACGCGTCGAACCGGAACTCAGGCCACGCCAGCAACACCCGGTCCGGCAGCGCAAAAGTGAGGCGCGGGAAGCGGGGTCGCCAGAACGCGCCGTCAATCGAGAGCGCACGCACCCGGGTTTCCACGCCGATCGCGCGGGCGGCACTCTCCAGCACCCCGAGGCGCTGGCTGCACGATCCCGTCCCGCGGGCCAAGACGCGGGAGGCCGGAGTGGTCTCCTCCATCGCGGTGACGGGCCGCACCGCATCCCGGATCAGCGCGTGTGCGGCGCGCACCGTGGCGAGCGGCGACGCCGGGCCGGCCGTGCCATCCCCAGCAACCGCGCGTTCCCGAGCTTGCGCGACGAGCGCGCGGATCACCGGCGACGCATGATCGAGGATCGCCGTGGGAAGCGTCGACCCGGGATGGTCCGTGCCGCCACCGCGCCGGGATTCAGGGCGGCGATACCACGGCGTGAGCGCCAGCGTTGCGAGCCTCACACCCCGGTGTCCGTTCCTGCTCCCGGGAAGCCCCGCTGTCGCCAGGCCTCGTAGGTGGCGACCGCGACGCAGTTCGCCAGGTTCATGGAACGCCGCCCCGGGAGCATCGGGACGCGCAGCCGATCGGTCACGGCCTCGTGCGCCAAGATCTCCTCGCTCAGCCCCGTCGGTTCCGGGCCGAACAGCAGCACATCGCTCGGCTCGTATGAGACGTCAGTGTAGGAACGCTCCGTACGGGCGGTAAACGCGAACACGCGGGCCGGCTGGAGTGCGTGCAGCGCTGCCTCAAATGAATCGTGCTGCTGCACGATCGCCAGATCGTGGTAGTCGAGACCCGCACGGCGCAGCTTCGCGTCTTCGAAATCGAAGAGCGGGTTCACGAGGTGGAGCTCGGCCCCCGATCCGGCGGCCATGCGGATCACGTTGCCGGTGTTGCCGGCGATGCGGGGTTCGAAGAGCAGGATGCGAGTCACCCTTGGGAGCCTACTCTTCTTGCCCGCCGCGTCCCCCTTGCCCGAAGCTATCTTTTTTCTATGTCTCGGGTTATGGTGTGGGCACGTCTGCCGACTGGGGGGAAATCAGATGAAACGCACCACCGCTCTCGCCGCCGCTACGCTTGCCGCCTGCGTCGCGCTGCTGGGACTCGCCACGCCCGCACACGCCGCCACACCGGTAACGATCGCTGTGTCGGCAGACGCCTACGCGATCGACAACAGTGGCCAGATCACCAGCAACAGCGAGTTCCTGTATGACTCCGCAAAGGGCGATGCTCCGGACACGGCCTACCAGATCGCCTACCGTGGCAACCTGGACATGACGAGCCTGTGGCGTTCCTACCGGCTCTTCAAAACCGTCTGGGGGTTCGGCTCCGGGAACACTCCGGCCCGGTGGGCGGAGAAGACGTTCAGCGGAAACTGGGATATCTCGTTCACCGTTGACAGCGAGGTGGTGTCAAGTGACCCCGGGTTCGTCGAGTGCGATGCGCTCCAGTCCGAGGTCGAAGCCCAGAACCCCGACACCGAGTTGAGCTCGTTCATCCGGTGCACCTCGGTGTCCTACGATGCCGAGACCGGACGATATGCCGCCGAGTTCGTTCTTGTCAACGAGGACGGAAGCAAGGTCACCGGCGCTCAGCTCGATGCGAACCAGCCGCAGTCCCTGAGTCTGACGACCCCGGCGCGCGCCTTCTACGTCCCCCAGTCCGCATTCGTGGCGGGCAAGACATTCACCATGACCGATCCCACCGTGAGCGGTGAGATGCGGATGGACGCGTTCTTCCACGCGATGATGCCGCTCACTTTTGATGCCACGGGAAACGCGGTGGATCTCACCATGGTCCACACCTATGACGCAGATTTCGAGTTCGTCAGCGGCACGGCCGGGCGCGCGCTCCCCGAGTCCGTACTCGCGTTGCTCCCCCCGCGGGCGACCATGCAGGTCGATGGCAGCACGGTCACCCCACCCGCACCGGCGGTAACCACGGTGCGCGATGGACAGGGCAGCTGGTCATTCACCGGGTGGGTGCCCGAGCAGGCGATCGTCGATGCCGCCAACCTCCACTTTCAGGGTGAATGGGCGTACACCGTGGACCCTGACGCCGAGTTCGTCGTGAACTACGCTTTCCACGACGTCGCGGGCGGGGAGCTCCCCGCAGCGGTGACGGCGTTGCTCCCCGCGCCGAGCAGTGCGGTGCAGGGGACTGAGGTGACGCCCGAACCGCTCGAGGTCCGCTCCGTCACGGTTCCGGACGGGTTCTGGCAGTTTGCGGGTTGGGAGCCTTCCACCCAGGTGGTCGACGGCGCGGATCTCGAGTTCACCGGCTCCTGGAAGTTCACGCGTTCGAAGGTCGATCCCACGGACCCCACGGACCCCACGGATCCGACGGAGCCCACGGACCCGACCGGACCGACCGATCCGACGGAGCCCACGGACCCGGGTGGACCGACCGAGCCCGGCGGCCCGAGCGATCCTGCCGGACCGGTGACACCCACGACTCCTCCGACGAGTGGGGGCGGAACAGACTGGGCCGGCACGAAGCTTGCACGCACGGGCGGCGCGAACCCCGCCCCGGTGATCGCCCTCGCGGCCGTGAGCCTGCTCGCTGGAGTGATGCTCGGACTTCGCCGACGCGCGCGCTAGCCGTTTCGCTCCGCGGTGCCGCGCCGACGGGTGAACATCGCCGCGCCGACGAGGAAGCATGCGGCGGCACCGAGCAGGACGCCGAAGGTGCCGGCGCTCCCGGTCACCGCAAGCGAACGTTCGGCCGCCGGGAGCGGGGCGCTCGTGCCCGCGGGATCGGCAGAGCCGCCCGGACGCGCCGGCGCGCCGGGATCGCCCGGGTCGGCAGGCGCGGTGGGGTCCGTGGGGCGTGTTGGGCCGGTCGGATCGGTGGGCTCAGTCGGATGCGTGGGCTCGGTCGGATCCGTCGGCTCGGTCGGATCCGTGGGCTCGGTCGGATCCGTGGGCTCGGTCGGGTCCGTCGGATCCGTCGGATCCGTGGGCTCGGTCGGGTCCGTCGGATCCGTGGGGTCCGTGGGGCCGATTCCGCCGCCGCAGAGCTCCTCCACGGTGGGGAATCGCACCGTCTGCGTGGCGCTGCGCCGATCCGGTGCGACCTCCCAGCGGCCCGTCATCCAGTCCGCCGTGTTCTGCAAGATGTACCCGGGCAGCGTCCGCGCGGTCAGCACCACCGTAGCCCCAGGGGCGATCTCCCCCGCAACTTCGTACCACACACCGGGCACGAGGATCACTTCGAGGCTCGGCATGACGACGTCCCCGGCCACGCACACCGGATCGGGCAGGCTCGGAATCGGCGGCACCTCGATGTCGTCCGAGGGGTCAGTGCCGGGTTCAGACGGGTCGGTTCCGCCCTCGGTTCCGCCACCGTCTTCGCCACCCTCGGTCCCACCGTCGGTCTCGCCGTCGGTTCCGCCCTCGCCGCCCGGCTCGGTCGGGCCGCCGTCGGTATTTCCGCCAGTATCGCACCCGCTCGGCGGCGCGAACGCAATGCGCCAGCTCGCGCTGCGTCGGTCGGAGCTGTACGTCCAGCCGTCCCGGTGACCGAGCACCGACCCGTCCAGGGCGCGCACGGTCACCGTCACGGTCGAGCCGAGCGCGACCTCACCCTCGACGGAGTATTCCAGCCCCTCTGTGTCCGGCAGGGTGAGCGCGGGGGCGCGGTCCGGCACCTCGCAGCTGGGGCCCGTCCAGATCGGAAGGTCCGGGACCCATGCCGAGCCGCCTTCGCCAGGTCCCGAACACGCGGGCTTGGGGAAGGTGACGGTGTGGGAGGCGGTCTGCCCGTCCGGGGCGAGCTGCCACCCGGTGGAGTGTGCCAACACCCGAAGCGTGAATCCGGGTTGCGCGGTCGCCGTGATCACGACCGTGCCACCTGCAACCACCTCGCCGTCGATGCGATACTCGATCCCCTCGGTGTCGGGCAGACGCACCGCGGGCGGGGTGATCGTCCCGTCTTCGGCGCAGCCACCCAGGACGACGTCCACCTCGGGGAAGACGTAGTTCTTCCCCTCACACGTGGGGAACTCGACCGTGAAGCTCGCGGTGACACCGTCCGGATCGGGCGTCCACCCGGCCGGCACGACCAGCGTGTAGCCCGGACGCGGGGTCGCCGTGACCGTCACCGATCCCCCGGGTTCGACGGTTCCGGCCATCGTGTACACCACCCCGGGCGTGACCGGCAGCGTAATCCACGGCGGGGTCGCACAGCCGTCCGCATCCCCGCCGCCCCACTGTGGCCGGTCAATCTCGGTCGGCGAGAGCGGGATCGTGGCCCGTACCTCGTCGCACACCCGTTCTTTCCCGGGAGCGCCCGTGCAGGCCTCGTTCACCAAGACCCGGTCACCGGCACTGGCATCGGTCCCGACCCGCACCCGGTACTGGAACTCGACCCAGGCTCCCGCCGCCAGCGACCCCGACCACGCGATGCGCTCATTCCGAACGGGGAGACTGGCTGCTGCGGACGGGTCGCTGGTGTGCACCGTCACCTCGGCACCCGACTCCCCCAGCATCTCCGCGTCATCCAGGACCCGCCCCAGCTCATCGATCATGGAGAGCGGGGTGCGCTCCGTCCACGCGCCGGGGCCCGGGTTCGTGACCCGCACCGTGTAGCTCACCGTGTCGCCGCGGGCGACGCTCGCGCCTGGCGACATCCGCTTCTCGATCAGCGGCTCGGGTGCCGTGATTCGGTGCTCGGTGATGCACGGAGTCTGGGCCGCACCGCAGCCCTGAGGTGCGATCGCGCCTCCGGCAACCCCGAAGGCCTCCCCCGACGCCGAGTTCCGCAGCGTTCCCGAACGCATGTCCTCGGGCACCCGGACGGTGTACACGATCGCCGCGTTCCCGGTCCCCGGCAACACAAATTCTCCGGTTTCGACCGTATCGTCGCGCACCGGCAGCACGCGTCCCGGCGCATCGCCGATGCGCAGCTCGACATCGCCCTCGAGCTCAGCATTATCGAGCACATCGCTGAGGTCGTCGCTGAGCGCAACTCGGGGGACGGGCCAGCCGCCGACCGCGGATGCCTCGACGCGATAGGTAATCGCGTCGCCGGGCCGCACCGACGCATGTTCGGACAGCTCATCACCGTTCGCGCGGTATGCCCGCTTACTCAGCGTCCACCGCTCGCCCACTCCCAGTTCGGTCTCGGCCGATCGGGTGAGGTGGGAAGGCTGGGCGGCCGGGTTTCGGGTGTCCCCCGTCGCCACCGCCTCCGCGCGAAGCATCAGGTTGCTGCCTGATCCGGCACTCTGATTCGCCACCCGCACATCGAATTCGATGCGTTGCGTGCGGCCCGCGGCGAGTCCGCCTGACCAGCGGAGCTCTGTCTGAGCGATCGACGCCCCGCCCGTGGGCGCGCGCGTGACCGCGGCATCGTCCAGCACGTCGGAGAGATCCATGGTGAGTGAGAGCGGATTGCCCGCTGCCCAATTCGATGGCTGATTCCAGTCACCGTCCCCCGTGTTCTCGAGGCTGACGGTGTAGCTGACGGTGTCTCCGGCGCGGAGCGCCGACGTGGGATTGGGGCGCTTCTCCGTGGAGACGGTCACCTCGACGTCTGGATACTGGAGTTCCAGCTCAGCGAGGGTCTCCCCACAGTCTGACACCGCCGCTTGGCCGTTTCCGGGGTTCCCCGTCGCGCACACGGGGTTCACGAGTCGGTGGTCCCCCGTGTAGGCGTCGGAGACGCGCACCCGGTAGTTCATGTACTGCACAGCGCCGGCGGGGAGGGCGAAGTCAGAGACGATCTTTCCGTCGATGGGCGCCGGCAGCGCGCTGCCGCAGGATGCGGTCATTTCGGTGGGCCCGCAATACGTGGCGTGGGTACCGGTCCGCGATTCCATGAACACGGCATCGTCCAGCACGCCGGTCAGGTCGCTGGAGAACCGGGCGAGCGTTTCGTTCGCCCAGCTCGACTTCGCCACCCAGTCGCCGTCGCCCGTGTTTTTCACGGCAACGTGGTACTGCAACACGTCTCCTGCGCGGACCGGCCCCTGCGGGTCGCCGCCGACCTTGGTCCAGAGCTGGCGCTGAATCTGCAGTTCAGGATGCTGCACGGTGACGCGCTCGCCGAACGCATGGGAGTGCTCGATCCTGGGCCGGTCATTGCCCGGGTCCCCGCCGGTGGTGAATACGGTGTCGAGACGCTGATCCCCCGCAAGGAAATCGTTCGTGATCTGGATCCGCACGTTCATGTAGTGCGTCGCGCCGGCCGCGAGCGGGAAGGACTCCGAGATTGTCCCGTCCGCGCTGACCGCCGGAGACGTGCCGCAATAGGGGGACCACTCGGTGGGCGCGCAGTATCCGGCGCTGGCACCCACGCGCGCGCCGATCACCACGGCATCATCGCGGAGGCCCGACACGTCGGCGGTGATCTGCGCGAGGCGATCCGCCGCCCACGCGGACTTCGCCGTCCAATCCCCCGCGCCCGTGTTCTTCACGGCCACGTGATACTGCAGCACGTCGCCGGCGCGGATCGGGCCGCCCACTTTGCCCGCGACCTTCGTCCACCGCGCATCGGCGAGTTCCAGGTCCGGGTGCTGCACCTCGACCCGATCGCTGAATTCATGCGTCCGTGTGACCCTCGGCTGGCCGTTCCCAGGCTCCCCGGTCGTGGTGAACACCGCGTCGAGACGCTGATCCCCCGCAAGGAAATCGTTCGTGATCTGGATCCGCACGTTGACGTAGTGGGTCGCGCCTGCGGCAAGTGCGAACTTCTCGGTCACGGTGCCGTCGGCGGCCACGGCCGGTGAGGTGCCGCAGTACGGCGACCACTCCGTCGGCCCGCAGTAATAGGAGTTCGGTCCCACGCGCGAGCCCAGGATCACCGCGTCATCGCGCAGTCCTGACACGTCGGCGGTGACCGTCGCGAGCCGCTCGGCCGCCCACGCGGACTTCGCCGTCCAATCCCCCGCACCCGTGTTCTTCACGGCCACGTGGTACTGCAACACGTCGCCGGCGCGGATCGGGCCGCCTGCCTTGCCCGCGACCTTCGTCCACCGTGCGTCCGAGAATTCGAGGTCGGGGTGCTGCACCTCGACCCGATCGCTGAACTCATGGGTCCGCGTGATCCGCGGTTCGCCGTTCCCGGGCTCCCCGGTCGTGGTGAACACAGAATCGAGGCGTTGGTCTCCCGCAAGGAAATCGTTCGTGATCTGCATCCGAATGTTGAAGAATTGTGTGGCACCGGCGGCGAGCGCGAACCGCTCCACGATGGTGCCGTCAGCGGCGACAGCGGGGGCGGTGCCACAGTACGGGGACCATTCGGTGGGACCGCAGTAGTACGCGTTGGGTCCAACGCGCGAGCCCAGGATCACCGCGTCATCGCGCAGCCCGGACACGTCCGCGGTGATCGTGGCAAGCCGCTCGGCCGCCCACGCGGACTTCGCCGTCCAATCCCCCGCGCCCACGTTCTTCACGGCCACGTGGTACTGCAACACGTCGCCGGCGCGGATCGGGCCGCCCGCCTTCCCCGCGACCTTCGTCCATCGCGCGTCCGAAAACGCGAGATCCGGGTGTTGCACGGTCACTCGGTCATCAAATTCGGCGGTACGTTCAACCCGTGGGGCCCCCGCCCCGGGGTCCCCTGACGCAACAAAGGCGTGTGCCAGGCGTTGGTCTCCCGCGAGGAAGTCGTTCGTGATCTGGATCCGCACGTTGACGTAGTAGATGGCCCCGGCGTTCAGCGGGAAGCTCTGCGAGATCCGGCCTTCCGCGTCGGCGGTGGGGGAACTGCCGCAGTAGGGGCTCCACTCCGTGGGCCCGCAGTAGCTCGAGTGTGCGCCCGCGCGAGCGCCGAGAATGATCGCGTCGTCACGCAGCCCCGAAATGTCGGTCGTGATGGTGGCGAGCCGGTCTTCGGCCCAGGCTGACTTCGCCGTCCAGTCGCCGGCCCCCGAGTTCTTGACGGCAACGTGGTACTGCAGCACGTCGCCGGCGCGGATCGGGCCCTGCGCCGCCCCGCCCACCTTCGTCAAGCGTTCCGTGACGAACTCGAGGTCCGGAAGCTGCGCGGTGACCGGTGCCGCGAGCCGAGCATCGGTCGTGAACGGCGCCCCACCTACCCCGAGAGCACCCGAGACCGTTGCGGTGTCCGCGAGGAGGAGGGAGTCGGGGAAATGGTTGCGCACCTGGACGCGCACGCTGATGTAGCGGGTCGCGCCCGGGGCGAGGGCGAAGCTCAGCGACAGGGCCGAGCCGCTCTGCGTGATCCCGGAGCCGCAGTTTGCCGACCACTCCGTCGGCGCGCAGTAGTTCGGGTGCGTGCCCGTGCGAGAGCCGGAGTAGACCGCTCCCGTGGTGAGCTCGTCCAGAGTGGACTCGTAACGGAGCGGGTTCGCCGCAGTCCAGGAGTTCGTGCCCGTGTTCGTGATCGCCGTGTGGAACTGCAGCACCTCGCCCGCTCGGATCGGACCGGACACGGGGCCGGTGACCTTGTTCCATTGCCGGACCACCCGGATGCCCGACTCCGGGTGCTCCACGGTGACCGTCTTCACCGGCTCAGCGAGCCCTTGGGCGGTGTACAGGTTCAGCCCCGAAGGCTCGGCCCCGTTCGGGCTCGGCGTTCCTCCCGCGGGGGCGGGAAGCCGGTCGGCGGATCCCGCGCCCACCGGCGCGGGATCCGCCGCCGGAGTCGGCGCGGGCACGTCCCGTCCCGGATCGGGCTCTACCGGATCGGGCACCGTCGCCTCAGAGCCGTCCTCCGCCGGTTCGGACCGCCCCGGATCAGACTGCGCCGGATCGGGTTCCACGGGATCGGGCACCGTCGCCTCAGAGCCGTCCTCCGCCGGTTCGGACCGCCCCGGATCAGACTGCGCTGGACCAGACTGCGCTGGACCAGACTGCGCTGGATCAGACTGCGCCGGATCGGGTTCCACGGGATCGGGCTCCGGTGCCTCAGAGGTGTCCCCCGCCGAGGGGAGTTCCGCGGAGTTCTCCACCACGGGAGGCGGTGACGATTCCACGGTGGCGAGGGCGGGTGCCGGCGAGGCGACGAGGAGTGACGCGACGAGCGGCGTGATTGCCGCTGCCGCCGCGATCCACCGTCGCAACTGGTCCCCGCGGACCCGACCCGCACCTGCCCGGACCGGGCTCCCCCACTGCATTGCGCCACGCACGCCTGAACATCCCCCTTGTGCAGGTGGCTTCCGGCTCAACCGCTCTCGCGGAACGCGCACTCCCCGATCGGGTCACTCTGCGTCAACGTCCGGACACGATCTCCGTGTGCCACTCCCCTCATTGTATTGAGGGACGGGCCCCGGTGCGGCACGGTCCGCGCTGCACCGGGGCCGCGCGGCTACCGACCGGTGAGGAGCATGTCGGCGAATCCCGCCGCTTTGAGCCGGAGATCGTCGATCCGGCGCTCGCGCGCCGCCGCCACATCGAAACCGGTGTACGCGGGCGGCGGATCATTCCGCACGTTGCGGGAGCACTCGAACGCGCGGCACACCAGGGTGCCCACGGTGTTGCCGCGCCGCCCGGCATCGCCCACGCGTTTCGCGCTCCAGAAGACGACATCGTTGGGGAGCCGCACGTCGCGGCACCAGTTGCACAGTGCCCGGGCGCGCGGGGTCGCCTCAGCCTGGGTGAGGAGCACCCCGACGGGGTCACCGTCGAGCCGGGGCAGGACCACGTAGCCGCGCCGCACAAACTTCGGATCCCGCCAGCCGAGGTAGTCGAGCTGTGCCCAGTCGTCCGGGCCGAACTCGGCGAGCTGATCCGGCACCGTCATTTCCTTCACCTCCCGACGGGAGACATTGATGAAGGACGAACGGATGAAGGAGTCGGTCAGGGGAAGCATGATCGCGCTTTCTGGGAGCCCGCGCACAGCTGTCTGCAGCGTGCGCTCCCGCAGAGGTGAGTGAGGGTACGGTGACACCGCCGCACGGGGCGCGCAGGGCGCGGGCGCGGCGGTGACATCCAGCTAGTCGTCGTCGGCGAGTGCGTCGCCAACAACCTCCTGACGCTGGGAGTACAGCTCTCGGGAACTCACGGGCACGAGTGTAGCAAGCGATGCGGGATCACGCGTCCCGTCGGCCTGCCGCATCTCCCGCAGGATCGGCCGTCCGCTCGGCGACCGAGACGCGGCTCGTCCTGAGCTGCGCGAGCCTGGATTCCGGAAGCCTGGGTTCCGGAAGTCTGGGGCCCGGGAGCACGCAGCGTCGCCGCGCCCCACAACCGAGCCGGAAATGCACAACCGACCCGGAACACGCAGGATTTCGCGCGAGTTCGGGGTCGGTTGTGCCAGAAGAGGTCGGTTGTGGGGCCCAGCCAGTCGAATCGGGCGCCGCCAGCCGGGTCGGATGCCGCTAGCCGGGTCGGGCGCCGCCAGCCGGGCCCCAGCGGCGGCTTAGGCCGCGACCGCTTCGTTCAGGCGTGCCGCGAACGCCTCGCCGAGCTCACGAATATCATCCGCGGAGCCCGCGATGATCGGTGCCGCGTCGGTGAGTCGCCCGTCGGCACCATAGGACTCACGCGGCAGCGTGATCTCGACGCCCTGGCTCACGGTGTCGAAGCCGATGAACTTCATGACGCTGTGCAGCTGCTCCGCGGCCGCGCCGCCACCGTAGCCGCCGTAGCTGATCACGGATGCCGGCTTGCCCTTCCACTCGTGGAACAGGTAGTCGATCGCGTTCTTCAGGGACGCGGGGTAGCCGCCGTTGTACTGCGGGGTGAGGAAGACCACCGCGTCGCTCTCCGAGACACTCGCGCTCCAGGCCTTGGTGTGCGCGTGCTGGTACTGGTTCAGTGCCGGCATCAGCGGTTCGTCGAGCAGCGGCAGCCCGAGCTCCGCGAGGTCAACGATCTCCACGCGGGCGTCAGCCGCCTCGGCCAGCACGGGGGCGAGCGCCGCGGCGATCTGGTCGCCGACGCGCACGGGGCGCACGCTGCCGACGATGAGCTTGATGAGCGGGCGCTCGGAGGTGGTGGTCATGCGGAATGCATCCTTTCAGCGGGACAGCACGTGTCCGGTGTCGTGTCGAGGGATCGCACAGAGCAATTCCGTGCCCGCGATCCCTCGACCGCGCCCCGATCCCCGAGTGATGCAACGCCCAGCGCCCCGCCGCATTCCCGGAGCGCCGTGTCGCTAAGCGCCGCGCCTCGGGGCTCATCCGACGCGCCAGACGACTCGGCCCCCGGTCGCGCTCGCTCCGAGGAGCGGGCGCGACCGGGGGCCCAGGACTCAGCCGCGGGGCTACGCGCCCGTGTGCGCGCCGGTACCGCGCTTCCGGAGCAGCAGCAGCGCACCGCCGATGAGCAGGAGTCCGGCGCTCAGCACGCCAATGCCCGCGAGGCCCGCGCCACCGGTGGTCGCCAGCGGCGGCTTCGGGCCCGTCGGCGGAGCCGCGAAGGTGTTCACCACGTCAACGGTGTTCTTCGTCCCGGACATCGCGGATACCACGCCATCCGTCGACCCGCCGTCCGAGGCGGCGTCGCTGTCTCGCATCGACACCGTCGCGCCGCGCGGCACGTCGGTCTCGGTGACCTGGCAGGTCACGCCCGCGGGAACCGTCACCGTGCGTGCCTCGCCGTCAGCGAGCGTGAAGGCGGCATCCGCCTCGGGCAGCGTGTAGGCCGCGTCGATCAGCGCGCCGTCGGTGCCGACCTCGGGGATCGTGCAGGCGAGCGCGAAGTGGTAGGGCTGGCCGGTGCCCGTCCCCACGACCTGCTTGGAGACCGTCAGCGCAGCGTTTTCGAACGTGTTCACCGCGCTGATGCTCAGGCGCTGCAGCGCGTCGGGGGTGCCCCGACGAACCTCTGCGGCGTTCTCGAAGGAGTCGTGATCGATGGTCACCTTCGCGGCGCCCCCGGTCTCCGTCTCCTCGGCGAAGCACTTCGTACCGAGCGGCAGGAGGCGCGGCTCCCCCGCATCGCCGAGGAACTTCGTCTGGCCGCCCTTGATCCGGACGGTCCCGGAGTACACGTCCGCCCGCACCGGCGATCCGGCGCTGTCGCGCTCCTCGATCTGGCAGGTGACCAGGATCTCAAAGACGCGATCCTGCGCTGCCGCAACGGCGATCTCGTCGCCGCCCAGCGTCTTGGTCACCTCGACGGATCCGGCGCTGTAGAAGTTCGTCAACGATGCGGTGACCGTGCCGCTGACCTGTTCCTGCGGATCCCAGGGGATCGTGACGGTCACGGGTGCCGGCCGCTGGTCCGCGTCCGAGTTCCCCGCCGCGGTCTCCGTCACGGTGCACTCGGCACCGGCGGGGATCGGCGTGAGAACCTCCGACGTGACCGCGGACTGGCCGTTCACCTGCAGCGTCACGTCTCGTTCGAAGACGGTCTCCCGGTCCACGGTGCACACCACGGCGAAGGTCAGCTCGTCTTCGGCGGCGAACTCACCCGCGCCCGCACCGGTCAGCTGCTTGGTGATGATCAGCCCACCCGAAACGGCGCTGAGCGTGTTGGTGACCGTGACGTTGACGACGTCATCTCGCCCAATGGTCACGGTGTCCGTGGACAGCGTCGCGCCGGTCCAGCTCGCACCGTTCACGGGCTCCGGGGTGCGCTCGCTCAGCGTCAGCACCGCGCCCACGGGGAGCTTCGGGGACTGCACCGCGGTGCCCGAGGCGGGCAGACTGAGCGTGCCCGATCCAGCGTCGAAACCGGGACCGGCCGGGTACGCGTAATCAAGCAGGAACTCGGCGTCGGGGTCAACAGCCGCGGCGCCGTCGCCGTCAACGATCTTTGCGGCGGAGAACACCCCCTGAGCCACCGACGCGGTGTTGGTCGGCGTCACCTCGGTCGTGGCCGCACCGGCGATGGCGAAGTCGTTCTGCGAGAGCACGGGCGTCGCCCAGTCGAGATTCGCCGGATCGGCGGGCAGAATCTCGTCAATGTGCACGGTTGAGCCGGTCGGGTACGACGGGCTCGTCCAGGTGTTCCCCTCGGTGACCGTGAACTCCCCGGCGCTCTCCGCCCCGGCGGGGGTGGTCACCGTGAACGTGCCACCGAACTCGATGCCCTCGACCGCCGGGCCCTCCCAGTTCACGGCCTTGGTGATGGAGAACCGGCCCTTCTGATCGCCGGTGCCGGTGCCGCCGCCACCCTGACGGACGACTTCGCTGCCGACGACGCGGTCCTCGCCACCGATCGTGACCGTTGCCGAGTTCGTGTAGCTCCCGGCCGCGCCTGCATCCGTGACCTGCGCCACGTAGCGAATGCTGTAGTAGTACCCCGCTTCCGCGGTCCACTCGACGGTCGTCCCGTCCACGGAGTATCGATCCAGCGGGACCGACTGCCAGTTCCCCGGCTGTTGAACGCCGGATCCCGTGACGACGAGCTCGTTCGTGGCGCGCAGCACCGGGTAGGTGTTCCCCTGGAACTCGGTGAGCATCTCCTGGTTCGGACCGGGGGTGTCCACGACCCGCATCGTTTCACCGCCCACCGCGCCGTTCACGCCACTCCCGACCACAACGGTCCACATAATGGTGTCGGTCGCACGGTCGTAGCTGCCCCACTTGCTGCTCTGGCGACCTTCGAAGCTGCAGTTTTCCGTGCACGGCCCGTCGGGCGGCGTCACGATCACCGTGACTTCCTTGCCGTCAATCACGTAGGTGGTCTCGGTGCCCTCGGTCACCGTGGTACGCACCTGGGCCCAGAAGTTGAAGTCTCCCGACAGGTTGTAGGGGTGCGCCTCGAGGTACGCCGCGTCGAAGTCACACACGATCTGGGTGGCCGTCACCTCGCACTGCCCCATTGCCACCCCACTCGGGTCGAGCAGCGGGAATGCGTCGGTCAGGCCCTGCAGATCGGCCGGCAGGTCAACGACAAACCCGGCCGGGGAGGTGGGGTTGTCCGGCAGCGACCAGCTTCCCGTCAGCTCCGCATCCCACCCGCTCGTCACCGTGGTATTCGTGAATTCGATCGCTGTGAGCGTCGCTTCGGTCTCGTATGGCGGGGCCGCCACGGCTGCGGTGGCGCTCCCCAGTGTGAGGAGACCGACGAGCGCCGCCGCGATCCCGCGCCAGACTCGTGAGCCTCGTGTTCGTTGTGTACCCATGATTGCTCTGTGCACTTCCCCTTGGTCAGACGGTGGCAGCCGCACGCATCTCCGCGGCTCGTGCGAGGCCGGTCCCGGAAATCTCCCCACCGGACTCGCACGACAAATAAAGACCGCCGGCCGGGCAGATCGTTACACCGACCCAGCAATTCCGCGAGCTCCCGCGCCTGCGCGCCCCGTCGAGCGCCCCCGTGCGGCCGGTCATGTGCGGTGTCTCGTCGCTACTCCTGCAGGAACCAGTTCGGCGTATCGTCGTCGCCCGCGACCACCGCGCCCCCGGTCAGTGGCGAACCCGACGGCACCGATCCGGTTCGATCGGTGGGTCCGGTGCCCTCCCCGTCCGGCGCAGCGGACGGGGGTGGGGTGCTGGGCCGGTCACGTGCGACGGGTTCGTGGATTCCGGGATCCTCCGGGAAGGCTTCGGGTGCCTGCGGAATGATGAGGAAGATCCCCCACATGACCAGCCCGATTCCGGCCGCGAGGCTCGCCCACACCGCGAACCGCTGCGCGGTGTGGGTCGGTGCAGCCGCGGCGCGGCCCACGGCCGGACTCGCGTGTCGCACCGCCTCGTCTGTGGCGGCCGTCGCGGCGGGGGCGTTCCCCGTTCCCGCCGCAATCGCGATCCCCCCGACGGATCCGCCGATGAGCAACGGTCCCACCCACACGCGCAGCTGCCGGGCGAGCGAACGCAGGCGTTCGAGTTGCGCCGTGCAGGCGGTACAACCCGCGAGATGCGCCGAAACTTCGGCGGTGTCACGAGTCCCCAGGCTCTGCCGGGCGAGGCTCGCAAGCCGCCGAGCAAATGGGAGACACCGCGGATCGCTGACCTCCACGTACTGCTGGAGGTAGGACGTCGCGAGCCGTTTCCGCGCTCGGTGCACGGCGACCCGAAGCGCGCCGGGGGTGGTCCCCAGGTGCTCGGCCGCGTCCGAGGCGGTGAGGCCCTCGACATCCACCGCCCAGAGCATCTCGCGGGTCTCGGCGGGGAGCGCAACAAACGCGCGCACGATCTGGTCGCGTTCGGAGAGCTCCGTCACGAAGTCAGGGGTAACGTCCAGGAAATCCGCGATGGTCTCCGGGGCGACCGGCACGGACTCCGCCGCGAGTTCGGCAGCACGGCTCGCCTCTCCCCGCAGTGCGACCAGGAGGTATCTCAACACCGATTCCTGTGGCCCGTTTCCGCCCGCCAGCGCGCGGAGCACTCGCGCAAACGTCTCCGCGGTCAGATCCTCTGCCCGGCCCCAGTCCCGGGTCAGGGTGTACGCCTGCGCCGTGACCGCCTCGCGGTGACGCCCGTAGAGCTCGGCGAAGGCCGCACGGCCCCGCACCGAATCGGCGTCGGATCGCACGACAGCGCAGAGCGCCACGTCATCAACGCCCGCGAGTTCGGCGGCCACCGAGTCCGGGTATGAATCGGCAGCGGAACTGTGCACCCGTGATTCTGTAAACCCCAAAACCCGCCATTCCTTGCGATTACCCATGCGCCCCCAGTCCGAATGGACTCAGCGTCATTATCATCTCGACCCCACGCTGGAGTGAAATCCTTGCACGTCTCCCCCAAGAGAGCCTGACAGCGGGATCTGCGCGCTGTGGATTCGAGCGGCCTACAGCGCGGTACTGGGTATCGTCGTCGCCCTCTGGGCCGGGCCCATCGCGGGGGTGTGCGGATCCCCGAACTCGTCAGTGCCGCCGTGGAGATCGTGGTGGCCGCATGGGCGGGGCCGTGCTCTGGATGGCGCAGCGTGTGCCGCTGCGCCGGGCACGGCCCTGACAGGTCGACCGGAGTTACGCGAACACGGCGGCCAGCAGTGGCCGAAGCTCTTCAGGAGCACGCGCAATGATCGTGCTGCCGAGCTGACCGGCCGTATCCCGTCGTTCGGCGGCTTCTCCCCAGATCGCATACCGGACGTGACGCCAGGCGTCGTCACTGACTGACGCACGCAGCGGCACCAGCGCGCCGAGGCTCGCCGCGTTCGCCACCTGCGCCGCATATCCCTTCCGGTGCCGGAGCTGCTGGATGTTTCCCGCGCAGCTCAGCAGGTAGCCCAGGCTGGTTGCATCGAAACCGTGGGCGTCGATATAGGCCTCGACGAAGCGGTCGTGCACGGACTGGTGCTCACCGTCGGCCTCGTCCAGATACGACTGCACCAACCGCACCACCTCCGGATGCGCCGCGGCGTCCGCGGTGATCCCGAGTGCGAACACCGCGAAGGTGCCCGGCATGGCGCAGTGTTCGTCGTCGAGGTTCGTGTACCAGTCGTGCTCGCGCATCGCCGATTGGGCGTAGCGGGCAATGCTCGGCCACAGCGCGGGGTACGCCACCGCGCAGGCGAACAGCTGATGCATACCCTTCTTGGGCAGCCCGGGGATGGGGAGATACTGCTTGGTGGGGCCCCGAAATTCGAGGGCGTAGGAGCGCGGAAAGTCAGTGGTGTCGAGGAGCCGGACCAGATACTCAAGCACGGCCGCGTAGCTCTGCTCGGTCTCGTTGTTGATGGCGACTCGGACTGTCGCCAGGGCATCGTTTGCCTGCGCGCGAACCCCGGCAGCATCCCCGCTGCCGCGGTAGGCCGCGAGTTCAGCGGGCAGATCCCCGGTCCCGTGTTTCTGGAACTGCGTCGGCAGCGTGCTTCCCAGCTTCGTTACCCACTCAAAGATCCGGTGTGCGCTGACCGAAGCGTAGCTCGGCCCAAACTTCAGCTCGCCGATCGCCACGTAGCACGCGAACTGAAAGAAGCCCTCGGGCAGGTGGTCCGTCTCTGCATCGGCGCGCAGCTGCCAGTCGGGATCCCACTCGCTGCCCTGATTCGTGAAGTACGAGACGCACAGCCGCTGATCCACCCGCTCCCGCAGGGTGGAGGAAATTGCGTGCCACCCGAGCAGTACCCGTGCTCGCTCGGCCAGGTCGCGTGCCGAGTCGAACGCGAACTCGTCGGCCGGGATCAGTCCGATCCCATACTCGAGCACCGCGGTCCCCAGCATTCTCTGGCCCGCCACTACAAGGCCGCTCCCCCGGCTCAGCTTCTGCGGCACCGCGGTGCCGTCCCGAATCTCCTGGACCGCGCGGTCGAAGAGCGCACGAGCGTCCGCATCTCGGAGAGCCTCATCGAGGACCAGGTAGTCGATACCGGACAGGGCTGTCGCTTTCTCGAAATGGCGGTGGCGGCCCCAGCGCGGGGGCAGGGAGGGGCAACCTCATCCTCGGGGCGACCGAGCACGATGCAGCGGGGGTCCCAACGGAGAGAGTGCTGGCATGAGCGAGGCGACCGGTCGAACCGCGTGGGTGTGGGAGAAGTCAGCTCACGGGAACTCCCGCTTCGTCTTCGGCACCGCGGATGAATCCCCGCTCATCTGTTTCGGGATCACCCCCAGCACGGCCGTGCCGAGTGCCCTCGACCCCACAGTGACGCGTGTACGGCCTTCGCCGAGCGCAGCGGGTACGACAGCTGGACCATGTTCAACGTGTACCCACAGATCTCGAGGAATCCGGCGGGAATCCAACCTGATGCCGATCACGTACTCGCGGCGGAGAACATGCACCGGATCGCCGATCACGTTAGCGGGCGACCACTCACGGTGCTTGCCACGTGGGGAACACTGATCGACTCACGCCCGTACCTGCGGAACCTTGCGCGCGACATCGCCGCGCTGCCGCAGCTCCAGGCCTGCACCTGGGTGCAGCTTGGAATACCGACGACGGCCTTACACCCCCGGCACCCGCTCTACGTGAATGGCCCAACGCCTTTCGAGCCATTTAACGTTGCGGGGTATTCGGCCTCTGCTTAAGCGACTGCAGGAGGCTTGGCACTTCCAACCCGCTCGTTGGTTACTACGCTATTCAAGTAGTTCTTGCGGGTGCTTCCGGACTCGCACGGCAACTGGACCGCCCTGAACCTAGAGCTCCAGCAAGCTTCCGATGGTGAAGCAAAACTCTTTTCCGGGTAGAAGCATTGTTTTTCCATTCGCTTGGCTTCGTCCTAACAGTGAAAGTGCATTCGGTAAGGTTGATCTAATCAGGTACCAACCCTTTGCCAAGGAGTCGAATGTCGACGTCAGATACTCCAGATCATGTGGCCCACCGCCCAGAATATTCAGAGTCACCGACGCCGCATGAAGGGCTGGATACGTCGGCAAGTCAAGGCAAACGACGGATTCCAAGTCAACTAAGAAGATGGGTCGCCGTTTCCATAGCGCTCCTCCTCGTAGTCGGAGCTGGCATTTGGTACCTGGTCGATACCTCGAAGAAGCGGGAAGTGCCGGACCTTGTCGGGAACACCTACGCCTCGGCCGAGGCCTCACTGGACGCCCTGGATCTCGGCATGATTCCAAATCCCAACCAACTCGTTCAGGAAGTGTCCGGCGAGTTCATCGAGATAACCGCCCAGGAGCAAGAACCCGGGACGCGAGTCTACGCGGGCGACAGCGTCTCAGTATCAGTTGCCCCCGTGGAGATTTCTGTGCCGGACCTCGGGGACATGACGATCGAGCATGCCGAGACGGAACTCGCAGCGGTAGGCCTTTTTCTGGAGCGAGTGAACTCGATACCGGAGAACCTCGACGACTACGCAGAGGGTGTCGTATCGATGTGGAAAGTTACGGAACAATCGATTACACCCGGGAAAAAGGTTGATGCTGGAACCGGTGTTGTGATTTCGGTTGACATACCGGATGTGGAGGTGCCGGCGCTAGAAGCCGAAGCAGACTCGAGCTCAGATCTCGATGCCGCACAGGCCTCGTTCGAGGCGAGCGCCGCTGACGAGATCTCACGAGCATTGCTAGTGCCGGTGTTCGTTGGCACAGGGAACGCTCCGCTCTCGATGTCCCCAGCCACCGGCCAGGCAGTTCCCGCCTTCACGGAGGTTAAGGTCACACTGGGCATCACCATGCCGGATCTTGTAGGTAAGGACATATCGGTGAGTTCGGCTTTGGCAATGCTCAAGTCATTGGGGTTCAGCAACGTGACTCGCGCGCACGATGACGATACCGTGGTCGTGAGCCAGAGTGTCGCAGCAGGAACTATCGTCGCGGCCGACTCCGAAGTTCGACTCGAGAATAGGCCGAAAGGCTACATGTATCGAGTAACCGGCAATGGTTCCGTGGCGGACATCACGTGGTCGCAACCCGGAAGCTTCAACGTCCAGCAGGCGAACAGCACTTCGCTTCCCTGGGAGAAGGCATTCGACCCGGCCATGTCTGGCATCGGAATGCTGAGTGCATTCATGTCTGACGGCGGCACTGAGATCACGTGTCAGGTCGTCAAAGACGGAAAGGTTGTCAAGGAGAACACTTCAACCGGCCCATACGCAATGGTGAGCTGTTACTAGGAGCAGTTCAGAAGACCGAAGGGGTCCGCGCCTAAAGGCGCGGACCCCTTCTCGGTGGATCCCAACATACTTAGCGACTACTTCGCAGTAGGGATTTCTACCTCGAAGTTGTTGTATTCCGCATCCATGAACTGAAGTTCAAGAGTGCCGCCGAGGCCGACGTTAGGAAACCATACGGCCACGTTTGCAACTCGGTCGCTCTTGAGCTCAATCGGGCCGTCGGTGGTCTTCGCCGAGGTAGGGCGGCCATCGTCTGTGACATAGGTGGCTTCGTACGACCTGATTGTGAGCGGGTCCACGTTGGAGGCAATCTCTACAACGACTACTAGCTCGCCACCAATCGTCTCGTATGAGCTCACGTAAGTGACGCTTCCCACGTCGGCGACCGAAACTGATGTCCCGTCTCCAACGGCAATCCGACCTTCGAGAGGCTTACCGTCTGCATCGAATGAGACAACTTTGTCGTCCTCATCCAGCACGATGTTCGAGTATTCGTAGCAGAAGTCCGCCTTTTCGGCGCCTTCAGCATCGTAACCATCGGCACACAAGAACACCGATTCGCTTTCAATGACGGTCTCCTGGCTCTCGACCCCGAGACTTCCACCGTCCTGCTGTGCCTGGGCATGGGCGATCTGCTCGGTGGCGTACATCGCCGCCGGTGACCCTGGGGCCGCAAACTCAAGCGAAGAAGATTTGTCTGCAGGCCCGACCTCACCCAAAGGGGCGAAGTATCCCTGCAGCGCCTCCTCCGGGAATGGGCTCCCACCGGAACACGCTGATAAGCCCAACGCCATGGTTACGGCAGCACCAACGGCGAGACCGGCGGAGAGAAATCGATTAGACATTCGTGTCCTTTGAAGTAGGAACCTGTGCGTACAAACTGACTTTACCAAGCATGCCACGTTGGCTTTGCACCCCTCTCGCAGCCCTGGGCCACAGTTGGCAGCAGAAACGGTGCTTCTCGATGCCCAGCACCCCTCGATTCGCGAACCGTCGACACAGTCCTCCACTGGCACGCGGGCCACAGAGCCAAATGGTACGACGCAGCCGGGATAGTGAGCTTGGCCCGCCGAAACTCAGCCGGCATTGCTTCCGAAACTCGGTTCCCAGCGTTCTGGACACTTCACAGTCCGATCGGGGTTAGTCTTGGGGAACCACTTGTTCCCCAAAGTGGGTAGTGGCACCGTGAATCGACTTGGAGATACTTCATGGACTCCCGCTCGAACCCAGACACACAGCACCGCACCCACCTCAGCGCCGAACTGGAGCGACTGCGCGCGCGGGCTGAGCGGCTCGACGCGGAACTCGCCGCCCTGGTGCGTGCGCGCAGCGGCGCGCCAGACGACGACGAACACGACCCCGACGGCGAACCCTTTTCCGCACAGTGGTCGCTCCGAGCCGGCCTGCTCGAGTCCGCGCGCGCCGACCTCCAGCAGGCCGAGGCCGCGATGCAGCGCGTCGATGACGGAAGCTACGGGACCTGCCTCACGTGCGGAGGCGCGATCCCGAGCGGGCAGCTCGAGGTCCGCCCGTTCCGCGAGCGGTGCGTGTCGTGCTCCTAGCGGGCGACCCACCGCGCAGCTTCGCGCTCGACCCCGGCGAGTGGGAACCCGTCACCGGCGGAGAGTCCGGTGCCGGGGTCCTGCGGCACCGCACGCGGGACCGATTCGCCAAGCTGGTGTCTCGCGCCGAGGTCGGCTCGCTCGCCGCGGAGCGGGATCGCCTCGCTTGGCTTTCCGGCACGCCGGTCCCCGGCCCCACCGTGCTGGACTGGCGCGACTCGGAGCACGGCGCATGCCTGATCACGAGCGCCGTCGCCGGGGTGCCCGCGGATCGGCTCGATCCGGCGGCGCTCGCAACGGCCTGGCCGGCCATCGCCGACACCCTCCGCGCCCTGCACGAGCTCCCCGTGGAGAGCTGCCCATTTGACCGCGGCATCGACCCGATGATGACCCTCGCCCGCGCGACGGTGACCGAGGGCCGCGTCCAGACCGAGTTCCTCCCCGAGCACCTGGTCGCGACCCCGCCCGCCGAGATCCTTGCGGGTCTCGAACGCGCACTTCCCGAGCTGCGCGCCGGGGAGGCCCGCGACGCGGTCGTGTGCCACGGCGACTTCTGCCTCCCCAACATCGTGATCGATCCCACGACCTCGCGCGTCGGCGGCCTGATCGACCTTGGCCGCCTCGGACGCGCGGACCCCTATGCGGATATCGCGCTCCTCCTGGCGAACGCGCGCGAATCCTGGTCGGATGAGCCCTGCGCGCGGCGTGCCGACCGGGAGTTTGCCGCCCGCTACGGCATCGACCTCGATGCCGAGCGCCTGGACGCGTACCTGCGGCTCGACCCGCTGACGTGGTAGGGACGGGCGCCGCGCGAACGCCGGGAGCGCCCTACAACGAAAAGAAGCCCGTCCAAAGACGGGCTTCTCGAGTGGCGACCCTGACGGGACTTGAACCCGCGACCTCCGCCGTGACAGGGCGGCGCGCTAACCAACTGCGCTACAGGGCCAGATATGAAATTGTGTGCTTCCCGTGTGAGACACACGGGGTCAGGCACGAAGAAAGAACCCCCTTGATGTAGAAGCTACAAGGGGGTTCAGTGGCTCCGACCGGCATCGATCCGGTGACCTTTCGATTTTCAGTCGAACGCTCTACCAACTGAGCTACAGAGCCAGGTGTTCACGCTAGGGCGATCACCGGAGACGAAGAAACCCTTCCGAGGAAGGGTTCTTCACCTAGCGACCCTGACGGGACTTGAACCCGCGACCTCCGCCGTGACAGGGCGGCGCGCTAACCAACTGCGCTACAGGGCCATAGTGTTATTCAATTATACGTGGTATCAGTGACCCCAACGGGATTCGAACCCGTGCTGCCGCCGTGAAAGGGCGGTGTCCTAGGCCGCTAAACGATGGGGCCGAAGCACTTTCATGCTTGCTACCGAGATGAAATACTATGCCGACTCCGACCCCTCTGGCAAATCGCACCCCCGGAATCCCGCATCCCTGGCGTGTCGCAGAGGTCCGCCCCGCCCCCAGGTGCCCCACTTTGGGGAACTGGGACCGGGGCGAGATCCGCGTCATTTCGCGGATTCCGAGTTCAGCGCGAAGTTTTCACGCCGAGCTCAGGCATCCTCGTGACGCCGCCTGCGCGCGAAACTCCAGAGCGCGAGTCCCGCGAGTGTCGCGGCGATTCCGAGGCCGCCGATCGCGCCACGCTGCTCGGAAGCCCCGTCGGGAGCCCCCGTGTCCGCGAGGCGGGTCGGCATCGCGACGGCGGTGCGCGGCAGCGTCCCGGGCACGCTCACCGCGGGAGCGGGCGGAGCGACCGCGGCCGGCGGTGTGGTCACCGGCGGCGTGACGGGCGGTTCCGGGGTCACCGGCGGCTGCGGCGGCTGGGCCGCGCAATTCGGGGTGGCCGGCGGGTACACCGTCGTCTCGGCTGCGGTCGGGTTGATCCGGATCTCCACGACCGCCTGCTCACGCAGGTTGTAGTGCGGGGCCGCGGGATCCAGCACCCAGGTGCCGTCGCCCTGCAGGGTCCAGCCGGGCCAACCGGTCGGATTCCCTTCCTCGTCAACCGTCGCGCCCGGCCACAGCATCTGGCCGCTCAGGGTTTGGCCGCTCACCCACCCGTCGGGGTAGGCGATCGGGTCCACCTGGGACGCCCCGTCCGCCAGGATCGCCGCCGTGTCCCCGGCGGGGATTGAAGCGTCGCGTGCCGCGTACGCGTCGGCGGTCCACCAGATCATGACGATCGGCAGTTCGCTCGGATCCGCGGTCCCGCTCGGGGTGACACTGTAGGTGAACCACGGGGTGTCGTTGACGCAGACCGCGCTGCCCGCGATCGCCACGCCACGCACCTCGGTGGTCACCGAACCGCAGTCGTTGCCGGAATTGCTGTCGCCGCCGTCGCCTGCAGCCTCGGGATCCACCAGCACCAGTGCCGGAAGCCCCAGGAGGCCCGTGGCGGCCCGTTCAGGCTGCGGTTCGGGTTCCGCCACCCCCGAGGCGGCGACGCACGCCTGGTTGGTGATTTCGCCGCTCGGCGGTGCGGTGACCACGAGCGCGTCGAAGGTGATCGTTGCCTCGCCGGTGAACGCGCCGGCGTAGCTGGCGGTGACGCTGCTGCCGGACGCGTCAACCGTCCACCCGGCGGGGCCGGATCCCGTGCCCGACACTGCGCTCAGCCCGGCCGGGAGCGTGTCCGTCACGACCGGATCGAGGGCCGCGTCCGGGCCGGCATTGGTCACCGTGATCGAATACTGGATCGTGTCGCCCACCTCAGCGACCCCTGCTTCGCCGGCGCTCGCGGTCTTCACGAGCGACAGATCATAGGAACCGGGCGGGCAGGGTGTCACCTCAATGGTGCGGGTGAGTTCTTCCTCCCCCACACTGACGGTCACGACGTAGCTGCCGGTTCCCGCGAGGTCGAGCTGCAGGCTCGCGGTCGTACCTTCGGACCCGTCCACGGAGCGCGTGACATACGGCGTGCCACCGCCCTCGGCTCCGATCGTCACGGTGTAGGTCACGCCGGACACGAGGCCGCTGAGCTCAGCGGTGACCGCTGCGGGGAGTGGCTCTCCGTAGGCGAGACACTGATCCAGGCTGAGCGTGATCTCGGGCAGCTCCGGTTCGGGGCACTCGGCAACCTGCGCCGTCGCGTCCGCGGACTCGCCAGCGTGTTCACCGGTCCCGGTCACCGTCACGTGCAGCGCGCCCTCCTCGGACGGCATCACCTCGATCACCCGGGTCGCGGCGTCCGCGGTGAAGGACATCGGCGAGCTCGCGTCCGTTGCAACCCCGTCGAACTCCACCGTGTACGGCTCACCCACCACGAGCTCACTCAGCGTGACCGTCAACGGGGCAAAGCCACCCATCGCCGGGCATTCACCGGCCGAGATCGAGACCGCCGGATCCGGATCAACCGGAACCTCCGGCTCCGCGCATCCGTTCTCGAAGATCGCCTGACCATCCTCGTCCCAGTTCTGGCCCGGGAAGCTCTCCCCGTCCCCGTACTCGAACGGCGGGATGATGTCGCGGCCATCCTGGTGGCTCGCGCCCGCATGCCCGTTCAGCACTCCCGCGGGGGGAAGCGTCAGCTCCACCCAGGGATTGGAATCAGACGACGTCGCGTGACACAGCGTCACCTCCTCCTCGGGCGGCTCGGCGCACTTTTCCACCTGCACGGAGCGCGTCACCGCGCCCTGCGCGGCTCGGGGCCCGGTGCCACGGATGTCGACGGTCACCGAGGTGCCCTGTGCTGCGCCGAGGCTTCGTGTCTCGCTGGTCGCGGTGGCGACAAAGTCGACGGCCGCCTGCCCGTTGCCCTCGTAGGTGTACGGCTGGCCCACGACGAGGTTGCCAAAGACCGCGGTGACGGACGGCATGGTGTCGCCCTCGACGCACTCCCCCAGGTTCAGGGTGACCGTCGGTGCCGGATCCTTCGGCGGCTCAGGCGGGTTCGCGCAGCCGCGTTCGTAGATCGCCTGTCCGGCCGCATCCCAGTTCTGGCCCGGGAACTGCTGCACCTGCCGATTCTCGGTGTAGCTGAAGGGCGGGATGATGTCGCGCCCGTCCTGGTGATGCGCTCCCGCGTGGCCGCTCGCCGCACCATCCGCCGCGACGGTGATCTGCACCCACGGGTTCTTCACCGAGGACGTCGCGTGACAGAGCGTCACCTTGTCTTTCTTCCCGCCGCCACGCGCGAGTTCCTCGGCCGCAACACGAGCTGCCTCGGCCGCCGCATCGGGGGCCGGATCTGCCGTTTCGGCCTCCGGGGCCACGGTCTCCTCGGGCACCGCGGGGGTCTCCGAGACCGTCGGCTCAGGCGCGGGAGGCTGCGCGACGTCAGGGGCCGCTGGGGCGGGCTCGGGCGCCGGTTCGGGCACGGGCACGGGGGCGGGCTCCACCACGGGTACAGGCTCAGGGACCGGCACGGGTGCAGGAGCCGGGGCGGGCTCAGGGACCGGAACTGGTTCAGGGACCGGGGCGGGTTCCGGTGCCGGCTCGGCAACAGGTACCGCCACGGGCTCGACCGCCGGCGGTGCCACCGGCGCGTCCGCTGCCGCCACCGGCACCGTGTCGACGGGGGCATCGAGCGCAAACGCGGGGGCGGTCAATGGCTGAAACACGAGTGCCGCGGCGACGGCGAGGATCGCACCCCCGCGGATGCTCGCGCCGCGCACGCTTCCCGCGCGTGGTTCCCGAAACCGGCCGGGGCGTTCCGGCCTGATCCGCCATCGGCCGATCCACCGTGGATAGTGGGGATGCTCGGGACCACGTGTGCGCTTCATTGCTCTGCCGCTTTCTTCCGGACCATTCCGGGGACGGCACACCGTTGTCCCGCCCTCGATCCGAGGCCGCGAACGGGCGAGACTGCGTCTCTACCCCCGAGACCGCGTGATGCGGCTTACGGTATGGCGAGACGGACCCGGGCACATCCGGGAAAAACACGCAGATTCTGGGCACGCCTCAGCGCGCCGCGACCGGAGGGGGTCGCGGCGCGCTGAGGCGCACGAGGGTGCGGAAGCGTTAGCCGCCGAGTGCGCGTTGCACGCGGCTCAACGAAATGTTCTCGTGGACCATTGCTCCGGAGCTGGTGCGCTGCTCGAAGCGGTAGCCCATCTTGCCCTGCGAGAGCATGCCGATCAGGTATGGTTCGTCCGCGTTCCACATGATCCACGTCGGCTGCCCTGCCGAGTTGGTTCCGAGGAAGGTGATCTCGATATCGCGGCGTCCAATGCGCTGCACACTGGGTGCGAGCACGTCCTTGGAGAGGGCGACACCGCCGGTTCCCGCATGCTGCATCTCGCTCATGCCCTGATCCTACCGAACGAACCCGAGAACCGTGCGGAGATTCCGCCGTGCCCCGCGAACACTAGTCGGTGTATTCGAGTTCCAGATCAGAAACGTCTTGATCGGTGAGGTTCACGACGATGTTGTCGGGGTTGCGCGTGGTCAACCAGATGAGCTCCTGGGAACGGCTGGCGTTGCCCTCAATGTGGGGCACGAATGGCGGGACGTAGACGAAATCGCCCTGTTCGAAGTAGATGATCTCGTCGTAGCGCTCGCCAAAGCGAATGTAGCCCCGGCCCTGCAGCACGTAGCCGCCGGTCTCCGCCTCGCCGTGATGGTGCGGGTCCGAGTGCTCACCCACCCCGGTGTGGACCCGGCCGAACCACAGGCCGACCACGTCGGTGTTTTCGACCGAGACGCCCGAGTAGCGCTTCGCCTTGGCGGTCTGCCCGGGGGCGAGCGGGAGCTCGTCCTTGCGCTGGATGCTGATCTGCTTGAAGGGGCGGCCGAGCGGATCGAGTGCGGTGTTGGTTGCGGTTTCTGCGCCCATGATGCGGGTCCTTTCGGGTTGGCCCACCGGCGCACCGTGTCACTCGCGCGTCGATGGGGAGGTCGTCCCGAATCTACCCCCCAGCGGAAAGCCGGGTAAGCTTTTCCGTATAGCGGGACAATTGCACCACCGCGCCCCGCCACACCCCTTAGTACGCGAGCCGTTCTTCGATCCGCGCCGCCGACACCCGCAGCTGTTCGAGCAGCTCCCGCTCGCGCACGCTGAGCTCCCGCGCCCCAGCGGACACGGCCATGCGGGACAACGGTGCCGCGATCGTCAGGCTGCTGATGACCTCGCCTCCTGGCCGCCGCACCGGCACCGCAAGCGCATACATGTCGTCCTCCGACTCGCCCCGATTCCTCGCGTATCCGTCCGCCGTTACCCGCGCGAGCTCGGCCCGGAGCCGCGCCGGATCGGTGATCGACTCGGGCGTGGGGGCCGAAAGCGGCTCATCGAGATACGTGTCCGCAAGGCGGTCCGCGGGGAGGGCGGCCAGCAGCACCTTGCCGCCCGCCGCGGTGTGCGCGGGCGGCCCCTGCCCCACCCGGCTCGTGACCCGGACCGGCCGATCTGATTCCACGGAGGCGGCGAACAGGCAACGGCGCCCCCGGAGCACGCTCAGGTGGACGGTCTCCCCCGATCCCCGTTGCAGCTCCCGCATGACCGGCTCGCTCACCGCGACGCAGTGCTCCAGCGCGGACACCGAACTCGTGAACAGCATCGCACTGCCCAGCTCGTAGCGTTTCCCCTGCGACTCCTGGCGCACAAACCGCTGTTCCCGCAGCGTCGCCACCAGCCGGTGCGCGGTGGAGGTCCCGACCCCGATCCCGTCGGCAATGTCCGACAGCCGGAGCGGCCCCCGGGCCCGCAACAGGTGCAGCACCTCAAGCGCCTTCGACACTGAGTTCAGCGTTTCGACCATGATGTCCGCGAGCTTAGCGCCGCAGGGTCTCGCCGGGCGACTCCCCGAACAGCCGCCGATACTCCGTCGAGAACCGGCCGAGGTGTGCGAAGCCCGCGCGCTGCGCGATCGCGGTCACCGTCTCCCGCAGCGGATCTGCCGCCGTGAGCATCGTCCGCGCGTGCCGGAGCTGGGCGTGACGCAGCAACGCCGTCGGGGTCGTGCCCCGCACCGCACGCACGTGGGTCTGGAGGGTGCGCAACGGGACCCCCAGCTGCGCCGCGAGTTCCAGCACGGTCGCGCCGTGCGTCACGCCAGCCTCGATGCTCTCCTCGAAGCGGCGCACGAGCGCGTCCCCCGGGGTCACCCGCACCGGCTCGGCCTGGGCCCAGGTTCCGAGCGAGCGACTCACCGAGTTCTCGACCGCGCTCAGCAGCCGGGCCAGGAGAAGCTCCGATGACAGCTTCCGCGCGTAGCCGCCGTCGCTCGTCGTCCGTTCCAGCACCTCGTGATGCTCGAGCAGCGCGCGGAGAAAGTCGCCGCCCGCGAGGGTGCCCAGCTGCAGCTGCAACCCCAGCTGCAGCCGTGCGTCGTCGACCCCGTACACCGCCCGAGCGACGTCGCGCACCCGCTCCTGGGTGGCGTAGAGGATGAGCGTCGGGACGCCGGCATCCCAGCGCATCACGAACTCGCGTTCGAGTGGCGGCACGGTCGCAACCGTGGGCGAAGATTCCACGAGCGCGTTCCCCACCTGCATGGTGGCCCGCCCGCGCAGCGGGATCTGCACCAGATGGAAGTTTTCGAGTCCGCGTCCCACCCCGATCCGCACCGCGGCACCATAGTCGAGCAGATCGATCCCCACCCCGCCCTCGTGCAGCGAGCGCATGCTCATGCGCACCTCCCGGCGTTCCAGAGGGGCCAAGTGGTGCTCGCAGAACACGCCCGACACCGTCGCGTGCGCCTCGTCGATGGTGTCCGCCCGCACGCTCGTTCGGCTGCGCAACAACTCATCCGAGCTCGGCAGTGCTGCCCATGCGCGTGGCCCCATCGCGCCCCCTCCGTCCGCATCGTTGCTCGACGTTAAATGGATAGTGTCGGCGCGATGTGGATAGCGGCACCCGCGGCACGACCGTTGTGATTGAGGGTAAGCATACTCAGCGATGCCGCCCACGCACAGTGGGTCCCAGTTCAACGACGAACGTAGGAGGACATGCAATGCCCCCACTCACCGACAGAGTCGCCCTCGTCACCGGCGGCGCGACCAAGATCGGCCAGGGCGTGGTCCAGGTGCTGCGCCAGGAGGGCGCGACCGTGGTGGTCGCCGACGTCGACGACGCGGGGCTGGCACAGCTCCCCGCGGGCATCGACGCACAGCGCTGCGACATCACCGACGACGCCCAGACCGCCGCCCTCGTGGCCGGGATCATCGAGCGCCACGGACGGCTCGACGTGCTCGTGAACCTCGCGGCGAGCTACCTCGACAACGGTGCGGAAACGTCCCGGACAGACTGGCTCGCGGGTCTCAACGTGAACCTCGTGAGTGCCGCGCGGCTTGCGGAAACGGCGCGCCCGCACCTCGCGCAGAGCGGCACGGGGGCGATCGTGAACTTTGCGTCGATCTCCTCCGCCATCGCGCAGACCGGCCGGTGGGTGTACCCGGTGAGCAAGGCCGCGATCGTGCAGCTCACGAAGCTCCAGGCACTCGACTACGCACCTGACCGGATCCGGGTGAACTCGGTGAGCCCCGGCTGGACCTGGTCCAACGTCATCGAGGCGGTCTCGGAGGGCGATCTCGAACACGCCGACCGGGTCGCCGCGAACTTCCACATGCTCGGCCGGCTCGGCCGTCCCGAAGAGGTCGGCCGCGTCGTCTCCTTCCTCGCCTCCGACGCCGCAAGCTTCGTGACCGGTGCCGACTACGCGGTCGACGGCGGCTACTCCGCCCTCGGCCCCGAGCAGCGCGATCCCGCGATCCCGCTCCTCGCCCCCTGACTCGCGGCTCCGTCGCCCCACTCGTTTTCCCATTCCCGAGAGGATCCTTATGTCTCAGCGTCACATCACCATCGTCGGAGCCGGCCAGTCCGGCATTCAGCTCGGCCTCGGCCTCCTCATGCACGGCTACCACGTGCGGCTCATCTCCGACCGCACCCCCGAAGAGATTCGCGCGGGCCGCGTCGCATCGAGCCAGTGCATGTTTTCCAAGGCGCTCGAGTACGAGCGCGCGGTGGGCGTCGACCTCTGGCCGGATGCCCCCGCCGTGAACGGGGTCGGTTTTACCGTGCCCCACCCGGAGCAGCCGGGCGAGAAGCTCTTCAGCTGGGCCGGGCAGCTCGACTCCACCGCCTACGCGATCGATCAGCGGATCAAGTTCCCTGCGCTCATCGAGCTGTTCGTGCAGAACGGCGGCGAGGTCGTGTACGAGGCCGCGGACATCGCCGCGCTCGAACGCTACACGCGTGACTCGGAGCTCGTGATCGTCGCCGCCGGCAAGGGCGAGATCGCGCGCGGGTTTGAGCGGGACGCCGAGCGGAGCACCTACGCGGAGCCGCAGCGCGCGCTGGCCCTCACCTACGTCACCGGCTTCGAACCCACCCCGGATTTCTCCCGCGTGAGTTTCAACCTGATTCCGGGGGTCGGGGAATTCTTCGTGTTCCCCGCCGCCACCGTCACGGGCGACTGCCACATCTTCGTGTTCGAGGGCGTGCCGGGCGGCCCGCTGGATCGCTGGCAGGGGCTCACCCCGGAGCAGCACCTCGACGCGTCCCTCGACTTCCTGCAGACCTACCTCCCTTGGGAAGCGGAGCGCGCCACCAACGTCGCGCTCACCGATGACCTGGGGGTGCTGCAGGGCCGCTTCGCTCCGACCGTGCGCCACCCGGTCATGCATCTGCCCTCCGGGCGCACGGTGCTCGGCATGGGCGACGTGGTGGTCTTGAACGACCCGATCACGGGTCAGGGCTCGAACAACGCCTCGAAGTGCGCGCAGAGTTACCTCGATGCGATCCTCGATCACGAGAACCTGCCCTACGACCGGGCGTTCCAGCAGAACGCTTTCGAGCGCTACTGGGCGCGGATCAAGCCGGTCGCCGACTGGACCAACGCGCTGCTGAGTCCGCCGCCGCCCCACGTGCTGCAGCTCCTCGCCGCGGGGGCGCAGTACCCCGAGATCGCGCACCGTTTCGCGAACGGCTTCACCGACCCCGTCGATTTCGGGGACTACTTCCTCACCCCAGATGGTGCCGAACGCTACCTCGCCGAGGTCGCGGCACGCGCGGGCGCCTAGCCCGGGATCGGAGCACACCTTGTCCACGACACGCATCACCACGCAGACCCGCACGTCCTCACGTACCGAGGGGGAAACCATGAACATCAGTGTTGATTCGGCCGCGTTCGATCCGCTCGATCTGCGCGCCGCGTTCGGACAGTTCGCCACCGGGGTTACGGTGGTCACGACCCTCGCCGGGGATGGCGAGCGGATCGGGGTCACGGCGAACTCCTTCACCTCGCTCTCGATGGATCCCCCGCTCGTGCTGTGGTGCCCCGGGCGGCACCTGCGGAGCCTCCCCGCGTTCGAGGAGGCGAGCCACTTCGCCATCAACGTCCTCGCGAGCGATCAGCAGCACCTGTCGCGCCAGTTCGCGACGGGGGCGAGCGATAAATTCGACGGCGTGCTCCTCCGGGACGGTGTTGCCGGGATCCCCGTGCTCGAGGGGACGCTCGCCACGTTCGAGTGCGAAACCGTGGCGCGCCACGAGGCCGGCGATCACGTCATCTTCATCGGTCAGATCCGGCACTACGCACACGCCGCGGCTGCGCCGCTCGTATTCCACGGCGGCAGTTACCATGACACCACCACGAACCGAGCGGAGCGTTCATGACCACAGTCGTCATTGGCAGCGGGATCAACGGGATGGTGGCCGCGGCAGAGCTGGCGCGGGCCGGAGTCCCCACCATATTGCTCGAGCGCTCGGCGCGGATCGGCGGCTTCATTGCCGCGGAGGAGGAGCGCACGCTCCCCGGCTTCCGCCACGACACGTACTCGTCCTGGCACCCGCTGTTTGTGTCGAGCGCGGCATTCGGCGAGCTGGGCGGGGAGCTCGCCGCGCGCGGGCTCGCCTATAGCAACAGTGAGACCGCGGTCACGGCGAGCACGGCGGACGTGCAGGGCGAGCGGCGCACCGCGATTGCGTACCGCGACCCCGAGCGTACGGCCGCGGGCTTCGCGCAGGCGGAGGATCGCGACGCCTACCTCGCGATGCTCGCCGAGTTCGGCACCCGGGCCCCCACGATCTTCGGGGCCCTCGGGGCCGAGCTCGGCTCTTCCGCGGTGCTCGGCAAACTCGGCTGGAAGGCCCTGCGCGGACTCAAAAT
The DNA here is from genome assembly GCF_016758195.1 of Leucobacter chromiireducens subsp. solipictus. GTDB lineage: Bacteria > Actinomycetota > Actinomycetes > Actinomycetales > Microbacteriaceae > Leucobacter > Leucobacter solipictus. The sequence continues at coordinate 20,794 of NZ_QYAC01000009.1, read as the reverse complement.
GGCCGGCGTCGAGGAACTCGCCCGCGACGCCCTCACGAGCGCGCGCAGCTACCTGCGACGCACGTTCACCGGCTGGGAGGTCGACGCGGTGTGGACCCCCTGGGGCCTGCACTCGGGTCTCGGTCCGGATCACGCGACCGGCGGCATGATGATCCCGGTGTTCGCCGCCGCGATGCATCAATTCGGTCTGCCGGTCGTCACGGGCGGCGTGGGATCCTTCCTCGCGGCCTTCGAGTCGCTCCTGCGGGATGCGGGCGTCGACATCCGCACCGGGGTCGAGGCCGAGGAGATCGTCGTCGCAGACGGCAAGGTCACGGGCGTGCGGACGTCCGCGGGGCACATCACCGCGGACACCGTGCTCGCGAGCGTCACCCCGGGTGCGCTCTACGGGACGCTTCTCGCGGGCGCACCGCAGGTCGCTGCCCAGCGGGAGCGCGCGCGGCGGTACCGGCCCGGCCGGGCCGCCATGCAGCTGCACTTCGCGCTCGACCGCCCCCTCCAGTGGGAGGACCCGGCGCTCCGCGAGGTTCCGCTCGTGCACCTGAGCGACGGCTCGGGCAGCACCGGCATCGCGTGCGCGCAGGCGGAGGCGGGACTGCTCCCGTCCCAGCCCACCGTGGTCGTGGGCCAGCAGAGCGTGATCGACCCGAGCCGGGCTCCGGACGGGAAGGCGACCCTGTGGCTGCAGCTCCAGGAGGTCCCGTTCGCGCCCGTCGGTGACGCCCGCGAGCAGATCGACACGAGTGGTGGCTGGGACCGTCCCGAGCTCCGGCAGCGCTACGTGGACCGGGTCTTGGAGCGGCTCGAGGTGTTCGCGCCCGGCACGATCTCCTCGGTGCTCGCGACCGACGTGATCGCCCCAACGGACTTGCTGGCGGCCAACCCGAACGCGATCGCGGGCGACCCGTATGCGGGCTCCGCGGAGCTCGACCAGAACCTGCGCTGGCGGCCGTTCCCGGGCGCCGCCGGGCACCGAACCGCGGTCGCCGGCGTGTGGCACATCGGGGCCGCCACGCACCCCGGCCCGGGGCTCGGGGCGGGGTCGGGGCACCTCGTCGCACAGCGCATCATCACGGGGCGCACGCGGTAGCGCGCACCCCGCAACGCTGAGGCCCCCGGAAACTCCGGGGGCCTCAGCGTTGCGGGGCAGCGGTTAGGCGGGGATCACGCCGGTGACCTCGATCTCGATCAGGGCCCCCGCGATGGCGAGTCCCGAGATCCCGACGATGGTCTGCGCGGGATGGCGCGTGCTCCCCTGCACGTCCTCGATCGCGGCGGTGATCACCCCAAACTCCGTGGGATGCAGCGTGTAAATCGTGCGCCGCACGATGTCGTCCCAGCCGAGGCCGGCGGCCGCCATGGCGAGCTCAACGTTGCGCATGGCGGCGCGCGTCTGCTCTCCCAAGTCGCCCGGGCCGATCAGGCTGAAGTCCGGGGCGAGCCCCATCTGGCCGGCCACGTACACGGTGGTGCCGGCCGGCGCGATCGTGACGTGGCTGAACCCGGGCGCGGGGTGCAGGCTCTCCGGCGTCAGGTCGGTGCGTGACATGGGCGCCCCTAGCCGTCGATCAGCGCGTAGATGCGAGAGGGGCTGCCGCCGCCGCCCACGATCGGGAGCGGCGCGACCACGATCACGGCTCCCGTGGTCGGCAGCTGCGCGAGGTTTTGCAGCGAGGTGATGCCGTACTTGTCGTTGCCGAGCAAGTGGTAGTGCGCGGGGAACGGCGGATCGAGCTCGGCACCCCGGCCCGCGTCGATGCCGACGGTCTCCACCCCCACACCCGAGATCTTCGTCTCCTGGGCGAGCCAGAGCGCGGCCTCGGCGGTCATGCCGGGCGTGTGCGAGCCCGTGTCGTCGGCGTTGAGGAAGGCCTCCTGATCGTCCGCGTACCGATCCCAGCCGGACCGGAACAGCACCCACCCGTTTTCCGGCAGCGGGCCGTGTTCGGCCTCCCAGGCCTGCAGGTCCGCGACGGTGACCAGATGGTCGGGGTTCGCCGCGACCTGCGCGGTGACGTCGATGACCACGGCGGGCCCGATGAGCCGCTCCGGGGCGATGCTCGCGACGTCGTGGCCGTCGCGGCCGCTGATCCAGTGCATCGGGGCGTCGAGGTGCGTGCCGATGTGCTCCCCCGTGTGGATGTTGTGATGCATCCAGAACGGCCCCGGCTCGTTGAAGCGGCTGACCTCTTCGAGACTGAAGTCGATGAGGTTGGCAAACGGGTCCGGCAGCCGCAGCGTGGGCGTCTCCGATGAGAGCGGGTTCGTGAGGTCGACAATGCGAAGCGTGCCGGCGGCGAGCGCCGCGGCAATGGCGGTGGTGGTCATGGTGTGGGTCTCCTCGTTGAGATGTGATGACCGGGGTGCCGGCGGGGCAGCGCTCCAGGGCGCCGCCCCCGCCGACACCCGCGATGTGATCCTACTGGGGTGTCGAATCTGCGGGGCTATACGGCCGGGACGGTGCGCCCTCCAATCCATCGGGTGTGCGCCGAGTCCTGCCCGTCCGCGGCGTGCAGGAGTTCGAGTCGAGGCCGGATCGCGTCCGTGCGAGCGGTCGGCGGCTTGCGGCGGCCGGCACGGTAGGGGTTGATCCAGGCCGCGGAGTCGCCCTGGAACTCCTGATCGGCGGCGGCGTGCAAGGTCCAGTGCGGGTCGTAGAGGTGGCTGCGCCCGATCGCGACGAGATCGCAGCGCCCGGCGAGGAGCAGGGAGTTCACGTCGTCGTAGGAGGAGATCGCCCCCACGGCGACGACGGCGGCACCCGCCTTCTCGGCGACGCGATTGCGGATCTTGTCGGCAAAGGGCGTCTGGTAGCTGCGACCGAACTGGGGGCGTTCCTCCCCGCCCACCTGCCCGGACGAGACGTCGATGCCGTCCGCGCCGTGCTCGATGAACGCGGCGGCGATCGCCACGGCGTCTTCGTCGTCGTTGCCCCCGGGAATCCAGTCGTGCGCGGAGATGCGCACGAGGAGCGGTTTGTCGGCGGGCCACGCCGCGCGCACGGCGTCGAAGACCTCGAGCGGGTAGCGGAGCCGGTTCTCGAGGCTCCCGCCGTACTCGTCGTCGCGCTGGTTGGCGACGGGCGAGAGGAACGACGAGAGCAGGTAGCCGTGCGCGGCGTGGAGCTCGAGCAGGTCGAAGCCCGCGGCGGCGGCGCGCTGCGTCGCCGCGACGTGCGCGTCCCGGATCCGGTCGAGATCGGCACGGGTCGCCGCGCGCGGCACGTTGCTGGCCGGCCCGTACGGGAGCGCGGAGGGGGCGATCACCTCCCAGCCGCCCGTCTCCACGGGCTCGTCGATCCCCTCCCACATCTTCTTCGTGGAGCCCTTCCGGCCGGAGTGGCCGATCTGCGCGCCGATCTTCGCCGTGGAGTTGGCGTGCACGAACTCCACGATCCGCCGCCAGGCGTCCCCCTGCTCGTCCGTGTACAGGCCCGCATCGGCCGGGGAGATCCTGCCGTCCGCGCTCGGCGCGATCATCTCGGTCATCACGAGCCCCGCCCCGCCCATGGCTCGGCTTCCGAGGTGGACGAGATGGAAGTCGGTGACCACGCCGTCCTCGGCGGAGTACTGATCCATCGCCGACACGATGATCCGGTTCTTCAGTTCGAGCTGCCCGATCCGGAACGGCTGGAACATGGCGGGCACGTCCGAGCCCGAGGTGCGGTTCGCGAAATCGCGCTGCATGACGCCCGCGAAGTCCGCGTCGCGCAACCCCAGGTTCTCGAAGGTGATCCGGCGCGAGCGCGTGAGGAGGTTGAAGGCGAACTGCAGCGGCTCCTGATCGGCGTACTGCCCGATGTTCTCGAACCACTCGAGCGAGGCCTGGGCGGCGCGCTGCAGCGAGAGCACCACCGGGCGCCGTTCCGCCTCGTACGCGTCGAGGGCGGCGGGAAGATCGTCCGGGTGCTCGTGGAGGTTCGCGGCGAGCGCCAGTGCGTCCTCGAGCGCCAGCTTGGTGCCGGACCCGATCGAGAAGTGCGCCGTGTGCGCGGCGTCCCCGAGCAGCACCACGTTGCTGTGGCTCCATTTCTCGTTGCGCACCGTGTTGAAGGTGATCCACTTCGAGTTGTTGGTGAGGAGTTTCGCGCCGTCGAGCTCGTCCGCGAAGATCTCGGCGAGCTTCGCGACCGAGGCATCATCGCTGACGCCGGGCGGGAAGACCTGGCTCTCGCTCGCGTCGAAACCGGCGGCGCGCCACACATCCTCGTGCATCTCGACGAGGAAGGTACTCTCCGTCGCGGAGTACGGGTAGGCGTGCACCTGGATGATGCCCCACGGGGTGTGCTTGACGTGGAACGTGAACGCCTCGATCGCGCGATCGAGCCCCAGCCAGATGAACTTCGAGCGGCGAGGATCGAGCGACGGTCCGAAGCTGTCCGCGTAGTGGGGTCGGATCCGGGAGTTGATGCCGTCCGCCGCGATCACAAGATCGTACTCCGCGGACAGTGCGTCGACGTCGGGGGCCTCGGTGAGGAAGTGGATCGTCACCCCGAGCTCCAGGGCGCGTTCCTGGAGCAGCAGCAGGAGCGCCTTGCGGCTGGTCGCCGCGAAGCCCTGCCCCCCGACGGTGATGCGCTCGCCCTTGAAGTGCACGTCGATGTCGCTCCACTGCGCGGCGCACTGCTGCATCGCGGCGAACGTCTCCGGGTCAGCGTTCTGGATGCCGCTGAGCGTCTCATCGCTGAACACGACGCCGAAGCCAAACGTGTCATCGCGGGCGTTCCGCTCCCAGATCGTGATCTCGTGGCTCGGGTCGAGTTTCTTGGCCAACACGGCGAAGTAGAGCCCGGCGGGCCCGCCTCCGATGACGGCGATTCGTTTTCCCATTCGGGTGTCCTTTCTACGGGTGCAGCGCGGCCCCTCCATTGGGTGCGCGCGACCGCGGTACGGCGGGGAGTCAGGGGTGGCGGATCATGCCCTCTTGCGCGACGGTCGCGATGAGCGTGCCGTCTCGGGCGAAGAAGCGGCCGAGATTGAGGCCGCGACCACGCTGCACGCCGGAGCTGTCCTGGAGGTACAGCACCCAGTCGTCGGCGCGCGCCGGGCTGTGGAACCACATGCTGTGATCCAGGCTCGCGGTCACGAGCCCGGGCGTCGACCAGTGCAGGCCGAGGGCACGGAGCGAGGGTTCCAGGATGGTGTAGTCGCAGGCGTAGGCGAGTGCGAGCTGCTGAGTGCGCGGGTCATCCGGCAGCGTCTCGAAGGCGCGGAGCCACACCCCCTGATGCGTGCTCGCCACCCCGTCGACCTCGACGTACAGCGGGCCCGGAATGTGCCGCATATCGAAGCTGCGGCCGTGTGCCCAGTAGTCGCCCGCGGGCGAGGTGTCCGCGCCGCGCTCGCGAAGGTAGTCTGCGGAGCTCGGAAGGCTCTCGGGCGCGGGCACCTCGGGGATGGCGGGGGCGTGCACCGGGCCGTCCTCGGGGACCTGGAACGAGGCGGTCGTGAGAAATACCGCTTTGCCGCCCTGGAACCCACGGACATGGCGGGTGGAGTAGCCGCGCCCATCGCGGAGCAGCTCGACCTCGTAGCGGACGGGCTCGCCAATGGTGACGGGGCGCAGGAATGAGCTGTGCATCGCGTGCAGCTCACGGTCGTCCCCGACGGTGGCGAGCGCCGCGGCAGCGGCCTGCGCGACGGAGTCCCCGCCGTACGCTTTGGGCCACGGCACATACTGGGGGATCACCTCGAAGGCGCGATCGAATACCTCCGCGGGCCGCTCGGTGAGCCGGATCGCGGCCAGGAAACGCTGGCTATCGGCGTGGTTCCCCGGGGCGGCCGAGCTGTCGGGGGTCGGTGCGGTGTTCATGCGGGATCCTCCGGTTCGTGTGCGGGTGCGAGCTGCGAGATACGCAACGTGTTCGTCAGCGTGCCGATGCCCGCGATCGTGGTGGTGAGCACCTGACCGTCGCGCAGCCACCGCGGCGGGGTGGCCCCGAGGCCCACGCCGCCCGGGGTCCCGGTGAGGATGAGGTCTCCCGGGCCGAGTTCCGTGAACTGGGACACATACGCGACGAGGTCGGCGGCGTCGAACACGAGCTCTCGGGTGTTGCTGTGCTGCACGGTGTCGCCGTCGATCTCGCACTGGATGCTGAGCCCGTCTGTGGGCGAGATCGCGTCCGCGGTCACCACGACGGGGCCGAGCGGCGTGGTGCGATCCCAGGCCTTTCCCTGGAACCACTGCAGCGTGCGCGCCTGCCAGTCCCGGCAGGAGACGTCGTTCGCCACCGTGTATCCCAGGATCGCCGCTTCGGCTTGCGCGCGGCTCGCGTGGCGGATCGGAGCCCCCACAACGACGACGAGTTCGGCCTCCCAGTCGACCTTCTCGGATCCCGCGATCACGAGGTCAGCGGTCGGGCCGGTCAGCGTATCCGCGAACTTCGCGAACAGCGTCGGGTACTCCGGAACGTCGCGCCCGGTCTCCACAATGTGGTCGTGGTAGTTCAGCCCGCAACAGACGATCTTCGCGGGGCGCGGGATCGGGGCCGCCAGCTCCGAGCCGGCCGCGCTCACGCGCTCCGATCCCGGATCGGCGAGCGCCCGGTCGACCCGATCGCGCCAGTCGGGGTGCGCGATCAGCACGCCCGCGTCGGATTCCGCAAGGAGGGTCCAGTCGTCGGCGTCGCTGCCGCGGACGGCGGCGCGCGTGTGGCCGGCCCCCGTGTGGATTGTCGCCAAGTGCATCGTTGCTCCCGTAGCTCAGGTGAGGCGTTCGCCTCGGAATTCGGTGTGATCAGTTTCCCCGAATGGCTCCCAAGTATGTCAGAATAATCACGAACGTCACAAGTACGAGACAGAAAGTTTCTTGCGACGCCCACCCAGAGCCACCGGCTCGAAGTGCCAGGAGCCCCAGGCTCAGAAGGAGACAACGATGTCAGCAGAAATCATCAACCCCCCGCAGCTCTGCAAGCCGAAGGGCTTTGCGCACGGCGTCAAAGCGGGCCCCTTTGTCTATCTCGGCGGGCAGACGGCCCTCAACGCGGACTACGAGATCGTGCCCGGCGGCATCATCGAGCAGTTCGTCCAGGCGTTCGGCAACGTGCTCGCCACGCTCGAACACGCGGGCGGCACACCCGCCGACCTCATCGACGTCACGATCTACCTCACCGACGTCGACGACTACCAGCGCAACGGCCGCGAGATCGGCAAGCTCTGGCGCGAGATGGCCGGAACCGAGTACCCCGCCATGGCGGGGGTCGGCGTCACGCAGCTGTGGCAGCCCGAGGCACTGATCGAGATCCAGGGCGTCGCCTACCTCGGCGATGCCGACTCACCCACACACTGACGTGAGGAGACGCCATGACCCCCACCACCGGACCCGTCCAGACCATCCTCGGTGAGCTCGACGAGCGACTCGGCATCGAGTTCGTTCGCGTCAGCGCCGAGCACGCCGTCGCCACCATGCCCGTCGCGGGCAATCGACAGATCACCGGCTCCATGCACGGCGGCGCCTACTGCACACTCGCCGAGACCCTCGCCTCGCTCGCGGCGTGCGAACACGCGGGCGACGGCCGCACGGCGGTCGGCCTCGACATCAGCGCCACCCATACCGGCCGGGCCGCGGCGGGCCGAGTCACCGCCACCTGCTCGGCCATCCGGCTCGGCAAGTCCGTCGCGGTCTACGCCGTGGAGATCGACGATGAGGAGGGCCGGCGCGTGTCGACCGCCCGCGTGACCACGGTGCTCCGCGACGCGTAGCGCCATGACAGAGATTCGGGCCCCGGGCAGCGCCCGGGGCCCGAATTGCCTGAGCTCCGCCCCTCACCCACCCCACATATAGGGGTAGGGGTGCGAGCACACCTCGAACACATTGCCCCAGGGATCTTCGCAGTAGACGATCTCGAAGCCGCGTTCGGGGTTGATCACGACGACCTCGGAGCGCTGCCGCCCACCCGCCGCCACCACCTGCGCCGCGAATCCCGCGACGTCGTGTGCGGTGACCGCGAAATGGTTCACACCGCTGCGCCAAAACTCGAAGGAATCGGCGGGGCGCTGATACGCGGGGGCCGCGAACTCGAAGATCTCCAGGCCCGCGCCGTCAGCTCCCGACATGTGCGCAAACGCGAAGCGAGTGAACCCTGCACCGTAAATGCCGGTCGCGGCGATCCCGAGCGGACTGTCGTCTTCGTGAACCTCGATCGGCCCCGCAAGCAGGTAGCAGCCGAACGTGTCGCGGTACCAATCGACGGCATCGCGAAGATTCGGTACCGTAATACCGACGTGAGAGAACGATGGAAACTGGGTCATGGACGCTCCTGTATCTGAGCACACTCCGTCGGGCTCCACCTCAAACTGTCACGAATCTGTGATGATCGCAAGAGAAATGTCAATATGGATCACCCCTCGCGGAGTAGGCAGGCCACCCGAATGCACTCGAACACCTCACGCACCCTCCTCGTCACCCTCCTCGGCGCGTTCGCACGCCGGACGGGCGACTGGCTCCCCATCAAAGGGATCGTGGCGATGCTCGAGGTCCTCGGCGTTGACGAGTCGAGCACCCGCACCGGTGTGTCCCGCCTGAAGAAGCGCGGCTGGCTCCTGCCCGAGAAGCGGGACGGGCGCAGCGGCTACCGTCTCACCGAGCACGCCCAGACCACGCTCGCGACCGGCGACGAGTTCATCTGGCACTCCCGCCAACCGGCAAACCTGAGTGATGGGTGGTGCATCGCGACGTTCTCGATCCCCGAGCAGCACCGCGCGAAGCGGCACCTCCTGCGCTCACGCCTCGCCTCGCTCAGCTTTGGCAACGCCGGACAGGGCGTCTGGATCGCGCCGGCCCGCATGGCCGAGGAGGCCATCGCGGTGATCGACCAGCTCGACCTGATGGCGAACACGAATCTCTTCGTGGGTCGCCACGCGGGCGGCCAGGAACTCAGCCACATGGTGTCCGAGAGTTGGGATCTGGAGGATATCCACGCGGGGTACCAGCACTTCCTCGCCCGCCACCAGCCCGGATTCCAGGCGCTGCGCCGTCGCGAGCCTGCGGACATCGAATCCCAGGAGGGGTTCATCCACTACATGCGGGCGCTCGATGATTGGCGCGTCCTGCCCATGCGGGATCCGGGCCTCCCCCGCGAACTCCTCCGCAGCGACTGGGCTGGCGATCCCGCCACCCGCCTCATCGAGGAGATCGTCACGCACCTCGACCAGGCCGCATTCGCGTTCGTGGAGCGCTCCGTCGCGCCCTAACCCGGCGTACGCGCTTCGCCAATTTCAAACACCTTCTTGACGGACGTTACATTTCTGGGATAGTAATTGTGCTGTCACCGTCGACACCCCAGCCCGATTCCCTGTTCCGGGCTGCGAGAGCCCAGCTCTTCGTCTCCCGTCGCCGCTGGCGCCCCTGAACATCCAGACGAGCGGGCCTCACTGTCGAGCCGCTCCGTCATCACAGGAAGGCCCGAGCACATGCGCAAGACCCATCTGGGCGTCCTGACGGCACTCGCCGTCAGCTCGCTCGCACTGTCCGGCTGCGTCTCCGCAGCACCCGGATCCGGATCCGGCTCCACCGCTGATGCGGGCGACGCCGGTGAACCAATTCTCATCGGCGCGGTGATGGCCGAGACGGGATTCATGTCCCCCTTCGACACCCCCGCGCTCACCGCCATGAAGATCGCCGTTGACGAGCTCAACGAGGACGGCGGCATCGACGGCACCCCGGTCGAGCTCTCCGTGATCGACACCGGATCGGACTTCGAGAAATACGCGCCCGCCGCGCAGAGCCTCATCGACGACGGGGCGAAGGTCCTCATGGTGACGTGCGACTACGACACCGCGGTCCCCGCCTCACAGGTCGCCGAACAACACAACATCCTCAACATCGCCCCCTGCGTCGGCGACACCATTTACGGCCCCGAGGGCGGCCTCAACATCGGCTTCTCGCTCGGCAACGCCGTCCCCGGCGAGGCCAGCGTGATGGCCGAGTTCGCGACCGAGCGGGGCTGGAAGAACGCCGTCTTCGTCAAGGACGACTCCATCAAGTACACGCAGAATCAGTGCGAGACCGCCGCGAAGCGGTTCACCGAGCTCGGCGGCACCGAGATCGCCACCTATACGTTCAAGCAGGGCGACTCCATCAAGGAGACCGTCTCGAAGATCACGAGCGGCCCCGCACCGGACGTCGTGTTCAACTGCAGCTACGGCGAGGGCGGCGGCAAGGCCGCGAAAGAACTCCGCGACGGCGGCATCGACACCCCCGTCGTCTCCGGATTCGGCATGGACGGGACGTTCTGGCTCGACGCGATCCCCGGGCTCACGGACTACTACATCGTCACGTACCCCTCGGTCTGGGGCGACGACAGCGACCCGAAGGTGAACGAGGCCTCGGCGACGTACGAAGAGGTCACGGGTTCCCGGCCCGAGAACGGCAGCATGACCACGGGGGCCTCCGCAATCGAGGCAGTGAAGCTCGCGGCGGAGGAGGCCGGATCCTGGGACGGGGACAAGCTCGCCGCGGCCCTCACGGGTTTCACGGACGTTCCGCTCCTCGTCGGCCCCACCTCCTTCAGCGAGGAATTGCACGTCAACGTGGAGCGTCCGCAGCGCGTGCTCCAGGTTGCCGACGGGGCGCTCGCGCACGTCGAGACCCGCGCACCCGAAAAAGTCATCCGCTAGCGAGACGCGCACATGACGCCGTCGACAGTCTCTCCCCCCGCAGCTGCCCGGCAGCTGCGGGGGGAGGCCCTCTCCCGCGCATACAGCGGGGTCCAAGCGCTCCAGGATGTCACGATTGACATCCCCCGCGGCCAGGTCACTGGCCTCATCGGTGCCAACGGTGCCGGCAAGTCGACACTGGTGAATATCCTCACCGGCTACGATCGCCCGGACAGCGGTCACGTGTACGTCGACGGCGAGGACTTCACGCGGGTCCGCCCCGAGCGCCGAGCGCGCCGCGGGGTCGCCCGCACCTTTCAGCACGGACACCTCTTCGCCGGCTGCACCGTGCTCGAAAACGTCGAGGTCACCGCGCTCGCCTGCGGGGCCGGCCCGCGCGCGGCGCGCGCCCTCGCCCGGGAGCTCCTCGCGGATCTCCTGCTCGAGGAGTGGCTGCTGCACGATGCCGACCGGCTGCCCCACGGCGTGGAACGCCGCCTCGGGGTCGCCCGCGCACTCGCGACCCGACCGAGCTACGTGCTGCTCGACGAACCCGCGGCCGGGCTGAACGACGGCGAGGCGGAGCACCTGCGCGAGACGATGCGTGCCGTCGCCGACCGCGACGTGGGCGTGCTCCTCATCGATCACAACATGCCGCTCATTTTCTCGAGCTGCGACACCATTACGGTCCTCGGAGCCGGGAAGAACGTCCTCGCGGGCACGCCCGACGAGGTCCGGCACGACGCGCGGCTCGCGAGCAGTTACCTCGGCAGCGCGGCCGCCCAGATCGGCGAGGGGGCCCTCGGATGACCGCCGCTCCCGCGCCGACGCGCCTCCTCACCGTCGACCACCTCACGGTCTCCTACCGCGGCGTCCGCGCCGTCAACGGCGTCTCCTGCCACGTCGACGCGGGCGAGCTCGTCGGGATCATCGGGCCGAACGGGGCCGGAAAATCCTCGTTCATGCACGCGCTGGTCGGGGCGGTGCGCGCCCAGGCGACCGCACTCGAGTTCGCGGGAGCCGCCACGCTGGGGGTGCCGACCGAGCGTATTGCGCGCTCGGGTCTCGCGCTCGTGTCGGAGGGGCACAACGTCTTCGGCCGGCTGACGGTGCGCGAGAATCTGCGCCTCGGCTCGACCGCCCGCGCCAGTTCGGCCGGCCTGGACGAGGATCTCGCCTGGGTGCATTCGCTGTTTCCCATCCTCGATGAGTTTGCGGACCGCCAGGCGGGGCTCCTCTCGGGCGGGCAGCAGCAGCAGCTGGCCATCGGACGGGCACTCCTCGCGGCCCCCCGCCTCCTGGCACTCGACGAACCCTCGCTCGGGTTGTCCCCGACCGCCGTCGACACCGTGTTTGCCTCGATCGAACGCATCCGCGAGCGCGGCACCGCCGTCCTCCTCGTGGAGCAGCGCGCTCAGCAGACCGTCGCCGCGGCGGATCGCACGCACGTGCTCAGTGAGGGCCGGATCACCATGACGCTCGGTCCCGCAGACGCCCAGGACTCCGCCCTTCTGATGAAAGCGTATCTCGGCTCGTGAACATTCTTCAGGCTCTCATTGACGCAACCTCCACGGGCGCGGTCTACGCGCTCGCGGCCCTCGGCATCGGCCTCGTGTTTGGCGTGATGCGCCTCGCAAACTTCGCCAACGGCGAGCTCATCACGGGGGCCGGGTACGCGCTCATCCTGCTGTGGCCCGTCTCCCCGCCGCTCGCGATCGTCGCCTCGATCGTCGTGGCCGTCGTCCTGGCGTGGTGCATGGACGCCGCCGTGTTCCGGTGGCTCCGCGCGCAGCCCCCCGCCACCCTTCTCATCGCGAGCTTCGGGCTCAGCATCCTGCTGCAGCGCGTCTACGACGGGGTGTTCGGCACCAACGTGCGCTCCGCGGCGGTCGCCCCGGGACTCTCGGCGTCGATCCACGTGGGGGAACTGCGGATCAATCTCGTCTCGATCGTTTCGATCGCGCTCGCCGCGCTCCTCCTCATCGCTGTGCGTCTGTTCCTGACCCGCACGCGCATGGGACTCCAGGTGCAGGCGGCCTCCGAAGACTTCCGCGCCGCGCGCATCCTGGGGATCCGGGCGGGCAGCGTCATCGCGCTGACCTTCGCGATCAGTGGCGTGCTCGCCGCGGCGATCGCGTTTGTCATGACGGCCCAGAGCGGATCGGTCGGGCCGACGTTCGGCGTGCAGGTCACCCTCTTCGCGCTCATCGGGTCGACGATCGGTGGCCTCGGGAAGCTCGGCGGCAGCGTCGCCGGTGGCTTCCTGGTCGGCTTCGCGGTATCCCTGTTCACCTCATTCTTGCCAGCGTGGATCAACGACTTCCGCATTGCCTTTGTGTATCTCCTCGTGGCCGTCGTGCTCGTCATCGCTCCCAACGGCATCTTCGCCAGTCGCACCTCGAAGGAGCGCACATGACCTCCCCGACGCCCCTCCCCCGGCACCGATTCACGGGCATCGCCGTCCCCGAAGCCGTCGCCCGACTGTGGTCGCTCGCGGTGCCGCTCATCACCGTGTGGCTGTTCTCGCTGGTCGCGAGTTCGATCTCGCAGGCCGCATCGATCGATCTCGGCTACGCGCTCGCGAACCTGATCATCGTGGTCGCCATGTGGACCTTCATCGGGAACAGCGGCGTACTCTCCTTCGGGCACATCGCGTTCGTGGCGGTGGGCGCGTGGACGCTCTCGCTCCTCACGATCCCGAGCCAGATCAAGACGGCGATCATGCCGGATCTGTTCCCGTTCCTCACGGAGGCCCAGGCGGGTCCCATCGTGGCCCTCCTCGTGGCCGCCGTGATGGGCGGCCTGCTCGCATTCATCAGCGGCCTCGCCCTCATGCGCCTGCACGGCCTCGAGGCGGGCATCGCGACCTTTGCCCTGCTCATGCTGGTCGTGCAGATCCTGACCTACTGGACGCGAATCGGCCCGAAGGCGGGCCAGTCGATGACCGGGTTGCCACGCAGCTTCGATCTGCAGGGCGTGCTGATCATCGCCCTCGCCGTCATCGCACTTGCCTGGCTCTACGGGCAGAGTCGCAGCGCCCGGATGCTCCGGGCCTCACGCGACAACATCCAGGCGGCACCGGCGTCCGGCGTCCGGATCACGCTGCACCGCCTGCTGGCGTTCACTGTTTCGGGGGCGCTGGCGGCCGTCGGCGGGGCCGTCTGGGTGCAGCTGAACGGGGTCGCCCAGGCCTCGCAGTTCTCGCTGGACTTCACGTTTACGACGATCGCGATGCTCGTCGTGGGCGGGATGCGTTCGCTGTGGGGTGCCGTGGTCGGCACCCTCGCGATCTCCGCACTGAGCCACATCCTCGGGCTCCTCGAAAAGGGCGTCCAGCTGGGCGAGAGCCTGATCTCCATTCCTTCGGGAAGCCGCTTAATCACGCTCGGCGCGATCATGGTCCTGATTCTCATTTTCCGCCCGTCCGGGATCACGGGCGGGCGCGAGGCGAGCTGGCCGTTTCGGCCCCGCCTGATGCCACGGCCGTAACCGATCCGTAATCCGAACTTTTCCTGTCACTTCTGTGACGATCGCACGATCTTTGATATATTGGGATCGTGCCCTCGCGTAAGGGACACGGGTCAATGGTGACACGAAAGGGCAGAAATTATGGCTGAACGGTCATTCGTCAACGAGGTCAAGCTCCTCCGTTCCGAGGCCGGGACCGAACTGCACGTCGAGGGAATCCTCGCCGTGACCAAGGCCCTGCTGGAATCGGGGGTCGCCTACGTCGGCGGCTACCAGGGTGCACCGATCTCGCACCTCATGGATGTGCTCGGTGACGCGCACGACATCCTCGAAGAGCTGGATGTCTATTTTGAGAATTCCGCCTCCGAGGCGACGGCGGCCGCAATGCTCGCCGCGTCCGTCCACTACCCCCTCCGCGGGGCCGTCACGTTCAAATCGACGGTGGGGCTCAACGTGGCGTCGGACGCGCTCGCGAACCTCTCGAGCGGCGGCGTCCAGGGCGGCGCGCTCGTGATCCTCGGCGAGGACTACGGCGAAGGATCCAGCATCATGCAGGAGCGCTCCCACGCATTCGCGATGAAATCGCAGATGTGGCTCCTCGATCCACGCCCCAACATCTCCGCGATCGTGAACACGGTCAAACACGGTTTCGCGCTGTCCGAGGCCAGCAACACCCCGGTGATGCTGGATCTGCGCCTGCGATCCTGCCATCTCCAGGGTTCCTTCACCACGACGGAGAACCTGCGCCCGCCGATGACCATCACGGATGCGGTCGAGAACCCGCAGCGCGACCTCAGCCGGATCGTGCTGCCTCCCGCCAGCTTCCTGCACGAGCACGAGAAGGTCCATGCGCGCTGGCCGGCGGCGGTCGAGTACATTCGCGAGCACCAGCTCAACGAGTTCTTCGACGGCGACGTCGACGACATCGGCATCATCGTGCAGGGCGGCCTCTACAACACGGTGAACCGGGCGCTCGAGCTGCTCGGCTGCTCGGACGCGTTCGGCAATACCCGGGTCCCGATGTACGTGATGAACGTCACCTACCCCGTGATCGACGCGGAAGTCCTCGAGTTCTGCCGCGACAAGCGGGCCGTGCTGCTCCTCGAGGAGGGTCAGCCCGACTACATCGAGCAGAACCTCCACTCGATCCTCCGCAAGGCGGGCGTCGACACCGCGCTCCACGGCAAGGACCTGCTGCCCATGGGCGGCGAGTACACCACCCAGGTCGTCACCGAGGGGCTCACCCAGTTCCTCAGCCAGTACACCCCGGAACTCATCGCGACGCAGCCGTCGCTCCTCCTCCCGGCCGACAACCCGGCCAGCCCCTTCGCCCCCCGGGTGGAGGCCGCACAGGTGCAGGCCCGCCCGCCCGGGCTGTGCACGGGCTGCCCCGAGCGGCCGATCTTCTCAGCGATGAAGCTCGCTGAGAAAGAAGTGGGCCAGGAGCACCACGTCAGTATGGACATCGGCTGCCACCTCTTCGGGATCAATGAGCCGTTCAACCTGGGCGGCACCACGATGGGCTACGGCCTCGGCTCCGCGGGGGCGGCGGCCCTCAACCCGAAGGACGCCGATCGCTCCACCATCGGCGTGATGGGCGACGGCGGGTTCTGGCACAACGGCCTCACGAGCGGCATCGGCAACGCCGTGTTCAACAAGAACGACCAGGTCGTGGTCGTGGTCGACAACTCCTACGCCGCCGCAACGGGCGGCCAGGACGTCCTCTCCTCCTACGGCCAGGCGGAGACCGCGAACCGCTCCTCGGGCAACCCGATCGAGCGGGCCGTGCGCGGAATCGGTGTGAAATGGGCGAAGACGATGTCCCACACCTATGACGTTGCGAAGCTCAAGAAGGTGTTCGTCGAAGCCTTCACGACGGAGACCGAGGGGCCGAAGGTGATCGTCGCGCAGAGCGAGTGCCAGCTCAACAAGCAGCGGCGGGAGAAGCCGAAACGCCAGAAAGACATCGCCGCGGGCAAGCGGGTCGTGCGCCAGCGCTTCGGCGTCGACGCCGATACCTGCACCGGCGACCACGCCTGCATCCGCATCTCGGGCTGCCCCTCCCTCACGCTGAAAGAGAATCCCGATCCGATGCGCACCGACCCGGTTGCCACCGTGATCGACAGCTGCGTGGGCTGCGGGGTGTGCGGCGCAAACGCGCACGCCGCGTCGCTGTGCCCCTCCTTCTACCGCACCGACGTGGTCATCAACCCGAGCTGGATCGACCGCACGCTCGGGAAGATCCGCGGCGGCTGGATCGCCCTGCTGTCCTCCCCCATCGAGCGGCGCGCGAGCCAGTACGAGGTGGCCGCGTGAGCACCTGGGAAGCGGGCCGCCGGCCCATCACGATCGCGATCCTCGCCATGGGCGGCGAGGGCGGCGGCGTCCTCGCCGACTGGATCGTCTCGCTGGGCGAGGACTCCGGATTCATCACGCAGAGCACCTCGGTCGCGGGCGTCGCACAGCGCACGGGTGCCACAGTCTACTACGTGGAGCTCTACCCGCGCAGCGATGCCGCGAGCGATGGGAGCGCGCGCAGCGAGCCGATCCTCAGCCTGTTTCCCACCCCGGGACAGGTCGACGTGGTCATCGCGTCCGAGCTGATGGAGGCCGGACGCGCCCTCCAGCGCGGCTTCTGCACGCCGGATCGGACCACGCTCATCGCCTCAACGAACCGCGTCTACGCGATCACGGAGAAGATCGCCCTCGGTGACGGCCGCGTCGACGACGAAAGCCTGATCGCTTCGGCCCGCGCCGGATCGAAGCAGCTCATCGCCACCGATTTCAACGCGCTCGCGGCGCAGGCGGGCAGCGTGATCTCGTCCTCGCTCTTCGGCGCGCTCGCGGGATCCGGCGTGCTGCCGATCCCGCGGGAGGCGTTCGAGGAGTCGCTGCGCCGCTCGGGCAAAGCGGTCGAGCGTTCCCTCGCGGCGTTCGGGCTCGGCTTCGTCGCGGCGCAGGACGCCGCGGCCGAGGCCGCCCGCCCGAAGCCGCCGTCGGGTCTCGGCCCGGTCCGCGTCACGATCGGCCGGCGCCGACCCCGCGATCCGGAAGAGGAGGCCGCCGAGGCCGCCGCGGCGCGGCATACGGAGCTCGCGACCTCCGATCCGCGGGCGCTCGTCGGCCCGAAGATCGCCGACCGCATGGACCGGATCCCCGAGTTCGCGGCCCCGGCGCGTTCGATGGTGGTGCACGGGTGCGTGCGCACCGCGATGTACCAGGGGCCCGCGTACACGGATCTGTTCCTGGACCGGGTGGCCCGGGTTGCACCGTTCGACGCGGAGCGCGCGGGCGACGCGAGCCTCTCCGTCGAGGTCGCGCGGCACACGGCCCTCTGGATGTCGTACCAGGACACCATCCATGTGGCGCTGCAAAAGCTCCGCAAGCGGCGCATCGAGGGGGTCCGGGTCGAGGCGAAGGCCGACAGCGGCGAGCTCACGCAGGTGCGCGAGTTCCTGCACCCGCAGATCGACGAGATCACCGACACACTGCCCACGGCCCTCGGTCGGGCGCTGTCTCGCTCCCAGCTGTTCGCGAAGCTCGTCGGCGCGATCACGCGCGATGGGATGATCGTCAACACGACGTCCGTGTTCGGGTCGAGCATGCTGTGGCTGATGGCGTCGATGCGGCCCATGCGGCCGCGCTCGCTCCGCTACGGCCGCGAGCAGCTCGCGATCGACGCGTGGCTCGACCTCGTCGTCGAGACCGCCGCTGTGGACTACGATCTCGCGTGCGAGATCGCGAAGTGCGCGCGCGTCTTGAAGGGGTACGGCCAGACTCACGCGCACGGCTCGGAGAGCTTCGCGCGCCTCCTCGGCGCGGTGCCCCAGCTCCTCGGCACCCCGGACGCGGCGCGCGCGCTGGCCCGGCTGAGCAAGGCGGCGATGGCCGACGAGGACGGTGCCGCGCTCACGGTAGCCCTCCGGGGGCTGCCGGCCCCCGCGCCGGCCGCCTAACTCCGACCCCGGGTGCACCCTTCGGCGCTAGGTACGCAGCGCCGAAGGGTGTACCCCATAGCGGGCAAAGAAGTACTGCGAGAACCGCCCGCTGTGCGGGATCCCCACCTCGGCGGCGACATCCGCGACCCGGCGCGCATCGGTGCCCGAGCCTGCGCGCAGCAACGTCCAGGCGCGATCAAGCCGAGCATCACGAACCACCTCCTGCGCGGTGCGGCCGAGGTGCGCCTGGAACGCGAGCTGAAGCTGACGGCTGCCAATCCCCACGATGCCGCCGAGTTCGGCAAGGGACAGCGGCTCGGCGAGGTGCCGGCGGAGGTGGCGCACGGCGTGGATGAGGTAGGCCGGCGGCCCGCCCGGGCCAGCCTCGGTGCCCCGCGTGTAGGGCGCCAGCCCGATGAGGAGCCGATCGAGCACCGCCGCCGGGTCGGGGGCCGGGTGTGCCGCGAAATCCTGCCAACCGCGGCGGAGGGCGGGGGCGGCGTGCACCGGGATCGCGCGATCCTGCGCGAGATTGACGGTGTACTCGCGGTCTCCCCCGAACGCCTCCCGGAAGAGGCCGGCCACCTCCGAATGCGCCACGGCCCCCACCAGGGCACCGGCGCGCGGGTCAGGGCGCATCAGCGTATCGGCGCTGGCCGAGAGCACGAACGGCTCGACCATCCGCTGCGCGCGGCCGGCCACCTCCACCCACATCGGGCCGAGCGGGACCACGAGGACGACCTGGTCGCGCGTCGGTGGCGCGAGCACGCTCACCCGGGTCGCATAGGCGACAAATACCAGCGACAGTCCGCCGATCCGCACCCCATTGACGGTGCCGTGGAGCGCACCAGTGCCCGCCGCCGGCGCCTTCCCGACGACGGTGTGTCCGTACCCGGTGAGGCCGTCGACCGCATCGCGAAGCGCCCCGGGGCTCGTCGTGCGAGCCACGGGGTACTCCGCGAGCAATGCGGGAGACATCGGTCCCAGGGTCAGCCCCGCGGGAGGCGCACGCCCATGCGCTCAAGGATCGGCATCACCTCGCGGCCGAACTGAGTCACCTCGGACGTGTAATCGACAAACGCCAGTGTCATGCCGTCGAAGCCGGCCTCGTGGACGGCCCGGATCTGCTCCGCGACGTCCTCCGGCGTCCCGACGATCGGCAACGACCCGTGCCCCGAGGCGAAGCGCGAGCGCATGGTCTGCAGCATCTCCGGCGTGAACGACTGCGCGTGCATGCCCTGCAATCCCATCAGGTAGTCCACGGCACCCCAGTCCGCGTGCTCGTCCGCGTAGTACGCGAGGTAGTCCTCAGCCTCGGCGCGGGTGCTGCGGCAGACCACATGGCTCAGGGTGAACACGCCGACCTCACGCTCGTACTTGGTCCGGGCCTCCTCCTTCATGCTGCGCACGATCCCCGCCCCGGTCTCGGCGTCGGGGATGATCGTGAACGCGAAGTCTGAGTAGTGCGCGGCGAAATCTCGGCCCTGCGCGGAGGAGCCGGCGTTCAAGATGGGCACCCGGCCGCCGCGCGGCTTCGGCTCAGATTCGGTGTCCTTGAGCTGGTAGAAGGTGCCGTTGTGCTGGAACTTTCCCTCCGCGGCCCACGCCTGCTCGATCACGCTCAGCCACTCCGCGGCGAAGCCATAGCGGTCGTCGTGCGCCTCCGGCATGGGGGCTCCCAGTGCCTCGTACTCGGGCAGGTTCCAGCCCGCGACAACGTTCAGCCCGGCGCGACCGCCGCCCCCGATCTGATCCAGCGTGGCCAACTGCTTTGCGACG
Organism: Leucobacter chromiireducens subsp. solipictus; assembly: GCF_016758195.1. Lineage (GTDB taxonomy): Bacteria > Actinomycetota > Actinomycetes > Actinomycetales > Microbacteriaceae > Leucobacter > Leucobacter solipictus. The sequence continues at coordinate 1,014 of NZ_QYAC01000009.1, read as the reverse complement.
ACCATCGGGTTGTTGAACGCGGTGTGGACGGTCGAAAAGACGTTGATCCGCTGCGTGCTCGCGAGCAGCCCGGCCGCCCACACGATCGGGTCGAGGACCGAGCCGTGGAAGTTCGTCTCCCCCTGGTAGCCGATGAACCGCGCGATCGGCAGGAGAAAGTCGATCCCCGCGGCCTCCGCAGCGCGGGCGAGGGCAAGATTGTCCTCCCAGCTCGCGCTCCAGCGCTCGGGGATCTGGGTCACGGCGAGGCCGCCGGAGCAGTTCGGGGAGAAGAGCCCGAGTTTGAAATCTTCGCCGTTGAGGATGTCGCGGTTCATGATGCTCGATTCTGTTGGGGGTGGAGGATCTCGGTCGGGCGGCCCACCATCAGGTCGTGGTCGCCAATCTCGATCCGCTGATGCACGACGCAGTCGAAGCGGGTCTGGAGCTCGGGGAACACCGGGTCGCCGAGGGTGTTATGCGTGTAGGCGAGGTCGCGGAACTTGTCGCCGCCGCGCTGCGCGAATGCCGCGACGAGGGGATGCTCGAGTGGGCGCGGCATCGGCGGCAGCACGTGCAGCGCGTACGATCCCGCGCCGCGCCAGGCCTGAATGGCCGAGGATCCGTGATCCACCGCCCAGCTCACCAGGAGCGGATCGAGCGACAGCGAGGTGAACGAGTTGCACACGAGCCCGATGGGATTCCGCTCAGCGTCCACGCTGGTGACGAGGCAGATGCCCGTGTGCCACTCCCGCATCGCGGCCTTGAATTCTTCGCGCATCCGAATGTCTCCTTCTCGCGACGCTGGTTGAAGGTGTGAGACAAGAATGCCCGCTTCGACGATGAAGCGCTATCCGGAATACGTAGTGTGGGCCGCACGGCCGAGCGTCCCCGGGACGCCACGGGGGCGGGGCCGGGGCATCGCCCCACACCCCGCCCCCGTGAATTCGGGTCTAGGTGTACTGACCTCGACCGTTGTTGACTCGATCGATCGGAGTTTGGCCTCCGATACCAAGGTGGGGCCTGTCTAGGTTG
>NZ_QYAC01000008.1 GCF_016758195.1 Leucobacter chromiireducens subsp. solipictus | reverse complement strand
AAGGTCAGGGAAATTGAGGACGCGGAAGGTGAGATACACACCGAGCGCCATCACGCCATAAATAAGGCCCAGTTCGATTGCACCGATCATGGTTACTTCACCACGTTCGCGGCGCGGTCGACGAGGTCGGCCGGCAGTTCGACACCGAGGCGCTTCGCAGCACCCAGGTTGACGGTGAGTTCGAGGTCCTTCGACGTCTCGACCGGCATGGTCGCGGGATCGGCGCCGTCCTTGAGGATCCGGATCGCCATCTCGCCCGTCTGCGCGCCGAGCTTGGTGTAGTCGATGCCCACGGTCGCCGCGGCACCGCCGTCGACGTGGGTGGAGTCGGAGCCGATGACCAGGATGCCCTTGTCCTCGGCGACGCCCACGATGGCGCCGATGCCCGAGGCGACGAGGTTGTCGCTCGGCGTGTAGATCGCGTCGACGTCGCCGAGCGATTCCGTGGCCTGCATGAGCTCAGAGGCGTTCGTGACCGTCGCTTCGACGACCTCCATGCCGTGCTTCTTGGCGGCCTCGCGGGCCAGCTCAACCTGCACCTGCGAGTTCACCTCGCCGGAACCGTAGACCATGCCGATCTTCTTCGCGTCGGGGTTGATCTCCGCGATCAGGTCGATCTGCTCGGCGACGGGGCTGAGGTCGCTCGTGCCGGTAACGTTGCCGCCCGGCTTCTCATTCGAGGCCACGAGATCCGCCGCAACCGCGTCGGTGACTGCGGTGAAGAGCACGGGCACGTCCGTCAGGTTCTGTGCCGCCGCCTGCGCCGACGGGGTGGCGATCGCGAGCGCGAGGTCCACCTTGTTGGTCGCGAACGTCTGCGCGATCGTGGTGGCGGTCGCCACCTCGGCGTTTGCGTTCTTCTCGTCGAACGTCACCGTCTCGCCCTCGACGTAGCCCGCGTCCGCGAAGGCCTGCTTGAAGCCCTCGGCCGCCGCGTCGAGCGCGGGGTGCTGCACGAACTGGCTGATCCCGATCGTGACCGAGTCGGTGCTCGCGCCCGAGCCCTCGTCCGAACCGCCGGCACCCGAGGTGCAGCCGGTCAGTACGAGAGCCGCTGAGGCGGCGAGACCTGCAAAGACGAGCGTCCGGTGACGGAAGCGTGTGCCTGCCATGGGTGTTCCTCACTCCAGTGTGATGATCCCCGGGTCTTCGTTCCCGGGGTATTGCGATTCGGTGCCACGAAGGCACCGGGTCCGTTGCTCGATCGTAGTGAGCTTCCGCCCAACTACCAACCTGACAAGAAAAGGTTAGGCAAAACGGGCATTGAGGGCATTCGTTTTGCGGTTGCAGTAGACAGTTTGTGCAGATTCTGCGCGAGATACGCGCGAAGTGCTCCGAGCGAAATGCCGACCCGCGGGGCTTCCCCCGCGGGTCGAGCCGCTACGCCGCGACGGAGGCGCCGATGCCCTCGGCCACCACCGCGGCCACGACGGCGTCGTTCTCGGCCGGATCGCCGATCGAGACGCGCACGCCCTCGCCCGCGAACGCGCGCACCGAGATGCCGTGGCGCTCAAACGCGGCACCGGCATCGGCCGTGGCCTCGCCCAGGGGCAGCCACACGAAGTTCGCCTCCGACGGGATCACCGTGAGCCCCTGTGCCTCGAGCGCCGCGGTCAGGCGGGTGCGCTCGGCCACCATCTCGTCGATCCGAAGCTGCAGTTCGTCCTCGGCCGCAAGCGAGGCCACCGCCGCCGCCTGAGCGAGCCGCGTGACCGCGAACGGGATCGCGACCTTGCGCAGCGCTTCGGCGACCTCCTCGGGTGCGATCGCGTAGCCGACCCGAAGCCCCGCGAGCCCGTAGGCCTTCGAGAAGGTGTGCAGCACCGCGATGTTCGGGTACCGCCGGAAGAACTCGATGCCGCTCGGCGAATCCGCGCTGCGGTCGAAGTGCACGTATGCCTCGTCCACGACCACGAGCACGTGGCTCGGCACCTGGGCCATAAAGGCGTCGAGCTCGGCCTCGGTGACCACCGTCCCGGTCGGGTTGTTCGGGTTGCACACGAAGATCAGGCTGGTGCGCTCCGTGATCGCCGCGGCCATCGCCGGCAGGTCGTGGCGCGCGTCCGCGTCGAGCGGCACCTCGACCGGGACCGCCCCGGCCACGCGCACCAGGATCGGGTATGCCTCGAAGGAGCGCCACGCGAACATTACCTCGTCGCCGGGGGCGGTCATCGCGTGGATGAGCTGCCCGGCGACCTCGACGGAGCCGGATCCGAGCGCGATGTTCTCGGGTGACACGTCGAAGCGGCGCGCCAGCGCTCCGGTGAGTTCCTCGGCGGCGATGCTCGGGTACCGGCTGATGGCCTCGGGCAGCACGGTCGTGAGGTGGGCCACGACGGAGGGCAGCGGCGGGTACGGGTTCTCGTTCGAGGAGAGCTTCACGCTCCGGCCGTCGGGCCCCGCCGGGGCCGGCTTGCCGGCGCGATACGCCGCGATCCGCTCAAGACCCGGCCGAAACGTTTGCGTCGCCTTCGACATGCGCACTCCTTGTTGTGTGGGGCTGCGCGCGAGGCTCGCGCGCAGCCGACTGACGTGCGCCACTCTAAGGACGGCGGGCTCGTCTCGTCAAACCGTATATGTGACTTCGGGCAATCTGCTCAGTTCGTATAGCATTACCGAAGGTTTGCAGTACATGATGCATGTTCGAGGAGGATCATGAGCATCGACCAGCTAGACGTTCGTCTCCTGACGCTCATTAGCGAGAATGCCGGCATCTCGGTCGTCGAATGCGCCCGCCGCCTGGGGGTCGCCCGGGCGACCGCCCAGGGCCGGCTCGACCGGCTGCGGCGCACCGGGGTCATTGCGTCGGAGGCACCCAGCATTGACCTCGCCGCCCTCGGGTACCCGCTGCGGACGTTTTGCACGATTCAGATCCAGCAGTCGGTGGGCCACCAGCGCGTGGCCGAGGGGCTCGCGCAGATCCCCGAGGTCCTCGAGCTGCACACCATCACCGGCGACTACGACATGATGGCAACCATCGTGTCGCGCTCCACCCGCGATCTGCAGCGGGTGCTTGACCGGATTTCCCACACCGAGGGCGTCGCGCGCGCCTCGACACGGCTGGCCCTGGAAAGCCACTTCAAGAACCGCACGCTGCCACTCGTGCGGAGCACGGTGCTCGCCGACGAGACGCCGCGCAAGCCCGCGCCGTAGCCGCGCGGCGAAGCCGCTGAGCGGGCGAAGCCGCTGAGCGCTAGGCGGCCTGACCAAACTCCCCGGTGGCCACGATGATCGCCCGCGCGAGCACCGCCTCCCGCATCATGAAGCCGAGGATCGCGGGGGTCGCCTCCGGGTCAATCTCGATCCGGGGCACGTTCAGCGCGTGCACCACGAACCAGTAGTGGTGCACGCCGGTCCCCGCGGGCGGGGACGCCCCGCGGAACGCGGGTTCACGGCGCTCGTTCGGGAGCGTCAGCGCGCCCTCCGGGAGCAGCTCGCTGCCCGGCGTCCCGGCCAGCGCACCGGCGCCCGCCGCGAGCTGCGTCACCGACGCGGGGATGTGTGCAACGGCCCAGTGCCAGAACCCGGACCCCGTGGGCGCGTCCGGGTCGAAGCAGGTCACCGCGAAGCTCCGCGTCTCCGCCGGAAACCCGGACCAGCTGAGCTGCGGCGAGCGGTTCGCTCCGCCGGCCGCCGCACCATAGAGCTCAGCCGGGAGCGGCTCGCCGTCTTGAATGTCCGCGCTCGTGAGGGTGAACCCCGGAACCTGGCGCATCTGCGCGTAGGGGTTGATCGCCCCGCGTCCCTGCGATGCCTGCGTCATCACCCGCTCCTCCCTGATCAGGCGCCGGTACGGATCACATCGGCGCGGTGAGGCCGTTTGACCGGCCCGTCTGCGCCTCAGCATACGAGGTCACGCCCCGGCTTGCCAGGACATCGGTCGCTATACTGGAGGCGATGAGTGGCGCGCCTGCGCCACACGAGATCCGGGGTGAACATGGCTGTGACGACAGGTTCAGAACGAGCCCGAGCGACCCTCGCATATCTGCGCCGCAAGATCACGACCGGCGAGTGGCCGGTGGGGAGCAGGATCCCGATCGAGCCCGAGCTCGCGGAGCAGACCGGCGTCGGCCGCTCGACGGTACGCGAGGCGGTGCGCTCGCTCGCGAGCATCGGCATGATCGAGACGCTGCCGGGGCGAGGCACCTTCGTGCGCTCGGCCGCGCCCACGAGCACGCTGCTCAATGAGTTCCTCACCGATTTCACGCTCGAAGAGATCTTGAGCTACCGCCGCGCCCTCGAGATCGAGGCCGCGCAGCAGGCCGCGATCCACCGCACCGAGGAGGACATGGCCGCGCTCGAGCTCGCGGCCACCGAGGAGATCGGGTGCACGCGGTGCCCCGTGCTCGGCTTCGCCGAAGGCGGCGACTCCGCCTTCGACAGCAAGTTCCACCGCCTCGTGTTCGACGCGGCGAAGAACCGGTTGCTCGCCTCGCTCTACGCCGGGATCAACGACCGCCTGCGCACCCCGGAGCACCGGGGCCGCCTGGCGAACGTCGCCACGGGTGCCGAGATGGAGCGCGACCACGCCCGCGTCCTCGACGCGATCCGCCGCCGCGACTTCATCGACGCGGTCCACGCGATGGTGGATCACGTGGACCACGACGTGGTGATCGTGAACGATCAGCACGAGGTCGTGCCGCCGCTCTCGCGCACGCCGGAGCAGCAGCAGCGCATTGACAGCGCCCGCGAGGCGCAGGAGAAGGCCCAGGTCTAGCGGCTCCCCCCGAGCTCGGTCGCGACGTAGCTGAGCAGCGCGTCACGCACGAGGGTGGCCCCGGGCTGCCCGCCATAGTTGGCGGCGAAGCGCTCGTCGAGCACGTACATTTCCGCGAGGCCGGTGACGTAGCCGGCGAGATCGCCCGCGGGCTCGTTCGCGGGCGTGCCCGGCACCGAGCGCAGCCAGGCCACGTGCCGCGCCGCAAGCTGCTGCGCCTCCGGGGACGCGGGATCGATGCCCCGTGCGGCGGCGGCCGTCCAGTCTCGGTTCAGCTCGGCCACCCGGCCCATCCACGAGGCGCGCTCGGACTCGTCGAGCCCGTCCCACCAGGCGCTGCTGCGCTCGGCCGCGTCGCGGCCCCAGCGTTCGGCCACCTCTTCGCGATACTCGGAGTGATCGAATCCGGCGAACATGTTTTCGGACATCAGGTCCCTTTCGGTGTGTGTTCTCGGTGCATCGGTGCTGGGCTGGCGCAGCGCCGCGATCGTGCGCTCGACGGCACCGATCTGCTCCGTGATCCGGCCGCGCTCGCGCTGCAGGAGTTCGAGGTGCGTGGCCAGGATCCGCGCTTCCGCGTGCTCGGGCGCCTCGGCGGATCCCGCCTGCGCGTCCTGGGACGCGAGGACCTCAGCGATGGCGTCGAGCCCGAGTCCCAGGTCGCGGAGCAGGAGCACGCGCTGCAGGCGCACCAGCGCCCGCTCGTCGTAGTAGCGGTAGCCGTTGCTCCCGATCCGGCTCGGCGGCAGGATCCCGACGCGGTCGTAGTGGCGCAGCGTACGCGAGGTGGTGCCCGCGGCGCGCGCCACCTCCTGAATCGATCGCTCCATGATCCGTCCGACCCCTCCGATGCTCTGCCGTGTGGCAGTGTCCACGATTTCGTGCACACCCTCACCGTAAGAGTTGACGTTACGTAAATGTCAAGCGCCCGGTCCACCGCCCGCGACGCGCCACGCGTCCAGCCACCCCGCGTACCATGGGAGGCGTGTCTGACGCCAAGATCCTGCTCTACTACGTGTTCGCCCCGGTTACTGACCCCGAGGCGGTGCGCCTGTGGCAGCAGCAGCTCTGCGAGTCGCTCGGGCTGCGGGGACGCATCATCATCTCGCGGCACGGCATCAACGGCACGGTCGGCGGCGAGCTCGACGCGTGCAAGCAGTACGCGCGGCGCACCCGCGAGTACGCCCCGTTCGCCGGCCTCGAGGTGAAGTGGAGCGAGGGCTCCGGCTTCGCCGAGACCGAGCCGACGATGCTGCACGGCGTCGACCGCAGCGCGCCCTGGAAGCGTTCCGCCGACTTCCCCAAACTCAGCGTCAAGGTGCGCGACGAGCTCGTCGCCTTCGGCATCCCCGACGAAACCCGGGTGGACGCAGACGGGGTCGTCGGCGGCGGCACCCACCTCTCCCCCGCCGCGGTGAACGAGCTGGTCGCCGAGCGGGGCGACGACGTCGTGTTCTTCGACGGGCGCAACGCCTGGGAGGCGGAGATCGGCCGCTTCAAGGGTGCCGTGGTGCCCGACACCCGCACCACGCACGACTTCATCACGCAGATCGAGAGCGGGGCGTTCGACGAGCTGAAGGGTCGCCCGGTCGTCACGTACTGCACGGGCGGGATCCGCTGCGAGATCCTCTCCGCCGCAATGATCGAGCGTGGCTTCGGCGAGGTTTACCAGATCGACGGCGGGATCGTCCGCTACGGCGAAGCCTTCGGCAACGACGGGCTCTGGGAGGGCTCCCTCGCGGTCTTTGACGGGCGGGAGGCCATGGAGTTCGCCCCCGGCGCCGCGCAGCTGGGCACCTGCACGGTCTGCGGCGAGCACACGACCCACCTCGCCAACTGCGCCGATCAGGCCTGCCGCGCACGCTTTGTCGCCTGCGCGACCCACGCGGGCGCGCACTGCCCTGCGCACGCGACCGTCGCGGCGTAACCTCCGCGCCGGGCGCCCGGGGCCCGCACGCGACGCGTGCGCCCACTCCCGCGCGCCCGGCGCGTACACCCTCTCCCACACCCGCGCCCCACCCACGGCGCGCGCACCCACTCCCACGCCCGGCGCGCGCATCGATGGGTGAGTTTTGGGTGCTTCACGCGGCCTGAAGCACCCAAAACTCACCCATCGATGGCGTTTTCCTCCCGCGTGAGGCCGGCGAGCAGGCGAGTGATCGCGGCATCGCTCGCCGCGAGGGCCTCCGCCTCGGTGAAGTGCCCCGCGGCGCAGAGCGTCCCGAGGCCGTGCACCAGCCCCCAGAGCGCGCGGATCTCGGCCTCGGCGACGAGGCCCGTGGCGGCAACGGTCTCGGCGAGGACGCGCTCCAGGCGCTCAATCCGGGGGGCCATCGCCACACTGGGCTGGGTGGGCACGCAGACGAGCGGGTCGTAGACCACGTTGAAGGCGTGCGGGTGGGCGACCGCGAATCGGATGTAGGCGGCCCCGCCCGCGCGGAGGCGGGCATCGGCCTCCACCCCGGCACCGTCGATCGCCGCCTCGACCGCGGCCGTGAGGTCGTCCATGCTGCGCTCGGCCAGGGCCTTCAGCAGCCCGAGCCGGTCCCGGAAGTGGTGGTACGGAGCGTTGTGACTCACGTTCGCGGCCCGCGCCACCTCGCGCAGGCTGATCTCGGCGGCGGGCATCTGCTCCAGCAGGTGCAGCGCGGCCTCCTCCAGCGCATCGGCCAGGCGGCCGTGGTGGTAGGACTCCCGGGAAGTTGACATGAGCAACATTGTCCCCTATCTTGACACTGTCCACACTGGTTGACACTGTCAAGATAGGATTTCCTGTGCCCGCTGCGCTCGTGATCGACGGCCACCCCAATCCCGACTCGCTCTCCGCCGAGCTCGCGCGTCGCTACGCCGCGGCCCACGGCGATGCGCGCGTCCTCACGCTCCGTGACCTGGAGTTCGACCTGCACATGCGATTCGGCTATCGCAAGCGCATCCCCGTCGAACCGGACCTCGCGGACGCGCGCGCCGCACTCCACGAGGCACGCCGCATTGTCGTGGTCGCCCCGATGTGGTGGGGCGGGGTCCCCGCGCTCCTCAAGGGCTTCTTCGATCGGGCCCTGCTCCCCGGCGACGAGTACCGGATGTCGAAGCTCGGCCTCCCGATCGGGCTCCTGCGCGGGCGTTCCGGCCGCTTCCTCATGCTCGCCGATACCCCGGCGTTCGCCCTGCCGTTCACGGGCAACGCGGCGGCCGGCCAGGTGGCGCGTCACACGCTCCGCTTCGTGGGAGTGCGCCCGTTTCGGGTCCATCGCTTCCTCGGCGTGGGCACGGCGAGCGATCGCCGCATCGAGCGCTGGATCGAGCGCGCCGCGCACCTGGGAATGGCCGACGGTCGCCGAGACGCCGCGCGCCACACGCCGGACCCCGCGCACGCACGCTCTCAGCGATCATCAGTTCCTGCACTCAGCAAGGTCGTTTAATCTGCAGATGTGAACGAAGAACCCGAGCGGCGTGCGCCCGAAACCGTGACCCGGTGGCTCCCACCCGAGTCCCCGGTGCCCGTCACTGGCGCGCCCGCGGGCGTGGTCTTTCCCGCACCGGACACCCACGTCGTCGAGTGGAATACCCAGGCCCCGGAGGACACCGCGCGACTCACCATGCTCGACCGGGCCGTCGATCGGGTCCTCGCGATCCAGCGCCCGCTCGTGCTCGCGCACCTGCGCCGGGTGGGCGCGCGCAACCCCGAAATGTCTCCCGCGATGCTCGCCCGTTCGCTCGAGCGCCGCTACCTCGCCGCCGTCACCGCGGGCGGCAGCGGGGTCGGGGCCGCAGCAGCGGTGCCCGGGATCGGCACTGTGGCCGCGCTCGGCATTGCCAGCGCGGAGACCGTGGGGTTCCTTGAAGCGACCGCACTCTACGCGCACTCGCTCGCCGAGCTCCACGGCATCGCGCTGCGCGATCCGGACCGCGCTCGGATCCTCGTCCTGACGCTGCTCCTCGGCGACGAGGGGCTCGGGCTCCTCCGTCAGATCACACAGCAGGCGTCCGGCGGCACGTCCCGATCCTCGTTCTGGGGCGAGCTCGTCTCGTCCTCGATGCCGCGGCAGCTCGTCGGCCCGCTGGTGGGACAGTTGAAGGACATGTTCATTCGGAAGGCCGCGCGCGCGGGCGGTGCCTCGGTCATCAGCAAGATCATGCCCTACGGCATCGGGGCCGTGCTCGGCGGTTCTGGCAACTTCGTGATGGCGCGGCGGGTCGTCGCGCGATCCCGCACCGCCTTCGGCCCTGCCCCGCACGCGCTGCCGGACGAACTCGCGATGCTCCGCGCCGAAACGGCCGCGCAGCCTACGCTGCGCGAGCGGTCCGTGGCACGGAAGGGCGAGCGGAGTGCCCGAAAAGCGGAGCGCGCGGAGCAGAAAGCACTGCGCGCGGAGCGGCGCGCCGGGCACACGGATCTCGCCGAGCACACGGATCGCGCCGAACACAGGGATCACGCCGAGCACACGGATTTCTCAGATCTCGCGGATCGCACTGAAACTGAGGCGCTGCGCACCGGGTCCGAGACGTCATAGGTCCGGACCCGGCGGCCGGGGCTACCAGATGCTGACGCGCTCCGCCGGATCGAGCCACAGCGCGTCGCCGGGCTGCGTACCGTAGGCCTCGTGGAACGGGGCGAGGTTGCGCAGGATCTGGTTGCACCGGAACTCATTGGGCGAGTGCGGGTCGATCGTGAGCAGTCGCACGGTCTCCTCGGGGCGCGACTTCTGCTGCCAGGCCTGCGCCCAGGAGAGGAAGAACCGCTCCGCGCCCGTCAGCCCATCGATGACGGGCGATTCGGCCCCGGCGAGCGAACGCAGGTACGCCTTCCACGCGATCTCAAGCCCGGACAGGTCCCCGATGTTCTCGCCGATCGTCAGCTCACCGTTCACCGTCTGACCGTCGGCGCCCTCAGGCGAGAGCTCGTTGTACTGGCCAATGAGCGCGCTCGTCAGCTGCTCGAACGCGGCGCGATCCGACTCGGTCCACCAGTCGGTGAGGCGCCCCTCGCCGTCGTAGCGGGAGCCCTGATCGTCGAAGCCGTGGCCGATCTCGTGGCCGATAACGGCCCCGATCGCGCCGAAATTCGCCGCCGCGTCGACATTCTTGTCGAAGAACGGGGGCTGCAGGATCGCCGCGGGGAACACGATCTCGTTGAAGCCCGGGTTGTAGTACGCGTTGACCGTCTGCGGGGTCATGAACCACTCGTCGCGATCGATCGGCTTGCCGACCTTGCCGAGCTCGCGCAGGAACTCGACCTCGGAGACGCTGCGCGCGTTGCCGAACAGGTCCCCCGCATCGACCGTGAGCGCGGAGTAGTCCCGCCACTTCACGGGGTACCCGATCTTCGGGGTGAAGCGGTCGAGCTTGTCGAGCGCGCGGGTACGGGTGTCGGCCCCCATCCACTCGAGCTGCTGGATCGACTCGCGGTAGGCCTCGATCAGGTGCTCGACCAGGCCATCCATGGCGGCCTTCGCGTCCTCGTCAAAGTGGCGTTCCACGTAGATCCGGCCCACGGCCTCGCCCATCGCGCCCTCGACGAAGGAGACGCCGCGCCGCCAGCGGTCGCGCTGCTCCGTCGCCCCCGTGAGCGCGGTGCCGTAGAACTCGAAGTTCGCGCGGGAGATCTCCTGCGACAGCAGCGCTGCCGATCCCCGCACGATCCCCCAGATCGTCCACGCCTTCCAGGCCTCCAGCTCTGCCTCCACCAACAGCTCCGACAGTCCAGTGAGCGCCTCGGGCTGTGCGGCGACGACCTCGGCGAACGCGGCGGTCGGCGCTCCCATCGCCGCAAGGTAGGCGGACCAATCGAGCTTCGGGGTGATCTCCCCGAGCTCCGCGAAGGTGCGGAGGTTGTAGAGCTTCTGAATGTCGCGGCTCGCAACCTTGTCCCAGTGGGAGGCGGCGATCCGGCGCTCCAGGTCGTAGCTCAACCCGGCCAGCCGGTCCGCGTCGGCGACCCCGGCAAGGCCCAGCATGCGCGCGATGTGCGCCTGGTACTGCTCACGGATCTCCGCGAACTGCTCCTCGCGATAGTAGGACTCGTCGGGCAGGCCGAGGCCGCCCTGCATCACGAAGACGATGTAGCGCGCGGGATCCCCCGGGTCGTTGTCGACGAACATGCCGAAGAACCCGCCGAGGCCGCGCCGCTCCAACCGGCCGACGTGCGCGATCAGCTCCTCGGTGCTGCCGAGCGCGAGCGTGCGCGCGATCTCGTCAGCGATGGGCTGGGCGCCCAGCGCGTCAACGCGCTCCACGTCCATAAAGCTCGCGTACAGCGCGGCCACCTTATCCGCCTCGGCAGTCGCTGGGGCACCGGGTGCGGGAGCCTCGGTGCCGGTAATAATGTCCCGGACCGCCTCCTCGGCGTTCTCCGCGAGCACGGCGAAGGAGCCGTAGCGCGCCTTGTCGCTCGGGATCTCCGTGCGTTCAATCCACTTGCCATTGACGTGCCGGTAGAGGTCGTCCTGGGGGCGGACGGCAGGATCAAGTTCGCTGAGGTCGATGCCGGAGGCAGGCGCTACGTTGCTCATGCGTCCAGACTAGCCGGGACGACTGACGTTGCCCGGGGTGCGCGCGCATTCACGCCGAATACCCTGCTGGCTTCCGGCCGCCGCTCGCCGAAAGGCCCGTGTCGGAGGCAGCCGCTACGGTAGTGCTCATGTCCGAGCACCCCGCCCCCTCCCCGGTTCCCAGCCCCGAGCCGGGCCGCCCCGCAGCGGCCGTCCCCGGACGCGCGGACGAGGCAGGAGCCCCCGAGACGGCTCGCGCGGAGCGCCGCAGGATCGACCGCGGGATCGCACACTTGGCGATCCCCGCGCTCGGCGCCCTCGTCGCGGAGCCGCTGTTTCTTCTCGTGGACTCGGCGCTCGTGGGGCACCTGGGGATGGCCCCGCTCGCCGGGCTCGCCGTTGCGGGCGCGATCCTGCAGACCGCCGTGGGGCTCATGGTGTTCCTCGCGTATTCGACGACCCCGCTCGTGGCGCGGCGTCGCGGCGCGGGAGATCTGCGCGGGGCCGTGCAGGCGGGCGTGGACGGGTTGTGGCTCGCGCTCGGGATCGGGATCGTGGTCGGGATCGCGATCTGGCTGCTCAGCGGCCCGCTGATCGCCGCGTTTGGCGTCGCGCCGGACACGGCGGAGCAGGCCCGGATCTACCTCACGGTCTCCTGCCTCGGAATCCCGGCCATGCTCGTGGTCTTTGCTGCGAGCGGGCTGCTGCGCGGACTCCAGGACACGCGCACGCCGCTCGCGGTCGCCACCATCGGCTTCGCGATCAACGCGATCCTCAACGTGTGGTTCATCCTCGGGCTCGGCTTCGGGATCGCGGGCAGCGCCTGGGGCACCATCATCGCCCAGTGGGGCATGGTCGCCGTGTACCTGATCGTCATCGCGCGCCACGCGCGGCGGGCGGGCGCGGGCTTCCTCCCGCACCGCGACGGGCTCGGGCACGCCGGCCGCAGCGGCGGGTGGCTGTTCATCCGCACGCTCGGGCTGCGCGCCGCGCTGCTCTCCACCGTCTTCGCCGCGACCAGCCACGGCACCGCCGCCACCGCGGGGTATCAGGTCGTGTTCACGATCTTCTCGACCGCGGCGTTCGCGCTCGACGCGCTCGCCATCGCCGCGCAGGCCCTGATCGGCGACGCCCTCGGCGCGAGCGACGCCCGCCGAGCCCGCCTCATCACGCGGCGCAGCGTGTTCTGGGGCATCGCCTGCGGGGCCGTGATCGGCGGCCTGCTCGCCGCCACCAGTCCCGTGCTCGGCCGCGTGTTCACCGGTGAGGCCGCGGTGCTCGAGATCCTGCCGCCAGCGCTCCTCGTGCTCGGCATCTCGCTGCCGCTCGGCGGGCTCGTCTTCGTGCTCGACGGCGTACTTATGGGAGCCGGAGACGCGCGCTACCTCGCGTGGACCAGCATGGTGAACCTCGCCGTCTATCTGCCGATCCTCTGGCTCCTCACCCGGCTCGCCCCCAGCGGGGCACCGGCGCTCGTCGCGCTGACGGCGGGGTTCACGATCGTGTTCATGCTGGCCCGCGCGGTCACCCTGGGGCTCCGTGCCCGGAGCGAGCGCTGGGTGCGACTCGGGGTGTGAACAGGTGCCCCGAGCCGCACCCCGAGATCAGGCCCGTGGATCGAAGGCGATGATCTGTCGCAGCGCGGCCCCCGACGCGAGATCATCCATTGCCCGGTTCACCTGGTCAAGGGTGATCGTAGCGCTCACGAGCTTCTCGATCGGGAGCCGGCCCTGACGCCAGAGCTCGACGTATTCGGGCACATCCTGGGCCGGATCGCCCGAACCGAGGTAGGACCCGATGATGGTCTTCGACTGCGCCACGACAGCGAGCGGATTCACCAGCGCAGTGTCCGCGGGGTTTCCCAAGCCCACCGCGACGAGCCTGCCGCCGCTCGCAACCGTCTCGACCCCCTGCGCGAACGCACGCGCGTTCCCGGTCGCCTCGACCACGACGTCCGCCTGGAGGCCACGCTCCGCGGCTTCTGCCGGGGTCATCGCTTCGTCCGCGATGATCGCTCGCGCACGCTCGTGTTTGCTGACGACGGGGTCCACCACCGTCACCCGTGCGGCGCCGAGTGCCGCCGCGACCAGCGCAGCCGCCATCCCGACGCCCCCCGCCCCGAACACCACGACACGCTCTCCTGGTCGCAGCTGCGCGGCGTTCTTGATCGCGCCGCCACCGGTGAGCACCGCGCACCCGAGGAGCGCCCCAACGTGGGCGGGCACATCATCGGGAACTGGGATCACCGAGCTCCGATGCACCACCGCGTGGGTCGCAAATCCCGACACCCCCGAGTGATGACTCACCGGCTCGTTGTCCCGGGACAGCCGAGTGCCGCCGCCCAGAAGCGTGCCGCCCGCGTTCGCGGCGTTGCCGCGCTCGCAGAGCCGGCGACCCCCGGCCTGGCACGCCTCGCAGGTGCCGCAGCGCGGCTGGAAGACCATGACCACGCGTTGACCCGGCGACAGCTCCACCCCCGCGCCAACCGCCTCGACGATTCCGCAGGCTTCGTGGCCCAAGAGCATGGGAACCTGGCGAATGCGATCACCATTCACCACGGAGAGATCGGAATGGCAGACCCCGGCGGCCTCCATCCGCACGAGCAGCTCCCCGGCCTGCGGGGGTGCCAGGTCGAGCTCCGCAACGGTCAGCGGCACCGTGTGCGCGTAGGGGCCGGACCGCCCACACTCCTCGAGCACTGCTCCGGTCATGCGCATCAGGCGACCCCCGCCCGCACGGGTTCCGGCTGTCCGATCCCCACGGTGTCCTCCGCGCCCACCGCATCCTCCTGGTGAACCAGCGCGGCATCACCCCGAGAGAGCAGGAGGCTCAGCAGCGTGACCGCCGCCGCGGCCGCAAGGTAGAGGGCCACGCCCTGCCACGACCCCGTAGCCGCGAGCAGCGCCCCGGCGATCAGCGGTGCCGGCGCGGAGGAGGCGATGCTCCCCAACTGGTACGACATTGCGGTGCCCGTGTACCGCACACGCGCGGGGAAGATGTCCGACACGTAGCTCGCGGCGGCGGCGTACGACAGCGCGTGCGAGACGGGCAGCATCAGCACCAGCGACAGGAAGAGCCAGACCTCGGAACCGGTGTTGATCAGGAGGAACATCGGGAAGGCGAGGACGATGAACATTGCGGCACCGAGCATGAGCGTCTTCGACCGCCCGATCCGGTCGGCAAGTTGCGCGGCGCGTGGAATCGTGAAGGCCTCGAGAATCGAGACGACGGTGAGCTGCAGCAGCACCACGCTTGAGCTGATTCCGACGTGCTCGGGGATATAGGTCAGGAGGAACACCGTGGCGATATAGAACGGGATGTTCGGCGCGAACAGCACCAGAATACCGAGGAGCATCGGCTTCTTCGCCGTTGCGAACACCTCCGCGATCGGCAGCTTCGACTGCGCTCCCGCGTCCTTGATCTTCGCGAACTCGGGCGACTCCGTAATGGCGAGGCGGACCCACAACCCGACAATCACGAGAACGCCGCTTGCGAGAAACGGGATCCGCCACCCCCAGGCCTGCACCTCGGCGGCCGGCATCAGCTGCACCAGGAAGAACGCTCCCGTGGACAGCGCCATCCCAATCGGCACCCCGCACTGCGGCCAGCTCGCATAGTACGCGCGTTTGTGCGCTGGCGCGTGCTCGGCCGCCATGAGGACCGCCCCGCTCCATTCACCTCCGACCGCGAACCCCTGCAGAATGCGCGCGGCGACCAGCAGGATCGGTGCCCACACGCCGATCTGGGCGTAGTTCGGGAGCAGTCCGATGACCACGGTGCCGCCGCCCATCATGAGCAGCGAGAGCACGAGCATCGATTTCCGGCCGAGGCGATCTCCGAAGTGCCCGAAGATGACCCCGCCGAAGGGGCGAGCCACAAACGCCACGCCGAACGTCGCGAGCGATGCCAGCATCCCGGCGGTGGGACTCAGGCTCGTGAAGAACTGGGTGTTGAACACCAATACGGCCGCGGTGCCGAACAAGAAGTAGTCGTACCATTCGATGCTGGTCCCCACGAGGCTCGCAAACGCGACTCTCCTCGCCGAAACACTCGTGCCTGCGGAAGCCATGGGCCTATCTCCTTTGATTTCCCGGATGGGTCAGACGTCAGTGGACGCATCCCACACGATACGGTCGCTCCGTGGGGTCGCTGAATTGATGACATCGCAGTCTTTCGGCACAAACACTGCAAAATTCGCAATGCTGCGCTACTGGATCCGGCGGATCCGATGACGCTTCAGCGCCAGGCTCAACAGGAGCAGCCCGTCAGGATACGAAGGATCATGCCCGGTGACGTCGCGGATGCGCTCGAGCCGGTACGTGACCGTGTTCGGGCTCACGGACAGATCCGCGGCGGCTTTGGACAGGTTGAAGCGGTGATCGTAGTAACTCTCCAGGGTCTTCACGAGGTCCGTGCCACGCTTCGCATCGTAGTTGCGCAGTGGGATCACGATCTCCTGTAAGAGCTCCTCGGCGTGCCGCGACTCGCGCACGAGATTGTCGAGCAGCACATCGGAGTACGCCAGACAGTGGCCGGCCAGTCCCGAGGAGAGTCCCGCGACCGCGGCCTCGTGCGCTTCGCGATAGCTTCGCGAGATCCCCGCGACCCCCGAGTAACTGCGCCCGAGCCCTCCAACGAACACGCCGAGCTGCCCCGCGACCACCCGCGCTCGCGCTTTCAGCGCCTCGTACTCGGCCGGGTTCTCGACCGGGCAGATCACAATCAATTCGTCATCCCGCACCCCGGAGAGCTGGCCCGCCCCCGAGTCCCGCAGGTGATACGTGGCCGTCGCGAGCGCTTCACGCAGCCGCGTTTCGTCCGCGCCGGGCACTCGGTGAAACAGCACCACCACGTACGCGCCTTGGAGTTCGACCTCCATGCCCGTGAGGAACCGGCCCGCGGGCTCGGTCGCGGCTTTCCCGAGCAGCAGGGCGTCCAGGTAATCCCCGCGCAGGACGTCGTGATCGCGGCGCACCCCCGAGGCCTCCTCGAGGAACGCCTGAGCCACGATCACTGAGACCCGGTCCACGTGTTCCATCACGCGCTGCGCGATCCCCAGGGCCGCGGTGCGTTCCGCAGCGCTCCCCGCACGAGCCTCGTCCTGAATCGCGCCCCACACCGTCTGACCCCAAATTCGATACGCGTGCAACACGCTCTCCATCGAGACGAACTGATAGGACCGGCGGGCGGCCGATGCGCGGAAGTTCGCAATCTCCTCCGGCCCAAACGGCACGCCGGTCCGGCACGACTCCAGGAGATTTCTGATGTTGCGGATCGCGAGCGGCAACATATCGTTCTCGACGGTGTTCTGGCCCAGGCCGCGATACTCGACAAGTTCGGCACGGTACCGCGCCACCAGCTGTGTGCCGAGCTCTTCGATCCGATCCTCCACCCGACGCAGCACGGCGTCCCCGTGCACATCAGGCAGGTGGGTGTCTGGGGCGGAGCCCTCATCGATGTCCTGCGGAGCCATGGCCGTCCTCTCAGAAATGCAGAGCGCACGGTACGGTTCGCGACGCTGGCGACAGCCTAGCGACGCTCCGCGCCCCTGGTGCGCGGTGGCGACGGGTGAACGCCTGGCAAACCCGGCTGCCGCCGCACTGGCCGCGCTCGCGGTAGCCCTAGACTCATCTGATGACCACTCCTGACGCCGCGCTGCGCCTGCGCGCCGCCCGCCGCTGGACCGCCGGCATCATCATCGTTTTCGCGCTGCTCGGCACCGGATTCGGCAGTTGGCTGAGCCGTCTTCCGGCGGTGCGGGATCACCTGGGGGCGAGCACCCTGGAGATGAGCGTGTTTGGCCTCATGCTCGCCCTCGGTTCCCTCACCGGACTGATCTTCTCCGGCCGCACCGTCACGTGGCTCGGGCCTCAGCGCACGCTCGCCGTGGGGATCATCGGCCAGGCGATCGCGATGCCCGCGGCGGCGCTGCTGTTCTGGTCCGGCGCGGTCGTGCCCGCGGTGGTCTGTCTGGTCCTGTTCGGGATTACCTTCGCGACCTCGGACGTGGCGATGAACGTGAGCGGTGCCGCGGCGGAGCGCGCCCTGGGCACGCCCCGCATGCCCCTCTTCCACGCGGCCTACAGCCTCGGAAGCGTCAGCTCGATGGGGCTTGGGGCGCTCGCGGAGGCGCTCGGCATCTCCGTGCCGCTCCACCTCGGCGTCCTGTTCGCGTGCCTGGTCGTGGGCGTCCTGCTGGCGCTGCGCATGGTGCCGAACACCGCCCAGGAGAGCGAACCCGAGCCACTGCTGCACTCGAGCGTGCACACCGGCCCGATCCAGATCGTGGTGCATCCCGAGTCCGCGATGCCCGAACCGCCGGTTCCGGGCGGAGCCGCGGCGTCTCCGGGGTCCGCGGCGGCCACGCCTCCCGCACCGCGCCCGCCGCAGCGCGGCTACTCGCCGTGGCGGGATCCGCGGATCCTCATCATCGGCCTGATCGCGATGAGCATGAGCCTCGCGGAGGGCACCGCCAGCGACTGGCTGCCCCTGGCCCTCGCGGACGGCCGCGGCTTCACGAACACCGCCGCCACCCTCACCCTCGGCGCGTTCTTCGTGTCCATGACCCTGACCCGGATCGCAGGATCCTGGCTCCTCACGCGCCTCGGCCGCGTCATCGTGCTCCGCGGCGGCGCCCTGCTCGTGGTGCTCGGCGTCGTCACGATGATCCTGGTGCCGGCCTCGTGGGCAAGCGTGGCGGCCGCCGTGCTCTGGGGCATCGGCTGCGCGTTCGGCTTCCCGGTCGGCATCTCGGCCGCGGCGGACAACCCGGCGACCGCCACCCGGGACGTCGCCGCGGTCTCCGCCATCGCGTACACGGCGTACCTGCTCGGCCCCATGCTGATCGGCTTCCTCGGCGAGCACTTCGGCCTACTGCAGGCGTTCTGGCCGCTCGTCGTGTTCGCGGTCATCGCCTTCATCTTCGCCGCGACGGCCCGAGAGCCGAAACCCGCCGCGTAGCTCATTGCGGGGATCCGGCACCGGTTCCGGCTCGCCGGGCCGCGCCGCCGGATCAGGCGCCCAGCCACCCAGCGCCAAGTCCGGGTAAACTACGGCGGGTGCGAATCGTTGTTGCTGACTGCTCTGTCGACTATGCCGGCCGGCTCTCGGCCCACCTGCCCCGGGCCAAGCGTGTGCTGATGCTCAAGAACGACGGCAGCATCCTCGTTCACTCCGACGGCGGCTCGTACAAGCCGCTGAACTGGATGAGCCCGCCGTGCTCCCTCGCCCCGGTCGAACTCGACGCGGAGCAGGAGGCCGCGGGCATCGTCGAGGCCTGGCAGGTGACGCACAAGAAGACCGCGGACAAGCTGATCGTGTCGATCTTCGAGTTTTTCCACGACAGCTCACACGACCTTGGCGTCGATCCCGGCCTCATCAAGGACGGCGTGGAGGCGCACCTGCAGGAGCTCCTCGCTGAGCAGATCGAGCTCGCGGGTGAGGGCCACACGCTCGTGCGGCGCGAGTACATGACCGCCATCGGCCCGGTCGACATCCTCGCCAAGGACGCGAGCGGCGGATCGGTCGCGATCGAGATCAAGCGCCGCGGCGGCATCGACGGGGTCGAGCAGCTCACCCGCTACCTGGAACTCATGAACCGCGATCCGAAGCTCGCCCCCGTGCAGGGCGTCTTCGCAGCGCAGGAGATCAAGCCGCAGGCCCGCACGCTCGCGGAGGATCGCGGGATCCGCTGTCTCGTGCTCGATTACGACGCGATGCGCGGCATGGAGGATCAGAACACCCTGTTCTGATCGCTCCCGCAAGATCATGGGGAGTCCGCAGCAGGAGTCCGAACGGAGTCCGCAGCAGTTTCGGGAGGCGTCCCAGGCTCGGCGGCACCCGCGGCGCTCGACGGCTCGTCAGCGCCCGGCCAGGGGTGCCCGCCAGTAGGGAAGCCAAGATCCTTCGCCGGGGTGCTGCTGAAGCTAGAGGAGCGCGCTTCGGGCGGAACTGTCGGCTACGCGA
The DNA here is from genome assembly GCF_016758195.1 of Leucobacter chromiireducens subsp. solipictus. Classification (GTDB taxonomy): domain Bacteria; phylum Actinomycetota; class Actinomycetes; order Actinomycetales; family Microbacteriaceae; genus Leucobacter; species Leucobacter solipictus. The sequence goes on along the minus strand of NZ_QYAC01000008.1, from coordinate 202,336 downwards.
CCGGTGGGACTGTGGGTCTTGCTGCTGGGGGCCGCGGCCTGGGTGGCGGGATCGTATCTGGCGCGTGGTCCGGCTGGTACGCAAGCCCCACAGCGCTCTCCCCAGTGCCGCAAGTGATCGTGGCCGAATGGGCCGTGGTGCAGCCTGTGGAGCCGCAGGCGTTTTTCGCGCCTCTTCAGGCCTTACCCCTGGAGACGCGTGTTGTTAGGTTGGTGGGAACCCGACGGAGGAGGGACTATGCACCACCGGCCCACCGTGGCTCGCCAGATCAGCGTTGGTCTTCTGTTGCTGATTGTTGTCGCAGGCATTGCGTACCTCGGATCACTTGCCACGATCCCGAATACCGAGGGGTGGTACGCCTCGGTGCGCAAGGCTCCGTGGAGTCCCCCGAACTGGGTGTTTGGTCCGGCGTGGTCGGTCCTGTACGTGTGCATCGCGGTGGCTGGGTGGCTGATCTGGCGCAGCGGCTGGACGCGGGATGGACGCAATGCCGCACGGCCGGCCCTGATTCTCTACGGTGTACAGCTGGGGCTGAATGCGCTGTGGACGCCCGTATTCTTCGCCGGCTACCCGCGAGTGGGCGAGGCTGCCTGGTGGGGTGCGATGGTGATCATGGTCCTGCTGATCGCGTGTGTCCTCGGCCTGATCGTGGCCGGTGCGCGGTGGTCGCAGGCGGCCGCGTGGCTCTTGGTCCCATATGTGCTGTGGCTTCTCTTCGCTGCGACGCTGAACGCGGCCATCATCAGCCTCAATGAGCCGATTGGCCCGCTGATCTGAGAATACTCTCGGGATTCAGCTCTAGCGTGTGTACAACAACTCGCCACAGCGAAGGAGGAAAGATGAACGAGAAGAAGGATCCCGATACTCCCTCCGAGGACCTCATCGACGAGCCGGTCATGGATGGTGCCACCGACACAATGGACAATTCCGCTGACCCCCGCAAGGGGCAGTCGGACCCGGCGTTGATTCGGCACCCTGAGAAAGGCGACAAGAACACGGCTCCCTATAATTTGTAGGCTCTGCGAAGCTCTGCATGGGTTCGGCCCCTCGCTCCTCCAGCTGGAGGAGCGAGGGGCCGAACCCATGTTTCACCTCTGCGAGGGAGGGTGGCCTCACCCAGGCGCCGTTATGCGGTGATGGACTTCCCGGTGGGGATGTCATCGTGGGCCATACCCACCTCGATCTTCCGTGGCTTTGCCTGCGCGCTCAGCGGCAGAACAACGCTCAGGACGCCATTCGTGTAGCTTGCGCTGATCGCTTCGGTGTCAATCCCCTCACCGATGCTGAACTGGCGCAGGTATCCGCCTTCGCTGCGTTCCTGCGCAATCCACTTCATGCCCTCGGCGGTGCCGGCCGAACGGTACGCGCGGATCGTCAGGAGCTGGCCGTCAAGATCGATGTCCAGACTTCCGGGGTCGATACCGGGGAGGTCGGCCGTGAGGACGTAGCGGTCCTGATCTCGGCTGAGGTCGACGGGCATGGGACGGGGGCCGCTGCGTGCCTGTCGCATGCCTCCAGTTCCACGCTCGAGGTCAGTGAAAGGGGCAAATGTCAGTGTCATTGAAATCAGTCTCCTTCCCATTGCTCCCTGAGGTCGAGCTCCTCAGGTGACAGATAAATTAGCACTCTCGTATGGAGAGTGCCAAATTCCGTGCTCGAGTCAGCCTCACGGCCGACCTCGCCGGTCATGAATCCCAGAACGCCAGAGCGCGAGAGCGCGAGAGCGCGAGAGCGCGAGCGCGCGAGAGCGCGAGCGCGCGAGCCCCGGTACCTGCTCGTGGGGTGCCGCAGTCACGCACCGTCACCGACCGCCAGTTCTCGTACGCCGGAACGCCCGCTCCTGATCCGCGGCGGCACGGCCCCCGTTGACCCCGGCGGGGCCGCTCGGCCAGACTGGTTCAGGGGAGGGCAAGTGACGAAGTGGATCATGCTGTCGGCGGCGATCCTCGCTGAGGTCGCGGGCACGCTTGCGCTGCGGGCGGCCGTGGACGAGCCGCTGTGGACCATCGGCGTGGTGATCGCGTACCTCACGGCGTTCACCCTGCTCGGGCTCACACTCCGCACCGGGATGCCGATCGGGGTCGCCTACGGGATCTGGGGCGCGGCCGGAGTGGCGCTCGTCGCGCTCCTCGCAACCGGGATCTTCGGGGAGCAACTGAGCCCGCTCTCGATGGCCGGCATCGCGGTGATCATCCTCGGTGTGGTGCTCGTGGAGTCCGGGGCCCACCCGGGGCGCAGCGCAGACCAGGCGGAGGCGCGGGCATGAGCTGGCTGTGGCTGATCCTCTCGATCCTCAGCGAGGTCGCCGCGACGCTGAGCCTGCGCGCCAGCGATGGCCTGCGGAAGCGACGCTGGATCACCCCCATCGCGCTCGGGTACCTCGCCGCCTTCACGTGCCTGGGCCTCGCGCTCAGCGCGGGCATGCCGGTCGGTGTGGCCTACGGGCTCTGGACCGCGATCGGGATCGTGCTCGTCGCCGTGTTCGCGCGGGCCGTGTGGAAGGAACCGCTGACGCGCCGCATGCTCATCGGCATCGCGTGCATCATCGTCGGCGTGCTGCTCGTGGAACTCGGGTCAGCGCACTAACGCGGGCGGCACTGGCGCGGGCGGCACTGCGCGGGCGGTGCCGCGCCACGACCTCTGCGCTAGTCCCCGCCGTAGTTCTCCTCGCGACGCTTCCGGCGAGGATTCGTCGTGGCCTTCAGAAACAACCGCACGAGTGACTGCTTCTTCTCGAAGTAGGCGTGCGCCTCGATCTCGCCCGCCGCGTACTGCGCCTCGAGTTCGTGCAGCGTCTCCTCGGCGGCGGACGCGTCAAAGCGTGAGTGCTGCGCACCAAACTCGTTCGATTCACGGATCGGCATTCCCGGTTTCCCCCTCACTGTGACCCGGCGAACTTCTCCTCCGCCACGCGCCTGCTCCCGCGGGATCCTGCGGGCGCGCACCCGTTTTTCTTCGGGCGTTCACGCGTCGTTTCCGTCCCGGTCGCCGCCCGGAGACGCAGCGTGCATAGCGTGGGTCTCGGCTCGACATGACCGGGCTCTGACCCTCCGAAGAAAGTAGCACCCCTGCATGGTTTCCCTCATTACTCTGGACGTCGCCGGCACCACCGTGAACGAGCGCGGTGCGGTGTACGACACCCTGAAGTCGGTCGTTGAGGAGGCGCTGTCCGTCACGATCTCCGACGAGGATCTGCGCCCCGCCCTGGGCGCCAACAAGGCCGAGGCGATCGCCGGCTTCCTGAACAAGTTCCGCGGCGAGGCCGATCCGGCCGAGGTCGAGCGCCTCTTCCTCGAGTTCCGCAGCAAGCTTGAGCAGAGCTACCGCGAGAACCCGCCGGTCGAACTCCCCGGCGTGGTCGACGCGATCCGTCGCATGCGTGCCGCGGGCATGCAGGTCTCGCTGACCACGGGGTTCGACCGCGGCGTGACCCAGATGATCCTCGACGAGCTCGGCTGGACCGTCGGCCCCGAGCCCACCGACACCGTCGATTTCGCCATCACCTCCGATGACGTCTCCACGGGCCGTCCGGCGCCGGAGCTCATCCAGGTCGCCATGCAGCGCTCCGGCGTCACCGACCCGGCCCAGGTGCTCGCCGCGGGCGACACCGAGCTGGATCTCGCCGCGGGCATGAACGCCGGCGCGAAGTACGTGGTGGCCGTGAGCACCGGCGCGCAGAGCGTCGAGCACCTCGCGACGTTCCCGCACACCCACGTGTGCGACGTGCGCGATCTGCCCGAGCTGCTCGGCGTGCCTGCGATCCAGCCCGCCCAGTGATCCCACCCCGCACCTTCGATCTCGCGGTCGTCGGCGCCGGCGTCATCGGGCTCGCCCACGCGGCGCTCGCCCAGGAACGCGGGCTCAGTGTCGTCGTGATCGAGCGCACGGATCGCCCCGTGGGCGCGTCCATCCGCAACTTCGGCCACGTCGGGATCACGACGCAGGAGGGTGAGGGTCTGGCCTACGCGACCGCGGGGCGGAGCCACTGGCTTCGCTTCGCGGAGCGGGCCGGGTTCTGGATCCGGCCCGCGGGCACCATGATCGTCGCTCGGGCCGAGGACGAGTGGGCGCTGCTGCACCGCTTCGCGGAGCTCCGCGGCGACGCCGTCGAGCTGCTTACCCCGGAGCGGACCCGCGAGCGCGCATCGATCCAGGATCCCCGCCTCCTCGGCTCCGCCTACTGCGGGAACGACCTGCGGATCAACTCCCCGGAGGCGATCCCGGCGCTCGCCGCGCACCTCGCGGAGGCGGGGGTGGAGTTCCGGTTCCGCACCAACGTGACCGGCGTGGAGTCGGGCCTCGTCCGCACGAGCCGGGGCGACGTGTCTGCCCGGCGGGTTGTTGTCGCGACCGGGCACGACCTGGATCTCCTCTTCCCGCAGCTCGCGGACGAGGGCGAGTTTCAGCGGTGCCTGCTGCACATGCTCGAAACCGATGCCCCGGCGGGCAGCCACTTCGATCCGGTGATCCTCACCGGCACCGCGGTGATGCGCTACGGCGGCCTCTCGCAGCACCCGGAGGCCGCCAGCATCCGCGAGCGCATGCAGCGGGACACCCCGGAGCTGCTCGACGCCTTCGTGAACGTCAAGATGTCGCAGCGCCCGAACGGGCGGCTCGTGATCGGCGACACGCACGCGTACGCGCACACGCACGCCCCCTTCAAGGACGAGTCCCTCGACGAGCTCCTGCTGCGCGAGTTCGCACAGCTGCTCGGTGCCCCGCTCACGGTGCGCCGGCGGTGGCACGGCGAGTACGCGTCCGCGGCGGCCGAGGACTTCTATGTGCGCGAGCCGCACCCCGGAGTGTTCGTCGCCTGTGTCACCAACGGCACGGGCATGAGCACGGGCATGGGCTTCGCCGAGTCCGTCCTCGACCGCATGTGATTCCCCACCCACCCGCGGGGTGTGGCGCTGCCCCGCGCCGCACCCCGCTTCGGCGTTTCCCCACCACACCACAGGAGCCTCCCGTGATCACGCTTCCCGCGTCCTTCCCTCCCCCGCCCGATACCGCCCCGCGCCGCCGGATCCTGCTCGTGGGCCTCGACGGCCTCCGCGTGGACCGCGCCATCGACGCGGGCCTCATGCCCACCCTTGCGCGCCTCGCGGCCGCGGGCAGCCGGCACCGCATGGTGGTCGCCACCCCCACGCTGTCCGGGCCGAGCTGGGCGACCATCCTCACGGGTGCCACGATCGCCGAGCACGGGGTGACCGATAACCAATTCTTCGGTGCGCGCCTGAGCCAGTACCCGGATCTGCTCAGCCGGGCGTTCTACGCGGATCCGCGGCGGGTGACCTTTGCCGCGGCCAGCTGGCCGCCGCTCGTGGATCCCGCGGGCTTCGGCCCCATCATCCACGAGCGCGTCGAGCAGCACCGCGCCGGCCAGCATCGCGTGGTGATCCGGGACGGGGAGACCCGCGGCTACGTGTCGTTCGACGCGGAAATGGTCGAGCACTCCCTGTGGGCGCTGCGCCACGACACCCCCGATGTGTGCTTCACCTACCTGTGCGACGCGGACGAGTCGGGCCACCTGCACGGCCCGCTCTCCCCCGAGTACGCGGCGTCCCTGGCCCGGCTCGACGCGCACCTGGCCCGCCTCGCGGCCGAGGTCGAGCGCCTCGCCGCGGAGAGCGGCGACGACTGGCTCCTCGCGGTGACGAGCGATCACGGGCACGTCGATGCGGGCGGCCACGGGGGCGACAGCGATATCGAGCGCGAATCGTTCGTGGTGCTCGCCCGACCGGGCCGCGCGCCGCTGGCGTGGCCCGCCGAGATCACCGCCACGAGTGTCACTCCGCGGCTCCTGGCGTTCCTTGATCCGGCACCGGCAGCACCGGCGACGGATCCGTCACCGGCACCCTAACCGCGAACACACGGGGTCGGGCCCGGGGCGAGCAGCGTGCTCGCCCCGGGCCCGACCCCGTGTGTCGACGCGCCGCTACGCGGATGCCGCCCGCTGGCGGAAGAACTCTGCGGCCTCGGGCACCACGGCACCCGCGGGCACGGACACATCGGCGGCGACGCGATAGATGGCGGGTTGCGTCAGCCGGATCGCGACGCGCTCCCCCACCGGCACCGTCACGACCTGATGGGTCGGCAGATCGACCTTCACCCGGTGCGCGCCGTCGAAGGTTTCGACGGTGATGCGCGTCGTTGCCCCCAGGAACAGGTGGGACGTGACCGTCCCCACCGCGTCCGTCGAGGGTTCGCACACGAGGGCGTCGGGCCGCACGAAGAGGCGGTCCGCGGCCGCGGCGTCGGCGGGCGGTGCCCAGAACTCCGGCTGCGGCGAGCGCGCGGCGACCGGCAGCTCGTTTGTCACGCCGACGAAGCCCGCGACAAACGCGCCCTCCGGGCGGAAGAACAGCTCGTCGGGGGTGGCGATCTGCTGGATCCGCCCGTCTCGCATCACCGCAACCCGGTCGGCCATCGCGAGCGCTTCTTCCTGGTCGTGGGTCACGAACACGACCGTGATCCCGGTGCGGAGCTGCAGTTCGCGGATTTCCTCCCGCAGTCCGGCGCGCACCTGCGCGTCGAGTGCCGAGAGCGGCTCGTCGAGCAGCAGGATCCCGGGACTGATCGCGAGGGCCCGCGCGAGCGCCACACGCTGCTGCTGCCCGCCCGAGAGCTGGTTCGGATAGCGGTTCTCGAATCCGCCGAGCCGCACGGTCTCGAGCATTTCGAGCGCGATCCGCTTCCGTTCGGCCCGCGGCACGCGGCGCAGCGCAAGTCCGAACTCGACGTTCTTCCGGACGGTGAGGTTCGGGAACAGGCTGTAAGACTGGAACACCATTCCGATCCCGCGCCGGTGGGGCGGCAGCGGCAGCACCGACTCCCCGTCGACGAGCACGTCGCCCCCGCTCGGGGTCTCGAAGCCGCCCAGGATCCGGAGCGCGGTGGTCTTGCCGCAGCCGGACGGGCCGAGCAGGGCGATGAACTCGCCCGCCTCGATGTGCAGCGACAGGTCCTCGAGCACGCTCGTGGCACCGTAGGACTTCTGCACGCCGCGGAACTCGATGGCGGCACCGGCGGGCGCGGCGGCGCGGGCCGCGGGACGGCTCAGCGTGCTGGGGGTGGCGGTCGAGGTCATGCGGAGGCCTTTCGGGATGCGGCGATCCGGGTGGATGCCTGGAGGACGAGGATCATCAGCGCCCAGGAGAGCAGGGTGACCAGCAGGGACACCGCTATGGAGGTGCGGAAGTTGCTGCCGGAGAGCGTCATGAGTTCGACGGAGAGCGTGTGGAAGCCGAGGGTGATCGAGAACGTGAACTCGGCGAGGCCCGCGGAGAGGCCGAAGAAGGCGCAGTACCAGAGGGAGGCCCGAATGTTCGGAGCGACGACGAGCAGCACGGCGAGCGGGAACGGGGCCCCCAGGCCGCGGGCGCTGTCGAGCAGCTGCGTCACCGGGATCGTCGCGAGGGCGTTGTCGATGATGCGGAACGTGAAAGGGAGCAGCACGACGACGTAGCAGCCGAGGAGCACGAGCGGGAATGACGGGTCCTGGAGGAACTGGCTGATCGCCCGCGCGGTGTCTCCCGCATCGACGCCGGCCCGGAGCACCGCCATCACCCCGGCGACGAGCGCGATCGCGGGGACCACGAGCGGCAGCATGCAGATCACCTCGACGAGCGGCCGGAACCGCTGCGCGGAGACGTGCAAGAGCACGACGGTGGGGACGAGGATCACGAGCAGGATCACCACGGAGGCCGCGGAGAGGCCCAGCGAGAGGCCGAGGCTCCCCATGACCGCCGGGGACGAGAGCGCATCGGTGAGTGCGGTGAGGGTGAGCCCCTCACCGGGCACCCAGAAGCTAAACCAGAGCCCGGCCAGCATCGGGACCGCCAGGTAGGTCACCAGGAGGAGCAGCGCGAGCACCGCGAGCACCCGGGGCCAGCGCGGAGCCCGGTAGGGGCGGGGCGCGGGGATCGGGTCGGCGGCGCGGGATCCGGCGGAGGGCCGGTCCGCGGTTACTTCGAGGACAGCCACTGCCGGCTCCGTTTCTGCAGGGGGAGCGAGATCGCGAGGGTGATGAGGGCGATCACGATCATGTTGACGCTGAGGGCCATCGCGACGTTCTCTTGACCCGAGGAGTTCCCGCCGGTGAGCAGACCCGCGATCTTGAGCGTGACGAGGGGGAAGTTCGCACCGCCGATGAGCGCCGCCGCGGACACGTGCGTCGCAAAGGACGCCCCGAAGAGCAGCACAAATCCGCTGATGAGGGAGGGGAGCACCACCGGCAAGCCGACGCGCCCCCAGAACTGGATCCCCGGGGCCCCGAGCGAGGCGGCGGCCTCACGCCACTCGCGCTTGACGCCCTGCAGGGTGGGCAGGAACAGCATCACCATGGTCGGGATCAAGAAGTACTGGTACATCAGGACGAGACCGCCGGAGCTGTACAGGGAGAACCCGAGTGCGTCGAGCCCCAGCACCCCCGTCAGGATCCCGACGCTGCCGAGAATCACGATGAAGGAGAAGGCGAGGCTGATCCCGCCGGAGTTGGCGAGCACCGTCGCGAGCACGGTGGTGACCGAGTTCACGCGATCCGACGCGAGCGTCACGACCGCTTGTGCGACGAGCGCCCCGAGCACCGTGCCGATGGTGGCGGCGATGAGGCTCACCTGCAGGCTGTTCAGGATCGACTCGCCCTGGGCACCCGAGACGCTGCGGGCGAAGTTCTGCAGGCCGAAGGCCGTCTCCCCGGGGCTGCCGGGCACGGGGACCTGGAACGCGGAGAGGATGAGGCCGAGCAGGGGGACCAGGAGGAACAGGCACGCGAACCCCAGGAACGGGGTCAGGCCCAGGACGGCCCGGGGCGGCTTCACAGCCGCCCCGGCGAGCGCACCGCGACTCATGCGGTGGTGACCTCCAGCCATGCCGTGGTCAGCTGCGCCTTCGCGGCCTCCCGCTGCGCAGCGGTCGGGGTCTGCGCCTCGCCCTCCGCGGGCGGCAGCGCCGCCACGGCGGCCTCGTCGGCGGTCCCGGCCTCGATCATCTCGGGCAGGCGCACCGGACGCGTCTGGCCCTCGAGGAAGATGTTCTGGCCCTCGTCGCTGAAGATGAATTCCATCCACAGGCGTGCCGCAGCCGGGTGCGGCGCATCCGCGTTGATCGACGCCGCGTAGTACGCGGACCACAGCACGTCGGTGGGAACGTTGACCTCGAACGTGATCCCGGCCTCGGCGAGCTTCGTCGCCGACGCGAGGTTCAGGTAGTCCCAGCTCAGTACGATCGGGGTTTCGCCGCGCTCGATCGTGCCGTCGTTCGCGACGACCTTGGTCATGTTGCCGCTGTCCGAGAGCTTCTGGAAGAAGTCGACGCCGGGCTGGATATCGTCAAGCGAGCCGCCGTTGGCGAGCGACATGGCCCACACGATGTTGAACTCGAGCTCCCCGGACGTGGGGTCCTCGAAGGCCCCGATCTTGCCCTGGTATTCGGGCTTCGCGAGATCCGCGATCGTCGTGGGGCACGTCTCGACGCGGTCGGCGTCGCAGCCGATGCTCATGTAGCCGCCGTACTGGCTCGTCCACTGGTTGTCGGCCCCGTGCAGGCCGGCGGCGAGATCCGGCACCGTGGCGGGGCGGTACGCCGCCAGCAGCTCCTGGGCGGCACCGTCCTCCGCGAAGGAGACGCCCGTGTCGAGGTAGTCGATCGAGCGGTCCTGCCCCACACGTTGCTGGATCACGTTGATCTGCTCCTGGCTGGAGCTCATCGAGACGTCGTTGTCGATCTCGATGCCGTACTTCTCGGTGAACGCCGCTTTCAGCTCGCCGTAGTTCGCCCAGTCGTCGAACAGGCCCATGGTGTGCAGCGCGCCCTCCTCCTGGGCTGCGGCGACCAGTGCGTCCATACCGCCGCCGGCCTCGGCGCTCGAGGCCGTGGCCCAGGGGCTGTCCTCGGCCGGTGCGGAGGAGGTCGCGCAGCCGGTCAGCGCGAGGGCGGCCACCACGAGCGCGGTCGCAGAGACGGGAAACAGCTTCATGCCAGTGTTCCAATGCAGTCGAGAAACAAAAAATGGCCGACAGATCATCCGGCCACATGAATCTCAACATCACCGCGTGAACGGCTGACAGCGACACCGGCACGCGCAGGTAAACGCGGGCCAACCACTCAGGGCGACTCCGTGAACACCCCTTTGCCCAGGAAGGCACCCCCGAACACACGACACCGCCCGCCCCGAGGAATCGGGGCGGGCGGTGTCGGTTCAGGCGGAGCGGATCGCCAAGCGATCCGAAGGGGCACTAGTGCTCGCGCAGCTCGTCCTTGACGTCGTTGCGCGCCTTCACGGCGTCGCGCTCTGCTTCGGCCCGTTTCACATCGGCCTCCGCGCGCACCTCATCGATCTTGTCCTTGGCTTTATCGACCCCGTCTTCGACGGCCTGGCCGACCTTCTTGGCCGCTGCCTCAGCATTGTGCTTGGCGTCTTCAAGAAATCCCATTGGTGTTGCCCCCTTCGTTTCCGTTGGTGGACCCCCAGTGTTTCGCGCTTTTCTGAGAGAAAACGCAACGCTTTCTGAGTACACGGTGAACGTACTGAGTACAGTTGCGGCGATCGCGCGGTGCGCAAGGACTCAGTGGGATGGCGCACTCAGGTCGACCGCTGGCGCGTGCTGAAGTGCGACGAGTCCGCCGAGAATCAACTCGATCCCGCGCCCGAAGGAGGCGTCGAGATCGCTTCCCGCGGGGCTCGCCTCTCCGCCGGGCACCGGCGCCGCGGACGCCACCTGCTCCCCCACGAGGGCCCCCAGCGCGGCGGCCTGCCGGTGCGTCTGGGTGGACTGCGCATGTCCGAACGTGAAGAACATCAGGGTGCGCGCGGCGTCGCCTCCGACAAGCTTCGCCAGCTCGTCTTCGACGCGCGAGCGCCCCGTACGGAACGCCGTGGCGGTCGCCACCACATCGGCGCCGTCGCGCACGGCGAGCATCGCTTCCCGGAGGTCACCGCAGAGCCGTCGCGCCGCGTCCAAACGCGCGGCGACGGGCACCTCCGCGAGCGCGCGATCCGTGCGGGGGCCGACGCCCTGCACAATCTGGTCGGCCATGAGGGCGAGCAGCGACTGCTTGTTCGGGACGTGGTGATAGAGCGCGCTCGGCTGCACGTCGAGCTCCGCAGCGACCCGTCGCATCGAGCAGTTCTCGAGGCCCTGCGCGTCCAGGACACGCAGGGCCGCGACGACGACATCGGCGAGTGAGTTGCGCATGTTTCCAGCCTAGCGCTAACCTGAACACCATTCACCAGAACACTGTTCAGGTTGGGATCTTCCCCGCCCGGCACCCACCCCAGGAGTATCGATGACCGACGCCACCGCAGTCGCACCCCCCGCCCGGCAGGCCCGCCGACGCGGCACCCCCGGCACCGATCTCGCCCTGATCGCCACCTTCGCGGCCCTGATCGCGGTCTGCGCGCTGCTCCCCGCGATCAGCGTCGGCGGGGCCGTGCCGATCACCCTCCAAACCTTCGCCGTGATGCTCGCGGGCGCGGTGCTCGGCGCCCGCCGCGGATTCCTCGCGGTGCTGCTCTACCTCGCGGTCGGCGCCATCGGCCTCCCCGTGTTTAGCGGTGGCTCGGCGGGACTTGCCCCGTTCGCCGGCCCCTCGGTGGGGTACCTGGTCGCGTTCCCCCTCGCCGCCCTCGCCACCGGGTTCTTCGTCGAACGGCTCCCGCGCTCGCGCGTGGTCGCAAGCATCCCCCTGATCATGCTTTCGGGCCTCGCCGCGAGCTTCCTCTTCATTCATCCCCTCGGGATCCTCGGCATGTCCTGGCGCGCCGACCTGACCCTGGGTCAGGCGTTCATCGCAGACCTCGCCTTCTGGCCGGGCGACGTCATCAAGAACCTCCTCATGGCAATCGTCGCGACCGCCGTGCACCGAGCGTTCCCCGCACTGCTCCCGGCACGCGCGCGGCGAGACCGCACGACGCAGACCGCGTAGGATCGCCGGGTGATCGAGTTTCAGCAGGCCGCCGTCGTCGTTCCCGGCCCCGACGGGGACACGACGGTCCTGCACCCGACGTCGCTCACACTGACCGAGCCGCGCGTCTCGATCATTGGGGCGAACGGTTCGGGCAAGTCCACGCTTGCGCGGCTGATCAATGGCCTCGTCGAGCCCAGCAGTGGCACCGTCCGCATCGGCGCAGCCCGCAACCGCACCTCTCCCGCCGGCACCGATGACGTCGATCCCGTGCTCGACACACGGACCGACGGGGCTGCGGTGCGCCGCGCGGTCGGCTTCGTGTTCACCGATCCGGCCGCGCAACTCATCATGCCGACGGTCGCGGAAGACGTCGCGCTGTCCCTGCGCCGTCGCATCCGCGGGAAGGCGGAGCGGCGCGAGGCGGCGCTCGCGGTCCTCGCCCGGTTCGGGCTCGACGCGCTCGCCGATCGCAGCGTACACACGCTTTCGGGGGGACAAAAGCAGCTGCTCGCGATCGCCGCGGTGCTCGCGACGGATCCCGCAATCCTCGTCGCCGACGAGCCCACCACGCTCCTGGACCTGCGCAACGCCCTCCGCATCAGCGAGCTGCTCTTCGGGCTCCCCCAGCAGCTCGTCGTGGTCACCCACGACCTGGAACTCGCGGCCCGCGCCGACCGCACCCTGGTCATCGCGGACGGCCGCGTCGCCTTCGACGGGCCGCCCGCCGCGGCCATCGCCCACTACCGGGCGAGCGCGGTGGGCATCTCCGACGCGACGCCCCCGTGGGGCGCTCCGTGAGCTCGGTCAGCCCCCTGGGCGCGTATCTGCCCGGAAGCGGACCGCTGCACCGGCTCCGCCCCGGCGCAAAACTGCTCGGCCTCTTCGTCTTCGCCACCACTGTGGTGCTGCTGCGCGGACCGGTCGCCACCGGGATCGCGCTCGGGATCGCGATCCTGCTCGCCCTCCTCGCGGGGCTTCGCGGGCGCGACTTCTGGCGCGTGCTGCGCGGCTTTGCCCTGATCGCTGTCCCGCTGTTCGCGTTTCAGGCGTGGCAGCACGGCTGGGAACGCGGCGTCGAGGTCGTGGGCGACCTGTTCGCCTTGATCCTTGCGGCGAGCGCGGTCACCGCGAGCACCGCGGTCGACGACATGCTCGACACCGTCGCCTGGGCGCTCCGGCCGCTGCGGCCGTTCGGCGTGCACCCCGAACGCGTCGCGTTCGCGTTCTCCCTGGTGATCCGCGCGGTGCCGAGCATCCTCGATATCGCCCATGAGACCCAGGCGGCCGCCCGCGCACGCGGGCTCGAGCGCAGCCCCCGCGCCAGGCTCGTTCCGCTCGTGCTCCGCTCGGTGGCCCACGCGCAGCTCACGGGCGAGGCGATGACGGCGCGCGGGATCGGCGACGACGAAGACCCGCACTGACCTCCGCGCGCCCCGCCGGGGCACCGGATCCGTCGCAGCCCGTAGGCTAGACGCATGGCTGACGCGCACTCCCCCGAACCCGACGCGGACGTTCCTGATCCGGGCACCGATCCGGACGAGGAGATCCCCGCGGAGGTCCACGCAGACTACGCGAACGAGACGGCCCGCGCGGCCCTCCGCGCGCTCCAGGACACGCCGGACTACGAACACCTCGCGGCGTTCCTCCTCGCCCTGCGCGAGGGCTTCCTCGTGGTCGACATCACGGGCACCGCGGGGAAGAAGCGCGGGCCGCGGGCGCGCACCCTCCGATCCACCTCGGGTCAGCTGGTGCTCCCGATCTTCACCTCGATGGCCGAGCTGCGAGCGGTCGCCCCCGCGAGCCGGTCCGAGGAGCTGAAGGGGGCGGTGATTCCCGCCCAGCAGGCGCTCGCGCTGATCGCGTCCGACCGCTTCGTCGCGGCGGAGTTCGACAAGGCTTCGGCGGCGCTTGTCGTGCTGCGGAAGTACGTCGAGCTCGCGGCCAGCAGCGTCGAGATCACCGCGGAGTCCGTCGCGGCGCTGAAGTAACGCCGCCCCGATACACGCACAGAGCGGTCCGCCCCCGTTCGGGGCGGACCGCTCTGCGCATTGCGGGGGAGTCGGTTACAGCGACTTCATCGAGAAGGCGCGAATCACCTGCACGATGCCCATGACCACCATCGAGATGCCGAGCAGCAGCCACAGGGTGACCGCACCGAGCAGCGGCGAGAGCAGCAGCACGATGCCGGCAATCACGCTGATGATGCCGTAAATGATCGTCCACACCTTGCTGCCGCTCTTGCCCGCGACGGTGAAGGCCATGACGCCCTCGAACAGCCACAGGATGCCGACCGTGATCGACAGGAACATCGCGAGCACGACGGCCGCGGCGCCGATGTTCATCATCATGACGATACCGCCGGCAATGTAGAGCAGGCCGAGCAGGATGTGCCCCACGCGCGCCCAGCCGCCGAGCGTGCGGCTGAAGATCGACGAGCCGAGGTACACGACGCCGACGACCAGCGCGTACGCGGCCATCACGACCGCGAGCACCTGCATGGCGACGACGCCGGACTTCGCGGGGTTGAAGATGATGAGCAGGCCGAGCACGAGGGCGATGAGCCCGCCCACGCCGAACGCGGTGCGTACCCCGTCGGTGAGGCGGGCCTCGACGGGTGCCTGGCTCGGAGTTTCGGTGCCAGTCATGAGAATCCTCCTTCGCTTCGCTGTACCGGATCAGTACAGCCGATGACTCCCATCCAAGCGCATCCGCAGGGTTTTGCGAAGGACAGCGCCGCTTTCACCCCCTGAAGCGTTACATTCCGGGCACCTCGATCAGCCCCGTGCGGCTTGTGGGTCGCGCTGCAGCCGGCCCACAACCATCCGAGCGGTCACGAGCGGCATGGCACGCTACCCTGCCGCCCACACCCGCGCGAACCGGGCGCGCCGATCCGCACGCGCCTGCAGCGCCTCGGCCATGGTCACCGGAGCAAACCGCACCTTCGCGCCCGGCGCGAGCCGAGCAAACAGATCCATATCAGCGCTGATCACGGTCGCGGCCTGGGCGTAGCCGCCGCCGGATACCGCGTCGCAGTGCAACACGATGGGCTGGGTGCCGCCGGGAATCTGGATCGACCCCACCGGGTATCCGGCGTCCGTGATGTTGGAGGGGTCTTGCCCCGCCCCGAAGGGCTGCTCCTTCTCCTGCCACGGCGCGCCGGGTCCGTCGAAGCGAAGCCCCATGCGATCGGCCACCGGGGTCAGGGTCCACTCGCTCTCGGTCAGGTGCCGCAGGCCTTCCGCGGTCAGGAGATGGTCGTACAGGCCCAGCATGACGCGGACCTCCACGTCGCGTGAGAACTGTGGGCGCAGGGCCTCCGGGATCTCGCTCAGTTCCGGAAGCGCCGAGCGCACGCGCTCCCCGACGGGAAGCAGATCACCGGCCTGCAGGCCCCGACCCGCGAAGCCACCCAACTTCCCAATCGGATACGTAGACCGGGAGCCGAGCACGACGGGCACGTCAATGCCCCCGGCCACCGCCACGAAGAACTTCGCCCCGGCCTGCAGGATCCCAAACGAGAGCTCATCCCCGCTCCGGAGTTCCACTCTCGCGCTGTGCGCCACGGGTTCCCCGTTCACGAGCACCTGGACGGGCGCGCCGGTCACCGCGATCACCGCGTCCGCGTGGGTGCGGAGTGATGGGCCGAGGTACGTGCACTCCAGCACGGCCTCGTCCGGCGTGTTCCCCACCAGACGATTCCCCAGGGTCGCGGCGTACTGATCCATCGCGCCTCCCTGCGGAATTCCGAAGCGGTAATAGCCAAAGCGACCGCGGTCCTGCACCGTCGTCGCGAGCCCCGGAGTCAAAATCTCAAGCGGCATCGAGGGCCTCCAATAGCGTCCGGTTGTATGCGTCCGCGTCGCGCAACGCGTCGGCGAGCGTGAACGTGACGGGTGCGTATTTGTAGCGGTAGGTCCCGGCGGCGACCTCAGCCTCAATCTCGCGGTACTCGGCTTCGTCAACCGGGCGATACTTCACAATGTCACCCGTGCGGAAGAGCACCATGAAGTCAGCGAAGTCGGCCAAACGTTGCTCGGGATCGAAGATCGGTGTCGGCGTGATCCCCAGCATCTGGTACCCACCCGCGCCGCGGACGGAGTAGTGAGCGGTGAAGCAACCGCCGATGCCGACGGTGTGCGGCGGCGTGTCTGTGCGCGGGCTCAGGTACTTCGGGACTTCGAGCTGGCGTTCCCGCGGCGTGAGCTGGAAGAGGAAGGGAAGTCCCGCGACGAAGCCCACCATCGACACCAGCCACGGGGCTTCGTGGTGCCGCCGAATGAACTCCTCCGGGCCCGAGAGCCCGTTCACCGCAGCGCTGTAGTCCAGGTCCGTGCCGCTGGGTGCCTGATGGTAGCCCTCGCGGAACCGCGCCTCCGTCTCTCGCGTGTAGGGGTCCGCATACCAAACGGGCACCTCGACGATGCGGGTGTCGAGTGTGCCCTCACCGGCCCGTTTCACGGCCGCTTCGTCTTCGCGCACGGCACGCTCCAGCACGTCGTGCGGCAGCACGTCCGGGTCGAACCTGACGAGCAGCGAGGCATTCGCCGGGCACACGTCGACCACGCCGGCCAACTGCCGTTCGGAGAGACGCAGCGCCATCGAATTCGCCACGAAGTTTGCTTCCAGCGACATTTCGGGCGAGATCTCGACGAGCAGGAACTCGTCCCCGCCCCAGCTGTATCGCGCGTGTTCATCCAGCATCATGACTTGCCACCTCCCAGCAGTCCGGGAACGGACTCGATATAGGTCGTGTAATGGTTGGCTTCCTGGAAATCGTCGAGCGCCACCAGGCGGCGCATGAGCGGAATCGTCGACCGGATCCCGGTGACGTTGGTTTCGGCGAGGGCGCGCGCAGCGCGCGCGAGCGCGCGTTGTCGGTCGATATCCCACACCACGAGCTTGCCGAGCAACGAGTCGTAGAAGGGCACGACCACCTGACCGGCGGCAAAGCCGAAGTCCGCACGCACCCCGGGCCCCCCCGACACCTCCAACGCGTCAATGCGCCCCGGGCTGGGAAGGAAGTTGTTGTCCGGGTCCTCCGCGTTGATACGGAACTCGAAGGCGTGCCCCTCCAGGCGGATGTCCTCCTGGGCGTACCCCAACCGCTCGCCGCTCGCGATCCGGAGCTGTTCGCGCACGAGGTCGATGCCGGTGATCGCCTCACTGATGGGGTGCTCCACCTGCAGACGCGTGTTCATCTCAATGAACGCGATCTCCTGGCGTACGGGGTCATACAAGAACTCGACCGTGCCGGCACCGATGTACCCGGATTGCCGCGCGAGTTCGACGGAGGTGTCCCGCATGCGCGCGCGCAGCTCATCCGGGAGTCCCGGGGCGGGGGCTTCCTCGATCACCTTCTGCTGTCGTCGCTGCATCGAGCAATCGCGGTCTCCCAGGTGCACCCAGGTTTCCCCGTCCCCGAGCACCTGCACCTCGACGTGGCGCGCGCGGGTGACAAACCGCTCGAAGTACACGTCGCTCGAATTGAACGCGGCGAGCGCTTCGGCTTGCGCAACCTCGACCGTGCGCCGCAGCGCCTCGCGATTCTCGATCCGACGGATCCCCCGGCCTCCGCCGCCGGCCGACGCCTTGACAACGAGCGGGTAGCCGATCGTCTCGGCAATCCCCTCCAGATCGGCGCTGGGGTCCAGCGCCCCCTCAGTGCCGGCGAGCACCGGGACCCCCGCGGTCATCGCGGCCTGGCGCGCACGCGATTTGTCGCCCATGAGGCGGATCGACTCGGGGCTCGGGCCCACCCAGACCAGCCCGGCGTCGAGAACCTTCTGCGCGAAGTCGGCGTTCTCAGACAGGAAGCCGTAACCGGGGTGCACCGCATCCGCACCGGACTCGCGCGCGGCCTGAATCACGGCGTCGTGGTTGAGATAGCTCAGGCCCGCCGGGGCCGGGCCGATGACGATGTGCTCGTCGGCGAGCTGCGCCGCGAGCGAGTCCCGATCGGCCTCGCTCACCACCGCGACCGTGCCAATGCCCATTTCGCGTGCCGTCCGGATGATCCGTACCGCGATTTCGCCGCGGTTAGCGATCAGGAGCTTCTTCACTGTGGTGTCCTTCGGAGTTCGGGAGGGGTTAATCAATGATCGCGATGATGTCGCCGGGGCCCACCATGCCGTTGTCGGCAATGGAGAACTCACGAAGCACGCCGGCGACGTCGCTGCGCACCTCCGTGAACTGCTTCATAATCTCGATCACGCCGATGGTCTGCCCGGCGTCCACCGTGTCACCGGCCTCAACGAACGGTGGCTTGTTCGGGGCCGGGCGGCGGTAGAAGACTCCGGGAATGGGCGCGGTAATTTCGGTACTCATATCTCTGCTCTCAAAAGGTGGGTGCTGGGGAAGTGAAAGATCAGGGTTACGCGGCGAGTGCGGCCCGGACGGCCGCGGCAACCTCACCGGCGTTCGCCGTATCGGAGTGCACGCAGATGCTGTCGAACTCAATGCGCAGCTCGGTGCCGTCGACGGCGAGGACGGTGCCGTCGGCCGCAGCGCGCTTCGCCCGAACGGCCGCGGCCGCGGGATCGGTCGCGTGCGGTTGCCGCAGGATGATGAGGCTGGCGTCAGCCGCGTAGTCCAGGTCAACATACAGCTCGCCAACAAACTCGGCCCCCACCTGCGCTGCGGCACGCTGATGGGCGGTTCCCGCGAGGCCGTAGATCGGGACGCCGTAGTCACGCGCGACTCGGGCCGCCGCGGCGGCCAGCTCCTCGTCACGGGAGAGCATGCCATAGAGCGAACCGTGCGGTTTGATGTGCCCCAGGGTCATTTCGTACTTGGCGAGGAACCCGACGAGTGCGGCGGTTTGATACCTGACGAGATGCTCGACCTCCTCGGGCGTGAGCTTCATCTCGCGGCGGCCGAACCCGACGAGATCGGGGAGCCCGGGATGCGCGCCGACGAGGACGCCGTGCTGGCGCGCGAGGGCAACGGTCGCGTCCATCGTCGCTGGGTCACCGGAGTGGAACCCGCACGCCACGTTCGCGACGTCGATGAGCGGCATGAGCGCGCCGTCGTTGCCGAACGTGTGCAGGCCGAGGGCTTCGCCCATGTCCGAATTGAGGGAAATCTGATCACGACGCTGTGCTGTCATGCAGCTAAAGCTACGCCGTCGAGTTCGGGAAGGTTATTATGCAACTGCGAGAGAAACCGATGGAATATTGTGCAACTGCGAGAAAGGGGTCCGCGTGCGCGTCGCTGATCTGCTGGCCGAACACACGCTTCACCTGCGCCTCGAAACACCGACGGGGCCGCAGCGACTGAGCCGAGAGATCAGCCGCTGCGCGCCGACCGAGCACCTCGACCCCACGCCGTTTCTCGACCCGAACGTGCTCCTCCTGACGTCGGGGATCGGCATGAACTTTTCCGAGCAGAGCATTTGGGACGGCTACGTGGAGCGACTCACCCGCGTACCGATCGCCGCCCTTGCGTTCGCGGTGGGTGCCGCGCACAAGACCCTGCCCCCGGGCCTGGTGCTCGCCTGCACCCGGCACGATCTGCCCCTGCTCGAGGTGCCCACCACGGTGCCCCTGCTCAAAATCGACCAGCACGTCGAGGGCATGCTCGGCGCCGAGCGGCTCGCTCGCTTCGACCGCGGCTGGCACCTGGCCGACAAGTGCGCCAAGCTCGCGAGCCAGGGGGCTGAGATCTCCACCCTGCTCGCCGCGATCTACGAGGCGCTCGACGCCCCGATCGCGGTGTTTGACGCCTTCGACACCCTGATCGCGCAGTACCCCGAGTCCCTGGCCTGGCGCGCCACGACCGCCATGGAGTCACAGCCCGACGTTCTGCTGGTGCCGCTCCCGATGGGGCTCAGCACGCCGTGCCAGCTCGCCGTGCGACTCTACCGCCCGGCCACCGAGGTCGAGGCCCTCCTCGCACCCGTCACCTCGATCCTCGCGCTCCAGCTCAATCGCTCGGTGTCCGTCGATGCGAGTAGCCATCAGGACATGCTTCGCTTCGCGAACCGCTGCGTCGCCTGGTCCGAGGCGACACGTGGCGACGTTGCGGACGCGTTCAACGAACTCGGGCTCAGCCGGCGGGCGGAGACCACGCTCCTGGTCGCCGATCTCAGCGGCGAACACGCCAGCGCCGCCTGGAAACTGCGGGTGGCGTTGCACGACGCATTCCACGATGTCCGACTCTCCGAACTCGACACGCAACTCGTCGCACTGGCACAGTTTCCGCGCGAAGAAGCCGCCGAGCTCACCCGCCGGTTCCTCACGATTCAAGAGGGATTACCGCTCGTGTTGAGCGTCCCCACGCACACGATCGACGAACTCCGCATCGCGCTCGTGCACGCGCTCGACCTCGTGCGACATGTCAGCGCCCCGGTCGTGGCTCCGGCGCTCGGCTTGAGCGCCGTGGTGGCGGCGGCGGCGGGGCGCGGGGCGCGCGAGGCGGCGGCCCGGTTCCTGGCCCCGCTGCTCGAACACGACGAACACCGAACGACGGAGCTGATGCCCACGCTCCGGGTGTGGCTGCGCAACGATGCCCAGCCGTCACGCACCTGCGAGGAGCTCTTCATCCACAGGAACTCACTGAGCTACCGGCTGCGACGGATCGAGCAGTTGCTCGGCATCTCCCTCGATACGCTCGACGGCCGCGCAACCTGCCTGATGGCACTGCGACTCGTGGAGTTCGAGCCGTACTAAAACGCCGCGGTCCCGACCCTGCGTCGCCGCCGGGCCGGGACCGCGGCGCCTCGCTACCGCGCGGCGGGAATCGTGGGGATGAGGCCCGTGCGGCTCGTGGGGTTCACCTTCCAGAGCAGTCCATAGACCACCGCCGCCGCGACGGCCGTCAGGAGCGGCCCCCAGGTCGCACCGACCCCGGCAAGCTCCGGGGTGATGGTCCCCAGCTGCAGCATGAAGATCCCGATGACGGTCGCCACGATCCAGGCGATGAGACCGTTGCTGTTGAAGGCGCGATAGTTGCGATCCTCGATCGCGGCGTGCTCCTCGTTCTTCCATCGCCCGAGGAGGATGTGGGTCAGCGCGATCGCGACCCAGGCGGTCACCAGCACCCCCTGCCACGCAAGCGCGATGAGCAGATACTGCACCACGGGGAGCAGCATGAACAGGTAAATGATCACGGAGGAGACCACCACCCACGCCACGTTGGGCATCTTGATCTTGAAGACCTTTTCCCCGAACGCCCGGAGATTCGCTGCCCCGAGGTAGTAGTTCGCCGTATTGATGCGCGTTTGCGTCGCGATCACCACGAGCAGGCCGAGCACCCCCATCAGGCTCACCAGGCCGCCGGCGAGTCCGGTTTCCGAGGCCTCGATACCGGGGATCGTGAACGTCAGGAAGATCCCGACGAACGCCGAGAAACCGTAGGCGAGCACGTAGAACAGCGGGCCGAAGGTGACGCGCTGGTGGTAGCGAATGTCCTGACGCTTGCCGAGCGCCGCGAAGTCCATGGTGAACATCATCATGATCCACACGCCCATGTACCCAGCGAACGTGGCGAGCCAGCCGGGGCCGCCCATGGCGAGCGTCACCGGAAGCTCGGGGGCCTGCGTCAGCCACGTGTCGGAGAACCCATACTGCACGCCCGCCCAGATCACCGCGGCGATCAGCCCAAAGAAGTAGATCGGCATCAAGATCCCGTTGATCTTGTCCAGGAAGCGACGCACGCCGCCGATGACGAGCGGAGTCGAATACAGCACGACGATGAGGCTCCACAGCCACATTTCGCCGCCGAAGGCCGTCATGAACGCGTACGCTACGATCGACCCCTCAAACACCGCGTAGTAGATCGCGATGAGGGCGAAGATGATCATGGCGATGGCCGATCCGGCATTGCCGAGGATCGTCCGTGAGAACTGCGCGACGGTGGTCCGATTGTTGATCGCGTACCGCGACAACACGGTGTTGATCAGCCCGTAGACGATGATCGTCAGGACGATGCCGATGATCGCGTTGACGGTGCCGTAGGCGGACGCCATTGCCGCCCCGATATAGACGAAGAAGAACGCGCTGGCTGTGCCGTACCACGCCATCGTCAGGCGGCCACGACTCATCTGGTCGTCGTCATTGCCCTCCCGCGCAAGCGCGTCGGTGGCTTCCACGTCCAGGTTACTTCCGGTTAGATTGAGACTCACGAGTGGTACCTCCATTGGTATCAGGGTGGGTGCCGGGCTCGCGAAATCGCGCTCCGTTGCGCGACCTCGGGAGTCCGACTGGGCAGGCTCGCCGCGACGCATGCCACTGCGCAGTCAGCGGTGGGGCTCGCTCTCACGTGCCGCTCCGACGGGCACCCATTCATTGTCACGAGCCGGAGTGCTGACCAGTATTGGGCGTACGCCGGAAGAATCATCCAAAGTTCTGTCGAATGCACAATCCACGAGTCGAGCTCGTGATGGTGCGCGGCCCGGGGCGGAACCCGCCCCGGGCCGGGTTCCTAGCGGCTCCAGCCGGCCACGGAACGGCGCAGCATCTGCTCCCGATGCTGGCGGGTGGTCTCGGCGAAGAGCTCGCCGGTGCCCCAGTCGAGGATCACGCCGTAGCGCCGGATCACGTCGAGCAGGTCGATCTCCCCGGAACGGTACCGCGCCGCGATATCTTCCGGATCCGCGGCGAGCCACCCGGTGCGCTGCGACCGGATCTCGGCGCGCAGGGCCGTCGTCGCCTCGTGATCGATCGCATACTGATCCAGATCCGGATCGATCGCCGTGATCACCACGCCGTAGTCCGCGGCGGCGCGGGCGAGAGACACGTACTCGTCGATCACGTCTTCGAGCACCTCATCGGGTGTGCGCTCCAGGGGATCGCCGAAGCCACCGCCGCCGGCAGACGGCCGGTAAAAGGTGTCCCCGGGCTGCACGGGCACGGAGGAGAAGATCGAGCCGAGGAACCGCTCGTGCTCGGTATCGCGGTTGAGCCACACCCCGTGCGGGATCGACGGCAGCCCGCCCTCGATGCCCCAGGTGATCGAGCGGGCGCGATCGCAGCAGTAGCTCATGACCGAGGCGTCGGCGTCGGTGAGCGTGCCGCCCTTCTCCACCCCGCAGCCGCCGCGGAAGCGCCCGGGACCGCCCGAGTCCGTGCCGATCTGGTGCATCGTCGTGAGGACGGGCGTGAGCCGCTCCTGCCCCTCGCAGGCCTGCACCGCAAGCCCGACCCCGAACACGGGTGCCGTGGCGCTCGAGCCGTCCTTCGAGGAACGTCCGCCCCAGCCGCCGGCCATCCAGTCGTACCACATGAAGTACGGATTCTCGTCGTGGCGGGAGTCGCGGCCGCCGACCAGCAAATACTCCAGGTTGAACGCGCACGCCATCGCGCGCTCCGGCATGATCTGCGACCAGATCTCGAAGATCCCGTTCATGAGTTTCTCGTACGGTCCGGAGCAGAAACCGGTCACGGCGTAGGGCCAGCCGGCGTTCACCACCGTGCCCTCCGGCCCGATATCGGCGGTCACCGCCGCGTAGAAGCCCGAGTTCAGCGGCACGTCCGGGAAGAACGTCTTGGTCCCGGCGTAAATCGCGGAGAACGTGGTGCCGTAGCCGGAGTTCAGGAAGGTATCGACCACGTCGGCGCTTCCCTCCAAGTCGTAGTGGATCCCCTCGCCGTCGAGCGTCATCACGATCTTGATCGGCACGAGCCCCTCGGCCTTGCCCGGATCGAGATCGAGGTAGTCGACCGTCTCCCAGCGGCCGTGCGGCAATTCCGCGAGCCGGCGGCGCACGGTCCGCTCCACGTAGTCCTGGGTCTCCTGCATCGCGAGTTCCACGGTGCTCGTGCCGTAGCGTTCCACGAGGCGCAGCACCTCGCGCTCACACACCGCCGTCGCCTCGGCTTGCGCGTGCAGATCGCCGAGCGCCTGTTCGGGGGCGCGGGTGTTGGCGACCAGCAGCTGGGCCACATCGTGCAGGAAGACCCCGCGCGACCAGACGCGGATCGGGGTGATGCGCAGGCCCTCGCCGAAGTGTTCGGAGGCGGACACGTCGAACGAGCCCGGCACCTTGCCGCCGATGTCCGCCCAGTGGCCCTTGTTCTGAGCGAAGGCGATGATCCGCCCGGACGAGAAGATGGGCCGCACGAAGGAGACATCGTTGAAGTGGGTGCCGCCACGGTACGGGTCGTTGATCGCGAACACGTCGCCGGGGTTGATGTCGTCGCCGAACTGCTCGATCACGGCCTTGGCCTGGAAGTGCAGGGTACCGACGTGGACCGCGATATCGCCCGATCCCTGCATCACGGTGTTGCCCTGCGCGTCGCACAGGGCCGAGGAGAAATCGCGCGAGTAGATGACGAAGGAGTAGCAGGTGCGCAGGATCTGCTCGCTCATCAGGTCCACGCTGGTGGCGAAGGCGTTCTTCAGCACCTCGAAGGTGACCGGGTCCAGCGCCGTCTGGCGGGCCGGGGCGGTGAGCGTGCCGGTGGGGGTAGTCATCGGGAGACCTCCTCGAGAGTGATACGAATGTTGAGCCACTCGTCGATCTCGGCGCGCGTGTGCGGCGGAACGACGGTGGTGGAGTCCAGCTGGTTGATGATGCCGGGACCGGCGAACGCGGTGCCCGCGCGCAGCGCGTCCCGGTCATACACCGGGGTATCGACCCACCCGTCCGCGCCGAAGTACACGGGGCGACGACTCTCCGGTTCGCCCGGTTCCTGCGGCACGGGCTCCGCCGGGCGGAACGACGGCTTCGGAATCTTGCCGACCGCGCCGAGGTGCAGCTGGTAGACCTCGACCGGCGCGTCGTCCTGCCGGAACGCGAACTCGCGCTCGTACTCCTCGTGGAAGGTGCGCACCGCGCGCGCCAGCGCCCCGGGGCCCGAGCCCATCGGCACCTGGAGCGAGCGCCACTGGCCCTGGTAGCGCATCGAGATCTTGCGCTGCAGCATCGCGTCCGCCTCGGCGACGCCCTCGTGCCGCAGCCGCGCGGAGGCCTCAGTCTCGAGCTCCACAAAGGCCTGCTCGATCGCTTCCTCGTCGGCACCCGAGGCCAGTCCCGTAAACATCTGGGCGAAGTCGTGCTGAATGTCCACGAGCAAGCACCCCATCGCGGAGGTCACGCCCGGGTTGGGCGGCACGATCACCGTCGGAATCCCGAGTTCCCGCGCAACGTCGGCACCGTGCAGGGCACCGGCACCGCCGAAGGCCAGCAGGGCGAAATCACGCGGGTCATAGCCGCGCCGGATCGACACGAGGCGCACGGCGTCGGCCATGTTCGCGTTCGCGACCGAGACGATCGCCTGCGCGGCCTCCTCGAGCCCCATGCCGAGCGGCTCGGCGATCACGCGCTGGATCGCTTCTTCCGAGCGCGCGCGGTCGAGCTGCTTCACGCCGCCGGCCAGGGAGGTTCCGAGCCGGCCGAGCACCACGTTCGCGTCAGTGTTCGTTGGCTGGTCGCCGCCGGTCGCGTAGCAGGCCGGCCCGGGGTCGGCGCCCGCGGACTGGGGCCCGTTGCGCAACGATCCGGCGATGTCGATGTGGGCGAGGGATCCGCCGCCCGCACCGATGGTGAGCACCTCGATCGAGGGGAAGATGATCGGGTGGCCGTACTCCACCTGCCACTCCTGTGAGACGCGCAGCTCGCCGCCGGCGACCAGGGAGATGTCGGTCGAGGTGCCGCCCATGTCCAGGCTCACCGCGTTCTCGTAGCCGCACTGCTGGGCGATGTGCTTCGCGGAGATCGCGCCTGCCGCGATTCCCGAGGCGGCGAGCCGCACCGGGAACTTCTCGACGAGCCGCGGGGTCATGGATCCCCCGCCTGAGTGGAGCAGCAGCAGGTCGCCGCCGTAGCCGCCCTCGCGCAGCCGCTCCGCGAGTCGGTTCACGTATCCGGAGACGAGTGGCGCGAGGACCGCGTTGGCGACGGCGGTGTTGAAGCGCGGGTACTCGAAGATCTCGGGGAGCACCTCCGCGGAGGTCGAGACGGTCGCGTCCGGGATGATCTCTTCGAGGATCTCCCGCATCCGCGTCTCGTGCGCCGCGTTGGCGTAGGAATTGAGGAAGCACACCGCGACCGTCTTCACGCCGCGCCGGCGCAGCAACTCCGCGAGCTGACGGGCCTCAGTCTCGTCGAGCGGCGTCACCGTCTGCCCGTTGTAGTCCACGCGCTCCGTGACCTCGAAACGGTCGCGGCGGCGGATGTACGGCTCGGAGACGTCGTTGTAGGCGTCCCAGAGATCGTCCTTCGTGCCGTCGCGGATCTCGAGCACGTCGCGAAACCCGCGGGTGGTCACGAGGGCGGCCGCCGGGAAGTTCCGGGTGATCAGGGCGTTGGTCGCCACGGTGGTGCCGTGAGAAAACAGCGCCACGTCGCTGAGATCGATCTGGCCGCGCTCCACGCCGTTCATCACGGCGATCATGGGATCGCTCGGCGTTGACGGCACCTTGGTCACGCGCATCTGCTGGGTGGCGTCGTCGAAGATGCAGACGTCGGTAAACGTCCCTCCGACGTCGACCGCGACACGGACACTGCTCATGGGGCTCCTCCTGAAGTTCGTCGTTGAGTTCCGGATGCATCTAACCTTTGTGCCCTGGCGGCTCCGGGTCACTGGAGAATCTCACGCTTTCTCCGCGGCCGTATGTAGAATCTCCAAGAAATGGCGGGATCGCGGGGTGCAAACCTCTCGTTCATACAATCTCCGAAGGTGGAGCATGGCAAATTCCTCCGGCGCGCACGCAGAACTCGAGCGGTTGCGCACCACGCTCGATCTCACGAACGCGCTCCTCGCCGCGGTCTCCTCCACCGATCCGGTGCACGCGCTCACCGCCCGCATGGCGACCCTCTGCCACGGCACCGCGATCATCTACGACTTCGAGGGCGCCGTCGTGGCGAGCACCGGCGAGGCACCCACCCAGCTCATCTGGAACGAGGTCTCCGGCACCCATCAGCGCGAGCTCACGCTCGACATCGGCCGCTGGCACGTGCGCACGCGCCGCGTCTCGCTCCGGGCCGGCGTGCACGTCATCGCGATCGCCAGCCGTGGTGCCGGCACGATCGCCGCGACCGGGGAACAGCTCCTCGACACTTCCGAGCGGCTACTCGGCGCGGTGCACGGCATCCAGTACGGGGCCACGCAGCGCGACCGACGCGACAACGAACAGCTCATCGCCGCGCTGCACGACGGCGTCGTACCCGCACGCGAGCACCGGTTCTGGAGCCGCCTCGCGCAGTTCCGGTTCCCGGCGTACTCGCCCGTCCGCGCCCTCGAATTCGCGCCGTTCGACGGGGCCTCCGCGAACGACACCCAGCTCGCGCAGCTCATCGGCCGCGCCCGCTCCGACGACGTGCCGCTGCTCATCATGCTGCGCCGCGTCGACATGGACTCGCCCGCGACGATCGCGGCGCTCGTTCCGGAATCCCCGGAGAGCGACCACTGGATCGCCGAGGTCTCCCGCCTCTTCTTGACCGGGGTCTCGGCCCCGTTCGCATCCCTCTCGCGCGTGTCTGAGGGCGTGCGCGAGGCGGAGACGGCGCTCGGCATCGCGCGCCAGTGGGCTGGCGCCGCTGACGCGCCCGCTGCGCTCGGCCCGGTGCTGATCGACCGGATCGACCTCGCGACGTGGCTGCTCTCCCACGTCGATCCGCGGCAACTCGAAGCCCGCATCGCCGCGACACTCGCCCCGATTTCGTCGCCGCAACTCCGCGACACCCTCGTCACCTATTTCGCCGCCGAGCAGAACATCGCCCGCACCGCGGAGGCGCTGTTCGTCCATCCCAACACGATCCGCTACCGGCTCGCCCGCGTCGAAGAAGAGACGGGGCAAGCGGTGAGCTCCGCCTTCGCCGCCGCAAACCTCATTCTGGCCCTCTACCCGGAGCTGATCGGCCGCTGGTCCGCGCTTCGGGGCCCGTCCGGCAGCCCCGGACTCACGCGGCGGGGACCTCACGGACCCACTGGCGACTCGTCCCCCGTCCCCTAGGCTAGGGATCACCGCAGCTGCGGCTCTGGGCACCGCCCACCACTCAGACATCAAGGAGGATCATGAGCACCGGATCACACGGCGAAGTACAGCTGGAAAACGAGTACTTCCGCGTCACGCAGTGGACCATCGAGCCGGGCGGCGTCATCCCGATGCACCGCCACGACTACGAGTACGTGGTGGTCCCCATGGTCACCGACACCATGCACGTCACGAACGCCGACGGCAGCGAGATCGTCGCGGAGCTCGTCGCGGGGCAGAGCTACACCCGGTCGGCGGGCTCGGAGCACCAGGTCGAGAACCGCACTTCGACCGAGAACATCGTCTTCGTCGAGACGGAGCGCCTCGCGTGAGCGCCGCACCGGAGTCCGCGGTCACCGTTCGCCCGATCGCCGCGGAGGATCGCGCGGCGTGGGGTGAGCTCTACCGCGGGTACCGCGACTTCTACGGCAAGCCGCACGACGACGCGGTGTACGACACCGTGTGGGGGTGGCTCATGGATTCCGCCCACGAGACCCGCGGCCTCATCGCGGAGGCCGGCGGCGTCCCCGTCGGGATCGGGCATTTCCGACGCTTCGCGCGGCCCATCGACGGCGGTCACGGGCTGTACCTCGACGACCTGTTCACCGCCGAGACCGCCCGCGGATCCGGGGCCGGCGGCGCGATCCTCGACCGCCTGGCCGAGATCGCCGCTGACGAGGGGGCCGCGCTGGTGCGCTGGATCACCGCCGACAGCAACGCGACCGCGCGCCGACTGTACGACCGCGTCGCCACGCAGACCCCCTGGGTCACCTACGACCTCGCGCCCCGCCGCTAGGCCGCGCACGCGCCGCGCCACGCTTCGCGCAGGGCACCGCGCCAAGCTCCGCACCAACCCCCGCCGAGAACGCGATTTCGCACCTGTTGTGATTCACACAGGTGCGAAATCGCGTTCTCGGCGGATGCAGTGCGGTGCAGCAGGGTGCAGCAAGGTGCAGCCCGGCTGGGCGGGTTACTCGCGGAGGCGCTCGGTGCCCGTGGTGGGCACGGTGCGGCCGTGCACCACGGTCGCACCGTCACTGTCGACCGCCACGAACACGATCTCATTCAGGGTGAGCACCTCGCTCCCGGTCACCGCGTTCTCCACGCGGCAGCTCAGCGTGATCGAGGTCCGTCCGAACGTGACCACGCGGTACTCGAGCTCGAGCAGGTCCCCGCGGTCAGCGCGGGAGACGAAGTCGATGGCCGACATGTGGCGGGTGACCACGTCGATCGTGCCGAGCTGCGCGACGGCCACGATCGCGGCCTCCTCGTCGACCCACTGCAGCAGCCGGCCGCCGAACAGCGCCCCGTGCTGGTTCAGGTCCTCGGGTTTGACCCACTTGCGCACGACGTGCCGATACTCACTCATGGCCACAGCATAGTGTGGCCACCGTAGACTGCAGGCATGCTTGTTTTCGCCGGGATTCTGCTGCTCGTCAATGCCGCCTACAACATCATCGTGTGGCCGCAGTTCTGGAAGCGGGTGGCGAAGGATCCGCGGGCGCGGGACGAGCAGGGCCGGGCGACCCGGTTCCTCACGGTGCACGCGGTGCTGATCGGGATCGCGCTGCTGATCGCCGTGCTGTCGGCGATCGCCGGAGCCCTCGTCCTGATGCAGGCGTAGCGACGCCCACGGGCCCGCACCGCGGCCCACGCGGGCGCGCGCTGCGGGCCGCGGACGCACGCCCCTCGCTCAATCCACAGGAGATTCTCGAGCCAGGTGCCGGATCCGGGTCGAAATCTCCTGTGGATTCGTGAATCTCCGAGGTTTTCGTGACGCGTCCGCGCGCCGGGCTCACTCCGTGTCGGTCTCCTCGGTCTCCTCGGGGGCGGGATTCGGGTGCCCCGACTCGGTGTGCGTCGCGGGGCCCAGGTGGGACGCACCGCCCTCGTCGACCCACTCGTGTCCGTCCTCGGTGTTGAGCGCGGGATCGGATTCGTGGTCCGGTGTCTTACGCTGCGACTCCTGGTTCATGGCGGATTCCCCTCCCGTTCGCGCCCGCCTGAGCGGGCTGATGTGCGGACCACACTACGCTCCTCCCGCACCCGGCAACACCCCCTTGACAGCGCTCTCAGCGGCATCCATGGTGACCGCTTAGGATAGAGGGATGAAGCGGATCCTGACCTACGGCACGTTTGATCTCCTGCACTGGGGACACATCCGGCTGCTCCGGCGGGCCCGAGCGCTCGGCGACTACCTCGTCGTCGCCGCCTCCTCCGAGGAGTTCAACGCGGGGAAGGGAAAGCAGACCTACCACGACTTCGAAACGCGCAAGAACATGCTCGAGGCGGTGCGCTACGTGGACCTCGTGATCCCCGAGCACAGCTGGGATCAGAAGATCGGCGACGTTCAGAAGTACGAGATCGACGCGGTGGTCATGGGCGGCGACTGGGAGGGCGATCCGCGCTTCGAGGTGCTCCGCGACTACTGCGAGGTGATCTACCTGGATCGCACCGAGGGCGTCTCGACGACAAAGATCAAGCGGGATCTCGGCGTCAACGCGTAACCCACCCGAGTACACGAAACGGCCCCGATCGCCAGGCGCGAATCGGGGCCGTTTCGTGTACTCGGCGCTACAGCACCTTGGAGAGGAACGCCTTGGTGCGCTCCCGCTGCGGGTTGTCGAGCACCTCGGCCGGATCGCCCGCTTCGACGACCACGCCGCCGTCCATGAACACGAGCTTGTCGGCGACCCGGCGCGCGAAGCCCATCTCGTGGGTCACGACGATCATCGTCATGCCGCTCTCGGCAAGGCCCTGCATCACGTCCAAGACCTCCCCCACGAGCTCCGGATCGAGCGCCGAGGTCGGCTCATCGAACAGCATGAGCTTCGGGTCCATCGCGAGCGCCCGCGCAATGGCCACGCGCTGCTGCTGACCGCCCGACAGGTGCGCCGGGTAGTAGTCGTGCCGGTCCGCGAGCCCGACGCGGGCGAGCAGCTCCATCGCCCGCGCCTTGAGCGCCGCCTTGCCGCCCTTGCGGAGCAGCGTGGGGGCGAGCATCACGTTTTCGAGCGCCGTCATGTGCGGGAACAGGTTGAAGCGCTGGAACACCATGCCGATGTCGCGGCGCTGCTTCGCGGCCTCGCGCGGGTGCATCTCGTAGAGCTTGTCGCCCTGCTCGCGATACCCCACGATCTCGCCGTCCACGAACAGCCGGCCGGCGTTGACGGTCTCGAGGTGGTTGATGCAGCGCAGGAAGGTCGACTTGCCCGAGCCGGACGGGCCGACCAGGCAGAGCACCTCGCCCCGCTGCACTTCCAGGGAGATCGACTTCAGCACGAGGTTCGAGCCGTACGACTTCGAGACGCCCTCGGCGCGCACCATCGGCGTTGCCAGTGCGGTTGCGTTCACGGTCATGCTGCTCCCCCAGCTCGCGGTGTTCCTGCGGCACCCTCGGTGCCGGGGTCCTCGGTGCCCACCACGCCGATCACGCCGGTGGGAATGCTCGGTTTCATCACGTCGGGGCGCGCCCCGACCCCCTTCGCGAAGTGGCGTTCGAGGAAGTACTGGCCCACCATCAGGATCGAGGTGACCACCAGGTACCAGATCGACGCCACGATGAGCATCGGCACCGGGTTGTAGGTCACCGCCGCGATGTCCTTCTGCTTCATGAACAGCTCAAGCGTGAACGGCACGGCGTTGACGAGTGAGGTGGTCTTCAGCATCGAGATCACCTCGTTGCCGGTGGGCGGGATGATCACGCGCATCGCCTGCGGCAGCACGACGCGGGTCATGGTGTGCCACCAGCCCAGGCCCAGCGCCTCGGCGGCCTCGTCCTGCCCCTTGTCCACGGACAGGAGCCCCGCGCGTACGATCTCGGCCATGTAGGCGGCCTCGTTCAGCGCGAGGCCGATGATCGCGAGCGTGAACGCGGTCATGATCGTCTTCGTCTCAAAGGCGAAGATCGGGTCCATGAACGGCAGCCCGATGGTGAGCTGCGGGTAGATCACGGCAAACAGGCCCCAGAAGGTCAGCTGCACGTACACCGGGGTGCCGCGGAAGATCCAGAGGTACACCCAGGCGACGGCCTTCACCACGGGGTTGGGCGAGAGCCGCATCACGGCGAGGGCGATGCCCAGCACGATCGCGATCACCATCGAGTAGACGGTGAGCTGCAGCGTGTAGCCCACGGCCGCGACGATGCGGGTGTCGAAGAGATACTTGCCGACCTCGGGCCAGTTGAAGGCCTCGCGGTTCGCGGCGTCGAAGATGAACAGCGCCGCGAGCGCCAGCAGCACGACCGCGAGCACCACGCGGCCCGGGTGCTTCAGCTTGATCGCTTCGATCGGCTCGGATTCGTAGAACGGCTGGGGCTTCGGGTTCGCGCCCGAAGCCCCGCTCGTGTGTTCAGTCATGAGGTACGACGTCCCCCTCAGTACTCAGGGCCTCAGGAACCGGCGTTAATGGTGGCCTTCTCGATGGCCCCGTCCTCGACCCCGGCCTTCGTCAGGATCTCGAGGTACGTGCCGTCGTCCATGAGCGACTGCAGGGCGGCCTGCACGGCCTTCGTCAGGTCCGAGTCCTTCGGCAGCGCGTAGCCGTAGGGGGCGACGTCGAAGGTCTCGCCTGCGGCCTCGATCTTGTCGCTCTGCGCGGCAATCGCGTCGAGCGTCACGGGCGAGTCGGCGCTGAACGCCTCCGCCTGGCCCAGCACCACGGCGTTGGTGGCCTCAGCCTGGCCCTCGAACGGCATGATCTCGATGGCGGGCTTGCCGGCGTCCTCGCAGGCCTGCGACTTCGCGGGGAGCTCGTCGGTGTGCTCGAAGGTGCCCGCCTGCACGGCGACCTTCAGGCCGCACGCGTTGTTCGGGTCGACGGTCTTGCCCACCGGCGCGGCCCAGAGCACACCGGCCTCGTAGAAGTTCACGAAGTCGACGGTCTTCTGCCGCTCGGCGTTGTCGGTGAAGGAGGAGGATCCCATGTCCATGGCCCCGCCCTGGATGCTCGGGATGATCGTGTCGAAGCCGGCTTCTTCCCACTTGGGTTCGAGGCCCAGGCGCGCGCTGACGGCGTTGGCCAGGTCGACGCCCCAGCCCACGATCTCGCCGGAGGAGTTCTTGTACTCGTTCGGCGGGTAGGAGGCGTCGGTGCCGAGCACCAGTTCGCCCTTGTCCTTGATCTCGGCCGGGAGGAGCGCCACTGCGGCCTCGTCAACGGTGATCTTCGAGGTATCGGTGGACTCCTGCTGCGGGCCCTCCTCGTTGGTGACGCACCCGGTGAGGGTGAGTACGGTGGCGGCGGCGAGCGCGGGAAGCGCGTAACGAATCTTCATTGATTTCTCCAATGTGAAGCCGACGGGGCTCCGGGTGGTGCATGTCGCTCTGAGTGTAGTACCCCGGGGGCGGGGTAGACCTACAGAGTCTCTACCCCGCTCCATACAGAGGCTGCTGCCGGGCGCTCGGGGCGCGGAATTGCGCGCCGGATCGCGCCACCCGCGCACATAACATTCCGGTTAAGCGCGCGACGCCACGCCGTCACCGCCCGCCAGCTGGAGCCGATACCCCATCCCGGGCTCGGTGAGCAGGAAGCGCGGAGCGCTCGCATCGCGCTCCAGTTTCTTGCGCAGTTGCGACATGTAGAGCCGCAGGTATCCGGTATCGGTGACGTGTTCCGTCCCCCAGATGTGCGTCAGCAGCGTCTGCCGCGTGACCAGCCGACCCGCGTTGCGCGCCAGCAGGTCGATCATCTGCCACTCCGTCGGGGTGAGCCGGATCTGCCGCCGCCCGCCACCCGCGGTGTCCACCACGCTGCGCGCGGCGAGATCGACCGTGATCTCCCCCAGCTGGACCACGAGGTCGGGTGCCTCCTGGCGCGCGGGGTCGCGCTGTGGAACGCGCCGCGTGAGCGCGCGCACCCGCGCCAGCAACTCCTCCACCGAGAACGGCTTTGTCAGGTAGTCGTCGGCACCCGCATCGAGCGCCTCGACCTTGTCCGCGGTCCCCGCGCGGCCCGACACGACGAGAATCGGTGCCTCCGACCACCCGCGCACCGCGTGAATCACCTCGACGCCGTCGAGCCGCGGCATCCCCAGATCCAGGATCAAGAGATCGGGATGCTGCGCGATCGCGGCGGAAATCGCCGCCGCCCCATCGACGGCGGTGAGGATCTCGTAGCCCTGCGAGGTCAGGGTGATCCGCAGGGCGCGCAGCAACTGCGGATCGTCGTCGGCGAGCAACAGCTTCACGTTTCGGCCACCTCCGCAGGCGCGGGGGCGGCCCGCAACGACACCACCATCGTGAGCCCCCCTCCCGGCGTATCCTCGGGTTCCAGTGTGCCACCCATCGCCTCGACGAAGCCCTTGGAGAGCGCGAGCCCCAGGCCGAGCCCGGTGCTGTTATCCGTGTCGCCGAGCCGCTGGAACGGCTGGAACACCTCGCCGCGGCGATCCGGCGCGATCCCCGGCCCGTGATCCACGACCCGCAGCTCGACCCGACCCGCAAACGTGCTGCTCGCGATCAGCACCGCCGTGCCCGCCGGGGCGAAGCGGCGCGCGTTGGCGAGCAGATTCACGAGGGCCCGCTGCAGCAGCACCGGATCCGCAAGCGCCTGCCGCTCATCGTGCGCGAGCGCGAGCGAGACCTCCGCGGGCCCGAGCCCGAGTTCATCGAGCGCCGGACCGACCACGTCCGCCGGATCCAGCGCGACGGGTTCGATCGTGAGCGCATCCGCCTGGAGACGGGTCACGTCGAGCAGGTCCGTGACCAGGGCCGTCAACGCGGCGAGGCTCTCCTCCGCGGTCTCGAGGAGGGCGCCGCGATCCTCCCCGGACAGGTGGGGGCCGGCGGCACGGAGACCCCCGACGGCCGCGGTCGCCGCGGCCAGCGGCCGCCGCAGATCGTGGCTGAGGGCGGAAAGCAGGGCCCCGCGCACGCGGTCCGAGGCGGCGATCGGCTCGATCTCGCTGGCGGTGTCCGCGAGATGCTGGTGTTCGAGCGCCGCGTCGAGCTGGGCGATCAGCACCGCGAGGAGGCGCTGCGCCGCCGCGGGGAGGTCCGGACCGTACAGCGCGAGTTCGGCGGCCGCGCCGACCGGGTGCTGGGTGGCGGCCGGTCCGTCGCACTCCCCCGAAACGGCCACCACGTCCCCGCCTTCGGTGAGTGTGACCCCGCGCAACCCAAACGCCTCGCGGACGCGATCCACGAGCGCCTGGACCGCGTTGTCGCCGCGGAGCACGCTGCCCGCCGCCGTCTGGATCAGCTCGGACTCCGCGGCCGCGCGCCGGGCGGCCCGAGCGGTGCGCGCGGCCCGATCCACCACGTAGCTCACGAGCGCCGCGATCGTCATGTACAGCAGCAGCGCGACGACGTGCAGCGGATCCGTGATCGTGACGGTGAACAGTGGCGCGATGAACAGGAAGTCGAGCGTGATGCCCGAGAGGACGGCGGCGAAGAGCGCGGGCCACAGCCCGCCCACCAGCGCGACGACGACCACCAGCAATTGGTAGCTGAGCACATCCCCCGTGATCGACTCCGGGCTGCGCAGCGCGTACAGCAGCCAGGTCAGCAGCGGGCCGCCGACGAGCGCCAGCGCGAACCCCGCGAGGCGACGCCGGATCGTGAGCCCGCCGCCCAGGCGCGGCAGCGCACGCGTGCCCCCGGCGGCCGCGGCGTGCGGCACGATGTGCACGTCAATGTCGCCGGACTCCCGGATCACGCTCGCGCCGATCCCCGGCCCCGTGACCGCGGCGGCGAGGCGGCCGCGGCGGCTCGCGCCGAGCACGAGCTGGGTCGCGTTGTGCGAGCGGGCAAACTCCACGAGTGCGGTCGGCACGTCGCCCCCCAGCACCTGGTGGTAGCTGCCGCCCAATTGCTCGGTGAGGGCACGCTGCTGGGCGAGGGCGGCCGGGTGGTCGCTGCGCAGGCCGTCGGGGCTGGTCACGTGGACGGCGACCAGGGCACCACCGGCGGCGCGCGCCGCGATCCGCGCTCCGCGCCGCAGCAGCGTCTCCCCCTCGGACCCGCCCGTGAGCGCGACGACCACGCGCTCGCGCGCCTCCCAGGTGCGGTCGATGCCGTGCTCACTCCGGTAACTCGTGAGGGCCTGATCCACCTCGTCCGCGAGCCACAGCAGCGCGAGCTCACGCAGCGCGGTGAGGTTGCCGAGGCGA
This sequence comes from Leucobacter chromiireducens subsp. solipictus, assembly GCF_016758195.1. Lineage (GTDB taxonomy): Bacteria > Actinomycetota > Actinomycetes > Actinomycetales > Microbacteriaceae > Leucobacter > Leucobacter solipictus. Next base: position 166,404 of record NZ_QYAC01000008.1, on the reverse strand, counting down.
AAATAGTTCGAGAGCGCCGCGTCGATGCGCTCGGCCGGGTAGACGACCCCGCCCGCGAGCCGATCGCGCAGCGCCTGCGGGGCAAGGTCGATCACCTCGATCTGGTCGGCCTCGCGCAGGAAGCGATCCGGCACCGTCTCGCGCTGCGGCACCCCCGTGATCTGCTCCACCACGTCGTTCACCGAGGCGATGTGCTGGATGTTGAGCGTCGAGAGCACGTCGATCCCGGCGTCGAGCAACTCGGCGACGTCCTGCCACCGCTTCTCGTTGCGGGACCCGGCGGCGTTCGTGTGCGCCAGCTCGTCGACAAGCGCGAGCTGCGGAGCCCGCGCGAGCACGGCGTCGAGGTCCATCTCCGCGAGGGTCACCCCTCGGTGCACACTGCTGCGGCGCGGGATCTCGGGCAGCCCCCGCGCCGCAGCCGCGGTCGCGGCCCGTCCGTGCGTCTCGACGATCGCGATGACCACGTCCGATCCCGCGTCCCGCAGCCGGTGCCCCTCCTCGAGCATCGCGTAGGTTTTCCCCACGCCGGGGGCGGCGCCGAGCAGCACCCGCAGTCGCCCCCGTGTCCTCATGCCGCGGCCTCCCGTTCGTCAAGCTCTAGATTAAGCCGGAGCACGTTGATTCGTTCGGAACCGAGGAACCCGAGATCCGGGGCCTCGACGTGCGCGGCCACGAGCTCGCGCAGCTCGGCTTCGGGGATCCCTCGCTCCGCGGCGATCCGTGGCACCTGCAGCGCGGCGTACTCCGGGCTGATGTGCGGGTCGAGGCCGGAGGCCGACGCGGTCACGGCGTCCGCGGGGATCGCGTGCTCGGGCACCCCGTCGCGCGCGGCGATCTCGGCGCGCCGCTCGGCCACCGCGGCCACGAAGTCCGGGTGTTCCGGCCCCCAGTTCGAGCCGGAGGATGCAGCACCGTCGTACCCCTCGCCGGCGGCGGAGGGGCGCGGCTGGAAGTACTGCGGCAGCGGCTCACCGCTCGGGTCGGTGAAGGGCTGCCCGATCAGGGCCGACCCGACAACCGCGCCGTCCGGGCCGGTGAGCACCGAACCGTTCGCCTGAGCCGGGAAGACCAGCTGGCCGAGCCCCGTGATCACGGCGGTGTACCCGACCCCGAGCAGCAGGGTGCAGGCGAGCAGCGCGCGGACCGCGACGGCGAGGGTTTTCCCGGCGGTGCGGGAGTGTGCGTTCATGATCTTCTCTCTGTTCCGTGTGACGTGTGGGCTGCGGCGAGCGCTAGAACCCGGGGATGAGGCGGACCAGCAGGTCGATGAGCCAGATCCCGAGAAACGGGGTCACGATCCCGCCCAGCCCGTAGATGGCGAGGTTGCGGCCCAGCAGCTTCGCCGCGGTTGCCGGCCGATACGTCACGCCGCGCAGCGCGAGCGGCACGAGGAACACGATCACCAGGGCGTTGAAGATCACCGCGGAGAGCACCGCGGAGGCGGGCGAGTGCAGCCCCATGATGTTCAGCACCCCGAGCCCGGGGAAGACGCCCATGAACAGCGCCGGAATGATCGCGAAATACTTCGCGACGTCGTTTGCGATCGAGAACGTCGTGAGCGCGCCGCGGGTGATGAGGAGCTGCTTGCCGATCGCCACGATATCGATGAGCTTCGTGGGGTCAGAGTCGAGGTCGACCATATTGCCGGCCTCTTTCGCGGCGGAGGTGCCCGTGTTCATCGCGACGCCCACGTCGGCCTGCGCGAGCGCCGGGGCGTCGTTCGTGCCGTCGCCCGTCATGGCGACGAGTCGCCCGCCATCCTGTTCGCGGCGAATGTAGGCCAGCTTGTCTTCGGGGGTGGCCTCCGCGAGGAAGTCGTCCACACCCGCCTCGGTCGCGATGGCCGCGGCCGTGAGCGGGTTGTCGCCGGTCACCATCACGGTGCGGATCCCCATCGCGCGCAGCTCCCGGAAGCGCTCGGTGAGGCCCTCCTTCACGACGTCTTTCAGGTGGATGACGCCGAGCAGCCGGGCCGAGCCGTCCGCCCGCCGTTCCGCCACCACCAGCGGGGTGCCGCCGGACTGCGAGATGCGCTCGACCGCGGCGCGCATCTCGGCCGCGTCTCCGGCGGGGATCGGTGCCCCGCCCTTCTCGAGCCACGCGGTCACCGCGGATCCGGCACCCTTGCGCAGCTGCCCGCCATCCGCGAAGTCCAGGCCGGACATGCGGGTCTGCGCGGTGAACGGGACCACGACGGCCTCGGGGTCGGTCGCCACCTGCACCCCCTGGAGCTGTGCCAGATCGACGATCGAGGTGCCCTCGGGCGTGGGGTCCGCGAGCGAGGAGCGCGACGCTGCCGCCACGAACTCCGCGTCGCGCACGCCCCCGAGCGCCACGAACTCGCTCGCCCGACGGTTGCCGTAGGTGATGGTGCCGGTCTTGTCGAGCAGCAGCGTCGTGACGTCACCGGCGGCCTCCACGGCGCGGCCCGACATGGCGAGCACGTTGCGCTGCACCAGCCGATCCATGCCCGCGATGCCGATCGCGGAGAGCAGCGCGCCGATCGTGGTGGGGATCAGGCACACGAGCAGCGCGACGAGCACCGTGATGCTCACGGGTGCCGCGGCGAACGAGGCGATGGGGCCGAACGTCAGCGTGACCGTCACAAAGACGATCGACAGTGCCGCGAGCAGGATGTTCAGCGCGATCTCGTTGGGCGTACGCTGCCGCGCGGCCCCCTCCACGAGGGCGATCATGCGATCGACGAAGGTCTCCCCCGGCTTCGCGGTGATCTGCACCACGATGCGGTCCGACAGCACCCGTGTGCCGCCGGTCACCGCCGAGCGGTCACCCCCGGACTCACGCACCACGGGCGCGGATTCGCCGGTGATCGCCGACTCGTCCACGGAGGCGATGCCCCACACGATGTCCCCATCGCCCGGGATCGGCTCCCCGGCGACCACCACCACCACGTCGCCGGGCCGCAGTTCGGCAGAGGACACCTCAGCGGTCTCGGCCCGCTCCGCCGCGGGATCCCCCGCCGGGTCATAGCCGAGGAGCCTGCGCGCCGTGGTGCTGGTGCGCGTCTGCCGGAGCGAGTTCGCCTGCGCTTTGCCGCGCCCCTCCGCGATCGATTCCGCGAGGTTCGCGAAGAGCACCGTGAGCCAGAGCCACACCGCGATGATGCCCGTAAACGACCACGGGATCGAGGAGCCGCCGGAGGCCTGCGGCCCGCCGAGGAACGGTTCCGCGACGGCGAGCACGGTGGTGAGCGCCGCCCCAACCCAGACGATCAGCATGACCGGGTTGCGCCACTGCGCGCGCGGGTGGAGCTTGCGCAGCGCGTCGGGAAGCGCGGCACGCACCTGCACCCAGGTGAGCGTCTTCGCGGGCTTCGCTGCGGCGCGCACGGCGGCCGCCTGCTCGGCGGCCTCTCGCCGCGCCTGCTCGGGGGTGTGAGTGAGCGTTGACATGTGTTACCTCAGCCCTTCCGCCAGGGGCCCCAGCGTCAAGATCGGGAAGAATACGAGGGCGGTGACGAGCACCGCGGTGCCGGCCATGAGGCCGACGAAAAGAGGCCGGTGCGTCTGCAGCGTGCCCGCGGTTGCGGGCACGGCATCCTGGGCCGCGAGCGAGCCGGCGAGCGCCAGCACGAGGGCGATGGGGATGAAGCGTCCGAGCAGCATCGCGACCCCGATCGCGGCCGTGAACCACGGGGTGCTCGCGGTGAGCCCCGCGAAGGCGGAGCCGTTGTTGTTCGCCCCCGAGGCAAACGCGTAGATCACCTCGGAGAGCCCGTGCACGCCGGGGTTCGCGATCGACTCGCCGACCACGCTCTCCCGCACGCCGGGGATCGCGAAGCTCAGGGAGACGCCCACGAGGACCAGCACCGGCATCACCAGGATGTACAGGCTCGCCAGCTTCATCTCGCGCGGTCCGATCTTCTTCCCGAGGTACTCGGGAGTGCGGCCCACGAGCAGCCCGGCGACGAACACCGCGATGATCGCGACGATCAGCATGCCGTACAGCCCGGATCCGACGCCGCCCGGGGCGATCTCGCCGAGCATCATGTTGAGCATCGGCATCATGCCGCCGAGCGCGGTGAAGGAATCGTGCATGGCGTTCACCGCGCCCGTGGAAGTGAGCGTCGAGGCGGAACCGAAGATCGTCGATCCGACGATCCCGAAGCGCAGTTCCTTTCCCTCGAGCGCTCCGCCGGCGAGCTGCGGACCGGTGCCGTTCCCGGCGAGTTCGAACGCCGTCAGCGCCGTCACCGAAACGAGGGCGAGCGTGGCCATGACCGCGAGGATCGCGAGGCCCTGACGGCGATCGCCCACCATCCGGCCCAGGGTGCGCGGGAGCGCGAACGGGATCAGCAGGATCAGCAGGATCTGCACCAGGTTGGTCCAGCCCGCGGGGTTCTCGAAGGGGTGCGCCGAGTTCGCGTTGAAGAAGCCGCCGCCATTGGTTCCGAGCAGCTTGATCGCCTCCTGCGAGGCGACCGGGCCGCCCGGAAGCTGCTGCGTCGCCCCCGCGAGCGTGGACACCTCGGTGAATCCGGCGAGGTTCTGGATCACGCCGCCCGCGAGCAGCACCAGCGCCCCCAGCACCGAGATCGGCAGCAGGATCCGCACGGTGCCGCGAATCAGGTCGACCCAGAAGTTGCCGATCGTGCCGGATCGACGCGCGGCGAAGCCGCGCACCAGCGCGATGGCGACCGCGATGCCGGTGGCCGCCGAGACGAAGTTCTGCACCGCGAGCCCGGCACACTGCACGGCGTATCCGACGGTCGCCTCCGGCGAGTAGGCCTGCCAGTTCGTGTTGGCCACGAAGGAGATCGCGGTGTTGAACGCGATCCCCTCCGGGACGGGCGGGAGCCCCAGCGAGGCCGGGAGCCACTGCTGCGTGCGCTGCAGGAGGTACAGCACCAGGACGCCGACCAGGGAGAACGCGAGCACGGCCCGCAGGTAGGCCTGCCACGACTGCCCACGCTTCGGGTCCACCCCGATCACCCGGTACAGGCCACGCTCGACCGCCCAGTCGCGGCCGCTCGTGTACACCCACGCCATGTAGTCGCCCAGGGGACGGTACGTGATCGCGAGGATCAGGATCAGCGTCCCGACCGTGGCGAGAAATCCGAGCCAGGCCATCAGAACCGCTCCGGCTTCACGAGGGCACACACCAGATAGGCGATGGCCCCGAGGCCCAGCAGCGCGGCGAGCGCTTCCAGAATGATCACAGCTTCTCCACCGCCTTCCCCACCAGCGCCACGAGGGCGAAGAGGGCGAGGGCGCCGAGGAGATACACGACGTCGAGCACGAGAAGCTCCGATCGAAGAACCGCCGCGGGCGGTCCCGCGGAGCGCCCGAACCGGGCGCTGACCTCAGTGCATCACCCCTGAGCGGCCCCCGGGAGACCCCCTCACGGAATCCATACGGGCGCGGCCCGTGCGCCCGCGGATCCTTACGGTTTCCTCACGCCCGGGACCCCAGAAACGCCGGTGGGCGGTGCCCCCCTCAGGAGGCACCGCCCACCGGCGTCACTGCTGCGGACTACTCGGTGTCGTCCGTGCGGCGTCGCGCGCGCAGGGCGAGCAGCCCGGCACCCAGCACCAGCAGCACGCCGCCACCGATCAGCCACGGCGTCAGTGCGCCGCCACCGGTCGTGACGAGGCCGGGCATCGTCCCCGGGGTCCCGGGCGTCGGCGGATCCACCGGCGGCACCGGAGTGGCCGCGAACTCGTTCACCACGGTGAGCTGCGCGGCAGCTCCGGCGGCGACGGTCACAGCCCCCACGGCCGGGTCTCCGAGGTTCGGCGTGATGCTCACCGTGGCGGCACCCCCGGCCTCGGTCTCCCGCAGCTCACAGGCCGCGCCCACAGGGAGCTGCTCGTAGCTGGCGGTCAGTCCGCCGTCCCGCGACAGTTCGCGCTCGGCCCCATCCGGAACCTCGATCTCGACGGTCTTCCCGTCGCGGTCGATGGTGCAGGCCAGCGCGACCGTGAACACCGCGTCGGTGACCTCCGCAGCCCCCGGGCCCGTGATCCGCTTCTCGACCTCGATCGCACCGACGTCGAAGGTGTTGATCACGCGGAGCGCAAGCGCGTCGCCGGCTCCGATCACGACGGGTTCGACCACCGGATCGCCCGCGGCGGTCACGATCTCCGAGGAGGTCGCGCCACCCGTCACGGTCTCCGTGAGCTCACACGCGGCACCGATCGGCAGGCCGGTGTAGTCGGCCTCGTAATCGGTCTCCGCCGTGAGCGGGCGGGTCGCCCCCTCGGGCACGGTGACCGGCTGGCCGCCGATCTCGCAGGCGAGCGACACCTCGAACGGTCCGGTTCCCCAGCGCTCTGCGCCCGCACCCGTGATCTCCTTAGTCACGTGCAAGCTGCCCGCGTCGTAGGTGTTCGCGGCGGAGACCAGCACGGTCTCCTCGAGCGTCTCGATCACCACGGGGCCGTCGGCCGGATCCGGCGTCACGACCGACGTCGTCGCACCGCCGGTGCCGGTCTCCGTCACCGCGCACTCGGCCCCCGTTGGCAGGGTGTCGATGCGCTTCACTGTGCCCGCATCCGCCTCGGCCTTCGTCAGCTCAACGGTGCCGTCGTACACGGGCTGCCCGTCAAGGGTGCAGACCACCGCGAAGGTGAACACGGTCTCCGGGGCGACCGCCGCCGCACCCGCGCCCTCGACGCGCTTCGCGAGCTCGAGCGCGCCGAGCGACATGGTGTTCGTGAGCTGCAGGTCGACGGCGGCCTCGCTGTCGGCGATCACGAACGTCCAGGACCCGTCCTCGTTCGGCGTCACGGGTGCACCGTTGACGGTGAGGCTCGCGTCGCCGCGCTTCGTGTCCGTCTCGGTCAGGGTGCACTCGGCCCCCACCGGGAGCTGGTCCACGAGCCACGCCGTACCGCCAGCGGTCAGCGTCGCCTCCGCGGGATCCAGCGGGAGCTCCTCGCCGAGGAAGGTGCAGACCGCCGCGACCGGGAACTCGCCGTAGTCGATCGCCTCACCGTCCTGGTTCGTCGCGCCGTTCGCGACCTCCTTGGTGACCGTGAAGGCTCCCAGCTCATACGTGTTCGTCAGCTTCGCGACGGGCACGGGGTCGGTGTCCCGCCCGATCGTGACCGTCTCGGCCTGCGACGAGGTCTCGCCGTTCGCACCGGGAACATCCTGCAGCTCGCACTCGGCACCCCACGGGAACTGCTCGTCGAGCGTCACCGTCTCGCCCGCCGGCACCGTGAGCGTGATCGGATCGAGCGTCACGGCGCCGCCGATCGAGCCCTCGCGTTCGGGGACCGTGCAGACAACCTGCACGTCGAAGGTTTCCGGAGCGAACTCCGCGCCGGGGCCGGTCACCGTCTTCTGCACGGCGAGCGGGCCGGTGGCAAGTGCCACACCGACGCGCAGCCCCTCCGTGGGGAGCACGCTGGCCTTCGTGACGCCGTCCGAGGCGACGGTCTGTGCGCCCACCGCGATGGAGTTCCAGGCGACGGTGTCGGCGGTCATCTTCGGGGCCTGCGCCGGAGTGCGGGTCTCAAAGGTGTAGGCGAGACGTTCGCCCGGCTGCAGCGGGTTCGCGGAGAAGTCGAACACCGTCTTCACGTGACGGATGTTCAGCGCGGCGAGTTCCGCCTCGCTGGCACCCGCCGGGATCGGCGTCCAGTAGTCCACACACTGTTCCTGGGTCGGCTTCAGGTCGGCGTTGCACACGGCGTCCTCGGAGCTCGAGTAGAACTGCGTGGGCGCAGCGTCCGTGCGGTATCCGTCGTCCGTCACGACGGCGGTGTTCCCCACCCAGCTCGGCTGCCACTCCGACTTGCGCGGCAGCAGCACGAGCGCGCCCTGATCATCGGGCTTCGGGAGCGAGTCGATCGTGACGACCGTGTCCATCTCGAGCGTGCCCGTGTTCTGGAGCTCCTCGCGCCAGGTCTCGACGCCCAGCGGCTTCGTGATCGGCACGCAGTTGTTGAAGGAGTATCCGGTGTCCGCGTCGCCGAACTGCGGCACGCAGGCCTTTCCGGCGTTCGGGTTCGGGACGTCCGCGAGGCCGAGGCCCGTGTCGTTCGCCCGCACGTACTTCTTGCCGCGCAGCGCGCCCGCCTCGGTCGGGTAGACCTCGGTGTCCGTGCCACACTCGGTGATCTGCACCCCGGGCGGGGCCTCCTCAAAGTTGCAGCCGCCGGTGAAGGGCTCGTCGCTCGAGACGCTGAAGGCGTTCACCAGCTTGTGCTCCTCGCCCGCGAGCACGCCCGGCCGGAACATCATGTTCACGGTGATCGTGTACGCCTCCTGCGGGTACAGGACCGTGCCCTCCGGGAAGGTGAAGCGCAGGTGCGCGGGCTCGGCGCCCGCCGCGATCGGATCGAAGTGCTCGTCGAGATACTCCACCTTGATCTGCGCCGGATCGACCGGCATCACCGAGCGCTCGGGTGCCATGCGGTTTTCCAGGGCGAAGCTGAACCGCTTCTCGACCTCCATGTCGGGGTCGAACACGAGCTGGGGCAGGCCGTCCGCCATCGGGAGCACGTCGACGATGACGGGATCGGAGATCCCGAGCTCCTCGTTCGCGTGCTCGTCGTCGGACCGCGGTGCCGTGTTCGTGGTCTTCAGCGTGAACGGGATCACCACGCCCGGCTGCTGCGCGCCGCGCGGGGTCTTCTCCACCGCGACCTGAATGCCGCCCGCCAGGTAGGTCACCTGGTCGGTCGCCTCGTCCGTCGCGACGAGCGGGAGCGGGTCAGGCGAGCCCGCGACGGGCACCTTCACGTGGCTCTCGGCTTCCGCGTCGACCGTGTTCGTGAACAGGCCGCCGGGTGCCGTGGGCGACTCCCCGGGCGCGCTGAACTGCGCGTTGGAATCCGGCACCGCGCGGTCCGGCTCGGACACGAGGTAGGCGCGGCGCTTCACGTCGAGCGCGATCTCCACCTTCGGGTTCGCGGGGTTCTCAAACGCTCGCGCGTTGCCCGCGCCGTCCACGGTCTGGAACGTGAGTCGGATCCCGCGGATCTTGTCGTAGTCTGCCGGCGCGATGTCGGCGAGCAGCGCGGCGGCCGCCCCCTCGATCTTGCCGCCGGTCACGGCGACCGGGGCCGCGGTCCCGGCGAGCCAGCCGTCCCCGTTGGGGGTGCTCGTGTCTGCCGTGAAATCGAGCGCGTTCGCCGGAAGCCCGGAGGTGAAGTCACCGGTGAGCACCTCGGCCTGCACCCGGTTCACGGGCGTCGGCACGAGCAGCGTGTCGTTCGTGAAGCCCACGAATCGGTAGGCGTTCCAGAAGCTCTTCGCCGAGGCCTCCCCCGGGACGCGGTTCTCGGCCGAATCGGTGACCACGAGCTTTTCGGCCCGCGCCGTGCCGGTGGGCCGCGCCGTCAGATCCATCCGGATCGCCGGCCACTCCTCCGCCGTGTGCTGCGGATCGCCCGGCAGCCACTCCACCCGCTGCTGGTCAGGCGTGAACGTCTTCGTGGTCTGCACGTCGAGCTCGAAGGTGTCGAGCTGGATCTGCGCCGCGTCGTCCGCCTCCGCGTGGGAGCCCGTGGGTGCCCCGGGCACGTCGCACAGATCGCACGCGAGCGCCTCGGCCTCGTTCTTCACCGGGGAGTCGACGCGCGTGACGGGTGCCCCGCCCTCGCGGTGCGTCTTGCGCAGCTGCAGGTCCATCACCAGCGTGGCGGTGGCACCGCTCTCGATGGAGTTCGTGTTCCCCTCCGCGTCGGCACGGCCCTCGGTGTGCAGCTGAACCTTCACGGTGTCGGCGAGCAGGGCCTGCCCGGCCGGCGTGTTCGCGAGCGCCACGGCGGCACCCGGCGCGTGCCGGGTCTCGGTGCCATCGGACGCCGTGAGGATCACGACCGTCTGGTCCGGGTCCGCACCCGCCACCGTGTTCGGCACCGAGACGATGCGCTGCAGGTTGAAGACGTCGAAGGGGCTCGCGCCCCCCGCGCCGGGATCGATGATGTCGAGCTGCTCGAGCCGCGTCACCGAAGTGTTCGTGGCCACGAGCGTGACGCGGCTCGTCGGGTACTGCGCCTGGTCGGCGTCCGCCGGGGGCACGCCGAGCACGCCGCCCGTCCAGCCCTTCGTGAGCTTCACGCCCACGGGCCGGTCGATGATCGAGATGATGTCACCGTCGTCGTCGTGCCCCATGACGGTGCCGTCGCCGGCCACCGAGGTGCCGCTCGCGATGTTGTTGACGTCGCCGAGCGTTGGCGTGTTGAAGGTGGCGGTCCCGAGCACGGGCTCGCCGGCGGGAACGCGCTTCGCGTCCCGCAGCTCCCACTCGAGGTCGAGGGAGCGCACGCCCGTCGATCCCGGGCTCGCGCTGTTGGTCTTCGCGACGCCGGACCCCACGGCGGGGGCGAGCGGATCGGTCGATGCGGCGCGTGCCGCCGAGTTCTCCGCGTACAGGAGCCGGACCCCGGTCGTGCTGAGCTGCTCAGCGGCCGTCAGTGCGAGTTCGGGGACACTCCCCTGGTAGGGCAGGTTCCCCGCCGCCGCGGCGATGGTCTGCCACTGTCCGGCTGCGGCGTTCCACAGCTGCACGTCCGTGACCTGGTCCCACTGCAGCGAGGGGTCGAGCTCGGGCGTGATCGCCTTGATCTTGAACAGGTTGAACGCGTTGTAGACGGTGCTCTGCACGGGATCAGTCGGGCCCGTCGCCGCATCGAAGTTCGCGCCCGGCGCGAGGCGGGTGTCGGCGACCACCATCTGGTCGACGCCGGTGCGTCCGCCCGTTGACCAGTACAACCGCGAGGTCGCGTGCGCACCGCTCCGGGACGGGACAATGCCATCCTCAGGCAGGATCCAGACCTTCTCGAGCAGGTCGTGGACGCCGATGATCGGGTTGTTGATCTGGAGTTCCTGGCAGCTCTCGGCGGAGACGCCCGGCTCAACGCCCGGCGCGCCGGTAGCCGCGGAGGCGGCGCAGTTCTCGACGATCTCGTGCGCACCTCCCGGTGCCTCGACGGCGGGCAGCCCCTCCTTCAGCTCCGAGGTGAAGTTCGGCTGCACGGTGTTCCCGGGCTCAAAGCCGGGGTCCTCGTTCGCGAAATCGAACTGGAGACCGCCCATGCGGTCGCGCAGCTCCTCGGGAATCACCATGGTGAAGCTCGTCGCGCCGACCACGTTCTCCGCGCCCGGCAGATCCTTCCATACGCCATCGACGGTGTCGTAGTAGCGCACGGTGAGCGTCGCACCCGCGGGCACGTCGGTCCGCGTGATCTGCTGGGGACGGAACGAGTCCCAGAAACTCGACGACGTCGGCGCGCTGTTCGGATCGTTCGGATCGCTCAGCGCGGGATCCGTCACCACGATGTGGTGTGCGTTTGCGTTCGAGGCGGGCTTCGGCTTCAGCTGCGTGGGGAGCTGCACCGTGGCCGTCTCGCCCTGGTAGCCCCACATTTCACCCGGGTTGACCTTCTTCGTGGTCTCAAGCTCCAGGTGCTGTTCCGCGAACACGAGGTCGTCCTCGGCTGGCGCGGTCGCGGTGCCGTTCGGGTTCGTTCCGGTCACCAGGATCTCGTTACTGAGGGTGGTGCCGGGCTCGGCCGCATCGGTCGCGGTCGCATCGAACTCGATCGTGCTCTCGCCGCCGGGCTCGATGCCGCCGGGGGCGGGCGAGGTGAACGTGATCTCAAAGAAGTTCAGCGAGCCGAAGTCGGCGGGAAGCTCCGGGTACGGCTGCCCGTTCGCCAGGACCAGCTCCACACTCGCGGGCTGCCCGTTCGTATCCACGTAGTCGAGGGTGACGGTGCCGGCGGTCGCCGTCGTCGGGAACTGCACCGTCCCCGTGAACCCGGTGAACTCGAGCATCTGCACGCCGTCGACCTCGCCGAACTTTCCGGTCGCGGGCTCGCGAATCGTGAGGGTCTCAAGGTTGGTCAGGCTCGTGTTCGTGCCGGTGAGCGTGACGCCGGTGGTCTCGCCCGCGATCAGCTCCTGCTGGGCGAACTCCTTCGTTGCGCCGACAGAGAGCGGATCGGTGACGATCGTGTAGTCGGCCCCGTTCTCGGCCTCAGCAGCGTCATCACCGAGCGTGACCTCGCTGGTCACGGTGTTCTCGACGGTGGTGGTGCCGGGGAGCTCCGCGACGTCGGGGCCCTGGACGAGTCCCAGTGCGAAGCCACCGCCCGCGGTGGCAGGAATCGTGCCGCCGTCGGCGGCGGTGAAGGTGACGCGGATGCCCTTCGCGCCCGCGGGCGGGGCGTTCGGCATGTCGTCGGCGGAGAGCACCTGGGACACCCAGGCGCCATCCACGTAGTACTCGACCGTGGCGGTCGGCGCGGCGCCCTCCGGGAACGTGAGGGTCTCGAGCGCCGTCATGTCGAGGTGGTCAAACGGGTTCGGGCTGGCCGCCGGGTCCTTCGGGTCGGTGAGCACCAGCGATTCCACGCCCGCGTTTGAGGTGTTCGTCCCCTGCACGGTGAGCGTGGTTGGGGTGCCAGGCACGGCCTGTCCGCGATCCGGGCTGTAGCCCTTCTCGACATCGGTGCGGAGCTTCAACTCCACTTCCGGGGTCACCGTGGCCTGGTCCGAGACCTCGGCCGCGTTCTCCGCGTCGGCAACGGCGGTGTTCACGATCGGCACACCGTTGGCCTCGTAGGGGAGATCGTCGCGGAGCTTCACCTGGATGGTGATGACGGCGTCCGCGTTCTCGATCAGGCCGACGGTGCCGTCGCCGAGGGGGTCGATGAATTCGACCGTGACCTGGTTGCCGTCCACGACGGGCGGGTTCGCCGTGGCGTTCGCCACCGAGACGCTGCCCGGAATGATCTCGAACTCTGCGGGGATCAGATCGGAGAGCGTTGCCCCGCGGCAGCCGAGGTCAGTAATCGTGGAGCAGCCGAGCTCGATCCGATACTCCATCGTCTCGCCGGGCTTCAGCGTGGTGGTCGAGGCCGTTTTGGTGATCTCCAGCACCGCCGTGTCTTCGGCGGCCTGCGCGACCTGCGGCGTCGTGATCGCCATGCCCAGCGCAAGCGCGGCCCCGAGTGCCCACGCGATCCCGCGCCGTCCGGTCTTCTGTGTCTGTCGCAAGCGTCGCACGCTTTTCCCCATTCCCAACCCACCGGTGGTACTCCCCGAGGTCGTTCTGAGGGAGCAATTTGCTCTTACAGTATCCGATGAGCGAGCCATGCGCATCATCTGATGACGTCCGGTGTCCCTCAGCGCGTTCGGACGGGCGGCTGGGACGCGAAGAGGGCCCGTGCCAACTGGCACGAGCCCTCCCCTCACTCGTGATTCAGAGATGAATCACGATCTCATCACGCTAGGCGTGCCGTCCCGCCCGGCGACGGGCGAGCAGCAGTGCGCCGCCACCCAGCACCAGCAGTGCCGCGCCACCCAGGCCGTAGGCCCACGGCGCCACCCCACCGGTGACGGCCAGGCCGCCCACGGTCACGGCACCCTTCGGGTGCTCGGGCGTGCCCTCCGGGTCCTTCGGGCCCGGCTTCGCCGGCTCCTCGGGATCGGTCGTGGGCACCTCGGGGCCGGGGCCCTTCGGCTCGCTCACGATCACGCCGGCGTCCCACGTGGGGTCGATGCCCTGCGTCGCCTTGATCGCACCGGTCAGGTGCGCGTACTCGTAGTCGAGCGTCAGATTCGCGTTGGAGTCATCGAGGATGATCCAGGTGCTGAACCCGTTCTTGCCCGCGTCCGAGTCGAGCGCGAGATCGCCGCCACCCGTCTTCGTGAACTCGTAGACCTTCGCCTGAGCCGGCGTCAGCTCGAACTGCACGCGGTACGTGCCCGCGCGAAGCTCATCGAAGACGTACAGCCCGTTCTTGTCGGTCGTGGTCTCGGCGATCAGGGTGCCCTGCTCGTCGAAGAGGCGCACGATGACGTCCTTCAGGGTGTACTCGGTGTCACCCTGCAGGCCATCCTTGTTCGTGTCGATCCAGACCACATCGCCGATCGCGTAGGTCTTGTGCTTGAACCCGAAGTCCAGCGACGGATCACGATCACCGTTGTTCACGAGATCGTCACGCGAGACTGCGGTCCACTCCGAGGAGTCGAGCTCGCGGTCATCCGTGCCGCCGGTCTTCGTCGGGATCAGGCCCTCGAGTGCCTTCTGCGTGCCCGTATCCTCCTGGTCGATCGTGACCGTGTAGGTCTCGCCGTCCTTCAGCGCGGGCAGGTTCGGGAACTCGTAGAAGCCCTCGTTGTCCGTCACGGTCGGCTCAACCAGGTTGCCGAAGACATCCGTGACGGGGTTCCCGTCGGGACCCGTGAGCACGAGCTTGACGCCCGGGATCGGGGTCTCGTCCTCGTGGGTGCCCTGGATGCCGTCGCCGTCCACGTCGAGCCACACATAATCGCCCACGGAGACCGACTTCAGCACCACGCCCGCGTCCCACGTCGGGTCGATACCCTGCGTGGCGCGCACCTTCGTGCCATCCGCGGTCGTGTAGTCGTGCGTGAGGGCGGTGTTCGTGTCGTCGAGCACGATCTTGCCCGTGCGGCCGGAGACCGGGTCCGCGTTGGAATCGGTCTCGGCCGGATCGACGGTCGGCGTGGTGAAGACGTACTTCGCCTGCTGCTCGTCGGTCAGCACGAACTCGACCTCGTAGGTTCCGGCTGCCAGCTCATCGAAGAGGTAACGGCCGTTCGCGTCGGTCTGCATCTCGGTGACCACGTTTCCGTCGGCATCGAGCAGGCGGACGGTGACGCCCTCGAGGAACTCGTCCTCGCCCTGCTGTCCGTCGCGGTTGGTGTCCACCCAGACGATGTCGCCGATGGCGTAGCTCTTCACCTGGAAGCCGAAGTCCAGCGACGGATCACGGTCGCCATCGTTCACGAGATCGTCACGCGACACCGCGGTCCAGGTCGACGAATCCTTCTCGCGATCGTCGGTGCCCTTCTCCTTGGTCGGGATCAGACCCTCAAGCGCCTGCTTCGTGTCCTCGTCGTCCCGCACGATCGACACCGTGTAGGTCTCACCCGGCTGTAGCGCAGGCAGATCGATGAACTCGTAGAAGCCCTTGTCATCCGTCACCGTCGGCGCAACCAGGTTGCCGTCAATGTCGGTCACCGGCTGGCCGTTCGGGCCCGTGAGCGCAAGCTTGACACCCTTGATGGGGTCCTCGCCGGCGTCCTGGATACCGTCGCGGTTCACATCGAGCCAGACGTAGTCGCCGACCGAAACCTTCTTCACCGCGCTGCGCGGGGTGTTGAAGAACTTGGTCTCCTGCGAGGTGCCGTCCTCGTCCACGATCAGCGCGACCGGCTCGGTCTTCTTGACGAAGCCCTTCGGTGCTTTGAGCTCGTGCACGGTGTAGGTGCCGGCCTGCTTCACGGTCGGAACCGCGTCGCCGCCCGTCTTGCCCGCAACACGGAGCTTGCCACCGACGATCTACATATCGGAGATGACCACCTCGCCCGCCGCGTCACGCAGCTCGAAGCGTGCGTCACGGTCGGTGATCGGATCGCCCGTGGGGTCGATCTCGTTCAGCTTCGAGATGTCGAGGGGCATGTCGTTCGTCGGCGTGATCGTGACCTTCTCGGGTCCGATCGCATTCTCGATGCCCTTGCCGTCCTCGAAGTTCGTGATCTTCACCTTGAAGAACAGCTCGGTGAGCTTGCCGCCGGCGATCTGCTGACCCGACGCAACCGTGATCTTGTTGCTTGCCTGGTCAAACTTTGCCGTGAGCTGAGTGCCGGGAATCGTGTAGGTGCCCTTGCCGGCGTCGCCGCCGGTCGTGACCTGATCCGGGTTCACAAAGCCGATGAACTCGAGGTCCTTGACCAGCTCGTCGTTGATGTCGAAGAGCATGTTCTTGTATTCCAGCGTCGGCATGAACTGCACGCGGTAGATGTACTCGTCCTCAACGAGCGCACCATCCTCGGTCAGCGGAGCACGAAGGTTCGTGGTGAACTCGTCCTTCGCCGCGTTGTACACCGTCTTCTTCACGTCGATCTCGCGGCCGGCTGCGCCAGCCGTCGAGGTCGTGTGCGACTTGAAGACGATCTCGCGATCCTCGCCGGTGTAGTCGGCGCGGTTCGTGACCTCGATCGCGCTCTTGCCCTCAATCGGCTTGGTCGGGATGAGGACCGTGAACTCGAAACTCTGAGTCAGCGGCTTGGTTGCAGCCCGTCCGTTGACGTCCTTCGGGAAGGCGGCGTTCGGGCGGAACTCCAGGTTGCCGTCGGCGTTCAGCGCCACATCGATCGTGTCCTGATCGATCGGGAACTCCCAGGCGTACTTGCCCGTGATGCTCTTCGTGATCGCGGGCAGCGTCTTCTCCGAGACATCGAGCAGCGTGTGATCGATGTAATCGGTGATGATCGACTTCTGCGGGTCACCCGTGTTCGCCCCCACCGTGAAGGTGAAGGGGATCTGCGCGACGGTCTCGCCCTTGCCCAGGATGATCGGCTTGGAGTCCGTCCGCTTCTTGAACTTCTCCTGGTCGTTGATCCCGGTCGTCGGGTCCTTTGTCGTCACGACGTGACCGTCGGTCGTGACCGTGCGGCCGTTCCCGTTGTCGTAGGCGAAGTGCGCGGAGTTCTTCAGGCCGGTGAACAGCTGGGACACGTAGGGCTTGTGCTCGGGGTCGTTCTGCACCGCCAGGCCCTCAACGCTCACGAGCTCGGCCTTCGCCGTGATCGTGTGCTTCTTCGTGAGGTCCTGACCGACGTTGATGCGCAGCACCTGGCCGTCGATCATGTAGGAGCCGACGTAATCGTTCCCGGCGAAGTCCTCGGCGGAGACGCCGCTGACGAGCGTGTACGCGGGGCTCAGGAAATCGTCGCCGAGCACCCACTTCTGGTTCGCGGGCAGCGTGTCGGTGATGACCACGTTGCGCTGCAGCTCGTACTTCTTGCCGACGAAATTGGCGAACTGCGTCAGGTCCGCGGTCAGGGTGTACGTGATGGGGAGCGTCGGCTCGATCGCCGGGCCCTCGCCCTTGAGCGTGACCGGGGTGTCACCCGTGAGGTCCGAGGACTTCTTGAACGCGGCGCCATAGTTCGGAGCGGGCGCCTTCGGCGTGGAGGACCCGATGGTGTAGCTCTTCGAGCCCTTCACGCCCGCAATATCAGCGGTGTTGGTGAGCTTGATCTCGAACCGCTGACCTTCCTTGTCCTTGACCAGGTCGTACTGTGCCTGGAGCTGGTCGCGGAGCTGAGCGAGCGCAGCGGCGTCGGCGATCTTCGCGGTGTAGAAGAGCTCGTAGATCGAGTTCTGCTCCGCGGGGAAGGCGTGGGTGAACGAGGTTCCCGTGTACTCCGCGGCGGACATGTCCACGGCGAGCGGGCCCTGCTTGTTCATGCCCTCCGCGTCCCAGACCGTCTTCCGCATCTGGAACGAGCCGGGCACGAGGCTCAGCCCCTCGGGCAGCGTGTCCGTGATCGTCACGTCGCGTGCGGCCTTGCTGTTCACCGTGATCACGTAGTTCAGTTCCGTATTCAGGAACTCGTCGCTGAGGACCACCTTGCCCTGATCGTCGACGGTCACCGCGGGGAACTTCGCGTCGTACCCGTTCTTCGAGCCACCGTCGGTGATGGTCGTGAACTGATCGCCACCCTTCTGGATGATGATGGTCTGGCTCTGTTCCTGGCCGTTGACCTTCCAGGAGATCGGCTGCTCCGACGACTCCGTCACCGTGTCGACCGTAAAGTTCAGGTCGAAGCCGCCGTTCGAGACCGGAATGGGGTCCTTGAACTTGATGGTCAGAATGCCGTCGGCAAGCGTAAAGGACTCGATGGACTCAACGCCCTTCGGCCCCTCCGCGATGGTGAAGCCCTTCGGCACCTCGATGACCGCGGTGTGTCCCGCCGGAATCTCGCTGCGGCTGAAGGTCACCCCGAGGACGTAGGACTCGCCCTCGACATACACCGGCTGGCCGTTGTGCGTCGCCAAGTTGCTCGGCAGCTGCAGGTGCACAGTGCCTTCCGCAGCCATCGCGGGAGCGGCGTTGAAACCGGTCACCACGAGCAGCGCTGTCAGGACGCCGGCGAGCAGGGCTGACAGCCCGCTCCAGCGTCGTTTGGGCGCGGCAATTGCGCCCGGATATGCCGAAGGCATACATCCCCCAATATTTGTATCGGCGCGCCAAAAAACGCCCCGAGTACCCCGTTGTGTGTGCGGGTGGCTCGGCTCGAATCCCCTCGAGTCGTGTCTGCGCGATCCCCATCGCGCTCTGACATGCACCTGCACGGGCCAAAATGCCCCACTCGACACTACCAGCGCGAGGCGCGCCTTACCACGGAACCGAGACGGCCCGCGCGGACTCGACACACCGTCGCATCGCGCCAAGTTCCGCATCACCACGCCAAATTTGGTGCCGCTGGCGCACGTGCGCCCCAGCAACGGTCGCAAAGATCACCCGCCGCGTCACCCTCTCCGCCGGTCGCTCGGCATGCGTTCAGCGAACGGGCGCGCGCGACCCGCGCAGAGTGCAGTGGGCCCGGTTACGCTGAAGATATGGAACGTGGCCCCACGCCTCTGCACGACGCGAGTGCGCCGGGCCCCTGGTTTCTCCGAGATCCGCGTCTCGCCCGCGCCTACTTCGGGCTGCAGGCCGTGGCCGGTGCGCTCTGGTGGGTCGCCGTGTTCACGAGCGACGCCGTCCGTCACGCCACCCTCGGCGCACTGAATCCGGTCCTCATCTTTGGGCTGGATCTTCCCCTGTTTGTCCTCGCTTCGGGTGCTGCGGCAGCCGGGTGGCGGCCCGGTGCCGCGGTGAGCGCGCTCTGGACCACGCTGGTCACGATCGGCATGGTGGCCTATGCCACGGCCACCGGTCTGGCCGGGTGGGGCGCGGTGCTGATGCTCGCGGCCGCGATCGGGAGCATCGGCGCAGCCCTGGTGCTGTGGCTCGGCCGAGTTCCGAGCGAGCTCCTCCTCCGTGGTCCGCTCGCGGGGCGCACCGATATTTCCCGGACCCCCGGGGCGCGACTGCGGCGCACCGCAGCGCAAACCAGCGTGTTCTGGGTGGTGTTCCTCTGCGTTATCCCGCTCGTGATCGCTTGGCTCGAGTCGCGATGGGGCCTCGCCGGCGAGTTTGGGGCCGTGTGGCGGTCAGCCGGGGCCGTACTCTTCGGTGCCGCTGGCGCGCTCAGCGTGTGGTCTGCCGTATCCCTCGCCACCATCGGACGGGGCACCCCGCTGCCCTCAGCGGCAACCACCGCCCTGGTGATCCGCGGCCCCTATCGCACCGTGCGGAACCCGATGGCGCTCGGCAGCATCGCCCAGGGCGTCGCCGTGGGCATGATGCTCTCCTCGTGGCTCGTGGTGATCTACGCCATTGCGGGCGCGATCGTGTGGGACTGGCTGGTGCGCCCTCACGAGGAGCGGGAGCTCACGGAGCGATTCGGCGACGCGTACCGGGCCTACCAGCGCCGAGTGCGGTGCTGGATCCCCCAGCCGCCTCGCGTGTGACGTCCTACCAGGGGTGGGGGGCGTAGTCCTTCAGGAAGCACCCGTAAAGATCTTCCTGGTCCTCCTCGCCGCGCACGATCGGGTCGTAGACCCGGGCCGCTCCATCGACCAGATCGAGCGGCGCGTGGAAGCCCTCCTCCGCGAGACGCACCTTCGTGAAGTGTGGGCGCTCGTCCGTGATCCAGCCGGTGTCCACCGCGGTCATCAGGATCTGATCCGTCTCGAACATCTCACCCGCGCTCGTGCGGGTCAACATGTTGAGTGCGGCCTTTGCCATGTTCGTGTGCGGGTGGCCAGGGCCTTTGTACCGGCGCGAGAACTGCCCCTCCATCGCCGAAACGTTGACGACGTAGGTGCGGCGAGCCGGCGAGGCCGCCATCGCGGCGCGCAGCCTGCTGATCAGGATGAAGGGCGCGGTCGCGTTGCAGAGCTGGACCTCGAGCATTTCGAGGGGATCCACCTCCTGTACGTGCTGGACCCAGCTATTGACGTGCGCCACGTCGGGGACGAGCCCGCCCGCGTCGATCGCGCTCCCGTCCGCGTGCTTCGCCAGCGAGGACGATCCCGGTGCCATCGCGAGCGCGCTCAGATCGGCGCCCGTGAGGCTCTGCGCCAGCCCCGCCGCGACTGTCCCGGCAAGCGCGGTCGCGTCGAGGGGATCCAGTGCGACCGTGCCGTCCGCACCCACGGAGGTCTGCAGGGCCCGCGGATGCAGCTCGGCCGGGCTGCCGAGCGTCATCGTGTCGGGGAACCGCCCCGCGGGCAGCGGCTGCGATTCCGCATCCGCGAGCAACGAGTACGAGCCGGGTGAGCGTCGCACCGTCTGCGCCGCGTTGTTAATGAGGATGTCGAGCGGACCACCGGCCGCGACCGAGTCGGCAAGCGCCACCACCTGCGAGGGATCACGCAAGTCGATCCCCACGATGTGCAGCCGGTCGAGCCAGTCCGCCGAGTCCGGGAGCGAGGCGAAGCGACGTGCGGCGTCGCGCGGGAAGCGCGTCGTGATTGTGAGATCCGCACCGTCGCGCAGCAAACGCAGGGCGATATGCATGCCGATCTTCGCCCGGCCGCCGGTCAGGAGCGCGCGCTTTCCGGTGAGGTCCGTGCGGGCGTTCCGCTTCGCGTGGCTTGACGCCGCGCAACTGGGGCACAGCTGGTGGTAGAAGGCATCCACCTGCGTATACGGCTGCTTGCATATGTAGCAGTTGTGCGCCTTGCGCAGCTCGCCCGCCACGGGCGCTGTGGCACTCGTGGTGAGCGGCAAGCCGCGCGTCTCGTCATCGATACGGTCCGCGGCACCGGTCGCGGTCGCGGCGATGACCGCGCGGTTCGCCTCGGAGATCTCGTTGCGCGTGGTGCGTCGCCGCACCCGCTTCGCGGCCTTGTACATTCCCGCGGTCGCGCGGCGGACCGCCACCACATCGGGGTGGTCCGAGGGCAGCTCGCCCGCCGACTCCAGCACCCGAAGGGCGATCGCAAGGTCGGCGGGGTCGATCGTGCCCGGAGCCAGCTCGGCACCAGCGGGTATTTCGGTCATTGGGCCTATTTTACGCGAGATCCCTGACCGCCCCCACCCGCACGGCTGGGGGGGCGCTACGCGCAGTTTCCGCAGACGCCGGAGAGCGCCATCAGCATGAAGCAGTTCGGGCACACGGGCTGCACCCGCTCCGGTGCGGCCGCGGGCTTCGCCTTCGGCTCGGCTTTGGGCTTCGCGACGCGCCTCGTGCCGGCACGCTTCGGCTTCGAGCCGCCGAGTTCTTCCGTGACGAGGTCGATCTCTGCCGCCTTGCCGCGGCCGTGGTCGGGGTGGTCGACCGCCCAGGTGCCGGGGTAGCGGAGACTCTCCCAGCGCGGGGCCGCGGCCCCCACGACCGCGATGATCTCGTCCTCGCTTTGGAATCCGACGGAGTAGCCGCGATGGACATAGATGTTGGGGGCATCGTCGGAGCGCACCACGGTGATGCCGTCGGCCGAGCGCACCAGCCGATCGATGGGCATCCGGTTGAGGAGGCGCTTCAAGAACACCCGGTTCGCGACCGAGGCCCGGCGGTGCACCAGCGCCTCATCCAGCGAACCGTAGCGATTCAGGATGGATTCGGATGCTGCGTGCTGCTCCATGTGTGTGCCTCTCAAAGAATCGTGCGGACCCGAAAACGGGCCACCCACCAGTATCCCCTACGGCGCGGTGCTCGGCGTACCGCACCGAACCCGTGCCCCCGACGAGCAGGGGCACGGGTCGACCACTCCTGCCGCATATTCCACTACTGGTATACGCGGAAACTCACCCGCCGGACGCCGCCATCGGTCACCACGCCGCTCTCGATCTGGGCGCGAGCGTGCGCGTGAACGTCGGCCACGCCGAGACCTTCCAGATACTTCCGGTGTTCCGTGAGCGCCGCGGTCGCGGCGTCGAGATCTTCATCGGTGACGTCGACCGCGTGCGTCGGATCAGCGTCGGCGAAGACCGCGATATGCCGCACCCCGGACCAGGGCTCGCCCTCGAGGTCCGGGAAAATCCAGGAGTTCCCCGCGTCCGAGACCGCGTCGAGCGTGGCGAGCCCCACCGCTCGGTGATCGGCCTGGTTCCGGTACACCCCTCCGAAGGCGAGCCCGAAGTTCAGCGTGATGACGACCTCGGGCCGGTGCCGCCGGATCGCGCCGGCGAGCGCGCGGCGCAGCTCGAGGCCGAACTCGGTGCGACCATCGGAGAACCCGAGGAACTCAAGCTCGCTCACTCCGACGTGAGCGATCGCGTTGCGCTGCTCAATCTCCCGCGCCGGCCCCGCCTGTTCCGGCGGCATGCCCTCGATGCCGGCCTCGCCGGAGGTCGCGAGCACATAGGCGATCTCCTTGCCCCCGCGCGTCCACCGATTCACCGCGATCGCGGTGCCGTACTCGGGGTCGTCCGGGTGTGCCATGAGCACCAATCCACGGGTCCAGTCATCGGGAAATTCTTCCAGTGCGCTCATCTGCGTGCCTCCGATCGCTCCGCTACCCGGACGGCGGCCCGAGTAGGACAGTACTCACAGTCTCGCAGCTTCCGCCGGCCTCGGCCAGGCCCCGGAACGCGTCGGATCCTCCCGCGCGGGCCGGCGCGGTCAGTCGGTCGAAGGCTCCAGCCGCCACGGCTCGTAGGGCGCGGTGCCGTGTTGGAGGCGGTCCGTCGTGCGTCCTGCCAGGAACGCAACGTGGATGCCCGAGGCGGGTCCCGGGAGATCTTCATGGTCGACCCACACCCGGCCGTCTCGCCCCGTCACTCGGGTTTCGAGTCGTCGTCCGTCCACGCCGCGATCCCGCACGTGCTCCGCGACCCGCCCGTGTGCGGCGGCATCGAGGAACTCCGCGGGGAGCGCCGCGTGCTCGGGCGTCGCCGGGAACCACCAGGAGCCGAAGCCGACGTGGATGCCGATCCGCCCCGCGTCCTCCGGGTTCTTTCCGGCATCCCCCGCGTCCGGCGGAACCCGGATCCACCAGATCGCCGTAGCCCGGTCCTGCGCGGGGTCGATCGTGACCGCCGAGCGGTCCGGAGCCCGGTGGATCGTGCACGTCCGCCCGAACTGCGCCTCCGCGAGATCGGCCGCGATCTCGAGGACCCGCCCCACCGGATCGGACATGAGCTGGCGATGCACGCGTGCGGCGTCTGCGCGTGCCTGTCGCGCAGACGCCGCCTCCTCATCCTCGGCATACGCGGGCAGCTCGCTCGCGTCAGGAACCTCGAGTTCCACGTGAAACACCGCAACGTCGCTTGCCGAGGGGCCCGCCGCGACCCGGGCCATCGGCGTGCGGACGGGTCGGGAGGTATCGCGCGTGAACGCGCGGGGCTGTCCCGGGACCGGCACGAACGGGTACACGACCCCGGCGATTGCGCGGACCGTGCCGGTCACCGGCCAGTGGGGCACCGACTCCGGGGTTTCCCCGTGATGCTCCTCCCGGAACCACGGCAGCTCGGTTTCCGGCAGCGGGAGCGGTGTGGTGCCGGGCTCCCGCGCGGAGTTCGGTCCCGGCTGCGGGTCCACGGCTCGGAGGGTCCAGGTCGCCGACTGCCCCAGCTCGAATCCCATGCCGCAACAGGCATGTTCCCCCTCGCTGATCTCGACAAGGATTCTCATGTCTCGATCGTACGTCCCGCGGATCGCGCGGCACCAGATCCGGGTCCGCGGATCCGGACCCGGCGCCTGATCCGACGCCGGGCGCGGCTGAGGCCCCGGGGGGGGCGGATCACACGCCCGCTGCTGCGGCGAGCGCCCGCTCCCGGCTCCTGCGCGGAACGTGCGCATAGAACTCGGTGTCGTTGTAGCCCTGCGGCAGCGGCAGGCCGAAGCGCTCGGTGATCTCGCGGGGGATCGTCACGCTGATCGTGGCGCCGTCCGACTGGTTCACGTTGCGCGAGACGTCCAGGAACGGGAAGCCGTTGGTCACATCGGGGTCGTAGTCCTCCTTGAGGGCCCGGAGAGCCTCCGCGCGCTCCCCGGTGACCGTGGCCCGGGCGTCGTAGGCGGCCAGGAGCGCGTAGGTTTCAAACATGGTCCACCCCTGCCCGATCGCCGCGTGCAGGGTTCCCCCACTGTAGAACCCGTCGAGCCCCTTCACGAAGGTCTCCAGGTGCTGCCGGGGGTGTCCGCGGTCGTACTCGACGAGGCCATCGGGGAGGAAATCGTAGACGCGTGCGTACCCGGTGGCGAAGACGATCACGTCGACCTCGAGCGTGCGCCCGTCCGTAAACGTGACCGTCTCCCCGTCGATGTGGGCGATGTCGGGACGGTGCTGGATTAGGCCGTGCGAGAAGGCGTGCAGGATCGTGTTGCTCACGATCGGGTGTGTCTGCCCGACCATGATTCCCTCGGCGGAGGGCAAGCCGTACACGGACAGATCCCCCACGGACGCGACGATGAGCTCGAGCAGCTGCTGCGGCTCGATTCCCGAGGTGGCCTCGGTGGCGGGCAGCTGAGCGCGGCCGTCCATCACGTCGGGGAGCGCGGCACCGAAGATCTGCTTCGGCAGCACCGGGTACGCGCGGCGCGTGGAGAGCGTGGCCTCCTCGGCGTGGAACGCCGCATCGGAAGCGATGTCCACGCCGCTGTTCCCGGCACCGACCACGAGCACACGCTTGCCCCGCAGTTCCCGGGGCGATCGGTACTCCGCGGAGTGCAGC
The DNA here is from genome assembly GCF_016758195.1 of Leucobacter chromiireducens subsp. solipictus. GTDB lineage: Bacteria > Actinomycetota > Actinomycetes > Actinomycetales > Microbacteriaceae > Leucobacter > Leucobacter solipictus. The sequence continues at coordinate 141,932 of NZ_QYAC01000008.1, read as the reverse complement.
GCGCGCCCGGTGAAGCTCTCCAGCCCCGGAATCTCGGGAAGCTGCGGCTGCCACTGGGAGCCGACCGCGGCGAACACCCCGCGGTACGCGCGGACCTCGCCGTTCGAGAGCTCGACCTCCCAGTACTGGCCGGCATCGATGACGACCGGCTCGGCGCGCACCACGGAGAGGCCGAACTCGCAGCGCTCCTCGAGGTAGTGCTCATGCGCGAAGTCGCGGACGTAGTCGCGCATGTCTGACCATTTCGGGTACATCGGCAGGTGCTCCGCCATCGGGAAGCCCACAAATCCGCCCGCGATGCGGGAGGTGATGAGGCTGCACGACTCGTACATCGGGGTGCCGGGGTTCTCGAGGTCCCAGATGCCGCCGATGGCGCGGTGCCGCTCGATGATGTCGACTTCGAGGCCCTGGCTCAGAAAGGCGCGGGCAGCCATCATGCCGACGGGGCCGGCCCCAATGATGCAGAAGGTGGTGGGAAGCGTGGTGAGGGTCATGAGATGTTCCTGTTCTGTGCGGGAAGTCTGTGGGGTATGGGGGTCGGAGGGCGAGCGGAGGCGTGCCTGCGCACCGCTCACGTCACGTCATCGACACGAGGATCTTGAGCTCGGCGTGATCCGGGCTCGCTAGCCTTTCGAAGCCCTGCGCCACGATGTCGGTCACGGAGATCCGGCTCGTGATGAATGCCGCGAGGTCGAGCTTCCCGCTCTGTGCCAGAGCGATCGCCGCGGGGTGCTGATTGGCGTAGCCAAAGGCGCTGCCGATCTCGCGATCCTGCATCGTCAGCTCAGCAGCGATGTTCAGCTCGATCGGGTTGGGGTGCATGGCCACCACCTGCATGCGGCCGCCCGGCGCGAGCAGTCCCAGGAGTTGGTGCACGACCGCGGGAGCCCCCGCAACGTCGAAGGCCAGATCCGCGCCCATGCCGTCGGTGCGGGAGCGCACCAGTTCGGCGAGATCCTCGGCCCCTGGGTCAACCACCGTCCAGGACTCCCCGACCCGAGCCGCCATCGCGCGCCGCGCAGCGGACACCTCGCTGACGATCACGGTGATCCCGCGAGCGGCGAGGACCGCGGCGACAAAGAGCCCAACGGGGCCCGCGCCGCCGACGACCGCGGTCTGTCCGGCGCGTGCCCGCGAGTGCTCCACGGCGTGGAGGGCGACTGCGAGCGGCTCGATGAGCGCGGCCTGATCCAGCGGGAGCTCCCCCACCGGATGCACCCAGCGCTGATCCACCACGACGTGTTCGCTCAGCCCGCCGCCCCCGCCCGAGACGCCCAGGGCGCCCAGCTGCTGGCAGGCGTTGTACGTGCCGCGGCGGCAGGCGGGACAGGTCCCGTCGACGAGCATCGGTTCCACCACGACCGCGTCGCCGACGGCGAGGCCCGTGACCCCCTCGCCAAGCTCCTCGACCACTCCGGAGAACTCGTGGCCGAGCACCACGGGGAGCGTCTCGCCGGTGAGCGGGTGGGGTGTCGTCGCGGAAGGCATCGGCGGCATCGGCCCGTGGAAAAAGAGGTGGAGGTCGCTGCCGCAGAGCCCCGTGTATGCCGGGGCGATCTTGACCGTCCCGGGCCGGAGCTGCGGCTCGGGAATCTCCTCGAGGCGGACGTCTGTCGCCCCGTAATACATGAGTGCCTGCACGGTGTCTCCTTCGAACCGTCGAACTGCTCCCGCACCGTCGCGGGGCTGTCCCTAATATCTCGAATCCCGCCGGCCGTGACTATTGAGTTTCCCGTCGCACTGTTAAGCTCCGGCTTAACTTCCGTCCGCTCGCACTCCTGGAAAGTCGTCACCGTGGCCGAATTCCTTCCGCTCGCCCTCGTACACTCCCTCGACGTGCTGCTCGCCGAGGGGTCGTTCCGGCGCGCGGCCGAACGCCTGCACATCTCCCCGCCCGCCATGACCCAGCAGATCAAGCGGCTCGAAGAGACGGTCGGCTATGCACTCGTGGTGCGCGGGCCCCAGCCCGTAGCGCTCACCGATCGCGGTGCGCAGTTCATGCTGCACGCGCGCGAGGCGCTCGACGCTTCTCGCCGCGCGCTCGGCACCGACGGGCCTCCGCGACTCCGAATCGGGTTCATTAGCGGCTTTCCGCGGAGCCTGGACGAAGAGTTTCTGGTGCGCTTTCGCGCGGCCCAGCCCGACACCCAGCTGGAGTTCGTGCAGCTCGGCTGGGGCGAGCAGGCCAGCCGCCTGCTGGCGGGCGACATCGATGCGGTGCTGGCCCGCCGCCCCTTTGATCACGAGGACGAACTCGACACGGTCGTGGTGCACCGCGAGGCGCGCATCGTTGCCCTCGCCGCGGGCTCCCCGCTCGCGGATCGGGCAACGCTCCGGCTCGCCGACATTGCACAGCTTCCGGTGCTCCGCGCCAGCGCCACCTCCGCCGAATGGAACGACTACTGGAGCGTGGATCCCCGCCCCGACGGCACCCCCGTCACCTATGGCGGTTGGGCGCACACCATGGAGGAGGCGCTCACCGCGGTCGCCGTATCCGGGAACATCATCATCACCGCGGAGTCCATCGGGGTCCGGTTCACACACCCCGGCGTGCGCTACGTCCCGGTGACCGACGCGCCCCGCTGCGCGGTCGAGCTGTGCACGCGCCGGATCGACCGCCGGCCCCTCATCCGCGCGCTTCGGGACGCGGCGGCCTCGGTGGCGGCACCCGGGGCTGCCGAATGATCACCCGACCGTGTCCCCGCCCAGCGAGCACACGCGTGATGGGAAACTAGTCACATGCCAGTCACCGCACTCATCACCGGGGCATCCGCAGGTCTGGGCCAGGAGTTTGCGCGGCAGCTCGCGCGATCCGGCGTCCGCCTCGTGCTCGTGGCCCGCGACGAATCGCGCCTCCGGGCCCTCGCGGAGGAACTCGGCACTCGAAGCGTTCCGCACGAGGTACTCGCCGCGGACCTCACCGTCGCGGCCGAGCTCGACCGCGTGGCTGCGCGCCTGGCAGATCCCGATCGGCCCGTCGACATCCTCATCAACAACGCGGGGTTCGGGGTCTACGCGGGCTTCGAGCGCAGCACTATCGCCGATGAACGACGCCTGCACGAGCTCCTGTCCTGGGTGCCACTGCGGCTCGCTCACGCGGCAGTGCCCGGGATGCTCGCCCGAGGCAGTGGCTGGATCCTGAACGTCGCAAGCGTCGCGGCGTTCACCCCCACCGGCACCTACGGTGCCGCGAAGGCGGCGGTCGTGTCGCTCTCCCGGTCCCTGAACGCGCGATACCGGCGGCGCGGGATCCGGGTCACCGCGCTGTGCCCCGGCCTCCTGGCCACGGAGTTCCACGAGCGCATGGGTGAGGATCACCTACCGCGGCTCCCGGCGCTCGCCTGGGCGCGCACGGAACGCGTCGCCCGGGAGGGCCTGCGCGCGGTCCGCGCCGGCAGGCCCGTGCTCGTGTCGGACTGGCGCTACCGCCTCATGCAGCCGCTCACCCGGATCCTGCCCGCCCGCGTGCTCGAGCGGGTCTCCACAACCACCGAGTAACGGGGCAGCCGCGCCCTTCCTTTACAGCGCCATCCAGCAGTACAGAGCTTGGCCACGATCATGGGCCGCGCGTGCGAGGTCGCGCCACTCCCGCAGCATCGGGAGGAGCTGCGCCGGATCCCCGGCACCCCAGAACTCTTCACTCTCCGCCCAAGGGCCCACTACCGCGGCGAGGCGTTCGTCATCAGACTTCGCCAATGCCTCGGTGAAGGCCTCCGGCAACGCAACCACCCAGGCGGCCTCGTGCTCGGGATCGCTGACGAGCCGGGTCCAGGGCCGGCCACCCGGCACGGCCTCCTCTGGCACGTCGAGGAGCAGCGCCAGCAGCGTCCGTGCCAGCACGCTCGCGTCGACCCCGTCAACGGTCGGTGCGTGTGTGCCCGCCGGGCCCGCGTCCACCGTGGCCGCAGCCGCCGCATCGTCGACCGCCGCGAAGTACGTATTGATGACTCCCATGCGCCCTATTCTGACACCGGCGCTGACCCGGGCATCGAAATCTTCAGCGAACGATATCCGGCCCCGTCTTTCGTCGGAACCCAGCGCCGCCAGTGCGCTGCGGAGAGCCGCACCGGGCATGCCTCCCGCACGGCTGCGACCGCCGTGCCGAGACGCTCGTCGCCCGGGAACGTGAGCCAGAGTGAGAGGGTGGCACCGCTCGTGCCGAACGTCGCACGGATCCCCGAGGTGCCGAGCGTTCGGCCATAGCCATCCACAGCGAACGCGTCCATCGCATCCGCACTGACCCCGGGATACGGTGCCCCCGTTGCCGGATCCCGCAGACTGGCCGGCGCACTCAGCGTGAGCCGCGCCAGCGCGTGCCCGTGCCGCGTCACCTCGGAGCGATCTGCCGTGTCGAGCGCCGCGGCGAGCACGGGCACGTCCTGCTCGCGAACGCTCCACTCGCGGTGCGTTCGCGCCGTACGGCGGGGGCCTCCGAGGCGTTCGGCGGCGAGCGCCCGCCAGCGCTCCGTGGCGGCCTCGGGCCCACCGGACCACAGTTCGAACGCCCACCGCGGCGGCCCGTCAGGCAGCGTGCACGCCGCCAGGAAGGCCTGCACCTGAGCGAGCGCGATGGCGGGTGTGCGCGTGCGCAGGCGGTGGGCACCACCGGATGACGCGGGGAGCCCGTCGTACGTCACACATTCAGGGCGCATCACCCGAACCCCCCGTCCGGGGTTCCCACGAGCCAGAAATCCTCCGGGGAAGCCGCAGGCTTCAGCGCCGCAATCCAGGCGCTCACCGCCGAAACCACCGCCGCTTCCAGGTCCTCACGGCTCCAGCCGCGGGGCCGGGCCGGAACATCCGGATCCCAGCCGTCCTCGGTCCACTCGACGCCGAACAGGTTCCGTTCGCGTTCGAAGCGCCGATCCAGCGCGAACGCGTCGCGTCCCTCGAAGCGCGCCCACACATCAAAGGGGCCCTCAGCATCCTGATCGACGAACACGTCGACCAGGATCGCGTCGGCACCGCCTTCCTGCGCACGGGCGGCGGCCAGGAGTTGCTCCAGATGCCCGGCCACCCCGGTAGCCGTAGCGGCTCGGGTCAGAATCCCCTGCAGGGTGTCGGCATACTCCTCTGGCGTCATGGGGCCAGCGTAGTCGGCCCGGCCGCGTTTGAGTTCGGCGAACCGGGGACTTCCGCGACGACGCTCAGTTCAACGCGCATGTCGGGGCGGGCCAGCCCCGCGACCCCAAGCGCGCATCGAATCGGAGCACGCCCCGAGGGCATGCGTCGCGCATACACCTCGTTAAAAGGGACCCGAGTTGTCTCAATATCGACAAGATAGATCGTCATCTGGGCGACGTTCGCCAGGTTGGCGCCCACCCGCGCCAACTTGCGTTCCAGTTGATCAAACACTGCCTCGCTCTGCGCGGTGATGCCGCCGTCGACGAGGCCGCCCGAGGCAGTCGGGATAACCGTCAAATACGCGACGCCGTCCAGAACGGTGAACTCGGCGGAGAGCGCCGTTCCGGTATCGGCGGGGAAGCGCTGAATGCGTGACTCGAACACTGGGTTTCCTTTCGTGGGAGGATGCGCGGCACGCGCGGGAGGTCAGAAGGCTTTCTCGGGGTTCATCAGATTTTTCGGGTCCAGGGCTCGCTTGATGGCGCGATGCATCTCGATGACACTGGGGCCGAGATCCTGGCGGGCCCAGCCACGTTTCGCGGCACCGATACCGTGCTCACCGGAGACGGTGCCACCAAGCTCAAGCGCGTGTCTGACGATCTGTTCCATCGCGCGCTCAAGCCTTCGCCTCGCCTCGCCGGGGTCCGCGCGACTGTCGGTGGGTGCGCAGAGCAGGAGGTGGAGATTCCCATCCCCTGCATGAGCGGCGATCCGGCTCTCGAGCTGCGCGTGGTCGGCGACCTCACGGATCACTTTCACGATCTGCGCGAGGCGGTCGATCGGCACCGACAGGTCCTGCGGGAGTACGGGCGCGGTGTCGGCCGGCGCCACAAGCGCTTCTTCCACGTCTGCTCGCCCACTGCGCACCGCAGAGCCGCCGCGACGCACCGCCAAAACCTCCGCTTCGTCGGCCGGTGCGACGTCCCGCACAGCCACCGCGTGTGGCGCGACTACCGCCCTGAGCGTCGCGGTCTCTGCATCGACGCCCATGCCGTCGAGCTGGAGCAGGAGCAGCGCCGGATCCGAGCCCCATTCCTGTACGCGGCCGATCAGAGAGGTGAGCACCTCAGTGTCTCGGCTCGCGAGCGCTCCGCGGTCGAGGAGTTCGCACATGCTTGGCACGAGGCGATCACGGATCGCGTGGTTTGCCGCGAGCGCCGCCTCGATTGTGCCGAACGCGGCGAGCATCATGCGTGCATCCGTCGGCCGTGGACAGAACGTGAGACCGACGCTCACGACGATGCCGAGCGTGCCCTCAGACCCGATGAATAGCCGCCGCACGTCGTAGCCCGTGGCATCCTTCATCACGGGGTGACCGAGGTCCGCCATGCTACCGTCCGGCAGGACGACGCGAAGCGTGCGGATCCAGCGGTCCGTGGTCCCGTACTTCACGCATCGCAGGCCGCCAGCGTTGGTAGCGACCGTACCCCCGATCGTTGCGCGACGAAAACTCGCGGGGTCCGGGGGGTACATCATCCCGTGTGGAGCGAGAACGTCGTCGATCTGGCCGAGTGTCACGCCAGCCCCGACGCGGAGGCGGCGCCCGGCGAGGTCGAGCGACTCGATCGCGGTCAGACGCGAGAGGTCGATAACAAGACTGGGCCGCAGGGGAACCGCGCCCCCGACGAGTCCGGTGCGGGCTCCTCGGGGGACTATCGGTGATTCGTGCAAGTGAGCGAGGCGGACGAGCCAGGCGACGTCCTCAGCGGTCGCTGGAAACACCAGCAGCGAGCGTGCGACAGCCGTCACGGGTGATTCGTCACGGAGCCGGGCGGGATCCGAGGTGAGCTCCGCATGGGCCGCGAGGTCGGGGCGCCGCGCCCGGATTTCGTCGAGCAGATCACCGAGTACGCCCTCAATCGTGGTCACGATTCCTCCTCGATGAACAGTCGTGCAAAGAAGTGCTTGGCCTTCTGGATTCGTCGATGCTAGCATCACCGTACGGATTAACAAGACATCGTCTGATATAGACAGACGGCACCTCGTCCCGATGAGCAAGGAATCAACGATGACCACCGAATTGCTGACCGCCCCCCTCCGGCATCCCGATGTCGTGATGGACCCGCGGCGACTCGGCGCCCTGCAGCCGACCCGGCTGAGCGCAGCGCGCAGTGTCTACGCGAAACTCGTCCGCGAGCGTTGGGCGATCGATCTCGTCGACGCCAGCGTCAACGCCGACGGCGCCGGTCGGATGCTGTACCGCATCGATGCGACGGGACACATCATGCACCTCGTGGTGTTTTCCTATGAACCGTCGCTCGTTGACCGCAGTCCCCGCATCATCGGCTCGAGCTGGGACGTGGAGGGCGCCCTCATCGACGGCGAGGTCACCGAGGCGGAACTCCGAGCCACCCAGGAGGCGATCCCCCGCCTCTACGCTGGCCGCGCCACTCCGAGCACATTGATCTGGTTCCGCGCCAACCGGAGCATTCGGCTCTTCGACCACGTCACCGACGCCCTCGTCGCGGGAGGCCAGCCAGATCTCGACCGCATCCGCGAGGTGGGGTATCTGCTCCGGAACACCGGCCTCGACGGGAACGGGACCTTCGGAACCAAGGACTTCCAGGAATACGGTGCCACGCATCCGCTCGGCGTCCCCTTCCACGCGCAGCTCTTCACCGCGTACATGATGCGAGAGATCTCAGTCGACCTTGTGAACGCAATCGCGCGAGTGCGGGCACCGGGTGCCGCACAGGTCGATGCCGCCACGCGTGGCGCAATCGCCGTGGGCAATGGCTCGGCGCTTGGACTCGTCCTCCTCACGATGAACCGACCGCAGCTCGTGAACGCGTGGCTCCAGGGCTACGAACAGCTCGCGGCTGCGGTCAGCAGCCTCCCCATCAATGAGGCGAATCACGCTCGCGTCACCACCATGCTCGAGCAGGCAATCGCGCAGAAGGAGAATGACCGCACCGACTATGGCGTGTTCCCCGCGGGCGAAGCGCTGGCGGTCGATCTCCGGGCCCTGCGCAGAATCCTCCGCAGACTCGCCCACGCGAACGCTGTCGAGGGTGGGACGTTCACGCTCGGCGAAGTGATCGACCGCGCCCCGACGTCGCTGCTCCCCGAGGCCACCGAGCTGTACCGCTCGCTCCTCCTTGAGCTCGCACCGGAAGCCGCGGTCCAAGACGCGCTCGCCGCGCTCTTTGTCTCGGAACGTCGCCAGCTCGATCCCCTCGAGACCGTGGCCGATCTGCGAGCGCAGCTCGCTGATGGCTTCGCCTGGGCCCGGGACCTTCCCGTGGTCGCCCCGGAGGAGCAGACGCGCGTCTGGTACAAATCCCGGAACTCCGAGGAGCCGCGCAGCGGCCCATCCTGGGAGGTCCCCGAGCATACTCATGACCTGGCCATCGACCTCCGGGCCGCGGTGCTGCGGCTCGACGAGTGTCTCCAAGGCACGCCCCCGGATACGCGGGTCGGACACGTCGCGCTTGCCCACCCTGAGCTCGAGCAGGCCATCGCTTCGGTGCAGTGCCTCGCCGCACTGCCCTACGCGGTTCCACGCTTCGACGTGCGCGACACACACTTCGTCCCCGCCCATATCATTCGGCTCTTCAACGCATTCTGCTTCGGGCTCGAGAAGACTCACGACGTGCACCAGCGCAATCTCCGTGGCCTGATCTTCGAGGGCGCGCACTTCCGCGTCGATCGAGACGAACCGGCGCGCGACTGGCGTTGGGAGGTGCAGTCGTGACCGACTCGGCACCGACCAAGGCACCCTCGAAAAACGGCACACCCGTGCTGCAGACCGGAATCAAGATCCTGGCGACGATCGACGCCCTCGCGCGCGCCGGGCGGCCGCTCTCGGTCTCTGCCCTCGCGGAGACCATGGAGTGGAGTCGCGCAACCGCACACCAGTACCTCCAGACCGCCGTTGCCGCGGGCTGGGCATTCCAAGACCAGAACTCCGCGTACTCGCTCAGTTTCCATGTCGCGGAGGTCGGCTCGAAGGTCAACCCGGCCGAAGAGATCCGGCCCGTGCTGCTGCCGCCGATGCAGGACGCCGTCGACCGCCTCGGGGCGCCTGTCTCCTTCGCCGTGCTGGAACAGGCCACCCCCATCATCGTCGAACGCATCGAACCGATGCGCGCGATGTTCATTCGGCGGGGCTTCGAAGCGCGCGTCTCGCCGAAGTCCTCCGCCTCTGGTCGGATCCTCGTTGCCTTCTCCACTCCCGAGGCACGACGCGCCATCGCGCGAGTCGAGGAGGTACTCGCCGAATCGGCCTATACGGAGATCCGCGAGCTCGGCTACTCGATCGTGCACTCGCAATGGCTGGGCGACCTCATCACCGCTGTGGCCGCTCCGATCTTCCACCGGGGCGTCTGCATCGGTGCGCTCAGCGTCATCGCGGAGCGAGGAGCCCATCCCGACGACGTACTGATCCGTTCAATGCTCGAGACGTCGAGCCTCATCAACCGCGAACTGGAAGCCGGATAGCCCGAATGACACACCCTCACCCCGCCGCACCTGCGGCTTCACTGCTCGACGCGTTCCCGGGTACCGATCCCGGGACGCTGCCTGTGACGGATCACGTCCCCGAACAGATTCGCCTGTCGCGCCGGGAGCTCGCGCTCATCTTCGAGCGCCTCATCATGGCCGCAGGATGCCCGTCCGGCGCATGGCCAGGTGCCCGGGACTATGCGCTCGAGACGGTCAGCGTGCTCGGGCCCGACGCCCTCGACGTGTTCGAGCATGCGCTCGTGCGCCGCGAAGGGGCAGCGTGGCCGCTCGTCACTCCGGAAGGGGCCGATACCGTCGACGCCAGTGGCGCGCCGATGATCCTCGTCGGCAACACGATCGCGAATGCGCTCCTCGCGTACTTCGCGGATACTCCCGACGGAACGTTCACAGTGACCGGTCTCTCCGACGTGCGCGGCCACGAGGGCCTCATCGTGCGGGCCGCCTACCACGGCTTCGCCTTGCGCTTCGCGCCGGACCAGGAATCGGGGGCGCTGGCCATCACCGCCACCAGAACGACCGCGGATACTGCGTCCGAGGTCGTCACCCTCCTCCGCGGCGGGGTCGCATGCAGTGGCGCACAGTGGTGGCGCCTCTACCAGCCGTCCAATTTCGCCTTGAGCGAGGAGACCGAACTCTCGCGCTCCCACACCGGGGTGAGCGAAACGCTCCTCCACTACGCCGTATGACCCGCACAGAACAGGTGAATCAATGATCGTCGACAGTCTGATTTGCTCCCGGTTGGACCGGGAGGGAATCGAGGAGATTCGCGCCGGAGGCGTGGACTCGGTAACCGTAACCTGCGGGTTCTGGGAGGACGCGAACGAATCCCTAGATTCGATCGTCCGCTGGCGCGAACTGGTGGCGGAGCACCGCGACATCGCGGCGATCGCGACCACGGCTGCCGAGATGACCCAGGCACGCGACCAAGGTCGCCTCGCCATCGTTCTCGGATTCCAGAACAGTTCGTTCCTCCAGGGACGGCTCGGTTATGTCGAGGCGTTCGCCCAGCTGGGTGTCCGCGTCGCACAACTGACCTACAACATCCAGAACGACGTCGGCGGCAGTTGCTACGACCCCGAAGACTCCGGCCTGACGCGGTTTGGGGAAGAAGTCGTCGCGGAGATGAACCGGCACGGGATGGTGATTGACCTCTCCCATGTTGGGAACCGCACCGCGCTCGACGCGGTGCACACCTCCGAGCTCCCCGTCGCGGCGACGCACGCCAACGTGTTCGAGCTGATTGAGCACCCCAGGAACAAGCCCCTCGAGGTCCTCCGCCCGCTCGCCGAGCGCGGCGGCATGATCGGGTTGACGACCTACCACAACCTCACTCGAGGCTATGTCGCGACCCCAGCCGAGTGGGCCGAGATGGTGGCGCGCTCGGTCGATCTCCTGGGGATCGAGTGCATCGGCATCGGCACCGACTCGAACCAGCGCGGCACCGACTCGTATCGCGAATGGATGCGGCGCGGACGTTGGAGCCGCCGGCCGCAGCTCGGCGCTGCACCTCCGCCAGGCGTCGAACCCTCGCAGCGTCCCGATTGGTTCTCCGGGCCCCAGCACTTCGGAAGGTTGGGCACCGCGCTCGCCGAACGCGGGTTTTCCGCGGCGGAGTGCGAACAGATTCTGGGCGGGAACTGGATGCGGTTCTACGACGCGGTCATCGACACCCCTCTCACGCACACCCCCGATTGGAAGGTGGTCACGCAATGACCCCCACGTCTGCACACGGCACCGGCGCCGTAACCGTCGACTCGGTCGTCAAAATCTTCCGCCGCAATCGGCTCGAGATCCAGGCCCTCAGCGAAACGAGCGTCGACTTCCGGGACGGCGAGTTCATCTCACTCATCGGCCCAAGCGGATGCGGGAAATCGACCCTGCTGAAACTCATCGCGGGGCTCGATACGCCGACCCGGGGCGAGGTTCGCGTGGACGGCACCGTCGTCACCAAGCCGCTCCGCACCGCGAGCGTCTCCTTTCAGAAGCCGACGCTGCTCCCGTGGCGAAACGTTGTCGACAACATCCTCCTCCCGATCGAGGTGCGCGACGGTCGCCCATCCGCGGAGGATCGCGCGTACGCGGCGCAGCTCATCGAGATGATGGGATTGCAGGATTTCGCGCACCACTACCCGAAGGAACTCTCTGGCGGCATGGAGCAGCGGGCTGCGATCGCGCGATCGCTGGTGACCCGCCCCGAGCTTCTCCTCATGGACGAGCCGTTCGGAGCGCTCGACGAGTTCACGCGAGAAGACCTGAACGAGGAACTCCTGCACCTGTGGCAGGCCGAGCCGAAGACCGTCGTCTTCGTGACGCACAGTATTTCCGAGGCGGTGTTCCTTTCTGACCGCATCATGGTGATGTCCGCCCGCCCGGGCCGCATCGTGGACGTCATCGACGTGGACCTCCCCCGCCCGCGCACCGCAGAGCTGCGCACGTCCCCTGAATTCACCGAACTTGTCCGGACGGGGCGGCTCAGCCTCGAGGCGGCGAAGGCCGGAACCCGCACGCCCGCGGTTGCGTGAGAAAGCGAAAGAAGCATGAGCGCGAACACCACTGAACTCCTGCCCGTAGGCACCGGGGAGCGCCCTGTTGCCACCCCCGGGTTCGGCCTCTCCGATATCCGCCGGTTGCTCGCGTCGACGACGACCCGCGCGGTGATCATCGCGATCGCCCTGCTCGCGGGCACCTTCTGGTTCTGGAACTACAGCGCGAAATCAGGTCTGATTTCGCCACTGCTCGTGGCACCGCCCGACGCAACCTTCCAGGTGCTCGGCCAGATGATTGAATCCGGAACGATCTGGGTGAATCTTCGGGCCACCGCACTGATCACTCTGCTGGGCCTCGGCATCGCCATCGTCGCGGCGCTGGCGATCAGCTTCGTGTTCGTGTTCTCCGAGTCGCTGCGCAAGGCCGTCTACCCGTTCCTGCTCATTATCCAGACCTTTCCGAAAGTCGCGATCGCGCCACTCATCATCGCGGGCTTCGGCTACGGCACCACCCCGAAGGTGATCCTCGCAGCCCTCATGGCGTTCTTCCCGATCCTGGTCAACGCGCTCGTCGGGCTCACGAACATCAACCAGGATCAGATCAACCTGTTCAAATCCATCGGGGCCTCGCCCTGGCAGGTCATTCGGAAACTCCGGATCCCGAATGCAATCTCGTACCTTCTCCCGGCCATGCAGAGCGCGGCCGTGCTCGCCCTCATCGGCACCATCGTCGCGGAATTCGTGTCCGCGCGAGAGGGCATGGGCTTCGCGATCCAGGCCGCGGTGCAGACCGGATCCGTGTCGACAACTTTCGCGCTCCTCATCGTGCTCGGCTGCTTCGGCGTCATCATCTGGCTCGTCATGGCGGGCCTCAATTTCCTGCTCCGCCGCTACCGTCGCTGAGCTTGCCACCCAGCACCCACAGAACAATGCCGTTCGAAAGGACCCCACTCATCATGAAACGCACTGGATTCATCGCTCTCGCTCTGATCGGCGTCGCCGCGCTCGGCGGCTGCGCCGCGGGTGACGCCGCGCAAGCGCCAGAGGCCGACGGAAAGCCGCTCGAGAAGATCACCTTCGCCGTCACCGACCAAACGCTCTCCGCAGCGACCGCGAGCTATGCGACAGTCCCCGTTGAACTTGGCTACTACGCCGAGGAAGGCTTAGATGTCACGATGCAGCCGGTCGAGACCGCGCTCGCAGGGGTCCAAGCGGTAGCCGCCGGAAACGCGGTCTGCACGTACGCATCCGCCGCGACCGCGATCCCCACCGCGGCGTCGGACCCGACGATCTCCCTTGTCGGGTCGACCGAGGGCAATATGTTCCGGGTGGTTGCGCCCGAGTCCAAGGGGTTCACCTCCGTTGCTGACCTCGCAGGCAAGACGATCGGCAGCAACTCGGCGACCGCGACAGGGGTGAACTACGCAATCGGCGGTATGGAAGCGGCCGGCCTCACCGCATCCCCCGACCAGTTCCTGCCGGTCGGGTTCGGAGCGCAGGCGGCGTTGGCCTTCGAACAGGGTCAGATCGACGCCTATTCGGCCTGGGACAGCCCCAACCTGGTGATCGAATCTCTGCTCGACGAGAAGCTCGTCAACCTGGATTCGGCGATGAACGACCTGAACGGTACCTCGATCTTCGTCTGCTCGACGGAGGCGTTCGAGAATGATCCCGAGATGATCGCGGGCATCTGGCGCGCATTCTTCAAGGGGGCGGTGTTCTCGGCAGAAAACCCCGAGGCAGCGATCAAGATGCACTGGGAGGCGTACCCGTCCGCGAAGCCGACCGACGGTTCCGAGGAAGAGCGCTTGGCACTGGCGGTACGGCAGCTTGAAACCCGGCTGGAGCTCACGGGGGGCGTCGGATCGGCCGGGAAGTACGGTGAGCAGACCACCGAGGACCTCCAGCAGATGGTGGATCTGCTCACCGAGTCCGGGGTGATTGAGGGCAACGCTGCCGACTACGACGTCGAGGCGCTGTTCCATCACGACCTCATCGACCAGATCAATGACTTCGATCCCGCGGCGATCCGCGACGAAGCCAAGCGCACCGCCGAGTGACTTCGCCGGGGGTGCGGACATCAGCGTCCGCACCCCCGGTTTCCCGTATCCGCCGCACACTCGTGAGGACCCATGACCAGCACCGTCGCCGCCGAAATTGCCCGCCACATTACGCACCGGGGCGTTCCCCGCGCCTATCACGTTCCCGGGGAGAGCTTCCTCGGGCTCCTCGATGCGCTCCGAGACGAGTCGTGCCGACTCATCGTGGCACGGAATGAGGGCGGGGCGGGGTTTATGGCGCTCGCGGAGTCTCGGGTCACCGGGAGGACCGGCGTGGCGATGGTGACCCGCGGTCCCGGTGCCGCCAACATCGCCATTGCTATTCATACCGCATTCCAGGACGCGACCGCTCTCGTCGTCTTCGTCGGACTCATCCCGCGAGTCGACCGCGAACGCGAGTCGTTCCAGGAATTCGACATCCACGCCTGGTTCGGGAGCACCGCGAAAGCCGTCTTCGTGCTCGATCACCCGGAGACCGCAGCGGAGCGGGTCGCACGAGCATTCGATCTCGCCGAGTCGGGGCGTCCCGGGCCCGTGGTCGTTGGTCTTCCTGAGGATCTGCTTACGGTTCCCGTCATTGCGGCTCCGGTGTTCCCGGCGAAGCGCACTCTGCCCCGGATCATGGGTCGCACGGAGGCGGCGGCGGTCTCGGCGCAGCTCGCCACCGCGGAGCGCCCCGTCATGGTCGTGGGCGGTGACGACTGGGACTCGGACTCAGCCGGCTTGCTCCGCCGCATTGCGGAGACCTCGGCGATCCCCGTGGTCTCCGATTTTCGGGCACACGATGCGTTCCCGCACGCGTCACCTGCGTGGGTCGGGAGCCTCGGGTACGGTCGAAACGAGGGTGCACGCCGTGCCTACGCCGACGCAGACCTCGTGGTGTACCTCGGAACGGCTCGGAAGGACGTACTGTCCGACGGGTTTAGCGCGGGCAACGAGGCCACGACAGTCGTGGTCGTTTCCCCCGACCCCGACCTCCGCGAACACACTGGACGCGTGGATCTGCACGCGGTGTGTCGCCCCTCCGAGTGGCTCGAAGGGCTCGCTCAGGCGACGCTGGATGCACCGCACCCCGAGAGGGCAGCCCGGCTCGCCGAGCTCCGTGAGGCGTACGTGGCGTGGAGTCGGCCACTCCCCGAGGACCCCGCGCAGCTTTCCCCCGAGACCGTCTTCGGCGTGCTGCAGGAGGCGCTCCCCAGCGACGCCATCGTCACCGTGGGCGCAGGCAACTATGTGATCGGCGCACTCAGATACCTGCATCACGAACTCCCGCGCAGTTTTGTCGGGCCCCGGAACGGTGCGATGGGCCTCGGCGTGCCCGGCGCGGTCGCGGCGTCACTCGCGTACCCGGAACGCACCGTGGTTGCGTTAGCGGGCGACGGGTGTTTCGGTATGAACGGGCAAGAACTCGCCACGCTCGCGATGTTCGGCGGCCGAGCGCTCGTGTTCCTCTTCGATAACGGCGGCTACGGCACGATCCATGCGCACCAGGAGCGGGAGTTCCCCGATCGCCCGGCAGGGACCTATCTGCAGAACCCGGACTTCGCGGCACTCGCGCGTGCACACGGGATCGTCGCGCACCGTATTGAACATCCCGACCAGCTCGGCCCCCGTGTCGCGGAGGCCGTCGCAGCCGCACACTCCACGTTCTTTCATCTGGTATTCCCGCAGATTAATTCCGGGCTCGGCCTGCATGACGGCTCAGGGACGGAGACGCGATGACGCACGCGACACCTGGTGTCGACGCGGTAGTGACACTCACCGCGGGGGCCGCCGCGGACTGGCGCCGGACTCCCGTCGCCGAGCGCGTGGCAGTTTTACGCCGAGCTGCGGGGTTGTACGCCGAGCGCGCGACGGAACTCGCTCGGACGATGGCCGAGGAAATGGGGAAGCCGATCGCGCAGGGACGGGGCGAGATCGATAGCTGCGTGCGGATCCTGGAATACACAGCCCGCGAGGCGGTGCCTCTGTTGGCCGAGACCACGCTCGATACCGAGCCCGGTCAGACCGCCCGGGTCCGAATGCGCCCGACCGGCGTGGTGTTGGGCATCATGCCCTGGAACTACCCGCACTATCAGCTCATCCGGCTCATCGCGCCAAACCTGCTGCTCGGCAACGGCGTCTTGATCAAGCACGCCCGGATCTGCACCGGGAGTGCCCGCGCCGTAGCCGACATCTTCGCGGCGGCTGGGGCTCCCCCGGGGCTCGTTGCCGATTCCGGCTTCGACCATGCACAGACGGCCGCCGCAATCGATCACCCCGCTATCACGGGGGTCTCTTTCACCGGCGGTGACGCCGCCGGTGCCGGGATCGCCCGCCGCGCGGGTGCTGCCGCGACAAAGGTCGTCCTTGAGCTTGGCGGCAACGACCCCTTCATCGTGTTCGATGCGGCGCGAGTCGACGAGCTCGCCATCGCAGCGGCCGACGCACGGCTCGCAAACGGCGGTCAAACCTGCGTCTCACCCAAGCGGATCATCGTCCGTGCGGACCTCATGCCACGATTCGCTGAGCAGTTCAGCGCTCGCTTCCTCGCAGCCATCCCGGGCGACCCGCTCGAGGAGCACACCGTGCTCGGCCCGCTGGCGACCCCGGCGGGTGCCGCTGCACTCCGCGAGATCCTGCAGTCCGCGGTGACTCTAGGCGTCGAGGTGCGCGGTGACCGCAGCGAACTCACGCGCAGCGGTCCCGCGTTCTCCCCACAAATCGTGTTCGATCCCCCACGCGATCACCCGGTCTGGACCGAGGAACTCTTCGGGCCGGTCGCCGTGCTCTGCGCGGCGGCCGATGTCTCGGAGGCCATCGCCCTCGCTAACGACTCCGCATACGGTTTGGGGGCGACGGTGTACGCCGAACGCGTGGACGAGGCTGACCGCTTCGCGGCCGAACTCGAGTGCGGAATGCTCGCACTGAACGGACCGAAGGGCGGTAACCCGGCGTTCCCCTTCGGCGGAGTCAAACGCTCGGGCTTCGGCCGGGAACTGGGATCCCTCGGCATCCGGGAGTTTGCGAACCAACAGCTGCTCGTCACGCATGATCGTCCCTCTGGCGAGCACTCGCTGGAGGTTCCAGTGACGTGATGAACACGATCTGAGAGAGTCTTACCACCGGTCCCAGTGTGGAGTAGGTGATGATTGTCGCGATGCCTCACGACATCACCGAATGCAGCACGAGAGTGCCCGAGCGATCGCATGCCTCGCTATCGGTGAGGTCTTCGCGGATCCCGATACCCACGTCCTCTCAGAACGCGCGACCTGATTCCTCAAACACCCAGGTCCTGTCCCCCTCGACGACCGCGGAGAGCAACGTCGCAAGATCTTGGGCAATCACCGTGGTCTCCTCGAACTCGGGTTCCTCACCGTGCACGATCACACCGTCGTTCCGCACCGCGAGATACGCGTAGTGCCCCCGCACCGCCAACAGGACTGGCCAGTGCCGCCGCCAGAACCGTGCAATGTCGGCGCGCTGCGCGTCGCTGCCCGCGGCCTCAAGGCTGAGCTGTCCGAACGCGTTCCAGGCAAACGCCTCGGGAACCGGATCACGGTAGTCCTCCGCGGACAGGAACCACACCGCGTCGTCCGCACTGCTCAGTCGAGTAAACGAGGTCGCCCAGGCAACGAACTCGGGCGGTGCATCGCGCAGAGGCTCGGGTACGCCCGCACCCGCGGCCCTATCCGCCACCACCGAAGCCTCGAAGACCCAGCCTCGATCCTGCAGCGCCCGGGCGACGACGTGGGCCTGAGGCGTGCGCGGCTGAGGAGACGGATCCATCCCCGTACTCTACGCACTCACGAAACGCTCCCGCAGCCCCCGCTGCCGGTGCCGGTACCGCTGCCGGTGCCCCACCACCCGGAACCCCACCGAGAACGCAATCTCATGCGTTCGAGCCGACGAGAAGGTGCGAAAGTGCGGTGTCGGCGCAGAACGGGAGTGCCTGAGGAGCCTGAGGAGCTTCAGAAACGCAGCAGGCCCCCGGTTTTCCGGGGGCCTGCTGCGTTACTCTCGTGCGCGAGGGGGGACTTGAACCCCCACGCCCTTGCGGGCACTGGCACCTGAAGCCAGCGCGTCTGCCATTCCGCCACTCGCGCGAGTTGTCGAGCTGAGCGTTTCCGCCCTGCCAACTCCACAACCTTAGCAGCACCATGCCCCTCACACCAAAGCGGGCTAAACTGAAACGAACCGTCATCGCGGATTCGCGGTGCAAACCGAAAGGGCGTCACCAACTCGTGGGCATTCTCGACAGCGTAGAGCGTGGGCTCGAACGTGCCGTAAACGGCGCATTCGCGCGCACATTCCGCTCCGGCGTGCAACCGGTGGAGATCGCTTCGGCGCTCAAACGGGAGCTCGATATTGGCGCGGTGATTGTGGACCGGGACCGCGTGTTGGCCCCGAATCGCTTCACCGTCCGCGTGTCAACGAAGGACGCCGAGCGGTTGCAGAACCTGGGAGCCGCACTCGAACAGGAACTGCGGGGCGTGGTGCTCAAACACGCGAAGCGGCAGAGCTACCAACTGCTGGGTGAACCCGATGTGGAAGTCCGCGCCGACGAATCTTTGACGACCGGCGTGTTGGAGATCGACGCCCTGCGTGTCGAGGGCTCCGTGGACTGGGTGGCGGCCATCGATGTGGACGGCACGCGACACGAACTCCCCCGCGGCACCACCACGGTGGGTCGCGGCAGCGATTGCGGGATCCGGATCTCGGACACGGCGGCCTCGCGGAAGCACCTCGAGCTGATCTGGGACGGTTCCGCCGGCATCGCTCGGGATCTGGGCTCCACGAACGGCTCGAAGATCAACGGCCAGCGCTTCCGCGAGGCGGCCCTGGTGCAGGGCATCACGATCACGATCGGGCAGACCTCACTGGTGTTCCAGATGGTGCCCTCCCGCGACGCCGCAGCGCAGCGCCGCCCGGCACCGGCAGCGCCCACCCGGCCCGCACCCGCGGCACCCGCGGCATCCCAGCCTGCACAGCCCGCGCGGCCCGCGAGCCCGGCGCGTCCCGCCGAGGCGCAGGTGCCGCCGGCGGCGGATCCCGGAAACTTCCCCCTCCCCGGCGCACGTCGGGCGACGCCGCCCGCGTCGAACCGACCGGCGGGCGGACAGGCGGGCGGCGACACGCCCGGCATTGATGAGGACTTTTGGAGAGGCCTATGAGCGAGCTCACCCTCCTGGTCCTACGGATCGGGTTTCTACTCCTGTTGTGGCTGTTTATCTTCGCGATCGTGTACGCGCTCCGAAGCGACCTGTTCGGTGCCCCCGTGCGGCGCATGCGCGGCGACGGCACCGGCGCGGCGTCCGGCTCGGGCGGCGGTGCGCACGTTGTCGCCCCGAGCCCCACGCCCGTCGCGGCGGCGCCACCGCACTCGGCATCCGGCGCCCCGGCATCGTCGGTGCCCCCGCTCACGCCCTCCGGCGGGGCGCTGCCCACGGCCGGTGTGAGCCACTCGGGCGGCCCGGCGGGCACGCTCGCGATCATCTCCGGCGTCGCGAGCGGAACCACGATCCCGCTCGACGAGGACGTCGTGACGATCGGCCGCAGCGGCGATTCCACGCTCGTGATCGTGGACGAGTACACCTCGACGTATCACGCGCGGCTGTCGCGCTCGGGCGATCAGTGGCTGCTCACGGACCTCGACTCCACGAACGGCACGAAGCTGGGCGGCGAGCGCGTCACCAAGCCGGCCATCGTCCCGCTCTACACGCCGGTCACGATCGGCACGACGACGTTTGAGTTGAGGCCATAAGCGTGACGGTTGCGTATGAGAGCGCCATCGGTTCCCACGTGGGAATGGTGCGCTCGAACAACCAGGATTCCGGGTATGCCGGGGATCATCTGTTCCTCGTTGCCGACGGTATGGGCGGGCACGCGGGCGGCGACGTCGCCTCCGCGATCGCCGCCAAGGAAATGTCGGCCTTCGACGTGGCGCCGCTCGGCAGCCCCGAGGCAACCACGAACACGCTGCGCACCGCCGTCCTCGAGACCAACGCGAAGCTGCGGGCCACCGTGCTCGATCGGCCCGAGCTGGCCGGCATGGGCACCACCTTCACCGGCTTCATCACGGTCGGGAACCAGCTGGCGCTCGCCCACATCGGCGACTCACGGCTGTACCTGCTCCGCGACAACGAGCTGCGGCAGATCACCAAGGATCACACCTTCGTGCAGCGTCTCGTCGACAGCGGCAAAATCACCGAGGAGGAGGCCGCGGTGCACCCGCGGCGCTCCGTGCTGATGCGCGTCCTGGGCGACGTCGATTCGTCGCCGCAGGTCGACACGCAGGTGCTCGACACGCGCCCCGGCGATGTCTGGCTGCTCTGTTCCGACGGCCTCTGCGGCTACGTGGACGATCCGGACATCGAGAAGATCCTGCGGCGCCGCACCTCGCTGCAGGGTGCCGTCGACGGGCTGATCGACAAGAGCCTGTCCCACGGGGCCCCGGATAACGTCACCGTGGTGCTCATCGAAACCGTCGAGGCGCCGGATCGCGACCCCAACGAGACCCTCGAGCTTCCGGCACCGAATCCGCGATTTGCCGGATCCGCCGCCTCCGCACCGGCGCCGCGCGACGGCGCCGTGTCGACCGCACGCAACCGGATCCTCAGCCGCCGCCCGGTGCGCCGCCCGCCGCTCATCGCGGAGAGCCACTTCGAACCCCGCGTCGACGAGTACCTCGCCGAGCTCATGGCCGAGACCCGGCGCCGCAACCGCCGGCGCCGCCTCCTGTGGGCCTTCGGCGGCCTCGCCGTGCTCGTGGCGATCGGCGGCGCGCTCCTGTTCGGCTACCAGTGGACGCAAACGCGCTACTTCGTCGGCACCGACGGCGAGACCGTGATCATCTACCGCGGCGTGCAGCAGAACATCGGTTCGTTCCAGCTGCACTCCGTCGCCGAGGACACCGACATTCCGGTGTCCGAGCTCGACGGGCTCGAGCAGCGGCAGGTGGAGCGCACGCTCGCGGCCGGATCCATCGAGGAGGCGCGCGAGATCGTGCTCCGATTGGGGGTGCACGGTGAGTAACGCCCAGACCGGGAACGACGAGCCCCGGACCTTCGAGAAGACCCGGACGAGCGAGACGGTGCTGCAGCGGATCACCGCGCTGCGCGCCCCGCGCCTGCTCATGGGCCTCGAGCTGTCGCTGCTGCTGTTCGCGATCGCCGTGGGCGTCGCGGCCGTCATCATCATCGATATGACGGTGAACGGGGCGGTGACCGCGACGCTGCTGCCCTCCGGGGCGCTCTTCATCATCGCGCTGCTCGCCCTGCACTTCACGATCCGCAAGGTCACGCCCGACGCGGATCCCCTGATCATGCCCATCGCCGCGTTCCTCAACGTGGTGGGCGTGGCAATGATCTACCGGATCGACCTCGCGAACGACCTCACCGGGTGGGGCGCCGACTCGGTGCGGCAGCTCGTGTGGTCCACCGTCGCGGTGGTCGCCGCGATCGTGGTGCTCGCGCTGATCCGCAACCACATCGTGCTGTTCCGCTACACCTACCTCACGGGCCTCGCCGCCGTGATCTTGCTGCTCATGCCCATGCTGCCGGGCATCGGCAAGACCATCAACGGCGCACGGGTGTGGATCCACATCGGCTCGTTCTCCTTCCAGCCGGGTGAGATCGCGAAGATCCTGCTCGCGATCTTCTTCGCGGGCTATCTGGTGCGCAACCGGGACTCGCTCGCGATGGTCGGGAAAAAGGTGCTCGGCATCCGCTTCCCGCGCGGCCGCGACCTCGGTCCCCTGCTCGTGTTCTGGCTGGCGGCCATGAGCGTCCTGGTGTTCCAGCGCGACCTCGGAACGTCGCTGCTGTACTTCGGCTTGTTCCTGTCGATGCTGTATCTCGCGACGGGCAGGATCGGCTGGATCATCCTGGGCGTCGGATTGTTCCTCGTGGGCGGCCTGGTCGCGAGCCAGACCCTCGAGTATGTGAACCAGCGCTTTGAGAACTGGTTGAACCCCTTCGCGGATCCCTACGGGGTGAGCCACCAGATGGTGCAGGGCCTGTTCGGGATGGCCAACGGCGGCATGACCGGCACGGGACTGGGTCAGGGCTACCCGGCCGACACCCCACTCGCGCAGAGCGACTACATCATCCCGAGCCTCGGTGAAGAACTCGGGCTGATCGGGCTGTTCGTGATCCTCGCGGCGTATCTGCTGCTCGTGGGCCGCGGCCTGCGCATCGGCTTTGCCGGGCAGGACGACTTCGGCAAGCTGCTCGCCGCGGGTCTCGCCTTCGCGATCGCGCTGCAGGTGTTCATCGTGGTCGGCGGCGTGACCCGCCTGATCCCGCTGACCGGGCTCACGGCGCCGTTCCTCGCGGCGGGCGGGTCCTCGCTCGTGTCGAACTGGATCATCATCGCCCTGCTCATATTGCTCTCCAACTCTGTCCGCAATCGACCGAAGTTGGTGATCCGCGCATGAACAAGCAGCTGAAGTTCATTACCCGCACCGTGTTCGCGATGTTCATCGCGCTCTTTTTCGCGGTCACCATGATCCAGTTCGTCACCGCGGACGAGCTCCGCGCCAACGAGCTCAACGGCCGCACGGTCAAGAACGGCTACAAGGTCGAGCGCGGCTCGATCCTCGTGGGCGGCGATCCGGTGGCGTTCTCCACGCCCACCGACGACTCCTTCCGCTACGTGCGGCAGTACTCCGCGGGACCGCTCTATGCCCCGATCACCGGCTATTTCTCGCATTCGCAGGGCATCTCGGGCCTCGAATCGGCGATGAACCAGGAGCTCTCCGGCATCGGCAACGCACAGTTCTTCACCCGCATCATGAACACGTTGAACGGCGTCGCCCCGCAGGGCAGCTCGGTGGAGACGACGATCGACGCACGCGTGCAGGAGGCGGCCGCTGCCGCGATGACGGAACAGGGCTTCGAGGGTGCCGTGGTCGCCATCGAGCCGAAGACCGGCAAGATTCTGGCGCTGGTGTCCACCCCGAGCTTCGATCCGAACCTGCTGTCCTCGAACAGCAACGCGGACATCATCACGAACTACAAGCAGCTGGAGGAGGATCCCACGCGACCCCTCCAGAACCGCGCGATTGCGGGCGATCTGTACCACCCCGGCTCGGTCTACAAGCTGCTCGTCGCGGCCGCCGCAATCGAGAGCGGCGACGCGAGCCCCAGTTCCTCGTTCCCGAACCCCGCGCAGCTCACCCTGCCGCAGTCGACGAGCGTGATGCAGAACGCCTCACGCACCGCCTGCGGGCCTGACGAGAAAGCGACCCTCGAGCAGGCGATCGTGCTCTCCTGCAACATCCCGATTGCGGAGTTGGCGATGAAGCTGGACCCCGACGCGGTGTCCGAGATGGCGCGGGCCTTCGGATTCGAGCAGGATCTCACGATCCCGCTCACCGTCACCCAGAGCGTCGCGCCCACCCCGGAGAGCGACGCGGAAGCCGCGCTGTCCTCGATCGGGCAGCTCGACGTGCGCGCCACCCCGCTGCAGATGGCAATGGTCTCCGCGGGCATCGCGAATGGCGGTACGGTGATGAAGCCGACCCTGGTTGAGCAGGTCATCACCCCGGATCTTCGGGTGGAGACGCAGTTCAGTCCGACCGAGTTCAGCAAGCCGATCTCCTCGAAAACCGCGGATGCGGTGACCGGGATGATGGAGAAGGGCGTCTCCTCCGCGGACGGGCTCGCGATGAAGTCAGCGATCCCGGGCGTCCGCGTCGCGGGAAAGACGGGGACCGCGGAGAACGGCACCAACGCCGAAGGGAATGACCTGCCCTTTACGCTGTGGTACACAGGGTTTGCTCCAGTGGACGACCCAGAGGTTGCCGTCGCCGTTGTGGTCGAAGACGGTGGCGGAGAAGCATACGGTTATGTGGGGTCGTCGTACGACATTCCCACGGCCATTGGAAAACGAGTAATGGAAGCGGTGTTGAGCGAATGAGACCAGCAGCAGGGATCACATTCGGCGGACGCTACGAGCTCAGCTCGAGGATCGCCGTCGGGGGCATGGGCGAGGTATGGAACGCTACCGACAGCATTATCGGTCGCACCGTCGCCATCAAGATCCTCAAAGATGAGTACATGGGAGACCCGGGCTTCCTCGAGCGGTTCCGCGCCGAGGCTCGGCACGCCGCACTCGTGAACCATGAGGGCATCGCGAACGTCTTCGACTACGGCGAGGAGCAGGGCTCCGCGTACATCGTGATGGAGCTCGTGCCCGGCGAGCCGCTCTCGTCGATCATCGAGCGTGAGGGCCGCCTCCCACCGAACCGCGTGCTGGGGATCGTGGCCCAGACCGCGACCTCGCTGCAGGCCGCGCACGATGCCGGCCTGGTCCACCGCGACATCAAGCCGGGCAACCTGCTGATCACGCCCGAGGGCCGCGTCAAGATCACCGACTTCGGCATCGCGCGCATCGCCGACCAGGTGCCGCTCACCGCGACCGGCCAGGTCATGGGCACGGTGCAGTACCTCGCGCCGGAGCAGGCGAGCGGCCACACGGCCACCTCGACGACCGACATCTACTCGCTCGGCGTGGTCGCCTACGAATGCCTCGCCGGCCGCCGGCCGTTCACCGGGGAATCGCAGGTCGCGATCGCCATGGCGCAGATCAACGACACCCCACCGGATCTGCCGAGCGACATCCCGGAGCCCGTGCGCAACCTCGTCTACGCGTGCCTTGCGAAGGACGCCTCCGGGCGCCCGCAGACGGCTGCGAAGCTCGCCCAGGCGGCGACCGCGCTGCACCGCGGCGATGTGCAGCTCGCCGCGAGCTACGTGCCGCAGGTGCTCGGCGAGACGGCCCCCGCGACCACGGTGCTGCCCGAGCAGACGGCGGGCATGGACGCGGCGACCACGGCGCTGCCGCGCACCACCGCGCTGCCCGGCCAGGCCGCCGACACGGTCGCGCTCGGCGAGGAGGGCCTCGAGGGCGATCCCGAGGACACCCCGAAAAAGAAGAAGAGCCCGTGGACGTGGCCGCTGATCACGCTCCTCGCGCTGCTCTTGATCATCGGCGGCGGCACCGCCTACGCGCTGCTGAGCGGCAACTCGGGCGATCCGAAGCCGACCACCACGTCGAAGACCCCGCCCAAGACGACCAAGCCGCCCACGACCACCACACCGCCGCCCGTCACGACGGGCGTGGTGGATGACGGCCAGCTCATCGGCATGAACATCGATGAGGCCGTCGGGTACCTGCAGGGTCTCGGGTTCTCAAACGTGAAGCCGCAGCCGGGCAATCAGGCGCCGGACGACCAGCTGAACATCGTCACCTCGGTGAACCCCACGGGCGATCGGGTGCCCTTCGATCAGCTCATCACCCTGACGTACAACGTGCCCTACGGCGAGGTCGCGCAGCCCGCGGCGCCGACGGCGAGCCCGGCGAGTGTGAACTCGGGCGCGGTGTCGAACGTCAGCTGGGGCGTCGCGAGCTGCCCCACCGGCCTCACCCTCCAGGCGTACAACGTCACGATCGGCGGCGACGGGACCGGTCCGGGCTCCGTGCAGTCGCCGAACGTGGCGGTCACCGCGAACGAGCTCGCCGCCGGTGCGAGCGACGGGTCGATCAGCGTGAGCTACTCCGTCACCTGCGGGAACGGCTCCTCGGTGACGCGCACCTCGCCGGCGTCGGAGGCTGCGACCATCACGGTCAAGGCACCCGCCGAGCAGAAGCCCGACCCCGAGAAGCCCGAGCAGGGGTCCGGCGACTAATCCTCGCCGCCCGCCTCCCGCACCTGCCCGCCCGATCCCGATAAACTTGGAGACAGTCCCATGAGCACGGAAGAGGTGACTATGCCCGAGACGGCAGATAACGGCGAGCAGCGCATTCTCGCCGGGCGCTACGCCATCGGGGAGTTCGTGGGGCAGGGCGGCATGGCGACCGTCTACCGCGGCACTGACACGAAGCTCGGACGCCAGGTCGCCATCAAGGTGATGAAGGCCGACCTCGCGGGGGACGACCAGTTTCGGTCTCGCTTCCGCCAGGAGGCGCAGTCGGCCTCGCGCATGGCGCACCCGACGGTGGTGCGCGTGTTCGACGCTGGCGACGACCTGATCCAGACCGCGGACGGCCCGAAACGTCTGCCGTTCATCGTGATGGAGTACGTCGAGGGGCGCAACCTGCGCGAGATCATGGCGGAGCGCAAGCTCTCCTCGTCCGAGGCTGCCCGGATCGTCGACTCGGTGCTCACCGCGCTCGAATACTCGCACCGCGCCGGGATCGTGCATCGCGATATCAAGCCCGCAAACATCATGGTGACCCAGAACGGTCAGGTCAAGGTGATGGACTTCGGCATCGCACGCGCCGTCTCCGAGACCTCATCGACGCTGCAGCAGACCACCGCCATCCTGGGCACCGCCGCCTACTTCTCGCCCGAGCAGGCCAAGGGCGAGGCGATCGACGCGCGCACCGACCTGTACTCCACCGCGGTGCTCCTGTTCGAGCTCCTCACCGGCGTGGTCCCGTTCCGCGGCGACAGCGCGGTAGCCGTGGCGTACCAGCACGTCAGCGAGCGCCCGAAGCCGCCGAGCGAGCAGAACCCCGAGGTCACCCCGGAACTCGATCGCGTGGTGCTGTATGGTCTCGCGAAGGATCGCGCAAAACGCTTCCAGTCCGCGTCGGAGTTCCGTGAGGCCCTGCGTCTCGCGGCGAACGGCACGATGCCGAAACTCGACCTCCAGCAGCAGGACACCGTCCTGTTCTCCGGCGGCGAGGAAGTCTCGGAGTCCGACCTCGCTCTGCGCCAGCTCGCCGAGGGGGGCGGCGGATCACGTACGCAGAGCCGGCCTCCGGTGATGTGGACCTGGGCCGCGATCCTCACGATCGGCGCCGTCATCATCGCCGTCGTGTTCTGGCTCGTCACGCTCGCGCCGAAGCAGTTCCTCCCGGATTCGTCCCGCGAGATCCCGGCGCTCGTGGATCTGGAGCGCGCTGAGGCGATCGAGTTGCTGCGTTCCAAGGATCTCGTCGCCTTGCCCGTCGAGCAGACGAGTGACACGACCGCGGCCGGCCACGTGATCTCCAGCGACCCGGAGTCCGGAATCGTGTTGAGCCCGGGCGATGCCGTCACGATCTATATCTCGACCGGCCCCGAGTCCGCGGAGATCCCGGACTTCTCTCGGATGTCGCTCGAGGAATACACGAAGGCGATCGAGGATCTCGGGCTCACCATCGGCGTCGTCACCACCGAGGACAACCCGCTTGAGGCCGAGGGCCGCGTGCTCGCGGTCACCCCCGAGGTCGGCTCGAAACTGGAGTCCGGCAAGAGCGTGGACCTCACCGTGTCGAGCGGCCTCGTCCTGGTTCCCGACATCACCGGGCAGCCGATGGACGTGGCCAGCTCGCTGCTGGATGGCCTCGGGCTGAGCATCACGCAGACGCCCATCAACAACTGCCCCGCACAGGCCGGGTATCCGATCCTCGAGCAGTCGGTGGTCGGGCAGCAGGCCCAGGGCTCGGGGCTCGAAATGAAGTACTGCACGGGCTAACGCCCCGCGCCGGCTCGACCGCCTGCTGCGGATGCGCGAGGGGCCAGGCACCGGTCGGTGTCTGGCCCCTCGCGCATCTGACGCTCAGTGCGTCACCGCGTCACCGCGTCACCGCGTCACCGCATCAGCGGCGTGAGTGAGCGCGCGATCTCGGCCGCGTTCGGCAGCCCGACGGCCCCGAGCCAGTTGCCCAGTTGCTGATAGCCGCCCTCCGTGAGCACCGATTCCGGGTGGTACTGCACCCCGTAGATCGGGAGCTCGCGGTGCCGCAGCGCCATCACGATGCCGCCCGCGGTCTCCGCGGTGATCACCAGTGTCTCGGGCACCGTCTCGCGCACCACGGCGAGCGAGTGATACCGGGTCGCGTTGAACTCTTCCGGGACGTCCCGGAAGAACGCGTCGTGCGTGTGCCGCACCCGCGACACCTTGCCGTGCATGAGCTCCTCGGCGTGGGTGACCGTCGCACCCAGCGCCTCGGCGATGGCCTGGTGTCCGAGGCACACACCCAGCACGGGGATCCCGGTGCGCAGGGCGATCCCCACCATCGCGATCGAGACGCCGGCGTCGCTGGGGGTGCCAGGGCCGGGTGAGATCAGCACGCCGTCGAACTCTGCGAGCAGCTGCTCGAGATCGCCGGCGGTGAGTTCGTCATTGCGGATCACCCGCGTCGACGCACCCAACTGCTGCAGGTACCCGTTGAGGGTGTAGACGAAGCTGTCGTAGTTGTCGATGACAAGAATGCGGGTCATGTTCCCACCGTAACTTCCTGCGCGGGGAGCTGCAGGGCAACCCAGGGATAGACATAGGTGATGAGCGCGTACACGACGGCCGCGAGTGCCGCCAAGAGCACGATGACCCGGAGCCACGCGGGGCCGGGGAAGAACCGCCACAGAATCGAGAACATTAGCTCGCAGCTCCCTTCAGCGCCGGATTCAGTTCGAGCAGCTCCGCGGGGGGCCCGTCCGCACGGGCTTGGAAGCCCTCGAACACGGAGTAGGCGATGGCGCGCTCGTCGCTGCCCGCCCACTTCGGGTGGCAGGTCGTGAGGGTGAGGATCTGGTCCACTCCGGGCTGCCCCTCAAGCCGAGGGAACGGGTTGAGCACATCGGTCTCGTCGGGCAGCACGTACTCGATCGAGCGGAAGCGGTAGGAGTACCAGCCGTCGGCGGTTTCCACGAACATGGGGTCGCCGACGCGGAGGTTCATCACTTCGCGGAACGAGTTGATGAGCGGCCCGGAGCGGTGCCCCGCGAGCGCCACGTTCCCCGGCTCGCCAGGAAGCTGGGTCATCTCGTAGTGACCGACGCCCATCTCATCCAGGTTGAGCACCGTCCACCAGTCCGTGGTTTCACCGATCCGGTTCGCGTAGGTGGTGCCGAAGGCCGGGGCGTGAAGCACGGCGAAGGCCTCGGAGGGTGCCGGCTTCGGCGGGACCGGGATTCCGTCGGTCTGCAGCGGTCGTGCTTCGGCGTCCCACTTCGCGGAGTCGCTGGCGGAGAGCTCCGATTGCTTCGCGGTGACCGTCACTCCGGTGTGCCACGGCTGCCAGACGATGAAGCCGAGCACCCCCAGGCCGGCGACGAGCAACAGCTCACCGATCACGGTCAGCGGGCTCAGGCGCGCTCTGCGACGGCGACTCCGGCCGCCTCGAGTCTGGGACATGCTGACATTCTAGATCGCGAGCCTGAGTCTCGCCGCGGATCCCGCTAGAATCGAGCCATGGCAGCAGCAGGGAAAAACGTGAGCAAGCGTCAGTCGGGCGAACTCGAGCGCGATCGGGCAGAACGTGCTGCCGCGCGCAAGGACGCCCCGAACCCCGTCTGGTTCAAGCCAGTCATGTTCGGCTTCATTCTCCTCGGCCTGATCTGGATCGTGCTGTACTACATCACGAGCGGCAGCCTGCAGCTCCCCGTTCCTCCGCTGGGGCAGGCAAACATCTTCGTCGGCTTTGGCCTCGTGCTCGTCGGCTTCCTCATGACCCCCTGGTGGAAGTAGCCCAAGCCACGCGTTTTTCCCTCGGAATCACACCGGTGTAATTCCTCCCCAGGCTGGGGACAAGGCTGTGGATAACTTCCCCCCACCCCGGGAATACCGGCCCCCTGGCCCGGTTCGTACGCCAAAGCCCCCTCCGTACGGAGGGGGCTTTGGCGTACGTGGGCCCCGGCGCGGCCGCCATGGGCTAGGCTGACTGCCAACGACACGGGGTGCCGCATCCAGCGGCTGAGATCAGACCCGTCGAACCTGCTCTCGTTAGCACGAGCGAAGGGATGTCTCAATGAACGCACCATTTTTCGAGCCCGCGCCGGATCTCGCGGAGGTGACGGCCGATCTCCTCGCGCGGCTTCGCGAGCGAACGCCCCTCGTCCACTGCATCACCAACGGTGTGGTGCAGGGCTTCACCGCGAATGCGCTGCTCGCGCTCGGCGCGGCCCCCGCGATGGTCGACATCACGGGCGAAGCCGGGGTCTTTGCCCGCGTCGCCGATGCGCTCCTGATCAACCTCGGGACCCCCGCCCCCGAACACCGGGACGCGATGCGCGAGGCCGCGGCCGGCGCGCGAGCCGCCGGGACGCCGTGGGTGCTCGATCCGGTGGCGATCGGGACGCTGCCGATCCGCACGGCGCTCGCCCACGAGCTGCTCGCACAGCGCCCGACCGCAGTCCGCGGCAACGCCTCCGAGGTGCGGGCGCTCGCCGGGCACGGGTCCGGCGGCCGCGGCACCGACTCGGCGGACGCTCCCGCCGCGGCGCTCCCCAGTGCCGCGGCGCTCGCCCGACAGCACGGGGCGGTGATCGCGATCTCGGGCCCCGCGGACCTGGTGCACACGACGGACGCCACGGTCCGCGTCCTGGGCGGGGATCCCCTCCTGACCCGGGTCACGGGAGGTGGCTGTGCGCTCGGTGCCGTCGTTGCCGCGCTGCTCGCGGTGCGCGGCGAGCACGCTCCGGCCACGGCCGTGGCCGCCGCGCACGCGCTGTATGGCCTGGCCGCGACCGCCGCCGCCCGGACCGCCGCCGGTCCCGGGAGCTTCGCCGCGGCACTCCTCGACGCGCTGGCCCGCCTCACGCCGGAGAACGCCCGGCGCGACGCGCGCTTCGGGCGCGCCGATTCTTCGGCGCTGGCCACGGGAGTCCCAGCATGAGGCCCGCGCTGACCCTCGTCACCGACGCCGCGCTCTGCGGATCCCGCGGCCTCGCGGCCACCGTGCGCCACGCGGTGCAGGGCGGGGTCACCACGGTGCAACTGCGGGACAAGCACGGGACGGCGTCCGCACAGCTCGCCGAGCTCGACCGACTGGCCACGGTCATCGACGGACGGGCGGACCTGCTCGTCAACGACCGGCTCGATGTCGCGCTCGCGGCGCGCGAGCGCGGCCTCCCGGTTGCGGGCGTGCACCTGGGGCAGGGCGACGCCGGCGTGCGGCAGGCGCGAGCGGAGCTGGGGCCCGACGCGATCGTCGGGCTCACCGCGAACACCGCGGCACATCTCGCCGCCGTCGCGGCGCTCCCCGCGCACACGGTCGACTACCTGGGCGTCGGCGTGATCCGCCCCACCGTGACCAAGCCCGACCATCCGACCCCGCTCGGAGTGCCCGGGTTCCGCGACTTCGCCGCGGCCACGGCGCTGCCGTGCGTGGCCATCGGCGGGATCCGGCGCTCCGACGTCGGCCCACTCCGCGCGGCCGGTGCCGCCGGCATCGCCGTGGTGTCGGCGCTGTGCGCCGCCGCAGATCCGGAGACTGCGGCGAGGCAGCTCCGCGCCGCATGGCAGGGGGTGTCGCGATGAGCGCCGGGATCCTCACCCCCAACGTCCTGTCCATCGCCGGCACGGACCCGACCGGCGGGGCCGGCATTCAGGCCGACCTGAAGTCCATCGCCGCCGGAGGCGGCTATGGCATGGCCGTGGTGACCGCGCTCGTCGCGCAGAATACCCGCGGGGTGCGCGCGGTCCACATCCCCGAGGCCGGGTTTCTCCGGGCACAGCTGGATGCGGTCTCGGACGACGTGCGTATCGATGCGGTGAAGATCGGGATGCTCGCGAACGTCGAGGTCATCACCACCGTCACCGAGTGGCTCCAGGCGGTGCGCGGGGACGCTGGGTCCGACCGGGAGGGCCCGACGCTCGCGGCGTTCCCCGTGATCCTCGATCCGGTGATGATCGCCGCCAGCGGTGATCCGTTGCTCGCCCCGGAGGCGGTCGCGGCGCTGCGCGCGCTGCTCCCGCTCGCCGACCTCGTCACCCCCAATCTGCACGAACTGGCAGCCCTCACCGCCGAGGCCGTGGCAGGCAGCTGGTCGGAGGCGCTCGCGCAGGGGGCCCGCCTCGCCGCGGCATCCCGCGTGCGGGTGCTCGTGAAGGGCGGGCATCTCGCCGGGGCGGCGGCCCCGGACGCCCTCGTCGCCCCGGACGGCACGGTGACCGAGTTCCCGGGTGCCCGAATCGCAACCCCGCATACGCACGGCACGGGGTGCTCGCTTTCCGCCGGGATCGCCGCACGGCTCGCTCGCGCGCCGGGTGACTGGGCGGGGGCCGTCGCGCGATCCCGCGCCTGGCTCCGGGAGAGCCTCGCTGCGGCCGATCAGCTGCGCGTCGGCGGCGGTTCCGGCCCCCTCCACCACTTCTTCGGGCTGTGGGAGCGTGGCGGCCTCGACACGGCACCGAGTCCGGCGACGATCCGGGCCGAGTGGTGGGACGGCATCGCGGCGATCCGCGCGGACACCGAGGCGCTGGGCTTCATCCGCACCCTCGCGGACGGCACGCTCGATCGCGCGCACTTCCTCGAGTACGTCGTGCAGGATTCGATCTACCTGCGCGCGTACGCCCGAGTGCTCGCGCGCCTGTCCGAGATCGCGCCGAGCCCCGAGGAGCAGGGCTTCTGGGCGCGATCCGCGCACGCCGCGATCATGGGTGAGCTCGAACTGCACCGCGCACGCCTCGGCGACGCGGACGACCGGGCGGGCGCGGCCCCGCTGCCGTCGGCGACGACCAACGGCTACGTGAATCACCTGCTCGCGGCCAGCACGCGCGGCTACGCCGAGGCCGTGGCGGCGGTGCTGCCGTGCTTCTGGATGTACGCGGATCTGGGGGCGCGCCTAGTGAACGGCGACATCGATGCGCGGGCGCGATCGGCGCAGCACCCCTACGCGGAGTGGATCGCCACCTATGACA
Organism: Leucobacter chromiireducens subsp. solipictus; assembly: GCF_016758195.1. Lineage (GTDB taxonomy): Bacteria > Actinomycetota > Actinomycetes > Actinomycetales > Microbacteriaceae > Leucobacter > Leucobacter solipictus. The sequence goes on along the minus strand of NZ_QYAC01000008.1, from coordinate 109,181 downwards.
ACGCCGAGTTCGCCGCCGACACGGAGACCGCGATCGGCTACGTCACCGCGGCCGCTGCGGCCGCGACGCCGGAGATCCGCGAGCGAATGTGGCGCGCGTTTGCCGCCGCGGCCGGCTGGGAACGCGAGTTCTTCGGGCAGACCCCCGCGCGATAACGCGGCGGTCTGCCCGGGAACCCGGGAACCGCGCTAGAAGATCGCCGGCATCACCACGAGGTAGCCGCAGGCCAGCCCCGCGAGCACCACCCCGATCGCGACCAGCGCGGCGATTCGGGCGGTGCGGCGGCGCGGTCCGCGCGTGGCCAGCAGCACGCCCATGGTGGCGGCACCCACGATCATGCCGCCGAGGTGCGCCTGCCACGAGATGTTCGTGCCCGGCAGGAAGCCGATCCCGACGTTGATCGCGAGGAGCACGGCCAGCGAGGTCACATTGACCCGGGCGGCGCGGAAGGCGACCAGGGTCGCCGCGAGCACGCCAAAAATGGCTCCGGACGCCCCCACGGTGGGCACGTTGATCGTCTCCGGCGACACATAGGCCCAGTACATGACGCCCAGCGAGCCGCCCACGCCCGCGAACAGGTAGAGGACCAGGTACGTCACCCGGCCGATCATCTGCTCCAGGTTGCGGCCGAACAGCCACAGCGCGTACATATTGAACAGGATGTGGAAGATGAAGCCAGTGGAGTGCGTGAACATCGCGGTGAACATGCGCCACGGCTCAAAGCCCATGTCGGCGGGGAGGACGTCAGCCGGCAGGGAGTACAGCGGGGCGTACCACAGCGCGCGGGTGACCTCGTCGGCACCGAAGTACGAGGTGATGAGTTGCAGCACAAACACCACCGCGCAGGCGATCATGATGCCGTAGGTCACCGGGGTGTCCGAGGCCGCGATCCGGCGCCCGGTGACCCGCGAGGCACGTGCCGCCCGCTTCGCGGTGCTCGGCTGCGTCTGCTTCGTGCACTCCGGGCACAGCACGCCCACGGCCGACACCACCTGGCACTCGGGACAGATGGTGCGGCCGCAGCGCTGACACAGCGTGAAGCTGTGCACGCGCGGGTGGCGATAGCAGACGTCGTCGGGCCCGTATTCGACGCGCTCGCCGAATGCGGGCCCCGATCCGCTCGCCACCATGTTCGTTACGCCTCGACGATGTCGACGCCGGTCATCACGACGTCCTCGACGGGGCGATCCATGGCGCCGGTCTGCACCGCGGAAATGGCATCCACGACGGCCTTCGAAGCGTCGTCGGCGACCTCGCCGAAGATGGTGTGCTTGCCGTTGAGCCAGTCCGGCGCGATCGTGGTGATGAAGAACTGCGAGCCGTTGGTGCCCGCGAGGCGCCCGGTCATGTCGGGGCGCTTGCCCGCGTTTGCCATTGCCAGCTGGTACGGGTGGGTGAAGCCGAGCTCCGGGTGGATCTCGTCGTCGAAGTTGTAGCCGGGGCCGCCGGTGCCGGTGCCCGTGGGGTCGCCGCCCTGGATCATGAAGTTCGGGATGATGCGGTGGAAGATGACGCCGTCGTAGAAGCCCTTCTGGGCCAGATCGACGAAGTTCTTCACCGTCTTGGGGGCGTGGTCCCCGAACAGGTTGATGACGATATCGCCGTGGTTGGTGTGAATGGTTGCTACCGAGGTGTGAGTGGTCATGGCTCCTAGTCTAGGCGGGGCTCTCAGAGACCCCTGAGCACTCGCCGTGGGAAAGCTCAGGGTCACGAGCTGAGCTTTTTCCCCTCCCCAGCGTGGCGATTCTCCAAAAACCCAGGCCTCTCGGTGTAGCGTGGGTGGGAGCAGAGCACTCACGCTCACCGCCTCGCCCAGCTAGGAGGACCGTAATGAATCTCTCACGCAAGCGCCGCCGTGAACTGCGCAGCCTGCGAGGCAACGCGCAGGATCTGCTCGATCAGCAGCGCGTCGTACTCAGCCAGGCCGGCGATGTTCTCAGTCAGGCAGGCCACCAGGCCAAACTCCTGAGCGATGAGCATCTCGCTCCCCGGGTCGAGGAGACGCTCGAAGCGGTGCGTCCCACGGTCGATCGCGGTGTGGCCACCGCCCGCCGTGCCGCCGATAGCGTGCGCCGGGTGACCACGCCGTTCGTGGCCAGCGCGCTGGCGCGCACGATCCGCACGCTCGACGAGCTCGACAACGACGACGCCGCGGCGAAGGTGCGGGGCTTCGGTGAGCGCGCGGGCTACCTTGCGCCGGTCAAGACGAAGAAGAAGGGCCGCGTGGGCGGCATCATCGCGATCGGCCTGGGCGTCGCCGCGGCCGCCGGCGTGGGCTACGCGCTGTGGCAGGCCTTCCGCACGGACGACGAGCTCTGGGTCGCCCCCGAGCACTAGACCACACGACCCGGTTACCGGGTTCGACCACTCCGCCGCCGGCACCCCGCAGTGTCGGCGGCGGTGTGGTTCGTGCGGCGGAGTGTCGCGACCGGCTGTTGCGGGGCCGCGTGACGGAACTCGGCGACCGGTGTTACGCGGCGGGATCCTGGGTCGGCTGCGTCCGCTGCGCGCCGGGCTTGCCGTTCTTCGCGGCGGGCTTCGTGTTCTTCGTCCCGGCTTTGCCCCCGCGTTGCGACGACTTGCCAGCCTTCCCGGCGTTCTTGCCCTGCCCTTTCCCGCCGCGGGCGGGCGCGCGACGAGAAATGCCCGCCATGCGCAACCCCGTCTGCACGAGAGAGAGGGTGCGCAGGGAGCCGAGCTCCTTCATCGACACCCACCGGGCCTCGTCAGAGGAGCCGTCCACCTCGTTCTGCAACGGGCCGTCTTTGACCGAGGCGCGGTAGACGATCCGAATGGTGTGCAGTTCGGGATCGCTGCCCTCCGGCACCTCTTCGCGGACCATGACCCGCGAGTCCACGCCGAGGAGCTTCCCCACGCGGGCTTCCAGCCCGGTCTCCTCCATCACCTCGCGCACCACTGCCGCCCGCGGGTCTTCCCCGCTTTCCAGGCCGCCGCCGGGAAGCGTCCACCCGTGGAGGTGACCGCGACGCCAGTGCGTGAGCAGGATCTTGCCGCGGCGCTCTACCACCGCGTAGGCGGCCACTCGAAGATCCATGCCCCCGAGCCTACTCGGTTGTGCCGGAGAGGCTCGCCGCCGCCCCGCGCGGGCGCGTGCTTGCCTCCTGGGCGCGCCAGCCGATGAGCCACCGGTCGAGCCGTGCGTAGGCATCGGCCCGCGGCCCCGGTGCCGAGAGGAAGAGGTCGTGCAGGCCGCCGTCCACGCGGTCCACCGTCACCGAGGACCCCAGTTTGAGCGCGGCTTTCGCCACTTCCTCGACGTCGAGCACCGTGTCTGCCCGCGTCAGCTCATCGCTCCATCGCAGGGGCAGCGCCGAGCGCGCGGAGAGCAGCACCCCGATCGGGATCTCAATCCCCAAGCCGTGGCTCACCTGTTCGTGCCCCCGGAGGATCGCGCGCAACCAGCCCGTCGACACCGCGTGACTGCGCTCCGGCCGCCATCGCGGATCGAGCGTTGCGAGTTCTGCCTGCGGGCCGACCTCGCGCTGCGCGCGGGAGTAGAAGCCGTAATCGAGCTGCGGCGCGACCTCCTTCGGCTTGAAGCGTGCCCCCAGGGTCACGAGCGGCGCGATCAACTGGCGGCCCGCCGTGGCGAACTGAAACTCAAGCCACGGGCTGTTGAGCACGAGCGCGTCGGCGCGACCCGGGTGCCGGCCCGCCCACAGGCTCAGGACCAGGCCGCCAGTGGAGTGCCCACAGAGCACGAGCTTTCGCGTGGGATCCGAGCCGCCGACCTCGGCGATCAGCTCGAGCGCCCGCCCGATTTCGGCGTCGTATTCCTCGAGCTCGTCAATGTACCCCGCGGTCTGCCCGTCGCGCAGGCTCCGGCCGTACTTGCGCAGATCGAGCGCGAAGAACCGCGCGCCCCGCGCGGTCCAGAACTCCGCGAGCTCGCGCTGGAAGAAGTAGTCGGACCAGCCGTGGACGTAGAGAACATCCACCCCGTCGAGCAGGCGTCGCTGTCCGCGCAGCCGCGACCAGAACCCCGGGGCCGCCGGATCGGAACGCACGAGGGTCGCGCTCAGCGGGCCTTCTTCGTCGGCCCCGAGGTCGATGTCGGTGCATACGTACCCCGGCCCGAGGATGTCATCCCGCCACGCCGTCATGCGGCCAGTCTACGTCGATACGAGCGAGCGATCAGCTGCCGGGCCGCAGCACCAGCTCGCCCAGGCTCACCTCCGCGGAGATCCGCGCGGTCGCGTCCGGCGCGACCCGGAGGTCATTCTGCATGTCGCCGAGGCTCGAGTGGGTCTGCACGGCATACACCTCGTCGGGGAGTTCCAGTGTCGCGCTGCCCACCCCGACCGTCACGTCGACCGTGCGCGGAGCGGGGCCCCGGAGTCGTGCATCCAGCTCTCCCATGGATACGTCGAACGCGGCGGTCTGCACCCCGGTGAATTCCCCGGTGAACTCCCCCACGCCCACGGTGACGTCCAGGTCTCGCGCCATGCCGGTCAGCCGCGCCTCGCCCGCCCCGATCTCCACGGACACGCTCCCGAACCGCCCATCGCTCGTGAACTGTCCCACCCCGACCGTGGCGTCGAGGTCCAGCTCCCGGGTGGCGAACTCCTGCGGCAACGTCAGCGTGCCCACGGTGGATGTGCTGCGATCCGGCGGGCAGAACCCGAACCAGCAGCTCCCTCCCAGCCCGCGCGGGCTCGTCACCACGAGGCTGTCCTCGTCACGGTTCAGGCGCCACTGGTCGCCGCGGGGCCCCGTAACCTCGAGCGTGGCCTCGGTCACCGGCCCGTAGGCGAGGGTGAATTCCGCGGTGCCGATGTTGAGGTCGAGGTCGGTGACGCCCCGCGTGGAGACGGCCTGCGTCCCGCCCGCGGTGCCCTGCACGGCGGAGCCGATCGCGGCGGAGGCGGCGGAGGCGCCGATCCCGAGGATCATCAGGCCGCCGACGGCGGCGGTGGTCCACATGATTGCGCTTCCCACTGCGCTTCGTCCGGCGGGTGTGGTGGGGGTGGGCTGTGGCTGCTGAGTCATGAGGTCGCTCCGGTCTGAGGGTGTGGGAAGCTCTGCGGGGGCACCGCGCCGGTGCTCTCGAGGTGGGCGATCGCGGCGAGCACGCGGCGATTGCCCGATTCGTCGGGGCTGAGCCCCAGCTTCTGGAAGATTGCGGTGATGTGTTTCTCGACGCTGGCCTCCGAGAGGAACAGGAGCCCCGCGATCGCGTGGTTCGAGCGCCCCTCGGCTACGGCCGCCAGCACCGTGCGCTCGCGCTCGGTGAGCGCGGCCATACGGTCGTCACGGCCGCGGCGATTCAGCAGCTGCGCGACCACCTCGGGGTCGAGCACCGTGGCCCCGGACGCGATCCGCTCGATCGCGTCGATGAAGTCGGCCACGTCGGCGACCCGATCTTTGAGGAGATACCCGAACGCCCCGCCCTGCGCGGCGATGAGTTCGCTGGCGTAGCGTTCCTCCACGTACTGCGAGAGCACGAGCACGGGCAGCTGCGGATGCGCCGCGCGGAGCTCACGCGCCAGGCGGATGCCCTCGTCCGTGAACGTGGGCGGCAGTCGCACGTCGAGGATGCACAGTTCCGGGGCCTCCCGCAGCACGGCCGCGGCCACGCCGTCCGTGTCCGGAAGCGCCGCCACGACCTCGTGGCCCGAGTGTTCGAGCAGCCGCACGAGCCCCTCGCGGAGCAGCACGGAGTCTTCGCAGATCAGGATGCGCACGGGACGCTCACCTCCAGGGACGTGGGCCCGCCCTGCGGGCTATCGATGCGGACGGTGCCGCCGGCCGCCTGGATCCGGTTCGTGATGCCGTCGAGGCCGCCGCCGGGGAGCACGCGCGCCCCGCCGATGCCGTTGTCTTCGACCCGCGCCCACAGGGTGTTCCCGTCGCGCAGCCGCACCACCACGCGGCACTCGCTCGCCCGGGAGTGCTTCGCGGCGTTCGTGAGGGACTCGGCGATGGCGAAGTACACGGCGGTCTCGGCCTCGCGGCTGCAGCGGCCCTGGAGCCGCACATCGAGCACGACGGGGATGTGCGAACGCCCGGCCAGCGCGGAGAGCGCCGCATCCAGGCCCCGGTCGTCGAGCACGGAGGCGTGGATCCCCCGCGCGAGCTGGCGCAGCTCCGTGATGGCGGACTTCGTTGAGGTGTGCGCCTCCGCGATGAGGGCCTTCGCGCCCTCGGGGTCCGCGTCGATCTGCTGCTGTGCAAGGCCGAGCGTCATCCCGACCGACACGAGGCGCGGCTGTACGCCGTCGTGCAGGTCGCGCTCGATCCGGGTGCGCTCCACCTCGGCGGCGCGCACGGCACCGGCGCGCTGCTGCGCCGAGGCCTGCGCCTGCCGGGTCAGCTGCTGCGCCTTCGCACCGGCGGTCGCGAGCGGGATCGTGATGAGGCGATGCAGGAGCGCGATCCCGACCGTCACCGCGAGGCTGATCAGGGCGCTCAGGAAGCCCCAGAGCGGCGTGTCCAGGGAGGCAAAGAGCCCCACGATCGAGGTGTATTCCGGCAGGGCACTGAGGTCGCCACCGAACAGCAGCGCGAGTCCCGACGCCGCCGACCAGAGGAAACTCTGCACGAACGTCAGCATGATGACGCCGAGCACGGCCGTGATCAGGAAACTCGAGACCGCCCGCCACATGCTGCCGTCCACGAACTGCCACCACATCGTGCGGAGGAAGCCCGGGAACCCGGGCTCCTGCTGGCGCACGGGCCGCAGGGCGGGCAACTCCAGGCGATAGAGGCCGCCGATCCGCTCGGTCTCGAACCACGCGATCCCGAACAGCGCATAGACGAGCGCGATCAGCGGGAAGACGCCGATCCCGAGGAGAATGATCGTGCCCAACCCGAGGGCGAACAGCGCACAGAGGATCGCCACCACAACCCAGCCCAAGACGCCGATCGCGGCGAGGTGCAGGATGGTCAGGGAGATGCGAAGCGGGGGCCGTGTGGGGGCCGCCGGTGCGCTCGGAGAACTGCTCATACTCCTACGGTAGAGCGCGGGGGACGCACGCGGCAGCCGGAAGGCCGGAGACTCGCGTTCCGGGTTTCCCTACTGCGGAACCGGAGCACTCCCGAGCGCCTCCGCACCCTGGGCCGCGGGGGCCGCTGTGCCGAACCGCGGGGCCCGGGGCGGGCGACGCGCATCGGACTCCCCCGCAAGGGTGCCGTCCGGGGCGATGTGGCTGAACATGTGCCCCACCACCGCGAGAATGTGCGGGTCCTCGATCCGGTACAGCTGGCGGCGGCCGTCTCGCCGCGCCGCGACCATGCCCGCCGCGCGCAGCTTCGCGAGGTGCTGACTCGTCGCGGGCACGGTCGCCCCGGTGCGTTCCGCGAGCGTCGAGACGTCGTACTCCCCTTCCGAGAGCAGCCACACGATGTGGAGACGATGGGGCGTCGAGAGCATGTCGAAGGTGCCCGCGGCCGCAGCCAACTGGGCATCCGTCACCGTCGGGTCAGGGGGAACGTCCATACCTCTATGATCCTCCGTTCTGTGACTTGCGCAAGTCAGTGTGTATTCGAACTATGCTGGCGGGGGTGCCGCGCGGCCACGCCCCGGCACCCGCAGCGCATCCGAGTGGAAACGAGGAACCCGAGTGACGGCCACCCAGCCCGGGCCCTTCAGCGGGGTCGACGTGGCGCTGCGCGCACGCGAGCGCCGGATCGCCGACCTCGTGGTCCTCGGGGCCGTCGCCGTGCTGTTCTGGATCCTCGTCGAGCTCGGTCAGGGATGGCTCGCCCCGTATGACCCGGAGCTCGCCCCGGAGAGCGTCGCCACGGATCCCGCGCAGCTGCCCGCCTACGCGGCCCGATCCCTCCTCCGCATGTTCCTCGCGTTCGGGGCCGCCACCGTGTTTTCCCTGGTCGTGGCGACCGCGGCCGCGCGGCACCCCCGCGCGGGCCGCGTGATCCTCCCCGTCCTCGACGTGCTCCAGTCCGTGCCGGTGCTCGGGTTCCTCTCGGTCACCATCGGGCTCTGGCTCGCTCTGTTCCCGGGGACCATCCTGGGGCTGGAGCTCGCGGCAATCTTCGCGATCTTCACGAGCCAGGTGTGGAACATGACCTTCGCGTACTACCAATCCCTGATCACCCAGCCGCGGGACCTCGATGAGGCGGCGCGGAGCCTCGGCCTGAGCGCCTGGCAGCGGTTCTGGAACCTGGACGCCCCGCACGGCGCGTTCCCGCTCGTGTGGAACGGGATGATGAGCTTCGGGGGCGGGTGGTTCTTCCTGATCGCGTCCGAGGTCATCACCGTCAATCACCGCACCCTGGCTCTGCCCGGAATCGGTTCCTTCGCCGCCGCGGCCGCCGAGCGCGCCGAACCCGGCAATCTGCTGCTCGCCGCGATCGTCATGGTGCTCCTCGTCTTCGGCGTGAACTTCGTGTTCTGGCGCCCCCTCACGGCGTGGGCCGAGCGGTTCCGCACCGGAGACACCAATACGGCGGAACCGCAGCGCAGCGTTGTCCTGGATGTGCTCCGCAGATCCGCGGTGCCGCAGCTGATCCGCCGCGCCGCAGCCCCCGGCGTCGAGCTGCTCGACCGCCTCACCCGCTCACGGGGGCGCGCCACGCGGCTTCGACGGCGCCGCCCGCGCCACCGCACCACGCGCCGCGCGCTCGGGATCCTGGGTGTCGCGATGCTCGGCGGGGGTCTCGTCGCGATGCTCGGCTACATTGCGGAGCACTCCGGGCTCGCCCAGTTCGCGGTCGCGGCGGGGCTCGGAACGCTCACCTTTGCGCGCGTGCTCATCCTCCTCGTGCTGGGCACCCTCGTCTGGGTGCCTATCGGGATCTGGATCGGCCTCAATCCGCGGGTCACCCGGATCGCGCAGCCCCTCGTGCAACTGCTCGCGAGTTTTCCGGCGAACTTCCTGTTTCCCTTCGCCGCCATCGCGCTCCTCTCCACGGGGATCAGTCTCGACCTCGGCGGCATCCTCCTGATGTCGCTCGGCGCGCAGTGGTACATCCTGTTCAACGTGATCGCGGGCGCCGCCGCGATCCCCATCGATCTGCGCGACGCGGCGCGATCCATGCGGCTCTCGCGCTGGATGACCTGGCGCCAGTTGCTCCTCCCCGCCGTGTTCGGCTCCTGGGTCACCGGGGCGCTCACCGCGGCCGGTGGCGCGTGGAACGCCTCCATCGTCGCCGAGATCGTGAGCTACGGGGGCGACACGCTCACCGCGCACGGCCTCGGGGCCTACATCGCGGAGGCGACCGCGCACGGAAACCTCGGCAACGTCCTCGTCGGCGTGCTCGTGATGAGCGTGTATGTCGTGGGGCTGAATCGGTTCCTGTGGCGGCCCCTCTACACCCTCGCCGAGTCACGCTACGCCCTCAACTAACCCCACCGGAGATCAGACATGAGCTTTCCCACGGACGGATCGGCCGCGCGCGCACGGGCGCTGCCGGATCGCACCGAACTGGTCCGCGCGGACGGGCTCTCCCTGTCCTTCCCGACCGCCGAGGGCGGGCAATTCGATGTGCTCTCCGAGGTGGCCCTCACGCTGCGCTCCGGCGAGATCGTGGCGCTGCTCGGCCGGTCCGGATCCGGCAAATCCACGCTCCTGCGCCTCCTCGCGGGGCTGATCGAGCCCACGACGGGGACCGTGTCCTATCGGGGTGCCCCACTCACCGGCGCGAACCCGGGGACCGCCATGGTGTTCCAGTCGTTCGCGCTGATGCCGTGGCTGACCGTCCTCGACAATGTCGAACTGGGGTTGCGCGGGGCGGGGGTGCCGCGCCGGGAGCGCCGGGAGCGGGCACTCGCGGCGATCGACGCCATCGGGCTCGACGGCTTCGAGTCGGCGTACCCGCGCGAGCTGTCCGGCGGGATGCGGCAACGCGTCGGCTTCGCGCGCGCGTTCGTGCAGCACCCCGACGTGCTGCTCATGGACGAGCCGTTCTCCGCCCTCGACGTGCTCACCGCGGAGAACCTGCGCGCCGAGCTGGTCTCGATGTGGGAGGCGCCCGGCTTCCCCACCCGGTCGATCTGCATTGTGACCCACAACATCGACGAGGCGGTGCTCCTCGCCGACCGGGTGCTCGTGCTCGGCGGATCGCCCGCGCGCATCACCGCGGACGTTCCCATTCGGATCCCCCGCCCCCGCGATCGGCGCAGTCCGACCTTCGCCACCGCCGTCGACGAGCTCTACGCGCGGGTCACCGGTCAGGACCATGCGGCCGCGCGCGCGGCGGGCCCGCCCGGTCCGCTGACCCACCCGCTGCCGGACGCGACCGTGGGCGGCCTCGCCGGGCTCGTGCAGATCGTGGTGTCTCACGATGGGCAGACCGATCTTCCCGATCTCGCCGACGAACTCGCCTTCGACGTCGATGATCTCCTCCCGCTCGTCGACGCGGCGCAGCTCCTCGGCCTGCTCGAGGTCGAGGGGGCACAAGCGTTCCTCACCGAGCTCGGCTGGGCCTGGCAGTCGGCCGACATCCAGGGCAGCAAACGCCTGTTCGCCGAGCTCGCCGCAGCTCGCGCCCCGCTCGTGGCGACCATCGTCCGCGCACTGGAGCACAGTAACGACGGTGCCCTGCGCGACGATTTCTTTCGGGATCTGCTCCGCCGCGCGTTCAGCGCCGACGACGCGCAGAAGCAGCTCGATCTCGCGATCGACTGGGGACGCTACGGCGAGCTGTTCGACTATGACGCGGACACCGGCGAACTCGTGCTCACCGAGCTGGCCGCGGGATTCACGAAGTTGCTCCGCGGGGATGGCGCCGCCCCGGACGGCGAGCCGCGGTAGGGCTCCCCGTCCGGGGCGGGAGTTCGGGTTAGCGCAGTTGTCCCGCGCGCTTCACGGTGTAGATCGGGATCACCGCGAGGCAGAACACCCCGATGATTTGCACCCACGCGGAGTACGGCCAGCTCAGCTCGGGCATCACCTCGAAGTTTTGCCCGTACCAGTTGATCAGGGTCGTGCCCGGGATGAGGATGGCCCAGAGCACCGTGAAGATCTTCACCACGTTCAGATCGCTCGTGGAGATCTGCTGCGCCGTGCCCCGTGCATGGAAGCGGTGTCGTTCCACGAGGAACTCCACGCGCCCCGACAGCGCGTCACCCTGCTGGATGAGCGCGTCGAGTTCCCCGCGCGGCACTACCCCGCCTTCCCCGGCGTGCCTGCGGAGGAGCCGGGCCAGCTGTGTGAGCCGCCCCACGGAGTAGGAGACCTGGCTCAGCACCGCGTCGATGTCGGTGAGCACGGTGCTGACGCTCGGGAGATCGCTGACGCTGATCCCGCGGGTGTCTCCGCGCTCCTCCGCGAGCACCGCCACGGAGCTGCGGACCTGTCGAATATCGGCTTCGATGCGGCCGAGGCTTTCCGCGTTCGCCTGGAAGCCGGCACGCACGATCGCGAGTCCCACCCCCGCGGTGCCGCGATCCTGCGCCTCATCCCAGTGCAACCGCGCCTCGACATCCTGGAGCACGGGCAGGCCGTGCCCCGGCTCGATCGTGACGATCTCCTCGGTTCCGAGGACCACGATCGCCTCGCTCACGGTCGCCCCCGTCGGATCCGGCGTGACAAATCGCACCGGGAAGCGGATCCCGGGCGCGGAACCGTCGCTCGCCGTGGTGCTCAGACGTTCGGCGCGCTCCCACTCGTGGGGCCCGGCCACCAGCACGCGCGTCCAGCTGCGGTGTGTCAGGGTGCGCAGGCTCATCGCAGCCACCCCTTCCGCTTGATGTAGGCGAGCGGCACGAGCGCGAAGATCGCGGTCGTGGCCATCACGAACCATTCGCCCCAGGGCAGCGCCAACTCGGGCATGTTCGCGAAGTTTTGCCCGTAGTACGCGGCGATCAGGGTCGGCGGCGTGAATACCGCGGTCACCACCGTAAACACTTTGATGATCTGGTTCTGTTTGAGATCCAGGGTGGTCATCAGGGACTGCTGCACGTTCCGCACCTTGGCGTGCTGGAACCGCGCGTGACGCCGCCCGCTCTGAATATCAGAGAGCAGCGTCGAATAGTCCTGTGCGGCCGTGCCGCTCGAGCGTCGCACCCGCCGGGCCGCGCGCTCGAGCATCAGCTGCCCCTGTACGGTGCGGGCGATGAGCTCCTCCGCACCCCCGAGCGACACCGCGGTCTGAGCGATGTCGGCGACGCCCACCTGCCGGCCCTCGAGGGCGTAGCCGCCGCTACTGTCCACCGCGTCGTCGGCGAGCTGGTTCAGGACGAGAGAGATCCGGTCCACGGTGACCTGCATCGCGTCGTTGAGGGCCTCGATGATGATCAACAGGGCTTCTCGGCTCGTCGCCGTCTCGGGAAGCCGCACGACGCGCTCCTGCGCCGTCGCAAGCGCCTCGACCTGGTGATCCGGTTCGACCGTAATCAAGAGTTCGTCGTTCAGTGCGATCAGGATCGGCGCGCCCGTGAAGGCGGTTTCTGTGGGCGAGGCCGGGGCGTCGGGCAGGGGCAGATCCACGGGCAGCACGGCGAAGTTCTGCTCGTAGATCGGATGGCGCGCGTCTGGGTTCAGGGAGAGCCCGTACTGACGATGAATGTTCGCGAGCATCGCGCGATCGGAGGCCCGCACGCGGAGCCAGCCGCTCCGCGGGAGATCGGCCGGACCGAGTTCCTCGGTGTGCACGGTCGGGGTGGTGTTCTCAGTCATTTCGAACGTCTTTTCTTCTGGGGTCGGCGGCCGAGGGCGGCCTCCGACCAGACACGTAGGGGTCGGCTTACCCGAGGGTGAGCCCGTACAGGTGCAGCCCGGCGAAGCAGGCGATGATGCCGGCGTAGAGCACCACCACGGCCCAAATGATCTCTTTCTCGATCTTCGAGGTCTGCGGTCGCGCCGGCTCGGTCTTCGCGAGCGCGCGCTCGGTACCGGGGGCATCGGTCCCGAGACTGTTGAGTTCCAGGCGCGAGCTCCACACGTTCGGCGAGGTGCGTGAGGTCTGGAGGTTCTTGGTCGACATGGTGAGGTCCTTCACAGTTGCGGTGTGTGTTGATCTGCCCCGCGGGGCATCGGGTGCGGGCCGCGCGGGCCCTAGCGCAGCCAGCCGCGGCGGCGCACGTAGATCAGCGGGAGCATTGCGAACACGAAGCTCAGCACGATGATCATCGGCTCGGCGTAGGTCCAGCTCAGGATCGGCATGAACTCGAAGTTCATGCTGTAGTAGGTCGAGAGCAGCATCACCGGGAGGAACACCGCGGTGACCACGGAGAAGACCTTGATGATCTGGTTCTGCTTCACGTTGAGGGCGAGGTTGTTGGTCTGCTGCAGCAGCCGCACCCGATCGTGCACGAAGTCGATGTGCGGTTCGATCGCTTCAATGTCCTCGATGATGCGTGCCAGATCGGTGCGGTTGTCCCAGTCCCGCCCGCGCGTCAGCGTGCGCAGGTGACGCGCGGCCTCCGCGAGCGCGAGCTGGCTCTCCATGCAGTGCGACAGGAGCTCCTCCATATCCGCGAGCTCCTGCTGGGTGGCGGTGACGTCGCTGACGCCGAACTCGCGCGCCTTCTTCGTCTCCAGGCTGCGCAGAATTGCGCTCGTCTGCGCCATCATGCGTTCGCTGCTCATGCTGAGGTTCGTGACGAGTTCGTCGGTCGTATCCGCGATGCTCTCGAGAATGCTCGCCGCGATCTCGATGGAGCTGTCCCCCTCACGTCCGTCCCGCTCCATGCGGGCCAGCGCGAGGTCAATGGGGGCGCATCCCGTCAGGGGCTCCAGCGTGATCACCGCGTCGCGCCCAACGGCGATAACGATGCTCGTCTCGCGGTACGCGCTCGCGTCGCGGTCCACAAAGGTGACGGCCAGGGTCACGAAGTCGCCGCCGTCGCGGAAGGGCGTCGCCGCGGCATCGCGCAAATCGGCGCCCGTCTCTGCGCGCAGGCGTTCGAGCAGCTGGGCGTCCCCGCCGAGCACGCGCTGCCAGCGGCCGCCGAGCATCGTTTCGACGTGGCCCGAACGGGCCGTCTGCGGTGGTGTGGTGGTCATGGTGTCTCTTTCCGATCGGAGTGGGCGCGCAGCACGGCGCTCACTCGTCGTCCTTGTAGAAGGTGCTGTGGGTCCCCGACGTCGACGACGTGCGGGTCTCCAGGCCGTAGTTTGCGAGGTGCAGTGTCAGGGTCACGCCGAAGGTGATCACCGCACTGAGCAGGACCATCCGGGTCGTGAACTTCTCGTAGCGGGTGGCGCGGCGCCTCTCGCGCGTCGGCACCGCGGTCGTGAAGGCCTGGCTGCGCCAGTTCTGCTCGGCCGGGTGCGAACGAGGGCCGTGGGGGCCGTGGGACGCACCGTCGCGGGTGCGCACCGGCGGGTCGTAGACCTGCCAGAACAGAATGGGTTCGTGGATCGCTGCAGGCATGCCTGAGCCTCCTCTCACGCCTCAGGGAGACGATTCGGGGATCGTGGACAGGCGCTTCCATGTCAGAGCTTCGGCATTGCGTGACGTAGCCAGATGGCAGCCACTTGGGGAACCCCCTTAATCCGAGGGAACCTGTCCTGATCTTGAGCATCTCTCGATACCGTCAGATCAGTGGCCTGTGTTCACGTAAGAGCCTCACCGAACGAAGCGCACGCCCCACACTAGCAATACTTAATCACTTGCGCAAATGAAGTAGAACTGTTCCGTTTCCGATCCCGGCGGGGCGCCCGGGAATCGACAGGCGTCCGGGAACGAAAGACGTCCGGAAACGACGAACGCCCGGTCAGATTTCTCTGACCGGGCGTGTGTGTGGTGGTGGATCCTGGGAGAATCGCTTGCTTGCGAAGAACATCGTTGATATGGTGCGAAATATTTTCGGTCAACCGCAGAAAGTATTGTGAATAGCGCTTATTGTAGCGCTTATCTTGTTATGTGTTTGTCGATTTTTATAAGATGTTGATATTCATATTGGCGGTTGTAGCTCTCCGCCTTCCTTTGAAAAACCCCCTGGAAACCGTCTTGGAATCTGGGGGGTTTCTGTTTATGCGCGCACATCTTTGTTTCATGTGCTGATCTGGTATTTTACCAATTTTTAAAGCTGAAAACCGCTTGAATAAGCCATTTTGCTGATATTGGGAGTGAGTCAAAAACGACTCGTTCAATGACTAATAAAGGAGCTACAACAATGGCAATTCACACAACAGCAGAACACACAAACATTGAAACCGCTTTCATGACCATTCTTCCGGTCAGAGCTGGCGACATGGAAACAAAGAAGGACTTTGAAACAGGTAAGGACAAACTCACCACAGACGGAGAAAAACAGTATCTAACTGGTTTGAAGGCTCTGAGGGTTGAAGGCAACAAACTAACAAGAGAACTCAAAAACGTTTCAATCTCAGTTCTTGAACCTCTCGATTTACAGCCTGGGGTGGTTTATGCCCCTGTTGGCAAGATGCAGATTACGCCTTACATCACTCAAACCAAACAACAGGGATTCTCTTACATCGTTCAGAGCTTGAAGCCTGTGAAAGTTGGCGGTGGTGAGTAATGGCACACCTATGCAGAAGCTTGAAAGAGTTTGATGATCATTTGATGCAATACATGCTCCAAGGTCGTTTGGTTGATACCGCTCTAACAAATTGCTTTCTTGGTGCTGTGGGTCTGATTCCTGAGATCTCTGAGCCTCTACCAACTCGGGATTTTGAACCAATTGAGCAAGTTGAAGAAAAGACTGTAGTAGAAGACCTGTCAGCAGAGTGGGAGGCGTTCAAGAATGGCTCTTAGTGATTTCTTGGAAACCTCGAAGCCGGCTATCTTCCAACGTCCTCGAATGAATTTTGATCGAGTGAGATTGATTGATATCACCGCGGAATTTGGTGCTGGAACTTCTACAAGGTTTGTTCGGAGACTGGCAACAAGACTCGGGATTGATGCGGTCAAAGATGCTGACGGATATCTATGTTTTGTTCGTGAAGATGTTGAAGTTATGAAGGACTGGGCAAAGCATCACCGAGACAAAATCAGATAGTAAAAATCTGGATGCGGCAGGTGGGCGACCATACAGGGAATTCAAGTTGCTATCACGATGGCTCGAAGCGGAGCAAGAGACATAAGTGAAAGCAACGCGGAATGACCGAAATGGGCGAATGCCTGCCGCACTCAGACGCGGAGCGTCTGAGAAGGTTCCCGGTAGTTCGTAGAACAGTATTACCGGGAACCTCTGAGACCAACACTAAATCAACGCAAATTCGTTGAAATCATGCGGATATTTTGGTCTCAACTTTTGGTCTCAACTTCCGTCTGTGAGACCAAATTTGACGAAGTTGAGACCACTTTTCGAAGGTTGAGACCACTAAAACGAAATTTCATTGGTCTGAATTGGTAAGAGATAAGAGCACTGAAAACCAAGGAAAGGAACTCAGGGCACAGACATAAGGAAAAACAAACATGAAGCTAAACAAGAACTATCGGAATAGGAGTTGGATCGGAACGATACCAGCGGAGAAATTTGATCAAGAAGCAGTTGAAAAAGCTTTGGACGAATACACATATATAGGTCAGCTTGAAAGAGGAACTGAACTCACTGAGGCAAATCCCGAAGGCTATTTGCACTGGCAGATCTATATAGAAAACAAAAACCAAATCAAGCTTGGAACTCTTATTAATAAGTTGCATGGTGCTCATTGGGAACCACGTCGCGGAACTCGTCGCGAAGCTTATGAATATTGCACGAAGAAAGACACTTCCCAAGGAGTGCAGATCTCAAACGGAACTATTGATATCACGAAGTCGGAACAGGGTCGGAGAACCGATCTTGAAGAGTTCAGAACAGAGATATTACTAAAAGGGAAAACTGCCAACGAAGTCATTTTGGAAGAACCAACTGCATGGAGATACGCAGCAGGTTTGAAGGCTTTGGAAACTGCTCACCGTGAGCAACGCTCGCACTATGCTCGCTCGAATTTCAGAGATGTCCATGTGTCATATATCTGGGGCGAAACAGGAACGGGAAAGACGTTCGGAGTCTATGAAAAATATGGTTTAGAAAACGTCTTCACGGTTGGAGAGTGGCGACACCCTTTTGACAATTACAACGGTCAGGAAGTGCTGTTGCTTGATGAGTTTTATAGCTCTCTACCGCTTGAAGTCTTGTTAAAGGTTTTGGACAAGTATCCCTATGAGCTCGATGCACGGTATGGGAAACGTCAAGCTGAATTCACGAAGGTCGTGATGACAAGCAACGAACCTCTTTCAACGATGTATCTACAAGAGCAGTCTTTGAGTCCTCGGAAGTGGGAAGCACTTTTGCGAAGGATTGATGAAGTTCAAAACCGTGTCTCATGGACTGAATCGGTCGATGAAACACATCTATATAAACAAACAGATAAAGGAGAAAAGAAGAATGAAAAACGTATTGAAGAGAAAGAGAACAGTGATATCCCTGGGTTCAGCACTTGCGATATTTTGCATGGCACTTACTGCGCTTGTGGTGCAATCTGAGCCTGCTAATGCAGCTGTTCCAACTACTTGCAATTCAAATGGCGTATCTCAGTCTGTGCATTTGACTGGGAAGAAGCACGCTAATGGCTCGGCTGAAGTCTTGGTGAAGTTCAAGAATGGTCAAAGCTGTTTGCTTCCTGCTATCTGGAAGTAGGTGATTCTAATGTTCTTTGGTATTGCTGAAAGAGATTATTCAGTAGGTGAGATCGTTGATCTGTCTGATGACTTGACTCATGTTTTTGAGGTGATGAGTCCGATTCATGAAGGTGATGAAATCTACTTTGATCCATGTGATGAAAGGCATTGCGTTGATTGCTATTCGTCTTAGAGATCATTCTGATCCGCATCCTGGCGGATTTGCACAGAAATAGCCCTTGTTATTAGGTTAAATACCTGGTCAGGGGCTATTTTTGTGGTTGTGCGGAACCATCCGCTCGCGTTCGGGGCGATCCCCGTTATTGAAATTTATTGATAGTTGAAGAAACCTTTTTCAAGTGCTGCGGTTGCCTCGGTTTTCTGACCATCAAGAATATGTGTATATGACTCGGTCATTTCTTCTGTCATGTGTCCAAGAACCTGTTTTGCCACTTGGAGACTGATTCCTTCTTGAGCCATCATTGTCGCTGCCATTTTGCGGATGTAGTGCGGTGTGAATGAGACGGGTTTCACTCCTTCACCATATTCAGGAATCATGCTCACACGGTGATGTTCTTCAAGTAGTGATTTCAAGAGCTTTCTGAAATCGTCTTGCGTTTGTCCATGCTTCTGACCTTCGTAATTCAGCTTGGTGAATACCTGATCTTTTGCCCAAGACTGCACAGCATCACCCTGCACACGCGTGTGCATTTGCCATTCAACAAAAGCAACAACGAATGATGAAGGAAGATGAATCTCACGGTTATAGGAACCTTTGACACGCTTCACAATTTTGTAAGGTGATGGATCCAACTGCCGATCAACAATTAGTACAGTTATGTCATTCGGTCTGCTCTGAACAGAACTCCATTCCATTCCAAGGAACTCTGAGATTCTGAGTCCAAGGCTGAGGAACATGAGGGGATAGAACTCCCACCGGTCAGCGTCTTGCAACCATTTGAGCAACTTCCTGAATTCTGCAACGCGAACTGTCATCTCACGCGCATCAGTTTCTTGTTTCTGTGGTTGATAGACACCAAGGGATAAATGTTCTGCAGGGTTGGTTTTGATCCACCCTTGCTTCATTGCATAGTTAAGAATCTTCTTCATGTCTTTGAGGAAGTTTCTTCGTGCTCCACCCTGCTCGACGGGTATGCGTTCTATTGCTCGCTGAATTTTGGTTTTGGTGATCTCGCTGACCTTGTGGTCTCCAAAGGGTTCAATATAGTGATTTTTCACGGTTAGACGCGTTCGATACTTCGTTTGAACACCTGACCCACTGGATGCATCCCATGCGCTTAGAACGGCGCTCAGGGTCTTCTGAGAGGGCTTCTTGCCTCCACCTTCCAAGAATCTTTCGTAATTCTTGTTGAATCGGGTTTGAGCTTCACTCCAAGAGGCTCCATAGCCACGAACTTGGCTCTTATGCCCTTCAGCGTTGAGAACCTTCTTCTCAATGACGAATCGCCCTTGTGGATCGATGTATTCACTGCCTGAGCCTTTGCGTCTTCTGCGCTTTGGAGCTTCCACAGATTTCACCTCAGAAAAATAGCGCTTATGGTAGCGCTTATTTTACATATAAAAATGCCCCCAAACCGCTGATTTTCAACGATTTGGGGGCTGGTGGTGGATCCTGGGAGAATCGAACTCCCGACATCCTGCTTGCAAAGCAGGCACTCTACCAACTGAGTTAAGGACCCGTCTGGAATCTCACTCTCGTGATCTTCGCTGGGAACTCGGTATTTCTCCGATGTGATTCGCGCCCTGGGGCGGTTCCTCTTCCCGACTGAATAACTATATCCACGCGCCCCAGCGCACGCAAATCCGGCGTGTCGCACGGCCAGGCACCGTCTCCAGGTTCCGAAAACGACTGAAGGGCAGTCGTTTTCTCGACTGCCCTTCAGGATTTGGTGGGGCTACCAGGACTTGAACCTGGGACCTCTTCATTATCAGTGAAGCGCTCTAACCACCTGAGCTATAGCCCCTTGACCAAGAAATGACTTTACCGGAAGTCGGCGCGAAATCGAAATCGAAATCGCAGCTCGGGCGCGTTTCCCGTAAAATCCCGCTCGCGGAGGCCGTGCTCACCCGAAGTTCGGGCGAGACACGCCCGAAAAACGCGTGTGCCCGATCCCGGAACTGGGATCGGGCACACGCGGTGATGCGAGCCTAGTTACTCGTGAAACCGAGCTGGAAGCCGCCGAGTACGCGCACGAGCAGGTTGTACACGAGCGAACCAATGGCGCCGAGGGCCGTGCCCACGATGACGTTCAGGATGCCCACGACCACCGAGAGACCCATGACCTGCGGGAAGCCGATGATCTTCATCAGGCTGTTCTCCTCGCCGACAATGTCCATGAAGAGCTCGTCGACCTTGCCGAAGACGCCCGTCTGGAGCAGCACCGTGTAGATGAGGATGGTCGAGACGACGCCCACAATGGCCAGGCAGATCGACACGAGGAACGAGAACTTCACGGAGGACCAGAAGTCAACGTATACGAGCTTCAGGCGGACCTGCTTGGCAGGGGCCTTCTTTCGGGTCTTCTTCGCGAGCTTGTCTGCGACGGTATTACTCATTCAGGTTATCCTCGTTCTCCGCGTTCTCGGCGCCCGGTGCTTCGGACTCATCGTCGTCGAGCCCGCGTTCCGAATTTCGCGCGATGCCAATGATACGGTCCGCCTCTGGGAATCGTGCAAATACGACCCCCATCGTGTTCCGTCCCTTCGCCGGCACCTCCGCAACGTTCGATCGGACCACCTTACCGCTTGCGAGCACGACCAGCACCTCGTCGCCTTCATCAACGATGAGCGCACCGACCAGGTCCCCGCGATTTTCGTCGAGCTTCGCGACCTTGATCCCGAAGCCACCACGCTGCTGTACGCGGTACTCATTCGCCGCCGTGCGTTTCGCGTAGCCGCCCTCGGTGACCACAAACACGAAGCCACCTTCGTCGCTCACGCGGGACGCCGACAGCAGGGCATCACCGTCGCGGAAGTTCATGCCGCGGACGCCGCTCGTCGACCGGCCCATCGGGCGAAGTGCCTGATCAGATGCAGTAAATCGAACAGACATGCCGTGCCGGGAGACGAGCAGGACGTCGTCGTCGGCCTCGGCGATCAGCGCGGAGACGAGTTCGTCGCCCTCCCGCAGCTTGATCGCGATGATGCCGCCGGTCCGGTTCGTGTCGTACTCCCCCAGCGCCGTCTTCTTCACGAGTCCGTCGCGGGTGGCGAGGAGCAGGTAGCCGCTCTCGAAATCGCGCACGTCGAGAATCTGCGTGACCGACTCGTCGGGGGCGAGCGCGAGCAGGTTCGCGAGGTGCTGGCCCTTCGAATCGCGGCCGCCCTCGGGAATCTCGTACGTCTTCGCCCGGTACACGCGCCCGGTATTCGTGAAGAACAGGAGCCAATGGTGCGTTGTCGTGACGAAGAAGTGCTCGACGATGTCGTCGGCGCGCAACTGCGCACCCTTCACGCCCTTGCCGCCGCGATGCTGCGAGCGGTAGTTGTCGATGCGGGTGCGCTTGACGTAGCCGCCCCGCGTGACCGTGACCACCATCTCCTCTTCCGGGATGAGGTCTTCCATCGACATGTCGCCGTCGTACCCGTGCAGGATCGTGGTGCGGCGCTCATCGCCGTACTTGTCGACGAGTTCCCGCAGCTCGGTTGCCACGATCCCCCGCTGCTGCTCGGGCGAGGCGAGAATGCCCTGGTACTCCGCGATCTGCGCTTCGAGCTTCGCGGCGAGGTCGAGGATCTTCTGGCGTTCCATCGCCGCGAGTCGGCGCAGCTGCAGTCCGAGGATCGCATCGGCCTGAATCTGATCGACGTCGAGGAGCGACATCAGCCCCTCGCGCGCCTCGTCGACCGTCGGCGAGCGGCGGATCAACGCGATGACCTCGTCGAGCGCGTCGAGCGCCTTCAGGTAGCCGCGCTGGATGTGCGCCTCGGCCTCAGCCTTCTTGAGGCGGTACTCCGTGCGACGGACGATCACCTCAACCTGGTGCTTCGCCCAGGCGGTGATGAAGCCGTCGAGCGGGAGCGTCCGCGGGACGCCGTCCACGATCGCCAGCATGTTGGCGCCGAAGTTTTCCTGGAGCTGCGTGTGCTTGTACAGGTTGTTCAGGACAACCTTCGCGATCGCATCCCGTTTCAGGACGATCACGAGGCGCTGACCCGTCCGGCCACTGGTTTCATCGCGGATGTCGGCGATGCCCTGGACCTTCTGATCCTTTACCAGGTCCGCGATCTTCACGGCGAGGTTGTCGGGGTTCACCTGATACGGCAGTTCCGTCACCACGAGGCAGGTGCGTCCCTGAATCTCCTCGATGTTGACCACGGCGCGCATCGTGATCGAGCCGCGACCGGTCTGGTAGGCGTCGCGAATCCCCTTGGTGCCGAGGATCTGCGCGCCGGTCGGGAAGTCCGGTCCCTTCACCCGCTCCATGAGCGCTTCGAGGAGCTCCTCGCGCGACGCGTCGGGGTGTTCCAGGTGCCACATGGCGGCCTCGGACACCTCACGGAGGTTGTGCGGCGGGATGTTCGTCGCCATGCCGACCGCGATGCCCACGGAGCCGTTGACCAGCAGGTTCGGGAAGCGGCTCGTGAGAACCGTGGGCTCCTGGGTGCGGCCGTCGTAGTTGTCCTGGAAATCGACGGTGTCCTCGTCGATGTCCCGGACCATCTCCATCGCGAGCGGCGACATCTTGGTCTCGGTGTATCGGTGTGCCGCGGCGCCGTCGTTGCCGGGCGAGCCGAAGTTGCCCTGCCCCAGCGCGAGCGGGTACCGCAGTGACCACGGCTGCACGAGCCGGACGAGCGAGTCGTACACGGCGGTGTCACCGTGCGGGTGGAACTGGCCCATGACATCGCCGATGACGCGGGTGCACTTCGAGAAGGCCTTGTCCGGGCGGTAGCCCCCGTCGTACATGGTGTAGATCACACGACGGTGCACGGGCTTCAGGCCGTCACGCACATCGGGAAGCGCGCGCCCCACGATCACGCTCATCGCGTAATCGAGGTATGAGCGCCGCATCTCGAGCTGGAGGTCGACCTGATCGATGCGACCGTGGTTCGCCGCGTCGTTCACGTCCGCCGCCTCGACCGTGGCGTCCGTGTCGGTTTCGGGGGTCTGGTTCTCAGATGTCAAGGAAGCGCACGTCCTTCGCGTTCTGCTGAATGAAGCTACGTCGCGCCTCGACATCCTCGCCCATCAGAGTGGCGAAGGTTTCGTCGGCTGCCGCAGCATCCTCCATGGTGACCTGCAGCAGCGTGCGGGTCTCGGGGTTCATCGTGGTGTCCCACAGTTCTTCATGGTTCATCTCACCCAGGCCCTTGTAGCGCTGCACGCCACTCTCCTTGGTGAGTCGGCGCCCGGCCTCGGCACCCGCCGCGAGTCGCTCATCGCGCTCGGCGTCGCTGTACACGTATTCGTGCTCGGCGTTTGCCCATTTGATTCGGTAGAGCGGGGGCTGTGCGAGGTACACGTATCCCAGGTCGATGAGGGGGCGCATGTAGCGGAAGAGGAGGGTCAGCAGCAGGGTGGTGATGTGCTGGCCGTCCACATCGGCGTCGGCCATCAGCACGATCTTGTGGTACCGCGCCTTCTCCGGGTCGAAGTCCTCCCCGATGCCCGCACCAAACGCCGTGATCATGGCCTGCACTTCGGCATTGTTGAGCGCCCGATCGAGGCGTGCCTTCTCCACGTTCAGGATCTTGCCTCGGAGCGGGAGGATCGCCTGCGTGTGCGGGTCACGTCCGGTCTTGGCCGAACCACCTGCGGAGTCACCCTCGACAATGAAGATCTCGGACACCGAGGGATCCTTGCTGGTGCAGTCTGACAGCTTGCCGGGCATCCCGCCGGACTCGAGGAGACCCTTTCGACGCGCGGTCTCGCGCGCCTTCCGCGCGGCCATTCGGGCGGTGGCCGCCTGGATCGCCTTCCGGATGATGTCTTTCGCGGGCCCGGGGTTCCGCTCGAACCAGTCCCCCAGCTGATCGCCCACGACCTTCTGGACGAATGCTTTCGCCTCGGTGTTCCCCAGCTTGGTCTTCGTCTGTCCCTCGAACTGTGGTTCGCCGAGCTTGACGGAAACGACGGCGGTCAGTCCCTCGCGGACGTCGTCGCCCGAGAGATTGTCGTCTTTCTCCCGAAGAATGTTCTTCTCACGCGCGTAGCGATTCACCAGCGAGGTGAGTGCGGCGCGGAACCCCTCCTCGTGGGTACCGCCCTCGTGCGTGTTGATCGTGTTGGCGTAGGTGTGCACGCTCTCCGTGTACGAGGTAGTCCACTGCATCGCAACCTCGATCGCGATCTTCCGCTCGGGATCCTCGGCCTCGAAGCCGATGATGTCCTCGTGGACCAGGTCCGCACGCTTCGCGGCGTTGAGGTATTCGACGTAGTCCTCGATGCCCTTCTCGTACAGGAACTCGTCCTGGCGGGGCGCGGGAGCGACGAGTTGGCCGTCGGCGTCTTCCACCGGCTCCTGCGGACGCAAATCCATCAGGGTAATACGCAGGCCCTTGTTGAGGAACGCCATCTGCTGGAACCGGGTACGCAGCGTCTGGTAATCGAACTCAATAGTCTCGAAAATCTCCGCGCTGGGCCAGAACGTGATCGTCGTGCCGGTCTCGTCGCTGGCGGCGCCCTGGGCGAGGGGGGCGTCGGGAACGCTTCCCGTGAATCCCATGTTCCACGTGAAACCTTGGCGCCGAACCTCGACTTCGAAGCGGGTCGACAGCGCGTTCACCACGGACGAACCCACGCCGTGGAGCCCGCCGGACACCGCGTACCCGCCGCCGCCGAACTTTCCGCCGGCGTGCAGTACGGTGAGCACGACCTCCACCGTGGAGCGTCCCTCAGTGGGGTGGGGATCCACGGGGATCCCACGGCCGTTGTCAACGACGCGGACTCCCCCATCCTCAAGGATGGTGACGTTGATGGTGTCGCAATACCCGGCCAACGCCTCGTCAACCGAGTTGTCGACGATCTCGTACACGAGGTGGTGCAGGCCTCGGGGTCCGGTGGAACCGATGTACATGCCGGGCCGCTTGCGGACCGCGTCGAGGCCCTCGAGGACCTGGATGGCGCCGGCGCCGTAGTCTTCCGCGGCCGTAGCCTGTTCTGAACTCATGCCTTGAATAATCCTTTTCTGGGCGTCTCAGAGCGCTTTTTCACCCCGGATACTTCCGCACGCCAGTCTATCAACTCTGCACGCTGCTACGGGGGATTACGGGCGTGTGGGGGCAAGTTTTCGGCTGGGGTCGTCCCCCAAGGGTTCCCCGTTGGCTGAAACTACCCGTACGTATCCCTCGGGCCGCGTCCGGGAACGCTGCGCGGACCGTGGCGCCAGCTCGGAGCACCCGGCGCAAGAAAACGCAGGTCCCGGATCTCGGCGCCGGGGTACTCGCGGAGGATTCGCGTCAGCATCTCCGCGCGCAGGCGCCGCAACTCGGTCGCCCAGGTCGTTGAGTCGCACTGGATCTGCAGGACGCCATTGCTGATCCCGATCACCTGAGTATGCTCCGCGGTCGCCTCACCGGCAAACTCTGCCCACTCCCCGAGCAAGCGCGCCTGCTCGAGTTCTCCGCTCCACCCCATATCGCCGGCCATCGTCACCAACACGTCACTGAGCGTTCTGGGGTCTCGGCCGTGCCCGAACGCCTGGCCGCCCGGGCTCTCCGCGTTCGCCCGGCGGCGCCGTCGGGCGGGTTGCCCCTTCCACACCGACTTCGCGCGGAGGTACGCGTCACTTGCAAAGCCCATCTCGCCGGGACGTTCACTCATGCGTCGACCTCACCGGAACCCTCCGCAACTTCAGTCAAGGGATCGTCGGGCGCCACAGCGAGTACCGTACCCGCATCGATGTGCACCCGATGCCAGGATACGTCGTCAGGAACGTCTCCCTCAACGGCGGCGGTGACGATCACCTGCTCGAAATCACGTACGGCCGCCATGAGGCGTGTGCGACGGTGCACGTCGAGCTCCGCAAAGACGTCGTCCAGAATGATCACCGGGTCGCCCGCCGCCGATTCGGATCGCAGCAGCGACGCGAGGGCGAGCTTCAGGGAGAGCGCGAACGACCACGACTCACCGTGGCTCGCATACCCCTTGACCGGAAGGTCATTCAACTGCAGGAGGAGGTCGTCGCGGTGGGGACCCACGAGCGTGACGCCGCGTTCCTGCTCACGGCGTCGGGTGTGGGTCAGGGCCTCCCGGAACTGCCCCTCGAGTGTTTCACGTGAAACCTCGGCGTCGAGGGTGTTGGGGGTCGATGTTTCACGTGGAACGTTGCCCGACGAATCGCGCATGGACTCCGCGAGGAAGAGTAGGGGGCGATGATCCGAGGAGACGAGCGCCTCGTAGCTTGCCGCAAGTGGGGCCTGGAGATCTCGCACGAGTTCTCGCCGAGCGAGCATGATCTGGGCGCCGAAGTTGACCAGCTGGTCATCCCAGACCGAAAGGAGCGAGTCTGGGGCGCCGCCGCGCGAACGGTAGGACTTCAAGAGCGCGGTGCGCTGCTTGAGTACGCGATCGTAGTCGGCGAGGGCACCTGCGGCGACCGGATGTCGGGCGACCAGTGCGTCATCGAGGAAGCGGCGCCGAACGGTGGGCTCTCCACGAACGATCATGAGATCTTCAGGCACGAAAGCCACCGAGGAGAACCACCGAGTGACCTCCCGTGGCCGGACTCCGTTTCCATTGACCTGCGCCCGATTGGCGCGGTCGCGGTGGATCTGCAGTTCGAGCACAACCTCCCGGCTCTCCCCCACCACGCGCATGCGGGCAATCGCCGAATCGGCACCGGCGCGAACGAGCGCCGCATCGCCGGTCACACGATGCGATCGAAGGGACGAGAAGTACGCGATCGCCTCGACGAGGTTCGTCTTCCCCTGCCCATTCCGACCAATGAGGAGATTGGGGCCAGGCGCCAAACTGAGCTCAGCGGTGCGGTAATTCCGGAAGTCGCCGAGGGAGAGATGCGCGACTCGCACCGAGGTCTCCTATCGCAGCAGCAGGTTCGGCTGCAGCAGGTACTTGAAGCTCTCCTCGTCGACCTCGTCCTTGCTGCGCTGGCTCGTGATGAGCACCGGCCCGGGCTTGCCGGGGTTGTCGGTGCGCGTGAACGCGATGCGTGCGAACTCGGAGTGGGTCGACCGGAGGCCGTCCAGGAGGAACTGCGGCTTGAGTGACACCACCATGTCGTCGCCCACGAGGTGCGCATCGACCGTTTCGACCGCCTGGGCCGATTCCGTTCCCGCGGCCTCGAGCGTCACGGTGCCCTCAGCAAAGGAGAAGCGCAAGGCTGCCTCGCGCTCGAGCACCAGGCCCACGCGGCCCACGGCCTCGACGAGCTCGGCAGTGTTGACAACCGCGTAGTTGTCGACATTCTCGGGGAACAGGCGTCCCACGGGCGGGTAGTTTCCCTTGATCAGCAGCGAGGTAACGGTTTTCGAGGCGCCGGTGAAGGCAACGAGCTCGCGTTCCCCATCTTTCACGATCGCGACCTGTACCTGGCCGTCACCGGAGAAGGTCTTCCCCACCTCGGTGACGATCTTCGAGGGCACGAGCGCGGTCATGGCGCCCTGGGCGCCAACGTTCTCCCAGTCGATGCCGCGAGTCGCGACACGGTAGCGATCGGTCGCTGTGAGCGTCAATGAGTTCTCGTTGATCTCGAACTGGACGCCCGTAATGACGGGAGTGACATCGTCCTTCGACGCGGCGAGGGAGACCTGCGCAATGGCGTCCGCGAATACGTCCGCGGGAACGGCGCCGGAAACCTCATCTACCCGGGGAACCTGGGGGTACTCCTCCACCGGCATCGCGGGGAGGCTAAAGGATGCGGAGCCACACCGCACCTCCACGCGGCTCTCGAGCAGCGACACCTCGACGTCAGCGTGCGGGAGGCGCTGAGCGATCTCGCTCAGCAGGCGCCCCGAGACCAAGGCCCGACCGGCTTCGCCCACCTGAGCGAGGACCGTGGTCCGAGCCGACACCTCGTAATCGAAGGAGGATACGGTGAGTTGTTCGCCCTCCGCCTCAATCAAGGCGCCACTGAGCAGTGGCTGCGTCGGGCGCTGCGGGAGCAGCTTCACCGCGAACGATACCGCTTCGCTGAACACGTCACGGTTAACGGTGAATCGCATGTGGCTTCTCCTCCCGCCCCGCAAGCGTGGCTGTTTCGTTGGCTTCACAATCTTTGCACACTCGGCGGCGAGGAGCATCAGCAGGGGCTGGAAGCGGAGTTTTCCCCAGATCGGTCCGCGTGATCGAGTGCCCCTGAAAAAGAAGAGAAGTTGTTAACAGTGTTAACGGCTGTGGATTCTGTGGATAACTCCGAACATCCCTGTCATACACAGCGAATTACAGCCTTGTGACTTGTTGGCGAGATCTGGATAGCGCCGCGTTGGCGGAATGACGCCAAATTCTCGTGGCGCCGCTTCTGCACAGGCGCCGCGAAATCCTCCACAGAAACGCCCGGGTTCTCCCCAGCTATCCACACCCGACCCACAATCTGTGGATAACTCGGGTTAGCGGCTGCCCTGTTTGATGCGGGTGGTGAGCTCGGTGACCTGGTTGTAGATGGAGCGACGCTCGGCGATCAGCTGCGAGATCTTCTTGTGGGCGTACATCACTGTGGTGTGATCTCGCCCGCCGAAGAGCTGCCCGATCTTCGGCAGCGACAGCGGCGTGAGCTCGCGGCAGAGGTACATGGCAATCTGTCGGGCGGTCGCGATCTGCTGGGCACGCGTCGGGCCGTACAGGTCATCCACCGAGAGATCGAAATACTCGGCCGTCCGGCTAATGATGTCCGAGGGCAGCACCTCATTGTCCGCGTCGAGCGTGATGAGGTCCTTGAGCACCGTGTGCACCAGCGGCATGTCGATCCGCTGCTGGTTCAGGCTCGCATAGGCGGTGACGCGAATCAGCGTGCCCTCAAGCTCGCGAATATTCGAGGAGAACTTGCTGGCGATGAACTCCAGGATGCTGTGGTCGATCTCGAGGTTCTCCCGCTGAGCCTTCTTGCGCAGGATCGCGATGCGCGTCTCGAGATCGGGCACCTGAATGTCGGTGAGCAGGCCCCACTCGAAACGGGACAGCATGCGTTCCTCGAAGCCGCGAAGCTGCTTCGGCTGGACGTCACTCGTGATCACCACTTGCTTGTTGTGATCGTGCAACGTGTTGAACGTGTGGAAAAAGGCCTCCTGGGTCTCCACCTTGTCCTCGAGGAACTGGATGTCATCGACCAGCAGGATGTCCACGCTCCGGTACCGCGCGTGGAACGCGGCGCCCTGGTTGTTCGCAATGGAGTTAATGAAGTCGTTCGTAAAGTCTTCAGAGCTGACGTACCGAACACGCACATCTGGGAAGAGCTCCCGAGCGTAGTGACCAATCGCGTGCAGGAGGTGGGTTTTCCCCAGCCCGGAGTCCCCGTAGATGAAGAGCGGGTTGTACGCCCGTGCGGGCGCCTCGGCGACGGCGACGGCCGCGGCGTGAGCAAAGCGGTTGGATTGCCCGATGACAAAACTGTCGAAACGATACTTCTCGTTCAGCCGGCTATCCCCCGCGTCCTCGCCGCCGTGGCGCCCCCGCGGTTCGGCCAGCGGACGGGTCGGCTCCTGGCGTGCCGGGGCGGCGTCGTCGAAGCTCGGCGCCACGGCGGCAGCGGGCGCCGGTGCGGAAGTCTGCGGTTCGGGCTCGATATCCGGGTGAGCGTCCTCATCGACGATCACGACGAAGTTCTGAATCTCCTGGGCCTCAGGGATCGCCGCGATCGCCTGCATGATCGCCGGCCGGAGACGGTTCTCCAGAAGCTTCAGGGTGAACTCGAGCTGCACCGCAAGGTACAGCGTGCCCGCGGCGATACCGCGCGGCAGCGCGAGCGCCAACTGGGCGCCAACTGCGGGTCCTACTGCGGGATCCTGCATTACCGATTGGGTAACGCGGTCCCAGACCTCTTGTACTTCGTCCTCTGTCACGCAGGTACCCGGCTCGATCGTGGTGGGCTGTGGGGAATGTTATACCCAATCTTATCCACAAGCTGAACCGCGTGAATATGCGGGGAAACCTGCAGGGGTGGTCGGTGTGGGTACGTCTGAGGACACGTTAGTCACAGATTTGTCCACAGGCAAGTCCCCGGGGTGGTCGGGCCAAGTGTGGGGGCCTCAGGGGCGTGCCGCGGGACCGGTGTCCACGATCTTTTTGACGGGACCGTCGATTGGGCGTAGAGTAAATACCTTGTATGGGTGAACTGTCGCCCGTCCCAGATCCGACTTCCTCGACGACATGAGCTTCGGGGATCAGTTCCATAAGTCACGGAGTCTTCACATGAGCAAGCGTACTTTCCAGCCCAATAACCGCCGTCGCGCCAAGGTGCACGGCTTCCGCGCCCGCATGCGCACCCGCGCCGGCCGCGCCATCGTTGCTGCACGTCGCGGCAAGGGCCGTAGCAAGCTCACCGCATAATTCTTTCGTCCCAGGAGTACCATGCCTGCCCAGCGGCACCGCGTTACTCGGGGCGACGATTACCGACGGATCGTTCGATCCGGCTACCGCGTGGGTGGTGCATTCTGCATCACCCACGCGGTTTTGCGTGAGGCGGGGGAACCGGCTCGATTCGGGTTCATCGTCTCCAAAGCCGTCGGCAACGCGGTGCAGCGAAATCTGGCTCGGCGCCGGCTCAAGACCATCGCAGAGCGGCGCATCGCTGCGGGCTTCACCGGCGTGGACGTGGTGTTCCGAGCGCTTCCCGCAATCCTCGAGCCGGAGTTCGCGGTGCTCGAGCACGAGGTCGAACGCGCCCTCAGGCGCGTGGAAACGCGCCTCTCCCCGGTTCAGGACCCGTCGTGACTCGCCTGCTTCGGGAACTGTGGGTGATGCCGCGGAACCTTGCGATCGCGATCATGCTTGGGTATCGGCGGGTGATCTCCCCCTTGTACGGGCAGGTCTGCAGGTATTATCCATCGTGTTCCCGGTACTCTATGGAGGCCTACCAGCACTTTGGGTTGATCGCGGGAATTGGACTCACCGTGTGGCGCCTGCTGCGGTGCAATCCCTTTACCTCGGGTGGAATCGATGACGTTCCCACCCGGAAACACGAGAACTTTGTGATTAACTCGCGCGGCTTCGTCCGCCCCATCGAGCGAAAGGCCTAACGCGGTGGATTTCTTCGAGACAATACTCTGGCCACTGCGCTGGCTCGTTGAGCTGGTCCTGGCGGTGTGGCACCAGGCCCTCACCTGGCTCGGCATGGAAGCGGCGTCCGGCCTCACCTGGGTGCTGTCCATCGTCGGACTGGTGATCGTGGTGCGTTCCGCCCTGATCCCGGTCACGGTGCGACAGATCAAGTCCCAGCGCCGCATGATGGACCTGGCACCGGAGATGAAGAAGGTCCAGGACAAGTACAAGAACAAGAAGGATCAGTACTCGCGCGAGGCCATGAGCCGCGAGACGATGGCGCTGTACAAGAAGCACGGGACGAACCCGTTTGCCTCGTGCCTGCCCATGCTGATCCAGATGCCCGTCTTCTTCTCGCTGTTCTACGTGCTCCGTCACGCCTCGGAGAACAAGACCGGCATCGGCTTCATGACCAAGGACCTCACGCAGAGCTTCAACGAGGCGAGCATCTTCGGTGCCCCGCTCAAGATGAACTTCACGCAGGGCTGGGAAACCGGCAACTGGGTCGTCGTGATCCTCCTCGGCATCATTGTGGTGTTCATGATCGCCTCGCAGTTCTTCACGCAGCTGCAGATCATGTCGAAGAACGTGTCGGACGAGACGAAGAACTCCCCGATGTACCGCCAGCAGCGGATCCTGCTCTACATCATTCCGTTCGCGTTCCTGTTCTCGGGCGTGACCTTCCCGCTCGCACTCAACGTGTACTGGATGACCTCGAACATCTGGACCATGGGGCAGCAGTTCATCGTGATCCGCAACATGCCCACCCCCGGCAGCGATGCCTGGCGTGCACGTCAGGCCCGGCTGAAGGCCAAGGGTAAGCTGACGGACGAAGAGGTGCGTGTGCTCGACGCCCAGACGCCGACGAAGGCGGAGGGCCAGCGCCAGCAGCCGATCAGCGCCAAGCGTGCCAAGAAGAAGGGCAAGTGATCTCCGACGTGACTAGCGAACAGGACACCCCCGCGACCGAGAGCGACCTCAGCCTCGCCGAGCTCGAAGCCGACGGCGACCTTGCCGCGGACTACGTTGAGGGCCTGTTGGATATCGCCGACCTCGACGGGGACATCGACATCGACGTGGCGAACGGCCGGGCGTACGTGTCCGTGACCGGAGGCGGCGAGGAACTCGATCGGCTCGCGGCACCGGACACGGTTCAGGCGCTGCAGGATCTGACGCGCCTCGCCGTGCAGGCCAAGACCGGCCGGTTCTCACGCCTCATCATCGACGTCGGCGGATCGCGGGATGCGCGGGCGACCGAGCTGAAGGGCCTGGTCGACGCCGCCGTTGCGCAGATCGCCGCCGGTCGCGCCGAGGTCGAACTCGAGCCGATGTCCTCGTACGAGCGGAAGCTTGTCCACGATGAGGTCGCGGAGCGCGGCTATCGCTCGGAGTCGCGTGGTGAGGGCCGCGATCGGCGCCTCGTGATCAGCCGCGCGTGAGGTCCCCGATGAACCTGTTTCACGTGAAACGCCCGGGATGCGCGCGATGACCGAGCCTGGTGCCCCCGAGCTGGAGCATGAGCCGGCCGCCGCGGCCGACATCGCCGGCGATCGTATCGAGGTGCTCCGCGCCTTCGCGGCGGATCTGGCCGCCCGCGGCGAGGAACTCGGCCTGATCGGGCCGCTCGAACTCCCCCGGCTCTGGACCCGCCACCTGCTGAATAGCGCGGTGCTCGCACCCCTGATTCGCGAGGGTGCCCGGGTCGCCGATATTGGCACCGGCGGTGGCATGCCCGGTCTGGTGTTGGCGATTGTCCGTCCGGACGCGCGGTTTCTGCTGATCTAACCGATGGAGCGCCGCTGCAATTGGCTCACCGAGCAGATCGAGCGGCTCGGGCTCGAGAACGCGGAGGTACGTCGCGGGCGGGCTGAAGAGTTCCACGATGCCTTCGAGGTCGACCAGGTGACGGCGCGTGCGGTCACCGCGCTGCGGAAGCTCGTGCCGATCACGGCACCGCTGCTCCGCGACGGCGGCGAGATGCTCTTCCTCAAGGGGCTCTCGGTCGACACCGAGATCGAGGCCGCAACGAAGGCCCTGCGCAAGCACCGCGCGAGCGATATCCGCGTCGAAGAACTCGGGGCCGGGCAGCTTGCAGAGACGACGCGCGTGTTTCGGGCTACCATCAGAAGTCATGACTGATTCAGAGAAGTCGTTGGTCGGCGACCACCTCGTCGACAAGATTCGGCGACGCCGGAAACTGGCCGAAACGGTATCCCCGCTCCCCTCGGAGACCCGGGTGATTACGGTGTCGAATCAGAAGGGTGGCGTGGGGAAAACGACCACCACCGTGAATCTCGCGGCGGCACTCGCGCGCCGCGGTGCACGAGTGCTGGTGATCGATCTCGATCCGCAGGGGAACGCCTCAACCGCGCTCGGTGTGATGCACCGGCCCGAAGTCACGAGTGTGTACGACGTCCTGTTGGGTGACAGCGGCCTCGCGGACGCGCTGCAGCCCACCACTGACCACGAGAACCTGTGGTGCGTCCCCTCGACGATCAACCTCGCCGGCGCCGAGATCGAGCTGGTGTCCCTGGTCGCGCGCGAGCAGCGCTTGCGCACCGCGCTGCAGAGCTTCCTGGCCGAGGCGGACGAGATGTACCACTACGTGTTCATCGATTGCCCGCCGTCGCTCGGCCTCCTCACGGTCAACGCTTTTGTCGCGGCGAGTGAGGTGCTGATTCCGATCCAGTGCGAGTACTACGCGCTGGAGGGGCTCAGCCAACTTCTCGGGAACATCCAGTTGATTCAGAAGCACCTGAATCCCGGGCTGGACATCTCGACCATCTTGCTCACCATGTATGACGCGCGGACCAATCTCGCCCAGGAAGTGGCGGGAGAGGTTCGGGCGCACTTCCCGGATAAGGTGCTGGGTGCCGTGATCCCCCGGTCCGTGCGTATTTCGGAGGCACCGAGTTACGGCCAGACCGTGCACGCGTACGACG
The DNA here is from genome assembly GCF_016758195.1 of Leucobacter chromiireducens subsp. solipictus. Taxonomy (GTDB): domain Bacteria; phylum Actinomycetota; class Actinomycetes; order Actinomycetales; family Microbacteriaceae; genus Leucobacter; species Leucobacter solipictus. Next base: position 75,563 of record NZ_QYAC01000008.1, on the reverse strand, counting down.
GTGCCTCGATCGGTGCGCTGGCCTATCTCGAGGCCGCGGCCGAGGTTGCCGAACGAGGCGCAGATGTTGCAATTTCGACAGAGAGGCGCGATTGATGGCGACGAAGAAGCGAAGCGGCCTCGGCCGTGGCATCGGGGCACTGATTCCCGAGGCCCCCACCACCGGGGATCGCCCGGTGGACGTGTTCTTCCCCGCCGCGACCGCGGCGGATCCCGCGGTGCCCGCGAGCGATCCCGCCGAACCGGCCGAGTCGAACGGCGGCGAGTCCGCGCTGCAGGAGGTGCCCGGCGCGCGCCTCACACGCCTCGCGCTCGCGGACATCATGCCGAACCGCGTGCAGCCGCGCACCGAGTTCGATGAGGAAGCGCTCGCCGAGCTCACGCACAGCATCCGCGAGTTCGGCGTGTTCCAGCCGATCGTGGTGCGCGAGATCGAACCCGCGCCGGCCGCAGGCCCCCGCTACGAGATCATCATGGGTGAGCGCCGTTTCCGCGCCTCGACGCAGGCCGGGCTCGATACGATCCCCGCGATCATCCGGAGCACCGCGGACGAGCACATGCTCCGCGATGCGCTGCTCGAAAACCTGCACCGCGCCCAGTTGAACCCGCTCGAAGAGGCGTCCGCATACCAGCAGCTGCTCGCCGACTTCGGGATCACTCAGGAACAGCTCGCCGAACGCATCGGCCGCTCGCGCCCGCAGATCTCGAACACGATCCGGCTCCTTCGGCTGCCGGAGCCCGTCCAGGCGCGCGTCGCAGCGGGGGTCCTGACCGCGGGACACGCGCGTGCGATCCTCTCGCATGACGGGGACGGCGAGTCCATGCAGCGGCTCGCCGACAAGATCGTGAACGAGGGCCTGTCCGTGCGCGCAGCGGAGGCCGCCGCGGCCGAGGGACCCGCGCGCAAGACGCCGAAGGCCCGTGCCGGCGGTGTGCAGGCGCAGCTCGGCGAGATCGCCGATCGGCTCGGCGATCGCTTCGATACGCGCGTGGCGGTGAAGCTCGGGGCGAAGAAGGGACAGATCGTCATCGACTTTGCGACGATCGCGGACCTCAAGCGCATTCTCTCGGAGCTCGGGGACCCCGGCTTCAGCTGAGCGCTCGCCCCGGATCGTCAGCTGTGATTGACTGACGGTATGACCGACGCACCTCGAATTGTCAGCGCTGAACGTGTGGTGGCCGCGAGTCCACCGACCATCTTCGAACTGATCGCGGACCCGTCTCAGCAGCCGCGGTGGGACGGGAACGACAACCTCGCGGAGGCGGCGCCGGGGCAGCGGGTGCACGCGGTCGGCGACGTGTTTGTAATGACCAACGTGGGCGATCGCGTGCGCGAGAACCGGGTCGTCGAATTCGTGGAGGGCCAGCGCATCGCCTGGCTCCCCTCCCCGGTGGGTGAAACCCCGCCCGGTCACCTGTGGCGGTGGGAGCTCGAAACGACATCCGGCGGCACCCTGGTGCGGCACACCTACGACTGGACGGGCTTGACCGATGAGCGCCGCTTCGCGCGTGCACAGGCGAACACCGTCGAGGGCCTGAGCGCCTCGATCGTCCGCCTCGCGGAACTCGCCGAACAGATCGAGGCGGGGCAGGCGGCACCGAGCCAGCAATAGCGCGAGGGCCGGTGGATCCAGATGGATCCACCGGCCCTCGGCGTGCGCTGGCGACTAGATGATGCCGGCGAGGTGCTCCTCGATCATCGGCTTCGGCATGGCGCCGATGATCTCGCGGACCTCTTCGCCCCCCTTGAACACCTTCATCGCGGGGATGGAGGTGATCCGGTACTGCGCGGCGAGGTTCGGGTTCTCGTCCACGTTGAGCTTCACGATCCGGATCTTCCCGTCCTGCTCGGCGGCGATCTGGTCGAGGACCGGCGCGACTGCGCGGCACGGGCCGCACCAGGCCGCCCAGAAGTCCACGAGGACGGGGATATCGCTCTGCAGCACGACCTTGTCGAAGGTCTGCTCGTCGACGTTAATGGGTTCAGACATGTTGACTCCTCAAAAAGTGCGGGATGAAAATGGGTGGACTAGGCCGAAGCCAATGCCGCGGTCTGCGCCTGCTCCAGCGCCGCGAGGTAGTGCTCGGCGTCGAGTGCCGCAACGGTGCCGGACGCCGCGGCCGTGACGGCCTGGCGGTAGTTCGGATCCGTCACATCACCGGCGGCGAAGACGCCAGCCGCGGAGGTGCGCGAGCTGCGGCCCTCGACGGCGATGGTGCCCTCTTCGGTCAGATCGAGCTTGCCGTGCACGAGATGGGTGCGGGGATCGTTGCCGATCGCCACGAACAGGCCGGAGAGCTCCAGCTCCCGCTCCGTGCCATCCACGGTGTCGCGCAGCGTGACCCCCGTGACCTCGGTCTCCCCCTGAATTGCGGTGACCTCGGAGTTCCACACGAACTCGATCTTGTCGTTGTCGAAGGCCCGCTGCTGCATGATCTTCGACGCCTTGAGCTCGTCGCGGCGGTGAATGACGTACACCTTGTCCGCAAAGCGGGTCAGGAAGGTGGCCTCCTCCATCGCGGAGTCGCCACCGCCCACCACGGCGATGGTCTTCTCACGGAAGAAGAAGCCGTCGCAGGTGGCGCACCAGGACACACCGTGCCCGGCGAGGCGATCCTCATCGGCCAGCCCGATCTTCCGGTAGGCCGAGCCCGTGGCGTAGATCACGGTCAGCGCCTCGTGCACGGAGCCGTCGCCCGCGGTGACGCGCTTGACGTCCCCGGAGAAGTCGACCTCGGTGATGTCGTCGTAGCGCACCTCGGTGCCGAAGCGCTCGGCCTGCTCCTGCATCCGCTGCATGAGCTCCGGGCCCTGGATGCCCTCGGGGAAACCGGGGAAGTTCTCGACCTCGGTGGTGTTCATCAGTTCGCCGCCAACCTCCACCGAGCTCGCGAACAGCACGGGCTTCAGGCCGGCGCGCGCGGCGTAAATGGCTGCGGTGAACCCGGCTGGGCCGGAACCGATGATGATGATCTGCTGCATGAGGCTCCTCGCACGCATCGCGGGTGATACGGCCAGGGAGGCCGCACGGTGGGTATAACCCATCCTAGGCGTGTGCTATTCCTGTGCGGGAGAACCGGCACTCAGGGGATCCGCAGCCTTCCGATCCTGGGGCGATCCGGCCGCGGCCCCGGCCTCGGTACCGGATTCCGGCTCGGTGCCGTCACCGCGCCGCCTCCGGAGGCTGCGCCAGATCCCGAAGCCGAGGAGCAGGGCCGCGAGGCCGCCCAGGACCCACAGGCCGATCGTCTCGACGGAGCTGCGAATGGAGATCGGCAGGGTTCCCGTGAATACGGTGGGCTCCCCCGAAGCCGCCGCAATGCTCACGATGAGCCCGGACTCGCCGGAGGAGACCCGGCTGCGCACGGGGACGAGGACGCGCTGGTTGGCCTCGGCGGGGACCGCGACGTCTTCGTACGTGCGCTCGGCGATCGAGAGCCCCGCGGATGACGGATCGACGCGCACCTGCACGCGCGCGTCGAAGGGCAGCGCGTTCTGGAGTTGCACGGGCACCCGGGTCGAGGTTCCCACGAGCTGCGTGTGCTCAGTGCTGATGGCGCGGACTCCGGTGAGGAGTTCGGCGTCGCGTTCGCGATAGGCGCCAGCGACCTCAGCGAAGTCCACCCCCGGGGCGGCGAAGCGCGTGGCGAAGAGTTCGAGGAGGCGAGTCCGCTGGTACCCGCTCAGATATTCCGGCTGCACCAGCACGGCCCCGATCGCGTTCACGGAGGACTCGCGGCCTGCGGAGGACCGCAGCAGCTCCCGACGGTCCTCGAGCGTGTCGCCCGCGCGAAGCGTGGCCTTTCCCTCGGGGAGCGCCGCGACCGGCGTGGGCTGCACAAATTCGAGGGAGTCGATCAGGCGGAGCAGCCCGGCGGGTTCGGGTGCCCCAGCCACGGCACCCCGGTCGAGGCCGAGGAGCAGCCCGGACGAGCCTGCCTGGGCCGCGACGGCAAGCTCCGCGCTGAGCCGCGCGGCACCGAGGGCGCGCTCGGCCGCCGTATCGGCGCCGAGCGCGGTGCGGGCCGCATCCCCGAGCGCGGCATCGATGACGAGCGCGGATCCGGTGCCCAGGGCGACCCGGGGCGCCGTGGCACCGGTGACGTTTCCGGAGTCCACGACCACCGTCGGCAGACCGCTTGCCTCGAGCAGATCCAGCGTCGCCTGGTCAACGGCGCCCTCCGCGGGCCAGGCCACCGGCTGCGCGTCGGTCCACTGCATGAGTTCGCGCAGGGTGGGGAGCGCGGGCACCCGGGGAGTGTCGGCGGTGTCGGCGGCGTCATCGGCGTCTTCCGTGTCGGCCGCGGCGTCTGCGCCGGTGGCCGGTGCCGCCGCGGCACCATCACGGGGCTGCTCGGGGTCCGCGGGTTTCTCGGGATCCGCCGGTTTCTCGGGATCCGCCGGTTTCTCGGGATCCGCCGGATCTGCCCCGGCGGGATCGGCCTCGGCCGGATCCGCGTCGGCGGGATCTTGTTCGACGGGGAACTTCCCGAATCGCGACACGAAGTCGAGACTGGTCGGGGCGAGAAGCCGGGTAAAGCCGAGTGCCGCCTGCGCGGCCGGGTCCGCGTCGGCGAACTGCAGCAGGAACGACGGAAGGTTCAGCGCGGACATGCGTGCCAGCAGGTCCCGAGAACGCTCGGGCGCCTCGGTGCCGTATGCGCGAATCCCCGCGATGATCCGGGGATCGATGGCGAGCGTGGCGTGATGGGCCCGCGCCTCGGTGAGGAGCTCGTCCCAGCCAGGCGTGAGCGCGGACAGCTGCTGCCGCGTGGGGAGCGTGTGGATATCGCTCGGGAAGACCAGCGGCACGATCATCCCGAGCGGCACGGTCGCCGGCGTCGCCGCCGCGCCACGCCACACGAGCGGCGCGGTCGCCTGCACTGACGTTGCCGCGGCGTCGGCGTCCGCGTCATCGGCGGTGGCGTCATCTGGGTCATCCGTGGCCTGATCCGGCGTGAACTCGGCCGCGATGAGGTGAGTCCCGAACGGGGCGTCGGCAGCGAGCGGGATGCGGGCGCGGGCCACGGTCACCGTGGTCGCCTGGTCCTCGCCGGCCCCGGTCGCGCCCAATTCGGCCTCGGCGATGCGGGGACTGCCCGGGGGGAGCTCTCCAGCGATCTCGGTGCGATCCGTCACTGGCGTCGCACCGAAGCGCAATTCGACGCGACCGCCGGGCACCGGGTCCGGGCCGGGATTGCGAAGCAGCAGGGTGAACTCCACCTCGGAGGTGTCCGGCCGGATCACGGCGTCCGTGGGGGCCACGAGCAGCGTGGGGGCCTCCGCACGGTCTTCTGCCGCGCCGTCCGTGTTCGCGGCGTCCTCGGCGCGTGCGGCCGGCACACCCCACGTGACCGAGGTGAGGGCGCCGGCCAGGAGGCCAAGCGACAGCAGGGCCGCGGACAGGGCGCGAAACCGGGGAGCGAAGGGCATGCGCACCAGTCTAAAGACCGGGACCGGTGCGGTCCCCCAGGTACCCTTGGAGGATGCCATCTCTTGCCGAATCCATGGACGCGTTGCGCGCGATCGCCGCATCCGCACCTGTCGCGACGCTCGCCGAGGCGTTTGCGGCTCGGGGCCACGAGTTTGCGTTGGTGGGTGGGCCCGTTCGGGACGCACTGCTCGGCCGCCGCGTGACAGATCTCGACTTCACCACCTCTGCGCGGCCGGATGAGACGCGGGCGATCCTTGACGAACTCACCCCGAACGTGTGGGATGTGGGCCGAGACTTCGGCACGATCGCGGCGCGGGTGCGCGGCGAGGTCGTCGAGATCACGACCTATCGCGCGGAGATCTACCGCGAGGACTCTCGGAAGCCGGTGGTGAGCTACGGCGACACGATCGAGGGCGACCTGGTGCGCCGCGACTTCACGATCAACGCCCTGGCGCTGATGCTTCCCGAGCTGCGCCTCGTCGACGTGTCGGGCGGGGTTGATGACCTGCTCGCGGGCCGGATCCACACCCCCGGCGCCCCCGAGGCCTCCTTCACCGATGATCCGCTGCGGATGCTGCGCGCCGCTCGGTTCGCCGCGCAGCTTGAGTTCGAGGTGTCCGCCGACACCCAAGCGGCGATGGTGCAGCTTGCCGAGCGGCTCGACATCATCTCGGCCGAGCGGATCCGGGACGAGCTCGTGAAGCTCCTGAGCGCCGCCGACCCCGTCCCCGGCATCCGGCTGCTCGTGGACACGGGCCTGGCCGAGCGGTTCCTCCCCGAGCTCACGGCCCTGCAGAGCACGCAGGACGATCACGGGCGTCACAAGGACGTGTACGAGCACAGCCTCACCGTGCTGCGGCAGGCGATCGAGCTGGAGATCGCGCGGCGGCCGTCCGAGCAGGAGGCGCCGGATCTGGTGCTCCGGCTCGCCGCGCTGCTTCACGACATCGGGAAGCCGGCCACGCGACGATTTGAGCGCGGCGGTGTCACCTTCCACCACCACGACATGGTGGGGGCCAAACTGGCACGGAAGCGACTCCGGGAGCTGCGCTTCGACAACGACACCGTGAAGCGGGTTGCCCGGCTCGTCGAGCTGCACCTGCGGTTCTTCGGGTACAGCGATCAGCCGTGGACCGACTCGGCCGTGCGTCGCTACGTGCGGGATGCGGGAGGCGAACTCGAGCAGCTCCACATCCTCACGCGCGCCGACGTGACCACGCGCAACCGGCGCAAGGCGGAACGGCTGGAGCACGCGTACGACGACATCGAGCGCCGGATCGCGGAGCTCGCGGAGGCCGAGGAACTCGCGGCGGTGCGCCCCGAGCTCGACGGTGCCCAGATCATGTCGATTCTGGAGATCCCGCCGGGGCCGCTGGTGGGCCAGGCGTACCAGTTCCTGCTCGAGCTGCGGCTCGACGAGGGGCCCATCGGGGAGGCCGCGGCCGAGGCGCGGCTCCGCGATTGGTATGCGGCGCAGGGCGCGGCATGATCGAGCATCCCACCCCGGCCACCACACCCCACCACTCACACACGGAGGAATCCACGATGCAGGCAGCGGACGCGAGCAGCTGGTTCGGCGGGACGCCACGCATGATGTTCGTGCACGCCCACCCCGACGACGAGACGATTACGACGGGCGGAACACTCGCCGGTCTCGCGGCCGCCGGGCAGGAACCGCTCCTGGTAACGCTCACCCGCGGTGAACGCGGTGAGGTGGTCCCGGGCCCGTTTTCCGCGCTGCAGGGCACCGAGGGCCTCGCGCCGCACCGACAGGCCGAGCTCGCGGCGGCGCTGTTCATGCTCGGACTTGAGCGCCACGCCTTCCTCGGCGTCGAGCCCGCGCGGGCGGCGGGCCTCTCCCCCGTCATCTACGAGGACTCGGGCATGGAGTGGGGGCCGGACGGTCGCGCGGCTGCCGCCCCGGATGCCGGGCGGGACGCCCTCACGCGCGCGCCCGCGGTCGAGGCGCTCAACGATCTCCTCGCCGCAGCGCACGACGCGGGGGCGCGGGGCATCGTGAGCTACGACGACGGGGGCGGCTACGGCCACCCGGACCACGTCTTCGCCCACCGGATCGCCCGTGCGGTGGCCCACGCCCTGGGGCTCCCCTTCTGGGAGATCGTGTCCGATCCGGCCGCCGCCGTGGGGGCCGAGGCGGTCGACTCCCCCGTGGCGGATGCCGAGACGGGCACCGAGACGGATGCCGTGGCGGTGCACGACGTCACGCCCTGGCTCGACCGAAAGGTCGCCGCACTGCGAGCCCACGCGACCCAGCTCACCGTGGACGGCGACGACATTGTGCACGTCGGCGGCCAGCGGCAGCCGATCGGCGCGCAGGAGGCATTCCGGCTCCGTGAGAACCCGACCGGGTAGCGGAACGCGGGGCGGAGTAGACTATGGCGTCGGGCGCGCCGAGCGCCAGAACTGAGAACAGGGGTGCGATGAGTGTGAAGGTGGCCCTCGCGGGCGTTGGCAACTGTGTGAGTTCGCTCGTGCAGGGAGTCGAATACTATCGGGGCGCCGCCGATGACGCCCAGGTCCCGGGGCTGATGCATGTCCGGCTCGGCGGCTATCACGTGTCGGACCTCGAGTTCGTCGCGGCGTTCGAGGTCGACGCGGAGAAGGTCGGGCTGGATCTCGGGTCCGCCATCTGGGCCGGCCACAACAACACGATCAAGTTCTCCGACGTGCCCGAGCTCGGCGTGACGGTGCAGCGCGGCCCGACCCTTGACGGTTTGGGCGAGTACTACCGCGACGCTGTGACGGAGTCCACGGCGGATCCCGTTGACGTGGCGCAGGCGCTGCGCGACTCCGGGGCCGAGGTGCTCGCGTGCTACCTGCCCGTCGGCAGCGACGACGCGGTGAAGTTCTACGCCCAGGCCGCACTCGATGCCGGCGTCGCGTTCGTGAACGCGGTTCCGGTGTTCGTGGCGAGCGATCCCGAGTGGGCGGCGAAGTTCGTCGCGGCCGGGGTGCCGATCGTCGGCGACGATATCAAGAGCCAGGTGGGCGCAACGATCACGCACCGCGTGCTCGCCCGCCTTATGGAGAGCCGCGGCATCGCGCTCGACCACACGTACCAGCTGAACGTCGGCGGCAACATGGACTTCAAGAACATGCTGGAGCGCAGCCGCCTGAAGTCGAAGAAGATCTCGAAGACGCAGGCCGTGACGTCGAATCTCGACGTGGACATGCATCCCGACGACGTCCACATCGGCCCGAGCGATCACGTGCCGTGGCTCGAGGACCGGAAGTTCGCGTTCGTGCGGCTCGAGGGCCGCGGCTTCGGCGACGTGCCGATGACGCTCGAGTACAAGCTCGAGGTGTGGGACTCCCCCAACTCGGCGGGCACGATGATCGACGCGATCCGGATCGCCAAGGTGGCGAAGGATCGCGGCCTGGGCGGCCCGGTCGAGGCCGCATCCGCGTACTTCATGAAGTCGCCGCCCGTGCAGAAGCCGGATCACGCCGCGCGCGAAGAGCTCGAGGCCTTCCTCGCGGACCCCGCCGCGTAACGACTCTCCCGCGGTTCCCGTGTTGCACGACACCGGAGCAGCTCTTCGACAGCCTCGGACTGCATCCTCGATGCGGACCGAGGCTGTCGTCGATTTCCGCGGTGATGGCGGCCGGAGTGGCACCTGAGGGTGCCGGATCGCGGGCCTCGGGTGCGTCACCCATCCCAGCGGAGATTCACGGAAACCTCGGAGATTTTCTCGCGAAAACCGGGCATGGGCGCAGGATCTCCGTTGGTTTGGTTGTCGCGGCTCCCGGCTCCCGGCTCCCGGCTCTCGGCTGGCGGCTGGCGGCTGGCGGCTGGCGGCTCGGCTGCGGGGCGCCTGGGGCTGCGGGGGCACGTGCTATCCCGGGGCGAGGCCTGTGACAGACACGCCTGCGCCCAGCGTGCCGTAGACCTCCAGCAGCCGCTGCGCGTGCGCGTCCCAGTTGTGGGCGAGCGCGAACGATCGGGCCTCTCGGCCCAGCGTCGCGCGCCGTGCGGGATCCTGCAACACCCCGGCGATCGCATCGGCCCACACCTCGGGGTCGCGCCCGGCAACCCGCAGCTCCGCGGTCGGCGGGGACGCCTCCAGGAGCCCGGTGTGCGCGGCGACGACCGCCGGCACGCCGCTCGCCGCGGCCTCGAGCGAGACCAGCCCAAACGACTCCGAGTGCGAGGGCACCACGACCACGCTGCTCTCGGCGAGGAGCCGCGCGGAGGCCGCCCGATCCTGCGCGGGGAGGAACCTGACACGATCGGCGATACCGCCTCGCGTGGCGAGGGCGCGCAGCTCGGCGGCGTAGGCCTCGGCCCCCGGCGTGGGCTCCCCCGCGATGACCAGCTCGGACCGCGCCCAGAGTTCCGGATTGCGGCGCGCCAGCGCGAGGGCGGCCTGCACGGCGAGATCCTGGCCCTTCAGTGGCTGCACGCGCCCGAGCACGGTGATGCGGAGCGGCCCCGCGGCGCCGGGCGCGGGGCGGAAGAGTTCGGTATCCACGCCCGGATGGATGATCGCGGCGGGCCGCCCGGGCTCGCCGTATCCCTCGGTGATGCCGCTCAGCTCGCTGCGGCTGCACGCGATGAGCTGGGCCGATCTCGTGAGGGCGCGCTCCCCCGCGAGCCGCAGCGCGGGCTCGGGACGATCGCCCGGGGCCAGGCGCGCGTTCTTCTGCGCGGCGACCGTGTGGAACGTCACCGCCGGCGTGATCCCGCTGCGTTGCGCGAGCGGGAGCGCCGCGAGCCCGCTGAGCCAGTAGTGCGCGTGCACCGCGTCGAAGGGACCGTGCGCGGCGAGCTGCGTGGCAAACTCCGGCACGAGCCTCGGCAGGAGTTCCTTGCGGAGCTCGGGATCTCCGACCGGGAGGGCGGTGAGCCGGACGCCGGCCTCGAGCTCACGCGTTCCGGCGGGCAGCTCGGCCGTGGCTCGGGTGAAGGCGGTGACCTCGTGCCCGGCGCGAGCGAGCGCGGCCGCGGCTGCGGCCACCACCACGTTCATGCCCCCGGCATCGCCGCTTCCCGGAACCGCGGCGGGCGAGGTGTGCAGGGAGATGAGCGCGATCCGCATGCCCACAGCCTACGGGCGAAACGGAGCCCGAACTTCGGCGGAACGGCGACCCCACCGAGGCAGGAGAGATGCTAAGCTGTTCAGGTTGTCTGTGCGTGGCGTACTCTTCGCGACGCGCGGGCACGATGCACAAACACCCTCCTGCCACAGAAATCCTGTGGCCGTGAAGTCCGAAGGAGGTGGGTCAGTACATGCATCCGTACGAACTCATGGTGATCCTCGATCCGGGTATCGACGAGCGCACCGTGGCTCCCAGCATGGAGAAGTTCCTCGGCGTCATCCGCAACGCGGGCGGCGAGATCGAGAACGTCGACATCTGGGGCAAGCGTCGCCTCGCTTACGAGATCAACAAGCAGGCTGAGGGCATCTACGTCGTGGTGAACTTCACCGCGTCGCACGAAGCCACCGCTGAGCTCGATCGTCAGCTCGGCCTGTCCGAGGCAGTGCTCCGCACCAAGGTGCTGCGCTCCGACGAGCTCATCGCCCAGCGCGCAGCGCAGGCGAAGCACGAGCAGGCAAAGGCTGCTCGCGCAGCGAAGGTGGGCGCGTAGCTCATGGCCGGCGAGCCGCTGATCACTGTCGTCGGTAACCTCGTTGCCGACCCCGAGCCTCGCGTGAGCCAGGCCGGTAAGTCGTGGGTGACGTTCCGTATCGCCTCGACCCCGCGCGTGCGTGACCGCCAGTCGGGTGACTGGTCGGACGGCGAACCGCTGTGGCTCGGTTGCCGCGCGTACGGTGAGTACGCCGACAACATCGCCGCGTCGTTGACGAAGGGCTCGCGCGTGATCGTGCAGGGCCGCCTGACCCAGCGCAGCTACACCGACAACCAGGGGCAGCAGCGGACCTCTCTCGACCTTGAGGTCGAAGAGATCGGCCCGTCGCTCCGCTTCGCAACTGCCCAGATTTCTCGGGGACAGTCGCGCGGCCAGGTTGGCGGCTTCGGCGGCGGCAGCGGTCAGCCCGCAGGGCAGAGCAGCTGGGGTCAGCCCGCAGCGCCTCAGCAGCAGCAGCCACAGGACACTCCCTGGGGCGGTCAGCCGCAGCAGGGCGGTGCCGGTGACTTCGGCGGCGGCTTCGACGACGAGCAGCCTTTCTAAGGCCGCTTCTCTGTCGTCTCGCGCGGCAGGCACCCTCCCGTCCGCTCTGACGGCGAGCATCAACTTTTTGTTTCGAGCGTGCTTGAGACATCACCAGAAAAGAGACCAACTATGGCAGGCAAGTCCAGCGGCGCAGCCCGCAAGCCGGGTCGCGGCAAGAACGCAAAGGTCGTCGCACCCGCCAAGAAGCAGACCGTCGGCGTCATTGACTACAAGGACGTCGCAACGCTTCGCAAGTTCATTTCCGAGCGTGGGAAGATCCGCGCGCGTCGGATCACCGGCGTTTCCGTGCAGGAGCAGCGACTGATCGCGAAGGCCGTGAAGAACGCCCGCGAGATGGCACTCCTCCCCTACGCCGGCTCCGGCCGCTAAGGAGAACGAGAATCATGGCGAAGGTAATTCTCACGAACGAGGTCCAGGGCCTCGGTTCCGCCGGCGACGTCGTTGACGTCAAGAACGGCTACGCACGCAACTACCTCGTGCCCCAGGGCTACGGGGTGCACTGGACCCGCGGTGGCGAGGCTCAGGTTGCACAGCTCCGTGCCGCTCGCGACGCACGTGCGCTCGCTTCGGTCGAGGACGCTCAGGCGCTCAAGGCCAAGCTCCAGGAGGGCAAGATCCGCCTCCAGGCGAAGACCGGCACCGGTGGCCGCCTCTTCGGTTCGGTGAAGCCGGCCGCGGTTGCGGCTGCGATCGCCGACGCTGGCCTCGGCCAGGTCGACAAGCGCAAGATCACGCTCCCCAGCGTGAAGTCGACGGGTGAGTACAAGGCGACGGTGCACCTCCACGAGGGCGTCGACGCAGTGGTGACCCTCCAGGTCATCTCGCAGCGCTAAGCTCGCGACACCCGCAACGGCGGGGTGGTGATCCTCTTCGGATCGCCACCCCGCCGTTGCGCTTTTCCGGAGGCAGATAGCGCGCGAAGAACGGGTGAACCGGGCGTGTCGCGGGAGCATCGCGGGCGTGTCAGCCGCGGCTTGACAGCGCGCCTATCGCAGGGTAGTTCTCCACACTTCACGACGCGCCGTCGTCTTCAATGTCACCCTGAAAGTTGAATAACTTTCCCCCTGTGGAAAGTATAAACACCAGATCAGAGCGATAATTCGGCGGAATACTCCACACCTATCCACACGTTGTCCCCAAGCATGTGGATAACATGTGGGAAAAATCGCCCGGTTATCCACGAAGTTATCCACAGGTAGAATTGTGTGAGGCTTGAGCCCCTCCCCGGGTGCCCGTAACGTGAATGTCCGGGGTCGGGTGTCTGATGGAAGAGTCGCCGTTCCCAAGGCATCGAGAAGGAGTGATCGAGTGTCGATCGCACACCTGGGTATCCCAGATTCCCCCGCGGAAGAATTTCCCCGCGGACACGAACGCACGCCGCCGTACGACCTGCTCGCCGAGCAGAGTGCGCTCGGCGGAATGCTCCTGTCAAAGGACGCGGTCGCGGACGTCACCGGCCTGCTCGCCGGGGGCGACTTCTACGTCCCCAAGCACGAGGTGATCTACGAGGCCGTGCTCTCCCTGTACTCCCGGGGCGAGCCCACCGACGTCATTACGGTCACGGACGAACTGACGAAGAGCGGCGAGTTGCAGCGTGCGGGCGGCGCCGAATACCTGCACACCGTCACGAGTATCGTTCCGACCGCCGCGAACGCCAGCTTCTACGCCGAGATCGTCGCGGAGAAGGCGCTGCTGCGGCGCCTCGTCGAGGCCGGCACCCGGATCGTGCAGATGGGCTACGCCGGAGAAGGCGAAGCGATCGACCTCGTCAACGTCGCACAATCAGAAATCTACGGCGTGACCGGTGAAAGCCAGGGCGAAGACTACGTGCCGCTGCATCTCGCCGTCGATGCCGCGCTTGAGGAGATCAACAAGGCGAACAGCGCGACGGACGGCATGCTGGGCGTGCCGACCGGCTTCAGCGAACTCGACGCCATGACCAACGGCTTCGCCGGCGGGCAGATGATCATCATCGCGGCCCGACCCGCGATGGGCAAGTCAACCCTGGCGATGGACGTGGCCCGCAACGCCTCCGTGCACGCGAACGCCCCGACCGTGTTCTTCTCGCTCGAGATGGGGCGCGCGGAGATCGCGATGCGGTTGCTCGCGGCTGAGGCGAGTATCCCCATGCAGACCCTCCGCAAGGGCTCGCTCGACAACCGGGACTTTCAGAAGCTCGCCGCCACGCAGGCGCGGGTGGCCGAGGCGCCGCTGTTCATCGACGATAGCCCGAACCTCACGCTCGTCGAGATTCGTGCGAAGTGTCGCCGGCTGAAGCAGCAGCACGGCCTGCGCATGGTCGTGATCGACTACCTGCAGCTGCTCTCCAGCGGCAAGAAGTCCGAGAGCCGTCAGCAGGAGGTCTCGGAGTTCTCGCGTGCGTTGAAGCTTCTCTCGAAGGAGCTGGACGTTCCCGTGATCGCGCTGTCGCAGCTGAACCGTGCATCGGAGCAGCGCGCCGACAAGATGCCCGCCATCAGCGATCTGCGCGAGTCGGGCTCGCTGGAGCAGGACGCCGACATGGTGATCCTGCTGCACCGCGAGGCCGTGGGCGATCGGGACAGTCCCCGCGCGGGCGAGGCGGACTTCATCCTCGCCAAGCAGCGTAACGGCCCCACGGGGACGGTCACCGTCGCGTTCCAGGGCCACTACTCGCGCTTCCAGGACATGCCGAGCGGGATCTGATCCATCCTCCTGCGGGCCGGGACCTCCCGGCTCGCAGGCCGACGATCCCTGAGAGGGCATCTCGGACGCGAGCGGTACACTACAGGGAGTATGGAAAGGGGAGGCATGTCCGCTGCGGCACCGACATCAGCGCGATCGACGACCACCCAGCCTCCGATCTCGCGCACGGTGCGCCTGATCCGAGTTGCGGTCCTGATCGTTGCCGGCATGGTCATCGCGTTCTCCGCGACCCTGCACGAGCAGCTCTCCTTCGACGTTGGCGTGGCCACGGCGGCGCTCGGTGCCATCGGCATTGCGCACCTCATCGAGTGGCTCGCCGCGCCGGCCGCGCAGCGCACCGTGGTCCCCCTCATCCTCGGGATCATCTCGGTACTCGCCGGGGTCATTCTTCCGTTCTTCACGGGGTCGGTGCTCGTCTTCGCCTGCGTCATCGCCGGCTGGGCGCTGATCAGCGCGCTCCTGGAGTTCCTCGGGGCCGCCGTACGCCCCGGGTCGCGCCAGGACGCCACCCTCGTGGGTGCCGCCGGCGTGCTCCTGGCGCTGTTCGTGCTGTTGGCGCGCGAAGATCAGGTCGCCGTGCTCGGGTTTTTCGGCGCGTACGCGATCCTCGTTGGCGTCTTCCTAGGAATCTCCGCGTTTGATACGCGCCGCGTCACCGAGATCACCGGTGACGAAGCGGGCAGCGCGCCCGCCGCCCGGTAACCCCCTCACACGTCTGACCGAAAGCACCCGATGACTCAGTCTCCCGAGCCCACCCCGCAGGATCCCGTGAACCCGAGCCGCCGCGACCGACTGCGACCGCTGGAGTTGCTGGTCTTTGCGACCGTGCTGGGTGTGTTCGCCGGCCTGATCGTGCTGCTCACCACCCGCGACTGGGTCCTCGGCCTGATCTTCCTCGGCATCGGCTTTATCGTGTCCGTCCTCATGGTCGCCCTCGTGGGGCTGGGCGGAAAGCCGAGCGCCGAGGACGAGGCCGCGCGGAAGGATCTGCAGCAGCCCGACAACGGCAAGAACTGGCACTAGCCCGCGGCGGACGGATCTCGTTCGAGTCGCGCCCACCGGCGTGACTTGCCGCGCGTCCACGCCCGCGCGGCGCGGCTCGAGAGGGCGAGCAGGATCAGAATGTCGAGCGCGAGCGTGAGCAGCGTGGCGCGCACGGTCAACCCGTCGTCGCCCGCAAAATAGGCGATCGCGGCGCTCGTGATACTGAGGGCCGTCCACGCCTGCACCAGCATGCGCGCGGTGTTGCTGCCGCGCCACAGGCCGAAGCCGAAGACCAGGAGCACCAGCGTCCAGAGGGCCACGGCCCCCAAGATGATCCCGAGCACCACGGGCTCCGATTCGGCGTCAAGGTCGAACTCCGTGCGCAGGCTCGGCCACTGTCGGAGGAAGCCGAGCATCCACAGCGGACCGCCCAGCGCCCGCAGCACGAGCAGCACGGTGCCGCCCACGAGTGCGCCGGGGCGCTGCGCTGACGGCGCGATGTCGGGTTCCGGCGGGAGGAGATCCTCCGCGGCTTCGAGGACGCTCCGCTTGCGTGGCTCACGAGTCATGGCTCGAAACACCTCCCGAAAGGATCAGGATCGGGAGGTCCCCGTCCGTGCGGATCGTATCCCCGCCGCCGTTCCGGGAGTGGTAGCCGGTCGAGAAATCGTGCAGGATCTCGAGCTCCACGTCCGGGTTGCCCACCCGCACCGTGGCGATCACGTGGTCTCGTTCAATATCGGTGTCCGCGTCGATCCGGTGGGTGATCTGCAGGGTGAACAGCGAAAAGCCCACTGCGCGGTCGAAGGTGCCCGCCGCGAGCCAGTCCACGCGGGTCCCGCCGGGGAGTAGCCATCCCTCGGGCGTGCGCCAGAACCTGATGTGGTGCCGCTTTGCGGGGTTGCCCTCGACCTCCTGTTGATATGCGAAGTCGTGGGGGCGTGAGAAGAGGAACAGCGGGCTCACCGGCGCGCGGTCGTAGCTGCGGCGGGTGAGCGTGGAGGCGATGATCCCCCACGAGGAGCGAAGGGTGATGGGATCGGCTCGGACCCACTTCGCCCGCTCCATTGCGGTGTGCAGCTCGGCCTCGCTGCCCCGGAGCGCCAGGTTGATGGGGTCGCCCAGCAGCCCGTCGCTCGTCCGGGTGCGGCCGATGAAGTAATCGGGCACGTAGATCGTCGTGAGGATCCGGTGCAGCCGCGGGAGCACGAGGTAGGCGAGCAGCACCCAGAACGCGATGAGGAAGAGCACGCTGAACCAGGTGAACTGCAGCGTCTCAGTGAGCAGCAGCCAGGACAGCCAGATCGCCGCGAGGCCCGCGTAGACGAAGAAGAACTGGTCAAACAGCGCGGAGATGGGCACGCGCCGACGCCGCTCGGGGCGGGGCGTCGGCGCGGCACTCATGTTCACATCGTAGCGAACCCCTGGTCAGGGCCTAGTCTTCGGGATCGTCCGGATCGATTGGTGCGTGGTGATCGAAGCCGACCACCGACCGCTTCCAGTACCCGCTGATCTCGATCTGCTCGCGCGGGAGCTCGAGCTCGCGCCGCAGGTACCGGCGCAGCGGGATCAGGCGGCCCGCCTCGCCGCCCGCGAACACGTACGTCTCGGCGTCGACCCCCGCGGTGCGTGCCGCGTCCGCGAGCCCCTCGGGTGCTGCGGTCACGGCGACCTCGCGCCCGCCCTGCGCGAGGAGGTACCGCCGCACCCAGTCGAGTGGGCCGGTGACGTCGACGATCACCTCGATCCGCGCGCTCTCGGGCATCGCCTCGATCCAGCGTGCAGCCGCCGGCAGCGCCGTTTCGTCGACGATGCACAGGACGCGTGGGGCGTCGAGGGCCGCCGCAATCGAGCCGCGCGGGCCGACCATCACGAGCTCGTCGCCGGGCTGAGCGCGCGTGGCCCAGTGCGCCGCGGGGCCCGGATCCTCGTGACGGAGAATGTCCAGATCGAAGACCCGGTGACCCGTCGCCGGGTCGGTGCCGACGTTCAGCGGCGTGAAGTCGCGGCCATACATGACGCCCTCTGGGCGCACGATCCCGCTCCCCGTGGGGCTCTCGGCGGTCGGCGCGAGAAGCTCGCCGGTGACGGGGTCGGGGAAGAAGATCTTCGCGTGGTCCTCGGGGCCCGTGCTGACCCAGTCCGCGAGCTCCGGGCTGGAAAACGTGACGCGGATGAACCGTTCCACATCGGCGACGCGCGTGACCGTGATCCGGCGGGCCGTGAAGCGGTGCATGGTGCGCGGTCGAGCGAATCGCGGCGGGGAACTCTGCGGGGTCACGAGGGATCCTTTCATCAGATGAATCTGTCTTCGAGCCTAGCAGCGGCCTCTCCGGCGGGGCGGAAACGCCGGAAACGCCGGAGGGCCCGAGGCGATGCCCCGAGCCCTCCGACGTTCACGCGCGGTGGCCGCCTACCGCGTGAGGAAATCGAGCAGGCGCGTCGCGTCACCGATGTAGGTGGCAGGGGTCAGCGCGAGGAGGCGCTGCTTCGCCGCGTCGCCGATCTCAAGCCCGGACACGAACTCGACGAGCTCGGCCTGGCCGATCCGGCGGCCCCGGGTCAGCTCCTTGAGCGCCGCGTAGGGGTCCGAGATCGTCGAGCGCCCGGCCGTGACCTCCGCGCGGATCACGGTCTGGATGGCCTCGCCGAGCACCTCCCAGTTGGCATCGAGATCCGCCGCGAGCACCTCGGGTGCCGCGTCGATCTGGCCGAGCCCCTTGAGGATGTTGTCGAGCGCGAGGACGGAGTGCCCGAGAGCCACGCCGATGTTCCGCTGCGCCGAGGAATCCGTGAGGTCGCGCTGCCAGCGACTCGTGACGAGCGTCGCCGCGAGCGAATCGAGGAGCGCGTTCGACAGCTCGAGGTTCGCCTCCGCGTTCTCGAAGCGGATCGGGTTGACCTTGTGCGGCATCGTCGAGGAGCCGGTGGCGCCCGCGACGGGGATCTGGCGGAAGTAGCCGATGGAGATGTAGCTCCAGATGTCGGTCGCGAGGTTGTGCAGGATCCGGTTGGCGTGAGCGATGCGCGTGTACAGCTCCGCCTGCCAGTCGTGCGACTCAATCTGCGTGGTCAGCGGGTTCCAGTCGAGGCCGAGGCCCTCAACGAACTCCTGCGACACCTGCGCCCAGTCGGTGTCGGGATCCGCGGCGAGGTGCGCGGCGAAGGTGCCGGTGGCGCCCGAGAACTTGCCGAGGTACTCGATGTCGTCGATCTGATTGAGCTGGCGCTCCAGGCGGTACACGAACACGGCGAGTTCCTTGCCGAGCGTGGTCGGCGTCGCCGGCTGGCCGTGCGTGCGGCTCATCATCGGCAGCTCGCGGTACTCCTCGGCCTGGCGGGCGAGCTCCGCGATGACGGCCTCGAAGCGGGGGCGCCACACGTCGGCAACCGCCTGCTTCACGGTGAGCGCGTAGGACAGGTTGTTGATGTCCTCGCTGGTGCAGCACACGTGGGTGAGCTCGGAGAGGTGCGAGAGCCCCTGGGTCTCGAGGCGGGCACGCACCAGGTACTCGACGGCCTTCACGTCGTGCTGCGTGGTCTTCTCGGTTTCGGCGAGCTCGTCGATCTCGGCCTGGCCGAAGTCGGCAGCCCAGGCGCGCAGTTCAGCGAGCTGTTCCGGGGCGATCGGGGTGCCGCCGAGCAGCGAGTGCTCGGTGAGGTAGGCGAGCCACTCGACCTCGACGTGCACGCGGGCCTTGTTCAGGCCGGCCTCCGAGAGCGTGTCGCCCAGGGGCGCGACGGCGGCGCGGTAGCGTCCGTCCAGGGGGCTAATGGGCTGCGGGGGCAGGGGCGTCATGGCATCTCCGTGCGTGTCGGGGCGAGCGGCTTCGGCGTGGCGCTGCCGCCGGCACAGAAACGTGGGCGCGCGCGATCCGCCCCCATTCTCCCATGCCCCGTGTGACACCCGGGACGCCGCCCTGCCCCGCCCGAGGCCCCCGGCTCGCCCCACCCCACCCCACCCCACCCCACCCCGGCAAATTATCTTGACCGAGGGAAATAAGTCAGAAAATGGCTCGGCGCAGATAATTTGCCGGGGTGGGGGCGACTGCCGGGGCGACGGCTGCGGCTGTGGTGGGGGCGACGGCCGGGGTGGGGTCGACGGCCGGGGTGGGGTCGACCGGAGCTAGGGGCGCGGGTGGGGCGGGGCGATCCGGGAGCGGAGCTCGTCGAGCAGCACCGCGGCACCGCGCTCCACCTGCGCGAGGACCTCGTCGAAGGCCGCCTGGTCCGTGTAGTACGGGTCGAAGACGTCCGGGTCTGCCGGGCGCTCGGGATCGAACGCGGTGAAGAGCGCCACCCGCGCTGGATCTGCGCCGCGATCGAGGAGCACCTCCTCGTGGTCGCGGGCGAGGGCGATCAGCACGTCGTGGTCCGCGATGTCGGCATCGGTGAGCTGCGCGGCGCGGTGTGCAGAGCCGTCGTAGCCCCGCTCGGCGAGGGCGACCACGGTCCGCGGATCAGCGGGCTTGCCTTCGTGCCAGCCCTGCGTGCCGCGGGAACTCACCTCGATCCGATCGGCGAGGCCGGCCTCGGCGACGAGTTGGCGCAGCACCACCTCGCCCATCGGAGACCGGCAGATGTTGCCCGTGCACACAAAACTGACGCGAAGAGGAGTGCTCATGCCTCCAGTGTGCCCGAGTTCTCGCCGCCGCGAACTACCGGCCGCGCTTCTTGCGGGTACCGAGCAGGCTGTTCATGAGGCCCGACAGGAGCGACAGCACGAGCGCGGCGAGCACGCCCCACCAGAACCCGCCCACCTGGAGGCCGAAACCTGCGAGGTCCGAGAGCCACGCGACGATCGCGATCATGATCCCGTTCACGATGAGCCCGAACAGGCCAAACGTGATGATGTAGAGCGGGATCGAGACGAAGCGCACGATCCGGCCCAGCGTGCCGTTGACGAGCCCGAAGACGAGGGCCACGAGCAGCAGGGTGATCAGGTGACCGTAGTTGTCGGTCTCGATGGGCGTGATCCAGACGCCGTGGTCGCCGCTGCCGCCGACGATCAGCGTGGTGAGCCACAGCGCGAAGGCGCTGACGAGAATTCGGATGATCGCGCGCATACTGACATTCTCGCACCCCGAGCTGGGGGATCCGCCGACTGTATCCCTGCCCAGAAATACCCCCTCGATACACTGGGACTCATGAGCGACAACGCCCCGCCGCCGGTCCAGATCCGCGCCGACGTGCTCGCCACACCCGCGTATCGGCAGGGTGCGGCGCCCACGAAGGCGGGCTTCAAACTCTCGAGCAATGAGAACCCGTTCCCGCCGCTGCCCGGCGTGCTCGAGGCGATCGCCGAGCGCAGCGAGGTGAACCGCTATGCGGCCGCCGCGATGCCCGAGCTGCGCGCCCAGATCGGCGCGGAGTTCGGCGTCCCGGGCGATCACGTGCACCTCGCCGCCGGATCCGTCGCGATCCTGTACCAGCTGGTGCACGCCGCGGCCGGTGCCGGAGACGAATACCTGTACGCGTGGCCCAGCTTCGAGGCGTACCCCGCGCTCGGGCTCGCCTCCGGGGCGGTCCCCGTCGCGGTGCCACTCACCGCGACGGCCGAGCACGACCTGGACGCGATGGCCGCCGCGATCACGGAGCGCACCCGCGTGATCCTGCTGTGCACCCCGAACAACCCCACCGGCCCGGCGCTCCGCCGCACGGAGTTCGACCGCTTCATGGCGCGAGTCCCGGCCGACACCCTCGTGGTGCTCGACGAGGCCTACCGCGAGTTCGTCACCGAGCCCGACGCGGTGCGGGGCGAGGACGTCCTCGCCGCACACCCGAACCTCGTGGTGCTGCGCACCTTCTCGAAGGCCTACGGGCTCGCGGCGCTGCGCATTGGATACGGCGTGGGGGATCCCGCGATCTTCCGCGCCGCCGCGAGCGTCTCCATCCCGCTGTCGGTGACCGGGATCGCCGAGAGCGCGGCACGCGCCGCGCTCGCCCCGGAGGCGCGCGCCGTGCTGAGCGAGCGGATCGCCGTGCTCGCGGAACGCCGCGATCGCCTCGCGGCGGCGCTGCGGGAGCTGGGGGTCGCCGTGCCCGAGGCGCAGGGGAACTTCGTGTGGATCCCCGAGCGTGCCACGGGAGGCGTTCCCGACGCGCTCGCGCTCGCCGCAGACTTCGCCGCCGAGGGCACGCTCGTGCGCCCGTTTGCGGGATCCGGCGTCCGCATTTCCGTCGGTGAGGAAGAGAGCCTCACCGTCATCATTGACATCGTGCGAGGCCACCTCGCGCAGCTGGGAGGAGCCGCGTGACGCAGTCCGCACTCACCATTGACCTGCAGGATCCGGAACCGGTTCGCTTCCTCGACGACGCGGGCACGTACGCCCCGTCGGCCACCGCGGCGGAGTACGCGGAGGAGCTCGAGGGCGTGGGCGTCGCCGAGTTCCAGCAGTGGTACCGCGACATGGTCTCCACCCGAGCCTTCGACGTCGAGTGCACGCACCTGCAGCGGCAGGGCCAGCTGGCCCTCTGGGTGCCGAGCATCGGCCAGGAAGGCTGCCAGGCGGGCATCGGACGGGCGGCGGAGCCGCAGGATCACATCTTCCCGGCGTACCGGGAGCACACGATCGCACACATCCGTGGCGTTTCCCGCGTCGATCTCGCGAAGCAGTTCCGCGGCCTGACGCACGGCGGCTGGGACGTGACCGATCCGGCGCACGGGAACTTCCACCTGTACAGCCTCGTCCTCGGCACGCAGACCCAGCACGCCACCGGTTACGCGCTCGGTCAGGTGCTCGACGCGAAGCGGGCCGCCGCGGACACCGCGCTCGACGCGGGCGAAGCGGGCACTGCCACGGGCGAGGCGACGCTCGTGTTCTACGGCGACGGCACCACGAGCCAGGGCGACGCGAACGAGTCGATGATCTTCGCCGCGAGCTATCAGACCCCCGAGGTGTTCGTGGTGCAGAACAACCGCTGGGCGATCTCGGTGCCGGTGGCGCGCCAGTCGCGCACCCCGCTGTACCGCCGCGCGCTCGGGTTCGGGATCCGAGCCGTGCAGATCGACGGCAACGATCCCCTCGCCGCGTACGCGGTGGCGCGCCGCTTCCTGAAGCTTGCCCGCACGGGCCACGGCCCCGGCTACATCGAGGCGCTGACGTACCGGATCGGCGCCCACACCACCAGTGACGATCCCACGCGCTACCGGGAGGAAGACGAGCTGGCGCACTGGGAATCTCGGGATCCGGTGGCCCGGCTCGAGGCGCACCTGCGCTCCCTGGGGGTCACTGACGAGTTCTTCGCCGAGGTCCGCGAGACGGCCGACCGGGAGGCGAAGGCCGCGCGCGATGCGATCCTGCAGCTGCCGCCGCCCGAGCCCGACTCGATGTTTGCGCACGTCTACTCCGAGGAACATCCCCGGATCGAGGAGCAGCGCGCCTGGCTGGCGCGCTACGAGGCCTCATTCACCGAGCAGGAAGGAGCGGGCGCATGAGCACCGTCACCACGCTGAGCGAGCCCACCACGCTCCCGATTGCGCGGGCCATCAACGAGGGTCTGCGCGCCGCGATGGCCGCCGACGACCGCGTCCTGCTCATGGGTGAGGACATCGGCCCGCTGGGCGGCGTGTTCCGCGTCACGGACAAGCTGCAGGCGGACTTCGGCTCCGCCCGGGTGCTCGACACGCCCCTCGCCGAGGCGGGCATTGTCGGCAGCGCGATCGGCCTCGCCATGCGCGGCTACCGCCCCGTCTGCGAGATCCAGTTCGAGGGCTTCATCTTCCCCGCGTTCAACCAGATCGTCACGCAGCTCGCGAAGCTGACCAACCGTCACGACGGCGCGATCTCGATGCCGGTCGTGATCCGGGTGCCCTACGGCGGGCACATCGGCGCCGTGGAGCACCACCAGGAGAGCCCGGAGGCGTACTTCGCGCACACCCCCGGCTTGCGCGTGGTGGCCCCGTCGACCCCAAACGACGCGTACTGGATGATCCAGCAGGCGATCCAGTCGCCGGATCCGGTGCTGTTCTTCGAGCCGAAGGCGAAATACTGGCAGAAGGGCGAGGTCGATCCGACCACGCCGCTCGCGAGCCTCCACGAGACGCGTGTTGCCCGCACCGGAACCGACTGCACCGTGGTGGGCCACGGGGCGATGGTGACCACGCTGTTGCAGGCCGCGGAGATCGCCCAGTCCGAGGGCACGAGCCTCGAGGTCGTGGACCTGCGGAGCCTCTCGCCCATCGATTACGCCCCGCTGATCGCGTCCGTGCGCAAGACCGGCCGCCTCGTGGTGGCGCAGGAGGCGCAGGGCGGCGTGAGCCTCGGCAGCGAGATCGCGGCCACCGTCACCGAGCACGCCTTCACGGCGTTGCAGGCCCCGGTGCTGCGAGTGTCCGGCTACGACGTCCCGTTCCCGCCGGCACACCTTGAGGGGCTGTATCTGCCCGACGCGGACCGCGTGCTCGAGGCCGTTGACCGTACACTCAAGTATTAATCCGACGGAGGAGCCGCAATGAGTGAAATGTCGTTTCCGCTGCCCGATGTCGGCGAGGGCCTGACCGAGGCAGAAATCGTGTCCTGGAACGTCGCCCCGGGCGATCAGGTCGCGCTGAACCAGGTGATCTGCGAGATCGAAACCGCGAAGTCCGTCGTGGAGCTGCCGTCCCCGTTCGTCGGGACCGTCACCGAGCTCCTCGCGGCGCCGGGCGAGACGGTGCCGGTCGGCACGCCGATCATGCGTGTCACGACCGACGCGGCGGGTGCCGCGCCCGCGGGATCGTCGGAGTCGGCGCCCGCTGAGCCGGCCCCGGAACTCGTGGCCGAGGCGCGCGACATCGCGGCTGACGCGGCCGCGAGCGTTGAACGGGAGGAGCCCGCCGGGGCGGTGCTCGTGGGCTACGGCACCACCGGCACCGCGAAGTCGCGCCGGCGTCGTGGGGGCGAACCCCTGCTGCCCACCGCGGATGGCGTGCCCGCGGCGGTTGCCGCATCGGGGACGGGGGCCGGAGCGGTGCTCGCGAAGCCGCCGATCCGGAAGCTCGCGAAGGATCTCGGCATCACCCTGTCCGAGGTCGAGGGCACGGGCCCGTCCGGGGAGGTGCTGCGCTCCGATGTGGAGCGACAGGTGTCGCAGTCCCGCGTGTTCCGCAACCTCGAGACCCCGGAACCCTCGGAGATCCGCGAGGAGCGGATCCCGCTGAAGGGGATGCGCAAGCAGATCGCGAAAGCGATGGTCACGAGCGCGTTCGAAGCGCCGCACGTGGGGGTGTTCACCGACGTGGACGCCACGCGCACGATGGAGTTCGTGAAGCGGCTGAAGACCTCCTCCGATTTCGCCGGGGTGCGGGTGTCGCCGCTCCTGATCTTCGCGAAGGCGATGCTGTGGGCGATCCGGCGCAACCCCGAGGTGAACTCGACCTTCACCGAGAGCGAGATCATTCGTCACAACTTCGTGAACCTCGGGATCGCGGCGGCGACGCCCCGCGGCCTCGTGGTGCCGAACATCAAGGAGGCGCAGGATCTCAGCCTGCTCGAGCTCGCGAAGGCGATCGAGCAGCTGACGTTCACCGCGCGCGACGGCCGCACCCAGCCCGCCGAGATGGCGAACGGCACGATCACGATCACGAATATCGGCGTGTTCGGCATGGACTTTGGGACGCCGATCCTGAACCCGGGTGAGTGCGCCATCATGGCGATGGGGACGATCCGCGAGAAGCCGTGGGTGGTGGATGGCGAGGTGCGCCCCCGCATGGTGACGACCGTGGGGGGATCGTTCGACCACCGCATCGTGGATGGCGACGTGATCTCCCGCTTTGTCGCGGACGTCGCCTCGGTGCTGGAGGAGCCCGCGCTGCTGCTGGACTAGTGCCGCGCCGCCCCAACGGGCCTGGCTGTCATGCGCGGAGAGCGTGACACCCAGGCCCGTTGGCGTGTGCGGAGGGCTGAGCCCGGAGCGCTACGGGTGCGCCCCGCTGTCGCCGTGGCTCACCGGCTCGATCTGGATCGTCGAGTGGTCGACATCGAAGTGTTCGTGCAGGCACGCGCGCAGTTCGTCGAGGATGTCGTGATAGCCGCGCTCATCCCAGCTGGCGTCGGTCACCGTGACGTGCGCGGAGAATGCGGGAACGCCCGAGGTGATGGTCCAGGCGTGGACGTCGTGGACCTCGGTGACACCCGGCACCGCGAGCATGTGATCGCGGGTGGCGTCGAGGTCGAAGCCCTTGGGGGTGCCCTCAAGGAGGACCGCTGCGACCTCGCGGAGCAGGCTGATGGCGCGCGGGAAGATGAGGAGGGCGATGCCGATGGAGGCGATCTGATCCACGGTCGTCCATCCCGTGAACATGATGATGATCGCCGCCACCACCACGGCCACGGAGCCCAGCAGGTCGCCGAGAACCTCCAGGTAGGCCCCGCGGACGTTAAGGCTTTCCTTTTGGCCGGATCGCAGGATCAGGAGCGAGACAAGGTTCGCGAGACCACCAAACACCGCGGCCCACAGCATGATCCCGGACTCGATCTCGACCTCGGTGCCGAACCGGGCAATGGCCTGCACGAAGATCACGACCGCGATCACGCCCAGCACGATGCCGTTGATGAGCGCCGCCAGGATCTCGACGCGGAGGTAGCCGTAGGTGCGCTGCGAGGTGGCCGGAAGCGTGGCGATGAGGCTCGCGATCAGCGCGATCGCGACCCCGGTCGCGTCGGTGAGCATGTGACCCGCGTCGGCGAGGAGCGCGAGCGATTTCGAGATCAGCGCACCGATGACCTGGATGACAAACACGCTGAGCGTGATCGACAAGACGATGATCAAACGCTTGCGGTGCTTCCCGGTTGCGGTGCTGGCACCCTCGAGGCCGTGGTCATGCGACCCGCCGCCGTGCGACTCGGGTTCCGGGCGTTCGGGGTGACCGGCACTGAACACCGGATCGCAGTTCGCGGGCTGCGCGTTCTCGCTCGTCATGGTGGGAACTGTAGCAATCGCCCCGGGGCGCACGGCCGATTTCGGCCCGGCTGTGCGGATCCGGTGGGGTGCCGTGGGGTTAGACCCGGACTGCTGAGTAGCCGGCTTCCGTGACGGCGGCGGTGATCGCCTCATCCGACACGGTGCCATCGGTCTCCACGCGCAGCTTCCCGGTCTGCGCGCTGACGGTGATACCGGATACGCCGGCGAGTTCTTCGATCTCCTCGCGGACAGACATTTCGCAGTGTCCACAGGTCATGCCGGTGACCTGGAAGTCGGCGATGGTGGGGGTGGCGTTCATGGTGCTCCTTGCGGTGGGGTGCCACCAGGGTATACCCCGCCGGGGTATGGATCAAGGCTGGTGCTGGGTGCGGGGCGTATTCCCCAGTGGGTCCTATCACGCGAGCAATTGCGCCGCGAGCTGCAGCAGCGTCTCCTCCGCGCCGGGCCGCCCAATGAGCTGCACCCCAAAGGAGTGCCCCGCCTCCGTGGTCAGGATGGGCACCGCGATTGCGGGAAGACCGGTCACGTTCACCATCGACGTGTAGGGCGCCCACTCGCACTGCAGCTGATAGTCGTCGTCGGGGGAGAGTGAGGTGAAGGCGCCGACCCGGGGCGGGAGCATGGCCAGGCCCGGGGTGAGCATCACATCGTGCTGGGCCCACTGCATGCGGGCGTGCGCGGCGAAGGCGCGCAGCTGCGCCGCCGCCGTGGTGTGGTCTTCGACCGAGCGGGCGAGCGCGCGTTCGCGGAACACCCGCGTCAGCGGGGCCAGGCGCTCGGCGGCGCCGTCGGGCAGCTCGAGGAGCGAGAGCCCCGCGGTCCACGCGCGCGTGAACGCCTGCGGGTAGATCGGGTCGTAGGTCACCGCGGCATCGTCGACGGTGTGGCCAAGCCCCGCGAGGATCCGCCCGGCGAGCTCGTATGCCGCGCGAGCCTCCGGGGACAGCGGCGTCGGGTACGCGGACGCAAATGGCGACGCGTCGGAGGCGCCGATACGCAGGCCCCGCAGCGATTCGGCGCGTGCGACAGCGGTGACCGCCGGTTCATCGTGGCCCGTGCGACCGGCCCCCCGCATCGTGTCGAACAGCAGGGCGGCGTCCTGTGCCGTGCGCGCGATCGGTCCCGTGACCGTCAGGCGTGGGGACCCGAACTCGTCGCGCACGCCGCGCAGCACATCGGTGGGGATCGCGCCGAGCCCGGGCTTGAGGCCCACGAGGCCGCAGGCGAGGGCGGGGATCCGGATCGATCCGCCGCCGTCACTGCCCGGGGCAACGGGGAGGAGCCCCGCCGCGACGGCTGCCGCGCTCCCGCCCGAGGAACCACCCGCCGTGCGTGCCGGATCGAGGGGGTTGCGCGCGGGCGGTGCGATGAGGTTCTCGGAGTAGCCCGTGAGCCCGAACTCCGGCACCTGTGTCTTGCCGAGCGAGATCGCACCCGCGTCCCGCAGTACCTGGACCCCCGGGGCGTCAGCGAGCGCAACGGCGTGGGGGAGCGCCGCGCTGCCGTGTGTGGTGGGCGCCCCGGCGACATCGGTGAGGTCCTTGTGGGCGATCGGGATGCCGTGGAGCGCGGGGAGGCGGTCCCGCTCGTCACGCGGGGTGGCGGCGTAGCGCTCGTCCGCTTCCGCGGCCGCCGTCCGGGCGTGCTCGGCGGTGACGGCAACGAACGCCCCCAGCTCAGCTCGCTCCGTGATCCGGTCGAGGAAATGCTCGGTCACCTCGCGCGCCGAGAGGGTGCCGGCGCGGAGCTCGGCCCGGAGGGCGTGTGCGGAGAAATCGGAGAGAGAGGCGCTCACGCCTCCACCCTACGCGCGAGTGTATGCCGGGTGCCGGGCGGCACCGGGCCCCGCGGGCCCTGTGGCCCGCGCCGCCCCGCGCCGGGCCGCGAGCCGCGGTCCGCGCCGGCCCCGCCGGCCGACGAACGCGCAGGAGATTCTCGATCGCACAGGAGAAACGTGCCCGGATTGGGGTCTTGGGCCGTGAATCTCCGTGGGAACGGTGGCGTCGGCGTGAGGGCTGGGCGCTGGGGTGAACGGTGCGCGCGCCGGCTACCCGCGCAGCGGTAGCTGCGTGATTCGGGTGCGGAAGCCGCTCGGGGCATCCGCGCTGCGCTGCGCCCAGGCCGAGTAGTGCCACTCGTCCGTGGTTGACGTGCACGAGAGTTCGTCGTTGGGTTGGTGCGACTCGCTCCCGCAGGTCATGCCTGCTCCGCGGGCGTCGACGATGCCGAGCATGATGCCGCCCACCTGGTTCTCGGCGGCGTAGAAGAACTCCTCGTCCCCGACGCGCTCGAGCGGTGTCATCGTTTCCGGCAGCGCCCTCAGTGCTGGCTCGGCCCCGAGCTGCTGTTCGACGATGCGCGCCCGTGTCGTTTCCCACTCGTCTGGGGAATGTGGGGGTGCCTGGATCGCGTTACTGAAGAAGAGAATCGCGAGCGCGGCCGCCCCGAGTATGCCGACCCACATCGCGACCGCGGGGGCAATGCGAGGCTGTGCGGTCATGGGTGCAGTCTAGCGATCGCTGTTGCGAACGGTTCTCACGAGCGGTTATAGTGATAGTCGTTCTCATTTAGAAAGTTGCTCATGCCACGTTTCACCCGCACCACCCCGCGCTCGCGACGCACGCTGCGCGCCGCCGCCGCGCTCGCCGCCGGCGCGGCGCTCGTGCTGTCCGGCTGCTCCGCAGACCACGGCTCCGCCTCGGCCGGCGAGGGGCTCGCGGTCGTCGCGACCACCACGCAGCTCGCCGACTTCGCGCGCGAGATCGGCGGCGACGACGTGCAGGTGCGCGGCCTCCTCACGCCCGGGGGATCGGCGCACCACTTCGACCCGACGCCCGCGGACCTGCTCGCGCTCAGCGAGGCGGACGTGCTCATCGTGAACGGCGCGGGGCTCGAAACCTTCATCGACGACGCCATCGAGGCCTCGGGATTCACCGGTGAGATCATCACGGCCGCCGACGGTATCGACATCGATGAGGCCACCGAAATCACCGCGGAGGGTGAGGCCGAGGCCGCGAGCGGGGTGCAGCCCGCGCACGATCACGCGGATCACGACCACGCGGCGGAGGAGCACGCAGCCGAGGACCACGCGGATCACGACCACGCGGCGGAAGACCACGCGTCCGACGAGCCCGCGGGCCACGACGGCGCGGCCGACGAGCACGCGGACCATGATCACGCCGAGGAAACACACGATCACGGCTCGGACGACCACGCGGGCCACGATCACGGCCCCACGAACCCGCACCTCTGGACCTCCCCGCGCTATGCCGCGGACATGGCACGCCACATCGGCGCGGAGCTTGCGCGGATCGACCAGGCCGATGCTGCAGACATCGACGCGCGCACCGCGGCCTACACGGAGCGGCTCGAGGCGCTGGACGCCTGGGCCGCCGAGCAGTTCGCCGCGGTGCCCGAGGCGAGCCGCGTGCTCGTCAGCGGCCACGACTCGCTCCGCTACTACCTGCACGACTACGGCATCGCCTTCGCCGGCGCGATCCTGCCGAGCTTCGAAGACAACGCCGAGCCGAGCGCCGCGGACATCGACGCGCTGGTGGCGGCGATCCAGGAGCGCGGGGTGACGGCGGTGTTCGTCGAGTCGTCGATGAGCCCGAAGCTCGCGCGTACGATCGCGAAGGAGGCCGGCGTGCAGGTCATCGATGCCGAGTCGCTCTATGCGGATTCGCTCGGGCCGGAGGACTCCGACGGGGCCACGTACATCGGCGCGACCGTCCACAATACGCGACTCATCCTCGAGGCGTGGGGCCAGGAGGCGGGCGAGCTCCCCGCAGCACTGCAGCCGTGACCGCCGCACTCACCCTCACGGACGCGGCCTTCGGCTACGCGGGGACGACTCGGGTGGACGAGCTGACGCTGAGCCTCCCCGCCGGGGCGGCGCTCGCGCTCATTGGGCCGAACGGGTCGGGTAAATCGACGCTGCTGCGCGGCATCCTGGGTCTCGCGGACCTCACGGCCGGGAGCGTGTCGGTGCTCGGCACATCGCCGGATCGCGCGCGCCGCCTGGTGGGCTCCCTCCCGCAGGCGGACACGCGGGACACGACCCTGCCGGTGACCCTGCGCCAGGTCGTCACCATGGGCCTCTACCGCGCGCGCGGGTCCATGCGCCCCATCGGTCGTGCGGGACGCGCCGCCGTCGCGGACGCGCTCGAACGCGTCGGGCTCGCGGGCTTCGCCGGGCGCCGCTTCGGCGAGCTCTCGGGCGGGCAGCAGCAGCGCGGGATCCTCGCGCGCGCGCTCGTGTCGGATCCGCAGCTCCTGCTCCTCGACGAGCCGTTCAACGGGCTTGACCGGGAAAACCGCGAGGTCCTGCTGCAGCTGGTGCGTGAGCTGCGCGCCGAGGGCCGGTCGATTGTCGTCTCGACGCACGATCTTGAGATCGCGCAGGAGGCCTGCACCCACGTCCTGTTGCTTGCGAGCGGACACTCGCCGAACGAGCCGGGCCACCCCGCGGGCTTCGGGCCGCTCGATGAGGCGCTCACGCTCGACGCCGTGCAGCACGCGTTCCACGGCACCACCGTTGAGCTCGACGAGCACACGGTCACGACCACCCGGGAGGGCACGGAGTGATCGAGGCCGCTACCGTGTTCGGCGCGCATCACCCAGTCGAGGTGTTCGCGCTGCCGTTTATGTGGCGCGCGCTCGTGACCGTGGTGATCTTGGCCGTTGCCGCGGGCATCGTGGGCCTGTTCATCAGTTTCCGCGAAATGGAATTTGTGAGCGACGGCCTGGTGCACGCCGTGTTCCCCGGGCTCGTGATCGGTGCGGCGCTCGGGGGATCCGCGGGCGTGCTTCCCGGGGCCGTGCTCGCCGCCATCATCTCCGCCGTGCTCTTCACCGTGCTGGAGCACCGGGCCGGAGTGGGGGCCGATGCCGCGATCGCCGTGGTGCTGACCGGGCTGTTCAGCCTGGGGATCGTGCTGGTTTCGCGGCAATCGGGCTACGTGTCGCAGCTGCAGGAACTGCTGTTCGGGCGCCTGCTCACCGTGACCGAGGCGCAGCTGTGGCAGATCCTCGCGGTCGCGATCGCCGCCCTCGCCGTCGTGGCGCTGACCTGGCGGGCTCAGCTCTTTCGCGCGTTTGACGCCGCGGGGGCCGAGGCGGCCGGGTTTCGGCCGCTCCGCTCGGATCTCGCGCTCGGGGTCGCCGTGGCGCTGCTTGTCGTCGCCGGCGTCCAGGCACTCGGCGTCTTGATGGTGCTCGCGCTCCTCACCGTCCCGATGGCGGTGGCCCGGCTCCTCACGCGCGGCTTTGCCCTGCTGATCCCGCTCGCGATCCTGGTCCCGCTGCTCGCGGGGGTCGCGGGCCTCTGGCTGTCGTTTGAATGGTCGGTCGAGGCGGGGGCGACGGTGTCGCCGGGCGCTGTGGTCGTGTTGCTGCTGGTCGCCGCCTACGGCGTCGCGGCCGCCGCGCGATCGATCCGGCGCGCCCGCGCGCACCCCCGCGGGGCGGTGCGCGCATGAGCTATTTTGCGGTTGCCGCCCTCGAACTCACCCTGCTCGGGCTGCTTGCCGGACTCGCGGGCACGCTGGTGGTGCTGCGTCGGCGCTCGTTCTTCGCGGTGGCGTTGAGCCACGCGACGTTCCCCGGTGGCGTCGTGTTTGCCATCGCCGGCTGGAACCTGCTGCTCGGCCAGGCCGTGTTTGCCCTGGTGCTCGTGCTGCTCATGACGCTGCTCGGCCGGATCCGAGGCCAGGGCCGTCAGGTCACGAGCGGGGTGGTGTTGTCGTTCGGGTTCGCGCTCGGCACCTTGCTCGCGAGCCTCAACCCGGATCTCGGGATCCCGGTCGAGGCGCTGCTCGTCGGTTCGCCGCTGAGTGTGGCGGGCAGTGACGTCGGTGCCACTGCCGCAGTGCTCGTCCTCACGCTCGTGGTGCTCGCGGCGAGCTGGCGGCGGATCCTGTTCCACACCTTTGACCCGGTGGGCTTCGCCGCGGCGGGATTCCGCAGTTGGCCCGTGGAGTTGATCGTGACCGGCGTGATCGCCGCCGCGGTCGTCGTGGCGATGCCCGCGGTCGGCGCGATCCTCGGCGTGGCCGTCATCATCGGGCCCGCCGCGACGGCGCGCGTCCTCACCGACCGCCTCGAGTGGATCCCGCCCATTGCGGCCGGTATCGGGGTCGGCGGGGGGCTCCTCGGACTGTGGCTCTCACGCGAGCTCGGGATCGCGGCAGGCGGATCCGTCGGCCTCGTCCTCGCCGGAGTCTTCCTCCTGGCGGTCGCCGTGCGCGCTGGCACGCGCGCGGCGTCGCGGCGCCGGGCGGAGTTCGCTACGGTGGGGGACAGGAACCCGGCAGTGGAGGTGAAAGGTGCAGCCCAAACGTAATACGTGGCAGCGTGAAGCGGTGCGTGCGTCGCTCGCGGAGGCCCACGGTTTCGTGAGCGCGCAGCAGCTGCACCAGGTGCTCCGCGACGCCGGATCGACGATCGGCCTGGCCACCGTCTACCGCAACCTCGCGAGCCTCGCCGAAACGGGCGAGGCCGACTCGCTGCAGTCGCCCGAGGGCGAGAACCTGTTCCGATCCTGCGCCACCCAGGGGCACCACCACCACCTGATCTGCCGCGGCTGCGGGGACACGCGTGAGCTCTCCGCAACGGTGGTGGAGGAGTGGACCAAGCGTGTGGGGGCCGAGCACGGCTTCACCGAGATCGAACACGTCGTTGACCTGTTCGGCACCTGCGAGCGCTGCCGAGCCCGCGGTGTCGCACCCGCGGGCTGACCCACACCGCGCATCACGCAGGAACGCCGAAGCCGCTCGGGCGCCAGATGATCCTGGAGCCCGAGCGGCTTCGGCGTGTGGCGAGCGTGGGGGCGGCGCGGCCGCCCCCACCACTACGTGAGCTCGGTGAACTCCGTCGGTTCCTCGGGCTCGCCGCCCGTTCGGGCGCGCTTGCGCTCGGCCCGCGACGGACGCGGCGCCCGCGCCTCGCCCGTGCCCGCCAGCTGGCGCTGCGTCTCGCGCATGTCCGCGCGCTCCGCCTGCCGCTCGGCACGCCGCTCCCGCCGGTCCGCGCGCTTGGCGAGCTTCCTGTCGCGGCGTCGCTCCACCAGCGTGTAGAGGATCGGCACGAGAATCAGCGTGAGCAGCGTCGAGGAGATGAGGCCGCCGATCACGACGATCGCGAGGGGCTTCGAGATGAACACGCCGCCGCCGGTCAGGCCGAGCGACATCGGGATCAGCGCGAAGATCGTCGCCGCCGCCGTCATCAGAATGGGGCGCAACCGCAACCGCGTCCCGTGTTCCACGGCTTCATCGAGGTCGGCACCCGCGGAGCGGAGCCGGTTCACGAGGTCCATGAGCACGATCGCGTTGGTCACGACGATGCCGATGAGCATCAGGAGCCCGATGAGCGCCGGCAGGCCGAGCGGCGTGCCCGTAATGAAGAGGCCCAGGATCGCGCCGGTCGCCGCGAACGGGATCGAGACGAGCAGCACAAACGGCCCGCGGAAGCTGCGGAACGTGGCGACCATCACGAGCAGCACCAGCATGATGGCACCCAGCATTGCGGCACCGAGCTGCGCGAAC
Organism: Leucobacter chromiireducens subsp. solipictus; assembly: GCF_016758195.1. Classification (GTDB taxonomy): domain Bacteria; phylum Actinomycetota; class Actinomycetes; order Actinomycetales; family Microbacteriaceae; genus Leucobacter; species Leucobacter solipictus. The sequence continues at coordinate 41,851 of NZ_QYAC01000008.1, read as the reverse complement.
GCCTCGTCCTGCTCCGCGCTCACACCGCCGAGCTCGAAGCTCACACCGGCCGGCAGGTCCGTCGTGGCGATGGCGCGATCGATCGCGGCGGATGCCGCATCGAGCTGACCCTTCTTCGGCGTCACGGTGAGCGCGACCTGGCGCTCGCCGTCAGCGCGGGTGATGACCGGGGCGGTGAGTTCCTCGGAGACCTCCGCGATCGCGCTCAGGGGGATCGCGGTGCCCGTGACCTCGGTGGCGGCCTTCTGCTCGGCCTCGGCGGCCTGCGCCTCCGCGAGCTGGGTGGCCGCGTCCGTCTGGCTCTGCCGCAGGACGGAAAGCTGCTCGTCGAGCCCGGAGACTCCGCCCTGGGCACCGGCGAGGGCCTCCTGCAGCGCGGCGATCTGCTCGGCTCGCTCCTGCGTGGCACGCAGCATCGCGTCGTCCTCGGGGGAGAGCGGCGGCTCGGGCACGATCGGCGCGGCCATGAGCTGCGCGAGCTGCTCGGAGAGCGGTCCGATCTGCGCTGCGAGTTCCCCGCGCTGCGCGGCGGCCTCGTCGATCTGCTTCGTGAGCTCGGCGTTCGCCTTGAGGCGCTGCTCTTCCGCTTCGGCCTTCGCCTTCGCCTCGAGCGCGTCAGCGGCGATCTTCTGCGCCTGCATCGTCTGCTGCGGGGTGACGGGGAGCATGATCTCGCCGAGCTGCTCGGCGGTGCGTTCCGTCCCGGGGGTGCGCAGCACGATGTCGCGGTCGCGGCCCTCGAGCATGATCCGCCCCACGTTCTGGCCCTCGAGGGCCTCGGTGACGGCGCGCGCCACGGTCGCGGGATCGAAGCCGATGTTTGCGGCCTGCAGCTCGTTGAGACGCACGCGGACCACGGGCTGCTCGCCCGCGAGTTCGCTCGTGACCGACTGCACGCCGGGCTCGTCGGCGAGCTGCTTCTCGAGCTGCTCGCTCGCAGCGCGCAGCGCGGTGGGGTCGTTGCCGCGGATCTGCAGGGCGATGCCGGATCCGCCGGCCCCGCCGACGAACGCGTCCTGCGTGAGCAGCTGCACCTCGCCCACGTCCTTCAGCGTGTCGAGGGCGCGCTGCACGCGGTCGCCGACCTGCTCAACGTCCGCGCCCTCGTCCAGCTGGACGTCGTACGACAGTTCCGTCGGGGTCCCCGCGACGCTCACGGGGATCGTGGTGATCACATCGCGCACACCGGGGACCTTGTCCAGCGCGGCTTCGACGGGCTCCGCGAGCGCGACCAGCTCGGCCGTGTCGCCCGTCTCGGGCGGCGACTGCGTGAGCTGGATGCTCTCGTTGCCGGAGGAGCCGAGGAAGTCGGTCGGGATCATGGTCGCCATCGCGAGCGTGCCGACCAGGATCAGGCTCGACGACACCAGGGTGATCACCGGATGGCGGCGCGTCGCGTTCAGCGCGGGCATGATGGCGCGCTGCAGCCGATCCGGCGCGGTGTGGATCTCGTCGAGATCCGAGTGCTCGCCGCCGTCCGCGATCGCGGGAACCGGGCGCGAGAGCTCGATCGTGTCGTCGCTCGCGTCGCCGGAGGGCGCGATCGCCGGGCCCGCGGCGGGATCCTGCGCAGCCTCGGCCGCCGGCGCCGCGGCATCCGCGCGCCGCTCCTTGCCGCGAATGAACCAGTAGGCGAGCACGGGAACGATCGTGAGCGCCACCACGAGGGAAGCGATCAGCGCGATCGATACGGTGATCGCGAACGGGCGGAAGAGCTGCCCGGCCATGCCCGACACGAACGCGATGGGGAGGAAGACGGCGACGGTGGTGAGTGTGGACGCGGTGATCGCGCCGGCGACCTGCTTGACCGAGGCGACCACGCCCTCGACCGTGAGATGGCCCGCGCCGCGCCGACGCGAGATGTTCTCGATCACCACGATCGAGTCGTCCACCACGCGACCGATCGCGATGGTCAGCGCGCCGAGGGTCAGGATGTTCAGCGTGTTGCCGCTCCACCACAGCCCGGTCAGGGTGATGAGGAGGGAAAGCGGGATCGATACCGCGGCGATGATCGTTGAGCGCCACGAGCCGAGGAACGCGAGGATCACGAGCACGGCGAAGAGCAGCCCGAGGCCGCCCTCGACGGAGAGATCGTGGATCGACTGCTCGATGAAGGGCGCCTGGTCGAAGATGGTGACGAACTCCGCCTTCAGCGTGGGGGCGAGGCGGTCCAGCTCGGCGTTGACCCCGTGCGAGATGTCGACCACGTTGGCGCCCTGGCCGGGGGTGACCTGGAGGGTCAGGGCGGGCTTGCCGTTGACGCGTGAGATCGACTCGGCGGGCACGGTCTCGGTGTGGACGTCCGCGAAGTCCGAGAGGCTCACCACACCGGTCTCGACCGTGAGGGGGATCGCGGCGATCTCCTCGACCGAGGTCAGCGCGCCACCGACCGTGACCGAGAGCGGGCCGTCCGGGGAGTCCGCCTGACCGGCGGGAATCGCCGCGCCGCGCGCCTCGAGCGCGGGGCCGATCTGCGCGGGATCCACCTTCAGCCGCGTCACGTCCGCGGGGCGCAGATCGATCAGGATCCGCTGTTCCTCGGCGCCCGCGAGCGTCACCTTCTGGACGCCGTTGACACCCTGCAACGCGGGAACGACAGTCTGGGCGAGCGCATCGCTGAAGGCGTCGTGATCGCCGGAGGTCCCGGCGCTGAGCACCATCGCGGGCATGTCGTCGGCCCCACCCGAGAACACCGTGACCTCGGAGCCCTGCGGGAAGGTGGGCTTCAGCGCCTCTGCCGCCGCACGGATCTTCGGCAGCGTCTCCTCGTCGCCGTCAAACGGCCACTCGACCATGATGTCCGCGGCTCCGCTCGACGTCGTCGACGTGACCCGCGTAATGCCCGGGACCGCGCTGAGTGCCTGCTCGGTCGGTTCAGTGACGGCGCGGGAGAGCTCCTCCGGGGCCAGGCCGGGAGACTGCACGGAGACAAATGCCATGGGCACCTGCATCGACGGCATGAGCTCCTGCTTGAGTGCGCTCATCGAGAAGAGGCCGAGTACCGCAACGGCGAGGGTGATGAGCCCAACGATCAGCCGGTTGGCAAGACTCGTACGGGTGAGGAAGGACATGGTGCCTTTCGGGCTGGGCCTCGGAGCGCGACGGGAACCGCGCGGATGCGGCTCGCCCCAGGCGTGACAAAACGGTCGATGGTTCCAGTCTTGTCGGGGCCCGAGCCCAGCACATCATCCCCTGGTACGACACGTGTCATCCCCTGGGATGAACGTGGGAAGCGGCGGCCAGCGCCGCCGCGCTATGCGGCAGGGCGCGGTTCGACCCAGGTCCAGCTGCCGAACTTGGCGGATCGTCCGTCGCCGCTTGAACGCCCGGTGAGGCGGCGCTGCACCCACGGGACCACGTGCTCGCGGGTGTAGCGGAGCTGATCTCGGGCAGACGGGGCGGGCACCGCCGCCGCCTCCGTGATCCAGTCCGCGGGGGCGGCGTGGCCCAGGGTGCGCAGCACGTTCGCCGCGACCCGGTGGTGCCCCACCGGCGCCAGGTGCAGGCGATCGTGGGACCAGTACTGGCGGCCCGCGAGATCGGCGTCCGCCCAGTTGTTCGTGTACCGGATGCCGAGGCGCTCCGCGATCCCGCCGGCGACGCGTGCGAGCTCGTCGCCCTTCGCGCGCACCCGACCGCCGCCGGGGAGGCCGCCCGTGGGATTCGCCCCAGCCAGCAGCAGCGGCTCTGCCCCGGCGTCCTGGATCCGGCGCAGCGCGGCCTCGGTCTCGGCCGCGATCCAGGCCAGATCCGTGCCCGGGCGCAGCATGTCGTTGCCGCCGCCGTTGAAGCTCACGAGGGTGGGGCCGAGCGCGATCGCAGGGACAAGCTGCTCCGCGATGATGGGGGCCAGCAGGCGGCCCCGAATGGCAAGGTTCGCGTACTGCACCGGGGCACCCGTGGCGTCCGCGAGGCCCTGCGCCACAAGGTCCGCCCACCCGCGCACGGAGCCATCGGGTTGTTCGTCCCCGACGCCCTCGGTGAAACTGTCGCCGATCGCGACGTAGCGGATTGCGGCTCGGGGCTCCTGCGCTGTTGCCATGTGGCTCAGCCTATTCCTCGGGCCCGAACGCCGGGAAGTGGCGGGGTCGAATGCGGCACCTGTTCGGGGAGCGAGCGGCACGGCGTGCGAGGATGGGGCCATGGACTGGACGCAGCATCGCTTGTACGGAATCGTCGTCGGTGCCGTGCTCGGTGCCCTGCTCGGCGCGATTCTCTGGTCGTTCGGCACCGGGTCCCGGATGGGCGTGTGGGTGACGGCGCTGCTCCTGGGCGTGGTCGTCCTGAACCTCGTGGTGTCCCAGCGAATGCACGCGGAGATTGACCGCACGGTCGTGCAGCGCGCACAGGCGATGGCCGCCGGCCAGGTGCCGGGCGAGCCCGCCCCCGCCCGGGTGCACCGGGTCTACGGTCGGCCGCTCACACGGTCCGCCACCATGCTGTGGCCCGGCACCCCGGAGCCCGCACGCCTGGTCCTGCTGCACGTGTTGCCGCCGCACGGTGGGCCCCGCAGCGCCTACGCTGTGGTGCCGCTGCGCTATGCCGTCACGCGCGGCACGCCGGTCGCGGTCGTGCTCGATCCGGCGCACCCCGATGTGGCCGTGTTCGATGATCGCGCGCCGCACGAAACCCTCGCCGCGATCGGCGCGGATCCGCGCTGGCTGACGGAGCGGGTGCCGTCGATGTTTGTGCGTCAGGGCGGCCTGGGCACGCTGCTGGCCAGCGTCGGCGGGCTGCTCTTTGCGGCGCTGCTCGGGGCGATCCTGCAGTAGCGGGTCCACCAGGGGAGACACGCCCGGCTTGCGCCGAACGCCTCGGGCAAGTAAGCTTTCCCCTTGGCTGTGCGCCGTCCCAGTGCACAGACCGCGGGGGATCAAGACGCGCTGCGAATCACTTCGCGTGCGCGTGCCCTTGCAGACAAGAAATCTTGGGTGGGGCCGTCCGGCCTCACGGTATGAGAGGAAACATCATGGCAGCAGTGTGCCAGGTGACCGGAGCCGTTCCCGGCTTTGGACACAACATTTCGCACTCGCACCGTCGCACCAAGCGTCGGTTCGATCCGAACATCCAGAAGAAGACCTACTTCGTGCCCTCGCTCGGCCGCAAGGTGACGCTCACCCTGTCGGCTAAGGGCATCAAGGTGATCGATGCTCGTGGCATCGAGTCCGTCGTTGCTGATCTGCAGAAGCGTGGGGTGAAGCTCTAATGGCTAAGGATAAGGACGTACGTCCGATCATCAAGCTCCGTTCGACGGCAGGCACCGGGTTCACGTACGTGACCAAGAAGAACCGTCGCAACACCCCCGACCGCCTCGTGCTCAAGAAGTACGATCCCGTGGTCCGCAAGCACGTTGATTTCCGAGAGGAGCGCTAAACATGGCTAAGAAGAGCATGATTGCAAAGAACAAGCAGCGTCAGGCCATCGTTGAGCGTTACGCCGCGAAGCGCCTCGAGCTGAAGAAGGCCCTCGTCGACCCGAACGGGACCGACGAGAGCCGCGAGGCCGCGCGTATCGGCCTGCAGAAGCTGCCCCGCAACGCGTCGCCCGTGCGCGTGCGTAGCCGCGACGTCATCGACGGCCGCCCCCGCGGCGTTCTGTCGAAGTTCGGCGTGTCCCGTGTGCGCTTCCGCGACATGGCGCACCGTGGCGAGCTGCCCGGCATCACCAAGTCGAGCTGGTAACAGCGGACTCTCAGGCGGGCGCGAATCCTTCGGGGTTCGCGCCCGTTTTTGCGTCCCCGGGCGACACGCCACGCGGAATTACCGCGGGAAGATCCGCAGAAAACCGCCGAACTGGGGTAGATTCGTAGCGATCAACCGATCGGACCCTCCAAATCGGTGGGGATACCTGAACCAGATCAGGGGCTCGGCCAACTGCTGTCGTCGCCCTGGAAGGACACAACATGGCACTCAACAAGACCGAGCTTGTCGCGAAGATCGCCGCTGAGACCGGCCAGAGCCAGGCCGCTGTTTCCAGCGTGCTGGACGGGCTGTTCGCCGCTGTTTCCGAGACCGTCGCCGGTGGCGAGAAGGTTTCGATCCCCGGCTGGATCTCGTTCGAGACCGCAACCACCGCGGCACGCACGGGCCGCAACCCCCGCACGGGCGAGACCATCGACATCCCCGCGGGCAAGCGCGTCAAGGTGTCGGTTGGCTCCAAGCTGAAGGCTGCCGTGAAGTAACTTCACCACCGCGCGACACCCCTGGGGCCACGGTCCCGGGGGTTTCGTGTCTCTGCGGGTTCGCGCTGATCTGACACTCATCGAGCAGGCCGTAGGCTAGATGCGTGCCTCGCTCTCTTCGTGTACTCGCGCCTGCCCTTCTCCTCGCGGCCACCATCGCCGCGTTGTTCCTCGGGCTCGCGATCGGCGGGGCGGCCAACCCCCGCGCACTCGCGGATCCGGGAACGTTTGTGCGCATCGCGGTGCCGTTGACGCGGACCCTCGTCAACGTCGCGATGGCCGGGCTGATCGGCTCGGTGGTCATGGCGATCTGGGCGCTCGCGAGCGACCGCGCTGAGGCTCGCACCGCGCTCGACGTGGCCGCCGGATCCGCGGCGATGCTCACCGTCGCCAGCGCCGCAACGCTGCTCGTCACCTACGTGGATCTCTCCGGTCTCCCGTTCTCCGGGGACGCGGCCTTCGGCGCCGGCCTGGCACAGTTCGTCACGGAGATCGAGCTGGGCCGCCTGTGGCTGATCGAGCTGCTGCTCGCCGCCGCGACCACGGTCATGGCCTTCGCGATCCGGGATCGACGGCTCACCCTCCTCGTGCTGCTTGCCGCGCTCACGACCACCCTGCCGCTCGCACTGCAGGGGCACGCCGCGGGCTCGTCGAACCACAGCCAGGCCGTGAACTCGCTCCTGGTCCACCTGATCGGCGCGGCGGTGTGGCTCGGTGGCCTGCTCACGCTCGTGTTCCTCGCGCGCGTGGTCGACCGGCAGCGCCTCTCGGTGCTGACGGCTCGGTACTCCACGCTCGCGCTGTTCGCGTTTGTTGGGGTCGCCGCCTCTGGCGTCGTGAGCGGGTGGATGCGCGTGGGGAACCTGGACGCGCTCTTCGGCACCGGCTACGGCCAGCTGCTCATGTGGAAGACGGGTGCGCTGCTCGCGCTCGGTGTGTTCGGCGCGGTGCAGCGGACGCGGCTGATCCCGCGTATCGCAGATTCCGTCTCCGGGCAGCGCGCGTTCATCTGGTTCGTGCTCGCGGAGCTCGCCGTGATGGGCCTCGCGAGCGGCATCGCGGGTGCGCTGGGGCGCACCGCGACGCCCGTGTCGTTCGAGCCCGCGCGCGATCAGGGCGGCGACATCAGCCCCGCGGAGTGGCTCACCGGCGACCCGCTGCCCCCCGAGCTGACGCCGATGAGCTACCTCACCGAGTGGAAGTTCGACCTCGCCTGGGTGCTCGTAAGCGTGTTTGGGCTCGCGCTGTACCTCGCGGGTGTGATCCGACTCAAGCGCCGCGGGGACTCCTGGCCCATCGGCCGCACGATCGCGTGGGCCCTCGGTCTCATCGGGCTTTTCTACACGACGAACGGCGCCCTCAACGCGTACGAGCAGTACCTGTTCAGCGTGCACATGCTCGCGCACATGATGCTGACGATGCTGATCCCCCTGCTGCTCGTACTCGGTGCCCCGATGACACTCGCGCTGCGCACCATCGAGAAACGCACCGACGGCTCCTGGGGCGGCCGCGAGTGGATCATGTGGGCGATCCAGACGCCGTACTCAAAGGTGATCACGCATCCGGCCGTGGCGGCCGTGGTGTTCGCCGGATCCCTCTGGGTGTTCTACTTCACCCCGATCGCCCGCTGGGCCGCCTCCGAGCACCTGGGGCACCAGTGGATGATCATCCACTTCCTCATCGCCGGCTATCTGTTCAGCCTGTCCATGATCGGCGTCGACCCGGTGCCGTACCGCTTCCCGTACCCGCTCCGCCTGGTGACGCTGTTCGCCACCATGGCGTCACACGCCTTCTTTGGGGTCACGATCATGACCGGCGACGGCCTCATGCTCGCCGACTGGTACGGCGCCATGGGACGCACCTGGGGGGCCACCCCCATCGAGGATCAGGCCGCCGGCGGCGGGATCGCCTGGGGGATCGGCGAGCTGCCCACTCTCGCCCTCGCGCTCGTGGTCGCGGTGCAGTGGTCGCGCAGCGACACGAAGGAGCAGAAGCGGAAGGACCGTGCGGCGGACCGCTCGGGCGAGGCCGAACTGCACGCCTACAACGAGATGCTTGCCGCGCAGGCTGAGCGCGACGCGAAGGTGAAGCGGTAGCTCGGGTGAGCGAGCGCGAGCGCAGGTCTCCGGGGCGACCGCGGGCCGACATGCCGGTGACGGACCGGGCCATGATCGGCGCGGCCGCCGTGAGTATCCTGTGCGAGGCTGACGCGCAGAGCCTGACCATGACCAACGTGGCCAAGCGGCTCGGCGTGCGCTCGCAGACCCTCTACCATCACGTCCGCAGCGTCTCGGACATCATCGATGCTGCGCGTGCGGTGTTGATCGGGCAGATCGACCTCGAGTGTCTGGACGAGGCTGTGCCGCTCGCGGAGGGCTTCACGGCGTTTGCGGTCCGGTACGCGGAGGTCTTTCAACCGCTCGCCGGAAACATCTGGGAGTTCTTTCGGCACCCGATCACGGACGCCACGACGATCGCCATGTACGAGCGGCTGCTCGCGCGGGCACTTGCCTCCGGATTGTCGGACGCGCGGGCGCTGACGCTGATCCTCGACGTCGAGTACGCGATTTTCATGGGGGTCTTCGAGCACGCCTCGCTGCAGTCGATTCTGGCCCCCGAGCTGCTTGAGGAACGCGGCGCAACGGCATTGGCGCGGGCGATCCGAGCCAGCGGATCCGCGACCGCGGTCGGATTACGCGCGCGGCTCGCGGAGCGGATCGAGGAGCTGGTCGCTCACGCGGAGGCGGCGTCCCGCTAGCGGCGTCCTGCTCGGTGCGTCCTGCTCGGTGCGTCCCGCTCGGTGCGAGTCCCGCTCGCTGCGCGTCCGAACATGCGCGGCGGCTTGATTATCTACACATTGAAGATATGATCGAAAAGCCGGGTCGGGCCACCGACCCGCGAACACCGATGTTCAGCACGCAAGGGAGCATGCCATGCAGGAAGCCACGCCGTTCTCGGCGGACGTTATTGTCGTCGGTGCAGGGCTCGCCGGGCTCGTGGCCGCTGACCGGCTGCGGGCCACCGGCCTCGACGTCACCGTGCTCGAGGGGGCGGACCGCCTCGGCGGACGGACGTACGGCGCGCACTGGGCCGCGGCGGGGCGCGAGATCGACCTCGGGGGCACCTGGCTGCTCCCCGGCTTCACCCGGGCGCGGGAGCTGCTCGCGGAGCTCGGTATCCCCTGCCACGAGTCGCCCGAGGTCGCGGCACCCCTGACGCACCTCAGCGACGGTGTTCGGGTGCGCCGCACCGCCGCCGGGACGGAGGCCGCCGAGCTCGACCGCGCCGCCGTGGAGATTGCAGAGATCCTCGCGCGCAGCCCGCGCCCGCTGAGCGCCGCCGAAGCGCTCGCCCGGGTGCCGCTTTCGCGGTTCGCGGGCGACTGGCATCGCGCCACCCAGCGCTACCTCGCGGGTGCCGAGCTCTCCGACATTGACGCCCGCCACCTGCTCCTCGACGCCGCGGACCTGCGCGACCCGGACCACTATGCGACGCAGATCACCGGCACCACGAAGGCGCTCGTTGACGCGCTCGCGGCCCGCTCCCAGGCCGATATTCGGCTGGGCGCGAGCGCGGCCGCGGTCGCCACCGAGGGCACTGGCTACCGCGTCACGACGCACGCGGGGGAGTCCTGGCGAGCACCCGCGCTGATTCTCGCGGTCCCGCGCAACGTCCTCGCCACGCTGGAGATCGACGGCCCGATCCGCGGGCCGCTCGCGGACCTCGCGGCGCGGCGGCACCCGGGAGCCTCGCGCAAGGACTGGTTTGTCCTCGACGGGGTGCACGATCACTTCCGAGTCTTCGCCTCGGAGGGCCCGTTTGGATACTTCCGCTCCGAGGCCCGACTCCCGGACGGGGGCATGCTGGCCGTGGGGCTCGCGCCCGGAGCCGGCGCGGTGGACCGAGCCGGGCTGGAACGCGGGATCCGTGCGTACCTGCCGGGCGCGGAGATTCGAGCGCACACGAGCCATGACTGGCGTGGGTCGCCCTGGGCGCGCGGCACCTGGTTCGTCCCCGCCCCCGGCGACCCCGAACGTCTCGCCGCGGCGCAGCAACAGCTCGCCGCCCCGGGCCGCGCCCTCTACCTCGCGGGGGGCGATGTCTCCCCGGACTACCCGGGCACGATCGAGGGTGCCATTCGCACCGGCATCGACGCCGCCGAGCGGGCGGCGCTGCAGTTGCTGCCGCGATAGCCGGACCCTCGCCGACCCGCGGGCCCGCGGGCCCGCGCCCGTCAACGCGAGAACCCATCACCTGACCGACTCACTGAGGAGTACCGATGACCCAGACCACAGCCTCGCCCGCCGCGGGTGTCAAACCACTCGCGAGCATCATTATCGTGTGGGTGTACGCGTTCCTCCCCGCGAACCTGATCCCCAGCGTCATCGGACGGCTCGTCAGCGACTTCGGGATGGATGTGACGCGGGCCGGGTTGCTCGCGACTGGCATGACCCTGCTGAACTCCGCAACGGTGCTCGCCGTCAGGCCGCTCGTGCGGCGCGGGCTCCGGGTGCCCCTCGCCCTCCTCGGGGCGGGCATTCTCGTGGGTGTCTGCGGGATCGGCATCGCTGCTCCGCTGCCCGCCGTGATCAGCGTGTTGCTGCTGGTCGCGGGGGTGGGCTCGGGGCTGGCGCTCGCGGCGGCGTCCGCGTCGATCTCGGCCACGCCCGCGCCGGAGCGGTCGACGAATATCGCGATGATCTTCAACCGCCTCGTCGTCGCGCTCGCCTACTTCCTGGTTCCCGTGATTGGGACCTCAATCGAGACGATCTTCCTGCTCATTGGCGTGCCCGGCCTGCTCGTGCTGCTCACCGCTCGGTGGCTCCCGGGGGTCCCCGCGACCGCGCATTCGGCCGCGACGGCGGGTGCCGCGAGCGCGGGCCGCCTGGCCTGGGTCCTTGCCGCCGGGATGGGCCTCCTAGCGGTCACTGACGACGGGATTATCGGCATCTCAGAGGTGATCGGGACCGGCTACTTCGGGGAGTCCGGATCCACGCTCGTCCTCAACCTGTACGCGTTCGCGATTCTCGCGGGCCTCGTCGGTGCGCTGGCCGCGCCCGTCATCACCCGCGGCCTGGGCCGGGTGGGAGCGCTCACCGTGGCGTTGGTGCTGAGCCTGCTGGGCAAGCTGTGTATCCTCGTCTTCCCGAGCGTGGGGCTGTTCTCCGCCGGGTACCTCATCTGGGGATTCGCGTTCGGGCTCTGCCTCCCGGTGATCTTTGGCCTCGCCGCCGCGATGCGTGCCGACGGCTCTGCGAGCGTCGCGGTGAACGCGACGTACGTGCTGGGGGTCGCACTCGGGCCGACGATCGCGGCCCAAGTCTTCGACCTCGGCGGCACCGGGTCGCTCGTTCCCGTCATGGGCGGGCTCGGGGTCATCGCCAGCGTCATGATGATTCTGGTTGCCCGCGCCGTGACGCGCGGTCGGCCGGACATCCCGGCCGCGCCCGCGGAGTCAGTCGCGCTCACCGACGCGTAACGCGGCACCGCGTGTGCCGCGCCCACGGGCACGGCACACGCGGCTACGCGCCCGGCGCGCCAGCCTCGGTCGAGGTGACGTCGGCGCGGTGGAAGTTCTGGAACGAGCGTGAGGCCGTCGGCCCGCGCTGCCCGAGGTAGCGGGAGAACGTCGCGCCCGCGCCGTAGGGCCGATCGGACGGCGACGTCAGGCGGAAGAAGCACAACTGCCCGATCTTCATACCGGGCCACAGCCGGATCGGCAGGGTGGCGACGTTCGACAGCTCGAGCGTCACGTGCCCCTCGAAGCCGGGGTCGATGAAGCCGGCGGTCGAGTGCGTGAGCAGCCCGAGGCGGCCGAGCGAACTCTTACCCTCCAGGCGCGCGGCGATGTCATCGGGGAGACCCACCTGCTCGAAGGTCGACCCGAGCACGAACTCGCCGGGGTGCAGGATGAAACCCTCCGCGGGATCCACCTCGATGAGGCGGGTCAGTTCCGGCTGCTCCTCGGCGGGGTCGATGACCGCGTACTTGTGGTTGTCGAAGAGACGAAAGTAGCGGTCGAGGCGCACATCGACGCTCGACGGCTGCACCATCGAGGGTTCGCTCGGGGAGAGGGAAATCCGGCCGGACTCGAGCTCGGCATTGATGTCACGATCAGAAAGCAGCACCCGCCCAGTCTAAGGGAATGACAAGGCACTTGCTCGGGTCGTGGGCGCTCGCCGCGCGGTGGATCCGCGGGTCGGGCCGGCTGAGGCGCGTGCCGCACCGGACCCCGTGCCCGAGGGGTGGATGATGCATCAATATGAGACACCCTGCCCACCCGACCGTGTGGCCAGGCTTCGGCCGCTCGTATGCTGTGGCTTCCGGAGACGGGATCACTGCGGATCCCGCGGCCCCAGAAAAGGAGCACACGTGTACCGAGTATCAGTCGACACGGGGGGAACCTTCACCGACGTGGTGGTTCGCGACCCCGACAACAACGTGTACATGTCCAAGGCCCTCACGACACGTGATCGGGCATACCGCGCCATTGCTCACGCACTCGAGGACATCGCGGGACAGATTGGTGTGAGTGTGGCCTCGCTCATTCGTCGTGCCGCACAGATCAACTACGGGACCACCCGGTCCACCAACCTCGTCGTCACGGGGCAGTCCGCGCGGACCGCGCTGCTGACCACCGCGGGTTTCCCCGATGTGCTGCTGCTCCGCGAGGGCGGAAAGCCTGACCCCTTCCGGCGGCTGCACTATCGCGGGGCCTATGTGCCGCGGTATCTCACGTTTGAGGTCTCCGAGCGGATGACGAGCACGGGAGAGGTGTACCTCCCGCTCGATGAGGAGACCGTGATCGCGGCCCTGCGAGACTGCCGCGACGCCGGGGTCGAAGCGATCGCCGTGTGTTTGCTCTGGTCCATCGCCGACCCTCAGCATGAGATCCGTATCGGTGAACTGATCGGGGAGCATCTTCCTGATGTGCCGTTTACCCTGTCGCACCAAGTGAATCCCAGTATCCGCGAGTATCGCCGGGCTTCTGCGACGGCGATCGATGCCTCACTCAAACCGGCCATGCAGCAGTTCTTCGCCGATCTTGAACTGGACCTGGCTGCGGCTGGATTCACGGGCACGCTGCTGATCTCGACATCCTATGGCGGAGGCTGGCATGCCGATCGGATCGCGGAGCAGCCGGTCTACTCCATCGGGTCCGGGCCGTCCATGGCACCGCTTGCCGCGATCGACGTCGCGGAACGAAACCTCCCGGGTGGTGCTGCCGCGCAGACCATTCTGGTCACAGACATGGGTGGCACGACCTTCGACCTCGCGGTGGTTGAGCACGGGGAGATCGCCCGGACCAACGATACGTGGCTCGGGGGAAAATGGGTGGGCGACATTACTGGCACCCGGTCCGTTGATATCGAGAGCATCGGAGCCGGCGGCGGATCCGTGGTGTGGGTAGACGGCGGCGGGATGATGCGCGTGGGCCCTCTGAGCGCAGGGTCCGAACCCGGGCCGGTGTGCTATGGGCGAGGTGGGAGCGAACCGACGGTGACGGATGCGGCACTGGTGCTCGGATACCTGGACTCCTCGAACTTCCTGGGAGGCCGTCTGACGCTTGACCGGGCCGGAGCACAGGCCGCGCTCACGCAGATCGGGGACCGCACCGGGCTTTCGCTCGAGGAAGCAGCGCGTGCGGCCCTGCATATCTCGGTCGACAACATCGTCACGGCCATTCGCGAGAAGACGGTGGCGCGAGGCATTGATGCGCGGGAGCTCGTGGTCGTCGCCGGCGGCGGCGCCTCGGGTCTCACCGTTGGGCTCATCGCCAGAGAGCTGGGTGCCGCCGTCGTCATCTTGCCGAAAGCTGCGGGCGCTTTGAGCGCCTACGGTGCGCTCGGCTCGGACATTGTCAGCGAATTCGACGCCCCCACGTTCATGAGTACTGAACACCCCGACTTCTCGGTCGACAACGCCGCGGTGTCGCGCGTGGAGCGGGCCGCGGCCGAGTTCTATGGGACGCTCGATGCGCGCACTGCGTCCTCCGGGACGACGGAATACTACATGCAGGCTCGGTATCCGATGCAGGCGTGGGAACTCACGATCTCGCTCGGGGATGCGCAAGCGCTCCACCGCCTGGACGCCGCTGCCGTCGAAGCTTGCTTCCACCGCGAGCATGAGCGGGTATTCGGGGTCCAAGAACCGGACGAACACGTCGAGATCGTATCGTGGGGCGCTCGGGCACGGGCACGCATGCAGACGGGGTCCAGTCCGAGCGTCTTCGTGATGTCGGAGGGCGAATCGGCGCGGGCGACGCGGCCGGCCTACTTCGCGGATGTGGGCTGGCGCGATACTCCGGTGCTGGACGCAGGCGAGCTTGCCCGCCGGGGCAGCATCACCGGTCCCGCGATCATCCGGGAAGACATCACAACGATCGTTGTGTATCCCGATCAGACACTCGCAGTACTTCCTTCCGGAGACTATCAACTGTCTACGGAATCATTCATCACCCGGTCAGGAGCGCAGTCATGAGCCACTCGTACGCCACAAGTATCGTCGAAATGTCCGTCATCGCGAATCGACTCGATGGAATCGTGCGGGAGATGGAGAACACGCTACTGCGAGCCGGTCGTTCGGCGGTGTTGAATATGGCGCGGGATTTCTCGTGCAGCATCATCACCGGCGACAACAGGCTCCTCGCCACAGCGGAGGGGCTGCCCGTGCACGTGATCGGGAGCGACCGACTCGGACAGGCGATGACCGAGATCCATCCGGATCTTCGTGAGGGTGATGCGTTCCTGCACAACGATCCGTACGCGGGGAACACGCATGCTGCGGATCACACACTCATGGTGCCGGTGTTTGTGGGTGGGCGCCATCTGTTCACGGCGCTCGCGAAAGCGCATCAGGCCGATATTGGTAACTCGGTGCCCACCACGTACATGCCGTTCGCGCGCGACGTGTACGAGGAAGGTGCGCTCGTGTTCCGGGCCACACAAGTGCAGCGAGACTTTCGCGACATCGATGACATCATCACTATGTGTCGCAGCCGTATCCGAGTGCCCGGTCAGTGGTACGGCGACTACCTTGCGATGGTCGGCGCCGCGCGTATCGGTGAACGCGGGTTGCAAGAGCTCACCCAGAAGTATGGTGTAGAACGCATCAGCGCCTTCATCGATGACTGGTTCGACTATTCCGAGAGGCTGATGCGCGACACGATCGGGCAGATGGCTCCGGGTCGTGCACAAGGAACGGGCGTCCACGACCCCGTCGGAGAGCTCGCCCCAGAGGGTGTGCCAGTGAACGTGACGGTCGACGTGCTGCCCGAGGAAGGCCGCATCGTGATCGACCTGCGGGACAATATCGATTGTGTGGATGGAGGGATTAACGAGTCGGAGACCTGCGCCATCAACAACTCGATGACCGGGGTGCTGAACTGTCTCGACGCATCCGTGCCGCGGAACGCCGGGAGTTTCCGCTGCATCGAAGTGCTCTTGCGCGACAATTGCATCGTGGGACGTCCCAGGTTTCCGCACTCCACCTCGGTCGCGACGACGAACGTTGGCGAGCGTCTCGTGATGACGACACAGCGGATCATTGCCGAGCAGTGGCCCGGGCAAGGCCAGGCTGAGGGGTCGAGCGGGCTGGGGGCCGGGTTCGCGGTCGTGTCTGGGAAGGATCTTCGGGGCGCTGAGCCAGTGGAGTACATCAATCAGCTATTCCTGGGGAGCCAAGGGGGACCTGCGAGCCCGGGCTATGACGGATGGGTGACCTATGGAAACTCCGTCACGAATGGGCTCATGTTGCGCGACAGTGTGGAGGTGGACGAGCAGAAGTATCCCCTGCACGTCCGGCAGCTCCGCATCCGACCCGACTCTGGCGGTGCCGGGCAGTGGCGCGGTGCCCCGGGTACGATTCTTGAGTATGGGCCTTCGCACGCGCCACTGACGGCCTACTATGTGACTGACGGCTGCGTGAATCCTCCGCGTGGCGTGGTGGGTGGTGGCGACGCCGCGGCATCGGAGCCGTACGTGGTGAACGAGACGGGCGGGACCGGCGATGCTCCCCTCATCGGGAGTATCGGCCTCGGGGTCGGAGAGTTCCTGGGCCACCGCCTGAGCGGTGGGGGCGGGTACGGGGATCCGTTGCGACGTCCCGCGGCGCGGGTACGCGATGACGTGCTCGCCGGTTTCGTCAGTTTTGCCGGCGCGCGGCGGGACTACGGGGTCGTCTTCGTCGACGAGACGATGTCCGAAGAGCTTCGCGTCGACGAGGCAGCGACCGCTCGTCTGCGAGGCTAGGCCTCGGCCGAGACGCCGGTCGTCGCATCCGAGGCCGGCCCAGCCCCCGAGAATCGCTTGGTGTATTCGAGGATCGCGAGCTGGCTCGCGTGCGCGATATGGCTCACCGCGAGGGCTCGGGCGGCCGCGGCGTCGCGATCGCGCGCCGCGGCCTCAGCGATCGCGACGATCTCCGGGTATGAGATCTGTACCCGGTCGAGGTCGACGAACGAGATCTGCCGGAAGATACCGATGCGGGCATGAATGCCGGCCAGCTGTGCGGAAAGCACCGGATTCCCGGCTCCGCTGAGTAGGAGACCATAGAACGCGTCCTTGCTGTCTCCACGAGTCTCCAGCGTGCCGTGGAGATAACTCTGCTCCATGTTGGCTACGAGTTCCAGCATGGCGCGAGCTTGTTCGGGAGTGGCGCGGCGGGCGAAGAGTTCGGCTGCCAGTCCCTCGAGCTCCTGACGAACCTCATAGAGCGCCTCGATGTCTGCGGGCGTCAGCACCGTGACCATGGGCCCGTGACCGGGTTTGACGGTCACGAGGGCCTCGGACTCCAACTGCCGGAGTGCCTCGCGAACGACGGTTCGGGACACCGTGTAGCGGTCGCAGAGATCCTTCTCGTAGAGCCGTTCGCCCGGTGCGAGTGCACCGTCGATGATCTCGGTGCGGATCGCCGTGGCGACCTGCTCCCGGAGCGGGGCCGCGTGGCGTGTCCCCATGGTGCCCGACATAATCCCACTTTCTGTGCTGAGAGCGACGTGTCACACGGTCGTCCTCGTTCCTCAACGATTCTAAAGACTTCGGCGACGAGTCGCGTATGCGACCCGTCGCCGAAGCCTATCTGAGTGCGGACGTGCGCTAGCGGGCGGTATACCCGCCGTCGATGGGGAGCGCCACTCCTGTGACCCAGGCTGATTCGTCCGATGCGAGGTAGAGCACGGCATACGCCACGTCCTCTGGCCGACCGAGCCGCTTCAAGGACTGATGCGCGGTCATCAGCTTCTCGTATGCGGGGAGACCGCCTTCGTGCGCCGCCGCAACACCCTCAACGAGAGGAGTGAGGACGGTGCTCGGGTGTACGGAGTTCACCCGAATGTTATATGCACCGTAGCTTGCTGCATCCTGCTTCGTCATCATCGTGACGGCCCCCTTCGCAACGTGGTACGGCGAGTACTCGTCGTTCCCCACGAGCCCGTAGATCGAGGAGAAGTTCACGATGCTGCCCGCTCGCTGCGCGATCATGTGCGGCACGACATGTTTCGTGAGGAAGAACACCCCCTTCACGTCGATGCCGAAGAGCGTGTCCCATTCGGCCTCGGTGACCTCGTGGGTGTGCTTGTTCGGGCCGATGACACCGGCGCAGTTCACGAGGACATCGATGCGGCCGTTCTCCCGCATTACCTGCGCAACGACGTCCGCGACCTGTGTTTCCTGTGAGACGTCGAGCGGGATGAATGTCGCTTGGCCCCCGGCCGCGACGATGGCGTCGACAGTGGCTTGCCCCGCAGGCTGATTCACGTCGGTGAGCACGACCCGCGCGCCTTCCGATGCGAACAGCTCTGCGGTCGCACGCCCCATGCCCATCGCTGCGCCGGTGATGAGCGCCACCTTGCTGGTCAATCGTGACATGAGTGATCGACTCCCGGCCTAGGCGTTGACCACGGAGGCCTGGAACAGGAAACTGGGATAGCCTGCCTCGGCCTCGGCCTTGCAGAACTCCTGATAGGTCCCGTGTCCGCCCATGTATACGTTGACCTCTTCTCGCTTCCCTGGGATGTTGTCGCCCATGAACCAAGCGCCAGCCTTCTTCCCTTCCTCGTACATGACGGTTGCCCGTGCGGCTCGCTCGGTCTCGTCACGCCACGCGTCCTCTGCCTCGGGTGTCGCCTCGAGCCGATCGATCCCGCGATCCTGCGCCCACAGCAGAAACTTCTGGAGCCACTGCGCGCCCATCTGAATCGGGACGACGAGGTTGGAGTAGGGCGTCTGAACGCCGAGGGACATGAAGAAGTTCGGGAATTCGTGTACGGAGATGCCCAAGTTGGACTTCAGTCCCTCTTCCGCCCACTTGTCGGCAAGCGTGCGGCCCTCCCGGCCGACGATATCGATCGCGGTCAGCGTCCCCGTCATCGCGTCGAAACCGGTCGCGAAGATCAGGACATCGAGTGGGTACTCGGTGCCGTCCACGACGACCCCGCGCTCGGTAATCTCGGTGATTGGCGTGCTGAGCGTATCGACGAGGCGGACATTGTCACGATTGAACGTGGCGTAGTACTGGTGACCGGTGGGAACGCGCTTGCCATTGAAGCTGTAGTTCTTTGGGCACAGCAGTTCGGCGGTGTCGGGATCGGTGACGGTCTCGCGGATCTTCCCTCGGATGAACTCGGCAGCGAGTTCGCTTGCCTCTGGGTTCGTTGCAAGGTCGGTGAAGCACTCGTTCGCGAAGTGGAACCCGCCCTCGTTCCATTTGCTCTCGAAGATGCGCTGCCGCTCCTCCGGGCTGACCTCGAGCGCGCTGTGCTGCGCCGGCTCCATTGCAACGCCGAAGGGATGCCGCGCGGCCTGCTCGAAGATCGCGTCGTAGTTCTCGCGGAGATGCTGCATCTGCGCGGGCGTCACCGCCTCGTTTGTGGTTTCAACGATGTAGTTCGGGGTGCGTTGGAAGACAACGAATTCCGCCGCCTGGGGCGCTACAACCGGGACAATCTGAATCCCGGACGCCCCGAGGCCGATGATGCCGACTCGCTTCCCCGTGAAATCGACCTGCTCACGCGGCCAACGGGCTGCGTGGTATTTCTCACCGGTGAAGGATTCGAGCCCGGGAATGGCCGGGAACACCGGCTGGGAGAGCACGCCCATGCCGCTGATCAGGTAGCGCGTCGTCACGGTCCGGCCATCGCGATACCGCACCTCCCAGAGATTGTCGGCCTCCCGATACTCGGCCCGATCGACGAAGGTCTCGAGTTCGATATCGCGGCGGAGGTCCAGCCGGTCCGCGACGAAGTTCAGATATGCGAGGACCTCTTCTCCGGATGGGTAGCGCTGCTTCCAGACCCACTCTTCCCGGACTTCACGCGAGAATGAGAAGGAGTAGTAGCTGTATTCGCTGTCTGTACGCACCCCGGGGTAGGTGTTGATCCACCAGGTGCCGCCGATACCGTCGGCACCGTCGACGACGTGAGTGTTGAATCCCGCCTCCCGCAGGTGGTGCAACATGGCGAGTCCGGAGAACCCGGCGCCGATGACCAGGGCGTCGTAGTCGGTAGGGGTCTGGTGTGACATGAGTTTCTCTTTTCAATCGAGGTCGGTGAGCGGGAAGGTGCGTGTGGCGGGCTAGCGGCCCGCGCGGTACCAGTCGGCAATCCGCGCAATCTCTTCGTCGGCGCGCGGGTGGCGGCCAGCGAGGAACGGAAAGACGTGCTGCATGCCGGCACCGACGGAGAAGGTGACATCAACGCCGGCGGCTCGTGCTCGAGCGGTGAGCTGGACGCTGTCGTCGAACAGTGACTCGGTGTCAGCGGCGCATACGTAGAGGCGGGGGAATCCCCGCAGATCAGCGTGCAAGGGGTTCGCGAGCGGATGCGTCGCGCTGGTCACCCCTCCGAGGTAGCGGTCGATGTTCGCCTGCAGGCCGCTGCGCGTGATGAGGAAGTCGGTTGCATCGTTGCTGTCGATGGTGGCACCGGTGTTCTCCATGTTCAGCCAGGGAGACATGGTGATCACTTGCGGTGGGAGAGGCTCGCCAAGCTCTCGGAGCCGCAGGGTGGTCGCGATGGCGAGGTTGCCACCCGCACTGTCTCCCACGAGCGTCACGTCAGACACGCCATGGCCCGCGTCCC
Organism: Leucobacter chromiireducens subsp. solipictus; assembly: GCF_016758195.1. Taxonomy (GTDB): domain Bacteria; phylum Actinomycetota; class Actinomycetes; order Actinomycetales; family Microbacteriaceae; genus Leucobacter; species Leucobacter solipictus. The sequence goes on along the minus strand of NZ_QYAC01000008.1, from coordinate 21,593 downwards.
GCAGGCCGCGGACGACAGCCACACCATCTTCGATCGCCGCCGGGAACGGATGCTCCGGGGCGAGTCGAAAATCAGGGACGAATGCGGTCGTACCCGCGGCCCGCGCGAGATGGCCGGCGAGCTTGCGGTGGCTTCGCGAGGAACCCAGGGCGAAGCCGCCGCCGTGGAGCAGCACAAGTACTTGTGCGGGATCGCTCTGGAGCGGCGTCACGAGTATGCCGGGGACCCCGCCGATCTCGGTCTCACGGTACGTCACGTCTTCGGGCTCCACGGTGACGCGCTGCCAGTCGTCGAAGATGATGCGGAGCAGTTCGGTCGACATCTCCGGGTCGTGCTCCATTTCGACGGCCCACTCGGCGTAGACCGCGCCGAGAGCATCGGTAGGGCGGGGTGCGGGCATGTGAGATCTCCTTTGAACTGGGCCGCCAGGGGCGTTCCACCGGGTGGAATGCACCCAGCTTCCCGTGCGGGGACCGTGGCGCAGCCGGGGGAGTCTCAAAATGAGACCGCAGTGTCTCACAATGAGGCAACCCACTGGCTCCCGCGCGATGGCTGCGTAATCTTTCGGTGAGTCCAGCCCGATTCCGGTGTCTTTTCCGGGCCCTGGGCAGCGCTCAACCTCAGCACAGCGCACGCATCTTCCCTATCCGTACTCAGCGGTGAGTACGGGGGTCGATGCCCCGAGACGGGTCAGTGCGCGACCACACGAGAAGGGTGTACACACGCATGATTCGGAGAAAGGTACTTCAGGGCGCCGCACTGTTCGCAGTCGCTGGACTCGCGTTCACTGGATGTTCGTCCGGAGACGGGTCATCCGGCGGTGGAAGCGCCGCGGCTGTCATCCCGGAGGGGCAGGAACTCGGCCGGGTTGGCGTTGAAGCGGAGATCAGCGATATCACTGACTACTGCGGCACGGAGCCGGTCAAGGTGGCACTCGCGGACGGGTTCGGCGGAAACTCTTGGCGTCTGATCACGCGCGCTATCTTCGAGGATTGGGCCGCGAACTGCGACAACGTCACCGACGTGCTCTACACGGACGCGCAGGGCGACACCCAGAAGGCGATTTCGGATATCAACTCCCTCGTCGCGCAGAACGTCGACGTGATCGTGAGCTTCGTCGACGGCGGCGAGGCGCTGCTCCCCACGATTAAGCAGGCGACGGCGCAGGGCGTGAGCTTTGTGCCGTTTGTCGGCTCTCCGGGCGGTGAACCGGGCGTCGACTACGTCGACTTTGTTTCGGAGGATATTGGCACATACGGTGAGGGCCTCGCCCGCTGGACCATGGAACAAATGGGCGGCAAGGGCAACGTCGTCATGCTCGGCGGTATCGCCGGAAACTCCTACTCGCAGGGAGTGTACGACGGGGCGGTGCGCGCCCTGGAGGACTTCCCCGATGTGACGTTGCTGAACGAGGACGGCCCGGTCTCAACCGACTGGGAGCCCGGCAAGACGCAGCAGGTGGTCGCTGGGCTGATCACCGCGCACGGGGATATCGATGGCATCATCGCTGATTACGGCGGCGGTTCCGTCGGAGGGATCCGCGCGTTCCAGGCGGCCGGCAAGGATATCCCCGTGTGGAGCGCAAACGACTCGAACGAGTTCGCATGCCTGTGGGGAGAGTACGGGACTTCGGATTCTAAATACCAGATCGCCACGATGTCCTCCCGTAACTGGGTCGTGAAGGCCGCCCTGAACAAGGGACTCGCTGCGCACAACGGGATCGTGAACACCGACCCCTCGATGTTCAGCCTGGAGATCATCGAGGACTCCACGGATCCACAGAAGCAGCCGCGCTGCGAACCAAGCCTGCCGGCCGACGCGATCCTCTCGTCGGGGCTCAGCGTCGAACGCCTGCAGGAGCTGTTCAACTAACCCACCTCAGCAAGTATCGCAGCGGCGCGAGCGGGACCCCGGGGGACGTGTGTGTGCGCCCCCGGGGGGCCGTCTCGGCGTCACAACGGAGTGACTTCACCAAGGAGAGCAGAACAATGAGCCGACTCGACGGCAAAGTCGCCATCGTCACGGGAGCAGGCCGGGGCATTGGCCGGGCGATCGCGGAGGTGTTCGCGGGTGCCGGTGCCACGGTCTACGCAACAGCCCGGTCCCCTCACGAAAGCTATGACTCGGCGGACGTGCAGTACCGGCCGCACGACGTGGCGGATGCCACAGGCTGGCAAGCCCTCATCGACGAGGTGATCACGGAGCACGGTCGAGTGGACGTCCTCGTGAATAACGCCGGAATGATCGAGTACGAACCGGTTGACGAGCTGTCCATTGAGGCTTGGAACCGGGTCGTCGCCGTGAATCAAACCGGCCCGTTCCTTGGCATGCGGGCGGTGATTCCGCACATGGTGGCACGTGGTTCCGGGTCGATCATCAATGTCTCCTCTATCTGGGGAAACGCGGCGGTTTCCGGGGCGCACGCCTACCACGCGACGAAAGGTGCGGTCAGGAACATGTCGAAGAACGCCGCCATCACCTATGCGGCATCCGGGGTCCGTGTGAACTCGCTCCATCCGGGGTTCATCTGGACGCCACTCACGCAGAACCAAGACCCCGCAGTGAATGAGTTCGTGATCGGGCAGACCCCGATGGGACGCCCCGGCACGCCTGCCGAGATTGCCCATGGCGCACTCTTTCTCGCGAGCGATGCGTCGAGCTTCATGACGGGCAGTGAGCTCGTGATCGACGGTGGCTACCTTGCCCAATAGGAGCTGCGCACGTGTCCGACCGCGACGATACGAGGAGAGCACAGAGCATGAGTGAAGTGACGAGCCCGGTTCGGGCGGAGGAGACCGGCGTAGAGTCCGGTTCGGGCGGGGCTACCCTGCTGGAGATGCGGGGGATTGAGCGCCGCTTCCCCGGCGTGCACGCCCTGAAGAATGTGATGCTGCAAGTGACCGCGGGGGAGGTGCATGCCCTGGTCGGCGAGAACGGCGCGGGAAAATCGACGCTCATGGCGGTGGCATCCGGCGCGCTTGCCCCGAACGAGGGTACCGTCCACATCGGCGGGGTGTTGCTCGCCGAAGCGTCCCCGGAGGCCGCACGCGAACTTGGTCTGGGGATCGTCCGTCAGGATCCCGCGCTTCTCCCTGACCTCACGGTCGCGGAGAACATGGCGGTCGGCGTCGGGTATGAGCGAGTGGGCGGGATCCGGCGCGCTCCGGCCTGGGCCCGGAATGAGCTCCACTCCTGGGGCGTCGCGATTGACCCCACAGCTCGGGTTGCGGACCTTCCCGTGGAGCACCGGTTCATTGTGGAGATCGCGAAGGCGCTTGCGCTCGAGCCGAAGGTATTGATCCTTGATGAGCCGACAGAACACCTCAACGCGGATCTGGTCGAACGCCTATTTGACCGCGTGCGGGAGCTCGCCGCTCAGGGCACGGCCGTGGTGTACATCTCCCATCGCATTCCCGAGGTGCAACGGATTTCTGATCGGCTGACTGTGCTGAGGGATGGGGCGATCCGGGGGACCTTCGACGCGGGCTCGGTGACCGAGGACGAAATCGTCGAGCTGGTCGTCGGACGAGCGCTGGAGGCCGTGTTCCCGCCGAAGGGAAGCGCGGTGGGGAGCGTGGGGAGCGTTGACCGCCTCGTGGTGACGGGCTTGGAATCCGCGTCGTTCACCGGGATCGACCTCGCGGTGAAGTCCGGTGAGATTATCGGTATCGCCGGGGTGCAGGGGAACGGCCAGACGGAGCTTATTCGCGCGCTCGCGGGCATCGGCCCTTCAGCGGGAAGCGTGTCAGTCGAGGACCGCGTCGTTCGCCGCGGCAGCAACGTCGCCGCGGCGCGTGCGGGGATCGCGTACGTCCCCGCGGATCGACACGGCGAAGGCGTGTTTCTCCCACTCTCGGTGGGAACGAACATCGTTGCCCAGACGCTCTCGTCTGTTTCGCGGGCGGGGGTCGTGAGCGACGTCCGCAGCGCCAGAGTCGCTCAGGACCGGATTGCGAAACTCGGTATCAAGACGCCCTCCGCGCGTACGCCCATCGCATCGCTATCGGGCGGAAACCAGCAAAAGGTGGTCCTCGCTCGCACCCTGCTTGCCGAGCCGCGCGTCGTGCTCGCGGAAGAGCCCACCCAGGGGGTGGACGCCGGGGCCCGCGTCGAGATCTATCAGATCCTTCGAGACGCCGCGGACGCGGGCGCGGCCGTGGTGATCCTCTCGTCGGACGGCGTTGAACTCGAGGGGCTTTGCGACCGGGTGCTCATCATGTCGCGCGGTCAGCTCGTGAAAGAACTTGTCGCAGACGAGGTCACCGAAGCGGGTATCGCACGTGCGGCGCTGACCGCCACAACCTCGCGCATTGAGGTCGTGGGGAAGCCTCGCCGACGTCGGAATCCGCGAGTTGCAAAGTGGCTCCGCGGCGACCAGTCTCCCGCGGCCGTCCTTGCGCTGGTGATTGCCGCACTCGCCCTTGCGGTCGGTGCCTCGAATGCCGCGTACTTCTCAGCGTTCAACGTCGCCAACCTGCTGTTCCTCGTGGCTCCTTTGATCCTTGTGGGATCTGCCCAGCTGGTCACCGTGCTCGGGGGCGGCTTCGATCTCTCGGTCGGACCGTTGATGGGTTTCCTGGTGGTGGTGGGCTCGTTCTGGATCATCGACGGCGGCAACCTCTGGCTGGGATTGGGGCTGGTTCTCCTCGGTGCGCTGGGAGTCGGGTTCCTCAACGGCTTCCTCGCCTCACGGTTCCAGATCAGTCCGATCGTCGTGACCCTCGCAACCTACATGGGGTTACAGGGAGCTTTCCTAGCGCTTCGACCGACGCCCGGCGGCTTGATCTCATCGGGCCTCACCCAGGTCGTGACGATGAAGATCGGGGTGATTCCCGTGGTGTTTATTGGGGCCGTTGCCATCGCGCTCTTGCTGGAGTGGTGTGTGCGGCGCACGCGCTGGGGGGTGGAGCTCCGCGGCTACGGTTCTCGCGCGGATGCCGCGGAGCGGCTCGGAATTCCGATCCGTCGTGTCCAACTGTGTTCGTACGTCCTATCGTCGTTGCTGGTCCTTCCCGCTGCGCTCATCATGATGGCCCAGGTGGGGATCGGTGATGGCGGGCCGAGTCTTGCCTACACGCTGTCGTCGGTGACGGTTCTGGTGCTTGCCGGCGCAAGCATCTTTGGGGGGCGCGGTTCCTTTTTCGGGATCGTCATCGCTGCGGTGCTCGTGCAGCAGGTCATCAACGCGATGCCGTTCTTCGGGCTGTCGCAGGCCTGGTCGTATCTGCTTCCGGGACTGATCACCGTCGGTGCCGCGGTCTTCTACGCGCAACTGCGCAGAGTCAGGAGTTGATCATGAACACGCGAAACTCGGAACCTATTCCTCTCTGGACTCGAGTACTCTCCGGTCGTTACACGGCGATCTGGCTCGCGACCCTCGCGCTCTTCGCCGTCAGCCCGCTGATCGCTCCGGGAAGCCTGGGATTCGCTCCACTACTGAGCATGCTGCCGTTCGCTGCGGTGCTCGCAATCGCGGCCGCGGGCCAGACGCTCGTGGTCCAACAGCGCGGACTCGATCTCTCCGTTCCGGGAATGATTGCGCTCGGCGCGGCCCTCGTGACGAAGCTCCCGCAGTCCTATGGGTGGGACGTGCTGCCGGCTGTGCTCGTGGGGATCGGGGTGCCGTTGGCCTTCGGGCTCATCAGCGGTGCGATTGTGGTCTTCTTCCGGGTGATGCCGCTGGTGGTGACGCTCGGGATGAACAGCGTGCTGCTCGGGGTAGTCTTCGCGATCTCGAAGGGCACTCCCGCGAGTGCGCCGAGCGTGTTGAACCAGGTCACACTTGACCGGACGTTCGGGGTCCCGAACACCCTGCTGATCGCAATCGTGGTCCTCGCGGTCGCCGGGTTCATCGGTGGACAGACGGTGGTGGGGCGGAGGCTCACTGCGGTCGGCGTTAGCGAGGCGGCGGCGCGGATCGTCGGAACGCCTGTGGGTGCGTATCAGATGCTCGGTTACGGTGTTGCGGCCGCGCTGTACGGCGTTGCGGGGATACTGCTGGCCGCGTACACGAAGACACCAGCGCTTTTCCTCGGGGACTCGTACCTGTTGCCGACCGTCGCCGCGGTCGTGCTCGGCGGCACCGCGCTCACCGGGGGTCTTGCAAGCGTGGTGAGCTCCGGTGTCGCTGCGCTCTTCCTCACTCAGCTCGGACAGCTCTTTCGGGCGCTCGGATGGCCTGACTCCTGGCAGCTCATCGCGCAGGCGGCGGTGCTCTTGCTCGTGGTCCTCGTCCGGGCGTTGGCCCCGGTGCTCGGGGCCGCCATCAGAGAACGCCAGAATCGCCGCTCCGATGCCGTGCCGTCGCCGGTCTAAGCAGTGCGGCGGTGGCCGCTCGCGCGGGCGCGGTGCCGCCGCACTGCTACGACGACAAGCGGTAGCTCTTCATCTTGCGGTACACGGTGGCCCGCGAGATCCCCAGGATCTCTGCGGCACGCCCACGATTTCCCCCGGCCTCGCGCAGCGCGCGAGTGATGGCCTCGGCTTCGGCGCGTTCAATGAGGCCGGTCGTCTGCGGCGCGCGGAGGCTGGCTGGAAGCTCCTCCGGCTCGATAACGCCGAACCGCTTGCGTGCGACGATGTCGGCGACGACCGCCTGCAGTTCGCGGAGGTTCCCCGGCCAGGCGTGTCGCTGCAAGAGGCGGAGGGCCTCAGCGGAGGGACGCACGTGCGCGCCCGGGACTTCGGCGTCCGCGAACCGAGCCCAGAGCTCGGCGAGGTCGGCTCCGCGGTCGCGCAACGGCGGCACCTGGACCAGGTGAGCGCCGAGACTCAGCGCAAAAGACTCGACCGCAGTTGGAGTGTCCGCGGTCATCGTGAGCATCACGCGGCCGGCGTGGGCGTGCGCGGCGATCACCGAGCGTGTCGCCTCCCTCGCAGCGCGATCGAGGACTTCAGCGTTCTTGATGATGATCTGGGGTTCCGTCGCGAGAAAGTGCTCCAGCCGTGCGAACCAGCGGTGCGTGCCGAGGATCGGCAGGCCTGCAGCCTCGAGGATCGCCGCGCCTGTTGCTGGCCCGTGGACATCAGCGGCTGCGCCGAGCGCAAGCGATGTCTTTCCGGTCGCGGCCTCTCCCGCGATGATCGTTGGCCGGGAGGATCTCCGGGCGCTCGTGACGAGCTGCACGGTCTCGCGCCATTCCGGGGAGGCTCCGAGCAGGGGCAGTGTTGGACGGATGGGCGGCGGGGTGACGGGCCGCGCGGGGGCGACTCGCACGAGTACCGTTCCGGCTCCCGGGAAACGATCGACCAGGAGATCGATGTGGCCGAGCGAAGTGTCTCCTCGGGACCTCCCGCGGGCGTCCGCATTCGCGGCCGCCTGCTGGATCGCGACCAGGTCCTCGGGGCTGAACCGCGCGGCGGATGCATTCTGCACAAGCAGCCCGGCCGAATCGAAGCCGAGGAGCGGGGTGCCTCCCTGGCGCGAGTGGCGGAGGAACTCGTCCAGCAACTGCCGGGTTCCGGGCTGTTCAAACGTGAGCATGTGGTGTTCGAGGTTCGTCGTCAGCGTTCGGATCAGCGCTTGCAGCAATTGCGATTGATGGGCGGTGTCACACGAGAGCGTCACCGCACCAAGCAGCTCTCGGGTTACCGGGTGAAAGATGGGCGCACCGGTGCAGATCGCCGCACGATAGAGCTCAGAGAAGTGTTCGTTCATGACGACTTGGGTGGGGCGACGTGTTGCGAGTACGGTCCCCACGCCGTTGGTACCGACCGCGCCTTCGGAGAGGACCGAGCCGCGGACCGTCCCCACGCGATCGAGGTGCTTCTTGCCGTGGGACCCGCCGGCCCAACGCTCGAGGATGCGCCCCTGCGCGTCGGCAAGCAGCAAGCCGACGCCGGTGCCGTCGAGGGAGCGCGCGAAGCTGGCCATCGGAGTGTGCAAGACCTCGAGCAGCGTGTCATCCAGTTCGTCCTCGGTGACCACGGGAACGCTCGTGATCCGGTCCGGCATTCCGAGTGCGCTCTTCGAGCGCACCCAACTATCGACGATGTGCTGCCGTGCAGCGACCGCCGAGGCGCGGACTGGCGGGCCATCTCCGCACAGCACGGTCTCTTTGGCGAAATCGATCTGGGCGGGGCGGGTTCGAGGTGACGTCATTGTTCCTCCAGGCGGGCGTGTGCCAGACGCGGCTGAGCGCACAGCGTGACGATCAGCATAGCTCTGGTCATGGGGCCAACACATCTTGTGATTCCGATACTACCGTAATACGAGATGATTGTATTACGATTACCTCACGCTGGGGTCGACGTCCGACCCGCATCGCTAAGGAGACTTCATGATCACGCGCAGTGCCGCCCCACGCGGACATACCGTTCCTCTCGACCTCTTGATCGGCGGCGAGTGGGTCACGACCGAAGAACGATTCCCCGTGCTCAACCCGGCGACTGGTGAGACGATCGCCGAGCCGACGAGCGGTGGCGTCGATGAAGCGCTGCGGGCGCTCGCCGCAGCGCATGCGGCGCAGGAGAGCTGGTCCGGCTGGTCGCCCCGAGCGCGAGCCGATCTGATGCACCGGGCGCACCGGCTCCTGCTCGAGCGGGAGGACGCCATCGTCGAAACGATGACGCTCGAGAGTGGAAAACCCCTAGCGGAAGCTCGAGGCGAGTTCGCGCTCTCCGCGTCGTTTTTCCTCTGGTTCGCAGAACAGGTGGCGCATCTGAAGGGGAGCTATGCTGAGGGCTCCAACGGCGGGTATCGCGTGATCGTCGGGCACCGCCCGGTGGGTCCGAGCTACCTGGTCACACCGTGGAACTTCCCGCTCCTCATGAGCGCGAGGAAGGCCGGGGCCGCCCTGGGCGCGGGGTGCACTGTTGTGATGAAAACCGCACGAGACACGCCGCTGACTCAAGCGCTGTTCGCCGAGGTGCTGCACGATGCCGGATTCCCCGCCGGGGTGGTCAACCTGATCCACACGCGAGAATCCGGCGACGTCTCCCGCGCGATCATGGCAGACCCTCGCCTGCGGAAGGTCAGCTTTACTGGCTCCACGGGGGTGGGCGCAACGTTGTTGTCGCAGGCCGCGCCCGGCGTGGTGAACTCCGCGATGGAGCTCGGCGGAGACGGCCCCTTCATCGTGCTCGAGGACGCCGACATTGATCTCGCAGTGCGCGAGGCGATCCTCTGCAAGTTCCGCAACGCCGGGCAAGCCTGTGTGGCGGCGAACCGGATCATTCTTCACGAGGCGATCGCGGAGGAGTTTACCCAGAAGTTCGTCGCGGCGGCGGCGGAGCTTCGCGCGGGCGACGGATTCGATCCCGACACCACCGTGGGGCCGCTCATCTCCGCTCGACAGCGCGATCGGGTCGTGTCGCTGCTTGAGCGGCTCGTGCAGCTCGGCGGGAGCGTGCTCCTCGGCGGGTCGCCTCGTGCCGGCGACGGGTTCTTCTTTGACCCCACGGTCGTTCAGTTCACCCAGGAGCGGCACGCACTCAGCAATGAGGAACTCTTCGCGCCGGTGGCCGCGCTCTACACGGTGGATTCCGCGGCCGCTGCATTGCGCCTGGCGAATGACACCCCGTACGGGCTCGCCGCGTATCTCTTCACCCGAGATATCTCGCGGGCTATCACACTGGGCGAGCGCCTTGAGTTCGGAATGGTTGGGCTGAACCGCGGCATCATGGCGGATCCCGCTGCGCCATTCGGGGGAACGAAAACCTCCGGTGTGGGTCGGGAAGCGGGCCACGACGGGATCTACGAGTTTTTGGAGCCCCACTACATGGCGCTCAGCGTCGATACCGAAGGAGCGGTTGCATGACCATTGAGAACACGAACCAGCTGGGGCTCGGCCTGCTGCGGCAGCCGCATACGGTCGTATTCGGCCCGGGGCAACGCGCACAATTGCCGCACCTCGTCGCGCAGTATGGCGCGCGGGCCCTGATCGTCACGGACGCCAGGATGGGGCAGACGGCAGAGTTCGCAGAGGTGATCCGCAGCCTTGAGGGCGCGGGCCTCGAGGTGCGCGTGTATGCAGAGGTCGCGCCCGAGCTTCCGCGCGAGAACGTGCGGACAGCAGCCGAGGCGTTTCACGATGCGGGGATCGAGGTGGTTGTCGGGATCGGTGGCGGAAGCTGCCTAGACATGGCAAAGGTGACCGCGCTAGTCCTCGCACGAGGCGGGGATATCCGGGATTACTACGGGGAGAACCAGGTCGCCGGGCCAGTGCTCCCTATCGTCACGGTTCCGACCACCGCGGGAACCGGGGCGGAGGTCTCGTGCATCGGAGTCGTATTCGATGCCGAGCGCGGCGTGAAGGTAGGGGTCGCGAGCAACTGGTTGGAGCCCGTGGCGACGGTGATCGATCCGGACTTCACGCTCTCGGCCCCTCCGGGGCTCACCGCGGCCACGGCGGCTGACGCGCTCTCGCACCTCGTGGAATCCTTCACTGATCTCGCGAAGAATCCGGATCCCGATGAGATCCGAGAGCACCTGTACGTCGGGAAGAACCTGCTGACCGATATCTATTGCCGGCACGGGTTGGAACTGCTCAACCGCTCCATCGAAGGCATCGTCGCGGACCCGCTCGACCGTGCGGCCCGGGCTGACACGATGCTGGCGGCGTTCTGCGGCGGGATGGCGTTGAATACGGCAGGCACGGCGGCGGCGCACGCACTTCAGAGCCCGATCGGCGGCCTCACGCATACGCCGCACGGGTTCGGTGTCGGCGCACTCTTGCCGTACGTGATGCGATTCAATCTCCCCGCTCGGCTCGCGGTGTTCGCTGAATTGGGCAGGCTTCTGGGCGTGGCCGATCCGGCAGCTCCGGAACTGGAGCAGGCCCGCGCGGGAATCCGCCGGATCGATGCACTGCTCGCGGCGCTGGGCGTTCCCGCAGACCTGACAGAGCTCGGGGTCGCCGAATCGGATCTCCCACACATCGCGCAGCAAGCGATGCTCTCGACGCGGCTCCTCGCGAACAACCCGCGTGCGGTGACCGAGGCGGATGCCCTGGCGCTGCTGCGCCGTGCGTTCCGCGGGGACCGGTCGTTCCCGGAGGCCCTGTGAACGGCGCGAGAGTAGCGATCCTCGGGGCTGGCTCCATCGGCGTCGCGTTCTCCATTGTCTTCGGCCTCGGTGGTGCCAGGGTCCGGCTTTGGGACCCGTTCCCCGCGGCTCGGGAGCGCGCTATCACTGAGTTCCGCAGCAGGATCGAAGTACTTGCGCGTGAGGGGTTCTGGGAGGGGGCGGTTGAAGACGTGGCCGCCCGCGTCGAGGTGGTGAGCGAGCTGCGCGATGCCGTATCGGAGGCCGACCTGGTGCAGGAGTGCGTGCCCGAGGATGGTGCGCTGAAGCGCGCACTGTTCGCAGAGATCTCTGAACTCGTCGGCGACACCGCGGTGCTCGCGAGCTCGAGCTCGGCGATCGTCCCCTCGGAGCTTGCGGCTGGGTACCCGCGTGCAGCGCAGATGATTGTGGGGCATCCGGGCAATCCGCCGTATCTGATCCCGGTCATCGAGGTTGTCCGTGCCCCGGAGACCAGCGATGCCATCGTTGAGCGCGCGACCGAACTGTACCGTTCGGCGGGGTTATCGCCCGTGGTGGTGCGTCGAGAAGCGGAGGGCTTCATCTTCAATCGTTTGCAGGGGGCTGTGCTTCGGGAGGCGTATTGCTTGGTGCGCGATGGCGTGGCGACGGTCGAGGACATCGACACGGTGATGAGCAAAGGGCTCGGGCGACGGTGGGCGTTCATCGGCCCGTTTGAGACGGTGGACCTGAACACACGTGGGGGCATTGCGTCACACGCCAGCAAGATGGGCCCCGCGTATGCGCGGATGGGGGCCGAACGAGGCCAACACGATCCCTGGACCGATGACCTTGTCGATCTCGTGGCGGAGCAGCGACGGGCGCTGCTTCCCGAGCGCGACTGGGCAGAGCGGGTGCTCTGGCGCGACCGCCAACTCATGCGGTTCCGCCGAGAGTTCGACGGTCCCGGGTCGGCTGCAGGCGAGTAGCGGAGCGGAGGGTGCGATGGCGGGCCACGGTGCGTGCAACGGAGCGGATGTATCCGGCGTGCGTTCCTGGTGGGCCCGTGTCGGTGGGGTGGTGCGGTCGTGAGCGGCGCGTTGCAACCGGGGGCGGATCGGCTGATCTACGAGTTCCTCCGACGCTCCGGCCTCAGTGCCGAGCCAGTGATCGCCTTTACCTCGCAGGGCACCGTGATGCAGAACAGTGCAGCGCGGCGATTCAGCCCGGAGGACGTGCGGGCTATTCAGGGCGCCTCGCAGAGCAGTGATAGCCGGGGGCACGCGATCGTCGCGACCAGCCTCGGGCCGGTGCAGCTCAGCGTCGAACAGCGTCTCGGGAGAGAGAATCGCGTGGTGCGCATTGTCTTTCCCGATCCGGGCCGGGAACCGTGCTCAGATCTGGCCGTGGCGGGGCCGATCCCCCTGGCGGGGCACTCGGCGCACTGGCGGCGCACGCTGGACGCGGTGCGGCGCGCGCAAGGAGGACGTCGTCCGCTGCTCGTGAGCGGTGAAGCCGGCGTGGGGAAAGCGTCGCTCGCCGCGGGTGAGGCCTTGCGTGCGTCGCGGGCGGGGCAGGGGATCAGCATCGTAGACGCGCAGGCGATCGTCGCGCTGGGCCCCGGGCGCTGGTTCGATCGGGCTGATGAGGTCGTGCGTTCCGGGGATCGGGTGGTGGTGACCCGCGTCGACGCCCTCGAGCCACGGCAGCTGGGGGGACTGCGTGCGCTGGTGCGTACCGCCCCCGCCCCGCACCGGATCGCTCTGACCATCGCGGCCGACTCGCCGGCTGCTGCCGGCGAGATCGGGTTCATGCTCGACGCGGAGTGTGTTGCGATCCCCGCACTCCGCTCCCGGGGCGAGGACCTGGCCGAGCTCTGGCGAAGCTTTGCGTTGCGGGCTGGGGCTCCACGCGGCACGGCATTGACCGATGCGGCGCTGGCAGCGCTGCGAGAGTATGCCTGGCCGGGAAACCTGCCGGAACTGCGTGCGGCCGCGATCCACTCGGTCTCTCGGGCAACCCACCCGGTGGTGCGGCGGCGTGACCTTCCCAGCTATCTTCCCGGCCGGCCGCAGCGGGGCCTGATGGAGCGTGCCGAACAGGATGCGATCCGGCGTGCCCTCCTGGTCGCGGACGGGAACCGGAGTCGCGCAGCTGAGATCCTGGGTATCTCGCGCGCCACCCTGTATCGCAAGATCCGCGTTCCCGGGCACGGCGGGACCTAGCCGGAGACCTCCTCGGTCAGCGCGAACAGCAGTTCCGCGAGGCGGCCGCCGAGCTGTTCGAACGGCACGGAGGAGGTGGAGCCCGAGAGGGCGTTCGTGCGCAGGGCGTGCTCGTACACGCTGCTGAGCACGGGCATGGTGTGTTCGACCGGGATCACGAAGCGCCGCCCCGCGGCCGCGATGACGCGCTCCACGTTGCCCGCAATGCTCTGGTAAAACCCGTCCATGAACTCGTGGTGACCCGGGGCGATCGAGGGATCCCGCATGGCGAGGAGCAGGAACTCCGCCTCCAGCACGAACCAGGCGGTGGCATCGGGGGCGGGCGCGAAGAACTCGACGATGTAGCTTGCGGCCTGCTCGGGGGAGACGCAGCCGGCGTTCTCGCGGAGCGTGGGTTCGAGGGCAAGCGCCTTTTCGGCGAGGTCGGCGGCGCGGCGGTCGAACTCGCGCCGCAAGAGCTCAAGGAACAGCTCTTCCTTGCTGTCGAAGTTTGAGTAGAACGCTCCGCGCGTAAACCCGGCCCGAGCGCTGATCGTTTCGACGGCGGCACCCTGTAGGCCGTCCTCGGCGAACACCTCAACTGCAGCGTCGAGGAGCCGGGTCCGCGTTTCTTGGCGGCGGGAACTCACGGGTGCCTCGGGGGAGGGCGTCGTCACCGGATCACCTGCCTTTCGCGCGGAATGGAGCGAGCGCGCGGTCGCTGAGCGTCTCCTGAATACACTACTGTATCGAATCGGATACACTCGTGTATCGACGCTGTGCATGGGGGCCGGCGATGCACTCGCGTCGCCGTTTCCGCGTGTTCCGCGATCTGCCCGCGACCGGAAGGCCTCACCGCATGTCGACCCTGCTCTACTCGCTCGGCCTGTGGGCCGCGCGCGCACGAAAGCTCGTGTTGATCCTGTGGATCGCCGTACTTGCGCTGCTGGGTGTGGGGGCCGCCCTGTTCTCGCAGGGGGCGAACGCGCCGATCACGATCCCGGGCACCGAATCCCAGGAAGCGATCGACACCCTGGGCCGCACCTTCCCCGAGGTCAGCGGCACGAGCGCCACGATCATCGTCGTCGCCCCGCAGGGCGAGCGCGTCGACGCGGGAGAGACCAAGCAGGACATCGTCGCCGCGGCCGAGGAGCTCGCGGACCTCCCGAAGGTGAACGGGATCTCCTACCCCTTCGCCGAGCAGGGCGCGAGCGGCCTCAGCGATGACGGCCGGGCGGCCCTGCTCACGATCCAGATCGATGCGACCCAGAGCGACGCCCCGGCCGACACGAGCGACGGGATCATCGCCGTCGCCGCGGATCTCGAGGACACGCTGCCCGCCGGATCCGAAGTGTCCTACGGCGGTGACCTGTTCTCGGTGGCCATCCCGGGCTTCACGATCACCGAGGCGATCGGCGTGGTGGTCGCGTTTATCGTGCTGCTGTTCACGCTCGGCTCGCTCGTCGCTGCCGGGATGCCGCTCCTCATCGCCATTCTCGGCGTGGGCGTGACCATCGCGGGCCTCTTCGTGACGACGGCGTTCGCGGACATGACTTCGACGACCCCCATGCTGGCGCTGATGCTGGGACTCGCGGTGGGGATCGACTACACGCTCTTCATCGTGAGCCGGCACCAGGAGCAGCTGCGCTCGGGCCTCGGCATGACCGAGTCCATCGCGCGCGCCACCGCGACGAGCGGATCCGCGGTGGTGTTTGCGGGGCTCACGGTGATCATCGCGCTGGCGGGCCTCGCCGTCGCGGGGATCCCGTTCCTCACCGCCCTCGGTGTTGCCGCCGCGGCCGGCGTCGCGATCGCGGTCCTGATCGGGGTCACGCTGACGCCCGCGGTGCTCGCGATGGCGGGGGAGAAGATCCTGCCGAAGAAGCAGCGCGCGCTGCTCCACGCGAGCGCCGCGCCGGGTGCCGGAGCTTCGGGTGCCGGAGCTTCGGCCGCCGGAGCTCCAGAGGCCGCGAAGGGCACCGATCCGGCACCCGCCGCCGTTCCGGCCGCCCCCACCCAGAGCCGTGCGGACCGATTCTTTGCCCGCTGGGTCAAGATCGCGACGGTGAAGCCGATCATCACGATCCTCGTGGTCCTCGTCGGCCTCGGGGCCGCCGCGATCCCCGCGATGGATCTGCGCCTCGCGCTGCCGGGGGCGGAGACGCTCGAGAAGGAGGATCCGGCACGGGTCACCTACGAGCTCACCGGCGAACACTTCGGGGAGGGCGCGAACGGCCCGCTGATCCTGACCGGCTCGATCATCACGAGCACGGACCCGCTCGGCCTGATGGAGGATCTCGCGGACGAGGTGCGCGCGATCCCCGGCGTCGCGGATGTGCCGCTCGCGACCCCGAACCAGAACGCCGACACCGGCATCATCCAGGTCGTGCCCGAGGACGGCCCGCAGTCGGTGAGCACCGAGGAACTCGTCGCCGAGCTCCGTGCGCACCACGACGAGTGGCAGGATCGCTACGGTGTGAGTCTCGCCGTGACCGGGTTTACCGCGGTCGGCATCGACGTCTCACACCTGCTCGGCGAGGCGCTGCTGCCGTTCGGGATCCTGGTCGTGGGGCTCTCGCTGATCCTGCTCGCGATGGTGTTCCGCTCGGTGTGGGTGCCGATCAAGGCGACGCTCGGCTATCTGCTGTCGGTGGGGGCCGCGTTCGGCGCGGTCGTCGCCGTGTTCCAGTGGGGCTGGCTGGGGGATCTCCTCAACGTGCACTCCGCGGGCCCGGTCCTGAGCTTCATGCCGATCATCCTGATGGGCGTACTGTTCGGGCTCGCGATGGATTACGAGGTGTTCCTCGTCGCCCGGATCCGAGAGGAGTACGTGCACGGCGCCGACGCCCAGACCGCGATCCAGCGCGGCTTCGTGGGCAGCGCGAAGGTCGTGACGGCCGCGGCCCTCATCATGTTCGCCGTGTTCGCGGCCTTCGTGCCCGAGGGGGACCCCAGCATCAAGGTGATCGCGCTCGGGCTCGCCGTCGGCGTCTTTGTCGACGCGTTCATCGTGCGGATGACCCTCGTGCCCGCCGTGCTCGCGCTGCTCGGGGATCGCGCCTGGCGCATGCCGCGCTGGCTGAGCCGGATCCTGCCCTCCTTCGACGTCGAGGGCGAGGGGCTGGCGCGCGAGATCGCCCACGCCGACTGGCCCGCCGATATGCCGGAGGCCGTGATCGCTTCGGAGGCGCTCCAGGTCTCCGGCGGAGCGCGGCTCCCGAACGTGCGGGTCGCGCCGGGCGAGACACTGCTGCTCGACCCGCAGGATCCGGCGAGCCTCCCCCTCGCGACGGCCGTCGCCGGTCGGGCGCCCGTGACCCGCGGCACCCTGAAGGTCGGCGGGCTCTTGCTCCCCGAGCGCGCATCGTCGCTGCGGGCGCGCGCGGCCTGGGCGGATCCGGCGTCGCTGCGCGACGCGTTGCAGGATCGCCCCGTCGTGCTGCTGCTCGATCTGCGCGCCGCCGCGGATGGGCCGATGCCGCTCGCGCAGGTCGACGGCATGCGTTCCGCGCTCGCCGCACAGACCGCCCTGGCGGATCGCGGCGCGGCACCCGCGCTCACGGTGGTCGTGCTCGGCTCGCGGGACATCGCGGGCCGGATCCTGCCTGAGGGCACCCGCTACGCGCGGCCCGGTGCCGTGCCTGCCGCCCAGGCCGCCCACGCGGTGCCGGATCCGGCGCACGATGCCGCACACGATCCGGCATCCGGGCCCCATCTCCCCAGCTCCGCAGCCCCGCTGATTTCCGAAGGAGGCGCCCGATGAGCGCCGCACTGACCCGCATCTCGAGCCGCAAGCCCGTGCGCTGGACCACGCTGCTCGGCCTGATCCTCGTGCCGCTCACCGTCGCGGGAGTGCTCCTGTGGGGGCTGTGGAACCCGACCGAGCGGCTCGACTCCGTGACCGCCGCCGTCGTGAACCACGATGAGGCCGTGGAGCTCGACGGCCAGCTCGTCCCGCTCGGCCGGGTGCTTGCGGGCGAGCTGATCGGCGAGGCCGGGGCGGCCGCCGACACCGAGGACACGAACTTCACCTGGGTGCTCACCGACGAAGACGATGCCGACGCGGGCCTGAAGGACGGCCGCTACGCGACCGTCGTGACCATCCCGAAAGACTTCTCGGCCGCCGCGACGTCCCTCTCCGGCGACCCCGACAAGGCGACGCAGGCAAACATCGACATCCGGGAGAGCGACCGCGGCCGGCTCATCGACACCGCGCTGTCCGGGATCGTGACGCAGACCGCGACTTCGGTGCTCAACCAGCAACTCGGTGAGCAGTTTGTCGGCAGCGTGTTTGTCGGCATGACCGAGCTGCACGGCGGGCTCAGCGACGCCGCCGACGGTGCGACGAAGCTCGCCGACGGCGGCACGCAGCTGTCCGACGGCGCGACCCAGCTCGCCGATGGCACACAGCAGCTGGCGGACGGTACGCAGCAGCTGTCCGCGGGCGCCGGACAGCTGTCGAGCGGCGCGGGGCAGCTCGCGGGCGGCGCGGGCGAATTGTCGAACGGTGCTGCGCAGCTGTCCGGAGGCGCGAACGCACTCTCGGGCGGGATCTCCGAGCTCGCCGCGGGAACCGGGGCGCTCGCGGGTGGGGCGAACGAGCTCTCCACCGGTGCGGCCGGACTCGCCGGCGGGCTGCGCGTGTTCGCGAGCGGCGACGGGGCGGATAATCCGGGTATTGCCGGGTATGCCGCAGGTGCGCAGGAGTACGCCGCGGGCGCCGAAACGCTCTCCGCAGGGATCGGGGAGTACACGGGGAACGTGAATGCGATCGTCGGCCAAGTGCTCGCGGGCGGCGGGCAGCTGGATACGACGCTGCTCCAGGTACACACCGCAATTTCCGACGGCACGATTCCCATGCCGAGCGAGGAAGCGAAGCAGCAGGCTCTCGACGCGATCGCAACGACGCGCGGCGAACTCGCCGGAATCGGCGGGAACCTCACGTTGCTGCAGGAGGCGGGGAACAAGCTCGCGACCGGAGCCCAGCAGTCTGCCGGGGGTGCCGCAGGGCTCGCCAGTGGCGCGCAAGATCTCGCCGGGGGAGCCGCCGAACTTGCGGCCGGTGCTGAGGGGCTCGCCGGGGGCGCGGCGGAACTCGCCGCCGGGGTCGGCGGGGTGTCCGCGGGAACCTCGCAGCTTGCCGCGGGAGCATCGGAACTTGCGACCGGTGCGTCCGGCGTCGCGAGCGGCGCGTCCGGCCTCGCGCAGGGGGCGACAGGGCTCGCCTCCGGCACCGCGGAACTCGCCTCGGGCACCGCGGAGCTCGCTGCGAACACCCCGGAGCTCGCCGACGGTGCCGCGCAGCTTGCCGACGGCGTCGGCCAGTCCGCCTCCGGGGCGTCCGAACTCGCGACGGGCCTCGGCGCGGCCGTGAACGGGATCCCGAACTACACCGAGGCCCAGCGCGACAAGATCGCCGAGATCGCGCTGACCCCGGTGAAGTCCGAGGGCGGCAGCGACGAGCTGTTCAACGCCTCCGGGGTCCCGCTCTTCGCGGGCATCGCGCTCTGGGCGGGCGCGCTCGCCGCGTTCCTCGTGCTCGCGCCGCTGTGGCGGCGCACCCGCGACGCCGCACGAGGGATCGGCGCGATCACGCTGCGCAGCGCGCTGCCCGCGATCGGCCTCGGTGCCGCGCAGGGCGCGATCGCCGGAATCGTGTTGCCGATCGCGCTCGGCTACGACTTCGCGCAGGCCGCCGGATTCTTCGGGCTGGCGCTGCTCGCCGGCATCGCGTTCACGCTGCTCGTGCAGGGCCTGTCCGCGCTGCTCGGCGGCGTGGGGCGCTTCATCGCCTTTGTGCTGCTCGTGGTGGCCTTCGCCGTGGGCATCGTCTCGACCGTGCCAGGCCCGCTCGCCGCGCTCGGCGACGCGAGCCCGGTGGGGGCAGCACTTGCCGGGTTCCAGGCCGTCGCGACCGGTGCCTCCGGGGCCGGCGGATCCGCCGTGCTGCTCGTGCTGTGGGGAGCGCTCGGCCTCGTGCTCACCGGGCTGGCGGTACGAAAGGTTCGCGCGGCGGCGTAGTTCGCACCGCGGCGTAGCCCGCGTAGCCCGCGCCGCCCGCCCCGTGTGTGCCGCTCTTCCTGAGCGGGGCACACGGGGCGTTGCTGTTGTGGCCAGGATGTTCGTTTTGTCGCTTTGTCGTTTCGGCGCCTCCTCACTGGGTGCTGGGTGCTGGGTGCTGGCCGTTGGGCACCGGGTACAGGGTGCAGCGCACTTGGCACTTGGCACTTGGCACTTGGCACTTGGCACTTGGCACCGGGCACCGGGCACAGGGGGCCTGGCGCGAGGGATCCGGCACCTGAAACTGGGCGCCGGGCATCGCGCCGCGTAGGCTCAGAGCATGACGCGCACAATCATTGCCCAGACCACCGGCGGACCCGACGTACTGCAGCTCGGCGAGGCCGCCGAGCTTGTGGCTGGACCGGGAGAGCTGCTCGTTGAGACCGCGGCGGTCGGGGTGAACTTCGTCGAGACCTACCAGCGTTCGGGCCTGTACACGGTGCCATTCCCGTTCACGCCGGGGGAGGAAGCCTCAGGCCGGGTTCTCGCTGTCGGAGAGGGAGTCGCGGGCTTTGCCGTGGGCGACCTAGTGACCACGAGCGAGGCGCGAGCCACCTATGCGGAGCGATTCCTTGTGGACGCCGCGCGGGCGGTGTCCGTGCCCGCCGGGATCGACGCTGAAACCGCGGCGGCGATTCCGCTCCAGGGGCTCACCGCACACTACTTGGCGACCTCCGCGGCGCAGCCCCAGCCGGGAGAAACCGTGTTGGTGCACGCCGGCGCGGGCGGGGTGGGGCTGCTGTTGACGCAGCTCTTGACTGCGCGCGGGGTGCGGGTCATCACCACCGCATCGACGCCGGAGAAGCACGCACTGAGCCGGGAGGCCGGCGCTGCGGAGGTGCTCCCCTACGCGGGCTTCGCGGAGGCGGTGCGGGATCTGACTGACGGTGCTGGAGTGTCCGTGGTCTACGACGGGGTGGGCAGGGACACCTTCGACGACTCCTTGCGTGCCCTCCGCGTGCGCGGAACCCTGGTGCTGTTCGGTGCCGCCAGCGGGCCGGTGCCTCCATTTGATCTGCAGCGGCTCAACGCGGGCGGCTCGCTCTCGGTGACGCGTCCCTCGCTCGGCCACTTCCTCCAAAGCTCCGAGGAACGGGCCTGGCGGTACGGTGAGCTGTTCGCGGCGATCGCCGCGGGGCAGCTGCAGCTCCGGATCGGTGCCCGGTTCCCGCTGGAGGAGGCCGCAGCCGCTCACCGGGCGCTCGAGGGTCGGGCCACCACCGGCAAGGTGATTCTGCTCCCGTGATCGAGCCGTTTCCCTGGGTGCCGGGAGCGGCGGGTGCCTGGCTCACGGAGCGTCTGGGCAGCGGAGACGAGGTGCTCGACGACACGGTGCCGGATGGCTTCGACGTCGTGATCCGGATCCTGCCGCCGTTCACCCGGGATCGGCCCGAAACCGGGACCTTCGCTGAGTGGGAGGCGCAGGCGGAGTCCGTTGACTGGGCCTCGGCCCCGGAGCTGTTGACCGAGCCGGTGAGCTGGGCTGATACTGCGGCTGCGCTGGGTCGTGACCTCGAGGATGTCCCCCGCTCGTGGGAGCTGCTGGGTGCCGCGTACGGTGAGCGTGATGACGCGCTCGCCGCAGACGGCTGGCGGTACTCGATCCCACGCGAGGGGACGCTGCCGCCTGAGCTGTTTACGCGAGTGCTCGACGTGCTTGCGCGACAGACCGCGACTCCGGATTCCGGGGTCGCGGGCGTCTGGGAGGGGTACGGCGGGCTCGTGAGCGCGCAGGGTGTGGGCTGGTTCTTCGCGGTGCCGGATCCACCGCGCTGGATCCCGCGGCCCCTGCTGCACATTGGCCTGCGCGCGATGCAGCACGTGCTGAGCTTCCGGGAACGCCGCCGCCGCTTCGGTACCGCGGCAGCCGTGCGCAGCGTGTTTTTCCCTGCGCTCGAGCAGCCGCCGGGCTCCGGTGTTCTGCCTCGGGAGGCGGCGCGGGGTGAACGGATATCGCTGCCGGGTCGAGACTACGTGTGCTTCGCGGCGGGACCGCGGGAGTTGGCCGAGCAGAGCTGGCCCGTGCGCGCGCCGTGGATTCCGGCAGATGAGCGGGCCGAGCCGCAGAGCCCCAACATCGTGTGGCCCGAGGGGCGTGAGTGGGTGCTCGTGAGCGAGATTGATTTCGATTCGACGCTTGTGGCGTGCAGTGCGGCCTGCGCCGGGGCGCTCCTCGCCGACCCCGAGATCGAAGCCCACCGGGTCTGGCGGAGCACTTCCCTGTTCTAGTGGGACGGCATCAGAATCATTCGAATAAAGTTTCGAATCGTTACCTTTCCGTGTCCTCTTCGGAAACGTACTACACCCATCAGGACTTCCTCCTGCACGCGTCCCCGAGCGGGTCAACTTCCGCGTGTTTTCAACGG
>NZ_QYAC01000007.1:140384-239188 GCF_016758195.1 Leucobacter chromiireducens subsp. solipictus | reverse complement strand
ACCCGGGCGCGCCACCACCCCAAACACCCACCCCACCAAGCCAAACTCGCGGGCACGACCCAAATACGCCCGAAAACGACCCACTTCCGCGAAAATGCATCGCGTTCGGCGCACACCGTGACGGCGGAGCGAAAGCAGGTAAAGCGCGCAAGCCCGGAACCCAGCCTCTGCCTCGGCACTACCCGTCGAGCACACCGCCCCCGTGAAGTGCCCCGCACACGCGACGGCACACACCAAAACCGAGGACATTTCGCCGACACGAGCCAAATACGTTCAGAAACGGCTCGTGCTAGATAAAAAGCCTCGCGTACGGGGAGCGGAACCCGGTTACGTCTTGGGTACAGGGAGCGGAACCCGGTCACGCCTCGGGGTCGGGGAGCGGAACCCCGTCAGGCCTCGGGGCGGGGAGCGGAACCCGGTCACGCCTCGGGTGCGGGGCGCAGATACACACAGCGCCCCTCACCCGAACTCCGAAGAGAAAGAGGTGAGGGGCGCTGTGATGGGAGCCAGGCGCTCCGCGTTTTGCCTAGGCCAACTCGCGCAGTGGCGCGACCAGCGCTTGGCGCGACCAGCGCTTGGCGCAAAACGCTCCGCGTTTTGCCTAGGCCAACTCGCGCAGTGGCGCGACCAGCGCTTGGCGCAAAACGCTCCGCGTTTTGCCTAGGCCAAGCGCTGCTGCAGGTTCTCGTCGATTGCCGCGAGGAAGTCCTCGGTGGTGAGGAAGTCCTGCTCGGGGCCGACGAGGAGCGCGAGGTCCTTCGTCATCTTGCCCGACTCGACGGTCTTGATCACGACATCTTCGAGCGTCTGCGAGAACTCGATGAGCTCAGCGTTGTTGTCGAGCTTGCCGCGGTGCGCGAGGCCACGGGTCCACGCGAAGATCGAGGCGATCGGGTTCGTGGAGGTGGGCTTGCCCTGCTGGTGCTGGCGGTAGTGACGGGTCACGGTGCCGTGCGCGGCCTCTGCCTCGACGGTCTGCCCGTCCGGCGTCATGAGCACGGAGGTCATGAGGCCGAGCGAGCCAAAGCCCTGCGCGACGGTGTCCGACTGCACATCGCCGTCGTAGTTCTTGCACGCCCAGACGTAGCCGCCCTCCCACTTCATGGCCGACGCGACCATGTCGTCGATGAGGCGGTGCTCGTAGGTGAGGCCCTTCGCGTCAAAGAGATCCTTGAACTCTGCGTCGAAGACCTCCTGGAAGATGTCCTTGAACTGGCCGTCGTAGGCCTTCAGGATCGTGTTCTTCGTGGACAGGTACACGGGGTACTCGCGCGACAGTCCGTACTTGAACGATGCGCGAGCGAAGTCGCGGATCGAATCGTTGAAGTTGTACTGGCCCTGGATGACGCCGCCACCCTCGGGGAGGGTGACGACCTCGAACTGCTGCGGCTCGGAGCCGTCGGCGGGCTCGAACGTCATGGTGACCTTGCCGGGGCCGGCCTTGAAATCGGTCGCCTTGTACTGGTCGCCGTGCGCGTGGCGGCCGATGATGATCGGCTTGTTCCAGCCGGGCACCAGGCGGGGAATGTTCGAGATGATGATCGGCTCGCGGAACACGACACCACCGAGGATGTTGCGGATCGTGCCGTTCGGGCTGCGCCACATCTTCTTCAGGCCGAACTCCTCGACGCGCGCCTCGTCGGGGGTGATCGTGGCGCACTTCACGCCAACACCGTGCTTCTTGATCGCGTTCGCCGCGTCAATCGTCACCTGGTCGTCGGTCTCATCGCGGTGCTGAATGCCCAGATCGTAGTACTCGAGCGTCACGTCGAGGTACGGATGGATCAGCCGATCCTTGATGAACTGCCAGATGATGCGGGTCATCTCGTCGCCGTCGAGTTCGACGACCGTACCCTCAACCTTGATCTTCGCCAACGCTTCTCCCAGTGTCGTATTGTGTGAGCTCGGAGGCGCGCGGCTCAGTGTGCGCCACGCGCTGAATTCTTCCGGGCCGCGGCGGATCGTGCGCGCCGCGTGCCGGGTCCGGTAGGACCGGGAACCACTCTACCCGAGTTCTGCAGAGTCTCTCGGCGTCGAGATACTTCTCGTGCAGGTGATTCACACCCGCACCCGTATTTAGCCGGCCGGGACGGGTGCTGCGCGGTGCCGCTCGACCTGCTCGTAGTAGTCGATCAGTTCCAGCTTGCTCGCGGCGGCGCGGTCGATGATGACCGTGGCTTTCCGGTGCAGCTGCAGGGCACTGGCTGGGCACCGGCTCGCCAGCGGCCCCTCGACCATCGCGGCGACGGCCTCGGCCTTCGCGCTGCCCTGCGCGACGAGCAGGAGCTCGCCGGCGTCCAGGATCGTCCCGATTCCCTGCGTGATGCTCTGCAGGGGGACGTCCGCGAGGCTGTCGAAGAACCGCGCGTTGTCCTCGCGCGTCCGCGGCGACAGCGTCTTCTGTCGGGTACGCGATCCAAAGGAGGATACGGGCTCGTTGAACCCGATGTGCCCGTTCGCGCCGATCCCGAGCACCTGCAGATCGATGCCGCCGGCTTCGGCGATCAGCCGCTCGTAGTCCGCTCCCGCCGCGGCCAGATCCGGGGCGTTCCCGTCGGGGACGTGGACGCGGGCGGGATCGAGTCCCAGCGGCACCGTGACCGTGCGGTGGATCACCGCGTGGTAGCTCTCGGGGTGCGCGTAGTCGATGCCGGCGTACTCGTCGAGGGCGAAGCCGCTCACCGCGCTGCAGTCGAGCTCGCCGCGGCGCACACGAGCGGCGAGCGCCTCGTACGTGCCCAGCGGGGACGATCCGGTCGCGAGGCCGAGCACCAGTTCGGGGGTCCGCTGGATCCGCGCGGCGATCCGTGCAGCGGCTCGCTCAGCGACCGCCGCCGCATCCTCGACGATAACAACGTCCACATTTCCTCCAGCGGGGTTGGCGCGGCGGCGAAGCGTCGCAATGAACGGGCCCGGGTCGGAAACCGCCGGGCGGCCGCAGTTCTCTCCCCCCAGAATAGGGGCACGAACCCCGCCCACCCTGCACGTCCCCGCCAGCGGCGGCACGCGGCGGCACGCGGCGGCACGCGGCGGCACGCGGCGGCACACGCACCACCCGGTGCCACGCACCGGCAGCGCCGCTACACGGGGCGGACCTCCACGGCGGTGAGTTCGGTGCGGGCGTTCACCCCGAGCTTCTTCATCGCTCGAGCGAGGTGGTTCTCGACGGTGCGGACGCTGATCGACAGCCGATCCGCGATCTCCCGGTTCTGCAACGTCTCGGCGAGCCGCGCGATCTCGTGCTCGCGCTTGGTCAGCACGGCCTCAACTTGCACGGTCGGCGGGGCCGCCGTGGGAACCTCGGTCACCGAGCGGAGGGTGCGCAGCCCGCGGATCGTCTCGTTGACCTCCTCGAGGAAGGGCTCCGCTTCGGGTCCCACGCCGAGGGGCGAACGCGCGATCGCGTTCAGCAGCGTGATCGCGGTCGCGGCCTCGGTTTCGCTGCGCAGGAGTTGGCCCTTGCGTGGCAGATCCGGCTCCCGCCCCAGGGCGCTCCGGATCAGGCCCATCAGCGCCTCCGTGCCGTATCCGCTCCGGTCCGAGAGTGACTCCATCTTCGCGAACACCTCGGGCGTCGGCCGCTCGATAAACGCGATCAGCGCGTAGGACCACGCGGCGGGCACGAGCTCGGCCGCGTGGCACCGCTCGGACAGCGCCATCAGGAGGTCGACGGCGCGATCGCGTTCCTCAGCGATCAGGAGCTCGATGGCCTCGCCGAATTCGGGGTGCATCGCCGGCAGCGGCCCGTAGAACCCGGGATAGCGTGCCGTCTCCGCGAGCACCGAGCGCGCCAGGTCGGGTTCGCCGTGCACGTAGTGGAGGTAGGCCGCCCACCGCACCTGCGCGCAGAAGAAGTCGGCGAAGGAGAGGTTCGGGGTGCCGAGCGCGAGGGTGACGCTCACGGTTTCGGTGGCAAGCTCGTCCCGGAAGGTGGCGGCCTCGAGCCGCGAGAGGAAGTAGGCGCCGACCGTGACGGCGCGGTAGTCGCCCGCGGCGCGGGCGTCCGCCAGCGACTGACGGAGTCCGCGCTCGTAGTGCTCGGGGCTGTCCAGCCGCTCGCTCAGGATGGTGTTCGCGATTTCGGTCATGTGCACCTGCAGGATCGCGGTGCTCTGGATCGCCGTCATGCTCAGGGGCTCCGTGATCCGGCCGCTGACCACCCCGATGAAGTGCCGGATCGCCACGGAGAACCCGTCTTCGCGGGCGCTGGCCTGCGTCCACCACGCCTCAACGGGCGGGGTCATCCCGGTGTAGGAGAACAGCAGGTACGCCTCGAAGGCTTCGGCCGCGGCGCGCACCATGGGTGCCGTCTCGCTCAGCACGATCTCGTGGATCGGTCCCGCAGCGGTGGCGGGGTCGGTCTGGGCGATCACGAACATCCGGTGCAGGGTGAGTCGAATCGCGTAGATGCCGTCGTCCGCGCACGGGGTCTGCGCGATGATCTCGCCGCTGTCCCGCACGTAGTCGTCGGTGGCGAGGAGCAGATCGAGGTAGGCGACCGCGGTCTCCGGGGAGCGTGATTGTTCCCAGTCCCGGGCAGCGGCCGCGAGCCGGTAGGCGGTGTCGGCCCGGAAGAACCGGTCCATTCCCGTGCCCCGGTTCTCGGAGCGATCGAAGGTGAGCGCCTGCGACACGTGCGCCGCCATGCGCGCACGTGCGCGCTCGTAGGGCGCGGGGTTCGGCAGCGATTTCAGCAGCCCCATCGCCTCGTAGTGGAGCGGCGTGACCGGCTGGTCTTGGAAGTAGTCGATGATCAGGCTGGGCCGCGGGGCGACGGAGGTCGCGTCGCCCGCGTCGCCGAACGTCGTGAGGAGACCCTTCTGGGAGAGGGCGATCAGTTCCTCCGCCGCAACATCCTGGAAATCCTCGGTGGCCGCGCTCTCGGCGATCGCGAGCGCGTGCAACGCGCGCAGCTCGCCACGGCGCAGGTCGCCGAACATCTGCTCCACGGTCGTGCGGAGGTGCACGTTCCACAGCGACGAGGCGTGCAGCGCCCAGCCGCTCTCGTGGCGCACGATCCGCCGTTCCCGCACCGCGGAGCGCAGGATCGCGACGGCGATCCCCGCCATCCCCGAGGACATCGACAGTACTTGGGAGAGCACCTCCGGCTGCGCCGGGGCACCGAGCACGCGCTGGGCGAGCACGCTGAGTTGCGCATAGCCGAGTGGCGCGAGTTCGAGTCGAGCCTGCGTACGGATCTTGTTCAGTGCGGAGCGGCCGTGCCCGTCGAGCATCACGAACGGCGGCGCGACGACCACGATCGGGATGTTCCGCCGCTGACGCACCTGTTCGAGGAGGTAGGCGGAGTTCAGATCGAGATAGTCGGCGTCGTCGACGAGGATCACCGGGTGCCCGATCGATTGCAGGCCCTGCATCAGCTCGTCCACGATGTCGCTCTCGCTCTGCGCGCCGCGCAGCCGCACGAGCCCCGCCTCGCGGAGCGCCACATAGGGCTGGTCACGGAAGGGTCGCCGCCCGGTCACCTGGAAGGCGGTGTAGCCGCGGGATTCGAGATCCTGCGCGAGCTGGCCCAGCAGGTAGGTGCGGCCCGTCTCCGGGGGTGCGACCAACCGCACCGACTCCCCGTCGAGGACCAGTGCCCGGATTTCTCGAACCTCGCGTGTGCGCATCCGTAGCTCCCCATGCCGCACCGCCCCTTCGGAGCGGTGATCTCTGTGCAACTGTACTCGCCTAGTTTTTCGCACGGACCGCCGCATCGCAATGACTTCCGGCTCTCGGTATGGGAAACCCCCGATCTCGCGACCGTCGGGATCTTCGGGTCCCGGCGGATCCCGCTGCCGGGACCCAATTCTGGACTTGCGCACCCCCCAGCACCCGGTAGCCTGGGAGCATGACCGATCTCAGACTCGAAGAACTCTCGGCAGCGACGATCGTCGCTGTGAACACGCTCGGTCTGAAGCCCGGGCAGGAACAGTTCGTGACGCCGGTGTCCTACGCCGCCGCCGCGGCCGTCACCCCCGCGCACACCGCGTGGCAGCGCGTGGTCCTCGACGGATCCGAGGTCGTCGGATTCATTCACGGGCATTTCGATCCTGATGCCGCTGAGGAAGAGTTCCGGGCCGCCCTGTGGCGGATCAACGTGGACGCGGACGCCCAGGGTGCCGGCGTCGGCACCTTCGCGGTCGACGCGCTGATCGAAGAGGCTCGGCGGCGTGGAGTGTCGCGGCTGACCGTGCTCTGGGAACGCGGTGAGGACGGCCCCGAGGAGTTCTTCTTGCACATCGGCTTCGTCCCGGTCGGGGAAACCCCCTACGGCGAGGTCATCGGCGCCATCACGCTGTAGCCGGGAGTGACCGGCACTTCCGCTCCCACCTCGCGCGGGATCCTCGCTTCGGTCGGGTCGTCTCTCGCGTTTGCGGGGGTCTATTTCGTCACGCCCATGCTCGCCCCCGCCTCCGCGGAAGCGGTGTGGGGGATCCGCAATCTGGTCACGATCCCGCTCATCGTGTTGGCGCTGCTCGTGGTCCGGCAGTGGCATCTCGTTCGCGATATCGCCGCGCGGATCCGGCGCAGGCCGCTGCTCGCGGTCGGCGTGTTCGTGTGCGGTCTGCTGGTGTCCGCCCAACTGTGGGTGTTCAGCTGGGCACCACTCCACGGCCGTGGGCTGCAGGTTGCCCTCGGGTATTTCCTGCTTCCGCTCGTCCTCGTGGTCATCGGGAAATTCCTTTACGGGGATCGCCTGGTGTGGTGGCAGTGGGTCGCCGCGGCGATTGCGGCCGCGGGCGTGGCGGTCGAGCTCGTCCGGGTCGGCGGGGTGTCGTGGGAAACCTTGCTCGTGTCCCTGGGCTACCCCGTGTACTTTGTGCTGCGTCGCGCACTGGGCACGGCCCATCTCGGGGGCATGTTCTGGGAGTTCGTCGCGGTCGCGCCGTTCGCCGTGGTGTTTCTCGGCCGGGAGCTCGCCGCGGGAGCGTCGACCGCCGCGAACCCGGCACTGTGGTGGGCTGCCCCG
Source organism: Leucobacter chromiireducens subsp. solipictus (assembly GCF_016758195.1). Lineage (GTDB taxonomy): Bacteria > Actinomycetota > Actinomycetes > Actinomycetales > Microbacteriaceae > Leucobacter > Leucobacter solipictus. The sequence goes on along the minus strand of NZ_QYAC01000007.1, from coordinate 232,215 downwards.
GTCTTCGCACTGTGGACCGGCGTCGCCCTGATGCTGTATCTCACGGCCTCGCGGCTGCTCACCATGAGCCTGTTCGGGCTGCTCAGCTACCTCGAGCCCGCACTGTTGGTGGTCGCCTCGCTCCTCAACGGCGAGCGCATCGCCGCGGGTGAGTGGGTCATTTACGGCGCGATCTGGACCGCCGTGACGGTGCTGCTGCTCGGCGGCGTCATGACCCTGCTCGCGGAGCGGCGCGCCGGCCCGCGCCCCGACCCCGATACCTCAGGCTAGGACCGTTCTGCGAGGTTCCGCGGACCGCTCGGGACCGTCGAGATACGCCCTGCGCGATCTCGCGCCCGAAGGGGGCGCGACGCGTGTAGGGTTCTCAGCATGAACGATGCGACGGACACGACTTGCGGCCACGTCACCCACGGCTACATCGATCACAAGGATGATCTCTTGAAGCGACTGCGCCGGGCCGAGGGGCAGGTCCGTGGAGTCCACCGCATGGTCGAGGAAGACGTGTACTGTATCGACATTCTGACGCAGGTGTCCGCCGCGACGAAGGCGCTTGAGCGCGTCGCGCTTGCGCTGCTGGATGACCACCTGCGCCACTGCGTCGCGTCCGCCGCCGCGGACGGCGGAGCGGTCGCAGCCGAGAAGCTCGAAGAGGCGTCCGCGGCGATCGCGCGTCTCGTGCGCTAAATTCAGGCCGCCGGGGTGGACCGTGCTCGGCGAAGGTGGTGTCTGCCAGGCGGCCGATCCCCATCGCCCGCCTGGCAGTTCCTGTCGCGCGCAATCGCGCGAGAGGATTCCCCGTGCATTTGTTTCGCGCCTTCCCCTGAAGGCGCCCCGCCGAGCCTGGCTGCATCCAGTGATCCCCGCGGGGTCGGTGTCTCTTCGCGATAGGGAGGGGACGGTCCGACGCCTCAACGATATCGGACCGCGCACATACCGGGGGGAGGCATGCCGAATTCGACCTGAACTTCACCCTGCAGCTCACCCGGCGGCACCGCGAGGAGCCGCCGCCCGCGCGGTCTGCCGGGCGACACGGCGGACCCGTCAGACGAGCCCGCGCCGCTGCGCTTCCAGCACCGCCGCGCTGCGCTGCGAGACCTCGAGCTTGCGGTAGATCGAACGCAGCTGCGTCTTCAGCGTATTGAGCGAAATGAAGAGCGTGGCCGCGATCTCGTCACGGGCGTGACCCGCAGCGAGCAACCGTAAGACTTCGATCTCTCGCTCGGTGAGATGGCGGCCAGTGGTCCCGGCGGCGCGCGCGAACGGGCCGGCCGGCGCGTCGGTCGCGGGCCAGCCGGCGACATTCGCCTCGGCGAACTCCCGCACCTGCAGATCAAACTGGCGGGCATCTTCCACCGTAAAGGCACCCGGCAATCGCATTGCGCCGTCGAGCACGCTCCGCACTTCGTCGAGCTCGTCAAGCCGCAGGTGCGCGGCGGCCAGGATGACGTGCCGCCACACCGCGATCTGGCGCATGTCTCGATCCGGCTCGGGCATGTCGAGCACCCGCTGGAGCGCGCGGCGGGGCTGTCCGAGGTTCAGGCTCACGAGCGCCTGCATCAGATAGCTGCGCTGCAGGCCGGGATCCACGGTGGCCAGGTGCACCTCGGCGCCGCGTGGATCGTCAACGCCCAGCCGTAAGCAGGTGCGGACGAGAGCGATGATGCTGCCCGGGTAGCCGACGCCGGGCACGCGCGTCAGCGCCATGCTGTCGAGCCGTTCAAGCATTCGCTCAGACTCCGTGTAGGCCCCGCGCATCGCGAGCACCCGGTTCCGCGCGATCACATAGTAGGGCCAGATCTCCCCGATCTGGCCGAGCGGGATCTCGGCGATACGCTGCTCGGCAGTCTCATGGTGGGGATCGAGGATCGCTTCGACGACGGCGAGGATTGCATCGATCCCGGGTTCCGACCAGCTGGTCGACCGCTCGATCTCGCGCGCTTCGCGCAGACGCACCCGCGCGTTCTCCAGACTGCCCTCGCATGCTTCGAGGAGCGCCTCTTTCGCACAGGCTTCGCGGAGGAGGCATCGCAGCACGGGCGATGGCGGGTGCATTCGGGCCTCCCCGAAGAATCCGAGCGCCTGTGAGAGCTCGCCTGCGAGCATCGCGGTGGTCCCGAGTTGCACGGAGAGAAACAGGTTCCAGCCACCGCGCCGGTCGAACACCGAGTCCAGCCCGATTCGGGCGGCGAGCACCTGCGCGCTTGCCGCGAGGGCGGCGTCCGTGCGGCCGGCCACGCGGTGCTCGTACATCTGCACAAAGGCGTCAGCTTCGGGGAGCACGGCCTCGTTCAGCCGGGTGCTCTGCAGTGGCCTCGGGACCGGGTCGCCCAGCAGGAACGCGTAGACCGCGGCGACGACGCTGTCCTGGGGCGCGCCCCGAGAGATGAGGTCTCCGAGCAGCTCGCGCAACCGGTGCGGGGCACAGCCAAACCAGATCTCGAGCGCGTGCAGATCGAAGTACATGAGCGCCGGTTCGATGGCGTCATGCGCGCACGCCAGCTGGAACTCTCGGACCGAGTCGTCGAGCTGTCGCATTACAGGAGTATTGAGCACACCACCCCCCGGGGTCACTACGTGGTCCTGCGCTTCAGCTTACTGAACACCACCCAGAATCCCGCATCGGGGCTTCATAGGCAGCACCATAGGAGCGCGGCTGCGTCCGCGAGACCGCCCTGACCGCTCGCCACGACCGCACCCTTGCGCCGAACGCGGGCTCGGAGGACGATGAGGGTATGAGCGCACACGAGATTCCCCCGCAGACCCCGGCTTCGACCCCCGCGCACGGCGGATCGCCCGCAGAAGCGAGCTTTTCCCTGTTCGGCGCGTTCCGCATCAGCTCCTCGCATCCCGTCGTGCTCGACGGGCGGGACGTTCCCGTGATCGTGCAGGAACTGGAAGATGTCGCCGGCTCACTCGCGGACGAGGGCGTGACGGTGCGCGGGTGGTACGACGTCAGCGGGATCCGCTCCGACGCGGACCTGCTGGTGTGGTTGCACGGTGCCGAGATTGAGGACCTCCAGTGGGCGCTGCGCCAGTTGCGACGCAGCGCCCTGCTCCGTCCGTTGATCCGCTCCTGGAGCGCCCTCGGCATCGAACAGACGGAGGATCCGGCGTTGGCGGAGCGTCAGCCCGAGAGCTGGATCATGTGCGCCACGGCCGCATATCCCCACGAGATGCTGGTGCCCCGGGAGCTCGCCGACATCGCGCTGCGGAGCTACGCGACCGCTGGGCAGGCGGACGCGCGCTGGCTCCTGGTCGCCGAGAGCGACGATCCCGCAGCCCTGATCCGGCTGGCGCATGACCCGCAGGACGAGTCCGCGGCGCTCACGACGGGCACCGTTTTCACGGGTCGCTTCATCGAGCCCGCCGAGATCGTCGAGGTACTGCAGTAGCTCGCCGCCGCGAGCGGGCGGCCTACAGGCCCGAGTACGCGTGCAGGCCCTTGAAGAACACGTTCACGATCGCGAAGTTGAAGATCACGGCCGCGTAGGCGATGATCGACAGCCAGGCGGAGCGGGTGCCGCGCCAGCCGCGGGTCGCTCGGGCGTGGATAAAGCCGGCGTAGAGCACCCAGATCACAAAGGTCCAGACTTCCTTGGTGTCCCAGCCCCAGTATCGGCTCCAGGCGGCTTCCGCCCAGATCGATCCCGCGATGAGCGTGAAGGTCCAGAACACGAAGCCGATGATCGCGAGCCGGTACGACAGGTCTTCGAGGCGGGTGGCTTTCGGAATGCTCGTCAGGAAGTTCATTCCGCCGGGTTCACCCACGGCGATCTTCGCCTCGCGGCGCGTCTGCAGGAGTTGCAGCACGGAGAGGCCGAAGGAGAGCGTCAGGAAGCCGACGGCGAGCACCGCGACCAGGATGTGGATCACGAGCCAGTAGGAGTCCAGGGCGGGCTGCAGCGGCACGATCGGGACGTAAAAGTTCACCTTCGTCACGCCGAGGAAGAGCACCGCCATGCCGGTGACCAGGGTGCCGAGGAAGCGCAGGTCCACGAAGAACTGGACGAGCAGGAAGATCAGCATGATCGAGCAGGTCGCGGTGAGCGCGAACTCGTACATGTTGGCCCAGGGCACCCGCTCAGCGCCGATGCCGCGCAGGATCGTGGCGGCGAGGTGCAGAATGAAGCCCAGGACGGTCAGTGAGAACCCGACGCGCAGGGAGCGCGAGCGGCGCTCTTTCTCCAGGGTCGGCGCTGCCGCGGTGCGCGTCAGGGTGGCGACTCCGCCCCCCGCTGCGGCCACGTCAGCGGCGGTCTTGCGCGAGGCAGCCGCAGCGTCTCCGCTCCGGTTCGCAAGGTCGACCGCGTAGAACACGAACGCGATCGCGTACACGATCATTGCCGAATACAGCGCGATCGTCGAGAAGGTTTCCAGCTCACTCAGCACAGTTTCTCAGAGTAGCCCTCTTCACCGCGTACTGCCTGAGAAATCCCCGCTCGGCCGGGCCCGCAGCCGCGGGAAGATCTGCTAGCCCCGCGGGGTCACCGATACCGCGAACTGAATGGGTTCGAGCCCACCCTGCTCGTGGGTGAGCGTCACCTCGGTGGTGCCCACATTGGTGGCGGCGATCCCGGGCGTGAACTCCGCCCCGTCGTCGCGATACCCCTGGGCGAAGACCGCGATATCCGGGTCGGCGATCGCGGCCCGGTAGCTCGCGACGTCGAGGTGTGCCGTATCGATCCTGAGCACCTGCCCCACGACCAGATCGACCGTGGTGCCCGCAAGTTCGCTCGCGGGCACGGTCACCGGCGCGATCACGTCGCCACCGATCAGGGCCTGCTCTTCGCTCGCTCGCGTCGCCCCCTCCGAATCGGCGCGCCCGTGATTCAGCGTGCCGCAGCCCGCGAGGCCCGCGACCAGCGCGAGCGCAATCACCGAAGTTCCCCACCCCATGTTCCGCATGGGCTCAGTCTCTCACCGGCCCGCCTCGCGCACCAGCCCGGATTCTCGCGGGCGAGCAGATCCGTTGGGCAGACACCGGGATGTAGCCCTAGAATTAAAATGGACGTTATCCAATATTGTCATTCGGGCAGGCACCCTTCGCGCCCACCCGGAACGGGGGAGAGACATGAGCACGAGCGAATCCGACAGCCGAGCGTCCCGCGCTGAGCGCACCGGCGGTGGCTGCCCCGTGGCGCACGCCGGCACCGGCAAGCCGCCGACCTCCGCGGCAGACCACGGCTACTTCGGCCCCGACAGCGTGAGCTGGCGGCTCTATTCCGACCCCTCCTCCAAGCTCGGCGGCGTCGCGGCCCTTCTCCTGCAGTCCCTGAACCCGATGATGATGCGCGTGTTCGACGGCACGAGCAACTACGCCGCAGACGTCGAGGGGCGCGGCGAGCGCACCGGGCAGTACATCGACACCACGATCTTCGGCGACCGCGCCCACGCCGACGCGGCCGGCGCGGCCGTGCAACGCCTGCACGCGGCGAGCGTGTGGACGGACCCGCGGACGGGCGAGGAGCTCCGCGCCGACACGCAGGAGTGGCTCGCGTGGACCCACAACTGCATCGTCTACGGCGTCCTCCGCGCCGCCGACGCCTTCGGTCCCACCCTCTCGGTCGCCGAGCAGGATCGCTTCGTCGCCGAACAGCACGAGGCCGCGCGAATCGTCGGCATCATCGGCGACGAGTTCTTGCCGGACACGCGGGTCGCGTTGGACCGCTACATCGACGACAACAAGGACTGGATGGCGCTCACCCTCCCCGCCGCCGAGATGACGCGCACCATGCGCAAGCCCGTGATCTCCGGCAACCCCATCAAGGTGTGGGCGGGCGTCAACATCCAGGACGGGATCCTGTCCCTCCTGCCCGACTGGGCGCTCCTGCTCTTCGGCATCGAGGGTCGTCCCATGAACCTGCGCGCGGCCGCCCGGGTGACGCGGCGGTTGATCGCTTCGGCCCGCGCCGGCAAGTCTTCGGAGGACCTCATCACCGAGGTCACGACTCGCGTCGAGACGCACCCGTACCGGAAGGTGCGTGCCCGGGGCTGAGCCGCGGCACGCAGCAGCGCGCCACAACGCACAGGACCGGGACGGGCGGCGCGCCCGTCCCGGTCCTGTGCGTGCGGGCTAGTTGCCCTGCTTGAGCGCCTGCAGGCGCTGGTCAACCTCGCTCAGCGAGCCGAGATCGTCGAGCTCGTTGAACTGCGCATCGAGCGTGGACGCGGCGAGCTCGGCCTGACCGCGCACCATCGCCTCCTGCCGCTTGACCTTCTCCTCGAAGCGGCCCAGCTCGCTCGTCGGATCGAGCACGTCGAGGTTCTTCACGGCGTCCTGGACCTGCGACTGCGCGTCGGCGACCTTGCCGCGGGAGACGAGCTCATCGCGCTTCGCCTGCAGCTGCACGAGCTTCTCACGCATCGTCTGCAGGCCGGTCTTCAGCTGATCGACGACCTGCTGCTGCGCGGTCACGCTCGGCTCCGCGGTCGCGACCTCCTTCTCGAAGGAGATCTGCTTGGACAGGGCCACGCGCGCGAGGTTGTCGAAGCGGTCAGCACCCGCCGAGTCGCCCGAGGCGCGCAGCGTTTCGGCCTGCGAGGAGGCCGCGGCGGCCTTGCTTCCCCACTCGGTGATCGCCTTGCGGTCCTCCTCGAGATCCGCCTCCATGAGCCGCAGGTTGCCGATCGTCTGGGCGACCGAGCTTTCTGCGTCGGCGATGCTGTTCTTGTAGTCGCGCTCCATCTGGTTCAGCATCTTCTCCGGGTCTTCCGCGGAGTCGAGCAGCGCGTTGATGTTTGCCTTGGCGAGCTGTGTAATCCGGCCAAGAATGGACTGCTTTGCCATATCGGCTTCCTTTCCTTCGTTCCACCGAACCAGCTCGGAGGAGATCAGTGCACCGGCCCTCGTGGGCGGGTGAGGTCTATCTGCGCGGCGTCTGCACGGTGTCGAGGTGCCCCTTAGAAGCGGCCCCCGCCGCCACGCCGGCCACCGCCGCCGGAGCCGCCGCCCATTGAGCCGCCGCCGTTCCAGCCGCCGCGGAACCCGCCGCTCGAACCGCTCCATCCGCCGCCACCGCCGGATCCGCCACCGCTGAGCAGCCCGCCCAGGATGCCCCCGAGCACGGCACCGCCAAAGCTGCCGTTCGAGCCTGAGCCGCCCGAGCCGCCGCCGTAGGCGCCGCCACCGCCCCAGCCGGAGACGTCAGCCCCGGCCAGTTGATACGCGGCCCGAGCGTAGCGTGTCGCCTGCTGCGCGGCCTGATACGAGCGCGTGGGGTCCGTCGGCGCGTAGTGCTCCGCGAGCTGGAGCTGTCGCTGCGCCTCCGCGAGGCGGGTCCGGGCCTCGGCGCCGATCGCTCCGCGTCGGGTTTCGATGAACTGCTCCACCGCGAGCACCTCGGCCCGGGCGGGGACGAGGGCCTCGTCGCGCGCGGCCTCCGCACGCCGGATCCGCTCCACGGACTCCCGCGCTGCGCCGATCGCGGCGTCGATCTGCACGTTTGCGGCCGCCACCGCCGAGAGCGCGCGGACGGGATCGCCCGCCACACCCTGCGTGAGCACCGCGTTCACCTGCTGCACCGCCGCCTCGAGCGCGGAACGCTCACCCACGGGTGCCGCGCCGATGAGCTGCGCCGCGGTCTGCAGGTCCGCCCGCAGATCCGCGGTGCCGGCGTCAAGCTGCGCCACGCTCTCGGCCAGTTCCACGGCCTTGGTGGCCGGGGAATCCGCGAGCGTCCCCGCCTGGTCGAGCGCGGCCTCCGCGGCGCGCAGCGACACCGCGGCCGCGGCCCGCTGCCCGGCCGCAAGTTCCTGCTCGGCGGAGGCGAAGCACTCTGCCACGAAGCTCAGGCGCACCTTGGCTTCGTCCAGGTTTGCCTGGAGCTGCCCCGTGATGGATTCCGCGTACTGCTGCGTGAGCGACGCGAGGGCTTCCCGACCCGCGGCGAGTCGATCCTCGACCCCGGGGGCCGCGGCCCGGAGTTGCTGCAGCACCTCGGGGGCGCGCTGCTCGACCTCGCGCAGGCGCGAGAACGACTCGGTGTGCGCGTCGAGCGATTCCTTGGCTTCGGTGCAGCGGGCGATAATCTCTTCGAGCCAGGCGCGCCGTTGCTCATCGGTGTCGGGGATGCTGTCATCGAGCTTCTGGCGCAGCTCGAACGCGGCTTGGAGCTGCGCTTTTGCCGCCCCGATCGCGGCTTCGAACGGTGCCGCAGCCTCCGCCCCAAACTGAGCCTGCGCAAACCCCAGCTCCTGCTCACTGCTCCGCAGGTCGTCGTCGACGCGCACCAGCAGGCCGCTCGCCTGGGTCTCGAGCTCCTCGAGCGACAGCACCACCTCACCGGTGTCGGCGTCCCGCTCACGCCGCTTCTTGCGCGCAACGAGGATCCCTGCCGCCACGCCACCCACGACCACCACGCCGCCGACCACCGCAATGGCAACGCCCGTCCCGTTGGACTCGGGGTTCAGCACGGTCTTCTCGATGCCCGTGAGCGTCTGGCCGACCACGCCCGTCCAGTCGCTCTCCTTCAGCGCTGGCCGCACATAATCCTTCACGAGCGTGTCGTACTGTGCGTCCGTGATCAGCGCGTTCGCTGCGTTGAGGTCGAAGAGCCGATCCTCGACCGCGATGCTCAGCAGCACCGCGTCGTCGCCGAGGAAGTTCTTCTGCGCGGTTGCGGCGCCCCAGGCCTCCGGGTTCTCGGGGGAGCTGAACTCGTCCACGTAGACCACGAAGAGCTGAACGCCGTGCTCGGCGGCGAAGCCCCGGACGGAGGCCTCAAGCTTGCTCGTTTCGGATCCCAGCACCGCCTCGGATGTCGCATCCACGATGTAGGAACCGCTGAGCGAGGGCGGGGACGTCGCCGGCGTGGGCACCACCGCGACGGACGCGGCTGGGAGGAGTGTCGTCAGCGCCGCAACCACCGCGAATCCGACTATCGTTGCGACCCGCTTCATCCCGGCTCCCTCAATCGCGGTGCCGACGTGCACCGCCTCGTTCTTAGGCACATTCTATGAGTGAACCTGTTCGCTGCACTAGTAGCAACCTCGCGCCCTCTAGGCTGGTCCGTGACGCGGATCCCGCGGACTCGCTGAGCGGCACCCGAGGAGGGGATCCATGTACCGGAACCAGTCGAGCATCTGGTCGGACACCGGGGTGCTCCTGGGCGGGGCGTGGGCCCGGCTCCGCGCCGGCGGCTGGCGTTTGGCGGGACTGCTGCTGCTCACCCAGACGGCGATTCTGGTGCTCGCGCTGCCCGCCATCGGCTGGCTCTTTCGGGAGGCGCTGCGCGCGGGCGGCATGTCCGGGCTTGATCTGGGCCGCCCGTTCGCGGGCCCCGGCCTCCCCCTCACCGTCTCGTTGATTCTCGCGATCGTGATGGTGTCGTTCTGGCTCCTGATCCTGCAGTTCACCGCACTCGTTGTGCTGCTGCGCTGGCCGTCACTGACGGGTCGGCAGTTTCTGGGCGAGCTCGGCCGCATCGCCCGCGCGCTGCTCAGCCCCCGGTCGTTGCCGCTCCTCGGCTACCTCTTTGTGCTGGTCCCCCTGAGCGGTTTCGGCTTCACCTCCGCGCTCACGCGCGGGATCGCGATCCCGTCGTTTATCTCCGGGGAACTGATGAAGTCGAGCGCCACCGCGATCGGTTTTGCCGTGTTCCTGCTCGTGCTGGCCTGGCTCAACGTCCGCTTCGCACTCACCGTCCCGCTCTTCGTCCTGACGAGCTGCCGACGTCCGTTGCGCACCAGTTGGCGGCTCACTCGCGGGCCGCGCTCCTGGGCCCCGATCGTCCTCGCGACCGTGGCGATCACCGCGCTCGGCTCTCTGGCGGGCGCGCTCCTCGCCGTGGTGTCGCTCCTGCCCACGGCCGCAGCCGACGCGTTCATGCCGGACGCGGCCCCCGGCATTGCCGCCGTGTCGCTCGGGATCGCGCAGACCGGCGGGATGCTCCTCAGCGGCGGCGTCACCGCGGCGATCGCGGCGGCCCTCATCGTCAAGCTCCAGCGCAGCAGCGACCGATTCCCCGAATCTCTGGCGGTGCTCCCGCACCCCGCGACGCGGGCCACGGCCCAGCCGTCCGCTCCCGATGCCCCGGGTCGTCGCCCCGCGATCCTGACCGCCACGCTCGCCGTGATCGTCGCCGCAGGGTGCAGCGTCGCGGGCTGGGGCACGCTCCACCGCCTCGCCGCGGCCCCGGACACGCTGGTGCTCGCGCACCGCGGCTTCTCGGGTGGCGGCGTGGAGAACACGCTCAGCGGGCTCGACGCCGCGGACGAGGCCGGTGCCGATCTCGTCGAGATGGACGTGATGCAGACCCGCGACGGCGAGTTCGTGGCGATGCACGACGCGAAGCTCGACCGGCTTGCGGGGCGGCCGGACGCGGTGAAGGATCTCACGCTCGATGAGCTCACGCAGATCACCGTGCGGGATCTCGCCGGGCACGAGGATACGATCCCGAGCTTCGCCGACTACGTGCGCCACGCGCAACGCCTCGACATGCCCCTGCTCATCGAGATCAAACTCGGGGGCGGCGACACCCCGGATCACGTGGAGCGGCTCATTGCCGAGCTCGAGGAACTCGACGCCCTCGACCAACACATCTACCACTCCCTCGACGCCCCGAGCGTGGAACGGCTCAAGCAGCTCCGCCCTGATCTCACGGTCGGCTACACGATGGCGTTCGCCGGCGGCGGGGTCCCCGACACCATCGCGGACTTCATCGTCGTCGAGGAGTGGACCGCCACCGTGGCGATGCAGGACGCGGCCCGGGCGGCCGGGCTCGGCTTCATGACGTGGACCGTGAACGACGAGGACGGGTTCCGCGAGCACCTTCGCCGGGGATCCGACGGCATCATCACGGACCACCCCGATCTGGTGCTCGCGGCGCGCGCCGAAATTCAGGACGAGAGCGGCGTCGCCGAGGCACTCGTCGACGCGCTCACACGCTTCGTCAGGATCGGCTAGGACGCGTCCTGGGCGTGCTCCGCGGCGCGGCGCTTGCGCCGCCACGAGGCGAACGCGCGGCCCAGCTCGATCAGGATCGGGATCCCCGGGATCAGCACGAGCACGATGATGAACACCTCGCTGTACTCGCGCACAAACGGGATCTGCCCGAGGAAGTATCCGAGCAGCGTGACGCCCACACCCCAGAGCAGCGCTCCGACGGCGTTGTAGACGATGAACTGGCGGTAGCGCATGTTGCCGACGCCGGCGGCGGCGGGCACAAACGCGCGGAAGATCGGCAGGAAGCGGGCGATGATGATCGCCTTCGGGCCGTGCTTCTCGAAGAACTCGTGCGTGCGCGCGACATTCTCCGGATTGAACAGTCGGCTCTTCTTCCGGTTGAAGATCGCCGGGCCGAGCTTCCGCCCGATCATGAAGCCCATCTGATCGCCCGCGAAGGCGAACACAAACAGCAGCAGGCAGGTGATCCAGATCGGCACGTCGATGATGCCGGTCGCGGAGAACAGGCCGACCGTGAACAGGAGCGAGTCGCCGGGGAGGAAGGCGAGCACGAGCACGCCGGTCTCCAGAAACACAAACGCGCAGGCCAGCACGAGTGCCGCCCAGCCGCCCGCCTGCAGCAGGGTTTCGGGATCCAACCATTCGATGCCGAACAGTGCCGGTATGGTCGTCGCGGTCAGTGCGGCTAGCATCGAAGTCACGTGATTCGGCTCTGCTCTCGTCTCGGGTGCGCGAGGTACGGCGGTGCCGGTCCCCGCGAACATTATGCCGCGATCTGCTGGAAACGTCCTGTCCACGAGGGCGGGCGTATCCTGGATGCGAAGCCAAGGACACACACGGAGGGGGCACGGAATGCACACACCAGCCACGCATCGCATCGGGGCGCGGTACCTCGCCTGGGCCGCCGCGCTCGCCGCGGGCGCACTCACGCTCAGCGGCTGCGTCACCGTGAACGTCCCGCCGAAAACGGACGCGGGATCAGGTAATGCCGGTTCCTCGGGCGGCCACGACGGGACCGAGTCGCCGGGGCCCAGCACGCATCCCCACGGCGACTCGGACTTTCCCGCAGCGGGCATCCCCACCTCGGTGCAGTGGCCGTCCGACTGGCTCGAGGGCATCGCTGCCGAGTCGGCAGGCGTGCGCGGCACGATCGTCGCGATCGACCTGGATTACGAGCGCGGGCAGTGGATCTGGGAGGTCACGAGCCGCGATCCGGGCGAGGGGAACGCGCACCCGACCCGCGGGTTCGAGGCCGACCTCGCGGCGGACTCCCTCGAGGTGCTCGGCTCCCGGGAGGTGCAGCTCGACGCCGAGGAGCAGGCGCAGGTGACGATCGGGATCGCCGAGGCCGCGCGGCTCTCGGGCGAGACCGCGCCCAGCCCGCGCCTCACGGAGCTCGCGCTCGACGAGGATCGCGGCGTGCCCGTGTGGGAGGCGAGCCTCGTGGACACCGCGAGCTGGGCGGAGACCGAGGTGACCATCGACGCGGCCACCGGCGAGGTGCTGCGACGCGAGGCGGACTGATCCGGCGCTCGCGGATCCGGCGCTCGCTGACCCGGCGCTCGCTGACCCGGCGCTCGCTGACCCGGCGCTCGCTGACCCGGCGCTCGCCACAACCGACCGCGTACGACAGAAGCGACCCGGGGCTCGCAGGAATTCCTGCGTGTCCCGGGTCGCTTCTGTCGTTGCGGGTCGGTGCTGTCGGGGCCGCGCTAGGCGGCGGCCCGCTCCGCCATCTCCACCACGTTCTTGAGCAGCAGCGCGCGGGTCATGGGGCCCACGCCGCCCGGGTTGGGTGAGACCCACCCGGCCACGGACGCGACCGCGGGATCCACGTCGCCGACGACCCGGGACTTGCCCGTCTCGGGATCGGTCTTGCGGGAGACGCCCACGTCGAGCACGATCGCGCCGGGCTTCACGTCCTCTGCCCGCACGATCCCCTCGACGCCGGCCGCAGCGACGATCACGTCGGCGCGGCGCAGCTCGGCCCCCAGGTCCTGCGTGCCGGTGTGGGTCAGCGTCACCGTCGCGTTGAACTCGCGGCGCGTCAGCAGCGGGCCGATCGGGCGACCGACCGTGATCCCGCGCCCCACGACCACGACGTGCTTCCCGGCCCACGACAGGCCGTTGCGCTCCACGAGCTCAATGACCCCGCGCGGCGTGCACGGCAGCGGCGAGGTGATCTCGGTGTTTGCGTTCAGCACGAGGCGGCCGAGGTTCGTCGGGTGCAGCCCGTCCGCGTCCTTCGCCGGGTCGATGCACTCCAGAATGCGATCCGTGTCGATGTGCTTCGGCAGCGGCAGCTGCACGATGTAGCCCGTGCAGCTCGGGTCCGCGTTGAGCTCGGCAAGAACCGCTTCGAGTTCCTCCTGCGTGACCGACTCCGGCAGTTCGCGCTTGATCGACGCGATCCCCACCTCGGCGCAGTCGCGGTGCTTGCCCGCGACGTACCACTGCGATCCGGGATCCTCGCCCACGAGCACGGTCGCGAGGCCGGGAACCACGCCGCGGGCCGCGAGGGCCGCGACGCGCTCCGTCAGCTCCTGCTTGATCTCGGCTGCGGCACGCGTGCCGTCGAGCCGCTGCGCGGTCGCCTCAGGCACCGGACTTACCACTGCTCGAGGCCGGGGTACAGCGGGAACGCGTCGGCAAGCTTCGTGACGCGCGCACGCAGTTCCTCGATGTCGCCCTCCTGGCGCAGGGCCAGCGCGATGATGTCCGACACCTCGGCGAACTCGGTGTCACCGAAGCCGCGGGTCGCGAGCGCCGGAGTGCCGATGCGGAGGCCGCTCGTGACCATCGGCGGGCGGGGGTCGAACGGCACCGAGTTCCGGTTGACCGTGATCCCGACCTCGTGGAGCGCGTCCTCGGCCTGCTGGCCGTCGAGCTTCGAGTGGCGCAGATCGGCGAGCACGAGGTGCACGTCCGTGCCGCCCGTGAGGACGTCAACGCCGGCGGCCTTCGAGGCCTCGGTGGTGAGCGCCTCAGCGAGCAGCTTCGCGCCGGAGAGGGTGCGCACCTGACGGTCCCTGAACTCGTCGGTCGCGGCGAGCTTGAACGCGGTGGCCTTCGCCGCGATCACGTGCATCAGGGGGCCGCCCTGCTGGCCCGGGAACACGTTCGAGTTGAGCTTCTTGTAGAGGTCAAGATCGTTCGTGAGGATGAAGCCGGAACGCGGGCCGCCGATGGTCTTGTGCACCGTCGAGGACACGACATGCGCGTGCGGCACCGGGTTCGGGTACAGGCCCGCAGCGACGAGCCCCGCGAAGTGCGCCATGTCCACCCACAGGGTCGCGCCCACCTCGTCGGCGATCGCGCGGAAGGCGGCGAAGTCGAGCGTGCGGGGGTACGCCGACCAGCCGGCGATGATGACCTTGGGCTTGTGCTCGAGCGCCTTCGCGCGCACCACGTCCATGTCGACGAGGAACGTCTCCGGGTCGACACCGTACGACTGGACGTTGTACAGCTTGCCCGAGAAGTTGAGCTTCATGCCGTGGGTCAGGTGTCCGCCGTGTGCGAGCTCCAGGCCGAGGATCGTGTCGCCCGGCTCCGCGATGGCGGAGAGCACGGCGGCGTTGGCCTGCGCGCCCGAGTGGGGCTGCACGTTTGCGTACTCGGCACCGAACAGGGCCTTGGCGCGGTCGCGCGCGAGGTTTTCCGCAACGTCGACGAACTCGCAGCCGCCGTAGTAGCGGCGGCCGGGGTAGCCCTCGGCGTACTTGTTGGTGAGCACGGAGCCCTGGGACTCGAGAATGGCGCGGGGCACGAAGTTCTCGCTCGCGATCATCTCGAGGGTGCCGCGCTGGCGGCCGAGCTCCTGCTGCAGGACCTCGGCGATCTCGGGGTCGACTACCGAGAGCGGCTCGTTAAAGAACGCTGACTGGGTGGACATCTCTCACTCCTCAAACATCTGTTCCGCACGCGCGGAGGGACCTGCGGATATCGACCCAGGCGAGCGGCCATCCATGAAGAGTTGTCGTTCCCCGATGGTGAACCATCTGTACGCCAGTCACGACGGTCTCAGCATACCAGCGCGCGCAGAAATTGCACCCGGCTGCCGGCCCGCATCGGTGACGCGTCGGCGCCACGCGAGTTCGGCCGTGGCCCGATCCGGCACCCCGCGGCTTTCCGAGGGTGCCCCCGCCAGGGCGAGCTCTCGGGCGTGCGGGGCGGCGTCCATTTCCCCCAACTCCTCGCGCCCCCTGGCGGGCGGCGCACGGGCCGGGTGGAATACAATGAGTCGGATGAACACGATCGCCGCTGACCAGCCCGACCCCCAGTGGGTGCTCACCCTTTCTTGCATCGACGGACCGGGTATCGTGCACGCGATCAGCGGTGCCGTCGTTGCCGCCGGCGGCAACATCGCGGAGAGCCAGCAGTTCGCGTCCGCGGACACCGGCCGCTTCTTCATGCGACTGCAGGTCGAGGCCGTCGCCCAGCCCGAGACGTTCGAGACGCGCTTCGAGTCGGCGGTCTCCCCCGTGACCCAGCGCTACAACATGACCTGGCGGCTCGACCGCGTCGGTCGTCCCGTGCGCACGCTGGTGCTCGCCTCGACCGCCACGCACTGCGTCAACGACCTGCTCTACCGCCAGCGGGGCGGGCAGCTGCCCATCGAGGTGCCGCTGATCCTCTCGAACCACGAGACCGTGCGCGACATTGCGGAGTTCTACGGCGTCCCGTTCGAGCACCGCGCGATCGCGAACCCCGCCGATCGGGCGGCGTTCGAGGCCCGCGTGCTCGAGGCCGTCGAGGAACACGACATCGAGCTCGTCGTACTGGCCCGCTACATGCAGATCCTCTCACCCGAGCTGTGCGCGGCGCTCGAGGGCCGCGCCATCAACATCCACCACTCCTTCCTCCCCGGCTTCAAGGGGGCGAACCCGTACAAGCAGGCGCACCAGCGCGGGGTGAAGCTCATCGGTGCTACCGCGCACTTCGTGACCACGGACCTCGACGAGGGGCCGATCATCGAGCAGGACGTCGCCCGCGTGGACCACTCGTACTCGCCGCGCGAGCTCGTGCAGCTCGGCCAGGATGAGGAGGCGCGCGTGCTGCGCCGCGCCGTGAACTGGTTTGCGGAGAACCGCGTGCTCGTCGACGGCGACCGCACGATCATCTTCCGGTAGCCGGCACCGCGCCCGGAACCACGCGATCCCCCGCCCCGCACATGATGTGCCGGGCGGGGGATCGCGTGTTTCCGGAGGGCTACAGCTGCTCGCGGTGAGCTTCTCGCAGCTCGTCGACCGCCTTTTCGAGCGCCGGATCGTCGCCACGTGCGAGCCCCGCGTACTGCAGCAGGACGCCGTCCTCCGTCGGAATCGCCTTCACCCACATGCGGCGGCGCGGCACAAACAGCGACCACATGAGCCCGCCGAGCGCGGCGAGCGCGAACACCAGGATCCACTCCTGAGCCGGGTTGCGCATCACGTCGAACGCGGCGTAGCGCGGCACCTCGTCCAGAGTGAGGGTCCCCATGCCGTTCGGCAGGTCTACGGTCTCGCCGGGGGCGATCTCGAGTGATTCCTTGTCGACGGCGCGACCGGTGATCTGCTCCATCTTGGTGGTGTCGAGGGCGTAGACGGACTGCGGGACCCCGTCGTCGATGCCCAGGTCCCCGGTGAACACGTCGAGCGTGAGCAGCGGGTTCTCAAGGTCGGGGTAGTTCGAGGTGTAGGCCCCCGTCTCCAGCTCGGCCTTCGTGGGGTAGAAGAAGCCGCGCATGCCCACCTGGGTCGGCTTGCCGTCGGCGCCCGTCATCCCGAAGGGCACCTTGAGCACGCCGAGCGAGGTCATCGTCAGGTTGTCCTGCGGGATGAACGGCATGGCCTCGCTGTAGACCGTCTCGCCATCGTGGTTCTTGATCGTGATGCGGGGCGCGTAGCCGTTCGCGATCAGGTAGATCGGGGACCCGTAAACGCGCAGCGGGTGGTTGACGCGGATGATGTGCTCACCCTCGGCCTCCCCCTCCGGGTCGATCAGCGTCATGTTCGCCGTGTAGTCCTTCACGTTGCCGAGCGCCGAGACGTTGCCGTCCTCGGGGGTCATGTAGCTGACCTCGAGCGAGTTCAGGCGGATCCCGAAGGGCACGAGGCTCGACGTGTCGAAGGCGTTGCCACTGTTGACGGTGTCGTAGTCGATGAGCTGATTCACCATCGTCTCGCCCTCGATGAGCACCTTCTGCCCGTTGAAGGTGAAGACGCCACCGATACCGACGCTCACGAGCACCCCGAGCAGGGAAATGTGGAACAGCAGGTTGCCGGTCTCGCGGAGGTAGCCGCGCTCCGCGGAGACCGAGATCTCCTCGGCACCGCGGCGCTTCGCGCGCTGGATCTCGACGCGATAGCGCTGCTTCTTGAGCATGTCGCGCGCCGTTTCGACCGCGCGCAGCGCGAACGCCTCGCGCTCCTCAGGCGTCGCCTCCGGGTTCGAAACCCGGATCTCCGAGAAGCCGGCCATGCGCTTCAGCAGCGCGGGCGTCTTCGGCGGGGTGCCCCGCCACGCCTTCCAGTGGTGCACGATGCGCGGCAGCACGCACCCGATCAGGGAGATGAACAGCAGGAGGTAGATCGCGGAGAACCACACGGAGCCGTACACGTCGAACGCCTGGATCGGGAAGGCATCAAGGATCTTGAACAGCTCGGGGTGATCCTGCTGGTACTGCAGCACGCCGTTCGGGTCGGCGGAGCGCTGCGGCACGAGCGAGCCCGGGATCGCCGCGACCGCGAGGAGCAGGAGCAGGATCAGGGCGACCCGCATGCTGGTCAGCTGCCGCCAGAACCAGCGCCCCCAGCCCTTCAGGCCGAGCTCGCCGCCGTCCGCACCGGGTGCGGGGCGTGATCCGCCCGCGCCGGTGCCATCATCGTAATCAGAGGGGCGTGACATATCCGCCAATCACCGCCTGCAGTGCGTACATCATCATGCTCCAGAGCCCGGTCACCATGAGGAGACCGATGAGGATCAGCAGTCCGCCGCCGATCAGGTTCACGGCACGAATGTGCCGCTTGAAGAAGTTCATCGTCTGCGTCATCCACCCGAAGCCAAACGCGGCGAGCACAAACGGCAGGCCGAGGCCCACGCAGTAGGCGATCGCGAGCACGATCGAGCGGGACACCGATCCCTGCTGCAGGCTCAGGCCCATGATGACCGTGAGCGTCGGCCCCATGCACGGCGTCCACCCCACCGCGAACACGGCACCCAGCACCGGCGCACCGGCGAGGCCGAGCTTCGGCTTCATGGTCAGTTTCTTGGTGGTCTGCATCTTCGAGAACAGGCCGATGAACACGAGCCCCATCGCGATCACGAACACCCCCATGAGGCGCGTGATCAGGTTCTCCCATTCCAGCAGCCACACGCCCACGGTTCCCGCCGCGGCGAGGAACGTGACGAGCACCACGCTGAATCCGGCCACGAACAGGGTCGCGCCCCACACCATCCGGCGGCGTGCGGGCGGCTGGCCGGGGGTCCCGCCGGCGCTGGCGCTGGCATAGGCCAGGTACCCGGGCACCAGCGGAAGCACGCAGGGCGACAGGAACGAGATGAGGCCCGCGGCGATCGCGATCAGGGACGCAACGAGGAGCTGCCCGTCCGCGACGACGTCAAAGACGTTCATTCCGCGGACTCGTTCGCGCCGTCCGCTGCGTCGGCCTTCCGGGGGACCTCGACGCCGGTTTCGGCGAGCGTCTCACGGATCAGCGTCGGCAACTGCGAGGCGCCCGCGAGCTGGCCGAGCACTCGGTGCGCGACCCGCCCCTCGGTGTCGAGGATCAGCGTCGTGGGCA
This sequence comes from Leucobacter chromiireducens subsp. solipictus, assembly GCF_016758195.1. Taxonomy (GTDB): domain Bacteria; phylum Actinomycetota; class Actinomycetes; order Actinomycetales; family Microbacteriaceae; genus Leucobacter; species Leucobacter solipictus. Next base: position 213,531 of record NZ_QYAC01000007.1, on the reverse strand, counting down.
CGGCGTTCAGCGGGACCTGCCCGGCGAACGCGCGCTGCACGGAACGGCCGCCCGCAACGTCCATGATGGAGGGGTATTCGATTCCGAATTCCTCCGCGAACTGCTGGGCCTGCGCCACCTGATCGCGGGTGTTGATCCCGAGGAACGCGACGTGCTCCCCGGCGAACTCGTCGTAGGCGGACACGAGATCCGGTGCCTCCGCCCGGCACGGCGCACAGCCCGCGTACCAGAAGTTGACGACGGTGACCTTGCCGAGGATGTCGGCGGAGCTCAGCGTGGATCCGTCCTCCACCTCGCCGGTGAACTGCACGGGGTCGGTGCGCTCCCCCTCCGGGAAACTCGCGGACGTGCCGTCGCCGGAGATGTAGCCCTTGTCGCTCGCCTCTTCCCACTGCTTCGAAAGGTCCTGCCCGCCGCCGCTGCACGCCGACAGGGTCAGCGCGGCGGCGAGGCCGAGGGCAACGGCGGCACCGATGCGGCGGAGAGTCATACGGCCCCCACGTCCACGGCGTCGTCGAGGAGCCCGGCGGCCGGGGTCCGGTAGTCCACCTCGAACCAGCGCTCGCCGCGCTTCTCGAAGCTGGTGATGCTGGAGAGATCGCAGCGGCGGGACGCCGGGTTGTGGAACAGCGGCTTTCCCGCGATGTCGAGGTGAGCCATCCAGATCGGCGACTGGTGCGACACCATCACGATGTCGCCCCCGCGGGTCTCGTCCCACGCCGAGTCCATCGCGGCCCGCACCCGCGCCGCGACCGAACGGTAGGGCTCGCCCCAGCTGGGGAGAAACGGGTTCCAGAACTTGTGCCAGTACTTCGGCTTCTTGAACGCGGCCTCGGGACCGGAGTTCACCATGCCCTCGAAGTAGTTCGTGGGCTCGATGATCCGCTCCTCGGTCGCGATCTCGAGCGACAGCGCGCTCGCGATCGGCCGCGCCGACTGCTGGGCACGCTCCAGCGGGGATGCGAAGAGTCGCGCGACCTTCCGGTCGCTTCCGGCCAGCTCGAGGGCTGCGGCCTCGGCCATACGGTGTCCACGCTCGGAAAGGCGGAAGCCCGGGATCCGGCCGTACAGCACCAAATCTGGGTTATGCACCTCGCCGTGGCGTACCAAATGCAGCAGTTTGTCGCTCACGGGGACCATTCTAGATGCGCCGACTCTGGGAATCCCGGGAACATACCCCTCCCGGGTGTGCTGGCCGCGCGGGCCCGGGGCGTGGGCTGCGCGCGGTCCCGAGGAGATCCTGCGGCAAGGTGCCGGATCCGGCCCCGAATCTCCTCGGAATTCGTGAATCTCCTGCCGGTTCGTGAACCGCGCCTCACGGGCCCCGGGCACCGGCCACCGGGCACCGGGCACCCGCCCCGGTGGCCCGGGGGTTATTTCAGTCCGGAGCGGACGAAGGCGTCCACGACATAGCGCTGCAGGAAGACATAGATGCCCAAGATCGGGAGGCAGGCGAGCGCGCTCGCGGCCATGATCGCGCCCCAGTTGTTGCCCTCCGCCCCCATGAACCCTCTGATGCCGACCTGGATGAGGTCAGTGGACTGCTGCATGATCAGCGACGGCCACAGGTACTCGTTCCACGCATTGATGAACAGCATGATGCCGAGCGCGGCGAGCGCAGGCCGAAGGTTGGGCACGACCACCTCCCACAGCGTGCGCCACGGCCCGCGCCCATCCATCTCGGCCGCGTCCAGGAGCTCGCGCGGGAACGACTCAAGGTGCTGCCGAAGCAGCATCACCGCGAAGGCCGTGGCGAGCTGTGGCACCATGACGCCGAGGATCGTGTTGAGCAGGCCCATCTTCGAGATGAGCACGTAGTTCGGGATCATGGTGACCTGGAACGGGACGAGCCAGGAGCCCACGAACAGCAGGAAGAGGATCTTCTGGCCGCGGAAGCTCCACCGCGCGAAACCGTAGGCGGCGAGGATCGCCACGAGGAGCTGCCCGACCGCGAGCACGAGCGCCATCCCAAACGTGTTCCCCAGCATCCCGAGGATCGGGATCGTGTCCCAGACGTACTGGAAGTTTTCCAGGCTGAACGGACCCGGGAACGGGTTCGTTGACAACATCTCGTCGGCCGGGCGGAACGCCGTCACAAACATCCAATAGATGGGGAAGACCGAGATGATCGCGAGCACCGTCATGACGACGTGTGCCGGGATATTCCCGAACCGTCGCCGACGCCGGGCACCGCGCAGGGCCCGCGTGGCGGAGTCGATGGGGGCCGCGGCGGCGGGTGCGTCCCGGTGCTGCGGGGCGACAAGCGTGAACGTCATGAGCGGGGATCCTTCGCGACGGGGCAAACGGGGCGGTGAGGGGTCCGGGCAGCTGCCCCGGGCTGGCTAGTTGTCATGGAAGCTCAGTCGTTCCGAGAGCTCGACAAACAGCAACGCGATCAGCCCGAAGCCGAGGAAGAACACGGTGCCGGCGGCCGCGGACAGTCCCGCGTCGAAGTTCCGGAACCCGAACTGGTACAGCAGATAGTAGATGTTCGTGGAGGACCCACCCGGCCCGCCCTGCGTCGCGAGATCGATGATGGGGAACGTCCACTGGGCCGAAAGCAGGATCGTCATGAGCCCGAGGAACACGAGCGTCGGGGAGAGCAGCGGAAGCGTGATTCGGCGCGTGATCTGCGCCGCCGTCGCCCCATCGGTCGCGGCCGCGTGGCCGTAGTCCGGGCTGATTCCCGCGAGCCCGGCGGAGACGACCAGCACCCCGAAGCCGAGCATCTGCCAGCCGACGATCACCACGACCGCCCAGAGCGAGGAGTCCGGCTCGCGAAACACGTTCCCGAGCTCGATGCCGAGCGTCCGCGCGACCGCGGGGATCGTGCCCCCTTCCGGCGCGAACATCCAGCGCCAGATCGCGCTCGTGGCCACCGGGGTCACGAGGAACGGGACGAAGATGAGCGCCTGGTACACCGTCTTCGCGCGGCCTGCGACCTGCCGCGAGAGCAGAGCGAAGATGACCGGAAGCGCCACCGATACGCCGAGGAATGCGACGGTGTAGATCAGGGTGTTCCAGAGTGCCTGATGCAGCTCGGGGAGCGACAGCACGGTGGCGTAGTTGGCGAAGCCGACGGGCTGCTTCGGCTGCGTGGGGATGAGGTTCCAGTCAAAGAACGACAGTTCAACGGTCTGCGCGAGTGGCAGGTAGGTCCACACGATGAGCAGCGCCGTGGCGGGAAGCACGTAGAGGTACGGGGCCAGCGCGAAGCGGCGCCGGGCCGCCCGCGGAGCCGCGGAAGCCGCGTGGGCGGCCTCCGCAGACCCCGCGAGCGCCGCAGGCTTCGCAGCCTCCGCCTGCTCCTCCGGGGAGAGTACTGGGGTGAACACTCGAGAATCCGATCTGGTCAGCGAAGCGAGCGGGAGGGACTATCGCTCGGCGGTGTGCGCCATGGCGGCGGCGGCCTCGTCGTCGGTCATCGAGGCGAAGGCCCGCATCTGCTCGGCGGTCACCTCGTAGACGGTCGAGAACTCCCCGATCGGGACCACCGTGTGCATCACGCGGTCGTTGTACAGGTGCACGAGGTTGAACCCCTGCGCCCCGTCCTGGCCGCGCATGCCTCCCGGCTCGACGTTCAGGTCCTGCGTGTAGCAGGTCGCCGAGGCCACCGACACGGGCACGCCCCCAATCTCACTAAACGTCGTGAAGTGGAGGTGCCCACCGAGCACACCGCGCACATCGGTGCCCGCGATAGCATCCGCGAAGCGCTGCTGATCGCGCAGCTCAACGAACTCGATGGCACCGATGAGGGAGGGCACGGGCGGGTGGTGCAGCGCGATCAGGGTGCCGTGCGGAGCGGGCTCGGCGAGGACCTCCGCGAGCCAGGCGTACTGTTCGTCGGTGATCTCCCCATGGTGCGCGCCGGGCACCGTGGAGTCGAGCGCGACGATCCGGAGGCCCCGGATGTCGTACACCATGTCGACGCTCTCCTCGCCCGCGTCCGAGTCGAGCAGGAGCTGCCGGAACGGGGTCCGGGTGTCGTGGTTGCCCATCACCCAGATCACTTCCGCACCGATGGCGGCCGCGGCGGGCTCAACGAGGGCGCGAAGCCGGCGGTAGGCGTCTTCCTGCCCGGCGTCGGCGAGATCACCCGTGAAGACGATCGCGTCGGGGCGGGCCTGGGAGCGTGCGAAGTCCTCGAACAGGCGGCGTAGGTTTGCGTCGCTGTCGATGACGCCGTGGAGCTTCTCGTCGGCACCCACGAAATGGGTGTCGCTGAGGTGCAGAATGAAGTGTTCGACGGGCGGGTGCTGCGAGGTCATGCTGGGGGTCCTTTCGTACGCGATGATGAGGGCGTTAGTGCGCGAGCGAGGGCGTCGGGGCGGGGCCGATCAGGCGGCTGCGCAGCCGATCCAGACCTGCCGCGTCGACACCGTTCATCTCGAGCAGTTCGGTGAAGCCGCCGAGCCGCTGCTCCACGAAGTCGAGCGTTTCGGCCATCACGGTGGCGGGGCTTCCGGTGATGAGTTCCTGGATGTCCGCGTCGAGACTGCCGAACTGCGCGGCCGCCCCGGCGAGCATGGCGTCCGCCCATTCGCCGGCGAGGTTCTCGGCGCTCGCGGCGTAGTCGGCGACGATCTGTTCCCGGGGTACGCCCACGGCGGCGAGCGCCGCGGCGACCACGAGTCCTGTGCGGTCCTTCCCCGCGGTGCAGTGCACGAGCACGCCGCCCGCGGGAGCGTCCGCGATGAGCTGCACGGCGGCGGCGAGCCGATCCGCCCGCTCGGTGACGATGTGGCGGTAGAGCGAGCCGAGGGAGAGCGAGCCACCGTCCAGGGGCGGGGTCGCGTCCGTGAAGATCGGGTGATGGATCGTCTCGACGTCCGCGGCGCTGAACACCGTGGGTGCCTGCGCCAGTTCCGCGTCGGATCGGAGATCGATCACACGGACGATGCCCTGCTCGGTGAACTGGTGTTTCCCGGCCGCGCTGACCCGGTGCAGCGCGTCGGAGCGGAAGAGCCCGCGGGGGCGGATGCTGCCGGCAGTGCCGGGGTATCCCTCGGTGCTGCGGAAGTTGTGGGTGCCCTCGATCGGGATCGCCGCGCCGGCGTTCGGGGTTGTAGTGGGGTGATGCACGGATGCTCCTGGGGTCTCGTGTCGGTGGCGTGCGGGTAGGGGCGCGGGCGCGCCCTAGCCGATCAGTTCCTGGGCGCGGTCGGCGGCCTCGGTCATCGTGGCCGCGGCGGGCTTGCCGTAGTAGACGACCTCCTCGATCGCGGTCGCGAGCAGATCATCGACCTGGACATAGCTGTTTCCGGGGTAGGACACCCACGGCTGGAGTCGGTCGAGCTGTTCCAGGTTGGGCTGCGCGAGCGGGTTCGCGGCGGCCCAGTCGGCGAGCACTCCGCCCTCTTCCACCAAACCGGTACGCAGCGGCAGGTACCCGATCTGGCTCGTGATCAGCTCGTACGCCCGGTCGCTCGTGAGGAATTTGATGAGTTCCCAGCCCGCGCGCTGCTTCGCCGGGTCGTCGCTGAGGACAAACAGTGCAGAGCCGGAGTTCGTCGGCACGGCCTCGTGGTCCGCGAACGCGGGCATCGGTGCGGCCGCAAGCGTCCAGCCGCCCGCGGCGGCCCCCTGCATGAACATGCCCTGCAGCGCGGAGGTCGTGAGGATCATCGCGGTGTCCCCCTTCACGAGGCCCTCCATCTGCGCCGCCGCGTCCGAGCTGCGCATCGCGCCCGCCTCGGTCATCTCCGCGAAGCGCTCGACCACGGCCACGGCTTCAGGCGATCCGAACTCAATCGTGGAGCGGTCCTCCGAGAGCACCTCGGCACCGTTCGACTTGAAGAGTCCCTGCATGCACCAGCTGCCGCCCTTCACGGTGCACGCGATGTCGAGTGCGGGTTTCCCCGTGGACTGCGACACCTGGAGGGCGACCTCTTCGACCTTGTCCCAGGTGCTGAGATCGGGGGTGCCGGTGATCCCGGCCGCCTCGAGCACGGTCGCGTTGTAGTACAGCACCGGGGTGGAGAACACATACGGCATCCCGATGGTCTTGCCCTCCCAGTCCGCAAGCACCCGCGCGTTCGGGTGCATGGGGTTCTCGCCCTCGAAGGCGGCCTCGAGCTCCTCGGTGCCGACGATATCGGCGAGCGGCTTGGCCCCGAGCTGGGTGGTCGTGTACTCGAGCGCATCGTAGGTGAGCTGGGCCACGTCCGGCGGGTTGCCCGCGAGCAGCTGGGTTTGGACGCTGCCGACGTAGTTGCCGGCGGCAGCCGCGGCTCCCTGTGTGGGCTGGGCCTTCACGGTGATGTTCGGGTGCGCCTCCTCGAACTCGGAGACGAGCTGGTTCACGGTGTCGGTCCAGACGCCAGCCTGGGTGAGGTTGTAGCTCTCGAACACGATCTCGACCTGTTCGTCGGGAGCGAGTTCAGGGACGACGTTGGCGGCGGACTCAGTGGCCGCGGAGCCGGAGGAGCAGGCGGCAAGGGGGATCACCGCGGCGAGCGCGAGCGCGGTCGCAAGGAGAGGGCGGCGGATACGCATGGGGGAACCTTTCAGCGGCTGGGATACAGCGGGAATGGGCACAGCGGGAATGGGCACAACGAGTCAGATCAGGAGTGTGAGGCCCCGAGGAGGCCGGGACGGAGCGCCCCGATCGGGAGTTCCGGGCCGGTCGCCGGGGCCGCGGCGGCGTCGGGCTGCCATTCGAGCCGACGGCCGCTCGCGCGGTCGAAGAGATGCACGTGGGCGCTGGGTGCGTCGAGGACCACGAGTTCCCCCGGCCGCCACTGCGCGTCTCGGTCGCACGCGACGGTCACCCGATGCGCACCGACGGTGCAGTGCACGAGCTGCTCGCGGCCGAGGTTTTCGACGAGTTCAACGGTGCCGCGGAGCGCGATCCCGGCGGTCGGCACCGCGGCGGGAGCGCCCCCGGCGTGCACGCGCAGGTGTTCGGGACGCACGCCGACCACGATCTCGCGTTCCGGGGTGGTGCCCGGCCACAGCATCGCTTCGATGCCCGGCGCCAAGACCGAGATCGTGCCCGCGGTGGTGGTGAGACTGGCGTCCATGAGGTTCATGGCGGGGGATCCGAGGAAGCCGGCCGCGAACACGGAGCTGGGAGTGTCGTAGAGCTCCTCCGGGCTGCCGAACTGTTCGAGTCGTCCACCGTTGAGCAGCGCGATCTTCGTCGCCATCGTCATGGCCTCGACCTGATCATGAGTGACGTAGACAAACGTGGCCCCGAGCGTGCGGTGCAGCGCAGCGAGTTCCTGCCGGGTCGCCGTGCGCAGTTTCGCGTCGAGGTTCGACAGCGGCTCGTCCATGAGGAAGGCCTGTGGCTCGCGCACCAGCGCACGTGCGACGGCGACGCGCTGGCGCTGTCCTCCGGAGAGCTCCTTGGGCTTTCGGTCGAGCAGGTGCCCGATCTCCACAGACTCCGCCGCGACCCTGACTCGTTCCGCGATCTCCGTTTTCGCGGTGCCGCGGACGCGCAGCGGGAACGCGAGGTTCTTCGCGACGCTCAGGTGCGGGTAGAGCGCATAACTCTGGAAGACCATCGCGAGGTCCCGCTTCCGAGCCGGAAGTCCGGTGATGTCGGTGCCGTCGATCTCAATGCTGCCGCCGGTCGGCTCGAGCAGCCCGGCGATCATGCGCAGCAGCGTGGTCTTGCCGCACCCCGAGGGCCCGAGCAGCACGAGGAAATCCCCATCGGCCACGTCAAGCGAGATCCGGTCGACGGCGGTCACGTCTCCGAACGAGCGGGTGAGTTGGTTGAGTACAAGCCGGGCCACCGGCCACCTCCCATGGAATCGAATTTCCCAGGTTTCCCACTTCAGGAAACGCGTGATTCCAGGATGCGCGGCGCAGGTGAACCCCGCAGGACCGCACCGTGAACGGCGATGGCCGCCTACACGAACACTCGTGTCCCGGGAGGTAAACCGATGCGCCTAGGCGTCTCCGCGCCGGATCGCCTCCGGCCTATCGGCGGTGTCAGCGATCAATGACCGCACCTCGTCGAACGTTGCCGCCTGCGCGCGCTCCGCCCCGGGGGCGTGCGCGATGGCGGCGGCGTGCAGGGCCGAGAGCAGGAGGACCTGGACGATATTGCCGGTGACCGTGCTGTCGTTCCACGCGTGGAAGTCTGCGCCCGCGACGAGCGCGTAGTCCGCGATCTGCGCCAGCTCCGATTTGGCGTAGCTCGTGATCGCGATCACGGTCGCCCCGTTCTCTGCCGCGAGCCGGGCCGATCGCAGCGTGAACGCGTTCATGCCACTGTCGCTGACCGCGAGGCACACGTCGCCCGGGCCGAGAAGCTTGGCGGCGATGTGCTGGGTCACGATGTCGACCGGGCACTCACACACTTTCCCGCTCGAGAGGAAGTGCAGCGCGACGGACTGCGCGGACGGCAGGGAGGCCCCGTTCCCGATGATCAGGAGGCGCCCGCTGTGCCGGATCGCACCCGCCGCGGCGTCGAACGCGGCGATATCGAGCGCGCCCAGCGCCCCCTGGATGCCGGCCATCGCGCGCGTGAACACGTGCGCCACGGGGTGTTCCGCGGCGGCCCCGCCCGCGCCGCCCGGAGCCTCCGGCGTGCCGTCGAGTCCGATGGTGCGCTGCACCGCGGCGGCCCCCAGGTCACGGCGCAGGCAGTCGCGGAGTCGGGGCAGGCCGTCGAAGCCGAGCTTTTGGCACGCCCGCACCACCGTCGCGGGCGACACTTCGGCCCGCCGCGCGAGCGCCGCCACCGAGGCAGCTGCCGCGAATTCAGGATCCTCGATGCACACCTCGGCGACACGACGCTCGCTCGGCACCAGCGAGGGGGCCAAGGACTGCAGCAGGGCTCGGGTACCCCCGAGCGGGGGCGTGTTCACCAACGTCATACCCTCGTTGGTACCAGTGCCGGGTGACCAGCAGGTTACGCGTCCCGCGGCGCACCCAGCGGCAGCGCGTAGGTGAACAGCTCGATGAGCTTCTCGCCACCGATCCACAGCCCGTCACGCTCCGGCTGACGCGCGTAGCCGAGCGCTTCGTAGAGACGGTGCGCGCCCCGCATGTCCGGGGCGGTCTTCAGCACGACGGCTCGCCAGCCCTGCGACTCGGCCCGCGCCGCGACCTCCCGCATCAGGCTCGCGGCCACCCCGCGCCGCCGCGCCGCCGGGGACACCCCGAGCAGGCGGAGGTCCAGTTCGTCGGTGGCGACGTCCTCGTGCAGCGGCGGACCCCCGAGGCGCCGCGTGGTGACGCTCCCCAGGGTGGTGCCGTGCGCGTCCACGGCGATCCACACGTCGTGTTCCCTGGCCCGCTCCGCGGCGCGGTGCATCGGGTCGGTGCCGCCTGCGCGGGGGCCGTAATCGTGGGCGTACGCCGCGTCGATCACGGCGTCGATCGCCGCGAAGTCCGCGCTCGACGCCGACCGCACCCGGATCTCGGTGCGCGCACCGGCTGCGGCGGGCGCGTCGTGGGTGCTCACGCGGCGTTCCACGCCGGATCCGCCGCAGCGCCGGCGCCGCTCGGCTGCCACCCGAGCGCGGGCCCGATCTCCGTCGCCAGCTGGTGCAGAATGTGTTTCCAGTCCGCGAGCTCGAACTCGAAGGGGAGCTCAAACAGGTAGTCGTCGGCCGCCTGGAACGCGAGGTCCTCCCGGATGAAGTCCACGATCTGCTGCGTGGAGCCCAGCACGTCGCGCGCGATGATCGTCTTGCCGCCGTGCACGCGCTCGGTGCGCGGGGTGCGGGCCGCCGCGTACTCCTCGTACTTGCGGAGCTGCTCCGGGGTCGCCCCGTCGGTCGGCACGATCACCCGAGCGACCGAGGCGCGGGCGGCGTCCCCGGCCGGGTGCGCAGCCCGGTACGCGTCGATCTGCGCGCGCTGCACGCGGCCGAAGTTGAGGTCCCCGTCGGTGGTGGTGCTGATGTTGCTGACCAGCCAGTTCAGGCCGGAACGGCCCGCCCACTCGGCCGAGCGCAGCGATCCGCCGCCGTACCAGAGCCGCCCTGCCAGCCCGGGGCTGTGCGGCTCGACGCGCTCCGAGTCGATGTCACCGCCGATGCCGTTGTACGCGGGCACCTCGCGGACGGCGTGGCCGTCGAGCAATTCGCGCAGCCGCTCGATCCGCCCGTAGCCGTAGTCCTCCTCGCGCCACCCCGCGTCGTGGACGAGATCGTTGGTCGCCTCGGAGTACCCGGGCGGGTGGACGCTGACCCCGGCGAGCACGCGCCCGCCCGAGAGCGCGTCGGCGGTGCCCAGGTCCTCAGCGAGACGGAAGGGGTTCTCGTGTCCCACCGGGATCACGGCGCTGCCCAGGCCCAGCCGCTTCGTGTGCTGCGCCACGGCCGCGAAGAACACCGCCGGCGAGGGCAGTCCGTACTGCAGGTGGCGGGTGCGCACCCAGCCGCTGTCGAGGCCCAGTTCCTCCGCATAGCGGAACAGCTCGACGCCGTCGCGCAGTCCTTTCCCGGGATCATTCCGGTCGAACGGAACCAGGTGGATGAAGCCGAGCGAACGCAGCGGGCGGGCGGGTGCCTGGGGGACGGTCATGAGTGTTCTCCTGAACTCTAAATCTGGTATTCGGGGCCGCCGCGGGCGAGGTGATACTCGCGGAGGAAGGATCGGGTGCGCTCGCTCGCGGTGGCACCAAAGAAGGTCTCGGGCGGTTCGTCGGCGACGATGCGCCCGCCCTCGAGGAACGTGACGCGGTCCGCGATCTGCCGCACGAAGTGCATTTCATGGGAGACGATCACCATGGTCTGCCCAGCGGCGGCGATTTCACGGATCACCTGCAGCACTTCCCCGACGAGTTCCGGATCCAGCGCGCTCGTAGGTTCGTCGAGCAGCAACACGCGCGGTTCCATGGCGAGCGCGCGGGCGATGCCCACGCGCTGCTGCTGCCCGCCCGAGAGTTGGGCGGGGTAGTGCGCGGCGTGTCCCGCGAGTCCCACCCGGTCGAGCTGGGCGAGGGCCGCGACGTCCGCGTCGTCACGGGCGAGGCCGCGCACGATCCGAAGCCCCTCGGCGACGTTCTCCAGCGCGGTCTTGCGGGCGAAGAGCTGAAACTGTTGGAACACCATGGCGGTGCGGCGGCGCAGTTCGAGCACGTCGGCGCGGGCCGCGTGTGCCGCGTCGACCGTGAGATCGTCCACCACGATCCGGCCTGCGTCTGGCCGCTCCAGCAGGTTCACGGAACGCAGCAGGGTGGATTTCCCCGCACCGGAGGGGCCCACGATCGCGGTCACGCCACCGTCAACGAATTCGAGGTCGAGCCCGTCGAGGATGACCCGATCACCGAACGACTTCGAGAGCTGTTCGAGCGCGATCATGCGGTCACCCCCGTCGCGGGCCGCGCGGAGACCGCGGCGCGGCGCGCGCGGCGGCCCGCGGCGGGAACGCGTGGCCGCGCCAGCGCCCGTTCCACCCGGCGGGCGATCTGCTCCACGATCACGGTGAGCGCCCAGTAGATGATGGCCGTCGCCAGGTACGCCTCGAAGAAGCGGTAGTCGCGGCCGCCCAGGATCTTCGCGTACGCCGTGATCTCCACGATCGACACGACGAACGCGAGCGACGACTGCTTCAACATGCCGATGAAGTGGTTCACCAGGGTCGGAAACGCGACCACGGTGGCGTTGGGCACGGTGACCCGGCGCAGCGTCTGCCACGGAGTCATGCCGAGCGCGTGCGCGGCCTCCACCTCTTTCGGATCCACCGAGAGCAGCGCGGCGCGAATCGTCTCGGAACTGTAGGCGGCCTCGATGAGCGCAAACGTGAGCGCCGCGACGAGGAACGGTGAGAGCGCGAGCGCATTCCAGCTCGTGCCGAACGCGTGGTTGATGTAGAGCACCGCGATCGGCACCGCGTTCACATTGAGCAGCAGCTGCACGATCGGCGGAGTCCCGCGCAGGTACGAGACGAGGATCGCGCTGAGCTGGCTCAGCACCGGCACGCGCGCCAGCTTGATGAGCGCGATCCCCAGCCCGAGGCCCGTGCCCAGCACCGTCGCGACGATGCTGAGCGCGAGCGTGATCGGGATGTAGGGCAGCAGATCGAGCGCGTATTGCCCGATCGCCGGGAAATCAATGATGGTGTCCACGGGGTGCGGTGCCCGCTCTACTTGGCGTCGGCGGGTGCCGTCTTCGGCGACACATCCAGACCGTCGAAGAACTCCTCGCTCAGCGCCGTGAGCGTGCCGTCCGCGGCGAGGTCCGCGAGCGCGCCGTTGATCTGCTCGACGACCCGGTCGACCTCCGGCGTCTGCTTGGAGATCGCGTACGCCGAGAACAGGTTCGTGCCGAAGTCCGCAACGAGCTGGGCGCCGTCGAGCTGCACAAAGTCCAGGGGCAGCCCCTCGCTGTACCCGGTGTAGACGACCTTGTCGTTGAAGATGAAGTCCACGCCTCCAGTCGCGAGCTGCGTGTACTGGGACTGGAGATCAAGCTCCGTGTATTCGATCTGGATCGGGGCGTCCGGGTTCGCGTCGTTGTATGCCTCGAGGATCTTCGTGAAGTTGAGCCCCGGCTCCCCGTAGGTCCGCTTCCCCGCGAGATCACTGATCGAGGTGGCCGTCGCGAGCTCCGAGTCTGCGGGCAGCGCGAGCCCGAACTGCGCCTCGATGTAGGGGTCGCTGAAGGCGTACTTCTCGCGCCGCTCCTCCGTGGCGGAGAGATTGTTCGCGACGATGTTGAACCGGCCGGAGTCGAGCCCCGCGAACAGCGCGGGGAACTCGGCCACCTGGAACTCGAACTCCAGATCCGGCAGCGCCTCGTCCACGAGCTTCAGGATCTCGATGTCGTAGCCCGTCAGCTCGTCGTTGTCGTCCAGGAAGGTGAAGGGGCGCGGCGAGGCGCCGGTCGCAACGACGAGGGTCTGCGCCGCGTCCGCCCCGGTCCCCGAGGCCTCGGCCGCCGGCGTGCTCGCGGCGCAGCCGCTCGCCCCCATCGCGAGCGCGGCGAGGGCGCCGACGAGGAGGGTGGTGCGAGCGATGCGTGCCATAAGCGTGTCCTTTGCGTTGGTTCCGGGAGATCCCCGGGCAGTGGTGCCAGCGTAGGAAACCGAACACATCACCCCAAATAATGTGACACATTATTACAGCTTATGTAAATCGAGACACGTCACCCTCGCCGGGAACGACTCCGCAGCACGGCTAGACTGTGGGGGTGACTGAGCGCGTATTAATCAAGGACCTGGCCGCACGCGAAGACGGAACCGTGCGCGTTTCCGGCTGGGTAGAGAAGGTGCGCGATCAGCGCTACGTCCAGTTCGTGGTGCTCCGCGACGAGTCCGGAGCGGTCCAGCTGGTCAACGGCGGCGTGCTGCGCGAGGCCGATCCCGAGAATCCGCGCTCCGACATTCTGGTGCCCCGCACCACCACGATCTCCGAGCTCACGCACGGCACCTTCGTCACCGTCGTGGGCGAGCTGCAGCACAACGAGCGCGTGAAGCTCGGCGGCGTCGAGATTCAGATCGAGACCATCGAGGTCGTCACGAAGTCGCTCCCCGACAACCCGGTCGCCGACGACTCGAACATCGACGTGCGCCTCGACTGGCGCTTCCTCGACCTCCGCCGCCCGGAGCAGAACCTCGTGTTCCGCATCCAGACCACCTTCCTCCACGCCCTGCGCAACGTCTGGGTGGATCGCGGTTTCATCGAGATCCAGACCCCGAAGCTCATGGCCTCGGCGTCCGAGTCGCGCGCCGAGCTCTTCGAGGTCGAGTACTTCGAAGGCCAGGCGTTCCTGGCCCAGAGCCCCCAGTTCTTCAAGCAGATGGCGCAGGCCGCCGGCTTCGGCGGCATCTTCGAGGTGGGCCCCGCCTTCCGCGCGGACCACTCCTTCACCTCGCGCCACGCGACCGAGTTCACCTCGATCGACACGGAGCTGAGCTGGATCGATTCCCACGAGGACGTCATGGAGCTCCACGAGGAGCTCATCGTCGCGGGCCTCACCGCGGTGCAGGAGAAGCACGGCGCAGAGGTGCAGAAGCTCTTCGGCATCGAGATCACCGTGCCCGCCCGCCCGTTCCCGCGCATTCCCCTCGCCGAGGCGAAGGAGCTCGTCAAGGCCCGCGGCTACGAGGTCCCCCGCGCCGACGCCGATATGGACCCCGAGGGCGAGCGCCAGATCGCGGCGTGGGCCAAGGAAGAACACGGCAGCGATTTCGTGTTCCTCACGGATTACGACTCCTCGATCCGGCCGTTCTACCACATGCGCCACGAGGACGACGCGAACCTCACGAAGAGCTACGACCTCATCTACCGGGGCACCGAGATCTCGACGGGCGCGCAGCGCGAACACCGCATCGAGGTGCTCGAGGCGCAGGCCCGCGACAAGGGCATGGACCCGGCCGAGCTCAGCTTCTACCTCGACTTCTTCCGCTATGGCGTCCCGCCCCACGGCGGCTTCGGCATGGGCTTGAACCGCGTGCTGATGCTGATGCTCGAGCAGTCCTCGATCCGCGAGGTCACGTACCTCTTCCGCGGCCCGAACCGGCTCACCCCGTAACGGTCCGATTCGGCACCGCCTCGGCCCTCCCGCTCACACCGAGCAGGAGGGCCGAGGCGTTCGTGCGTCCGGCCGGCTAGTACCCCGCGCAGCCGCCGCCCGCAGCCTGCGCAGCCGTACACCCAGGACCGACCGAGGCGCGGCCGAGATACAGCCGCACGCCCAGTCCGCCCAGGGCATCGAGCACCCCGATGCGCAGGGCAGCCACGTCGTAGCGCCCCGTGGGCAGGGCGGCCCAATCCGGGGGTTCGGGGCCGCCCGTGAAGGGATCGTTTTGGGCGTTGACGGTGAGCGCGACAATGCCGGAGAGGAACAGCCGGCTATACAGCGTGGTCACCGCGGTGATAATGGGGGTCGCCAACGCCGACACCGCGACCGGGAGCACCCGCAGCGTCCCGAGCACCGCCTCGATCGCATTCCCCACCACGCCACCGAGCCCGCCGATGAGGCCCGTCACGAGGCTGTTCAGCACGGGTTTGAGGAGCCCGTTGACGAGATCCGCGACCAGCCCCAGGTCTTTCAACAGCGTGAGGGAGGCGGTCGTCGAGGTGTTGCCCGGGGTCAGGAGTTGCGCGAGCGTACCGGAGGTGCTCGCCTGAATCGTGCCGATGTGAATCCAGGGCGTGATGAGAAGCTTCGCCCGCAGGTCGATCACCACGGCGGCATTCACCGCGATCCCGTTGATCGTCTGGGTGAGCATCGTATTGACGGACGCGACCCAGGCGCTGAGCGTCTGCGTGAGCACATTCGTGAGCGTCGTCAGCACCGCGGGATCCGCGAGCGGGTTCGTGTTGGGTGCGAGGCCGTTCAGCCCGTTCCCGTAGCTCCCCGGGTATGCGGCCGCGAGCAGCGCGGTGGTGTTCACGCTGATCGTGCCGTTGCCAGGGCGCACGGTGAGGATCCCCCCGGGGTCGCCGAACGGCGCCGCGATGAAGGTGCGCAGCGGTGCTGTGTTGACCGTTGCGGTCACCGGACCGACGGTGATGTTGCCCAGGCTCAGCGAGCTACTATTGCCCCCGATCAATCCGTTCAGGAGCCCGGTCACGCCCGACGCGATGGCGTTGGTCACCCCCGCATTGCCCGCGATCCCATTCACCGTGGTTTCCAGGGTGGTGACGGTGTTCGTGACGCCGGTCACGAGCGCCCCCACGGTGGGCGAGGTCAGGTCGAGCGACAGATGCGACGTCAGGTAGTTCCGTGAGAGGTTGCCCGAGGCCCCGCTGCGCAGCCCGGTCCAGGCGGCATCGCAGGCGTCCAGATCCGCCCGCCCCGCCACCGCGCCCGCCGTCAGCGACACATCGGTGATCCCGGGGATCAGCGTGCCCAGCGGGTGATTCAAGGACCCCAGCACCTGCGACAGCCGCAGGGTGGCGAGGTTCGGGTAGCCTGCCGGCGCGCCATCGAGGTTGATGCCGCCGCCGCTCGTCAGGTACCCGGACGCAGCGGCCGCCCGGCCCCGGTTCTCGGCCTGGCCGAATTGCCCGGCAGCGCCGGTTCCCGCACCGAGGGGCAGTTGCAGGGCGCTCGTCAGTTCGAGGGCAAGCGCGTCGTTGAGCAGCGCGACATTCAGGGGATCGGCCCACCCCTGCGGACTTCCGGGAACGGGCTGCGCCGACGACGGCGTGTGCCTGTCGCGGCTGCCGGTGTTGGTCACGGACACCCCGCGCGCCGCGAGCAGCGTGTCCAGATCGGCCCCGAGGATCGCGCCGCTGAGCACGCGGCCCTCGCCTCGGCTCGCGATCCCCGTCGCCGCGGGGCCGCAGTCGGTCGTCCCAATCGTGCCCCGGTCCCACTCGGGATCGGTCCAGCTCGCGTTCGTGACCCCGACCCCCTGCACGAGGAGCGCGCAGGCCGCGACGGCGCTCGCGACGGCCAGCCGCACGCCGCGGCGACGCGTCAACGCTCGACGGCGCGTCACGACGGCCCTCCCGACGCCGATCGCGTGCGCCATCGCCCGAGCGCGATCGCCGCGCCGCAGCCGAGCAGCCCCGCGGCGAGCAGCCCGAGGGCACGCAGGTCCGCGCCGGTGACGCTCAGTCGTTCCGCGCCCTCGGCTCGGGGTGCGGCCGGCGCCGTCGACGGCACGGTCGGCGGCACGGGTGTCGGCGGCACGGGTGTGGGTGGCACGGGTGTGGGTGGCACCGGTGTCGGCGGCCGCCCGGAGGATTCCCCGCTCGCGTGCAGCCCCAGGCCCACGCGGGCGACGGTGCCGGCAATCTCGGTCCGCGAAGCCTCGGCCGGCACGGCGATCGTCACCAGGAGGTGACGTGGGGTGTCGGCCCGCAACGCGGCGAGCGACACCTGCGCCCGGCGC
Source organism: Leucobacter chromiireducens subsp. solipictus (assembly GCF_016758195.1). GTDB lineage: Bacteria > Actinomycetota > Actinomycetes > Actinomycetales > Microbacteriaceae > Leucobacter > Leucobacter solipictus. The sequence continues at coordinate 196,773 of NZ_QYAC01000007.1, read as the reverse complement.
GGGTCGAGATCCCGCAGGGCGGTCGGCGGCAGCACGGTGACCGCGCCCGGTGCACACGTGAGCGCGCCGGGCGCGCCGCTGAACGGCCGCGCACAGGAGACCACCCCCGCCGTCAACCCGCCGACGGACACGAGCCGGCCCTGGGCGTCGAGTTCGAGCGCGAGCCGCCCCTCAGCCGCCCCGGCGAGATCGGCGCGGACCAGCCACTGCGTGGATTCGCCCGGTGCCAGCGTGGCCCACGTGGGCGTGCGATCGTCCACGCTGAGCATGAGATATCCCGGACGGCCGGTCTCGGTCAGCGCGCGGTACGTGGCCCAGGCCCGGTCGGCACCCAGCGCAGCGCCCCCGGCCAGCGCGACGAGGGAGGCCACCAGGAGCGCCCACGCGGCGACCCGGGCTCGCGGGGACCGCACGGCGCTCACGCGGGCACCCCCGTGCGCCGTGGCCAGAACGCCCAGGTGGTGAGCGCGCCCGCACCCAGCACCATGACGCCGAGGCCGATGGGGCTCTGCACCATCATCAACGCCGTGCCCGCACCGGGCACGGACCACACGACCCGCCGAGCCTCCCGCACGACCGCGGGCCGCAGATCCGGCTGCGCGTTCGCGTCCCCCTGCAGAACGAGTTCGCGGGCGTCACGCGGGATCGCCGGTGCCACGGTTGCATCGGCCCCCGCGCGCACCTCGACGACGCGGTGCGACACGGGGAGCTCCGCGTCGGCCCGCTGCACCGTGACGACATCGCCCACGCGGATCTCCGCGGCCGCGACGGGGAACGACACCGCCAGTGCGCCCTGCGGGATCGCCGGAGCCATCGAGCCCGTGCGGAACACGACGAGCGTCGCGCCGACGGTCATCGCGAGGATGCCCCAGGCCGCGAGCGCGACGACCGCAGCACCCAGCACCGTGGTCCCGAGAATCGCGAAACCCCGTCGCGCCATGCGTTTCCCCCTCCCCGCTCAGGCCCGACCGCTGCAGGATCCGGAGGTCACCCTCGCGGATCCGACCGCACGACCGCCCTAGTTGGAGGTGGCGGCGAACTCCCACGCGGGGGCAATGGTGCGTCCCTGGAGCGTGTCCGGCGACCCCGCGGGCAGGGTCAGCGCGAAGCAGTAGTGCTGCGTCGATCCGGCCTCCGCGCTGAGCGTTTGCTCCCCGCTCGCGACGGTACTCAGCGGCGCGTTCGTGACGATCGCGGTCCACGCGGCATCGCCCACGCCAGCGGCCGTGCACGCCGCCGGCGGTGTGGCGCCCGCGGCGGTGTAGACCGTGGCGCGAATCGCGTTCCACAGCTGGTCCCCCGCGTCCGACGCGGTGATTCCGGCCGCGGCGACGGCCCCCTGAAGCTCCACGTCGCCGGCCACGGAGTCCGTGCCGGTCCGCAACGCGACCGGCGCGTAGATCGTGTCGCTCGGCGAGAGCGTCAAGGCCCCCGCCGTGAACGTCAGCTCATCACCCGGGTTCACCTCGAAGTCGCCCCAGGCGGTCCCCACGTAGGGAACCGAGGTGTTCTGCTGCACGTTGAACGTGCTCGTTCCCACGTTCGGGTCGCCGTCCGCGCCGCCCCAGACCCACTCGGAGTCGTTCCACGACGCGAGGGTATAGGTGGCCCCGAGGCCAACGACAAGAGCACCCGCCGCGATCGCGGCAATTTTCCGGGTCCGACCTGACGGCCGCTGTGTGGTCTGCATGGTTCGTTCTCCCCCTGGTTGTTCCGCAGGGCGGATCCGTCCGACCGTCTCGGATCGTGCGGTGATGATGCCCAGTGCGGACCGACACTGCGCGGGAGCGTTCCCCCGCCGTCACTGCCGGGTGATTGGGAGAGTAACACTCAGCTGACACTCAGACAAGAGGCTCCGGAGTGGCTTCACGTCGCCGTGCCACAACAACCGAGTCGAGCAGCGTCGCGGGCGAACCGTTCGGAGCCGTCGTGACCCGTTCGCGGACGTCGGCAGCGAGCACCTCCCAGCGTGCCGGGTCCAGCGCGAGCGCCGCGAGCTCGGACTCCGGCGACGGGAAGTCCTGCGGACCGTGGCCGCGCCCGCCGGCGCCGCCGTGCTCGTGCGCGGCCCAGCTGGGCGGAGCGGCGTGCGCCACGAGCACCAGGTGCCCGCCGGGCGCCACGCGGTGTCCCGCGGCCCGCAGGATCTGCGCCCGCGGCAGCGCAACGGGAGACTGGAAGAAGCTGGCGGTGATCAGGTCATATTCGACGCTCTCCGCGCCTTGAGCCCAGTCCGCGAGATCCGCGGCGACGAAGCTCGCGGAGCCGAGCCCGTGCGCCGCGGCCGTGCGCGTCGCACGGGCAATCGCGGTCTCGGACAGGTCGACCCCGGTCGCGTCCCAGCCGCGCTGGGCGAGCCACAGCACGTCGCCGCCCTCGCCGCACCCCAGATCCAGGGACCGGCCCACCGGGAGCGACTCGACGATCGCGGCGAGGGTCGCGTTGACCCGCCCCGACCACACGCGCTCGCTCCCCGAGTATCGCTCTTCCCAGAACGCCTTCGGCGTCTCGGATCCCTGAGCACTCATGCCGCACCTCCGGCGGCGAGCGCGTCCGCAACGTCGAGTTCCACGAGGGCGTAATTCGCCGCTCCCCCGGCCTGCGCGCCCGCGCCCATCGCGATGGGGACCGTGGCCATCGGGTTCACCACGTTTCCGGCCGCCCAGATCCGGGGGTGGCTCGTGCGCCCGCCCGGGTCGACCGCGAGGAAGTTCCCCACGGGAGTGTCCGTGCGCTCGAGCGCGAGTCCCGCGAGGAAGCCGTCGTGCGGGGTGACCGCCCCCATGGTGAAGATCGCGTCGATCTCGTGCACGACCCCGTCGGCGGTGCGGATGCCGGTGACGCGGGTGCCGTCCCCGAGCACCTCCGCGACGGGGTTCTGCTCGATCACGGTGCCGCGGGCCTGGAGTGCGTGAGCGACGTCCGGCTCGAGTTCGCCGAGCGCGGCACTGAAGAGGGTCAACCGCTCGCTCCACTGCCGCACCAGTGTCGCCTGGTGCAGGGCGAGTGGTGACGCGGCGAGCACCGCGAGGCGCGAGCCGCGCACTTCCCAGCCGTGGCAGTAGGGGCAGTGCAGCACGGTGCTCCCCCAGTAGTCGGCGAGTCCCGGGATGTCGGGGAGGGTGTCGCTCGCGCCGGTCGCGACGATGAGCGCCCGGGTCTCGATGCGGCGCACCGTGCCGTCCGGATCCGGCGCGAGCTCGAGCGTCAGATCGCCGTCCCCGGTGACCGCCGCGACGGTGCCCTCGACAAACTCGACGCCGTAGGCTTCGGCCTCGGCGCGGCCGCGGGCGACCAGCTCGAGCGGGGGTGTCCCGTCGAGGCCGAGCACGTTGTGCATGTGCGCGGCGAAGCGGTTGCGGGGCGCGCCCGCGTCGATGACCAGGGTGCGGCGGAGCGAGCGGCCGAGGGCCTGGGCGGCGCTGAGCCCCGCGGCCCCGGCACCCAGTACGACCGCGTCAACGTGTGTGTCTGTCATGTTCTCATCGTGCGCAACTTGTGCGATAATCGCAATCAAGTTTGCAGAATTGGCAAGGGGGGGACGTGGACGAACTCACACACCTGGGACCGCGGCTTCGCGCCGCCCGGCAGCATCGCGGCTGGACCCTCGACGAGCTCGCGAGCCGGGCCGGGCTGTCGGCCAGCACGCTCTCCCGGCTCGAATCGGGCAAGCGCCAGGCCAGCCTCGAACTGCTCCTTCCCCTCACCCGGCAGCTCGGGATCCGCATCGACGACCTCCTCACGCCGCAGGACCCAGATCCGCGCGTGCGCCGCACCCCCGTCACCCGGGACGGGCTGACGATCGCGCCCCTCACCCGCGAGGCGTCCGAAGTGCGCGCATTCAAGATCACGTACCACCCGGACGCGCCGGAACGCCCACAGCAGGTGCACGACGGACACGAGTGGCTCTACGTTCTCTCCGGGGCGCTCCGCCTCGACCTCGGCGAGCAGACCCTCGTACTGGGCAGCGGCGAGGCCGCCGAATTCGACACCGCGATCCCGCACCGCATGCGCACCGACGGCGACACCCGCACCGAGGTGATCAGCATCTTCAACGCGGCCGGCGAGCGGCTGCACCTGCACACCGTGCCCGAGGGAGTGAACTAACTCCGCGCGTGCGGGGAACTACCCGCCCGCCGCGGCGCTCCATGCCTGCACGCGGGCGGCGCTCTCCTCCTCCGAGAGGTCCTCAACCCGGGTCATGATCGACCAGCGCACCCCGAACGGATCCCGGACGCTCGCGTAGCGGTCCCCCGAGACGAAGTTGCTGACGGGCTCGCGAAGCGTCGCCCCGGCGGCGAGCGCGCGATCCACCACCGCGTCCACATCGGGAACGTAGATCCCCATCGAGTAGCAGTCGCTCTCCCCCTCGGGTGCCGCGACCAGGTGAAAATCCGGCACCGGCTCGCCGAGCTGCAGGTGGCCCACCTCGAAGGCGAGCTCGGCATGAACCACGCGTCCGCCCATCTCGGTGACGTCCACGACGCGGGCACCGAAGATGTCGCGGTAGAACGCGATCGCGTCGTTCGCGCCCGGGATCGCGAGGAACGGCGTGAGGGAGGAGGCCCCGTTCGGGCGGCCGTGGGTCGTGTGGGCGCCGTGTGCGGCGCGATGCTCGGGAGTCGTCATGCCCCCAGCGTAAAATCGGCGTGCGGTCCGCGCTTGCAGATTCGCGCCAACCGCGGGACCCACCGGGCGAGAGGGGTGACATGGGCGAGGACCCCACGAACCGGCGCGGCGTGCTCTACCCGGAGCGGCTTCCCACCTTTCATCGGATCGCCCCGCCACCCGAACTGGCGGATCGCGTGAGGTGGTTCTGGATCCCCGAGTGGTCGCTTCCCGCGGGCGTCGAATCCCGACAGGAGATCCTGCCGTTCCCTGCGTGCAACCTCGTGGTCGAGCCCGCGGGGGTGACCATTGTCGGCCCGCCCACGCGGCGCTCCGAGCGCGTGCTGACCGGGTCCGGCTGGGCGGTCGGCGCGCTGCTGCGCCCCGCCGCGGTGCCCGCACTGCTGCCGGATCCCGCGGCCCTGCGCGACGCGGCGGCACCGGCCTCAGCAGCACTCCTGCACGCCGCGGTCACCACGGCGATGGAGGCTCGGGCGCAGACCGACGACGCGCGGCGCGCGGACGCCGTGGCCTTGGTCTCCGCCTGGCTGGCCTCCGCCGTCCCGCCGGCGGACGCCGCGGGCCGGCTGGCAAACGCGCTCGCCGATGCGCTCGCCGATCCGACGCTCACCCGAACCGACCAACTCCCCGCACGGCTCCACGCCTCGGCCCGCACGCTGCAGCGCACGGCGCAGCGATGCTTCGGGTTGTCCCTGCACTCGATGATCCGCCGCAGGCGCCTGCAGGAAGCGGCGGAGCGGCTGCGGCACGACGGCGCGGCCGGACCGGGCTCGGGGCTCGCCGCGCTGGCGACCGAGCTGGGCTACGCCGACCACGCGCACTTCGCCACGGAGTTCCGGGCCGTGCTGGGGCTCACCCCGAGCGAGTACCGCGCCCGAGTGCGGGGCGTAGGCTGAAGGGCGAGCGGCCAGGATCTCCTGCGCCGCACGCCGATCCCGAGGAGATGTCCGTGTCCGATTCCCGCCAGACTGCGCTGATCACCGGGGCCTCTGGCGGCATGGGGGCCGAGATCGCGCGGGAACTTCGCCGCACCCACCGCGTGATCCTGGTGGGCCGCAACGCCGAGCGACTGGCCGCCGTGGCCGCCGACACGGGCGGTGAGGTGTGGCAGCTCGATGTCACCGACGAGGCCGCGCTCGCGCGCCGGGTCGCGGAGCTCGATCGGCTCGACGTGATCGTGCACGCCGCCGCGATCGCGCGTTCCCTCGGGGTCGAGGCGGCGTCACCGGCCGACTGGGACGCGCACTTCGCGGTCAACGTGACCGCGCCCGCGACGCTCACGCGACTGGCGCTTCCCCTGCTGCGCGCCGCCCGCGGCACGGTCGTGTTCATCGGATCCGGCGCGGGCACGCAGCCGGCCGCGGGCAGCGCCGTCTATACCGCGAGCAAGCATGCGTTGCGCGGCCTCGCCGACGTGCTGCGCATCGACGAGGAACCGCACTTGCTCCGCGTCGCGACCGTGGCACCGGGTCAGACCGACACCGAGATGCTGCGCGGGCTGATCCCCGCGGACGCGTACCGTCCCGAGCACTACGTGCAGCCGAGCTCGGTGGCCCGCGCGGTGCGCTTCGTGGTCGACGCCCCCGCCGACGTCCAGCTCACCGACGTTGCGGTCCGCCCGCGCCGGGAGTTGCACCGCATCTAGGGACTTGCCCCTGGCTCTGCCCTGCCTTACTCCCGGCTCCCCCCTTTTCCCTCTCCCCATTCCCCGCCGAGCACGCAATTTCGCACTTTCTTCACGGGCAGCAGGTGCTAGATCGCGTGCTCGGTCGTAGTCCGGGGCGGGCGACGAACGGGGCCGGGCAGTTAGCGGGTCGGCTCGTGGGTCGTGGCGGCCTCGGCGGCGGCGTCCTCGACCTCTCGGGTGCCGCCGTTCGGGGCGAGCTTCACCCAGACCAGATAGACGATCACGGTCACGACGAAGCCGACGAGCCAGGCAATGTCCACGTTGTGCAGCGGTGCGGCCATCGGTCCCGTGTACAGGGCCGTGATCATGAACGGCACCTGCGCGAGGAACCCGATCGCGTAGCTCCCGAGCCCCACGACGTTCCATCGTCCGTACTGTCCGCCGGTGCGGTCGAACAGGTCGCCGATCGTGTAGTGCCCCTTCTTGACGACGAAGTAGTCGACGAGGTTGATTGCGGACCAGGGGATCAGCACGTAGAGCAGGAGCGAGAGGAAGTTGTCGAACGCCGTCATGAAGTCCCCCTGGCCGAGCAGGGCGACGACCGTGGCGACGACCCCGCACACCACCGTGGTCCACACGCGCGTGCCGGAGGTAATGATGACGTTCCGGAAGCTCGATTGGATTCCGGTCAGCGCGTTCATCACGGCCGAGTACAGTTCCACGCCGTTGATGAGCGCGGAGGTGACCGCGAACACGAGCAGCACGACGAGGCCGAGCCCGCCCAGGTGATCGCTCAGCGCGGCAAGCGGATTGTCGGGGTTCGCGGCCCCGAGGAGCACGCCGAGCGTCATCACGAACACCGAGCTCAGCACGAGCCCCAGGTAGGTGCTCCAGAAGGCGGTCTTCGGGCCCGTCTGCTTCGGAAGGTACCGCGTGTAGTCCGACACGTAGGGCGCGTAGGCGAGCTGCCACACCACCCCGATCGCGAGCACCGCGAAGAACCCCTCCAGGGTGAACTCCGCGTCGGTGCGGGAAGCGGTCACCTCGGGCTGCAGCCAGAGCATCACCATGGACACCGTCACGGCGACCGCGATGAGGATCGAGATGTACACCATCGTCTTGCGCAGCAAATCGAAGCCGAACACGCACAGCACGATGCCGACGGCCGCGAACCCGATGATTGCGACCGAGCCGTTCACGCTCGGGAACACGGCGAGCAGCGCGTCCTTCGCAACGATCAGGATGCCGACGAAGAAGCCCATGAACATGATGAAGGCGATCAGCGCGAAGAGACCGCCGCCGAGATACCCGAACTGGGCACGGGCCTGGAGCATCTGCGGGATCCCGAGGTGCGGACCCTGCGATGCGTGCAGGGCCGAGCCGAAGGCCCCGATCACGTTGCCGATCAAGAGCGCGGCGATGCTCCACCCGATGGGCAGCGAGTAGGCGCCCGTCGCGACGGCCCCCGTGACCACGGTGAGGGGCATCATGTTGAGCCCCACCCAGATGGCGAAGATCGACCTGCTCGTGCCCGTTCGCTCGGTCTCGGGGATGGGCAGAATGTGTTGTTGCTCGAATCGCACGAATGTCTTCGTGACGACGGGTGGTTCCTGAGTCATGGTTCTCCTTGTCACGCCCGAGCTGACGGTGAGGCCAGCTCGGGATCGCGGTCGTCCGTGGTGGGTGCGGCGTACACCGTGGTGCCGCCGAGGATGGTGCGGGCAACGCGCACGCGGTCGAAATCGCCAGCGGCCCCGACCGGCCCGCTCAGGAGCACGAGGTCGGCGAGCGCGCCGACCGCGATGCGCCCGAGCTGGTCCGCGACGCCCGAGATCTCCGCGGAGCCCAGCGTGTACGCGCGGATCGCCACCTCCGGGCTGAGCTGTTCATCCGGCAGCGCGGGGACCCGGGATTCCGCGTTCAGTGCGTGCACATCGGCCGCGGGCGCGGTTCGGGTGCACGCGGTGTGCAGCCCCCATAGCGGATCCGGACTCGTCACCGGCCAGTCGCTTCCCATCGCGAGGTGGGCCCCCGCGCGGTGCAGGGACCCGAACGGAAAGTGGAACTGCGCCCGCTCTGCGCCCAGCAGCGGGAGCTTCCGCTCGAGGATCTCCTGGTCGTTGCGCGCCCACAGTGGCTGCAGGTTCGCGGTGACGCCGAGCTCCGCGAACCGCGGGATGTCCGCGGGATCGACGAGGTCCAGGTGCGCGATCTGGTGCCGCACCCCTGTGCCTCCCGCCCGGGCCGCCGCGACCGCGTCGAGGCACTCGCGCACCGCGCGGTCCCCGACGCCATGGAAGTGGACGCTGAGCCCCGCCGCATCCAGGTGGCACACGATCTCGGCGAGATCCTCGGGCGAGATCACCGAATCGCCGCGCACCGCGGGCGACACTCCCCGGTAGGGGTCGATGAGCGCCGCCGTGCAGTTCTCGCAGATCCCGTCCTGCATGATCTTGACGCTCGACACCGCGAACCCCGCGCCGCGCGCCGCATCGATCCGCCCGAGCATCTCGGGCAGGTACGCGGGCCCGGCCGTCGGCGGCCACCACATCGACCCGGTCACGCGGGCCCGCAGGCTCCCGTCCGCACGGGTCTCGAGATACGTCGGCAAGCTATCCGGCAGGGTGAGGTAGTCGCCCAGGATCGCGTCGTGCCAGCTCGTGATCCCAAGGGAGAAGAGCCGCTCCTGCGCGGCACGCAGCGCCCGCCGCTGTTCGGCGGCACCGCGCGGTGGTGCGAGCCGCGTGACGAGTTCCCCGGCGGTGTCGAGCAGCATGCCGGTCGCAACACCGTCGGCGTTCCGCACGATCCGGCCGGCCGGCGGATCAGGCGTGTCATCCGTGATCCCCGCGAGTTCCAGCGCCCGAGTATTCACCCAAACGCCGTGGGCGTCGTGGCTGGTGAGCACCGCGGGGCGGTCCGGCACCCACTCGTCGAGGAGCTCCCGCGTGGGGAGCCCGCCGGGGAACACGTCCCCAAACCAGCCGGCACCGATCACCCAGGGCTCGCCGAGCGCGGCGGCGTCCCTGATGAGTCGGCCGTAGCCGTCGAGCGAGTGCTCGGTTTCCAGGTCGCAGCCGAGCAGCGCGAGCCCGCCGGCGAGCGCGTGAATGTGCGCGTCGTGAAATCCCGGGAGCAGCGCCGCACCCGCCGCATCGATCCGCTCGGTCTGTGGCGCGGCGAGGGCGCCGATCGCGCGGTCGCTGCCCACCGCCACAATCCGACCATCCCGCACCGCGACGGCCGTGTCCGCGCTGAGCGCCGGGGCCCACAGCTGGGCACCGGTGACGACCAGATCCGGCGCGCTCACGCGGCCACCCGCTCCCGCGCCGCGGTGCGGAGTTCCGCCGCCGCGCCGCCACGCCGCCACAGGTAGTAGAGCGCGCCCGGGACGATGAAGCCGAAGATCCAGGCCACGTCCACGAAGCCCAACGGCTCGGCGAGCGGCCCGGTGTACAGGCTGGTCACCATGAATGGGATCTGCACGAGGATGCCGATCAGATAGCTCACGAGGCCCGCCGAGTCCCAGCGCCCATAGCGACCGCCATCGCGCCGGAACATGTCGTCAACGGCGTAGTGGCCCTTGCGGAGCACAAAGTAGTCGACGAGATTGATCGCGGACCACGGGATCAGCACGTAGAGCAGCAGCGTGACGAAGTCCCCAAAGATCAGCAGGAAGCTGTCCTTGCCGAGGAGCGCGCCCAGCATGGCGATCACCGCATACGCCACCGTCATCAGGATGCGCTTCGCGGTATCGATCCGGATCTTCGCGGAGATCGTTTCGAGCACGGTGAGCGAGGACATCACCCCGGAGTAAATGTTCGAGGAGTTCATGACCGCGGAGGCGATCCCGAACGCACAAAGCACGACCGGGCCAAAGCCGCCGAGGAGGCGGCCGAGCGCGGCCATCGTGTCCCCGTCCGCGGTGGTCAGTCCGACGAGCGCGCCGAGCAGCATGACGAGCACGGTGCCCAGGACCAGGCCCAAGTAGGTGGCCCAGAACGCCTGCTTGGCCCCGCCCTCGCGCGGCATGTACCGCGAGTAGTCGGAGACGTACGGGGCGTACGCGAGCTGCCAGGTGACGCCGATCGCGAGCATGCCGAAGAACCCGGCGGTGTTGTATCCGAGGTCCGCGTGCGGCACGAACGTCGCGGGGTTCGCGACCGCGATGATGATCGACACGACCACGAGCAGCCCAATGACCACCGAGAACACGGCCATGAGTTTGCGGACGAGGTCGTAGCCGAAGATCGCGACCACCAGCGCGATCCCGGCGCACACGATGATGCCGATGTTGATGTTGTCGCTCTGGAATACCGCGGCGAAGCTCTGCGCGGCCACCACGAGGTTGGAGGCAAAGAAGCCGAGGAACATGATCACCGCGATGAGCGCGAGCAGGCTGCCACCGAAGTAGCCGAACTGCCCGCGCGCCTGCAGCATCTGGGGGATCCCCAGCTGCGGCCCCTGAGAGGCGTGCAACGCGGCTCCCAGACCGCCGACGACGTTGCCGATGACCACGGCGGCGATGGTCCACCCGAGCGAGAGCCCGAACACGGTGGGCCCGAGGGCACCCGTGACGATGGTGAGCGGGAGCATGTTGATCCCGAGCCACACGAAGAAGAGCCCGCGCGTCGTCCCGTGACGTTCGTCGTCGGGGATCGGCCGGATGTGCCGCCGTTCGAAGGTGATGATCTTGGTCGTGGACGTCGTCAGCCGTGGATATTCGCTCATGGGGGATCCCTATTTCGCCGTTGAAGTTGGGTAAAAATGGCGCGACGAATCGCGCCACCCCGGGGACCCGACGCAGGGTCCCCGGGGGTCACTCGGAATTACAGCCCGGCGCTCGCCGTCGCGGCGGTAAACGCCTGGTCCAGGAGCCCGGCGAGCTCATCGATATCCGCACGAGTCATGACGAGCGGGGGCGACACCTGCACGAGCGGGTTCCCCTCGGCGTCAATCGCGACCCGGCAGAGCAGCCCGGCCTCGGCAAGCGCCGGATTCAGGTGGCCGCCGACGAAGTCGCCCGCGTTCAGCGGCGTCTCGGCCCAGCGCTTCGCAGCGTGGTCCGTGACGAGCTCGAAGCTGCGGTGGAAGCCGTCGCCGCGCAGGTCACCGACGATCGCCGCGTGCCGGGACGCGACCTCCGCGAGTTTCTCCCCCAGGTACGGGCTCAGCTCGGCGACGTTCTCCACGACGCCTTCGCGCTCCATGATCTCGAGGTTCTTCAGTGCCGCGGCGCAGGCGACCGGGTGGCCGCCGTAGGTGAGCGCGTGGTTGAACATGCCGAGCGGTCCGTCGAGCACCGTCTCGATGATCCGGTCGCTCGCGATCACGCCGCCCAGCGGCATGTAGGCGGAGGCGATGCCCTTCGCGAAGGTCATCATGTCGGGCTGGAATCCGTAGTGGGTCGAACCGAACCAGGAGCCGAGGCGGCCATAACCGGTGATGACCTCGTCCGCGATCAGCAGGATGCCGTACGTGTCGCACAGCGCCCGCACGCCCGGGAAGTAGTCCGGCGTGGGCGGGGTGAGGCTGCCGCCCGCGTTCTGCAGTGGCTCCATGATGATCGCCGCGATGGTGTCGGCACCCTCCTGCACGATGAGCGATTCCAGCTCGGCCAGGAGGAATGCCGTGGTCTGCTCGGCGGTCTCGCCCTCGGGACGGCGGTAGCGCTTCGTGTTGTGCGTGTGGCGCACCCCGTGCATGAGGGGCTCGAACATCTTGCGCACGTCCGTCATTCCGTTCAGCGACATCGCGCCGAAGCTGGTGCCGTGGTAGGCGACGCGGCGGGCGATGAACTTGGTGCGCGTCCCCTCACCCCGGGTGATGTGGTACTGCCGCGCAAGCTTGATTGCGGCCTCGTTCGACTCGCCGCCGCCCGAGGCGAAGAACACGCGGTTCAGGTCGCCGGGCGCGAGCTCCGCGATCTTCTGGGCGAGCAGCGCGGCGGGCGGGTGCGCCACGCTCCACGTGGTCTGGAACGGGAGCGCCGCCAGCTGATCGCGCACGGCGTCGCCGACCTCGGCCCCGTGCGTGTAGCCCAGCTGCACGCAGAACAGTCCCGCGAGGCCGTCGAAGAAGCGTCGGCCGCTCTCGTCGAACACGGAGCAGTGCTCGCCGCGCACGAACACCGGGAGCTCGTCGTCGCGGTACTTGCTCGCCGGGGTGAAGTTCATCACCAGGTGGCGCTTCGCGATCTCGGCGAGCCCGCTCGGGGTGTTCGTGAGCTGCGCGCTCACGTCGGAGAATTCCTGCTGCATGGTCATGTCGGGTTCCTCTCAGTCGGCATTGACCGGACGGGTCGCGGGTCCTGCACCCATCGTCACACCGCGTCATTCATCAGTAAAATAGTTATTTTCGGATCACTGCATCGTGGTTTGAGATGCAGTTCGGCGGATATCTCCGCCTACCCCCACTGCATCCACGTCGTCTTGTAGTCCGTGTAGTTCTCGAGCGCGTGCACCGAGAGATCCCGGCCAAACCCGGACTGCTTGAAGCCGCCGAACGGCGTGGTGAAGCCGAGGGCGTCCACCGTGTTCACGGACACCGTGCCGGCGACCAGGCGCTCCGAGACGCGGTGCGCCCGGGCCAGGCTGCCCGTCCAGAGCGATGCGGCGAGGCCGAAGGGGGTCTCGTTCGCCCGCGCGATCGCTTCCTCCTCGGTGTCGAACGGGGTGACGACGGCCACCGGCCCGAAGATCTCGCGCGTGTGCACCTCGTGGTCTGCGGGCACGTCCGTCACGATGGTCGGCTCGATGAAGGCGCGGGATCCGGCGATCTCCGGCCGGGTGCCACCGGCGACGATCGTGCCGTCCCGGCGGGCGTTCTCGATGGTCGCCCACACGGTGTCCGCGTGCGCCTCGGACACGAGCGAGCCGATCCCGCTGGCCGGGTCGAGCGGATCCCCGGGCGCGTAGGCCCGGGCGGCCTCGGCGTACAGCCGCAGGAAGTCGTCATACACCGCGCGCTCCACAAAGATGCGGGAGTTCGCCGAACACACTTCACCCTGGTTGTAGAAGCTGCCAAACGCGGCCTTCTGCGCCGCGAGCGCCAGGTCGTCGCAGTCCGCGAAGATCAGGTTCGAGCTCTTGCCGCCGGCCTCGAGGGCGAGCCGCTTCATGTTCGATTGCCCCGCGTATTGCTGCAGCTGTTTGGCGACCTCGGTGGACCCCGTGAAGGCGAGCATATCGACGTCCTCGTGCAGGGCAAGCGCCGCCCCCACGACCGAGCCGCGTCCGGGGACCACGTTGACGATGCCCGCGGGGATCCCCGCTTCGAGGGCCAGCTCGGCCAACAACAGCGTCGAGTGTGAGGCCTCCACCGGCGGCTTCACGACGACGGCGTTGCCCGCGGCGAGCGCGGGGGCAAGCTTCCACGTCGCGATTTCGAGCGGATAGTTCCAGGCCACGATCACGGCGACCACGCCGAGCGCCTCGCGCGTCACGAGCGCGGTGGAACCCGGGGGCGTGACCGGGATCAGGTGCTCCTGCTTCTCCACGGCTTCCCCGTAGAAGCGATACAGCGCCGCGGATCCGGGCGCATCGATCGTCGAGGACTCGCGGATCGGCTTGCCCATGTCGAGGGTGTCGTAGAGCGCGAACTCGTCGGCGCGTTCCTCGATGAGGCGGGCGAGTTCCAGCAGGCGTTCGCGGCGGAAACCTGCACCGGCCCGCGACCACTCCCCGGACTCGTAGGCGGCACGGGCGGCGGCGACGGCGGCGTCCACCTCGGCCCCGCCGCACTCGTGGATGTGGGAGATCACCTCGCCGGTGGCGGGGTTCGTCTTCGCGATGGTCTTCCCCGAGCTCGCGGCGACGCGGGTGCCCCCGATGACGGCGCGGCCGTCGAACTCGAGGGCCGCCGCAGCGGCCTGCCACTCGGCATGGGTACGGGTCATGTCGTTCTCGTTTCTCCGTGGGTGTGCTCGCGCCGCGTGGGGCGCCGGGATTCAGTGGTGGATCAGATGCGGTTCCGTGCCACGTCGAGCGCGGTCCAGGCGAGCGCGACGGCCCCGTCGCGCAGCGCCTGCTCGGCCCCCGGGCCCACGCAGGCCGCGGCAAAGGCGGGCTGGTGATTGCTCGCCTCGCCACCCACTCCGATGTAGGGGTGGATCGCGTTCACGAGCTGGGACACGTTGCCCATGTCGGTCGAGGCGCGGTTCATGGTGGCGGCGGCCGGATCGACGTCGAAGTTTCGGCCGAGCGCGGTCGCGTTCTCGCGGTACCGGTCGAGCGCGGCCTCGTCGGTGCGCATCTCGGCGTAGCGCTCGCTCTCCGGCGTGATGGTGAGGCGCGCGCCCGTGGCGAGCGCGCCGGCCTCGAAGCACGCACGCACCCGCGCTTCGAGAGCGAGGAGCTGCTCGGTCGTCTCGGCGCGGACGTACCAGCGCCCCTCTGTGCGCTCCGGGATCGCGTTGGGCGCTTCGCCGCCACGGGTTTGTACGCCGTGCACGCGCACCGTCGCGGGCAGCTGCTGCCGGAGCAAACCGAGCGCCACCTGCGCGATGAGGAACGCGTCGTTCGCGTTGGTCCCGCGCTCCGGGTACGCGGCGGCGTGCGCGGCGCGGCCGTCGTACTGGACGTGCCAGTGGGTCACCGCGAAGGGCCGGGCCTCGGCCACGTCGACGGGGGCGGGGTGCGCCATCAGTGCGAAGTCGAGGTTCGTGAACGCGCCGCGGTCGAGCAGCGCGATCTTGCCGCCGCCACCCTCCTCGGCGGGGGTGCCGATCACCTCCACCGCGATCCCGACCTCGTCGGCCGCGGCCGCGAGCGCGAGCGCCGCACCGACGGACATCGCCGAGATGAGATTGTGGCCGCAGGCGTGCCCGAGGCCGGGGAGCGCGTCGTACTCCGCGAGCAAGCCGACCGTGAAACGGGTCGCGGATGCCGGATCGCGCACCGCGCGGAAGGCGGTCTCGAGGCCCAGGTAGGGCTGCTCCACGTCGAAGCCGTGCGCGGCGAGGACCGCGGCGACCGCGGCGGCGGAGCGGTGCTCCTGCCAACCCGTCTCGGGGTGCTCGTGGAGATCGTTCGAGAGCGCGATCAGTTCGGCGTCGACCTCCCGGGCGCGCGCCGCAACGCGCGACTTCAGCGGGTCATTCATCTCCGGGTACCCCGTACGAGGGGGCGGCCGCGGGGTTCAGCCCGCGGTGGGTGTAGTCATCGCGCTGCGGCAGCCACTCCGCGAGCACGCGCCCGAGCTCCCCGATCGGGTCCTCGGACCAGTCGACGCGGAGGTCGGTGATCCGCCAGCCGGCGGATCCCACGACCGCCAGCCCTGCGGAGTGCACGGGGCCGGCTTCCCCGCCCGCCGCGACCGCGGCCTGAAGCGCGGCGAGGAGGCGTTCTTCGATCCGGCCGGGGGCGGACAGCGCCGTGTCCACGAGCGCGTCGAGCACGTCGAGACTCGCGAGCATGTTGCCGCCCGCGACCGCGTTCTCGCGGCTGGCCGCACCAAAGATCCCGAGCGCGCGGTCCCCGGAGTACACGGCGGCGCGGCCTGCCGCATCGAGCACCAGCAGTTGGCGGTAGCCGATCGTCGCGGGATCCTGCGTCGCAACGACCCGGTCGACGGCCTGCTGCGCGGTGGCACCGGCACCGAGCTCGGCGAGGAGCGCGGGGCCGAGGCGCGGGTCGGTCACGTTCTGGGAGTGCGCGCCGCCGACCCCGTCGGCGAGGTTCACGCAGCGCGCGGCAACCGCGGGCGAAGAGGAGGAGATCGCGGATCCGAATTCCCCCGTTACGGGGTCGCGGAGGATCAGTGAAAAAGTCACGCCCGGCCCCCATCGCTGAGCACCGCGGTGGCGTCGATCTCGACGAGCCACTCGGGGCGTGCGAGCGCCTGGACCACGATGCCGGTGGACACCGGGTAGACGCCCTTCAGCCACTTCCCGACCGTGCGGTAGACGTCCTCGCGGTAGCGCGGGTCGATGATGTAGATCGTCACCTTCACGATGTCGGCCAGGCTACTGCCCGCCTCCTCCAGCAGCATGGCGATGTTCCGCATGGCCTGCTCGGTCTGCGCGGTCACGTCCCCGATGCCGACCGATTCGCGGGTGTCGAGGTCTTGCCCGATCTGTCCGGGGAGGTAGACCACCCCGCCCGCCACCACGGCCTGGCACAGGTCGTTGTCGAGGTTCTGCTCCGGGTAGGTCTCGCGGGTGTTGAACTTCCGCAGGCGCAGGTGCGTCGTTTCCGTCACGGTGTCTCCTCGTTGAGTTGCGGGATGAACGGGGTCCTGAGCACCATTCTCAACACTGAAATTGCATCTGTAAAATACTCAAAACGAAGCTAGGCTATCGATAATTCAGATGCACACAGCCGTGCCCCCACCGCCGGAGGATCCCCCGCATGAGCCACCGTTTTGCCATCACGCTCACCCAGCTCAGCTATTTCGCGGAGTGCGCGAAGACGCTGAACATGACCGCGGCGAGCCAGCAGCTCCACGTTGCCCAGTCCGCGGTCTCCACGGCGATCTCGCACCTCGAGCGCTCCCTCGGCACCGCGCTGTTCATTCGCCAGCACTCGAAGGGCCTGATCCTGACGGCATCCGGCGAAGAGCTGCTGCGCGACACCCACCGCCTGTTCGGCCTCCTCACCGACACCATCGAAAACATCCAGGCCGAGCAGAACGAGGTCCGCGGGGCGATCACGATCGCCTGCTTCCACACGCTGACCCCGTTCCTGCTCCCCCAGCTCCTGGCGCTGCTGCAGGAGCGCTATCCCGAGCTCACCGTCGACGTGCTTGAAGGCGATCACGAGGAGAACCTCGCGGCCCTGCGCGGGGGCCGGGCCGAGGTCGTCGTCGGTTACGACCTCACCTCGCCCGACGGGATCGACCACGAGTTCATCGCGGAGGTCTCGCCACACGTCATCCTCGACACCGCGCACCCGCTCGCCGGGCGCGCGGAAGTGGCCCTCGCAGAGCTCGCGAACGATCCGCTCGTCCTGCTCGATCTCCCCGACAGCAGCACGTACTTCCTGCAGCTGTTCAGTGACGTCGGCGTCACCCCGAACATCAAGTACCGCACCAAGAACTACGAGGCGGTGCGCTCCCTGGTCGCGATGGGCTGCGGCTTCGCGATCCTGAACCAGCGCCCCCGCATCGAGGAGACGTACACCGGGAGCAAGACGGTGGTGGTCGATATCAGCGATGACGTGCGCCGGCTCAACGTCACGGTGGCCTCGCTGGCGCAGGTCGAGCGCACCGCGCGCTCACGTGCGGTGGCCGCCGCCGTGCGCGAGCTGGTCACCGGCGAGGTGCCCGCGCCAGCCAAGGTCACGGACATGCCTTTTTCCGATCCTGCAGGTTAGCTGCATCATTGAAACCGATGCAGTGCTCCGCGAATGTGTATTGGCATCCCGCTCGAACCCTGGGGTTTGCTGGTGCATATCCGGGCCGCACCTTCCGCGCCCCGGCCGGATCCCGGCCCCGAGTGCACTGCTGCCCCGCGCCGGCGATCCGCATCGACCCCAATTCGAGCGGAGAACGAATCATGCCGACCACAGCACCCGAGGTCACCGAAGTCCTCGTCGTCGGCGCCGGGCAAGCCGGCGTCGCCATGAGCGAGCACCTGAGCGCGCAGGGCGTGGCCCACATCGTCGTTGAGCGGCATCGAATCGCGGAGCGGTGGCGCTCCGAACGGTGGGACTCCCTGGTCGCGAACGGTCCCGCCTGGCACGACCGCTTCCCCGGCCTCGAATTCGACGACCTCGATCAGGACGCGTTCGCCCCGAAGGAGCGGGTCGCCGCGTACTTCGAAACGTACGCGCGCATGATCGACGCCCCGATCCGCTGCGGCGTCGAGGTCCAGTCCGTGCAGAAACTGCCCCACGCGGCAGGCTTCCAGGTGCAGACCTCCGACGGCTCGATCCGGGCGCGCTACATCGTGGCGGCCACGGGCGCGTTCCAGGTCCCCGCGATCCCGCCCATCGTGCCCGAGCGCGCCGGCCTGACGCAGCTGCACTCCGCCAGCTACCGCAACCCGCAGCAGCTCCCGGACGGGGGCGTGCTCGTCGTCGGGGCTGGCTCCTCCGGGGTGCAGATCGCAAACGAACTCCGTCAGGCGGGTCGCCAGGTCACCCTGGCCGTCGGGCCGCACGATCGCCCGCCGCAGCGCTACCGCAACCGCAGTTTCGTGTGGTGGCTCGGGGTGCTGGGCAAGTGGGATGCGGCCACGCCCGCGGAGGGCGCGGAACACGTCACGATCGCCGTCAGCGGGGCGGATGGCGGGCGCACCATCGACTTCCGCAATCTCGCCGCCGACGGGATCACACTCGTGGGCCGCGCGAACGCGTACGAGGACGGCGTGATGCGCTTCGGCACCGACCTCGCCACGAACATTCGCGGTGGCGACGAAAACTACCTGGCGCTGCTCGACGAGGCCGACGCCTACATCGAGCGCATGGGCCTCGACCTCCCCGAGGAACCGACGGCCCGCGAGCTGGGCCCGGATCCGGCGTGCGTCACCGACCCGATCCTCGAGCTGGACCTCGCCGCGGCCGGCATCACCTCGATCGTGTGGGCCACCGGATTCCGCGCCGACTACAGCTGGCTCCAGGTCGACGCATTCGACGAGCTCGGCCGACCGGTGCATCAGCGTGGCGTATCCCGCGAGCCGGGCGTGTACTTCCTCGGACTCCCCTGGCAGTCGCGCCGCGGCTCGAGCTTCATCTGGGGCGTGTGGCACGACGCGAAGTACCTCGCGGACCAGATCGCGATCCAGCAGAGCTATCGCGCCTACGCCCCGAGCGCCGAGCTGCTCGCGCGGGCCTAGCTCTCACCCGCGCCCCCGAGCCCGCCACCCGGCCGAGCACGCATTTTGGCACCTTCCCACGACGGGAAAGGTGCCAAAATGCGTGCTCGCCGCGATGGGTCGGGGCTAGAGCGTGAAGTCTGTGGCGACGCGGGCCACGGCGTACTGCTTCACCACCGCACCCGCCGCAACATGGTCGGGGTGCGTCGCGTAGACCGCGAGGCCCTCGGCGTCGTCGAAGTCCGCGACGAGCGTCAGATCGTAGTTGTCGCCGTCGAACAGTTCGTTCCGGTGCACGTCGAGCGCGCGCAGCGTCGGGACGAGCTCGCGCAGCGGCAGGAGGGCGGCGGTGATCTCCGCGGCCTGGGCGTCGCGCTCCGCGCGCGATTCGCCGCCGAGCTTCCAGGAAACAATGTGGCGCAGGGTCATGAGCAGCCTTTCGAGTCACGCAAACGGTGGGGGGGTTCCGGCGAGAACGGGGATTCCGGCGAGAACGGCAGTCGCGGCCGGAACGAGGGTTACGGCAGCAGCCGCCCGAGCGGGCCGCGGGCCGCCTTCTGGATCGCGGGAGCGAGGCGCGCGGGATCCACGCGCCAAATCGCGTGGCGTTTGCCGTTGATCTGGAGCACCGGAATACTCTCCGCATGGACGCGCGCGAGCGCGGGATCCTGCAGAATGTCGAGCTCCTCGAGTTCCGTCTCGACACCCTCCGCCGCGACCTCCGCGCGGACGCGCTCCACGACGTCGCGCGCCTCGTCACACAGGTGACAGCCGGGCTTACCGATCAGCGTCAACCGCACTGCTCGCATGGGGTTCCCCTCCGCACGTACCGCATCCCAGAAAACACAATGGCGCCGGACCTACGGCCCGACGCCAGCATCCGTCGCGCCCGAGGCGCGTCGACTACTTCTTATTGCGACGCTGGTGACGCGTCTTCCGAAGCAGCTTGCGGTGCTTCTTCTTGGACATACGCTTACGGCGCTTCTTAATAACAGAACCCACGGTCACCTCACAACGTCTCTCGGGCCGCCGGATTCGTGGCCCACAAAACAGTAATCCTACTCGGTGCGAGGCCGCAGCGCGAACCGAATCGGCAGATTCCTCGATATCACTCGCGCAGACGGAACCGAGCGACGAGCTCCTTCACCCGATTCTCGGCGCGTGCGGCAGCACGACCCATGCGCTCCGCGGCGGCCGCGGCCTCCTCCGGGAGCACCTCTTCGTCGAGGTTCGCGAACGCATCCTGATCCCCCGGGCCCGGGATTCGCTCGCCCGACTCCGACAGATATTCGACCGTCACCTCGGTATCGAACCCCGCCGAAAGGAACGGGATGATGAAGTCCTCGATCATCTCGAGCGGCTCGGCGTTCAGGGAGTAGTAGCGGTGCTGCCCCTCCTCGCGGACCGTCACAAGCTCGGCCTCGCGCAGCACCTTCAGGTGCTTCGAGACGGTCGGCTGGCTGATCTCGAGCTGCCCGACGATCTCGGACACGCTGATCTCGGCGTCGCGCTGCACCCGCTCGAGCAGGACCTGCAGGATGTCGCGCCGGGTCGCGTCGGCAATAACCCCGAAGATATCTGGCATAGCCCCAGGGTAGTGGGCCGCAGGCATTCTGTCCGCACCCGCGTGCCGCGGGCCGATAATTCACCTGAGCCGCTTCGCATGTGTACCATGACACCAGCAAGCCGAGACCATGAGATTCGTGCGCCTCGCACCGTCACCGGGAAAGTAGGGCACTGTGGGGGCATCCGTCAGGAGCCAGCGCCGCTCCGCTGCACTCTCGCGGCGGTCGTGGATCGGGGGGATGATCCACTCGTCCCCCGCCCGGTTCGCGCTGCTCATCTTCACCGCGCTGATCCTGCTGTGGACCGCGCTGCTCTCGCTGCCCATCGCGAGCAGTAGCGGCACGATGACCCCGCTCGCCGACGCGCTCTTCACCGCGGTCTCCGCGATCTGCGTGACCGGGCTCTCCACCGTCGACATGTCGACGCACTGGTCGCTGTTTGGCGAGATCGTGGTGCTCGCCGGCCTGCAGATCGGCGGCATCGGTGTGCTCACGCTCGCGAGCATCCTGGGGCTCACGGTGACCCGCCGGCTCGGGCTCCGCCAGCGCCTGCTCGCCGCGGGTGACACGAACCCGATGCGCATGGGGCGTGACGTCTCCGAGAGCCAGGCCGTGGGGCTCGGCGAGATCGGCGGCCTGCTGGGCGCGGTCGCGCTGAGCGTGGTCATCATCGAGGCCGCCCTGACGGTACTCATCACCCCGCGCCTGATGATGGCCGGCTATGACTTCTGGCACGCGCTCTGGAACGGGTTCTACCTCGCGGCCTCCGCGTTCACGAACACCGGCTTTGTGCCGCTCGGGGGCGGGCTCGATCCGTTCGCCACCGACGTCTACCTGCTCAGCGTGCTCGCCATCGGCGTGTTCCTCGGCGCGATCGGCTTCCCCGTGATCTTCGCGCTCTACCGCTACGTGATCGGCAGCGGCTGGCGCGCGCACAAGCGGCTCGGGCTGCACGCGAAGCTCACCCTGACCACGACCATCGTGTTTGTCATCTTCGGCTGGCTCGCGATCGCCGCGCTCGAGTGGAACAACCAGGCGACCCTCGGCAGCCAGAACTTCTGGCAGACGATGTTCAGCTCGGTCTACATGTCGATCATGACGCGCTCCGGCGGGCTCGGCATCATCGACCCGCTCGACATGAACGGCTCCACGCTGCTCGTGATGGACATGCTGATGTTCGTGGGCGGCGGATCGGCCTCCACCGCCGGCGGCATCAAGGTCACCACGATCGCGGTGCTGTTCCTCGCGGCGTATGCGGAAGCGCGCGGCTACAAGGACGTGCAGGCGTTCGGCCGCAGCATTCCGAACGAGGTGCTCCGCGTCTCCGTCTCGATCCTGATCTGGGGGGCCACGATCGTGCTCGCCGCGACGGTCGCGATCATGCACATGACCGGCGAATCGCTCGACATCGTGCTGTTTGAGGTGATCTCCGCGTTTGGCACCTGTGGCCTGTCCTCCAACCTGTCCGCGGAACTCCCTGATGCGGGCAAGTACGTCCTCATCGCCACCATGTGGGCGGGCCGCGTCGGCACCGTCACCCTCGCCGCGGCAATCGCGGCCACCAACCGCTCGCGGTTGTTCCGACTCCCCGAAGAAAGGCCGATCGTTGGTTGATATTCGCAGTGATGCCCCGGTGCTTGTCATCGGCCTCGGCCGTTTCGGCGCCGCCACCGCCGGTCAGCTCGACCGCCAGGACCGGGAGGTCCTCGTCGTCGACACCGACCCGACCCTCGTCCAGAAGTGGGCCGACCGCGTCACCCACGCGGTGCAGGCCGACGCCCGCTCGATGGAGGCCCTGCGCCAGATCGGGGCCGACGAGTTCCAGGTCGCGGTGGTCGCGACCGGCTCCTCGATCGAGGCGAGCGTCTTGATCGCCGCGAACCTCGTGGACCTTGAGATCCCCCAGATCTGGGCGAAGGCGATCTCGGCCTCCCACGGCAAGATCCTCGAGCGGATCGGCGTGAACCACGTGATCTATCCGGAGCGCGAGGCCGGCGAGCGCGTCGCCCACCTCCTGAGCGGCGCGATGCTCGACTTCATCCAGTTCGACAACAACTACGTGATCGCGAAGATGTACCCGCCGCGCTCGATCCGGGGCCGCACGCTCGCCGAGAGCGGCGTGCGCACCCGGTACCGCGTCACCGTGGTCGGCGTGAAGACGCCCGGGCAGCCCTTCACGCACGCCACCCAGGACACGCTGATCTCCCCCCACGACCTCATCATCGTGAGCGGCACCGCCGCCGACGTGGAGCGCTTCGCCACCATCGCCTAGCCCGGCCCCCGGCGCAGCACGCCTAAACCTAGGCAATTTATCTGGCCCGATGGGTTTTTGCCCGAAAACGGGTCGGGCCAGATAAATTGCCTAGGTTAGGGTGATCCGGCAGGCCGGCAGGCCGGTGAGTTCCCCTCGAGTTCCTCGGAGCGGCGCACGTTCGCGGCGAGGGCCCGGTCGAACAGCTCACCCCAGCCGGCGTCCTGGAGCACGAAGATGGCCTGCTCCGTGGTCCCCTTCGGGCTGGTCACGTTGCGCCGCAACTGCGCCGCGTCCTCGCCGCTCGTGTCGAGGAGTTCCGCGGCCCCGAGCACCGTCTGCTGCACGAGCTGACGGGCGGCCTCGGGCGTGAACCCGCGGCGCTCGGCCGCGCCGATCATCTCCTCCACGTAGTAGAACAGGTAGGCGGGGCCGGATCCGGACACGGCCGCCACGTCGTTGATCTGCGACTCCGGCACGACGAGCACCTGGCCGACGGTCTCGAATAGCCGCTGCACGAGCGCCAGCGCGGCGGCATCAGCGCTCGCGCCGCCCGCGATCCCCGTCATGCCCCGGCCCAGATGGGCGGGGGTGTTCGGCATGGCACGCACCACGGCGATGCCGCCAGGGAGCACGGCCTCGATCGCGGCGCTCGGCACGCCCGCGGCGACGCTGACGACCACGGCGCCGGGGTCGAGGGCCTCCGCGATCTCGCGCGCCGCATCGACCACGAGCCACGGCTTCACCGCGAGGATCACGAGCCCGGCCCCGGCGACAGCCCGCCGGTTCGCTTCGGCGTCGTCCGCGACCGCCACGGCCGTGACGTCGGCGGCTCCCGCGAACTGCGCCGCCGAGGCCGCAGAGTGCGTCGTGACCGCTATCGGGCGGGCGATCGCGACGCCCGGGTCCCGCAAGCCCGCGAGAATCGCCCCGCCCATCGAGCCGACCCCGATCATCGCGGTTCGGGGCAGGGCGGTCTGGGGCTGCGTCGTCGTTTCGCTCACAGGCCCAGTGTAGGAGGAACCCGAGCGCGATCGCGGATCCGGCACCCGGCTATATCCCCCGCACGCGGCCCACCCACCGTAGAATGGCGCAGAAGCGTACGACACTCGGCTGGAGGCATCTGACATGAGCGCGACAGGCGGAAATAAGGCGATCATCGCGGCGTTCCTCGCCAATATGGGCATTGCGATCACCAAGTTCATCGCGTGGGCGTTCTCCGGCTCGTCGTCGATGCTCGCGGAGGGCGTGCACTCGCTCGCCGACTCCGGGAACCAGCTGCTCCTGTTGCTTGGTGGCAAGCGCGCGAAGCAGGCCGCCGACAAGGAGCACCCGTTCGGGTACGGGCGCGTGCGCTACGTGTACGCCTTCGTCGTGGCGATCGTCCTGTTCTCGATCGGCGGCGTGTTCTCCGTGTACGAGGGCGTCTCGAAGATTCAGAACCCCCACCCGCTCGACATGTGGTGGCTGCCGCTCGTCGTCCTCGCGATCGCGATCGTGCTCGAGAGCTTCTCGCTCCGCACCGCGGTGCGCGAGAGCCGCCCGCACAAGGGCGACTCGACGTGGTTCCAGTTCATCCGTCGCT
The DNA here is from genome assembly GCF_016758195.1 of Leucobacter chromiireducens subsp. solipictus. Lineage (GTDB taxonomy): Bacteria > Actinomycetota > Actinomycetes > Actinomycetales > Microbacteriaceae > Leucobacter > Leucobacter solipictus. The sequence goes on along the minus strand of NZ_QYAC01000007.1, from coordinate 172,362 downwards.
CCAAGGCCCCGGAGCTGCCCGTCGTGCTGCTCGAGGACATGGCCGCACTGCTCGGCCTGGTCATCGCGTTCTTCGGGGTCGGCCTCACGGTGCTCACGGGCAACGGCCTGTTCGACGGTATCGCGACGATCGCGATCGGCGTGCTGCTCATCGCGGTCGCCGTCATCATCGGTGCCGAGGTCAAGAGCCTGCTCGTCGGCGAGGGCGCGAGCGACGAGGACGTCGCGAAGATCGAGGCCGCGCTCCTGAAGTCGAAGGACATCGACCGCCTGATCCACATGAAGACGCTGTACGTCGGCCCCGACGAGTTCATGATCGGCGCGAAGATCAGCCTGGCCCCGGAGCGCACCATGAACGAGGTATCGATGATCGTGAATCTCGCCGAACGCCGGATCCGCGAAGCGGTGCCCGCGGCGCGGATCATCTACCTGGAGCCGGACGTCTACCTCGACCCGAACTCCACGCAACCGACCACGAGCTCCGTGGTGATGCTCTCGAGCGACTAGGACGCCGCGCGCGCCGCACGCACCTCGGCTTGCTGGGCTTCGGGGAGCCGCCGGATCGCCTCGCGCACGGTGAGGCCTGACGCGCGGGCGGCGCGCGGGAGGATCCACTCGAACACGAGCTCGGGGCGCGTGCGTGAGGTGTCGCGCAGCACCCACCCGATCGCCTTCCGGACGAAAAATTCCCGCTCGTCGAGCATCCCATCGGCGATGCGGCCGAAGTGGGCGAAGTCCCCGCGTCCCGCGCGGAGCGGGAGCAGGTGCGCGAGGAGCGCGGAGCGCCGGATCCAGAAGTCCTCGTCGGCTGCCCAGCGGTCCAGCGTGTCCGTGAGCTCGCCGGCACGCTCGGGTGTCGCATCCGCCGCGCGTTCGATGAGCGGACCCACGACCGATCCAGCGAGGTCGTCGACGAGCGCCCAGGTGTGCGACTCGCGCAGGAAGCGTTCGAGCAGCGCCAAGTCGTCGGGGCCGAGCAGCGCGCTCCGCGCCTCGAGCAGTGCGATCGCGGCCGCGCGCCGCTCGTGCACCGGCTCGTGCACCGGCTCGTGCACTGGTTCGGCCTCCAGATCGGGCTCCAGATCGGGCTCCGGTCCGGGCTCCGGCGCAGCCCACAGCAGCGTCGCGGCCGCGATGAGCTCGTCGTGCCCGAGCGTGTCGTGGCCGAGCGTGTCGTGGCCGAGCCCCAGGCCACGGAGCGCCGCGGTCACCGCGGCGCGTGTCTGCGGCACCGTGACCCCGTAGTGGGTGATCTCGCTCTTGAGGTAGGCGCGCTCGCGCTCCGCCCGCTCGGGAGTCGCCCGCGACCGCAGGCCCGCGTCGATCTCGGCGGCGAGCGCGACGGCAGTGCGGTGGGGGCCGATCTGGGCGGGATCCATGTGCACAGCATAGGCGCCCCGCGTCACGCACCGTTCACGTCGCGGCCACTCGCGGGCAGTTCCCCGGCAACCCGCCCTCCCTAGCGTGGGATCGGATCGGCACCGCCGCGGCGGCTGCCGCACGCGCCGCACCGGCGATCCGTTCACTCTCCGGAAGGAAACCACTGTGGCCTCTCGCGTTATCCTGCGTTCCGCAACGCTCCTCACCACCGCCCTGATCGTCGGCGGCCTGGCGGCCTGCTCCTCCGGCGCGGCACCCGACGCCGGTGCCGGCGACTCGGGCAGCACCACCGGCGCGGTGGACGCGGCCACCGCGACGAGCGCCGAGGACTTCGGCGGCATGGATGGCCTCATCGCGGCCGCTCAGGAGGAGGGCGAGCTGAACGTGATCGCGCTCCCCGAGACCTGGGCGAACTACGGCGAGATCATCGCCGGCTTCGAGGACACCTACGACATCACCGTCAACTCGGCCTCGCCCGATGCCTCCAGCGCCGAGGAGATCCAGGCCGCCGAGAACCTGAAGGGGCAGGACACGGCCCCTGACGTCTTCGATCTCGGCGCGGCGGTGGCGCTGTCGAGCGTCGATCAGTTCGCCCCCTACCAGGTCGAGGTGTGGGATTCGATCCCCGCCGAGAACAAGGACCCCGAGGGCCTGTGGGTGAACAACTACTCCGGCATCATGTCGGTGGGCTACGACTCGGACAAGCTGCCCGAACCGAAGGCGCTGAAGGATCTGCTCGGCAGCGACTATGCCGGGGCGGTCGCCCTGAACGGCGACCCCACGCAGGCCGGTGCCGCGTTCGCCGCGGTCGGCTCGATCGCGGCGCTGAACGGCGGCGGGGTCGACGACTTCGGCCCCGGTATCGACTTCATGGGCGAGCTGCGCACGGCCGGAAACTTCTTGACGCTCGATCCGACGCCCGCGACGATCGCCTCGGGCGAGACGCCGGTCGTGTTCGACTGGTCCTTCAACAACGTGGCCGCGGCCGCGGACAAGCCCAGCTGGAAGACCACGGTCCTCCCGGGTGCCGCCTACGTCTCGTTCTACAACGAGGCGATCAACAAGGACGCCCCGAACCCGGCCGCGGCGCGGCTGTGGCAGGAGTGGATCTTCTCCGACGAGGTGCAGGCCATGTTCCTGAAGGGGAACGCGGTCCCGGTTCGCGTGGACGCGCTGACCGAGGCGGGTACGGCCGATGAGAAGCTCATCGACGCGGCCACCTTCGGCGTGGATTCCGCGGACTGGGTGTCGCCGGATCAGGCGCAGACCGACGCCGCGAACGCGCTGCTCACCGAGCGCTGGGCCGCCACGGTCCAGTAGCGGATCGGCGGGGGCAGCGGCTGTGCCGCTGCCCCCGGTCCCTCGCGCGTTCCCTCATGAAACGATTCCTCCCGGCGCTCGGGCTCACCCCGTTCGCCGCGTATGTCCTCCTGTTCCTCGCCGTGCCCACGGTGATCGCGATCGCGAGCGGGTTCACCGGGGAGCACGGATTCACCCTCGACGGCCTCGCCGTGCTCACGCAGCCGAACACCCTCGCCGCGTTTTCCGCAAGCATCGGGGTGAGTGCCCTCACCGCGGTGGTGGGTGCGGTACTCGGCGCGATCCTGTGCTGGGCGCTGGCGGCGCTTCCAGAGCGCGGCCCGCTGCGCCGGGTGATCGACGCGGCGAGTTCGGTCCTCGCCCAGTTCGGCGGGGTCATGCTCGCCTTCGCGTTCATCGCCACGATCGGCATTCAGGGCATCGTCACCGTGATCCTGCGCGAACAGCTCGGCGTGGACCTGTACGCCGGCGGGGTCTGGCTGTACGAACTCCCGGGATTGGTCCTGCCCTATCTGTACTTCCAGGTTCCCCTCATGGTGATCACGTTCCTCCCCGCCGTGGTGGCGCTGCGTCCGGACTGGTCCGAGGCCGTGGCGACGCTCGGCGGTTCGAGCGGTGCCTACTGGCTGCGTGTGGGTCTCCCGGTGCTCGCCCCCGCCTTCCTCGGTTCGCTGCTGCTCCTGTTCGCGAACGCGTTTTCCTCCTACGCGACGGCGGCGGCCCTGATCAGCCAGGGCTCTCAGATCGTGCCCCTGCAGATCCGCGCCGCACTCATCGGGGAGACGGGTGCCAGCCAGGCGGCGACGGCGGGCGTGCTCGCGCTCGGCATGATCGTCGTGATGACCGTGGTGATGCTCGCCTACGGCCGGCTCATGTCGCGCGCGGCACGGTGGCAACGATGAGCGCCCGCACGCCCGGCCGTCCCTCGCCCGCTCTCGCCCGCACCGTTATCGGGGTCATCGGCGCGGCCTTCCTGATCCCGCTCGTCGCGATGCTGGAGTTCACGCTGCGCCGCACCGCGGGCGGCTACGGCCCCGAGCACTGGCTCGCGCTGTTCGATCCCGCGAAGGAGCGCACGTATCGGGTCCTGTTCGAGGGGCTCGGGAACTCGTTCCTGCTCGCGGCGCTCACGCTCGGGATCGTGCTGCTCGTGTTCTTCCCGACGATCGTGCTCGTGCACCTGCGGTTCCCGCGACTGCAGCGCGCGCTCGATCTCCTCACGGTTCTCCCCATCGCCATCCCCGCGATCGTGCTCGTGGTCGGTTTTGCGCCGATCTACCGCGTGATCGGGCAGTCCGTGGGCTCTGGCGTGTGGACGCTGTGTCTCGCGTACGGGGTGCTGGTGCTGCCCTTCGCCTACCGGGCGATCGCGTCGGACCTCGCCGGCATGGACGCGCGGGTGCGCGCCGAGGCCGCGCGGTCGCTGGGTGCCGGCTGGGGCACCGTGCTGCTCCGGATCATCGCCCCGGGCGTACGCCGCGGCCTGCTCGCCGCGTCGCTGCTCACGATCGCGATCGTGCTCGGCGAGTTCACCGTGTCGTCGCTGCTCAACCGCATCACCCTGCAAACCGCACTCCTGCAGGTGTCGAAGTCCGACCCCTTCGTGGCGGTCGCCATCTCGCTACTCTCGCTCGTCGGCGTCTTCGTCGTGCTGCTCCTCGTGAGCGCCACCGGCGGGCCGCCGCGCCGCCGCCCGTCCCCCACCGCCAAGGAGCCCGCCCGTGCCCGTTGAGACCCCCCTTTCCCAGAGCGGCACGACCGGCCACGCAGGCCAGTCCGTTCGCCTCGACGGCGTCACGAAGGCGTACGGTGGCACCACCGTGCTCCACGGCGTCGATCTGGAACTCGCGCCGGGCGAGCTGATCTGCTTGCTGGGCCCCTCGGGCTGCGGCAAGACCACGGCGCTGCGGTGCATCGCCGGGCTCGAATCCGTCACGGGCGGGCGCGTGCTCATCGGCGGCGAGGAGGTCACGCACGTGCCGGTGAACCGGCGCGATATCGGGATGGTGTTCCAGCAGTACTCACTGTTCCCGCACCTGACCGTCGCGAAGAACGTGGAGTTCGGGCTCGACATGCGGCGTGTTCCGAAGCCGGAACGCCGCACCCGGGTGGGCGAGATGCTGGAGATCGTGGGGCTCGGCCGCCTCGCCGAGCGTTTTCCGCACGAGCTCTCCGGGGGTCAGCAACAGCGCGTCGCGCTCGCCCGCGCGCTCGTCACCCGTCCCCGCGCGCTGCTGCTCGACGAGCCGCTCTCCGCCCTCGATGCGAAGGTCCGGGTGCGCCTGCGCGAGCAGATCCGCGCCATCCAGACCGAACTCGGCATGACGACCGTGTTCGTGACGCACGACCAGGAGGAGGCGCTCGCGATCTCGGATCGCGTCGCCGTCATGGAGGCCGGGCGGATCGCGCAGCTCGGCACCCCCGAGGAACTGTACCGCCGCCCCGCGTCCCCCTTCGTCGCGGACTTCGTGGGCCTCTCGAACCAGATCGATGGGGAACTCGCCGGGGCCGGGGTGCGGGTGCGTGGCACCGAGCTGCCGGTGCTGGCCGCGCCCGCCGGCTCGACCCGGGTCGCGGGGGCCCGGGTCACCGCCTACGTTCGGCCCGAGCATGTGCGGCTCACCGGGTGGTCGGGGGCGCCGACGGACGCGACCCCGCACGCCGTGGTCCTCTCGAGCGGTTTCCTCGGGCCGATCCGGCGCACCGTGGTGCAGTTCGAGGACGGCCACACGGTCGCCGCGCAGCACGGCGCGGACGCGGAGTTCCGTGCGGGCGACCGCGTCGCGGTCAGTTTCGCGCCGGAGCCCGTGACGGTGGCGCCGCGGCTGTAGCCCGCGCCGCGGCCGCTATCTGCGGGCCGCGAAGAACTCCCGCAGCAGCGCGATGCTCTCGGCCTCGCACACCCCGGCGACCACCTCGGGCACGGGTGACGGGAGCCGGCCATCGCGCAGGAGGTCGTAGACGCTGCCCACGGCCCCGGCTTTCTCGTCCCACGCCCCGAACACGATGCGCGGGATCCGGGCGGCGAGGATCACGCCCGCGCACATGACGCACGGTTCGAGCGTGACCACGAGCGTGCATCCGCTCAGGATCCGGTCCCCGAGCGTCGCGGCGGCCTGCCGGATCGCGCGGACCTCCGCGTGTCCGGTCGGGTCGGCAACGGCCTCGCGGGTGTTGTGCCCGGCACCGATGAGCTCGCCGTCGGGGCCGAGCACGATCGCGCCCACCGGGATCTCTCCGGCCGCGGACGCGCGTTCGGCCTCCGCGAGCGCGCGACGCATCGCGGCAATCTCGGCGGCGGATGGCGGAATACGGGTGGGCACGGGAATAGAATATGCGTATGCGTGTCTTCGTAGCGGATCATCCCCTGATCACCCACAAGCTGACGGTGCTCCGCGACGCGAAAACGCCGCAGCCCACCTTCCGGCTCCTCATCGAGGAGCTGATGACCCTGCTCGCGTACGAGGCGACCCGCGAGGTCCGCGTCGAACCGCACGAGATCCAGACCCCCGTGGCCCCCACGACGGGCGTGCGCCTCAGTGAGCCCCTGCCGCTCATCGTGCCGATTCTGCGCGCGGGCCTCGGCATGCTCGAGGGCATGGTGAAGCTCGTCCCCACCGCCGAGGTCGGCTTCCTCGGCATGGTGCGCGACGAGGAGACGCTGCAGCCCACCACCTACGCCGAGCGACTCCCCGACTCGCTCGCCGGACGCCAGTGCTTTGTGCTGGATCCGATGCTCGCGACGGGCGGCTCGCTCGCCGGCGCGATCGAGTTCCTGTTCGAGCGCGGCGCAGACGACGTCACTGCGATCTGCGTACTGGGCACCCCGGAGGGCGTCGAGGTGATCCGCGAGGCAGCGGGTGACCGCAAGGTGACGCTCGTGCTGGGCGCGCTTGACGAGGGCCTCGACGAGCGCGCATACATCGTGCCGGGCCTGGGCGACGCGGGCGATCGCCTCTACGGCACCGCGTAGCTTCCCACTTCGGGGTTGACACACGACGCAATGTCTTGCTTAACTAGCCCCTATGTATGACACCATTCGTCCCCGGTCCGCCTTCGAGGTGAACTTTGGGAACTCCGGCATGATGATGGCCGGGCAGGGTGTCATGCGCTGTCGAATGTGCATGTGAACCGCAATCTCGCGCTTCCACCGTACGCGAACCGGTAGTCCGGCTTCGCTGCCCCAGGTGAGCTTCTGAGCCTCGCGCTCGCTCACTCTCGCATCATTCCCGCCACTCCGGTGGCGAGGTTCCGGCGCATCCGGAACCACAGCACCCAAGGACATCATCATGAGCACCATCCAGACCGCACAGCCCACCACGATCGAGACTCCCGCCGCAGCCCTGGCCGCGGCGCACACCGCCGTCGCCCCGGAACGCAACGTTCCCGCCGGCTCTGAGATCCGTGGTTTCGCGCTCTACGTCGGCCTCGCCGAGGACAAGATCGCCGCGGGCGATCCGCGACTCGGCGCGATCGTGACGCAGATTAAGCAGCTCGTCGCCCAGCTCGCCCCGCAGGCAGACACCTACGCCGCCGTCGCGCTCGCCCCCGAGGGCACCGGCGGCCGCGACGTTGACGTGGTGCGCCTCGCGCTCGGCGATCCGGCCGCACACGCGCGCCAGAAGCAGCACGAGGCACCCGAGCAGGATCGCGCGGCGAGCGGCGTGGTGCTCGACCTCACCCGCAAGCGCGTGCTGCTCGATAACATCTCGGCAGCGCTGACCTTCCGCGAGTTCGAGCTGCTCCAGTACCTGGTGCTCCGCGAGGGCCGGACGGTGAGCCGTGAGGAGATCATCGCGGCGCTGTGGAACGACGCGTCCGACGAGGAGGCGCCGAGCGAGCGGACCATCGACGTCCACATCCGACGCCTGCGCGTGAAGCTCGCGCAGTACCAGGACATCGTGCGCACCGTTCGCGGCACGGGCTACCGCTTCGACCGCCACGCAGACGTCTCGATTCTGCACACCGCCGGCCCGAGCCCCGACGTCTACTAGACCGGAATCTGGCCCGCGACCTCCGCAGCGCAAGATTTTCCCCTGTGCCGCGGGGAAGCCCTGCGGTACGCTCATACAACAGACGTGCCCGGACTAGAGGAGATCTCCATGACCACGCTGCCCCCTGAGGGACAGGACAGCCAGCCGGCTGGCGACGAATCAACCCCCGCGGTGCCGGCCGCCGCCGAGCCCGCCCCGCAGCTGCCCGAGCAGCCGCCGGTCGCTCCCGCAGCGCCCGCCGCCCCGGCACCTCCGGCACCCCCGGTCCCGCCGCAGCACACCACGCCGCAGGCCCCGCAGTACACGGCGCCCCAGCAGCCGTCGGCCGCCCCGCAGGCCCCGCAGTACGCGGCACCCCAGCAGCCCCACGTGCAGCCGCCGCAGTACGCGGCGCCCCCGGCAGCGGGTGCCTACCAGACCCCGCCCCCCGGCGGGTACCAGGCGCCCCCGGCCGGCTATCAGCAGCCGGTGGCCGACCCGGTGTCGAACATCACGCTGAACTACTGGCTGTCGGTGTTCTTCACCTGGATCCCGGCGCTCATCTTCTTCATCGTGGAGAAGGACAAGGGGAACCAGCAGGCCTACGTGTACCACCGCGACAACCTGAACTTCTCGTTGCTGCGCATTGGCGTCGTACTCGCGAGCTGGATCCTGGGCGCGATCCCCGTGATCGGCGGACTCTTCGCGGTCGTGCTCGGCATCGGGTCCCTCGTGCTCTTCATCTTCCACATCATCGCGGCAGCGAAGGCACCCGAAGCCTTCCGTCGCGGTGAGCAGCCGGGCTTTATTTTCAACCTCCCCCTGGTGAAGTAGCCCGCCACGGAGCCCGAGGGCCGGGTGCTGCGCTGATGCGCGGCACCCGGCCCTCGGCGTTCTGAGCCTTCGGCGTCCTGAGGCTTAGCGTCCTGAGCCTTCCGCTTCGCGCCGCCGTCGCCGCTCTGCGCGCCAGGCGTTCCAGCGCTCCCAGAACCGCGCGAGGACCCGGCGCAACCAGCCGAGCAGCCGCCGGGCCCAGTGGAACTCGGTGCCGAGGATCGTCAACCCGATAAACACGATCAGCCAGCCGGGCCCGGGCAGCGGCACCAGGATCAGGCCGATCACCACGACCGCGATGCCGAGCGCGGTCACGAGCACCCGATACACGGTGTTGAGCCACGGGCGGCGCCGGATCCAACGACGCCACCGCTGCATGAACGCGCCGAACCCCCGCGTGAGCCGCTGCGCGCGCTCCGCGTCATCCGCGTAGGGGTCGGTCATGGCCCCCATCCTAAGTTTTGGAACTGGACGCTGACCGGACGATCCCGCGCTCCGAGTCGATCTCGTACACTGGCAGCATGACTCTCCGGTGGCGCGAGGTAGCGCAGGCCAGCGGCCTGCTGGGACCCGACGGCAGTGCTCGACCCACGATCTTCGCGGAAATGACCGCCCTCGCGCAGGCCACCGGCGCGGCGAACCTGGGGCAGGGGTTCCCCGATGCGGACGGCCCCGAATGGATCCGCGAGCTCGCGGTGGCCGCGGTGCGCGACGGCGCGAATCAGTACCCGCCCGGGCGTGGCAGCGCCGAGCTCCGCGTAGCGGTGGCCGCGCATCAGCGACGTCACTACGGCGTGGAGCTCGATCCCGAGCGCGAGGTGCTCGTCACCGCTGGAGCGACCGAGGCGCTCGCGGCGGCGGTGCTCGCCCTCGCCCGCCCCGGCGACGAGGTGGTCACGCTCGAACCGTTCTACGATGCGCACGCCGCGGTGATCGCCCTCGCCGGTGCCACGCACGTCACGGTGCCGCTGCAGCCGGACGCCACCGGGTTCCGGCTGGATCAGGCCGGCCTCGAGGCCGCGGTGACGGCGCGCACCCGGCTGATCCTCGTGAACACCCCGCACAACCCCACGGGCACGGTCCTCACCGACGCGGAGCTGCGGACCGTCGCGGCCGCCGCGACGCGGGTCGGCGCGATCGTCATTACCGATGAGGTGTACGAGCATCTCACCTTCGACGGCCGCGCGCATCACCCCCTGGCGACGCTGCCCGGGATGGCCGAGCGCACCCTGACTATTTCCTCAGCGGGAAAGACGTTCTCGCTGACCGGCTGGAAGATTGGCTGGGTCTCGGGGCCGGCGGAGCTGATCGAGGCGGTCCTCGCGGTGAAGCAGTTCCTCACCTACTCCGGCGGCGCCCCGTTCCAGCCCGCGATCGCCGAGGCCCTCACGCGCGGCGACGCGGATATCGCGGCGCTGCGCGACTCGCTCGCAGCGCGCCGTGATCTCCTGATCGCGGGGCTGCGAGACGCCGGCTTTGCGGTCGTTGTACCTGACGGCACCTACTTCGTGTGCGCCGACGCCAGCCCGTTCCTCACCCCCGAAGTGCCGGACGGTGCCGCGTTTGCACGCGACCTGCCGCGCCGTGCCGGGGTCGCGTGCGTACCGCTCTCGGCGTTCTGCCGCGCCGGCTCGGTGACCGCGGCGGCGCTCGGCTCCTGGGTGCGCTTTACTTTCGTGAAGGACGAAGCGACGCTCCGCGACGCGGTGGCGCGTCTGCGGGAACTCGCTTAGCCCAGCTGCCCTGCGTCGCCCTGCTCGTGCTCGAGGAGCAGCCGCTCCTCCGCCGCGCGCCGGCGGCGAACGACGATGAGGATCACGCCGAGCAGTACGAACGCGGCCGCAATGCACAGCAGTGCGAGCAGGCCGGTGCCGGTGATCGCGAGCGTGGGTGCGGTGGGAACCTCGCGCTCCCCGGTCAGGTTGACGCCCACATCGAAGCTCAGCACGGTCGAATCGGCACCCGAGGCGTTGGAGGTCTCGACCGCCGTGTCCATCGCGAAACCAACAGTGACCGGGACCGTGGCACCGGGGGCCACCGCGACCTCCGCGACGCTCACGCGCTCACGCGTGTTGAGCGCGGCAAAGGTGTCCTCGCCGGTGACGCCGGCGATGTCCCAGAACAGCGTCACGTCCTTCGCGAGGTCCGGGTTGAGTGCGCCCTCGGGGACGAGCTCGGCCAGGTCGAAGGTCACGGCTGCGACGCCGTCGCCCGGGCCGGCGTTCACCACGTTCAGCGTGCGCACGACACGGTCGCCGGGGGCCGCGCGTCGATCGCCGATGAAGGTCGTCTCCGCGCGCGCGACCTCCGCGCCCGTCCAGTCCAAGTGCACCGCGGGGCCATCCCATTCCGCGGCGACCACCGCGGCGGGGAGCGCCTCGGCCCCTCCGGCGGGCGTGCCCGTTCCGAGCCGCACTGGGGCGGCAGCGGCGGCACCGGCGTCAGCCGCGGCGACGCTCTGGGCGCGGCCGCCCAGGGTAGGAAGCGCGTCGGCGAACGCGAGCGCCACGCCTCCGCACAGCAGCAGGATCACGGTGAGGACCCCGGCGATGAGCCGGCTCCGGGAGGAGAGCCCGCCGGCCCCCTCCACGGTCAGCACGGTCCCGTCGACGCCCTGCAGTTGATCGGCAGTGGAGATTCGCATCGGTCAAGCCTCGTTTCGGGCGGAAGGGTCGAAGTCAGGGGAAGGTGCCGCGGGTGACACGGGGGCGGTGTCGCCCGGGTCCCGCGAGGACATCGCGAACGCGAGCTCGCGTTCGCGCAGCTCAAGCTCGCGCTCGCGGAGGGTGAGCTCCCGCTCGCGGAGATCACGTTCTCGGGGTGCGTCCGCCTCGCCGGTGCCAGGGCCGACGCCAGAGCCGGCGGCGGCGGGACGGGGCGGGGGTGTCGCGCGGGGCACCGCGACGACGGTGGTGCGCGGCTTTCGCAGGCTGCCCAGCAGCAGCCACCCCACGAGCAGCGCCGCGGCCCCGCCGATGAGGAACGCTGGGTGGTCTCCCGCCCACTGCCGCACCCAGCCCAGCCCGGGGACGCCGTACATGAAGGTGCCACGGACCTGGGCGGGAGACACCGGGGCGTCGACGGCGCTGTTCGCGTCGCCCTGTGTGATCAGGCGACAGGAGGTGCCGTCCTCGAAGGTCCCCACCGTCTTGCCCACCACGCGGTGCGTGATCAGGCTCGGGTCGTTCGCTTCGGGAAAGAAGGTCACGATCGATCCGACCGAGACGTCAGTGCAGACCGCGGCCTCATCGATCCCGCGCACCACCGCCACGTCGCCGGGCGAGAGCGTCGGTTCCATCGAGCCGGTGAGCACGGTCAGGGCGTCGCCGCCCAGCATGCGCGGCACGACGACAAGTGCGAGGAGCGCGCCCAGCGCCACAATCGCGAGCGCGGAACCCACCGCCCGGGCAGCGATACGCCAGGGCGAGGCAAACCAGCTCGGACGAGCCCGACGCGGCACGGCAGGCTTGCGAGCAGCGGGAGTCGGGGGCACCGGGTATTCCTCTCACACGAAAACGATGGGTCCGGCCCAGGCCGGACGATGCTGGGAGCGGAGCGGCTCCGGGCCGATGGCCCGGAACCGCCCCGCGGGGCCCAAGGATGGGCGCTTAGGCGCCGAACTGAGCGCCGGTGTCGCGGACCTGCGAGAGCGAGACGGTCATTTCCGCCAGCGCGTCCTGCAGCGTCACATCAGTGCGGTCGGTGACCGTCACGTCCGTGTCCTGGTAGCGGAAGTCGCCGTCCTGGTCCTCGTAGAACGACGCGTAGATCACGACGTTCAGATCGACCGAGGTGGTCGGCATGCCGAACACGGCGGACTGTGCGGCGGCACCGTCGACGGCGGTCGCCGTCGAACCGAGGATCCCGTTGGTGGCATCCTCAGCGCCCGCTTCCTGCCCGGCACCGGGTGCCGAGAGGTACAGCAGCGGCGCGTCGGCGGTCTTCGGCAGCACGGTCTCGGTGACGAGCAGCTCGTCGCCGTAGTAGATCTCGTAGCTGTAGTTCATCCCGGTGATCGCCGTCGCCATCTGGTCGAGGCCATCGATGCCGACGCGGGCCACGAGGTTGTCGCCGTCCAGCGTTGCCGTCGTCTCGAAGGACGCCGCGAGCTTGTCGCCCGGCGCGATCCGCCAGGTGTTCACGTCGTCGACCTGGTGGCCGAGCTGCGAGCCGTCCGTGGCACCGACGACCTCGGTGGCATCCTTCCGGTCGTTCGAAACGTCCCAGAAGGAGGTGTCCTCGAGCTGGACGATGTTCAGGTCACCGGCGGTGATGTTGCCGCCGGAGAACGTGTCCGAGGCGCTCCACAGGGCGAAGGTCGTGCCGCCGGCCAGCAGGGCTGCGGCCCCGGCTGCGACCCAGATCAGGCCGCGACGGCGCTGCTTCTGTTCGGTGACCACGAGGACCTGTTCGGGGTTGGTGTTCGTCATGTTGGGGATTCTCCTTTGGGGGGATGGGGATAGGGGGTACTGCGCTCGGTCAATCGCGCGGATCAACCGAGGGGTTCAGGTTGGTGACCACCGGGTCGAGGGTGATCACCACATCGGGTTCTCCCGAGGGATCGGGGTAGATGTCGGCGTGCCATTCGTCACTGGCACGCGCCCGAGTCGTGTCTTCGGCGCGCGCCTCAACGAGTGCGAGGTTGCGATAGACACCGAGCATTTCCAGCGCGGGCGGGAACCCGACCTGCGAGTGCCAGCTGGCTTGGGCGCCGTTGGCGCTGCCGTCTTCGGCCATGGCGAGCACTCGGACATCGTTCACGTATGTTCCGTCGGCGACACTGTTCCAGTTCAAGGCGACGCACCACTCCTGAAGCGTCTCCGCGCCGTCGAGCGCCGCACCCGGGGCCTGCAGTTCGACGTCGGTCGTGTCGAAGACATGCACGTTGCGGGGGGCCTCGCCCTCCGGCACCGCGGGGGTTTCGGGCACCGCGGAACAGTCTCCACCGACGCCGGCACGGTAGACCTTCATGGTGGTCTGCTCCAGCACGGTCCCCGGCTGGGCGTGGCCCGAGCCGATGTCGTGCGCGCCGTCCGCCGTGACCTGTTCGGTCACCGCGACGTCGTAGTTCAGGCCGGCGATCCCGAGCGCGGTGCCGAGCGCGGTAAAGCGCCAGATCACCGGCTCCGCGCCGACCGCGTCCTGGTCGAGCACCTCGATGACCGTGGAGCCCGGCAGGGTGACGGATACGGCCTCGCCCGCCTCGGAGAAGCTGCGCGCTACACCGGACGTCTCGGGTTCCGCGCCGAATCGCACGGCACCGAGCGCGACGCTCGGCACGTCGACGCCGACACCGGTGCTCCACAGCGCGCTCGCAGCAAGGCTGCCCGCCATGAGCGCGACAACGCCGCCTGCAACGATCAGTGTGCGTGTCCGTGGCTTCATGATGCAGCCCTCGCCGTGGTGAAGCCGTCGCCGGATCGCGTCTGCTCAAGGGTGACGGTGACCCCGTCCAGGGCCCACTCATCGAGATCGAGCAGCGGGTCCTCCTGCGTCCAGCGGTAGTCGCCGAGCACGGAGACCGTCACCACGACCGTCCAGGACGAGGTCACGCCGGTGTTGCTCCCGACAAGGCCCGGCACGGTCACCGGCTGGCCCAGCTCGGTCTCCTCGGAGACCGGCTCGTGCGCCGCGTCTTCCACGCGGTAGCTCGCGGCGAGCGTTCCCGCTTCGAGATCCGCGGCGGCGCCGGAGCCGAGCTCGACGTTCATCCGGGCGTTCAGGTTGTCGCCGCGAAGCGTCGTGGTGACGGGAACCCGCACCTCGATCACGTCACCGGGCATCGAGTGGAAGCCTTCCGTGCCCGCGACGAGCATCCCGCCGGCCGGGGTCACCACACCCTCGGTGACCTGCTGCCAGGTACCGACCCCGTACTCGAGGTCGAGGTCGCCCGCGGTCGCGGTGCCGCCGGAGACGGAGGTGTCCGTGTTCCAGAGCGCGTACGCCATGGTCCCGGCCGACAGTACGCCGACTCCCGCGATGACAATTCCGGCGGTCAGCTTCGTGCGATAGCTCAGGCCCTGGATCCGGCGGCGCGCAGTTCTGAGTGTCGCTCCCCGCATCATCGGGTGCCGCCGACGGTGGTGTCCTCGGGCTTCAGGGAGCCACAAGCCGACAGCTGCGCGCTCTGCCCGATCGGCAGCGTCTCGATCGTTCCGATCACGCCACTCTCCCCGAGCTGCGCATCCGTGTCCGTCACGGTGACGTCGGTCAGTACCGTCGCCCAGTCGTCGGCGGAGATGTTCGATACCTCGTACACGAAGCAGACGGCCTGCCCATCGGTGAGCCGCGTTCCGGACAGCGCTTCCGTTCCGGTCGCCATGATCTGAGCGGGCGAGGACGTGTCCCCGACGTCGGTGAAGGCGCGTTTGGTGATCTTGATCGACGGATCGGTCGAGAAGAGCTTGACGAGCAGATTGTTCACGACGAGACCGTCGTAGTTCGTGTCGTCGGAGCTCAGGCTGTGCGTGAACGTCACCGGGGTGTTCGCGGGCACGTCGCCCTCCGCCGCGGTCACCCGGAGCTGCTCAGAGCTGAGCTGTCCGGCGGGAATCACCGCGGTCGGACTCGAGAGTTCGACCTGGTAGTCGATCGCGGACTGGTCGGGTGCTGCGGTGAAGTTCAGGTCCGCCGCGGGCTTGGGGGCCCCGGCAGCAACCGAGAAACCGTAGCGCTTGCCATCGGGTTCCCCCGTCACGAGCGTGAATGAGCTGGGCTTCGCCTGCACGGGGTTCGTGAAGGTGATCTCCGGATCCGCGCTCGCTGCGGCTGCCCGGTTGGTGAGCCCGCCGAGGCTCCTCACGCGCTCAGCGGCGATGCCCGCGGTCACGAGCGCCGAGTCGTCGACCCGGGCGGTCACGGTGAACTCGCGGTTCGCGGTGCCGGCCACGGGGGTGACGGCAACCGGTCGTGGGTTCAGGCGCCCGGCGTCGATCGTCTCGGTGACGGCACCTGCGGTTACGTCCACGACCGCCGCGGACACCGACTCGGGATCGAGCGGCAGCGAAGAGGCCAGCGTGTACGTCAGGTCACGAGCGAGCGTGGGATCGTTTTGCCCGGCGGCCTGCTCGAGGGTGAGCTCGGGGCGGCAGCTGCCGCTGAACCCGACCATCCGCGAGTACTGCGAGGACTGACGCGTGTCGCTTCCGATGGTCTGCAAGCGAATGTATCCGTTTCCGAGCCCCGTGTCGGCGTCAACGATCGTGGCGCTTTCCGTCTCGCCGACCACGGTGGAGGGGAACTCCTGCGGCCCGACCGGCAGATCGAGGAGCAGCTTCGCGCTCTTCCCGGTGAGCTCCGAGACGCGTCCGAGGTAGACCTCAGCCGTGCGGTCCTGGGTCCAGTACAGGTCCAGGTCCACCTTCTCTGCGGGGAGCGGACCGTCGATCGGGGCGGTGACATCGAGCGTTGCGACACATGCCGGCACTTCCGCTGGGAGCGGAGACTCGAGCTGCACCGCGCCCGCGGGGGCTTCGGCCGTCAGCACGGCAGCGTCTTTCGCGGGATACCAGGTCGTGATCCGGCCGTTCGCGTTCGTGTTGTTGTCGAACAGCGACGTGGTGCCGTCACGGGTTTCCTCGGCGATGCCGGGCCGGGCCTGGCTTGCGCTCCGGGCCCCGAAGGTGTTCCGCTCGACCGCGACGTCACCGGTGTTCTGGAGGTAAATTGACGTCCCGGAGTAGCCGTTGAAGTAGTTGTTGGCGATGCGAAGATCGCCGGCGCTTCCGCTGTTGGTCATCCCGTTCCAGCCGATTGCGAAGTTCTGGCCGCTATTGGCACGGACGAAGGTGTTCCCGGAGATCTCGTTGGTGCCGGCCATCGGGCCCAGCGGAAGGGCGATGAACGCGCCAGTCCAGTTGCTGCCGTTGCCCTGCACGTTGATGAACTCGTTGTTCGTGAACTGCACGTTGGAGGCGCGCACGCTGGTTGAGAGCGCGGTCCCGGTGGTGAACGGGAACGAGGTCTGGTTGGTCAGGTTCGACACGAAGGAGTTCGTGAAGGTGAAGCCATCCATCACGACGTTCTGGTTCCGCGGCAGGAACTGCAGCAGGGTGGTGCGGCAGCCGGAGCCGTCGCTTCCGCCGCAGGTGCCGCCCGAGGTGTAGGTAACGCGGACGTTGTCGATCACGACGTTTTCGATCGGCGTATTGTTCTGCGCGTTGACGTAGAACAGCCCGGTATCAGTGCCGGAGTTGTAGAAGCCCTGCAACTGGTAGTTCTTGACCGTGATGTTCTTGGCGCCCTCGCGCAGCACGACGAAGCGCTCAGGCCCGTAGTGCGCCTGGGTGATCGAGGCTCCGCCGTCGATCGTGACCCGATTCGCATTCGGGCCCATGATGTAGGAGCTCTCGCCCGAGAGCATCTGAGAAGCGTTCAGGAAGTTGATGTCCGGCCCATTGACGTGGAAGAGCCCGCCCCCGGCATCGCGGGTCGCCTCAACGGTGACCCGATTCTCGAGGTCGATGGTCACGGGGGCCGTGACCTCGAAGTGCGCGTTGGCGTCCTGGTTGGAGACCCGGCCTCCCTGCATTACCTGAAATCCCGAGGCAACCGGATCAATGTTTCCGTTGAAATCCGGCGCGGGAGCGATCCGAATCGACCCGGCGGGAAGGTTCAGCGCGTTCGACTCCTCGAGCGCAGCGCGCAGCGTGCACGTGTTCGCGGCCGTGCGGCAGACGCCGTCACCCGGGCTGCTGTCTTTCGCGGTCGCGGTGACATCCGTGGAGTCGATCAGAAAGGTGTAGGAGGCCGCCTGCGCGCTCTGCGCGAAGAGGAACGGGCTGACGACCAACGCGAGCGCCGCCGTCATCGCGACCACCGCGCGGCGCCGTGGCCGCGTCTGCGTGCCGGGCACGGCACGTTCTGCGTCCGTGTGACGCTCCCAACGCTTCGCTCGATGGCGCATGATTTCCGCGGTTCCCCTCGTGTTCCTGGTGTTGCCTGTCAGTACGATCCTGAGTCTCAGAAACGCCAGTGAGGGGTGGCATGGGTGTTCCACCCCACGCCAATGAGTAGTAAGAAGCGCGAGTGGAGTAGTCTGCGCGGCCATTCGCCGTCATTGGGCGCCGTAGTGGGCGCGCACTGAGTAATGGACCCTGCGTGGGTCACGATCACCACTCACGGCGCGCCGCGGCTCGCGTCTCGCGTCTCGCGGGCAGAAAACACAAAGGGCCCGAAGCTATCGATCTCTCGATATCTTCGGGCCCCACACGCGGAGGATAGGGGATTTGAACCCCTGAGGGCGTGAACCCAACACGCGTTCCAGGCGTGCGCCATAGGCCGCTAGGCGAATCCTCCTCACTGGCACAAGCCAGCGCGCATCAGTCTAGCGGGTTCTCGGCCCAGGACCGAACCGAGCGGCCCACGGGGCCCGATTCCGGCGTGTCTTCACGCACGCATCACCCTCAGTCACGCGGTTCCGGCCACCGCATTTGCTTCGCCGAGGGCGAACTCGGGCATGATTTTGGCGGCGAAAATCCGCGTGATCGAGCCGTTTTTCACCGAAGGTTGAGAATTTCCCAGCTTCATAACTTGTAAGTAACAGAACGGTAACGCATACTGGGTGAGGCGCTCGGGCTCCTGCCCGGCGCTTTGTATTGGACTACCCCCGGAGTTAAACGCGTGAGAGTTTCTGCCAAGGCATTCATTGTGGGCCTGGTCTCGTCTGTGACCTTCACACTGGGTGCGGCACCGGCTGTTGCGGTCACGCCGGTCGAGGACTTCTCCCCCGCAGCGGTGCTGCCGACCACGACGGTCGCGCAGACGCTCGACACAACGACGGACGAACTGGCCGGCGCCACGATTGATTCGGTGCTGCAGATCGAAGAGGTCGCGAAGGTCCCCCACAACTTTGATGTCGCCGCCACGATCGCGCTCGCGGAGAGCGAGATCGGCACGAGCCGCCCGACCGGTTGGAGCCAGCCCGGCGAGTGCATCATGTCCGCGCAGCGCTGGATCCGCGCCGGCGGTGGCGCGTGGAACGGCAGCGGCGATCCCGTCGCGAACTACGCCGGCGCCACGCGCATGACGCTGGAAACGGCGGCACCGGGCGATATCGTCCAGTACGAGTACGCATCGTCGCCGACCTCCTGGGTCACGGGCGTGCACACGGTCCTCATCACCGAGGTGAACACGGACGGCACGTTCACGATCGTCCAGTCGAACAGCCCGGGTGGATCCGGCCTGGTCACGCAGGAAAAGAACTGGACCCCGGAGCTTCCCGCGGGTTTCCAGGCCGCCGTCTGGCGCTTCTAAGCCCGGAGTCCGGTCCGCAGCGCCCGCTCGTAGGCGCTGAGCATCACCTGAGACTGCGCCGACTGGAGAAATCCCGCCGCCGCCGCATCCGCGACCCGGAGGGTCCCCGGTGCCGCCGCGGCGATGTCCCGCACGGCGTCCCGCAGCGCGTCCGCCAGGGCGGCAACGCTCCCGTCCCGCACGCGCCACTCGGGCTGCACCGCCACGTCATCCGCAATCTCCGCGTCACAGTAGATCGTCGGCGTCCCCAGCGCGGCGGCCTCAAACGGGGTCAGCCCCTGCGTTTCGAAGCCCATTGAGGTCTGCACGAGCGCGTCCGCCTGGCGCATCGCCGCGAGCGCGTCCGGGTAGGGCACGGGCCCCGGAATCGTCACGCGGTCTGCGAGCCCGAGCTGAGCGATGCGCTCCCGCACGCGTGGGAGCAACAGTCCGGCCCCGTGCAGCGCGACATCGGCGTCGATCCGTGCAGCACCGATCGCCTCGATGAACTCGAGAATGCGCTTCTCCTGGCTCATCCGCCCGAGCCACACGAGTTGCGGACGCGACCGCGGCGCACGGGGCATCGCGCGTGCCACCGCAATCGCCGCGTCGTCCACCCCGCCGGGTGTGACCCGAACGTCCGCGGCCACGCCGTGCGCGGTCAGCTCTGCGGCGAAGTGCCGGGAGGGAGCCGTGACCACCGCGGCCTCGCTCGCGATCTCGGCAAGATAGCGCCAGGCGCCCCGCGCGCGATGATCCACCGGTCCGCGCGGGCGCCCGAGGGCGAGCTGGCGCCACGCACGGAGCCCGGCGAACGCGACGGGAGCGAACGGGGTGATCGCGCGGGTGCCCGCGTCGACGTGGTTGTGCATGGTGTGCACAATCGGCACTCGCAACCCGCGGGCCGCGCGGATGCCGATCAGCGCACCCCAGAAGTCTCCTTGGATATGGACAAGGTCCACGCGCGGCAGCGACGCGAGCGCCCCGGCGAGCGCCCGGTCCATGCGCGCCCCCGGCCAGCTGATGCCATACTCGCGATCGGCCGTGATGGGCCGGGACGGGAGATCAAGGTATGCCTCGCGATCCGCCGCGGCGACGGTGTACCCCGGCCGGTGCAGCGCAGGGGCGACAATGGTCACACGGTGCCCGAGCCGCTCAAGTTCCTGCCGTTGCAGGCGAATCGCGACCTGCACGCCCCCGAGCGAGTCCGGATGCTGGTCGGTGACGACGAGGACGTGCACGATCAGCTCGCGGGGGTCTCGCCGCGGTAGAGCGCCTCGAAGGTATCGAGCGTCCGGTCGATGTCGTGCACCTGGACGGCGTCGAGCGAGGCGCGCTGCATGGCCTGATACTCGGCGCTCGACAGGCGCAGTACGTGCTCGATCCGCTCCGCGAGTTCCCGGTCGTAGCCGGGCTGGAACAGGAAGCCGTTCTCACCCTCGTGGACCAGGTGCGGGAGCGCCATCGCGTCGGCTGCGAGGATCGGCAGCCCCGAGGCCATCGCCTCCATGGTGGCGATGGACTGCAGCTCCGCGATCGAAGCGATCACGAAGATGCTCGCCTGAGTCAGCTCCGCCCGGAGTTCCTCGTCCGTCACGCGCCCAGTGAAGCGGACGCGCTCGCGAATCCCGAGTTCCGTGGCGAGCTTTTCGAGCTGCTTGCGCTGATCGCCGTCGCCCACGATCGTGAAGCTCACGTTGAGCGCGGGGTCGACGCGCGGGATCGCCCGCAGGATCACGTCGATCTCCTTCTCGAGCGTGACGCGTCCCACGAACACCAGGCGGTTCTCACGCCGCGGCGTCAGATCGGCGGTGTAGTCCGATGCCCGCAGGCCGCAGGATACGGGGAGCACGCCGCGCCGGTGCGTGTTGCGCTCCAGGAAGTCGGCTGCGCGGCGGGTCGGCGTGGTGACCTCGGCCGCACGCTTCAGCACGCGGTCGGCGTCGCGCCAGCCCCACCGGACGAACACGCGCTTCAGGCGCTCGGGGAGCAGCGTGAAATCGAGCACGTTCTCGGGCATGACATGGTTCGTTGCGACGATCCGGATCCCGCGCTTCGCCCCCTCCTTCGCGAGGGCGCGTCCCACCACGATGTGCGACTGGATGTGGATCACGTCGGGGCGGAGCTGATCCAGCAGCTTGCGCGCATAACCGCGTGCGCGCCACGGGAGAACAAAACGCAGCCAATCGTGCGGGTACCAACGCCAGCTGGCCCAGCGGTGGACGGTCATCTGCTCGCCCTCGATGGTTTCCACGAAGCTGCCGGCGCGGCCACGTCGCGTGGCCGGGGCCACCACGTGCACGTCCTCGCCGCGACGCACGAGCCCCGCCGCGAGGCGTTCTGCGAACCGCGCCGCACCGTTCACATCCGGCAGGAAGGTGTCACAGCCGATCAGAATACGTAGTGGGGCCGGGCGATCGGGAGTGCTCACGGTGTGCGGGAGTCCTTCGTCTGGGTGGAATGAGCGCCGGTGGGCGAACAGCATTCAGTCTAGGCAATCGCACCGGGGTTTCCCGGGCGATCGCGCAAAACCCGGGCGCTTCGGTACCGAAAGGTGAGGAGAACGGTACCTGGGTACTCCGGTTATCCCGAATTATCGGGTCGTGACCGGGGAATATAGCGCGGCACCCAGCGCGCAAAGCCGGCGGCACCGAGTACGGCGAGCGTGCCCGCGGCGACGCTCGCAAGGGGGAGCGAAGCCGCCGCGATCGCGGAGATCGCGAGGGGCGCTGCCGCGCCGCCGAAGTCGACAAGCGTGCGCCACGCGGAGAGGAACGCGGCCGGCTCCGCCTGCGGCGCAAGGTCGGCCCCGAGCGTGAGCACGATCCCGCTTGAGAGGCCGTTTCCGATCCCGATGACGATCGCGCAGCCGATAAGCCAGGACGACGCGTTCGCGAGATCGTGGGTGAACGCGAGCGCCAGGAACGCCACGGCCATACCGACGGTGGCCGGGAGGGCGGCAGCGAGCCGGCCGAAGCGATCCATGACCTGGCCACTCGTGTAGAACAGGGCGAAATCGACGGTCCCGGCGATGCCCACCACGAGCGCGACGCCGGCCGGGTCCATCCCGATCGAGACGGCCCAGAGCGGCAGGAACACGTCTTTGATCGAGCGCAGGCCCGAGAGCACGGCCGCGGAGCCGCCGACGCGCACCAGCGGGGCGCGGCTGTGCCGCACCGCGGCCCGGACCCCCGCCGTGCGTGGTTCGGGTTCCCCCGCAGGCACCTGCACGGGGAGGACCCGTTCCGGGTCGGGGGCGAACGCGACGAGGGCGGCGGTGAGGAACAGGCACACCGCGAACGCCCAGACCGGTGCCGTCGCGATTCCCGTCAGCGTGAACAGGCCCGCCGCGAGAAACGGGCCCCCGAAGCGGCCGAGCCGGTGCGAGCCGCCGATCAGGGAGAGCGCCCTCGCCCGGAACGCGACGGGGACCCGCGTGGTCATGAAGGAGTGCCGGGCCAGGCCAAAGGTGGCCCCGGCGAAGCCGATGACGAACACGGCCACCCCGAGCAGGCTCACCGTCGGGGCGAGGGCGACGCCCACGGCGCCGAGCAGCGCCACGGCCGTGGCGACCAGCATGGCCACGCGCTCCCCCGAGCGGGCCACCAGCCACCCCGCCGGCAGGTTCCCGATGAGTTGGCCCACCACCAGCGCCGACGCAATGAGGCCAGAAAGGCCGATGCCGGCTCCCATTCCGACCGCGATCACCGGGATCAGCGGCACGAGCGCGCTTTGCCCCAGGGTGAACAGCACCGTGGGGCCATAGATGCTGGGGGCCATCCGGAGGAGGAGATCGCGGGTGGGGTTCTTCGTCACCTCCCCACAGTAGCCGTGCCCGGCGGCCCCCCAGGAGCCGGAACCCTCAGGCCCCGGACAGAGAATTATGCTTCTGCGACCAGGTGTTTTACGACCTGGTGTGGAATGCCCCATGCAAGCAAGCTTGCTGTGTGGCCAAGATTCACTCCGCCGCTGCCCTGAAAATTGGCCAGCGTGTTCGCAGCGCGCGACAGCGCCTCGGCATCTCCCTCGAGGACCTCGGCGAACTCGCCGAAGTGAGCTGGACGAGCATCGGAAAAATCGAACGTGGCGCGCAAAGCCCCAACGTCGAAACGATCGTGCGACTGGCAACCGCCCTCGACGTGGAGCCCGGAACATTTCTCACCGGAGTGACGAGCGATGACTACGGCCAGCGCCCGCACCGGCTCACCGCACGCGACCTGATCAACGCTCGGGCCGCGCGCGACAGAGTGGCCTCCGACCCGGACGCTACGGCCGCGTCGCAGCCAGCACCGTAAAGGTTCGATCCCGCGCGATCTGCCGCGTGGGACCGATGACCCGCTCGACGAGGCCGCGATACTGCAGGTGCGAGTTAAAGACGAGCCGGAGCTCACCGCCCGGCGCGAGCGCCCGCGCACAGGCCGAGATGAGCCGGTGCGCCACGCCGGCGTGAACCGTCGCACCGGTGTGGAATGGCGGGTTCAGCAGAATGAGCTCAGCCCAGCCGTCGGGCACCCCAGCGAGTGCGTCCGCGCGCATGACGTGGACGCCGGCGGTGCCGACGTCAGTGCCACCCGCCGACTGCAACACCCCGGCCGCTTCGGCCGTGCGGGTCGTCGCCGCCACGGCCGCGGCGGATTGATCCGTGGCGATCACCCGCGCGTCGGGCCGGCTCCGCGCCACCGCGGTCGCGAGGACCCCGTTTCCGCAGCCGAGGTCCACGATCCGGCGGGCCGCAGGCGCGGCGGATTCCAGATCCTTGAGCAGCAATCGGCTGCCGTGGTCGAGGGTGGGCCCGCCAAACGTGGCCCCGAATGCCGCGAGCCGGAAGTCGAGATCCGGATCGCCGCCCCACCGCGGGAACGGTGCGTCGCCCGCGGGCCGCGGGCCGCGTGCGGCGAGCACTCGGGATTTGCGCCACCCGAGACCCGCGGTCACGTCGTCAAAATACTGCCCCAGTACCTCGTTCATCGCCCGCGTCATGTGCTTGACGCGTCCGCCGGCGAAAACGCGCACGTCCGGGCGCGCCCACCGCGCGATGGACCAGGCGATTTCCGCGAGCGCGTCGAGTCCGCGGGGCAGTTGGACAAGCACACATCGCGCATCACGAAGCAGCGCCGCGTCGAGCGGGTGGGAACGGAACTCCGTGCCCCCCGATTCAGACGCCCCGGTCCCGAGCCGGGCGGCATTGGCGCGCAGCGCGAGCTCGCCGAGCAAGGGGTCCTGGAACACACGAACACCGCGGGCCCCGAGCAGCTCGATCGCGCCGAGCGCGAGCGCACCGTGACGATCGCCGATCACCACGAGCTCGCCCGACTCAGCTCCTCGGATCTCGTCCGCCGCGGTCGCAAGAAGCAGCTCATCGGTGGCGTCCGCGGCGAGCAGCTCATCGGCCGTAAAGTCCGGCTCTCGCGAGAGCCGGGCGAACAGCTCCGGCGCGCCGCTCAGGGTTTCCACACGACAACCTCGGCGTTGCGGCGCATCCGAGTGCCCCGGCGCAGGGTGACGACCTCGCCACCGGCCGCGCCCGCCGCGAACACGCGGCGATCGGGACGCTGCATGCGCTCCTCCGAGAGGGCGCGCTCAAGGTCACGCACCTGCGACTGCAACTGCCGGACGCGATCCTCGAGTTCGAGCACGCGCCGGATCCCCTCAAGGCTGAGCCCCTCGGCGGACAGCCGCGCGACCTCACGCAACTGCGCCACGTCGTGCATCGAGTAGCGACGCGTGTTGCCGCGCGTGCGCTGCGGCGAGACGAGCCCGATCCGGTCGTACTGTCGCAGGGTCTGCGGGTGCATCTCCGCGAGTTCCGCCGCCGCCGCAATGGCGAACACGGGTGTGAAACGGTCCATCTGCGGGATGGGCATGATGTCAGTTCCTCTCTTCCCCGCCCGGAGAGGGCCGGCCACCACGGCGGCGGCCGGCCCTCGTGCGCTAACTCCGTGCTCGCGCGAGCAGATCCTCGCGCGGGTTCTCATTCGGTTCGGTGGCGCGGAACGCCTCCAAGGCTTCCTTCGCCTCTGCGGACAGGTGCGAGGGAACCACGACCTGCACCTCGGCCAGCAGGTCGCCCGTAGCCTTCGCGGTTTTCACGCCGCGCCCCTTGACGCGCAGCACGCGCCCGCTCGGAGTTCCCGGCTGCACCTTCAGCTTGACGGGTTCGCCGCCCAGCGTCGGGACCTCGACGGTCGCTCCGAGGGCGGCCTCCGAGAACGTGATCGGGAGCTTCAGCCGCAAGTTGTTGCCGTCGCGCTCGAACACGGGGTGCTTGCGCACGCTCACCGTGAGGATGATGTCACCCGCGGGACCGCCGTTCGGGCTGGGCTCCCCCTTGCCGCGCACCTTGATGCGCTGGCCGTCGGAGACGCCCGCCGGGATTTTCACCTTCACGTTGCCGCTCGGCGCCTGGAGCGTGACGGTCTTCCCCTGCACGGCGGTTTCGAAGTCGAGCGTCGTGGACGCCTGCACATCGCGACCCGGCTGGGGTCCGCGGGCCCCGCCGCCGAACATGCCGAAGATATCCTCGAAGTTCTGGCCGCCGCCCTGCTGGTAGCTGTACTGGTGACCACCGCGAGCGCCGCCGCCGAACATCCCACCGAACACGTCCTCGAAGCCCTGGCCACCGCCGCCGCCCGAGGTGAAGCGGGCACCGCCCGTGCCCATGGCCCGAATTTGGTCGTATTCCGCGCGCTGTTCCGCGTCGGACAGCACGGCGTAGGCCTCGCTGATCTCCTTGAACTTCGCCTCGGCCGCCGTGTCGCCCGGGTTGGAGTCCGGGTGGTAGGTGCGGGCGAGTTTGCGGTACGTCTTCTTGAGCTCAGCGTCGCTGACGCTCTTGGAGACGCCCAGAATCTGGTAGAAGTCCTTTTCGAGCCAATCTTGACTAGCCATCTGCCCCCACCGCCACCGCTACCTTGGCGGGGCGCAGCTCAACATCGCCGAGTCGGTACCCCCGCTCGATTACGTCCAGGACGGTGTCCTGCTCGGTTCCGGGCACGGGCACCTGCGCGATGGCCTCGTGCACCTGCGGGTCGAAGGGCTCCCCCTTCTCGCCGAAGCTCGCGAGGCCGAAGCGCTCGAGCGTGCTCCGCAGCTTCTGCCCGATCGTCGCGAAGGCCGTGCCCTCGACGAGATCGCCGTGCTGTTCGGCCCGGTCAAGGTCGTCGAGCACCGACAGGAGCGGGGTCACCGCCGCGGCGATGGCTCGCTGCTTCTCGAGCGCGGCATTCGCCTCGGTGCGCTTACGGTAGTTCGCATACTCTGCGGTGAGCCGGCGGAGATCCTCCAGGTAGGGGTTCTCGGCCTCGCCCGCCTCAGCGTCCGCGCCGGCAGCGGCATCGCTCTGCTCCGCGTTCAGGATGTCGTCGACCGTGAGGTCCTCCTGCTGCGGCTCGGGGCCGGAGGCATTCGCCTCCGACCCCGCAGCAGGAACCTCACTTCCGGTGAACTCGTCGTCCGAGCCCGGGGTGTGCTGTTCCTTGTTCGTCATGGTTACTTCTGCTCCCCGGTGGTCTCGGACTCGTCGTCCTCAACAACCTCGGCGTCCACCACGTCGTCGTCGTTTGCGGACTCGGTGGCGTCACCAGCGGGCTGCTCGGCCTGAGCGGCGGCGTAGATCGCCTCGCCCAGCTTGCTCTGGCTCTCGCTCAGCTTGTCGGAGGCGGTCTTCACGGCGGCCTCGTCCTCGCCCGCGAGGGCCTGCTTCAGCGCGTCCAGGTCGCCCTGCACCTCGGTCTTGACGTCCTCGGGCAGCTTGTCCTCGTTCTCCGAGATCAGCTTCTCGACGGAGTAGGCGAGCTGCTCAGCGTTGTTGCGCTGCTCGGCTGCCTCGCGGCGCTGCTTGTCCTCGGCTGCGTGCTCCTCGGCCTCGCGCACCATGCGCTCGATGTCTTCCTTGGAGAGCGTCGAACCACCGGAGATGGTGATCGTCTGCTCCTTGCCGGTGCCCTTGTCCTTCGCGGACACCTGCACGATGCCGTTGGCGTCGATGTCGAAGGTGACCTCGATCTGCGGGATGCCGCGGGGTGCCGGGGCGATACCCGTCAGCTCGAAGGTGCCCAGGTTCTTGTTGTCGCGGGTGAACTCGCGCTCGCCCTGGAACACCTGGATCGCGACCGACGGCTGGCTGTCCTCAGCGGTGGTGAAGGTCTCGGAGCGCTTCGTGGGGATGGCCGTGTTGCGCTCGATGAGCTTCGTCATGATGCCACCCTTGGTCTCGATACCGAGCGACAGGGGGGTGACGTCGATGAGCAGCACGTCCTTGCGCTCACCCTTCAGCACGCCGGCCTGGAGTGCGGCGCCGACGGCGACGACCTCATCCGGGTTGACGCCCTTGTTGGGCTCGCGGCCACCGGTGAGCTGCTTCACGAGCTCGGTGACGGCGGGCATACGGGTCGAGCCGCCGACGAGCACCACGTGCGCGATGTCGCCGACCTTGACGCCCGCCTCAGCGATGACGTCCTGGAAGGGCTTCCGGGTGCGCTCGAGGAGATCCTTCGTGAGTTCCTCGAACTTCGCGCGGGTGAGCGTCTCGTCGAGGTTCGCCGGGCCGTTCTCCGTGAGGGAGAGGTAGGGCAGCTGGACCTGGGTGCTCATCGAGTTCGAGAGCTCCTTCTTGGCCTGCTCCGCGGCCTCCTTGAGGCGCTGCAGCGCGATCTTGTCGCCGGAGACGTCAACACCGGTCGACGCCTTGAACTGCGCAGCGAGGTAGTCGACGACGCGCTGATCCCAGTCGTCGCCGCCGAGGCGGTTGTCGCCCGAGGTTGCGCGCACCTGAATGGTAGAGAAGTCGTCGTCCTTGCCCACCTCGAGGAGGGACACGTCGAAGGTGCCGCCGCCGAGGTCGAAGACCAGGATGAGCTCGTCTTCCTTGCCCTTGTCGAGGCCGTACGCGAGTGCCGCAGCGGTGGGCTCGTTGATGATGCGGAGCACGTTGAGGCCGGCGATCTCACCGGCTTCCTTCGTGGCCTGGCGCTCGGCGTCGTTGAAGTATGCGGGCACGGTGATGACGGCGTCGGTGACCTTGTCGCCGAGGTAGGTCTCAGCGTCGCGCTTCAGCTTCATGAGCGTACGCGCGCTGATCTCCTGCGCGGTGTAGCGCTTGCCGTCGATGTCGTCGCTCTTCCAGTCGGTGCCCATGTGGCGCTTGACGGAGGCGATCGTACGATCGACGTTGGTGACGGCCTGGCGCTTGGCGGTCTCGCCGACGAGCACCTCGCCATCCTTCGTGAACGCGACGATCGAGGGGGTGGTGCGGAAGCCTTCCGCGTTGGCGATAACGGTGGGCTCGCCGCCCTCAAGAACGGCAACCACCGAGTTCGTGGTGCCGAGGTCGATACCGACTGCACGTGACATGTGCGCTCCTTCGTGTTGGTGTGTCAGGTGCGGCACAATCGCCCACACCCGGGTCTGGATGGGCTCCCGATCGCGGTCCGACCTTGAGCCTGATGCACTCAAGTTTACCGAGCCTCGCTCATGAGTCAAGTTGATTTCCCTCAACTTGAGTCAATCTCACTCAACTTTCAGCTTGCGCCCAGTTCACCCTCAAGTCGCCCGCAGCGACTACTGTGAAAACCATGAGCGACCTCCCCGCCTCGACCTCGATCCCCCCAGCGGCCGGATCACCCGCGCCGCGCACGCAGCCCCCGGCGGGGAAAGGCACGATCCTCGCGTGGTCGCTCTGGGACTGGGGATCCGCAGCCTTCCAAGCGGTCGTGACCACCTTCGTGTTCGGCGTCTACATCACGCAGCCCGCGTTCGGCCCCGAAGCCGAGGTGACGGCGCAGCTCGGAACCGCCCTCCTCATCGCGGGAATCGTGGTCGCCCTGCTGGCACCCGTCACCGGGCAGCTCACGGACGCGGCGGGTCGACGCAAGCTGTGGCTCGGCATCACGACCGCGGTGGTCGTCGGCTGCACCGCTCTCCTCGCGCTCGTTGCCCCCGAGCCCAGCTATCTCATGCTCGGGCTCGTGCTGCTCGCGATCGGGAACGTCGCGTTCGAGTTCGCGAGCGTCAGCTACAACGCGATGCTCAGCCAGGTCTCCACGAACGCCAACGTCGGCCGCGTCTCCGGCTTCGGCTGGGGCATGGGCTACCTCGGCGGCATCGTGCTGCTCGCGATCCTGCTCGTCGGCTTCATCTTCCCGGATCCCGGCTGGTTCGGCGTCACCCACGAGGGCGGCTGGAACATCCGCGTCGCGATGATCGTCGCGGCCGCCTGGTTCGGGCTCAGCGCGATCCCCGTCTTCTTCGCGGTTCCCGAGATCGGCGTGGACCCGGCGCGCAAGCCCGGGATGCGTGGTGTCCTCACCGCCTACGGCACGCTGTTTCGCACGATTGCGGATCTCTGGCGCACGGCCCGCCAGACCCTCTTTTTCTTGCTCGCGAGTGCGGTGTTCCGCGACGGCCTCGCTGGCGTCTTCACATTTGGCGGGGTCATCGCCGCGCGCAGCTTCGGCTTCGACGCGACGACCGTGATCATCTTCGCAATCGCCGCGAACGTGGTCGCCGGGCTCGCCACGATCACCGCCGGCTTTGCGGAGGATCGGATCGGGGCAAAGCCGATCATGGTCTGGTCGATCGCGTGCATGATCCTCTCCGCGCTTCTCGTGTTCATCCTCGCCCCGCTCGGCACCTGGGTGTTCTGGGTCTTCGGCCTCCTGCTGTGCATCTTCGTCGGCCCGGTCCAGTCCGCGAGCCGCAGCTTCCTCGCGCGCCTCATCCCCGCGGGCCGGGAGGGCGAGATCTTCGGCCTGTACGCCACCACGGGCCGCGCCGTCTCCTTCCTCGCACCGGCAGCGTTCACCCTCGCGGTCACGCTCGGAGGCTCGGCGATCTTCGGGATCCTCGGGATCGCGCTTGTCCTGATCGTGGGGCTCATGCTCCTGCTGCCGGTCCGCGCCGCGCGGGTCACTCCGGCAGCCTAGGAACGTCCGATGCCGCACTCCGCACGCCTCGCCCCCACGCGCACTGCGGCGCTCGATCGGATCGTGGACGCGGGATTCCTCATCCTGCTGGTCGTCTGCGGGCTCCGCTACTTTGCGTTCCACCCACTCGCGGGCGGCGAGCTTGTGCTCCTGCTCGCCATCGGAGCAGGCGCGAGCTACCTCGCGGCGGTCCTTGTGGCGATTCGCCCCGGGCCACCGTCGACCACGGCATCCTCCTGGCACCGCGCGGGTCTCCTCACCGCAACGGGGCTGTGGCTCCCGCTCACGGTGCTCGCGCCATCGTTCGGGTGGTGCGCTTTCGCGCTCATCTTCGCGATGTACCGGGTGCTGCCGGTGCGCGGTGCCGTCGCCGCCTCGGCCCTGATCGTGCTCGCGGTCAGCGTGGGGCTCTGGATCATGTCGGGCGGGACGGATCTCGGCCTCGTGCTCGGGCCGTTCTTCGGAGGCATCGTCCTCTCCTACGCGTTCGCAACGCTCACTCGGACCCTCGCGGCGCACCGCACCGTGATCACCGAGCTCACCGACACTCGGGAGCAACTTGCAGAATCCGAACGGGCGGCCGGGGCCCTCGCCGAACGGAACCGCGTCGCCAGCGAACTCCACGACACCGTGGTGCAGCGCACCGCAAGTGCCCTGCTGCTCCTCGAGACCGCGCAGCATCGCGACGATCCGGCCGCCGCGCGCGCGATCGCGGCTGAGGCGGGAGAGGCGATGCGCGAGACCCTGACCGACACCCGGCGGCTCGTACACGGCCTCGCGGATCCCCACACCGCCGGCGTCTCGCTCGAACGCGCGCTCCGGGCGGAGGCCAGCGCCGCCGGGGCGGCCTTCACGCTCGAGGGCGCGGCCCGGGCCGTCCCGGACGACACCGTGCACGCGCTCCAACGGATCACCCGCGAGGCCCTCGTCAACGCCGCGAAGCACGCCGCGGCCGCCACCACTCGGGTGACCGTCACCTTTTTCCCGGACAGTCTCCGCGTCGACATCTCCGACAACGGCATCGGATTCGCGCCCGCGGGCCCGAACCCCGCCCCGGGGTTCGGGATCCGAGCCATGACCTGGCGGGCGCAGAACCTCGGCGGAACGCTCACCATCGAGTCACATCCGGGGCACGGTTCCGTCGTCGCCGCCAGCATCCCCCTCGCTCCCGCGGGCGATGCCGTCGCGCTGCCAGCTGACGGGACCGCGAGAGGAACGCCCGAGGGCGCCACCGGACGTGCCACGATCGAAGGCAGCACGGAATGATCAGGATTTTACTCGTTGACGATCATCCCGTGCTGCGCCACGGGATGCGCGCACTGCTCGGCACCCAGCCTGATTTCGCGGTCGGAGCCGACGCGGGTTCGCTGAGCGAGGCGCTGCGTGCCGCCGCGACGCACGACTTCGATGTCGCGCTCGTGGATCTCGACCTGGGTACTGCCGCACCCTCGGGCATCGATGTCACCCGCGCGCTTCGGCAGCTCACGCCGGCACCGCAGGTCATCGTGTTCACCGCCTTCGACTCTGACGCCGACGTGGTGCGGGCCGCCGATGCCGGCGCCGTGGGGTATCTCGTGAAGGACAGCCGCCCGGACACCGTGTTTCAGGCGATCAGGGCGGCGGCGGCGGGATCACTCGGCGACCCGCTCACCGCGCGGCAGCAGCGCAGCGGCACCCACCCCGACGAGGCGCTGACGGCCCGGGAACTCGAGGTCCTCGAGCTCGTGGCTGCGGGCCTGTCCAACCGCGAGGTTGCGCGGCAGCTCGTGGTCAGCGAGGCCACCGTCAAGACCCACCTGCACCACACCTTCGTGAAGCTTCGGGCCGAGAACCGCCAGGCCGCGGTGGCCACGGCGGTCCATCGCGGGCTCGTGCGCATCACTCGCGCCGGATCCGGCAATCCGTCAGACTCCTCCGAGGTTCAACCGATCGATTGATCCGCCAGCCGTCCCGCGTTCCTAGCCTGGAATAACCGGCTCAGACGAGCCGCTTCTCCCCGCTCGCCGACGCCCAAGGACGCACATGACCGCTCACACCCCGCCACGCTCCACCGCCGCACCGATCACCCGTGCGGCGCGCTCCCATCGGTCTCGGGGCGCGCTCCTCACGTCCGCGGCCTTCGCCGCCGCGCTGTGCGTGCTTCCGGCCGGCGCGGCGTTCGCGGCGGCACCCGGTTCCGAGGTGCCTGCCACCGCACGCGCACTCGCGGCCACGCCGTCCTCGCCCGCGGAGCTGCTCGCCTCGACCGCGTGGGAAACCACCGCCGCCACCGACCAGAACGGCGCACCCGTCGCCCTCGACGACCCCGCCGTCGCAA
>NZ_QYAC01000007.1:0-140292 GCF_016758195.1 Leucobacter chromiireducens subsp. solipictus | reverse complement strand
GGAGCTGCTCGCCTCGACCGCGTGGGAAACCACCGCCGCCACCGACCAGAACGGCGCACCCGTCGCCCTCGACGACCCCGCCGTCGCAAACTTCGTCGGCTGGGCCTACTACAACACCGACGGCACCTTCACGATGTACAACCTCGACGACACCCCGAAAATGCAGGGCGACTGGGAAGTCTCCCCCGACGGCACCACCCGCACCCTCGTCGCAAAGGACGCCGCGGGCGCCGTGCTCTTCACCCGCGTCGTCCCCATCACCGTGCTCACCACCGAGGAGTTCACCTACCGGATCGTCCCCGACGCCGCCCAGCCCGACGTCTACGTCGACATCGTCCACACCCCCACCACCCACCCCGAACCCGGGACCGTGGACTACGCCCAGCTGCTCGCCTCGACCGCGTGGGAAACCACCGCCGCCACCGACCAGAACGGCGCACCCGTCGCCCTCGACGACCCCGCCGTCGCAAACTTCGTCGGCTGGGCCTACTACAACACCGACGGCACCTTCACGATGTACAACCTCGACGACACCCCGAAAATGCAGGGCGACTGGGAAGTCTCCCCCGACGGCACCACCCGCACCCTCGTCGCGAAGGACGCCTCGGGCGCCGTGCTCTTCACCCGCGTCGTCCCCATCACCGTGCTCACCACCGAGGAGTTCACCTACCGGATCGTCCCCGACGCCGCCCAGCCCGACGTCTACGTCGACATCGTCCACACCCCCACCACCCACCCCGAACCCGGGACCGTCGCACCGGAGCCGGAGCCGGAGCCGGAACCGCAGCCGGAACCGGCACCGGAGCCCGCGCCGACGCCCGAGCCGCAGCCCGAGCCCGCGCCGGAACCCGGGCCGGCGTCGCCGATGCCCTCCGCCGAGGCCGGCCCGAGCGGCACGCCTGGCGGGGGCGCGAAGGCACCCGCGGAGCTCGCGGTCACCGGATCCGGCGCTCCCGCCCTGGCCGGCGTCGCGGGCGTCGCGCTCGCCCTCCTCGGCGGCGCCACAGCCCTCGCGGCCCGGCTCCTGCGCAGGGCCGGCTAGGCATCACGGTTCCGTTCCGGCAACACCACACCGCCCCGGCGAGCGCGGCCCCCGCGCCCGCCGGGGCACAGTACCCTAGTGAGGTGTCCCGGCCCCCGCTCTCACCCGAACAGCTCTCCGTCTACGAGCGGATCGAGCACACGCGTGAACACATTTTCGTCACCGGCCGCGCGGGCACCGGCAAGTCAACGATCCTGAACCACCTCGCGTGGAACACGAGCAAGATCATCGCGGTGTGCGCCCCGACGGGGGTCGCCGCACTCAACGTCGGCGGGCAGACGATCCACTCGCTGCTGCGGCTGCCCACCGGGGTGATCGCGGACCAAGAGCTCGACCAGCCCGCGGAACTCAAGAAGATGCTCGCCTCGATCGACACGCTGGTGATCGACGAGATCTCGATGGTGTCGGCGGATCTGATGGACGCGATCGACCGTTCCCTGCGCCAGGCCCGCGGCAAGCGGCACGACCCCTTCGGCGGCGCGCAGATCATCATGTTCGGCGACCCCTACCAGCTGCCCCCGGTCCCGCCGCGGGATCCGCACGAGCGCGCCTACTTCGCCGACACGTATCGATCCCTGTGGTTCTTCGACGCGAACGTCTGGGCGACCACCGAACTCAGCACCATCGAGCTCGTCGAGGTGCACCGGCAGCGTGACGACCGCTTCAAGCAGATTCTCGGTGCTGTGCGTCACGGCGTCGTCCAGGCCGACCAGGCGGCCGAGTTGAACGGGGCGGGTGCGCGCCCCGCGCCGCGCGATGTCATCACGCTGGCCACCACCAACGCGACCGTGAACCGCATCAACGCCGAACGCCTCGCCGGCATCGGCGGCACCGCCGTGCGCGCGGTGGCCGAGGTCAACGGCGAGTTCCGTGAGAACACCTACCCTGCCGACGAGGTCCTCGAACTCAAGCCGGGGGCTCAGGTCATGTTCTTGCGCAACGACTCCGACGGTCGCTGGGTGAACGGCACGATCGGCACCGTTTCGCGCGTGGACGGCACCGTCTGGGTCGCGGTCGACGACGAGGAGTACGAGGTCGAGCCGACCGTGTGGGAGCGCTACCGATACCGCTACGACGCGGAAACGAAAAAGCTCGAGAAAGAGGTGGTTGCCGAGTTCGAGCAGTTCCCGCTGCGCCTCGCGTGGGCCGTCACCGTGCACAAGTCGCAGGGCCACACCTACGACGCCGCGGTCATCGATCTCGGACCCCGGGCGTTCAGTGCGGGTCAAACCTACGTCGCCCTGAGCCGCGTCCGCTCGCTCGACGGCCTCTTCCTCAAACGGCCGCTCCAGCCGCGCGACGTGATCGTGGACCCCAACGTGGTGCGGTTCATGCGCGGCCGCGAGGTCGCGGACTGACCGAGCGAAACGCCGAGGGCGCGTCGCGGATCGCGTGATCCGTGACGCGCCCTCGGCGCTGTGTGCGGTGTGCGGGCGCTACGCGTTCTGCGCCTTCGCGGCCCCGAGATCCACGAACACGGCCGTGTTGAAGCCGTACGCGGCGCGCACCTCCTCGAGCATGCGCTGCTGCTCGGCGTCATCCAGGCGCTCGCCCAGTGCGTCGAGTTCGGCGCGGTACGCGTTCTTGAACGCCCCGAGCGGACCGAGTCCGTCGAAGTTGTAGAAGCCGATCCCGTCGCCATCGAAGCCGTGCTGCTTCGCGACGCGCTTCGCGATCATCTGGCCGCCGGAGAGGTCCCCGAGGTAGCGCGTGTAATGGTGCGCCACGATCCCGGGCACCCAGCCCTCGGCCGCGATGTCACGGATCCGCTCCGCGTAGGCTGCGGTGGCCGGAACCGGCGTGATCTGGGTCTTCCAGTCGTCACCGAGCAGGTAGGCAAGGTCGGCCTCCAGCGCGGGCATGCGGATCAGGCCGGCGGGGTGGAACGCGGCGAGCACCGGATCCGCGCTGAGCTGCTCGGCGGCCACTTCAAGTGCCTCGTACATGAAGTAGTGCTGGGCGACGAGGTCGATGTAGTCCTGCTTCGTGCCCACGCCGCGCATGATGTCTTCCATGAAGGTGGCACCCTCGCTGTCGGAGTGGTCGCCCCAGGAGCTCTCGCGGATCACGCTCGAGAACGGCTTCTCACCGTCCGCAGTGTCCGTGGGGGCACCGTGCGGGTGCCCGCCGTGGTGGTCACCACCGTGATGACCGCCACCGTGGTGGTTCCCGTGTCCGTGGGCGTCGGCGTCCGCAGCGGGCGCGTGCTCTTCACGCGCGGACACCCCCAGCTTGTCGCACGCAACCTTGTACAGCTCGACGACCTGTCGGCGGATCTCGGGGCGCTCAGAAATCGCGCCGCCGGGCCACGACACTGCGAGTTCGTGCTCGCCCGCCGGGTCCGTGACCGTCCACACGCCACCGTCGCCGGTCACGCCGACCATCCGGCTTCCCGTTGCATCCGGATACCCAAAAGCCTTCGCAATCAGGAGGTTATCGTCGGTATGGTCGCCGTTCATGTGCCCGGTCACTGCCGACACCACGTCATCTGAAAAGATCGTCACCGCAGCAGTCTAGTAAGGATAGCCTCACTCTGCCTCCCTGAATGTTGTCACGACGGACACCCAGTAGACTTTGCCCTGTTCTGTGTCCTATATGCTTCCCGCGTAGATTGGCGGTCGAGAGTGATCCCGAAACGTGCTCATCGCGTCCGCGCCGCGGTCGTCGGACTGGTCGCCGTGGCGGCCCTGGGTCTGTCCGGTTGCACCAGCGGCGGGCTCGGCTCCGCGCCGGGCGATGTGAATTCCGTTGACGAGGGCCTCGCCTCCGGCATCGACGGCGCGATCGAAACCGCGTTGGCGTTGAGCGGTTCCACTGAGGCCGTGGTCGGCGTGTGGAGCACGGACGGCGGCGAGTACGTCCGCGGGTACGGCTCCGAGTCCGTCAGCGGCGCAAGCCGCATCCGCGGGGCGCAGGCCACCCAGCCGGTGATGTGCGCGCTCCTGCTCGACCTGGTCGACCAGGGCCGCGTCGAGCTCGACCGGGAAATCTCGGAAGATCTCACCCGCCAGTCCGGGATCGAGGGGATCACGTATCGCCAGCTCTGCGACCATCGCAGCGGCATCGCGGATTTCAAGGGCCCGTTCGGGGATCTCTTCGCGAACAACCCGACCCGCCCGTGGCCGGAGCAGGAGCTCATTGCTCAGGGCCTCGCGCACTCCCCGAAGTCGTGGCCGGGCAAGGACTTCCACCAGTCCGACACGAACGCGATCCTGCTCGCTCGCGTCCTAAAGGTGGAGACCGGCCGCGATATTGACGAGCTCCTCGCCGAGTCGGTCTTCGAACCGACAAAGATGGGGTCCACGTACTACCCCAGCATGCAGGCCACGACGGTCGCCGGCGCGACGATGACGGGCCTCAGCTACCCGATGAGCGGGGGCGCGCCCGTGTGCGAGGCCGGCCCGGTCGAGGTCGCCGAGGTGTCGCCGTCCATGCTCGCCGGCGCGGGGGCCACGGTCACGACGGTCACCGACCTGCGTAACTTCTACGCGAAGTACCTGGACGGCGGGTTCGGCGGCGAGGCGGGCGCGATCACCACGGAGTTCCAGCCCACGAAGAACCCCGCACGCGACGAGAACGGCGAACCCACCGAGGATCCTGACACCGCGGGACGGCAGTGGGCCTTCGGCATGGAGAAGATCGGCCCGCTCTACGGTCGCGCCGGATCCATGACGGGCACCCTGACCGCCGCGTACCACGATCCCGCCTCCGGCTACTCGGTCGTGGTGTCCCTGAACAACTCGAGCGCGGGCGCCGAGTTCGTGAAGCGCCTCGCGCAGCAGCTTGCCGCCGTCTCCGCGGCCGCCGGCGCCGCGCCCGAGATGCCCTGGACCGCCGAGGACCGGGCCGCCGCGGTGGCCGAGAAGGCGATCTGCCAGTAACCCGGTGCACATCGTCCGCGCGGCCCCGCCCGGACACGCGCGGACGATGTGAATCGGAGCCCCCGACCCTGCTATAGTTGGGTCGGCGTTACGCCCCTCTGGGATCGTCGTCTAATGGTAAGACATCAGCTTCCCAAGCTGAGAACGCGGGTTCGATTCCCGTCGATCCCTCCAGATCACAACACCCCCGGCCAGTGGCCGGGGGTGTTGTCGTTCCAGCGCCCGCCTGAGAGCTTCCCTCTCTCCTTCTCCCCCGCCCTCTGCGCCGAGAACTCACTCTGGCACCGAATCTCGACGCCATGCGGTGCCAGAGTGAGGTTTCGGCGGGGTGGAGGCTGGGAGGGGAGCCAGGCGGGCAGGCAGGGCCTGCGAGGGTGAACGCGGTCGGGTTACGCGCGGGGGACGGGCGGGCCCATCCAGAGCAGCAGCGAGAACGCGGCGGTGACGCCGAGCAGGAGGATCAGGATCGCGAGGAACGGGTGCCGCAGCACCCAGGCCTGCACGTGCTCCACGAACCCCCGGGGTTCGTCGCGCCCGGGGGCGAGCCGCCAGACGCCCTGCAGTTTGCCCTTGCGGTCCATCACGAGCTCGTACGGGAGCGTGGCGAACGGGATGACGGCCGAGACGAGCCCGAGCATGCCCGCGCCGGCACTCCAGCGCTGGTTGACCCACACGAACACGGTGATCACCACGTAGGCCAGGAACACGAAGCCGTGGACCCCGCCGGCGGGGCGCACGAGTGCGTCCGTGACCCCGGTTCCGCGCAGGATCAGTGCGGTGATCAGCCCCGCCCAGGTGACGAGTTCAGCGAATGCGAAAGTGCGAAACAGGGCGCGGGGTGACATGCGTTCAACCGTAGCGGGTGAAAGGTGAGGTTTCCCCGCACGAGCCGCGCACGGACCGGTCCGTGATCAGCCGAGCAACGCCCCCTCGTGCTGCAGCAGACGCTCCTTGATCTCGACCCCGAACAGGTACCCGCCCAGACCGCCGTCGGTGCGCACGATTCGGTGGCACGGCACCACCAGCGCGACCAGGTTATTCGCGCAGCCGGAGGCCGCGGCGCGCACGGCGCTCGGGCGCCCGGCGCGCGCCGCGAGTTCCGTGTACGTGACCGCCCGGCCGGCGGCCACCTGCCGCAGCGCGCGCCACACCTCGCCCCGGAACGGCGTCTCGGGCTGCGCGACCGGGAGCGCGTCCACGGCGGCCAGCTCTCCCCCCGCGTAGGCGCGAAGTGCCTCGGGAATCTGCCCCGTCGCCGTCTCGGCCGGTGCGAGCCCGCGCCCGGCACGCGCCGGGTCGAGCGCCGCGAGTCGGGTGAGGAGGCTGTGCGCTTCGGGATCCTCCGGCGTCGCGAAGCCGCCCGCGCGCAGCGCGCCGTCCTCCGGCGTCCAGATCGCGCGGAACGGGTGACCGACGATGTCGACGGTGACGTGTGCGAGCGGCGCGGACGCATCGCTGCGGGGTACGGAATTCACGGGGTGTCCTTTCGTGCGGCCGCCGCGAGGAAGTCGGCCCAGAGGTGTTGGGTGGCGTAGCCGCGGAACGGCCGCCAGGGTTCGGCGAGGCGCTCGGCATCGCGCGGCTTGTCCACCCCGAGCGCGCGGCGCAGGATCAGATCACCCGCGGGGTAGGCGTCCGGGTCACCGAGCGCCCGCATCGCGACAAGCTCCACCGTCCACGGGCCGATGCCGCGGATCGCGCCAAGTTCGGCGCGCGCTCGGGCGCGATCCGCGCCGGGGCCGAGGTCGAGCCCCGCGGCGAGCGCGACCGCGAGCGCACGCAGCGTCTCGGCCCGCGCCCCCGTGATCCGCAGCCGTGACTGCAGCTCGGCTGCCGTGCAGCCCGCGATGCGGCGAACATCGACGCGGGGCAGGAATCCCGCCGCGACGCCACCGGCGGAGACAGCATCAGGAGTCCCGTCAGAAAGCCCGGCGGGGGCACCAGTGGCGGCACTGTCGGGCAGCCGCGCGAATGCGGCGACGAGGCGGCCCTGCAGGGTGCGCGCGGCGGCCAGCGACACCTGTTGGCCGAGCACCGTGGCGAGCGCGAACTCGTGCGGATCCCGCGCGGCCGGGAGCCGCAGTCCGGGTCGGTACGCCACGAGCGGGGCGAGCACGGGGTGGTCGCCGAGGGCCGCCGCGATCTGCCCGGGGTCGGCATCGAGGTCGAGCATGCGGCGCACCGCGTGGATCGCGGGCAGCGTGTCGGCGAGGGTCGGCAGCGTCAACACGACCGGGACGTCCACCGCCGAAACGCCCGCCTGCCGTGCCACCTCGGGCACCGCGTCCCAGTCGATGCGCACCGCCGCGGTGCCGCCGGGCACGTCGACGGCGTGCGCGGTTGCCGCGCCCGGGCCCGCGGCGTCCCGACCCGGGATGGCGTGCGCGACGAGGAAGGCGCGGGTCGCCGCGGGGTCGAACGGGGCGCGCGTGCGCAGCCGCAGGGCGAGCCGCGGCCGCTCGTCAGACACGGGGCCGTCGGCCCCATCGCTACCGACGACACCGCCAGCGCCGCCGCCAGCCCGGCCCGCCCCAGCGGAGCCGCCAGCGCCCGCCGCCCGACGCGCGAGTTCCGAGGGGGCGACCCCGAATTCCTCGCGCATCGTGTCGCCGAACTGCCGCACGCTTCCGAAGCCCGCGGCGAAGGCGACGTCCGTGAGCGGCAGCGCCGTTTGCTCGATCAGCGCCCGGGCGGCGTGGGCGCGTCGCGTGCGCGCCAGCTGCAGCGGAGTCGCCCCGACCCCGTCGAGGAGCAGGCGCCGCAGGTGTCGCTCGCTCACCGCGAGTTCGCCGGCGAGGCCCGCGACGCCGACCGTGTCGATCGCGCCGTCGCGGATCCGTCGCACGGCCCGCGCCACGAGGTCGCCTCGAACATCCCAGTCGCGGGTGCCGGGCACCGCGTCCGGCCGGCATCGCTTGCACGCTCGGAATCCCGCGGCCACACACGCGGCGGCCGTCGCGAAGAAGCGGCAGTTCTCGGGCTTCGGCTTGCGCGCCGGGCACGAGGGCCGACAGTAAATGCCGGTGCTCGTCACCCCGAGGTAGACGCGTCCGTCCCAGCGGGCGTCACGACCCGCGATAGCGCGGTAGCACGCGTCGCGGTCGATCGGGAGGACGGCATCGGGGGGAGTCACGGTTCTATTGTCGTGGTCGGATCCGACATCCGCGCGCGGAAATCGGACATCGTGGTGCGCGATGGGCGGAAGCCCCGACGCTCGCCCGCCGGAATCGTCGTGCGCGGGGGCCACGCCGTCGCGTACCCTCGAACACATGAAGGACGTGTCCGGGCGCTCAGCGCTGCTGCGAGCCACCGTTGTCGTCGTCGCGAACGGCGGGCTCCGGGCGCTCACCTACCGCGCCGTGGCCGCCGAGGCGGGCGTGTCCCACGGGCTCGTCCGGCACCACTTCGGCACGCGGGATCAGCTCATCGCGGAGGCGATGGAGTACGCGATCCACACGAGCCTGCGCGATTCCAACATGCTCTCCGAGGCGCTGACGCCGGAGGAGTTCGCGGGCGGGATCGAGTCGCTCGCCGAACGCGAGGCCAGCATTCAGTCGTTCCAGTACGAGCTGCTGCTCGAGTCCCGCCGGCGCGCCGAGCTGCGTCCCCTCGCCGAACTGCACTATCGCTCCTACCGCGACGCGATCGCGGGCCAACTCGAAAAGCTCGGCGTCGACGATCCGGAACTCACGGAGCTGATCTGGTTCACGCTCGACGGGATCGTGTTCAAGCAGCTCGTGCTCGCGGAGGACGTCGCACCGGCGGTGCGCCGGATGCGGGCGCTGGTCGCCGCCGCGGTACCGGCGCACTAACGCGTGTCCGCGACATAGCTCCGGGACCGCGTGGCCCAGCCATTGCGCACGAGTCTCAGACCGTCGGAGATTCACGAAATCCGAGGAGATGTTCTCCCGGAAACTGGGCCTGGGTGCAGGATCTCCGAGGGTGCGGGGGTCGCGGCTGCGCGTGTGCGAAGTCAGCGCACACGCCTGTGATCCGAGCGCACGGCGCCCGGGCGTCCTTGACTATCCAAATGGATAGTTTTAGGCTGGCGCTACTCGCGGCGCCCACTGCCGGGCCCGCGTCGGGCGCAGCTGCCCGGCCGCCAATTGAAAGAGACACACCGCCGTGACCGACACACAGATCGACTTCCTCTACCTCAGCGAGCCCGACATGATCCGGGCCGGCGTGACCGACATGGCCGCCTGCGTGGACACCATGACCGACATGCTCGCGCTGTTCGCCGCCGGCGACTACCGCATGGCCGGGACCGAGAACAACTCGCACGGCGCACAGATCTACTTCCCGGCGGAAGCAACGTTCCCGGGCATGCCGACCGACGGCCCCGACCGCCGCTTCATGGCGATGCCCGCGTACCTCGGCGGCGACTACCAGATGGCCGGGTGCAAGTGGTACGGCTCGAACGTCGAAAACAAGCAGCGCGGCCTCCCCCGCTCGATCCTGATGTTCACCCTCAACGACAAGGACACCGGGGCCCCACTCGCGATCATGTCCGCGAACCTGCTCAGCGCCTACCGCACCGGCGCGATCCCGGGCGTCGGTGCCCGCTACCTCGCCCGCGAGGACGCCCGCGTCGTCGGCATCGTGGGCCCCGGCCCCATGAACCGCACCTCGCTCGAGTCCTTCCTCGCGGTGCGGCCCGGCATCGACACG
Organism: Leucobacter chromiireducens subsp. solipictus; assembly: GCF_016758195.1. GTDB lineage: Bacteria > Actinomycetota > Actinomycetes > Actinomycetales > Microbacteriaceae > Leucobacter > Leucobacter solipictus. The sequence goes on along the minus strand of NZ_QYAC01000007.1, from coordinate 130,698 downwards.
GTCAAGGTGGCCGGCCGCGGGCAGGCAAGCGTCGACACGTTCATCGCGTGGGCCCAGGAACGCTTCCCGCAGATCACCACGATCACGCAGGTCGCCGACATGGAGGCCGCCGTGCGCGATTCGGACATCGTCAGCGTCGCGGTCCCCAGCGAATCGGGTTCCGAGCACTACCCGCATATCGCCGACGAGTGGGTGAAGCCCGGCGCATTCATCTGCTGCTCCGCGCACCTCGCCCTCGACGAGTCCCTCACCTTGCGCTCCCGCCACGTCGCGGATGCCCGCCGCATCTACGAGGCATGGGCCGAGGAGCTGCCCGCCCCCGCGCACGAAACCGTGGGGATCTGGGGCATGCACCTCGTGGACCGCGTGCGCGACGGCCGTATGACCCCCGAGCAGTTCGAGGACATCGGCGAGATCATCCAGGGCAAGACCCCGGGCCGCCAGCACGAGGACGAGGTGTTCATCTACTCCGTCGGCGGGATGCCCGTCGAGGACGTGGCCTGGGCCACCCAGGTGTACCGCAACGCGGTGCGCGACGGGATCGGCACGAAGCTCAACCTGTGGGAGACCCCCGCGCTCGCCTAACCGTGCGGGCCCCGGCCCCACACGCAACGCTCCGCCGGATCCCGCGATCCGGCACCACATCCGAGAAGAAGAGGACAACATGGATCTACAGCAGACCGACGTGGTGGTCATTGGTGCCGGTGCCGTCGGCGCGATGGCGCTCTGGCAGCTCAGCAAGCGCGAGGGCCTGTCGGTCGTCGGGATCGAGCAGTTCGGCCGCGTGCACGCGCACGGCTCCTACGCCGGCGAGTCCCGCGTGTTCCGCACCGCCGTGCACGAGGGCGGCACGTATGTGCCCATGATCCAGCGCTCCCGCGAACTGTGGCGCGAACTTGAGCGCGAGTCGGGACGCGACATCTACGTCGAGGTGGGCGCCCTGAGCATCGCACCGGAGGGCTTCCCCGATCTCGTGACCGCGCAGGGCACCGTGCGCGAGTTCAACCTGGAGCACCGGATGCTCAGCACCGAGGAACTGCGCGCCGAGTTCCCGCAGCACCGCGTGCAGGACGGCGATGTCGGGCTCCTCGACGCGCACGGCGGCGGCCTGCGCCCCGAGGTCGCGATCATGAGCGCGCTGGATCTCGCCGAGGCGAACGGGGCACAGTTGCACTTCAACACCCCCGTGATCGACATCGAGGAGCGCCCGAACGGCGTCGTGGTGCGCACCACGCAGGGTGCCTGGCTGGCCCGCACCGTCGTGGTGGCATCGGGATCCTGGTCCACGCGGCTCTCGCCCGAACTCGACGATCTGCTGCGCCTGCAGGTGCTCGGCCTCACCTGGTTCATGCCGAAGCGTCCCGAGCTCTTCGTGCCCGAGCGCTTCCCCGTGTTCCTCCGCGACGCCGGATCCGTGCACTTCTTCGGGGCCCCGAGCCTGGACGGCTACGCGTTCAAGGCCTGCACGAACCCCGAATGGCCGGTGTTCCGTGACGTGTCGGAGGTGCCCACCCACCACACGCGCGAGGAGCTGATCCGGATCGGGCAGCGCGCCGCCGAGCTGTTCGAGGGGATCAACCCCGAGCCCGTCCGGGAAAGCGTGCACCACTGCGCGTACACGCCGGACCGCCTCCCCGTGATCGACCGCAGCGCGAGCGGCCGGATCGTGACGTTGACCGGATTGTCGGGCCACGGCTTCAAGTTCGCCCCGAAGGTGGGCGAGTGGGCCGCGCAGCTCGTCGCGGGCGAAGACGCGTACGTGGATCCGCGCTTTGCGCTCGCCGCGCACCTCGAGCGCCTCGCGGTGACCGGGCCGTACACGGGCGGCGGCCACTAACGCAGCGACCAGCCCCTGGGTGCGCACGGCCCCCACGCCCCGGCCTATCCGGGGCGTGGGGGCTTCGCTAGCATGGAAGCACCTGCACGATCCACGCGAAGGGACGGCCAATGCACCACCCCGTCAGCGTTACGGGCCTCACCAAGACCTTTGGCTCCGTGCGCGCAGTGAACGGCGTCACATTCACCGCCGAACCCGGTCGCGTCACCGGGTTCCTCGGCCCGAACGGCTCCGGCAAGACCACCACCCTCGCGATGATCCTCGGACTCGTGCGACCGGATAGCGGCACCGCCACCATCGGCGGGGTGCCGTACGCGGAACTCGAACGCCCCGCGCTCACCGTCGGGGCATCGCTCTCCGCGGACTTCCACCCCGCACACACCGGCCGGGCGCACCTCGATATCGCGCGCCGAGCTATCGGGGTTCCCGAGGAGCGCTGCGCTGAAGTGCTGGAGCTCGTGGGCCTCAGCGACGCCGCGGACCGCAAAACTGGCGGCTACTCGCTCGGCATGCGCCAACGGCTCGCCCTCGGAACGGCCCTGCTGGGCGATCCCGACGTGATCCTGCTCGACGAGCCCATCAACGGGCTCGACCCCGAGGGCATCCGCTGGATCCGGGTCCTGCTGCGTCATCTCGCAAGCAGCGGCAAGACCGTCCTGCTGTCCTCGCACCTCCTGAGCGAGGTGCAGCAATCAGTGGACGATGTCGTGGTGATCCGGCGCGGCGAACTCGCCTTCGCGGGCACGCTCGACCAGCTGCAGCGCGGTGCCGGCGAAGAGACCGTGCTCGTCTCGGCCAGCGATCAGGCCGGCCTCGGCCGCGCGCTGGAGGCCGCCGGAGCGCAAGTTCGCGGCACGCGCGGCGACACCATGCGCGTCACGGGCCTCGACCCCGCGGCCGTGGGACGGGTCGCGCTCGACTCCGCGATCCCGCTCAGCCACCTCAGCATCGAGGCCGGGCAGCTCGAACAGAGCTTCTTGGACCTCATTGACGGCAACGCACACGGCGCGAGCGCCGGAGCACCGCCCGAGCCGCCCACCGCGCAGACACCGCACGAGGGAGCCCACGCATGAGCCGCTTGAGTCGCAGTATCTCCGCCGAGTGGCGGAAGGTCCGCTCCACCAAGCTGTGGTGGATCCTCGCGATCGTCCTCGCGGCGTATTCCGCGATGATGGCCGCCGTGTTCGCGTTCATGTTCGGCACGCTCGCCGCCGACATGGGCGGCGTGGCGCTCCCCGCACGGGAGGCCGCGGAGCTCGTCTACTCCTCCGTGTCGACGTTCGGCTATGTGATCCCGCTCCTGTTCGGCGCGCTCATGGCGACCGGCGAGCTGCGCCACCGCACGCTCGCGCTCACCTTCACCCTCGAACCGCGCCGGGGCGTGGTACTCAGCGGCAAGGTGATCGTGCTGCTGCTGATGGGGCTCGTCCTCGGACTCGCCGGGGTGCTCGGTGCCGTCGCCGCCGGCGGCGCGGTCTTCGCGGCCACGGGCGGGGACGCGGCGCTCGCGGAACCTGCGATCTGGGCGCTCATCGCGCGGATCCTCGGCGCGATCGCGATCTGGGCGGTGATCGGATTCGGCGTCGGGTTGCTCGTGCGCAACCAGGCCTTCGCGATCGTGCTCACCCTCGTCTTCACCCAGTTCGTGGAGCCCGTCTTGCGCATGGCGGCGGGGTTCTGGGACTGGAGCGCGCAGCTCGCGAAGTTCCTCCCCGGGGCGGCGAGCGACTCCTTCGTCGGTGCCAGCGTCATGAACAGCATGTCGGCCGTGGACCCGACGATGCCCGAATCGGCGCAGCCGCTCGGCATCTGGGGCGGGCTCGCCGTGCTCATCGCGTACGCGGTGGTGACGGTGTTCCTCGGCTGGCTGACGCGCTGGCGCGCGGACGTGAACTAGCCGCGGCGGGGGGGACTCGCGGGGCACGAGCGGCGAGAGATCCCGACGTGCCCGCTCACCGCGCCGTCGCGGGCATCCATGAGTGAGTTTTCGGGGCTTGGCCGCGCTGAAGGCCCGGAAACTCACCCATGGACGCGCGCTGCGTGAGCAGCGGTGCGGGCACGGACTAGCGCGGCACGAGCGGCGAGTGCTGCTGCACCCAGCTGAACATGGTGACCGCCGCCGCGGCCGAGGCGTTGATCGAGCGCGTCGAACCGTACTGCGTGATCTCCACGACCGCCTCGGAGGCGGCGATCGCCTCGGCGCTCAGGCCCGGCCCCTCCTGCCCGAAGAGCATCACGCAGCGTTCCGGCCACTCGAAGGTCTCCATCGGCACGCAGCCCGGCACATTGTCGATCGCGATGATCGGGATCCCCTCGGCGGCAGCCCAGGCCACGAGCGCGGCCACGTCCTCCCGGTGCTCGACGTGCTGGTAGCGATCCGTCACCATCGCGCCCCGCTTGTTCCAGCGGCGACGGCCCACGATGTGCACCGTGTCCGCGGCAAACGCGTTGGCGCTGCGCACGATCGAGCCGATGTTCATGTCGTGCTGCCAGTTCTCGATCGCCACGTGGAAACGGTGCCGGTGCTCGTCGAGATCGGCCACAATCGCGGGCATGCGCCAGTAGCGGTACCGATCGATCACGTTGCGGCTGTCCCCGTGTTCGAGGAGTTCGGGATCGTAACGTTCATCCTCGGGCCACGCGTCACGCCCACCGGGCCAGGGGCCGACCCCCGCGGTGGTGCGTTCCGGGTGCGGGGCTGCGGGCGTCTCATTCACGGTTCCATTCTCGCAGGAGACGCGGGCCGCTCAGCCGCATAGGATGGGGACACGCACCGCCCGGTGCCCCGAATCCCCCAGCCGAGGAGGCCGCCGTGGCCGCGTCTTCACCCGCGATGTCCCCGTCCGACATGCCTGTTGAGGAGGCACTGGATCGCGCGACTGGCCCGCGCCGCGCCGAGGCGGACACACTGCTCGCGCTGTTCTCCGAGCTCATCGACGCACCGCCCGTGGTGTGGGCCGGGCGGATCATTGGCTTTGGCGAGTTCGAGTACCGCTACGAGTCGGGCCACGGCGGCCGCGCCCCGGTGCTCGCGTTCGCCACGGGCCCCCGTCAGCACACGATCTATCTCGTGAACGATTTTGCCGAGCGCTGGCCCGAGCTCCTGGCTGAGCTCGGGCCGCATCGCTCCAGCACGGTGTGCCTCTACCTCACCCGTCTCACCACGGTCGACCTGGGGGTGCTCCGGCAGCTGCTCGAACTCACGCTGGCCGAGACGCCGCACTGAGCCGCGCGAGCTCGTCCGCGCTCAGCGCCACGGTGAGGGTGGCGAGGAGCGCGTCCAGTTGCTCAACGGTCCGGGCGCTCGCCAAGGGCGCGGTCACCGTCGGCTGCCCCTGCAGCCAGGCCAATGCGACGGTCGCGACATCGAGACCGCGATCCTGCGCGATCTCGTCGAGGACCGTCAGCACCGCCCGGCCGCGCTCGTGCAGGTACGCGATGGCCCCCTCCGCACGAGCACTCGCCCCGGCAATCGTGGCGTCCGCGCCGCTCCGATACTTCCCGGTGAGGAAGCCTTTCGCGAGCGAGAAGTAGGGGAACACGGCAAGCTCTTCGGTCTCGGCGACCGCACGCAGCCCGTTCGTCTCGAACTCCCGTTCGACGAGGTTGTAGTGCGGCTGCAGTGCCACCGGCAGGTGAAAGCCCCCGGAGCGGGCGATGCGCACCCATTCGGCCACCCGCTCAGCGGAGTAGTTCGAGACGCCAATCGCACGAATCTTCCCCGCGTCGACGAGCGCCGAGAAGGCGGCGACCGTCTCTTCGAGCGGCGTCTCGGGATCGTCGTAGTGCGCGTAGTACAGGTCGATGTGATCCGACCCGAGCCGCGCAAGCGAGGCGTCCGCAGCCGCCCGCACGTTCGCTGCGGCAAGCCCCAGGAAGTCCGGGTGCGTGGAGACCTTGGTCGCGATGACCACGCGGTCCCGCGCGCCCCGCACCGTGAGCCACTCGCCGATGATCGACTCCGATTCCCCGCCGGTGTGGCCGGGCACCCAGTGCGAATAGCCGTCGGCGGAGTCGACGAAGTTGCCGCCGCCGGCGGTGAAGGCATCGAGCACGGCGAATGATTCCGCACGGTCCGCGGTCCATCCGAACACGTTGCCCCCGAGGGCGAGCGGGGCGACTTCGAGGGCGGACTGGCCGATCCGGCGGGGCGGGGTGAGGGTCATGGCGGCACTCCTTTGTGAGGTGAGATGGTCCCTCACCATAACGTGGCCCGCCGCACGGTCATTCCCCCGCGCGGGCGCGACGCACAATGACGGGGCGCAGGCTGCCGCACTGCCCCGCACGGAGGGCGCCCCACCACACGCCCGTGCCGTACGCCAGGTCGTCGAGGCGACGCGCCACCCCGAACCGGAGCGGGTCGAGTCGGGTGCCGGAGCGGCCCCACGCACGGAGCGCATCGCCGAGCGCGACGGCGAGCGCCACACGCCGCATTCGCCGCGACCCCAGCGCGCCCAGCGCCGTCACGGGCCACCAGTGCCGAAGGAGCAGCCCGGCCCACTGCCTGAGCACGGCAGCCACCGAAAGCGTCGTGAGCACACCCGCGGTGCGAGTCGGTCGAGGGAGCGTGCGCACCTGATAGCGCAGGCGCCCGAACACGCTCACGAGCAGCCCGCCCCCGAACGCCAGCGACCAGCGGCGATCCAGCAGGAGGAACAGCGGCACCAGCACACCCCACCGCGGGAAGCGGGCTGGTGCGGCGCGGCCCGGGTGTCGGCGGGAGAGGGGCTGAGCGCTCGTCCCGTACCTGAACTTCCTGACCAGCCACGGGACGAAGCGCGTGCGATGCGCGTGCCGCACGATCACGCTGGGGTCGTAGCGGGCGCGCCATCCTGTGTCGACGAGCCGCCAGACGAGGTCCACGTCCTCCCCGAATCGAAGCTCCGGTGCGAAGCCCGACCCCAGCGCCTCGGTCCGCGCGAGCAGGCAAGCGGCCGGGAGCCACCCCAGGTGCCCTCCGGGACGGACGAGCCCCGGCTCAGGCCCCAGATCGAGGGACGAGGAGCTCGCTTCGTAGCGGCCGAGCCAGGTCCTGCTCCCCGCGGCATCGCCGAGCCCACGCACGCGGGGCGCGACGACCCCGAGCCCGGGATCCGCGGCGTGGCGCAGGAGCGCGGTCAGGGCCCCGGGTTCGAGCACCACGTCACTGTCGACGAACGCGACGAACCGGGTCCGCACGGCGGCGAGCCCCGTGTTTCGCGCCGCCCCCGGACCACCGTTGACCGGCCGCCGGATCAGCGTTGCCCCGCGCGCCTGCGCGATCTCGCGAAGCCGTGTCGCGTCCGCCGCGTCGGCCGTGCCGTCGTCCACCACAATGCGGCCCGCGAGCCCCGCCGGCAGGCTGTCGAGCGCCCGAGCCAGGCCCTCTGCCCGCCCGAAAACCGGGATCACCACGGTCAGCTCTGACAGTCGCGGCACGGGCTGGGCGGGCATCACCGGATACGCGGCGTCGATGGCGAGCAGTCGCCCCGCGAGGGCACGCCCGGTTGGCGAGTCCGTCCGGACGGTGCGCCCGGCAAGCACCTGCCGGCCGGCCGCGCTGAGCCGCATGACCCGCATCGGGGTTCCGCCCCGCAGCACGCGACCGCCGTCCGTCACCCGGGTCCGGCGCGCGAGCCGCACTCGCGCCTCCGCAAGCCACTCCACCGGTTCGCCCGCCCCGGTGCGCGGCACCGCCCGCTCAGTGCCCCGGGTCACTCGCGACTCCGGGTCACTCGGTGCCCGAGGGGCCCGGCTCGAGCATGCCGTCGGCGGCGCGCGGATTCCAGGCGGCGATACGCTCCCGCACCTCCGCGGTCGCCTGCTCCAGCAGCGTCGTTCCCGTCGCCGGAGAGGCTTCCCGCGGATCCCCCAGCACCCCCGAGGGGGCGAGCGCGCGCACTCCGTGTCGGCGCAGTTCCGGGAGCAAGCGCTCCGGCGGGTGCACCAGCCCGCGGGTCATGCGGTCGGTGCGTACCTGCGCGGGCAGGACGGCCTGCATCGCGGAGGTCTCCGCATCGCCCGCGTGCAGATCGGACGGTTCCTCCCCGCGCACGGCGCAGGAGGCCCAGGCAACATCACGCCCTTCCGCCCGAAGCGCCCGAACTGCGATCCCCAACGCGGCCACGTTTCCGCCGTGCCCGTTCAGCAGGCATACGCGAGGTGCCCAGTGGAGCGCCGAACGGCCCAGCTCGACGCAGACCGTCGCCAGCGCGGAGGTTCCGATACTCACGGTGCCCGGGAAATCCTGGTGCTCGCCGCTCGCACCGTAGGGCAGGGCCGGGCCCACAATGACCGTTCCGGTGTCCGGGGCGGACCGGCCCGGACGGGAATCGCCCGGGAACGGGAACGAGGCGGCGACTCTCACGGCGACCGCCTCGGCGATCACCGAATCGGTGTGCAGGGGCAGGTGGGGCCCGTGCTGCTCGAGCGAGCCGATGGGAATAATGAGCGTCACCCGGGGGACCGTCTCCCAGGTGTGCCTGCCGAGCGCACTCACCCGAGTCCCACTTCGAAGCCCTCGGGAATGTGCAGATCGGAGCGACTCAGCTCCGCGATCGACCGGTGCCCGAGCCCGAGCACCGCGGAGTCGAGTCCCATCCGGAGGAGGTCGAGGACGTTCTCGACCCCCGTCTGCCCATTCGCGCCAAGCCCCCACAGCGACGCACGACCGATCATCACGGCGCGCGCACCGAGGGCGAGCGCCTTCGCGACGTCACCGCCGCGGCGCACCCCGCCGTCGAGGAGCACCTCGACGTCATCGCCGACGGCCTCGGCGACGGCTCCGAGGCAGCGCACGGTGCCCGGCGTCGTGTCGAGGTTGTTCCCGCCGTGGTTTGAGACCGAGATCGCGTCCACGCCGACGTCCACGGCCCGCTTGGCGTCGTCAACTCGGGTGATGCCCTTCAGCATGAATTTCCCACCCCACTCTTCGCGGAGCCACTGGATATCGGCCCAGCTCGGGGGCGGAGTCTGCGACCACTCGCCGTACGCCCCGAAGAACGTCGGCGATGCCCCGTCCGGGGGGCGCAGGTTGGGCGCGGTGAGGTCCGGCAGCCCGGATCGCAGCCAGGTCGTGGTCCATCGTGGCCGGCGCACGCCCTCGGGTGCCATCTTGATCACCGCAGCCAGGCTCATGCGCTCGGGGATCTCGGGGCTCCCCCAGTCTCGCCCGACCGAAAACGACCAGTCGGTGGTCGCGATGAGCGCTTTCGCTCCAGCGGCACGCGCCCGGTTCATCCGTTGCACCATGGACTCCCGGGAGCCCGTCCAATACATTTGAAAGAAGGTGTTCGGATTCGCGGCGAGCACGTCTTCGACCGGCTTCGAGGCGAACGAACTCAACCCCATGATCGTTCCCCGCGCCGCCGCGGCCCGCGCCATCGCGACCTCGCCTTCCGGGCGGATCGCCTGCACGCCGGTCGGAGAGATGAGCACGGGGAACGACACCGGGACGCCCAGCACGGTGGTGCTCAGGGAGCGTTCCGCGTGGTGCCCGGCAACGTGCGGCGCGAACCGCAACTGCGCAAACGCGTCCATGTTTTCGCGCGGTGTCTGCCCCCGTTCGCTCCCCGCGACTAACGCGGCGTACACGGATGGCGGCAAGAACTTTCGCGCCCGACGCTGTGCTTCTCGGACAGTTTCGAACCACGGGTTCTTCCGCCACGGCCAGAAGGCACTCATCGTGTCACGCACTCCTCTCGCGGCTAGGCCGGGATCACCGGGGCCGGGTTGTACCCGGGCTGCAGGAGGTGTCCCGCGTCGACCGGTACGGTGATCCCGGTCACCCGCGCCGCGAGGTCCGAGTTCAGCCACAGCGCGGCGTCCGCAATCCGCTGCGCTTCGAGATAGCCGACGCCGCGCAGCGCATGGAACGAATACCCGCCGCGGAGAAACTCCTCCTCGGTGCCCTCACCAGCGGGCTTGCCGGCGATCATGTCCCACATCCCCTGCCAGTTCGTCATCGGGGTCAGCACGGCACCCGGGTGCACCGTGTTCGCGCGGATCCCGTGGGGCGCATACTCGAGCGCGATGGCTTTCATGAGCCCCACAAGGCCGAACTTCGCGGAGACATAGTGTGCATAATTTGGCCCGGGTTCCAGGCCGTTCATCGACGAGGTCATGACGATGGATCCGTGTTCGGCCTGGATCATATGCGGCAGTACCGCCCGAATGGACTTCCACACCCCGGTGAGGTTGACCGCGATCATGTCGTCCCACATCTCTTCGGTCATCTCGTGTGCCGGGGATAGCGAGTGGATCCCTGCGTTCGCGATCAGAATGTCGAGTCGCCCGAACGCGGCGATCCCCTCGGCGACCGCGCGGTCCAGGTCGGCCTGATTCCGCACGTCGCCTGTCACGGCGTGTGCACGACGTCCGAGCGCTTCCACGGCCCGGACCGTCTCCGCCATGTCCTCCTGCGTGGCCATCGGATACGCCACGGTCGCGATTTGCTGCAGGGAGTCAATCAGGATCACGTCAGCGCCCTCTCGGGCGCAGGTCGTCGCGTGCGCTCGGCCCTGGCCTCGGGCACCTCCGGTGATCAGCGCCACTTGGCCTTCGAGCATTCCCATGGTGTTCCTCTTGTCTCTTTCATCGCAGTGGTCGCGCGGTCGCGGCCATCAGTACTGGCTGACGCCCCCGTCGACGGCGAGCGCATGGCCGGTCACCCAGGCGGACTCGTCCGAAGCGAGATACAACACGGCGTTGGAAATCTCACGGGGCGGCATCTTGCCGGGCAACCACTGGGTGAACATTCCCATCAGCAGCGGATTCTCGGCTTGTTCAGCCGCGAATGGATTCGGTGCGTCGCCTCCGAAGCCCGCCGCCATCGTCGTATCGACGGCACCGGGGTGCACGCTGTTGACACGAATACCGTCCTTTGCGAGTTCCATCGCGAAGGACTTTGCCATCCCGGTGACGCCGAACTTCGCCGTGTTGTAGGGCACATTCCATGGCGACGCTTTGAGGCCGGCCGCCGAACTCGTGAGGATGATGGACCCCCCATCGCCCGCGTCGAGCATCGGTGGCAGCGCGGCCATCACCGTGTTCCAGACCCCGATGAGGTCGATGTCGATGATGGTGCGCATGATCTCCGGGGTCATCCCGTGCCAGGGGCCGACCACATCGACACCGGCGTTCGCTGCCACGATGTCCAGGCCACCCAGTGCCGAGGCTGAGTCGGTCACCACACGGCGGAGGCCCGGGAAGTCACGCACATCACAGGTCTCCGCGACAATGCGCTGACCGAGCGCCTCGACCTGCCGGACCGTCTCCTCCAGATCCGCCGCGCTCGCGGTCGGATAGGGAACGCCGGGCACCTGCGCATCGATATCGATCGCGACGATGTCAGCGCCCTCCTCGGCGAGGCGCACGGCGTGTGCCCGCCCCTGGCCACGCGCGGCCCCCGTCACAAAGGCAACCTTGCCCGCCACTCTTCCAGTCATGGGTCTTCGACTCCTCTCATCGTCACCGCGGTGCGTCATCCGCGGAGTCTGCGTCTTGGGGGCGGGCGGTGCGATCGGGGACGAACCCCGCAAGCGGGTCCGCCGCACAGGCGGTCACCGGCGGCATGGTCGCATCGCCGCGCTTCGCAAGCGTCAGCCGGACCGGCCCCAGTCCCGCTCGGCGCGGAGCCGTGCGGTGCGAATGGTCCTCCCGCGGAGCTCGCCGCGCGGAGCCGCCGCGCGCGGCGAGGAGCTCCTCACCGAAGCCCTGCACGCACTCCGGGTCGGGGCCGTCGAGCGGCAGGCCGGTGAAGAACTTCGCCGCCATGCAGCCGCCCTTGCACGTATCAAAGAATGCGCAGGACACGCACGCGCCGCCGGACTGGGGAGCGCGCAGCCGCTGGAACAACTCGGACTCGCGCCACACCCCCGCAAAGCCGCCCGGATCCCGGACGTTTCCCGCCAAGAATTCCTCGTGGATTGCGAACGGGCAGGCGTAGACCTCGCCGATTGGGTCGATCAGGCACACCACTCTCCCGGCCCCGCACAGGTTCAATCCGGGCAGGGACTCCCCGTACGCGGAAAGGTGGAAGAACGAATCGCCCGTGAGGACGTGCTCTCCGTGGGCGCGCAGCCACTCGTACAGTTCCCGCTGTTGCTCGGCCGTGGGGTGCAGATCTTCCCAAATGTCGGCGGCTCGGCCCGAAGGCCGGAGCCTGGTCAAGCGCAGCTGGGCCCCGTAGCGATCCGCGAGTGCCTTGAACTCGTCCAACTGCGGGATGTTCGTGCGCGTGCACACGACCGAGAGCTTGACGTTGCGCATGCCGGCGTTCGCGAGGTTCTCGAGTGCGCGAAGCGCGATGTCGTACGATCGCCCGCCCCGGATCGCATCGTTGACCTCCGCGGTGGCACCGTCCAGGGACACCTGCACGTCGACGTACTCGTTAGCGGCCAGTTGTGCCGCACGTTCCGGGGTGATCTTCACGCCGTTCGTGGAGAACTTCACCCCGATGTGGTGTTCCGTCGCGTAGTCGACGATCTCCCAGAAGTCCGATCGCACCGTCGGCTCGCCACCGCCGATGTTCACGTAGAACACCTGCATGCGCTCGAGTTCGTCGATGACCGCGAAGCATTCTTCGGTGCTCAACTCCCGGGGATCGCGCCGCCCCGACGCCGACAGGCAGTGAATACACGAGAGATTGCAGGCGTAGGTCAATTCCCAGGTCAGGCAGATCGGCGCGGCGAGACCGCGCTCGAAATGGTCGACCAGCCGCGGTGCCCCCGCCACGGCGGCGGCGGTCGGCTGCGGTGCCGGGCGGGCCTGCGTCATACTCATGCGTCACGCTCCTCGATCATGCGGGTGTCGGCGAGGGTGCGCAGCGCCGCGAGATAACGGTCGATGTCGGCGGGTGGCACACCCGCCGCGGTGCACGCAGCGAGCGGGCTCGCCGCGTCATCAAGTCCTTGCACCACCGCGGCGAGCACCGGGTCCTTCACGAACGAGAGCCGCCGTGTGCCGAAGTGATAGAGCAGCGCACCGAAGGTTTCCGGGCGAACGGCGACCTGCGCGTGCACGCGCCACGCCCGATCCACGTCCACGGTTCGGCCTAGTACACGCCGCACATGCCGTCGATCGACACGTCTTCAAGGAGCGCATCGGATTCGACAGGCGCGGTCGTGGCGTCGGTGCGCTCGGGGTGCTCGTCGAGGTGAGATGCGAGCGGCGTCTGAGCGCTGGGGGCTGGGGTGGTCATGCGTGATCTCCTCACGATCCGTGGTCATCATTGACCCCCGTCCCCGGCACGTTCGATACTAGTGGCACTCGGTGCAGAAAGAAAGACCCGTCGGGCGCGAGTCGCGGTTCGCGCCGATCCCCAGCGAAAGGAGTCCCCATGTCCTGGAACGGTGCCCGGCTCGGCACCCGCACGGTGCCGCCGTGGCGCCGCTGATTCGGAGCGTCGTGGTCGGCGGCGGAGGCGCGGGCATTCCCCTCGCGGTTCGGCTCGCAGATGACCCCCGACGCCAGGTCACGCTGCTCGAAGCTGGCCCAGCGCGAGGCCCCGCGGAGCTCCGCGACGCGGGATCACTGCGCGGCGCGGCGCCTGATCACCCGAACAACTGGGCCTACCCTGCGAGTCTCGGGTCCGGGCGGAACGGGGTTCTGGCCCGCGGGCGCGTGCTCGGTGGATCGACCGCGATCAACGGCACCGGATTCACTCGGGCGACGCCCGGCGACTTCCGGCGCTGGGCCGCGGCGGGCGGCGCACGCTGGGACATGGCGCACGCGCGCACGCTCATGGCCGCGTTCGAGCGGAACCTCGCGACGCCCGCAGGCGGTCGCGGGATACCGCGCGAACCGCGCCGCGGCGCGATGCCGATCTCGCGCCCACCCCTCACCGGCCCGATGGCCGCGGCGTTCGTGGCGGCAGCACGCGCGGCAGGGTTCCCCTGCGAATCCGATAAGAACCGTGGTGCGGCGCCCGGCGTGGGTCCCGTCCCGGCGAACGCCGTAGACGGAATCCGATTCAGCACCGCGCTCGCGTATCGACCGGAGACGCACCCCCGACTGCGCATCATCACCGACACCGCGGCACTTCGAGTCGCATTCGTTCCGGGCACGACGCAGGTCACCGGAGTCGCCACGGCCGGAGGAGTCATCCCCGCAGATGAAGTCGTGCTCGCGGCAGGCGCCATCGCCACCCCGCAGTTACTGATCCTCAGCGGGATCGGACCTCGCGCGGAGCTTGCCCGGCTCGGCATCACCCTCCGCGCCGACCTCCCCGTCGGATCGACCCTGAGCGACCACCCGACCGTCGCCCTGGAATGGCGCAGTCGCGTCCCGCTCGTCGCCGACACGACGGGCTATAGTTTCTCCGCGGCGCTCCATTTTGCGTCCGGAATCGGTGGGGCCGCCCGCGATGTCTCCGAGGCGGATCTGGAAATCCTCCTTCCCGTTCGGCCGTTCCCCGAGCTGATCGCCGGTGGCACCGCCGCGAGCAGCCAGCACCACCTCCTCGTGTCGCTCCAGGAGCCGCTGGGGCGGGGCACGTTGCGCGTGCGTAGCCGAGACCCGGGGGAGCCGCCCGAGATCTCACTGCACCATCTTGAGCACCCGACGGATCTCGCGCGCCTTCGCTTCGGGGTCCGCACCGCCATGGAGCTCCTGCACGGCCCCGAGTTTGCGGGCCTGTTCACGGCATTCGACGAGCCGCCACGTGACCGAGTCAGTTCCGATCATGCGTTGGATGCGTGGATCATCGGGCACCTCGGCACCGCGTTTCACACCTCCGGGACCGCACCGCTGGGCTCCGTCGTGGACGGCGGCGGCCACGTGCACGGTACCGTCGGCCTCCGGGTCGCGGACCTCTCGATCCTTCCGAGCGTTCCCCACCGCGGGCCCGCGCACACCGCGGTGCTTATTGGGGAGAGCATCGCCGACCACATGCGCACCGGACGGTAACGCCGGATGCCCGGGAACCGGGGTACCCGGGCATCCGGCGCACGTCCCCTACACGCCCGCGTTGACCGGCAGCGCGGTCCCCGTCACGTACCGCGATGCGTCCGTCACGGCATAGAGCACCGCATGTGAAATATCGACGGGCTCGACCAACGCCACCGGCAACTGATTCATCGTCGCCGCGACCTCCTCGAAGTCCGCGCGGGTCGGGTGCTCAAGATCCGGACGGAAAAGCCGATAGCTCGCCTCGTTCAGGATCATGTCCGTCGCCACGGTCGTGGGAAGCACGGTGTTCACGCGAATCGATTCCGACGCCAACTCTTTCGCAAGCACCTGCGCGAGCATCACCAACCCGGCCTTGGCCGCCGAATAGTGCGCGGTGTTCGCCGTGGGATGCATCGCCGCCATCGACCCCGTGAGCACCACCGCGCCACCCCGCTTTCCCGCCCGCACGTGCGGCACCGCCGCCTTCACGGTCTTCCAGACCCCCGTGAGATTGATGTCGATCATCGTCTGCCACGTCTCGACGCTCATATCGAGCGCAGACGCCGGAGTAAACACCCCCGCGTTCGCAAGCACGATATCGAGCCGCCCCAGTTCTGCGACGCCGTCCTCCACCGCTGCGGTCAACGCGTCGAGGTCGCGGACGTCCGCCTCACGCGCGACCACACGCCGCCCCAGCCCTTCGACCAGGCGCACGGTTTCCGCCAGTTGTGCGGCATCGGCGGTCGGATAGCCGACGGTCTCGACCTGGCGCGAGATATCGACCGCGATTATGTCGGCGCCCTCCTGCGCGAGGCGCACCGCGTGCGAGCGCCCTTGCCCGCGCGCGGCGCCCGTGATGAAGGCCACTTTGCCCGCAAGTTTCTCGGTCATGATTCATACTCCGTTCGCTGTGTTGGCTCCCCCGTCACATCATTCCCGCGTTGATCATCAGGCTCGTTCCCGTGACATATCGGGAGTCCTCGGTCACCAGGTACAGGACCGCTTCCGAGACGTCCTCCGGCTCGACCAGCGCGACAGGAAGCAGGTTCATCGCCGCGGCCGCCTCCTCGAAGTCCGCACGGGTCGGCTCCGCGAGGTCGGGGCGGAAGGTCCGGTAGCTCGACGGGTTCAGCACCATGTCGGTGGCCACGGTGGTGGGGTGCACCATGTTGACCCGAATCGATTCCGGCGCAAGCTCCCGCGCGAGCGTCCGGCCCAGCATGACGAGGCCCGCCTTCGCCGAAGCGTAGTGCGCAAGGTTGGCGTTGACCGTCGTGGCCGCCAGCGAACTCGTGATCACCACCGCCCCGCCCCGCTGGCCGGCCTGGATATGCGGCACCGCCGCGCGCAGTGTTTTCCACACACCGGTGAGGTTGATATCGATCATGGTCTGCCACACACGTTCGTCCATCGCGAGGGTCGGTGCCATGGACAGCACCCCGGCGTTCGCCAGGACGATGTCGATCCGGCCGAACTCCGCCATTCCGGCGTCCGCGGCGGCGGTGAGCGCCCCCAGGTCCCGCACATCGACCTCGCTCGCGAGGATCCGTCGGCCGCGCGCCTCCACCAACCGAACCGTTTCCTCCATGTCCTCGGCGCGGGCCGTATCGTAGGCGATGGTCTCCACCGGCTCGGAAATATCCACCGCGATGATGTCGGCACCTTCCTCGGCGAGCCGCACGGCGTGCGCACGGCCTTGCCCGCGAGCCGCCCCGGTGATGAATGCGACCTGGTCGTTTAGTCGTCCGGTCATGTCCTCACTCCGTCCTGTCACACGCGCCGCCCGAAAGCGGTCGAGCAGGGCGGCGGCAGCGCGTTCAGGACCGCCCGGTTCGGGTTCTCACTCCCGGCGGCGGCCCCGCAGCCTGCTCGCGCGCGCCACGAACGCGTTCGAGCCCACAGGGGCCGCGCAGCTGTGTGCCATCGCTCGCTCGTTTCTCGACGGTGAGCAGTCTTCCGGCCGGCTCTCAGCGCTGAGCTTCGGAGTCGGTCCGTTACACCGGGTGGGCCGGATCCGGCCCACCCTGCAAGCATAACGGCACTCGGTGCCAATAGATACCCCTCCCATGCGCTTTCCACCCCGCGCCCGGGAAGCGCGGCGCGGTAGGCTGCACTCCAGGGAAGGGGAGACGCTCCATGCATCACGATCACGACACGCCCGCCAGCGCGCCGGCGCCGCGCATCGGGCGGGCACCGGCGACGACGTCACGCGAGCTCAGCCACATCGCGCTCGCACTGTTTCTGGAGCAGGGGTTCGACGCGACGACGATCGATGACATCGCGCGCGCCGCGGGCATCGGGCGCCGCACGTTCTTCCGGTACTTCGCGTCGAAGAACGAACTGCCCTGGGGGGACTTCGACGAGCTCCTCACGGAGTTCCGCCACCGACTTGCGACGACGGACCGTAACGTGCCGATGATGCGCGCGATCAGGCAGGCCGTCGTGGCGTTCAACGCGTTTCCACCCGCGGAAACCGCCGCGCACCGCGGCCGAATGTGGCTCTTGCTGAACGTGCCATCCCTCACCGCGTACTCCACGATCAAATACACGGCCTGGCGCGAGGTGATCGCTGAATTCGTCGCCGAACGCCGCGGCGAGGCACCGAACGACCTCGCCCCCCAGGCGATCGCCTGGGTCTGCCTCGGACTCAGCCTGAGCGCCTATGAGCACTGGGTCGCTGATCCTGCATCCCAGTTGCCCGAGCTCCTCGAGGCCGCGTACGCCAGCGCGGATTCCGTGTTCGGACTCGGGGAGGTGCCTGACCCCGGCGCCGGGGTATCCCCGGCGGCCTCACGGTGACCTCCCGTCCCGCCAGGCCAGGCACGCGACCGGGTCGTCGGTGATGACAAGGTCGACACCTCGCGCCACCGCCTCGTTCCAGGTTCGCGTGGAATTCAGCGTATAGACCAGCACGCCAATTCCCACGCGCTGGATCTCCGCGATCAGCTCGGGGCGCTCATCGAGCAACGCCGCGCGGGCCCCCACCGCCGATACCTGCAGCTCTGCGGCGAGCGCGACGGTGCCACTGTCCCACTCGCGCGTGAGCAGGATTCGCGCAAACTCCGGCGCGATCTCCGCGAGACCGGTCAGCGTGTCCAGTTCGAAGGACTGCAGCGCCACCCGGTTCACCATTCCGCGGTCCCGCAGCAGCTGGACTGTTGCGGCCAGATCCGACGCGCCCCACGTTCCCTTCAACTCCACCAGCGCGCGCACATTCGCGGTCGCGAGCTCGGCGAGGAATTCGTCGAGCGTGGGCACGGGCTCGCCCGCGAACGCCGGATCGAACCAGCTGCCCGCCTCGAGCGCCTGCACCTGGGCGAGGGAGTGGGCCGCGACCGGGCCGCTGCCGGCGGTCGTCCGATCGAGCGTCGGATCGTGCATGAGCACCGGCACCCCGTCGGCGGTGAGGTGCACGTCGGTTTCGACGAACTCGACGCCCTGCGCGAAGGCGATCCGCATTGCGGCGAGCGTGTTCTCCGGGGCGAGCGCCGCGGCCCCTCGGTGGGCGATGACCCCGACCCGATCGTCCCGCTGGAGCGCACCGTGGCTTTGCATCGGACTCGCGGCTTCCGCGTAGGGGGTCGCGCTGAAGCCGAGGGCGAGGACCGTCGTGAGCGCCCAGGCCAGCACGCCAACCCGCGCACCGCGCCGCCCGATCGGGCCGCTCAGCCCCGGCCATGAGATCCGCATGGTGCCTCCGCTCTTCGCGCGCCACTGCGCGAGGTGCCGATAGCCTAGCGGACTCCGTTACCATTTCGTAATACTTGGGCGGTGGGCGCCCTCGTTTGCGTGCAGGACGCAGCGGGGCCCGGGCATGATTGCCCGGGCCCCGCTGCACGTCGCGTCGTTACGCCTCCGGCATGACCGCGAGCTCGAGCGCCGAGCCGTCTCCGGCCACGTCGACTCGAACCGCGGAGCCGTCGCGCACTTCCCCGGAGAGGATCGCCCGCGCGAGCCGGTCGTCGATCTCCTTCTGCATCAGCCGGCGCAACGGCCGCGCCCCGTAGATCGGGTCGTAGCCGCGCGAGGCCAGCCAGCTCCGCGCCGCGGGGGTCACCGCGAGGGTGAGCCGACGGTCGGAGAGCCGATCCTGCATTCGGTCGATCGCGAGCTCCACGATCTGCGCGAGGTCGCCCTCGGACAGCGGGTGGAAGATCACCATCTCGTCGAGCCGGTTGATGAACTCCGGCTTGAACGCGCGCCGCACGGTTTCGCGCACCGCGTCCTCCTTCTCGGACCACGCCAGCTCGGGATCGATCAGGTACTGGCTGCCCAGGTTCGAGGTCAGGATCAGGATCACGTTGCGGAAGTCGACCGTGCGGCCCTGCCCGTCGGTGAGCCGGCCATCATCGAGCACCTGCAGCAGCACGTCGAAGACCTCGGGATGCGCCTTCTCGACCTCGTCGAGCAGCACCACCGAGTACGGCCGACGCCGCACCGCCTCGGTGAGCTGGCCTCCCTGTTCGTAGCCGACGTACCCGGGCGGGGCGCCCACGAGACGGGAGACGGAGTGCTTCTCACCGTACTCGGACATGTCGATGCGAACCATCGCGTGCTCATCGTCAAAGAGGAACTCCGCGAGCGCTTTCGCAAGCTCCGTCTTGCCCACTCCCGTGGGGCCGAGGAACAGGAACGATCCCGTCGGCCGGTTCGGGTCCGCAATGCCGGCGCGCGTGCGACGCACCGCGTCGGCGACCGCGGCGGTCGCATCGGACTGGCCGATCAGGCGTTTGCCCAGCTCGGTTTCAAGCGCCAGCAGCTTCTCGGTCTCGCCCTGCATGAGCCGCCCCACGGGGATCCCCGTCCAGGCGGCGACCACGCCGGCGATGTCCTCGTCGGTCACCTGATCGTTCACCATGCGGGGCTCGTCGCCGACCTCCCCCGCAGCCTCGGCGTTCTCGGCCTCGGTGAGCTGCTTCTGGATCACGGGGATCTCGCCGTACAGCAGCTTCGATGCCTTTTCGAGCTGGCCCTCGCGCTGCGCGACCTCGGCCGCCATGCGCAGCTGATCGAGCTTCTCGCGCAGCTCGCCGACCCGGTTCAGGCTGGCCCGCTCGCGCTCCCACCGCGCCTCAAGCACGTCGAGGTCGGCCTGCTTCGCCGCCAGATCCTCACGCAGTTTCGCGAGGCGCTCCTTGGAGGCGTCGTCCTTCTCCTTCTTCAGCGCGAGCTCTTCCAGCTTCAGCCGATCCACCGCGCGGCGCAGCTCGTCGATCTCCATCGGGGCGGAGTCGATCTCCATGCGCAGCCGGCTCGCCGCCTCGTCGATCAGGTCGATCGCCTTGTCCGGGAGCTGCCGGGCCGTGATGTAGCGGTCCGAGAGCGCCGCAGCGGCGATCAACGCCGAATCCGCGATCGTCACCTTGTGGTGCGCCTCGTACCGCTCCTTCAAGCCACGGAGGATCGCGACGGTGTCCTCGACACTCGGCTCGCCCACGTAGACCTGCTGGAACCGGCGCTCCAGCGCGGCATCCTTCTCGATGTACTCGCGGTATTCGTCGAGCGTCGTCGCACCGATCAGGCGCAGCTCGCCGCGGGCCAGCATCGGCTTGAGCATCTGCGATGCCGCGACCGAGCTTTCGCCGCCGCCGGCACCCATGAGCGTGTGCAGCTCGTCGATGAAGGTGATGAACTTGCCGTCGGATTCCTTGATCTCGGCGAGCACCGCCTTCATGCGCTCCTCGAACTCGCCGCGGTACTTGGCCCCGGCGATGAGCGCGGAGATGTCGAGCGAGATCAACTCCTTGTCCTTGAGCGACTCGGCGACGTCGCCGGCGACGATGCGCTGTGCGAGCCCCTCGACCACGGCGGTCTTGCCGACGCCGGGCTCCCCGATCAGCACGGGGTTGTTCTTGGTGCGCCGGGTCAGCACCTGGCTGACGCGGCGAATCTCGGAGTCGCGGCCGATCACGGGGTCGAGCTTGCCCGACCGGGCGACCTCGGTGAGGTTGACGCCGAACTGCTCGAGGGCGGACTGTTCGCCCTCGCCCTCGGCGGGCTGCCAGTTTGCCTGCATGTGGGTCCCTTCCGTTCGCAGTGCGTTGCGGTGGGGTCCGAGCCCGCGGAGTTTCGCGGCCCAGATCGCGACCACCGCAAACTTGAGTGGTGATGACTCAAGTTTAGCGAACGAGTGCGAATTTCGCCACTGGAAGTTGTGGCCGATTGGCGACGGAGGGCAGGCCGGCGCATTCGCGGTCGGGCGGCAGCCCGCCGGGCCCAGTGGCGGCTCCACAAACGACCCGATACTCGCAGGACGCCCGGAAAACCCCTGGTCGCGATCCGCGAATCGAGCGATTTCGCACGGAACGGGTCAGTTCTGGCGCGGCGGCGCCTGCGGCTGGCCGGCAGCCGGGGCCTGCGACGGAGCGGCAGCCGAGCGTGCCGGGGGCCCGCGGGCCGGCAGCGGGGCCGGCGGCTCAGGCCTCGGGCGGGTGATGCTGCACGCGGCCCGTGCCCTGCAGGCCCGGCACCGGGTAGCGCACCCCGGTCACGCGATGCCACACGAGCGCGCCGACCACGATCACGCCAGAGGCGAGCAGCGCGGGGCGCAGCACGAACCACCAGTCCGCGGACTCCGAAAGCGCGATCACGGCCATCGCGACGGCCGGCGGGTGGATGATGCGCAGGAGCGCCATCGCGAGGGTGGCCACGGCCGCGGTCAGCGCCGCGGTCCACCAGGTGAACGGCAGGGTGTACGCGGCCGCCACACCCACACACGCCGAGGTCACGCAGCCCCCGATCACCGCGGTCGGCTGCGATACCGGGGCCTCCGGCAGCAGGAACACCAGCAGACAGCTCGGCGCGAAGCCGAGGAACAGGGCGATGTGGTCGTCCGCGCGGCCGATCAGGCCGAGCACGCCCACGAGCACCGCGATCCCGATCACCGCGGGCAGCAAACGCCGCCACGGGAGCCTCGGCTGACCGGGCCACAACACATCCCGCACCCGCACTGCCACACTCCCCGCCGTATCCGCTCGGCGCCCGTCCGGGCACCGGCGTAGTCTACCGGGAGGCCCCCGCTCACCATCGAATGCGAAGGATCCCATGACCACTCTCGCCCCCACCCTCACCCTCGCGGGCGGTGCCCAGATGCCGGTCCTGGCGCTCGGCACCTGGCCCATGAATGACGCGGAGACCGCCGACGCCGTCGATTCGGCGCTGCGTAGCGGCTATCGCCACATCGATACCGCCGAGAATTACGGCAATGAGCGCGGCGTGGGCGAGGGCCTGCGGCGCTCCGGGATCCCGCGCGAGGAGGTCTTCCTGACCACCAAGTTCAACCGCGCGCACCACAGCGTCGACGGGGCCCGGGCCGCCTGCGAGGTGAGTCTCCAGCGGCTCGGCGTGGAACAGCTTGACCTGCTCCTCGTGCACTGGCCCAACCCGGATCAGGATCGCTACGTCGACGCGGTGCGCGGCCTGGCGGCGCTCCGCGAGGAGGGCCTGATCCGCGCGTTCGGCGTCTCAAACTTC
The DNA here is from genome assembly GCF_016758195.1 of Leucobacter chromiireducens subsp. solipictus. GTDB lineage: Bacteria > Actinomycetota > Actinomycetes > Actinomycetales > Microbacteriaceae > Leucobacter > Leucobacter solipictus. The sequence continues at coordinate 108,521 of NZ_QYAC01000007.1, read as the reverse complement.
ACGCAGCCGCACCTCGCCCGGGTGATCGACGCCGGGTTCCTCCCCGAGGTCAACCAGATCCAACTCGACCCCGAGCACGGGCGCGCGGAGCTGTTGCGCGTGCACCGCGAGCTCGGGATCGCGACGACGGCGTACACGCCGCTCGGTCGCGCGGGCGCCTTCCTCGCCGATCCCGCAATCACCGCCGCCGCGGCCGCCCACGGGAAAACCGCCGCGCAGGTGGTGCTCCGCTGGCACGTGCAGCAGGGCATCGCGGCGGCCCCGAAATCGGCCAACCCGGAGCGGCAGCGTGAAAACCTCGACATCTTCGACTTCGCGCTGAGCGACGCCGAGATGGCCGCGATCAGCGCGCTCGACGTGGGCGCCCCGCTGCACCACGACCCCGAGGAGTTCGGACACTAGCCGCGCGCAGCTCGGCCGGACCTCAGCGCCCCCGCGGCGGCCGGTGGACGACGACGGAGAGCACGGCGAGGGCCGAGCCGACGGCGGTGTCGAACACGCGCTCGCCGGCGGTGGCCCAGTGGTCTGAGCCGCCCGCGGCCGCGCTCGAGATGAACAGCACGAGCGGCGTGATGAAGACGAGCGCGAGCGCGTAGTTCCGCACGACCACGAGTTCGATCGAGAACTGGAGCGCCATGACGAGCAGCACCAGGGTCAGCGGGTGCTCCCCCAGCGGGGCGATGACGAGGTACAGCAGGGCACCGAGGAGGGTGCCGACGGTGCGGTGCAGCCCGCGCCCGAGCGAGTGGCTGCGGCCCGGCGTGAGGCCCACCACGGCGACCCCGGCGGACACGGTCCAGTAGGCGCGGCCCGGGTCGAGCCACACCACGCTCACGACGGTGCCCACGACGGCCACGATCGCGATCCGAGCCAGCAGCTCGCGCTCGGGAAACCCGAACCACGGACCGGGAAGCAGTTCGCGGAGCGGTCGCACCGGCCGGGCCCGCTCCGCGGAGCGCAGCAGCGGGGCGAGCGCGACCAGGTAGGAGAAGAGAAGCCCACCGCACATCGCGGCGAGAAAGACTGCCGGATCCGTCACCCGCGCCCCGTCGCGGACCGCGGTGATTGTGCCCGCGAGGCCGTACACCAGCACGAAGAACACGGGTCCGGGCGGGCCGAGTCGCAGCCCGAGAGCGAACACACTGACCGCGATTGCGACACCGATAAGCCCCAGGGAGTACGCCAGGTGGGACGGGACGAGCGCCACCCCGACCCCGGCGCACGCGAGCAGCACGCCTCCCACAATGGGCAGCACCTTCGCGCGCTCCGCGGCCCCCGCGCTCGCGGCGAAGAGCGCAACAAAAGCCCCGGCCCCGGCCTGCAATCCGAGATCGGGACGACCGAGGAGGGTACAGACGAGCAGGGGGATCCCGATTGACAGCGCGGCGCGGACCGCAATCCAGGCGCGCGGTCCCGGCCCCGCCGGAAGACTGACCAGGCTTCGCCCGGCGTTCCCGCTCGCGCTCAGGATGGCGCGCAGGATCGCGCGCCAGGCCTGGGGGTCGCCCGCGGTACCGGATCCGGCACCGCCTGTCACCGGCGCGTTCACAGGAGGCGCAGGTCCGCCTCGATCGCGGCGGCCGTCTCGAGCGCCAGCGGGAGATGGTGGTCCCGCAGCCGCTCCAGCGTTTCACGGCTCGCGCTCGTCGAGACGTTCATTGCCGCCACAACGCGGCCGTCCCGGCCACGAATCGGCACCGCCGCGGAGCGCAACCCCGCCTCGAGTTCTCCGTCAACGATCGCCCATCCGTGCTCACGCACGCGCACGAGCTCGGCGGCGAGGTCCTGCGGGGCGACGAGCGTCGTCGCGGTCAGCGGCCGGAGGTCCTGCGCCTGAAGCGCGCGCGTCCGCTCGGGCTCGGGCAGCGCGGCGAGGAGGACACGGCCCATGCTCGTGGCGTATGCGGGGAACCGGGTGCCAATGGTGATGCCCACCGTCATGATCCGGCGGGTCGGGACGCGGGCGACGTAGACGATCTCGGCGTCGGCGAGCACGGCCGCGGACACCGACTCGTCCAGGGCGCGGGAGAGCCGCTCGAGGTGCGGCTGCATGACCTCCGGCAGTGACAGCGCCGACAGATAGCTGAAGCCGAGCTCCAGCACACGCGGGGTGAGCGCGAACGTCCGCCCGGTGGAGCGCACGTAGCCCAGGGTTTCGAGCGTCCGCAGGAAGCGCCGCGCCGCGGCGGCCGGCATGTCCGCCCGCCGCGCGACCTCGCTCAGCGTCAGTTCCGGGTGCTCCGCGTCAAACGCGCGGATCACCGCGATCCCGCGCGCGAGCGACTGCACGAAGTCCCCCGCGGGCGCTCCGGTGTTCGTGGTTTCGCTGTCCGTCACGCACTCACCCTATCCCCGCGGCGGCGCAATTCCCGTCACCGCTCAAGCACGAGCGCGAGCCCCTGACCCACCCCGATGCAGATCGCGACAACCGCGACCCCGCCCCCGCGACGCCGGAGCTCATGCGCGGCATGGCCGATGATCCGGCCACCGGATGCCCCCAGCGGATGACCGATCGCGAGCGCCCCGCCGTGCACGTTGAGCTTCTCGGGGTCCAGCTCGGGCCAGCCGGCCAGGCACGCGAGTGCCTGGGAGGCGAAGGCCTCGTTGAGCTCCACGAGGTCGACGTCGGCCCAGGTCTTCCCGGCGCGCGCGAGCGCCCGGTTGGCGGCCTCGATCGGGGCGGTCGGGAACTGATCGGGGTCCACCCCGTGCGCCGCGCGGCCGGTGATCCGGGCCAGCGGCTCGCCCTCGAGTACCCCCTCACCGGCGAGCAGCACCGCGGAGGCCCCGTCGTTGATGCCCGAAGAGTTGGCCGCGGTCACCGTCCCATCGGCGGCAAACAGGGGCCGCAGCCCGGCAAGCTTCGCCACGGAGGAGCCGTCACGAATCCCCTCGTCGCGCGCGAGTTCCGCGCCGGGCACCTGGACGATTTCCGCGTCGTAGTGGCCGGAGGCCCACGCGTCCGCGGCGAGCCGGTGCGAGCGCACCGCGAAGGCATCCTGCGCCTCGCGGGTGATCCCCCACTCGCGCGCCGTCTGCTCCGCGGCCTCGCCGTTCGAGATGGTCCAGTGCGTGGGCAGGGCGGAGTTCACCATGCGCCAGCCGATCGCGGTGTTCCACAGGGTCTGATTTCCCACTGCCGGCCAGGGCTTGCCGGACTTCTCGACCACGAACGGGGCCCGGCTCATCGATTCCACGCCGCCGGCGAGGATCACTTCGGCGTCGCCGGACTCGATGGCGCGCGCGCCCTGGATTACGGCTTCGACGGACGAGGCGCACAGCCGGTTGACCGTCACCCCGGTCACGCTCGAGGGGAACCCTGCGAGCAGTGCCCCGAATCTCGCCACGTTGCGGTTGTCCTCCCCGGCCTGATTCGCGTCGCCGAAGATGACGTCCCCGATGCGCGCCGGATCGAGCCCCGCACGGTCCACGATCCCACGCATCACGGTCGCGGCGAGGTCGTCGGGACGGACTCCCGCGAGCGCCCCGCCCGCCCGCCCGAACGGGGTGCGAACGGCGTCATAGATATAGGTGGCGGTCATTTCCGGGTCCCCTCGGTCGCGTCCTGCAGCGCGAGCCCGGTCAGCTCGCGGAGTTCCCCGAGCGTGCTCGCGCCGAGCAACTCACGCACGGCGAAGCCGCCCGGCACGACGTCGAACACGGCGCGGTCCGTGTACACCCGGGACACGCAGCCAGCACCCGTGAGCGGGTAGCTACACGCCGCGACGAGCTTGGACTCTCCCTGCTTGGTCAACAGGTCCGTCATCACGTAGACGTCTCGTGCCCCGATGGCGAGGTCCATCGCGCCGCCGACGGCGGGGATCGCCCCCGGTGCGCCGGTCGACCAGTTCGCCAGGTCGCCGTTCTCGGCGACCTGGAACGCCCCCAGGACGCACACGTCGAGGTGCCCGCCGCGCATCATTGCGAAGGAATCGGCGTGGTGGAAGTAGGCGGCCCCGGTCACGGCGGTCACGGCCTGCTTGCCCGCGTTGATGAGGTCCGGATCGACGCGATCCGGCGCGGGAGCCGGGCCCATGCCGAGCATTCCGTTCTCGGTGTGCAGGATCACCTCCTGCTCCGGACGCAGGTAGTTCGCGACGAGCGTCGGGGCGCCGATGCCGAGGTTCACGATCGCGCCCTCCGGGATGTCGGCGGCGATGCGCGCCGCGAGCTCCTGCCGACTGATTCCGCTCATCGTGCGCCCTCCCCGTTCCGTGCCTCGCCCGCGAGTGCGTTCCCCTCGAGGTCCACACCGCCCACAAACACGCCGTCCCGCAGCCAGGGACGCTCCCCGACTGCGACCACCCGATCGACGAAGATTCCGGGCGTCACCACGGCCTCCGGGTCGAGGGCGCCCAGCTCGACGATCTCGTCGAGCTGCACGATCGTGGTGGTCGCGGCCGTCGCCATGATCGGCCCGAAGTTGCGGGCCGTTTCCCGGTAGACGAGGTTGCCCCAGCGGTCCCCGGCACGGGCGCTGATGAACGCGAAGTCCGCCCGGATCGGGTACTCCAACGCGTAGATCCGGCCGTCGATCTCCCGGGTTTCTTTGCCAGCGGCAAGCTCGGTCCCGACGCCCGTGGGCGTGAAGAAGGCCCCGATGCCGGCACCGGCGGCCCGGATCCGCTCGGCGAGGTTGCCCTGGGGCACGAGCTCGAGCTCGATCGCCCCCTCCCGGTAGAGGCCGTCAAACACCCACGAGTCGCTCTGCCGCGGAAAGGAGCAAATGATCTTGCGAACGCGGCGCTTCGCAAGCAGCGCCGCAAGCCCCACATCGCCGTTCCCCGCGTTGTTATTGACGATCGTGAGCTCGCTCGCGCCCTGCGCGATGAGCGCGTCGATGAGCTCGACGGGCTGTCCAGCCCGCCCGAAGCCCCCGATCATCACGGTGGCCCCGTCGGGAATCCCGGCGACGGCCTCCTCAAGAGACTCCACGGTCTTGTCGATCATTGGCCCCTTCACCTCCATGCATTCATTCGCTGTGCGAAAGCCAGTTCGTTGAACGAAATCTAGCACGAGTCGCCGGACCCCGCTAGGCTGCGATCTCCGATAGGGTCCGTACGTGCCTACCCCACACCCGACCGAGCGCCTCTGGGGCCCGCTGCTGCTCGCCATCTGCCTGGTGGCGATCAATCTCCGCATGACGATCACGGGCCTGGGGCCCCTGATCGAGCAGATCGCGGCGGATCAGGGCGTGACACCGGCCGCGCTCGGCGGCCTCGCCTCAGTGCCGCTGCTCGCCTGGGCGGCGGTGTCGCCCCTGGCGCACGGCCTGAGCATGCGGTTCGGGATCTCGCGGGTCGTCACCTGGTCGCTCGTCGCGCTGGCCGTCGGCACCGTCTGGCGCTCGCTCCCCGGCAGCCCCGTGCACCTGTGGCTCGGCACGGCATTCATCGGCGCGGCGCTGGCAATCGGCAACGTCCTCATCCCGGCCGTGATCCGGCGCGACTTCCCGTCACGGATTCCGTTCGTGATGGGCCTGTACACGGGCATTCTCGGAACCTTCGGCGCGGTCTCCGCCGGGCTCGTGGTGCCCGTCTCACAGCTGGTGCTCGCCGGCGAGCCGCTGGGCTGGCGCGGTGCGCTGCTCGCGACCGGCGTCGTCGTCCCGTGTGCGCTCGTCGCGTGGCTCGTGGCGAATCGCTGGCGCGGCGGCTCGCCCCACACCGGGCGGATCACGATCGGGGCCTCCGCCTCGGAATCGCTGCCCTCCCGCGCGCCCGGCACGACGGATACCCCCACGACGGCACCGCGAAACCGGGTCCCCGGCATCGGCAACCGCGTCTGGGGCGATCCCGTCGCCTGGTCGATCGCGGGGTTCATGGGCATGCAGTCGATGATGTTCTACACGTCCGCGACCTGGCTCGCCCCCATCCGCACCGATGCCGGAAGTACCGAGATCGCCGCCGGGCTCGACGTCATGTTCATGCAGGTCGTGGGGATCGCGGGCTCCCTCGCCCTGCCCCTCCTCTACCGCGGCCGGATGCGCCGCTGGATGCCCGCGATCCTGCCCGCCGTGTGGGGTGTCGCGTTTGTCGGGATCGTCCTCGCAGACGGCCCCGCGCTGCACTGGATCCTGCTCAGCGGGTTCTGTTCCGGCGCTCTCCTCAGCATGTCGCTCCTCTTCATGGCGGTGCGGGCCCGCGAGCAGGAGACCGCCAGCGCGCTCTCCGGCATGGCGCAGTCCGTGGGATATCTCATCGCCGCGGCCGGACCCATCGCGTTCGGCTGGCTGCACTCCCTGTCGGGCGAATGGACGGTGCCGCTCTGGTTCGCGGTCGGCGCGGTCCTCGTCCAGGTGCTGCTGGGGCTGCAGCTGGGCCGCGGACGAATGGTGTTCGAGCGCCGACCCCCGAGCTAAGCCGGGAGCCGACCCCCGCGCTCAGCCCGGGCGCCGATCCCGCGCGCGGACCGCGGGAAAACGCCTGATCATCGCCCACACGGATGCGGGCGTTCTCATCTGGTGATCCGGAAAAGCTTGACTTTCGCGGCCCCGCGTCCGCAGAATAGCGGCAATTCTGAGTGCACCGGAGCCGGTTCCTGTCGCCCGACGCAGCCGGCTCCGGTGCCCATCGCCACCCCCGTTCGGAGCCGCTCAGATCCAGGGAATCGTGCGCCGGATCCGGTGCCCGTTCGCCGACATGTGCCGCCACGGCCATTCCACGACCCGGACCCGCACGCTGCGCCGTCGCAGCCTGGCTCGCGCACCCGCCGAGCCCCGGTCCGGGATATGAGACCGAGAGTGAGACTGACCGTGTCCCAGACGCAGACCCCACCGACCACCCCGAGCCCGTCGAGCGCCCTCCCCATCACCGAGGAGGAGATCTTCGCCGCACACGCGGGCGGGAAGCTCGCGATCGACGTGACCCGCCCGATTCACACGAGCCGTGACCTGTCGATCGCGTACACGCCGGGCGTCGCCCAGGTGAGCCGCGGCATCGCCGCAGATCCCGCGCTCGCCGAGACCCACACGTGGGCTTCCCGCCTGGTCGCCGTCGTCTCCGACGGCACCGCGGTGCTCGGACTCGGCGACATCGGCGCAAGCGCCTCCCTCCCCGTGATGGAAGGGAAGTCAGCCCTGTTCAAGACCTTCGCGGGGTTGAACTCGATCCCGATCGTGCTCGACACGACCGACACGGACGAGATCGTGGAGACGCTCGTGCGCATCGCCCCGAGCTTCGGGGCCGTCAACCTCGAGGACGTATCCGCCCCGCGCTGCTTCGAACTCGAGCGCCGCCTGATCGAGGCGCTCGACATGCCGGTCATGCACGATGATCAGCACGGCACCGCGGTGGTCGTGGCCGCCGCCCTGCTCGGCGCGACGCGGGTCGTGCAGAAAGAACTCACCACGCTCCGAGTGGTGATTTCCGGAGCGGGCGCCGCGGGCGTCGCCGTCGCCGAGATGCTCCTGGCGCTCGACGTTCCCGACGTCGTCATCCTCGACTCGCGGGGCACGCTACACCCGGGGCGCGAGGATCTCAGTGGCGTGAAGCACGACCTGGCCCTCCGCACCAATCCGCGGGAGATCGCGGGCGGCACGGCTGAGGCGCTCGCGGGCGCGGACGTGTTCGTGGGGGTGTCTTCGTCGTCGCTGCCCGAAGCGCACGCCGCGCACATGGCTTCCGACGCCATCATTTTCGCGCTCTCGAACCCCGACCCGGAGATCGCCCCCGACGTGGCCCGTCGCCACGCGGCCGTCGTCGCGACGGGCCGCAGCGACTACCCGAACCAGATCAACAACGTGCTCGCGTTCCCCGGCATCTTCCGGGGTGCGCTCGACGCGGACGCGCGCCGGATCACGCTCCCGATGAAGCTCGCCGCCGTGCACGCAATCGCGGAACTTGCCGCGCCGGATCTCGCGCCGGATCGCATCGTGCCGAGCGCCCTCGACCCGCGGGTCGCCCCCGCGGTCGCCGCCGCGGTGATGGCGGCGGCCCAGGAGGCGTAGCCCCGGAGCGGGGGCCGGGCCCACCCCGGCCCGGCCCCCAGCTGGGAAGGCTAGAGGGCGCGGAGCACGAGCGCCGAACCCTGGCCGCCACCGCCGCAGATCCCCGCCGCGCCGACGGTGCCGGATCCGGCCGCCGCGAGCTGCCGGGCCAGCGTGCCCACGATGCGCGCGCCGGAGGCCCCGATCGGGTGTCCCAGGGCGATCGCGCCGCCGTGCGGGTTGACGATCGCGGCGTCGATCCCGAGCTCGCGCGTCGACTGCAGGCCGACGGAGGCGAAGGCCTCGTTGATTTCGACGGCGGCGAGATCCGCGGCGGCGATTCCCTCGGTCTTGGCGAGGGCCGCGGCGATCGCGCGGGCGGGCTGCGAGTGCAGGTGGGTGTCCGGGCCCGCGACAAACGCGGTCGCCTCGACCTGGGCGATGGGCTGCAGGCCGAGGCGCTCGGCCGCGGCGGCGCTCACGAGCACGAGCGCGGCCGCGCCGTCGGTGATCTGCGAGGCGTTGCCCGCGGTGATCGTGCCGTCGGCGGCGAAGGACGGCCGCAGCTTCGCGAGGCCCTCGGCGGTGGTGTCGGCGCGCACGCCGTCGTCGGCGGCCACGACGGTGTCGCCCCGGCGGGAGCTCACCGTGAACGGCGCGATCTCCTCCGCGAGGAATGCCGCGGAGGCCGCGGCTCGCTGGTGCGAGGCGGCGGCGAACGCGTCCTGCTCTTCACGCCCCAGGCCGAGCACCCCGTTTCCGGCCTCGGTGAGCGCTCCCATCGCGACCTGGTCGAACGCGTCCGAGAGCCCGTCACGCTCGACCGTGTCGACCAGCTGTGCCGTGCCGTACTTGGTGCCGGCGCGCAGCGGCATGACGTGCGGTGCGAGCGACATCGATTCCTGCCCCACGGCGAGCACAATCTCGGCCTCACCCGCGGCGATCAGCCGGACCGCGTGGGTGATCGCTTCGGCCCCGGACAGGCACACCGCGTTCAGCGTGATTGCCGGGGCGGAGAGGGGGATCCCCGCGCCGACCGCGGTCTGCCGTGCCGGGTTCTGCCCGGCCCCAGCCTGAAGCACCTGTCCGACGACCACCGAGTCCACCTGCTCGGGGCTGACCCCGGCGCGCTCCAGGGCCGCGCGCGCGGCGTGCGCGCCGAGCACCGTCGCGGGCTGCGCGGCGAGCTGGCCAGTGAATCGGGTAAACGGAGTGCGGGCGTAGCCGGCGATCACAGCGGTCAAGGTGAGCCTCCTCGGGAATCCGGATCCGCGCGGCACACGATGGGTGCGCGCGGCAGGGGCACCGCGCGATGCGGCGCGGCTGCATGAGGGATATCCTGCCAGGCTTCCCCCGCACGGCCGAGGTGCATCTGGCACAGTCCAGGCCCAAACGGCTGTGCAGCGCGACGGTGAGCGCTCGCCCAGGCGGGGCGGTTCGGAGCGCCGTTCGTCAGACCCCGCACGCTGCCGATTAGGCTGAAGCTATGCACCGCGACGCCCCTGCCCCGCCGACAGCTCCGAGGCGCCGCGGCCCCTGGCTCGCGGGCGGCATCGCGGGCGCGATCCTGCTCGGTGCGGGCGGCTACACGGCGGCCTGCGCGCTCACCCCGCTCCCCGCGCCCCGGATCGCGCCGACAGACCATGCCGAGTGGGATGCGGCGGCTGCGGCGAGCGCGGAGCTCGCCACGGCCACGGTTGCGGATCTCGTGGCGGCGCAGCCCGGACCGGCCGCGGTGGGCTGGCAGGACAGCGAGGCCGTGTGGAGCACTGACGAAACACCGCGCCCGATCGCGAGTATCTCGAAGCTCGTCACCGTACTGATCGGTCTGGAGCGGGCCCCGCTCGCGCCGGGCGAGGACGGTCCCGTGCACGTCTGGACGGCGGCCGATGCGTCCCGGCAGCAGGCGTATCTCGCGGACGACGGGATCGCGTTCCCGATCCCCGTGGGCACCGAGGTCACCACCCGGCAGATGCTCACGCTCGCGCTGCTCCCCTCCGCGAACGATTTCGCCGCCGCCTACGCGGCGATGACCGTCGGGGACGACGCGGCGTTTGCGGCGGCCGTGTCCGAGTGGGCGGAACGCCACGGCCTCGCCACGCTGTCGCTCGCCGAACCCACCGGGATGGACGAGGCGAACGTGGCAAGCGCCGCGGACGTGGTTCGGATCGGCCGGCTCGCACTCGCGAACCCCACCCTGGCCGAATTCACCCGGATGCCCAGCGCCGAGCTGCCCTGGGGCATCGGTACGGTGGAGAACACCAACCCGCTGCTCACGCAGCTCCCCGGCACCGTCGGCCTCAAGACGGGCCGCTCGAGCGTCGCGGGCTACAACCTCGTCGCCGCACAAGAAACGACCGCCTCGGGCCGCCCCGCGGTGAAGATCGCTGCGGTGCTCGGCCGCGACTCGGGCAGCGAACGGGCGCGGCACACGAGCGCCCTCCTCACCGGGATGGACAGTGCGGCGCAGCCGCTCCCGCTCGTACTCCCCCAGGATCTTGTCGGCACGGCGGTCACCGTCGACGGTCACACGGTCGAGCTCGTGGCCGACGGGAGCGCGAGCACGGTGCTGTTCCCCGGGGAACGGGCCACGCGCACGGTCGAGCTGACCCCGATCTCGACCGGTGCCGAGGGGCAGCGCGCGGGAACGATTCAGCTCTCCGCCCCCACGGGTGACGCGGCGGTGCCGGTGATCACCGCCACCACCATCCGGGAGCCGGATCTGTGGTGGCGGGTCACCCACCCCGCCCTCGTGTTCGGCTGGGCCGAACCGCCTACGCCGTAAGCGCGCCGCCCGCCAGACGGGTCACGACGCCCGTCAGGTGCGCGATGCCGGCGAGCAGGTCCGCGTCGCGCGTGTACTCGTCGAGGTTGTGCGAGACCCCTTCGACGCTCGGCACGAACAGCATGACGGTGGGGACCTCGTCCTTCATATTTGTCGAGTCGTGCCCCGCGACCGTCATCACGCGAGCCGAGCTCAGCCCGAGCCCCTCGGCGACCTCGCGCGCGAGCTCCACGCCGGCCTCCGGGTACGGGTTCTGATCCCAGGCGTGCTCGGCGATGACCTCGATCGTCACCCGGTCCTCGCGCTCCACGCGGGCCACGGTGTCCATGAGCGAGGCGTGCGCGGCGCGGATCACCTCGGCCGACGGGGAGCGCAGATCGAGCAGCAGCTCGACCTCGCTCGCGACGACCACCGGGGAGTTCGGGTACACGTTCAGCTCGCCGCAGGCGGTGTGCAGCTGGCCCTCGTCGAACTGATCCACGAGTTCACGGGCCGCCACCACGAGGCGCGCGGCCCCGAGCAGCGCATCCTTGCGATCCGCCATGAGCGCGGCGCCGCTGTGAGCCTGCGCCCCGCGCACCCGGAACTCGAACTTGTGCGCCGCCCAGGTCGCGTTGACGAGGCCAATCGTGACCCCGTCCTCCTCCATGCTGCGCCCCTGTTGGACGTGGATCTCCGCGTAGGAGGCGACGCGGCGCTCGGTGCCCGCACCGAACACGGGCCCCGTCCCCAGCTCGTCGATCGCGCCGAGCGCCTCGGCGACGGTCGTGCCGCGCGGATCCGGCGTGGCGAGGGCGGTCTCGAGGGCCAGCTTGCCCGTGAACACGGAGCTGCCCATCATGGACGGCTTAAAGCGCGAGCCCTCCTCGTTGAACCAGTTCACCACGGCGAGGTTGTGCCGGGCCCCCGCGGGATCGGCGCGCAGCGCGTCGGCGGCACGGAAGCAGGCGTAGGCCGAGGCCATCACACCGTACGCCCCGTCGAAGCGGCCCGCCGTGGGCTGGGAGTCCATGTGCGAGCCGGTGAGCACGTAGGGCGCCCCGGGCACGAGCTCAAGCAACCCGAACTGGTTGCCGATCTCGTCGTGGTGGACCGTGAACCCGCGAGATTCGAGGAGCTCAGCGAACCACTTCCGCTGCTCCCCGTCGGCCGGGCTCGCGGCCTGACGGTCGACGCCGTTCGTGCCGGGGACGGCCCCGAACGCGGAATGGGTGGCCCAGTCCGCGAGGAACGCGTCGTCGTTCGGGGCTCCGAGAGGCTCGGTCATGGTGGTTCCTTTCGTGGAGAAAACGGTGGGGTGCGCCGGGCGGCGGTTAGCCGCGGGCGTCGTAGCTCAGCGCACCGCCGAGGATCGTGGCGACCACGTCGAGGTCGGCGATGCTCGGGGCGGTCAGTGGCGAATCGGAGAACACCGTCAGATCGGCGAGCTTGCCGCGTTCGAGAGTGCCGCGGCTCGCGAGCTGACCCGTCGCCTGCGCCGCCCACACGGTGTGGGTCCGCAGCGCCTCCTCGGGGGTGATCGCTTCCTCGGGGCCGAGCACGGCCCCGGAGTCGGTCCGGCGGTCCACGGCGGCCTGCATGCCACGGCGCAGGTTGTTGTCCGCGACAGGCAGATCCGAGGAGCCCGTCAGCAGAATCCCCGCGTCGATCACCGAACGCCCGCGGTACAGCCACGGCGCGCGCTCGGGGCCGACGCGATCCGCCATCTGGTCCCCGATGGGTCCGATGAAGCCGGCCTGCGGCGTGACCGCGATGCCGAGGCCACCGGCCCGCGCGAGCTGATCGGGCCTCGCGATGCCGAAGTGCTCGATCCGGCACGGCACCTCGTGCGTCCCGTAGCGCTCCTGCGCCTCGGAAATCAGATCGAGCGCCAGGTCGATGGCGGCATCGCCGATGGCGTGCAGCGCGAGGGGCCACCCGGCCCGGTACGCGGCGAGTGCGCGCTCGCGGTACACCTCGGGCTCGTCCAGCAGGTAGCCGGTGTTGTGCTCGTGCCCGCAGTAGTCTTCGGTGACGGCGGCCGTAGCCCCGAGCAACGAACCGTCCAGGAACACCTTGACGTGGCCGAAGCGCACCCGATCGTCGCCGAACCCGGCGCGGATCCCGAGGTCGAGGCCGGCCCCGGCGCCGGTACCGTGGAAATCGCTCGCGTGGCCGGACAGCGGGCGCAGGGCGTCGAGCGCCGGCATGAGCTGAGCGCGCGCGTGCAGCCGGCCGCGCTCGGCGGCGGCCTGGTACGCCGCGACCTCGACGGGGCTGTGGCCGATCCAGCCGCCGCCCACCCCGGCCTCCGTGAAGCTCGTGATCCCCTCGGCGGCGTACCGTCGCGTCGCCGCGTCGAGCGCGGTCACGAGCTGGTCCGTGGCGTAGGGCAGCAGCATGGCCTGCACGAGACCCTGCGCGGCCTCTTCGACGAGGCCGGTCGGATCCCCCGCGGCGTCGCGGACCACGACCCCGCCCGTGGGGTTCTCAAAGTCGGGTTCCAGCGCGCCCACGAGCCGCAACGTCGCGGTGTTCGTGATCGAGGCGTGGCCGGAGGTGTGACGGAGATACAGCGGGCGACCACCCGTGATCTCGTCGAGGCGGGCGATGTCGGGGAAGGCCCCGCCGTGGTGCGCCTGGTTGAACCCGGTGCCGTGCAGCCAGGCGTGCGGATCCCCGGCCGCGTCCAGCCGCGCGGCCTCGGCGGCCACCAGCGCGTAGAGCTCGTCGAGGCCCCGCGCCTGGCTCAGATCGATCGCGGCGAGACCGAGCCCCCACCAGGCCGTGTGGCAGTGCGCGTCGATCAGACCGGGCGTGACGGTAGCGGTCGGAAAATCGAGCTCGCGCAGTGCGGGCAGCCCCGCGATCTCGGCATCGAAGCCGACGATGCGCTCCCCGATCACGCCGACCGCTGTCGCGACGGGGCGGGCGGGGTCCAGCGTGAGGATCTCACGGGCACGAACGATCAGGTCGAGCTGCATGGTGGCGTCCTTTCCAGGGGGGTGAATACGAATGGGTGCGGCGGTGGGTTCATCCCCATTCCACCGCACCCGGAGGTCACGTGTGCCGCGCGGCGGACCCGCGCGGCACACACTGCGTTAGTGCTTGAAGCCCTCGTACTGCTGGCTGAGCTTCGGGGCGAGGATCGCGCCGACGGTGCTGAGCAGCGAGAACACGATCAGCATGATCGCCGCGGGCACCCAGGAGTCGCCGGAGGCGGTCACGAGCGCCGTCGCGATCAGCGGGGTCAGGCCCGCGAGCACGTTCGCGCCGTTGAAGGCCACGGCCACACCCGAGAGGCGCACCGATGCGGGGAACAGGCCGGTGAGGACCGAGCCCGCGGCGGCGAAGGAGTACGTGAGCAGCGACACCGAGATCACGATGCCGATCGTGACGAGCACCGGCTGAGTGGTCTGGATCAGCAGGAAGCAGGGGAACGCGGCGACCGCGGTGAGGATGCCCGCCCCGATGATGACGCGGGTGGCACCGTACTTCTGGCCGAGGGATCCGGCGTGCAGCACCGAAAGGAGCTGGAACACCGCTCCGATCAGCGTCGCCATGAGGATCATGTCGCGTTCGATGCCGAGCACGCGGGTGCCGTAGTTCATCACGAACGTGGTCACGATGTAGAAGCCGGCGGTGCCGAGCAGCACCGCGGCAATGCCGACGAGCAGCTGGCGCCACGCCTGCGCGAAGACGGCCTTGAGCGGGGCCTTCTCGTTCTCGCCGCTCTCCTTCATCTCGGTGAACACGGGCGACTCGTGCATCTTGGCGCGCAGCCAGACGGCAACGAGCAGCAGCGGGATCGCGAGCAGGAACGGGATCCGCCAGCCCCACGCGTCGAAGTTGTCGGCGCTCAGGAAGAGGGCGAGCAGGAAGAACCCGCCCGAGGACATGATCGTCGCGATCGGCGAACCGAGCTGGGGCAGGGCCGCCATGCGGGCGCGCATCTTCAGGGGCGCGTTCTCCACCGCGAGGGTCATCGCACCCGACCACTCGCCGCCGATGAACAGGCCCTGCAGCAGCCGCAGGAACACGAGGATGATCGGGGCCCAGACGCCGATCGTGACGTAGTTCGGCAGGATGCCGATCAGGCCGGTCGCGACGCCGATGCCGACGACGGTGATCATCAGGACCGCCTTGCGGCCGATCTTGTCGCCGAGCCAGCCGAAGAACAAGCCGCCAAGCGGACGGACGAGGAAGCCGACCGCGAGGGTGGCGAACGCGGCCATCGAGGCTGCGGCCGCATTGTCACTGACGAAGTACTGCACGTTGAACACGAGCGCGGCGGCGGTGTTGAACAGGAAGTAGTCGTACCACTCCAGCACGTTGCCGACGAGGGCACCGAAGGATGCGCGCCGCGCATCGCGTGGGGAAATCACGTTGACGGTCGCGGTCTCGCGCTCCGCCTGCGTGATGTTTGACGTCGAGCTCATTCGAGTTCCGTCCTCTTTCGTTGAGTGGCCCACTCTTCTTCGAGCGACCGGGCCGTAAGTCATGTCGCGCTCGCTCCAATGACAATGCCATTTCGGCCCCGCACAGGTCACTAGGCAAGTGACGTGAACCCGGGCGGGAACGGTATGCACTTGCACATCGGGGGGTGTGCGAAGCTTCGTGGGGCGAGCCTTTTCGCCACCGGATTCAACGCAGGAGGAGCCGCAATGGCACAGATCACCATCACCGATCGGGGGGCGCTCGACCCGAACGAGGCCATCGCCTATCTGGAGTCCCAGGGCCACGAGGTGACCCTGCTCGACACGCTCGATCCCGCGGAACTGCTGGCGAAGACGCCGAACTGCGAGGGTATCGTTGCCAGCTTCATCGAGCTCGATGCGGCCACCCTTCGCGCGCTGCCCCAGCTGAAGGTCATCGCGACGACCTCCGTCGGGTTCAACAAGATCGACGTCGCCGTCGCGCGCGAGCTCGGCATCGACGTGTGCAACATGCCCAGTGTCGCGAGCGAGGAGGTCGCCACGCACGCCGTCGCCGGGATGCTCGGCCTGCTCCGCGAGATCCGCGCCTCGGTCGAACAGGTCGAGGGCGGCGAGTGGGACTACTCCGCGCTGCCGCTGCCGCCCCGCGTGAGCGAGCTCACGCTCGGCCTGCTGAGCTTCGGCCGGATCGCGCGGAAGGTCGCCGAGCGCGCCCTGCCGTTCTTCGACCGCGTCGTCGCCTACGACCCCTTCGTCCCCGAGGATGCCTGGGAGGACGGCATCGAGCGGGTCCACTCGACCGACGAGCTGCTCGCGCAGTCCCACGTGCTCAGCCTGCACGCGCTGCTCACCGACGAGACCCGCGGATTCCTCGACGCGGAGAACCTCGCGAAGCTGCCGCAGGGTGCCGTGGTGATCAACGTGGCCCGTGGCGAGCTGATCGAGAGCGCCGCCCTCCTCGCCGCGCTCGACAGCGGCCAGGTGCGCTCCGCGTTCCTCGACGTGCTCGACGTCGAGCCGGCACCCGCGGACGATCCCTTCGTCGCACACCCGCGCGTGCAGGTCACCCCGCACTCGGCGTTCCGGAGCGACGCGACGCTCCGCGAGTACTTCATGGTGCCCGCCGAGAACGTGACGCGCGTCCTCGCGGGCGAGCAGCCGCACACGCTCGTCAACTAGCACGATCGCGCGCGGGGCCGCGGGCGGACACACGCCCGCGGCCCCGCGCATTCCCCCAGCCCCGCCGCTACGCCGCTACGCCCAGGCGAGCACGACACTCGCGGCCTCGGTCGGCACCGTGACGTCGATGCCGGTCAGCTCGGTGAAACGGCGCAGGCGGTTGGTGATCGTGTTGCGGTGGCAGAACATCTGCGACGCCGCGGCCTGCACGCTGCCGGTCTCGAGATACGCGCGGATCGATTCCTCGATCGCTTCCCGTTCGGCCGGGCTGCACTCCGCGAGCTTCGCCTCGAAGTCGAGCACCAGCTCGAAGTGGGTGCCGGTGAGCTGGGAGCGCACCAGCCGCGGCCAGTCCGTAAAGCCGCGCCGACCCCCGTTGCGGGCGGGCAGCGCCGCGAGCTCGGACGCGAGCCGCGCCCCCGCCCAGACCTCCTCGATACCCTCGACCGTCACGATGGCACCGAGGTCGCTGCCCCGCAGCGACTGCAGTGCGGGGCGGGTGTGCCACGCGGTCGCCGTCACGAGCAGCAGCAGCGTCGCGCCGCGGTACGAGGACAGCAGCGACTCCCGCATGCGCGGATCCCCCGCGAGGGTCTGGCGCAGCGCGACCGCCTCGGTGCCCTCGGCGGCGAGCACCACCCAGTGCGCACGGGCGGGGACCCCCAGCGCCGCCGCAATCTCTGCGGTGCGCTCGCTCGGCGGTCGCTCCTCCGTGTCCACGAGTTCGGAGACAAGCGCGCGCTCGAGAAGCTGCCGCTCGTCGGTCTGAAGCTCACGCTCCGCCAGGTAGCCGTCCTGGGCGTGCCCCGCGTACTCGTCGACCACCTGCCACACGTAGTCCGCGTGCCGCAGCAGGAGCTGGGCGTCGTCCTCGGAGGCAACCGCGACGAGCGCGTTCCACAGCACCACATAGTCGAGCCGGATCGCGGTCATGAGGGCGGCGCGTGAGATTCCGGCCCGCGCGCGCGAGGTCCCGACGGCGAACGCGGCGGCCTGCGCCTTCACGCTGTCGGCCACCCGCATGCGCTCGATGAGGCCCGCGAAGGACGCCCGCGCGGCGGCGGCGAGCTCCTCGCCCGACACGCGTTTCTCGGCGTACTCGTCCACCTCTTCGAGCCGCACGAGGAAGTCGCGCGCCAGACGATCCAGGTCGAGCAGATCGAGCAGCGCGAACCAGCGCTCCTGGTCCGCCGCAAACGGCCGACTCGACAGCGGCGAGGTCCCATTTTCCGGCATTGCCGTCACCGCTCCGATCCGGCACAGAATGTGCACATACCCAAAAGACTAACCCGAATCGGTGTCGGATGCCCCGTGCACTGTGCAGATGTACCTGGCAAGCTGGGGTTGACCCCCGGGTGCCCCTGTGCCCGGGCACGGTCGTCACCCGTTTGAGAGGAACCCACGATGACTTACTCGCGCTCCGCCGGCCACCTCATTGTTGAGACGCTCGCGAGCCACGGAGTCGAACGCGTCTACTCGGTGCCCGGCGAGAGCTTCCTCGACGTGCTCGACGGACTGCACGACTCCCCGATCACGAACGTCGTCTGCCGCCAGGAGGGCGGGGTCGGCTTCATGGCGCTCGCCGAGGGACGCCTGACCGGACGCCCCGGTGTCGCCATGGTGACCCGCGGCCCCGGCGCCGCGAACTTCTTCATCGCCGCACACTGCGCCTACCAGGACGCCACCCCGCTCGTGTGCTTCATCGGCCTCGTCCCCATCGCGGACCGCCGCCGCGAGTCCTTCCAGGAGTTCAGCATCGACAGCTGGTTCGGCTCCACGGCGAAGCGGGTGCTCACGATCGAGACCGCGGATCAGGCGGGCGCGATCGTCGCGGAGGCCATGCACGTCGCCGCGTCCGGCCGCCCCGGCCCCGTGATCGTCGGGCTCCCCGAGGACCTGCTGCGCGAGATGACCGATGCCGCGGCACCCGCGCCCCGCGCGATCGCCGCTCCGGCACCGAGCCGGGGCGACCTCACCGCGCTGCGCGACCGGATCGCCGCGGCCGAGCGTCCGTTCCTGCTCGTGGGCGGCGACAGCTTCATGGGCGACACCGGGCGCGAGCTCGCGGACTGGGCGCTCGCGAACCACATCCCGGTCGCGGCCGACTGGCGCAACTACGACGCGGTTCCGAACACCCACGCCGCCTACATCGGCTGGCCGGGCTACGGCCGCCGCGACAGCATCGTTGACGCGCTGCGCGAGGCCGATCTGTTCATCGGCGTCGGCGCCGTGCGCAGCGACGTGATGAGCGAGGGCTACACGGTCGGGCTCGACACGGAAACCGTGCTCGTGAGCACCGACGCGCAGCTGCTGCAGCACGCGGGCCGCGTCGACCAGCTCATCACGGCGACCCCCGCCGGCTTCGTGGCCGAGCTCGCTGAACTCGACGACGTTCGTGGCGCGCGCACCGGTGAGCGCGTCGCCGAGCTCCGTGCGAGCCAGGAGCGGTTCACGGCGGTGACCGAGCACGCCCCGGTCTCGACCGGCGTGGACCTGGAGCTCGTGTTCGCGGAGCTCGAGCAGCAGCTCGGCGACGAGCGCGTGCTCACCTACGGCGCGGGCAACGCGACAATCTGGGGACACCGCCAGCTGACGCACAACGTGCCCAACAGCCTCGTCGGATCCCGCAACGGGGCCATGGGTATGGCCGTGCCGGCCGCCGTCGCTGCCGCGCTGGTCTTCCCCGAGCGCCGTGCCGTCGCGGTCTGCGGCGACGGCGACTTCCTCATGAACGGCCAGGAGGTGGCAACGCTGGTCGCCCAGGGCGGCCGCGCTCTGTTCGTGGTCGTTGACAACGGCAAGTACGCCACCATTGTCGAGCACCAGGAACGGTGGTACCCGGGCCGCCCCTCCGGCACCGGGATGGCGAACCCCGATTTCGCCGCGTGGATGGAGTCCTTCGGCGGTCGCGGCGCGCGCCTCGAATCGAACGACGGCATCGCGGAGACGGTCGCCGAGCTGCTCGCGCACGACGGCCCGGCGCTGCTGCACCTCGTGGTCGATCCGGCGACCCCCTCCCCCAGCGGCGCCGGACTGTAACGCACCGCGATCGCGAGGCACCGCGGCTCGGGCCGGGCGGATCTTCCGCCCGGCCCGAGCCGTTTGCTGTGAAGCCACCCCCAGTCCGCCCACACGGGCCGTTCCCCCAGCCCCCGCGCTCTACGCTGAGAAGCATGAACTGCCCCAGCGACGGAACCACCCTGCTCATGAGCGAGCGGCAGGGAATCGAGATCGATTACTGCCCCCAGTGCCGCGGCATCTGGCTCGACCGCGGCGAGCTCGACAAGATGCTGGAACGCGCCCAGGCCGAAGCCGAGGCGTTCGCAGCCTCGCAGCAGCAGGCACCGCAGGCCGCGCCGCTGCCGCCGCAGCAGATCCCGCCGCAGGCCGTCCCGCCGCAGCAGTACCTGCCTCCCGTGCCGCCGCAGCAGCCTGCGGTGGATCCCCGCCACGGCCAGCGTGGTGCCGACGATCGGTACCGCGGCGCTGACGATCGGTACCGCGACGATCGCGGCCGCTCCGGCGACCCGCGCTACGGCGATCCGCGATACCGGAAGAAGAAGAGCCCCTTCGATTTCCTCGGCGACATCTTCGATTGAGCCGCTTCGGGCCGCAGCCCTGCGCTGCGGTCCGAGCTACCGCGTGACGCCCGCGTCCGCGGTGCGCGCGATCGAGTCGAGGATCGCGGCGATCCCGGCCTGGTAGACCGTGAGACCGTCGATCGTGAGCAGCGCCTCGCGGTGCTCACGGACGTGCGGGAAGCCGCCGAGATCGACCGCGCCGAAGGTGCTGATCCACGGGATCGTGCCGTCGCGCGCCGTGTCTTTCCGCAGCAGCGCCTCCTGCGCGAGCGCCGCGCTCTGTGCGAGCGTGAAGCCCGATACGGCGGCGTAGGCGCGAATCAACTCGCCCCCGGACAGGCCCGCGATGGTCAACATCTCGAGCAGGAATTCGTCCGAGGCGACGTCGCCGGGGCCCACCGGATCCACCATCGCCCATTCCGCGCCGATCGCGGGGTGTTCGAGGCTGAGCTCGGCCATGCGCCGCACAAACGCTTCGAGCCGCGCGCGCCAGTCGCCCTCGGTGGATCGGGCGGTCTCGGTGGCGAGCGCAGCAAGCCGGTCGAGGGCCGCGCGGGTGAGCTCGTCCTTATTGCGGAAGTGGCGGTACATCGCGGTGGCGTCAACGCCGAGCGCCTCGCCCAGACGCTTGAAGGTGATCCGAGCCTGCGGCTCCTGCCGCGCCAGCTCGAGTACGGCGTCCACGATCGTGCGCTGGTCCAGGCGGGCCCGTGTCATCTGCGCCACCTCCATCAGTCTGCACGTCGCGCCGGAAATCCGGGCCGGCGCACTTCGGACCAGTGTATCGGGTGCGCCACTCCCCGCATGGCGAACGAGGCCACGGCGCGCGGGCCGCGGGCTCCCCAGAATTCACGCACCGTGATGGAATGTCCGGGTGAGCACTGACGCACCCACCACACCCGCCGCCAACACCGTCACCCACACCGGCCTGCTCGCGAGCGGCGCACTCAACGCGCGACTCGCCGCCCTCGGCTTTCGGATCATCACGCTCGCGGTGATCCTGACCGGGATCGTGCGCATCACCGGGGCATTCACCGCCGACCCCAGCTGGGGCGCGTTCCGGTACTACACCGTGCTCAGCAACGTGCTGTGCCTCGGGTGGGTGGTGCTCCTCATCGTGCGGACGCTGCGCGACCTCGGGGCGGCGGGCCCCCGCGGCACCTCCACCCCGTCGGCCCGGTGGAGCGGGGCCGTCATGATGGCCATCACGGTGACCATGCTCGTGTACCTCATCGTGCTCGTCCCCGCGACCTTCCAACAGGAGGGCGACTACGTCCCGTTCTCGCTGACGGACAACCTGATCCACATCATCACGCCGATCCTGCTGATCCTCGACTGGCTGCTGTTCGTCCCCAAGGGGCGGCTGCGCTGGATCGACCCGCCGCTGTGGGCGCTCATCCCCTACGCCTATCTTGCCTACGCGCTCGTCTACGGCGGCCTGGGCGGGGAGTTCTCGGCGGGTCAGACCTTCCCGTACCCGTTCCTCGACGTCGCCACGCACGGGGTCTCGGGCGTCGCCCTGTGGATCGCGGGGCTCACCGTCGCGCTCGTCGCGGTCGGCTACGTCTATGTGGCGCTGGATCGACTGCTCGCCCGCGCCTTCCGCGGGCGGTAGGCGCACGCGCAGACGCGAGCCGCGCCCACCAACACCACGGAGATCCTGCGCCCAGGTCCGGTTTCCGGGAAAAATCTCCTCGGTTTTCGTCAATCTCCTGTGGAATGAGCGCCGGGCGAGAGGGGTGAAACCGGGGAGCCGGGCGAGCACCCGATTCAGCGCACCCCGGTCGCCGGCCCTACTCGTCCTCGGGAAGCGCGCGCACCGCGTGCCGATCCGCCAGCAGCGCGTCGCGCACCTTGCGGCGCAGGACCTTGCCGATGAGCGACTTGGGCAGCTCCTCCCACACCAGGTAGGTGCTGGGTCGCTTGAACTCGGCGAGCTGCTCGCGGGCGGCCTCCCGGGCGGCCTCCTCGTCAAACTCGGCACCGGGCTCCAGGATGACGGCGGCGGTAACCACCTCGGCCCCGCCGCCTCGGGGCACCCCGACGACCGCGGATTCCGCGACGCCGGGGACGCTGTTGACCACGCGCTCGACCTCGCTCGGCGACACGTTGAAGCCGCCGGTGATGATCAACTCTTTCTTGCGATCCACCACCGTCACGAAACCGTCCTCGTCCTGCACCACGAGGTCGCCCGTGCGCAGCCACCGCTCATCGACCATGGCGGCGGCGGATTCCTCCGGCCGGTTCCAGTACCCCTGGAACACCTGGGGCCCGGCGATCAGCAGCTCGCCGACCTCGCCCAGCTCCACCTGCTGCGTGGGGTTCTCGGGATCCACGACCCGAATGTCGGTGGAGGGGAACGGGATCCCGATCGCGCCGATCCGGCGCGCGTCCGAGAACGGGTTGGCGAGCGCAACCGGGCTCGTTTCGGTGAGCCCGTACCCCTCGTTCAGCATGCTGCCGGCGAGCGCCTCCCAGCGCTGCACCACCGCGGGCGTCAGGGTCATTGCCCCGGAGATCGCGTACACGACCCCGCTGAGGTCGAGCTTGCCGTCGCGCGCCACCCGCGCCAGGCGGTCGAACATCGGCGGCACCGCGGGCACAAACGTCGGCGGGAAGCGCTTGGCGGCCTGCGACACGAGCTCCGGATCAAAGGTGGGGAACAGCACCGCGCGCGAGCCCGTCTCGACGGAGTAGATCACCGAGAGCAACACCCCGAAGGAGTGGAACATGGGAAGCAGGCCGTAGATGCTGCCCTCGCCCCGCGTGAAGTCCGGCATCCACGCCGCCCCCTGGCGGGCGTTGGCCCAGAGGTTCCCGTGCGAAATCATCGCCCCCTTCGGGGTGCCCGTGGTGCCCGAGGTGTACTGCAGGCAGGCCACGTCATCGCGCACGGGCCGCGGGTGCACGGCGGGGAGCGGTCGGGACCGCTCGAGCTGCGCGAACGGCACCGTGCCCGTCGTCTTCGCCCAGAGCTTCGCCCGGGACTCCCGGGCCTTCTGGATCGGCAGCCGCAGTGCGGCGCGCGTGGCGAACGGCATCGCCCGCGTCACGTCGACGGAGATGATGGTCGCGATCCCAAGCTCCGCGGGGAGCGCCTGCACGGTCTCGACCACGTTGCTCCAGGCCACCACGACGGTCGCACCGTGATCCCGGAACTGGGTCTCGAGCTCTCCCGAGGTGTAGAGCGGATTGTGCTCGACGACGACCGCGCCGAGGCGCAGCACCGCGTAGAAGGCGACCACGTGCTGCGGAGCGTTCGGCATGATGAGCGCGACGCGGTCTCCCGCTCCGACACCGAGATCGGCGAGCCCCTGCGCGACGCGTGCCACCCGGTCGCCGAGCTCCCGGTACGTCAGCGTCTGGCCGAAGAAGCTGATCGCGTCGCGATCCGCCCACTGCGCGCAGCGCTCGTCGAGCAGGTCCACCAGGGAGCCGGTCACCGGCTCGATGTCGATGGGGGTGCCGGGGGCGTAGAACCGGTTCCAGGCACGGGATTCGTTCAGGTGCATACCCCACATGGTATGCCTTCCCCGCCGTGCTGTTCGGTGCGGTCGCTACTCGGTGACCAGCCGCGCGAGCTCCTCGTCGACCACGAGTTCGGTGATGATCCCGCTCTGCAGGGCGCCGCGCAGGCTCTGCTGCTTCGCCGCGCCCGTCACCACGCACAGGCGATGCGGGATCCGGCGCACCGTGTCGAAGGAGGGCCCGCTCGTGCGCGTGTTCAGCGAGAGCGCGTCCGTGCTGCCGTCGGCGCGATAGAACACGGTCGCGCAATCGCCCACCACATCCGCGGCCCGGAGCTCGCCGAGATCCCGCTGGTTGAAGTAGTTGCCGGAGTACACGTGGGAGCGCGGCTCCCCGAGCCGGGATCCCAGGCCGAACGCGAAGATGTCGACGGAGGCCTGCAGGCCGAGCACGCCCCGTACGGAGCTCTCGCGCCACAGCGCGTCACGCGTCGCGGGATCGTCGAAGATCGCCGGGACCGGGAATTCGTACACCGCGGAGGAGAACGCCCGGTGGAAATCGCCGAGCAGCTTCGCGGTGTACGAGACGCCCATGCTCTGCACGTTTGCGGCCCCGTTCATCTGCACCACGCTGGTCCCGTGCACCGTCTTCACCGGCAGATGCCGCGCCACCGCGCTCATCGTGGTCCCCCAGGCCACCCCGATCTTCGAGTGATCGATCACCGCGGAGGCCAGTCGATGCGCGCCCGCACGGGCCGTTCGTTCGAGACGCTCGGAACTCGACGCCCCCGGCGGAATGGGCACGACATGAACCCGGATTCCGTACTGTTGCGCGATCCGCTTCTCGAGTTTGCTGCCCATCTCGCGGGGCGAGCGTACCGAGATTTGCACCAAACCCGTCTCCCGGGCGGTCGCGAGCAGCCGCGACACCGTGGACCGCGACACCCGCAGTTCCTGCGCGATGCCCTCCATCGTGACGTGGTGCTGGTAGTAGAGCTGCGCCGCGCGCAGCGTCTGCTCCGGTTTCATGGCGCCCATCCCGTACCTCCGCCCCTATTCTCACCCGTGATCGCAATTTTTGCACGTTTGTGCAGGGAGCTTGCACTGTGGTGCACTCCCGGCGATGCTGAGGGTGCCCCGTCGATTACCGAAACCGAGAATGGCTCATGTCACCGATCCGCACTTCCGTTCAGCAGCTCCGCGATCGTCCGCACGCGGACGTGCTTGTCATTGGCGGTGGCATCAACGGCATCGCCACCTTCCGCGACCTCGCGCTGCAGGGCGTCGACGTGGCGCTCGTTGAGCAGGGCGACTTCGTGTCCGGTGCCTCCTCCGCGTCGAGTCACATGATCCACGGCGGGATCCGCTACCTCGAGAACGGCGAATTCCGGCTCGTCAAGGAATCGGTGACCGAGCGCAACCGCCTGCTGCGCTCCGCACCCCACTACGTGAAGCCGCTCGAGACCACGATCCCCATCTTCTCGACGTTCTCCGGCATCCTCTCGGCTCCGTTCCGTCTCCTCGTCACCCACGGCCGCGGCAAGCCGCGCGAGCGCGGTGCCGCGCTCATCAAGATGGGCCTGACGATGTACGACACGTTCTCGCGCGACGGTGGCCAGGTGCCCCGCCACCGTTTCCTGGGCCGCAAGCGTGCGCTCGCCGAGCTGCCGCAGATCAACCCCGAACTCTCGTACACCGCGACCTACTATGACGCGTCGATGCACGATCCCGAGCGGCTCGCCCTCGACGTACTGCACGACGGCGAGGTGGCCGGCGGCGACCGCGCCCGGGCCGCGAACTACCTTCCCGCCGTGGGATTCGCCGACGGCGGCGTGCGCCTGCGGGACGCGGCGACCGGCGAGGAATTCACCTTCACTGCCCGCGTCGTCCTCAACACGAGCGGCCCCTGGACCGACCTCACGAACGAGGCCCTGGGCACCCCCACCCAGTACATGGGCGGCACCAAGGGATCCCACATCGTGCTCGACCATCCCGAGCTGCTCGCCGCGACCGCCGGTCGCGAGATCTTCTTTGAGCACTCGGACGGCCGGATCGTGCTGATCTACCCGCTCAAGGATCGGGTACTCGTCGGCACCACCGACATCGACGCCGATCCCCGCGAGGCCCCCGTGTGCACGAGCGACGAGGTCGACTACTTCTTCGACCTCATCGCCCACGTGTTCCCGAAGATCACCGTCGACCGCTCACAGATCGTCTACACCTTCTCCGGCATCCGTCCGCTGCCCCGGCACGACGACACCACGCCCGGCTTCGTGTCCCGCGACTACCGGATTGTCGAGTCCGAGGTGCAGGGCGTTCCCCTGCTCAGCCTCGTCGGCGGCAAGTGGACCACGTTCCGCGCCCTCGCGGAGCACCTCACGAACGACACCCTCGCCGTGCTCGGCGCGAGCCGCACGCGCAGCACCGAAACCCTGGCGATCGGCGGCGGCGCGGGCTACCCCCGCAGCGATGCCGAACGCACCACTTGGCTCACCGAGCACGCGGACGGCCGCAGCACCGACCGCGTCGCCCAGCTTCTCGCCCGCTACGGCACCCGCGCCGAAGAAATCCTGCACGCGGAGCCCGAAACGGCGACCACGCTCGACACGCTGCCCGGCTACACCGCCGAGGAACTCGCGCACCTCGCCGCGACCGAGCAGGTGGTGCACCTCGACGATCTCCTGCTGCGCCGCACCTCGCTCGCGTTCGTCGGCGGGCTCACGCCGGAGCGGCTGCGCGCCGCGGCCGCGGCCGTCGCCCCGGCGCTCGAGTGGGACGAGGCTCGGATCGCCGAGGAGGTCGAGCGCATGAGCGAGCTGCTGCGCGTTGCGCACCGCATCGATGTCACGACCGGAGCCACGCTCTTGACCGACTAGCGCGCCCGGGTCAGCCGATCCGCCACAGAGTTTTCACAGATCTCAACAACTGAATAGCACCACCGAAATTGCCGTACCGCAGTGCCGCAAGACCGGGCCCGGACGACCGTCATCCGGGCCCGCCCCTCCCTCCGCTCCGCTCCGCGCATCACCGCACCGGGCGAAACTGAAAGGTCAACGAAGACATGCAAGACATCAACCTCGGGCTCTATTTCCTCTCCGAGGCCGTCGGCACGGGCCTGCTCGTGCTCCTCGGCTGCGGCGTGGTCGCCAACGTGATCCTCACCAAGACCAAGGGCAACGGCGGCGGCTTCCTGATGATCAACTGGGGCTGGGGCCTCGCGGTGTTCATCGGCGTGCTGGCGTCCGCGTACTCCGGCGCGATCCTCAACCCGGCTGTCGGCCTCGGGCTCCTGATCGCCAGCAAGATCACCGTCGCTCAGTTCTTCGTGGCCTTCGCCGCGGAGATGGTGGGCGCGATCGTCGGCGCGATCCTGTGCTGGGTCGCCTACCGCCAGCACTTCGACGAGGAGCCTGAAGCGGCCTCCAAGCTCGGCGTCTTCGCGACCGGGCCGCAGATTCGCTCCGCCGGCGCGAACTTCCTGACCGAGGTCATCGCGACGTTTGTCCTCGTCTTCGCCGTGTTCGCCTTCGCCGACTACGGCGACATCGAGATCGGCGTCCCCGGCGGGCTCGGCGCTCTCTCCGCGCTCCCCGTCGCCCTCGTCGTGGTCGGTATCGGTGCCTCCCTCGGTGGCCCCACCGGCTACGCGATCAACCCCGCCCGTGACCTCGGCCCGCGCATCGCGCACGCGATCCTCCCCATCAAGGGCAAGGGCTCGAGCGACTGGGGATACGCCTGGGTGCCCGTCTTCGGCCCGCTCGTCGGCGGCGCGCTTGCGGCACTCGCCGCTCCCGCACTGCTCGGCTTCATCGCGTAGTCTCGCGCGCACCGCACACGAATTCACCGGTAAGAAGGGAAGACAATGTCTCAGTACGTCATTGCCATCGACCAGGGCACGACCTCCAGCCGCGCGATCATTTTCGACCGCAGCGGGACCATCATCTCCGTGGGCCAGAAGGAGCACGAGCAGATCATGCCGCAGGCCGGCTGGGTGGAGCACGACGCCACCGAGATCTGGGGCAATGTGCAGGAGGTCATCGGCATCGCCCTGGGCCGCGCCGACCTGACCCGCCACGACATCGCCGCGATCGGCATCACCAACCAGCGCGAGACCACCGTCGTGTGGAACCGCAAGACGGGCAAGCCCGTCTACAACGCGATCGTGTGGCAGGACACGCGCACCCAGGACATCGTGGACCGGCTCGCGGCTGACGGTGGCACGGACCGGTTCAAGGAGATTGTCGGGCTGCCGCTCGCAACCTACTTCTCCGGCACCAAGGTCGCCTGGATCCTCGAGAACGTCGACGGGGCCCGTGCGGCCGCCGAGGCGGGCGACCTGATCTTCGGCACGACCGACGCGTGGGTGCTGTGGAACCTCACGGGCGGGGCCGACGGCGGCGTGCACGTCACCGACGTCACGAACGCGTCCCGCACCATGTTCATGGATCTCAAGACGCTCGAGTGGCGCGACGACATCCTCGAGGCCTTCGGGGTGCCGCGCTCCATGCTCCCCGAGATCAAGTCCTCCTCAGAGGTCTACGGCGTCGCCGAGGACTCCTCGCTGCTGCGCGAGACCCCGATTTCGGGCATCCTCGGCGACCAGCAGGCCGCGACCTTCGGCCAGGCCGCGTTCACCGCGGGCGAGTCGAAGAACACCTACGGCACCGGCTGCTTCCTGATCTTCAACACGGGCGAGGACATCGTCCATTCGAAGAACGGGCTGCTCACCACCGTTGGCTACAAGCTCGGCGACGGCCCCGCACACTACGCCCTTGAGGGCTCGATCGCCGTGACCGGCTCCCTCATCCAGTGGCTGCGGGATCAGCTGGGAATCATCAGCAGCGCCCCCGAGGTCGAGGAGCTCGCCGACAGCGTCCCCGACAACGGCGGCGTCTACATCGTGCCCGCGTTCTCCGGCCTGTTCGCCCCGTACTGGCGTCCGGACGCCCGCGGCGCGATCCTCGGCCTCACTCGCTACGCGAACAAGGGCCACGTGGCCCGCGCCGCACTCGAGGCCGTCGCCTACCAGACGCGCGACGTCCTGGATGCGGTCAACGCGGACGCCGGCGTGGACCTCACGGAGCTCAAGGTCGACGGCGGCATGGTCGCGAACAACGCGCTCATGCAGTTCCAGGCCGATGTGCTCGGCGTGCCCGTGGTGCGCCCGGTCGTCGCCGAGACCACCGCGCTCGGCGCGGCCTACGCCGCCGGCCTCGCGGTCGGGTTCTGGTCGGGCCTCGACGACCTCTCCGCCAACTGGCAGGAGGATCGCCGCTGGGAGCCGTCGATGGACGACGCCGAGCGGCAGCGCCTGCTCCGCAACTGGCGCAAGGCCGTCGAGAAGTCGAGCAACTGGGTCGACGAGGACGTGAACTAGGTCTTCGCAGACCGCTGAGGGGGCATCGCGTGCTGAGCACGCGGTGCCCCCTCAGTGTTTCTCGCGGGAGCTACCGCGCGACCATTCGACGGATCCGTGAGGCATACTCATCCAGCACATCGAGAATGCCCCGGTGTTGCCACACGCGCGCACGGGATTTCCCAGTCATCTCAGCAATGACCCCCCGCTCCGTCAGCGCATCAAGTGCGCGCAGCGCGGTCATTTCACCCAGTTGAAGGCGTGCCACGAGGTGCTTCGTCGTCACGACCGGTTGGCTGATCAACGTGGGGAGGATCCGCCAAGCTGCCGCATCTGAACGAAGACCAGCGAGCTTCGCGCGTGAACCCTCGAGCTGCATCGCGAGCGCGTCAACCAGGTCGCGACCGGTGACGGCGGCCACACGGCTTGATCGAGTGAATTCGCGAATGATCGCGCGAGCATCCCCGTCCCGGAATTCACCCAGGGCAGAAAAATAGTGCTCCACATCGGTCAGCAGCCCGGCTGAGATCGGCACCGATGTTGACCGCACGAGGCCCTTGTTCCGCAGGATTGAGTGCGCGAGCGCCCGGCCCGTACGGCCGTTGCCGTCGGTGAACGGGTGAATAGTTTCGAACTGTGCGTGCGCGACCGCCGTCTGCACCAGCACTGGGAGATCCTGCCGCCGCACGAATGTCATCAGATCCGCGAGCGCTTCAGGGACACGATCGGGGTGCGGCGCGACGAAGTCCGCGATGCGGGGGCCCGCTTCCCCTGGCCCGATCCAGACCTGTTCTTCTCGAAACCGCCCCGCGAGCTCAGCGTCGCAGCTCCGCTGATGCAGCATCAGTGCTCGGTGCATTTCGCGTATGGATTCCACACTCACGGTGCCCGAAAGCGCGAGTGCTGCTTCCATCGCATGGACATTCCCCACGACTGCTCGCGCATTCGCTGTGTCCCCCGCATGAATTTCTGCCAGTGCGAGCTGTTTCGCCGAGGTCGTTAGCTGCTCGATCTGGGAGCTTGAGGCCGCCTCCGTGCGCAACAGGATGGCGGCCATCGGCCCGAGAGCAGGGTGCTCGCCAGGCAGAATGCGGTGCGCGTGGAGGTCGAATTCAACGAGCTGACGCGTCGCATCTTCTACATCCGCCAACACTTCAGCGTGGATCCGGGGAGACCACTCAGCGATCGAGGCGGGAATCGAGGCGGGAATCGCGGCTTCATAGCGCCCGGTCTGGCGCATCACTTCTGCGCGTGAGTGCATCTCGGGCGCTCTGGGCCGCCAATCGAGCGCCTCATACGAGACCGGCTCAATCGGGATCGCTGCATCCGCCGGATCCGTCGACATAAGGCCACTGTACCAACACTTAATCTCGGAAATGTGAGTTAGTGGCAGATATGCCCCCATTCGGGAGCCCATCGGGGTGACGCGCGGGCTCCTCTCCCGCGACACGTCGCGGTTCCTCGAACCGAACGGACCCGGGACGATGCAGAAAGGCCCCTGGTGCACGAGCGCTCGTGCACCAGGGGCCTCACGATCTCCCTGGAAAGGTGTCGATACTTGGGCCTAGAAGTCCCAGTCCTCGTCCTCGGTGGCCTCGGCCTTGCCGATCACGTAGGAGGAACCCGAACCCGAGAAGAAGTCGTGGTTCTCATCCGCGTTCGGCGAGAGCGACGACAGGATCGCCGGGTTCACGTCGGTCATTTCCCTGGGGAACATCGGCTCGTAGCCGAGGTTCATGAGCGCCTTGTTGGCGTTGTAGTGCAGGAACTTCTTGACGTCCTCGGTCAGGCCCACGGGATCGTAGAGATCCTGCGTGTACTTGACCTCGTTCTCGTAGAGCTCGTACATGAGCGAGAAGGTGTACTCCTTGAGCTCTTCCTGACGCTCCGGGGTCTCCTTCAGGAGGCTCTGCTGGTACTTGTAGCCGATGTAGTAGCCGTGCACGGCCTCGTCGCGGATGATGAGGCGGATCAGGTCGGCCGTGTTCGTCAGCTTCGCCTTCGAGGACCAGTAGATCGGCAGGTAGAAGCCCGAGTAGAACAGGAAGGACTCGAGCAGCGTCGAGGCGACCTTCCGCTTCAGGGGGTCATCGCCCTCGTAGTAGTCGACGATGATCTGCGCCTTCTTCTGCAGCGCCTGGTTCTCGGTCGACCACCGGAACGCGTCGTCGATCTCCTGCGTGGAGGCCAGCGTCGAGAAGATCGACGAGTAGCTCTTCGCGTGCACCGATTCCATGAACGCGATGTTCGTGAGCACCGCCTCCTCGTGCGGGGTGATCGCGTCGGGGATCAGCGACACCGCGCCGACCGTGCCCTGAATCGTGTCAAGCAGGGTCAGGCCCGTGAACACGCGCATGGTGAGCAGCTGCTCGTCCGGGGTGAGCGTTGCCCACGACTGGACGTCATTCGACAGCGGCACCTTCTCGGGCAGCCAGAAGTTGTTCACCAGGCGGTTCCAGACCTCGAGGTCCTTGTCGTCCTCGATCCGGTTCCAGTTGATCGCCTGCACCGGGTGTCCCAGCTTGAACGGCTTCGGGTTCATTCTGTTCCTTCTACGTTTCGGGTCGTGTCGGTCGGATCCGCGGCTACAGCATGCAGGAGACGCACTCGGTCATGTCGGTGCCCTCCAGTGCCAGCTGGCGAAGGCGGATGTAGTAGATCGTCTTGATCCCCTTCCGCCACGCGTAGATCTGCGCCTTGTTGATGTCGCGGGTGGTGGCGGTGTCCTTGAAGAACAGCGTCAGCGACAGCCCCTGATCGACGTGCTGCGTTGCCGCGGCGTACGTGTCGATGATCTTCTCCGGGCCGATCTCGTACGCGTCGGTGTAGTACTCGAGGTTGTCGTTCGTCATGAACGGGGCCGGGTAGTACACGCGCCCGAGCTTGCCTTCCTTGCGGATCTCCACCTTCGACGCGATCGGGTGGATCGAGCTCGTCGAGTTGTTGATGTAGGAGATCGAGCCGGTCGGCGGCACGGCCTGCAGGTTCTGGTTGTAGATGCCGTGCTCCATGACGCTGGCCTTCAGCTCACGCCAGTCGTCCTGCGTCGGGATCTCGATGCCGGAGGCGGCGAACATCTCGCGCACGCGCTCGGTCTCGGGCTCCCACACGCGATCCGTGTACTTGTCGAAGAACTCACCCGTGGCGTACTTCGAGTCCTCGAAGCCACCGAACACGGACTTCCGCTCGATCGCGATCTTGTTCGACGCCTGGAGCGCGTGGAACAGGACCGTGTAGAAGTAGATGTTCGTGAAGTCGATGCCCTCTTCGGAACCGTAGTGCACGTGCTCGCGAGCGAGGTAGCCGTGCAGGTTCATCTGGCCGAGGCCGATCGCGTGGGACTGGGCGTTGCCGTCCTCGATCGAGCGCACCGAGGTGATCGCGCTCATGTCGCTCACCGCGGTGAGGGAGCGGATCGCGAGATCCACCGTGCCGCCCAGGTCGCCGCCGTCCATCGCCATCGCGATGTTCATCGAGCCCAGGTTGCAGGAGATGTCCTTGCCGATGTTGTCGTAGCTGAGGTCCTCGTTGTAGGTGGTCGGGGTGTTGACCTGGAGGATCTCGGAGCACAGGTTCGACATGTTGATGCGGCCCTTGATCGGGTTCTCCCGGTTCACCGTGTCCTCGAACACGATGTAGGGGTAGCCCGACTCGAACTGCAGCTCCGCGACCGTCTGGAAGAACTGGCGCGCGCTGATCTTGGTCTTCTTGATGCGCGCGTCTGC
The DNA here is from genome assembly GCF_016758195.1 of Leucobacter chromiireducens subsp. solipictus. Taxonomy (GTDB): domain Bacteria; phylum Actinomycetota; class Actinomycetes; order Actinomycetales; family Microbacteriaceae; genus Leucobacter; species Leucobacter solipictus. Next base: position 76,086 of record NZ_QYAC01000007.1, on the reverse strand, counting down.
GACCATCTCCGCGTACTTCTCGGTGACCGAGATGTCGCCGAAGGGCACGCCGTACACGCGCTCGACGTCGTACGGCGAGAAGAGGTACATGTCCTCGTTCTTCTTCGCGAGTTCGAAGGTGATGTCCGGGACGACCACGCCGAGCGAGAGCGTCTTGATGCGGATCTTCTCGTCCGCGTTCTCGCGCTTCGTGTCGAGGAACTTCATGATGTCGGGGTGGTGCGCCGAGAGGTACACCGCGCCCGCACCCTGCCGCGCGCCCAGCTGGTTCGCGTAGCTGAAGCTGTCTTCGAGGAGCTTCATGACGGGGATGATGCCCGAGGACTGGTTCTCGATCTTCTTGATCGGAGCGCCCGCCTCGCGGATGTTCGAGAGCGAGAGCGCGACGCCGCCGCCGCGCTTGGAGAGCTGCAGCGAGGAGTTAATGCCACGCGAGATCGACTCCATGTTGTCCTCGACACGGAGCAGGAAGCAGGACACGAGCTCGCCGCGCTGCGCCTTCCCGAGGTTCAGGAAGGTCGGGGTGGCGGGCTGGAACCGGCCGGAGATCATCTCGCGCATGAAGCCACGGGCGAGCTCTTCGTCGCCGCGGGCGAGCCCGAGCGAGACCATCACCACGCGGTCCTCGAAGCGCTCGAGGTAGCGCTTGCCGTCAAACGTCTTCAGCGCGTAGGAGGTGAAGAACTTGAACGCGCCGAGGAACGCCGGGAAGCGGAACTTGAGCGCGTAGGCCTCGTCCGTGAGCTGCTCGACGAACGACACCGAGTACTGATCGAGCAGTTCCTTCTCGTAGTAGTCGTTGTCGATCAGGTAGCGGAGGCGCTCTTCGAAGTTATGGAAGAACACCATGTTCTGGTTGACGTGCTGCAGGAAGTACTGCCGTGCGGCCTCGCGATCCTTCTCAAACTGGATCTTGCCGTTCGCGTCGTAGAGGTTGAGCATCGCGTTCAGCGAGTGATAATCCATCTCGCTGATCTTCGAGGACTCGAGCCCGGGCTCCATCACTGCTGCTTCCAAAACTGTTCCAATCCATCGTGGACGGCGGTCACGTCGTCCGGGGTTCCAAAAAGTTCGAATCGGTAGAGAAAAGGGACTTGGCACTTCTTCGCGATGAGCTTGCCGGCCAGGCCGTACGCGTCACCGAAGTTGGTGTTGCCCGCGGCCATCACGCCGCGCAGATGCTTCCGGTTGCGCTCGTCGTTGAGAAACCGGATCACCTGCTTCGGGACGGCCTTCGTGTCGGGGCCACCCCCGTAGGTCGGCACCAGAAGCACGAAAGGCTCGGTGACCAGCAGGGGCTCTTCCCGCGAGTACAGCGGAATCCGCAGGGCCGGCCGGCCGAGCTTCTCCACGAATCGGGCAGTGTTCCCCGAGATACTCGAGAAATAGACCAGATCCACCACGGGATCTCCTCCGTTCACCAGAAAATACCCACATCCCTGAAAACGCCCCGACGTTCGCAGCCGCAGCCGCTAACCGTCGTGGGCGTTCCCACAGCGTCGCTACTCGGCGAGACGGCCAGCAAGCTCCGAGATCTTGTCCGGGCGGAAGCCCGACCAGTGGTCCTCGTCGGTCACCACCACGGGTGCCTGCAGGTAGCCAAGTTCCTTCACCGTTTCCAGTGCGGCTTCGTCCTGCGACAGGTCGAGCACGTTGTACTCAATGCCCTTGCTGTCGAGCGCCCGGTACGTCGCGGTGCACTGCACGCACGACGGCTTGGTGTATACCGTAATGGCCATGTCACGCCCTTCTCTCACAACCGTGTGCCCCACGCCGAGGCACTACATCTAGTGAACCACACCTTCCTTAACCACAACATGATGTAGTTACACCAATGTAGTTTTCCACGAGCTTTCCACCGATTCGATCACCGCTTGGGGACAACTTTCGGCTCAGTTCCGCCCCTCTGCGGAGGTTATCCACAGGGCCGAGCGGCAGAAAGAGAATTGATCCACACACCCCACTCGGCGTGTCGCGCGGGGCGGGGCTGCACACCCCATTTCGGGCCCTGTGTGTGCTTGACAATGGGGACAGATTCTGCGCTGACTACAGCGCAATCGGCCACAGGAACTCGGTCCCGTCTGCGTCGAACCACCGCAGCACCAGCATCGCGTCAGCCGCGGCCACGGCACCTTCCGCGTGACTCCCCCTGAGCGTGACACGCACGCGCTCCCCGGGCGCCACCGTCTGCGGCAGCGACAACCCGAGCAGCCCCCGACCGGCCAGCGCGAACCGCACCTGCCTCGCGGGGACGCTGCCGCGATACTCCACCTCGATCACCCCGCTCGGCGAGCGCAGCGTCACGCACCAGGGCACCGGCACCGGACGGCCCTCGTGTTCGGGCGCCAGCGAGCTCGTCCGTGGTCCCGCTCGTGTCGGCGGGCGGCGGCGAGTGGCGAGCCGGAATGGGTTCATGCGGTGAGGGTACCGGGGACGTCAGACATTGCCGACGACGCTCGTTCCGGCCCTCGCTCTGACCGCCCGAGTTTCCCGCCGCGCCTGTGGTACCTTCGGAGCCGCGTGCGGGAACCACCTCACGGCACCCGCGGCACCGCGCCGACCGCACCGGCGATTCGGGGCCGTCGGCAGCACCGTCAACCAGGGGAGCACCACAACACATGGCACAGCTACGTTGGGCCGAGCACGGCGTGCGCCAGACCGCGCGCTGGCATTCGGAGAACGGCACCCCCGCCCCGGCCCGCGTCATCGTCATCGACGACGCCACGAACGCCAACGCCGCCCTCCGGCTGGTGGCACCGGACACCGTTCTGCTGTGGCGCGGCGACTTCGAGAACGCCAAGCACCTCCTGAAGGCGATGGATCGTCGCCTCCACGCGCGCGCGTCCCGGAATACTCCCGCCCACGATGCCGACCTGGGGCGGCTGTTCGCTGCGCACCGCGCCGAGCGCGCCGAACGCGCCGAGCTCCTCGGCCGGGTCGTCGTGGCGCTCGAGAGCGACTATACGGTCCGGCTGCGCCGCGCCCCCGACGTGCGCGATGCCTGCACCCACGCGTACGGCCCCGCGAACACCGGCGATGCACCGGAGGCCACCCTCGTGTCACTCTCCGAACTCATCGGCGTGATCGGCGCGTACCAGTGGCACCGCACGGGCATCGAGGTTCCGGCACTCGGCGCGCGAATCACCCCGGCGTACGGCGTCTTCACCCCGACACGTGACGAGTACCTTGACCTGGTACTGGAGGCGCCGTTCCCCGAGTCCGCCCCGCACCCGGTCGTGTTCGACATTGGCACGGGGACCGGGGTGCTCGCCGCCCTGATCGCCCGCCGCGGGGCCCGTTCGGTGCTCGCGACCGACATCAATCCCCGCGCCGTGCGCTGCGCGACCGCGAATGTGCAGCAGCTCGACCTCAGCGCGCGCGTCACCGTCGTCGAGGCCGATCTCTGGCCGGCGGATCCGGCGCTGCGCGCCGACGTCATCGTGTGCAACCCGCCCTGGCTCCCCGGCGCCCCCACGTCTGACCTCGAGCTCGGGATCTACGATCCGGCGTCCGAGGTGCTGCACCGCTTCCTCGACGGACTCGCCGATCGCCTCACCCCGGGCGGCGAAGGCTGGCTCATCCTGTCCGATCTCGCCGAGATCCTCGGCCTGCGCAGCCGCGAAGAGTTCGTGAGCCGCATCGCGGAGGCTGGCCTCGAGGTGCTCGGCACCCACGAGACCGCGCCGCGGCACACACGGGCGCGCGACACGAGTGATCCACTCCACGCGGCCCGGTCACGCGAGCGCACCCTGCTCTGGCGGCTCGCACCCCGCGCCACGCACGTCGCAGCGTCCCCTCGGTGAGACGCGTGTGGGGGTCACGCGTAACGCGTGACCCCCACAGTGCACCCCTGTTGACCGGGGGCAGGGCACCCGCGCGCTACACGTGGTGGTAGCCGCGCCCGGCCACGATCTCCTGCGCGCGGTACACCTGCTCGGTCAGGATGAGGCGGACGAGCTGGTGCGGGAACACGAGCGCGGAGAGGCTCCACACGAAGTCCGCGCGCTGCCGCACCTGATCCGTCACCCCGTAGGCGCCGCCGATCACGACCGTCACCGGGCGACTCGCCTCGAGCGCCCCGCGCAGCCGCTTCGCAAGCTCCGGGGAGTCGACGTTGCGGCCGCGCTCGTCGAGCACCACCACAAACGCGTCCCGGTCCAGCTTCGCGAGGATCCGCTCGGACTCCTCGCTGCGCGCCGCGTCGCCCTCCCGTGAGGAGTGTGGCAGGAGTTGCCAGCTCAGGTCGAAGGGTTTCCGGAGCCGCTGTTCGTAGCGCGCAATCCCATCGGCGACCCACGCCTCGTGCTTCTTGCCGACCGCCAAGACCTTGACGCTCACGCGGCACGCACCCCGTCCAGGTACTCGGCGATCCGACCGATCGCCTCGCTCAGCACGGGGACGCTGGGGAGCGTCACGAAGCGTACATGATCCGGCGTCGCGAGGTTGAAGCCGCGTCCGTTGGTGACGAGCACCCGGGTCGCGCGCAGCAACTCGATCACGAATGCCTGATCGTCCGCGATCGGGTACCGCTCCGGGTCCAGCTTCGGGAACAGGTACATCGCGCCGCCCGGCAGCTCGCAGCTGACCCCCGGGATCGCCGTCAACAGCTGGTGCGCCACGTCCCGCTGCGCGCGGAGCCGGCCGCCCGGCGCGCAGAGCTCCCCGATGCCCGACCAGTTCGATGCCGGATCGAGCGCCACCGGGATCGCGTGCTGCGCCGGCGCATTCGCGCACATCCGCATGTTGGCGAGCAGGGTGAGCCCCTCCAGGAAGTCGCGCGCCGGTTCTCGCGCGCCCGAGATCGCCACCCAACCGGCGCGATACCCCGCGATGCGCTGCGCCTTCGAGAGGCCGCTGAACGTGAGGCAGAGCGTATCCGCGACGTGGGCGGCCGCGTGCTCGTGCACCGCGCCGTCGTAGAGAATCCGCTCGTAGATTTCGTCGGCGAGCAACACGAGCCCGTGCCGCTCCGCGAGCGCCGCGAAGCCGCGGACCAGTTCGGCCGAGTACACCGCACCCGTGGGGTTATTCGGGTTGATCAGCACAATCCCCTTGGTGGCGGGGGTCATGAGCTCTTCGATTGCCGCCAGATCCGGCATCCACCCGTTCTCCTCAACGCACGGGTAGTGCACCGCGCGGCCCCCGGACAGGGTGACCTGCGCCGTCCACAGCGGGTAGTCCGGGGCGGGGACCAGGATCTCGTCCCCCTCGCTCACGAGGGCCTGCAGCACGAGGGAGATCAGTTCGCTCACGCCGTTGCCGATGAACACGTCGTCCGGGCCGATCCCGCCGATGCCCTCGCTCGCGTAGTAGCGCGCCACCGCCTCCCGGGCGGGCAAGATCCCGCGCGAGTCCGTGTAGCCCTGCGCGAGGGGGAGGGCGCGGCGCAGCGCTTCGAGGATCTCGGGGGGTGCCTCGAAGCCGAACGGTGCCGGGTTGCCGATGTTGAGCTTGAGGATCTCGTGGCCCTCGCGTTCAAGCCGCTCGGCCTCCTGCAGGATCGGGCCCCGCACGTCGTAGCGGACACCGGCGAGTTTGCGGGATTGCGTGATCTGGCGCACGGGGAAAGTGTACTGCGCGGGCTCCGATCACGCGCGCGAGCCCGCCGTCCCGACCGCGCGCTACTGCTGTTGCGAGTACAGCTCCGCGTAGGCACCGCCGAGCTCCAGAAGCTCCTCGTGCGTGCCGTGCTCCAGGATCCGCCCCTCGCCGACCACGTAGATCCGGTCGGCATCGACAACGGTGGAAAGCCGGTGCGCGATCGCGATCGTGGTGCGCCCGCTGCGGGCATCCTCGAGGGCGTGCTGCACGATCCGCTCGTTCACGGTGTCGAGCGCGCTCGTCGCCTCGTCGAGCACCAGCACGCGCGGGTTCTTCAGCAGCACCCGCGCGATCGCGATCCGCTGCTTCTCGCCGCCGGACAGCCGGTACCCGCGCTCCCCCACGACGGTGTCGTAGCCCTCGGAGAAGCTCGCGATCGTGTCGTGGATGTTCGCGAGCCGAGCCGCGTTGCGGAGCTCCTCGAGAGAGGCGTCGGGCTTCGCGTAGCGGAGGTTCGCGGCGATCGTCGCGTGGAACAGGTACGGCTCCTGCGTGACCACCCCGATCCGATCCATGAGCGCCTCCTGCGCGAGATCCTTCACATCGTCCCCGCCGTAGCGGACCGCGCCGGACTCGGCGTCGTACAGGCGCGGGATCAGGTTCCCGATCGTGGTTTTGCCGGAACCGGAGGCCCCCACAAAGGCCACGAACTCGCCGGGCGCGATCTCGAAGGAGATCCGGTCGAGGGTCGGCCGGTCGTCGGTGCGGGAGTCCGGGTACCGGAAGGTCACCTCGTCGAACTCGATCCGGCCCGCGCGGCCCGGCGCGTCTGAGGGCTGGCGCGCGTCCGGCTTGTCCACGATCGCGGGCTTCAGGTCGAGGTACTCGAAGATGCGGGCGAACAGCGCGCTGGAGGTCTGCAGGTCGAGCGCGATCCGCATGAGCGCCATCAGGGGGAACAGGAGGCGCGACTGCACCGTCGTGAACGCGACGATCGTGCCCGCCGTGATCCCCGGATCGATATCGGTGCCGAGCGCGCGCGCCATCAACCAGCCCGAAACGAGGTACACGATCGCCGGCACCGCGGACAGGAACACCTGCACCAGGGCGAAAAACACCTGGCCGCTCATCGTCTGCTGCACCTGCAGGCTGATCTGGTTGCGGTTCTCGTCCGCGTAGCGCTCGGTCTCGGCGGCCTGCCGCGAGTAGGTCTTCGCGAGCAGCACGCCCGAGACGGACAGCGCCTCCTGCGTGATCGCGGACATTTCGGACAGCGACTCCTGCGTGCGCCCCGCGATCCGCGCACGGACCTGGCCCACGCGACGCTGGGCGAACACGAGCACCGGCATGAGCACGACGGCGACGAGCGTGAGCTGCCAGCTGAGCAGGATCATGGCCACCGCGGCCGCCACGACCGTCACCGTATTCCCGATGATGTTCGACACCGTGTTCGTGAGCACGTTGGCGACGCCGCCGACGTCGTTCTGCAGGCGCGACTGGATCACCCCCGTCTTCGTGCGGGTGAAGAAGCCGAGCTCCATGGCCTGCAGATGGGCGAAGAGCTTGACGCGCAGATCCCCCATCACCCGGTTGCCCACGCGCGCCGTGAACAGGGTCTGGATGATGCCGAGCCCCGACGAGACCACGAACACGGCGATCATGCCGAGCACGAGCCAGCCCAGTGCCGTCATGTTCGGCCCGCCGCCGTCGAGCGGGAACAGGCCCTCATCGAACACGCGCTGCGTGAGGAGCGGGGGCAGGATGGCGAGCGCCGCCGAGACGATGACGAGCGCGATGATGACCGCGAGCGGCCAGCGGTACGGCCGGAACAGGTCCGCGATCCGGCGCCCCAGCCTGGCCACCTTCGGTGCCTGACTGTTGAGTTCCCGCTGACGCTCCGCGTCGCCTCCCGATACTCGGGATCCGCGGCCGCCTCCACCACCCATGCTCATAGTCGGAGACTAGCGGACACCGAGGACATCGCACAGTAGTGAGCTCGGCGGAGTTGCTCCGCGCGGCACCCGGTGCCGGATCAGCCCCGTGTTCGCGGCCGGCGCCGTATTCGAGGCCGACCCCGTTTCCCCGAGGCACCGCCGGGTCATGTGCAGGAGGAGCGTCGCGAGGGAGCACAACGACCCAGCGGTTCCTCCGACCCACCCCGATTTCCCCGTAGAATGCAAGCGAATGATCGGGAGAGGATCTTTGGTCCCCGGAGCCGAAGACCCCCGAACAGTGGGGAGAAACACTCGTGTCGACGGTACGTTCACGGCAGCGCTGGGCGGCGCTGGCAGCCAGCACCGCACTCGCCGGGTGTCTGGCGGTGAGCGGGTGCGGTGCGTTGCCGCCCCTGCTCACGGACGAGTCACCCTCGACCTCCTCGGGCGAACCAACGACGCCGAGTGGGCGGGATGTGCCGGCGGCGCAGCAGGCGTTCTTCGACAACGTGATACTTGCGATCCCGATGGTCGCGAGTTTCGATGCGTCCTCGTCCTGGACATCCATCGAACTCGTAGCGTGGGACGATGCCGATCCCGCGGTGAAAGAGACCGTGGTCGGCATGGGGCTGGACGCGTGCACTCGGGCAGACGATGCGGCTGGCGCATCGGAGCTGAAGGATCCGGCGATGACGTGGCTCGCCTCGCGGTTCCTCTGCACAGAGCACCAGGCCGTCGCCGACGAGTTCCTCTCGAACGACGCGAGCATTTCTCCCACGCACACGATGGCTGATCTGTTCGAGTTGGCGCTGGTCCAGGACGACGCCACGGCGACCGACATTCTCGATGCCAACAACATCTGCATCGGTACGCTTGCGCTCGCTTGGGAAGTCCATGCGGGCTTCACACCGGACGCCACCTGTTGGCTCATCCGCGTGCAGTCGGTCGAAGAGACCGGGGGCAATGCGGAGTATCTCTCGCTGTTCGACAACGCGAGTGAGGCCGAGAACGTGGCGGCTGACGCCCGTTTCGGCGAACTCGCACAGGCCTCAGGCGCGACGCCAAACGCCCTGTCCGAGTTGCTCGAAGATATCGAGTAGCCCAGCCCGCACCGTCGACGGCCACTCGCGGACGGAGACCGCCCAGCTCGCCGAGGGCCGGGCAGCTCGCCCGGCCACGGCGGACGCTACGCCCCGCGCTCGACCGCCGCTTCCAGGCGCTCGAGCTTCGCGTCGAGCTCGCCCTCGAAGCCGGGCCGGATGTCCGCCTTCATGACGAGCGATACCCGGGAGCCGTAGGGCAGCACGGCCTCGGTGGCGCGCTTCACCACGTCGAAGACCTCGTCCCACTCGCCCTCGAGCTCCGTGAACATCGAGGAGGTGCGGTGCGGGATCCCGGACTCGCGCACCACGCGGATCGCCGCCGCAACCGCGTCGGAGACCGAACCGGAATCGCTCGTCGCGGGGCCTGCCGTGCCGACGCCGCTCGGGGCAACGGAGAATGCGAGGATCATGCGGGGTCCTTTCGTGGGGTGAACTGGGGTGTGGCGGGCGCTGGGCCGGGCGTTCGGTTAGTGGCCCGGTGCCGCGTCCGGGACGGATATCTCGCCGGTGCGCGCGGGGCGCGGGGCGAACCAGAGGGCGATGATCGCGCCGACAAGGATCACGCCCATCGGCATCATCAGCGACTGCATCATCGCGGTGGTGAAGCTTTCCTGCAGCGGCGCGGGGAGCGCGGCAAGCCCGCCGCCCGCTTCACCGCCGCCACCGATGCCGGCGGCCGCCTGCTCGCCGAGCAGCGCACTGATCCGCGCGTTCATGAGCATCGCCATCGCCGCCGACCCCAGGACCGCACCGATCTGGCGGCTGGTGTTGTAGACGCCGGATCCGGCCCCCGCGAGGCTGGGCTTCAGGCTGAACGTGGTGAGCGAGGCGAGCGGTCCCCACATGAACGCGTTGCCCACGCCGAGGATGACGCTCGGGATCAGCAGCAGCCAGATTGGGGTGTCCGGGTGCATCAGCAGCACGTAGCCGAGCATGCCCGCGGAGACCAGCACGAGGCCGATCACCGGGATGCGGCGCGGATCCCGCCGGTCGATGAGCAATCCCACCGGGCGGGCGAGCGCGATCGACAGCACCGCCATCGGCACCATCATCAGCGCCGACTGGGTCGGGGTCTGCCCGCGCACCAGCTGCAGGTAGAACATGAGGGGCAGGCTCATCCCGGTCACACTGAAGCCGACGGTAACGATCGCTGCGGAGCCGACCGAGAAGTTCCGATCCCGGAAAATCTGGAGCGGGATCAGCGGCTCTCCGCGCTGGAAGCGCTGCCATACGACGAACAGCACAAGCACCACGACGCCCGCGATGATCATGCCCCAGATCGTGACCGGCCCCCAGATCGGGCCCCACTCGTAGCTCTGGCCCTCCTGGATGCCGAAGACCACGAGGAACATGCCCACGGCGCTCAGGATCACGCCGAGCCAGTCGAAGCGGTGCGCGCTGGTGGGGAGTACCGGGACGAAACGCATAGCCAGGATGAACGCGAGAATCCCGACCGGCACGTTGATGAAGAAGATCCACTCCCAGCCCCAGGCATCGAGCAGGAAGCCGCCGAGGATCGGACCCACCAGGGTGGCCACGCCCGCGGTCACGCCCCACACGGCCATCGCCGAACCGCGCTCCCGCGGCGGGAAGATGCGCGTAATCACGGCCATGGTCTGCGGCGTCATGAGCGACGCCCCGAGGCCCTGCGCGACGCGAGCGACGATCAGCATCTCGATCGAGTGGGACAGGCCGCACGCGAGCGAGGCCAGCGTGAACACCGCGAGGCCGAGCAGGTAGATCCGGCGCGTACCGAAGCGATCCCCGAGGCGGCCAGTGATGAGCAGCGGCACCGCGTACGCGAGCAGGTAGGCGCTCGTGGCCCACAGGGTCGCGACCATTGTCGTTTCGAGCCCCTGCATGATCGAGGGGTTCGCGACCGACACGATCGTGGTGTCCACCAGGATCATGAAAAAGCCGAGCACCATGGACCAGAGTGCGGCCCAGGGGCGGATTGCGGGGGTGGGCGTCTCGGGCTGGGTACTCACCCGCACAGCCTACTCCGGGCCCGTGACATTCGGGGGTACCGGGTTGCCGGGGCCGGGCTTGGCACACGCCCCGTTCACGAACGCACCGGAGATCCTCGGCCCCCGGCCCCCGTCGGGGGAGTTTTCTCCGAGGTGTTCGTGAATCTCCGGTGCGTTGGTGACGGTTGGGTAGCCCGAGACCTCGGCAGCCACTTCGGCCTCTCCGGGCTGCCTACGGCGTGGGAATTCGTCCGTCGGTGTGGGCGCGGGCGTACTCGAGCCGCGTCCGGCGGCGCTCCTCCCGGCCCTCCGGGTGATCGGCGGGGGTCGCCCCGAGCAGGCGCTTCGTGTAGGGGTGCTCGGGCGCTGCGAACAGCTGCTCGGTCTCGGCAAGTTCCACGAGTCGCCCCGAACGCATAACGGCGATCCGGTCACAGATGTTGCGCACCAGTCCCAGGTCATGCGCGATAAAGAGGTAACTGATTCCCGTCTCCTCCTGCAGCTGAGCGAGCAGATCAATGATCTGGCGCTGCGTCAATAGGTCAAGAGCGCTGACGGCCTCATCGCACACCACCAGCTGTGGCCGCAGCACCAGCGCGCGTGCAATCGCCACGCGCTGCTGCTGCCCGCCCGAGAGTTCAGCGGGGCGGCGGCCGAGATGGTCATTCGAGAGCCCGACCTGGGCAAACGCGGTCTCCGCAAGGTGCTCCCGCTCGGCGCGATCACCAATGCCGTGCCGGGCAAGCGCCGTCGTCAGAGCCTGAGACACGGCGTGCTGCGGGTTCAGCGACATCGACGGATCCTGGAACACCGCCTGCACCTGCTTCCGATAGCTGAGCGGCGTCTTCGCCCCGAAGCTGGTGATATCGGTGCCCTTGAATTCGATGCTTCCCTCCGCGACCGGCATCAACCGCAGTATCGCGCGCCCCGTCGTTGACTTTCCGGATCCTGACTCGCCCACCAGTCCCAGTGTTTCCCCCGGGGCGATGTCGAAGCTCACGCCCTCAACCACGGGTTGCGGTGCCGCCCCGAAGGGGGTGGGGGTGCGGTACGTCAAGGCGAGATCGCGCACGCTCAGCAGTGGAGTGTGCTCCGCGGCCTCTCCCCCGCTCCCGCTGGCACCGCGGGGCGCGGCACCGACATGCAACGCCGGGTTGGCTGAGAGCAGGCGCTCCGTGTACTCATGCTGGGGCCGATCAAACAATTCCCACACGCCCGAGGTCTCAACGACCTCCCCCTGGTACATCACCACGACGCGGTCACAGGCCTCAGCCGCGACGCCCAAACCGTGGGTAATGAAGAGGATGCTGAGCCCCATCTCGTCACGCAGCTCGAGGAGCAAATCCAGTACCTGCGCTTGCGTGGTCACGTCGAGCGCGCTCGTTGCCTCGTCGGCAATGATCAGCTCCGGGTTTGACGCGATGGCGATCGCAATCGCGACGCGCTGCGCCATGCCTCCCGAGAACTGGTGGGGGTAGTCGTCGAGCCGCTGCTCGGCGTTCACCACGCCTACACGGCTCAACAGCTCTGCGGCGCGCGCCCGAGCCTCGGCTTTCGTGAGTGTGGCGTGCGTGCGCAACGTCTCGGTGAGCTGTTTGCCCACGGTGTGCACGGGCGAAAGCGAGGCCATCGGATCCTGGAAGACGGCGGCCATGCGGGTCCCCCGGATGCTCCGAAGATCCTTTTCCCCCAGCCCAGCGATGTCTTCACCGTCGAGCAGAATCTGCCCCCGCGAGACGCCGATCCCCGGCTGCATGAGCCCCAGAATCGCCCGCGCGAGCGTCGATTTCCCCGATCCCGACTCGCCGATCAGGCCTACGATCTCACCGCGCCCGACGGTCAGAGTGACATCGCGAACCAGTGAGCGCGTGCCCGTTGGAGTATTCAGCGCGATCTCGAGATCACGGATATCGAGCACCGGCTGCGGCCCGTCCACGGCAGGATTCGCGGTTTCACGGTCGGCAGGAATCGCCGGAGTCACGCGCTTCACTGGCTTGATGAGCTTGCGCTTTTCTCCGGCAAGCGCATCGTTGATGCCGTCGCCGATCATATTGAAAGAGAGCACCGTGAGCACGATCGCAATGCCTGGCGGGATCGCGAGGAACGGTTGCACCGCCAGCTTGGTGGCAGCGAGCCCCAGCAGTCCGCCCCACGATGGAACGGCCGACTGCAGCCCCAATCCCAGGAAGCTCAGCATTGATTCGATAATGATCGCGGACCCCGTGAGGATCGCGCCCTGAATCACGAGCGGCCCGACGAGGTTGGGAAGAATCTGTTTGAACAGGATCGCAGCCTCGCGAAGCCCTGAGACCTTCGCGGCATCGATGTACATTTTTCCGCGTTCGGTGAGCGTGATCGCGCGCGTCATCCGCGCGAAGTTCATGGCAAAAATCAGGCCGATGGCGAGCATGAGGGCGGGAAGTCCGCGGCCGAGAATTGCGATCACTGCGACGGCGACAAGCAGTCCGGGGAGCGCGTCGAGAATGTCAACGAACCGGGTGCCGATCCGGTCCCACCACCCGCCTCGGTATCCGAGGAGCAGGCCGATCGGGACACCGATGAGCATGGCGATCAGTACCGAGCCCAGTCCGACAAGGAGTGCGATGCGTGCGCCGTAGATCATGCGGCTGAGCACATCCCGCCCGTTGTCGTCGGTACCGAACCAGTGCTCCGCGCTCGGCCCCTGCAAGAGGGCATCCGCGGCAAAGGTGTTCTGCAGTGGATCGTACGGGGCGAGGGCGCTGGCGAACACGGCGCAGATCAGGACCACGGCAAGCCAGCTGAGCGACAGGATCGTGGCGGGTTGTCTCACGAGGCGGCGGAGGAACACGCTGCTTCCGCGCTGCGGGGCCGTCGCGTGGGCGACACGAAACACCTGCGTCTTGGGAGGAGTTGGGTGAGTCACTGGGGCCTCGCCTTCGGGTTGATGACGCCGTAGCCAATATCCACGACGAGGTTGACGGCGATGATGATGATCGCGACGACGAGCACGGTGCCCTGGACGAGCGGGAAGTCTTTGCCGATGACGGCGTTGACGAGCATGGAGCCGACCCCGGGGAACGCGAATACTCGTTCCATCACGAGACTCGTGCCGAACAGAATCGAAACCGCCAGCGCGGATGCCGCCAGCACCGGAACCATCGCGTTCTTGAGGGCGTACACCCAGATGATTCGGTGGCGCGGCACTCCCGCCGCCGTGAGAGTGTCGGCGTAACGGGACGCCAGCGCCGCGGCAACCGCGGTGCGGGTTTGGCGCGCGATCAGCGCGGAGGCCCCGGCACCGAGCGCGAGGGACGGGAGGATCAACCCGCGAAGCCAGCCACCGAAGTCCTGTTCGGGCGGTACCCACGCAACGACCGGAGCAACGTGCAGCTGAATCACAAAGACGAGGACGAGCAGTAGACCCAACCAAAACTCGGGAATCGCCTGCAGCAGCGACGTCAGGGCGGTCACGCCGCGATCGATCGGGCGACGAGCATGCGTACCGGCGAGCACGCCCAGACCGATGCCCACGAGCATCGCGACGATGAGGCCGCCACCGATCAGTGACAGCGTCGCGGGGAGCCTCTCGCCGATCATCGCGGCCACGGGACGACCGCTCTGCAGGGAGGTACCGAGGTCCCCCTGGATCGCGGATCCAACCCAGTCGAACAGTCGCACGAAGAATGGTCGGTCGAGGCCCAGCTGGGCCTCGACGCGCGCGATGTCTTCCGGACTCGCGGCTGCATCTCCCAGGACAAGCGAGGCTGCGCTGCCCGGCACGAGATACACCAGCAGGAACACCAGCGCGGAGATGAGCAGGAGCTGGGGTACGACGAGGGCGAGCCGCGTCCCGATGAGCTTCAGCATGTTCCTTCCCCCGTTCTGTTCATGCGAAAGGCCATCAGTTCTGTCTCCTCAGGATTGGGTCGAATGCGTGGGGCACCATCACGTGGATGCCGGCCCGATGCGCGGGGCCAGCATCCACGTGGCTCTGGACGCGGGCTACTGCGCGGGCTTCACCGCGGCGTAGTCGATCAGGTTCTGTTCCCAGACCTGCGAGGCGGGCTGCACGTCGGCGACTGTGTCAGTGTTGTAGGCGATCGTCTCCATGTTGATGGAGTGGCTGCACGCGAGCGCCTCGTCGGAGATCTCCTTCATGACGGCCTGCCAGTTTGCCTCAGCCGCCGGGGTCCCCGTGGACCCCAGAGCCTTCCCCGCCAGTCCCGAGAGCTGCTCGCTGACGACCTTTGAGCTATTCAGGGGGGCGTTCTCCGAGAACCAACTGCCGTACCAGTCCGCGGGGGTGATCTGCGCGTTATTCCCGACGCCGAGGGCGTAGCTGCCGTTGTTCCACGTCGAGAAGTACTGCGGTGCTGTGAGTTCCTGAACGGTGATGTTCACGTTCGGGAGTTGGCTCATCTGCTCGGCCCGCACCGTGATCTCTTGCTTGTTGAACGGCGCGGCCCCGATCTGCGCGGTGATCGCGGGGTTTCCGAGCTCTGCCCAGATCTCGGTGGCCTTCTTGAGGTTCCCGTTGTATCCGACGATGTCGGGATTGTGCCCGGATTCTCCCTCGGTGAAGTGTTGCGTTTCGCCGACGCGGTCTTCACTCAGGCTGGCGATCACGTCGCCGTCGATCGCGTAGCACAGCGCCTCTCGCACCTGCTGGTCCGCAAACAGGCCGCCCTCACCTCGGTCAAAGAAGTTGAGATTCACGCGGATGGCCGGGTAGTCAAAGGTCTCAACGTTACCCGCGGATTCGAGCCGCGGGAACTCGTCAAGTTCGGTGTCTGTGATGTCCAGGTCGCCGCTGAGGAGCGCGGCCGTCGCGGCGGTGTCATCCGCAATGCCGAACAGCTCGATATTTGGGAATCCGGGCTTCTCGCCCCAGTAGTCGGCGTACTCAACGAAGCTCATCTTGGTGCCGTCGATCGACTTCTCGGGATCGTAGGCCCACGGGCTCGTCCCGACCGGTGCCGTCTTAATGCTGCCGTCGGCAATTGCCGCTGGCGACGCCATCGGCAGGTTTCGTTGACTGAGCAGATCGAGGAACGTACTGAAGGGACGACTGAAGACGAACGCCACGTGCGTCTCATCGATCGCTTCGACCGATTCCACGCCCGACGAGAGCGGCCCCCCGAATTGGCCCCCCACCACGTCGCGAACGTACTCGACGTTCGTCTTGACTGCCGCGGCGTTGAACGCCGTGCCGTCGTGGAATGTGACCCCTTCACGCAGCGTCAGCGTCAGTGATTTCCCACCGTCACCGAACTCCCATTCGGTGGCCAGATTCGGCAGGATGGTCCCGTCCTTCTCCCGCAGCACCAGTGTCTCGTACGGCACCCGCATGTAGCCGGGCTCCATCGCCTGCGAGCCCGGCTCCCAGGTTTCCGGGAACCCTCCCCAGTTGACCCGCAGGGTGTCTCGCGCCTGCGCAGATGAATCACCGGTATTACCCGAGCCACCAGAGCACCCGGTGAGGAGCAGCCCGGCGATGCTGAGCGGGACGAGGGACTTGATGAGGAATGATTTCTTGGACATGGACGCCTCCTTGCGTCGTATCGTGCGAGCGGCAGCGACCGCTGCACATTATTGCGAACTTTGGGGATCAGAAATTACGCGGTCACGTCAGGGATGAAGATTGTTCGGCTGGTGCTCCCGATCCCGCGTATGCGTCTCCGAGGATCGCGACCAGATCGCAGTGTATGAGCGCGCCTCGGTCAAGCACCGTCGACATCACCTGGCGCGCAGGTCGATTGTCCGGGTCCGGAAACAGCGCGTCCCACTCGCGGTTGAGTGCGGTTCGGTCTCGATAATTCACGAGGTAGCAGGTCAGCTTCGCAATGTCATCGGGCCCGCCTCCCACGGCGGCCAGGAGTTCACGCACGTGCGCAAACACATTGGCGCACTGCGCGTCCATCCCCTCCGGCATCTCTCCGGTATCGGGATCGCGACCGGTCAATACTCCGGAGTGCACGAACGGCCCGATCCGGCTGGCCACCGGAACGGGGTTCTCGTGGGCAAACCCTTCGAGATACACGCTGACTCGGGGACTCATGTCATGCCTCCTGAACCACGGTGTTCTCGAGCGCGCCAAGGCCCTCGATCTCAGCCCGCACCACGTCACCGACGCATAGGAAGTTCCCGGTGGGGGCACCGATCCCGGCCGGGGTCCCCGTGGCGAGAATGTCACCGGGCATCAAGGTCATCACCGTCGACAACTCGGCGATTTGGGCCGCGATGTCGTAGATCATGTCGTCAGTACCCCAGTCTTGGCGTACCTCACCGTTGACGGTGAGCCGCATGCGCAAGTTCTGCGGATCCGGGATCTCGTCGGCGGTGGTGAGCCAGGGGCCGATCGGTCCGTGCGTGTCGAAGGACTTGCCCAGGGTGAAGGTCGGCGATCGCTTCTGCAACCAGTCGCGCACTGAAACGTCGTTGGCGACCACGTACCCCGCGATGACCGAGTATGCGTCTTCGACGCTCACGTGGCGACACCGCTGCCCGATCACGACGCCGAGTTCGATTTCATAGTCGAGTGCATCGGAGACCCGGGGTTTTTCGATGTCCGCATTCGGCCCCACGATGCACGACACTTGCTTGTTGAACCAGAGTTGATTCACGGGGGTGGGGATCCCGGCTAGCCGGGCCTCCGCCGCATGTTCCTTGTAATTCATCCCGATCGCAAGGTATTTCTGGGGCGCGTCGATCGGTGCCTCAAGGGTGACAGCTGCGAGCGAAAACGACTCCCCCTCAGCTGCGAGGATCGCGTCGCGGAGGGCGTCGAGTCGCGGCAGGATCTCCCGGAGCGATGCGTGCCCGCCGGTCACTGAGGAGAGCTCAATCACGGTCTCCCCGTCGACCCTGCCGAGCCGGATCTGGCCGTCGCCCGTGTCAAATCGCGCGAGTTTCATCGTGCCACCCCCGCGTCGTTGCTCCGCTGCTCCGAGGGCAGCTCACCCCAGACCTTCTCACCGAACGGGGTCATGTGAAAGCTCACGAAGCGCCAAACGCCATCGTCGGCGCGGTGGAGCACCTGCGTCACGGGCCCACTCAGGGTACGTTCTCCGCCCCCGGGGGCACGCATCCGGTTCGTCAGGGCACCCGTTACAATTGCGACGTCGCCGCGCCCGTCCTCGCCCACGACGCGAAACTCAAGCTCACCCCGCGTGATCTCCAGGTAGGGCCTGCGCACCTCAACGTGCTCGATCAACTCCGCCTTGTGCTGCACGACGCCCGGGGCGTGAACGTGCACGATCGACTCGTCGAAGAGGTCGCGTAGGGTCTCGATATCCCCGGCAATCAGTGCTCGCTGACGGCGCGATTCGGTTTCGCGCAGCTGAGTCTCGATCTCGGCGGCGGCCGCGGTGATCCGGCTCATGCGACCACTTCCACGGGGTGTGCCGTGTCCCAGGTACGGAAGCCGCTGGAATAGGTGTGGTGTCCGGGTCGGAGCGGTTGCCCGACAAGCCGGTGGTAGTTCGAGAACAGCTCGTCGGCCTCAGCGAGTGGGAGCACCGCTTCGATGTCGGTTTTGTCCACGAATGGTTTGCCGTCCGTGCGCTCCGCGACCATGCGCCGGATCACCTCGTACCCCTCTCCACGCATGTTCATCACGATCCGATTCACGGGGACGCGGCGCTCTTCGTCGTATGCCACGAATGCCGCGTGTGGGTCGGCGTGGGCCGCGAGCTGCTCGGCAACAACCCTCGCATCGAGAAATGCCTGGCAGACGCCATTGCCGCCCCGCGGATACATCGCGTGCGCCGCGTCGCCCAGCAGGACCACCCGCCCATCCACCCAGGTGTCGAGCGGCTCGTGACGGATCAGCGGGAACAGATAGACCTCCCGGGCATCGGCGATGAGCTGCTGGATGTCGATGAAGTCGATGTTGGTGTCGGCGTAGTAGGGCAGAATTTCCTCGACCGAACCGAGCTGGTTCCAGTCCTCGACGGTCTCGTCACGTTCCGCTTCGACCACCCAGTTCACCAGGGTTTTACCGGTGCCCTCGAAGTTGTCCGCGATGGGGTACACGATCATCGACGAGATCCTCGGGTCGCCGATGTGCAGGATCGTGTGGCCGTCACGGAACGGGTCACGCAGCGTGGTTCCGCGGTACATCGTGATGCCGGAGTAGTGCGGTTCGGACAGCTCGGGGTGCATCTGCTTGCGAACCGCGGAGTTGATGCCGTCGGCGGCGATCACGGCGTCGTGCCGTACCGTCTCGGAGCGCCCATCGCGGTGTTCCAGGTGCAGCGTCACGCCGGTGGCGTCCTGCTCGTATGAGACGACGCGGGCCCCCAACACGATGGAGTCCTTCCCCAGGCGTTCGAGCACGGTGCGATAGAACAGCATCTGCAGTTCCCCCCGGTGCACGAATCGCTGTTCATGCTCATAACCCATGTGCACGCCGCACTTCTCGGCGTAAATTTCCTGTCCGTAGTGGTTGTAGAACACGGAATCAACCGCGTCGACGGACAGCGCACGGAACTCCTCGAGAAGCCCGATCTCCTCGATCTCTTTGAGTCCATAGACCTTAATGTCGACGCCGACCCCCAGGGGCTTCAGCTCAGGCACCGTCTCGTAGATGGTGGGCGCAAAGCCCTGCTGCTGCAGACGCAATGCGGTGATCAGCCCGCCGGGGCCGGCACCAATAATGGCGATATTCAAGCTGTACTCCTTTGTCATGCGTATCCGCGAGGTGCTCGCGACGATTCGTGGCCGGTATTGGCTAGGCGAATTCGTTCTCGGGGGTCGGGAAAGCGAGGCGGCCGGGGAACGCCTCCGCGAGAAAGCGAAGCGTCGCCTGCCTGGCCCGCGCGGCGTTGCCCGGGTGATACATCACCACGTCTGGACGGGGTGATTGGGCACTATGCGGGCTAGTAAACCCGTGAACGGTGCCGCTGTAGAGGTGTGTCTCCCACTCGATTGCTGCCTGGTCAAGGCCCGCTTGGAGCTCGGCTCGCTGCGCTGCTGTCGCCATCGGATCGTCCGCTCCGGTGCAGAGCAGCACGCGCGGCGCGCACCCGCCCTCGGAGTCCCCCAGCGCGGACTCCCACCCTGGCGCGAGGAGGTCGAGCCCGGCGTGGATGGCAACCACACCGCGAAGCTGCCCTCCCACTCGAAGATGTTCGAGCACTGACGATCCGCCAAAGCAGTGGCCGAGGCCGACGAGTGCCTGGGCATCAATTTCTGGCTGCGCCGCTGCGGCAGCATGGGCAGCGGCAATTCGCCCCAGCCATTCCGCGCGATCTGCGACCATCGCGTCGATCAGCGACCCGAGTTCCGCTGCTTCGGTCGGGGCGTACCTGTGCGACCACACATCAGCGGCAAACACCGCGAGTCCCAGAGCCGCGAGCTCCCGGGCAAGCGCAATGGTGTCGCCGCCAAGCCCGAAGGCGTCGTGAACGAGCAGCACAGCGGGAAGTTCCCGGGCACCGGCTGGCGCGCACAAGACCCCGAGCATCTCCGTACCACCGTGGCGGTAGGCAATATCTCGTGTAGTGAGCTCGTCCATCATGTCCCATTCCCCTTCGAACGCTGCTTCGTATCGTACGCAGAATCACACACGATTTCAAGTGCGATTCCCGAGTTTGCCGACGATTCCCGGAGCGCCCCCGCACCCCACTCGAGCGCGGAGAATGCCGCTAAATACGTCCTGAACTGGAACTCTTCCGACCTTCCGCGGAACACCGCGGCACTCGGGGTTCCCGCAAAGTTGCAAGATCGCGTATGATTTCACACACGATCACCTCTCACGTCTGTGAGAGTGCTCACCAGGACCGCAACGAAGCAGCACCATAAAGGAGCACCGACATGACCGTCGTCGATATCAACATCCACCACCTCCCCGAGGATCTCTTCACCAATGAAAAGATCCTGAACGGCTTCCTCAACAGCGCACCGCGCGGCTTTGGGGAGATCGCGAGCGTCATCACCATGGACAACGGGAAGAAGCAGCTAGTCCTGGAGAAACCCAAGGGCTACCAGAACCTCAACTACGTCGAGGGCGACTATTCGGTTGAGTCCAAGCTTGCCGCGATGGACGAGGCCGGCGTCGACTACGGCGTGATGCGAGTCCCCGTCTGGCAGGAATGGCTTGACGTGGAGACCTGTCGCGCGGTCAACGACAACGCGGCCGACATCGTCGCACGATCCGGCGGGCGGCTCTTCTCCACAGCGTGCGTTCCGCCGTGGGGTGGCAAGGAAAACATCTACGAGCTGGAGCGCTGCGTGGGCGAACTCGGCGCCGTCGGGGTGCAGCTCGCCTGCCACTACGGTCAGCTCTACCTCGACGACGAGGTGTTTGAGCCCTACCTCAAGGTAATTGAGAAGCTCAACATCCCGGTCGTCGTGCACCACACGCCCCTCCCGGTCGAGTACAAGTCTGTGATTGATTACACGAACCTCCGACGCGAGTACGGCCGCATCGTGGACCAGGGTGTTGCCGTCGGCCGCGAACTCTTCAGCGGCATGTTCGATCGGATGCCCGGGCTCCGCTTTATCCACACGATGATGGGCGGCAACTGGTTCGCAAATACTGCGCTCCTCACCCCGCACCGGACCAACAAGACCGAGGCGATGCAGCGCTTGGATCCGACGGGCGGCGAGAAGATCAAGCAGTACCTCGACGAGAACATCTTCTTCGACATGACCCACCCGCATTCCTGGGGAAAAACCCAGGTCGAGGCCGCGCTCGAAATCAACGGCGCGGATCACTACCTGTTCGGTTCCTCCTTCCCCGTGTTCTACAGCTGGATGGGCCAGGGCGTTGATTTCGTGAAGAACGAATTGGAGATCAGCGACGCAGACCGAGAACTGGTGCTGTCGGGCAACGCGAAGCGCCTCTTCAACCTGCCGATCTAGCCGCGACGGGGAGGCATCACACCATGTCACAGGACGCACAATCGAACGACATCGACGAGTTCTTCTCGAGCGATCGGACGAGCGGACGCTCCGAAGGCGTCACCCTCTCCTCCGGCAGCTACCGGGAGCACCTGTACGAGCTGCAGGATCCTGTGCTCGCTCCCTACCGGGAGATGAGCTACGAGGAGTTCACGGCCGATCGGTACCAGGCTCCGTTTCTGCGCGAGCTGCTCGACTCCTGGCGGCGGCTCTACGACGAGCCGTATGTCGGCATCACCACTGACGGGAGTGTCCGCTCACACCTCTATCGCCTCCCCGCGTCTGCCGCTGCGCCTCCTGCGGGCTGGGATCCCCAGCCCGCAGCGGCCGCCTCGGCACTCCTGACGCTCCTCTCCGACGCGCAGCTGAAATCGGTTTCGTACCCCATTGACGCCCCCGAGTGGCGCGGTTGGAGCAACCCTGAATTCGTGTTCTTCCGGACCGGGCTGCGCCTGGAAGATCAGAGCCCGGATGTGGTCGCCGCGGTGCACGAGGTGCTCCGCGCATCGCTGAGCGACGACGGCTACGACCGCGTGCGTGAGGCCATGGAACTCAACGGACACTTGGGGGAGCTCGTCGAGCTCCCGCGCATCATGAATCCGGAAAGCTACTGGTTCGCCCTGTTTGGGGCTCCCGGGTCCGACGAGCCGTGGGGCTGGCAACTCTTCGGCCATCATGTCGCGCTGAACTTCGTGACCGTCGGCGGCCGGAACGTGATCGCTCCCGTATTCCTCGGCGCGGAACCGGCGCTCTCCGACGGAGAGCGCCCACCGCTCTTCGCGTCTCGTGAGCGGTGGGCGCTCGAACTTGCGGAATCTCTCACCGCAGAACAGCGTTCGCGCGCGATCGTCTTCGATTCGGTGCTCGATCCGGCGATGCCCGAGGGCCGTCTGCATCCGGCTGACGAGCGCCACGTCGCCGGAGCCTTCCGCGACAATCGGGTGATCACGTCCGAGGGGATCCCGATGAGTGAGCTGGATGCGTCGCAGCAACGCACACTCCTACGGATCGTCGAGGACTTCCTCCTGCTCCTCCGCCCGGCGCAGCGCGCCGCGGCCCTGGCGGAGGCCATCGCATTCCCGGAGGAGACCTTCTTCTCTTGGTACGGTGCCACCGACGGATCGCAGCCATTCTACTTCCGCGTGCACGGTCCGACGATCCTCGCGGAACTCGATCACCACGCCGGTGTGTGGCTCAACAACCGGCTGCCGGCGCGATTCCACGTGCACACCACCCTGCGACTCCCGAACGGCAACGACTACGGGAAGGCCTACCTTGCGCAGTGGCGCGAGCGGGAGGCCGCCGCACCGTCAACCGAGTAGCGGGAGCCGCGGCAGAGGGGGCAGCGTGCGTGCGCGCTGTCCCCCACCACGTCACCGAAGACTTACGGGAGGGTGGGATCCTCCGCATGACGACTCTCGTCGTGTTCGAGCACGGCGTTCAACGTGTTGACCTCGTGTTTGCGGGCCGCCGTCTCGATCGTCTCCGCGTCTTCGCGGGCCTCGATGAGATCGAGGATGGCATCGTGCTCGGACAGCGAGGCGACCGCCCGGCCTGGCGCGTACCAAAACGCGGACCGACGAATAATGTCCATGCGCGTCCACTCGGCCTCGACCATCGCGATCAGTCGGTCGTCACCGCAGTGCGAACAGATGAACTGGTGGAAGCGGCGGTTCAGGCGCCCGAATCGAATCGTGTCAAAGTTTGCAATCGCGTCACGCATCTCCGCGTTCAACGCCCGGGCGGCCGCCACGTCTTCCGGCGTCATGCGTTCGGCCGCGAGCGCGGTCGCCAGCCCCTCGAGGCGAGCGAGAATTCGGATCGACCGCTTCCACTCACCGGTGTCAAACGTTTTCACGACGGCACCCGAGTTCGGGATGATGTCGACCCAGCCCTCAGCCTCGAGCCGACGGAGCGACTCCCGCCACGGGACAGAGCTGATGCCGTGTTCGCGCCCAAGCTGGTCGATCACGAGACGGAAGCCAGGCCCGTAGGTGCCATCCATGATGTTGGTCTTCAAGATGTCGTAACACTGCTCGGACTTGCTCTTGGCCATCTTTGCCTTTCTCCGGGAGCCCTTCCCCGTGCAGCGCAGCGCGGGGAAGGAATCACCAAAATCCTATCGGATTTCACACACGATCTATCGATTCTCGGAAATAAACGCGAGCAACCGGGCAACTTCCGGCCGCTGAACCCCACCCTTTCGGCTCAGCACAAGCGCCCGGAGCGGCGGCGCTGACGGCACGAGTTGCCGCACGGCGACCCCGAAGCGCGCCAGGCTCTCCCCATCCGGGTCCGGCAAGATCCCCCATGCCAAGCCCGCTTCAATCAGCGGCATTCCGCTCTGAATCGTCTCGACGCTCCTGATGGCGCGCGGCGTGATCGCCTGGCGACGGAGCGCCTCTTCGACCGCCTCCGGCAGGCTCGGCACCGCCGCCGTTCGATGCGGCAGCACCAGCGTGGCACGCTCAAACTCGCGCAGCTCCATGTCGGCGGAGGCCGGTGCCTGCTCGGGCGGAAGTGCCGCGACCAGCGGCACCTCACCCCAATCGGCGATGTCGAACGCCTCCTCGTGCCGCTGCGCGAAGCGCTCGGGGTCCGATACAAGGATCGCCGCCACGTCGACGCGCCGCTGCTGAAGCAACTCGAGCGCTTTCCAGGGCGGCGGATCCACGGGCCGAACCTCAACGTCCGGCACCACCCGCGAAAACTCCCGCAACAATCGCGGGATTCGAGACCACATCAGCACGGGGACCGCAGCGATCGAAATGGTGCCCACGAGTCCCGCGCCAAACCGGCGCAGCGTAGTCCCGATCTCGTCGACCTCCCCCAGCACCCGCGATGACGCATCGAGCAAGAATCGGCCCGCGCTCGTGGGTTCGACTCCCCGAGGTGAGCGTGTCAGCAGTTGCACACCGACCTCGGTCTCCAATCGTGAGATCGCCACGCTGAGCGATGGCTGCGACAGCCGGAGGCCCTGTGCCGCGGCCGTGAGCGATCCCGCTTCGACGACAGCTACGAAGTACCGCAGGGCGCGAAGATCCATCATGTCAATATCCAATCGAGCGCCATAGTTCAGAGCTATGGCAACTCTAGGCGATTCAAGACTTCCCGTCACTCGCGTTCGCCTCAAGACTGTGGAGGGATCCACAAGCCACCGTTTCTGCCAGAGAGGCCACCATGCTCCCCGTCACCAACATGAATCCTGCATTTCAGATCACGCGGGCCAGTCACGTCTCGCTGGGCGTCACCGACCTGGAGCGCAGCCGAGACTTCTACCGCGACGTGGTCGGGCTCGTCGTGACCGCCGAAACCGACGACACGGTATACCTCCGCGGCCTCGAGGAAGCCGCGCATCACAGCCTCGTGCTTGAGCGTGCGGACACGGCGCAGGCCCACAGAGTCGGCCTGCGCGTGCGCACTGACGCCGACATCTTCGCCGCGGAGAAGTTCTTCGCTGCCGCCGGGATCGAGCACCAGCGGGTCGAACGGGACCATCAGGGCCCCACGCTGCAGTTCCGCGATCCGGTGGGCACGCTCATGGAGTTCACCTCTTCTATGGACGTGGTCGACCGCAAGATGCAGAACTACAACGAATTCGTCGCCGGCGCCCCGCAGCGACTCGACCACTACCAAGTCGTCACCTATGACGTGCAGACCGCGACAGACTTCTGGACGGGGCTTGGCATGCGACTCTCGGAGTACACCGCGAAAGACCATACCGACGAGCTCTGGGGGTCCTGGATGGAGGTGAAGGGGAACACGCACGACCTCGTGTTTACGAATGGTCGGGGCCCGCGTCTGCACCACTTCGCCTTTGCCGTTCCCGACGGGGCATCGCTCCTGCATGCCGCCGACGTTGCCGGAGCGCTGGGCTTCGGTGATGAGATCGACCGTGGCCCCGGTCGACACGGCATCAGCAACGCCTTGTTCCTCTACCTCCGGGATCCCGATCAGCACCGGGTCGAACTCTTCAACACGCACTACCAGTTCATCGATCTCGAAGCACCCCCGATCCGCTGGGACATCAGCAATCCGCGCCGCGCACAGCTGTGGGGAATGCCGGCGTCGAACCGCTGGTTCTTCGAGGCGAGTGAGTTCCCGGGCGAACCCGTGAACGATCCCCTGCTGCAGGCCTCTCCCGAAACGCTCGAGACATATCTCGGCCTTCACTAGGTGCCCCGGCCCCGAGCGCGCTCCACGCATCGACGCACCGGAGATCCTCGACCCCCGGCCCCCGTCGGGGGCGTTCTCTCCGAGGTGTTCGTGAATCTCCGGTGCGTTGGTGAGAGCGCGGACGACGCGGAGCGCGGGGTCGAGGCGCCCGCCCACCGTCTTACGGGAGCGCGGCGGGCCCGAAGGCGTCGGGGAGCAGCTCGTCGATGGTGCGCTCGCCGCGCGCGGTAGCCAACAGCATGCCCGGGGCGGCGGCCTCGTGCAGCAGTTGCCGGCAACGCCCGCACGGCGTGAGCAGGGCGTTCGCGCCGTCCACGCACACGAATGCGCGCAGCTGACCGCCTCCGCCCAGGTGGAGCGCGCCGAGCATCGTGCACTCGGCGCAGAGCGTGAGGCCGTAGCTCGCGTTCTCCACGTTGCAGCCGGTGACGATCCGGCCATCTGTGACGAGCGCGGCGCAGCCGACCGCCAGGCCGGAGTAGGGGGCGTAGGAGTGCTCGGTTGCGGCGAGCGCGGCGGCGCGCAGGGCAGCCCAGTCGATCGGCATCTCACCGGGCGCAATCGCGTCGGTCGGGTTCGCGTCGGTCATGGCTCCAGCGTAGGCGCAGCGCCCGAGCTGCGGGACCCCGGCGCTCAGCCCTTCAAGGCCTCGCCGAGCTTCACACGCGTGCCGGTGCGCAGGATCGAGTGCGTGTAGATCCGGGATCCCACCCACACGGCCACCGCGATCGTGACGAGCAGGATCGCGAGCGCGAGGAACGGCTCCCACCACTCGGCGGTGCCGAGGTACAGCCGCATCGGCATCCCGATCGGGGCGGAGAACGGGATGTAGCTCATCACGGCGAGCGCCCCCGGGTTATCGAAGAAGAAGATGATCGCCACGTAGGGGATCATCACGAGCCACATCACCGGGCTGACCGCGGAGGCCACGTCCTCCTGCCGGGACACCAGCGCGGCGAGCGCCGCATACAGGGTGGCCAGCAGCACGAAGCCGAAGGCGAAGAGGATCCCGAACCAGATCAGCGCGGTCCCGAGCTCGCCAAGCAACAGGTCCTGGCCGGTCGCGAGAATCCCGACGCAGGCGAGCGCCACAATCGCGACGACCTGGGCGAGCGCGAGGATGCTGTTGCCGAGGATCTTGCCCGCGAGCAGGGTGCGGGCCGAGATCGTGGCGAGCAGGATCTCGACGATGCGGGTCTGCTTCTCCTCGACCACGCTCTGCGCGATCGTGGTGCCGAAGGTGATGGCGCTCATCATGAACACCACCCCGAAGGCGATGGCGATGAGGTAGGCAAGCCCGGGATTGCTCGTGACCGGGTCGAGCAGTTCCACGGTGGGTGCGGCGGAGAGCGCCTGCAGCACGTCCCCGGGGGCGCTGTCATTCGCGAGCACCGTCAGTTCGACCGGGGTGTCACCGCCGGGCACCACGGCCGCGTCAACGTCGCCGCCACGAACGAGCTGCTCGGCAGACGCGCGATCCGGCACCGATTCGACCTCGAAGCCGGCCGCGGCGAGATCCGTCGCAGCGTTCCCCATGACCGCGACCCGGGTGGGCCCGCCAAAACCGCCGCTGTGTGCCATGAACCCGCTGAAGAGGACGCCGGCGAGCACAAACAGGAGGAGCACCCCGGTCGACACGAGGAACGACTTGGACCGCAGGCGCGTGGTGATCTCACGCTCGGCAACGATCCAGGTGCCCTGTGCGG
The DNA here is from genome assembly GCF_016758195.1 of Leucobacter chromiireducens subsp. solipictus. Classification (GTDB taxonomy): domain Bacteria; phylum Actinomycetota; class Actinomycetes; order Actinomycetales; family Microbacteriaceae; genus Leucobacter; species Leucobacter solipictus. The sequence goes on along the minus strand of NZ_QYAC01000007.1, from coordinate 48,772 downwards.
CGCTCGGTCGCTGATACGTTCCCGCGGATGCGGGGCTGCTGGTGGCGCTCATCGGACGACCTCCGTGAAAATCTCGGCGAGGGATGGGGTGACGGGGCTGAAGCTGCGCACCGTGGTGCCGGGCTCCGCGACCGCGCGGGCGAGCACGGCCTGCGCCGCCTCAGTGGAATCTGCGTCGAAGCGGGCGAAGCCCCCGTCGAGGTGAGTCACGGCGATGCTCGGCAACTCGCGCACCCAGCCCGCGTCGGCGCTCGGCCCCACAAGTTCGAGCTCGAAGGTGCTGCCCGCGTGTGCGGCACGCAGCGCCTCACGGGAGCCCTGCGCCCGGATCCGGCCATCGCCGATCACCACCACGTCGTCGCAGAGCCGCTCCACGATGTCGAGCTGGTGGGAGGAGAACAGGACGGGCGCGCCACGGTCCGCGTAGTCGCGCAGCACCCCCAGCACCACCTCGACCGCCATCGGGTCCAACCCCGAGAACGGTTCATCGAGGACCAGGGCGATCGGGTCGTGCACCAGGGCGGCGGCGATTTGGGCGCGCTGTTGGTTGCCGAGGGAGAGGCTCTCGAGCGTGTCCTTTGCGCGCTCCGCCAGCCCCAGTCGCTCCAGCAGCGCCGTCGCCGAGGAACGGGCCGCTCCCGCCTCCATCCCGTGGAGCCGCGCGAGGTACACGAGCTGGTCGATCACGGGCATCTTCGGGTACAGTCCCCGCTCCTCGGGCATGTAGCCGAATCGCGCCCGGTCCGCGGCGGTGATCGGCGCCCCGTTCAGGCGCACCGACCCCGAGTCAGCGGCGAGCACGCCCAAGATGATGCGCATGGTCGTGGTCTTGCCCGCGCCGTTGCCGCCGACAAAGCCGGTCATCCGGCCGCTCTCCACGGTGAAGTTCACGTCGTCAAGCACCCGGCGCGCGCCGTAGCTGCGGGTGACGCCTGCAATCTCAATCATCGCGATCCTTTCGTTGCTCCCACGCTACGGCGGTGCCGCGACCGTTCACCTCCCCCGCACGGCGGAAAGCGCTCCGCCACGCGACGGAGGTGCGCGGGAGGGTGACCGTTTACGCTGGAAGCCATGACAGCGCATCCGGCCGAGTGGTCCCGCCCGCGGGCCGGGCGCGCGGAACTGCGGACGGACGCCGGGATCGCGGTGGCCCTGGCATTCGGGAGCGTGGTGACGGCGCTGCTCTACACGCGCACCGGCGTGATCCCCGATCCGGCACCACTCTGGGTGTCCGTGCTCGGACTCGCCGCGTGCACCCTGCCGCTCGTGTTCCGCCGCGTTGCCCCGATTCCCGTCGCGATCCTCGTGTCGATCGGGTTTTTCGTGTGCGGCCAGTTCGCGGTGCCCGAGCTCTTGATCACCAACGTCGCCCTGTTCCTCGCGATCTACACGGTGGGTGCCTGGGAGCCGAACCGTGTCGCGGCCGTGTGGACGGTCCTCGGCACGACCGCCGCCCTCCTGATCTGGCTGATCGTATCCCTCATCATCTCAGCCTCGGACGACAGCGACTTCCTCGGGATGCCCCGCTCCGGGCTGTTCTCCGAGTACGCCACGTTCGCCGTGATCCAGATCATCACCAATCTCCTGTACTTCGGGGCCGCGACCTGGTTCGGCCTGCGGTCGTGGCGGGCGGCCCGCACCCAGGCCGCGCTCGAGGCGCAGGGGCACGAGTTGGAACGCGAGCGGCGCACCAGCGCGGAGCAGGCCGTCGCGCTCGATCGGATCGCCATCGCCCGCGAACTGCACGACGTCGTGGCCCACCACGTCTCGGTGATGGGGATTCAAGCCGGGGCGGCCCGACGCAGCCTCACGCAGGATCCGGACCGCGCGGTGGCGTCGCTCGAGATCGTGGAGGAGAGCGCCCGCTCCGCCGTCGCGGAGCTGCAGCGGCTCGTGCACACCCTCCGCATGCCCGACGCGGACGCCGGATCCAGCACGGTCGGGATCGCGCAGCTGTCGGGGCTGCTCGCCGAGTCGCAGGACGCCGGGGTGCCCGTCACGCTGATTGTCACCGGCGACGCGCGCCCGGTGCCGCTGCTCGTCGACGTCGCCCTGTACCGGGTCGCGCAGGAGGCCCTGACCAACGTCAGGAAGCACGCGGGGCGCGGGGCGGCCGCAACCGTTCGGCTCCGGTTCCTCGCGGACGCCGTCGAGGTCGAGGTGAGCGACGACGGCGTGGCCATGCGCGTGGGGGCCACCGGGATCTCACGCAGCGGATCCTCCGGCGGATCGCGGGGCTCCGGGCTCGGGATCCGCGGCATGCGTGAGCGGCTCGGCGCCGTCGGCGGGACCGTGTGGGCCGGGCCCCGCGAGCGGGGCGGCTTCCTCGTCCGGGCGCACGTTCCCCTGGGCGCCGCAGCCGCCGATGCGCGAGCGCCGCTCCCCGCCGCAGAAACGGAGACCCCATGACCATCCGGATCCTGCTCGTCGACGACCAGGCCCTGGTCCGCTCAGGGTTCCGCATCATTCTGGAGTCCGAATCCGACCTCGAGGTCGTCGGGGAAGCGGCCACCGGGGCGGAGGCCGTCACCCTGGCACGTGAGCTCGCGCCAGACGTGATCTGCATGGACGTCGAAATGCCCGGCATGGACGGCATCGAGGCGTCTCGGCAGATCCTTGCCGCGGGCCCGCGGTGCCCCGAGCGGGTGCCCGCGATCCTGATCCTCACGACGTTCGGGCACGAGCAGTACCTGTTTGCGGCACTGGCGGCCGGGGTCAGCGGGTTCCTGTTGAAAACCTCACGCGCCGAGCAGCTCATCGACGCGGTGCGGGCGTTGGCCGCGGGCCACGCGCTGCTCGGGCCCGACGTCACCCGGGCGGTGCTGGAGCGCGTGGCCGCCGACACCGCGCGCGAACCCGAGCGCCCCGAGCCCTCCGGGCGCTCCGGGCGCTCCGACCTCGCAGGGCACTCCGGGCGCTCCGGGCGTTCCGACGCCGCGCAGGATCACTACGCAGCGGCCGGGCTCACCGACCGGGAGCGCGAAGTCCTCACGCTGATCGCGCAGGGGCGTTCCAACGCGGAGATCGCCGCGGCCCTGTTCCTCGGGGAGGCCACCGTCAAGACGCACGTGTCGAACGTGCTGCAGAAGCTCGGGGTTCGCGACCGGATCCAGGCGGTCGTCTGGGCGCACACGCGCGGCGCGGGCGCCTAGCGTTCCGCCGCCGCAGGTTGGCGGGTCCAGCTGCCGCCCCAGACTGCCGGATCCGGCACCGCTGTCACGAACGCGGCGGAGATTCACGCGCCGCGTCCCCATTCCGACGAAAAATCTCCTGCGCGTTCGTGAATCTCCGAGGGGTTGGTGAGTCAGCCTTCGCGCACCGGGGCGGACGAGGCACGCACCACGAGCTCCGGCTGGAACACCACTTGTTCACGCAGCGCGTCGAGGTCCGCGTCAGCCTCACGCAGCACCAAGTCCACGGCCGTGCTCCCGATCTCCGTGGCGGGCTGCCGCACGGAGGTAATCGGCACCACGGCGGAGCGGGTGAAGTCGATGTCGTCGTAGCCGACGAGTGCGACGTCCTCGGGGACCCGGAGCGAGCCCGTCATCACGAGCGCCTGCAGCACCCCGAGCGCGAGCAGATCATTGGCCGCGAACACGGCATCGGGCCGGTGCGCTGCGGGGAGCTGCGCGAGCTCCTCCCCCACGCGGCGGCCTTCCAGCACGCTCAGCGCCGTCGTCGGGAACTCCGTGAGCGTGGCGCCCGACGCCCCTGCGACGACCTCGGACGCGCCGGAGAAACGGTCGGCCACCTGCTCAATGCTGCGCGGCCCGCCGACAAAGGCGATGCGCCGGCGCCCGCCCTCGAGGAGGTGGCGTGCGGCGATACGCCCGCCCTCGACGTCGTCTACGGAGACGGAAGGAAAGGACCGGTCCCGGGAGCCGCGGTCAACGAGCACTACCGGGATCCCCATGCTCCGCAGCGTGTTCAGCTGCCGGAGGTCCGTGTGGACCGGAGAAATGAGCACCCCGGCGACCCGGTGCTCTTCAAACATCTCGAGCAGGCTCACCTCACGATCGCGTGAATCATCGCTCCCGCCCATGAGCACGGTGTACCCGTCTTCCAGCGCGCGGCTCTGCGCCCCGTGGGCCACATCCATGAAAAAGGGGTTCCGTGTGTCGAGGACGACAAGGCCCAGGCTCCGGCTCCGGCCGGCACGCAGCTGCCGCGCCGCGTCGTTACGCACGAACCCGAGTCCCTCGATCGCCGCGGTGACCCGCGCCACCGTTGCGGGGGCGACCCGTTCGGGCCGGTTCAGCACATTGGAGACCGTCCCGACGGAGACGCCCGCTTCACGGGCAACGTCGCGAATACTGGCGGCCACGATGTGCTCCTTCCGTCCAGACGTCTGATGCACCGATCCTATGCGACACTCCACCAGAATTGAAACGCTTCAATAACGGTGTGGTGTCGCGTGCCAACATTCGCTTGACTCTTGAAATCAAGGATGCATAGACTCACCACAGCACAATTGAAACGATTCATACATGTGAGCGTTTCTCACTGCATCCCGATTCCGCTCAACCTGCTGCCCGTCGCGGCAAGAGACCCGTGAGTTCAATGAAGAGATCACCCGATTCCGAGCCGCTGCTCGAACTCGACCGTGTCACGAAGTCGTTCGGCCCCGTCGTGGCGCTTCGCGATGGCACCATCGCCCTCCATGAGGGGTCCATTCACGCGCTCGTCGGCGAAAACGGCGCGGGCAAGTCGACGATCGTGAAGATCATCGCCGGACTGTATCGTCGCGATGCCGGAGACATCCGGCTCGCCGGAACGCCTGTCGATTTCACGAACACCGCCGAGGCGAAAGCCGCCGGGATTGCGGTGATCTATCAAGAGCCCACCCTCTTCCCCGATCTCTCGGTCATCGAGAACATCTTTATGGGCCGGCAGCCGCTCGGCCGATTCGGACGCATCGACCGCAGCCGGATGCGTGTGGAAACCGACGCGTTGTTCGCGCGTCTGGGGCTGCGCATGGACCCTGAGCGCACCGCCGACGGACTCTCGATCGCCGATCAGCAAATGATTGAAATCGCGAAAGCCATTTCGCTCGATGCGCGGATCCTCATCATGGACGAGCCCACAGCGGCGCTGTCGGGCGTCGAGGTCGAGCGACTCTTCACCGTCGCCCGCGCACTCCGGGACGAGGGGCGCGCGCTCGTCTTCATCTCGCACCGATTCGATGAGGTCTTTGCCCTCTGCGACACCATCACCGTGATGCGGGACGGGAGCTACGTTTCCACCCGGGCAATCACGGACACCGATCCCGACAGCGTCGTGGCCGAGATGGTGGGGCGCGAAGTCACGGAGCTCTTCCCGAAGCTCGAGACCACGATTGGCGAACCGCTGCTCGAGGTGACCGGCCTCACGAGTCCCGGGGTCTTCACCGACATCAGCTTCACCGTGCGGGCGGGCGAGATCGTAGGTCTCGCAGGGCTGGTCGGTGCGGGGCGCAGCGAGGTCGCACGCGCAGTGTTCGGCGTCGACAGCTATCGCAGCGGTGAGGTTCGACTCGCCGGCAAGCGCGTGCGGAAAGGGGTCCCGACGGCTGCGATGAAGGCCGGCCTCGCCCTCGTACCCGAGGATCGGCGCAAACAGGGACTCGTCCTCGAGGAGAGCGTCGCCCGCAACACCGCCGCCGTGATCCTCGACTCGATCGCCCGCCTGGGCCTCGTCACCACTCGCGCCGAGCACCGCGCTGCACGACCCTGGTCCGAGCAGCTCGAGGTCAAAGCGAACGCCCTCAGCACCCTCGCGGGCACGCTGTCCGGCGGAAACCAGCAGAAGGTGGTGCTCGGGAAGTGGCTCGCCACGGATCCACGCGTCCTCATCATCGACGAGCCCACCCGCGGCATTGACGTGGGTACCAAGTCAGAGGTACACCGCCTACTTTCCACACTCGCGAGCCAGGGAATGGCGGTGCTCATGATCTCGAGCGAGCTGCCCGAGGTACTCGGCATGGCCGACCGCGTCGTCGTGATGCGCGAGGGCAGGATCACCGCCACGATTGACCGCGCAGAGGCGACACAGGAGAACGTGATGCGCGCCGCCACCCAGCACGCACACACTGAGACGGAGCAGGCCGCATGACCGCCCAGATCACGGTCCCGGCACCCGTGGACCCGGCCACCCCGCCCCGGAACGCGTTCCGCGCGGGGCTCGGTCGCCTGACCCGTGCCCGAGAGGCGAGCATCCTGCTCGCCGTTCTCCTCGTGGTTGCCGCGGCCACAATCAAGAACCCCAACTTCCTCTTCTCGGTCGACGGGTACCGCGATCTTTGGCTCACGCCGTCGCTGCTCATGCTCGTCGCGGTGGGGCAGGCGGTCGTGCTGATCACCCGCAATGTTGACCTCTCCGTCGGCTCGATATTGGGACTCAGCGCCTACCTCACTGGCCGCCTCTTCATCGACGTGCCGGGGCTGCCTCTCGTCGTGGTGGTGCTGCTCGCCGTGGCATTTGGTGGCCTGCTCGGCCTCATCAACGGCGCGCTCGTCGCATTCGCGAAGGTCCCGGCGCTGGTGATCACGCTCGGCACGATGTACGCGTTCCGCGGCGTGAATGTCTGGTGGACGGGATCGGACCGCATCAACGCCTCGGACATGCCCCGCGAGTTCCTTGGGCTCGGCACCGCTCAGGTCTTCTCGATCCCGGTGCTCACCATCATCGCGGTGCTGGTCCTGCTCGTGGTGGCCTGGTGGATGCGCAACACCCGTGCGGGTCGCGAAAACTACGCGATCGGCTCAGACCCCGATGCGGCTCAGCTCTACGGGTTGCCCGTCACCCGGCGAATCATCACCGCCTTTGTGCTCTCCGGCGCGCTCTCCGGTTTCGCGGGCGTGCTGTACGCCGCGCGCTACGGCACGATCAACTCGCAGGCCGGATCCGGCTGGGAGCTGGACGCGATCGGTGCGGCGGTGATCGGCGGCGTCGCGATCTTTGGCGGCGTCGGATCCGTGTGGGGGGCCGCCATCGGCGCGCTGCTCTTGCTCACCATCAACCGCGCCCTTCCCGTTCTGGGGGTCCCCGACTTCTGGCAGCGCGCCGTGGTCGGCGTACTCATCATCGGCGCGATCGTTCTCGATCGGGTGCTCGCCGTCAGACAACATCGAAAACTGATTGAGGGACGGGAGACGGAGCGATGACCGCCACACTCACGGGAACCGCAACGAACACCACGACGGTCCGCCACATCGCAGAGTACGATCGGCCGCTCTGGCAGCGACTGATCCTCACCCGCGAAGCGGCCATTATCGGCCTATTCGTGCTCGTTGTCGCGGTTGCCGCGGCGGTCATCCCGAACTTCGGCAGCCAGATCACCATGACGTATCTGCTGCTCGACATGTTTCCGATCCTGATCATCGCACTGCCCATGACCGCGATCATTGTGACCGGGGAGATCGATCTGTCGGTGGCGAGCGTGGTCGGGTTCTCGAGCGTGCTGACCGGCGTGCTCACGCAGGCTGGGGTCCCGTTCGGTACGACCATCATCATCGCGATTCTGGCTGGCCTGGTCTGCGGACTCATCAACGGCTTCCTCATCACCCAGGTCGGCCTCCCCTCGCTCGCCGTGACGATCGGCACCATGGCGCTGTATCGAGGCCTCGCGGTTGGTCTCCTCGGCACCACCGCGGTCACGGACTTCCCCGAGTGGTGGACGGGGCTCGCGAAAGCCAAGCTGGGGTCCACAGGCATCCCCGTGGTGATGCTGCTGTTCGTGGCGCTCGCGCTGGTGTTTGCGGTGCTGCTGCACTTCACGAAGTTTGGCCGCGGCATCTTCTCGATCGGCCTGTCGTCGGAGGCCGCACGATTCTCCGGAGTGAATGTCGCCCGCACCAAGCTGGTGCTCTTCGCGCTCAGCGGAGCGGTGGCCGCGCTCGCCGGGATCTACTACACCCTGCGCTACGGCTCCGCCCGCGGCGACAACGCGACCGGCATGGAGATGCAGGTGATCGCGGCGGTGCTGCTCGGCGGCGTCTCGATCTTCGGCGGCCGTGGCGCACTCCACGGCGTCATCGCGGGCGTGCTCCTGATCGGTGTCCTCGCGAGCGCGCTGCGCCTCGCAAACGTGACCTCCGATGTGATCAACATCATCACCGGTGTGCTCCTCATCGCTGCGGTGGTCTCCTCCAGCGTGTTCGCCGCCGCCAAGCACCGCCGCCGGTCCGGCCCGAAACTCACGCTCGCTGGCACTCCCACATCCTGATTTTCACCCTCCCCCATCCGCTCGACACGACTCGACACACTCCCGCACCGCGGGGACTGAAAGGAAACGAACAATGAGGTTCTCAACGAAGAAAAAGGCCGGCGGGCTCGTCGCCATCGCGGCGAGCGCCGCACTCCTACTGACCGGCTGTTCCGGCGGCGCTGCGGACACCGGTAGTGCCGGATCCGACGCGGGCGGATCCGACTCCGGTGCCAGCATCACGTTCCTCCCGAAGAACCTGGGCAACCCCTACTTCGACACTTCCAGCAAGGGCGGCAAGGCCGCCATTGAGGCCCTCGGCGGGACGTTCACCGAGGTGGGACCCGCCGAAGCCACTCCGGACGCCCAGGTGAGCTTCATCAACACCGTCGCCCAGCAGGGTGCCGACGCGCTTGCCGTCTCGGCAAACGACCCGAAAGCGATCTGCGACGCCCTGAACGAGGCGCGCGACGCGGGAGTCAAGGTCGTCACCTTCGACTCAGACACGAACACCGACTGCCGCGACCTGTTCGTGAATCAGGCGGACGCCGCTGGCATCGCCAAGGTGCAGGTCGACATGATTACGGAGCAGATCGCCGACAAGGGTCAGATCGCGGTGCTCTCTGCCGCCGCCAACGCGACGAACCAGAACGCCTGGATCGACCTCATGAAGGAAGAGCTCGCGGCGAACCATCCCGATGTTGAGCTCGTCGAGGTGGTCTACGGCGACGACGACGACCAGACCTCATTCGACAAGACCGCGGCACTCCTGCAGACCTACCCGGAGCTCAAGGGCATCGTGTCGCCGACCACGGTCGGTATCGCGGCCGCCGCGCGCTACCTCTCCACCTCTGACGCCAAGGGCAAGGTCGCGCTGACCGGTCTCGGCACCCCGAACCAGATGCGCGAGTACGTCGAGGACGGCACCGTCACCGAGTTCGCACTCTGGAACCCGGAGGAGCTCGGCTACCTCACCGCGTACGCGGCGAACGCGCTCGCGGCGGGCGATATCACCGGTGCCGAGGGCGACACCTTCGAGGCCGGCGATCTCGGCGAGTACACCGTCGAAAAGGACGGCGTCGTCCTGCTCGGCGACCCGTACCGCTTCAACACCGACAACATCGGCGACTTCGACTTCTAAGCGCCACGGGGATCCCGAGCCGTTCTCGTTCGGGATCCCCGCACCACCCACCTCATCGCAGACCTCACGCCCGATCGGAGGGACCATGCGCGTCTGTTTCGAAATGCAGCTTCGGCCCGACCGGATCGCTGAATACGCGGCCCGCCACGCGGCCGTTTGGCCCGAGATGCTGTGCGCGATCCGCGACGCCGGCCGCCGCAATTACTCCCTCTTCCTGCGCCCCGATGGACTGCTCATCGGCGTCTACGAAACCGACGATGACGCCGCCGCGCAGCGCGCACTCGAAGCGGACCCCCGCACCGCCGCGTGGGAAGCGGAGATGAGCGAGTTCTTCATCGCCTCCGCCGGCCGCCCCGATCAAGAGGCCCCACGACTCACCGAGGTGTTCCACCTCGAAGACCAGCTCGCCGAGATTTCGGAGGGCACCGCACCCGCACGCACCACAACAGAAAGCACGGAACCATGAGCACCACGCTGACTCCCGACATCCTGGACGCCCTCGCGCTGCAGGCCGTCGAGGTCCCCTCCTGGGCCTACGGTAACTCCGGGACCCGCTTCAAGGTGTTCGGTACGCCGGGCACCCCTCGGGACCCGTTCGAGAAGATTGCCGACGCAGCTCAGGTGCAACGCTTCACCGGTTTGGCCCCTCGAGTCGCCCTCCATATCCCGTGGGACCGTGTCGAGGACTACGCTGCGCTCCGGGATCATGCGGAGTCGCTGGGCGTGGTGATCGGCACGATCAACTCCAACACGTTCCAGGATGACGACTTCAAGTTCGGGGCGCTGACTCACGAAGACCCCGCGATTCGCCAGAAAGCCATCAACCACCATCTTGAGTGCATCGACGTGATGGATGCGACAGGCTCCCGAGATCTGAAGATCTGGCTCGCCGAGGGGTCCAACTACCCCGGTCAAAATGACATGCGCGCCCGCCAGGATCGGCTGCAGGATTCGCTGCAGCAGATTTACGATCGCCTCTCGGACGAACAGCGCCTCGTCTTGGAATACAAGTTCTTCGAGCCTGCGTTCTACCACACCGATGTTCCCGACTGGGGCACCGCCTTCGCTCAGGTCTCATCACTGGGCGAACGCGCCCAGGTGTGCCTGGACACAGGCCACCACGCCCCCGGGACGAACATCGAGTTCATCGTGATGCAACTGCTCCGGCTCGGCAAGCTCGGGGCGTTCGACTTCAACAGCCGGTTCTATGCGGATGATGACCTGATCGTCGGGGCCGCCGATCCGTTCCAGCTGTTCCGCATTCTCGTGGAGGTGGTGCGCGGGGGCGGACTCAATCACCCGGACGTCACGTTCATGCTCGATCAGTGCCACAACATTGAGGACAAGATCCCCGGCCAAATCCGTTCGGTGCTGAATGTCCAGGAGATGACCGCCCGGGCGCTCTTGCTCGATCGAGAGGCTCTCGCGGCCGCGCAGTCAGCAAACGATGTCCTCGGAGCCAACGAGATCTTCATGGACGCGTTCCAGCACGACGTGCGGCCAGCACTCGCCGGATGGCGGGAATCGCGCGGCCTCGCCGGCAACCCGATGGCCGCGTACGCCGCTTCCGGGTACCAGGAACGCATCGCCGCCGAGCGTGTCGGCGGCGCGCAGGCGGGGTGGGGCGCGTAGCGCGACGGTCTCACCGCCGCACGCGCCCGAGGGTCTAAGGCGGTAGCATTGTTCAATGAACCCAAGTTCGAACAGTGCAAGGCGGTAGGATTTGGCTACGATTCGCGATGTCGCAACGCTCGCCGGTGTCTCCGCCGGCACCGTGAGCAACGTTCTCAACCGCCCGTCCTACGTGCGCGCCGAAACGCGAGAGCGCGTGATGCAGGCAATCGCAGAGCTCGAGTTCGTTCCCGATCAGCGCTCCCGGCAGTTCCGTCCAGGCCGCACCCGCACCATTGGGATCTCCGTTGCCGAGCTCGGAAACCCGTTCTTTGTCGATGTTGCCCTGGGGGCAGAAGAGGTGTGCCGTGAGAACGACCTCGGAGTCGTACTGTGCAATAGCGGCTATGATCCCGTGCGCGAATCACACAACCTCGATCTGCTCGTGCAGCAGCGTGTCCAGGGCATCATCATCACGCCCGTCGACGAAAACAGCTCGCGCCTCGAGTCGCTCAAAGACCGCGGAGTACCCATGATCTTTGTCGACCGCGTCGGCGATGATCATGACGTGTGGTCCGTGGGCGTCGACGACCGTGAGGGCGGCAGGCTCGCCGTACGGCACCTCATCGACCGCGGTCATCGCAGGATCGCTTTCCTCGGGCATCCGCATCACTCCCCCAAGGTGAAACTGCGCTATCAGGGCGCACGGGAAATCGTGAATCAATCCGACGGCGATATCACTCTCGAACTCGTCAGCACAACGTCTTGGACCCTCGAGGAAGGCCGCCGAGTCGGAGTATCGCTCGCTGCGCGCCCCACAGACAAACGCCCCACCGCTGTCTTCTGCGCCAATGACATGCTCGCACTTGGGCTCACCCAGGAGTTGCTCCGCAACGGCCTCAGCGTCCCAGGAGACATCGCCGTGATGGGCTATGACGACATTGAGTGGGCTGGCGTTGGCGCGGTTCCGCTCACGACCGTCTCTCAGCCGCGCACGCTGCTCGGTCGAACCGCCGTCGAGATGATGATTCGCTTGATCAATCGGTCGGGACCGCTCCCCGAGGCAAACCACATCATTCTGAAACCAGAACTCGTCATCCGGGAGTCTGCATAGCGTCGGCTCCCGGTTACACAGACGCGCATCGGGTCCTCACGAGCGGTGAGGACCCGATGCACGTGTCCCTGCCCCCGGGGAAGGGGTCTGCAGTGCGTAACTAGAAGGCGGGCTCCTCGGAGTCGACGTTCTCTGCCGTCACAACCGTGAGCGGGATCGGGAGGCGAGCATCGACCTTCTCACCGGCGGCGGCCTGGAGAATCGTGTCGAGCGCGAGCTTGCCGTCTTCGACGGGCGACTGCACGATCGTCGCGTAGAACTGGCCGGCCTTAATGGACTCAAACGCGTCCTTCTGGCCGTTGATGCCGATGATCGGCGGGATCGCCTGCGGATCCTTGCCTGCCTCGGCCCAGGCATCGATGAAGCCGCGCGCCATGGTGTCGTCGTTGGCATAGACGCCGCCGATGTCGTCTCCGAAACGCGTGATGAGATCTCGGCTGGCGACGAGCGCCTTTTGCTGGTCGAAGTCGGCGTTCACCGTCTGCAACACCTCGATGTCTGCGCCGGTTGCCTTCAGCTCGTCCGTGAAGCCATCGGTACGACCGATCGTCGTGCCGTTGCCCGCCTGACCGGCGATGATGACGACCTTGCCGGATCCACCGAGTGCCTCCGTCATTGCCTCAGCGGAGAGCTTGCCCTCCTCGTAGACGTCGGGGCCCGTGAAACTCGCCACGAGCTTCATCGCTTCCTCGTCCATCGGGGTATTGATAAGCACGACCGGAATCTGGGCGGTCTGAGCCTGAATCAGTCCCGGAATGTAGGCCTGCGGGTCGAGCGGCCACAGCACGATCCCGTCCGGGTTGCGCCCGATACAGGTGGTGAGTTGCTCGGTACCGGTCTGCACATCGAAGTCCTGGCTCAGCATCGTTACCTGGGCACCGGCCGCGTCAGCGGCCTCCTGGAACGCCTTGTTTGCCGGAGTAGCGTACGCGTGTGACTCGGCCGCGGTGATGTAACAAATTTCTTTGCCACTCCCCCCAGCTTCCGCGTTGCCAGAGCCTTCGGCAGGTGCACCGCCGCCTGTTGCACACGATGCGAGCAGCAGCGCCGCTGCAAGCGCTGTTCCCGTGAACAGTACCTTCTTGATCATGCGATCGTCCTTTCGGTTTCTTTCGGTTGAGAGCCGGTTTTCGTCGGTGAGAGCCGGCGCACGAGAGTGGTCAGTGAGAGGTCAACACCCCGTTTGGAATGGGTGAGTCGGTCGAGCAAAATCAGGAGCAGGAGCGTCACCCCGGTGACGATGTCCTGCACGTACGCCGGGACGCTCTGGTATTCCATAGCGGTCGTGAGCGAAGCGAGCGTGAGGATGCCGCCGAGCGTGCCGAGTGCGGATCCGATGCCACCCTCAAGCCGGGTGCCACCGATCACGACAGCGGCGATCGCGGTCAGCACGATCGTGTCCCCGAACACCGGCGAACCGGTGTTCGAGGCGACCCCGAAAGTGACGCCGGCGATTCCAGCCATGAGCCCGCTACAGACAAACGCCCCGAAGAGATACCAGCGCGAGCGGATCCCGCTCGCCGAGGCGCTCGTGGCGTTGCTGCCCACGGCGAAGAGATTCCGGCCCGCAACGAAGCGCGTGAGCCACAGGTGCAACAGGAGGATCAGCACCAAGAACACCATCACCCTGGCCGAGAACGTCCATACCAGCGGCTGCGTGAGCGGGATCCCAAAGAATGGATCGATCCCACTGACCGGGCGCGAGTCGGTAATCAGGTGGCAGATCGCGCGAAACAGCAGCATGGAGGCAAGTGTCGCGACGAGGGAGTTGATCCTGAGCACCACCACCAAGAACCCGTTGAAACACCCGGCAGCCACACCGACGCCGAGCCCCACGAGCGCGGCGGGCACCTGCCCGAGCTCTCCCTGCAGTCCCACCGCTGCGATACTCGAGAGGGCAAGGATCGCGCCACCGGAGAGATCAAGCTGACCGGCGATGAGGACCACGGTGAGCCCGATGGCGATCAGGCCCATTGTGGCAGCACGATCGAGCCCGAGGCTGAGGGTTCCTATCTCGAGGAAGCCTGGCACAAACGTTGCAGCGATCCCGAGTGTGGCAACGAGGATCACGATCACGCGGTACCGCACCAGCCCGAGCAGCACGAGCGTCCAGCCGTTCGGCGTCACTGACGAGGTGTTCATGCGCGGCCTCCTTTCCGTCGGAGATAGATATCGAGCGAAACGGCGCCAATGATGAGGAGGCCCTTCGCGATGCCCTGCACCGGAGTGGGCACCCCCTGCAGCACGAGAATGTTGTTGAGCAACGCCACAAAGAGAAGTCCGCCGAGGGCACGCGGCACGCTGCCGGTTCCGCCGAGGAGACTGATCCCACCGACCACGACTGCGGTAATCGCGTCGAACTCATAACCGACGCCGATCCCGGGCCGCGCGGTCTGCAAGGTGACGCCGAGGAGTACCCCAGCGAGCCCGCTCAGACCCGCGGTCAGCACAAACGCCGTGGCTCGGGTCCGGGCAACGGGGACCGCACTCGCTCGCGTCGCGTCAGGGTTGCTGCCCGCCGCGTACACCCAGCGGCCAAGCGTGGTGCGCGAGAGGACCAGATGACCGGCAATCGCAACGACCAGGAACACGAGCACGATCATCGGGATCCCGAACACTCTGCCGTTCAAGAACGCCTGGGCAGCGGGGTCGGAGCCGTACACGATCACGCCGCCGACGCTCCACTGCGCGACGCCGAGCACGATCGTGCTCACGGCGAGCGTGGTGATCACCGGGTTGATGCGCGCGTAGCCGATGAGCAGGCCGTTGATACAGCCTGCGGCGAGCGCAACGAGGATCGCTACGAGCGCCGCTGGCACCGTGCCGATCGCGGGTTGCAGAGCCAGGGTCAGAATCGCGCCGACCGCGACGGTGGCCGGCACCGAGAGGTCCGCAAGGCCGCGGGTGATGAAGACGAACGTCATCCCGACCACGATCACCCCGAGGATTGAGATGTTGATGAGTACGTTGACGAGGTTGCCGACGGTGAGAAAACGGTCGGAAAGGATCGCTCCCACCACGAGCAGCAGCACGATCCCGAGCGGCATACCGACGAGCGGACCCATGCGCGCGGTCAAATTCGCCCGGGTCACACGACTGGTGCCCGGCACCCCAGTGTGGGTCGTATCGAGCTTGGTGTCGCTCATGCCGCCACCACCTCCCCTGTTGCCGCCTGCATGACGGTGGTTTCGTTTGCGTCTGCTCGGCTCAACTCCGCAGAGACTTTGCCCTCGTGCAGCACGAAAATCCGGTCGCTCACGGCGAGCACTTCCGGCAGCTCCGAGGAGATGAGCAAGATCGCAGTCCCTGACGCCGCGAGCTCCCCGATGATCTCGTGGATGTCAGCCTTCGCTCCGACATCGACCCCACGCGTTGGCTCGTCGAGGATCAGGACTCTCGGCTGCGCCGCGAGCCACTTCGCAATCACAACCTTCTGCTGATTGCCTCCGCTGAGCGTGTCAACTGGACGGTCGATCACCGGCGGCGAGACGCCGAGCGCTGCCACCTGTGTGTTCGCGAGCTCGGTTTCGCGTGCCCGGGAGATCCAGCCCCCTGTGGAAATCCGCCCGAGTACCGGAAGTGAAATGTTGTCCTTGATCGCTGCCGACGGAATGATGCCGTCGCGTTTGCGATCCTCTGGCACATACGCGATCCCGGCGGCGACTCCCTGTCCCGGGGTGCGCGCGTGCACCTGAGCGCCATCGACGCGCACGACGCCCGTCTGCGCGCGGTCAAGTCCAAAGATCGCGCGCGCCACCTCGGTGCGGCCGGCTCCGACGAGCCCGGCAAGGCCAACAATTTCCCCCGCGCGCACATCGAAGCTGACATTCTCGAACGCGCCCTGCCGGGAAAGACCCTGCACCTCAAGAACGGTCCCACCGATCGGTACCTCGCGCTTCGGGAACACGTCGGTGAGGTCCCGGCCGACCATGAGTCGGATCATCTCACCTGCGGTGAGCCCGGCAGAGTCACGCGTTTCGATCTGTCTCCCGTCTCTGAGCACGGTGACTCGGTCGGCGAGATCGAGAACTTCGCGCAGCCGATGACTGATGTAGACGATTGCGATCCCATCCTCTCGCATGCGCCTCACCACCTGGAACAGCGCTTGCGACTCGTGTTCACTGAGCGAAGAGGTGGGCTCGTCGAGCACGATGATGCTCGGTCGCTGCGCGTAAGCCTTCGCGATCTCCACGATTTGCTGCTGACTCACGGTGAGGGAGCCCAGGAGCGCCGTCGGGCTGATCCGCGCGTCGAGCGCGTCGAGCACCGCCACGGCTTCTTCGTGCAACCGGCGTCGCTGCACCAGGCCAAACCTGGATGGGGGAGCACCGAGCGTGATGTTCTCAGCAACAGTGAGATCGGGCACCAGGTTCAGCTCCTGGTACACCATGCCGATCCCGCGTTTGCGGGCGTCAATCGGGCCGGAAATCCGCGCTGGGGCACCCCCCAGCAAGATCTCTCCCTCGTCGGGCTGGTACACCCCGGCAAGGATCTTCATCAGCGTCGATTTCCCCGCCCCGTTCTCGCCGACGATCGCGTGCACCTCACCCGCGTCAACCACCAGATCGACGCCGGAGAGCGCGCGGATACCCGGGAACGACTTGGAAATGCCACGCATCTCAAGCACAGCGCTCATGCTGCACTCCCTTCATTGGACGCAGCCAGTCGGCTGCTCGGACCGCAATGAAACTCGAGCCGATAGTCCACGCTCTCGCCCGGCTCGAGCGTGGGCAACACCCCGGCGGTGCGAGCCGCTGCGCGGCCCCAGCTCCAGTCGACGTTGGTGGGTTCGAGGCCAAGCACGTAGTGTCCCTCACCCAGCATCTTCCATTGGTGGAGTGCGGGAAGCGTCGCGGAATCGAACGCGAGAGTGAGCCGAAGGTCACGCCCCGGGTTGTCCACGGCGACCTTGGCGATCCCGCGCCCGCTGAAGTCGTGCTTAAACACTTGCTCCGCGTAACCCGGGACCGGGCCTGAGATCTGGAACCAGTCGACCATCCCAGACTCCGCTGCGGGGTCACGCGGGGTCACCGAGGTCGACGGGATCTCGAGCACTGCGGCCTCATCCAGCAACGGCCAGCCGATGTTCGCGTGATACAGCACCATATGCCCCGCGGCACTCGGTGACTCGTTCGTGACGCGATCCTCCACGACCACGCTGCTGCCACCGAGGGGGACACTGATCCGCCGCCGCAGCACCAGGTTTTCACCGAACACTGCGGCCTGGCGCACCTCGCCGGTCACCACCAATTCCGTCTCGGTGACCTCGGTGCGCGTGACGGTTGCGGGCACACTTCCCACGCGTCCGTGCATCGGATACGCCACCCCGTCGTCGAGGCTCGCGGGCCCAAACGCATCGAGTCCGCAGGTCGCGAGCAACCCGCCGCCGAACCCACGCAGCCACTCCGTCTCGGCGTTCACGCTCAGTCCTGGTGCGGTGAATCCCGTGGGTGAGTGCCAGGCGATCGGAACGCCGCGGAAGGTGACCGCGCCCACATCGAGCGCGCGATCCGGATGGATCTCCACGGTGAGTCCCCCGCCGGAGGTCAGGATAAGGCGGCGGGCACCGCGCGCGCTCCCTTGCGTCTCAACGAGATCGTCAATCCCAGCGAGTTGTTTCAGGTGGCCAACCCTGCGCGTGGCCTCTGCGCGTGTGCGGCCGTATAGGAGAGGAGCGCCGGTCATCGATCGAACCCCAGTTCCTCGCGCTCGGCCGCGAGCTGCTCGTTGGCCGGTCCGAAGTGCTTCAAGATCACGAGATCCTCAGTGCCCGAAGTGTTGGTCACGGTGACTCCGTTCCGTGCCGCCGCCGCGGTCACGAAGAACTCGTCGCTCGAGAGTTGACCGTAGCGGATGCTTGAGATCGCGGCAATCGGCGCGTCGTTCAATCGGCCATGTCCCGCGACGGCGATGAGCCCGTACGCATCGCGTTCGGCGATCCGAGCCACGCCTCCCGGGGCCACGGTGAGTTCCTTTGCGCTGAACGCGGTGGCACGGTAGGTGATCCAGCGTTCGATGTATTCGGTGGACCCGGTGCGACTTGCGCTCGTTTCGACCGGCGGGGTGAAACGGTGACTCCAGAACTCTGGGTCTACATTGCGTTCCCAGTCGACGAGGTCGACGATGAAATCGAGGTCACCGACGCGGTCGGCGGGTACGTCTTTCCAGAGAAGGTCATCCGGCACCTCGCGGTTGTTCGACCAGGATTCGGTCATCGCAAACACGTCGCACGCAGCCTGTGGTTCGTAGGTGCACATGCTCGCCGGGGCGTGCAGAATTCCCGCGGGGACGTCCCATCCGGTACCGGGAGTGATTCGATACGCCTTCGAGAGATCCGTGATCCGATTGTCGCCGCCGGAGAGAAACGCCGCAAGTTTTTCCCGCAGCTGGTCCTTGGTGACCTCGGGGTGCAACCCAAAAAATGTGTACGGGAACTGGCCTCCGTGGTTGTTCATCTGAGGCGGGAAGTAATACGCCTCCGGCTTTCCCGGCTTCCCGACCAGTGCTGCGTGTTCATCGCGGTGGTGAATGTGGAATGGGAGCGGGAACTCGTTGTCGAAGAACTTTGAATACATGGGCCACAGGCCGTGGCTCTCCCACAGTCCACCGATCGCATCGCCCTTGACGTGGGCGATGAACTCGTCGAGCGGGATCACGCCACCGTCCGGATCCAGCACGAGGCTGAGACCTTCGAACGGGTCGGTGCGCGGCCCATTTTCGGCACGGACGGCGCTGGCGAGCCAGCGCTCATCAATCCCGCCGCGCTCCTTCCCCAGCGGGAAGTAGTCGTCGGGGTGGAGCCGAATCCGCCGCCCGGGGGTGCAGAACGCGCGGGGGACCCAGGTCGGTGCAAGACGGAGAATACCGTCGCCCGCGTTCATCGCCCGCTCGATCGCGGCCTCGGATCCGGTGACACCCTCGTACGGTCCGGCCTTCGCCATCTTCCACTCCTTTGTGTTGGTCGCGGACGCATGGGGTCCGCCGCACATATTTTGGTTCATTGAACCCTAAATGTTTCAATGAAGCTAACAGACGCACGATCCCAGCGCAAGGGCGACGCCCGTCAGGCAGCTCAATCCCCGAGCGACGCTGACCGCCGCACCCACTCCGCACATCAGTATGCTCGGGGCATGGCCGTAAACAGCAGCCTCGACGGCGAACGCAGGCGACGTGAGCTCGTCGAGCACATTCAGCGCACTGGCGAGATCACCCTCGAGCAGGCCGCTCGCCAGTTCGCGGTCTCGACCATGACGATCAGACGCGATCTCGAGATTCTCGAGATCGACGGCGCATTGAAACGCGTGCGCGGCGGGGCCGTCAGCGCTCTCGGCCCACGAAGCTACGACGATCGCTTGGCGACGCACGGCACCGCAAAGCGCGTCATTGCCCGAAAAGCGCTTAAGCTCGTGCCGCACGAGGGCACGATCGCACTCGATGCCTCAACGACCGTCAACGCCCTCGCAGAGCTGCTCGGGGAGCGCGGCGCGCTCACTGCATGCACCAACTCGCTGCAGACGTTCGACCGCCTCGCCAGGCTGAGCAACCTCACCGTACACCTCACCGGGGGGACACCCGAGCCCGTCACCGGCAGCCTCGTTGGCCCCATTGCCCACGCTGGCGCGCAACTCCTGCACACTCGCACGTTCTTCACCTCAGCAATCGGCATCACCCCCGAAGCTGGCAGCTCCGAGACCTCACTTGCAGAGGCCGAGGTGAAGCGCCACCTCGCCAACGCCGCCGACCGAACCGTCCTGTGCATCGATTCCTCGAAACTGGGCAAGCGCGCGACGGGAATGGCACTGCCCCTCGCCCGAATCTCTGCGATCGTCACGGAGCTGGATCCGGGCGACCCCAAGCTCGATCCATACCGAAACCACCTGGAGATCCACTAGGCACCAGGCCGTACGCGACGCCACTTGTCGGGCGTGTTATTTCATGTTATGTTCACATAAAATAACACCTCTGGATCAGGAGCACCCATGACTCTCCCCCTCACCGTCGAGGACTTACTCGCTCGCTCTCACCGCCTGGGTGCCGACACGAAGAATACGAACTTCGCTGGCGGGAACACCTCGGCAAAGGGCCCGGCGATCGATCCGGTCACCGGCGAGACCATCGAGCTCATGTGGGTGAAAGGGTCCGGCGGGGATCTCGGCACGCTGACCGCAGCAGGCCTCTCCGCGCTGCGCGTCGACCGGCTTCGCGCCCTTACCGCGGTCTACACCGGCGTGGACCACGAAGACGAGATGGTGGCCGCCCTCGAATACTGCCTGCATGGCAAGGGAGGTGCGACCCCGTCCATCGACACGGCCATGCACGGCCTCGTCGATGCCGCCCACGTGGACCACCTGCACCCGGACGCGGGCATCGCGATCGCCACTGCAGCGGATGGCGAGGCATTGACCGCCCAGATCTTCGGCGATCGCGTGGTGTGGGTGCCGTGGCGTCGGCCCGGCTTCCAGCTCGGCCTGGACATCGCCGCGATCAAGGAAGCGAATCCGAACGCTATCGGGTGCATCCTCGGCGGGCACGGGATCACGGCGTGGGGAGACACCAGCGCAGAAGCTGAGGAGCACTCGCTCTGGATCATCGATACCGCCGCTGCGTACATCGCCGAGCACGGCACGGCCGAACCCTTCGGCGCGGTGGTCCCCGACTTCACGGCGCTCCCGGACGCCGAGCGCCGCAGCCGCGCCGCGCAACTTGCACCCGTGATCCGGGGGATCGCGAGCCGCGACAAGCCGATGGTCGGCCACTTCACCGACAGCGAGGCCGTCCTCGACTTCATGGCGCGCGAAAAGCTCGCACCGCTCGCGGCTCTCGGCACCAGTTGCCCCGACCACTTCCTCCGCACCAAGGTCAAGCCGATGGTGCTCGATCTGCCGACCACCGCGACGGTCGACGAGCAGATCGCGCGCCTCCACGAGCTCCACGAGGCCTACCGCGCCGACTACCGCGCCTACTATGAAGCGCACGCCGACGAGACCAGCCCCGCGATGCGCGGTGCCGACCCCCTCATCGTGTTGATCCCCGGTGTCGGCATGTTCAGTTACGGGGCGAACAAACAGACAGCGCGCGTCGCCGGCGAGTTCTATGTCAACGCGATCAACGTGATGCGGGGTGCCGAAGCGCTCTCCAGCTATGCGCCGATCAGCGATGCAGAGAAGTTCCGGATCGAATACTGGGCGCTCGAGGAAGCAAAGTTGCAGCGGCTTCCGCAGCCAAAGTCGCATCAGGGCCGGATCGCGGTGGTCACCGGCGCGGCCTCGGGAATCGGGAAGGCCATCGCGACCCGCCTCGCGGCAGAGGGCGCATGCGTGGTCGTTGCCGACCTCGACCTCGCCACCGCGCACGCCGCGGCCGCCGAACTCGGGGGCACCGACGTTGCCATCGGCGTCGCCGCGAATGTCGCCGATGCGGACGCCGTGCGTCAGGCGATCGACACGGCGGTGCTCGCCTTCGGCGGCGTCGATCTCATCGTCAACAACGCCGGGCTGTCCCTCTCGAAATCCCTGCTCGACACAACGGAGGACGACTGGAACCTGCAGCACGACGTCATGGCGAAGGGATCCTTCCTCGTGTCCCAGGCCGCTGCCCGAGCCATGATCGCGCAGGGAATGGGCGGCGACATCATCTACATTTCCTCGAAGAACAGCGTCTTTGCCGGCCCCAATAACATCGCGTACTCAGCGACCAAGGCGGACCAGGCACACCAGGTGCGGCTGCTCGCCGTCGAGCTCGGCGAGCACGGCATCCGCGTCAACGGCATTAATCCCGACGGTGTGGTGCGGGGCTCGGGAATCTTCGCTTCGGGGTGGGGCGCAAACCGTGCCGCGACCTACGGTGTCGACGAAGAAGATCTGGGGCAGTTCTACGCGAACCGCACGATCCTGAAGCGCGAGGTAGTCCCCGAAAACGTCGCAGACGCCGTGTACGTCTTGACCGGCCCCGAACTCAGCCGCACCACGGGATTGCACATCCCGGTCGACTCCGGCGTCGCCGCCGCGTTCCTGCGATGACCGGGCACCGAGCGCACGGAGCCGTCGCCGCGGTCGATCTCGGGGCGACGAGCGGCCGCGTGATCGTTGGCCGCGTCGAGGCTGGCCGCGACGGTGGGGTGCTTCGCACCCAACACGTCGCCCGCTTCGCGAATGACCCGGTGCGCACCCGGGACGGGTTGCACTGGAATCTGCTTGAGCTGTATCGCCAGACTCTCGCCGGACTGACCGCGGCGGAGCGGAGTGCGCCGGGCGAAATTGCATCGCTCGGTATCGACTCGTGGGCTGTCGACTATGGCCTGTTTCGCAACGGTCGCCTGCTTGGGGTGCCCTATCACTATCGGGATTCCCGGACCGAAGCCGGGGTTGCTACCGTGCACGCGCGGGTGACTGCCGAGGAGCTGTACGCCCGGAACGGGCTCCAGCACCTCGCCTTCAATACGGTGTTTCAGCTTGCTACCGAGGGGGAACTCCTCGCGCTTGCCGATCGCATGCTGCTCGTGCCGGACCTGTTGAACTTTTGGCTCACGGGAACCGAAGCCGCCGAGCGCACCAACGCGTCAACGACCGGGCTCCTGGACCCGCACACCCTGGAGTGGGATCTGCACCTCGCGGACCGGGCTGGGATTCCCCGCCGGATCTTCGCTCCGCTGGTCGACGCGGGGACCCGGCTCGGCCAGCTCACCCCAGACGTGGCCAAGATGGTGGGACGACCGCTCGATGTCCTGGCCGTCGCCTCGCACGACACCGCATCGGCTGTTGCCGCGATCCCGAGCGCCCACCCCGACGTGGCATACATTTCGTGCGGCACCTGGGGCCTCGTCGGGCTCGAGCTCGAGGCGCCAGTCCTCAGCGAGGCGGCCCGCACCGCGAATTTCACGAATGAGGGCGGGGTGTTGGGGACCACCCGGTTCCTGCACAACGTCATGGGCATGTGGCTGCTCTCCGAGTCCCTCCGGGTGTGGGAACGGCGCGGGGACATTTCGGCGAGCGACACGAACGCGCTGCACGTCCTTCTGGGCGAAGCGGCTCGCGTGCCGGGCCACGTGCCCGTGTTTGACGTCAACGACCCGATGTTCCTGCCGCCGGGCGATATCCCCGGCCGGATCCTGCGCTGGTTCGCCGATCGCGGCGAACGCGCCCCCGAGGGTCCCGCCGAGATCGTGCGCTCGATCATCGAAAGCCTCGCGGTCGCATTTGCTGAG
Organism: Leucobacter chromiireducens subsp. solipictus; assembly: GCF_016758195.1. GTDB lineage: Bacteria > Actinomycetota > Actinomycetes > Actinomycetales > Microbacteriaceae > Leucobacter > Leucobacter solipictus. The sequence continues at coordinate 25,521 of NZ_QYAC01000007.1, read as the reverse complement.
GCCGTCGCGACCGGGGCGGCGCTCGCAGATCGCGACGTGTCCGCCATCCACATCATCGGCGGCGGATCGCAGAACACGCTGCTATGCCAGCGGATCGCCGACCGCTCCGGCCTGCCGGTATTCGCCGGCCCCGTCGAGGCCACCGCAATGGGCAACCTGCTTCTGCAGGCGCAGGCCCTGGGCCAGCTCGGCCCGGAACTTGCCGATCTGCGGGCCGTGGTTGCCAGATCCACGCCGCTGCTGAAATATCACCCCCATTCAACTCCCGCTCAGCGCTAACGTCGACAGTGAACGCACCCCGACCCGAAGAGAGCCCCATGGTTACCCGCCAGTTGCCGAAGCCCACCGAACTGCTCGAGCTCATGCAGTTCAAGCGCCCCGACTTCAACGGGAAACGTCGTCGCTTGACGGGGGCCCTGACCATCAACGACCTGCGGACGATCGCGAAGCGGCGCACCCCGAAGGCCGCGTTCGATTACACCGACGGCGCGGCCGAGGGCGAGCTCTCGCTGGCGCGCGCCCGCCAGGCCTTCGCAGACATCGAGTTCCACCCGAGCATCTTGCGCCCGGCCCCCGAGGTAGACACGAGCGTCGAGATTCTCAGCGGGCCCAGCGCGCTGCCATTCGGCATCGCCCCGACGGGCTTCACCCGGCTGATGCAGACCGAGGGCGAGGTTGCGGGCGCGGGCGCAGCGGCGGCGGCGGGGATCCCGTTCACCCTGTCCACGCTCGGCACGACCTCGATCGAGGATGTGCGGGCCACGAACCCGGACGGTCGCAACTGGTTCCAGCTGTACGTGATGCGGGATCGCGAGATCTCCTACGGGCTGGTGCGCCGCGCCGCGGCGGCGGGCTACGACACCCTGCACTTCACGGTCGACACCCCGGTGTCCGGCGCGCGCCTGCGCGACAAGCGCAATGGTTTCTCGATTCCCCCGCAGCTCAGCCTCGGCACGGTCATCAACGCGCTGCCGCGGCCGTGGTGGTGGGTCGATTTCCTCACGACTCCGAAGCTCGAGTTCGCGTCGCTCGCCACCACCGGCGGGACCGTGGGTGAGCTGCTCGACGCCGCGATGGATCCGACGATCAGCTTCGACGATCTCGCGGTGATTCGCGAACTGTGGCCCGGCAAGATCGTGGTGAAGGGCGTGCAGACGCTTGAGGATTCGCTGCGGCTCCGCGACGCCGGCGTCGACGGGATCGTGCTCTCCAACCACGGCGGTCGCCAGCTCGACCGCGCGCCCGTCCCGTTCCACCTCTTGCCCAGCGTGCGCCGGACGGTGGGCGACGACTTCACCGTGATGATCGACACCGGCATCATGAACGGCGCCGACATCGTCGCGGCCATCGCGCTCGGGGCCGACTTCACGCTCATCGGGCGGGCCTACCTGTACGGCCTGATGGCGGGCGGTCGCGCGGGGGTGGATCGCACGATCGCGATCCTGCGCAGCGAGATCGAGCGCACCATGCGCCTGCTCGGGGTGTCGTCGCTCGCGGAACTCGACCCGGGGCACGTCACGCAGCTGCGGCGGCTCGGCCCGGTCAGCGTGCACGCCGACTAGCCGGCCGGGCGCGGTCAGCCGGCGTCCCCACCGAGCGCGCCCCGCGCACACCCGGGCACCTCAGCGGCGGTCGAGCAGCGCCTGCGCCGTGCGGGCCACGCGGGGTGCCGGATCCGACACCCGGGCGCGCAGGATCTCCGCGGCCGCGTCGCCGGGCAGGTCGGCGAGGAGCGCCACGAGCCGGTATCGGCCGGCGTCGTCGGCACGCGTCAGGGCCGCCGCTAGGTCCGCCGCGATCCGTTCGGCAGCGTGCGGCGCGGCGGCCGCACGCTCGGCGAGGACATCCCCCGCTTCGACGTCGTCGCGCCCCGCCGCCACGAGCGCGAGCAGATCCGGCACGGCCTCGAGGTTTCCCAGCATTCCGGCCGCGATGGCGGCTCGCGCCCGGACCACGGGGTCGGGGTGGCGGGTCGCGGCGGCGAGCGCGCGCAGGGCGGGGCCCGATCCGATCTTTCGGAGCGCCTCGACAGCGCGGTGCCTGCGGGCGCGCGCGGGATCCTCCAGAGCAGCGGCGAGCAGCGGCACCGCGGCGTCACCGCGCTGCGCGAGGGCCCAGTCGAGCGCTCCCGCGGCGTTGAGATCGGTCTCCGCGAGCGCGGCCGCCACGACCGGGGCCACGTCGGGGCCACCCGCGTCCGCGCCGTCCAGGCGGAGCGCCGCACGGAGTCGCTCGGAGGCTTCGGGCGATTCCAGGCCCCGGAGCAGCCCGATCGTCTGCAGCACCTCGGCCCAGTCGCGCGGCGCGCTGGCCTGCACCCGCTCCAGGGTGCGAAGCAGCGCCTCCTCCCGGGCGATCCGCGCGCGCGTCTGGGCCGTCAGCTGCGCCACCATGTCGCGCGGCTGGAATGCGGGATCGTCCAGCACCGCCGCGACCTCGGGGAGTCCCAGGCCCAGCGTGCGCAGGCCCTCCACATGGAACAGGCGCTGGATGTCCGCGTTCGTGTAGTCGCGGTACCCGCCCGATGTCCGCACGCTCGGCGACACCAGCCCGATCCGGTCGTAGTGGCGCAGCATGCGGGCGCTCACCCCCGACCGCGCGGCGACTTCCCCGATCAGCACCGCCTCACCCCTCCGCCCGCGGCGCATCGCGCAGCGCCACGACCCGGCGCGCCTCGTGCAGCGCGGCGTCAAAGCCCTCCTCGGGATCCTGCATGATGCGCTCGGTCGCTGCCGCGTGCACGCGCACCGCGGCGTCCTGGCTCTGCTGCGCGCGCTCCACGGCACCCTCGGCGGCCGCGCCGAGCACCGCGAAGGCCCGGCTGAGGCTGAGTTGCACGTCGCGATCCCCGCGCCCGAACTGGCGCGCAAGCTCCTCGGCGAGCGCAGCGGCGTCCGTCGCGGGCACGAGGCCCGCGGCGGCCCGCCATGCAGCCCGGGCGACGTCATCGTCGGCGTCGCGGAGGTGGTGGGGTCGGATCGCGGACCAGGTGCGCGGATCACCGATCTTCGAGAGCGTGTGCAGGGCCTGGCTGCGGGCCTGCGCGGTCGGCGCCTCCAGTTCGGGGAGGAGCTGCGTCAGCACCTCGGCATGGTCGTGCTGGATCAGCGCCCAGGTCAGCATGTCGCGCACGTAAAAATCGGGTTCCGATGCGCACCGGGCGAGCAGCGGTGCGATGAACGCCGGATCGGGCCGGCTGCCCGCGGTGAGGGCCGCCTGCAGCCGCGTCGACGGGTCCGCTGCGGCAAGCGCCGCGCGCAGCCCGGCGTCCCCGTGGGCTGACGAGTGTTCCTGGGTCATGGGTGACCACCTCCACGTCCAGTGAACACCTTGTCACCATGACAAGGTCAAGCCCGGAATGTGATCCACGGTGGGCGAGGCTCGAACGCCGGGCCACCGAGCGCGCACTGTGACACCGCCACGGCGACCGAGAACGTGCGTCAGTGCGTTCTCGACGGGGTTCGGGGCGCGGGGAGGCAAGGGGCAGGCGCTACATCTCCCTCGGGGAGGTGCCCTCGCGCCTCGCGAGGCGGTGCTGGAGCCCGAGCCGCACACCCGGCCACTCGGGCTGGGTGATCGAGAACACGACCGTGTCCCGCAGGTAGCCTTCCCCCTGGCGGTGGGCGCGCAGCACGCCGTCCTGCTTGGCCCCGAGGCGGGCGATCGCGGCGCGCGACTGGTGGTTGTGGAAGTCCGTGCGGAATTCCACCGCCGTGCAGCCCCACACGTCGAACGCGTGGCCGAGCATCAGGAGCTTCGATTCGGGGTTGGTGCCGCTGCCCTGCGCGCTGCGCGCGTTCCACGTGGAACCAATCTCGACGCGCGGGGTTTCGGCCTCGATGTTCATGAACGTGGTCATACCGATGATCTGCCCGGTGTCGGTGCGGCGCGTGGTGAACGGGATCATGGTGCCGCGCTCCTGGAGTGCGAGCCGACGCTCAATTTCCGCGGCCATGCCCTCGGGTCGCGGGACGAGGGTGTACCAGAGGTCCCACAGCTCCCCGTCGCGTACCGCGTCGACGAGGCCGTCGTGGTGCGCTGCGGCGAGCGGTTCGAGGGTGACGCGGCTGCCGCGCAGGGTGCCGGGGTGTGTGAGGCTCATGGCAGTATTCTGCCCGGGCCGTGGGTTCCGCGAAACTTCCGGTCACATTCACCCGGTTCTCGGCCCCGCATGATTGTGTGGAGGCGTCCTTTCCGACGACGCTGAGGGAGCGCCATGTCCACGAGCACCACCACCCCGTTCGCCGATGCCCACGCGGTGTGGCATGCGGAGGTTGAGCGGGCGCGCACTGCCCCGTTCGGCCCCCTTAGCGCGACCGCGCTGCACTGGCTTTCCCGTGACCCGGCGGCCCTGCCCGGCATCCCGGGCCGGTGGAGCGTCACGGCCGATGGCCTCGTCACGGTCGAGCTCGACGCCGCCGACGGGGTGACCCGCGACGGCTCACCCGTGGCCGGAACCGTGCAGCTGGGCCCGCTCACGGGCACCGCGGGAACCGCGCTCGCCTGGGGTGACGTGCAGCTGGAGGTGGCCGCGCGGAGCGGCGGCGTCATCGTGCGGCCGCGGGATCCCGCGTCGCCGGATCGCACGTCCTACACCGGGACCGCAACGTTCCCGCCGCGCCGCGAGTGGGTGATCACCGCACGCTTCGAGCCCGCGGACCGCACCGGCGTGGAGGTCGCCTCCGCCGCGGGCAACGACCGCACCCAGCACTACGATTCCCCGGGCCGCGCCGTGTTCCAGGTCGCCGGCACCGAGGTCGCGCTCACCCTCTTCGGTTCCGTGGAGGGCGGTGACCTGCGCGCGATCTTTGCCGACGAGACCGGCACCGATCTGACGTTCCCGGCGGCACGCTTCGTGGACGTCACGCCGCTCGACGCGTCGACCGTACGCATCGACTTCACGCGCACCACGAACCCGCCCTGCGCGTACTCCGCCAGCGCGACGTGCCCCTTCCCGCCCCCGGAAAACCGGCTTCCCGTGCGCATCGAGGCGGGCGAGCTGCGCCCCGGCGTGCCGCGCCCGAATGAGGATCGCACCGCGTAGGCCTCACACCGCGCGCGCCGGGCACGCGCCGCGCGCCAGGCACGCGCCGCACCCCAGGCTCACGCCGCGCCCCACACTAGTGCCGCGCCCCACTCGCCGCGAGGCCCACGTCGGTGCCACGAAGTTCGGGTGCCGCTTCGCGCGCAACCTCGAACCCGGCCGCGCTCGCGGTCTCATTCGTGGCCGCGCCCGCCACCGCACTCGCGGCGTCGAGAACGGCCCGGGCGCACCGGTCGTGGATCCGGAAGGGCAGCGAGTTAATGCCGGGCCGGGTGAACGCCCCGCCGGTGAGGCCGGCCACGAACGGGCCGAGCGCAAACTCGCGCGCCGAGCCCGGCACGCCCCCATCGCCGTCGACCTCGATCTGGCCGGTGGTCGCCACGGTGCCGGTCGCGGGATCGGGCACCGCGAGCTCCCGGAGCCGCCCGTCCCGCACGAGTTGGCGGAGCAGCGGATTGTCGCTCTGCGCGGCACGCGCCTCCGGGAGCCAGGCGTCGATCAGGATCCCCGCCTCGGCGCGCGTGGCGGCGGGCGGCCCGGTCTCTCCCGTGACCGCGGATCCGGTTGCCGTGAAGACGCCCCGCGTCTCGTCGTGCCCGAGCACCAGGTCGCCCCCGAGAAACCGCACCACGCCGGCCTCGGCGAGGGCGAGCAGCTCGCGCAGCCGGTGGCCGGGTGGGCCGCTCGCGAGGTAGCTGAAGGTGCTGAACCAGCGGCGCGGCAGCGCGTGCGTCCGGCTGCGCGCGTTCCAGCGCTCGGGCGCGATCTCCGCGAGCGCGAGGAAGGCGTACAGCCCCGTGAGGAACAGCGCCTGCGTGGCGCTGTGCTCGGGCGAGGTGCGCAGCCGCAGGTCCTCGGCGATGTGCGCGCACACCCGCGCGTGGACCGCAGTGCCAGATCCAGTGCCGGATCCTGCCCCGGCCGGGGGCGCGGCGGCGCGCGGCTCGGGGCCGAACGCGAGCGGTCGGTCGAAGGCGGCGAGATCGAAGCGATCGCCGGGATCCGGCACGTGCGCGCGGATCAGCTGCCCGAGCGGATCAGGCGCGCCGGGGCCGGCCGCACTCGGGCCGCGGGCGGCACCGCCCGAGATCCCACACGAGGCGGCGAGCGCGTCCTGCAACCGCGGCGCGAAGCGTTCCCAGTCCCCGACGACTCGACCGGGGTGGCCGGTGAAGAGCTCCCGGTAGTACCCGGTGATCAGCTCGGCGGAGAGCAGCGGCCACACGTCCCGGTCGAAGTCGAGGGGATCGGTGCGCGCGGCGACGGCCGCGTGGAACTCGGGCCCCAGATAGGCGAGCCGCACCGGCTCCCCCACCACCTGGCTCGTGATCTTGGAGCGATACGGGACGCCGCGGCGGGAGCCGAAGTGCAGGATCGGCTCCTCGCCACTCGGCGTGTACCGGAGGGCCCCCTCCGGCGTCTCGCGGAAGCGGCCGCCCCGCCCCTCGGCGAGCCGAACGCTGAGGTCGATCGCCGCGAGCCCCATGCCGCGGACGATGACGTCCGCCCCGGCGGGCACCGCGGACAGGTCGACGTCGGCGGTAAACGCCGGCGCGATGTAGTGCAGCCCGTGCCGCCGCGCGAACGCCGCCTGCTGGCGGGCGTCGTCCGACGGTGCCGTTCCGTTGTGGCCCAGCGCGTAGATCACGAGATCCGCGTGCAGCGCCTCGCCGGAATCGAGTCGCACGCGGAACCCGCCGGTGCCGCCAGCCGGATCAGCCACCGGGTCGCCCACCAAACCGCCGGCCGAGTCAGCGGCCGGGTCGCCCGCCTGACCGCCCCCGGTACCCTCGACCGCGACGGCGGTCCCCGGCCGCCAGCTCACGCGCAGCGTGTCCGCGGCCCGGCGCTGGATCTCGGCGAACGCCCACGTCAGGTACGCGTGGTTGAGGCGGCGCGTGGGGAAGTCGGCCTCACCGATCTCGGCGATCTCGCGGCGGAGCTGGGCGTCGGCCCACGCCGGCGCGGGGAAGCGCCCCGCGCGGACGCCGCGCACCCACTCGGCGAGCGAGGGGCCCGGGGCGACCGGGCCCGCGATCCGGCAGGAGGGGTCCGTGAAGAAGGCGACGTCGCGCAGCATGGAGTTCAGTTTGAGGAGCGGCGACTGATCGCGCCGCCAGATCCGGCCGCCGCCGGGTGCGTGCGGGTCCACGAGGGTGAGGTGCAGCGGCAGGGCGGGGCTGTGCGCGGCGTGGTTCGCGATGATCCGCTCCAGCAGCATCGCGGCCCCCGGCCCGGCGCCCACGCACACGATCTCGACCGGCGCGGCGCCCCCGGCCGGAAGGAGGCTCTCGTGCGTCATGGCTTCGGCAGGCCGGGTGGGTTGATGAGCGACTCGGAGACGGCCTCTTCGTCCTGCCCCCACCGTGCAAGCGCCTCGTCGTACGTCCCCGAGTCGATGAGCGACTGGATCACGAGGGCCACGGGTTCGATGAGGCCGTTCCCCTTCGCCGTCACCGCGCCCACCTGCCCGGAGACCGGATAGGCGCTGTTGAAGCTCCCCACGACGCGGGTCTCGCCGAGCGTCGTTTCCCGGAACTTCGCGAGGGCGTGCGGGTCGATGCTCACGTCGGCGCGGCCGGACGCCAGCGCGAGGGATCCGGCTGCCGAGTCCTCGTAGTACACGGGTTCGCCCGGCGCGAGGCCCGCCGCCTCGTTCTGCGCGAACCAGTCGAGCAGGAACTTTTCCTGATTCGTGCCACTGCCGACGATCACACGCAGCCCCGACACGTCGTTCGGCTCGGCGATCTCGGTGATCTCCGAACCGGCCGCGACGGAGAAGCCCATGACCGCATCACGGTAGGTCGCGAAGTCGAAGAGCTCTTTGCGCTCCTCGGTGACGCCCACGTTGGTGAGGGCGAGATCGTATTTCCCGGACTCGATGCCCAGCGGCCAGTCCGCCCAGGCGACGTTCTCGGGCGCGTAGTCGAGGCCCAGCCCCTCGGCGATGAGCGAGGCGAAATCGGCGTCGCTCCCGATGATGGTCTGGGCGTCGTCCTCCGCGAAGAACGAGGTCGGCGGGGATCCCGCGCCGCCCAGGGCGACCGTCAGCTTGCCCGCTTGTGCGGGCGTGAAGCCGCTCGCTTCCAGTGCGGCGACGGCTTCGGGAACCGGATCGATGTGCGGGCGAGTGTCGAGGTTGCCGGTCGTCAGATCGAATGGTGCCTCGGCGCGGCCGGCGGCCGGTGCCGCCTGAGCGTCCAGGGTGCCGGGGGCGCCCGCGCTGCAGCCGACGAGCCCGGCAACGGCGAGCGCGAGCCCGGCGGTGGCGGCGAGGCGCAGCGCGGCACGGGACCGGCCCGGCGCGGGTGGGACCGGCGCGGGCGGGACAGACACATGCGGAGCCGACACGGGCGGTACAGACACGGGCGGAGTGTTCGTGGGCATCGGTGATGGCCTCTTCTCGGGTGTTCTCAGGATGCTGGTGGGTTACGGGCGCGGGAGCCCGGGCGGGTTGACGCGCGATGCGTCGACACGTTCGTCGCTGAGGTCCCAGCGGTCGAGCGCGTCGTCGTAGCGGCCGTCGGCGATGAGGGTGTTCAGCACGATCGCCACGGGATCGATGAGCCCGTTGCCCTTCGCCGTGGTCACGCCGATCTCGGCGTTCGCGGGGAAACCTCCGTTGACGGTGCCGACGACCTTCGACTCCCCGGTCACGGCGGCCGCGTAGGCCGCGGTCGGGTTCGGGCCGAAGATCGCGTCGATGCGGCCGGACGCGAGCGCGAGCTGCGCCGCCGCGTTGTCCTCGAAGTAGACGGGCTCGCCGGCGGGGAGTCCGTTCTGCTCGTTCTCCGCGAACCAGTCAAGCAGGATCTTTTCCTGGTTCGTGCCGCTGCCGACGCTCACTTTCAGCCCGGCGACGTCCGGCGCCGCGCCGATCGCATCGATGTCGCTGTCGCTGCGCACCGAGAAGGCGACGATATCGGTGCGGTGCGTGGCAAAGTCGAACAGATCCTTGCGCTCCTCGGTGACCGTGACGTTCGAGATCACGGCGTCGTATTTCCCGGATTCCACGCCGAGCGGCCAATCGGCCCAGGCCACGTTCTCGGGCGCATACTCGAGACCCAGCCCGTCGGCCACGAGCTGGGCGATATCGGGTTCGATCCCGAGGAGGGTCCGGTTGTCGTCCTCGGCGAGGAAGCCGAGCGGCGGCTCGTAGGCGGAGTGGGCGACCGTCAACTTGCCGGCCTGGATCGGCGTGAATCCGCTCGCTTCGAGCGCCGCGACGGCCTCGGGGATCGGGTCGATCCGGACCCGCTCATCCGTGTTGGCGCTCGTGAGGTCGAACGGGGATTCCTGCGCGACCGGGGCGGCACCCGGGTCGATGGCCCCGGCGGTGTCGCCGTCGACCACCGCGCTGCACGCGGTGAAGCCGAGCAGCGCGATCGCGGCGAGGGCGGGGAGGGCGACGCGAGCGCGTCGTCGGGAAGTGGTGTACATGGCTTCGCTTTCGTTAGGGAGGGACTTCGGGACGGACAGACGTGGGCGCGGCACCGGAGCAGCGCCGGATCAGATCACCCAGTCGAGGAACTCCTGGGTGCGCGCCTCTTCCGGGGCGCGCAGCACCTGGGCGGGCGGGCCCTGCTCGACGACGCGGCCCGCGTCGAGGAACACCACATGGTCGGCGATCTCGGCGGCGAAGCCGATTTCGTGGGTCACGATGATGAGGGTGGTGCCGCTGTGCGCGAGGTCGCGGATCACGCTGAGGACCTCCGCGACGAGCTCCGGATCGAGCGCGCTCGTGGGTTCGTCGAAGAGCAGCACATCGGGTGCCAGCGCCAGCGCCCGCGCAATTGCGACGCGCTGCTGCTGGCCGCCGGAGAGCTGGCGCGGGTAGTGGTCGGCGCGGTCGGCAAGGCCGACGCGCTCCAGCAGGGTGCGGGCCTGCGCGATCGCGGCGGCCCGACTCGCGCGCTTGAGCCCGATGGGGGCCTCGATAATGTTCTCGAGGGCCGTGAGGTGCGGGAACAGATTGAAGTTCTGAAACACCATGCCGACGCGGGTGCGGCGCTGCAGCACCTGTTTCTCCGGCAGCTCGTGGAGCACCCCGCCGCGGCGTTCGTAGCCGATGTGATCGCCGTCGATCGTGATCGATCCGGCGTCGATGGTCTCGAGGTGGTTGATCGCGCGCAGCAGCGTGGATTTCCCCGAGCCCGAGGGGCCGAGCAGGGTGATCACCTGCCCGGGTTCGACGCGGAGCGAGATGCCGTGCAGCACCTCCTGGGCGCCGTAGGACTTGTGCACGTCGGTGATCTCGACGAGCCCGGTGCGGGGGCCGGGGTCGGTGGCCGCCGGGGTCGCCTGGGGTGCCGGATCGGCGGCTCGGGCGACCGCCACATCGACCGCCGGATCCTGATCCGCGGTGGCGCGGTCGCGCGTGGCTGCTGCGGTGGCGTTCTGTGCCATCATGACTCCTGTCAGTGGGCGCTCGTGTGGAGCGCGGCAACGGTGTGGGTGGAGATGCCGCCGGTGGTCGCGGGTGGCGGGGCGTCGGCGGGGCCGCGCAGCCGGGCGGCGGCGGTGCCCAGGCGGCGGCGGAGTTTCTGCAGCGGCGTCGGGGGCAGCTCGCGGGCGGTGCCGCGCGAGAAGCGGCGCTCGATGTAGTACTGCGCGATACTCAGCACGGTGGTGAAGATCGTGTACCAGACCGCGGCGACGAGCAGCAGCGGGACAACCTGCTGATTGCGGTTGTAGATCACCTGCACCGTGTAGAACAGCTCGGGCAGCGCGACGATGAACACTACCGAGGTGCCCTTGAGCAGGCCGATCACCTCGTTGAAGGCGTTCGGGAGGATCGCGCGGGCGGCCTGCGGCAGCACGATGCGGAAGAAGCGGCGGCTGCGCGGGATCCCGAGCGCCTTCGCCGCCTCGATCTGCCCCTGGTCCACCGACAGCAGCCCGCCGCGGATGATCTCGGCCGAATACGCCGCCTGGTGCAGCGAGAGCCCGAGGATCGCGGCGACGGTGGAGGAGAGCAGGCGCACCGTGTCGAATTCGACCACCCAGAAGTCGTAGCTGAAGGGCCAGCCGATGCCGAGGGTCGGGAAGAGGTAGCCGAGATTGAACCAGATGACCAGCTGCACCACGAGCGGCACGGAGCGGAAGAACCAGATGAAGCCCCACGCAAAGGAGTTCAGGAGTGCGGAGCCCGAGAGCCGGGCGAGCGCGAGCACGCCGCCCAGCACGAAGCCGATCACGGCGGACACCGCGGTGAGCCACAGCGTCAGCCACAGCCCGCGCAGCACGGCGTCATTGAAGAAGTACTCGGCGAACACGGGCCAGCGCCACTGCGGGTTCGAGAAGAACGTCCACACGAGCTGGGCCAGCAGGAACACGGCCACGGCGCTGAACGCCCAGCGCCACCAGTGGCGCAGCGGCACCACCGGCTCCGTGATCTTCGGTGCAGAGCGGTTCACCACCGCGGCCGGCGGGGTGTCGAGTGTCGCGGTCATGGGCGGCGCTCCTTCGTGAGTGCGGGATCGTGGGCGTGGGGGCTCGAGAAGCCCGGGACGAGATCCTTCGTGAACGGGTGCACTCCGATCTCCGCCGCGGGGCGCGCGGGATCAAAGTGCGGGGTGAAGCCGGTGCCCAGGTAGAGCGCCACGGCCTCGGGCTGGCGCGGGCCGGTCGTGAGGAAGACGCGCTCGTAGCCGAGCCGGCTCGCCTCGCGTTCCAGTTCGAGGAGGACCCGCTTCGCGAGGCCGCGGCCGCGGCGGTCTGCGCGGGTCCAGATGCGCTTGAACTCCGCGGTCCGCTCGTCGAAGCGCATGAAGGCACCCCCGGAGATCGCTTCCCCCTCCGCGAGGAGGAGCAGGAAACCGCCGTGCGGGGCGACAAACGACGCCTCCGGGTAGCGATTCAGCTCCACCGAGGCGGGTTCGCCGAACACCTCGACGCCGTAGCGGGCGTCGTACTCGCGCTCGAGGTCGGCAAGCAGCGGCGCGGCGAGCGGATCGCTCGGGCGCACCAGCCGGGCCACGACGGTGTCGGCGAACGGTGCCGCGCTCATGCCCCCACCCCCGCGGGCACGCGCTCCCCCGCCGGTCGCCACGCCACGTGCGGCGGCCGGGGCAATCCCAGGGTGCGCCGCAGCGTGGAGTTCGCGCCGGTCTCGGGGTCGGTCTCGTAGCGGGTGCGGAACACCCCGCGTTCTTGGAGCAGCGGGACCACCCGGTCCACGAACTCGTCGAGTCCGCCCGGGGTGAGGTGCGGCACGAGCACAAAGCCGTCCGCGGCGCGCTCCTGCACGGCGTGGTCGATCGCGGCCGCGATCGTGTTCGGTGAGCCGACGAAGGTATGGCGGGCTGTTTCCGCGGCGACGAGCTCGCGCAGAGTGAGCCCCTCGGCCGCCGCCCGAGACCGCAACTGCTCGGCGCGCGCCACGCGATCCGCCACCTGCGTGGAGACCTGCCCTTGCCGCTGCTGGCCGTCGCTCGGGTCCGTGCGCGGGAGGGCACCGTCGGGGTCGAGCCCCGGCAGTTCGTGCCCCCAGATCGCCTCCACCCAGGCGATCGCGGTTTGCGGGGTTGTCTGCGCGAGCGAGATCGCGCGCGCCCGCTCCGCCGCGTCCGCATCGGTGTCCCCGAGCGCAAACGTCGCCCCGGGCAGGATCAGCAGCGAGTCCTCCGTGCGCCCCACCCCGGGGAGGCGGCCCTTGACGTCACGGTAGAAGGCCTGCCCCTCGGCGAAACTCGTGTGTCGCGAGAAGATGATCTCGGCGTTCGCCGCCGCGAAGTCCCGACCGGCCGGGGAATCCCCCGCCTGCACGATCACGGGGAAGCCCTGCGGGCTGCGCGGCACCGTGCTTGTCGCGGTTACCGAGAACTGGGGCCCCTCGTGTGTGACCCGGCGGACCCGCTCGGGGTCGATGTACCGGCCGCCGGCGCGATCCGCAACGATCGCGGCGGCATCCCACGAGTTCCAGAGCGCTTTGGCGACGGCGACAAACTCCTCGGCCCGGGTGTACCGCTCGGCGTGGGGGAGGTACGCGCCGCGCCGGAAGTTGGCACCGTGGAACGCGTCGGAGGTCGTCACCACGTTCCAGCCCACGCGCCCGTTCGACAGGTGGTCGATGGTGGCGAGCTGGCGGGCGAGCTCGTAGGGCTCGTTGAAGGTGCTCGTGAGGGTGCCCACGACCCCGATATTGCGGGTCACGGAGGCCATCGCGGTGATCACCGCGAGCGTGGCCGGGCGCCCGGCCACGTCGAGATCGTGGATCTCACCGCCGTGCTCGCGCACTCGCAAGCCCTCCGCGAGGAACACGTAGTCGAAGAGGCCGCGCTCCGCGGTCTGCGCGAAGTGCCGGAACGAGGCGAAGTCGATCTGGCTCCCGGCGGCGGGGTCGCTCCAGACGGTGGCGCTGTTGACGCCCGGGAAGTGGGCCACGAGGCGCACCTGGCGCGGGGCGGTCGCGGCGGGACGGGCGGACTCGGTGCTCATGCGGCGGTCTCCTCGGTGCGGGCGGTGCGGGCGGTGCGGTGGGCGCGGGGCGGAACGGGGGCCAGCCCGAAGCGTTCGCGCAGGGACCGCGGCGGGGCCCCGGCGGCGTCGAGCTGCTCGGAGACAAGGCCGCGCGCGCGGAGCGCCGGGAGCAGATCCGCGACGATGCGGCCGAGCTCGCCCGGCAGTGTCAGCGGGAGAAGCCGGATCCCCTCAACGCCCGCCGCGCGCCACGCGGCGATCAGCTCGGTGACTTCGGCGGCCGAGCCGGCGACGACGCGAGCGTCGCTCTCGAACGGCTCGCCGGCGAGGGCGTTCAGGCGGGCGAGCCGGGCCGCCCCCGTCTCACCCGGGGCCGCAGTGTCCAGCGCGACGACGAGGTCAGCGACAATCCGGAGCGGGGCGAGCCCGAGTCCCGGGCGGTCAACGGCGCGCTCGGCGGCGCGCACCTGGGCGACGAGCTCGGCCGCCGAGGCCCCGCGCGATGCGCCGGCACGCACGGACTCGCTGTCGGGCGTAATGAACACGACGTCGGCGGACGTGGCCGCGAATCGGTGCACGCGGGGCGAGTGCGAGAGCACGGTGATGGGGAGCTCCCCCTGCGGCGAGCGCGGCACGATCGAGGGCCCCACCACCGAGAAGTGCTCGCCGGCGAAGCCGATGTGGCGGACGCGATCCCGGTCGAGGAAGCGACCCGTGGCGGCGTCGCGGATCTCGGCGTCCGCGGCCCAGCTGGTCCACAGCCCCCGGGCCACCGCGGCGGCCTCGGCGGCCTCGCCGAGGAGCGCGTCGAGGCCGGGATCGGTATCCCCCGCGATGACGCGTGCGGCCTCGACGTTCGGGGCCGGGCGGCGTCCGAATGCGGCCGCGGCCTCCGGTTCGGGCGAGATCCGCAACTGCCACCCACCGCGCCCCTCGGAGACGTGATCGAGGGTCTGGAGCGCGGTGGCGACGTGGAAGGGCTCGGTGTGGGTGACGGTGACGGTGGGGATCAGCCCGATCGTGCGCGTCTGGGGTGCGGTCCAGCTCGCGGTCAGGAGCGCGTCGAGGCGCCCCGCGACGCGGTCTGGGCGGGGCGACGCGGGTGCCGCGTCGAGCGCTCCGGTGCCCGGCACGCTCAGGGAGTCTTCGATCGTGACGTAATCGAGGCCACCGGCCTCGGCGGTCCGCACGAGCTCGGTCCAGTAGGGCGCGGTGAACAGTGCGTCGGGGCGGGCGTCGGGTTCGCGCCACGCGGCCGGGTGCCAGCCGGCCGCGTCAAGGGCGATCCCCACCGTGAATTCCGTGGGTTGAGTTATGGGAGACATACGGCGAGCTTATGAGTATGCCGCCGGGGGCTGTCCAGCAATATGACGAAGAATGACCGTTACGTCATATGTCGACGACCCCTCGCGGCCCCGGCCGAGCGACCTACACTGGCTCCAGTTCCGCGAGATGAGATCCCGCGGCGACTCCGCGACACCCCACCGTGGATCATGACCCGCCTGCCGTGGCGCTCCGCGCCACCCACAGATGCACGCCGCACCGCAGCTCTGCGCCCGGCGCCAGAAAGGGATCCCCGTGTCCGCCATCTCCGTCATCGTCGGAAACCCCAAACCCCACTCACGCACCCGCCACATCGCCGAGGAGCTCGCCGAGCGGATCGCCGCCCACACCGGCGCCACCCGGCACCCCACCGTGGACCTCATCGACCACGCGAGCTCGCTGTTCGCCTGGCCGGCACCCACGCTCGATCCGCTGCTGGATCAGCTCCGCACCTCCCGCTATGCGGTGATCGCGACACCGACCTACAAGGCCAGCTACACCGGCCTCCTGAAGTCCTTTCTCGACCGCTACCCGGCGCGGGCGCTCGACGGTGTGACCGCGATCCCGCTCTTCACCACCGCGTCCGACGAACACGCGCTCGCCGTGGAGTTCACCCTCCGGCCGCTGCTCGTCGAGCTCGGCGCGAGCGTCCCCACCCGCGGCCTCGCGTTCCCCACCCCGAAGTTCGACCGCCGCGACGAGCTCCTCGACGAGTGGCTCGCGAGCCAGGGCCCCGCCATCTCCGGCTTCTCCGCCCGGGCGGAGGCCGCCGCATGAGCCCCCGTACGCCCGCGGCGACGACCGCTCCGGCGGCCGCAGCTCCGGCGGCCCCCGCGACCACCACCGCCGCCGTCCCCCGCGCGTTCGACGACCGCAGCTACCGCGACGTCATGGGAAGCTTCGCCTCCGGCGTGACCGTCATCACCACGCAGGGCGCCGACGGCCCCGTCGGCTTCACCTGCCAGTCGTTTTACAGCGTGTCGATCGACCCGCCGCTCGTCTCGTTCTCCATCGCGCGTACCTCCCGCAGCCTCAGCGCGGTCCGCGCACACGGGCGCGTCGTCGTCAACTTCCTGAGCGCGCAGCAGCAGCACCTCAGTGGGCAGTTCGCCCGATCCGGCACCGACAAATGGCAGGGGGTCGCGTGGACCCCGTCCGTGAGCAACGGCGTTCCCACCCTCGACGGGGTGACCGGCTGGGTCGCAGGCGACATCGAGCGCGAGATCGAGGCGGGAGACCACCTGATCTTCCTCGTGCGCGTGAGCGGCATCTCAACCGACCCGGATCGGGCCCCGCTCCTGTTTTACCGCGGCGCGTACCGGGAGCTCGAGTACATGATCTAGGCGTTGTCTGGGCGCTGGGTGCGCGATCGCCGGGACGCGGTCAGGCGAGCACTCGGCGGAGCTCGCTCACGAAGCGGTCGATCGTCGCCTCGGCGTCAGCGAGCGCCTGCGGCGACTCCTCCGGTCGGTTCAGGTAGCCGTGCACCGTGCCGGGCTGGATCGCCTCGCTGACGGGCACGCCCGCGAGCCGGAGCTGCTCCGCGAACTGCTCTCCCGAGGCGCGCAGATCGTCGGCGTCCGCGTGCACCATCACCGTGGGCGGGAGGGCGCTCAGCCGCTCCGGAGGCAGCTCGCCGGCGACGAGCGGGAGCTCCTCGCCCGCGCCGACCACGGCGTCCACGGCGTCCACGTCGTCGCCCAGGTAGGAGGCGTACATCTCCGCGATCCGCGCTGCATCGAAGCGGCGCTGTTCCGGAAGCTGCGCCGTCGCCGCCGCGATCGCCGCGTCCGGGCGCTGCGCCCGGTGGAACGTGGGGTATTCGAGCACCAGCGCCTGCGCGGCGCCTCCCAGTGCCGCGAGCGTGGCCAGGTGCGCCCCCGCGCTCGCCCCGCCGACCACCAGCGGCACACCGGGCTCCGCGCGATCCGCCGCCCAGGCGAGGACGGCGGCCACGTCGTTCGCGGGCGCGGGGGCTTTCACCGTCTCGCTCGCGAGCACGTAGTCGACGGAGTACACGCGCACCCCGGCCGCCGCGAACTCGCGCGCGACCCAATCGGCCTCCGGCCAGTCGAGCGTGCCGCGCACAAACGACCCGCCGTGCGCCCACACGAGGGTGGCCCACGGCTGCCCGCCCGCCTCGAGCGCGGGTTCGTAGCTCCGCAGCCGCACCCGCTCGGATCCCACGCGGTTCGGAACCCCGGGGGTGCGATCCGCCGCCGGTCCGGCGATGTCCAGCGTCATGATCTGCACAGCTGCGCTCCTCTTCTGCGGGGACTCCGTGGCGGCCGCCTCGCTGACGGCCGGCACGCAGCCGAGCACCGTCGCGGTGAGACCCAGGGCAAGCCAGACGCCCAGCGCGCGGCGCGGCCGCGAACTGCTCCCCCGAGTGCCTCGTCCCCGAGGGCGGTGTCCGGTCACGCCCCCAGTGTAGGCGAGGTGGCTACGCCCCGGGCAACCGCGACCGCACGCCCGCGATCACGAAGTCCAGGCCGCGCTCGAACACGCGGCGATTCCGCTCCGCACCGACCGGATGTCGCCGGATCAGCGCCCCGAGTTCGGGCCCCGTGTGATCCGCGTCGAGGATCGCCTCGGGCGAGAGTGCGTCGAGCGCCGCGCCAAACGTGAACGCGTCGATCACCTCGATCGTCGTCAACAGCTCCTCCTCCGGGAGGCCAGCGTCGCCGAGGGCGGCCGCGATGGCGCTGTAGAAGCGGAGCACGTCGGGCTCGTCGATCACGACGGTGAGCATGAGCTGCAGCACGGCCGGGTGGTCGGCGTACATGCGCCAGGTCAGCTCAACCTCGCTGCGGATCCGCTGCTCCCAGCCGCTCCCGTCCGGGAGGTCCGGTGCCGCCGCGACGTAGCGCTCGACCAGCACCGCGCGCATGGCCCGGATCACGCCGTCGCGCCCGTCGACGTGGTGGTAGAGCGAGGACACGCTCACCCCGAGCCGCTTGGCGAGCGGCACCAGCTGGAGTTCATGGCCCGCGGCGACGTGATCGATCGCCGCCCGGCCGATGATCTCTCGGCTGAGCAGAACGGTGCGCGGTCTCGCCACGGGACTCCTTCGGTGGGTGTGCTTGACAGATCCTCTCACAGGAGGCACGATGAATCTCAGTTAATCGAAACCGTTTCGGTTAATCGCGGCCTCGGGCCGCACCCGCCAGAGCCGTCGGAGAAGAGCCCTGTGAACACCACCGCCTCGCGCCCCGCCACCCCGGGCGCCGCCCCGCTTCTCGAAGGCGATCCGCGCCACCCCCTCACCCTTCGCAACGGCAGCGCGACGTTTATCATCGCCCTCGCCAGCCTGATGATGGCGAACCTCGCACCGTTCATCATGACCGCGCTCGGTCACCTCGGCTTCGACGTCATCGCGAGCGGCAACATCCTGACGTGGGCGCTCCTCGCCTCCGCCGTCGTCGGCCTGGGCACCTCCCGCCTGGCAGCCGGCCCGGCCCGGCGCCGCCTCGCCGCGATCGGGCTCGTCCTCGCCGTCGTCGCGTTCGGGACGGCCGCCCTCATCCCGAACCCCACGCTCGCGACCGTCGGGCTCATCCTCGGCGGCGCTGGCGTCGGGGCCGCGATCTCCACCTCCGGTGCCGCGCTCGCCGCGCTCCGCAACCCCAACCGCGTGTCCGCCACGAGCGGTCTCGTCAACCGCATCCTGATCACGGTGATCCTCGCGGTGATCCCCGTCATCGGGATCACGCAGGGCAGCGTGTTCGGCACACTCGCGCTGATCTCGCTCGCGGGTCTCGCCCTCGCGCTCTGGCTACCCGACGCCCCCGAGCACGCCGCCCCGGTCGACGTGACCACGAGCCTGCAGATCGCGGAGCCGCGGCGCATCACCCTCGCCGGCATCGCCGTGCTCATCGTGTTCCCGCTCTGGGGAACAAGCGAGGACGCCATCTGGACCATGGCGCCCGTGCTCGGCGAGACCGTGGGCATCGGCGAGCAGAGTCTCGGATTCGCGCTCAGCATTGCGGCCGCCGGCGGGATCCTCGGGATGCTCGCCGTCACGATCTTCGGCGCGCGGATCGGCCGCGCCGTCCCCCTCGCGATCGCCCTCGGCCTGGGCGGGGCACTGAAGATCTGGCTGGGCTTCGCGGACAGCCCCGCGCTGCTCGCCGGGCTCATCATCGCGATCAACACGATCTACGCCTTCGCGTTTGCCCTCTTCATCGCGACCGCCGCCGGACTCGACGCGCGCGGCCGCTGGTCCGGCCCGCTCCTCGGCGCATACCTCGTGGGGTCCAGCTTCGCGCCGCTGATCGGCGGCGCGCTCATCGCCCAGTTGGGCGTGACCGGCTTCGCGCTCATCATGGGCGTCATCAGCTTCGTGGTGATCGTCCCCACCGTGCTCATCGCGCGCGTCTCCGTCGGCGCCGAACGCGCGCTGGCGCGGGCAGCGACCGCGCCCGCGCCCGCCGCGTCCGTGGGTGCCGCGTCCGTGGACGCCGCACCTCCCACCCCAGCCCCCTAGCATCGAATGACGGGGCCTGCGTGGCAGGGCACCGGCCGGCCGGCCCGATCCGCCACACCAGCCTCCATTCAGTCACCCCAGCGCAGCCCAGGAAAGCGAGCCTCATGTCCGTCACCACCATCTACCGCGACGCCACCGTCTTCACCGGGGACGCCGCGGTGTCTCCGCGCGAGAGCTTCGCCGTTCGCGACGGGCGCGTGCTCGCCGCCGGTGAGCTGGCGGCGGTGCGCCGTGCGGCGGGCGCCGATGGTGCCGACCGCACCGATGGCGCCTCCGAGGTCACCGAGGTGTCGCTCGGCGGCGCCGTGGTGACGCCCGGCATCGTCGAGGGGCACGCCCACATGCTGATGCTCGGCGAGTCGCTCGCAAAGGTTCAGCTGCGCGACGCCGCCTCCCTCACGGAGGTTCAGGAGCGGCTCGCCGCCGCCCGTCAGGCCGCCCCGGACGCTCCGCGGATTCTCGGCACCAGTTGGATGTTCGATATTTTTCCCAACGGCGAGCGCCCGACCGCGGCGGTCATCGACGCGGTCATTTCCGACGTTCCCGTGATCCTCGACGCCAACGACCTGCACTCGGTGTGGGTGAACACGGCCGCGCTCGAGGCGATGGGCATCACCCGCGACACCCCGAACCCCGTGGGCGGCGAGATCGTGCGCGACGCCGAGGGCAACGCGACCGGGTTCTTGCTCGAGACCGCGGCCATGCACTTCGCGTGGGGGTACTTGGACTCCGTTCGCAGCGAGGCCGACCAGGATCGCTACCTCTCCGCCGCCTTCGACGCCTACCTGGAGACCGGGGTCACGGCCGCCACCGAGATGTCATTCGGCGAGGCCGAGCTCGCGACGTACCGCCGCCGGCTTGCGCGGGACGGGCGACTCCCCTTCCCCATCACCGCGCACTGGCTGCTCACCGCGTCCGGGGACGTGGCCGCCGACGTGGCGCAGATCGCGCGCATCGCCCAGGCGCGGGACGAGCTCGCCGCGGAGTTCGGCACCCAGTGGCTGCAGATTGTTGGCGTCAAGTTCATCCTCGACGGCGTGATCGACGCGTGCACCGCCACCATGCGCGCGCCGTACGCCAACGGGGCGCTGCCCGGGCCGATCTGGGAGCGGGAGTTCGCGCTGCCCGTCGCCGTCGCCGCCGACGCGGCGGGCCTGCAGCTCGCCCTCCACGCCATCGGCGACGAGGCGAGCACCATCGCCCTCGACATGGTGCAGGAGTGCGTCCGCGTGAACGGGGCCCGCGCCGACCGCCGCCCCCGGGTCGAGCACCTCGAGTCGGTGGCGGACGACACCATCGCCCGAATGGCCGCCCTGGGGGTCACCGCGTCGATGCAGCCGGTGCACTGCGATCCCGCGGTGCTTGACAACTGGCAGGCTGTACTCGGTGACGAGCGCGCCCACACCGGCTTCCCGTGGCACAAGTTCCGTGCGGCCGGGGTGCTCCTCGCCCTCGGCACGGACGCGCCCACGGCCCCGCACTTCGCGCCGGACAACCTGTTCATCGCGCTCACCGCGGCGTCGGCACTCGACCGCAGCCGCGCCCCGTACCAGCCCGAACGCGTGTTCACGCCCGCGCAGGCGCTCGAAGCGCTCACGCTCGGGGCGGCCACAGCCACGCGACGCGAGCACGAGTTCGGCCGGATCGCCACCGGAGCGCGCGCCAACGTCGCCGTGTGGGCGGTGGATCCCCTCGCCGGCGCCCCCGAAGCGCTGCTCGGATCCGGCGCGGCGCTCACCCTCGTCGATGGCGACGTCGCACACCGCCGCGAGGCGTAACGACCCCGCCTGGCGGGCGCCTCGCCGCCCGCCAGCACTGCCCGCGTGGCGCTCCCCTCGGTGGCGCTGCTCAGCCGGACCCGACACAATAGGGCAATGAGCAGCGCACCGACGGCCCCCCGCGAGTTCAGCTACGTTGACGCCCACCGCGTCGAGATCTCGGCCACCGAGTGGCCCGTGGCCGAGCCGATCGCCGTCGTGCAGATCGCGCACGGGATCGGCGACCACTCGGCCCGCTACGCCGAGTTTGCGCAGCACCTCACCGGCGCGGGCTTCGCCGTGTTCGCCGACGACCACCGCGGCCACGGCGAGACCGGTCGCCGCCAGCACGGCGGGGAGCTGGCGCGCCTCGGCAAGCTCGGGCCGGGCGGCCTCCAAGCCACCGAGGACGCCATCGCGCAGCTCACCGGGATCGCGCGCGAGCGCTACCCCGACGTGCCCGTCGTGATGTTCGCCCACTCCTGGGGATCCCTCATGGCGCAGCGCATCCTCAACGCGCGGCCGCTCCTGTGGGACGCGCTCGTCCTCTCCGGCTCCGCGTTCCGCACGCCGCGCTTCATGGAGAGCGGCGACCTCAATGCCCGGTGGGCGGGCCCCGACGCGAACGGATTCGAGTGGCTGAGCCGGGATCCCGAGCGGGTCGACCGGTTCATCGCGGACCCGCTCTGCTTCGAGGCGGACATCCTCAAACTCTTCGGGGTGGCCGACGGCCTGCGCCTCTTCGGCAAGCCCGGTCCCGGCATCCCCGCCCAGTTCCCGATCCTGATCGTGGCGGGCGCGGAAGACCCCCTCAGCCGGGGCGACGGCCTGCAGCGACTCGCCGCCGCGTATCGCGCTCGCGGCCTGCGCGATGTCTCGGTCAAGATCTACCCCGGCGCGCGGCACGAGATCCTCAACGAGACGAATCGCGACGAGGTCATCGCAGACGTGACCACCTGGATGCTCGAACGCGTCTCCACGGAGTAACCGCGCGCCCCGTGACGCGCACGCGCCTCTCCCCGAATTCGCCTCGGAGGCGTACGCTGAGACTATGACCATGCACGGCGAATACAAGGTACCCGGCGGCAAGCTCGTCGTAGTCGACTTCGACGTGCTCGACGGCCGGATCAGCGATTTCCGACTCTCGGGCGATTTCTTCCTCGAACCGGACGACGCGCTCGGCTGCATCAACGAGGCGGTCGAGGGCCTGAGCCCCAACGGCACGATTGAGGAGTTCGGGGAGGCGATCCAGCAGGCCCTCCCGAGCGAGGTGCATCTCCTCGGCTTCACGCCCGACTCGGTCGGAATCGCGATCCGCCGCGCCATCACCGGGGCGGCCCACTGGCGCGACTACGACTGGCAGATCCTGCACGAGCCGCCCGTCACCCCCATGATGAACGCGGCGCTGGACGAGGTCCTCACCACCGCGGTCGGCGAAGGCCTCCGCGGTCCCACGCTGCGGATCTGGGAGTGGAACGAGCCCGCCGTGGTGATCGGCAGCTTCCAGTCCGTCCGCAACGAGGTCGACGAGGAGCAGGCAGCTGCGCACGGCGCACAGATCGTGCGCCGGATCTCGGGTGGCGGTGCCATGTATATGGAACCCGCGGCGAGCATCACCTACGCGCTCTACGTGCCGGGCGAGCTGGTCCGCGGCATGAGTTTTGCGGACTCCTACGCGTACCTCGACGAGTGGGTGCTCGAGGCGCTCCAGGCGCTCGGCATCAACGCCCAGTACAAGCCACTCAACGACATCACGAGCCCGCACGGCAAGATCGGCGGGGCGGCGCAGAAGCGCCTCGGATCCGGCGCGGTCCTCCATCACGTCACGATGGCCTACGACATGGACGCCGGTGCCATGACCGAGGTGCTCCGGATCGGGCGCGAGAAGCTCTCCGACAAGGGCACCACGAGCGCGCAGAAGCGCGTCGATCCGCTGCGCAGCCAGACCGGGCTGACGCGGGAGGCGATCATCGAGAAGATGATTGAGGTGTTCAAGCGCCGGCACGGCGGCACCGACGGCGAGGTCACGGAGGGTGAGTGGGATGCCGCCGAACTGCTCGTCGCGCAGAAGTTCAACACGGAAGCGTGGCTACGCCGGGTACCGTAAGCTCCCTGTGGATAACTCATCCCCCACTCGGCCGAGGCCAGTACCTTGACCGTATGACCGATTTCGGACCGCCCCCTCCGCTGCTGCGTGACCTCGCGAGCGCGCGGTCCGCGCCGTCACCCGTCCCGTTGCTCGCACTCGCGAGCGCGCTTGCGGCATCCGCCACCCCACAACCGCTCGGCCACCTGGTGGGCGTACGCGCGCCCCGAACGACGCTCCTCGAGCTGATCCACATGTTCGGTGAGCATCGCGCGCCTGAACTTGATGCCGTGCTCAGCGTGTGGTCGGTGATGCTGGGCGATGACGTGCTGCGGCGACGAAGCGCGCTCGGCCTCCCCGCCGCCACCGAACCGGCGTGGCTCGGTCAACTCGCCGAGCTGCGGCCCGTCAGGGTGGCGGCTGCCGGCGACGTGTACGGGGCGGAAGAAACGCTGCTCGTCGAGCTGTTGCTCGGCGACCACGTCTTCACGATCGCCGCTCCCATCGCCCTCCACGGGCTTCCGACCCTGGAATCGGCGTATCCGCTCGAGGCGCCGCTGGATGCCCTTTTCGCGGACATCGCCGCGGCGCCCGCTCCTCCGACCACGCTCACCGAGCTGACGCTCGCCGATGGCGGTGCCCGGCTCCGCGAGGCACTCGCGCTCCACGATTCCACTATCCCCGACCCGGAAGACGATGACCCGGACTGGCCGTCCCACCGCCCCCTTCTTGAATGGGTGATGCGGCTGCTCCCGGAGGGCGGGGCCGGCTACGGGCGGCGAGAGTGGGCACCCGAGGAGATCGGCGCGCTCCTCGCGGAGTTCGTCTCCACGGCATCGGAGCGCGCGGACGGCCAGCTTCTCCGGGACCACACACGAATCCTGATGGAGTTCAACGTGGACTACGGCTGCGGGGACCCGCTCCGCTGGGGTCCCCAGTTCGTCGAGCGCGTCCTCATGGACCTCATCCCGCGGAAGGTCCTGGCGGACGCGACGTACTTGCGACAGTTCCCCGAAGCCCTCATGGCGTTGATTCCGTGGGCGAATCGGCGAGCGGGCCTCCCGGAGGAGGCCACGGCGCGGACCCTCCAGGCGCTCGCGTACTTCGTTCCCGGCTACCTCGCCCTGATTGCGGAGACGACCGCAGCGAGTGCGTTCCCCGGCGAACTATTCACCCCCGTCGACGAGGTGGGTGGGCAATACACGGAATTCTCTCCGGCCCAGTACCGGGACTACCTCATCGCCGAGGTCGGAACGCCGGAAGAACTCGAATCGCTCGACGACCGTCCGCTCCCGAGCGAACCACTCAAACTGGCGGGCATGCGGAACGACGCGCGCGACCAGGTGCGCGCGGTAGCCAGGCTCCTCACGGAGGTCGGCGGGGAATTCTTCGGGGACCCAGAGCTCGTCGCGGTCGCGTCTCGGCTCCTCGAGCGCCTCGCACTCGTCGACCCGGGCAGCTTCCGGGGGCGCATCAAAGACGCGAACCTCGCTGTCGCACTGTGCTGGCTCGCCGCGAAGAACAACCAGTGGTTTGAGCGAGACGACCCCGCGCGCACCGCGAAGTCCCTGATGTCGGCCTTCGCGACCCGCACCTCACCGTTAGGCCGTGCCGAGACCATGCTCCGCGCCATGGGGAAAGCATTCATCCCGGGCACAACCGCGGTGATGCTCGGCGATCCAGCCCTTCTGGTGTCCTGGCGGCGGCGTCAACTGATTGAGTCTCGTGACGACATCGACCGCCACACGGAGGAATAGGCTGCCCGGGGCCTCTCGCACCGGTGCTCTCGCGCGGAATCCCCGGCCGAAAGCCCCCAACCTGTAGCCTTCGATCTGCAGCCTTCGATCGTGGGTTCCCCGGTGTGGGCTGGTATGCGCTCCCAAGCTTCCGGCGGCGCACAACCGGGTCATGCGTTCGTCGCCTGATGGGGGCCAGCCGAGGCCGCGGAGTCCATGATTTCCTGGGCGTGCTGTACTCCCTGAGCACCGGTGCGCACTGGCGCAGGAGCGCACTGGCACCGGCGCGCGCCGGCATCGGGGCGCACTCGCATCGGGGCGCACTGGCATCGGGGCGATAGCAGTCCAGGACGGTGCCACAGCGTGGCCGGCTTGGGGGCGGGTTGACGCCGGAACGTGCGTGCCAGCCCGGCTGCGTGTTAGAACGGGTGGTCGTCTGAATCGTCGGCGGTTCCCGAGTTCCCGTGACCGTCGGGTGGCGGCGTACCCGGTGATGTTCCCCCGGCTCGATTTCGTGTGTCGTCGTTGGGTGGTTCGATGACGGGTACGAACCTGACCCGGCTCGGTGGCCGGTCCTGGTATGTGCGTCCGGTCGGGTCTTTCCAGGACAGCTCCCCGGCGTCGTGTTGGGTGAGGGTCCACCCGGTGTGGTGTTTCATGACGTGATG
>NZ_QYAC01000006.1 GCF_016758195.1 Leucobacter chromiireducens subsp. solipictus | reverse complement strand
GGCGACGGGATTAAATAATTGGCATTTGACAATTAAAGTGCACACTATTGAGTTCTCAAAGACCAGACACCACCCGTCAACCCCTTCACGAGGTCTCCGAACAGCAACCTGTCTCACGCCGCAGATCACGCGCAGAAAACTCTGGCTGACTCTGATGGAGAAGCATGTTCTCCGTGCGGCCCGACGAGAATCCCACTGTACTCGCTTTGGCGTGAACTTTCAAATTCCCGGTCAAGCGATCTTCAGGAGATCCTCTTGCGATCCGGCCCGCCTCGCTTTCGCTTCCGGCCCGTCTCGCTGACAAGGGAATACATTACGCAGCTTTGGCGCTCCGGGCAAACCGCGCCCCGATCCCGCGCGTGTCTCCGCATGATTCCGCGGATCTTGCGATTTCCGCCCGAAGCGTCTCGACGCCCCCGCCCACCCTCACGGCCTCGAAACGGGCGCAATCTCGGTGTTCCGTGCCGATTCCCGGGCGCGTCCCGCTCCCCCGGCGTTCGGTGGCCAGCTCCTCGCGCCCGCGGGCCGCCGCCCCGTCAGTCGCACACGCTCGGGGTGCTTAGATGGACGCGTGACCGTACAGAACCCGCTCAGTCCCCCGCCCTCCCCCACCGACTTCTCCTTTACTGTCGAGCATGCGCTCGCGGAGGGGGTGCTCGGCTCGGACGGTTCCCCGCTCGGGCGGGCCGGCACCATCTCCACGCCCCACGGCGAGATTCAGACCCCCGCCTTCATTCCCGTTGGGACGAAGGCGACCGTCAAGGCAGTCCTCCCGGAGTCGGTGACGCAGTTGGGTGGCCAGGCGGTCCTCGCAAACGCGTACCACCTCTTCTTGCAGCCGGGATCGGACCTCGTCGACGAGGCCGGGGGGCTGGGTCGCTTCATGAACTGGGACGGGCCCACCTTCACCGACTCCGGCGGTTTCCAGGTGATGTCCCTGGGCGTGGGGTTCAAGAAGGTCATCTCCATGACGGAGTCTGCCTATTCGGACGCCGAGGTGATCGCGAAGACCAAGGAGCGGCTCGCGCACGTTGACGAGGACGGCGTGACCTTTAAGTCGTTCATCAACGGCGACCGGCACCGCTTCACGCCCGAGGTATCGATGGGGATCCAGCATCAGCTGGGCGCGGACATCATCTTCGCCTTCGACGAGTGCACGACCCTGCTCAATACTCGCGCCTACCAGGAAGACTCGGTTGCGCGGACCGCACGCTGGGCGGTCCGGTGTCTCGACGAGCACGCACAGCTCACGATCGACCGCGCGCATCGCCCGTATCAGGCGCTGTTCGGCGTCGTGCAGGGTGCGCAGTATGAAGACCTGCGCCGCTCCGCCGCCCGCGGTCTCGCTGAGATGCGCGGCGCCACGGCAACCGAACAGGCGTTCGACGGCTTCGGGATCGGTGGCGCGCTGGAGAAGCGGGAGCTCGGCACGATCGTGTCCTGGGTGTGCGACGAGCTGCCCGATTCGAAGCCGCGCCACCTGCTCGGCATCTCGGAGCCCGACGATCTCTTCGCCGCGATCGCCGCGGGTGCCGACACCTTCGACTGTGTCGCCCCCTCGCGTCAGGCACGCGGCGGATCGATGTACTCGGCGGACGGGCGGATCAACGCGAAGTCCGCCGGGCAGCGACGCCGCTTCGAGCCGATCGACGCCGAGTGCGACTGCTACACCTGCGAGAACTACACCGCCGCCTACCTGCACCATCTCTTCAAGGCGAAGGAGATGCTCGGTTCGACCCTCGCGACGATCCACAACGAGCGCTTCATCGTGCGGCTGGTCGATCGGATCCGCGCGAGCATCATCGATGGGACGTTCACGGAACTGCGCGACGAGGTGCTCGGCCGGATCTACGGCCCCGAATTCGCGCGAGAGGCGGCCGCGAAGGCGAACTGAGCCTCCCCCACCCGAGGCATTTTCGCTAAACCGAGGCAAATTTGCCTCGGTTTAGCGAAAATGCCTCGGGTGGGGCGGACCCCCAGAGAGGGCGAGCACCGCGGCGGACGCCGGGCGAGGGCGGAGCTTGATCGGGGTTGCCAGCGGAGGCGCGGGCTCGGATCCGGTCAGGCGGCCCGGGCTCGGGGCCGGTCAGGCGGCCCGGGCTCAGGGCCGGTCAGGCGCGGGCGCGCACCTCTGCCGCGCGCACCCGCGCGATGACCCGGGTGGTGACGGGGAGCAGCACCACTTCGGCGAGCACCTTGATGCCGTAGCCGAGCGCGGTGTACCCGAGGAAGTCCCAGCCCTCGAGCACGCCCCAGAACGCGATGGTGCAGAACACGACGGTGTCCACGACCTGGCCGACCACCGTCGAGGCAATCAGCCGAGTGCGGAGGAACCGCCCCGACGTGCGGCGGCGCAGCCACACGAGGACCCACGCGTTGATGAGCTGCCCCGCGAGGAACGCACCCAGGCTCGCCGCGACAATGCGCGGGACGAAGCCCAGCACGGACTCGAACGCGGCCTGGTTCTCCCAGCCGGGCGCGGCAGGCGACACCTGCGTGATCCAGATCGTGACCGAGGTCAGCAGCGACAGCCCAAACGCCGTGAAGATTGCGCGGCGGGACGCGCGCAGCCCGTACACCTCCGCGAGGACGTCCCCGACGATGTACACGAGCGGGAACAGGAACACGCCCCCGTCCACGATGAACGGGCCGAGCGTCAGCCCGCCGGCCTGCACTGGGCCGAAGGCGATGAGCTTCACCGCGACGATGTTCGAAATGAGGAGGAGCCCCACGAACACCGACATCACGATCGCATAGCGGGTGCCTGTCGCCGCGGCGGACTGGCCCGCGGGAATCTGCGCAGGGGTCTCGGGCAGACCCGAATCACGCACCACGGATACGTCTGCCTTACTCATCGACGAGGCCGACGCCGAGCGCGCCGCGGATCATGTCCATGTTGAGCTTCGCGGCGACCCGCGCCCCGTTCCCCGCGGCGATGATGAGCTGCTGCGGTCCCGGGGGAACAATGTCGCCGACGGCGTAGACGCCGCGCACCGTCGTCTCACCCCGATCATCGGTCACGACAAGACCCCAGTCATCGCGTTCGAGGGGAAGCTCCCCCATGAACTCGACGGGCGCGTGCCAGCGCGGGCGTACAAATCCCCCGACGCGCGGGATCACCTCGCCGTCCGCGAGCCGGACGCCGAGCATCTCGGCCTTCTCGCCCACGATGTCGTCGATCGGCCGCCGCTCCACGCGAATGCCGATCGCCGCCAGCTGCGCCTCCTGCTCGGGCCGAATGGTCTCCGCGCCGTTCGTAAACACGATGAGGTCGGAGCTGAACCGGCTGATCAGCAGCGCACGCGCGAACAGGTCCGACGTCTCGCCGATCAGCGCGAGCGGCTTGGACGTTTTCTCGAAGCCGTCGCACTCGACGCAGCTGTGCAGTGCGGTGCCGTAGTAGGCACGGATCATGGGCAGGGCCGGGAGTTCCTCGGTGAGGCCGGCCGCGATCAGCACCCGGCGCGCAACAAACTCGACGTCGGCAGCCCCGCGGATCCCCGAACCGCGGACGCGGAAGCCAATCCCATCGGGGAAGCCCGCCGCGACCGCCGCCTCGTGGCTCAGCGGTGTGACCTCCCGGGTCATCGCCTGTGCGAACTGCGCCGTCGGATACGCCTCGAACTCTTCCCGACCGAGCCGGCGCAGCTCCAGCGGGGATGCGCCGTCTCGGGTCAGGAACCCGTGCGACCGCAGCGTGGCCGAGTGCCGGGGTCGATTGCTGTCGAGGATCGCGATGCGCCGGTTCGCGCGCACCAGTTGCAGCCCGGCGGACAGGCCCGCCGGGCCTCCCCCGATGATCGCGACGCCGATCGGCGCGTCCTCGCTGGACTCACCCGGGGATGCGGGATCCTGCGACGGCTCCGAAGGCGATGCCTGCGACAACTCAGACACGAACCGGTCCTCTCACTCGGTGGGGTGAAGCGCGCGGCTTCGGGCTGGTCTACTCTGCGGCGGGCTGCGCGGCCAGGTGCGCCTCAAGCTTGGCCAGGCGGGCCAGCGTCTCGTCGCGGCCGAGCAGCTCGAAGGATTCGAACAGGGGCGGCGAGATCCGGCGGCCGGACGCGGCGACCCGGAGCGCGCCGAACGCCACGCGGGGCTTCAGGCCGAGTCCCTCGATCAGCGCGGACTGCAGCGCCTCCTGAATCCGCTCCGTGGTCCAGTCAGCCTCGGAGAGCGGGGTCAGCGCGGCCGTGCCCGCCTGCAGTACCTGCGGGGCGTCGGCCTTCAGCGACTTCAGCGCGTCGTCCTCGTAGTTCAGCGCGGCCGCCGTCGTGAAGAGGAAGCCGAGCATCGGCACGACCTCGCTCAGCACGGTGACCCGGCTCTGCACCAGCGGGACGGCCTTCCGGACGGTCTCGCGCTGCGCCTCGCTCGGCTCGATGGGCAGGGCACCCCCGCCGATCAGGTACGGCAGGATCCGTGCGCCAAAGTCGGCTTCGGAGAGCAACCGAATGTGGTCCGCGTTGATCGAGTCGGCCTTCTTCTGGTCGAAGCGTGCCGGGTTCGGGTTCACGTCCCGCACGTCGAACGCCGCGATCATCTCGTCGCTCGTGAACACGTCCCGATCCGCGGACAGCGACCAGCCCAGCAGCGAGAGGTAGTTCAGCAGGCCCTCGGGAATGAAGCCGCGCTCACGGTGGTGGAGCAGGTTCGATTCGGGATCGCGCTTCGAGAGCTTCTTGTTGCCCTCCCCGAGTACGTACGGCAGGTGACCGAACTGCGGGATCGCGGGCTCGATACCGAGCTCGACGAGCGCGCTGTGCAGCGCGATCTGACGTGGCGTCGAGGAGAGCAGATCCTCACCGCGGAGCACGTGCGTGATTCCCATCAGGGCGTCGTCCACGGGGTTCACGAGCGTGTACAGCGGGGCACCGTTCGGGCGCACCACGACGAAGTCGATCGTGGATCCGGCCGGGAAGGTGATGTCCCCGCGGACGAGGTCCGTGAAGGAGAGATCGATGTCCGGCACCCGGAAACGAAGCGCCGGCTCGCGCCCTTCCGCGCGGAACGCGGCCCGCTGCTCATCCGTCAGGTTGCGGTCGAAGTTGTCGTAGCCCAGCTGCTTCGGCCGGCCGGCCGCCTCATTGCGCGCGTCGATCTCCTCGGCGGTGGAATAGCTCTCGTAGAGATGCCCCGCCTCGGTCAGCCGGGCGATGATGCCCTGATAGATCTCCCCGCGCTGCGACTGGCGGTAGGGTCCGTGCTCGCCGCCGGCGTCGATGCCCTCGTCCCAGTCGAGGCCGAGCCACCGCAGCGAATCGAGGATCTGCGCGTAGCTCTCCTCGCTATCGCGTGCCGCGTCGGTGTCCTCGATCCGGAACACGAAGGTGCCGCCGGTGTGGCGCGCGTAGGCCCAGTTGAACAGGGCGGTGCGCACCATGCCGACGTGGGGGGTTCCCGTCGGCGAGGGGCAGAAACGAACGCGAACGTCGGAGCCGGTCGCGGTGGAAAACTGGGGGGTCTCGGTGTGTGACATCGATGCCATCTTACCCACGCCGAGTGGTGGACAGGCGAATGGCCACGACGATGCCCAGCGCGATCAGTGCGCCGGCAACCACCGAGACCAGCGGGAAGCCGCCCGCCGCAAAGAGCGCTCCCGATGCCGCACCGAAGAGTGCGCCCGCCGCGTTCATCGACGTGTCGGACTGGCCCTGGCGCGCCGGACGGTCCGCGCTGGGGGTGAGTTCCGTGACGAGCGCCGCGCCCGCGACCGTCACCATGCCCCAGCCCAGGCCGAGCAGTACGAGCGCGGTCTGGATGATCCCGACGGATTCCCCGCCGAGGCCCGTGCCGAGCGCGGCGATGCCGAGCACCAGGAATCCCCCCAGGATGACCGGGATCGCCCCGACCCGGCTCGTCAGCATGCCGAACACGGGCGACAGTGCGTACATTCCCGCGATGTGGATGCTGATCGTGAAGCCGACGAGCGTGACGCTCCCGCCGTGGTCCGTGAGGTGGAGCGGGGTCATGGCCATCAGCCCGACCATGACGGCGTGGGCCAGCGCGATGAGCAGGATCGCGAGGTACTGCGGGCGTGCCGCGCGGCGTGCGGCGGCGCGGCTCGCCGCGGCCGGTGCCGGATCGGCAGTCGGTGCGGGATCGGCAGTCGGTGCCGGATCGGCAGTCGGCGCCGGATCGGCAGTCGGCGCCGGATCCGCGAACGCCAGTTCCCGGCCCGTGGCGTCAGCGCGCTCCGGTGCGGTCGCGGCCTGCGCGGCCAGTTCCAGGCGGCGCGCCTCGAGCAGCGGGTCCGGGCGCAGCCCGATCCAGACGACGAGGCCGGCGGCGAGCTGCGCCGCGATGGTGAAGAAGAAGATCCCGGCGAGCCCGGGCAGGCCCAGCGCCTCCCCCAACCGCTCGCCCGGGCCGATGAGGTTCGGGCCGGTGACGGCGCCGATCGTGATCGACCACACGACGAGGGAGAGATCCCGCGCGCGGCGCTCGGGCAGCGCGAGGTCGGCCGCGGCGAAGCGGGACTGCAGCTGCACCGCGACCGCGATGCCCAGCACCGCCAGCCCGACAAACAGCAGAATGGACCAGCGCTGCGCGGCCGCGAGGACCACGAGCACAGCGCCGACGACCGCGATCATGTTGCCGGTTGCGAGCGCGATCCGCCGGCCGCGGCGCGCGGCGAGCCGGGCGAGCGGCATGCCCGCGACGGCCGCGCCAACCGCGTTCATCGTGGAGCCGAAGCCCGACAGCGCGGGGTTGCCCGCGATGTCGGCGATCAGGAGCGCGCCGGCCGAAAGGGAGGCCCCCACGCCGAGCCCGCCGAGGATCGTCGCGAGCGCGAGGACGATAACGATCCTGCGCTGCGTACCCGCGGGCGCGGCGAGGCGAACGGAACCGGTGTGGGCGCTCATGCCTGCACCACCGGCTCGAGGCCCCAGCAGCCGCCGTCGACGGTCGCGAGCAGACGTTTGGCGAGCCGAACCTGCGGGCTCTCGTTCGCGGTCGCCATCGAGACGAGGCCGATCACGCGGTGCCGCGGCGGGTCGACGGGGAGCGCCCGCGCGTCATCGGGGAGGGTGCGTGCCGCGGCGAGGGCGAGGCCCGGAACGAGCGCCACCGCGCCGCCCGCGGCGGCCATCGCGAGCATCGCGGGGACGTTATCGGTTTCCTGGATGATGTCGGGTTCGAAGCCGGCGTCGCTCGCCGCGGAGAGCAGGTGCCCGCGGCACTTCTCGCAGCCCGCGATCCAGTGCTCCTCGGAGAAGTCTTCGAGCCGGGCGCTCTCCCCGATCACCCGATCGTCCGAGAGCACGAGTCGCACCTCCTCGCGCCAGAGCGGGAGGAATGCGCTGCCCGCGGGGAGCTCGGCGGCACCTTCATAGTCAAAGATCAGGGCGCAGTCGACCTCGCCGTCGCGAAGCATCTCGGTGGCGGCCGGCGGCTCGGCCTCACGGTACTGCAGCGCCACATCGGGGGCCTCCGTGGCCAGCGCCCGCATCAGCGCGGGCACGACGGTCGCCGAGGCGGAGGGGAAGCCGACCAGGCGCAGGGTCCCGGCGCGCTCACCACGCAGATCGTCGATCGCGCTCAGGGCCGCGTCGATCTCGGCGACCACGGTCCGGCCGTGATCCGCGAGGATCCGGCCCGCGGGAGTCAGCCGGATCCCGCGCCCGCTGCGCTCGATCAGCGGCACCGCGAGGCGGGTCTCGACCCGCTTGATCCGCTGGCTCACGGCGGGCTGGCTCAAGCCCAGGCTGGCTGCGGCCGCGGTCAGGGACCCGGTGGTCGCGAGCGCGTGCAGGATCCGGAGCTCCGTGGAGTCGATGGACCCGAGCGGGTCCGGGGTGCGAGTGGTGGCGTTCGACATGCCACTAGTGTAGCCGCACATAAGAGGAAGTGAAGCAAACCATAAGAATGATTCTCTATGATTATGTGTGGGCCTCCCCTAGCCTGAGGCCATGCAGACCTCAGGCAGCCACCTCCCCGCTTCCGCCGTGGCCGACGCGGCAGGCTGGGCCGCGAACTTCGCGGCCGGGCCCGGCTACCTCGCGGCGTGTACGGCGGGGCTCCCGAGCGACGCCACGGTCGACGCGATGCAGGCCTTCGTCGCCCGCTGGGCCGGCGGCGGCCTGAACGCCGGGGCGATCGGGGCCGAGCTCGCCGAGTGCCGCGCGCTGTTCGCGCAGATCGCCGGCGTGAGCCCGGACGAGGTCGCCATCGGCTCCCAGGTGTCACAGCTCGCCTCGATCGTTGCGAGCGGCGTGCCGGACGGCGCAGAAGTGCTCTGCGCGGTCGGCGACTTTGCCTCGCTCACGCACCCGTTCGAGCAACTCGCGCACCGCGGGGTGCGCGTGCGCTACGCCCCGGTGGCCGAGCTCGCCGCGGCGATCACGCCCGACACGGCGCTCGTGGCGTTCTCGCTCGTGCAGTCCGCATGCGGCACCGTCGCCGACCACGTCGCGATCACCCAGGCCGCCGCGCGTGCGGGGGCCCGCACCTTCGCGGACCTGACGCAGTCGCTCGGCTGGCTACCCGTCGGGGCTGAGCACTTCGACTACACCGTGTGCCACGCCTACAAGTGGCTCTGCGCCCCGCGCGGCACCGCGTTTCTGACGGTGCGGTCCGGCCTCGAGGACACGCTGCGCCCGCTCGCCGCGGGCTGGTGCTCAGCCGACGACGTGTGGTCCTCCTGCTACGCGGGCCACACCCCGCTGGCCGCAGGTGCCGGGCGCTTCGACCTCTCCCCCGTGTGGCCCGCCGTCGGCGGCACGCTCGCCGCGCTGCGCGAGTGCGCGGAGCGCGATCCGGCGGCCGTGCACCGCCACGCGCTCGGCCTCGCACACGCCGCACGCGCGGTGCTGGGGCTGCCCGCGGGCGACTCGGCGATCGTCACCTGGGCCGACCCCGACGGTGCGGATCTCGCGGCGCTCACCGCCAGCGGGATCACCGCGTCCGGCCGCGCCGGAAACGCCCGCGTCGCGTTCCACCTCTGGAACACGGCCGAGGACGTCGCGCAGCTCGCCGCCGCGCTCGGCCGCTAGGGCACGGGCGCGCGGCTAGACCGTCGCGGCGACCGCCTCGGCCGCGCGGCGGTCTTCCTCGGTCGCGACAAGCTGGCCGCAGGCACCGTCGATCTCCTTGCCGCGGGTATCACGCAGCGTGGTCGGGATCCCGGCGGCGTTCAGGCGATCCACGAACTCCCGGGTGACCTCCTTCGTCGACGAGGTCCAGATCGAGCCGGGCGTCGGGTTCAGCGGAATCGGGTTGACGTGCACCCAGCCGCGCCCGCGTTCGTTGAGGCGATCGGCGAGCAGGTCCGCCCGCCAGGCGTGATCGTTCATGTCCTTGATGAGCGCGTACTCGATCGAGACCCGGCGACCGGTCTTCTCGTAGTAGTTGTAGGCGGCGTCGAGGACCTCGTCAACCTTCCACCGGCTATTGACCGGAATCAGCTCGTCGCGCAGCTGATCGTCCGGGGCGTGCAGCGACAGCGCAAACGTGACGGGGATCTCCTCGTCGGCGAGCTTGCGGATCGCGGGGGCAAGGCCCACCGTCGAGACGGTGATGCCGCGCGCCGACATGCCCAGACCCTCCGGCGACGGCGCGACCATGCGGCGCACCGCGTTCATCACGCGCTTGTAGTTCGCGAGCGGCTCGCCCATGCCCATGAACACGATGTTGTTGACCCGCTCGGGCTCCGCCCCGTTGCCGACCTGACGCTTGCGACCCAGGCCGCCCTCGGCGATCACGCGGTTTGCCTGGACGATCTGGTCGAGGATCTCGGCCGTCGACATGTTGCGGGTCAGGCCCGCCTGGCCGGTCGCGCAGAACGGGCAGTTCATGCCGCAGCCGCACTGGCTCGACACGCACAGCGTGATCCGGCCCGGGTACCGCATCAGGACCGACTCGACGAGCGCGCCGTCGAAGAGCCGCCACAGGAACTTCACGGTAGCCCCGTCGTCCGTCACGAGGCGCTTCACCTCGGTCAGCAGCGGCGGGAAAAAGGTCTCCGCGATTTCCTCGCGCCGGTCCTTCGGGATGTCCGTCATCTCCGCCGCGTCCGTGACGTAGTTCTCGAGGTACTGCTTCGAGATCTGCTTGGCGCGGAACTTCGGCAGCCCGAGCTCCACGATCTTGGCCTCGCGCTCGGCGAGCGTGAGGTCGGCGAGGTGCGTCGCCGGCTGCTTCACACGCGGCGAGGCGAACTGCAGCGTCGGCCGACCATCCGGGGTGGTGAGCTGCTTCCAGCCCTCGGCCTTCGGGCGCACCTGTGGGCGCGCCGCGAGCCCGCCGCGATTCGGGCGGGTCTTGATCAGCCGGGGTTCTTCGGCACCGCGATCATGGTTGAGCTTGTTGGGATCCACCCGACTATTCTCGCAGGTGAAACTGCATGGTCGGTGCGGTGCCTGATCACAGGAGCCGGGAGCGGATCAGGAAGCGCAGCCCCTCGGGTGCCTCGAGCGAGAAGCCGCTCCCCCGTCCCGGCACGACATCGACGGTGAGGTGGGTGTGCGCCCAGACCCCGAACTGCTCGCGCGACATCCAGAATGGGATCTCCCGCGCGCCGCCCGCCACGGGCGGCAGTTCAAGGGTGCCGAGCAGCACGTCCTGCCCGCCGGTGATGAACTCCCCCGCCGGATAACACATCGGGGCGCTGCCGTCGCAGCAGCCGCCGGACTGGTGAAACATGAGCGGGCCGTGCAGCGCCCACAGCCGTTCGATCAGCTCCAGCGCCGCGGGGGTGAACGCGAGCCGGCTCACCGTCTCGCCGGCGACCTCGGGCCGGGCCGCGAGATCTCGTGATTCGGTCATGGTGCATCGCTCCGTTCGTGAGTGGGGCGCTGCGGCCGGACGGGTGCGAGTCCCGCCCGGCCCCAGCGGAGAGGCTACGCCGTGGCGAGCCGCAGCACGATGCGGCCGTCGATCTTGCCGGCGCGCATCTCGTCGAGTACCTCGTTCACGTCATCGAGCTGCCGCTCGGCGACGGTGGGGTGGATCAGGCCGCGCGCGTAAAAATCGAGCGCCTCGATCATGTCCTGGCGGGTCCCCACGATCGAACCGCGGATCGTCAGGCCCTTGAGGACAATGTCGAAGATGGGTGCGGGGAAGTCCCCGGGCGGCAGCCCATTGAAGACGATGGTGCCGCCGCGCCGGGTCATGCCGATTGCCTGCCCGAATGCGGACGGGTGCACCGCCGTCACGAGCACCCCGTGGCTGCCCCCGGTCTGGCGCTGGATCGCCTCAACCGGATCCTCGTTTAGCGCGTTGACGGTCACCTCCGCGCCGTGCTTCTTCGCAAGGGCGAGCTTGTCGTCGGCAATGTCCACCGCCGCGACGCGCATCCCCATCGCCACCGCGTACTGCACCGCAATGTGGCCGAGGCCGCCGATGCCCGAGATCACCACCCACTGGCCGGGGCGCACGCCCGTGACCTTCAGGCCCTTGTACACCGTCACGCCCGCGCAGAGCACCGGCGCCACCTCGAGGGGGTCCGAGCCCGCGGGCACGACGGCCGCGTACTCGGCGTCCACGAGCATGTACTCCGCGAACGAGCCGTCGACCGAGTAGCCGCCGTTCTGCTGCTGTTCGCACAGGGTCTCCCAGCCGGTGCGGCAGTGCTCGCAGTGGCCACACGCGGACCACAGCCACGCATTGCCGACGAGGTCTCCCACGGCGACGTTCGTGACCCCCTCGCCGACGGCTTCGACGAGGCCAACGCCCTCGTGACCGGGGATGAACGGGGGGCTCGGCTTCACGGGCCAGTCCCCCTCGACGGCGTGCAGGTCGGTGTGACAGACCCCCGTGGTGAGGACGCGGACGAGCGCCTGGCCGGGGCCCGGGGTCGGAACGGGCTGCTCGGCGACGTCCAAGCGTGCACCGAAGCTCGGTACGGATGCGGCGCGCATCGTTGCAGTGGTCATGGGTGGGTTCCTTTCGACGGTGAATGGAGGTACTGCGTGAGTGGGGAGGGGCACGAACGCGTCGGCCTAGAAGAAGCCGTCCGCGCTCTCCTTGTAGCTGACGAGCAGGTTCTTGGTCTGCTGGTAGTGATCGAGCATCATCAGGTGGTTCTCGCGCCCGATGCCGCTCGACTTGTACCCGCCGAACGCCGCGTGCGCGGGGTAGGCGTGGTAGTTGTTCACCCAGACGCGGCCCGCCTGGATCGCCCGGCCCGCGCGATACGCGGTGGTGCCGTTGCGGCTCCACACCCCGGCGCCCAGGCCGTACAGGGTGTCGTTCGCGATCCGGACGGCGTCGTCGAAGTCGGTGAACGTGGTCGCCGACACCACCGGGCCGAAAATCTCCTCCTGGAAGATCCGCATCGAGTTGTCGCCGCGGAAGATCGTGGGCTGAATGTAGAAGCCGTCGGCAAACTCGCCGCCGAGATCCGCCACGCCGCCACCCGTGAGCACCTGGGCACCCTCTTGGCGACCGATCTCCAGATACGACTTGATCTTTTCGAACTGATCGTTCGAGGCCTGCGCGCCCACCATCGTGTCCGTGTCGAGCGGGTTGCCGCGCGTGATCCGTTCGGTGCGTGCCACGACCGCGTCGAGGAAGTCATCGGCGATCGACGCCTGAATGAGCGCGCGCGACGGGCAGGTGCAGACCTCACCCTGGTTGAGGGCGAACATGGTGAAGCCCTCCTGCGCCTTGTCGAAGTACGCATCGTCCTGCGCCATGACGTCTGCGAAGAACAGGTTCGGGCTCTTCCCGCCGAGTTCCAGGGTCACGGGGATGATGTTCTCGGAGGCGTACTGCATGATCAGGCGGCCCGTGGTGGTCTCGCCGGTGAACGCGATCTTGCGAATCCGCGGGCTCGTGGCGAGCGGTTTGCCGGCCTCCGCGCCGAAGCCGTTGACGATGTTCACGACGCCCGGCGGCAGGAGGTCGCCAATGAGTTCGAACAGGAACAGGATCGAAGCGGGCGTCTGCTCGGCAGGCTTCAGCACGATGGCGTTGCCCGCCGCGAGCGCGGGAGCGAGCTTCCAGGTGGCCATCAGGATCGGGAAGTTCCAGGGGATGATCTGACCGACGACGCCGAGCGGCTCGTGGAAATGATAGGCGACCATGTCCTCGGTGATCTGCGACAGCCCGCCCTCCTGCGCCCGGATCGCGCCGGCGAAATAGCGGAAGTGATCGATCGCGAGGGGAATGTCGGCGTTCAGCGTTTCCCGCACCGCTTTGCCGTTGTCCCAGCTCTCGGCCACCGCGATCATCTCGAGGTTCTGCTCCATGCGATCCGCGATCCGGTTCAGGATCACGGCGCGCTCCGCGGGGCTGGTGCGCCCCCACGCGGGCGCGGCGGCCTCGGCGGCGTCCAGTGCCGCATCGATGTCGGCTGCGGTGCCGCGGCCCACCTCGCAAAACGTCTTCCCCGTAATCGGCGTCACATTCTCGAAGTACTGGCCGGAGACCGGGGGCACCCATTCGCCCCCGATGTAGTGCTCGTATCGGCTCTTGAAATTCACCAGGGAGCCGGGCTGGCCCGGAGCGGCGTAGACGGTCATGACGTGTCTCCTTTGACATCGGCGCGGTGCCGGGTGTGATCCCGGTTGCCCCGACGCTACGCTCGGCAACGTTGCACGCGCGTCGCCGCACCGTTGCATTCACGTTGCACTGGCGCGCGGGAGCACGTCGCGGCGCGTTCCGGCGCACGGCTGCGCGCCGCCCCCACGACGTCGGGGCCGTCTAGCCGCGCTGCGTGCTGAGCGTCTCGATCCGCGCGACCACGCGTGCCCGTTTGGGCGAGTTTCGCGGGAGGACCAGGAGGAGCGTCTCCCACACGTGCAGATCCGCGTCCGCCCAGTGCTGCGCGTAGTCGTAGAGCGCGTCCGGGCTCGCGAACTCGAGCATCGCCTCGCGCAGCGTCGCGTCGACCTCGGCCCGCAACCGCTCGGCAACGGGGGCGGTGGAGCTCGGCAGCACGGGCCCCGAGTACGCCGCGAACCCGACATGACCCGCACCGCGGTCCAGCGCGTCGAGGGTGTCGGTCGCGTCGACGCGGAGCGCTTCGGCGAGCCGGTAGGGTCGGGACATCAGCGTGAGCGGCACCGCCTCATCCCTGAGCCAGCGACGCAGGCGCACGAGCTCCGCGCGCAGCGTCTGCTCGGCATCGCGACTTCCGTACACCTGCTCCGCCAGCGCCGTCGCGGAACAGCCGCGCGGGGCGGCGCTGAGCGCGAGCAGAATCTCGGCGTGGCGACTCGTCACCGCCGCCGCGCCCTCCGCCCACTCCAGGCGGGCTGGATCCTGCCCGAGCACCAGCAAGCGCGGGGCGAGCTCGGGCGGGCGCGGCGCGCGCGGCATCGCGAGCGGCTCGGGGGTCGCACCGGGGGCCACCTTCAGTGTCGCCGGTCCCGACGGTACCGACGGTACCGCCGGTGGCGTCGGTGCCGCTGGCGCGGCGGCGGTGCCCGCCCCCTGCCCCAGCAGCAGACGCAGCGACTCCAGTTGCAGTTCCGCTTCGATCGCCGCGAGCGTCGCCTGGAGCAGCGGCAGCATGTGCGGCGAGGCCGCCGCATCGCCACCCGTCACGTCGACCACCCCGATGATCGCGCCGGTCTGGGGGTCATGCACCGGCGCGGCCGTGCAACTCCACTCGTGCACCGCGCGACTGAAGTGTTCAGCACCGAGCACCTGGATCGCGTGGTCCAGCGCCAGCGCGCTTCCCGGAGCGCTGGTCCCCACGGAGCGCTCCGACCAGTCCATCCCGGCGCGGAACCCCATCTCGCCGGCCCGGTCCCGCAGCTGCGCGTCACCCTCCACCCACAGCAGCCGGCCCGCGGCATCGCCGACCGCGACCACCATGCCGGCGTCGCGCGCCTCATCGAACAGCAGTCGCCGCATCACCGGGAGGACCCGAGCAATCGGGTGCGTGGCCCGCAGTTCCTCGAGGGCCGCGTCGTCGAGGGCGGGGCGATCCAACACCCGATCCGGGTCGATGGTGCCGCGCCGCGACCGCAGCCAGGACTCGAGCACGACCGGGCGCAGATCCTGCGCGCCGCCGAAGCGGGCACGCAGCTCGGCCTCGTGCGCCTCGTTCGGCAGACCCGCGGCGGGGAGGAGCCCGACAAAGCGCTCGTGCGCCCGCTCGAGCTGTCGTCGGCGCTCACCCACGGACTCGCCCCGGCGCAGCGCCTGCCATGCACTCGGCATGCCCACCTCCTCGTCGCGGTGTCGTCTGCCCCCGAGCGTACCCGAGTCCGGCCGTCCGCGGCAGAGAGCGGGCAGAGAAACGCCGGGGTTCGCGCACGAACCCCGGCTCTGCGGTTCGGGACTCCCGTCCCCGGAGTTACTCCCCCGCGTCCCGCACCGGGTTCCGGAGGATACCGATGCCCTCGATCTCGACCTCGACGACGTCGCCCGACACCATCGTGCCGACCCCCGCCGGCGTGCCGGTGAGGATCACATCACCGGGCAGCAGCGTGAAGGCCTGCGAGGCGTGCGCCACGATCTTCGCGAGCGAGTGAATCAATTGAGAGGTGCGGCCGTCCTGCCGGATCTCGCCGTTGACGCGGGTCTGGATCCGCGCATCGCTCAGGTCCAGGTCGGTCTCGATCACGGGCCCGAGCGGGCAGAACGTGTCGAAGCTCTTGCCCCGGGTCCACTGCCCGTCCTTCAGCTGCAGGTCGCGGGCGCTGACGTCGTTCGCGCAGGTGAAACCGAACACGTATTTCAGGGCCTCGTCCTCGGGCACGTCCTTCGCGATCGCGCCGATGACCAGGGCCAGTTCGCCCTCGTGCTCGACCCGATCCGAGATCGCCGGGCGCACGATCGCGTCGCCCGGACCGATCACGGAGGTGTTCGGCTTCAGAAACAGCAGCGGCTCCTCGGGGGTCTCCCCGCCCGTCACGTCGCGCATTTCCTCGATGTGATCGGCGTAGTTCTTGCCGACGCACACCACCTTCGAACGCGGGATCACGGGAGCGAGCAGGCGCACCTCCTCGAGCCGGAGTCGGCGGCCGGTCGTGTCGTAGCCGGCGACGATCGGATCCGCCACCAGTTCCACGATCTCGATCCCGTCGCCCTGCTCGGCGGCGTCCAGGATGCCGTAGGAGATTTCCCCGTCAATCTGGAACCGCGCGACCTTCATCGTGCGACCTCCGCGGTGGTGATCTCGGAAAGCCAGCCGTGGCGGTCCTCGCGGGTGCCGAACTGGATGCCGGTCAGCTCCTCGCGCAGCGACATCGTGAGCGCGCCGGGCGCGTTCGCGCCGAAGTCGATCACGAAGTCCGCGGACTTCAGCCGCTGGATCGGGGTGATCACGGCGGCGGTACCGCACGCGAACGCCTCGGTGATCGTGCCATCGGCGACGCCCGCGCGCCACTCGCTCACGGTGATCTCCCGTTCCTCCACCGCGTGGCCGCGATCCTTCGCGAGCTGGATCAAGCTACGGCGGGTGATCCCGTCCAGGATGTTGCCGTTCAGCTGCGGGGTGAGCAGGGTGCCGTCCGCGCGAACCAGGAACAGGTTCATGCCGCCGAGCTCGTCGATCGTGTCGACCGTGGCCGCGTCGGTGAACAGCACCTGCTGGCAGTCGTTCTCCGCCGCAACCTGCTGCGGGAGCAGGGAGGCCGCGTAGTTGCCGCCGCACTTCGCCGCGCCGGTGCCGCCGCGCCCGGCGCGGGCCAGATCCTGCGACAGCCAGATCGACACCGGCTTCACGCCGCCCGAGAAGTAGGGACCCGCGGGGCTCGCGATGATCAGGAAGCGCGCGCGCTCGGCGGCCCGCACCCCGAGGAAACTCTCGTCCGCGATCATGAACGGGCGCAGGTAGAGGCTCTGATCGGCGCCGCTCGGGACCCAGTCGGCGTCGATCCGCACGAGC
Organism: Leucobacter chromiireducens subsp. solipictus; assembly: GCF_016758195.1. Lineage (GTDB taxonomy): Bacteria > Actinomycetota > Actinomycetes > Actinomycetales > Microbacteriaceae > Leucobacter > Leucobacter solipictus. The sequence goes on along the minus strand of NZ_QYAC01000006.1, from coordinate 312,992 downwards.
TCACGCACGGCCGCGACAAACAGCTCCTCCGGGATCTCCGGCAGCGCGAGGCGCACGGCCGACTCGTTGAGACGCTTCGCGTTCGCCTCGGGCCGGAACGTCACGATCGAGCCGTCGGCCCGGCGGTAGGCCTTGAGGCCCTCGAAGATCTCCTGGCCGTAGTGCAACACCGAGGACGCGGGATCCATCGGAATCGGTCCGTACGGAATCACCTCCGCGTCGTGCCACCCGGCGTCCTTCGTCCAGACCACCGAGATCATGTGATCGGTGAAGACGTTGCCGAAGCCGGGATCGGCGAGCAGTGCCTCACGCTCGGCCGCGGTGCGGCGCGTCGCTTCGGTGTGGGTGAATGCCAGGTCAGTCATGAAGGGTCTTTCTCGCGAGTACTGAAACGTCAGGGTGCGCCGGGATGGCGGGGAACTAGCGGGCCGGGATCGCGGCGATCACCGCGTCGCCGACCGCCGCCGTCGAACGGGCGTCGGATCCCCGGGAGGCGAGGTCTGCGCGCACCGCTGTGCGGACGCGCTCGCCCTCGGCCTGCAGGCCCAGGTGGTCCAGGAGGAGTGCCGCGGACAGGATCGCCGCGGTCGGGTCCGCCTTCTGCTGCCCTGCGATGTCGGGAGCAGAGCCGTGCACGGGCTCGAACATGCTCGGGAACGTGCCGTCGGGATTGATGTTTCCGGAGGCCGCCAGCCCGATGCCGCCGCCGATTGCGCCGGCCACGTCAGTGAGGATGTCTCCGAACAGGTTATCAGTGACGATCACGTCGAAACGCGCCGGATCCTGCACCATGTGAATGGTGGCCGCGTCGACGTGCATGTAGTCGACCGCGATCTCGGGGTACTCCGCCGCGACGGCCTCGACGATGCGCTGCCACATCGCGCCAGCAAACACGAGCACATTGGTCTTGTGCACCCACGTGAGCTTCTTCCGCGGGCGGGCCTGCGCGGCCTCGAACGCGTACCGAACCACGCGCTCCACGCCCATCGCCGTGTTCACCGAGACCTCCGTCGCGACCTCGTTGGGCGTGCCGGGGCGGAGCGCGCCGCCGTTGCCCGCGTACGGGCCTTCGGTGCCCTCGCGCACCACGAGGAAGTCAACGGCACCGGGATCCCGCAGCGTCGACTCGACGCCCGGGAACAGCGTGCACGGGCGCACGTTCGCGTAGTGCTCGAAGTCGAAGCGGAGCTTCAGGAGCAGGCCACGCTCGATGTTCGCGTGCTTCAGGCGGGCATCGCCGGGAACCCCGCCGACCGCACCGAAGAGGATCGCGTCGTGTGCCGCGATCGCCTGCTGCTCGGCCTCGGGCAGGGTCTCCCCCGTCGCGAGGAAACGGTCGGCACCGAGCGCGAACTCCGTACGCTCAAGCGTCACGTCGCTTCCCACGAGTGCGGCGTCGAGCACGCGATTTGCCTGCGCGATCACCTCCGGGCCAATGCCGTCGCCGGGGATGACTGCGAGCTTGATGGTGCGGGTCACTGAGCGCTCCTCTGTATGCCGAAACGGAATGTTCCCAGCATACTCGGGGGCCCGCGGGCGGGAGCTCGCATTCGCGGCGGGACACACGGCCCGAAAAACCACGAAAGCCCCACCCGAAGGTGAGGCTTTCGATCCGGTGACCCCAGCGGGATTCGAACCCGCGTTACCGCCGTGAGAGGGCGGCGTACTAGGCCGCTATACGATGGGGCCGGACGCTGTCGTGAGCTTCGGGATTTTTTCCCGCTGCCCTGACGACTTGTATATTCTGACACGATTCGGGGATCACGGCCAATTTGGCCACTCATCCCGGGTGTGTCCCGCGGAAATCCGCCAATGTTGCGCCGACCGCTCCCGGCCTCCTCGGTGCCCCGGACACGTGGCACCGAGGCGACTCGGCGCGATCTCGAGGGCCGAGCCGGCATCCACTGCGCCCATCCGGAGCGCGCGGAGCGGATCCATGGGTGAGTTTCGGGGACTTGGCGTTCGTGAAGGCCCGGAAACTCACCCATGGATGACGCGGGCGCGCGGGGCGCGCACGCAGGCAGGCGGGGCGCACGCGGGCACGCGGGCAGGCGGGGCGCACGCGGGCACGCGGGCACGCGTGCGGGGCGCGCGTGCGGGGCGCGCGTGCGGGACGCGCGTGCGGGACGCGCGTGCGGGACGCGCGTGCGGGGCGCGCCAGGCTAGTGCGCCGCGGCCTCGGTGCCCGAGGTGAGGCGGGACCGGGCCCAGGCGCCGAGCCCGGCGAGCAGCACGAGCGAGCCGAGCAGGGCGAGCAGCAGGCCGGCCCCGGACGCGGCCGCCCACATCGCGCCCAGCGCCGCCCCGACGAGCGCGGCGACCACGGGACCGTCGATCGACCAGAGGAACACGTTCACCGCGGCGAGATCGCCCGCCGCGGTGGGCACCGGGGCCAAGAGCCGGAGCGGGATCGTGCCCTTCAGGGCCCCGGCCACCCGGAGGAGCACGGTGGCGAGCGCGAACACGGGCGCGGTCCCGAGGACCGCCAGGACGTCGGGGGCGGCCGACGCGGTGCCCACGAGCACGAACGCCACCCCGGCGATCAGCGTGACGAGGAGCGCGAGCCCGAGTGCCACGACCGCGTGGCGCAGGATCAACCCGGCCGGCGAGAACGGCAGCAGCGGCGGTGCCCCGGCCCCGCCCGCGGCCGCCGCGATCCCGCGGCACCACGGACCCAGCGACCAGAGCGCGCAGACGAGGGCGAGCGCGCCGAGCAGTGCGGCGCCCCCGATCCCGCGCGGCACGCACACCGCGGCCGCCCACAGCGCCCCCGCTGCGGCAACGCCGCACAGCGCGGCGAGGCTCCGCCCCGGCGCACGGAGCAGCCCGAGGAGATCGCGGCGCACCACAAGCGAGAGCGGGTGCGGGGCGCGCCCCGCGCGAGCCCGCGGAGTGAGTCGCAGGCGGCGTCCCCACCGGACCGGAACCCCGAACCGGGCGACGGCGGCGCTCGGATCGCCGCTCAGCGCCAGCGTGCTCGCGCTGTCCCAGGTCGCCGCCTGCGCGCGCAGCAGTTCGCGCGGGAGCCGGCTCGCCAGGGGAAGCGCCGCGGCACCGAGCGCCAGGGCCACGGCCCCGAGCAGGATCAGATCGCCGGGCACCCCGCTCCCGGACCACGCGGCCGCGTCCTGCGGGAGCGCGTCCGCGTGCACCGCTCGGGCCGCGGCTGCGAGGACGCGGGCGGCCGCCGACCAGGGATCCGGGAGCGGGGCGACCCCCCGCTGCGCATCGGCCCCACCGCCCCCGAGCAGCGCCTGCGCTCCCGCGAGAAGCAGCAGGCCGCCCGCGAGGCCCGCACGGGGAGACGGTCCGCGCTGGCCGAGCAGTTGTGCGCCCACGAGGATCGCGCCGAGGCACGCGCCGCCCGCCACGACGGCCAGCCCCATCCCCCACCCCAGCGGGCCGGACAGGAGCAGCGCCACGGCGACGATGCCCCCGGCGAGCGCGCCGAGGAGGACGCCGCCAGTGCCCCAGCGCAGGAGCGACCCCGCGAGCAGCCGGGTGCGTGGAATCGGTGACGTGAACAGGAGGTCCAGCTGCGGCAGACCGGCGCGGGCGGGGCCCAGATGACCGCCCAGGAGCACGGCCCCTGCGGTGAGGAGCGTCAGCGCCACGGCGAGCGTCGACGTGTGCGTCGTGGCCGTGCCCGGCAACCCGGGGGCCAGCCCCAGGACGAGGGTCCGCACGAATGGCGCCACGACCGTGATCCCGAGCATCACGGCGAGGTACACCCGGTAACTCACGTCCCCCGCGGAGAGCTGCTCGCCGCGGGCGCGCCGGATGGCGCGGACGGCCCGGAGGCCCGTGAGGGGCGCACGGGGCGACGCGCCGGGCACCGGGCCGGGCGGCGCGGCAGGCACCCCGCGTGTCACGCCGTCGCACCCCCGACGTGGAGGGAGGTGTCGGCCACACGCGCCACAAGGTCCGCGTCGTGCGAGGCGAAGGCGACCGCGACACCCGCACCGCGGGCCGCGAGGATCGCGTCGCCGAGGAGCCCCCGCCGGTGGGGGTCCAGCCGCTGCTCGGGCTCGTCGAGGAGCAGCACGCTGCCCGGCCGCGCAAAGGTCGCGGCGAGCGAGACGAGCTGGCGCTGCCCGCTCGACAGTTCGTGCGGGAAGCGGGTCTCCAGGTGCCGAATCTCGAAGCGGTCGATCGCGTCCACGCCCCACCCCGGCCAGGCTACGGCCGGTGCGTCGGCCCGGGCGCGGGGCCGCGCAGCCGCACCCGCCCACGCCCCCACGATCAAGGCGATCTGATCGCGGAGCGTGAGATCCGGGTAGAGCACGGGCGGCTCGATGAGCGCCGCGATGTGCTGACGCACGGCGCGGGCGCGCTCGTCAAGTGGCCGGTCGAACAGGGTGGCGCGGCCGCGCGTGGGGCGGAGCCGACCGGCCAGCACCCGCAGCAGCGTCGTCTTCCCCGCACCGTTCGGGCCGCGCACCGCGGCGCAGCTCCCGGGGCGCAGGGCGAGGCTCGTGTCCGGCAGGAGCACGGCACCGCTGAGCTCCACCCCCACCGCGTCAGCGGTGAGCATCGGGGCGGATGTGTGATCGGGGCGAGAAGTCAGCGCTGTGCCCCCACGAGTTTCGCGGCCGCCCGGCGCTTGAGCCGTTTGTCCACCACGAAGGCCATGATGATCCAGCCGCCGAGCGCGGTGATCACCCACACGATGATGGGCGCGAGCACCCAGGAATCGAGCCCCTGAATCTGGATGCCGTTCGGGAACAGCGTCGCGACCCACAACGCGAGCACGGTGGCGACGAGCCCCACACCGCCCGCGAGCGGCGCGGCATAACGCTGCGCAATGTTCAGCACGAACGGGCCGAACAGCGCGTGCGCGAGCGTGAACACGCCGAGCGCCACGAAAAAGCCGGCCAGGTGCAGGGTGACTCCGGGGAGCGCGAAATGGATCACGATGAGCGCGATCGCCCCCAGCACGATCTGCGTGAGGATCTGGAACAGGAACCGCATGACACTCCTTCGTCGGTCACGGCACCCGCCGCCGCGCTCGCTGCCAGAGTAGCGCACCTCGGGGTTCTCGGCGCGGGCACCACAGCGGCGGGCACCGCGGCGGCGGTCACCGGTGCGGCGCGGCTATGCGCGCTCCTCGCGCGGGCGGAACCACTTGGCGGGAAGGTCCGGGCCGTCCCACACCTGGATGATGCCCCAGGCGACCGCCGCGATCGGCACCGCGAGCACGGCGCCCAGGACGCCGCTGAGCACGGTGCCAATGGTCAACGCAAGCAGGATCACGAGCGAGTGCAGTTTCAGCGCGCGGCCCATCAGCACGGGCTGCAGGAAGTTCCCCTCGAGCTGGTTGACGAGCACCACCACGCCGACGACAAGGATCGCACTGAGCGGCCCGTTTGCCACGAGCGCGACCAGGGCGGCGAGGATCCCCGCGAGCGTCGCGCCGACGATCGGGATGAACGCCAGCACGAACACCAGCACGGACAGCGGGAGCGCGAGCGGCACCTGCAGGATCATGAGTCCGATCCAGATGCCGATCGCGTCGACCGCGGCCACCGCGGCGGTCCCGCGCACATAGGACCCAAGTGTCGCCACCGTCTTGTCGCCGGCGCGCTCGGCGCGGGCGAGCCCCTCGCCCGAGAAGGGGCGGAGCAGGAATCGCCAGATCTGGGGGCCGTCCTTCAAGAAGAAGAACAGCACCACGACCATGAGCACGAGCCCCGTCACGAAGCCCGTCACCGCTCCCACGCCGGCGAGCGCACCGGAGCCGAACTGCGAGCTCGTGAGGAAGTCGACGACGGTGTCCTGCCACTCGGAGATCTGATCCGCACTCGGCGCGAACGGCAGGGTTTGCACCCAGTCGAGCACCTGCGTGAAGCCGTCGTGGGCCTGCGTGGCGAGTTCGTCCCACTCGTCACGCACCGCCCACACGATCAGCCAGCCGACGCCGGTGAACAGCAGCACGACCGCGAGCAACACCATCACCGTCGCGAGGACCGACGGCACGCCCCGACCCCGCAGCCACCGCATCACCGGCGAGAACGTCGAGGCGAGGATCAGCGCGAGCAGGATGGGGATGACCACGGTGCTGAGGCTGCGCAGCCCCAGCACCACGACGGCGGTGAGCGCGAGCACGATGATGACCTGCAGCGAACGGGTCGCCATCTTGCCGAAACCGTCCGCCCACAGGCCCCGGCGGCCTCCCCGCATCGCGGCCGGCGGGGTGTCCGGCCGCCCCGGCTCAGCGGCACCCGTGTGCCGCTCAAGTATGGCGATCCGGTATTCCAATTCGCGCGAGCTGCGTCGTCCGAACACGTGGCCTCCCCCGGTGGTCGAGTGCGTGGTGATGCGTTGGAGTCTACGCCCGCACGGCCCGCGCGGCGATGAACTCGCGCAGCTGCGCCGCATCGTCGGCCATCTCGGTGACGTGCTGCGGCAGCTCCAGGAGGCCCGCGAGGTGCTCCGGAATGCCGAGCTGCTGACCGGTGGCCTCGAGCACGATCTCCGGGAATTTCTCGGGCTTCGCGGTCTCGAGGACCAGCATGGGCACACCCGGCTCGACGTGTTCGCGCGCCACCTTGACGCCGTCGGAGGTGTGCGGGTCGATGATGATGCCGCGTGCCGCGTGCACGTCGCGGATCGTGGCGACGCGGTCGGCGTGCGTGCTCGTGCCGCTCTGGAACCCGAACTCGCTCTGGAGGCGGGGCAGCTCGGCGGTGAGGTCGATCCGCCCCGTCGCGTCGAGTTCCGCCCACGCGGCGGACAGCCGCTCGGGGTCGCGCCCCAGCAGGTCGAAGATGAAACGCTCAATGTTGGACGCCTTCGAAATGTCCATCGAGGGGCTCGACGTCAGGTAGGTCTCGGCCGAGCCGCGAGGCGCGTAGATCCCCGTGCGGAAGAACTCATCGAGCACGTTGTTCTCGTTCGCGGCGAGCACCAGGTGCCGGATCGGCAGCCCCATGACCTTCGCAAGGTGTCCCGAGAGGATGTTGCCGAAGTTGCCCGACGGCACCGTGACCGAGACCTCGAAGCCCGCGCGATCCGCCTCGGCGACCCCGTCGGTGGCCCGCAGCCACGCCCAGAAGTAGTACACCATCTGGGCGCTGATCCGGCCCAGGTTGATCGAGTTCACCGTGCCGAGCGAGTTCGCCCGCTTGAAGTCCAGGTCGCCAGAGAGCTCCTTCACGAGGTTCTGGCAGTCGTCGAATACGCCCTCGACGGCGATGTTGTGGATGTTGTCGTCGGTGAGGGAGTACATCTGCGCGCGCTGGAAGTCGCTCATGCGCCCCTGCGGCGAGAGCATGAACACCGCGATGCCGTCCTTGCCGCGCAGCGCGTACTCGGCGGCGGAGCCGGTGTCGCCCGAGGTCGCGCCGATGATGTTCAGGCTGCGGTCGGTGCGGGCGAGCACGTACTCGAGGGCCTGGCCCAGGAACTGCATGGCCATGTCCTTGAAGGCCAGCGTCGGCCCCTCGGACAGGCCGACAAGCGTGATCTGATCGTCGATCGCGGTGAGCGGGACGACCTCCTCGGCAACAAACTTCTCGGCGCTGTACGCGGCGGCGCACATGGCCGCGAGGTCTTCGCGCGGGATGTCGGTGGCGTAGTGGCTCAGGATCTCCGTCGCCAGCTCGGGATAGCTGAGGCCGCGCAGCGCCTCAATGTCCGCGGCGCTCAGCTGCGGAACGGTCTCTGGGACGACCAGGCCGCCGTCGGTGGCGAGCCCTTCCAGCAGGATCGCGCTGTACGGTGCCGGGGCCATGCCGCCGCGGGTCGAGATAAACTTCAACTTTGCTCCTCGTCGTTGGTGCCGCACCCAGTCTATTCGGGCGCGTATGCGGAATCCGCGCGGGGGCGTGGCCGTGCCGGATCTCGCGGGCGGCGTGGCCCCCTGGGCTACCAGCTGACCGGCAACGCTTTGCCCTCTTCGTAGCCCGCCGCGGACTGCAGCCCGACACGCGCCCGGGCGTGGAACTCGGCGAGCGAGCTCGCCCCCGCATAGGTGAAGGAGGAGCGCACGCCGGAGGTGATCATGTCGAGCAGGTCCTCGACGCCGGGCCGCGCCGGATCGAGCAGGATCTTCGACGAGGAGATGCCCTCCGCAAACAGCTCCTTGCGCGCGAGCTCGTACGCGTCGAGGCCCCCGAACCGCCCCTGCACGGCCTTCGTGGAGGCCATCCCCCAAGACTCCTTGTACTGCCGCCCGTCCGCGTCCGTGAGGAGCTCTCCCGGCGACTCGGCGGTCCCCGCAAACCAGGAACCGATCATCACCGAGGCCGCGCCAGCCGCCAACGCGAGGGCCACGTCGCGCGGGTAGCGCACACCCCCGTCGGCCCACACGTGCGCACCCAGATCCCGCGCCGCCGATGCCGTTTCGAGGACCGCGGAGAACTGCGGCCGGCCCACGGCCGTCATCATGCGGGTGGTGCACATCGCGCCGGGGCCGACCCCCACCTTCAAGATTGTGGCACCCGCGTCCACGAGATCGTGCACGCCGTCCGCGGTCACAATGTTGCCCGCAACGATGGGAAGCCCGAGGTCCAGACCGCCGATGGTGCGGAGCGCGCGCAACATGCTCTCCTGATGCCCGTGCGCGGTGTCGACCACGAGCACGTCGGCGCCCGCGGCGGCCAGGGCGCGGGCCTTCCCCGCGACGTCCCCGTTGATGCCGACCGCGACGGCGACCGCCAATCGGCCGTCGCGGTCGAGCGCGGGCGCGTAGATCGTGCGGCGGAGCGCCGAGCGGCGGGACAGGGTCCCCACGAGCATCTCGCCCGAGATCACGCCCACGGCGTCCGCCGCGGTCGGGCCGTCGCTGCCGCTCGCGCCGTCCCCCGCCGCGGTCGCCGCCACGACCCGGTCGAACGCGAGCCGAGCGTCCTCCAGCTCGGCAAGCTCGAGCAGCGCGGGGGCACCGTGCAGCAGGTCGCCGAGCCGCGCGTCCGCCGGGACCGACGCCAGGCGTTCCGCCGACAGGATCCCGCGCAGCGCAGCCACGGGCACCCGATCCGACGCGCTCGCATCGGCCCCGCGGTCCGCCACCACCACCGTCTGGCCCGGTGCGCGCGGGATCAGTCGCAGCGCATCCGCGGCCGTCGCCTCGGGCGGCAGCACCATCGGGGAATCCACCGCGACCGGCTGGGCTTTCACCCAGCGGATCGCCGCCTCGGTGTCGGCGAGCGCGAGGTCCTGCGGCAGCACCGCGAGCCCACCGCGACGCGCGAGCACCGCGGCGAGGCGCGGGCCCGTCACCGAGTTCATGTTGGCCGCGACGAGCGGCAGCGTCGCCGGGGTCCCGTCCTCGGGCCGCAGCTGCACATCGAGCCGGCTCGTCACCGCCGAACGCCGCGGCACGAGGAACACGTCTGCGTAGGTGAGATCGACCGTGGGTTGGCTGCCAAGAAACTCCATAGCTGCCACGCTAGGCCATTCCGGGCTTTAGGTCATCTGGCTGCCGTTACTACAATGGGCGGGTGCCACCCGCGATCGGTGCGCGCCCGGATCCACCTGCAACGTCGTCCTTCGGCCGGATCCTGCCCGTCTCAATCCTTGCCAAGGAGCCTATTCTTCATGTCCGACCCGAACCTCCCCGGTCCCGAGTCGTCGCAGCCGACTCCTCCGTCGCCGCTTCCGCCCGCCACCGATCTGCCCGGAGCCGATCTCCCCGTCGCCGACGCGACGCCGACCACCCCCGACGTGCCGGCGGCGCCGCCCGCCGCGCCCGAGGCCCCCGTCGCGCCCCCGGCGTACACCGCAGCGCCCCCGGCCTACCCGGCGGCTCCGCCGGCGTATGCGGCGGCTCCCCCGGCCCCGCCGCTGGACGGTCCGCCCGCCGGCGCCCCCTACGCGGGCACCCCGTACCCGAGCGGCCAGCCGCAGCAGCCTCCCATGAACACGCTCGCGATCATCGCCCTCGTCGGCGGCATCCTGTTCAACATCGTCGGCATCATCTGCGGCCACATCGCGCTCGGCCAGATCAAGCGCACCGGTGAACGCGGCCGCGGCCTCGCGCTCGCGGGCACGATCATCGGCTACGTCAGCCTCGCGATCTCGATCATCAGCATGATCGTCATGTTCGTGTTTATCGGCGTCGCCGCCCAGACCGCCAGTACCACGGTGTCGAGCTCCCTCAGCCAGCTTGAGGACGCCACCGCCGAGCTCGAGTCCTCGTTGCCTGACACGAGCGATCTCTCGGTCGAGCCCGACTCGGCCACCGCCGATATCGAGCGCTCCCCCGAGTTCTGCGCGGCGCTCACCGCGGCGCTTGAGACCGAGAGCAACCCGAACGAGATCGAGTTCTCCCCCGAGGAGATCGCCGCCTACGAGGCGCTCGCCAAGGTCGATAGCCCGCACCAGGACGTGTACCAGAAGTTCGCCGAGTTCACGAAGGATCCCGCGATCCTCACGAGCGACGCCGACTTCACCGCGGTGCTCGGAGACTTCTCCTCGGTCCTCTTCGAGGACAGCTTCGCCTGCGCCTAAGCCGCAGTCCGACGCCTGAACGCCCGAGGCCCGCACGGAACACCACCGTGCGGGCCTCGGGCGTTCGCGTGCGTGGGCGGCACCGCACGACGAGTGCTGGACAGGTTTGCACAGCTGTTCGCGGGTGCGGCCGGGTTGGGACGGGGACGTCACCGAGCGTTCACCGGCGTTCCAGCGTCCGTTTGCCTGCGCCCAGGAGGCTGCTGAGCGGCCCGATTCTTACGGGCCCCTCAGAAAGGATCTCCATGACCTCGTCCTCGTCCGCGTTCTCGCGCCGGCACTGCGCCGTCGCCGGCGCGCTGCTCTCCGCCGCACTCGTGCTGCCCCCAGCCACGGCGGCATCGGCGACCGCCCCGGAAGCGAGCCCCGCCCAGGCTATTCCGGCGGCCGAAACCCCCGGCGGCGCGGCCGCCGAAGCGGCAGACACGGCACCCGCGAGCGGCTCCACCATCGCGCTGTCGAGCGGCAGCGCGATCACCGGCTCCACCCTCACCGTCGCCTACGAGACGGATCAGCCCGACTCCCAGAACTGGATCGGCATCTACCGGGAGTCGGTGACGCCCGGCGATGCTCCCTCGGTGATCTGGCAGTACACCCCTGAGACGAGCGGCGACGCCGTGTTCACCCTCGACCTCGCGCCCGGCAGCTACCACGTGTGGTTCCTCGCGCAGGGCGGATACACCCCGCTCGCAGACATGCACCCGCTCACCGTCACCGCGGATCCGGCGGCCCCCGCCCCGCTCGAACCCGGAAACCCCGATGCGCCGGTCGAGATCGACCCGGTGCGCACGGACGTCTCGACCGACGGAGTCCTGCTGCGCGCCGGCTTTCCGGATGGCGCGCTCCCCGAGGGCTGGGAGATGACCGTCGAAACCTCCGGCGCGGGCGACGACCGCTACGCCGGCTGGAAGCCGACGACCCGTGCGGACTGGTCCGCCTCGGTCGACCAGATGCGCGACCGCTTCGGCCGCACCGACCGCGGCTTCCTGGTGGCCGACGCCGCGCAGTTCGGGGCGGGCCCGATCCGCACGACCCTCACGAGCGCGCCCATCGACGTGGCCGCGCTCGACTCCGTGCGACTCACCTTCGACAGCCACTACCGCGGCGCCGCCGGGCAGAGCGGCGTGGTTCGGGCCAGCTTCGACGGAGCAGCGCCCGTGGAGGTGCTGCGGCTCGATTCCACGACCGTCACGGATGGCTACGACGGCATGCAGATGAACGCGGCGCAGGATCTCACCGTCGACACACCGGCCCGCGCGCAGTCCGTGGTGTTCTCCTGGGAGTTCACGGGCGACGACACCGCGCACTACTGGGGCATCGATTCCGTTACGGTGCACCAGGCTCAGGCGGCCACGGCGGCCGAGCCCACCCAGGCCTGGGTCGTCTCCGATATTCAGGGGCACCCCGCGGACCTCGCGCACGGCATCGAAGACTTCGCGAAGCTCGCCCCCAAGGCGGACGGCCTGCTGATGGTGGGCGACATCGTCGCCTCGGGCACCGTCGGCGAGTGGCGCGAGGTCACGGACGTGATGGACGCCTCCGCGGACGTGCGCCCGCCGAAGACGGTGGCGGGCATGGGCAATCATGAGCGCTACGCGAACGGCGGGTTCGACGCGAACTTCCAGCGCTTCCTCACGTTCGCGGAGCGGGATCAGGCTTGGGGCGAGTACGTGTTGGAGGGCCCCGCCGGGGACCTCCCCGTGATCGTGCTCGGTCAGGAAATGGCGGGCCCCTCGGATGTTCCCATGACGGATGCGCAGGTCGAGTTCCTCGAGGAGCGCCTGGCGCACTGGACCGCGCAGGACCGGCAGGTCGTGGTGATGAGCCACTTCCCCCTCGGCAACACCGTCTCCGCCTCGTGGTTGCCGTGGTACAGCGGCCACCACCAGCACAACCAGCGGCTCACCAGCATCCTCGGGAACTACCCGAACGCGGTCGTGTTGAGCGGGCACACGCACTACCCCGCGGAGCTCGGCGACTGGGCGATGCAGCGCCGCACGGCGGACGGCCACGCCGACGGCTTCTGGGCCGTGAATACGCTCGCCATGCACATCGAATGGGACGCGCGCGGCGAGAATACGCGGGGTGCCACCGAGGTCACGACGCGCGATGTCAACCGCGGGCTGACGCTCGACTCCTACGGCGACCGCATCGTGATCACGGCGCACGACTTCGCCGCGGACACCCAGCTGCGCCAGGTCACGATCCCGAATCCGCTCGTCCCGTTCGCCGCGGAGCTCGCCCCGGAGGCCGAGCGTGACGCCGACTACGCGGCCGTGGATGCCGCCCTCGCCACGGTGCCCGCCTCGCTCACGGCGTACACTCCCGAGTCGGCCGCCGCCGTCACCACGGCCGTGGACGCGGTGGTGCGCGACCTCACCGCCGACCGGCAAGCCGAGGTCACCGCGATGGCCGACGCCATCGTCGCCGCCGTCGCCGGACTCGTGCCGCTCACGACGGAGCCGGGCACCGAGCCGGGCACCACGGAGCCGGGCACCGATCCGGGGACCACGGAGCCGGGGACTGACGGACCCGGGACGACCGAGCCGGGCACCGGCACCGCGAAGCCCGCTCCTGGCGCCGTGACCCCGGCGGGGACGAGCTCCGGCGCCGGCGCGGCCGCACTCGCAGCGACCGGATCGGCCGGCGCTGCGGGGCTCTGGGCCGGGGCGCTCGCACTGCTCTCCGCGGGCGCGGCGCTCGTGCTCACGCGCCGCGGGCGCGGGGCACGGCGACACACCACCGACTAACCCGCGGGACGTCCCGGGCCCGCCGCCCAGGACCCCACCCCGCAGACTCCCCGCGCTCGGGCTCCGGCCCCAGCACGGGGAGTTTTGGCGTGCGCCAGGCACCGCACCGCCGACCGCCTCGGCCTCCGGGCTTCCGTTCCCCGGCCCCGACGATGCTGCGCTCGACACCTCGAGGACTCGGATGCGCAGCTCGGAGCCAGATCGCTCGGCCGCTTCTCCCCCACGCGCGGCGCGACCCGTCCCCGCGCCCGTGCGAGCCGCCCTCCAGCAGAACGCGACGACGGTTGCCCCTCCGCAGAGGAACAACCGTCGTCGAAGCTCGCGCCGTGCGCGGGACGGGACCCGCCCTACGCGAGGAGGCGGCGCAGCCAGGAGGAGAGCCCCTCGACGAGGAACACGATGACCAGGACGCACAGCAGCAGGAAGAGCAGCTCGTGCTGGTTGATGCGTGCCGCGCTCGAGAGCATGTAGCCGATTCCGCCACCGCCGACGATGCCGAGCACCGTGGCCGAACGTATGTTGGTGTCGAGCAGGTACAGCGTGTGGCCCACGAACGCCGGCACCGCCTGCGGGAACGTCGCCCCCGCGAACACCTGCGTGCGGCTCGCCCCCACGGCGGTGAGCGCGCGCTCGGGGCCTGGGCTGACCTCCTCGAGCGAATCGGCGACGAGCTTGCCGAGCAGCCCGATTCCCCCGATCCCGAGCGCGAGCACCGCGGCACCGGGGCCGAGCCCGGTCAGGATGATGAAGAACAGGGCGAGGAGCAGCTCGGGCAGCCCGCGGATCACGATCAGCGTGAGCCGCGCCCCGGCTCGCACACCCGGGTTCGGGGCCACGTTGCGCGCCGCACAGGCACCGATCAACACGGAGAACACCACCGCAAACAGGGTCGCCGCGAACGCGATCTGAACCGTCTCCAGGAGCGCGAGGGCCACCTCGCCCCACTTCTCCTGCGCGAGCGACGGGGGCCACAGCCGCGCGGCCGCGATCCCGAGATTCTTCCAGAAGTAGGCGAAACTGCTGCCCTGCGTCGCGGCGATCACCACGGAGACAGCGAGCACGAGCGTGGTGCCCCAGATCAGGCCCGCCTGGCGCCGCCGATCCGGCGTCCAGGGGATGCGGCCCGCGCGGCCCTGGCGCACGCGGGCCTCGCGGCTCGCTGCGGCGCGGGCGACGTTCGATGCGTCCGCCGGATCCGAGGTGACCCGCCGCACGAGGCGATGCGCGATGCTGCGGCCCGCCGGCTGCGCCCCGAGCAGGGAGCGGCGGATCAACGCGGAGACGACCTCGAAGGCGACGCAGAGCACGAAGATGATGATCGCGTAGGGCATCGCCTCGCGGTAGTTCAGCGTCTGCATCGCGTGGCTGAGCTGCTGGCCGAGCCCGGCCACGCCGACGAAGCCGAGGATCACGGAGACGCGGAGGTTGATGTCGGCGCGGTGCAGCACGATCGCGATGTAGGCGGGCAGCACCTGCGGCCAGACCCCGCCCCAGAATTGCTGCGCGCGGCTCGCCCCGGCGGCACGCAGCGCCCGGACGGGTCCCTCGTCGATCTGCTCAATCGCGTCTGCCGTGAGCTTGCTGATCATGCCGATCGAGTGGATGCCGAGCGCGAGCACCCCGGCGAGCGCGCCCTGACCGATCACGAGGGCGAAGATCATGGCCATGATCGCGTCGGGCGCGGCCCGCGTGGTGACGCCGAGGAACCGTCCGAGGGCTCCGCTGCCGCGGCCCGGGGTCGTGGTGCGTGCAGCGAGATACGCGACCGGAATCGAGATCGCCGCCGCGAGGGCGGTGCCGCAGAATACGATGGCGAGCGTCAGCGCGCTCAACCACAGGGTCTCCCCGACGGTGGGCCACACGAACGGCACGGTGCGGGCGAGAAACTGCCCGGCGTACTCGGTGCCCCGCACGAGCTGCTCACCGGAGAGCCCAACCCCGCGGAACGACCACAGCCCGGCGGCGAGCAGGGCGAGCAGCAGCGTGGTTGCGACCACGGCGTTGCGGCTCGGCCTGGGGAGCGTGGCGTGCGGTGCGGGCCGCGCGGCCGTCGCGCCGGTCACGCGTGCGCGCCGCTCAGCTCGCGCGCGGCGTGGTCCACGCCGTTTCGGGCGCGCTCGCGGGTGAGCACGTCGCGCGGATCCAGCGACGCGGGTGACATCGTCTCCGCGTCGACCGCGACCTGCCGGTACACCTGCATCACGGTGTCCGCGTCGAGCGCGACCGCGGGGAGATCGAGCACGACCTCGCCGTGCCGCAGCCCGACGATGCGGTCGGCCCAGGCGAGGGCGAGCTCCACCTGGTGCAGACTGCACACGACGGTGAGGCCGCGTCGCTCCGCGATCTCGCGGATCAGGGCCATCACCTGCTGTGCGGACTCGGGATCGAGTGAGGCGACCGGTTCGTCGGCGAGCAGAATCTCCGGATCCTGCATCAGAGCCCGCGCGATCGCGACCCGCTGTTGCTGACCGCCCGACAGCGTGTCCGCGCGCTGGAACGCGACGTGCTCGAGCCCCACCTCAGCCAGCAGCTCGAGCGCGCGGATCCGGAGCCGGCGCGGGTAACTGAGCAGCCCGAGACGCGGGCCGCGGAGCGTGGCGAGCGCGCCCGTCAGCACGTTCTCGAGCACGGAGCTCGGGCCCACGAGTTCGAACTGCTGGAAGATGAAGCCGATCCGGCGGCGGATCCCCCGCAGCTGCCGGCCGCGTGCGCCCGCGAGGGGCGAACCGAAGACCCGCACCTCGCCGGCGCTCGCGGTCTCCAAGCCGTTCAGGTGCCGCAGCAGCGTGGATTTGCCGGATCCGGAGAGCCCCAGAAGCACCACGATCTCCCCGGCGGCCACGCTGAGCGAGACGCCGTCAAGGGCCGTGGTGGGTCCGTACTGCTTCGAGACGTCGGTGAGCTGAATGGCGGGGGTGTCAGACATGGGATCGCGGCTCCTCAGATCGGGGGCTGGTCGGGTGGGGCTGGTCGGGTGGGGGCTGAGCTCGGGGCCGTCCCGTGGGCGGGTCCGGGGGCCCGCACCGTCGCGCGGTGTCGGGCCCCCGGGGTGCTCAGGCGCGGGTTACGGCTGGCACTGCGCGGCGCCGGTCTCTTCGCAGACCTTGCGCACGCTGTCGTAGTAGGAGTCTTCGACGGGGACGAGCTCCGTGAAGAAGGCCGTGAAGGCGTCCGTCACCTCGATCCCCTCGGCGGCGATCTGATCGATCGTGATGTTCTGGAGCGAGTCCTTGAGGGACTGCTGGACGTCCTCCGGCAGGTTCGTGGACATCACGAGCGGCGCACCCGGCACGGTCACCCGGTTGATGACTTCGAGGTCGCCCTCGGCGAACAGCCCGTCGGCGATCCCGGTCGTCTCGACGACCGCGTCCTCCGCGAAGCCCGCGTCGCACTCCACGCCCTGCGCGGTCTTCTGCGCGGAGGCGTCGTGGCCGCCCGCGAAGACCGGCGTGACGTCGGTCTCCGGGTCGAGTCCGGCGCTCAGCAATTCCGCGCTCGGGTACAGGTAGCCGGAGGTCGAGCCGGGATCCACGAAGCAGACCTTCTTGCCCTTGAGATCCTCAATCTTCGTGATGTCGGATCCGGCGGGCACCACGGTGAGCGACTCGTAGCCGGGCTCCGCGCCCTCGCTCGTCACGGTCACGCCGATCGGGGTGAGCGGGGCGCCACCGTTCGTCGCGGCGACGTAGGTGAAGCCGGAGAAGTTGCCGATATCGATCCGGCCCGCGATCGAGGCCTCGACGAGCGCGGCGTAGTCGGTCGACTGCACGAGCTCGACCTCCTTGCCCGTCTTCGCGGCGATGTAGTCGACGAGCGGCTGAAAGTTGCTCTCGACCGACTGCTGGTCCGGGACCATGCCCATGACCAGCGTGTTCTCGTCCTTCGCGAAGCCCGCGGCGGAGCTGGTGCTGTCCGCGCCAGCATCGGCGGACTCCGCGGCCGGGGAGCAGGCTGCGAGCGTGCCGACGAGGGACAGACCTGCGACGAGCGCGAGGCCGCGGCGGAGTGATGAATTCACGGGGGTACCTTTCAGTGGGTGGTGCGGAACAATACGGCGATGCAGGTGATGGTTAGCGGGTGGCGGGGTGTGCGTGGCGCTCGGCGAGCGTGCGCACCCACGCGGCGTCGGCGCCGCGCAGATCCGGCACCAGCTCGTGGGCGTGAGTGGCCCAGCTCGCGCCGTCGGCACGGACGAGAACGCTCGTGCAGCCCGCCGCGAGGGCGGCACGCAGGCCCACCTCGGAGTCTTCGAACACGACACACTCCGACGGCGCACGGCCGAGCAGTCCGGCCGCGCGGAGGTACGGCTCGGGGTGGGGCTTCGTGTGGCCCACGTCGTCGGCGCTGATGGTGTGCGCGAACAGGGAGAAGTCGACGTGGCGGGCGGCGGCCTCGACCCAGCGGCGCGTGGAGCTTGTGACCAGCACGAGCGGCACGCCCGCGGCATGCAGGGATCGCAGCAGTTCCTCCGCGCCCGGGCACCACCGGATATTGCCCTCCATTGCCGTGAGCGAGTGGGCCTCGAGCTGTGCCGCGACCGCGGCGGGATCCGCCGGGGCCGACGCGGGGGTGTCTGCGGCGGCCTCAGCTACCGCCGCCACGATCCGGGCGCTCGCCTGTTCGGTGGTGGCCCCCTCGAGGCGCGCGATCGTCTCCTCGGTGGCGGCGATCCCAAAGTCGGCGAAGACCGCGCGGACCGTGTCGAGCCAGGTCGCCTCAGTGTCGAGCAGCGTGCCGTCCATGTCGCACAGCACGGCGAGGCGCGAGGGATCGAGCGGGGGTTCAGGGTGGGCGGGGGGAACCGCGATGAGCGGGGCGGGAGCGATGTTCACCCGTTCATTACGGCGGTCCCGGGTGAGCAGCACCGAACGAATCGGTGAACACCGGGTGAACCCTGTGGGGCGGCTGCCCGCAGGCGGCGGACAACTGCGAACGGCTGTCCACCGCCCGCCCGCGCGCGGCCGTCCGGCCCCGTACGCTGGCGGGGTGACGACTTCACCCGCAACCTCGCACCGGCAGGTGCTGCGCGACCTCCTCGCCCGGATCGTGGACGGCGAGTTCGCCGCCGGCACCGCGTTGCCCTCCGAAACCAAACTCGCCGAACGCTACGGCGTCGCCCGCGGAACCGTCCGTAACGCGCTTTCCGGCCTCGAGGATCGGGGCATGGTGACGCCGGTGCAGGGTGCAGGCTGGATCGTGCAGTCCACGCTGCACACGCAGAGCTTCGTCGAGCTGCGCTCCTTCGCGCAGTGGGCGCGGAGCAAGGGGATGACGCCGGGCGGCCTCGTCCACACCTCGGAGCCGGGGCCGGCGAGCGCGCTGGAGGCCCGCAAGCTCCGGGTGGCCGCGCGCAGTCCGGTGCTCCGCGTGACCCGGACCCGCACCCTGGACGGGCGCATTGTGATGCTGGAGCGCACCGCGTACCCGGAGTGGATGATGCCCCACATCAGCGCGATCCCGGCCGACGAGTCCTCCGTCGTGGACGTCATGCAGCGCGAGTTCGGGATCACGACCGCGCACGCTGACCACGCGATCGACGCGGTGCCCGCCTCGAGCGCCGATGCCGCGCTGCTCGGCGTCCGCCGATCCAGCCCGCTCCTGCGCGTGCGGCGCACGAGTTTCACGAGCGGCGGGCGTCCGATCGAATTCGGCGAGGATCGGTATCTCCCGGATACGGTCACGTTCCAGGTGCAGGCCTCCAGCGTGGGCAACACCCTCACCCGCGGCGAGTTCAGCGCGGGATAGCCGGCGCGCGCGCCGTGCTCGCGCTCCGGCAGCGGCGGCCACTAACGTAGTGCACAGACACTTCAGGGAGGGAGTACGTATGTTCAAGGGATTCAAGGAGTTTTTGCTCCGCGGCAACGTTGTCGATCTGGCCGTCGCGGTCGTCATTGGCGCGGCGTTCAACGCCGTGGTCCAGAAGGTGGTTGACGCACTGATCAACCCGATCATCGGCATGGTGTTCAAGGCGGACTCGCTGGACGGCGCGCTCGTCGTCGGCCTGCCCGGTGGCGGCTCGCTCGCCTTCGGCGCGCTGATCGGCGCGATCCTGAACTTCCTGATCGTCGCCGCCGTCGTCTACTTCGTGTTCGTGATGCCCATGAACAAACTCCGCGACGCCACCACCAAGTCTGCAGATCCCGAAGCACCCGCGGTGGAAACCGAGCAGGAACTGCTCGTCGAGATCCGCGATCTGCTCCGGGAGCAGGCCGCCGCACGCGCGCCGCACGCGCCCGCTGCCCCCGCCGCACCGGCCTCCTCCGAGGGACCCGGCGCGCACCGCGAGTAGCCCGCCGCCCCACGCACACGGCCCCCGAACCTCACCGGTTCGGGGGCCGTGTGCGTTGCGGCGATCGCGGGTCCTAGAGCTGCCGCGTGTTCAGCCGTGCCAGGAACAGGGCCTCGGTGAGCACCGACTTGCGGAACGACTCGATGTGCAACGACTCGTTCGGGCTGTGCGCGCGGCCGTCCGGATCCTCCACGCCGGTCACCAGGATCTGGGCACCCGGGAACTCCTCGACGAGCTCAGCGATGAACGGGATCGAGCCGCCCACGCCGATGTCCACGGGATCCTTCTCCCACGCGTCCGCCATCGCGCCGCGCACCTCCGACACGGCCCAGCCGCTCGTGTCCACGAGGAACGCCTGACCAAAGTCGGGGTCCTCGAAGCTCAGCTGCGCCCCGAACGGCGCGTTCGCGCGCAGGTGTTCCTGGATCGCGGCGTAGGCCGTCGCGGGATCCTGCCCCGGCGCGATCCGCGCGCTCACCCGCACGCGCACCCCGGGGATCAGGGTGTTCGAGGCGTTCGCGACGTCCGGCGCGTCGATCCCGGTGATCGTGATCGCGGGCTGCGCCCACTGCCGCGAGAGGATCTCGCCGCGCCCGATCGAGGTCACGCCGTCCAGGAGGCCCGCCTCCTCACGCAGCCGGTCTTCCCCGTACTCGGGCAGATCGAGATCCGCCGTGACGAGGCCCGGCACTGCGACCGCGCCATCGGCATCCCACAGGGAGTTCAGCGTCCGGACCGCGGCCAGCATGCCGTCCGGCACCGCCCCGCCGAACATGCCGGAGTGCGAGGCGTGATCCAGTGTGGCCACCCGCAGGTTGAACGCGACCGCCCCGCGCAGGGCGACCGTCAGCGCGGGAGTCTCGGTGTCCCAGTTGCTCGAGTCCGCGACAATGATCGCGTCCGCGGCGAGCAGCTCACGGTTCTCGCGCAGGAAGTTTCCGAAGGACTGCGAGGCCCACTCCTCCTCGCCCTCAATGAAGAGCGCGATCCCGAGGTCCAGGTCGGTGTTCGCCGACTCGGCCGCCGCCGCAAACGCGCGGATCGCGCCCAGGTGGGACATCACGCCGGCCTTGTCATCCGCCGCGCCGCGGCCGTACAGCCGGCCGTGACGCTCCGTCGGCTCGAACGCGGGCGAGTCCCAGTCCTCGTCCTTCCCGGGCGGCTGCACGTCGTGGTGCGCGTAGAGCAGCACCGTCGGCCGGCCATTCTTCGCTTCGCGGCGGGCCACCACGGCGGGCTGCCCCAGCTCATCGGTGTCGCCGATCGGCGCGCGGCGCACATCCACCACGTCGAACACGCCGGATTCGCGCACCAGCGCGGCGATCGCCTCGGCGCTCTGCGCCACGTGTGCGGCGTCGAACGCGGGCCACGACACCGACGGAATCCGCACGAGATCGGCGAGATCTGCCATCGTGCGCGGGAACTGCTCCGCGACGGTCGCGCGGATGCCCGCCTCGAGCGCTGTCTGATCCTGCTCCATGTGTACTGTCCTTCCCCGGGCGCGGGCGGCGCCCCACAAAACCTGTCGATTCAGACTATCGCCGTGAGGTGCGGTGCGGGCAGGCGGGGAGCTCCGGGAACGACCGGGCGGCTCCGGGAACAGCCGGGCGGCTCCGGGAACAGCCGGGCGGCTCCGGGAACGGCCGGGCGGATCAGGCTCAGGCGGCCGGCTCCGGCTCAGGCGGCCAGCTCAGGCTCAGGCTCAGGCGGCCGGCTCGGCGATCACCAGCGCGGCCTCGGCGAGGGGCTCCGACGCGGCGACCATCTCCGCCACGAGGGCCCGATCTCCGGGGCGCTGCGGGTCGAGCCACGCGGCGTGCGATTCGCGGGCCAGGATCAGCGGCATGCGCGGGTGCACGGTCGCGGCTTCCGCCTCCGCGGCACGCGTGACCATCGCGTAGCTCAGCAGCGTGCTCCCGTCGGCCTGGGTGAACGGGGTGACAATCGCGGCGATCCCGAACAGCTCGTCGCCGGGCAGGGCGAAGGTGTGCCCCTTTTCGATGTACCAGTTCGCGGGGATGATCGCCCGGCGCTGCAGTGGGTCCCGCCACTTCGTCGCCAGGGTGTCCTCCCGCGCGTTGAACGCGGAGAACTTCGCGGGTGCCCCGCCGACGTGCAGCCACCACCACGCGAGGTCCACCCTCGGCACCCCGAATCCCGAATGGATCAGGGGGTTCATGTTCCGAGCGTTGCGGCCCGTGATCCGCGCGGTGCTGCGGTGCTGGCGCGCCCACTCGGCAAGCAGGGCACGGCTCTCGGGCTCGTGCATCGGCGGCAGGTCGAAGGTGAGTTCGAGGTCATGCGGGCCGCCGCCCAGCCCATAACTTGCGCACATGACCACACTGTACCCCTCGGGCGGCGCGTGCGCGGGCGCGGCACTCGCGCCCGCGGCGAGGACCCGGGCTCACGAAACCGCAGGAGATTCACGGGAACATGAGGCGATCCCCGAAAAATCTCCTGCGAGTTCGTGAATCTCCTCGGCGTTCGTGAGGCCTGCCGGCGCCGCGGCACCGGGGAGGCCAGGCGCGCGCACGCGCCGCGGTGTGGCTGCTACGCTCCCCACATGACCCTGCACATTCACGCCACGCTTGCGCCGGTCGGTCCCGCCACCGCCCTGGAACTCAGCGACGCCCAGGTGTCCGAGCTCGGCGGCGGGGCTCGCGCGGCGGTGCGCGTGACGGTCGCGGGGCGCACGGCCCGACTCCGACTCGCGCGCATGGGCGGACGCAATCTGATCGGCATCTCGAAAGCGGCCCGCGCTGAGCTGGGCGTCGAGATCGGCGACACGGTCGACGCGGAGGTTGTGCTCGACACCGCCGAACGCGCCGTGGAGGTGCCGCCAGAACTCGCCGCGGCGCTCGACGCCGCGCCGGGCGCGCGAGCCGCGTTCGATGCGCTCTCGGTCACCCGACGCAAGGAGCTTGCGCGCGGCGTCGCGGACGCGAAGCGCCCGGAGACCCGGGAGCGCCGGATCGCGGCGGCCGTGGCCGAACTCGCCTGACGCGGGCGGTGGGATGCCGCCGCTCCACGCGGATCCCGCGGTCACAGCGCCGCACTCCCGGCGAAATCACAGTTCTGCGGGCCGCGCGTTTTTCTAGAATCGAAGCATGGACGATTCTTCTGGTCATAGACCCCGGCTCACCTCGACACGACCGACGGCTTCGGTTCGACTGCGGGGTGAGCATTGAGTTCCGAACTGTGGGGCATCCTCGCGGGCATCATCCTGACGGTGGGAACCGGCTTCTTCGTCGCGTCGGAGTTCGCCCTCGTCAACCTTGACCGATCCGAGCTGGAGCGGCGACGCTCCCGCGGCGAAAAGGGCCTCGGCCCCACGATCTCCGCGCTGCGGGTCACGTCCACCCACCTGTCGAGCGCGCAGCTCGGCATCACGCTGACCACGCTGCTCGCGGGATTCACCTTCGAGCCCGCGATCAGCGCACTGTTGCGCGCACCGCTCGAGAACCTCGGACTTCCCGCGGCGCTCGTGCCCGGGGTCGGAACGATCGTCGCCATCGTGCTCGCCACCCTGTTCTCCATGATCATCGGCGAGCTCATGCCCAAGAACTTCGCGCTCGCCGTGCCGCTCGCGACCGCGAAGTTCGTGGTGCCCTTCCAGCTGGCCTTCACCTTCGTGTTCAAGCCGGTGATCCTCTTCTTCAACGGCACCGCGAACCGCGTGATCCGCTCCTTCGGCATCGAGCCGAAGGAGGAGCTGTCCGCTGCCCGCAGCGCGGAGGAGCTCGGCTACCTGATCCGGCGCTCCGCGACCGAGGGCTCGCTCGACCTCGACGACGCGAGCATGCTCGAGCGCACGCTGCGGTTCTCGACCCACACCGCGGACGCCGTGATGACGCCACGCGTCGACGTCGTCACCCTTCCCGGAACCGCCACCGCGGACGACGTGATCGCGGCCGCCCAGCGCACGGGGCACTCACGCTTCCCCGTACTCGGGAGCGGAATCGACGATGTCATCGGCATCGCGCACCTGAAGACCGCCTACGGGATCGACGCCGAGCGGCGCGCCGACACCCCGGTCACCTCGCTCACCACGGCCCCGCTCCGCGTCCCGGAGACGGCGGGCGTGGGCGGCCTGCTCGGCACGCTCCGCGGGCGCGGCTACCAGATCGCAGTCGTCGTCGATGAGCACGGGGGCACCGCCGGCATCGTCACCCTGGAGGACCTTGTGGAGGAGCTTCTCGGCGAGCTCCTCGACGAGCACGACGATCCCGCGGAGTACGCCACTGACGTCGTCGTGGCCGCGGATTCCGTGTTGTTCAGCGCCGCGCTCCGACCCGACGAACTCCTGGCCCGCGCCGAGGTTCGGGTCCCCGAGAGTCCCGAGTACGAGACCGTGGCCGGCTTCGTGCTGCACTCCCTCGGACGCGTCCCCGAACTCGGCGAAGAGGTCCCCGTAGATCACGGTCGGCTCCGGATCGAGCGCCTGGACGGTGCCCGGATCGAGCAGCTCCGCTACCTGCCGGATCCCCCGGACCCCGCCGCACTCGACACCACGACGACCAGCACCACCGATGCCCAGGAGCACACCCGATGAGCGAGTACATTCCCGGCCTGGTCTGGCTGTTCGTGCTGCTCGCGGTGAACGCCTTTTTCGTGGGGGCCGAGTTCGCGGTGATCTCCGCGCGCCGCTCTCAGATTGAGCCGCGCGCCGCGGCGGGGAGTCGCGCCGCGAAAACCACCCTCTGGGCGATGGAGCACGCGACCCTCATGCTCGCGACCAGCCAGCTCGGCATCACGGTGTGCTCGCTGCTCATCCTGAACGTGTCGGAGCCCTCGATCAAACACCTCCTTGAGGTGCCGCTTGCCTGGACGGGGCTCACCCCCGGCATGGTCACGGGCGTGGCGTTCACGATCGCTCTGATCCTCGTGACGTTCCTGCACGTCGTGTTCGGCGAGATGATCCCGAAGAACATGGCGTTCTCGGTGCCGGATCGGGCCGCCCTGCTCCTGGCCCCGCCCCTCGTGTTCGTGTCGCGCATCGTGAGCCCCCTGATCCGCTCCCTGAACTGGGCGGCGAATGGGATCCTGCGCCTCTTCCGGGTGCAGCCGAAGAACGAGGCCACGAGCGCGTTCACCCTGGACGAGGTCGCGAACATTGTGGCGCAGTCCACGAGCGAGGGCACGCTCGTGGACGACTCGGGCACGGTGTCCGCCGCGTTCGAGTTCACCGAGAAGACCGTCGCGGATGTCGAGCTGCCGCTCGCCTCCCTCGTGCTGCTCCCCCACGGTGCCACGCCGCGGGACGTGCAGCGCGCGGTCGCGGGGCACGGCTTTTCCCGCTTCGTGGTCGCGGACGCGGCGGGCACGCCCACCCGCTATGTGCATCTCAAGGATGTGCTGGGGCTGAACACGGCCGCGGACCGGGACCGCCCGATCCCGGCTGAGCTGCTGCGGCCGCTCGGTGTCGTCGCCCAGCACGCGGAACTCGAGGACGCGCTCGCCGAGCTCCGCGCGCACGGCAGCCACCTCGCGCGCGTGACCGACGCGCAGGGGGACACGAGCGGCGTGCTCTTCCTGGAAGACATCGTCGAGGAACTCATCGGCGAGGTCGAGGACGCGACGCGCCGGTAACGCGGAGCGGGGCCGGTAGCGCGGAGCGGGGACAGAGCAGGGCCGCGCCCGGCGCGGGCCCCCTACCCGGCGAGGGCCGGGCTGGGGGTGCGCTCGGCGCGGGCGGCCCAGCGTCCGTCCGCCTTCGTGACCCGGATCGGGTGCTCGAAGGCGCGGGTGATGACCTCGGTGGTCACCACGTCGTCCACGGCCCCGGCCGCGACGACCGCCCCGTGCGAGATCGCGATCGCGTGGGTCGTGGTTTCGGGGAGTTCTTCGAGGTGGTGCGTCACGAGGATCGTGGTGAGCTCGGGCTGACGCACCGCGAGTGCGTCGACGGTCTCGAGGAACTGCTCGCGTGAGGCAACGTCGAGGCCCGTCGTGGGTTCGTCAAGGAGCAGCAGACGCGGCTCGGAGACGAGGGCGCGTGCGATCAACGCCCGGCCGCGCTCCCCCTGCGACATGGTCGGCCAGCGCGCGTCTCGGCGGTGCGCGAGGCCGACGGTCTCGATCACGGCGTCCGCCCGCGCGATGTCGTCGGGGGTCGGGGCCCAGCGCATGGGGAGCTCGATCGTCGCGGTGAGACCCGTCAGCACGACCTCCAGGACCGTCAGTGGGGAGGACAGCGGGTGGCGCGGATTCACGTGCCCGATCTCGTGTCGCAGGGCCTGCAGATCAACCCGGCCGAGCCGCTGGCCCAGCACGCGCACGGTGCCCGAGCTCGGGTGGGTCTGCGCCCCGCAGAACCCCAGAATCGTGCTCTTGCCCGCGCCGTTGGGGCCCAGCAGGGCCCAGCGCTCCCCCGCGCGCACCGTGAGGCTCACGCCGCTCAGAATGTCGGTCCCGTTGCGGCGGAACACCACGTCCTCGAGCTCGATCACCGGGGCGGGGAGGGTGCGGGCGTCCGTCGGGACGGGGGCGAGCTGGGTCATGCGAGGTTCTCTTTCAGGGATCGGAGGTGGTCGCGGCTCAGGGCGGCCGCGCGCCCGGTGTCGCGCGCGGCGACGGCGTCGGCCAGATCGACGTGGGCATCGTGGTCGGCGTCGCTCCCGAAGGTCACACGGATGCGAAGCATCTCGATCATGGCCTGGCGCACGCGCGGCGTGAACCCGTCGAAGAGTTCGAGCAGGATCGGGTTGTGCGCGGCCGCGACGATGCTGCGGTGGAACGCGGTGTCGGCGTCGACGTGGTCGCCCAGGTCGCTGCGGTGCACGGCGCGGTGTGCGAGGGCGCGCCGGATCGTGCGCAGATCGGCGGGCGTGCGACGTTCCGCGGCGAGCGCGGCGGCCTCCGTTTCGATGGCGGCACGCGCCTCGATCACCGACACGATGTCCGCGCGGAGCAGCACGGCGTCCCAGTCCTCGCGCGCGTCGAGCGCGGTCACGAACACGCCGGCTCCCTGGCGCGAGGCGAGCACCCCGCGCCCGGCAAGTTGCCGTATCGCCTCGCGAACCGTGGAGCGCCCCACGCCGAGTTGCGGGGCGAGCGTGGTCTCCCCCGGGAGCTTTTCGCCGAGCTGCCACTCCCCCGCGCGCACGCGTTCGAGCAGCAGTTCGGCGGCTTGATCCGCAAGGGGGGCTCGGCGCAGCTGCGTCATGGCGACTCCTTCGGTGGGCAGATATTCAGACCACACTCTACCACTCCTCAACTTGTCTGAGGAGTTGTGCTACCGTAGCTCACATGCCACTGCGCACCCTCCTCCTTCTCCGCCACGACGGGGCCTGACCGACCGGCTCCCCGTCGTGGAGTCTGACGTGCCGGTCCCCACCCGCACGAAGGAGCACCCGCATGACGCACCCCACACCTCTCGCCACCCGATCCGGCACCACAGGAGCCAGCGCCGCCAGCACCCCGTTCCCCAGCATCCGCACGCCGGCCGGCCCCGTCCCGCCGCACGCGCCGCACTGGAACCGGCAGCGCCACTCGGCCATGCCGTCACACCGCTACCGCGACGCGTACTCCCGCGTCGAGATCCCACTCACCGAGCGCGCCTGGCCGAGCGCCAGGCTGAGCGAGGCGCCGCTCTGGGTTCCCGTGGATCTCCGCGACGGCAATCAGGCCCTCGCCGAACCGATGGATCCCGCGCGCAAGCGCCGCTTCTTCGAACTGATGGTCGCCATGGGCTACACCGAGATCGAGGTCGGCTACCCCTCCGCGTCGCAGACCGACTACGACTTTGTGCGACTCATCGCCGACACCGACATCGCACCCGAGCACGTCACCATCGTCGTGTTCACGCCCGCGCGCCGCGACCTCATCGAGCGCACCGTGGAGTCGATCCGCGGGATCCGGAACCCCGTGGTGATCCACATGTACACCGCGACCGCGCCCACGTGGCGCGACACGGTGCTCGGGAAGGATCGCGCCGCGCTCACCGAGCTCATCCTCTCCGGCGGGCGCGACGTGCTCCACTACGCCGGCGATCTGCCGAACGTTCGCTTCGAGTTCTCCCCCGAGGTGTTCAACCTCACCGAGCCCGACTACGCACTCGAGGTGTGCGACGCGATGACCTCGCTCTGGGACGCGACGCCGGATCGCCCCGTGATCCTGAACCTTCCCGCCACCGTCGAGATCGCCACCCCCAACGTGTACGCCGACCAAATCGAGTACATGCACCGCAATCTCGCGCGGCGGGACAGCGTGATCCTGTCCGTGCACCCGCACAATGACCGCGGCACGGGAATCGCGTGCGCGGAACTCGCCGTCCTCGCGGGAGCGCAGCGCGTGGAAGGGTGCATCTTCGGCAACGGGGAGCGCACGGGCAACGTCGACATCGCGACGCTCGCCTTGAACCTGCACGCGCAGGGCATCGACCCGATGATCGACTTCTCGGATATCGACGAGATCCGGCGCACCGTGGAACACGCGAACCGGATCGAGATCCACCCCCGCCACCCCTACGTCGGGGACCTCGTGCACACGGCGTTCAGCGGGACGCACCAGGACGCGATCAAGAAGGGCTTCGCCGAACATCGCGAACGCGCGGCGGCCACCGGGGTTGCCGAGGACGCGCTCGAGTGGCGGGTCCCCTACCTGCCGATCGACCCGGCAGACCTGGGCCGCAACTACGACGCCGTGATCCGCGTGAACTCGCAGTCCGGGAAGGGTGGCATCGCGTACCTGCTCGAAACCGCGTACGGGATCGAGCTGCCGCGCCGCTTCCAGATCGAGCTGGCCCGGCGCGTGCAGGCGCACACCGACGCGCACGGCACCGAGGTGGACGCGGCCGCGCTGTGGGAAATCTTTGAGCGGGAGTTCCTGGCGACCGGCACCACCGGGTCGCGGGTCATGCTCGACGCCCACGAGTCCGGCGACTCCGCCACGGGCGCCCACACGCGCGTCACGCTCTCCGTCGACGGGGTGGCGAGCACGCACGAGACGCACGCGGACGGCCCGGTCGCGGCCCTCGTGGCGGCGCTCGGGGACCGCGGGATCGCGCTCGAGGTGCTCGGCCTCCACCAGACCAGCGTGGGCGCGGGCGCGGAGAGTGCGGCACTGACGCTGATCGAGTACCGCACCGCGGGCGGGACCGGTTGGGCCGCGGGAACGTCCCCCTCGGTGCTCGGGGCGAGCCTCGCGGCGGTGATCCGCGCAGCACACGCGGCGTAGACCCCCGGTGGGGTGTGCGAACGTGTTGTCCACGCACCCCGCCCGGCCGCGCCCATGCCCGCCGCCCGCGGCGCGTTTCGCACCCACCAACGCCTCGGAGATCCACGAAAGCCTCGGAGATTCACGAAAACCTCGGAGATTTTCGCCCGATCCGGCGCAAGCGCGCAGGATCTCCTGTGGGTTCGTGACCGCGGCAGCCGGGCGCGACGCCGCGGTGCCCTGCCGCCCTGCCGCACTGCCGCCCTGCGCGGCAGCGCGGCAGCACGGCGGCGCGGCAGCGGGGTACGCGCCGATTCGAGCTATTGCCGGGTGAGCGTCCCGACTTCTTTCCCGTCGGCGTCGAGGACGGTCAGGGTGTCGCCCGACACGGTTGCGCTCCCCGCGGTGGACAGCCAGGTGTCCACGTCCTCGCAGAACTTGCGCGTGCTCGCGAACTGCCCGAACTCGAGGGTGTCATCGGCGATCTCGGCCTTGCCCATGAGGCGATTGCAGCCGTCGGTTCCCGAGAACTCGCCGTCCTCGGCGATCTCCAGCTGGGGTGCCTCGCTGCCGGAGCCGGTCCAGGTGCCGACAAAACTGGCGCTCGAGGCGCACCCCGTGAGGGCGAACAGCGCGGCCGCGGCAAGGGTGGCGGTGATGATCTTCGTACGACGCATGGGAGCCCCATCTCTCTGCATGATCCTGCCGATCCGGCAGTTCTTGCAGTGTAGCGAGCGCGGGCATGCGCGCGAACGCACACCACCGGATCGCTCGCGAGCTGCGCGTCACCGCACCGAAATTGCAGTATCCAGAGGTGGGTGCAGGAGTCGAACCTGCATACACGGCCTTGCGGGCCGCAACCTGCCATTCGGTCACCCCACCGTGGCTGCCGAGCAGCCCGAAGCGCGAAGGCTTCGTCGCCAGGCTAGGCCAGTCCGAGGGCCCGGGTCAAACCCGACCGCGGCCGTCCGTGGCGGGATCTGGCGCCCCTGGCCAGACACTGATAGTGTTTGACCTATGACAAACGAGCTTGACGCCGAGCTTCCGGTGCACGACTTCCCGACCGCGACCTCCGTGACCGAGTTCGTGCAGAACATCGCCGAGGTGCGCGGCCGCATCGCCGCGGCCGCCGAGCGGGTGGGGCGCAACCCCCATGAGGTTCGCTTGCTGCCCGTGAGTAAGACCGTGCCCGAGGATCGCGTGCGCCTCGCCGTGCAGGCAGGCTGCCGCGAGCTCGGCGAAAACAAGGTCCAGGAGGCGAAGCGGAAGTCCACGAACCTCGCGGATCTCGGCGTGGCCTGGTCCGTGATCGGCCACCTTCAGACCAATAAGGCCCGCGACGTGGCCGCGTTCGCTTCCGAGTTCCAGGCACTCGATAACCTGCGCGCCGCTGCCGCCCTCGACCGGAGACTGCAGGCCGCCGGCCGATCCCTGGACGTGTTTGTGCAGGTCAATACCTCGGCTGAACCCCAGAAGTACGGCCTCGCGCCCGAAGACACCGAGGCGTTCTTGCGCGAGCTGCCCCAATTCTCCTCCCTGCGCGTCCGCGGCCTGATGACGCTCGCAATCTTCAGCAGCGATGTGCCTCGCGTCCGCGAGTGCTTCGTGCGGCTACGCACCCTCCGCGATCGCCTCCGCGAGACCGATCCTGATCTCCTCGGCGACGCGGGGCTCTCCATGGGCATGTCCGGCGACTACGAGGTCGCCATCGAGGAGGGCGCGACCTGCGTGCGCGTGGGCCAGGCGATCTTCGGGAAACGGCAGACGCCCGACTCCGAGTACTGGCCGGAGATGGCAACCGAGGATCACGCGTAGCGCGGCACCGGATCCGAGCGATGCGCCGACAATCCGACGATCCCACGATCCCACGATCCGACGGGTATCTTTCAGGTCGCCGCTCCATATCGAATCGGCACCACTCGGCGCAAGCCCTAGCGAGGTGTCGTGATCAGGACTAATCTCGTCACCACACCGGGTGGATTTCGCTCGGACGGAAGAAAGGGGCTGGACCATGGGTTTCTTCGCATTTCTGATTCTCGGACTGATCGCGGGTGCAATCGCGAAAGCGATCCTCCCCGGCGAGCACGGCGGCGGCTGGTTCGTCACGATGCTGCTCGGCGTCGTCGGCGCGATGCTCGGCGGCTGGCTCGGCGGCATGCTCTTCAACGCCGACCTCGGCTCGTTCTGGTCGCTGTCGTCGTGGCTGCTGGCCATCGGCGGTTCGATCATCGTCCTCCTGCTCTACGGCCTGATCACGGGCGGTAAGAAGCGGGCGAACTAGCGCACAGCACAGCGCAGTCCAGAGCGGGGGCCAGCCCATGGGGGTGGCCCCCGCTCTGCTGTCTGCGTCCTGGAGACCGCACGGACGGGGCCCGATCTTAGGCAGCGCGGCGCTCGCCGATCGGGAGCTCCGGTTCCACATGACCCCGAATGAAGCAGAGCAGGATCAACCCTGTGCCGATCACGAAGAAGTTTCCCAGACCGGCGACGATCTCAAGCCCGCCGTCCCGCGGGAAGCTGGCCATCAGCGCCGTCGACGGATCGGTCGCAGCGTGCAGCAGGATCGGCCACACCAGGTTTCCAGTGACGCGCAGCGTCAGGTACATCAGGATCCCGAACGCGAAGGTGTAGACCAGTTGGATGACGGTAGTGAGCACTCCCTGGCCGTTCAGCAGGTTGCCCGCGTGCAACGCTGAGAAGATCGCGGCGGACACCGTGGCTACCGCGATTTCGCGGTAGCCGGCACGACGGAGCAGCTGAACCACGAATCCACGCGTCAACACTTCGGGTCTGATGCACGTTTAGGTGACAGTTTGACCTGACCTACAGTTTGGTTTCCAGTCCCGGTCGCTAGCTTCAGGCGGATGTCAACTGCTTTGAGAGAGCGAGATCGAAGTCCGTGGGCGTTCGATAACCCAACGACGAATGCCTTCGTCTGCGATTGGTGAACACCTCGATGTACTCGAATATCGCATTCGCGAGCTCAATCCGCGTTCTCCATTTCTTCCGGTTCAGCAACTCAATCTGCATCGATGACCAGAACGATTCCATCATCGCGTTATCAAGGGCATCACCGACGGTTCCGAACGACGGCAGAAGCCCTGCAGAGCGGACCTTCTGGGTGAACGCCCACGAGGTGAACTGGACTCCATGGTCAGCGTGGACGATGCCACCAGGGGCAGGTTCTCGCGCGCGAAGCGCCATGTCGAGGGCATTCACCACGAGCGTTGAATCTTGCTTGGAATCGATCGCCCATCCCACCATCTTCCGGCTACACGCGTCAAGTACGGCCGCGCAAAACACTTTTCCTTCCCGTGTGGGATGCTCCGTGATATCCGTCACCCAGAGCTCGTCCGGCGACAGCCGGTGGAACTTGCGATGCACGAGATCATCAGCAGTAGCCACCACTTTCAGTCGCTTCACCCGAGTCGGGCCCGGAAGCCCGTACATCGCGCCCCGAGTCATCAGTACTGAGATCAGTCGACTCGAACACGGGATCTCCATCCCAATGGTGAGCTCAGCATGAATGCGCCGGTAGCCGTACGTTCCGCGGGAGGCCGTGTGAATTTCACGAATCAGACCCGTGAGCTACTGCCTCCGCAATTGCGTGGCGCTCGTGGGACGTTTCCGGTATCTGTAATAGCCCTGCCTGGAGACACCCAAGAGTCGGCAGCAGGTCTCCACGGGTGCCCCGGTGTCGACGAGACGATCGATCACCGGGTGCGCCCTTTGGGTCAACGCGTTCCTCCTCGGAGAGCCATTTCGATGCCAGTTTCACGATCTCAAGCTCCTGCTCGAGCTGTCTGATTCGGCGTCGTGCTGCTCGCAACTCAGCGTCTCCGCTGCTAGATCTACCAGGTCTGCGGCCACAATCTATATCGTCTTGACGGAGCCAGGAATGCAGCGTGACCTCGTGGATGCCAAGGTCTGCAGCGGTTTGCGTGACCTGTCGGCCCTCGCGGACGAGCGCGTTTGCGCGTGCACGGAACTCTGGTGGATACGGGCGTGGCATGCTGGTGAGCCTTTCATGAAGGCCATCGACTAGCTCCCCCGAGTGGAAACCAAACTGTAGGTCAGGTCAGAATGTCACCTAAACGTGCATCAGACCCGCCAATGAGTTCTACGTCATAGTGCAGGGGGTCCTTTCCACAGGCCATCACCTGCCAAACTATCGAGGTTTCTGACACGATCCAAGCGACACACATACCCGTCGAGCTCAGCACAGGCAGCGCAACGGGAGGTTCGGGACCTTTTTCCGAATGATGGCCGAGCCGCTGTGTTCTTTCCGTGAGAGGACTCACTGTTCCTCTGACTCTTGAGTGAGGCAGAGCCGCATAAGAGGACTGATCTTCGCCGCTTCCCCTCGGGTGCGCTGCAGGCTCAGCTGTTCACCTCTTCCACCCTCGCAGGAGCCGGAGCGGGGTCTGTCGCAAATAACGGGACCGCGGATCGTATCTCTTCTGAGCCGTCCTCGCTTCACGGAGCCTTATGAAGGGCGGCGGGCAGCCGGGCCGGGAGTTCTGTAGGTCGCTAAGAAGGGCATCGAGCATGTCGACGTACGGCGGTGCGCAAGCAGCACTTCGTACACCTGACTCCCATTGCTTCCAGGTCTGCTTCGTGATCAGTCCCACCGCACGCAGGTCCGCTTGGTCCTCACAGAGCTCCATGTATTTCCACAGGACAGTCTGCACTTCTGGAGCGCGAAGAACCTCTTGATTCGCTTCCGGATTCCAGAGAGCGAGTTTCTGCCCTGAAGTAAGCCCGTCGAAAACGGCCCAGTATCTCTGGACGTAGATGTCTTCAAACTCATGCTTCCGAATTTTCTGGGTGGTTCTCAGTTGTTTGATGGCCCATAGTGCAGCAACACTCGCCAAAACAAGAGTGAGCGCTCCGCTGTAGTCATTCAGCCATTCCCAAATCTGTTGCCATTGGTTTTTCACAGGTCTCACACTAGGTCACTGCCGCGGATGACGACGACAACCCCGACGTGTCGCTGACCTCACGCCCTCGTTTGAGGTCCCTCACCCGCCCAACATCGCCGAACAAGCACCGGCGCACCTGAGCACGGCTGCGACAAACGCACTCCGCTCAGCTCGTGTGACCGGGCGGGCGGGCCCCCAAAGTGTGAGCCCATAGGCAAGGCCACCATCAAGACCGTAGACCGGCACAGCTATAGAGCGCAGTTCGATGGCGTCGGCCCCAAGGCGACCTTCCGCGCTTCCCACCGGGTTGTAGGCGTCGTCGAAGTCGCGCAGCTCAAGCAGGTGCTCGGCTCGACGAACGGGGTCACGCTTTGCGAGTTGCTGCGCCGCGGTCACGATCTGCGCGTGCGCGTCATGCCCGTAGGAGATTACGTAGCCGCGGGCGCGCACCGCGTCGAGCACAGCGGCATTTTGCTCCCGGGTGTTTCCAGTGGTGATGTCCGCATCGAGCCAGCGGTGGCGCAACGCATCCGAACCAAAGGCTGCCTCGAGCGAGCCAAACGGCGCGGCAAACGGGAGCCGCTGTCCCACCCGGACGCGCAGCGCGTTGGGGCCGGCCTGAACTGCCGAGGCCACGACCACGGTCTCATCCCCGTCGAGCGCGTTGATCGTGACCTCGCAGCCCGTCGCTGCGGCGAGCGCGTCCATTTCTGGTCGGAGTAGGTCGACCTCGGCCAGACGCGCACGGAAGTCGTGATCCCTCGCGGTGCGGGATGCAGACGCGAATCGGCCGAAACTGCCGCGGAAGAACACGAGCGGGTGGGCGGCGCTCACCTGTTGCGCGTGCGTGACCCGCCCTACCACAAAGTCATGGTCGCCGATCGGAAGGATCTGCTCAACAGTACAGTCAATGTGCGCGATCGCGCCATGGATCGCGGGGCTCCCATTGTGGCTCTCTGAGTGAGGAATGCCGTGGAGTCCTGGTGCGCCGCCCGACGTCAGCGCGCGACACAGCGCTTCCTGATGGTCGCTCACGATGTTGACGCAGAACCGCGTCAAGGTGGGTTTCGTCGTTTGCCAAGTGCGGGACGAGTGCATGGCGAGGAATCCCACCAGTTCCGGCTCATCTGACACACGGAGAAAGGTACCCACCACATGCCCACGCGGCACACCCGCAGGATCCCGGCTCGCGATGACGGTAACACCCGTGGGGAACTGCGCCATCACTTGGCGCAGAGAAGCGTTCATTGCGGTGCCGAGAGCTGTGGCTGCAGGGACACCCGCTGCCAACCTCACCAGTGATCCGCGCTATCTCGAAGGAAGAACTCCTGCGCAATGGCACCCACCTGTAACGGAGCTTCATCGAGCACGTAGTGCCCGGCTCCGGCAATCGAGGCTACACGCCAGTCGGTCAGAAGATCACCGAATTCTGCTGTGACCGATTGCTCCGTGATAGAGGGGTCGCGTGTCCCGACCACAGCAAGCGTCGGGACACCGCAACCTGCCACGACCTCTCGATGATCATCCCCCACCCAGGACCGCAGATAGGAGCGCATCACCTCAGCCTTAGCACGCTCCCCCGCCTCCGCCGCAAGTCGTTCAACCCAGTGCTCCGGTCCCTGCTCACCAAGTGAAGCGGAGATCACCGCGCGCCTGCTCGCTGAGTCGTTTGCGGCCCTGTCAAAAGTACGCCACACCTCCGGCGGAAACACCTCTGCTCCGAGAGGCACCGGTGCCAGTGCCAAGACTCGCTCGACCGTGGCCGGAGCTGTCGCGGCTGCGAGGAGCGCAGCCTTTCCTCCCATCGAATGCCCCACGAGGCTGAAGCTGCTCCAACCCAGGTTCCACCCTACGTCGAGCGCATCGGACGCCATTTCCGCGATCGAGTAGTCTCCGACGACCCCACGCGAGGGCCCAATCCCGCGAAGCGCTGGCCAGGCACACTCCACCCGCCCAGGATCCAGTGCCTCCTCCAATCGATCATACGAGCGCTCGTCCCCGAACCACCCGTGGATGCCGACGATCTTCCGCGGTCCGTGGCCGTACCGCCGCACGTAAATGTCTTGCATCGTTCTCTCCGTGTTCTCCGCACGCTCCATTGCGCGCGGGATCGGAGGATCCGGACCTCGGGCGGTCCGGATCCTCGTGCCTCAGATAGCCGGGCGGTCACCGCCCACTCCATCTCTAGATAAACGGGGTCAACCCCGCATGGTCACGGTCAAGCAGAAGCTGAGCGTGGACGTCTGCGGGCACCTCCGGCGACACCAGCCCGTGCCGTAGACCGACCGCGAAGTCCCGCCAGACTCGTTGGAACGGATTGCTCTCCATGAATCCGCTCGCCCCCTGCACGAACATCAGCTGGTTGACCCCCTCGTTCAGGAGGCCGAGCGCGGTTCCGAGGTCGACGCGCAACTGGGCGCGCTCGGCGACGCTGAGCTCCTCCCGCGCTTCTGCGGCGGCAACAATTCGATCGGTCCACCCAATCACCGTCATCCGCCCTGTAGAGATCAGGCTCGAGGCGCGGGAGACCCGCATCTGCATGGCTGGCGAGTCGCGCAGATCCGTGTAACTGCTATATGAAATTCGCTTGTTCCCTTTCGTGATGCGCTCCAAGGTCAGCTCGAGCGCAGCTTGCGCCAAGCCGAGCAGCGGAGCGGCCACGACGATGAGCACCTGCACGGCAAACGCCTGCCGGAAACTCGGATTGGCGTCTTGGTTTCCCAAGCCGTTAAAACGGAGCAATTCGGTCAGCGGCATCGCCCGATGATCCGGCACGAACACGTCTTCGGCAATTACGGTGTTGCTCCCACTGCCGCGCATCCCGGCGGCGTACCATGTGTCCTCAACGCGTAGCTCAGACATCGGGATCAAGACGAGACCGGACTCGGTGCCTCCGGCACCGTCATCTAGGGGTGCGGCGTTGAGCGCCCAGTCCGCATACAGACTTCCCGAGGCGAAGCCCCACGTCGCCGACACCCGGAATCCGCCCTCCACTTTTGTCGTGGTGGCTGTAGGCGCAAGGACCGCAATGGCCCGGGCATCGGGGTTCCCGCTGAACACCTCGAGCTGCGCCTCGCGCGGGAACTGCGCAATGATCGACGCGTTGTTGTTCCCAAGGAACGCGATCCAGGCCATAGAACCGTCGCCGCGCCCGAGTTCTGCAACCACGTCCATGTAGGTTCGGAGGTTTCCCTCATATCCCCCGAACTCGGCTGGCGCGCACACTCGGAAAAGGCCAGCCTCGGTCACCTCGGCAATGAGTTCCTCCGACACAGTGCGGCGCGCGTCGGATTCGGCACCGGCAGCCCGCAATTGCTCGACAAGCCCGGCAGCCCGCGCCACAAGCTCGGTCCGAAGGGCATACTGGTCGATCCTGTCGTGTGCGGGTGGCAATGCGGGGTCGGATCCTGTTGCTGCATTCATGAGTGGTCTCCTGTGCTCTCAGTGGATGATGTTGGTGATTCGGTGTCGGACTCTTGCCGGTGCAGGGCGCGAACCTCCCCCGCAATGCGGAACGCCTCAACCCCGGCTGGGATCCCGGCGTAGACCGCGAGATGGATCAGGGTGTCCTGCAATTCCTCGTCGCTGACCCCGTTGCGGAGTGCCCCGGCGACATGCAGCCGGAACTCGTCGCTGCGACCTAGGGTGCCGATGATGGCGAGGTTCAGCAGGCTCTTATCGCGTCGGCTGAGTGCGGTACGCCCCCAGGACGCGCCCCAGCAATACTCGCTGACGAGATCTTGAAACTCACGTCCGAAATCTCCTGCGCGGTCGTAGGCCCGGGCCACATACTCCTCCCCCACGACCGCTTTCCGGATCCGGAGGCCTCGCTGCATGGGGCTTTCAGCCGTCTCCTCGACGCCACAGGCACCGTCGCTCCGAACGCGCTCAGTCATGAGGTACCTCCGCGACGACAGGGTTCTGCAGTACTCCAAGGCCGTCGATTTCTACCTCGACAAGATCGCCAGGCCTCAGGAACTCCGCTGGGGTACGTTTGAACCCAACACCTGCGGGGGTCCCCGTCGGAATGATGTCCCCGGGTTCGAGCTCCACGAACTCAGAGATGTGGGCGATGAGCGTGGGGATATCGAAGATCATTTCCCCTGTGTTTCCCCGCTGTTTCACGACCCCGTTCACGGTCGTCGTGATCTCCAGGGCGTGGGGGTCGAGCCCTTCGTCGACGAGAGACACCGTAGGGCCGACCGGCCCGCTCGCTTGGAAGTTCTTTCCTGCTGTGTACTGAGTCACGCGGAACTGGAAATCGCGTACCGAGACGTCGTTGAAGATCGTGAGACCAGCAACGTGGGTCATCGCATCACTGGCGGCGATGTGTCGACCCCCCGTGCCGATCACGAGCGCGAGCTCCCCCTCCCAGTCCACTTGCTCCGAAACTGTGGGCACGATGATCGACTCCCCGTCGGCGATCTGAGTGTTCGCGAACCGCGGGAACAGGATCGGGATTTCGGGGATGGGAAGGCCTGCTTCTTTCGCGTGCTACTGTAGTTCCGGGCAACGCAGATTATCTTTGGAGGGTTGGGGATCGGGACGAGCGTGGTCGTCGCCGCGACCGGGACGACCACACCGGACTGTCTCGCCAGATCAACGGACATTCCCTCCGCATACGCCACGGCCTGCTCGATATCCTGGATCGCCGCAGCTCCTCCGGCGAGGATTCCGATCAGGTCGTTGGGCAGCTGCGCGGCAGCACGCGCCCCGGCATTCCAGACACCATGGTCCCGCAACAGGGCGGCCATCGCACGCGTCGGATCGACGTAGTAATGGCCGCGCACGACGCCGAGCCGATCGGTTCCCCCGAACCGAAACCGAGCCACGCGGGTCATGCCTTGCCTCCAGAAGCCGAGGCTCGAAGCGTCGATGCGTCGAAGCTCCGCCACCGCTCGTCGTCGAGCGAGGTGCGGAGCCGCTCGTACTCCGCGAAATCAAAGTCGTCGAGCTCCACCTCCTGGATCGGAGGATAGGCGTGCGGGACACCGTTCCACCCCACATGATCGATGTGCCAATAGAACTCCAATACGTTGCCGTCAGGGTCGAGCCCATAGAAGCGAGCATGGTTGCCAGGACCACCGATACGCGCGTTCACGATCGGAATTCCATCGGCGCGGAAGCGGCGGTACATCAACACGAGGTCCTCCTGCGTGTCGAGTTCAAAGGCGATGTGGTGCAGCCCCAGTGTGCGAGCCCCAGGCACCGGGGCGTCGGGGTCTCGGAGTGTGAAAATCGAGAGGCGGTGGTGAATCGTGTCCTCCGCGCCGCGCACGAAAGCGCCCGCGAGAACGGCTACGCCGTGTCCCGCCCGCCCCTCGCCATAGTCAAAGATCTCGGTGAGCCGCATCCCGAGCACCTCGGTGTAAAAGCACACCGATCGGTCGAGATCCGCCACCGCGATACCCACGTGCCCGAGTCGGGCAACAGTACCAGTGACTGCCATGTTGCTGTCCTCTCCATTGAAGCAGCCCCATCCCAATTATCGAACTAATATGTTCGCTAAAACATACGTTCCTGTGAGTGACCGGTCAAGTACTCGCTCAAAAATTGCAGTACAGTTCGAGACATAAGCGCGCTGCAGGCAGCAGAAAGGAGCCGCGTGGAAACCTCGCAACTAGCCGATTCCGCGCTCCTGACACTCCTCCTCCTTGAGCGACGTGGCCCATGTACTGCCGCGGAGGTTGCGGCGGACCTCAGGCTCAGTCAGAACGCATCTCGGCGTATCCTTGACACCCTGCACGGCCGAGGCTTCGTAGTTCGGGATTCGACACACCGGTTTCAGTTGGGGCCAATGCTCATCGCTCTTGCCGCAGACATCCCCAGTGAGCTCGCCATCGCGGCGGATCCACACGTTGCGGACCTCGCGGAGCGCCTCGGAGAGACCGTCGTGCTCGCCATTCTTGAGGGCGACCACTCAGTGATCGTCACCCAAAGTCTCGGGGCGACGAGCCCACTGCGTGTGGAGCACGAGATAGGTTTCCGTCAGCCGCTTTCCCGCGGAGCGAGCAGTCTCGCCATTCTCGCGCATCTCCCGGAAGACGATGAACGCGTCGCGCGATCCGGTATCACTGCTGAGGAACTCTTCGCGATCCGGGCTCGCGGTTACGCGCTATCCAAGGGCCAGATTCGAATCGGCATGTTCGGTATCGCGGCTCCGCTGTACCAAGAAACCGCGCGAGTCGCCGGCTCGCTCGCCGTCATCGCGCCCGAGTCGCGAGCCCTGCGTTTGACCGCGCACACCGAACTCCTGCGGTCCACCGCTGACCTCATTCGCAATGCCTACCGTGCACTCCGCGAGACGAGCCGCGCCGCAGAGGAGTACGCTCGGTGAATGATATCTCGAAGACCGCTGACAAGGCATTGCTCGTGCTCGCCGATCTCGCCCGGAGCGGCCCGGCAACGCTGCAGCGTTTGGCAGAGCGTACCCGCTTGAACCGTACAGTCACGCACCGAGTTGTCGGAGCACTAGCGGCGCGGGGCTTCGTCACCCGCACCGAGCACAGCTACGCGGTGGCCGCGCGCGTACGACGCCTGTCAGAGTCAGTCTTCCCGGCACTTCGCCAGGCGGCACAGGGTCCACTCGACCGACTCGCTTCCGAGACCGGGGCTACCGTGCTGCTGCAGGTGCTCGATGGCGACACAGTGGTAGTGCTCGAGGAACGCAGCCCGGGCACGGGGCTGGAGCTTCGCGCACGCCTGGAAGTCGGAACTCGCCGAGAGCTTTCGGTGTGTCCGTCCGGGACGGCAATACTCATGGCGCTGGGGAAGGAACTTGCGCTCACTGGAGACGATACCCCGGGAGTAGTGTCCGACCTGAACGGCGGCGTATGCGAGGCAGCTGCACCGATTCGCACCGGAGCCGACAGCGGAGCTTGCGTCGCCTTGCTGGCCCCTGCCGTCCGCAGGGCAGAGCTCCGCGAGCACCTCAGGTCGCTCGGCGACGCAGCCCACAGCGTGGAACTTGCGCTGGGCACACGCTGATATCCCAAGCAACGTAGATGCAACCACCGGTATTCGATACACGGCTACGAATAGACTTTTGCCCCCAGACGCCAGACGCCGGTCACCCGCCCCCCACTCCCGGGTCTCCCCCTGGCGGGCAGTCGCGGCCCGCCGCGTCGAGTCGCCGAGCGACCTCGCGCAGCCAATGCCGGAGCGCGACCGGGGAGCGAATGGTGAACGGTACCCCAGGAGCCAGCAGGTACACCGCAACCGCCTCAACGGTCTCCGCACCCGTGTGGACCACACAGCGTTCCGCATTGATCGGCTCAATGTGCACCGCGTCCGGCGGGAAACGCCCCGCGAGTTCCTCGGCGGAAGCGGCGAACACCGCTTCGACGCGGCATGCGTAGGGCACCGTCGCGATGGCGTTGACCGTGAACGCGGCAACGTCGTCATCGGGGATCTCCCGCTGCACGAAGCGGTGCGACAGTGGGCGGAGTCCTCGGATCCGGTCAACGCGCAGTCTCACCCAGGCCCGGGCGTCCCGATCCCACGCGATGAGATACCAGAGGTACTCGTTCTGCACGATCCGGTGGGGTTCGAGCGTTCGTGTCGGAGTGTGGGTCGCTCGCGAGGATTCTAGCTGGTCTCCGTCGGGGTCGATAGCGACGACGGTTCTGAGCCGACAGCATTTCCCGAGTTCCCGCAGCACCCGGGCGGAGGTTTTCGGGGCCGGCGAACGATAGGCCGCCACGTACTGGCTCAGGTCCCCGGCGGCTGTGCGGTGCCGTTCCGGAAGCATTCGCAGGAGTTTCTCTGCGAGCTCGGAGTGATCGATGTCCGTTTCTTCGAGGCCGAGAAAGGCTGCCGAGCGCAGCGCCGCGAGCAGCGCGATGATCTCGTTCTCACTGGGGAGCAACGGTGAGACGCGTGTTCCCGGGCCCAGCCGATAGCCCCCGTGGGGCCCGGGCATGGATTCGATACCGAATCCGAGGTCACGCAGTTCCCTCACGATGCGCTCCACCGTGCGGGTGGTGCTCCGGATCCGGTCGGCAAGCACCACTGCTGGGAGATGCTCGCGTGCGCGTTGGAGCGCGTCGAGGATTTCCAGCGCCCGCCCGAGATGTGCAGCCATGCAGTTCACCCTAAAAACGAATCCCGACAGTCAATGTCGTCGTCTCTCGGTACTGTACTGGCGATTTCTGCCACTACGCCGAGAGGACCCCACAATGATCGCCGAGCAGTTTGTCCTGGCCCGTCGCCCCGTGTCCCTGCCCCGGAGCGACGACTTTGCGCGCAACGTGGCTCCCCTGCCACCGCTCCGCGAGGGGGAAGTCAGTGTCCGCAACACCGCGATGCAGCTCACCGCGGTCATGGTCGAACTGATGCGGGGCGCGGATCTCCCGATGCCGCCCTACCCACTCGCGGAACCGCTCTGGGGGCCAGCCGTGGGTGTGGTGCTCGAGAGCCGGTCCGCTGAGTTCGCCGCCGGTGACCCCGTGCAATCGATGCGCGGCTGGCGCAGTGCCTTCGTCGCGCCTGCGGAGGAACTCACCCCGGTCCCCAGCGAGCTGCGGGGACGACCGGAGGTACTGCTCTGCCAAGGGCCAACCGCCTACCACGGCATTGCCGACATAGCTCAGGTCCACGCGGGCGACACAGTGTTCGTCTCCGGAGCGGCCGGCGGAGTCGGCTCCCTGGCCGGGCAGATCGCTCGCCGGCTCGGCGCGGCGCGCGTCGTGGGGAGCGCCGGAACCGACGATAAATGCCGGTGGCTCGTCGAGGAACTGGGCTTCGACACGGCCTGCAACTACCGGGACCCCGACTTCATCGACCGTCTGCGTGATGCGGCGCCCACCGGGTACTCGGTGTGCTTCGACACAGTGGGCGGTCGTCAGTTCGAGCACGCGATCGAGGCTGCCGGTCCGGGTGCCCGAATCGCGTTGTGCGGCACCCTAGCGCAGCAGTTCGCGGGACCGGGGATCCCGGCTGGTCCCCGACTCGACCTGGCGACCGCGATTCGCAAGCAACTCAGGATCCTGCCGTTCAGCACGTTCCACACTCCCGAGCAGATCGCCCAGTGGCTGAAGCACTACACTGACGGGCTGGCCACCGGCGAAATCGTGTTCCCCCACTCCCTGGTACCCGGCGGGCTCAAGGCAGCACCTGCAGCGCTCGCGCAGCTGGGGGCCGGCGGGTTTCGGGGCAACGTGGTCGT
Organism: Leucobacter chromiireducens subsp. solipictus; assembly: GCF_016758195.1. Classification (GTDB taxonomy): domain Bacteria; phylum Actinomycetota; class Actinomycetes; order Actinomycetales; family Microbacteriaceae; genus Leucobacter; species Leucobacter solipictus. Next base: position 270,257 of record NZ_QYAC01000006.1, on the reverse strand, counting down.
GCGTTTGAACCATGATGCGGCGTAGCCGGACTCCGCAGCTGCGCGCCAAGTCCGCTGGGGCGAGGCGTACGATGTCGCCGCCGCACGTGCTCGCCGTCTGCGCGGTGTCCCAGGTGCTGATCATTCTCGATACGACCGTGCTCAGCGTGGCGACGCCCCACATCGGCACCGAATTGGGCATGACCGAGCTCTCGCTCCCGTACATCTCCCACAGCTACACCACGGCACTCGCGGCAGCTCTCCTGCTCTCGGGACGGCTCGCGGACAGCCTGGGCCGGAGGCGGATCCTTGCGTGGGGGCTCGCGGCGTTAGGCCTGGCCTCCCTGATCGGGGCCCTCGCACCCACCGCTCTCGTGTTGCTAGGCGCACGGTTCCTCCAGGGACTGGCCGCGGCGGCCGTGCTGGGCGCAAATCTGGCTCTTCTCGTCGAGTGTTTCCCTGAGCAGTCCCATCGACTCCGGGCGCTCGGGATCTGGGGCGCGGCCGGCGGATCAGGCGGCGCACTGGGGGCACTCCTCGGCGGCATCATGGTCGAAGCAGCGAGCTGGCGGCTCGCGCTCCTCATCAATGTGCCGGTCGTGATCCTGCTGCTGCTGTGGCCGATGCGTCGCAGTGGCACCGACAGGCACGGGGGTGCGGGGGCGGTCGATGTCGCGGGCGGCTGTCTTCTTGCGATCACGCTCGTTCTGGCCGTGCAGGGCACGGTGGCCCTCACCGCCGGGGCGCCCTTGCCGGCATCGTGTTCGCGCTCGCCTGCCTCGGCGCACTCGGCTGGTTCATTGGTGTTGAGCACCGTGCCACGCGACCGCTGATCCCGCTCCGGCTCTTCACCCATCGCGCCGTGCTCGCCGCATCGGTGGTCATGTTCGCGAGCGGCGGGGCCATGTCGTCGGCGTTCTATTTCATGACGTTGCAGTTGCAGCGCGTCGAGGAGCGTTCTCCCCTGCAGACGGGAGTGCTGTTCCTCCCGCTCTCGGTGGCGACGCTCCTTGCCGGGGTGCTGAGCTCAACCGTGCAGCGGCGGCTTGGCGGTGCCGGGGCAGTGCGCCTCGGCACCGCCCTGTCAGCGCTCGGCCTCGCCGCGACCGCGGTATTGTTCGCACTGCGACTCCCGGGTGTCGCGGCGGGTGCCGCGGCGCTCTTCGGTGGCGGAATCGCGTTCATTCTCGCGGGATCCGCGCACCTCGCCACCGCACACCTTGCCGAGAAGGACGCCGGATTTGCCTCGGGCATGATCGCGACCAGCCAGCACTTCGGTGCCGTGATTGTGCTGGCCTGCTGCGTCTGGCTGTCAGCCACCGCGGCACCCGCTGGACCCGGACCGCCGCACTACGTGGTGGGGCTGATCGGTGCCGCCGGTGCCTGCCTGGCCGCGTTCGCGGGCACCTTTCTGGTTCCCCGTGTGGACAGCACCGATCCCTCCGCGGCCTCCCAGTAGGCGGCCCCATCCCGTGATCCTCCTCACCCGCCCGTGCTGCCGTGCACGAAGGCGGGGATGGGTCCCAAATACGCGCAGAACGCCCAGGAGACACAGCGATGACTCACTCCCGGTGTCCCTTCCGCACACTGTGGCTCGGCCTCGGCCTGATCACGACCGCCGGATCTCTCACCGGCTGCGGGCTCCTCGACCCGGGGGCATTCCCCGCCGATGGGCCCGAGCGCACAGCCTCCCCGACCGCCGGGAACGTGACCCGGGAAGAGTTCGGCGACGCCGGGCCGCTCGAGGTCGACAGCAGCGACGTCGCGTGCGAACTCAACAACGACGGGGATCCCGTCCTCGGCATCACGACCCCGGACGGCACGGGCTACGCGCTCGATCAGCTCGCGGAGCGCACCTTGCCCCGACTCGAAGTCATTGCGGTCGGGAGCGTGGGACCGCTGCGGAGCCAAGCGTTCGCCGCCTGCGATGAGGAGTAGTCGGTGCCTGACCGAGAAATGCGTCAGCATGTTACGGGCGACTTTTCACATTTCGGGGCCATCCGGCACGCTTATCAACTATGTCCGAGATCCCAGCTCCACCGAGCGCGTCCCCTGCGGGGCGAGTGCGCCTCGACCGCGTCGAGCGCACCTTTCCGACGCGCGACGGTGCCCGCACCGTGCTGCGCGACGTCACGCTGGAGGTGCCGGCCGGGGACATCCTCACGATCGTCGGGCCATCCGGGTGCGGCAAGTCCACGCTGCTGCGCCTGATCGGTGGCCTCGACTCCCCCACCGCGGGGGCGATCTCACTCGACGGCGAAGAGGTCCGCGCGCACGATGATTCCACGGCGATCGCGTTCCAGGAGCCTCGCCTGTTCCCGTGGCGGACGATCGCGCAGAACGTTGCGATCGGGCTGCCGCGCGGCACCCGCGGGCGCGCAGCGAAGGCACGCGTCGCGGAACTGCTGGATCTCGTGGGGCTCAGCCACGCGGCGGATCAGCGTCCCCGGGAGGTCTCGGGCGGCATGGCCCAGCGGGCCTCACTGGCGCGCGCCCTCGCCCGGAGCCCCCGCGTGCTCCTCCTCGATGAGCCGTTCGGAGCGCTCGATGCGCTGACCCGGCTGAAGATGCACGATCTGCTCCTCGACATCCACCGCGCGCAGCCGACCACGGTCGTGCTCGTCACCCACGACGTGGAAGAGGCGCTGTACCTCGCCGACAACGTGCTGATGCTGCGCAATCTGATGGACGCCGAGGCCGAGCCGGAACGGCCGCGCGCGCAGATCGTGGCGCTGGGATCCACCTCCGGCTTGGGGGCCCTCGGATCCGCGCGAGTGGCGGAGCTCACGGTTCCGGCGGCGGCACCCAGCACCGCACTGCCGACCGCCCCAGGTTCCATCGCCCGGCTCGTTCCCGTGCCGGGCACGCGCCCCCGCGACCGCGGCGCGCGCACGTTCACTGATCTCCGGAGCGCCCTCCTCGACGGACTGGGCGTCCACAAACACACCACACAGGAGTACGCATGAGCACCATCGCACGCCGCATCATCCCCGCCGTCGCCGCTGCCGGTGCCCTCGCGCTCGCCCTCACGGGCTGCGTGCAGGGCGAGGGCAGCAGCAACGCCTCGGGGGGCACCGAATCCAGCTCCGGCGAGTGGTCGACCGATTCCCTCTCGATCGACTGGGCCACCTACAATCCGCTGAGCCTCGTCGTGAAGGATCAGCGGCTCATCGAGGATGCCCTCGGCGACTCGGTCGAGGTCGAGTGGCTCCAGTCGGCTGGCAGCAACAAGGCGAATGAGCTGCTGCGCTCCGGATCCATCGACGTCGGATCAACCGCCGGATCGGCCGCGCTGTTCGCTCGGGCGAACGGCTCCCCCATCAAGGTCATCGACGTGTTCTCCCAGCCGGAGTGGTCGGCGATCGTGGTCCCCGGGGACAGCTCGGTCACGAAGGTTGCGGACCTCGCTGGCCAGTCCGTTGCGGCGACCAAGGGGACCGATCCCTACTTCTTCCTGCTGCAGGCGCTCGAGGAGGCCGGGCTCTCGAGCGCGGACGTCGAGATTCAGAACGTGCAGCACGCCGACGGCCGTGCCCTGCTCGAGGGCGGGTCCGTGGCCGCGTGGAGCGGACTCGATCCGATCATGGCCGCCGCCGAGGTGGAGTCGGGTGCGAAGCTCATCTACCGCAACGTCGATTTCAACACCTACGGCTTCCTCAACGCGACGGAAGAGTTCATCGGTGACCACCCGGACGTCGCGCAGGTCGTCGTGGACGCCTACGAGGAGGCACGCGCCTGGGCGCTCGCGCACCCCGAGGAGACCGCGCAGCTCCTCGCGGACGCCGCCTCGATCGATCTCGCCGTCGCGCAGACCGTGATCGCGGAGCGCTCCAACCTCGACGTTTCCGGCGTGCCGGGCGACGATCAGGTTCGCGTCCTGGAGCAGATTTCCCCCATCATCGCCGAGTCGGGCGACGTCTCGGGCGGCCAGGCCAAGCTCGACGAGGCGATCGCGTCGATCGTGCACGCCGACTTCGCGCAGCAGGCCACGAAGTGACCGAAGGCACGATTGCCGCCCCGGGTCCGATCGCATCGGCACCCGGGGCACCGGCGCGTGCCGGGTCGGCGGCCCCATCCACCCCGCTGCGGGATCGCGCCTGGGTGAGCATCGCGGGCGGCTTCGTCGTCCCCGTCATCATCGTGCTGGCCTGGCAGTTCGTCACGGCCAGCGGGATCGTGCCGCCGTACCGGTTGCCCGGGCCCTGGGCGGTGGTCGAGGCGGGCACGGAGCTGATCCAGCGCGGCGAGCTCTGGCTGAACATCGCGATCTCCGTGCAGCGCGTCTTCATCGGCTTCGTCGTGGGATCCGGCATCGCGCTCGCGTTCGCGGCGATCGTGGGTCTGTCCCGCGTCGGCAACATCCTGTTCGCGCCGCTGCTCGTCGCGATCCGCGCGGTCCCGTCGCTCGCGTGGGTGCCGCTACTGATCCTGTGGCTCCAGGTCGGCGAGGAATCGAAGGTCACGCTCATCGCGATCGGCGCGTTCTTCCCGGTGTACACCACCGTTGCCGACGCCCTCCGCCAGGTCGATCCGCAGCTCGTCGAGGCGGGCCGCACCTTCGGGCTGCGCGGCTGGCCGCTGTTTCGCACCGTCCAGCTTCCCGCGGTTGTTCCCGCGGTCGTGTCCGGGCTGCGCCTCGCCCTCGCGCAGGCGTGGCTGTTCCTCGTCGCCGCCGAGCTGCTCGGCGCGTCAATGGGTCTCGGCTGGCTCCTCAACGATTCCCAGCAGACCGGCCGCGTGGACCGGATCCTGCTCGCCATCGTGCTGCTCGCCCTGCTGGGCACCATCACCAACGCGATCCTCGTGCTCTTCGAACGCGCCGTGCTGCGGAGGTGGATGTGAGCGAGCCACGACTGAGTGAGGCACGACCGAGCGAAGCGCGTCTGAGCGAAGCGCGTCTGAGCGAAGCGCGTCTGAGCGAAGCGCGGAGCTTCCCCGCCCCCGCCGCCTTCGCCGCGCAGGCAAACGTCACCGCCGCAAGCTACGCGGAGGCCGAGGCCGATCCGATCGCGTTCTGGGAGCGCGCCGCGGCCCGCCTCGAGTGGAGCGAGCCCTGGCACACGGCGCTCGCCTGGTCGCCGCCCGTCCCCGGCCCCGAGGGGCTGAGCATCCCGGAGGCGCGCTGGTTCGACGGTGGCACGTTGAACGTTGCCGCGAACTGCGTGGACCGCCACGTGCGCGCGGGCCGCGGCGACAAGATCGCCCTGCACTTCGAGGGCGAGCCTGGCGACCGCGAGTCGGTGAGCTACGCGGAGCTACAGCGCCGCGTCGCCCAGGCGGCGAACGGCCTGCTCGCCCTCGGCATCGTCCCGGGCGACCGGGTGGTCGTGTACCTGCCGGTGCTCATCGAGACCGTCGTGATCGCGCTTGCCTGCGCCCGAATCGGAGCCGTGCACTCGCTCGTGTTCGGCGGCTTCTCCGCGGAGGCCGTCCGGTTCCGGCTCACCGACACCGGGGCGAAGCTGCTCGTGACGAGCGACGGCCAGTACCGGCGGGGCGCAGCCGTCGAGGTGAAGTCCACCGCGGACCTCGCCGCCGCCGACGTCCCCACACTCGAACACGTGCTCGTGGTGCGCCGCACCGGCCAAACGGTGCCGTGGACCGCGGGCCGCGACGTGTGGTGGCACGAGCAGGTCGAGACGCAGGCGGACACCCACGATCCCGCGCCGTTCCCCGCGGAACACCCGCTCTTCATCATCTACACCTCCGGCACCACCGGCACGCCGAAGGGCCTCGTGCACACCGCGGGCGGCTATCTCACGCACACGAGCTGGGCGCACTGGGCCCACTTCGACGCGAAGGCCGACGACGTGCACTGGTGCACGGCGGATCTCGCGTGGGTGACCGCGCACAGCTACGAAATCTACGGGCCGCTGTCGAACGGGCTCACCCAGGTGATCTACGAGGGCACGCCGGACGCTCCGCACCGCGAGCGTCACCTGGAGATCATCGAACGCTACGGGGTCACCGTCTACTACACTGCCCCGACGCTTATCCGCACGCTCATGACCTGGTTCGGCGATGCGCTGCCCGCGACGCACGACCTCTCCTCCATCCGCCTGCTCGGCACCGTGGGCGAGGCGATCAATCCGGAGGCCTGGGTGTGGTTCCGCCGCAACTTCGGCCGCGACGAGGTGCCCGTGGTCGACACCTGGTGGCAGTCCGAGACCGGGGCCGCGATGATCGCGCCGCTCCCCGGGGTCACCACGCTGAAACCCGGATCCGCCACGGTCGCCCTGCCCGGCATCGACATGGCGGTGGTCGACGAACACGGCGCACCCGTGCCGCCGGGCCGATCCGGCACTCTCGTGGCGCGCCGCCCCTGGCCGGGCATGGCCCGCACCGTGTGGGGCAACCCCGAACGCTACCGCGACTCGTACTGGGCACCGTACGCGGGGCACGGCGCGTACGGCGGCTACTACGTGGCCGGCGACGGCGCGACGGTGGACGCCGACGGAAACTTCTGGATCCTTGGACGCCTGGACGACGTCGTGAACGTGTCCGGGCACCGCCTCTCCACCATCGAGATCGAATCGTCCCTCGTGGCGCACCCCACCGTGGGCGAGGCCGGCGTCACCGGCGTGCTCGACCCCGTCACCGGGCAGGCCGTCGCCGCCTTTGTCGTGGACGGTGCCGCGGGCATCGCGGACCACGCGGCGCTGCGCGCGCAGGTCGCCACGGACATCGGCCCGATCGCGAAGCCGAAATTCGTCGTGCGCGTGCCCGAGCTGCCCAAGACGCGCTCCGGCAAGATCCTGCGCCGCCTGCTCGCCCAGCTCTGGCAGGGCGAGCCGCTCGGCGACACCACCAGCCTGCAGAACCCCTGGGCCGTCGACGGCGTGCGCGAAGCCGTGCGCCGGGCCCGCGAGAAGGAGACCACATGAGTGAGCACACATTCGGGTTCCGAACCCGAGCCCTCCACGCCGGGGGCACCCCCGACGCGGCGACCGGCGCCCGCGCCGTGCCGATCTACCAGACCACGTCGTTCGTGTTCGATAACGCGAAGGACGCCGCCAACCTGTTCGCGCTTCAGAAGTACGGCAACATTTACTCCCGGATCGGCAACCCCACGGTCGCGGCGTTCGAGGAGCGCATCGCGTCGCTCGAGGGCGGCATCGGAGCCGTGGCGACGGCGAGCGGGATGTCCGCCGAATTCATCACCTTCGCGGCCCTCGTCGGCCACGGCGACCACATCGTCGCCGCGGCCCAGCTCTACGGCGGCACGGTCACCCAGCTCGACGTGACCCTGCGTCGCTTCGGCGTCGACACGACGTTCGTCGCGAGCTCCGATCCGGAAGACTACCGCGCCGCGATCCGCGCGAACACAAAGGTGCTCTACGTCGAGGCGATCAGCAACCCCGGCGGCGAGATCGCGGATCTCGCGCGACTGTCCGAGATCGCCCACGAGGCGGGGATCCCCCTCGTCGTGGACGCCACCCTGGCGACGCCGTACCTGCTGCGCCCCATCGAACACGGTGCCGACATCGTGATCCACTCGGCGACGAAGTTCATCGGCGGGCACGGCACCACGCTCGGCGGCGTGGTCGTCGAGGCCGGGACCTTCAACTGGGGTAACGGGAAGTTCCCCGCCATGACCGAGCCCGTCGAGTCCTACGGTGGGGTCAGCTGGTGGGACAACTTCGGCGAGTACGGCTTCCTCACGAAGCTCCGCAGCGAGCAGCTCCGCGACATTGGTCCGTCGCTCAGCCCGCAGTCGGCGTTCAACCTGCTGCAGGGCGTCGAAACGTTGCCCCAGCGGATCGACGCCCACGTCGCAAACGCGCGCGTCGTCTCCGAGTGGCTCGCCAGCGATCCGCGGATCTCATTCGTGACCTGGTCCGGACTCGACGGCCACCCGCACTACGAGCGCGCGCAGAAGTACTTCCCGCTGGGACCCGGATCCGTCTTCGCGTTCGGGGTACGACCCACGGGCAGCTTCAGCTCCGAGAGCGAACGGTTGGCCGCGGCGCGCGCCACCGGTGAACAGCTGATCGAATCGCTGCAGCTCGCGAGCCACCTCGCGAACATCGGCGACGCGCGCACGCTCGTGATCCACCCGGCCTCCACCGTGCACCAGCAGCTCACCCCGGAACAGCTCGTCACCGCGGGCGTGCCCGCCGACCTGATCCGGATCTCCGTCGGGATCGAGGATCCCGAAGACATCATCTGGGATCTCGACCAGGCCCTCACCCGCGTGACAGGAGTCCAGCGATGACCGATACCTCTTCTTCCGTCCCCGACGCGACCCCCGGGGCGGATCCCGCATCCGCCCCGGCCCGCAGCTGGCAAGGACCGAGCGCGAGCGCGCGCCTCGGGATCCTGCGCCGCGCGACCTCGGTCGCGATCGTCGGCGCCTCCGACAATCCGTCGCGCGCCAGCTACTTTGTGGCGACGTACCTGCTCTCGAGCGCCCCGTACGACGTGTACTTCGTGAACCCGCGCGCGGACACGATCCTCGGCCGCCCCTCGTACGCGTCACTCGCGGATCTGCCCGTCGTCCCCGACATCGTTGACGTGTTCCGCCGCCACGATGACCTTCCCGGGGTCGCCCGTGAGGCGGTCGCCGTCGGCGCGAAGACGCTGTGGTTGCAGCTCGGGTCGTGGAACGAGGAAGCCGCGCAGATCGCCGAGGACGCAGGGCTCAACGTGGTGATGGATCGGTGCCTGAAGATCGAGCACGCTCGGTTCCACGGCGGGCTGCATCTCGCGGGCTTCGATACCGGCGTGATCTCCTCGAAGCGTCAGGTGGTCGCTCGGCCTGGTGCTGGTGCCGGTGCTGGTGCTGGTGCTGGTGCTGGTGCCGGTGCTGACGCAGTTGCTGGCGCTGGTGCCAGTACCGGCGCTGGCACCGCCTAGACTCCGGCGAGCAGGTGGGGGTGCGCCCGACGATGGTTGGCGCGCCCCCACCGGCGTGTTCCGGGTTGCCGTCTGCCGGGGCGCGCCGCGGAGCGCGGGCACCGGAACGCGGGCACCGGAACGCGGGCACCGGAACGCGGGCGTGGCAGCGCAACGCCCGTGGTCGCTGCAGCTCGTGCCCGCGGCAGCTCGTGCCCGCGGCAGCGCATGGGGGCGCAGCGCGTGCTCGAAGTCGCCCGCGTGGCTGCCGGAGTGCCCGGCGCTACCGCTCGATGCGCTGGGCCTCGGACTCCGCGTTCAGCTCCCCCGCCGCGCGAACGGCCTCCGCGTTGCCCTCGGCGCGAGCGGCCAGCCCCGCTGCGCTCGCTGAGATCAGGTGTTTGACGGCTCGTGTCAGCGGGCGAAACCCCTCAATAGCCACGGCTAGATCCGGCGCGGTGTGATCGATCCCGCGTGACGTAAGTTCATCGCCGATCGCGCCCGCCACCAGGTAGTCCTCCACCGCGAACGCCCCGCCGTCACCGGCCAGGACGAGGTTGATCGCGGTCCGGCCGCCGCGTGCGAGCTGCTCTGCGTGGATCGCCGCCGCCGTCGCCGCAGCATTCCGTAGAGATGCCACGAACACCGTGGGCGCGTGTGGCAATGCGAGTGCCCCGTCGATGAGATCCGTCGATGTTCCGAGTGCGTCGACGACGACCACGACCTCCGCGGCCGCCAGGTGAGTGAGGCCGGTCTGGCCCCAGCCGAGTCGCACCTGGTAGGTCGATTGTGCACGTGTTTCCGTCATGACGCTCAGCCTAGGGTTGCGCTCAGGAGCCGCCGGGCACCGTCGTCATACAGTGTCACACTGGCCCGCTTTTGACGCGATTGGCGTCCCGCGCGATGCGTCCCCGCCTAGACTTGCGGCATGGCACATGACGTCTCCAAGTCCGACGATGAATGGCGCGAGGCGCTGACCCCCGAACAGTACGAGGTGCTGCGCAACGCGGGCACCGAGCGCGCCTGGACGGGCGAGCTGCTCGACGAAGAGCGCGCGGGCCTGTACACCTGCGCGGGCTGCGGCAATGAACTCTTCCGGAGCGGCACGAAGTTCGACTCAAACTGCGGATGGCCCAGCTTTTACGACTCGATCAACCCGGACGCCGTCGAGCTCTTGCCCGACACGTCCTTGGGCATGGAGCGCACCGAGGTACGCTGCGCGCGTTGCGGCGGGCACCTGGGTCACGTCTTCCCCGACGGATTCGGAACCCCCACGGGCAATCGCTACTGCATGAACTCCCTCTCGCTCAACTTCACGCCCGAAAGCTGATCCGGCACCGGGGCCGGGTTGGTGCGATCTGCCGGCGCGGCCAAGCGCAGCGCGGCAAAGCCCGGCCAAGCACGGGTAGGCGCGGCAAAGCCCGGCCAAGCGCGCCGTAGACCGCTATCTTGTGCGCGGCACCACCCTATGGAGCAGCGCATCAGCAACGAGGAGCTTGGCGACTTTACTGGCGGGACGATTCCGCAACGGACTCGGGAGCGGTGTGTTGGGGTCATGCGCTTCAGGGCGAATATTTCCGAGCGCGGTCCAGTGATCGTTCACCACGCCGGAGAGATGTTGTTCTGTGATGGGTGCACCGTTTTGCACGGTCCAGCCGAGTGCCGCGAGCGTTCGGATCACGGCGTCGATGTCCACCTCGCCCTCGCTCGTACCCATGTGGATGAGCGTCACGATCGAGGCCTCAGCGTGATAGCGAGTGCTGGTGAGCGCCAGGGTTTTCGCGAGGTACTGCCAGAGGAATACCGGGTGCGCGTGGGCGATTCGTCCAACGCGCGTGAGCTGCAGGTGCCCCCGATACTGCCGCAAGAGCTTGAGCTGCACGACGTATACCCGAAACCGATGCACCGGATCCGTGTTGAGCTCGGTCCCCACCCCGAACGGCCACTCCTCGATTGTCGGGAGGACCGGCGCAAGTTCCTTCACCGTGACGGGTTTCAGATTGCCCGCGGCGGTGAGCGGCAGCCCTTCTCCCTCCGCCAGAGAAAGCAAGCGGCGGTGTGGCGCGAGCGCCCCGGCACGGTCGACCAGGCCTCCCTCCAGGATCGCGGTCACGAGCTGCTCCACGCGGTCGTGCAGCTGAAGCGCGAGACGCGTTCGCCGCAAGCCCTTCAGAATGTCGATGAGTACCGGGTGCAGCCGCCACATCGCGTCGTGGATGCGGCGGGCCCGGTCTCGAGCCCCCGTGGTCCGTAGGGATGCCGGATCCGGATACCACGCTGCGCGCCGAGGTAGGCCGTTGGGCACACCGCCGGAGTACGGGAGACCTGAAGTCATTGCGGCCCTTCTGCAGGAAGTCGTACGCGAACGTTCCCAGGTGATGGTCACGGTTGGGACGCAGTGCGGGCAGAAACGGGCGGGACCGATCCTATGCGATTCTCCGTGGTCGCGGTGTCGTCAGGCGAGATTTTGAGTGCATAGATCTCGAGTCGGAAACGAGCACGTCATTCGAACAGAGTTTCGAATCGTTACCTCTCCGTGTCCGTCCCGGAAACGTACTACACCCATCAGGACTTCCTCCTGCACGCGTCCCCGAGTGGGTCAACTTCCGCGTGTTTTCAACGGTTTCTCGGGGTTCGTTGTCGGTGGTGTGTGCTGGAATGGGCGCATGACGTTCACCGGAGACACGCAGCATCCCGAACCCCTTCCAGAGGGTGGTTCGGGTGCGAGTTTTGGGTCGATGGTCCTACCCCGGATCGTGCGCGTTGACGCACTGTTGACGTCGCTTGAGGCGTGGGAGCGGGAGCAGCGGCGTCGTGACGCGGAGCGGTTGAGTATTCTCGCGGATCTTCACGAGGCAGCCCTGGGTGCAGACGCTGGCGCGGAGTCGGATACCGGCGAGGGCACGGGTTCTGGTGCTGTTGGCACGGGTTCAAGTGCTGCTGGCATTGGCACAGGTGTAGGTGCAGGTGCAGGCGCAGATGCCGATGCCGATGCCGATGCCGATGGCAGTACTGACATTGATACCGGCGCCAGCGTTGATCCCGGTGCCAGTCTCGACGTTGACGCCCCGGCCGATACCGAAGCCGCGGCCAGTGCCGGTGCCGGTGCCGGTGCCAAAACCACTACGGAGGGCACTCCCGACGACGCGAACCTCCCCGATACTCACCCAGCAGGCTCGACACCCGACGAGCCCAGAGCCCCCATCCCTTGCACGGGGCCTGCTCACGCGTTGGTGGTATCGCCCGCGTTCCAGGGGAAGAACAGTGAGCTCGCGTTCCGTTCCCTCCGGGCGATGGTCGCGATGGCCTGCCACACCAGCGAACACGTCGCCGCCCGCGACCTGAACCTCGCCCACGAAACCCGACACACGCTCCCCGCAACGCATGACGCGTTACGTGCGGGGACGATCGCGCTGCCACATGCACGCATCGTGGTCGATGAAGGCGCGATCTTTCACACCCTCACCACCCCAAACCCCGATACCCCTGATGCGCTCACGGTGGAGGAACAGCTCGTGGATATTGTGAGGCGGCGCACCCTGTACGAGCAGGACGCGATCCGGTACGCGGAGAAGGAAACCCCGAACCGGTTTCGTCCGATCGCGCGCAGGCTCGCCGCGATGTACGCCCAGAAAACCCTTGCCGAGCGGCATCGGGAGGCGCTCAAGCGCCGGCATGTGCGGGTGGTGGAGCTTGATGATGGGATGGCGGAACTTCGGGCGGTGTTACCCGCGGAAGAAGCGTACGAGATCTATGACCGGCTTACGCGGCTCGCGAAGCATGTCCACGACCGCCCCACAGAACACGCCGCCGAGCGCTCCACAAACCACACCGGACCCGGCACAAGGACTGGGGAAACCGGTGGGGACGACACGGTGAACACGGGTGTCCCCGCAAGCACTGTGGACGCCGGGATTACTGCGGGCACCAAGAGCGTCCAGGGCACCGAGAGCACCAAGATAGGGAAGAACACCACGGGCAACATCACTACCACCGGCACCGACGCTGGAGGCGCGGACTCTGACGCTATGGATGTTACCGCCGTGGATGTCGACGCTAAGCACGTTGAGGTCCTGCCCCGTCCCGGAACCTCCACCGAGAAGATCGAGAACGGCGAGAACAGCGAGAACACCGAGAACGGCGAGAACACTCTGGGCGACACGGCCACCAACACCAACTCGGATGCTGAGGGCATAGATTCCACCGCGGCGGACCTCGACACCGAGGACACCGGCACCCACACCCCAGGCACCCCCTCAGACGCCACCTCGGATGCGCGGTCGCGTGACGAACTCCGCGCGGATATCCTCACCGACCTCCTCACCGGAAAACACCACGACGACTACACCGGCATCCACGGCCGCATCCAAACCATCACCCCGGGCTCCCTCCTCGGAATCCCCGGCATCCCACTCCCAGACACCACCCCCATGAAGGGAACCGTCACCGCGGCCCCGGTCGCGGAACTTATCGGCTACGGACCCATCGATCTCGATACCGCCGCCCGGATCGCCGGAGAAGCGATCCGGTGGGAAGAAATCCGCGTCACCCTCGACGGGCAAGTCATATCCACGAACACGTACAGTCCCACACAGGCACAACGCCGGTATCTTGCCGCACGGGATCAGCACTGCCGCACCCCTGGGTGCCGCGTCCCAGCACACCGCTGCGATATCGATCACACCATCGACGCCGCACACGGCGGCCCTACCCGGATCGATAACCTCGCACACCTGTGCCGTAATCATCACGTCATGAAACACCACACCGGGTGGACCCTCACCCAACACGACGCCGGGGATATGTCCTGGAAAGACCCGACCGGACGCACATACCAGGACCGGCCACCAAGCCGGGTCAGGTTCGTACCCGTCATCGAACCACCCAACGAGTCAACGCCGGGTAAGCCCGCATCAGGCAAAGCCGAACCAGGCAAGATCCCACCAGGCAAAGCCGAACCAGGCAAGATCCCACCAGGCAAATCCGAACCAGGCAACACCGAAGCCAGCAACCCGACGCCCGCGAGCAGCCGCGAGCCTGCTCCCGGATCCAATGCCGACGCCCCTGACAATCAGCCCTTCTGACCGCATGCCGAGAATCACCCGAACGAGCGCCCCGCGCAGCTTTGCGCTGGAACACCCGACCGGCACGCGAGCTTCTCGGGAGCCGCAGGAGCGCAGCAGCGCAGGAGCGCAGGAGCGCAGCGGCGACCAGGAACGCACCCCGGGGCGAGCACAGTAACTCGCAAGCCTTCACCCAACGGGGCATGCCGCCTCAGATCATGGAGAAAACCCGACTTCCACCCTTTCTCGGAACTCGCTCAGCGCATGCCGGCAGGGACTCCGACGGATGCTCGGGTTACCCCCGTCACATCGCTCACCACGGGAATGCCCCTCCGGTCGGGAACACCGTCCGCATTTCAAGCGGAAGCTCCGACAGCATTCCTGAGGTCTCCCAGCTCCCCCGGCTGCGGTGTCCGTCGGTGATCTTCGGCCGCGCCGAGCGGTCGAGCCTACTCCAGGACCAGCATCCCCACAGACGTCTGAACTGCGACCCGGGCTCCTACGCCAGCGAGAGGAACAGCTTCTCGAGCTCCTCGGGCTTGGTCGCCCCGTCCGCGTCTGGATCCGAGATGCACTCCTGGAGCGCGGTCGAGATCACGAGGAAGCCCGCACGATCAATGGCTTTTGAGACGGCCGAAAGCTGCTGCACCACGTCGCGGCAGTGCGCCTCACCTTCGACGGCTTCGATGACCGCGGCCAACTGCCCGTGCGCCCGGCGCAGGCGGTTCGCGATCTTCCGCTTGGCTTCCGGGGTCGCCCCCAACCCCGGCACAGCAGCAGCAGCGTGATCACCGGAATCGGTGGCGAGAGAGGGGTGCGAGAGGGACATAGCGAACCTTTCTTCAGGACAAGCTTGACTTTCATAATACCCCCTGGGGTATAGTCGTGCACAACGCACAAATATACCCCCTGGGGTATTCACCGTGCGCGAATGATTACCATCCGCCCCACCAACACCGGATCACCTACACCGAGATCCACCAGAGGAGCCCGTTCCATGTGCCGTCCCACTACGTGCCGCACCTGCTCGAAGACGACCTGGGCGGGCTGCGGCCAGCACGTCGCAATGGTGAAAATGTCCGTGCCCGCCTCCGAGTGGTGCAACGGATCACATAGCCAAGCCGAAATTGCTGCCGCGAAGGAATCCCGGGGCCCCGGATTCTTTGCACGACTCTTTGGACGCTAGTCGTCCCCCAGGCGCCCACTGCCCCCGCGGGATGCCTGACAGCGCCCGCAACCACGCACCCACCCGTCACGAAAGGAGGCCCCCTATGGCCACCACCGACCTCACCCTCGACACGTTCCCATCTGCCGTCGGCTCCGACGGCATCACTCTCGTCGACTTCTGGGCCGCATGGTGCGGACCGTGCCGTTCCTTTGCACCCGTCTTTGAACAGGCCTCGGAGCAGCATCCCGACATCACCTTCGGCAAGGTCGACACGGAAGCCGAGCAGCAGCTCGCCGCGCAGTTCCAGATCACGTCCATCCCCACGCTCATGGTGTTCCGCGACGGCATCCTCGTCTATGCCCAGCCGGGCGCACTCGGCGCTCCGCAGCTCGAACAGCTGGTGCAGGGGGCACGCGATCTTGACATGGAGGAGGTCCGCGCGCAGCTCGCCGCGCAACAGACGCAGTAGCCGACCCCATCCACTCTCCCAACTGAGCACCGGCTCGCCACCCGAAAGCTGAGCACCTGCTCACCACCCGAAAGGAGCACATGATGTGTGCACGAATCTCCTGCGATACCTGCGGCAAGCCCACCTGGGCTGGCTGCGGCCAGCACATTGATGAGGCGCTCGCCGGCGTCCCCGTCGCCGACCGCTGCAGCTGCGAGCGCTAACACCCGAGCGACCCTCGGTCCCGAATCCGACGCCCTCACACCCCCAGTTCCGCCCCCACTTCCACGCCCTCTCCCCGCCGTCCACCTCCACTTCCGCGCTGCACGCACTACCGTTAGGAGCCCCGATGCTGCTCGAACGCATTTACGACGAAGACCTCGCACAGGCGAGCTACCTCATTGGGTGCCAGGCCCGCGGCGAGGCGATCGTCGTGGACCCGCGCCGCGACATCGACGTCTACCGTGAACTCGCGGCGAAGCACCACATGCGCATTGCGGCGGTCACGGAGACCCACATCCACGCCGACTATCTTTCGGGCACTCGCGAGCTCGCGGCGCGCACCGGGGCGACAATGTACGTGTCCGGCGAGGGCGGGCCGGAGTGGCAGTACGGCGATGGCTTCGAGACGGCCATCCGCATGGGGCACGGCCATCGGATCAAACTCGGCAACATCACCATCGAGGCAGTGCACACCCCGGGCCACACCCCGGAACACCTTTCGTTCCTCGTCACGGACGGCGCGCAGTCGAGCGAACCCGGCTACCTCCTGACCGGCGACTTCGTGTTCGTCGGGGACGTGGGCAGGCCCGATCTGCTCGACGAAGCCGCGGGCGGCATCGATACCCGATTCGCCGGGGCCGAGGATCTCTTCGCGAGTCTCCGGGATCACTTCCTCACACTCCCCGATTACGTGCAGGTCCTCCCCGCGCACGGCTCCGGATCCGCGTGCGGCAAAGCGCTCGGCTCAGTCCCCTCGACGACCGTCGGTTACGAGCGTCACTTCTCCTGGTGGGGGAAGTATCTGCACGCCGACGATCCGCAGGGCTTCGTTGCCGAGCTGCTCAGTGGGCAGCCCGATGCACACGCGTACTTTGGCCGGATGAAAACGCAGAACCGGGAGGGGCCGGAGCTGCTCGGCAGCCTCTCGCCCCTTCGGGAGTACTCCGGCTCAGAGCTCTCCGAGGCACTCGATGCGGACTCGGCGATCCTGATCGACACCCGCCATCACACCGAGGTCCACGCGGGCACGGTGGCGCGCTCCCTCAACATCCCGGGGGTCGCCAAGGCCGCAAGTTACGGCGCGTGGGTCGTCGACCCCGACACGGAGTCGCGCCCGCTCATCCTGCTCGCCGCTTCGCTCGCCGAGGCCGAGGAGTATCGAGACCACCTCGTGCGCGTCGGGATCGACTCGGTCCACGGCTTCGTCACGTCCCTCGCCGGGATCAACCTGGTGCGGCCCCGCACGATCGCGCCGGCCGAGCTCGACTCGGCCCACTTCGCCGGCCTCCCCCCGGCGCTCGTGCTCGACGTGCGCAACGCAAGCGAGTACGCCGACGGCCACATCCCGGGTGCCACCCAGCTGTCCGGTGGACGCGTTCTCTGGCACCTCGCAGCGCTGCCGGATCCGAGCGCGGGCGCGATCGTGACGTACTGCCAGAGCGGCGTGCGCAACAGCGTTGCGGCGAGCGCCCTACGCCGGGCAGGCTACGACATTGTCGAGCTCGAGGGAAGCTACCAGGGGTGGTCCGCGGTGCCTGGCCACACGCCCGAGCACGGTCCGACCCGACACCGCGCGCCGGAGGCCGAGCCGGAAACCGAACAGGAAACCGAGTCGGACTCGGTGCCGGAGTCAGTGCCGGGATCCGTGCCGGAGTCAGTGCCGGACTCGGTGCCGGGATCCGTGTTGGAGTCGATGTCCGCGTCATCCACGCACGCTGCCCCCACCACAATCCTGATCGATGCGCGTACCCCAGAAGAGTATGCGAGTGGCCACATCGCCGGCTCCCGCCTGATCGATGTCACCGCCGGGGAGATTGAGGTCGCGATCCCGCACCTCGATCCCCACGCGGAGATTCTGCTCTACTGCCGCTCCGGAAACCGCTCGGGCCAGGCCCGGGAGCTGATGCGGGCGGCGGGATTCACGAACGTGACCAACCTGGGCTCACTCGCGGACGCCGCAACCGCGACGGGCTTGCCCGTCGTCTCCTGATCCGACGCGGGGAGCTACCGTACCCGAAAGGCCCCGGGCTGCACGGTGATCGCGATGCGCGATACCTCGCCCAACTCGTCGCCGTCGACCTCGCACACGCGTGGTTCATCCAGCTCGATCGTGAGTTCCGTGAACCGCGCGTGTGCGGTGTGTGCACTGCTCTCGGCAGTCTCGCTCCGCGTGAGGAACCGCTTCACGCCGTTGTCCCACATCATGTTACGGAGCGTATCTGCCCACCCCGCGACTCCCGCGGCTCGGAGCAGCAAGAGGTCAAGCTCCCCATCGGAAGGATCCGCGTCAGGGAGCAGCGTGATCCCGCCCTGCAGGGTCCCGCAGTTCCCCACGATGAGCGTGTGCGCCTCCTCCGACACGGCCTCGCCGCCGTCGCGTGCGACACGGAGGCCAATCACCTCGCTTGCAGACACCGCGCGCCCGAGGGACTCGACGTAGGCCAGCCATCCGGCGCGGTCCTTGAGTTCATCATTCGTCTCGGTGATCATGTGCGCGTCGATGCCGAAGCCCGCCATCACCGCGAACGCGTGCCGCTCGCTGCCTCCGGCCGCAAGTTCCACATCGGCCCAGCCGATATCGAGCAGGCGCGCGGTGCCGCTCAGCGCACGCGCGAAGGCGGCCGCGGGATTTCCCAGCGGCACGTCGAGATTCCTGGCGAGCAGGTTGCCCGTCCCCAGTGGGATGACGCCGAGCTCGACGGCGCGGGAATCGTCACTGAGCTCGGCGAAATACTCGGCAACCGCTCGCACGGTGCCGTCGCCGCCGGCGGCGCACACAAGGTCGGCTCCGGACTCGAGTGCTGACTGTGCGGCTGCCCGACCGGGATCGTCGACGCTGGTCTCGTGCCAGGAGACGCTGGGCGGGGTCTCCACCGTGGACAGCGCCTCCGTGAATGCGGTTTCCAGCACCTGCCGCTCGGTCTTCGATGGGTTCCACACGATCCCCACGTGCGCTGCGCTCATTGCGATGCCTCCCTCTGCGTCGGAACCCGCGGTGCCGCGAAGCTCCGTGCCCGGTATCCTATTCCCGCCGCGCCGGCGGAGCCCCGCGCGGTGCCCGCGCGTTCACCGGGAGTTTCCGCACCGTACACGTTCCGACCCCCGCGGCACTCGTCACGCTCGGCCGGTGAACCGGTCCATCGAGGAGTACACGCGGAACACCCGCCCCGCCACCACGTCCCAGGCTCGCGTGGGCAGCACGCCACGGAACGCCATCGCGAGCTTTACCGTCCAGGGCCGGAGCACCATCGGCGTGCCCGCGAGCATCCCGTTCCATGCATCCCGCACGGCCCGCTGCGGGGTCATGATCGGGGTGAGGAGTGGTCCGCGGGCCCCCGCAAACATCCCGGTCGAGATGAAGCTCGGACAGAAGGTGGTGACCGCGACGTGCCGATGCCCCTCCCCCGCGAGTTCGAGCCGCACGGACTCCGCCCACCCGATCATCGCCCATTTCGAGGAGGCGTAGACGCTCATCCGTGGGTTTGCGAGCGTGCCCGCGGCCGAGGCGATATTCAGGATCCGCTTGGGCCGCGACGTGTCCGCGATCATGGCGGGGAGCACCTCGCGCGTGAGCCACATCGGGCCGAGGGTGTTAATCCGCATCGTCCGCTCGATGTCCTGCTCCGGATCGTGCTCCCAGAACAGCGCGCCGCGCACGATCCCCGCATTATTGATGAGCACATCGGGATCCCCGAGCTCGGCGCGGGTGTCGGCAACGCCACGCCGGATCGCCTCCCGATCCGAGACGTCGACGGTGAACACCCGCACCCGAGGCGCGGATCCGCCGCGCACCGTCGCCGGCGTGCTTGCAAGCTCCGCGGCAAGCGCGTCGGCCCGCGCGGTGTCGACGTCCCACAGCGCGATCGCGGCCGCACCCTCCCGCGCGGCACGCCGGGCATACAGTTCCCCCATGCCGCGTGCGGCGCCGGTGATCAGGACGGTGGCCCCGCGCATCACGTGACCGGGGCCTGTCGAGTGCGGTGCGGAGCGCGTTGGCGGGCGGGGTGCCGAGCGCGTTGCCGAGCGGGGTGCCGAGTCCGGCTGCAGTGTCCGTTTCCGTGCCATCGTGTCACGCGTTCCCGTCTCCGAGCAGCTTGCCCGGGTTCATGATTCCGGTGGGATCCACCTCCGCGCGGACCGCGCGGAGCACGCGCACTCCGAGCGGTCCAATTTCGTCGCCCAACATCGCCGCGTGTTCCGTGCCGACGGCGTGGTGGTGCGTGATCGTGGCCCCCTGCGCGAGGATCGCCGCGTTGGCCGCGCGCTTCACGCGCTCGTACTGGGCGATGGGGTCGGCCTCGGCCGGAGCGATGAACGTGAAGTAGAGCGATGCGCCGTCGCGGTACACGTGCGAGACATGGCCCTGGACAGCCGTGGCGCGGGGCGCGCTCGTCGCCGGGTGCGGCGCGGCACCCGGGTCTTCCGCCAGGAGGGCTCCCCGGATCGCTTCGGCGATCGCGCGATGCGTGGCGTCAAGTCGTGACCACGGGGCCGCGGTTTCGAGCGTGTCGACGAAGACTCCGAGGGTGAGGAGTTCGTCCCGCAGCCGCGGGGCGCCGAACCGGCCGGTGTCCCACGCGGCGGCGGGGATGCCCGTGGTCGGCACTCCGCCGTGACGGCGCAGGATCTTCGCGGCACGGCCGCGTCTGCCGCGCACCCGAGCATCGGTGCCCTCCCACACGCCGAGCAACAGGGCCGGGGTGTGGATCCCGCGCACGCCGAGCCAGCGCCGCAGGAGCGCCGTCCCGGTGCCCGCGGACTGCGCCAGAGTGAGCGCGGTTTCTTCCTCGTCGCTCAGGCGACACACCTCGGGGAGATCGCCGGGCGAGCCGTGCTGTGCAAGCGCGCGCACCGCCTCGGCACCGGCGGCGAACGACGGGAAGGCCCATGAACCGTACGCTTTCTGCGTGGGCCGTGGCCGGATCGCGACGGTCACCTCCGTGATCACGCCGAGCGTGCCCTCGCTCCCGATCACGAGCTGCCGGAGGTCTGGCCCCGCGGCCGAGGCCGGGCCGCGACCGCCGAGTTCCAGCGGTCCACTGGGCGTCTCGATCCGGATCCCGGTGATGAGGTCCGCGATGGCCCCGTATCCGGTGGAGGCCTGACCGGCCGAGCGGGTCGCGGCGTAGCCACCCAGCGTCGCCTGCTGGTGGGATTGCGGCAGGTGCCCGAGGGTGAAGCCGCGCGCCGCGAGCGCAGCCTCGAGCGCGGGGCCTCGGATCCCCGCCTCGAACGTCGCGGTACGGTCGGTCTCGTCCAGCGATCGCAGCGCGGTGAGGCCCGTCAGATCGAGCGCGATGACTGCGTGCTGCGCGCCCCGGAGCGGGGCGACCCCGCCCACCACACTGGTGCCCCCGCCGAAGGGGACCACCGCCACGCGGTGTTGCACACAAGCCGCGAGCACGGCGGGGATCGCCGCGGTCGAGGCCGGCCGCACCACCGCGTCCGGCGCCCCGATCGGCCGACCCGCGCGCTGCCGGATCAGGTCCGGGGTGTGCTTTCCCGCGGCGTGCCGGAGCCGATCCTCGTGCCGTTGCGACACCGAGCCGCGCGGCGCGGGCGCGTTGCCGGCCCCCGCAGGCGGCGCGGACGCACCCGCGGGCTTGCTCGACTCCGGGACGCTCGATCCCGGTCCGCTCGGCTCCAGGCCGCTCGGCTCCAGGCCGCTCGGCTCCAGGCCGCTCGGCTCCAGGCCGCTCGGCTCCGGGGCACCCGGCTCCGGGGCACCCGGCTCCGGGACGCTCGGCTCCGGGGCACCGACCGCGGCGGCGAGCGCCGCACGAGCCGCGGCGCTCAGCACGGGCTCCGGGAGGACGGCATCGGCCGCCGCAACCGGCGGGGTACCCGCGGGCAGTTCGGCCCCGAAGCGTTCGCGCAGCACCCGCCGGATCCCCTCCGGCACTCCACCATCGGGGCGCTGGGGGGCCCAGCCCCACCAGGGAGCTTCCGGAACGGTCTCGGTCACATCGGCGGCCATGCGTTACAGTGTGACACATGGACGCACAATGTCACACCTCCGCGCGTGCCGAGACGTCCGAGACGCGCGGCGACACCCACGCGGGGCACGGCGGTGCCAGCGCCGAGCCGCACCCCGCCCTGTCGTCCCGCGATGCGGCGATCCTCGACGCCGTCGCCGATGGCCTCCGGCGCTACGGTCCGCGCAAGCTCACCGCACAGGACGTGGCCGAGGCCGCCGGGATCTCTCGCATGACCGTCTACCGCGCCATGGGCAGCATGGACAACGCGATCCTCCTCGCCCTCACCCGCGAGTTCACGCAGGCCGTTGCGCGCGTGCGAGCCGCGCTGCCGGCCCCGGGCCCGAGCGTCCCCGGCGCGACCCGGCTCGCCCAGTTCCTGGACGCGGGGGCCCGCGCGTTTGCCGCCTCCGAACTCGTCACCTCGGTGCGCACGCACCAGCCTGAACTGCTTGAGCCCTATCTCAGCGGCCGCCTGGGACGTAGCCAGGAGGTGGTACTCGCCGCGATCGAGGACCTGCGCGCCGAAGGAATCGCCGACGGATCCATCGCACCGACGGCGGCGAGCGCGCTCACGCTGTTGTTCCTGCTCCGCGGGATCGCCCTGGGCGCACCGCTGCTCCGCGCCGGCGACGCCTTCGACCGCGCGAGCACCGAGTTCGGCGAACTACTCACGGCCGGGCTCGGCACCGCCGGAACCGGCACGGCCGGGCTCCGCACAGCCGGGCTCGGCACCGCCGGGCTCCGCACAGCCGGCACCGAGACGACCGAGACTGACACGGCCGGCACCAGCACCAACACGAGTACGAGTACGAGTACGAGTACGAGTACGAACACCAGCACGACCGACACCGACACCGACACCGACACCGACACGACCGAGACTTACACGGCCGACACTGACACGACCGGCACTGACACGACCGGCACGAACACGGCCGGCACCAGCACCAACACGAGCACGAGCACGAGCACGAGCACGAGCACGAGCACCAGCACGGCGGGGCTCCGCACAGCCGGCACCAGCATGACCAGCACCGACACGACCGAGACTGACACGGCCGACACTGACACGACCGGCACGAACACGGCCGGCACCAGCACCGACTCGACTGAAATGGACCCCGCCGTTCCGAGCTCTGCACCGGGGCATCCACACGCGCCCCGACAGCAGTTCCGCACGACCCACCCCTAAACCACCCCACCACGACGGGCCGGCACCGACGGCGGCCCGAGACGGGAGCACGATGTTCTCCGAACGTCCCGGCGACCTGAACGAGCGGACGCGGGCTGCCGCGCTCGCCCACCTTGCCGAGCACGAGGTCGACGTGCTCGTCATTGGGGGTGGCGTGACCGGTGCCGGCGTGGCCCTCGACGCCGCGACGCGGGGGCTCAGCGTCGCGCTGTGCGAGGCGCGGGATCTGGCGAGCGGCACGAGCGGCTTCAGCTCCAAGCTCGTGCACGGCGGCCTCCGTTACCTCGCCCACGGCGATCTGCCGCTGGCCTGGGAATCCGCGGTGGAGCGGGCCGCCCTGATGCGGTGGATCGCACCCCATCTCGTGCGCCCGCGCGCCTTTCTCGTGCCCCGCTTCCCCGCCGCCGGACGCGCTACCGGACGCGCCGCCGGACGCGCTACCGGACGCGCTGCCGGACGCGCCACCGGACGCAGTGCGGACACCCTCACCGAGATCGGCGTGCGCCTGGCCGACACGCTGCGCGCGGCGAGCGGGCTCTCGGCGCACGTCCTGCCCCGTCCGCGCCGCGTCGACGCGCGCGGCGCGCGGCTGCTCGCGCCCACGCTCCGGGAGGACGGGCTCCGCGGCGGGCTCGTGTACTGGGACGGGGCCGTGGACGACGACGCCCGGCTCGTGATCGACATCGCCCGGACGGCGGCCCGGCACGGTGCACACATCGTCACCGGCTGCCGGGTGCTCCACGCCACCGACCGGGAAGCGCTGCTCGATCCGGGATCCGGCGGGGAGCTCCGGCTGCGCGCACGCGTGGTGATCAACGCGGCCGGGGTGTGGGCCGGCAGCTTCGCTCCGGGACTCCCGCTCACGCCGAGCCGCGGCACCCACCTCGTCTTCCGGTCGGCGGTGTTCGGGGATCCGCGCGCCGTCCTCACCGCCCCCGTGCCCGGTCACTTCGGCCGCTACGTCTTTGTGCTGCCCCAGCCGAACGGGCTCTGCTACCTGGGCCTCACCGACGATCCCGCGCCCGGTGCCGATGGTTACGCGCCGGCGGTTCCCGACGCTGACGTCGATTTCCTGCTCCGCACCGCGAGCGCCGCGCTCAACGCCCCGCTCACCCGCGCCGACGTCCTCAGCAGTTTCGCGGGGCTCCGCCCCCTCCTCGGCGCGGGCGACGATCCCGCTGCCGCCTCGCGCCGGCACCTGGTGCGCGACGAACCGGGCGAACCGATTGCCATCACCGGCGGCAAGCTCACCGTGTACCGGCGCATGGCGGAGGATGCGGTGGACGCGGCCGCGCGCCGACTCGGCGTCGGGGCCGGACAGCGCGCCGCACGAGCGGTCACGACGCGGGTCCCGCTGCTCGGCGCTCCCGGTTCGGGGGAATTCGGGGACGTCCCGTGGCCCGTCCCGGATCCCGGCGGGGCGGTCATGGCACGACTCACCGCGCGCTACGGGGCGGAACGGGCCCGCATCGCCGCGCTCGCGACGGCCGATCCTGCCCTTGCGGAGGAGCTCACGCCGGGAAGCGGGATCACCCGGGCAGAGGTCGTCTTCGCGGTGCGGGCGGAGGGGGCGCGTACGCCCGCGGACGTACTGGAACGCCGCACGCGCCTCGCGCTCGATCCCGCGCTGGCCCGCGCCGCGCTCCCGGCGGTCACCGCGCTCGTGACTCGCGCCGGCGGCGCGGGTTTCCCCTGATCGCCCAGCACACGCTACGCTGCGAACAGCCAAGCGCAGCAGCCGCTGTCCGCCCCACCGTCCCACTCACCGACCCGCGAAGGAGCACCGACGCTCACATGACCGAGTCAGTTCCCGCACACGCCGCGCCCTCGGGGGTGCCGGCGCCAGACCCCACGCGCGCCGCACTCCCCGAGTGGACGTCGCGCCGCGTGCTCCTCCTCGTCAGCCCCGTCTCCGGCGGCGGCCGCGGAGAGCGCGCCCTTGGCGCGGTGGTCACCGAGCTCGCGGCGCACGGGATTCGCGCGCACGTGCACCGCAGCGAGAGCCTCGCCGACGCCAGGGCCCAAGTCCGGGCGGCCGGTCCCGACGCGCTGGTGCTCGCGCTCGGCGGCGACGGACTCATTGGTGCCGCCGCAGGGGCCGCCGCCGAAACCGGCGCACTGCTGCTCCCCCTCGCGGGCGGGCGCGGCAACGACACGGTGCGCCGTTTCGGGCTCGGCCTCGATCCCGCAGCTACCGTGCGCCGCCTCCCCGAACTCCGGGAAGGACACAGCGATCTGGCATGGATCACGACGGAAGACGGACCCGCCGCACGCGGGCTCGGCTACCTGGGCGTCTGCGCGACCGGTTTCGACGGTGTCGCAAACGAGCTGGGGAACGCGGTGCGGTGGAAGCTTGGGCCGTTCACGTACCTCGTGGGCGGCGTGCGCGCGCTGTTTCAGTTCCGTGGCGCGCATTACACGCTCTCCGTCGACGGCCGTGAACGATCCGGCCGCGGCTGGTTCGTCGCGATCGCGAACCACGGCCAGTACGGCGGCGGGATCCGCGTCAGCCCGAACTCCCGCATCGACGACGGACGCCTCGACGTGGTGGGCCTGTGGGGCGGGTCCGTCGCCCGCGTCGCCGCGGTCCTCCTCGCCGCCTACCGCGGGGCGCACCTCAGCATCCGCGGGGTCGCGGTCGACTCGGGCCGGGAATTCCGGCTCGCGGCGGATCACCCGCTCGGGATCTACGTGGACGGCGAGCGTGTGGGTGCCCTCCCCGCCACCGTCTCCGTACGCCCCGCGGCGCTCCGCGTGCTCACCGGCCCGAACGCTCCGGCGGTGACCCCCGGCTGAGGCCGACTCGGCTGGATTGCGGGGGAGGTGTCGGTGGGCTAGCGCCCGCGCTCCTTCACCAGGTTTGCGACGACGTTCACCACGGTCGGGCTGAAATCCCGCCACACCTGCCCCAGTTCAGACTGATCGATCTTCCCCGTGTGCAGCGCCTCGCACAGCCTGACCCAGGCTTCGCCCGTGGCTGCGGTCAGTGCGAAGGCGATCGACCCGTTGATCACATTCCCCGCCGCCGGAATGAGCTTAATAAAGCTGCGCGCCAGCGCCCGCCCGGTGATCTGTGTCCCCAACTGGGCGAGCGTCGACGCCGACAACATGGTCGCGAGTTCGAGGTCGTAGATCACCGAGATGCGACCCATCATCGTCATCTGGATCGGGGCGAGCACCGCCGCGTCCGCAAACGGTATCGGCGCCGCGGCCGCCGTCGCGGACGCCGCTGAGGCGGTCAGAATCACGGGACGGGCCATCTGTCGCTTCATGGGAAGACTCAGTCGCTGCGCCACCCGAAAGGCATCCTTCTCGTTGTCCGGCGCGAGGCTCAGCGTCTCCGCCACGAGTTCACTGAGCCCGAAGCCCACGCCCTTTCCGTCCTTGCCCTGTGCCGCGGTCAACAGCACCCGCTGTACCGGGAGATCAACCGGGACGCCATCCGCATCGACGGGGTTCTCGCACCAGTCCCGGAACTCTTCAACGTCTCGCGGGGCGCGATGCTTTCCCGTCACGGGGTTTCGGGTCCACGCAACTTTGGTGAGCACCAGAATGACGGGGAGCCCTGACGCATCGAGCTCGCGGATCATCGTGAGATCGTGCTCCGTGAGGCGGTCTGCTTGGGCACTCACGCAGTACCACACCACCGCGATCTGTTCCTCCGCGGGTCGCCGGGCGATGGTCGCAAGATTCTCCCGCAGCATGTCGCGGGGACTCTGCGCGGAACCAATCTCGAAGCCCTCGAAATCCCAGATCCCGAGCGACGCATCGTGGTAATAGTGGACGCCGCGCGTGACCGGCAGGCCTTTGCCGACTTTCGCGTGATCGCGGCCGAAGACCGCGTTGACGAGTGAGGACTTCCCCACTCCCGTATTTCCGACGATTCCCAGATTGAATCGCCCGTATGCGTCCCGCGCGGACGCGCTCCCCTGAAGGAATGCCTCGGCGTACCCGGGTGTCCCCGACTCAGGACCTCCAGCGTCGCCACGCACATTCTTACGATCACCGCTCCGCGACATGCGCACCCCATCTGTCGTCCCGCACCGCGGTCCGGTGCGTGCCTGGTGTCAGCGTAGCTCAGCGGGGCCGGCGCGCGAACGCACCGAGATACCCCCAACCCGCCGCGCCTTCCGCGTTCACCCACTGTTTCCTGAGCCCCGCTACGGTAGGTCCATGCCGCCCTCGGATGTTCCGGATTCCGCGCCCGCCCGCCCCACCTGGGCCGCGGCGTGGGAAGTGTTCAGGGTCTTCGGCAAGCTCGGCCTCACCTCCTTCGGCGGCCCGATCGCCCACCTGGGGTACTTCCGCACCGAGATTACCGAGCGCCGGCGCTGGCTCACTGACGCGCAACTCGCTGACCTCATCGCGCTCTGCCAGTTCCTTCCCGGGCCCGCGTCAAGTCAGGTCGGGTTTGGGATCGGTCTGCACCGCGCGGGAATTCGCGGGGCGCTCGCGGCCTTCGTCGCGTTTACGCTCCCCTCCGCCGCGCTCATGTTCGCGTTTGCGCTCGGCGCTCACCGGCTCACCGGCCCGCTCGGTGCGGGCCTGCTTGCAGGGTTGCAGGTGGTCGCGGTCGCCGTGATCGCCCACGCCGTGTGGGGAATGGCACGCACCCTCACGCCCGACGTGCGCCGGGCGCTGATCGCGATCGCCGCGGGCGGCACGGCGCTGCTCGTCGGGGGCATGCTCGGACCGGTCGCGGGGATCGCGCTCGGTGCTGCCGCCGGCGCGCTGTGGTGTCGCCGCATCCCCGCCGCCCCGGGGTCGCCGCTGCGGTTCGCCGTCTCCCGGAGTATCGGGGTCATGTGCCTGGTCATGTTCGCCGCGCTCCTGCTGGGTGGTCCGATCCTCGCGCTGGCGCTGCCGGGATCGGGGGTCGCACTCTTCGACGTCATGTTCCGCGCCGGATCGCTCGTGTTCGGTGGCGGGCACGTTGTGCTGCCGCTCTTGGAATCCGGCCTCGTCGCGACGGGCGATCTCAGCGCCGACGCGTTCTTCGCCGGATACGGCGCGGCGCAAGCCGTGCCCGGTCCGCTCTTCACGGTCGCCGCCTACCTCGGGGCGCTCTCCGGGCTCGGCCCGGGCGGCCTCGCGGGCGCGGCCCTCGCCCTGTGCGGGATCTTCCTGCCCGGGTTCCTGCTGCTCCTCGGGGTGCTGCCGTTCTGGGAGCGGCTGCGCGCTCGCGGCTGGGCCGCCGCACTCCTGCACGGGGCCAACGCGGGTGTGGTCGGCATCCTCACCGCGGCCCTCATTACGCCAGCGATCACCACGACACTCGTCGGACCCTGGCAGCTGGTCCTCGCGCTCGGCTGCGTCGCGCTGCTCACCTGGGCGAAGCTCCCTGCGTGGGTCGTCGTGTGCGTGGGGGCGGCGGGCGGCCTCGCCGCGGCCCTCACCGGACTGGCTTAGCCGCGGGCGGGGAGGCTGGCCAGGAACTCCCGCGTTGCCGCCACAACCTCATCGCTCCGCGTGTGATGCAGATAGTGGTCGGCATCGATCTCGCGCGTCACGGCAACGTCGACGGTCGCCGCTTGCGCTTCATGCATCTCGACCCACGTCGGGAATGCGGGGTTCTCCGCCTGGTACATCAACAACAGCGGCAACTCTTTCGGGAAGGTCGTACCCTGTGCGCTCGCGAAGTTCTCCCCGAGATGGTGCACCTCATCGAGGTACGTGGGGGCCATACTGTTCCGCAGTGCCAGCACGTCCATGCGTTCCCGATCCTCATCCGTGTAGGCGGGGTTCCCCTCGAGCGGGTTGCCCGAGATCGCGGTCACCGCGCGCAACAGCCCCAGGCCCCGCAGCGCAGGAGCCACGGAAATGATCCCCGGGACGTCGTCCATGCCGGGCTGTTCCGGGACGGAGGTGTCGATCCCCACAAACGCGGTGACCTCTTCCGGGTACGTGTTCGCGTAGGCGAGCCCGTAGATCCCGGTGATCGAGTGCCCCATCAGGACGTACTCGTCCACGCCAAAGCTTGCGACGGCCTCGTGAATCTCGCGCACAATGTTCTCGGTGGTACGCGGGGTGTCCGCCTGGTCGCTGAGCCCCGTCCCGAACGGCTCAACCGCGAGAATCCGGTAGTCTTCCTCGAGCCCGCGGATCACCGGCGCAAAATCCGCCACGGGCGACGCCGTTCCCGCCCCGGGGGTCAGCACGATCGTGTTCTCGCCGTCACCGAACTCCGCGACGTTCATGTGCTTGCCCGCCACCGGAACCAGTTCGCCGTAGGGCTCCAGCGCCGCAACCTCACGCGGGGTCTGCACGGCGTTCACGATGGTGGTGGTGGCAAGCGTTGCGATCAGGAGGCCGGCGACCGTGCCGAACGCAACGAGGGTGATCTTCAGGGGCTTCTTCACGCGATGTGTGACCTGTTCGTCGAGTGGGAGCGGTGGGTGCCTCCATCGTGTCAGGCCAGTGGATGGCAGGGCTGGGAACTCACCTGGATACAAGCTCGTACCCGATGACAGGCGGGCCGAGTGAGCCAACGTGGCACGTCATGCGGACACGGCTGCCAGGTCACGATCCTGCCTCATAAGACCCCGATCTATACCCGGTAATAATCCTCCGTCGTCGGGTGAGTCTGCAGGCTATGCAAGGACACGTATCTCTGACTTCGAACGAACGCCGTCCCTCTCCCACGCCGCGAATGGGGCATCGGCTCCGCCCGCGAACGGTGATCCGGGTGCCCCTCGGCGGTGAGCAAGAAGACCTGATAACGCCCTCCCGCCCAGCCGAGCTCTTTGGAACGACGAATAATGTGGGCGATCTTTCGATCTTCCCGGTCCTCGGAGGCCACCAGCCGCCTTGCATTCGTTTCCGACCATTCAACGTTGTCTCGGCGGCCTACGATCAGGGGGAACTCGGGCTGAATCTGCTGGTCCACGTAGAACGCCATTCGTTTGACCGCCCGGAAGCTCCGCCCGGGCTGGCACACGTATGCGGCGCAATCTCGGTACAGTTCCCATGCGTGAGTCGCAGGGACGACGACGGAATCTATTGCCGAGTGAGGCCGCGCTTCGTAGGTTCTCGTGCAGCGCTCAATTCGCTCGAGCCACCGCCGCAGATGAGGAGAAATGTACCCGCTCAATTCCATGATGCGCGCTTGCTCGAACGGCACGTCCACGCCGAGCACCGAGTCGTGGTGAGCCACTCGGTTTCGCAGCTTTCGCATTGCCTCCAACGCGGGCCCAACGGTTTTCCGTTTGCCATCTGCATGAGGGAAAGCCTGATGCAAGCATTCCCGCCACAGCTCGTCGTAATCTTTCCCAAACATCCCCGACCAGAATCCGAAGCTCAGATTCGCGATGATTTGATGGCGGTTGTCTCTGCCGCTTCCCCGAAGACGGTCGCGGATCAACTCGATCTGATCGAGCGCGCCGCCGGTCATCGGGGGGCGGCGCAGGAACCACGGGATCCCCACACGCTCATCCGCAAAATGTGCGCTGAGGGTACGGTCAACCGCGTTTCGCAATGCGACCTCCAGATGGGAGATCAGCTCAAAGAGCGCCGCGGACATTTGCGTGCTCCATGCGTAGAGTTCGAGAGCGTGCTCACGATCCTCCCCCGCGTGCACCAAATATGGGGCGAGCCGTTGCTCAGATAGCGTGGAGAAAATCGCGTCAACTCCGTCTGCATCCATACGGCGATGGTACTATGGGCAGCAACGCCCCGGCCCCGCCTCTGCTCAAGCATGCGGACCGGGGCTATGTTGTTTTTGGTTCGCTCGCGTCAGCGCACCGGCGAGAAGCGTGTCACTCCAAGCCGATTCGCCGCCTGGTAGCGTGAGCGTCATGGCCAGACCGACCACCCGTGCAGCATTGCTCGATGCCGCGGCGGCGCAGTATGCGAAGTTGAGTGCGCTGATTGCGGGCATGAGTGCGACCGAGCGGGAGGCGCCGCTCGGGTACGGCCCAGACTTCGCGCGGCCTGAGGCGCACTGGGCTCGAGATCGAAACCTCCGCGATGTGCTCGTCCACCTCGTCGAGTGGCACCGGCTCTTCACCGAGTGGGCCACGGCCAACCGCTCCGGGACGGAGCAGCCTTTTCTGCCCGCGCCGTACACCTGGCGCACCACCGCGGCGCTGAACGTCGAGTTCTGGGAACAACATCAACACACGAGTCTCGACGCAGCGCTCGACATGCTCGATAAGAGCCATCACCGCGTCGTGGCACTCATCTCCGAGTTCAGCAACACGGAGCTTTTCACGAAGCAGCACTTCCCGTGGACGGGAACAACCTCCCTCGGTTCGTACGCCGTCTCCGCGACCTCCAGCCACTACGACTGGGCGATCCAGAAGCTCCGGCGACACCTTCGGGCCGCTCGGACAGCCGCCTGACGCGAGCGGATTCGGGGCTCGATCGGACGGTGAGGTCACGCAGCGTCCGATCGAACGCGGCCGTGATACTGCGCTGCGGCACGCTCGCGCCACGCCGTTCCCCCCAGGCCCGCTCGCACAGGCCCGCTCACTCCGCCCCGTTCACGCAGACCGGCTCACACTGACCCGCTACCACCCGCGCTCGTGGTGTCGCGCGGCGGATTGTGCATGAACTCCAGCCGAATACCGCTCGCGTCCTCCACAAACGACGCGTAATACTGTTCCGAGAACCGGGGAAACCCCTTCGGGGCGCGCACCGACGTCCACCCCGACTGTACGGCGACGGCGTGCAGTCGCTCGACCTCGGCGCGAGACTCCACGGCGAAGGCCAGGTGCTGCCACCCCAACTGGCCGGTGCGGAACGGCTGCCGCGGCGCAACCGGCGCACGATACAGGATGATCTCCGTCTCGCCCGGGGCGTTCCAGGCAACGCCGCCCTCGAACTCGCGGCCGTCCGTGACAAGCCCGAGCGCCGTCAGGACCGGATTCCACTGCGCGACGGCGACATCAAGATCGGCGACGGTCACTCCGAGGTGATCAACGAGAGGCATGGCCCCATCATGACAGAGCCGCACACCCGACCCCGAAAACACGAACTCCCCCGGTTCCGAAGAACCGGGGGAGTTACTCGCTGGGATACCAGGACTCGAACCTAGAATGACGGTACCAGAAACCGTTGTGTTGCCAATTACACCATATCCCATGGCTGGAACTTGGCCCTTTTCGGAGCCCCGCACCAGGAATTAACTTTACCCGTTCCGGCCCGGAACACAAAACCGGGCCCGCGGCGATGGGATCCCGGGCGCGCCCTGCACCCGGGATCCCATCGCTGCTACTCCCCCAGCTGCTCGGCGGCCTGATCCGCGTAGCGCTCGGTGGCGCGACGCGGCACCATCACGACCGGAACCGGCGCGTGGCGGAGGATCTTCGTGGCGTGCGAGCCGAGCGAGATCCGCGCCAACGCGCCGAGGCTGCTGGATCCCACGAGCAGCACCTCGGCGGCACCCCACGGGATCGCCCGGAGCGCCGCGGGCCAGTCCGCCCCGGCACCGAGGGCGAGCTCGACGCGCTCCGGCGGGCGGCTGAAGGCCGCGATCTCCGCACGCAGGATCTCCGCTCGATCGCGGATCACGGCTTCCCACTCGGCGACCACCGCGTCCTCGGCCCGGAAACCGATCGCCGCGCCCAGCAGGCCGCGGGGGCGCGTGTGGAACGCCGCTACCCGGAAGGCAGCCCCCGAGTCGGCCGCGACCGCCGCCGCCCCGAGGACCAGCTCGGCCGAGGTGTCGGAGCCACTAAACGCTGCGGTCAGGCGTTCCAGCCGCGCACCTGGCGCAGCCGTGAAGCCGTGCGGGGCGATCGCCACGGGGAGCTCGGCGCTCTGCAGGAGCCCGAGGCTGACGGACCCGAGCTCGATCCCGGCGGCAGCCTCCTGCCCCCGGGCGTCGTCCTCGTCGCCGGCGGACCCCACCACCAGCCGGATCGCGGCCGTCTCCGCGCATACGTCGAGGAGTCCGCGCCGCGCGCTGGACGCGGTGCGCACCACCGTGCGCACCGCGAGGTCTCCCGGCACGCGCGTCCGCGCCTCGGCGAGGGAGGCTTCCGCACCCGCGAGCAGGAAGCGCTGGTACTCGCCGTCGACTCCACCGGGACCGCCCGGCCATCCGGCCGAGGTGACCGAGGCGAGCACGAGATCCTGCGCGTACGTCCGCGCGAGCAGAACCCCGAGCTCGATCGCGGCGCGCGAGCAGTGGCTCGGGGCCACTCCGACGACGATACTCATCGGCCGGGACCGGGGTCGTTGGCGCGGTCCGCCACGACGTCGACCGAGTCCGTATCGTCCTCGTCGCTCGCGTAGCGGTAGCGGCCGGGACCGGTCAGCACGATCATTCCGGTCTTGATCTGCTCGCCGAGCACGGAGTTCTTCCGTCCGGTGAAGTAGTACCAGACCAGCACGAGGGCGGTCCAGATCGCGAACACGATGATCGTGATCGGGCGCAGGTCCTTGATGATCCAGAGGCAGCCGATGATCGAGAGGATCGGGATGACCGGGTACAGCGGGACCCGGAACTTGCGCTCGAGGTCGGGCTCGCGGCGGCGCAGCACCATGACGGCGATCGAGACGACGAGGAACGCGGCGAGCGTGCCGATCGAGGTCATCTCGGCGAGGAAGTTGATCGGCAGGACGCCGGCGAGGATCGCCACGATCACGGACACGATGATGGTGTTCGCGACCGGGGTCATCGTGCGCGGGTTGACCTTCTGGAAGATCTTCGGGGCCATGCCGTCGCGCGACATCGCGAACAGGATCCGGGTCTGGCCGTAGAGCACCACGAGCGTCACGCTGAAGATCGAGATCACGGCCCCGGCGGCGACCACGGTGCCGGGCCACGTCGCGCCGACGATGTTCTGCAGGATCGCGGAGAGGCCCGCGCTCTGGCCGGCGAATTCGCTCTGATCCTGCGCGCCGAGCGCGGTGACCGCGACGAGCACGTACACGGCGGTGACGATGATGAGCGCGCTGATGAGCGCGATCGGGAGGTTGCGGCGCGGGTTCTTCGCCTCGTCACCGGCGGTCGCGACGGCGTCGAGACCCACAAACGAGAAGAAGATGATGCCGGCGCCGGTCATCACCCCGGCGAAGCCGAAGGGCGCGAAGTTTGCGAAGTGGTCGGCGTTCCAGCCGGTGATGCCGACGGCCACGAAGAACAGCAGCACGGCGATCTTGATGAGCACCATGATGGTGTTCGCGACGACCGACTCGGAGGTGCCGCGGATCAGCAGCAGGCAGCAGAGGCCGATCAGGATCACGGCGGGCAGGTTGATGATCCCGCCCTCCTCCGGCGCGTAGAGCAGCGCGTGTGGCAGCTCCCAGCCGAAGAGGTTCGTGACGAGCTGGTTCACGTACTGCGACCAGCCCACCGCGACCGCCGCCGTGGACACCCCGTATTCCAGGAGCAGACACGCCGCAACGCCCATCGCCGGCAGCTCGCCCAGGGTGCTGTACGCATACGAATAGGAGGAGCCGGATACCGGCACGCTACTCGCGAGCTCCGCGTAGCAGAGCACCGACAGGCCGGCGACGAGGCCCGCGATCACGAAGGACCACAGTACGGCGGGCCCCGCGATCGGCACGGCCTCGGCCAGGATAAAGAAGATGCCCGTGCCGATGGTGCCGCCCACACCAATCATGGTGAGCGGGAAGAGCCCGATGCTGCGCTTGAGCTGCGAGCCGGATTCACCCCCGTCTCGCGGTACGGGCTTTACTCGGAACAGCTGCTGACGCAGGGTACTCGGCATGTCAGTCTTACTCCAGACTTCCTTGTCACATGGGCCGCGGGGGCCCGGTTCTCGGGGTTCCCGGCCGGGGCCCGGCAGGGAGGTGATCCGAACGAATCGGACCGCGGCGCGCCCGGTCCCCCCGACCACACACGCCAATCGCCCCGGCGCGGGTGCGCCGGGGCGAATACTGGGGCTACTCCTCCACGCGGATCACGCGGAAGCTCGCCACGCGCGGGTCGAGCGCGCCGCGGACGTAGCCCGTCGGGGAGGCCGCCACCGCCTGCAAGAACTCGACGGCTGCCGCGGTGATCTCCTCGCCCGGCATCACGTTCGGGATCCCGGGCGGGTACGCCGCGAGGGTGTCCGCGGACACGCGCCCGATCGCCTCGGCCGCGGGGACGATCTCGGTCTCGCCGAAGAACCCCTCACGCGGGCTGAGCCGCCGGGCACCGGGTGCCGGCATGGGCGGGAATTCCACGGACCCCGCGGTCGCTGCGCGCTCCGCGTCGGCCGCGGGCGACGAGACCACGGCCCCGAGGGCGCGGTGGATCTCGGCGGCGTCGGGAGTCTTCCCCGCGCCGATCACGGCGACGATCGAGGTGGCCGTGGACATCTCGAAGTACAGGGCGTGATCGGTGATGAGCTGGTTGCGCACCCAGTGCCCGCTGAGCCCCGTCGCGGAGACGTCGATGGGCACGCGCAGCAGATCCGTGTCGACGATGTCGGGGAACGCATCGAAGTGGTCGCTCACGATGTCGAAGCGCGGGTCGGCGCGAAGCACCTCGCGCAGGCGCTGCGCGGTTTCAACGGAGCGGCCGATCGCGGCTTCGCCAGTCACGAGCGCGGACCGGGCGATGTCGAGCGAGGCGCGCATGATCGCGCTGGTCGAGGTCGACGCGGTCATCCCGAAAGCGCGCTCCACGAGCGCCTCGAGCCGGTCGGCGAAGGGGCCGTGACCGAGATGCAGCATGGCCGTCTGCGTGAGCGATCCCGCGAGCTTGTGGGTGCTCGAGATCACGAGGTCAACGCCGAGACGCGCGGGCGACTCCGGCAGCTCAGGGTGGAAGCCGAAGTGCGGGCCCCACGCGCCGTCGACGATCAGCGGCGCGCCGTGCGCGTGGGCCACGTCGGCGAGGCCGCGAACGTCGGAGACGGATCCAAAGTAGCTCGGGGAGATGATGTAGACCGCGGCGGCCGCGCGCCCCTCCTGCTCCGCGAGCGTGAGGGCCGCGTCGAGGGCCTCGGGCGAGACGCCGTGGGCCATGCCGTTCGCCGTGTCGACGGCCGGGAACACATACGAGGGGGTGATGCCGGCAAGCAGCACGCCGTCGCTGAAGCTGGAGTGGGCGCTGCGCTGCGCGAGCAGGTGCTCGCCGAGGCCGCGCGCGGCGATCGCCGCCGTGCGGTTGGCCTGCGAGGCGCCGTTGGTGAGGAACCAGGTGCGCTTGGCGCCCCACGCGTCGGCCGCAAGCTCCAGCGCGTCGTCGAGGGCGGAGTGGGCCTCGAGATCGATGCCCTCGAGGAGCATCGGAACGTCGAGCTGCAGCGCGCGCTCGCCCAGGTACTCGGACAGGCGGGCGCTCAATCCGAGGTCGCTGCCGCCGTGGCCCGGCACCATCAGCTGGGTCGGGTTGCGGGCGATGTAGCGGTCGAGCGCGTCCGCATACGGGGTGACGGCGTGGCGACGCAGCCGCTCGGCGCGCTGCGCGGCGGCGCCCGCGGTGGTCTCACCCGGCGCGGTCTCACCCGGCGCGGGGACACCGGCGGCGGTGGTCTGGGGATCTGCAGCCGCGGGTGCAGCGTCGCGGCGCGCGGAATCGGCGATGAACATGTCTCCATGCTGGCGCAGCGCACGCGCGAGGAGAATCCCGTTCTGCCTCGGCACTCACATATGGGGTATGTGGCAGGATGGTCCTGACCGGCCGCGCACAAGATATGGGATAGGTGAGCTGTGATCGACCTTCGACAGTTGCAAGCGCTCCGCGCGGTGCACAGCATGGGCTCCGTCACGCAGGCCGCACGTAGCCTCGGGTGGAGTCAGCCGACGGTGGACTACCACCTGCGCAACCTCGATGCGCTCGTCGGCGGCCCGCTCCTCGAGCGCAGCTCGCGAGGCAGCACCCTGACCCCCGTTGGGCACCTCGTCCTCGACCGCGCGCACGAGATTCTGACGCTCACGGACCGGGCGCTCCGCGACGCGCGCGAGTTCACCGAGATGGGTCAGACCCGCCTCCGCTTCGGCACCTTCCCCACGGCCGCCGCGCGGCTGCTCCCCGCGATCGCGCAGCAACTCGGCGACCTCAGCATCGAACTCGACGCGGTACTCGAAGAGGTCGGCCCCCTCATCGCGCACGTCAACCAGCGTGAGCTCGACGCCGCGCTCCTCTACTCCGTGCCGGGCCACGAGCTCACCTTCCGCCCGGACATCGTCACCACCGAAGTGCTCCGAGATCCGCTCCTGCTCGCGCTCCCCGAAGGCCACCCCCTGACCGCGCACGCGTCGATCAGCCGCGAGACGTTCCTCTCGCTCCACACCGAGCGCTGGCTGCTCGGGACCTCGCACCACGACCCCATGGACGCGGTGGTGGTCGATGCGTTCGCCGCGGCCGGGCACCAGATCGAGGTCGCGATCCGCAGCGACGACTTCCAGGCGATGCTCGGGATGATCGCCGCCCGCATGGTGATCGGGCTCGTCGCGAAGCTCGCGGTCGGCTCGGGCCACCCCGGCGTGGTCCTCCGCCCGATCGACGATCCGAGCTTCGCCCGTTCGGTCCTCCTCGCGGCACCGAGCGAGGGTGGCGCCCGGCAGCCCTCACCCGCGGTCCGACAACTCGCCGTCGCGATCCGGCACGCCGTCGCCGCCCTCGACTAGCGCTGCGCCGCGCCCCCGGTGGCCGTCAACGCCGTGCGAAAGTCGTCGGCGCTCACCGGCTCGGCCCCGCGGCCGTCCAACGCGTCGATGTAGCGGAGCACGATCCCCTCGCGCAACGCCCAGGGCGAGATCGTGAGCGTCGACACGTCGAACACCTTCATCGCGGTCCGGAGCACGATCGCGCCGGCGATGATCTGGTAGCCGCGCTCGGGGGTGATTCCCGGCAGGTACTCGCGCACGTTCGAGGGCATATCGCGCAGCGTGGGCTCCCACTCGCGCAGGCCGGCATAGTGCAGCGGCGCGAGATCGCCGTTCTCGGGGTCCGGCGGCCCGCCGATGAGCCGGGCGAGCGATCGGATCGTCTTCGAGGTTCCGACCACGCGCTTCGGCCGCGGCCGATCGAGAAACAGGTCCTCCCGGACCCGGGTGAACTCCGCGCGGGCGTGCGCGCGGAGCGCGGACACGGCCTCCCGCGGCGGCGGATCCTCGGCGAGGTAGTTGATGGTGGTGCGGCCGGCGCCGAGCGGCAGCGAGACCTGCACGTCCGGGTACTCGTCGGCGCCCTGGGCGATCTCGAAGGACCCGCCGCCGATATCGAAGAGCAGGATCTCGCCCGCCGACCAGCCCAGCCACCGTCGCACCGCGAGCATCGTGATGCGCGCCTCGTCCTCCCCGGACAGCACGTGCAGCGACACCCCGGTCTCCCGGGCGATGCGTGCGAGCACCGCCTCACCGTTCGCCGCCTCGCGAATCGCGCTCGTCGCCGTGCAGATCAGATCGTCGACGCCGATCTCATGCGCGATCCGGACCGACTCCGCGATCGCGGCGGTGATCAGGCGCACCCCCTCCTCAACGATCGCGCCGTCGGCGTCGAGGTAGCGCATCAGTCGCAGGACCGAACGCTGCGAGTGATACGGGTTCGGGCTCGCGCCGGGGTGGGCATCGACCACCAGCAGGTGGACGGTGTTGGATCCGACGTCGATCACTCCGAGGCGCATGGGATCATTCTAGGGCGGTCAGTACGCCGCGTCTGAACCGGCTCGCGTCGCCGCGCCGGAGACCCAGGTCTCCAGGATCCCGGCGGTCCCCGAAACTCCGAATCGGGTGGCACCCGCGGCCCACAGTTCCCGGACCGCTGCCGCCGTCCGGATCCCGCCCGAGGCTTTCACCCCGAGCCGCCCGCCAACCGTCTCGGCCATGACCCGCACCGCGTGCGCGGTCGCTCCCCCGGCCGGGTCGAAGCCCGTCGACGTCTTCACGAAGTCTGCTCCCGCGGCCTCCGCCGCGCGGCAGCACGACACGATCTGCGCGTCGCTGAGCGCCGCCGTCTCGAGGATCACCTTGAGCACCCGCTCGGGCGTCGCGTCCCGGACCGCCCGGATCTCGGCCTCGACGCCGCGCCAGTCCGCGGCGTTCACCAGGCCCCGGTTCACCACCATGTCGATCTCCGCGGCACCGTCGGCGACCGCCTGCGCGGCCTCTGCGGCCTTCGTCTCCGCCGTGTGCGCCCCACTCGGGAACCCCACCACGGTGACGATCCGCACGGGGCTGCTCCGCAGCGGTCCGATCGCGTCCTCCAGCAGGGTCGGGCTGATGCACACCTGCCCCACGCCGAGCGCCCGGGCCGCGATCAAGAACTGCTCGAGTTCCGCGGGCGTCGTGCCCGGGGCGAGGAGGGTGTGATCGGCGCGCTCGAGGAAGGCGTCGCGGGTGAGCTCGACCGGAGCGTGGGGTGCGGGGGTCGTCATGGGGAGTCTCCGTTCCTGGGGTCACGCGTCCGCGCCGGCCTTCCGCCGCAGGCGCGATCGCCTCGCATTTCGTCGTGGCCCAGCTCGTGCGCCCGAAGAGCTGCCGCAGGAGCACCCGGTACGCAACCGGGCAGATGAGCCAGCAGTACACAAGATACAGGTGCGACGGGAGGAGTCGCATCAGCACCGGCACGACGGAGATCCCGAGCCTCTGTCTGCCGCGGCGCTAGGAAGTGAGTGGACCGACGCGCTGCACCCGCACCGCCGGCTCGCCGTCCGCCTCCGACGCGGCGAGGTCGATGACGCCCTCGATCGCCCAGTCGCGGTCGCCCGCGGGGTCGAGCAGCACCTGCCGGAACCGCCAGACGCCCTCGGCGCGCGCCTCGGGGCCGCGGTCGAGTTCCAGGAGCGCCGCGGCGCGGGCGTCAGCGTCGGTACGGATCTCGTCGTACTCGGTGAAGTACCCGGCCAGCGCGTCGCGCCACCGCTGCTCCCCGAAGCCGTGCGGGCCATCGAGTTCCGCAAGTTCGCCGAAGCGTTCGAATGCCGCGGCCTGCACGCGGCGGAACAGCGCGTTCCGCAGCATGACGCCGAAGGCGCGCTCGTTCGCGAGCACGGATCGCGCGGGCGGTGCCAGGTCGATCGCAGCCGCAGCGGCCGCCTGGCTCGCGTGCGCGGCCACGGCCTCCGGGTTCGCGAGTTCCTCCCACTCGTCGATCAGGCTGGAGTCGACCTGCCGCACGAGCTCGCCGAGCCACTCGATGAGATCCTCGAGTTCGGGGCTCTTCGCCTGCTCGGGCACGGTGCGCTCGATGGCACGGAACGCGTCGCTCAGGTAGCGCAGCACGCCCCCCTCGGCCCGCCCGAGCTGGTAGAACGAGACGAGATCCCGGAAGCCGAAGGCCCGCTCGATCATGTCGCGCACGATCGACTTGGGCTTCAGTTCGTAGTCGCGGGCCCAGGGCACGTCCTTCACGTACTCGGCGAATGCCTCGTCGAGGAGTTCCTTGAGCGGCTGGGGGTGCGTGACGGCCTCGAGCAGCTCCATCCGCTCGTCGTATTCGATCCCCTCGGCTTTCATCGCGGCGACGGCCTCGCCGCGGGCCTTGTGTTCCTGGGCGCGCACGATCGCGCGCGGGTCCTCGAGCGTCGCCTCGATGATCGAAATCACATCGAGCGCATAGCTCTCGGATTCGGGATCGAGGAGCTCGATCGCAGCGAGCGCGAACGGTGACAGCGGCTGGTTCAGTGCGAAGTTCGCCTGGAGTTCGACCGTCAACCGGAGCAGGCGCTGCCCGCGCTCGTCCTCGTGCACCTCCACGATGCCCCCGTTGCGCAGCGTGCGGTAGATCGCGAGCGCGGTGCGCGCGTGGTCGAACTGCCGCGCGCGCGGCTCGTGGCTGTCAAAGATCAACATCTGCATCGTGTTGAGCGCTTCGCCCTCCCACTCCTCGCCCCGACCGATCACGCCGAGCACCATCGAGTGGGTGACCCGCATGCGGCTCACGAGCGGTTCCGGCTGCGACGCGACAAGCTTCTCGAGAGTCTGCTCGCTCCACGCGACGAAGCCTTGCGGGGCGGACTTCTTCTTGACCGGCTTCGCCTTCTTGCCGCCCTTGCCGTCGGCCGCCTTCGCGGCGGCCTTG
Organism: Leucobacter chromiireducens subsp. solipictus; assembly: GCF_016758195.1. GTDB lineage: Bacteria > Actinomycetota > Actinomycetes > Actinomycetales > Microbacteriaceae > Leucobacter > Leucobacter solipictus. Next base: position 229,446 of record NZ_QYAC01000006.1, on the reverse strand, counting down.
GCCACGGCCTTCGCGTTCTCGATCTCGTGCTCGGGGGCGAGTGCCACCACATCGCCCTCGGTGTCGTAGCCCGCCCGGCCCGCACGACCCGCGATCTGGTGGAACTCGCGCGCGGAAAGCCGCCGCATCTTTTCGCCGTCGAACTTGGTGAGCGCGGTGATCACGACGGTGCGAATGGGCACGTTGATCCCGACACCGAGCGTGTCGGTGCCGCAGATCACGCGCAGCAGGCCCCGCTGGGCCAGCTGTTCGACGAGACGGCGGTAGCGCGGCAGCATGCCCGCGTGGTGCACGCCGATCCCGGCCCGCACGAGCCGGGACAGCGTCGCCCCGAAGCCGGTCGCAAAGCGGAAGTCCCCGATCGCCGCGGCGATCTCGTCACGTCCAGCGCGGTCCACGATCTTGATCGAGGCGAGCGCCTGCGCCTGCTCAACGGCGTGGGACTGGTTGAAGTGGACTAGGTAGGCGGGCGTCTCCCGGTCGGCGATGAGTTGCTCGACGACCTCGTGCGCGGGAGCCACCTCGTAGCGGAAGCTCAGCGGTACGGGCCGTTCGACCCCCGTGACGAGCGCGGTGTCGCGGCCCGTCGCCTCGCTCAGATCCGCGGCGAGCTCCGTCACGTCGCCGAGGGTCGCGGACATGAGCAGGAACTGCGCGTCGTGCATCAGCAGCAGCGGCACCTGCCACGCCCAGCCCCGATCGGCGTCCGCGTAATAGTGGAACTCGTCCATGACCACCTGCGTGATCCCCCCGGTGTCCGGGTTGTCGACGTTCTTGTCGCGGATCGCCAGGTTCGCGAGGATCTCGGCGGTGCAGCACAGGATCGGTGCGTCCGGGTTGATCGAGGTGTCCCCCGTGATCATGCCGACCCGCTCCGCGCCGAACACGCCCACCAGGTCGAAGAACTTCTCGCTCACGAGTGCCTTGATCGGTGCCGTGTAGACCGTGCGGCGGCCCTCCACCAGGGCGACGAAGTGGGCCCCCATCGCGACGAGCGACTTCCCGGTCCCCGTCGGGGTGGCCAGGATCACGTTGCTGCCGAGCGTGATGCCGAGCACCGCCTCCTCCTGAGCCGGGTACAGGCGCAGGCCGCGATCCTCCCACGCCCACTCCTCGAACGCGGCGAACGCTTCGTCGGCGCCGCCGCCGTTCTCGTGTGCGGCGGCGAGCGCCTGCTCCAGGCTCATGTGTTCGGGGTCTCCTTCTCGTGCGGCGGCTCGGCTGCCGCGGTGCCTTCCAGCTCCGCAAAGCGGGCCTGCATCGTGACGTTGTTTCGGGTCAACTTCTTCACCGTCACCCCCTGCGCCTTGTCGTTCGCGAGGCGCAGGTTGTTCTCGGATTTGAGGAGCTGCTCCCGCACCTTTTCCATCTCACGGATCGAGGTATCGATTCGCTTGATCGCTTCCTTGAACTGGTTCGAGGCGAGCTCGAAGTTTCGCCCGAAGGCGCTCTTGAACGCGTCGAGTTCGTCCTCGAAGTGGGTGATGTCGATGTTCTGCGACTTCACGAGTTCGAGCTCGGCCTTGACCTTCATCGCGTTCATCGCCGCGTTGCGCAGCAGAGTGATGAGCGGAATAAAGAACTGCGGCCGAATCACGTACATCTTGGGGAAGCGGTGCGATACGTCCACAATACCGCCGTTGTAGAGCTCGCTTTCCGGCTCGAGCAAGGAGACGAGCACCGCGTACTCGCAGCCCTTCTCGCGGCGGTCCTTGTCGAGTTCCTTGAGGAAGTCCTCGTTCTTTTGTTTCGTCGCGGTCCCGTCCGCCTCGTTTTTCATGTCGAACATGATCGACACGATCTCAATCCCGGCGAGATCGAAGTCCCGGAAGATGAAGTCGCCCTTGCTGCCGGTGCGCACGTCGTTGTCCTTCTCGAAGTACGCGTTCGGGAATGCGGTGGCCCGGATCTGGTTGAAGGTGTTCTCGCAGTGCTGCTCGAGGGTCTCCCCGATCATCTTCGTCGAGAGCCGGGCTTTCATGTCTCGGAGCCGCTCGATCGCCTCATCGCGGTCCTTCAGCTGCACCTCGTAGCGTTCCTTCAGCGAGCGTTCCGCGAGCTGCTTCTCGAGCTCGGCGCGCTCGAGCTCGCTCTTGTAGCGGTCCCGTTCCTGCTGCACCTCGCCGACGGCCTCCGTGACCTCGAGCTTGCGCGCCATCTCGGCGGCCTCGAGCTGCGCGCGCAGGCGCTGCGCCGCGGCCTCCTGCGCGGCAACGGCCTCCTGCATCTCCCGCGTCAGCTTCGCCTCCGCGAGCTCCACGGCGGCCGCCTGGTCCTTGCGGGCCTGCTCCAGCTGGCCGGCCAGGGTGTCCCGTTCCTTCTCGATGGTTCCGAGGGCCTCGGCGACGGCGAGCCGCTGCGCCACCTCCCCCGCACCGATCTCCGCGGTGAGGCGCTGGATCTCGCGATCTTTCTCCGCCGCCGCACGCTCGCGCTCCGTGGCCGCGGTGGCCTCGGCCAGCCGCAGGGCTGTCTGTTTCTCCTCCTCGGCCAGCTGCAGCCGCTCGTGCAACTGCGCCTCGAAATCGCGGTCCCGGACCTGCTTCAGGATGTCGGCATAGCCCGCCTCGTCGACGGTGAATGCCTTGCCGCAGTGCGGGCACTGGATCTCGTGCATGCGTGACTCCTTCTGAGCGGTCGGTGAGGGCCCCGTAAGTACCCTGGCACACACCGCCGACAATCGGGAACGCCGCCGCGCGGGCCGGGGGTTACCAGCGGAACCGGCGCACCGCGAGGGCTGCGAGCCCCGCCCCCACCGCGAGCAACAGGACCCACAGCACCGGAACCGGCAGGAACGGCGTCGTCCCAATGAGGTCCGCGTTCGCCGCCTCCACAAACCACGTCGTGGGAAGAGCGCGCACTACCCACTGCCAGCCCGGGCTCATCGCAGGCATGAAGGTCGCGGTGAGCAGCAGCCCATACGCGCCCATGATCGCGAGCGGCATCAGGTTCTCCATGGTGTCCGGGCTCTCGCTCCGGGCGGCGAAGAGCGCGGCGAGCGCGGTCGCACACAGGATCGCGACGAGCGCGGTGACCCCCAGCCGCAGGGTCGGCGGCCCGAGCGGCGAGCCCAGGACCACCGAGGTGGCCACCACGACGAGGCCCATCGCCGCGCAGAGCGCCACGCGCACCGGCATGAACGCGGCGAGCGCCACGCCGGGGCTCAGCGGCACGGTGCGCAGGTGCCGCAGCGTCCCACGGCTGCGCAGCCGCACGAAGGGCACGGATCCGCCGACGAGCAGCACCGACTGGACCCCGACGAGCAGCACCGCACTGAGGTTGCTCCGCAAGAGTTCCGGCATGATGGTGCCCTCCGCGTCGAGCGCGGTGATCTGGCCGAATGGGATCCCGATGCTCTCCAGCGCCCGCGCCGTGCCGCTCCAGGACGCGCCCGGCGTGGTCAGCAACTGGAGCACGGCGCCGTCCTCCCCGAGCCGCAGTTCCAGGGTCGCGGGTGCGTCCGCTGACGCGAGCGCGACACCCGCGCGTTCGACCGCCGCCGTCGCGTCCGCCCGCCCGGCTGGCTCGGCGATCACCGACACGACCGGGGGCTCGGCACCGCCGCTCACCATGAACTGCGCCGCCGCGAAAGCCACGAACATCATGACGAACCAGGTGCACATCAGGAATATCTGGCGGCGATCACGCAGGAGCGCGAGTGCGTATGCTCGGCTGAGCGCCCAAAACGCGGTCATCGCTGCTCCCCGCTACGATGGATCGGATCCGGATCCGGATCGGGACCCGGGTCGAGCCCCGGATCCTGGGCTGGTTCCCGCGCCGGATCGTCAGCAACACTCAAGAAATAGTCCTCCAGGCTGCCGCGGTGCACGTCGATCTCCCGCGGCACGAGGCCCGGGATGAACGTGATCCGGCGCACCACGGTGTCCGGATCCGCGGTCACCACGGTGACGCGGTGGCCGCGAGCGTCGGATACGTGGCTGACGCGGCCGAGCGGGACGAGTTGCGCAAGAAGCCCCAGATCCGCACCCGACTCGAGGGTGAACTCGACCCGGCTCTCGGCGGCGCGACGTCGCGCAAGTTCGCCCGGGGTGCCCGTTGCCACCAAGCGGCCCGCCACGAGGATGCCCACGCGATCACAGAGCGTCTCGGCCTCGTCCATATGGTGCGTGGTCAGCAGCACCGTGCGTCCCGAGGTGCGCAGATCCCGGATAATGTCGGCAACGCCGCGCCGCGCCGCGGGGTCCAGCCCGGCCGACGGTTCGTCAAGCACCAGGATCTCGGGATCACCGATGAGCGCCACGGCGAGCAGCACCCGGCGTTCCTCGCCGCCGGAGAGCGCGTGCACCCGGCGATCTCGGCACTCCTCGAGGCCGGTGCGGGCTATCACCGAGTCCACGTCCAGCGGTGCCGCGTGGAAGGCCGCAAAGAGCCGAATGGTCTCGGCAACGGTGAGGAACTCGAACAGGCTCGACCGCTGCGGCTGCAGGGCGAGCCGGCGGGTCACCGCCTCCCGCTCGCGCGCCGGGTCATGGCCCAGCACGCGCACGGTCCCGCGATCCGGCGTTCGCAGCCCGGCGATGCAGTCGATCGCGGTGGATTTCCCGGCACCGTTCGGCCCCAAGAGGCCGAACACCTCTCCCGGAGCGACCGTCAGGCTGAGGCCCTCGAGGGCCGTTTTTGCGGGGAAGCACACGGACAGCTCGTGCAGGCTCAGTGCGGAGTGCATGGGAGGCTCCTCGGGGTGGGGGTGACGTGGCGGCTCAGCGCCCGGGCAGATCCGGTAGTTCGGGATCGAACATCTCCTCGATGGGCCGACCGAACAGCGCGGAGAGGCGGAACGCGAGCGGGAGCGAGGGATCGTACTTGCCCGTTTCGAGGGCGTTGACGGTCTGGCGAGACACCCCCAGCGCCTCGGCCAGCGCCCCCTGAGTCAGGCCGCGCCCCTCGCGCAGGCTGCGAATCGTGTTCTTCACGCCGACGCCTACCGGCGGGACGTGGCCACCGCGGCCACCACCCAGCCCGACATGCCGGCGACGAAGATGATCCAGCTCGGAATGGGAACCTCCCACACGAAGTCGAGGAATCCTACGACGACCGCCGTGAGCATCGCGACCGCGAAGCCCCAGCTCAGGGCCATGGTCAGCGTGCGGGTCTGGTACTCGTCGAGGCCGCGGATGAACTGGAGCACGGCGGCAAAGGCGAACCCGACGGGCACGATCGGCGCGAGCAGGATCGGGATGCGCCAGGCCGAGTCGACGTTTTCCTGGGCGGGCATCGCGACAAACAGCACCACCAGGTAGGCGAGCATACTGATCCCGAAGCCCCAGAAATAGCGACGCAGCCTACGCCGTTCGCTGGGACCGAGCTTCGTGCTGTCAAGTTCACTTGTCATACTGACAGTCTGCCGGGCCGCGCAGCGCGATGTCAAGCGACCTTGACATGGGGTGTTGGAATCCCGCCAGACCCCGAGGCCGCGGCGGATCTGCCCGCGAGAGTTCAATGCCGCACCGTATCCCCGCAATACGTGTGCATTCTTGCGGTCTCGCCGCCCCGAGGGACGCGAGCCGGGCCCAGCGGTGCCCGGTTGCGCGCCAGTAGACTTCCGACATGGCGAATCCGCACCTCTTCCGCCCGATCACGCTGCGCGACGTCGAAGTCCGCAACCGCCTCTGGGTCTCTCCCATGTGCCAGTACTCGGTGTCCGAACACGACGGGGTGCCGCGCGACTGGCACCTGCAGCATCTCGGCGGACTCGCCCGCGGCGGGGCAGGGCTCGTGATGGTCGAGGCCACCGCGGTCGTGCCGCAGGGCCGGATCTCACCCCGTGACCTGGGGCTCTGGGACGACGCACACATCCCGGCCTTCGCGCGACTCGCGGAGATCGTGCACGCGCACGGTGCCCGCATCGGCGTGCAACTGGCTCACGCGGGGCGCAAGGCCTCGACCTATCCGTGGCTGCCGGGCTTCCCGGGCGGGACGCAGCCGGCCGCCGCGGGCGGCTGGGACACCGTCGGGCCGTCGGCGCTTGCATTCGGGGAGTATGCGCCGCCGCGGGCACTCGACGCCGCCGAGCTGCCCGGCATCGTCGCGGCATTCGTCGCGGCCGCGAACCGCGCCGTGTCCGCGGGCTTCGATGTGCTCGAACTGCACGCCGCCCACGGCTACCTCCTCCACTCCTTCCTCTCGCCCTTCTCGAACCGGCGCGAGGACGGCTACGGCGGCGACCTTCCCAGCAGGGCGCGCCTACTGCGCGAGGCAACGCGCGCCGTACGCGCGGCACATCCCACCGTTCCCCTCGTGGTCCGCATCTCCGCGACGGAGTGGGTGGACGGCGGGTTCGACCTCACGGACGCGCGTCAGCTCGTCGATTGGCTCGCCGCGGACGGGGCCGATCTCGTCGACGTGTCCTCCGCCGCAAACCTGCCGCAGGCCCCGATCCCGGTCGGCCCCGGATACCAGGTGCCCCTCGCGTCCGCGCTCCGCGACGGCCCGCTCCCGGTCGGCGCCGTCGGGATGATCACGAGCGCCGTCCAGGCCGAAACGATCCTCGCAACCGGGCAAGCCGACATCGTCTCGCTCGGCCGGCCGCTCCTCGGGGACCCGCACCTCCCGCTGCGCTGGGCGCGCGAACTGCGCGCGCCCGCCGCGGAATCCCTGCTCCCACCGCAGTACCACCGCGCCCGATTGTAGGCGGCAGCGCGACCGGGCGACGCTGACCGAAGCGCTGTCCGAGGTGCCCGCTACACTCGCCACATGACTCAGATCCTCCAGCCCGCGGACGTGCGCGCGCTCCGCCTCCGCGCTCAGTGGCTGCGCGACAGCGGTGCCGGATCGGGCGCGAACGAGGGTGCCGGATCCGGCACCGAGCGCATTGCCGCGGTCGCCCGGCACATGCTCGCAACGCAGGGGCAGGACTGGCGCTCGGCGCGCTGGGCCCTCGGGGTCCGCGCGCCGGGAACCACGGTCGGCGATGTACACGCCGCCTTCGCCGCGGGTCAGATCGTGCGGTCCTGGCCGATGCGCGGCACGCTGCACATCGTGCCCGCGGAGGACATCGGATGGATGCAGGGGGTCACGAATCACCGCGTGCTCGCGGGTGCGCCAGCGAGGCGCCGGATGCTGGGGCTCACCGATGCGATGCTCGAGCGTCTCATCGACGTCTCGCTCGCGGCCCTCCACGGTGGCGCCGCCCTCGATCGCGATGCGCTCTCGACCGCCTGGACGGAGGCCGGCATCGACTGGCAGAACGGGTGGCGCTATCACGTGATCTGGTGGCTGTGCCAGAACGGGCTCGCCACCTTCGGGCCGGTCCGGGATTCCGGCGAGCCGATGCTCGTGCGCGCGGACGAATGGATCACGGCGCCGCGCACCCTCGTCGGAGACGAAGCGCTGACGACGCTGGCCACGCGCTACGTTCAGGCGCGCGGGCCGGTGCGGGATCGCGACCTCGCCTGGTGGACGGGCCTCACCCTTCGCGAAGTCCGGCACGGTCTCGCCCTGGCACAGGACACGGGCGACGTCACCACCGCGACGCTCGGGGCGACCGACGGACCGATGCTGTGGCTCGATCCCGCACAGCTCGATCCGGCACCGCTCGACCCGGCACCGCTCGATCCCGCACCGCTCGGTCCCGCACCGCTCGATCCGGCACCGCCGCATGCTTCACCGCGCGTGTCCGCCTCCGGGTGGCAGCTCCTGCCCGCCTTCGACGAGCATCTCCTCGGCTACACCGACCGTGAGGCCCACCTCGCGCCGGAGCACGCCGACCGTATCGTTCCGGGCCGCAACGGAATGTTTCTCGCGACCGTGGTCGAGGCCGGCCGCGTGCGCGGCACCTGGAAGCGCGGCACCCGAGCCCGCAGCGGCGTCGAGGTTTCGCCGTTTCCCGGGGACCGCATCGACGCCGCGGCCATCACCGCGCCACTCGCCGCGTGGCATGCCTTCCACGGGAGTGAACCGCTGCCCCCGAGCCTGCGGCCCGCTGGCGAAACTCCGTCCGCGACCGCACCCCGATCCGCCAAGAAATGAGAACCTAGACCCATGGAAGTTGCCCTGATCGCGGTCATCGCCGTCGTCGTCCTCGTCGGCGCCTCGATCCTGGGCGGCCGGATTGGCATCGCGGCACCCCTCGTGCTCGTCGTCACCGGCATCGGGGTCGGATATCTCCCGTTCGTGCCGCTCGTCGAGATCGACCCCGAGGTGATCCTGCTCGGCGTTCTGCCACCCCTGCTCTACGCGGCAGCGGTCAACGTACCGCTCGTCGACTTCCGACGCAACATCCGCCCAGTCGTCGGCCTCTCCGTGTTGCTCGTGATCATCACCGCGGTGGTGGTCGGCGCGGTCCTCCACTTCGCGGTGCCCACGATCCCGTTGCCGGTGGCAATTGCCCTCGGGGCCGTGATCAGCCCGACGGACGCCGTCGCCGCGACCTCCATCGGCAAGCGACTCGGCATGCCGGATCGCGTCGTGGCCATCCTCGAGGGCGAAAGCCTCGTGAACGACGCCAGTTCCCTCGTGCTCCTCAAAACCGCGATCGCCGCGGTCGCGGGCGGCTTCATGTTCTGGGACGCCGCCGGATCCTTCGCCTTCTCAGTGACGGCGGCCATCGTGGTCGGCGGCCTGATCGGCGTCATCACCGTCTGGATCCGCTCGAAACTTCGGAACCCGGTCTACGACACGCTCATCTCCTTCACGGTTCCCTTCGTCTCATTCATCCCGGCCGAGGCCATGCACGCCTCCGGTGTCCTCGCGGTCGTGGTCACCGGCCTGTACACGGGACACCACGCCGCGCGCCGCTTCAGCGCGACCGCGCGCATGAACGAGCGACTGAACTGGCGCACCGTGCAGTTCGCGATGGAGAACGGGGTGTTCCTGGTCATGGGCCTGCAATTGCACGCCCTCGTCGAACACGTGGGCGAAAGCCCCCTGCGACTCCCGCACCTCGCCCTCATCTCGCTCGGCCTCGTTGCCGTACTCATCGGCTGCCGCGCGCTCTTCATGGTGCCGCTCATTGCATCCATGCGTGGTTCCGTGGACCGGTACGAGCAGCGGAGCAATGGCTTCACGCGGCTGGCGCGCCGGGCCCGAGCGGAAGAGCGCCCCGACCTGCGACGGGCTGAACGCGCCGAACGACTCGCAGAACGCACCCTCGCCGATCTCGAGCACGAGCGCTCGCAACGACTCGGCTGGCGCGACGGCGCGGTACTCTCCTGGAGCGGGATGCGAGGTGTGGTCACGCTCGCTGCGGCGCAATCGATCCCCGTCGGCGTCCCCTACCGCGCCCAAGTTATCCTGATCGCCTTTGCGGTCGCCGTCATCACCCTGTTGTTGCACGGCCTCACCCTGCCGTTCGTCATCAACAAGCTGTGGCCGAACGGTTCGAAATCCGGCGCGAGCTCCGCTGAACTCACCGCGCTCAAGGGCGACCTCATGGAGGCCGCCGACTCCGCGATCGACGACGCCCTGGCCAGCGCCGATGAGGACCAGCGCCCCGTTCCCGAGGAGATCGTGAAGCGCGCACGCGCCAGCGCCCGCAACAGCCTCACGCCGATCACCCTGAGCCACGGGGCCACGGGCGGGCTGCTGCTGCCCAGCGAAGAGACCCCCGCGCGCGCCTTCATTCGGCTGAGCCGCGTGGCCCTCGAAGCCCAACGCACGGCCCTGCTCGACGAACGCGCGCTCGGCCGCTACAGCTCCCCCGCGTTGCGCGCCGCGGAGCTCGCGCTCGACGCGCACGAGACCCGCCTCACCCCGCCCGGCGCGGAGTAGCGGGAGGCGGTGACGCCGGACCTCCGGCTGTTCTCCCCGGAGCCTCGGCAAGAGGTCCCGATGACGCCGCCAGGAAGCGGTGCTCCGTCGCGGTGTTCCGCCCGCAGCCTGTCGCCTGCCGAACCCCGCAGAAGAACGCCTATGGCTCCCACGTTGACGCGCACCCGGCACCTCGCGCCCCGCACACCCGCGCCCCGCGCACCGGCACCTCGCGCCCCGCACCTCGCGCACCGGCACCCCGCGCCCACACCGACGCCCCATGCACTCACGCCCCACACGAGGGTTTTTCGCCAAACCGAGCCATTTTCCGGCGAAAACGCGCCTGTCTCGATAAATTGCCTATAGCTGGGTGAGCGAAAAGCGAGAGCCGGGGCAGCCCTTCCGAAACGGGGCATCACCCGGAGACGCGGACCTAGCGAATCTCGACACCGGCCGCTGCGAGCTCGCGGAGCGCCGCGGCGGAACTCTCCGGCGCCACGCCGGCGATGTGCTCCGAGAGCACTCGCACGTCGAGCCCGGCCGCACGGGCGTCGAGCGCGGACGCTCGCACGCAATAGTCCGTCGCGATCCCGACGACGTCCAGCGCGTCCACCCCCTGGTCCAGAAGGATCTCGGCAAGGCTTCGGCCGTCTCCGGTCACCCCTTCAAACGCCGAGTACCCGTCGTTCCCCATCCCTTTGCGCAGGTGCACGTCGATGCGCCCGAGCGGCACCCGCGGGTGGTACGCGGCCCCGAACGTCCCCGCGACGCAGTGCACCGGCCAGCTGGTGACGAAGTCCGGCTCAGTGCCCGGAGCGGCGAAGTGCCCGCCGTTGACACTGTCGGCATCGTGCCAATCGCGGGAAGCGACGACGAGCGCGTAGCGATCCGGCACCGCATCAAGGAGCGGCTCGAGGCCCGCGGCGACCGCGGCCCCGCCCGTAACTCCGAGCGCTCCGCCCTCCGTGAAATCATTCTGCACGTCAACGATCAGCAAGGCCCGGCTCATGCGCCCTCCAAGAGTGGAACTGGAACGGAACGCTTGCCAGCCTACGCCGAACGGACGGGATTCTGGTGATGACTGAACACGATGCTCGTCCGAGTGGCTGACACGGCGGGGTGGGCCGAGAGATGTTCCATCACGAAATCGCGGACGTGATCGGAATCCCGGGCCGCCAGGTGAATGATGAAGTCCTCGACACCACCCAGGAAGTACAACTGCATCACCTCGGGCAGGCTCCGAAGCGCGTCGCTCATCTCGGAGATCCGCTGCCGGGCGCCGGAACGCACGGTCACGCTGATGAGCACCTGCAGGCCGAGGCCCATTGCACGGGGATCGACACTTGCCGTGAACCCGGTGATGATCCGGCGCGACACGAGGCTGCGCACCCGGGCGATGCACGTCGATGCGGCCACCCCCACACGCTCAGCGAGCTCCGCATTGGTGATGCGACCATTGGACTGCAGTTCTTCGACGATCTTGCGGTCAACATCGTCTAATTCCAGTTCAGGGTGCAGATTCTTCGATACCTCTGACATCGGCCACCACTCTCACTCGCAGAATTCCCACTCACACGACTAAATCCGAAGAGAATTCAACTATTTGCTACTGATTACGAATATACTGCACTATTAGTAGGTTCCACCGCATCCTGCGACGTCACGTTGGGTCGGGGTTGGGTGGTTCCATCTGCACACCATTACCCACCGATTTCTTTGGAGCATGTCATGCGCGTCGGTATTCCCACCGAGATCAAGAACAACGAGAACCGCGTCGCCATCACTCAGGCCGGCGTCGTCGAGCTGACCCGCCGCGGTCACGAGGTCTTCGTCCAGGCCGGTGCCGGCCTGGGCTCGGCAATCACCGACGCGGAGTACATCGCCGCCGGTGCCACCATCGTCGAGGGGGCGGACCAGGTCTGGGCTGACTCCGACATGATCCTCAAGGTCAAGGAGCCCATCGCCTCCGAGTACGACAAGATGCGCAAGGGCCAGGTGCTCTTCACCTACCTGCACCTCGCAGCTGACCGCACCCTGACGGACGCCGTCCTGAAGTCCGGCACCACCGCCATTGCGTACGAGACCGTGCAGCTCGCGAACCGCGGCCTGCCGCTGCTCGCCCCGATGTCCGAGGTCGCTGGCCGTCTCTCGGTGCAGGTCGGCGCATACTCGCTGATGAAGGCAAACGGTGGCCGCGGCGTCCTCCTCGGCGGCGTCACCGCGACCCGTCGCGGCAAGGTTGTCGTCATCGGCGGCGGTGCCGCCGGCGAGCAGGCCGCTCGCATTGCGTACGGCATGGGCGCAGAGGTGACCGTCATCGACATCTTCATCCCCCGCCTGAAGCAGCTGGAGGACGAGTTCAACGGTCGCATCCAGACGCGCACCTCGAACGCGCACAACATCACCGAGGCGCTCAAGGACGCGGACCTGGTCATCGGCTCCGTGCTGATCCCGGGCGAGAAGGCACCGAAGCTCGTCACCGACGAGATGGTTGCGCAGATGAAGCCGGGCTCGGTGCTCGTCGACATCGCGATCGACCAGGGCGGCTGCTTCGAGAACTCGCGCCCCACCACGCACGACGATCCCACCTTCCCGGTGCACAACTCGATCTACTACTGCGTGGCAAACATGCCCGGCGCGGTCCCCGAGACCTCGACCGCGGCGCTCACCAACGCCACCCTCCCCTACGTCGTGTCGCTCGCCGACAAGGGCTGGGTTGCCGCGCTGAACGCTGACGAGGCGCTCGCAAAGGGCCTCAACGCACACGACGGCGTGGTCACTTTCAAGGGTGTCGCCGACGCGTTCGACGGCCTGCCGTTCTCGACCGTCTCGGACGTGCTCGCAGCCAACGCGTAAGCAGAGGGCGTACGCTAGATCCTATGGATCTGAAGTTCAGCTTCGGAGGGGCGTCACCGGATCATCACGATCACGGTGGCGCCCCTTCGGGCGTTTCCCTCCCCCTGACCGCAAAGCCCGTCTCGCTCGGCCCGGCGAGCAGCTCGCTCGACATTGTGCTGCGCCGCACCGGCGCGACACTCGTCGCCGAGGCGGTCTCCGGTGACGGCGTAACTTATGCTCGCGCCGAGGTGGACACAGCGCCCGAACCGGCCCCCGAAGCGCTCGCGAAGGCCGCACGCTCGGCGATCTCTCGCGCGGTGGCCGAGCTCGAGGGGCCCATGTCGGAATCCGTCACCGCCGTCGTGGTCGACCTCGGAACCGATTCCGTTGCGCTCATCACCGCGCTCGGGATCAACCTCGCAGACCCGGTCGTTGATGCCGCACTGCAGCGCCGCTCGGGGATCGCCATGGGCACGCCGGTCCGCGTCGCCGACTGACCCGAGCTGACCGACCGGCCGTACGCCGCTCCGGCCGTACGCCGTGCCGCGCCGATCGTACGCCGGCCGCCCGCGCGCCCCGCGTGCGTGCGCCCCGCGTGCGTGCGTGCGTGCGCCGCGCGTGCGTGCTCACGACGGGCCCGAACGCGCCGTCATGCCCGCGCGCACGGTCCAGCTCGAGGCATTTTCTCCAGCCCGAGGGATTTTCCGTGGAAAATGCCTCGTGCTGGAGAAAATGCCTCAGTTCGGGCGGGGCTCGGGACGGGTGTCGCCCTCGTGCCCGCCCTTGGCCTTGGCCCTGACCTTGGCCGGGGCCCTGGCCCTGCCCCCGGCCTCGGCCCCGGCCCCGGCCCCGGCCCCGGCCCCGGCCCCGGCCCTGACCTCAGCCTTGGCCCTGGCCGCGACCCTGGCCCTACAGCGTGGCTTGGAAGCGGATGATTCGCTCGAGCGCCTCCGCCACCGCGCTCTCCCCCGCCGCGTAGGACAGGCGCACGGCGCGGTGCCCCGCGGCAGAGTCGAAGTCCGTCCCGGGCACGACCGCGACGTTTGCGCCCTCGAGCAGCGCCCGGGCGTAGCCGGAGGAATCCGCGAACCGCTCCAGTTGCGGCCCCAGCTCCGAGTAGTAGTAGAACGCCCCGTCCGAGGGCGCCGCCACGCCCCACTGCAGCTGCGGCTCGGCGTCCAGGATCAGCGCGCGGGCGCGCCCGAACCCCGCGACCACCGCGTCCCGTTCCCCGTACGCCTCCGCGCTGAAGGAGCGCATCGCGAGTTCCTGGGCGGGCGCGGGCGGCGACAGCGCGAAGTTTGAGGCCAGCGCCTCGACGGGTGCCACCAGCGCCTGGGGCAGAATCGCCCACCCCAGCCGCCAGCCGGTCATGCCCCAGTACTTCGAGAACGAGTTGATCACCACGGCCTCGGGGTCGAGTTCCCGCAGCGTAATCCCGCGCGGATCCGCGGCCCCGGGCTCGGGGAAGGTGATGCCGTGGTAGATCTCGTCGCTGATGATGCGCACCTCGTGTGCGACACACCACGCGACGAGCGCGGTCAGCGCCGGCCGATCGAGCATGGTCCCCGTCGGGTTCGCGGGCGAGGCGAGAATCAGCCCGTTGAGCGGGCCGTGCTCCCGAACGGCGGCCGCGAGCAGCTCAGGGCTCGGCTGGTACCGCGTCTCCGGGCCGGTCGGGATCTCGATGACCTGCACCCCCAGCGCGGTCAGGATGTTGCGGTACGCCGGGTAGCCCGGGCTCGCGAGCGCGACCCGGTCGCCCGGGTCGAATGCGGCGAGGAACACCAGCTGAAACGCCCCGGACGATCCGGTCGTCACGGCGACCGTGGCCGGATCGACCTCCACGTCGTACCAGGCCCGGTAGTGGCCCGCGATCGCCTCGCGCAACGGCGTCGTACCGAGCGGACCCGTGTAGCCGGCGGGCTTCAGGGTGCCCGGTGCCGGACGCGCGCTCGGCTCCCCCGCGCACAGCGACACCACATCGTGGCCGTCGGCGCGGCGGCGCGCAATCTCATCGGTGATCCGCATCACCTCGAAGGCGGGGATCTTCGATCGCTGGGACGCCGCGAGCGGCGCGATGCTGGGTGCCTCCCCGAGCCTGCGGGAAGGCGGAGTCTTGAACGGTCCGCCTGGTGTGATCATGCCTCCACGTTAGCGGGCCGCGGGGCGGCAGCGTCGAGGTGGCGCAGAAAGATGATGAGCCAGGCGAAGATGATGCCGGCGGCGACAAGTTCAAAGGCGGCAAGGTTGTAGTACTGCACCGGCCAGAACAGAATCGCGGAGAACGCGATCCCGATCAACACGATGTCGGAGAACAGCAGGAACGCGCGAGAGAAACCGTCCAGGATCCAGCGCAGCCCGATGAGCACACCCCCAAACACGACGGCCATCCCGGTGGCGAAAGTGTTGTGGATGATCAGGCTCTGATCGACGGGGACGAGCCCGACGCCGGCGAGGCACGCCCCGATCGCCACGAACGCCCACCCGACGATCGCCGGCTTCCGGGTCCGACTCGGGGGCGCGGCACTCGCCCACGCGTCAAGCGCCGGCGCCATCAGCGAGGCCAGTGCCGCCAGCAGCATGCCGCCCACGACCAGGGTGAAGTTGAAGACCAGCACGCTGATACCGCTGCCCGCGCCCAGCTCGCTGAAGTGGAGCTGCCACCACTCCGCGTCGCTGGTGGTGAGCATGGCGACCACGATCCCACCGATCATGAACACGGAGAACAGCCCGGAGAGCCGGGAGGTGGTGAGGTCCCCGCCGGAGAGCGTTCCCACGTAGCCCGCGGCGGCACCGAGCAGGACCGTGATCATGATGCTCGTGAACGCGTCGACCTCGAGACCGAGGAAGCCACGCACCAGCACCGAGGTGAGCAGTCCCACCACGAGCAGCGTGATCCCGGCGTGCACGAGCGCGATTGCCAGGGCGTTGATCACCGCTTGGGTCCGCACCGCCCAGCGCGGCCAGCCCGGGATGGGCGGAAGCGGCGCACGCAGATACTCGACCACCGCGGCGATACTCGCGGTGACCGTGGCGAGCACCAGCCCGACGCTGCCCGGCGACACCGGCCCCCACAGCGGCACCGCGTCGTGAAATGCGATCAGGCCGGTCACCGCGGCGACCACCGCCGCGATCGCCGCGGCAGCGAAGGCCCGAACTTCGCGCCGGCTTCCCGAAGAGTCCCGCACGCTCTCCGCCCCCGGGTAGAGCAGCGCGAACAGCGCGTCAACGGCGCGATGCAGCCGGGACCGCGGCGCGTGACGGGCCGGCTGGGCTGGCTGGGCTGATCGAGCTGATGGATCCGATGGGGTCGCGGGGCTCGACGATGCTGATGACGCTGACGCGGGAGGGGTCATGCGCTCAGTGTAGGAGGCGCGAGGTCACCTCCCACGGCGGCACGCTCGGTGAGCCGGAGGTACC
Organism: Leucobacter chromiireducens subsp. solipictus; assembly: GCF_016758195.1. Classification (GTDB taxonomy): domain Bacteria; phylum Actinomycetota; class Actinomycetes; order Actinomycetales; family Microbacteriaceae; genus Leucobacter; species Leucobacter solipictus. The sequence continues at coordinate 213,477 of NZ_QYAC01000006.1, read as the reverse complement.
CGGAGAGGGCGCTGAGGCCCTCGGCGGACTGCGGGAGCCCCTCGCCCAGCCGGTCCGAAGACACGAGGTGCGCCGCCCACTGCGCGCGGCTGATGGCCACGTTCAGACGATTGCGCATCAGCAGAAACTCCAGCCCGCGCGGCACGTCTTCGGCGCTCGACGCGGCGAGGGTGACAATCGCAATCACGGCTTCGAGTCCTTGGAAGCGATCGACGGTGCCAACGCGAATCTCCGCGAGCCCCGCCGCCGCGAGCGCGTCGGAGACGGTCTCGACCTGCGCGTTGTAGGCGGCGACCACGATGATGTCGGCGGGCGTCAGCGCCCGCGCGGGCGCCGCGCCGACGCGGACCGTGCCGGCGAGGACCTGCTGCGCCAGGTGCACCGCCGCGGCCGCTTCCTCGGGCGAATGGGTGGCGTTGCCCCGGTGCGCGACCGGGTGCCACACGAGCCCCGCGGGCCCGCAGCCGACGACGTCACGGGTGCCCGCCGCGGGGTGCGCGCTGAGCCGCCCCTCATAGGACAGTTCGGACACTACCCCGGCCAGTTCTGGGTGGAGGCGACGCGTTTCGGCGAGGAAGTAGCCGAGCTCCGGCGGGAGCGTGTCGTGTTCTCCGATGACCCAGGCGAGCGCCGAGGTGTCGACCGGCTCCGGGTGGCTGCCTTGGGAGACCTGCGGGAGCTGCTGCGGGTCGCCGAGCAGCAGCAGACGCTCCGCGGATACCGACGCCGCGATCGTGGGCGCCAACGAGAACTGTCCGGCCTCGTCGATCACGAGCAGGTCGAGGCTGCGCCGAGGGAACCGCTCCTCGTGGCTGAAGTCCCAGGCGGTGCCCCCGACGACGCAGCCGCGGCCCGCCTCGCCGTGGTCACGCAAGAATCCGGCCTGGCCGCCCACCCCGAGCACGGTGTACTCGGGTGGCACGGCGTCGGGATCGAGGCGACCGCCCTGCGGGACCTTGCCCACCACCGCGGGGTCGACGCCGGCGGAGATCACCCCGTCGAGCACGTTCTCCACGACCCGATGAGACTGGGCGACGACCCCGACCCGCCAGCCGTTCTCCTCGACGAGCCGTTTGATGACCCGGGACGCCAGATAGGTCTTCCCGGTGCCCGGCGGCCCCTGGACGGCGAGCGCGGAGCGATCCAGCCGTCGCACGCTCGCGACCACCGCGCCAATCGTGCGCGCCTCGGGGTCGCCGCCGACCGTGTCGAGCGCGAGCTGTGATGCGGGATCCACGAGCGGTCCCCCGCCCACGAGCCGTGGGGCATCGCGTCGCAGCAGATCCACCACGGGATCCGCCGGCGCGGCCCCCGCGGCGAGGCCGTCGGCGAGCGCCTCTCCCCACTCCTCGATCGCGCTCCGCTGCCGGCCGGCGTTCGGTGGCGGGCCCGGCACAAGCGCAACGGGGAGCGTGTCGTACGGGGTCGCATCCCGCGGCAGCATCTCCTCGATCACGATGCCGTGCTCGTCGCGTTCCACGATCTTCACGCGCTGCGCGGTCCGCTGCCCCGGGAAGGTCCGCGGGTCGGCGAAGGGTGCCGGCGGCGCGTACAGCACGTAGGCCTCGCCGCCCGCCTTGGCGGAGCTCCCCGGCGCGAGCTCGCCGCCGAGCCGAACGTGCCGGCGCTCCACGCGCGCCCGCCCCGGAAGATGCCAGTCCTCCAGGATCCGAGTCTGCGCGGGATCCACGACGAGCACGTCCCGGGTGTCCGCCCACTCCTCGATGGGGTCGGTGAGCCGCGCGAAGTGCGCCCACCAGAACGACTTCTGCTCGCGCGCGTGGTAGTCGATCGCGCTTCCGGCGAGGGCCGCGGCCGTGCGCTCGTGCGGGTCCGTTGCGGCCTCCGCCAGCTCCGCGAGCCGCGCCCCGAGCGCGCTGATCTCGAAGGGCTGCGTGGCCTCGGGCACGAATGAAGGCGCTGGGGCGACCCCGTGTTCCGCGGCGATGCCCAGCAGCCAGTCGCGCAGGCGCAGGGTCGAGACGCAGTCGTAGCGGTTGTAGTCGGCGATCGCGGCAAGCCGCGCGTGCCCCGAGGCCTGCTGCGCCGGATCGGGGTCGGCAAGCTGGGCGGTCGCGTCCGCGTACTCCGTCACCGACTGCGCCGCCGTCGTGACGCCGTCTTCGGCTCGGAGCTCTTCCCCCATGTACAGCGGTTCGAGCTTCTTGATCGAGTAGGACCGGGAGCCGACGAGCAGCGCCCGGCGCTCGATTGGGTACAGGTCGACGAGCACCTGATCGCGCAGCAACCCGTCGACCTCGGCCTCACCCACACCGTGACGGGCGGCGATGCTCAGCAGGTGCGTCCGTTCGTAGGCGGCGTAGTGGTAAATCCGCATCCCCGGGAACTGCGCGCGGCGCTCCGCGACGATCTCCAGGAAGTGCAGCAGCGCGGCTTTCTCCGCGGCGAGATCGTGGGCCCACAACGCGGTGAATTCCTCCCGCGTGTCGACGAAGCCGAACAGGTAGTCGATCCCCCACCGCGCGGACGCGTCGGTGCCGGGCTCCCGGTAGAGCGGGTCGCCCTCGAAATCGAAGAACAGGTCTCCGGGATTGGGGGCGGGGATCGCGGCGAGCGCCGCCGCGTCGATGACCCGCACCGGGGGCGGGCCGTTCCCCACCGCCCCGATCTGGGCCGCGGCCTGCGCGCTGAGCCGGGTGAGCACCGCCGGCGCGATCCTGGGAACCTCGGTGTCACCCGCGACGATGCCCGGGAGCGCGTCGGCGATGGTGTCAATCGTGGTGAGCCCGGCCGCCGCCAGAGCGGAGCGCTGCGTGGTGCGCAGGCCGGCGATCAGCAGCGGGTCACGGGTGCGCTCGATCTCGGGCGCGCACACCTCGCAGCGGCCGCACGCGGTGACCTCCGGATCGCCCCAGGCGACCGGAGCCGCACTCTCGCGCCGGCCATCCGCCCCGACGGCGATGGCACGCTCGGTCAGGATGCGGTGGAGCCGCCGCCTGCGCGCCCGGAACACGGGAGCAATATCGGCGATTCGGTGCGTGGACCGGGCCCCGTCGCCGAGGATCAGGGTGGCCTGCGCCGCGACCGGCATGCCGATTCGCTCCAGTTGCTCGGCGTACGCGGCGAGCTGCATCAGCGCAGACACCCGGGCCCGGCGGGCCAGCTTCGTATCCTCGACCTCGTACTCCCCCGTCTCGGTGAGGCGCAGGAAGTCCGCGAAGCCCACAAACGCGAGCTCGGGCTCCTCGGCGGTGCCGGGGCGCTGCGCCGGATCGAAGAAGGTGGCTTGAAACACGACGCCGGCCCGCGCCGCGAGCGCCGACTCCGTCTGGGCGCTCACCGCCAGGAGGTCCGCCTCGGACATCGACGCGGGTCGCGGAATCTCCGCCACGCCACCCGGAGTTGCGGGCCCCCAGACCCCCAGCTCGTCCCGATACGCCGCGAGCGTGCGCTCCTCGTGCGCGTCGCCCAGCCGCGCGGCGCGCGCCAGCATCGGGTCGTCATCCGGCGGCACGCTGACGTTGCGCCCGAAGCGCGCGTCCGCGCGCCGCAGGAACGCGAACTCACAGGCGCTCGCGGCGGTCAGATCGCTCGCGCTCGTGACGATCCGCTCGCCGCCGCTCGGCCGTTGTTGCAGAAACACGGGCGCTCCGTTCCTCGGGTGGATTCCGCGACGGGGGCCACGAAATGAACGCTCTCGACGTTATCGGGTACCACAGACATTCCGCCGATTCTGCGCACAATTGGCGGCTGATCAGCCCGGGGGCGCTAGACTGGTGCGCACAGGGCGTGTTCATCCCGCCCCGCGTCGCTGACTTTCAGTCGCCCGCCCCCGACGGCAGGCCACCAGAACTTTCGCGGCGAACGACTGCGCGATCCCGCGCACTCGCCGAACCCGCAGCATCGCGACGCTTTCGCCGAACCCGGCCCGCCGCGCGCTGCACGTATGCAGAAAGGTCCCTGTGACCGAGACCATCACCCCCACGTTCGAGGCGCTCGGCGTCCCGGCACCCATCGCCGACGCGCTTGCCCGCAACGGCAAGACCGCGCCGTTCCCGATCCAGCGCGACACCCTCCCCGACACCCTCGCCGGTCGCGATGTGCTCGGCCGCGGCCGCACGGGCTCCGGGAAGACCATTGCGTTCGGCATCCCCCTCGTCGCGCGCCTGGCCGAGGACGTCGTCGCGAAGCGCCGCCCGAGCCGGCCCCGCGCGATCGTGCTCGCCCCCACCCGCGAGCTGGTCACCCAGATCGCCGAGACGATCAAGATGCTCGCCGATCCCGTCGGCGTCAAGGTCACCACCATCTTCGGCGGGATCCCGCAGCGCCGCCAGGAGGTCGCACTCGAGGGCGGCGTCGACGTCGTGGTCGCGGCCCCCGGGCGCCTCGATGACCTGATGAAGCAGGGCGTCGTCTCGCTCGACGGCGTCGAGGTCACGGTGCTCGACGAGGCCGACCACATGGCCGACATGGGCTTCCTCCCCGTCGTCACCCGCATCCTGAACAAGACCCCGAAGGTCGGCCAGCGCCTGCTGTTCAGCGCGACCCTCGACAACGGGGTCGACAACATCGTCAAGAAGTACCTGCACAACCCGATCCTGCACTCGGTCGATTCCGCCGAGTCGCCCGTGCCGCAGCTCACGCACCACGTGTTCGAGGTCGCGGGCAAGGGCCAGAAGGACGCGCTCATCGAGGCGCTCGCCTCGGGCACGAGCCGCCGCATCTTCTTCACGCGCATGAAGCACCAGGCCAAGCGCCTCGCGAAATCGCTCACCGCCGCCGGGATTCCGGCGGTCGAGCTGCAGGGCAACCTGTCGCAGAATGCGCGCGATCGCAACCTCGCCGAGTTCGTGAGCGGCGAGGCCAAGGTGCTCGTCGCGACCGACGTCGCCGCGCGCGGCGTCCACGTCGACGGCGTTGAGCTCGTGGTCCACATCGATCCCCCCGTCGAGCACAAGGCGTACCTGCACCGCTCCGGCCGCACGGCGCGCGCGGGGAACGAGGGCGACGTCGTCACGATCGTGCTGCCCGAACAGCGCGGTGAGATGCGCCAGATCATGCGCGCCGCGAAGATCAACGTCGCGCCCCGTCAGGTCAACCCGAGCGCGGCGAGCGTGGATCCCGAGGTTCTCGCGCTCATCGGCGAGGTCGCCCCCCGCGTCGACCCGAAGGAGACCGAACGTCGCCGCGCCGAGGCGCAGGCCGCCCAGCAGCGTGCCGCGGGCCACAACCCGGCCGGCCAGGGCAGCTCCACCGGCGCGAACGCCAAGCGCAAGCGCTCCCGTGGGGGCCGCGGCCGCGGTGCCGGCGATGGCACCTCGCAGGGCGGCGGCCAGGGCCGTGGCGGACAGGGCGGACAGCGTTCCGGCGGCCAGGGTGGACGCGGCGGCCAGGGCCAGGGCGGCGAGCAGCGTCGCGGCCAGGGCAGCGGCCGCGGGCAGGGTGCCGGCCAGGGTCAGCAGCGCAGCCGTGCGCAGGGCGAGGGCGGCGGTCAGCGTCGCACCGGGCGTCGCGCACAGGGCGGCGGCACCGTCTACTCGACGAGCTCGCCGGGCGCATAGCCTCGGCCTGAACACGTCGTGAAACGCCAGGGGCGGCGATGCACTGCGCATCGCCGCCCCTGGCGTTTTCGCGTGTGGGTCGGACCCGACGCGCCACTACGCCTCGTCGAGGACCTCGCGGGTGTCCGGATCCCCGTCGACCTGCTCGGCGAACTCTGTGCGCCGCGCCGTGTCGGGGGATTCCTCTTGCCAGAGTTCTTCGAGGTCGGCGGCCAGCTCGGCCTCCTGCTCTTCGAACTCCTCCGCCCCGGAGACCGGCACCACCGACGCGGCAGTCGCGGCGAGATCCGGCGCGGCACTGACCGGGGAATCGGACGTGGGACCAGGGGTATTCACGACATCATTCATGGCCTCACGGTAGCGCTCTCACACACGGCTGTCCACGGCGGCGCGGCCGCGTCCGCTGAGAGCTGAGACACACCCCACCCCCGCACAACGAAATCCGTGGTTTGCGCCGAAATCCTCCGCGAAATCGTGCCCGCATCGCTAGCGTGGGTAACGATCTCAGTCATATAATCGCCTGATGGGCATTTACGGGCAGCTGAGCAAGAATCCGGGCGTTTTTCGAGTCTTGGGTTCGCAGCTGCTGGCTCGATTTCCGTTCGGGATGCTCTCGATCATCCTGCTGCTGCACATCCAGCAGGCCTACGGTGATTACACCTCGGCGGGCCTCGTGCTCGCCACGCAGAGCATCGGTCAGGCGATTTCCGGGCCCATGAGCAGCCGCCTGATGGGGCGACTCGGCATGCGCCCGGTGCTGTCCGTCACCTCGCTCGTGTGCTCCATCCTGCTGTTCACGATCGCCCTGGTGCACCTGCCGCTCCTGATCGTCGCCGGGATCGCGCTGCTGATCGGGCTCTCCACGCCGCCGGTGACCCCGGCCGTGCGCACGATCTACCCGAAGCTGGTCCCGAGCTCGCAGCTCTCGGCCCTGTTCTCCCTCGACGCCGCCGCGCAGGAACTCATCTGGGTGCTCGGCCCCGTGGTCGCCGTATTTGTCACGTCGCAGTTCGGTACCTCGACCGGCCTCCTCGTGGCCGCCGGGTTCATGCTGCTCGGCGGTGCCTGGTTCATTCTCAGCCCCGCCGTGGGCCGGGTGCAGTTGCTCCGCTCGAGGCGCGGTTTCGGTGCCGTCCTTCGCCATCCCACGGTGATCATCTCAACCGTCGTCGGCTTCTTCTTCGTCGCCTCGTTCGCCGCGATCGAGGCCGGCGTGGTCGCCGCGTTCGCGGGACCCGGCGGCGGGCACGGCAGCATGGAGTCGGGCATCGTGCTCGCGCTTTTCGCGGGCGGATCACTGGTGGGCGGCCTGCTGATCGGGCACCGCGAAATGCGGTCCACCTCGCTCCTGCTCCGTATCCTCGTGGTGCTCGCGGGCACACTCGCGAGCCTCGTGAGCCTCAACATGTGGTGGTTGGGCACGGTCCTCTTCCTGGGCGGCCTGGGCACCGCCCCGGCCTTCGCCGCGATCTCGAGCATCGTCAGCTCGACCGTGAAGTTCTCGGAGACGGCGGAAGCGTTCGGCTGGGTCGGCACCGGCCAGCTCGTCGGAGTCGCGACCGGCTCGGCGCTCGCGGGAATCGCGATCGACATCGCGGGTGCCCACGGCGCCATCGTGGTGTCGGCCGCGCTGCTCCTGATCTGCGCGATCGTCGCCGCCGCCACCATCCGCTGGATCCCGGATCTGCGGGGCCGTTCGATCGAGCCGCCGCCCGAGACCGGCACCGTCACGATCCCCCTGAACTAGCAGGGGCGCGAGGCCACCCGCTCCACCGATGGGTGAGTTTCGGGGGCTTGCCGTGCGGGAAGCCCCCGAAACTCACCCATCGATGCGGTGTGGGGTGGCGGATCACGATTGCGGCACACTCAGGGAAGGCCCAGCCCGTCACCGGCGCGGCTCGAACTCCCGCGGATTAGGGTGTGGGCATGTCCCGTCGACGAATTCTCGCGCTGACCGCGGCCGCCGTGCTGTTCCTGGCCCCGATCTCGGCGTGCGCGCGCTCCGCGGAGTCTGCCGTTTCCCCGCCGCAGATCGGCAGCGAGGGGCCGCTCACCGATGCGGCGCTCCCCGAGGGCGGCGCGGCCGGCGCGCAGCGGGCTGAGGACGGCACCGGTGCCGATGCCCTCGCCGATCGCGCCATCATCCGGTCCGGGGACCTCAGCCTCATCGTGGGCGATCTGGCGGCCGCGAGCGAGCGGGTCACTGCCGCAGCCAACGAGCTCGGCGGCAGCATCGACTCCGAGACGCTCGCGCAGGACTCCGCGAATCTCACCGTCCGGGTCCCCGCCGAGCGGCTCGACGAGGCGTTCGCGCTGCTGAGCGGGATCGGGAAGGTGCAGTCGCAGAGCCGTTCCGCGGCGGACGTCACCACGGTGCACGTGGACCTCGACGCCCGCGTCGCCGCACTCGAGGCCTCGGTCCAGCGTCTGAACGCACTCATCGCGGACGCGTCGACCACGGCGGACCTGATCGAGGCGGAGACGGCGCTCACGAACCGCCAGCAGGAACTCGACGGCCTCCGCGCACAGCTCACCGCGCTCGAGGATCAGGTTGCGGAGGCCACCATCTGGGTCACCCTCTCGCCCGAGCAGGTGCTGCCGGGCGGCGGGCCGGCCACGTTCTGGGACGGGGTCGTCTCCGGCTTCCAGTCCCTCGGGACGGTAGGGGCCGGGGCGCTCGTGGTGCTCGGCGTGCTGCTCCCCTGGCTCGTGCTGGGCGGGATCATCGCGGGGCTTGTCGTGTGGATCGTCCGCGCAGTACGCCGTCGGCGTGTGCCGCGACGTGCGACCGCGACGCCCCCACACACGCCGGCGGAGCCGGGGGCCGCCGATCCGGCATGGTCCGACCCGGCAGGGTCCGATCCGGTACGGTCCGATCCGGCACGTTCCGACCACGCACCGTCAGGTCCGGCACCGTCAGGTCCGGCACCGTCAGGTCCGGCACCGTCAGGTCCGGTCGCCTCACGCCTTCCCGCTTCGGATCACGCGCACCCCGGTCCGGAGCGCAGCGACAGCTAACGCCGCTGCGTCACAGCGCGCGGAATTTGGACCGTTGGTGATGTGGCGCGATCCCGGCCCTGCTCGGACGTGTGGCCCGACCGAAAAAACGGGCGCTCGTTCGCGGACGCGCGGACGCGCGGGTGCCGGGTCAGGCACTCAGCGCCCGACATCGATGCGGAATCGCGTGGTTCACCCCGTGCGCACCACGATCAACCAGCAGGAGATTCACGAAATCCACGGAGATTTTCTCTCGAAATCCGACCTGGGCGCAGGATCTCCGAGGTATTGGTTAACGCGGCCGGGGCCCTGCACGGCCGGGGGCTTGCGCGGCCGGGGGCTTGCGCGGCCGGGGACCTGCGCGGCGGGCGGCACGGCGGGCGGCACGGCGGGCGGCGCGGCGGGCGGCACAGCACTGCGCTCGGGCACCCCGGCGGGGACACGCGGAGCACACCGGGCCACCGCAGCGGCAGACAGCCCCTAGGAGACGAGCGCCTCGATCGGAATCGCCGCGCCGAGGATGCGCTCGGCGGCGCGGTGCCCCGAGCAGAGGGCCGCGGTGACCGTGGCCGGATCCTCCTGCCACGTCGCTTCCCCGGCAAGGTGGAGCACTCCGCCGACGGGGGCGGCCAGCACCTCGTGATCCTCGGGCACGGAGCCGACCGTCATGTAGGCGTACGAGCCGTGCGACCACGGGTCGTCCTGCCAGTGCGTGACGTGGCTCGCGGCGGGTTCGATGACCGCGTCGCCGTAGATCTCGCGGAGCGCCGCGAGGACGGAGCCGACCACGCGCTCCTCGGGCCACTCCCGGATCTCCCGCGCGCACGGCCCGGCCGCAAACGTCAGGAGCGTCGGCTCGCCGTGGGCCGCGGTCACGTCGTACCAGGAGTGCCACCACTGCCCGGCCTCGCCCTGGCGGCGGATCGCGGCGACCCCGGCGTCCCAGAAGCGCTCGGGGAAGCGCAGAAACACCTTCTCGAACGCGTTCATTTCGAGGCGGCCGAGCGCCCCCGCGACGGGGTCCGGCAGCGGCGGATCGATCGCGAGGTCGCCGGATTTCAGTACCCCGACGGGCACCGTGACCACCGCACGATCCGCCGTCCATGCCCGCCCGGAGGCGGTCCGCACCGTGACGCCCGCGGCGGGGTCCCAGGTGACCGCGGCCACGGGGGTGTCCCGCCGAATGTCGAGGCCGGTCGCCAGCCCGGCGGCGAGCCGGTCGTACCCCTCGGGGAAGACCACTTCGTCGCCCTCGACGGCGTCGTCGTCGAGGCCGTGCGCGTCCAGATCCGCGATCCACGCACCGTACTGCTCCTCGGTGCGGTGGCGCAGATACTCGCGGACGCGCTCCGCACGCTCGGTGTCCCAGCCCGTCCCCGCGAGCATCTCCTCGACCGCGTCTGCGTAGGAGGCCCCGGGCGCGATTCCCGCGATCGTCTCGGCCAGACGGACATCGCCGGCGGCGACGTCCGCGATGAACCCCGCCGCCGCCGCATCGCTCAGCCGCGCGCCGTCCGGGCCGTAGTAGGCGACGGGCCTGCCGCCCGCCTGGAAGCTCCCCATCGTGAACTCGACCTCGGGCATCCCGAGCGCTCGGGTGGCGACGTGCACCGGGCTGTCCGTGATGCCGTGGATCCAGGAGGCGCCGAGGTCGGTGACGCGGCCCGCGGCACGTTCCGAGTGCACGCGGCCGCCGATCCGGTCGCGCGCTTCGAGGACCACCACGCGCTGCCCGGCGCGGGCCAGGAGCCGAGCCGCGGTAAGTCCGGCGATGCCCGCGCCGACCACGATGGTGTCGAAGTTCGAGGTGTGCTGCGTCATGCGGGGGTCCTATTCATGTGGGTGCGGCGGCTGGATGCAGGGCGGCTGTGGGGCGACGGCCGGACGGAGCGCGGCCGGACGGAGCGCGGCCGGACGGAGCGCGGCCGGACGGAGCGCGGCCGGACGGGGCGACGGCCGGACGCTGGCCTACTCGTCCGGGACGAGCACCTCGGTGTCCCGGTTCAGGCTCTCACCGCGGAAGAACGGGCGCGAGTTGGGGCGCAGCCACCACAGGCCCATGAACACGAAGCCGAGCAGGATCGCGCCGACCCCGATCACGAACGCGCCGCCCACACCCAGCAGGACGGTCTCGCCGTAGTCCGTCGCCCACATGTCGATCGCGGACTGCACAAAGGCGTAGCCGAGCATGAGGCCGCCAAGTGCGGGGAGGATCCCGCGCATCCAGAGGTTGCGTGCGCTGTCGCGGAGCGTGTCCCGGAAGTACCAGACGCACGCGAACGAGGTGATGGCGTAGTAGAGCGCGACCGCCAGGCCCATCGAGGTGAGCGAGTCGGCGAGCATATCCTCGGAGAGGATCGACATGCCCACGTAGTAGATGATCGCCGCGACGCCCATCACCGTGGTGGAGAACCAGGGCGTCTTGAACTTCGGGTGCAGCTCCGCGAACTTCGCGGGGAGAGCGCGGTACACCGCCATGGAGAGGGTGCCGCGGGCGGTCGGGAGGATCGTGGTCTGCGTGGAGGAGGCGGCGGACAAGAGCACGCCCAGGATCAGGAACCAGCCCCACGGGCCGAAGAGCGCGCCGCCGAGCACGGTGAAGACGTCGTCGAGGTTCTCCGCGTTGGTGAGCCCGAATCCGGTGTCCCCGAAGCCCGCGAACATCATCACGGCGACGGACACCCCGACGTAGAGCACGATCAGCACCACGATGCTGGAGAGCGCGGCGCGACCGGGGGTGGTGCGCGGGTTCTTCGTCTCCTCGTTCAGCGCGAGGCAGGTGTCCCAGCCCCAGTAGATGAAGAGTGCGAGCAGGACGGCCTGCATGAAGCCGGACCAGGAGGTCAGCTCGGCCGGATTGAACCAGTTCCAGTCGAAGGCGATGGAGTCGGGGTTCATGCCCGAGCCGGCGTTGACGAGCGCGAGCACGCCGAAGAGCACCATCGCGAGGATCTGGATGCCCACGAGGATCTTCTGCAGGCGCTCCCCGATCTGCACCCCGACCGTGCTGATGAGCGTCATGATCGCCATGAACACCACCGAGGTGCCGATCACGATCGCGCGGTTCTCGGCGAACTCCGTGTTGCCGAGCAGGAGCCAGAAGTACTGTCCGGTGATCTCCCCGACGTTCGCGAGGACCATGATGGAGGCCACGGCCACGGCCCAGCCGCCGATCCACCCGGTGACCGGGCCGAATGCTTTGGTCCCCCAGACGAAGGTGGTGCCGCAGTCGGGGATCTCGCGGTTGAGCTCCTGGTAGGCGAACGCGGCGAACACCATGGGGATGCACGCCACGATGAACACGAGTGGCGCCTGCGCCCCGACCGCGACGATCACGTAGCCGAGCGTCGCGGCGAGGGAGTAGAGCGGCGCCGTTGAGGCGAGCCCGATCATCGTCGACCCGACGACCCCCAGGGTGCCCTCATTGAGTCCCTTGCCCACGTGGATGTGGCCGGTTTCTGTCGCGTTCGACAGGGTGTGCTTCGCCATACTGCAGTGCTCTTCTCGGTTCCGGCGTCCTCGCCGCGTGCTTCGTTGCGGTGCGCATCACTCGCCTCAATGGCATTGTCATGCGTACTGACATTCTGCCTCATTCTGCGCAGGATCGCAGGTCCGCGCGTCGAACCTGCCCGGACACACCCGCGTGCGCGGGAAGCCCCGCGCACGGCCCAGCGGAGACAGGATGCTCAGCCAACGTTCACCCACCGCGCGACGCGCCGTGACGCACGCCCCAAACTCGACCGATTCCGTTGCCAAGAGTCGACTTTGCTACGAAATCCATGGTCCGACCCCACAGAGCATTCGAAAACTCGGAGCGCGCCGAGCTAGTGCCGCGCACCGCGGTGTGCGAGACTGGGAAGCGTCACTATTTCGACACAGCCACTAAGGAGTGAGTCATTTATGAGCACGTTTGCCGTCATTAACCCGGCTACGGGCGAGACCCTCGCCACCTACCCCGATGCAACCTCGGAGGAGATCGAGGCGTCACTGGCCGCTGCGCAGCAGGCCTACACCGACTGGGCGCGCAAGACCACCGTCGCCGAGCGCGCGGCGCTGGCACAGCGCGCGGCGGAGCTGTTCGACGAGCGCAAGGACGAGCTCGGCGCGATCATCAACCGCGAGATGGGCAAGCCGCTCGACCAGTCGATCGGCGAGGCTGAGTTCTCGGGTGCGATCACGGCTGCGTTCGCGAAGAACGCTGAGAACTGGCTCGCGGACGAGCAGCTCGAGGTCGAGGACGGCCTGAAGAGCTTCTTCCGCTTCCAGGGCACGGGCGTCATCCTGGGCATCATGCCCTGGAACTACCCCTACTACCAGGTCGCACGCTTCGCCGTCCCGAACCTGATCCTCGGCAACACGATCATCCTGAAGCACGCGGCACAGTGCCCCGAGTCGGCGCTCGCCCTCGAGCAGCTGTTCCTCGACGCAGGCTTCCCGAAGGGTGCGTACGTCAACGTCTTCGCGACGCACGATCAGATCTCGGACATCATTGCCGACGATCGCATCCAGGGCGTCTCGCTGACCGGCTCGGAGCGCGCGGGCGCGATCGTCGCTGAGCAGGCCGGCCGCGCACTCAAGAAGTGCGTGCTCGAGCTCGGCGGCTCGGACGTCTTCCTCGTCCTCGACACCGACGATCTGGACCACGCGGTCGAGCACGCCGTGGGCGGCCGCATGGAGAACACGGGCCAGGCCTGCAACGGCTCCAAGCGCATCGTGGTCATGGACAAGTACTTCGACGAGTTCACGGAGAAGTTCAAGGCCGCCATCGCCGGGCAGTCCTACGAGTCGGGCGACTTCGGCCCGATGTCCTCGGACGCCGCGACCAAGACCCTCTCCGCGCAGGTGCAGGGTGCCGTGGATCAGGGTGCCGAGATCCTCGTGGGCGACAACAGCCCCGAGGGCAACCTCTACACCCCCTCGGTGCTGACGAACATCACCCCGGCGATGGACGTGTACAGCCAGGAGCTCTTCGGCCCCGTCGCACAGCTGTACAAGGTCTCGAGCGACGAAGAGGCGATCTCGCTCGCCAACTCCTCGCCGTACGGCCTGGGCTCCGTCGTGATCTGCGACGACCTGGATCGCGCCGAGCGCGTCGGCAACCAGCTCGACGTGGGCATGGTCTTCATCGGTGGCGCCGGCCTCGAGGGCGCTGACGTGCCCTTCGGTGGCGTCAAGAAGTCGGGCTACGGCCGCGAGCTGGGCAAGGTCGGCATGCTGGAGTTCGCGAACAAGAAGCTCTTCCGCTTCGCCGCGAAGTAAGTACTCCGCCACCCGCGACTGAGGGGCCCCGGATCCATATGGATCCGGGGTCCCTCGGCCGTTCGGCCGATGCCCGCGGGAGATGACACGAGCGGCAGCGCCATTCCCGGGTGCCCGGGGGTGACGCCGACGATCTTCGGGTCCGGCGGTTGCGGCGGCGCAGCGCAGCGAGACGGAGCGTGGCGCGGAGCGTACCGTGTCCGGAACGCGTGGCCAGAAACGCGTGTGGCCGGGGCCCCACGCGGGGTCCCGGCCACACACTGTGCGGCGCGCGCTACGGCGTCAGGAAGATCGGCTCGAAGAAGCGCGCCACCGCCTCGGGATCGGTGAGCGGCAGCACGGCGGACACGTACTGGTCCGGGCGCACGATCACCACGGCACCGTCGCGGCTGATCCCGCGCTCGTCGAAGATATCCTCGCCCGGCTTCGCCGCGTAGATCTTTTCGTAGTCCACGAGCTGGAAGGGCCCCGTGAGCGGGAGAAACAGCTTCGATGCTTGCATGATGTCGACGCTGTGGTGCTCCTGCTGGTAGACGGCCTTGACGTCGAAGATCGCGTCGAGGTCGCCGCCGAGCGGCGTGAAGCGCTGCAGCGGAGACGCGGTGTTCGAGAGCAGCCACTCGGCCCAGGCGTTCAGCCGCTCGCCCGAGGCGTCGGCGAACGCGTACACGCGGAACCGGCCGTCCGCGCGGTGATGGTGTCCGAGGTGCACATCGACCGCGTCGGACACGCGCGTCGTCATGACCGACTTGAAGCGCTTGCCCAGGGGGAAGCCGGGTGCGAGAGCCTGGTGCTCCCCGGTGCCCGTGAGCATCGACTCCGTGTACTCGGTCATGAAGCCGGCCGGGAACTCGGCCGTCTGCACGTAGAACTCCTCGAGCTGCCCCGGGGAATCGAACTCCTCGGGCTTCTTCGCCATGAGCGTGGACCACTCTTTGTCGAAGTCGATGAGGTTCTTCGCGGTGACGCGGCGCTCGTCGGAGTACGTCTGGAGCAGGGACTCGGGGCTGCGGCCCTCGATCACGTAGCCGAGCTTCCAGCCCAGGTTCCACCCGTCCTGCATGGACACGTTCATACCCTGGCCCGCCTTCGCGCTGTGCGTGTGGCAGGCGTCGCCCATCAGGAATACGCGCTGCTTGCCGTCGGGCGAGGTCTCGGCGTCGTCAAAGCGATCCGTGAGACGGTGCGCGACCTCGTAGACGCTGTGCCAGGCCACGTTGCGCACGTCGAGGGTGTAGGGGTGCATGATCGCGTTGGCCTGCGCAATGACGTCCTCGAGCGGGGTGTCGCGCACCTTGCCCCCGTCCTGCTCGTCCACCTCGCCGAGGTCGACGTAGATCCGGGCGAGGTGGTTCCCCTCACGCGGGATGTGCAGGATGCTGCCCGCCTCGGAGTGGATGATGCACTTCTTGCGGATGTCGGGGAAGTCCGTGACCGAGAGCACGTCCATCACGCCCCAGGCGTGGAACGCCTGGTCGCCGCTCAGGGAGCCGCCGATAGCTCGGCGCACCGTGGACCGTGCGCCATCGGCCCCGATCACGTACTTCGTGTGCACCACGACGGTCTCGCCCTGCTCGGCGTCCGCCGCGGCGGCGGCGTTGATGCCCGCACCGGTCTGGCCGGACACCTTGCGGAGGGTCACCGCGACGGGGTACTCCCCCTCGCCGACCTCGAGGCCGACAAACTCGTAGCCGTAGTCGATGTCGCCGCGGGCGGGTGCCCTGCGGGCGTATTCCGCGAAGTAGTCGATGACCCGGGCCTGGTTCACGATCAGGTGCGGGAACTCGGAGATGCCCTGGGGATCGTCCGGCGTGACGGAACTGCGGACGATGTTCTTCGGGTTGGCCGGATCCGGCGTCCAGAAGCTCGTCTCCGTGATCTGGTACGCCTCCTGGATGATCTGCTGGGCAAAGCCGAACGCCTGGAAGGTCTCGACGCTGCGCGCCTGAATCCCGTCGGCCTGGCCGAGCACCAGACGCGAGTCCCGGCGCTCGACGACGCGGGTGACGACGTTCGGGAACTGGGCCAGCTGCGCGGCGGCGACAATGCCGGCGGGACCCGATCCGACGATCAAGACGTCCATCTCGCTCGGCAGCTCGTCCGGCCGATCGAGCCCAATTCCGGCGGCCGGCTGGACGCGCGGATCCGTGGAGACATATCCGTGGTGGTGGAACTGCACTGTTTCTCCTCACTCCCTGGCACTCACGCCAGGCCGTGTTCTATAATTGAACACGAAGTTTGAATATCGCACACTCAGGATAGAGCGAGACGCGCGTTCGCACAACACCACGGCAGCCAAGTTTCGGCCAGAATAGAGAGAATATGACTGAGCACACCGAGGCGCCCGCCCCGCCGGCCGGCTCCCAGACCCTGGCCCGCGGCCTGCGTGCCCTCGAAATCCTGGCCGAAGCCGAGATCCCAATGACGATCACCGAGCTCGCCGAGGGCCTCGGCGTGCACCGATCGAACGCCTACCGGATCCTGCGCACCCTGGAGCAGCACCGCTTCGTCGCACGGGATTCCGGCGGGCGGATCCGCCTCGGCCCCAAGCTCACCGTGCTGGCCCGCGGCGTCGCGCCCATGCTCCACACAGCCGCGATGCAGCCCGTGTCTGAACTCGCCTACACGCTCGGCATGACCGCGTTCGTCACGATCCTCGACGCTGACGAGGTGGTCACCCTGGTGTCGGTGGAACCGTCGAACGTGTCCGCGACGATCGCCCGAAACCCGGGCGTCCGCCATCCGCTCGATCGCGGCGCCCCCGGTCACGCGATCGAGTCGAGCCTCAGCCGCGCCGAGCGCGCGGCAGCGTTCGGGCACGAGGAACTCAGCGAGGCCGCGGCCGCGACGCAGCGCGACGGCTACGCCCTCAGCCGCAACGAGGTGATCGACGGGGTCACCGCCATCGCCGTGCCGTTGCGCCTCGAAGGCGAGGCCCCCGCGGCAATCGCCGTCGTGCACTTCAACCACCCGGACTCCGTCGACGACGTCGTGGTGGCGCTGCGGCACGCCGCCGAGCGGATCTCCCAGAACTACCGCTAGCACCCCGCGGAGGCAGCGCCCGCGGCAGCGCCCGCGGCAGGGCCTGCGGCAGGGCTGCGGCGGGCCTGCGGCGGGGCCCGGTGCTCGGGGCGAGGTGCGCGGGCACCGACCATCGCGGCGGAGATCCACGATTGCACAGGAGATTTTCCCCGGGAATCACGACGCGGCCGCAGGATGTCCGGTGCGTTGGTCGCTGCTCTGCCGGCACACCGCGAACAACGAGCGCACCTCGGACGACGGGCATACCTCGGACAGCGCGCAGATCTCGGACGGCGGTCACACCTCGTACGCCGCGCACACCTCGGACGACGGGCACACCTCGCACGCCGCGCACCGCACGCCGCGCATCGCGCACCCCTGCCCCACGTCCGATCCGGCACCCCCTATGATGGAGAGGTCCAGCTCGGTTGGGAGGTACTCCGACCCGGCCGGCTAAGGCGCGCGAAAAAGGGGCGCTGCTGCCGCGGCATTGATGCCCGGCGAGACATACACGGTTTCAATCCATTCGTCTTTTCGCATAAGGATTTCTGTGATGTCCACTCCATCCACGCTCACGCGCACCCTGGCCGCCTCGCTCGCCCGTCACGCCGACCACAGCTTCGGCCTCATGGGGAACGGGAACGCGCACCTCATCGAGAGCCTCGCCGAGGCCGGCGTCGCGTACACGGCGGTACGCCACGAGGCGGGCACCGTCGCGGCCGCTGACGCGTACTCCCGCGTGAGCGGCAAGCTCGCGATCGCCACCACCACCTACGGTGCGGGATTCACGAACACCCTCACCGCGCTCGCCGAGGCGGCCCAGGCCCGCACCCCGATGCTCGTCGTCGTGGGCGACGCGCCAAGCTCGGGCCCCCGCCCCTGGGACGTCGACCAGGAGATGCTCGCCGCGGCGCTCGGCGTCCGCACGCACATGCTCACGGTGACGAACATCGACCGCACCGTGGAGCGCGCAGTCTCCTACGCGCAGCGCTTCCGCCGCCCCGTCGTGCTCGGGATCCCCTACGACCTCGTCACGGCACCCGCCGTCGCCCCGGCCCAGCCTGAGCAGGCCGCCGCGGGCGGTATCGACCTGAACGATCCCGCGGTGCTCGCCGCGCTGAGCGCCTCCGTCGCCGACTCCGCCGTTCCCGCGCCGGCAACCCCGAGCAGCGAGCCGATCGCGGGCCTCGCCGCGCACCAGCTCGAGGCCGCCGTGCTGGCGCTCCTCGAGGCCGAGCGCCCCCTGATCCTCGCGGGCCGGGGTGCCCACGTGTCGGGTGCCGCCGCAGAACTCGGGCGAGTGGCCGACGCGCTCGGCGCGCTCACCTCGAGCACGGCGCTCGCGCGCGGAATCTTCCCCGCGCAGCAGTACGATCTCGGGATCACCGGCGGATTCGGACAGATCCCCGCCATGGAGGTGCTTCACGAGGCCGATGTGGTGCTCGTGGTGGGCGCGAGCCTGAACCAGTTCACCATGCGCTTCGGTGAGCTGTTCAGCGCGGGCACCACCGTGATCCGGATCGACACCGAGCAGGTGGCCCCGCCGAAGTCGAACCACCCGATCACGCACCTGCTGCTCCAGGGCGACGCCCGGGCAACCCTCGCCACCATGCTCGGCGCGATCGAGTCCGCCGAGCCGCGCACCGCCGGCTGGCGCACGCGCGTGGCGGGACTTGAAGCGGGTGGATCGCTCCGCGTCCGCGACACGGGCACGGGCGCGACCGCCGAAGGCCTGTGCGCGGACGGCCGCCTCGATCCGCGTGCCGTCGCTGCGCGCATTGGCGAGCTGTTGCCCGAGAACCGCCACGTCACGACCGACGGCGGCCACTTCATCGGCTGGGCCAACATGTACTGGCCCGTCGCCTCGCCCGAGCGGATGATCATGGTCGGCACCGCCTACCAGACCATCGGGCTCGGCTTCCCGACGGTCGCGGGTGTCGCCGCCGCCGCGCCCGGCACGACCGCCGTCCTCAGCACGGGTGACGGTGGTGGGCTGATGGCCCTCGCCGATCTCGAGACCGCGATCCGGACCTCCCCGAGCACCGTGATCGTGGTGTGGAACGACGGCGCCTACGGGGCCGAGGTGCACCTCTACGGCGTGATGGGTCTCGACGAGGGCCCCATGCTCATCCCGGACGTGGACTTCGCCGGGGTTTCCGCGGCGCTCGGCGCGCAGGGTGTGCAGGTCCGCACCCTTGCCGACCTCGACGCGCTGGGCGAGTGGACCGCCGCGGGGGCGCAGGGCACGATCGTGCTCGACTGCCGCGTCTCCCGCAGCGTTGTGGCCGAGTACCAGCGCGAGATTCAGCGCGTGAACGGCCTGGACGTTCCCGAGGCGTAGCCCGCACCGGACCGGTCCGGCACCCGCGTGCCGGACCGACTGTGGCCCCGCACCCCTTCGAGGGTGCGGGGCCACAGCGCTGCGGTGCCGGATCGGGCGCTCGCGGGCTGTGCCGGATCGGGCGCTCGCGCGCGGTGCCGGATCGGGCGCTAGCGCTCCGTGTTCCAGAGCACGTGCGAGCCGTCGGCCTGGGTGGCCTGCCACACGTCGCCGCAGCGCTCGATGTCGGTCAACGGTGCGTCCTGCAAGAGCAGGATCGCCGCAATCGATCCGGGCGAGGATTCGGCGGCGGCGCAGTCAGCGCTCAGCGCTTCCCCGGTCCACGAGGCCGCGAGCTTCTTCCCCTGCTCGATGAGCCGAACGCGCTCAGCGTCCGCGGGGAAGTCCGCGGGCAGCGTGCCGTCGTTGATAAGTTTCTGCAGGTCGGCGCCCGAGGGTGCCGCCTCAGAGGGGACCCCGGAGTCCCCGGAGTTCACCCCGGTATTCGGTGCCGGGGCGGGCGCACAGCCCGCGAGCAGGAGCACCAGTGCGGCGACCGCCCCGGCTTGTGTCAGCCATGTCTTCGTCATACGTGACCCCTTCCGCCGTTCCCCTCGAGCCTATCGAGCGAAACTTCGAGGCCGCAGGGGGGGGGCACGCGCGCCGCGAACGCGCATCCATGGGTGAGTTTCTGGGGCTTCGCGCCGGTGAAGCCCCAGAAACTCACCCATGAACGTGTGCGCGGCGCGGCGCGGCCGGCGCGAGCACGGCGCGGCGCGGCGCGAGCACGGCGCGGCGCGCGCTACGTCACGCGGTAGAGCGTGTGGCGCACCCGGTCCGCGTCGCGCACGCCGTCGACGAGGAGCAGCACGCGCTCGAGTTCGGCGAGCCCCGGTGCCCCCGCCTCGACCGTGCATCCCGCCCGGAAATAGGCACCCCCGGGGGCGGCGCGGCGCAGCCCACGGACGTGCAGGATCAGGCCGTCCCCGCCCGCCGTCGCCGCCTCATAGCGGGCGTCGATCTCGATCACGCCGTCGGCTCGCACCCGCTGCCAGTCGGCCCCGCCGGGCAGGATCTCCGCCACGACCGGGGGCACGTCCCCGCCCGGATCCACGATCCGCACCGTGCCGCCGACGATCGGCGTGACGCGGCGGTCGCCCTCCCGGGTGGTGCCGTACACCCGGGTCGTCCCCAACTGCACGACGATCTCCCCGACCGGGACCAGTCCGGGGGCTGCCGGTCCTGCGCCGTCGACCGGGCTCACGACCCCGCACCCGGCCGGGCGCTCAGCGAGGCACGGGTGTTGAGCCGTGCCGGGTCGAACCCGGCGGCGCGCTTGTACGCGGCGGCGATGTCCTCGAGTTCAGCCTGCGGGATCACGTCGGTGACGTCGGCGAAGCCCTCCGGGGCGCGCTCGGAGGCGAGCTGCATCACCCGCTCCGGCCCGGTCTGCCGCGTCATCTCAAGCAGCCGCGCGGTCGCCGGCCGGCGCTCCGCTTCGTACGCGGCGAGCGCCGCGTCGAGCGACGGCTCGGTCGCGATCCGGTGCACGAGGGTGCGCGCGTCCAGGATCGCCTGCGAGCCGCCGTTCGACCCGTTGGGGTACATCGCGTGGGCGGCGTCCCCGAGCAGGGTGGCGCGGCCAAACGTCCACTGCGGAATCGCCTCGCGATCCACCATGGGGTATTCGAGCAGCTCCTCCGCGTCACGGATGATCGCGGGAACGTCGAGCCACTCGGTGGTCCAGCCGGTGAAGAGCTCGGCGATGGGGGCTCGTGCGGCCTGGCGGTTCCAGTCCGCGCCCGGCGAGCCCGCGGCGCGGCGCTCCGCGATGAAGTTGATGCGCTGGCGCCCGTCCGGGCCCGGGGCTTCCAGCGGGTAGGCCACGAACTTCTGGTCCGCGTCTCCCATCATGAACATGGTGCGGCCGTCGAGCAGTGCGGGCACCGTGGCCGTGCCACGCCACAGGGTGAGCCCGCCCCACACGGGCCCGCCCTCCTCCGGGTAGCGCTGCGCGCGTGCCGCGGAGTGGATTCCGTCGGCGGCCACGATCAGGTCGGCATGGAACTCTACGGTTGCCCCGTCGGCGAGCACGAACTGGGCCGAGCGCCCGTCTTCCGCGACCCGCTCGAGTCGATGCCCGAGCCGGATCACGTCGCCGAGTCGCTCCTGGACGAGGTCCCTGAGGAGTAACTGGAGGCGTCCACGGTGCACGGACAGCTGCGGCCAGCGATACCCCGCGTGCGTGCCACGTGGTTCCGACCAGATGAGCTGCCCGCGGCGCGTGTAGTACGCCAGCGTCGCGGGTTCGACGCCGAGCGCGGCGACCCGGTCGAGCACCCCGAGCTCGTCGAGTTCTCGTGCGGCGTGCGGCAGCAGGTTGAGTCCGACGCCGAGGCCGCGGATCTCCGAGCTGCGCTCGGCCACGACGATGTCCCGGTGGCCAGCGTCGGCGAGGCTGAGGGCGGTGACGAGGCCGCCGATTCCGGCACCGATGATGAGGGTCTGCATGTGTGTTCTCCCAGGAGTGATAGGGGCGTGGGGTGCTGCGTGAGTATGACTGCCGGCTACGCCCACGCCGGACGCGGCACCAAATCGAGCAGCATGCGCGTGTACTCGTGCTGCGGGTCGCTGAGCAGGCCTTCGGTGGGCCCGCTCTCGACGATCTCTCCGCGGCGCATCACGAGCGTGTCGTCGCACACCCGCCGCACCACGCCGAGGTCATGACTGATGAACAGGATCGTGAGCCCCTGCTCAGCGCGCACCCGGGCCAGCAGATCGAGCACCTGCGCTTGCACCGACACGTCGAGCGCGCTCGTCGCCTCGTCCATGACCAGCAGTTCCGGTTCGATCGCGATGGCCCGGGCGATCGCGACGCGCTGGCGCTGGCCGCCGGACAGCGTGCGCGGCAACGCCTGGGCGTGGTCCCGGCTCAGGCCCACGTCGTCGAGGAGTTGCAGCGCCCGCTCGGCGCAGGCGGCCCCGGTCAGCCGGGCGTGCAAACGCAGCGCGTCCTCGACGGTCTGCCCCACGGGGATGCGAGGATCGAGCGACAGGTAGGGATCCTGGAACACCATCTGCGCGCTGCGGGCACGGGCGAGACGCTCGGCCTTGCCGCGCGGCACGTCCGTTCGGGTGACACCCGCGATCCGCAACTCGCCCGCGTCCGGCTGTTCGAGCCCGATGATCATGCGCGCGAGGGTAGATTTTCCGGATCCGGACTCCCCGACCACACCGAGCGATCCGCCGCGCGGGATCGCGAGCGATGCGCCCCGCACCGCGTGCACGGCCTCGCGGCCGCGCGGGTGGTAGGTTTTCGAGAGCTCGCGGACGAGCACCAGCGGCTCGGCGGGCTCAGCAGACGCGGCAGACGCGGCAGACGCGGCAGAATCAGCGGGTGCCGGATGAGCGGGTGCCGGATCCGACACGGTCACGCTCGGGGTTGCGGCGATCAAGCGCTTCGTATAGTCCGCGCCCGGGGTGGTGAAGATCTCGCGCGCGCTCCCCTGCTCGACCACCCGACCCCCGGCCATGACGACGACCCGATCACAGATCGATGCGGCCAGATTCAGGTCGTGCGTGATAAACAGCATGCCCATGCCGCGCGCCGCCCGCTGTTCGCGCAGCACCTCGACGATCTCTGCCTGGGTCGTCACATCGAGCGCGGTGGTCGGCTCGTCGCAGATCAGCAGTTTCGGAGCGCTGGTGAGCGCCCCGGCGATCATGACCCGCTGCAGCATGCCGCCGGAGAACTCGTGCGGGTACTGGCTCAGATGATCCACCGGGCGCGGCAGGCGCACGGCCCGGAGCAGCTCCGTGGCGGCGGCCCGGGCCTGCGGGGCCGGAACCCCCTGGCACAGCCGCAGCGATTCCGTCATGTGATCGCCGATCGTGCGCATGGGGTTGATGCCGGCACGCGGGTCCTGGAAGATCATCGCGGCGCTCGAACGCCGCACGCGGAGGAGTTCCGCCCGGCCCGCCGTGAGCACGTCGTGCCCCTCGCAGACCACGCTGCCGCCCATGCTCGCACCGCCGGGCAGCAGGCCGAGCACGGAGCGGGCCGTGAGCGACTTGCCCGATCCCGACTCGCCAACGAGGCCCACCGTCTCGCCCGCTTCGACGCGCAGCGAGATCCCATCGAGCAGGCGCGTGCCGTTGGGGAGATCGAGTGTGAGATTTGTGATGTTGAGCAGTGTCATGCGGACACACCCCCTCCGATTCGTTCCGAAAGTTCCTCGCCGATGATGTTGACGGCAACCACGACGATCACCACGGCGATCGCGGGGACGACGGCCGGCAGGAAGTGGCCGCCGGCGATCCCGGGCTGCGCCTCGTTGATCATCGCGCCCCAGTCGGACGCGGGTGCCTGCACGCCGAGCCCGAGGAAGGAGAGGCCCGCGAGCTCCGCGAGCACGTAGCCAAAGTTCAGCGTCGACTGCGCGCCGACGATCGGGACCACGTTCGGCAGGACCCGGCGCAGCGCGATCCACGCCCCGCCGAAGCCCTGCACGCGATACGCGGACACGTACGGTCGGTTCCGTTCCGCGGTGACGAGCGAGCGGGTGAGCCGCGCGACGTAGGGGGCGTACGCGAGGCTCATGGCGATCACCGGGGCGACGAGGCCCTTGCCAAACAGTGCGACCGCCATGATCGCGATGAGCAGCGCCGGGAACGCGAAGATCACGTCGAAAACCCGGCTGAGCACGGCATCGATCCAGCCGCCACGCCAGCCCGCGAGCAGGCCGAGCAGGATCCCGACGATCGTGGAGAACACCACGACGAGCAGGGGCCCGAGGAGCGCCGTCCGCGCGCCCCAGATCATCCGGCTGAGGATGTCACGGCCGAGGCCGTCGGTGCCGAGCCAGTGCGCGGCCGTCGGGCCGCCGTTGAAGGCGAGGAAGTCGACGGCGTCCGGATCGTACGGCGCGACGAACGGCGCGAACGCGGCGGCCAGGGTGACCGCGGCGAGCACGATCACGCTGACGGTGAAGAGTGTGGTCGAGCGGCGGGCGCGCGGCGCACGCATCACGCGCACCGCGGTCGTGGGGTTGGGAACAGTCATCGTGCATCAGCTCCTGCCGCGGCCCGGGGGTCAATGAGGGGTTCGAGCAGATCGACCACCGCGTTGACCACCACAAAGGCGGTCACCACGAGCAGCACGATCATCTGCACGACGGGGAAATCGAGGCGGTCCACGGACTGCACGAGCAGCGAGCCGAGTCCGGAGATCCCGAACGCGGATTCGACGATGGTGCTCGCCACGAGCAGCCCGGCGACGAGCACGCCGCTGACCGTCGCGATCGGGCCGATCGCGTTGCGGAACACGTGGCGACGGATCACGGTGCCGCGCTTCAGACCGCGACTCGTTGCCACCTCCACGTGCTCCTTGCCGATCTGTTCGACCATGGAGCTTCGCGTCACCTTCCCGATCAGCACCACAAACGAGATCGCGAGCGCGAGCGCCGGGAGGAAGAGATGCCAGAGCGAATCCCAGAATCCCTCGCCCGTGCCGAACGTCGGGAACCAGCCGAGGGTCACCGCGAACACCGCGATCAGCACAATCGCCCCCACGAAAGAGGGGATCGCGCCGAGCACCGTGAGGAAGATCAGGGTGGCCCGGTCAGCGAGCTTGCCGCGGTTCAGCGCGGCAATGACGCCCGCGCCAATACCGACGACCGCGATCATCGCACCGGCCAGCACCACCAGTCCCAGGGTGACGGGAAGCCGGTCACCGATCACGGTCGCGACGTCCTGCCGAAACTGTAGGGATCGGCCGAAGTCGCCGCGGAAGATCCCGAACACCCAGTTCAGGTATTGCTCCCACGGGGGCAGGTCGAGGCCGAACTGCTCGGTCACGGCGGCCACCGCTTCGGGACTGGGCTTCCGCCCGCGCAGCAAGAATCGGACCGGATCGCCCGGAACGATGAAGCGCGAGAAGAACACCAGGAGCGAAGCGAGGAACAGCGTGAGCAGGAGCGCGCCCAGCTTGGATGCAATGCGCCGCACGTAGGTCATCGTGGGGTCTCCAAATCGTGGTGCTGGCCGGCGGAGATGCCCGCCGGCCAGCGAGTATGCAGTGGGTCGAGAGCCGGGGCGCTTAGCGCGCGCCCAGGGTCGCCGCCCAGGGGTAGTAGAGGAAGTTGATCGAGGGCGAGAGTCCCGTGACGCGCTCCCCCAGGTACATGGCATTGGGGGCGGTCACGAGCGGCAGCCACGGGAGCTCCGCGTTGGCCAGCTGCTGAGCCTGGGCGGTGAGCTCGCTGCGCGCCCGCGGATCCATCGTCGAGACCGCCTCGGTGACGAGCGCGTCGTACTCCGGGTTCGACCAGTTGCCGTAGTTCGAGAACTCGCCGGTGCGGAGCACGGAGTACATCTCGAGCGGGTCCGGGCTCGAGAGATACCACTGCGTGTAGAACAGGTCGACGCCCGCTCGGGCATCGGGGTCCGCGAACAGGGTGGTGTAGGCGGCGGGGGTGACCGTCTCGATCTGTACGTCGAGCCCAATCGACTTGCCGGCGGCGGCGGTGGCCTGGGAGACCACCGCGAAGTCCTGGTTGATCGGCGCGGTGACGAGTTTCACGCTCGCCCCGGTTGCCCCGGCCTCCTCGACGAGCGCCTTCGCGGCCTCGACGTCGTGCGGGTACGACTCGATTTCGGTGAATGCCGCGTCCGCCACGGTCGGATCCGCATCACCCCACACCGATGGGGTCGTGAGCACGTCGGTGACCTCTCCCACACCCTTGTTCATGGCTTCGAGAATGCCCGGGCGATCCAGCGCCATGAGCAGCGCCCGGCGCACACGCACATCACCGAGCGGGCCCGTCATGTCGGAGACGATGAGGTTAGAGACGGCGGTGTTCATGCCGTAGAGCACATCGCCGCCCGCTCCCTGCAGGTTCTGTGCGGCGTCCATGGGCAGCAGCCAGGTGCCGTCCACCTCGCCCGACTTCAGCGCGTTGCTGCGCGCCGTTGCGTCGGTCATGAACACGAAGTCGAAGCGCTCAGACTTTGCCGCGAGCTCAGGATTCCAGTAGTCGGCGAAGCGGCTCAGCGAGATCTTCTCGCCGGACTTCCAGGAGTCGAACTGCATGGGTCCCGTGCAGTTGACGCCCGTGCTGGAGTTGCCGTAGTCCGCGCCGGCCTCGGCCAGCGTGGCCGCGGATTCGATGACGCCGGCGGAGCCGCCCATTCCCAGGTTGAACTGGGAGTCAGGGATCGTGGTGGTCACGGTCACCTCGCGCGCGCCGGTCTGCTCGATCGAGGCGACGTTCTGATACACACTGAACCAGGAGGATCCGAGCTCGGGGGTGATGTGGCGCTGCATGGACGCCACGACATCAGCGGCGGTCATCACGGTGCCGTCGTGGAACTTCACGCCGTCGCGAATCTGGTACACCCAGGTCGTCGGGGTCGGGTTCGCAAACGACTCCGCGAGGGCGGGTTCCAACGTGAAGTCGGGGTTCAGCCGCAGCAGCGATTCGCACACGTTCGCGAGTACCTGGTTATCGGAGTAGTCAAATGCGTAGGCGTAGTCGAGCGAGAACGGTTCGGCATAGCTGGCCCAGGTGATCTGGTCGATATCACCCGAGGGCGCGGCCGTCTGGTCGGTAATCTCCCAGTCGAGCGGCGCGGATCCGGCGCTGGATCCGCCACCGGAGCAGCCAGTGAGGGTGAGGCCCGCGATCGTGAGGCCCGCAATAAGGGCCGCGCCGCGGCGGCGTTTCGGTGTCGTGAACAACGGTGTTCTCCTTTGGGATGGGTGGCAGGACGTGGTGGCTTATTGCGGTCGGGCGTACACACGCTCGCCCGAGATCCAGGTTTCGCGCACGCGCGCGCGGTGCAGCTCGTCGGGGGCGAGCGTGAACGGATCGGGCTCGATCACCACGAGGTTCGCGAGATACCCGGACGCAATCGTGCCGGTGTCGTGGTCCCGGTGGTTCACGTAGGCGCTCCCCGAGGTGTACGCGGCGAGCGCCGTTTCGAGGTCGAGGCGCTGGCGTTCCCCGCCGAGCGGCCCCGCGGCGACGTCCGGACCGACGCGGGTGACCCCGATGTGGATCGCGGCGAGCGGATCGGCCGAGGACACCGGCCAGTCACTGCCCGCGGCAAGCCGGGCACCGCCGCGCTGCAGGTCCCCAAACGGGTACTGCCGGCGCACGGCGCCCTCCTGCAGGAAGGGCAGCGTGAGCGTATCGAGCTGATCCTCGTGGGTGGCCCAGAGCATCTGCAGATTCGCGGTGGCGCCTGACTCCGCAAAGCGGGCGGCGTCGGCCTCGGTCACCACCTGCAGGTGTGCGAGATGGTGTCGCGCCTCGCTCGGGCCGTTGGTTGCGCGGGCAGCGGTGACAGCGTCGAGGGCACCCGCAACGGCGCGGTCGCCGAGCGCGTGGAAATGCACCTGCATCCCGGCCGCATCGAAGCGGGTGACGGCCTCGGTGAGGATCTCGGGATCGACAAAGGAAATGCCGTGGTTGCAGGTGTCGTGGCCCTGCGCGTCCCGGTACGGTTCGATCATTGCGGCGGTGAAGTTCTCCGCGACCCCGTCGAGCATCATCTTGACGGTGCCGAGGTCGAATCGGTCGGCGGTGCCGCTCGCCCGGCGCTCGTCCCGGAGCGCGAGCTTCTCTTCGATCTGTTCGAGGCCCCGATCGCGCTCCCACCACTGCGCGCCGACCACGTGCACCCGGAGTGTGTCCTCGGCCACGGCGCGCTCGTAGATGTCGACCGACCCGTACGCGGTGCCGGCGGCACCCACCCAGGCGTCCTGCCAGCCGGTGATCCCGAGCGCCATGAGCTTGTCCTGCGCGTGGAGGAGTCCCCGGTAGTTCAGCTCCGGGGAGTTCTCGGGTGTGACGCCGGCGAACAGATCCCCGGCACCCTCGTGGAAGGTCCCCGCGGGGAATCCGCCCTCCTCGCGTTCGATCCGGCCGTCCGCCGGATCCGGGGTGGCCCCGTCGAGGCCCGCCGCGCGGATCGCCGCGGTATTCGCCCAGCTGCTGTGATGGTCGCGGCTCATGAGCAGCACGGGCCGGTCCGGCACCACCGCGTCGATGAGCGCCCGAGTCGGGGCCCCGCCCGGGAAATGGTCCATGGACCAGCCGCCCCCGAGAATCCACGGCTCCTCGGGATGCGCCGCCGCATACTCGGCGATGCGACGCACCGCGTCGGACGCGTCCTCGGATTCGGTGAGGTCGCACTGGAGCGCTTCGACCCCGCCGCTGATGGGGTGAATGTGCGCGTCTTGGAACCCCGGTGAGAGCAGTGCCCCGGCCAGGTCGACGCGGGTGGTCTCGGGGCCCGCGAGCGCTGCGGCGTCGGCGTCGGGCAGCACCGCGACGATCGTGCCTCCGCTCACCATCACGGACATGCCGTGCAGCGGCGCACCGCGTCCCGTAAATACGGCCCCTCCGGAGAACAGCACCTCGTGTGGAATCTTGCTGGCCATGACGCTCCTCGTTCGACTCTGAATCAAGCTGATCTGGAGCGTAATCGAGGTCTATGCACTTTGTCAAAGCCTTTGACAAAGCGTTTGTCATTGTCGTGAACTTGACGCCTCGCGCGCTGCGAAGCCGCACCGATGCTCTACGCTGGGCGCTGGAGAGGAGCCCCATGTCCGCGCCGTCCGCAGCGACACCCGCCGCATCGTCCACCCGCCGCCGCGGGGGTGCCCGGAAGATCAAGCTCGACACCGAGCTGATCGTCACCACGGGTCTCGCCGTCGCCGCCGAAACCCGCTCCAACGAGTTTTCCGCGAAGGCCCTCGGACTGCGGCTCGGCGTCGACCCCTCCGCGATCTACCGCCACTTCCGGAGCAAGTCCCACCTCATGGAGGCCCTCCTCGACGAACTGCACGTCCGCGCCATGGACGGGGTCACCGCCCCGCCCGAGGACTGGCGCAACCGGATCCGGCAGCTCGCGCTGGGCACGCTCGTGGAGTACTGCGCACACCCCTCCATCGCGGCGGAATCGATGGTGCTGACCACGCACGGGCCGGGCGAGCTCCGCGCCATTGAACTCATCCTTGACGCCCTGGACCGCGCCGGCCTCACCCCCGATGACGTGGTGCGCCACTACGCGCTCTTCTCCTCCTACCTCCTCTCAACCGCGTCAGGAATCGCCCGCGCACGAATCGAGAGCGGCGACGAGCAGACGGCGACGGAGGGCTCGCCCTGGCTCGATGGCCCCATCCTCGCGGATCCGCGGGTCTACCCGCAGATCGCGCGCTTCACGGGCCCGCTCGCCGATCTCGACGACCACGAGACGTACCTCCTGGGAATCGAGACACTCATCCGCTCGGCCGAGCTCGCCGCGGCGGGTGCTCGCGAGTCCACCGTGGCGCACCCCTCCCCCGCGTAGCCGTCTGCACCGACTCGCAGCGCACGATCCAGGGCGTCGCGAGCGCGAGCTACGCCGTGGCGGCCAGACCCGCCACGAGCCGGTCGAACGCGGCCGTGGCCCGATCAGCGGAGTCGAGGCCCGCCGCTACCCGCATCGCGGCCTCCCGGAGCGCGCCCACCAGGAGCACGGCCGTCGCCGCGGCGTCCACGCGCGGGTCCACGCCACCGTCCGCCTGAGCAAGCGCGATGGCCTCCTCGATCATCACGACGCTGGCCCCGGACCCGATTCCGCGTTCCGATCCGCCGGTGATGAGCGTCGGCCCCGACACGTTGAAGAAGTGTCCCGTGTGCGCGTCCGCGGCGAGCGTGAACATCTCGCGGGCGAGGGCCGCGAGCTGGCCCCGCCAATCGTCCGCGGCGAGCACGGCGGCGCGGGAGCGGGCAACGAGGCGCTCGCCGAGCGCCGCATACGCCGCCCGGAGGAGCTCGTCGCGCCCGCCGGGAAAGTGGGCGTACACGGTCCCGCGCGAGATCCCCGACTGCGCGGAGACCCGTTCGATCGTGGCCGCGTCGACGCCGCCCTCGGCAATGACGTGGAGCAGCGCGTCCACGAGTTCGCGCCGCGTGCGGTGCTGCCGCCGCTCGCGCAACGTCATCTGAGGGGGTGCGGCGTCGACGGTCATACCCCCCAGTCTAGGCGGAGCCGTGGACGCTTGTGAACGCTGCGTATATTTTCTATACTCCGAGTACAGAACTTCGCGGCACGCGCCAACGACGGCCGTGTCCGACCCCCGAAAGGACGCGCATGCCGAACGCCGAACTCGCCGCAGGAATTGCCCTGGCCCGCGCCGCGCTGCCGCACTACGGGATCTCCCCGGACACCGAGCTCAGCCTCCTGAAACACCGCGAAAACATCGTGTTTGCGCTGCGCGCCAACGACACGAACTACGTCCTCCGGGTGCACCGCCGGGGGTACCATAGCGACGCCGAGCTGTCCTGCGAGCTCGAGTTCGTCCGCGCACTCGAGGGCGAGGGCGTGGCCGTCCCCTCCTTCGTGCAGACCGCGGACGGTCGGGAGTTCTGCGTCGTCGGAGGAGACACCGCCGCCGGTCCCCACCAGGTCGACCTGCAGCTCAGGCTGGAGAACTACGGCAACTTCGGGAACGAGCACACCGCGGTCGACGGCACCGCCGAGCTCGACCCCGCCGACTTCGTCCAGCTCGGCCGGCTCGCCGCCGAGGTCCACGCGGCGAGCGAGCGCTCCGGGTACCGCATGTCCGTGCCGCGCGACGACTGGGACCTCGAGGGCCTCGTCGGGCCAAACTTCGCGTGGGGGGATCCGCTCCGGATCGCCGAGCTCGCGGGCGAGGACCGCGAGACCGTGATCGCCGCGCTCGACCGGGTGCGCGCCATGCTGCTCGACTACGGCACCCCCGCCCACCGCTTCGGCCCGATCCACGCCGACCTCACCCCCGAGAACGTCCTGCGGACGCCCGCGGGCCTCGTGCTCATCGACTTCGACGACTTCGCCGCGGGCTGGCACCTCTTCGACCTCGCGACCGCGGTGTTCTTCTTCACCCCGCACCCGCGCGCGGCCGAGTATCGGGCCGCGCTGTTCTCCGGCTACGAAGCCGTCCGCCCCCTCGATGCCGCCGACCACGCCGCCTTTCCCGCGATCCTGCTCGCCCGCGGCCTCACCTATCTCGGCTGGGCGGCCGATCGCCGCGGTGAAGCGACGCCCGAGTGGCTCGCGACCGACGTGCTCCCCCACGTCGTCGGCCTCGCGCGCGGTCTGCTCGCAACACCCGCCGCCACCTGATACACCCGCCCGACCCGTCCGCGCCCGACCCTCAGGAGACCCGCATGACCTCGAACGCCGCGCTCATCGCCCGCCGCAACCGCACGATCGGCCCCTACTCCCCCCTGTTCTACGACGAGCCGCTGCAGTTCGTCTCGGGCAGCGGTGCCTGGCTCACCGAGGCCTCGGGGCGACGCTACCTGGACGGCTACAACAACGTGCCGCACGTGGGGCACGCAAACCCCCGGGTGGTCGCGGCGATGGCCGATCAGGCGGCGCGACTCAACATCCACACCCGCTACCTCAACGATCGCGTCATCGACTACTCCGAACAGCTGCTCGCCACGTTCGCTCCGGGGTTGGACCGCGTGCTCTACGGCAACTCCGGCTCCGAGGCCAACGAGCTCGCGATCCGAATCGCCCGCCAACAGACCGGGGCGGTCGGCATGATCGTGTCCGACTTCAGCTACCACGGCACCACGATCACGCTCGCGGAGCTCACCACCGGGCTGCAGACCCGCGAGCCCCTCGCACCGCACATCCGCGCGTTCCGCATCCCGGACCTGGACACCGACTCGCGCCCGGAGTCCGAGGTGCTCGCCACCACGCTGGCCGAACTGGACACCGCGATCCGCTCCCTCCAGGAGGCCGGGTTCGGAGTCGCCGCCGCGCTCTTCGACCCGTTGTTCTCCACGGAAGGGATGCCGCGGATTCCCGCGGGGCTCGTGGACGGCATCGTGCAGCGTGTCCGCGCCGCTGGCGGGCTCGTGATCGCCGACGAGGTGCAGAGCGGCTTCGGCCGCACGGGCAGCCACATGTGGGGGCACGCCGCGGTAGGGATGGAGCCGGATCTGGTCACGATGGGCAAGCCCATGGGCAACGGACACCCGATGTCCGCGGTGGTGACGAGCGAGGCCGTGCTCGACCAGTTCGGCGCGCACAACGAGTTCTTTAACACCTTCGCCGGGAACCCGGTCTCCGCCGCCGTCGGCGAAGCGGTGCTCGCAGAGATGACCGCCGAGCGGCTCCAGGAGCGAGCGGGCGAACTGGGCGCGGTGGCACTCGCCCGCTTCCGCGCGCTCGCGGAACGTCACGACTTCGTGCGCTCCGCGAAGGGGACGGGCATGTTTCTCGGGCTCGACTTCGCCGTCGCCGGGGCGGCTGCCCCGCAGATCGCGAAGCAGGTCGTCGAGGGGATGAAATCCCGCGGAGTCCTGATCTCCCGCATCGGGCGCGACAGCAACGTGCTGAAGGTGCGGCCGCCGCTCGCCTTCGGTGCCACGGAACTTCCGATCCTGCTCGACGCCCTCGACGACACACTCTCGGAGGTCTAGGGTGTATTCTCTCGGAAAGAGCGGCGTCGTTGCCCGAAGCGCCACGGGCCGATCCGCTGGACTGAAGCAGTGAGGTGATGAGGCATGCGGACCGCGGACCCGCGAGATCTGAACCACGCACAGCCGGCATCGCATCTGGCCCACGGGATCACCGAGTTCCGAAGCCTCGTGAGCTCCTCGTTTGTCCCACTGCGCGTCACCACGGAAAACGACGAACCGTTCGCCGGCCGCACCGATTCCGCCGAAGCGGATGACGTCGTCTTCACCGAGGTCACCGCGCGCCCCCATCTCGTCGAGCGCACGCCGGAGAACATCGCGGACGGCGGAAGTGGCTATTACAAGGTGAGCCTGCTCCTCTCCGGCAGCAGCATTCTGGTGCAGGACGGCCGCGAGGTTGTGATGCGCGCCGGAGACCTGTCCGTGTACGACACCTCGCGCCCCTACTCCCTCCTGTTCGGCGAGGACTTCCGCAACCTCATCATGATGTTCCCGAAAGATCGCCTCGAACTCCCGATTCCGTTCACCGAGCAGCTCACCGCGGTGTCGCTCGGGCGCGAGCATCAGGGCCTCGCCCCCGTGATCACCGCGTTCCTGTCGCAGTTCCCCGCGCAGCTGAAACCCCTCGACGGGCGGATCCGCGCGAAGCTTGCCCACACGAGCCTCGATCTCATGGGCACGCTCTTTTCGAGCATCCTCGACACGGATCCCGCACGCCGGGATCCGCACCAGATCCTGCTCCAGAAGATCACGGCGCACATCGACCAGCATCTCGCGTCGCCCGAGCTCAGCCCCGGATCCATCGCGGCGGCGCACTTCATTTCGACCCGGCACCTGCACGCGCTCTTCCGCCAGGCCGACACCACGGTTTCCGCCTGGATCCGTGAGCGCCGGCTCGAGCGCTGCCGCGCCGACCTCCTCGACCCTGTGCTCGCGGACCGCACCGTCTCGGCGATTGCGAGCCGCTGGGGCTTCTCCGACGCCGCACACTTCAGCCGCGTCTTCAAGTCCGCCTACGGCGTCTCCCCCAGCGTGCTCCGGCTCGGCTGATCCGCCCGTTCGGCCCGCGTCCCGGGGACGCGTCGGGGCCGCCACGCAGCACCCCGTCGCGGTCCCGGTATGCATTCGTGATCACGCGCCACCACCGCGGGACCCCTCAGAGCGCCTACGGCGGAATCACGAATCGTGCGCAGCGCGTGATGACGCACACCTGATACGGATCCCTCCTTGCCCGGGCAGGTAGGAAGCACGCGGGGAGACCGCGCCCTGCCCGGGACGGCTCGGTTTCACGCCCGATGCTGAGCACACCGACTGCGCACATGTGCAGGGCGCGAACATGTGTCTCACCACTCATCCACGACGCACTCGCGATCTCCCTCCGCAAGTCGAGGTTGACGACACCATGCCGGATCCGCGCTCCTCGCCATCGGGCGGGCGTCTTCGAGTGGGGGCCACGTATTCCGTACCCGTATGAATATCTCAGAGTCTCAAAAAAGCCGACTATGCCCACTCGTAGGACGTACTCTGCGGAAGAAATGATCCACCGAGCTCTGACATGGTGCTCACCTCCTCAACCCCGCCCGTCTGGGTTCTCGGGAGAAGCGGACCGGACGCGCTGCAATTGCAACCATTCCGTGACGCGAGATGACTCGGAGGGCACGGCCGTTGTCTCAGACGGCAGGCCCGCCTTAGAGGCCGTGTAAAAAGCCCTGCATGCTGCGTACGCTCCTGAGCGAAGGACGGGGCAGCGTCGCCCAGAAATGCGCTCTCCTGAGCCGGGCCTCCGCTGAACAAAATACATCGCGGCACAAAGGAGTGTTCTCCCATGGAAACGATTCCCAGCAATGATCTGACGCCAGCCAAGTCGGACGAGTGGCTCAGTTACGACGACTTCGCGGCCGGTATCGACACGTACAGAGCTGCGAGCAGCAGCCTGTCTGGCGTCCACCTCGATGTGAGCTATGCAGAGGGCGCAAAGTTGTCACTCGCATTCGCGTCAGATCACGTGCGTTGGAAAGCGACAGGCCCACTCGCAACCGAGGCCGAACTCACCGACCCGTATGATGCGGTCCGCGTGAGGGACGATGTCGTGTTCGTGCATCTCCCACTCGAGTCGAGCTCACACATGGCGATTACGGTCGTGTATTCCGAGACTACGCACCGTGCCTTGGTTGTGCGATCACGCATTGCGGATGCGCCCACAGAGGGCGTGCCCCAGGTGGGCCAAGAGTTCTGGGCTGGTGTCACCGGAGGCGGGCGCCCGAGCGGGGAGGTTCCTGCTCCGAGCCGGGATCTCATCGGCAAGCGCAATCTCTACCGATACAGCCCCCATCACCTCTACGAGCACATCTATATCTCAAGCGAGCGCTACGCCTGGCAGTGTGTTCAGGGAGTTCAGCGCGGCCACGGCGACACGGAAATGACCACAACTTGGAAGTTTGCGGATGGACTCTATCTCTTCTGCTTCCGTGAGTTTCGGATCCCTGTCGCGAGTGTGTGGCTCCACGATCTCAGCTACGCGCTCCGAACGACCGGAGTCTTCCTCGGGCTCGCGGAAGACGGGAACGCAAAGCACTCCCGGGCCGGTGGCCATGTATACCCGCTCGGTGCGGTCTCGTATCCCGATGTCGAACCGATCTAACTCCGTTTTCCTGCCCGCATGATTCGCTCCCTTGCGAAAGGACTTTCCCATGAATAATCGCTATCTCGGAGTCGTGGCGCTCGGAGTCGCGGGGGCACTCGCGCTCAGCGGGTGCGCCGGCGGCGGCGACACTGCCCCGATCAGAATTGGTTCGGTGAGCACCCTCAGCGGTGCCGCGACATTCGCTGAATCCAGTGAGGCCGCGCAGGCTGTGTTCGATCGTGTCAACGCAGAAGGCGGCGTCAACGGCCACATGATCGATTACAAGACCATTGACGATAAGGGCGATCCGGCTTCAGCAACTGCGGCCGCACGCGAACTTGTTGGCAGCGACGAGGTCGTCGCGTTGGTGGGCGGTGCTTCGCTCATCGAGTGTGACATCAACCAGGACTACTACGCCCAAGAGGACGTACTGTCAATGCCAGGTATTGGAGTCGATGCTGGGTGCTTCAATACCGAAAGCATTGCCCCGGTGAATCTCGGCCCGTTCAACGACATGACACTCACGTTGCTCAACGGCTCCGAGAACCTCGGACTGGAGAACATTTGTGTGCTCCTCGAGATCGCAGGCTCTACAACCCCGGCATACCAAGCAGGCGTCGATCGGTGGGCAGAGATAACCGGCAAGGAACCGCACTACGTCGACGACACCTTGCCGTACGGAGGCTCTGACTATAGCTCCTACATGGTGAAGGCGAAGAACGCCGGCTGCGACGCGATCGCCGTCAATGCGATGGAGCCTGACGCTATCGGCCAAGTGAAGGCGGCGCAGGCGCAGGGTTGGGAAGACGTTACGTTCCTATTTCTCACCAGCGTCTACAGCGAGAACTTTGCCTCGGCACTGGAATGGGCCGGTGCGGGGGCCCATATTCCCGCTGAGTTCTATCCCTTCACGGAGGTCTCGGAAATCAACGCCGACTGGCGGGGATTGATGGAGGAGAACGGGATCGATCTGACGTCATTCAGCCAGGGCGGCTATCTCGCGGCCATGAATTTCGTTGAGGTGCTGCAGAGCATGGAAGGAAACTATGACCGCGAGTCGGTCTCACAGGCGCTCCACGAGATGACACCTATCGAGAGCCCGATGATGGCATATTCCTATCAGTTCGACGAGATCGCGAAACAGGAGTACACGCCCGGCGGTTGGCCCGTCGTCTTGCGGTCGGGCACGAAGTCCTGGGAAAAGTCTGCAGAAGACTGGCTACTTCCCGCGGGCTAGATTCCCTCCGAGGCCCGGCGCGGTCAGCGACCGTACCGGGCCTCCACCTTTCCCATCAATAAGGAGTCCCACGTGTTATTCGCCATACTCCCACAACGCCGTGGAGTCGCCACGTGAACGGTGGTGCCCTGGCGCAAGGTGCTCTTGCGGGCCTTGCCTCCGGGGGTCTCTACGCAGTGCTCGCCGTGACGCTCACCCTGATGAGCCGTCTCGTGCGAGTCGTCAACTTCGCACAGGCCGCCACCGGCATGTTCGCAGCGTTCGCCGCCGTTTGGGGTGCCAACTCACTTGGTTTACCAGTGTGGGCAGCAACAATCATTGGCGTCGTTGTCGGTGCGTTGCTCAACGGCACGATCGGTTGGATCGCTGCAACCTGGCTCTCCGAGGCGTCCGTAACGCTCCGCTCCGCGATGACGGTGGCCCCCTTCCTCATGCTCATCTCATTGTCATTCATCCTCTTCGGCAACAAACCGCAACCGTTCGCCCCGCTTCTTCAAGGGCCCGCATTCCGCGTCGCTGGCGTCGTGGTCAGCTGGGTTACCGTCGTGATGGTGCTACTCGCGGTGTTCGTTGCAACGGGTTGTGCCGTCGTGCTTCGTCACACCACGGTGGGCACGCAGCTCCGAGCGCTCTCGGAACGACCCACGACCGCAGAGCTCATCGGTATAGCCGCAAAGCCACTATCAATCAGCGTGTGGGGAGTGACAGGAGCCATCTCGGCAATCACGGTGATGGTGATTGCCCCATCGCAGTCCAATGATGCCACCAGCCTCTCGATGCTCATTATTCCGGCTTCTGCTGCCGCGTTGCTCGGCGGCTTTCGTCGCCTCGATCTCGCGGTAGCTGGGGGCTTGCTGCTCGGCATAGTCTCTGGCGTGGTCGCCCAGATCCCATCGCTATCGTTCGTGCGCAATTTCATCCCGTTCCTTTTCATCGTCGTCTTGCTGCTCTGGTCGCAGCGGAAGGAGGTGTGGGATGCTGCTCGCTAATCGCCGTCTCCGCGCAGCGGTCCCCATTGCGACTGCCCTCGTTGGGGTCGGTCTCGCCTGGGCGCTCAGCCTTGGAATGTCTGGGTACTACGTGTTCCTCGGCATCAGCGCGCTCACGGCGATCATCGCGGTACTTGGTCTTGGCGTGGTGACCGGTTCGGCCGGCATTATTGCGCTCTCGCAACTTACATTCGCCGCAATCGGTGCGTGGGTGGTCGCCTGGCTCAGCACCCACGAAGCACCCGGCGGATTCATTGCGTGGCTACTACTCGGCGGTCTCGCAGGCGGCCTTGCAGGGGTACTCATTGGCCTTCCCGCACTCCGCCTCCGCGGTGTCAACCTTGCGGTCGTAACCCTGGGATTTGCCGCGGCATTCGATGTAATGCTCGTGCAAATCCAGTTCCCAGGATCCGTTGACGGCATTCCGGTGACTCGTCCGACTGCCTTCGCGAGCGATCGCGAGTTCTTTTTCTTTGCCGCCGTCGTGATGATCGTGTGTGCGCTCCTCGTTTCCTGGCTCCAAGCCAGTCGCATGGGTAGCAGTTGGAAAGCCGTTGCGTTCTCTGAACGCGGGACCGCTGCCGTGGGCCAGAGCGTGTCCGCTGCAAAGCTGTCAGCGTTTGCAGTGAGCGCCACACTCGGCGGCATTTCGGGGGGCCTCCTCGCTGGGCAGGTGCAGTTGCCATTTGCGTCAAGTTTCACACCGCTCCAATCACTCGCGCTCTATATCCTCGCGGTGATGAGCGGTGCGTACCTCATCGATATGGCCGTTCTGGGGGGCATCCTCTGGGTCGTTATTCCCGAGCTCCTCAGGAAATGGGGAGTGCCTCAGGACTGGGGCTTCGTGGTATTTGGCGTACTGGGCCTTCAGGCGCTCACGAGCGGATCCAACCTAGGCGAGGGCATTCGCGCTGCGCTTCGGCGGCGCACCGCACGAGGCGGCACGAAAACTACGGGCACGCGTGCGGACGTTGCAACAAATGTGCTGGATGTGTTCGCTGTACCCGAGGCTGCCAAGCCGATCCCAGCCGACGCGCTCCCGGTGTTTGAAGTCTCCGGTCTCGGGGTCCAGTTCGGGGCGCTCGCGGCGTTGAGCGATGTATCTTTTGCGGTGCAGCCCCGCTCGATTATGGGGCTCATCGGACCGAACGGTGCCGGAAAGTCAACCTTCGTCGACGCGGTAAGCGGGTTTCTCCCGCAACATACCGGCAGCGTCTCTCTCGATGGTGCGGACATCAGCACGCTCACCCCCGCTCAGCGCGCCCGGCGCGGACTGCGCCGCACCTTCCAGCAGGACCGCGTGCCCCCGCAGCTCACCGTCGAGGCGTATGTGCGCTTCGTGGCCCGCCGCCGTCTGGAGCACGACGAACTCGCCGATGCGCTGGCGTTCCTCGGATGCCCACCCCCGGAGGAGCACCTTACCAACGTCGACGTGGGCACCCGTCGCCTGATCGAGGTCGCGGCGGCCGTACTCTCGGGCCCGAAGGTACTGATCCTCGACGAGCCGGCTGCCGGACTCTCACACGAGGAGCACGTCCAGTTCGGACACCGGCTGACCCGGATCCCGTCGCGCTTCGACACCGCGATCGTGCTCATCGAGCACGACCTCGACCTGGTGCGCTCCGTGTGCACCGAGATCACCGTGCTCGACTTCGGCAAAGTCCTCGCCCAGGGCCCCCAGCAGGAGGTCCTCGAGAACCCGGCCGTCATCGCGGCCTACATGGGAGATGCGGAGATCAATTCATGAGCGCACTCGAACTCGATGGAGTCACGGTGACCCGCGGCGCGGGGCCGGTCATCTCCGACGTCAACCTGGTGCTCCGCGCCGGGGGGATCCTGGCACTCGTCGGACCGAACGGGGCTGGCAAGACGAGCCTGCTCGAGTCGGTGTCGGGGGTGATCGCCCACTCCAAGGGCGATATCCGTGTCGACGGGGACTCGATCGCGAAGCGCAGCCGGGTGCAACGATCCCGTCTCGGACTCGCGCACATCGAGCAGGGGCGCGCGATCTTCCCCTCGCTCACCGTGCGCGAGAACATCATGCTCACCGCGGGGACCCCCGCAGCGCTCGACGAGGTGATCGCGTCCTTCCCGGAGCTCGAGAAACGGATCGATGCCCAGTCCGCTCTGCTGTCCGGGGGCGAGCAACAGATGGTGGTCCTCGCTCGAGCGTTCGCGTCACACCCGCGATTCCTGTTGATCGAT
Organism: Leucobacter chromiireducens subsp. solipictus; assembly: GCF_016758195.1. Lineage (GTDB taxonomy): Bacteria > Actinomycetota > Actinomycetes > Actinomycetales > Microbacteriaceae > Leucobacter > Leucobacter solipictus. The sequence continues at coordinate 173,838 of NZ_QYAC01000006.1, read as the reverse complement.
GAGATGTCACTGGGTCTCGCGCCGGTGGTCTTCATGCGGCTGTTGCCGATCGTCGAGCGGATCGCGGCCTCCGGCGTGGGGGTGCTCCTCGTGGAGCAATTCACGCACCTCGCACTCGGGATCGCGAGCGAGGCAATGGTCGTCGCGAGTGGACGTGTGAGCTACCCCCAGGGCCCGTCCCGGGACCTCGAGAATGACGCGGAGCTGCTACGACGCGCCTATCTCGGCGGATAGCGGCCAGGCTCCGCACTCGCCGATCCACCATCTGACCCTTTCCTCTCCAAACGACCCCGAAAACACCCTCTCCGGTGTATTTTCGGGGTCGTTTGGAGATTTCGGGGTCGTTTCGTGTGCACGCGCGGCCGCCGGGACCGATTCACCGGGCCGCGCGCAATTGCCCGGGCGCGACACCCAGCTCTCGCCGGACACAGCGCGAGAAGTAGGCCGCGTCGGAGCACCCCAGCCGCGTCGCCACGCGATGGATCGGGTCGTCCGATGCGCGGAGGAGTCGGGCCGCCTCCGCCGCGATCCCCGCGCGCACGAGTGTCCCGGGAATTGCGTCGCTCGCATCGCGCACCAATTCGGTGAGGGTCCGCGGCGACACCCCGAGCGCGCGTGCGTGCCACGCGACCCCGTGGGTCGCGTTGGGTTCAGCCCGCACCGCGAGCCGAAACCGCCGGACGAGGGCGTGATGCGGATCCGCGTCGCGCTGCGGCGCGGTCAGTACCCGCGCGCCGCCATCCCCATACGCTTCCCAGAGCAGCGCGCCCAGGAGGAGGCTTCCGGAACGACGCGCGGCCGACTCGACACGGCCCGCGTCTCCAACGCCCGCGACCCCGATCAGGCGCAGCAACGCGGAAAGCCGCGACCAACTCCGCGCGGTCGGCCGGACCGGCTCGAGTCCGAGCGTGGTCCCGGCGCGCACCGAGTTGGGAAGCCTCACCACGGCGTCCCACTCGCTCGGGGTGAACCGCACCGCGAGCCCCTGCGGCGGTGCCGGGACCCGCCGACGTGTGTCTGCCGTTCGCCCAGCAGGATCATCTGTGGTGGTCGGAGCTGATGTTCGATGCCGTCGACGCGGTGCTGCCCCTCGCCCGCGGCGAGCACGAGCACGGTGCTGTCATCGTGCCGGTGCGGCTTCGGGCGGAACACGGTCAGAGATTCCGGCCCCAATTGCTTGACGGCCGGGCCGTGAGTCTGCGGCTCGGGCTGCGGCCCGCAGACTCGTCGCGGCTCACTGACTCCCGGGCTCACGCGGTGGCTCCTCTCGCCGCTCCCCCGACCTGGGGCCGAGCGTACCGCGCCGGATCCGCACCGCCAGCGCCACCGGCCCGGCCCAGCCCAGCCCAGCCCAGCCCAGCCCAGCCCAGCCCGGCCCGGCCCAGCCCGGCGGCTCAGGCCCCCGCGCGTTCCTTCGTGTACTCGGAGGTCAGCGAGCGCGCGCTACACGTGAACGGCCGGGTGACGCTCTCGAAGCCGAGCGGGCAGTGCGGCATGCCGGCGGGGATGAACACCGAACCCGAGGCGGTGAAGGTGCAGGGCACGCCGTCCATTTCGAAGCGAACGACCGCGCCGAGATCCCCCGGATAATCCGGATCGCTGCCCGTCCAGACGAGCACCTCGTCGTAATCGTGTACGTGGCCGTCCACCCAGTGCACGGGAGTGGCCGTGGGCATGATGCAGTTGTCACTCATGTGGATCGGGCGCTCTGCGCCATCGGCGGGGCGCGTGAGCCCGAGCGGCTCCGTGACGTTGGGCGGCAGCGGTGTCCCGGCGGCCTGCCCCTCATACACGAGATCCGACGCGGTGCTCGTCATAATCCGCACGAACAGGTGCTCGTGAGTGGTGGTCATCATCGACTCCATTCGGATCCTCCGCCCGAATCTCGGGCGCGCGACTCCTCGCGAGATCCGGTGTCGCACGGAGGACAGGGACTTTCCTGCGGAGCCCTGGGACTTTTCGCCGCGACTACATGCCCGCGTGTTCGAAGGCCAGGGTCGGGAGATCCACGATATGCGCGCCGCCGTCGGCCACGAGCACGGCACCCGTCATATAGGAGGACTCGGCGGATCCCAGGAATCGGACGATCGACGCGATCTCCGCGGGCTCGGCGGCGCGACCCAGCGGGACGTCGCGGGTGACCGCCGCATACCCCGCTTCGCGATCCGTGATCTCCGGGGCGTGCGCCGCGAACTCGTCCATTTCTTCGTCCGCCATCGGCGTGCGCACCCACCCGGGGCACACCGCGTTGACCCGGACCCCGCGCCGGCTGTAGTCGCGGGCGAGGCTGCGGGTCAGCCCGATGAGCGCGTGCTTGCCCACCGTGTACCCCGCCACCGAGGGGCCGGCGAAGAGTCCCGCGAGCGAGGAGACGATCACGATCTCACTGCCGCCGGTGGCCGCGGCACCGTCCAGCAGCGCGGGCAGGGCCTCGCGCGCCATCACAAAGCCCGTCGAAAGGTTCGCCGTGATCGCGGCGGCCCACGCGGCGTCGCTCGTATCCCCCACTGCGGCGAAGCCGTGGCCGCCGGCGTTGAGAACCAGCACGTCGATCCGGCCGAACTGCGCCACAATCTCCGTGACCGCGGCGGCCGCGGAGTCGCCGTCGGCGGCGTCCGCCACGACGGGCGTGGCACCCGTCCGCTCGGCAACGATCTGCAGCGGTTCCCTCCGCCGCCCCACGACCACGACGTTCGCGCCCTCCGACGCGTAGCGCTCCGCGATCGCGGCTCCGATCCCGGTGCCGCCGCCCGTGATCACGATCGTGCGCCCGTGAAGGCTCGAGCGCGGTGTCGCGTCGGTCTGCTCTGTCATCGTCCGTCTCCTCTGTGAGTCGCTGAGCACCCGGCACCGCAGCCGATTCGGTGGCGGAGCAACCGGGGGCCTCACCCGCGCTGCGTCGCACCGGGTTCCGCAAGTCTGCCGGAGTTCGGCATCACCAGTCGGCTTCCCGCCCGCTGCGACAAGAGCGCAGCACGCAGGATCAACCCGCCCCCGAAGCGCACTGGGATACTGAGCGGAGGATGCGCCGAACTCGTGCCACAGCCGGCCCGGTTCGCGCACCGCATCCGCCCTCCGGCGCCGCCGCCACCATCCGCACGCGCGTCGCCCCCCACCGACGATTGGAGTCACCGATGACCCAGCCCGCCCCCGATCTCGTCGTGACCGGCGGATCCGTGTACACCGTCGATCCCGCGCAGCCCCGCGCCGAGGCCTTCGCGGTCACCCACGGCCGGATCAGCGCCATCGGCACGAGCACCGAGGTCGCCGCCCTCGCCGGGCCCGCAACCGTGCGCCGTGACCTCGCCGGAGCGTTCGTGATGCCCGGGCTCGTCGACGTCCACAATCACCACTTTCTCGCCGGCAAGGAAGACCTGTTCGAGCTGCAGATTCCGGTCGGCGCGACCCTCGACAGCATCATCGAAGCGGTGCGCGTCCACGCCGCGGCACTACCCGCGGATGCCTGGGTGGTGGGCGGCCCCTGGGCGAGCGACCGGCTCGGCGACGTGAACACCGCCGCGGCGCTGGACCGGCTCGACGACGCTGCGGGCGGACGGCCCGTGATGCTCACCGACGATTCCCACCACAACCGCTGGGCGAGCAGCCGCGCACTCGCGCTCGCCGGCGTGACCGCGGGCACCGAGGGCGTGCTGCTCGACGGCGAGCGCCCCACGGGCGTGCTCCTTGAAGCCGCGGGCATCCCGGTCGCGCAGACCCAGGCGGCTGCGGGCGGGCTCACCCCCGCGCAGGAACGCGCGGCGTCTCGGCGCGGCGTGGAGATCCTGAACGCCCACGGCGTGACCTGCTTCCAGGACGCGGGCGTTTCCACCCACATCCTCGAAGCGCTGCGGGCGCTCGACACCGACGGCGAGCTCAACGCGTGGGTCGTGAGTTCCATGCTCATCAACGATGAGATCTTCGGGTTCGATCGGGTCGGCGAGGCGCTCGTGTTCGATGGTGAGCCATACCGCACGGAGCACCACCGCCCCGATTTCGTGAAGATCTTCCTCGACGGGGTCCCGCCGACCCGGACCGGCGCGTTCTTGGAGCCCTACCTGCCGGACGACGTCCACGGCGCGCATCACCACGGCGACACGCTGCTCGATCCCGAGGAGCTCGTCGGCTGGCTGCGCCGGGTCGCGCAGGCCGGGCTCTCCGCAAAGATCCACTGCACCGGCGACGCATCGGTGCACGCCGTGCTGAACGCCGTCGAGGTGATCCGCGGCGAGGGGATCACGGACACCCGCTACCAGGTGGCGCACGGCCAGTTCGTGCACGCCGATGACGTGCCGCGATTCGCTGCACTCGGCGTCGCCGCCGATATCTCGCCGTTCATCTGGGTCCCCGGCCCGATCGTCGAGGCGATCCGCGAGGTGCTCCCCCGGGAACGCGCCGATCAGATGCAACCGAACCGCTCGCTGCTCGACGCGGGTGCCATCGTCGCCGGCGGATCCGACTGGCCGGTGTCGCCGTCGCCCAACGCGTGGGAAGGGATTCACGGGCTCGTGACTCGGGAGGACCCGAGCGGCACCTACCCGGGCACGCTGTGGCCCGAGCAGGCGATCGGCCTCGAGGAGGCCATCGCCGCGTTCACCATCAACGGGGCGGAAGCGATGGGCCTCGGCGCCGAGACCGGGTCGCTCACCGTCGGCAAGTCCGCGGACTTCGTGGTGCTGAACCGCGATCCTTTCGCCCACCCCGCCACCGAGCTGGTGCAGACTGTCGTCGCGGAAACCTGGTTCTCGGGCCGCCGCGTGTACGCCGCCGAGCAGGCATAGTCATGCACAAGCTCATGGTGCTGTACCCGGAGCCGCAGGATCGCACGGCCTTCACCGCATACTACGAGTCGGTCCATCTGCCCCTCTGCGCGGCCCTGCCCGGAGTGCAACGCATCAGCTATGCGCTCGGCATCTCCGAGCCCGGCGACGGCCCCTACTTCGGGATCTTCGAGGCGGAGTTTGCGAGCGAGGCGGCCCTGCTGGCGGCGCTCGCCTCGCCCCAGGGCCGAGCCGTCGAGACCGACGTCCCGAACTACGCGACCGGTGGAGCACAGGTCCTCCGTTTCCCCGTGGCAGAGGTGGGCCTGGGGGAGCACGGTGGCCCCGTGAGGTCCCGGAGTACGCCGGGACCTCACGGGGCCACCGAAACTCACCGTTCGGCGCGGGGCCGAGTCCCCGCACCGACCGGTGGTTCATCGCAACCGCACGCTACGCGGACGGCTGAATCTGCCGGAGGGCGGGGAACATCATCCCGGTCACCGGTTCAACGGTGACCTCCGGCACGCTCGCGTAGATATTGTTCGACTGGTACCACACGACGTGCCACGCCTGCTCGGTCAGCTCCGCATTGAGCTTCGCGATCGCGGCATCTTGTTCGGCGCCCTGCGGGGCCGCGAGCACCTCCTCAACCTGCGACTGCAGTTCAGGGAACTCGGCGATGTCCGGTTCCGGCATGTACCACTGCGGCACCGTGAGTTGCCGCGCGATCGTCGCGATCGGATTGGAGTCGACGGCCAGGACGGCGATAAACATCGGATAGCTCGGCGCGTTGGACTGGTAGTCCGCATACTGGAACTCGTCCCAGGTGACGCGAATGCCCAGGTCTGCGAACACCTGCTCGACCGCAGGCTGCCACACTTGGAAGGGCGGGGCCATCGGCATCGTCACCTCAAATCCGTCGGCATAGCCTGCCTCGGCGAGGAGCTGCTTGGCCTTCGCGAGGTCCGGCGCGTAGCGATCGTTGAGGTCTGGGTCGTTACCGGTGAAGCCCGCCGCGAACAACTGGTTCGTGGCCGTCCCCTGCCCCTCACCCACGCTGTCGAGCAACGCGTGTCCGTCGAATGCATAACTCAACGCCTGGCGCACACGAACATCGCCGAGCGGGGCGAGCTGCTCCCCCGTATGATCGTTGATCCGAAGCCCCACCCAGGAAGCGGTTTGTGACACGACGTTCCACCCGTTGTCGTCGGCGAGCTTGGCCGTCGTGGCATCGCCATAGCTCACATCGATCTGACCAGCCTCGAACGCGTTGTTGCGTGCGCTCGGATCCTGCATCGGCATCACCGAGACGCGCTCAAACGGGAACTCAGCATCTGCCCAGTGTCCCGCCACGCGGTCGAAATGGTATTCAGAGCCGGCGACCGTGTCCGCAGCGAGCACGTACGGCCCCGAACCGACGGGTGCATCGGCGAGCGTGCCTGCGGCGAGCGCGCTCGGGGCGACCATATAGCTGCGGCCAATACCCATGAAGTAGAGCAGGCGGTCGTCGCGGGCCGAAAGCGCGATCTCGATGGTGTCGGGGTCGACCGCGATGACCCCTGAGACGTTGAGGTACGCTTCACGCGACACGGCCCCGTCCTGCAAATACTCGAGGTTGGCGACGGCCGCGTCCGCGTCAAAAGCGGTGCCGTCCGAGAAGACGGCATCGTCGCGGAGGTGCATCGTCAGTGTGAGTCGATCGTCCGAGTACTCCCAGTCCGTTGCGAGCGCGGGCTGCGGCTCTCCGGAACCATCAATCGCGACGAGCGGATCGTACACCGCGGACAGGTAGGGCGCATTGAATCCAATGTCTGCGATCGCCGTGTCCCACGAGGTTAGATCGACGAAGTTGCCGATCCGGAGCTCCGTGGGTGCCTCATCCGAGCCCGTGTGCGAGGAGCCGCTGCAGGAGGTGAGCAGCAGCGCCGTCGCTGCGAGGGCCGCGACCGCGGCCACCTGATGTTTCATGGGTTTCCCTTCGTTGGGTCCAGGCGCGGTGCCCGGGCGGGCACCGCGAGGTCAATCCGCGATTGCGAGCACGGCCTGATCGATGCGCCGGATCACGGTGTGGTCGTACCGGGAGCGCTCCCCGGGGACGTAGCGCACGCGATGCAGCGTCCCGCCCTCGAACCGGAAGGAGCCGTGTCGTTCGTACAGCTCCCAGTCCACGGGCCCGCCGTAGTCGTAGCCGACGCTGATTCCGGTAAACGGGGCCATTCCGAGCAGCATGGGCACCGCTGGGATCTCTGCAGTACCTCCGCCGAGCACGCGCAGCCGCACCCGCCAGCGCAACTCCGGGAGTTCGGTGAACTCAACGACGATCTGATGCGATCCGGGTTCGAGCACGCCACTGTGCGCACGGTGCATCTCTCCGTAGGCGTTGTAGGTGAGGGACAGGCGGCCCATCTCAACCGCAACCAGATACCCGCCGCCCTGATCCCCATGCGCGACGATCACGCCTGCCGTGTCGGTTCGAGTGTCCACGGAGATCTGGATCTCGAAGGAACGCAGCACGGTCAGCCGGGAGGCGCGGAAGCGTTCGAGCGGCGGACGGAAGGGGGGCACCACAACCGGCTCGCTCAGTGCGAGCTCTGTTTCAGGTCGTGTCGCAAAGAGCGAGCCGTCGTCGTTGAGGGGGAATACGGTATTCCGCCAGGCTTCGCGCCGCCAGGTCTCCGCAAGCTCCTGCACGAGCTCTGGCTGTTCTTCGGCAAGGTCGCGAGTTTCCCCGGCATCGCCGTCAAGATCGTAGAGTTCCCAGGTCCCCCCGGCTGCGCCCTCGGTGGCCGCCGGAGGCGCCGGGGCAATCGCCTTCATCCCTTGCGACACGAGCGAGCGCGATCCAAAGCACTCGAAGTACTGCAGCGCGCGGCCAGGTGCCGCCGGATCGTCGAGTGCCGCGGCAAAGCTTGACCCGTCGAACGACAGTGCGGGGTGCCCGTGTCGCGTCTGGAGCGGTGGCACGCCGGTCAGCTCCAGGATGGTGGGCGTGAGGTCCGACACGAAGACGCGCTGCGACCGGACACCGGTTTCCCCGTTCTGGTCGGCCCGTCCCGGCCACGACACGATCAGTGGTGCATGCACCCCACCCTCGTAGAGGGATCCCTTGAACGACCGGAACGGGGTGTTGGATGCTCTCGCCCAGCCACTCGGGTAGTGGCTGTGCACCCTCGGACCCCCGATCAGCTCAAGCTCGCGCGGGACGTCCCGGACCCAATCTTCCGGGAGCGGGAGCCCGGCAACGAATTGGGAGAAGTAACTCCGGGTCCCGTTCGGGCCACCCTCCGCCGTGCCGCCGTTGTCACTCGCAATCACGATGATGGTGTTCTCGAGCTCGCCCAACTCTCGGAGACGGGCGACGAGCGTCCCGACGCTCTCGTCCACGGCCGTGACCGTGGCCGCATACACTTCCATGTGCCGAGCACAGAGCTCCCGGTCTTCGGGACTGAGTTCTTCCCAGGACGGAATGTCTGCGTCGCCGGGGAGATCCCCGCCGGAGAGGACCGTGCTCCCCGGCACGATCCCCAGGTCTTGCTGACGCGCGAAGCGCTCGCGTCGAATCGCATCCCACCCAGCCTCATAGCGTCCCCGGTGAGCGGCGATATCGGCGGCCTTCGCCTGCAGCGGCCCGTGCACGGCGGCATGCGCGAAGTACAGGAAAAACGGCTTCGCTGTATCGTTCGCGCGGAGCTCGTCGATCATCGCGACAGCCTCACGGGTGAGATCGTCGGTCAGGTAGTAGTCCGGCTCAAACTCGTCCCGTTCCACCACCGAGTTGTCGCGCACCAAACGGTGCGGATGATGCATCGAGGTGAATCCGTCCATGCAGCCGTAGTACCGGTCAAAACCGCGCTGGATCGGCCATGAGGACCGATCCCCCGCATCGTGCATCTGCGATTCACCCGTCAAGTGCCACTTGCCCACCATGAGGGTCGCGTACCCTCCTGCACGCAGCGATTCCGCAAGCGTTGCGGCGGTTGCGGGGAGTTCGCAGCTGAACCCGGGGTACCCCGGGTCCACATGCGCCACGGTCCCGAACCCGGCTCGGTGCGGGTTCAGCCCGGTCATGAGCGCGGCGCGGGCCGGGGAACACACCGGGGCCGTGTGGTAGTTCGTGAATGTCAGGCCGCGGCGAGCCACGCCGTCGATATGCGGGGTGGGAATCTCGCTCCCGAAGGGACCGAGGTCGCTAAATCCGAGATCGTCGATGAGCACCACGACGACGTTGGGAGATCCTTCCGGGGCGCGAACGCGAGCTGGGTACCACGGCGTGGAGTTCGAGGCGACCTCGTCCACGATCCCGCGGAAGTTTTCGTATCCGCGGGCCTCATCCTGATCGCGCACTGACGCCTCTTCCCTTTTTCGAGAACACTTGGTCTCTAAAGAATAATCAGGAGCCAGGCCTCCGAATGTCACAGAAAGATAACTTTCTACAATCGGAGAATCACGTACACTGAGGGGCACCCCGTCCCCCAACCCGAGAGCGCTCGATGCCCAGAATTGTCGACCACGATGCCCGCAGGGATGAGATCGCGAGTGCCGCCTGGAAGGTCATCGCCCGAGACGGCTTCGAACGACTCACCATGCGAAACATCGCCGCCGAAGCCGGGTACGCGCACAGCGCGTTCGCGCGATACTTCCCCGACAAAGAAAGCCTGCTCCTGGCCGCATTCCTCCGCACTCGCAGTGAGGCCGATGCCGCGATCGCCGCGGCGACGGCGGAGCAACGGGGGCTCGCCGCTCTCCGCGCCATGTGCCTCGTGGTGCTCCCCCTCGGGGACGCTGGTACGCAGCACGCACGGGTCGCGCTCGCCTTTTGGAATCATGCGGCGCAGGATCCCGCGTTCTGGGTCACGCAGCGCGAACACGCGGTGCAGTGGCGGGCGCGCATTACGCAGTTTCTCGCCGAGGCTGCGGAAGACGGCGAGGTCTCGCCCGAGACCAACCTCGTGACCGCCTCCGACGAGATCGCAGCCGCCAACATGGGGTGGCAGACCATCCGGCTACTGATGCCCGAGTTTGCGACGGATGAGCGAATGATCGCCGCACTGGACGCGCTGCTCATGAGCCTCAGGGCGCAGCCGGGAACCGTCCGGTGAGTTCTGAGCTCCACGCGCGCCCCGGGGAGGGCGCATCGTGCTGCGGGCCGCGCGCAGACTCGGTTCATCAGGATCGCACACCAGCGCGGTCAGCGACGGTCCCGTCAGCCCCGGGTCGCACCGTCGCGGGCGAATTCCGCCACGACACCACCCAGTGCGCGATTCCGGCGGGCAGCTTCGCAATGGGCGACAGCACCGGAGACGGCCTCGAAGCCGACGGCGAGCGGCCGGTGCACGAGGTCTCGCTCGACGCGTTCTCGATCGACGCGACGGCGGTCACCAACGCGCAATTTGCCCGCTTCGTCGCCGATACGGGGTACGTCACGAGCGCCGAACAGCTCGGCGCTTCGGCGGTCTTCCACCTGCTGGTCGACACCCCGACCGCAGATATCGCCGGCCCGGTCTCGGGCACGCCGTGGTGGATCGGGGTGCGCGGGGCGAGCTGGCGGCACCCCGGCGGGCGGGCGAGCACGCTCCACGGGCTCGCCGAGCACCCCGTCGTCCACGTCAGCTGGCACGACGCCATCGCCTACTGCGCGTGGGCGGGACGCCGCTTGCCGAGCGAGGCCGAGTGGGAACGGGCCTCCCGGGGCGGGCTCGACGGTGCCTGCTTCCCGTGGGGCGACGAACCGATTGACGGCAGCGACGGCACCTGGCGGGCGAACGTCTGGCAGGGCACCTTCCCCGCCCACAACACCGCACGCGACGGCTGGATCGGTACCGCCCCCGTTCGCAGCTACGCGCCGAATCGCTTCGGGCTATGGCAGACCGTGGGGAACGTGTGGGAATGGTGCGCCGACGGCTTCGACGCGGCGGCGTACGCGACGCACACGGCGCACGATCCACGAGGACCCGAGACCGCGCCCGAGCGGGTGCTGCGCGGGGGCAGCTACCTGTGCCACCCCTCCTACTGCAATCGCTACCGGAACTCGGCCCGATCCCGAAATACGCCGGACTCGGCGATGGGGAACGCGGGATTCCGCACCGTCTCGCTCGACCCAGTCGAGGACGGCGGCCCCGGGCAGGCGGGATAGCACCACGCCGCGCGGGATCGTGGTCCCGCGGGTCCCGCGCGGGATGGTGTTCTCACGGATCCCGCGCGGGCGCGGCTTCGGCCCGCGGCTCCGGCCCGCGGCTCCGGCCCGCGGCTAGCGCTCGCCCGCGAGCACGAACTTCGCGCCCATCTCGCCGATGAGCACCGCCGGGGCGTTCGTGTTGCCCGTCGTGATCTGGGGCATGATCGAGGCGTCGATCACCCGCAGCCCGGTGACGCCGTGCACCGCGAGCCGCGGCGAGACGACGGCGAGCGCGTCCACACCCATCTTGCAGGTGCCGACTTGGTGGTGGTAGGTCGCCACCGTCGCCCGCACGTATTCCTCCAGGTCGGCGCCGTCGCCGACCCCGGGCCCCGGGTAGATCTCGGTGGCACCCCACCCGCCGTCGGCCGGGTCCGCGGCGAGCGCGGCCTGCGCGCCCATCGACCGGCACTGGCGCACCGAGGCGACGAGCGCGGCGATGTCGTCCTCGTGCTCGAGCGCGGCGAGATCGATCCGGATCGGGTCGTCCGCGCCGGGACCGCTCAGCGTGATCGAGCCCCGAGACTTCGGCGTCAAGATACCGCCGAGCAGCGAGAAGCCGTCGGCACCGCGCGGTTCGAGGTTGTCGCCGTACATGGGCACGGAGAAGTGGATCGGCTGCGTGTCCGGCCGATCCAGCTCCGGCCGGCTCTTCCAGAAGTGGTGCGTCTGCGTCACGGACACGTTCTTCTGCGGCGGCCCGACGGGCGTCTCGGTGGCGTAGATCACCGGCGACAGGAGGTGGTCGTGCAGGTTCTTCCCCACGCCGGGAAGGTCCACGCGCGCCGCGATCCCCACCTCGGCGAGCTCGGCCGCGGGCCCGATCCCCGAGCGCAGCAGCACGCGCGGCGAATCGATCGCACCACTCGCGAGGATCACCTCGTCGGCGAAGAGCTCGCGCACCGCATCCCCCTGCGTCACGCGCACGCCGATCACCCGGGGCTGCGCGCTCGCTGCCTGATCCTCCGCAAAGATCAGCTCATCGACCCGGCACCCGGTTTCGATCGTCAGCTGATCGCGCACCGGCTTCGCGTACGCCATGTAGGTGTTGAATCGCTCGTGATCGCGCAGCGTGATCTGCTGCTGGGAGATGCCGTCGAGCTGTTCCCCGTTGTAGTCCGGGTTCCGTTCCAGCCCCTCCTGCACGCCCGCCTCGAGAATGGACCGCTGGATCGGCGTCAGCTCGTAGTCGTCAGTGACGTCGAGCAGCCCATCCCCGCCTCGCAGTTCGCTGGCCCCGCCGGAGTAGCGCTCGATGTCCCGGTAGACGGGCAGCACGTCCGCCCAGCTCCAGCCGTCGTTGCCGAGCGCCGCCCAGTCGTCGAAGTCCTGCGGGGCGCAGCGCACCCAGATCGTCGCGTTCAGTGCGTGGGATCCACCAAGCACCTTGCCACGCGGCAGGTGAAGCTGGCGTCCCAGCGCCCCCGGCTGCGGGGTCGTGAAGTAGTCCCAATCGTCGGGGCTGTGCCAGAGCTCGGGCATGCGGCTGAGGTCGTGGATCGCGGGGTTCGTATCCTCGCCGCCCGCCTCCACGAGCGTCACCGCCACCCCGGCATCGGTGAGGCGGCGGGCGAGCACGGATCCCGCCGATCCCGCCCCCACGACGAGTACTCGTTCAGGTCGCCCCTCGGGACGATGCTGCTCGGACATGCTCTGCTCCTCTCTGACACGGCGTCGTCGCGCGTGCCGAACGATTCGAGGTTCCCAGCACCGCCGTATCCGAGTCGAGCGGACCCGGGGAACAGCTCCGCCACAGTCAAGAGTGGTGCTGTGTCAGACAATTTTGCGGTCTCCAGGCCCCCGGGAGGTTTTTCGTCTACAATGGAGGATAAAAGCTCATCACGGCGAGAGGGCCCGGCAATGCCAAAGATTATCGACCACGATCAGCGGCGAAAAGACATCGTCGATGTCACCTGGCAGCTGATCGTCGAGGGTGGGATCGAAGCCGCGACGATGCGCGAGATCGCCACGCGCGCCGGCTTCGCAAACGGCGCACTGAAGCACTACTTCTCGGGCAAAGACCAGATCATTCAGGGGGCCTACGAGCGCTCGCTGAACCGGATCCGCGACAACCTGGTGAAGAAGGTCTCCGGCACTCGCGGCATTGAAGCCGTCGAACTCTGGATGCGGAACACCCTCCCGATCGGCGCGGAGGACGCCACCGCGGCGCGCGTGCTGCTCTCCTGCTGGGAACGCTGCGCATTCAGCACCGAGCTCTCCGGCGGCTACGACGAGCACCTCGTCAGCTGGAAGGCCAGCTATATGACGCATCTCGCCGAGGGCCGCGCGGACGGCGACATCGTCACGAGCACCCCGGACGAGCAACTCGTCGAGGAGATCGTGATGATGAATATCGGCGCCACGGTCGTGCAGGTCGTCAGCCCCAACCACCTGAACGAACGCATCCTCGACGCCCAGGTCAGCGACTTCGTCGCGCGGCTCGGGCGCGCGGACTAGCGGCGAGGCCCGGGGGCGCGAAACGCGAGGATCCGCCGCGGGTTGTCGATCATGATCCGCGACAGGGCCTCCTCCGGCACCCCGAATTCGGCGAGCGTCGGCAGGAAGTGGTCGACAATATACCCGTAGCCATGCCCGCCGTAACGACGCAGTTGCACGCGTTGGCACACGTCGCCGCCGAGCACAAGCTGCGCTTCCCACCCGTCCGCAACGAGCTCCGCGAAGCCCCGCGCCACGCTGCGGTCGGTGAACGGGAACAGGGTCCCCCACGGACTGCCGGTGGTGCCGAGAAAGTCCGCCTCGACACTCACGCCGCGTGCGAGGAGCCGCCGCGCGAGCCCCATATCGTCGGCGATGGTGCCCGCGTGACCGAACACCACCGCCGCAGGATCCGCACCTTCGGCCTCCAGCACGTCGAGCACACGCAGTTTCTCCTCGCCCATCCCACCCATGTGGAGCGTCAACGGCGCCCCGGTGAGGGCGGCGGCGCGGCCGGCCGCACGAACGCTCCGCAGTTCCTCCGGGTGCACGGGAGCCCCCTCGGCACCGACCTCACCGATGATCCCGGCACGCACTCCGGTCCCCTCGGCACCGAGCACCAGGTCGGCGACGATCTCCGCGGTCAGCTCCTCCACCGAACGGTCGGCGAAACCCGCCGGGTGCAGGTCCTTCTGGTACCAGCCCGCCCCCATCACGAGGTGCAGCCCGGACGCCCGGCTCAGCCGCGCGAGGGCGCGTGGATCGCGCCCCACGCCGGAGGGGGTCACCTCGACCATGGTGCCGCCGCCCTGCTGTACGAAGTCGGACACCTCCGCCAGCATCAGCGCTTCGTCGCCGAGGATATCGTTCTCCGCGCTCACCCGCCCTCGTCGAGCGGCGGCCAAGGTCGCGAGTTCGAGGGGCGCGTCGCCCGCCGCATCCCACTCGCCCGTTCGCGGGTTCGGGGTGTGTGCCGGGCGCCGAATATCGAGAAAGATGTGCTCGTGCATGAGCGTCGGCCCGAGCTCGGCGGGATCCACGGGCCCCAGCACGGTCTGGACCAGCCCCGTGCGTTCGGGGATTTCCAGGGCATCGAGGGAGACCGGGCCCCGTGGGCGCGCGATTCCCAGCTCCGCGATCCACCGTTGCGTCATGCCGCTCCCCCTTCGATGCGTGACAACAACCGCGCGGCGTTCGCTCCGGCGAGGCCCCGCCGCACCGGCTCCGTGATCCCGAGCATCCCCAGATAGGGCAGATACTGCTCGGCGAGAAATTCCAGGCCGTTTCCGCCGAACGCCGTGAGCCGGTGTTTGTTCCGGATCCCCACGCTCAGGACGATCCGATCGCCGAGGCCCCGCGCCACGCAGCGCAGGATCGCGCCCGCGACATCGTGATCCGACACGACGGTCCGCACCGTGGGAATGCGGCCAAGATCGTCGACGCAGAGCCACGCCCCGCTCGCGACGAGGAGGTCGATCAGCGCGTCCAGGCGGGCGGGGTCGACGCCGACTCCCGGAGCCGCGATCAGCGGCGTGGGTCCGGTGACGAGGATCCGCGCGCCGGAAAGCCCCGCGGCGCGGGCCGAGGCCAGCGCCGCGGCGAGCTCCTCAAGGCTGGACGCGGGGCCCAGCGCCAGCGGAAGTCCGGCCTGAGCGGCCGCACGCGCGGCCGCGGCCACCCCATCGACGTCGCCGGGCGCAATCGCGCCGACGATGCCGGCAGCGTCGGGCACCTCTGGCAGCATGGCAGCCGTGTGCCCCGGTGCCGGATCCGGCAATGCCTGATCCGGCGATGCTGGATCCGGCACCGCCGGGTCCCCCGGACTGCCCCCAGCAGAGACACCCCACACGAGCGCGACCCCCGTGGTCCGGGCGAGGCGACGGAGCACCGCGGGATCCGCCGCAACACCCGTGACCGGATCCGCAAGCACCACCACCAGCGGTAGCGCGTCGCCGGCGGGGATGGCGCGGAGCGCCGCCTCGGCGTCGGCTTCGGAGAGGCTCCGATCGTCCCGGTTTGTGGCCCCGAGGAGCAACCGCCCCAGGATCCCCATGGTCACGGGGGCGCGCTCGAACGCGCTCACGCTGGCCGCCTGGCCAATGTTTCCCGTGGGCGTGGCCGCGGGGCGCACCAGCGTCTCTGCGGCGAGCACCGCGCCGACTGCCGCGGGCGCGAGCGGCCCGTCGATTCCCTGGATCATCCCGATCACCCGCGACGGGCCCGCGCTCACGGCAGTCACGGCGCGACTCAGACGGCGCGGGCGACGAGCACGCGCGGGCTGCCGGGCAGCGCCACAACGCGCTCGGTCTCCCACCCCGTAGCCGCGAGCCAGGCCTCGACCTCAGTGATCGGGAAGACCACCGTGCCATCGATATTGAAGTATTCGCCGGCGTGCAGCGCATCGATCCGGCGCTGCGTCGGATCCTGGTCGAGGAAGAAGTCGAGCAGCATGAGCGTCGCACCGGGCGCGGCCGAGGCGCGGGCGGCCTCCAGGATCGCCTGATTCTGCTCCGCGGTGAAGCGGTGCAACACGTGGGTGAGCAGCACCAGGTCGTGCTCGCCGCCCGGCGTCGTCGATTCGGTGTCGCCTTCTTCGACCGTGATGCGGTCGCTCACACCGGCAGCGGCCCCGGCCTCGGCAATTGAGTCGGTGAAGCCGGGGGCGTAGACGAAGCGCGTGCGCAGCTCGGGGTTCTGGGCCATGGCCGCAAGCGAGAACCCGGCGGCGAGACCACCGAAGTCGAGCGCTGAACGGTAGCTCGAGAAGTCGAACGCCGCACCAAACTGCTCGGCGTGCAGCGCGTTATACGTCATGACGCCCGCCATGAAATCGGCCCAACCGGCCTCGTCGAGCTCGAGCGTGCCGGCCTCGTCGCTGTCGACCGTCGCGTCGTAGCCGAGCCACTGTCGGTAACTGATGCCCCCGAGGAACGCCAGGAACGGGGTGAGATCCACGTCGCCAGTGCCCGCAAGATACGCGGCAGAATCCGCCGCGAGGGTGTAGCTGCCCGCCTCGCGATCCAACAGACCGAGGCTGTTCATAGCGTCCGCGAGGGTGCGAACCTGACGCTCGGAGCGACCGGTAGCCGTCGCCAGTTCGGCACTGGTCTTGCCGCCATCGGCGAGCGCGGCGAAGAGCCCGATACGGCTCGCGGCGGCGAGTTGCTTCGCCCCCATGAACCCAATGGCGATGTCAACAATGCGATCCGGAGTTGCAGTCATGAACGCGTCCTTCTGTGTTGGGCCGCCCGCAGCTCACGGGACGGCGGTGTCCGGTAGTGGCCTGCGGAAACTCTACAAGCGTAGACAAATAAAGTCCAGCCGCCCCGCTTCTTATTTTCTACTAACATAGAAAATAGATTTACCGGGCCGGAGCCCCCGACCCGGGTTCCCGCGCCCCGGCACTCCGCCCCATTCAGCGCCGAAAGGACCCCCATGACGCTCGCACACCACCACCTCCCTGCACCCACGCCACGGCCCGACACTCCCCCGATACTCCTGCTCCACGGCTTCACCTCGAGCGCCGACGCCGACTTCCTTGGCACCGGCTGGGTCGAGGCGCTCCACGAGGCGGGCCGGTCAGTGATCGCGGTCGACCTGCCCGGCCACGGCCGCAGCGCCGCCATTTCCGCGGCGGAGCAGGCCACGACGTCGGGCGTCCTCCGAGCTATCGCCGACACCGTCACCGCAGTGAGCCCGAGCGGGCCGATCGACGTCATCGGGTACTCGCTCGGCGGGCGACTCGCCTGGGATCTCCCCCAGCACAGCGACCGCGTGCGCCGACTCGTGCTCGGCGGCGTGAGCCCATTCGAACCGTTCAGCGCCGTAGACCCGGCGGCGCTCGCCGAGGCCTTGGGCGGCACGCCCGCCGAGAATCCACTCGTCGGCATGATGGCGGCCATGATCTCCGCCCCGGGCCAAGACACCGCCTCCCTCGCCCGACTCATTCCGGGGCTCGCGAGCGAACCCTTCACCCCGGCCACGAGCGCGCCGCCACACCCCACGCTCCTGGTCGCGGGCGAGGCCGACCCCATGACCGAGGGGATCGCGGAACTGGCCGCACTACTCAGAGGCGGCACGCTGCGCCGCGTGCCCGGCGACCACCGCGGTGCGCTCGACAGCGCAGAGTTCCGGGCGGCCGCGATCGAGTTCCTCGCCGGGTAGCCGCAGGGCCGCGGGGCCGCGGGGCCGCGGGGCCGCGGGGCCGCACCCCGCCCACAACCGACCCGCACATGCAGATCCGACCCGTTACTCGCAGAATTTCCGCCCGTTGTTCGGGCCGCATACAAGGAACGGGTCGGATCTGTGCCGGCGGTCGCTAGGGCGACCACACACCGTCTGCGCGCACCTCGCGATCCAGCCAGAGCGCGGCCGTTGCCGCGCGGAGCTCCGCTGCCCCCACGCGCTCCAGGAGTTCGATCGCGCCCAGGTTGTCGTCGAACTGCCGCACGCTGGACGCGCCGAACAGCACGTTCGCGGTCGCCGGGTTCGCGAGGCAGAACGCCAGCCCGAGCTGCGCCGGGCTCGCCCCATATCCGGCGGCGATGCGCTCGACCTCCGGGTAGGCGGCGACGATGCGCTCGCGGATGTCCCCCACGTCCGCTCCGATCTTGCGCGTGGGGGCCAGCTTGCCCACCAGGATGCCGCCCTCGAAGGCGTCCGAAGCCTGCAGGGCAAGAGTGCCATCCTCGAACCAGCCGCCATAGAACTCCCCCTCGGCCATGCTCCGCCGCACGAGTCCATACTTCAACTGCGCGAAGCTCGGCGGCGTCACCCCCTCACGCGCGGCGGTCTCGAGGGCGAGCTGCAGCGCCTGAGCGGGCCAGTTGTTGACCCCCCAGCTCGCGAAACTCCCGCGGTCAATCTCCGCCTGCACGTCGCGGACGACCTGCGGGATATCGATCTCGCCCATGAAGTCGCCGACGACCACGGTGTCGAATGATTCCGGACCGCCCCGCCCCGCCCCGAGGCGGTCGAGCGAGACCCGCATCTGCTCGGCGAAACCCGTCTGCGGATACTCCCACAACCAGAGCTTGCCGCAGAGCTGGATCGCGCTGCGCGGAAGGCCGAGCTCCCGGAGCGCCTCGCCGAACAGGAGGTCGGTGCGGGACGCCTCGGCGTGCGGCCCCATGTTGTAGTAGGCGACATCGAAGAACCCGGCACCGGCCTCCACCGCCCGCGCAATGAGCGCGCGGCGATCCTCCGCCTCCATCCGGTCCCAGATGTTCCAGGAACCGAGCGCGAACACCGGTACTTCCGGCCCGCCCGGGCCCAGCCGACGGCGCGGCACCGGGGCCCCCGCGGGTGAACCGGCATCGCGCGCCGCATCAATTCCTGCATTCATCACTGCCTCCTCGCAGCCGAAGGTCGCCGCTCGCGGAACGTCGCGGGCGCCCACCGTGCTATTTTCTACAATCGTATAATATAAACCGGGTGGGTTCCAGATCAGGCACCACCGAGCACCCTCAGACATAGGAGTCACCGTGACCACAGCACGCACCGTTCTCATCACCGGCGGGGCCGGCGGAATTGGCCAGGGCCTCGCTCAGGCCTTCATCGACGCCGGGGACCGCGTCGTTCTCGCGGACCGAGACGCGACGGCGGTACAGGCGGCCGCGCTGCGACTCGGCGCGACCGCGGCCGAGCTCGACATCACCGAACCGACCGCCATCGCCGCACTGTTCGCCGATCTGGAAACCACCGGCGGCGTCGACGTGCTCGTCAACAACGCGGGTATCCTCTCGGTGCACGGCAGCGTCACCGAGCTCACACCCGAGGCGTACCGCAGCATCCTCGAGGTGAACGTGATCGGCACCTTCGCGATGACGCAGGCGTTCGCCCGGCACCGGATTGCGACGGGCGGCGGGGCTGTCGTCAACATCTCGTCAATCGGGGGCCGGCAGCCGACCCCGGGCATGGGTGCCTACGAGTCGAGCAAGGCGGCGGTCGACTCGGTGACACGGTGGGCAGCGATCGAGCTCGCGAGCCACGGGATCCGGGTCAACGCGGTGGCCCCGGGGCCCGTCCTGACGGAGATGCTCGCGGCGGGCATGCCGGAGGGATCGCCCGCACGCACCGCGTGGGCCAGCCGGATCCCGCTCGGCGATCTCGCCCACATCTCCGACATCGCCGCGGCCGCGGTGTTCCTGGCGGGCCCGGGGGCCGCGCACATCACCGGTGTCAGCCTCCCCGTCGACGGCGGCCAGCTGCTCACCTAGCCGCGGCCCCAGCCCTGCCTCGCCCCCGCCCGCCCGCCCGCCGAGGCTCACGCGAGGCCCCACGCGCACCCCACCCCCAAGCCCCCAGGCCTCCCGGCCTCTCGGCCTCCCGCACGAGGCAATTTATCCAAACCGAGCCAAACTTGGCGGAAAAACCCTCGGTTTGGATAAATTGCCTCGGGTGGGGCGAGCGGAGCGGGGCGGGCGGCGATGACGGGGTGGGCCGGACGCCGGGCCCCCGGCCGGCCGGCTACCTCTCCCGCTCGAACACGACGTTCCCGTCGAGAATGGTGAGGTCCACGGCGACCCCGGGCAGACCCGCGGCACCCACGTCGAACGGGTCGCGTTCGAGCACCACGAGGTCCGCAACCTTGCCCACCTCGACGGTGCCCTTCCAGTCCGCCGCGCGATCCTGCGCCGCCGGCACCGCGGTGTAGCACCGCAGCAATCCGAGCAACCGTTCCCGAGCCACACCCGGGTCCGCGGCGGCGGTGCCGCCCGTCGCGAGGATTCGCGCCTCGGCCGCCGCGATCCCGCGCCGCCAGTCGAAGTCGAGCACCGGCGCGTCGGAGGACAGCACCAGGGCGCCCGCCTCGAGCGCGGCGGCGAGCGGCCAGGCGGCCTCCGCGACATCCTCCCCCAGCATGGCCGCGAGCCAGGTCCCGGCGTGCGCGGCGATCCCGGCCTGGGTGTTGAGCCACACCCCCAGCTCGGCCATCCGCGCGACCTGCGCGGGCGTGGCGAGGTCGCCGTGAATGATGACGTGCCCGAGCTCAGGCACACTGGGCGCGCCGGGTTCGGCCGCGGCGTCCGCGAACGCGTCGAGGGCGAGCTGAATGGTCCGATCCCCGGTCGCGTGGATCCCGACCTGCAGCCCGGCCGCGTGGGCGGTGACGAGCATCTCCCGCAGCCCCGCCGCTTTCGCCTCGATCGTGTCGCCGCGCACGAGGAGGTCCCCGTGCGTGCCGTCGTCGTAGGCGTGGTCCGTCCAGGCCTGACGCGAGAGCGGGATGAGGTCGCCGAAGATCTTCACGCCGGGGATCGCGAGCCACGCGGGGTCGCTGTCACCCGCGAGTTCGGCGTGGGCGCGAATTCCCGCCACGACGTCGGCGACGTCGCTCGGGCCGTCCAGGATGCCGTGCAGCGCGAGGAGCGTCACGCGCTGCCGCAGCTCACCGGCCGCCGCGAGTTCGCGGTAGATCTCGATCACCTCACTGTGAAAGCTCCCCGTTTCGCCGAAGTCCTCACCGGGGCCGATCCCGGGCTCGGTGAAGCTCGTGATGCCGAGCTCACTCAGGAGGACACCGGCTCGGAGGATCGCGTCGCGCCGCTCGGCCCGGTCGTGCACGAGCGTGCCGGAGAGGGCCGCGGCCGCCTCCGGGTCCGCCGCGTCGAACAGCGTATGGGGCCAGCGCGCCCCCAACCACGAACCGTGCAGGTGCGCGTCGTTGATGCCGGGCAGCACCGCCCGGCCGGCGAGCTCGATCACGCGGGTGTGGGGCCCGCGCCAGCGCGCTAGCACCTCGCCTCCCCCCACCGCGACGATCCGGCCTCCCGCGACGGCCACACTGCCCGCGGTCGTTCCGGCACGATCCAGCACGAGCACCGTCCCGCCGTGCAGGATCAGCTCCGCGCGCTCTGGCGCATCGCGCGCCTCAGTCTCCTCCATGGTCCCCTTCCTGCGACCCGCTTGGGTCGCGCCCTCCAGTGAGAGCTTCACGCTTATGGTCAACGTATGTAGAATAAAACTACATGATCGGCGCCCCGGGCAACGAGGCCGCGCCGATCCCACCGGAACGGAGCCTTCAATGACGATCCCCACATCAACGCTCGCCGCGGTCCTCACGGCGCACGGCGCGCCCCTCGAACTGCAGGAACTCCCGCTCCCCGAGCGCATCGAACCCGGAGCGGCGCTGGTCCGCATCACCTGCACCACGCTCTGCGGCACCGACATCGAGATCTGGGCGGGCAAGATGACGTTCCCCGGCATGCTCCCCATGGTGCTGGGCCACGAAATGGTGGGTGAGGTCATCGCCGTGGGCGAGGGCACGACCGACGCGCTCGGCGCACCGCTCGCGATCGGCGACCGCATCGGGTGGTCCGAGTCCGTGTGCGGAGAATGCTTCGGCTGCACCGTGCTACGGCAGCCCGTGGCGTGCAGCAACCGCGGCTACGGGTTCCTGCAGAGCACCCAGGTGCACCCGTTCGCGACCGCGGGGCTTGCCCAAATCGCCTACGTCACCCCCGGCGCGCAAAAGCTTCGCCTGCCCGACGAGGTGAAAGACACCTGGGCCTCCGCGGCGGGGTGCGCGGCGAAGACGGTGCTGCGCGCCTTCGACCGAGCGGGTGGGGTCCGGCCCGGCTCGCGGGTGATCGTCCAGGGCTCGGGGGCGCTCGGGCTGTTCGCGACCGCCGTGGCCAGCATCTCGGGAGCCGCCACCGTGATCACCGCGGGCGCTCCCGCCGCCCGGCTGGAACTCGCGCAGCGTTTCGGCGCCACGTACACGATTGACATTGCGGGCGGCTCCGAGGCGACCATCGCGCGCGCCCACGAACTCACCGACGGCCAGGGCGCGGACCTGATCCTCGACTTCGCGGGGGCCCCGAGCATCGGCCCCGAGGCGGTCGGCATGGCCGCCCAGCGCGGCACCATCGCGATCGTCGGATCCACCGGCCCCGTCGGCGACCCGTTCCCCCTCTCCGCGATCATGGGCAAGGAACTCACCGTCGTGGGATCGCTCAACGGGGACGTCGCCGACTATTACCGCTCGATCGAGTTCTTCCGCAGCTTCGCCGACCGCTTCCCCTGGGACGAGCTGTTCTCAGCCCCCTGCGGCCTCGAGGAGGCGTCCGCGCGGATCGCGAACATGCACGAGCTCGGCGAGGTGAAGGCCGTCATCGATCCGCGCCTCACCGCACGCCCCTAAGCCACATCCCTCCAGCGAACGGAACGCAATGACGCACTCACCTGTCCCCCAGCGCCGGATCGGCCAGAGCGAGCTCACCTCCTCGGTGTTCGCGCTCGGATCCTGGCACATCTACGACCGCATGCACTTCGAGGACTCCGTCGCGATGGTGCGCACCGCCATCGACCGCGGGATCACGCTCTTCGACGTGGGCGTGTACGCCGCCCCCGGCAGCCCGCCCGCATTCACCGACGTGCTGTTCTCGGCGATCATTCGCGCCGCGGGCGTCGCACGCGACGAGTACCTGCTCTCCGAAAAACTCTGGCTCGAGGGCTGGGACGATGACACCGGGTTCCGCAGCCAGCTCGACGGCGCGCTGTTCCGCGTCGGTGCCGAGCACGCCGACCTGGTGGTGCTCGGCGATCTCCGTCGCGATGACGTTGCCCTCCGCGACATCGTCGTGAACCTTGGGGAGCTCACGCGCGACGGGCTCATCCGTGCCTGGGGCGTGAACAACTGGTCGGCGTCCCACGTGCAAGAGCTCATCGACATCGCCACGGCGGAGCGGCTCCCCGGCCCCGCGATGGCGCAGCTGAAGTACAGCGTGTCTCGCCGTTCCATCCCCGACGGCGCGCCGTTCGCGAAGCTCTGGGAGCAGGGGCTCTCGATGCAGGCCTCCGACGTAATGGAGGGCGGCTACCTCGCGGGCAAGGTCGCGACGGATCGCGAGGTGGGGCGGGATCCCGGCGGGATCCGCCAGCGCATCATCGACGATGTGCCAGAGTTTGTGGCGCTCGCGGAAGAGCTGGGGGCGACCCCCGCGCAGCTCGCGATCGCGTTCACGCTGACCCACCCGGCGACCGCGAACACGCTCTTTGGCGCGTCGAGCGTCGCCCAGCTCGAGGCGAACCTCGGGAGCCTGGAGCTGCTGGATCGTGTCGGTGCGGACGAGCTTCGCGCCCGGGTCGAGCCGTTCTGTGCCGATCGCGGCCTCGTGGATCCGGAGGGCCCGTAACCGTGACCGAGTCGACTCCCACCAGTGCCCCCGCGCCCGTCGCACTGGGGCACCCCGCGCTCACCCCGGTGCCCTTCGACCCCGAGCTCGTCCCGATGCTCGATGCCCTCGCGGCGAGCGCCCAGCCGCCCCTGACCGAGGAGACGCTCGCGGCGATGCGCGGTGGCGGCGGTCCCGCGTTCCCGGGCGGTGCCGCGGTTGCGGCGGAGCTCGGTGTCAGTGCCGAGGAACTTCGGATCCCCGGGCCCGCGGGTGCCCCTGAACTGGAGATCACGGTGTTCCGCCCGGCCGGTTCGAGTGCCGGATCCGACGCTGGATCCGGCACCACGCTCCCGGTGCTCGTGAACTTCCACGGCGGCGGCATGATCGTCGGCCACCGCAGCTGGGAGCACGCCCGCGTCGCGGAACTCGTTGCCCGGCACGGCGTCATCGGCGTGAACGTCGAGTACCGGCTCGCCCCCGAGGATCCGTTTCCCGCCGGCGCCGAGGACACCTACGCGGCGACCTGCTGGGTGGCGGATCACGCGGCCGAGCTCGGCGCGGATCCGGCGCGGCTCGTCGTGATGGGCGGGAGCGCGGGCGGCGGTTTCGCCGCGGCCGTGGCGCTCATGGCGCGGGATCGTGGCGGCCCGCGCATCGCCGGACAGCTCCTGCTGTGCCCCATGCTCGACAACACCAATGCCACGGTGTCGAGTCGGCAGTACGACGGCATCGGCACGTGGCAGCGGGACGCGAACCTGCTCGCCTGGCGCTGCGTGCTCGGGCCGGAACTGGCCTCCTCGGCGGACGCTCCCGCATACGCGGCACCCGCACGGGCGGCCGATCTCTCGGGGCTCCCGCCAGCCTTCATCGAGGTGGGGGCCGCCGAGATGTTCCGCGACGAGGACACCGAATACGCCCGGCGGATCTGGGCGACGGGCGGGCAGGCCGAACTGCACGTGTGGGCGGGCGGCTGCCACGGCTTCGATATGTACGCGCCGGAGGCCGAGATCACGCGGGCCGCGCTCGCAAGCCGCGACTCGTGGCTTCGCCGGATCCTGGGCGGAGGCGATCGTGGCTGACGCGCCCGCGAATCTCCCGGTCCCGGTGCCCTACGATCCGGAGCTGCTCCCCGGGCTCGCGTTCTTCCGCGAGCTCGTCGAGCCGATCCCCCTCACGGCGGACACGATCGCGGCGAATCGGGCGCACCTCGCGTCCATCACCCAGGACATGGCCACGCAGACCGCGGGCCGCGCCGTGACCTGGGAGGACCGGGTCATCCCGGGCCCGCCCGGGGCACCCGACATCGCCGTCACGATCATCCGCCCCGCGGCGCCGGATCCTGCCGCGCCGAATCCCACCGCCCCGCGTCCCGCCCCCGCCGTCCTCGGGATCCACGGCGGCGGCTACGTGCTCGGCACCCGCTTCTTCGGCACCGGGGAACTGATCGAGCTCGCGGAGCGGCACGGCACCGTCGGCGTGGCCGTCGAGTACCGGCTCGCGCCGGAGCACCCGGCCCCCGCCGCCGCGGAGGACTGCTATGCGGCTCTCGTGTGGCTCGCGGCGCACGCCGCGGAGCTCGGCGTCGATCCGGCGCGGATGGTGGTCTCCGGAGCGTCCGCCGGGGGCGGGCTCGCCGCAGCGGTCGCGCTGCTGGCGCGGGATCGCGGCGGGCCGGCGCTCGCGGGCCAGCTCCTGAACACCCCGATGATCGACGACCGCAACACCACCGTCTCCTCGTGGCAGTACGTGGGCGTGGGTGCCTGGGATCGCGGCAACAACGACGTCGGCTGGGACGCGGCCCTCGGCGAGGATCGCGGCACCGATCGCGTCGACGCGGTGCGCGCCCCGGCCCGCGCCACGGATCTCGCGGGGCTCGCCCCGGCCTTCCTCGAGGTCGGGGCCGCCGAGGTGTTCCGGGACGAAACGATCGCGTATGCGAGCCGCATCTGGGCGGCGGGCGGCCAGGCAGAGCTCCACGTCTGGTCGGGGGCGTACCACGGGTTCAGCGGCTTCTCCCCCGACGCGATCGTCTCGCACGCGGCGAACGCGGCCCGCGACAGCTGGTGGCGCCGGATCCTCGCGCAATGAGCGCGGCACGATCCCCATCGGGCGCGACCCCGCGCCCGATGGGGCTGCTCCGCATCACCCTCGTGCTCGGCGCGCTCGAGGCGTTCGGCCCCCTCTCGATGGATCTGTACCTGCCGCAACTGCCGCAGCTTGCGCGCACGCTCGACACCACCGACGCACTCGCGCAGGCCACAATGTCGGTGTGCATGATCGGGCTCGGGCTCGGCCAGCTCATCGCGGGGCCGCTCTCGGATCACTTCGGGCGGAAACGCCCGCTCGTCGCCGGGGTGATCCTGTTCGCCCTGCTCTCCGCGGCCTGCGCGTTCGCGCCGTCCATCGAGGTGCTGCTCGCGGCGCGCTTCCTGCAGGGCCTCGCCGGATCCGCGGGCGTCGTGATCAGCATGGCCGTCGCGCGGGATCTGTTCCACGGCGTGGAGCTGTCGCGGATGCTGTCGCTCCTCGCGCTCGTCACCTCGCTCACGCCGATCATTGCCCCCGTGATCGGCGGGCAGCTCGCGCGCATCATGGACTGGCGCGGCATCTTCCTGGTGCTCGCCGGCGTGGGGACGGTACTCGTGTTCGTGGCGCAGTTCGGGCTCCGGGAGACTCTCGGCGAGGGGCGCCACTCCGGCAGCCTGCTCGGCACGACCGTGCGGCACACTCGGGAGATCCTGCGGGATCCGCTGTTTGTGGCGCTCATGATCGCGGCGTGCCTCGGCGGGGCCGCGTTCTTCTCGTACCTGTCGATGTCGAGCTTCGTGATGCAGGATCAGTACGGGCTCACCCCGCAGCTGTTCAGCATCGTGTTCGCGATCAACGCGCTCTCCCAGCTCGCGGGCGCGCAGGTCAGCCGAGTGTTCGTGGCGCGCGTCGGCACCGCGCGGATGTACCTCGTCGGGCAGCTCGCCGGGGCAAGCGCCGCGCTCGTGTTGCTCGCGGCGACCCTCGCCGGGGCACCCGCAGTCGTGGTGATCGTGCTGCTCGCGATGTTCCTGGGGGCGAACGGGCTCGGCGGGCCCAACGGCACGACGCTCGCGCTCGGGCACCACGGCGGTCGGGCCGGCACCGCCTCGGCGTTGCTCGGCATGGCGATGTTCACAGCGGGCGCGGTGGCGGCACCCCTCGTCTCCGCGCTCGCCGGGACCTCCGCCGTGACGATGGTCGCGAGTATCGCCGCGGGATCCGGCGCTGCCGCCCTCGTCGCGTTGCTCGCCGTGCGGCGCTGGGTGCCGCGGGGCGGCGCTCGGGCGTAAGCTCCTCGCAGTGCGGGGCGGTGATCGAGTGATCGCGCAAACACAACCGGGCTGCCGCGCGAGACAAGCGCGGCGCTCGGCCCGCCCCGTACCCTGGGAAGACTGTCCGGACTCGGAGTGGAGGATCCATGAACACCTACGAAAGCCTGCTTGCAGCCGTTGTCGCCACAGGCGGTGAGACGCGCGAGGTGTTCGACCCCGCCACGGGCGAGCTGATCGGCCGCGCACCCATGGCGGACGTCCCCGCGCTGGAGGCCGCGATCGACACCGCCGAGGCCGCGCAACCCGCATGGGCCGCGCTCCCCGACGCCGAGCGCAGCGCGCTGCTCCACAAGGCCGCCGACGCCATCGAAGCCTCGTCCGAGGCGCTCGCCGAGCTCCTGTCGCGCGAACAGGGCAAGCCCCTGAACGGCCCGAACGCTCGCTTCGAGGTCGGGGCCTGCGTCGCTTGGACGCGCACCCCCGCGGACACGCCGCTCCCCGTCGAGGTTATCGTCGACGACGAGTCCGGATACGCCGAGATGCACTATCGCCCCCTCGGCGTGGTCGGCGCGATCTCGCCGTGGAACTGGCCCATGATGATCTCGATCTGGCAGATCGCCCCCGCCCTGCGCATGGGCAACACCGTGGTCATCAAGCCCGCCGAGAACACCACCCTCTCCGTGCTCGCGCTCGTCGCGGTGATGAATCAGGTGCTGCCCGCCGGCGTCCTGAACATCGTCCCGGGCAAGGGCAGCACGGTCGGCGATGCGCTGACCCGCAGCCCGAAGATCAAGAAGATCATGTTCACGGGTTCCACCCCGGTCGGCAAGAAGATCATCGAGGCCTCGGCCCCGAACGTGACCCGCCTGACCCTCGAACTCGGCGGCAACGACGCCGGGATCGTCCTGCCCGACGCGGATCCCGCGAAGATCGCCGAGGACCTGTTCTGGGGCGCGTTCATCAACACGGGTCAGACCTGCGCGGCGCTCAAGCGGCTCTACGTGCACGATTCGATCTACGACGCCGTCGTCGACGAGCTGGCCAAGGTCGCGGCGAACGTGCCGATGGGCGTGGGCCTTGAGGAGCAGAATGTGCTCGGCCCGCTGCAGAACAAGTCGCAGTTCGACATCGTGGATCGCCTGGTCGAGTCCGCGAAGGCGTCCGGCGCGCGCGTCGTGGTCGGCGGCAACCCGGACCGCGACGCCGTCGGCTACTTCTACCCGGCCACGCTGATCGCCGACATCGACCCCCACCAGGAGCTCGTCATGGAGGAGCAGTTCGGGCCGGCGCTGCCGATCATCCGCTACTCGGAGCTCGACGAGGCCGTGCGTCTCGCCAACGAGCTCGAGGTGGGCCTCGGCTCCTCGGTGTGGTCGAGCGACCGCGCGAAGGCACTCGAGGTCGCCGCACGCCTGCAGGCCGGCACGACGTGGATCAACTCGCACGGCGCGCTGCACCCGATGATCCCGTTCGGCGGGGCGAAGCAGTCCGGCTACGGCCGCGAGTTCGGCGTCGAGGGCCTCAAGGCCGTCGCCGAGCCGCACGTCATCAGCGGCTAAGCGCGCCGCCGCCGCCGCGGCACCACGCGGGCCCGGTGCCCACCCGTTTCAACAGGGTGGGCACCGGGCCCGCAGTGTCCACAGATGTTCACTCGCGCCCCCACGGAGCCGCTCCGGCGTGCAGACTCGAAGACATGATCCAGAATTCATTTCTTGCACGCGCCGACGCGCTCCTGCGCTCTCGGGATGAATTGCTTCGCGGTGGCACCTCGCCGCGCCAGATCACCGACCAGCTCGGCACCGGCTCGCTCGTACGGCTCCGGCGCGGCTGGTACGCCGACCGCGCCGCGCTGGAAGCGGTCCCACCCGAGGTGCAACACCTCGCCTCGATGCTGACGGCGCAGCGGACGTCGCGGACGAAGACTGTCTTCGGGCATCGCTCCGCGGCGACCGCACATGGATTGCCGGTGTGGTCCCCCTGGCTGCACCGTGTCGGGCATCCCGAGCTGCAGAATGCACGGCCTCCAGCACCCGGAAGTCGCGCAGTGCCCACGCCTGGACTCCCCAAGACTTCGCCTTCTGAGCTACAGGTCACTGACCACCTCGTGCCGCTCGGGTTCCGTGCATCTCGCAGTCCCTATGCGCGATATCGACAGGCCGAGCTGCCCCCTGATGATGTCACCGAAGTTGCGGGCTTTTCGGTGACGTCGCCGGAGCGCACACTCTTCGACCTTGCGCGGGACGAGCCTTTTCCCGTTGCCCTTGCCTGTGCAGATCAGTACCTTCGACACACTCTGCGCGCGGGGCCACACGTCGATATAGCGCGCTGGTGGGACTGGCAAGCTCTGTTCGCGAAACGCCTCGACCGGGCACCTCGGGTCCCCGGCATTACCTTTGCGCGGGCGTTGCTCGCCCTTGCCGATCCGCGGAGCGATTCCCCACTCGAAAGCGTGAGTCGACTTCGGCTCGTCCAGCTCGGCATCGACGTGGAGCCGCAGTTTGCGGTGCGTTCTGAGCGCGGTGGTACCTACTACACCGATTTCTGGTTTACGGACTCGCCCTTCTTTGGAGAGTGCGATGGGAAAGCAAAATACACAGACTCCAGCCTCCACGGCGGTCGACGTGCTGACGAGATCGTGTACCGGGAAAAACGGCGCGAAGACTGGATCGTGGGTTCAACTCGACGGCGATGTGTGCGCTGGGGTGCCGCGGACGTGATGACGACCGAGGCGTTTGCACGAAGACTCCGCACATTCGGCGTGCCCGTCCCTGGGACGCCCTCGCACCGGCTCCGCCCAGAAACCGCGGCGGTACTGCGGCGGCTGCGCTAACCCGTCGCGCCCATCCCCACTCGCCGGTATGACCCCATTTGAACGAAACGACCCTCATGGTGCAGGAAATACTGCGTCATGAGGGTCGTCTCGTCGCTACGTGGTCATGTTGCCACTGCGGAGCGCGCCGGGCGGGTTACCAGCGGGGCTTGCGCTTGCCGTCGGCGCGGTTGTCGCCCTGGTCGCGGCCGTAGCCGCGGTCGCCGCGGTCGTTGCGGTCGCCGCCGTAGCCGCGGTCGTTGCCGTAGCCGCCGCGTCCACCGCGATCGCCGCCACGATCGTAGCCACCGCGGCCGCCCCGGTCGCCGCCGCGCGAGCCGCGGTCTTCCCAGCCCTTGCCGCGCGGGGCGGGGCCGCGGTCCTCGGCCAGCTCGATGAGCTTGCCGCTGATCCGGGTATCCGCGAGCTTCTCGAGCGTGCTCGCGGGGAGGGACGCGGGGAGCTCAACCAGCGAGAAGTCGTCGCGCACCTGGATGCGGCCGAAGTCGTCGCGGGTCAGCCCGCCCTCGTTCGCGATCGCCCCGATGATCTGGCCGGGGTTGATCTTCTGCCGGTGGCCGACCTCGATGCGGTACATCTTGAGGTCCGAGCGCCGCTCGCGCGGGCCGCGGTCCTCGCGAGCCGGGCGCTCGCGCCCGCCGCTCACGCCCTCCTCGAGGAAGCGAGCGGCCTGCTTGCGATCGCGCTCGAACTTGCGGTCGTCGGCGTCGGTGAGCAGCAGCGGCGTTTCGCCCTGCGCGACGACGGCGAGGGCGGCGGCCACGTCGGTCTCCGGCACGTCGTGGTGGCGCACGTAGTGGGCGATGATGTCGCGGAAGCGGTCGATGCGCGCGGTCTCGCCGAGCGCGGTCGTGATCGCGTCGTCGAAGCGGGACAGGCGCGTCGCGTTGACCTCTTCGACGCCGGGCAGCGGCATCTGCGTGAGGGGCTGCTTCGTGGCCTTCTCGATCGCGCCGAGCAGGCGGCGCTCGCGCGGCGTGACGAAGCTGATCGCGTCGCCCGTGCGGCCGGCGCGGCCGGTGCGGCCGATGCGGTGCACGTAGGACTCGGTGTCGATCGGCAGATCGTAGTTCACGACGTGGCTGATGCGCTCCACGTCGAGGCCACGCGCCGCGACGTCGGTCGCCACGAGGATGTCGAGGGTGCCGTCCTTCAGCGACTGCACGGTGCGCTCGCGCTGGTTCTGCGGGATGTCGCCGTTGATGGCGGCTGCCGAGTAGCCGCGGGCGCGCAGCTTCTCAGCCACCTGCTCCGAGTCGCCACGCGTACGCGTGAACACGATCAGCCCGTCGAAGTCTTCGACCTCGAGCACGCGGGTGAGGGCGTCGAGCTTCTGCGTGTAGGACACGACGATGTAGCGCTGCGTGATGTTCGAGCTCGTCTGCGTCTTCCCGGCGATCTTGATCTCCTCGGGATCGCGCAGGTACTGCTTCGAGATGCGACGGATCTGCGACGGCATGGTCGCGGAGAACAGGGCGACCTGCTTCTCCTCCGGGGTGTCGGCGAGGATCGTCTCGACGTCCTCGGCGAAGCCCATCTTGAGCATCTCATCGGCCTCGTCGAGCACGAGGTACTTGATCTGGCTCAGGTCGAGCGAGCCGCGCTTCATGTGGTCCATGATGCGGCCGGGGGTGCCGACCACGATGTCCACGCCGCGGCGCAGCGCGGAGAGCTGCTGGCCGTACGCCTGACCGCCGTAGACGGGCAGCAGGTGCACCTCGGGCAGGTGCGCTGCGTAGCTTTCGAACGCTTCGCACACCTGGAGCGCCAGCTCACGGGTGGGAGCGAGCACGATAGCCTGCGGCGCACCCGATCCGGGCTGGATGCGAGACAGGATCGGCAGCGCGAATGCGGCGGTCTTGCCGGTGCCGGTCTGGGCCAGGCCGACCACGTCGCGCCCCTCGAGGAGGGTCGGGATCGTGGCCGCCTGGATCGCGGAGGGGGTTTCATAGCCCAGGCCGGTCACGGCGCGGAGGACTTCGGCGGGCAGGCCAAGATCGGCAAAGCTGGCGCGCTCACCCTGGGTGTCGGTGGGAGCAGCGGTGTCACCGGTCACCGCGGCCGGGGTTTCGGCAACGTCAGTGGTCTCGGTGTCACCGACCACAGCGGCCGGAGTTTCGGCAGCGCCTGTGGGTTCGGTGTTCTCAGAAGAGGTCATCATACTATTCTACCCCGGTCCGAGCCATCCCACGACCCACGGTGTTAGCTGGCCGGCGGTTCGCGCATGTCGAGCCAGGCCCGGCGCCGTTCCGCCTGCCGGGCCGGATCCGCCACGGGCGAGGCCGCGAGCAGCCGCTGGCTATACGGGTGCTCGGGTGCGCGGGTGATTTCCTCGCTCTCGCCCACCTCCACGAGGTTGCCGCGGTACATCACGGCAACGCGGTGGCAGATGCTCCGCACCACCCCCAGGTCGTGCGACACGAACAGGTACGACACGCCCGTGTCGCGTTGCAGCTCGATCAAGAGTTCGAGCACCGTCGCCTGGGTGGTGAGGTCGAGGGCGCTCACCGGTTCGTCACAGATGATGAGGCGCGGCTTGCGCACGAGCGCCCGGGCGATGGCGATGCGCTGCCGCTGGCCGCCCGAGAACTCGCTCGGATAGCGGTCGAGGACGTTCGCCGGCAGACTCACCCGGTCGAGCATCTCCCCCACCGCACGCCGCGCGTCGCTCGTGCCGATCCCCGCGGTCGACAGCGGTTCCGTGAGGATCTCCCCGATGGTGAGCATCGGGTTCAGCGAGCCGTAGGGGTCCTGGAACACCACCTGGATGTCGGCGGCGAGCGCGCGGCGTTCCCGCCGTTTCAGGTGGGTAATGTCCTGCCCGTCGAAGGTGATCGTGCCGCTCGTGACGGGGACGAGGCCGAGGATCGCCTTCCCGAGCGTGGATTTGCCGGATCCGGACTCGCCGACGAGCCCGACGCACTCGCCGGCGCCGACCTCCAGTGAGACCTCGTGGAGCACGCGATTCGGGTGCCGGCGGGAGCCGTATTCGACGACCACGTTCTCGGCGGTCAGCAGGGGGCGGAGCTCGGTCATCGGGTTCCTTCCGAGACGGACGGGGCGGTCTCAGCTGCCGCGTCGAGTTGCGTGCGGCTCTGCGCGCCGTCGAGGGACGCGGCGATGAGCTCGCGGGTGTAGGGGTGCTCGGCGTCCCGGAAGATCCGGTCCACGTCGTCGATCTCCACGATTGAGCCCGAGCGCATCACCACGACGCGGTCGCAGATGTCCGCGACGACGCCGAAGTTGTGGGTCACGATGACGAGCGCCATCTGGTACTCCTGCTGGAGTTCGCGCAGCAGTTCGAGGACCTCGGCCTGCACGGTCACGTCGAGCGCCGTGGTCGGCTCATCCGCGACGAGCACCGACGGTTTCCCGGAGATCGCTCCCGCGATGAGCACGCGCTGGGCCATGCCGCCGGAGAGTTCGTGCGGGTAGGCGCGCATGACGCGTTCGGGGTCGACGATGCCGACGCGGGCGAGCATGGCGAGGGCGCGATCCCGCGCGTCGGCCCGGCTCATCCCGTGCACGGCGCGAAGTGGTTCGGTCAGCTGGAAGCCGATCGTGAACGAGGGGTCGAGGTTGGTCATCGGCTCCTGCGGGATATAGCCGATCTCGTGCCCGAGCAGCTGGGCGCGGTCGCGGCGGGACAGCGTGGTCACGTCCTCGCCCCCGATCCAGATCGCGTCGGCGGTGTAGTAGCCGGACTTCGGCAGCAGGTCGAGCATCGAGAACACGGTCTGGGATTTTCCGGATCCGGACTCCCCCACGATCCCGAGCACCTCGCCCGGCGAGACATCAAGGGTGATGCCGTGCACCACTTCCACCTCGCCGTCCGGCGTTTCATACGTGACGCGCAGATTCTCCAGGCGCACGGCCGAGTCCACGGCGGCCACGGAGATGGTGCCCGTGGTGGTGGTCGTCGCCCCGGCGGGCAGTTTCGCCGCGTTCTCGGCCGCGATCCGCTTGCGCTCTCGGCGCGAGAGGGTGGGCTGCTTGACGCGGATCACGTCGGCCAGCGTGGAGCCGAGCACCGCGAGGGCCGCGATCGTGATGCCGAGCGCGATCGAGGGCCACAGCAGCAGGAGCGGGTCGGTCCGCATCACCTTGAAGCCCTCGTTCATCGCGGCGCCCCAGCCCGGGGTGGTGCCGCCGCCGATGCCGAGGAACTGCAGCCCGGCTTGCATGCCCATCGCGATGCCCGCGGTGAGGGCGGACTGGATCACGATCGGGGCGGTGACCTGCGTGATCACGTGCCGCGACATGATGCGGGCATCGGAGAGACCCGAGACGCGGGCGGCGTCGACGTAGGCTTCGCCGCGCACGGAGAGGACGGTGGATCGGGTGAGCCGGAAGTAGCCGGGTGCCATGAACACGCCGACCGTGATCATCAGGATGTTGAAGTTGTTCCCGGTGTTGGCTCCCACGATGAGCAGGATCACCATGCCGGGGATCGACTGGAGGCCGTCGCTGATCCACGCGGAGATCCGGTCGATCGTGCCGCCGTAATAGCCGGCGGCGAGGCCGGAGGGCACGCCGATGATGAGCGCCGTGCAGATCGCGACCAGCGCACCCCAGAGCGTGGTCTGGGTGCCCCAGATCAGCCGGCTTGCCACGTCGCGGCCGGTGGTGTCTCCGCCGAGCCAGTGTGCGGCGCTCGGGAGCGCGCGCGTCTGCGACAGGTCCACGAGGTTCGGGTCGTAGGGCGCGATCCAGGGCGCGAACACCCCGACCAGCACGACCAGGGCGAGGACGCCGAGGGAGATCACCCCGGCCGGGCGGCGCAGGAGGCGCGCAAATAGGGAGCCACGGCGACCGCCGCGCGTATCGAGCGATTCGGTGAGCGGGGCGGTCATTTCACACGCGCTTTCGGGTTGATCCAGCCGAGCAGGATGTCGAGCAGGAAGTTGACGATGACGACGAACACGACGGTGATGACCGTGATGCCGAGCAGCATGGGGATGTCGCCGTTTTGTGAGGACGACTGCGTGAGCGGCCCGATGCCGGGCAGCGCGAAGATCTGTTCCACGATGATCGCTCCGGACAGCAAGCCGACGAACATCAGCGCGAGCACGGTCAGGGAGGCGGGCGCGGCGTTGCGCAGGAGGTGCATCACCACGCGCCAGGCCGGGAGCCCGCGGCTGCGCAGCGTTCGCACGTAGTCCTGGCCGTCGGCCTGGATGATGGCGTTCCGGAGCTGCTCCGCGATCATCACGATCGCGCCGAGTGCGAGGGCGATCGCGGGCAGGGTGATCGACTGGATCCAGCCGCCCACCGATTGTTCGGGCTGCACGTACCCCACCGCGGGGAAGAGGCGCAGATTCACGGCGAACACCATGACGAGGACCAGCGCGACCCAGAACCCGGGGAGGGCAAACAGAATCACGGATGCGGCCTTCACGATCCGGTCGATCCAGCTGTTTGGGCGGAGCCCGGCGAGGGTGCCGAAGATGGCCCCCAGCACCGCGGAGAGCAGGATCGCGGTGGTCACGACCGACAGGGTCACGGGGAGCTTCACCGCGAGCTGCGCGCCGACCGGCTGGAAGTTTTTCCAGGAGACACCGAAGTCGCCGCGCAGGAGGTTCGCGACCCACTCGCCGAACTGAACGAGGACGGGCCGGTCGGTCCCGATCTTCTCGGCGAGCACGGTCTGCGCCTCGGGTGTTGCGGCGCTGCCGAGCAGGCCCAGGGTGGGGTCCGGAATCGCGGCGTGCGCGAGGAAGAACGTGCCGGTCGCGACGGCGACGAGCAGGATCACCCCGGAAATGAGCCGTTTCAGGGTAAAGGTAAGCATGGGGTCTCCGTGGAGTGAGTCAGGAGGGGTGGCGACACCGCGGGGCCGGATGATCCGGCCCCGCGGTGGCGACTAGCCCTGGAGGGAGATCTGCCGCAGCGTCGGGAACATCATGCCGGTGACGGGGGTCACGGTGAATTCTGCGGCCGACACGTAGGAGTTCGTGGACTGGGCCCAGACCGAGTAGAAGGCCTGCTCGGTGACCAGCTCGTTGAGCTTTTCCACCTCGGCGAGCTGAGCGTCGCCGGGCGCGGCGGTGAGGACCTTGTCCACCTGCGCCTGCACCTCGGGGAACGCCTCGAGGCCGGGCGTGGGGTTGTACCACTGCGGCTTCGAGATCTGCCGTTCCACGGTCGCGATCGGGTTCGAGTCCATCGCGATCACGCCGACAAACATCGGGTAGTCCGGGGCGACCGACATGTACTGCATGAAGTCGGTCTCCTTCCAGGTGAGGCCGATCCCCAGCTCGCCGAAGGTCTGCTCGATGATGGCCTGCCACGGCTGGAACGGGGGTGCCATCGGCATCGTCACGTCGAAGCCGTCGGCGTAGCCGGCCTCGGCGAGGAGGGCCTTCGCGGCGGCGAGATCCGGCTTCGACTTCTCGGTCAGCGCGGGCACGTAGCCCGGGGTCCCCACGGGGAACACCTGGTTCGTCGCCTCGCCCACGCCCTGCGCGATCGTCTCGAC
This sequence comes from Leucobacter chromiireducens subsp. solipictus, assembly GCF_016758195.1. GTDB lineage: Bacteria > Actinomycetota > Actinomycetes > Actinomycetales > Microbacteriaceae > Leucobacter > Leucobacter solipictus. The sequence continues at coordinate 137,739 of NZ_QYAC01000006.1, read as the reverse complement.
CATCTCGGGGCCGTTGAAGGCGAGGTTCAGGGCCTGGCGCACCTTGAGGTCGCCGATCGGCTTGCCCATCTCGGTCGCGCCGGCGCGGTCGCTGAACTGGAGGCCCACCCAGGTGGAGAGGCCCGAGGCGACGTTCCAGCCGCGCTCCTCTGCCAGGTCGGTGGCGGTCTTGTCGCCGTAGATGATGTTGAACTGGCCGCTCTCCATGCCGTTGAGCATTGCGGTCGCGTCAGAGAGGGGGCTCACCGTGAGGGGGTCGAACGGGAATTCATCGGCGGCCCAGTGCTCGGGGACCTTGTCGAAGTGGTACTCGGCACCGGTAATCGAGGAGTCGTTCAGCGTGTACGGGCCGGAGCCGACCGGCTGCTCGGCGAGCGTTCCCGCGTCGATCGCGGCGGGCGACATCATGTAGCTGCGTCCCAGCGCCATGAAGTACAGGATCGTGTCGTCGCGCTCGGTGAGGTGGATCGCGATGGTGTCCTCGTCGATCGCTTCGAAGCTCTCGACCTTCGGATATGCCTCCTGGGAGCGTGCGCCCTGCTTCAGGTAGTCCAGGCTCGCGACGGCCGCGTCGGCGTTGAAGGGCTCGCCATCGGAGAACACCGCGTCGGTGCGGAGGTTCATGGTGATCGTGGTGAAGTCGTCCGAGACCTCCCAGTCGGTCGCGAGCGCCGGCTGCGGCGTGCCGTCCTCATCGATGGCGAGCAGGGGGTCGTAGATCGCGGACAGGTACGGGCCGTCGAAACCGACGTCGGCGAGGGACGGATCCCAGGAGGTGACGTCGAGGAAGTTGCCGATGCTCAAGGGTTTCGCGGCCCCGGTGGCTTCGTCGCCACCACCAGCCGATTCGCCGCCACCGGAACACGCGGTCAGTGCCAGGGCCGCGGCGGCCAGCGCCGCGACACCCGTGAGGGTTTTCTTCATCATGTCTGCTTCTCTCGGTCTTTGGACATGTGTGATGGGGTGAGGCTCCGTTGCTGTTCCACCGCACGTCCGGCCGAAGATCCGGGCTCCGGGAGTGTGATGGACGTCACGTCGGTGTGCCGTCGGTTTTCATTCTACGAACGTTGACTAAAAAAGCAAACTATCGTCTACGTCCCGAGAATAACAATTTCGCCCGGGCCGCCACAGCCCCGGATCTGCGCGATTCCCCGGCCCCGGACTGGCAGGTCTCGGGGCGGATCATATACGATCTGAATCACGACCAAAGGAGGCCCCGTGCTCGACCAGACACAGATTGACGCCATCGCCGATGAACTCGTGCAGGCGGACATTGACCGCGCGATTCTGCCGAAGCTCACCGCACGCTACCCGGACATGGTGATCGAAGATTCCTACGCGATCCAAAAGGTGTGGTCGGATCGTCGGATCGCACAGGGAGCGAAGCTCGTGGGCCACAAGATCGGCCTCACCTCGAAGGTGATGCAGCTCGCCACCGGCATCTCCGAACCCGATTACGGCGTGATCCACGATGACATGGTCTTCGAGTCCGGATCCGTCCTCGAGTTCGACCGCTACTCCAACGTGCGCATCGAGGTGGAGCTCGCGTTCGTGCTCGACAAGCCCCTCGCGGGCCCGGGCGTGACCATCTTCGACGTCCTCGACGCCACGGCCTACGTCGTTCCGGCGCTCGAGGTCCTCAACTCCCACCTCGAGCTCGAGGGCCGCACGATCGTCGACACCATCAGCGACAACGCCGCGATGGGCGCCATGGTCATCGGCGGCCGCCCGGTCAAGGTCGACGAGGTGGATCTCAGCTGGGTCCCCGCACTGCTGTACCGGAACCAGACGATCGAGGACTCCGGCGTGGCCGGCGCGATCCTGGGCCACCCGGCGATGGGCGTCGCCTGGCTCGCGAACAAGCTCGCCCAGCACGGGCAGAGCCTCGAGGCCGGGGAGATCATTCTCGCCGGATCGTTCACGAAGCCCATGTGGGTGGAGCGCGGCGACACGATCCACGCCGACTACAACGAGCTGGGTTCGGTGACATGCCGATTCGTGTAGAGCTCCCCGCGACCCTGCGCGAACGCCTCGCCGCGAGCGAGCGCCCCCTGATCGGCCTCTGGGCGTGCGCGGGGAGCCCCGTCACCGCGGAGATCGTCGCTGGCAGCGGCTGCGACTGGGTCCTCCTCGACGCCGAGCACTCCCCCAACGGGCTCGAGTCCGTGCTGGCACAGCTCTACGCCATGTCGGCGTATCCGGTTGCCCCGCTCGTGCGCCCCCCGTTCGGCGACACGGTCACCATCAAGCAGTTCCTGGACCTCGGGGCACAGAATCTCCTGATCCCGATGGTGGACTCCGCCGAGCAAGCCGAGCAGATCGTGCGCGCGGTGCGCTACCCGGACGGCACCGCCGGCGGCGGCGTCCGCGGCGTGGGCTCGGCCCTTGCGCGCTCGGCACGCTGGAACCGGGTCGAGGGCTACCTCGGCCGCGCCAACGAGACGATCAGCCTGACCGTGCAGATCGAGTCCGCGGCCGCCGTCGCCGACGTGGAGCGGATTGTCGCGGTTGACGGGGTGGATGCGATCTTCGTCGGGCCGTCAGACCTCGCCGCCTCGATGGGCCTGCTGGGCCAGCAGGGACACCCGGACGTGGTCGCGGGCGTACTGCGCGCCATCGCGGCCGGCGTTGCGGCGGGGAAACCCGTCGGCGTCAACGCGTTTGTGCCGGCCGACGCCGAGCGCTACATCGCCGCCGGTGCGTCGTTTGTCGCGGTCGGCGCGGACGTCGCGATCCTCGCCCGCCAGACGGAGGCGCTCGTGGAGCGCTTCGTCGGGGCGGTCGATTCGGCTGACGGCCCGCGCGCGAGCTACTAAGACGCGCCTGTGCGATGGTGCGGGGTGGCGCGGTGCGGGGTGGAGGTGGGGTCACGTTGATGTCCCGTCGTAGCCTCGGTCCGTCGGCCCGTTCGTGGGCGCGCGGGTGCGGGAACCCGTGGCCTCCCCCGCCCCGCGTCACCCAAACCGCAGGAGATTCACCGAAATCGAGGAGATTCACTCCCGGAAACCGAACATCGGCGCAGGATCTCCGAGGTTTTGGTAAGCGCGGGTGGGCGGTCGCGCGGGTGCGGGCGGTTGCGCAGGTGCGGGCGGCTGCGTGGGCGTCGGTGGCTGAGGCTCCGGCTGGGCATCGATGCTCCCGGGCGACTGCACGGGCAGTGGCACTCGCACCGGTCGACACAATCAGCCTCGGCATCGGTGCGGGATCGCGCGGCACACGCGGACCCGCGTCACCCAAACCACAGGAGATTCACGAAAATCGAGGATATGTGCTGCCCGAAACCGGACATGGGCGCAGGATCTCCGAGGTTTTGGTGAGGGCGGGTGGGCGGTTGCGCAGGTGCGGGCGGCTGCGCGGGTGCGTGCGACTGCGCGGGCGTGGGTGGCTGAAGCGCCGGGTGGGCCTCGGTGCTGCCCGGCAACTGCACGGGCACTGGCATTCGCAGAGGTCGACGCAATCAGCCTCGGCATCGATGCGGGATCGCGCGGCTCACCCCGGTCCCACATCACCCAAACCACAGGAGATTCACGAAGATCGAGGAGATGTGCCGCCCGAAACCGGGCATGGGTGCAGGATCTCCGAGGTTTTGGTGAGCGCGGGTGGGCGGTCGCGCGGGTGCGGGTGGCCGAGGCGCCGGGTGACTGGGCAACCGGATGGCTGTGCGGGCGGGGCTCGCGGGAAGCAGGCCCCCGAACCCGCGACAGAACTGGCCCAGCACCCGCGACAGACCTGACCCAGCACCCGCGACAGACTTGGCCCAGCACCCGCGACAGACGCACCCCAGCACTCGCGGCAGGCCTGCCCCAGCCGCGGGATCCGGGTCCGCTTCCCAAATCCCCGCGGATCGTATACGATAAGAAATACAACGAGATGAGCGAGGTTGCCATGACGTACGGAATCGACACCCCCGGCAAGATCATTGCCGTTCACCTGAACTATCCGTCGAGGATCGCGCAGCGCGGCCGCACGCCCGCGTTCCCGTCCTACTTCTTCAAGCCGGCGTCTTCGCTCGCCCCCACCGGCGGCACCATTGAACGCCCCGCCGGCACCGAGCTCCTCGCATTCGAGGGCGAGATCGCCCTCGTGATCGGCAAGACCGCACGCTGGGTCTCCCCCGAAGCCGGCTGGGACTACGTCTCCCAGGTCACCGCCGCGAATGACTTCGGCCTCTACGACCTGCGCGCCGCCGACAAGGGCTCGAACGTGCGCAACAAGGGCGGCGACGGCTTCACCCCCATCGGCCCCGCCGCGATCCCGACCGAGGGCATCGGTCAGGACGCGTGGCGCGTACGCACCTGGGTCAACGGCTCGCTCGTCCAGGACGACACCAGCGACACGCTGAAGTTCCCCTTCGGCCAGCTCGTCGCCGACCTCTCGCAGCACATGACCCTCGAGCCGGGCGACGTGATCCTCACCGGCACGCCCGCCGGATCCTCCGTGGTCCTCCCGGGCGATGTGGTCGAGGTCGAGGTCGACGCCCCGGGTGCCCCCGGCGCCCCGACGACCGGGCGGCTCGTGACCACCGTCACCCAGGGCACCACGGCCTTCGGCGACTTCGGCAACACCCCGAAGACCGACGACCTGCAGCGCATCGAAGCCTGGGGCAGCGAGGAGGAGCACGCCGCCGCCGTGGCCGCGGGCCGCGCCACGCCGCTCGACGGCGATGCGGCCGCCAGCGGCCCGCTCACCGACGAGATCCGCGAGCTGCTCGACGGCGTCGCCGTCGCGACGGTCTCCGCGGCACTGCGCAAGCGCGGCTACGTCGACATCTTCATCGACGGGGTGCACCCGAACCACGAGGGTGACCGGATCCTCGGCACGGCCAAGACCCTGCGCTTCATCCCGTTCCGCCCCGATTTGTTCACGGCGCACGCCGGCGGTTTCAACGCCCAGAAGCGCGCCTTCGACACGGTGAACCCGGGCGAGGTGCTCGTCGTCGAGGCGCGCGGCATCCCCTCGACCGGCACGGTCGGCGACGTGCTCGCGCTCCGCGCCCAGGTGCGCGGCGCGGCGGGGGTCGTCACCGACGGCGGCGTGCGCGACTTCGCGGCCGTCCAGGAGTTCGACATCCCCGTGTTCTCACAGGGCGCGCACCCGAGCGTGCTCGGCCGCCGCCACGTGCCGTGGGAGACCGACGTGACGATCGCCTGCGGCGGTGCCGCGGTGCAGCCCGGCGACGTCATCATGGGCGACCGCGACGGCGTGATCGTGATCCCCCCGTTCCTGCTCGCCGAGGTCGCTGCTGAGGCCGCGGAGCAGGAGCTCGCGGACGCCTGGGTTGCGGACCGCGTCGCCGAGGGCCACGCCGTCGACGGCCTGTTCCCGATGAACGCCGAGTGGCGCGCCAAGTACGAGGCGTCGCGCGGCACGGCCGGAACGCAGGCGTAATCGTGTCCGCCGAGTCGAAGTCTGAACGCGCGTATCGCCTGATCCGCGAGCGGATCGACAGCGGCCAGTACGTGCCGGGCTACCGGCTCGTCCTCGCCCCGATTGCGGCGGAGCTCGACATGTCAGTGGTGCCGGTGCGCGAGGCGATTCGCCGGCTCGAGGCCGAACAGCTCGTCACGTTCGAGCGCAACGTCGGCGCACAGGTCGCCCTCGTCAAGGAGACCGAGTACCTGCACACGATGCAGACGCTCGCCCTCGTCGAGGGATCCGCCACCGGGCTCGCTGCGCCGTTCATCACGGCCGACCAGGTCGCCCGTGCCCGCGCCGTCAACCAGACGATGCGGGAGTCGCTCAGCGCCTTTGATCCGCAGCGCTTCACGGAGCTCAACCTCGAGTTTCACAGCGTGCTGTTCGAGACCTGCCCGAACCCCCACATCCTCGACCTGGTGCACCGCGGCTGGAACCGCATGAAGGTGCTGCGCAACTCGTCGTTCAGCTTCGTCCCCGGCCGCGCCAGCGAATCGGTGGACGAACACGAGCGGCTCCTCCAGCTCATCGAGCAGGGCGCGTCCGCCCTCGAGATCGAGCTGGCCGCCCGCGCGCACCGCACCGCCACGCTCGACGCGGTCATCGACCACCAGCACGCGCAGCCCGGGGCCGCGCACCCGAGCGCGGCCCCGGCCGCCTGATCCGGCGCCCCCGGCCCGGATCCTCCCCAACCATCCGAATCCCGCAGTATCACCTCAGAAAGCAGAGATCATGACCCACCAGAAGCCCGAAGGCCTGCCCGAGAAGATTCAGCTCTTCATCGACGGCGAGTTCGTCGACGCCATCAGTGGTGCAGAGTTCGACGTGATCGAGCCCGTCACCAACGAGGTCTACATCACGGCCGCGTCCGCCCAGAAGGAAGACGTCGATCTCGCCGTCGCCGCAGCGAAGCGCGCCTTCGATGAGGGCCCCTGGCCGACGATGCTCCCCCGCGAGCGCTCGCGGATCCTCCACAAGGTCGCCGACATCGTCGAGTCCCGCGACGAGCAGCTCGCGCTCATCGAGAGCTGGGACTCCGGCCTGCCCATCACCCAGGCCAAGGGCCAGGCGCGTCGCGCGGCCGAGAACTTCCGCTTCTTCGCCGACCTGATCGTCGCCGAGCACGACAACGTCACCAAGGTGCCGGGCCGCCAGATCAACTACGTGAACCGCAAGCCCAAGGGCGTTGCGGGCCTGATCACGCCCTGGAACGTGCCGTTCATGCAGGAGTCCTGGAAGCTGGCCCCGGCCATCGCGACCGGCAACACCGTCGTGCTGAAGCCCGCGAGCTACACGCCGCTGTCGGCGGCCCTGTGGCCCGAGATCTTCCGCGAGGCCGGCGTGCCCGAGGGCGTGTTCAACCTGATCCTCGGCTCGGGCAGCGTCGCCGGCGACGCGCTCGTCAAGCACCCCGACGTGCCCCTGATCTCCTTCACCGGCGACAGCTCCACCGGCGCGATGATCTCCACGAACGCGGCCCCCTTCCTCAAGGGCCTGTCGCTCGAGCTCGGCGGCAAGAGCCCCTCGGTGGTCTTCGCCGACGCTGACCTCGAAGAGGCGCTCGACGCCACCGTGTTCAGCGTGTTCAGCCTGAACGGCGAGCGCTGCACCGCGGGCAGCCGCGTGCTCGTCGAGCGCTCGATCTACGACGACTTCGTGGCCCGCTACGCGGAGCGTGCGAAGAACATCGTCGTCGGCCTGCCCTCCGATCCGGGCACCGAGGTCGGCGCGCTCGTGCACCCGAGCCACTTCGAGAAGGTCATGAGCTACGTCGAGATCGGCAAGAGCGAGGGCCGCCTCGTCGCCGGCGGCGGTCGCCCCGAGGGCTTCCCCGAGGGCAACTACGTCGCTCCGACCGTGTTCGCGGACGTCGCCCCCGACGCGCGCATCTTCCAGGAGGAGATCTTCGGCCCGGTCGTCGCGATCACCCCCTTCGACACCGACGAAGAAGCACTCGAGCTCGCGAACAACACGAAGTACGGCCTCGCCGCCTACGTGTGGACCTCGAACCTGAAGCGCGCCCACAACTTCGCGCACGGCATCGAATCGGGCATGGTGTGGCTCAACTCGAACAACGTGCGCGACCTGCGCACCCCGTTCGGTGGCGTCAAGGCCTCAGGCCTCGGCCGCGAGGGCGGCTACCGCTCGGTCGACTTCTACACGACCGCGCAGTCGATCCAGATCACCCTCAACGAGGCGCATTCGCCGCGCTTCGGCGCCGGCAAGTAACCGGCCCGGGATCCGGCACCGGCGGCGCACCGTTCGCGGCCGGTGCCGGATCCCCACCGCCAGCCCGCTGGCCACGATTTTCGCAAGACCCTTTCCCCCGACCGCGCTCCGTCGCGCGGATCCATCCGAAGATTGATTGAAGGACAACGATATGTCTGAACTCGCAGGTCGTGAAAAGACCTCATCCGGCTTCTACGTCACCAAGGAAGCCCCCATCAACGCCGCGAACCCGATCCCGACCCCGTCGGCACCGGCACCGGACATCCTGCGCTGCGCGTACATGGAGCTCGTGGTCACCGACCTTGCGGCCTCGCGTGCGTTCTACGTGGACGTGCTCGGCCTGACCGTGACCGAGGAGGACGACACCACGATCTACCTCCGCTCGCTCGAGGAGTTCATCCACCACAACCTGGTGCTCCGCAAGGGCCCCGTCGCCGCGGTCGCCGCGTTCTCGTACCGCGTGCGCACCCCCGAGGACCTCGACAAGGCCGTCGCGTTCTACACGGAGCTGGGCTGCCGCGTTGAGCGTCGCGCCGAGGGCTTCACCAAGGGCATCGGCGATTCGGTGCGCGTCGAGGATCCGCTGGGCTTCCCCTACGAGTTCTTCTACGACGTCGAGCACGTCGAGCGGCTCGCTTGGCGCTACGACCTCTACACGCCGGGCGCGCTCGTGCGTCTCGACCACTTCAACCAGGTCACCCCCGACGTGCCCCGCGCCGTGCGCCACTACCAGGATCTCGGCTTCCGCGTCACGGAGGATATCCAGGACGAGGAGGGCACCGTCTACGCGGCGTGGCTGCGCCGCAAGCCGACCGTGCACGACACGGCAGCCACGGGCGGCGACGGCCCCCGCATGCACCACGTCGCGTTCTCCACGCACGAGAAGCACAACATCCTCGCGATCTGCGACAAGCTCGGCGCGCTGCGCATGTCGGACCGGATCGAGCGCGGCCCCGGCCGCCACGGCGTCTCGAACGCGTTCTACCTCTACATCCTGGACCCGGACGGCCACCGCGTCGAGATCTACACCCAGGATTACTACACCGGCGACCCGGACAACCCGGTCGTCACCTGGGACGTGCACGACAACCAGCGCCGCGACTGGTGGGGCAACCCGGTTGTGCCGTCCTGGTACACGGAGGCGTCGCTCGTGCTCGATCTCGACGGCAACCCGCAGCCCGTGATCGCGCGCACCGACGCGTCGGAGATGGCCGTGACCATCGGCGCCGACGGCTTCTCGTACACGCGTGACGAGGACGGCGAGAAGGGCTTCAAGCTCGGCAACACGCTGTAAGGCGGGATCACCCGTGAGGGGGTCGGGGCGCGAGCGCCCCGACCCCCTCACTGCGTTGCGTGCGCGGCGTGGCGTGGCGTGGCTCCCCGGCTCGCCCAAATCGAGCCAAATTATCTACGGCGATGGAAATTTGGCAGAAAATGGGTCGTTTGGGCGAAATTGGCTCGGTAAGGACGGCCAGCCAAGCAGCTCGGCGACAGCCAGACAGCCAGGCGACAGCCAGACAGCGAGACAGCCGGACGGCGGCCAGGCCGGAATCGCCCGGGGCCCGGAACCGGCCGGGGCCCGGAATCGCCCGGGGACCGGAATCGGCCGGGTGCCACGCCAGGACTAGCTCGGGAGCTCCGTGAAGTCCTCCAGATCGCGCACCAGGCTCGCGTAGGTATCCGGGCGTCGGGCTCGCAAGTACCAGGCATACGCGAGCCCGCCCACGATCGCGGCGACCAGCACCCCCGGCAGGGCAAGCACATACCCGGCGTCGGATCCGGCCACGAGGTCGAAGTTCGCGAGCGCCATGATGCTGAACGTGAGCAGCGCGAGGAAGCCGAGCCCGGGCGCGATGCAGGTGCGCCACCACCGCGGATCGCGCCTGCGCCGGAAATACACGACCACCGCGAGGGCCGCGATCGCCTGCACGATCATCACGGAGAGCGTGCCGATTCCGAGTCCCACGGGCACGAGCGTGAAGATCGGCGGCAGATCCGTGTCGACGGCAAACGCGAAGATCGCCGCAACGATCAGCCCGAAGACATAGTTCACGAACAATCCGCGCTGCGGCGCGCCGTGCGCATTGGTGCGGGCCAGCCACCGCGGGAGCACGTGCGCGCGGCCGAGCGCGTACAGGTAGCGCGCCGCCGAATTGTGGAACGCGAGCTGCGCGGCGAAGAGGCTGATCACCAGGAGAATCACGGCCACGATTCCCATGAAGGGTCCGAGGTAGTCGCCGATCAGCGCGAGGGTCAGGTCGCCGTCTTCCTCGTGTGCGAGGCCCGCGGCCTGCGCGTCCCGCACGCCGAGCGCGCTGACGATCGCCCAGGCGGCGAAGGCGTGCAGCAGCCCGATCACGATGATCGCCACATAGGTCGCGCGGGGCACCGTGCGGCGCGGATCCCGCGCCTCCTCGCCGAAGAGCGCGGTCGCTTCGAAGCCGATGAAGGCGGTCGCCACGAGCAACAGTCCGATCCAGACCGACCCGCCGACCAGGATCTCCGGGCTGAACGCGAGCGTGAACGCCTCGACGCTAAAGCCCGTCTGGACGAGCACCGAGACCGCGAACGCGAGGAGGAGCAGGATCTCCAGCACGAGCGCGACCCCGAGCACCACGGCACTCAGGTGAATGCCGGATCGGGCGAGCAGGAACACGATCGTGAACAGCACGAATCCGCACAGGAACCAGTTCACCTCGAAGCCGAAGATCATGGGGAAGGCGACCGCGCCGGTGAAGAACCCGATCGTGCCGAGTGCGCCCGCGACGAACACGTTGTAGCCGATCGTCGCGATGATGCCGGTGATGAGGCCCGCCGCACGGCCCAGCCCTTTGACGACGATCGCGTAGAAACCGCCAGCGTTCGTGAGTTCTTTCGTCATCTGCGCGTAGCCGACGGCGAAGAGGAGCAGTGCGAGCGCGACAATGATGACCGCGACCGGAACGCCGCCGCCGTTGCCGTGGGAGATCGCGAGCGGGAGCACGACGATGCCCACGGTCACGGGTGCCACCGCGGCCAGCACGAGGAACACGATCGAAGCGACGCCGAGCTGGTTTTTCGCAAGGCCGCCTGGGGAAGGATCAGTCACGAGGAACTCCTTTGTCCGGTGGGTCCGGGCGGCGTCGTTGCCGTCCGGGCGGGCTCGGCGCGACCGTCTCTCGTCGCCGCGAAGCCTGACGCAGATCCTCACACGCGGTGCCGGATCGCGCGCCCGCCCCGGGCCATCGAGCGCGGAGAGACAAGTTCGCCGCGGGTTTTCTACACCGCAGCGCAAGATCGGCAGGCCGTGTGCCACGGGCACCGCGCTTGCCAAGCGGATAGCCGCGCGCCGCAACATGGGCTAAGCTCAGGCGCACACCGCCGACACAGGAGTCCGGGTCCGCCCTGAGGGAACAGCAATGCAGAGTTCACGCACGGCAGCGTCACTGCCAACGCGCACACACGATATCGACGCGTACCAGCGCACCGTTGACGAATCGTTCGTGCCGCTCAGGATCACGCCGACCGGCCCCGGCCCGTTCGCGGGGGCGCTCCGCGGCGTCAACGCCGACGAGGTCGCGTTCACGGAGGTCCGGGCCCGGCCGCAGCTCGTTGAGCGGACGGCCGGGGGCATCGCCCGCGGCGGCGCGGGCTACATCAAGGTGAGTCTGCTGCTCGCCGGATCCGGCGTCCTGATTCAGAACGGTCGCGAGGCCGTGATGCGGCCCGGCGACATCTGCTTCTACGACACCTCGCAGGAGTACTCGCTGCTGTTCGATACCCCGTTCAGCAACCTGATCATGATGTTCCCGAAGCAGCGCCTGGAGTTCCCCGCCGGATTCACCGACTCGCTGACCGCGGTATCGCTCGGCGACCAGCACCCGCTCGCGGATGCGGTGGCCACGTTCATCACCAACGCGGCACCGCACCTGCACGAGCTCACCGCGCCCGCCCGCACCAAGCTCGCGCACACCAGCATCGAACTCCTGAACTCCGCGCTCGCCGCGGTGTTCGACGTCGACGCCCCCACGGTGGACCCGCATCAGGCGCTGCTGCGCGAGATCACGGGCTTCATCCTGGCGCGCCTGCGCTCCCCCTCGCTCTCCCCCGACGAGATCGCCGCGGCGCACTTCATCTCCACCCGTCACCTGCACACGCTGTTCCAGAAGACGGGCACCTCCGTCTCCGCGTGGATCAAGGAGCGCCGGCTCGAAAAATGCCGGGCGGATCTGCTGGATCCCGCGCACGCCGGCACGGGGATTGCCGCGATCGCCGCCTCCTGGGGGTTTCCGGATGCGGCCCACTTCAGCCGGAATTTCCGAGCCGCGTACGGCGTCTCCCCGCGGCAGCTGCGCACGGAGGCGGCCGCGGGGTAGCGGCGAGGCCGGGGCCGGCTCACGGCGGCTGACGGCTCACAGCTCGCGGGTGGCGGCTCACAGCTCGCGGGTGGCGGCTGTCGGAAGCCGTCGGCTGACAGCCGACAGCTGAGGGCAACTGGCGGCTGGCGGCGGTCTGCCGACTGAGCGCTTGCAGGTGGCGCCGGCGCAGGATCCGACACCGACAGTTCCGGAGTCACCTCCTGGCGTGATGCTCTTGACTCCCGGCGCACGAGCGTGCAGAACCGCGCGCCCCGAGGCAGCGTCACCTCGATACTGGGACCATCCGGATCATCAATGAAGAGTGAGGGACCCCATGACGCACGCACCCGACACGACGCACACCCACGGGAAGCGGGTGAGCACGCCCGTCACGGCGATGCATCCCCTCGACCCGCTGAACGAGGCGGAGATTACGGCGGCCCGCCGCGTGATCGAGGCGGCAGGCCTCCTCACCGAGCACGTCCGCGTCGCGATGCTCCTTCTGCAGGAGCCGCCGAAGCCCGAACTCGCGGCGTGGAAGCCGGGTGATCCGATCCCGCGCCGAGTGGTCTTCACACTGCTCGATCGCGCCACCATCGAGCACACCGAGGTGGTGGTGTCCCTCGTCACCGAGCAGATCGAATCCTCCCGAACGCTCCCCACGACCGAAGCCCCCTACGGCCAGGCCGCCGTGCTCATGGAAGAGTTCACGGGCGTCGGCGACATCGTGAAGGCGTCCCCCGAGTGGCGCGCCGCGATGGAGCGCCGCGGCCTGGGCGAGTACATCGACACCGCGTACTGCTCCCCGCTCGCGCCCGGCTACTTCGGCCGGGAGGACGAGCAGGGACGCCGCTTCGTGCGCTCGCTCGTATACCTCACCCCCAACGAGGGCGACAGCCCCTGGGCGCACCCGGTCGAGGGCATGCTGGTGCGGGTCGATCTCACCACGCAGCGCGTCATCGACGTCTTCGACGAGGGCGATGTCCCGACGCCGATGCGCAACGGCAACTACGGCCTCGACGCGCACGGCCCCGCCCGCACCACGCTGAAGCCCATCGACATCACGATGCCGGAGGGGCCGAGCTTTTCCGTCGACGGCAACCGGGTCCGGTGGGAAAACTGGGACCTTCACGTCGGCTTCAACTCCCGCGAGGGCCTCGTCCTGAACAACATCGGCTGGCACCAGGGCGAGGAGCTTCGCCCCATTCTGACCCGCGCCAGCGTGCCCGAGATGGTCGTCCCCTACGGGGACACCGACGAAACCCGGTACTGGATCAGCTACTTCGACGCGGGCGAGTACCTGCTCAGCCGCTGCGCCAACTCCCTCGCGCTCGGCTGCGACTGCCTCGGGGTGATCCACTACTTCGACGGCTTCGTGAACGACGACCACGGGCACGCGGTCAAGATTCCGCAGGTGATCTGCATGCACGAGGAAGATTACGGGATCCAGTGGAAGCACACGAACGACGACGGTGAGACCGAGACCCGTCGCAGCCGCCGCCTGGTCATCAGCTACTTTGCGACGATCGGCAACTACGACTACGGCTTCTTCTGGTACTTCTACCTCGATGGCGCGATCCAGTTCGAGGCCAAGGCCACCGGCATCGTGTTCCCCGGTGCCGGGATCCCGGGCACCCCGAACGCCCACAACACCGAGATCTCCCCCGGGATCTTCACGCCGATCCACCAGCACATCTTCTCCGCGCGGCTCGACGTCGCGATCGACGGCGAAGACAACACGCTGCACGAGATCGAGGCGGTGCAGATTCCCATGGGTCCCGACAACCCCTACGGCAATGCCTTCACCTGGTCGAACACTCAGCTGACGACCGAGCAGGGCGCTCAGCGCCTCGCCAACGGACCGATGAGCCGCGTCTGGCAGGTCGCGAGCGCCCATCGCACGAACATCGTGGGCAAGCCCACCGCGTACTGGCTGATCCCCGAGGAGAAATCGCTGCTCCTCGCGCAGCCGGGGTCGTCTGTGTACGCGCGCGCCGCGTTTGCCACGAAGCACCTGTGGGGCACCCAGTTCGCGGAGGGTGAGCTGTACCCGGCGGGCCTGTACCCGAACCAGAGCTCGGGCTGGGACGGCCTCCCCACCTGGACGAAAGCGGATCGCAGCCTCGACGGCGAAGACATCGTCATGTGGCACTCCTTCGGGCTCACGCACTTCCCGCGCACCGAGGACTGGCCGGTGATGCCCGTGGACTACTCCGGGTTCTGGTTCAAGCCGCAGGGCTTCTTTGATCAGAATCCGACCCTCGATCTGCCCGCCGAATCCCGCTCCTCCTGCGCGATGGACGAGGACGGCTGCTGTTCGAGCGGCGGCTGCGGCTGCTGCGGCGGCGAGCGCTGCGCCTGCGGCAGCCCGAGCTGCGGGTGCGGCAAGTAGCCGTTCCACCCCTACCCAGAGACTGACCGAAAGGATCCCTCATGTTTACCGCTTCCACCCTGCTCGCCGCCATCACCGCGGACGGCCCCGACTCCCGCGAGATCTTCGACCCGGCGACGGGCGAACTGATCGGGCGCGCCCCCGTCAACACCGATGCCGACGTCGACCGGGCCATCGACACCGCGGTCGCCGCGCAGGCATCCTGGGCCGGCCTCAGCAATGACGAGCGCGTGGCGATCCTGCACCGCGCGGCTGACGCGGTCGAGGCGAACGCCGAGGCGCTCGTCGAGATCCTGTCGCGCGAGCAAGGCAAGCCGCTCAACGGCCCGAACGCCCGCTTCGAGGTGGGCGCGTGTGTCACCTGGCTCCGCGTCACCGCCGACACCCCACTGCCCGTGGAGACCGTCATTGACGACGGCGACACCTACGCGGAGATGCACTATCGCCCGCTCGGCACCGTCGGTGCGATCACCCCCTGGAACTGGCCCATGATGATCGCGATCTGGCAGATCGCGCCCTCCCTCCGGATGGGGAACACCGTGGTGCAGAAACCGTCCGAGTACACCCCGCTGTCGGGGCTCGCCCTCGTGCACGTGCTGAACACCGAGCTGCCCGCGGGCGTCCTCACCGCCGTCTCCGGCGGCGGCGAGCTGGGGGCGCGGATCGTCGCGAGCGAGCGCATCGACAAGATCATGTTCACGGGGTCAACCCGTACCGGCAAGCGCATCGTCGAGGCGAGCTCCGGCAACCTGAAACGCCTCACCCTGGAGCTCGGCGGCAACGACGCCGGCATCGTGCTCGACGACGTCGATCCGAAGGCGATCGCCGAGGGCCTGTTCTGGGGCGCGTTCATCAACACGGGACAGACCTGTGCGGCGCTGAAACGGCTCTACGTTCCCAACGCGATCTACGACGAGGTCGTCGCGGCGCTCGCGGAGTTCGCCGCGAATGTCCCCATGGGTGTCGGCCTGTCGGAGGAGAATCTCCTGGGGCCGCTGCAGAACCAGATGCAGTTCGATGTCGTGGATCGCCTGGTCGAGTCGGCGAAGGCGTCCGGTGCCCGCGTCGTCATGGGCGGGACGCCGGATCGGGACGCGACCGGCTTCTTTTACCCGACGACCCTCGTCGCCGACATCGATCCCGCGGCCGCGCTCGTGGTCGAAGAGCAGTTCGGCCCGGCCCTGCCCATCGTGCGGTACACCGACCTCGACGAGGCCGTGCGGCTCGCCAACGCGCTGGACGTGGGCCTCGGCGGCTCCGTGTGGTCCGCGGACAAGAACCGCGCGCGCGAGGTGGCCGCCCGCATTACCGCGGGCACGGTGTGGATCAACTCGCACGGCAGCATCCACCCGGCGGTCCCGTTCGGCGGTGCCAAGCAGTCGGGCTACGGCCAGGAGTTCGGGACCGCCGGGTTGAAGTCGGTGTCGCAGCCGCAGGTCATCCAGGGGTAACCCGTGGGGCTCCTCCCAGGGGTCGTGATGGTCGCCGCCGGGGCGCTCTGCCTCGGCGGCGCCGTCATCGGAAGGCGGTGGATCGGGATCCTGGCCTCGACCGTCATGTTGCTCGCCATGATCGACCTCACCGTGAGCCGGATCGTTGCGCCGGTGCTCTGGGCTGGGGCTCTGATCGCGGCGGCGGTGCTGCTGGGTCTCGGGCTGCGGCGCGACGGTGCGGTGAGGCCGGATTCCACACCGGTTCATGCGGCGGCGGTGCCGGGGGTGGCGGTGCCGGGGCCGGCGGTGCCGGGGGCAGCGGTGCAGGGGCCGGGGCCGGCGGGGCCGGCGGCGGGGCCGGGGCCGGGGGCAGCGGGAACCGTACCAGCGCCGGGGTCTGCGCTGATCCGCCATCCGCGCCTGCCCTCCGCGCGGAAGTCAGCGCCGATTCGGCGGTACGCATGGCTGCCACGCTCGGTGATGGTTGCCGCGGCACTCGCATATCCCGCAACCGCCTGGCTCGTGCTCGGCCACGGCGACGGCGCGGGGTCCTCTCCTGGTGCGGCCGCAGTTCCGGGGCATCACGGTGCGGCGACACTCACCGCGGCACTCCCCCTCGCAGCGGTCGTCATGTTGGTGGCCGCGCTCCTCGGGCTGGGGATGCTCGCCATCCGGGACCGGCGTGCCCTCTCCGCCGCGGAGGCCGGGGGTATGGCCGCAATGCTGCTCGCGATGCTCGCGGGCCACGGCTGAGCGCCCCCACCCATACTGAGCCAATTTATCTCTCCCGAGCAAAATACCGCGGAAAATCGCTCGGTCTGGGGAAAATGCCTCGGGGAGGCTGCCCAGGTGTGCCGGGGCCGGCCACCGGCCACCCGGGCACCGGGCGCCGGCTTCCCGGGCGCACCCAATCCTGGCCGCACTGGCCGGCCGGCTCGCCCAAACTGAGGCAAATTATCTAGGACGATGATAATTCCGCCGAAAACAGCTCGTGTTGGCGAAATTGACTCGGTTTGGGCAGTGGCTTGGGGCCGGAGCCGGGAGCTCGGGGCCGGGAGCTCGGGGCCGGGAGTCCGGGGCCGGGAGTCCGGGGCCGGGAGCTCGGCCCCGGGCGGGCGGCTACGGCCGACTCGCCGCCGCGGGGAGAGCGCCCGGGGCGAGCCCCAGGGCGAGTTCCGCGTAGCTGCGCACCGCGGCGCGGCACTCTTCGCGCGGGGTCCGGTCGCCGATCAACGGGTACAGGTCGTAGGCGTCTTCGAGTGCGACCAGGTTCCGGGAGATCACGCCGGGCGGCGAGGCGAGCGTGAACTCCCCCGTGCCCGCGCCGATCTCGATCAGGGTGCGGTAGAGCATGATCTGGCGTTCCACGAGCGCGCGGTGCGCCGGCCGGTACTCCGGGTGATCGGCCAGGATCGCGACGCTCTCGTAGACGTGCCGCAACTCGTCGCTGATCTCGTCCGGGACGCCAGCCTCGATCATGGCGGCGACCCGGGCCGACGCGCTTTCGGAACGGTCGAGGATCGCCTGCCGCCGCTCCGCGAATTCTTCCATCGCCCCGGCGAGCGCGGTGATCTGCAGCTCGTTCAAACTGCCGAAATAGTGCAGCACGTTCGCGGGGCTCATCGTTGCCTCGGCTGCGACGGCCCGGACGTTGACGCCCCCGCGCGGCCGCGTCCGCGCGACCCGCCAGAAGGCCTGGACGATCTCGTCTCGGCGCTCCAGTCGGCGTCGCGCGGTCGCATTCATGAGGCTCAGCCTAGAGGATCCGGCGCGTCACCGGGGTCGGCCGGATCGAGAACCCACGACCGGCCCCGCATACGGCACTAGCTTCGCTCCTCAGGCAGCGCCTCGACGGGCACCGTGACCGACTCGGTGAGCCCGGCGTAGTATTCGGGGCGGCGCGCCTTGATGACGAGCCCCACGATGATCCCGGCGATGAAGAGGATCGGCGTTGGCAACAGGAGCACCTGATTGATCGGGCCCTCGAGGCCGGTTACGACTTCGAAGTTCGTGACGATCAGGGTGAAGCCGACCACCAGCCCGATCGCACCCAGGATGGGGGCGATGACCACCCGGAAGATGCTGTGGCCGCGGCGATCCCGCAGGAAGTACCACACCACGGCAATCGCCGCGAGCGCCTGCGCGAACACCAGGCCTTGCACCCCCGTCGCGTAGGTCCAGAGCGCAAGCCCGAGGAACGGGTCCGCGCCGAGGATGATCGCGATCAGCACTCCGATCGCGGAGAACACGGAGAGCGTGAGGCTGGCGACCGCCGGCGATTGCGTCCGCGCAGTGGTGCGGCCGAGCGCCCGCGGCAGCAGGCCCTCCCGGCCGAGGGCGAACAGGTAGCGCGTGCTCGCGTTGTGGAAGGACAGCACGCACGCGAAGAAGCTCGTGACGATGAGGATCTTCATCACATAGCTCGCCCAGGCTCCCGCGATCTGCTCGGTGCCGTCGATCACCATCGTCTCGAAGGAGTCGCTCGCGGCGAGCTGCAGGATCCCGTCGACGCCGAAGGCGACGGTGAGAATCCAGAACGTAAAGCCGTAGAACACGGCGAGGAACACCACCGCGATGATCGTGGCGCGCGGCACGGTGCGCTCCGGACGTTTCGCTTCCTCGGCGTAGATCGCGGTGCTCTCGAAGCCGAGGTAGGCGCCGAATCCGACCACAAACAGTGCCCCCGCGGTGGGCGCGAAGAACACGTTGTCCAGGCTGAACGGCGCGGCGCTCCAGGGCTCGGGGCCGCCGTTTGCGATCGTCGCGATCGCGAGCACGAGCAGGATCCCGACCTCCAGCGTGAGCAGGACCGCGAGAACCTTCGCGCCGACGTCGATCTTGCGGTAGCCCAGGAACGCGACGATGGCGACCGCGATCAGTGACCACACACCCCAGGGCAGGTCGATGCCGAGCAGTTCGGCGAAGGTGAACTGGGCGAAGAAGCCGATGAAACCGTAGAAGGAGATCACGAGCGCGATATAGGCGAACACGGTGACCGAGGAGGCTCCGAGTCCGAATGGTTTTCCGAGGCCGCGGGACACGTAGGCGTAAAAGGCCCCGGCGTTGCGCACGCTCTTGGACATCGCGGTGAACCCCAGCGCGAAGAGGATGAGGACGATCCCGCTAAACACCATCGCGCCCGGGGCGCCGAGCCCGCCGAGCCGGAATGAGGTCGCGGCACCGCTCACGACAACGGTGAGCGGCGCGGCCGCGGACACCACGAAGAAGATGATGTCCCAGGTGCCGAGGCGGCCGGCGGCGAGCTGGGTGGAGCTCGCCGCCGACCCCACGTCGGAGGAAATCGGTGGTGCGGGTGAGCTGGACATACGGACTCCTTTGTCTCTCCACGAGATCCGGGTAATGTTTGAACAACGATCGAATTTCACCGCGGAACTTTTGTGTTCCGTAGTTTAGGCACGAGTGAACGGATAGAACAATGTTCAATGATGAACGCCGCACCCCCGCACCACGGGCTCGCGAGCTCGGTGTCCCCTTCGACGGCACTCCGGGGGCCTGGAACGCGATCACCGATGTGCCCGGCCTCGAGGTGGGGTTCGTCACACTCATCGAGGACTCCCCCGTCACTGTCCGCACCGGCGTCACGGCGATCCTGCCGCGCGGCCGCGAACGAGCGGGCAGCCCCTGCGCCGCGGGCGTCGCGGTCTTGAACGGCAATGGCGAACTCACCGGCCGCAGCTGGATCGAGGAGTCCGGGCAGCTCCAGGCCCCGATTGCGCTCACCAACTCGCACGCCGTCGGCGCCGTGCATCGCGGCGTGGACGCGTGGATGGCCGAGCATCACCCGGAGAGCGCCGCCGCCTGGATGCTCCCCGTGGTGGGCGAGACCTGGGACGGCTACCTGAACTCCATCAACGCGAACACGGTCCACCCCGAGCACGCGGCGCGCGCCCTGGACGACGCGCGCGGGGGGCCGCTGGCGGAGGGCAATGTCGGGGGCGGCACGGGCATGAATTGCTACGGCTTCAAGGGCGGCACGGGCACCGCCTCGCGCGTGGTCCGCTCCGGGTCGCAGCACTGGACCGTCGGCGTCCTCCTCCAGGCAAACTTCGGTTCCCGCACCGAGCTTCGCGTGCAGGGCCGCCCACTCGGGCGGGAATCGCAGGTCCCCAATCCGATGGAGACCGAGAACTGGTTCCAGCTGGATCTGCAGGGTGCCGGATCCGGCACCGCAGAACCCGGCAGCTTGCCGGTCGCACGCGCCACCCCGGGCGCGGGCAGCGTGATCGTGATCGTCGCGACGGACGCCCCCCTGCTCCCCGACCAGTGCCGCGCCCTCGCTCGCCGTGTGCCACTCGGGCTGGCGCGCACGGGGACCACCGGCAGCCATTTCTCGGGCGACATCTTCCTGGCATTCTCGACCGCCAACGTGGGTGGGCTCGGCTCGCGCATGGGGTCCGATGCGGTGATCACCGAGTCCGTGGAGCATGTCGCATGGGGCAGCATCGACCCGTTCTTCGCCGCTGTTGTCGAGGCCACCGAGGAGGCCGTGGTGAACGCGCTGGTCGCGGCGCGTGACACGGTCGGCCGTGCCGGACACACGAGTTTTGCGCTCCCACACGGAGAGGTGCGCGCGGCATTCGGCGGCAATTAGCGCGATTCCACTCAGCCCTCACCACCGAGGCACTCAGCTGCACGCACTGTCCATTTGGATAGCCGTGCGCGCGCGGTCATGTCCCGTGCGCGCACGGCACAGCTTCTCGCTTCACCTCCCCCGTTCCCGTACCTAGACTCAAGTCGCATGTGCTGCCAGCAAGGGTCGCTGGCAAGGTCGGCAACGCCGCAAGACCGGGAGGGAATCCACATGACCACCACCGCTTCAACGCCCGAGGCCGGACAGGCTCCGGGCCTCAGTCGTCGCACGCTCGGCGTGCCGGCCATCACCCTGATGATCATCGCCGCGTCCGCGCCGCTCACCGTCGTGGCGGGCGGCGTCACCACGTCCTTCGCGGTCACCAAGTCGCTGGGTGTGCCCCTCGGCTTCCTCCTCATCGCCGTGATCCTCACCGTCTTCGCGGTCGGCTTCACCGCGATGGGCCGCCACATTACGAACGCGGGCGCGTTCTACGCCTACGTGTCGCAGGGCCTGAGCCGACCCCTCGGCGTCGGGGCCTCGCTGATCGCCCTCGTGTCCTACAACGCCATGCAGATCGGCATCTACGGTCTCTTCGGCTTCCAGCTCTCCATGTTCCTCGAGGCGAAGTTCGGCTTCGCCTCGCCGTGGTGGCTCTGGATCCTGCTCTGCATCGTCGTCGTGGGCGTGCTCGGCGTCAACCGAGTGGATCTCTCCGCGAAGGTGCTCGGCATCCTGGTCGGGCTCGAGTTCCTCGTGGTCATCATCTTCGACATCGTCGCGATCGCCGCGGCTCCCGAGGGCGTCTCGACCGCGACCCTCAACCCGAGCGCCCTGTTCGGCCCGTCGCTCGGCATCATCCTCGTGTTCGGCGTCGCCGCCTTCATGGGCTTCGAGGGTGCCGCGATCTACGGCGAGGAAGCCAAGGACCCGAAGCGGACCGTGCCGCGCGCAACCTACGCCGCGGTCGCCATCATTGGCGTCTTCTACGCGTTCAGCGCGTGGGCGTTCTCCGTGGGCATCGGGCCCTCCGAGATCGTCGCGTCGTCGCAGGAGTTCGGCCCCGATCTCATGTTCGTGTTCATGACCGACCATGTAGGGGTACTGTTCTCCGACATCATGACGCTGCTGTTCCTGACGAGCCTCTTCGCCGCGCAGCAGTCGTTCCACAACGCGGTCGCGCGCTACTTCTTCTCCCTCGGACGCGAGGGGGTGCTCCCCGCGTGGTTTGGACGCACCAGCCGCGCCGGTGCCCCGTGGGCTGGCTCGGTCGCGCAGACCATCATCGCGCTCGTGGTGGTGATCGGTTTCGCGCTCGCGGCGGATGCCTTCGGCGGTGCCGCGGCGCTCGGGGACGCCGCATTCCTCTACCCGGTGCTGACCATGTTCACCTGGCTCACGAACACCGGCGCGATGGGGCTCGTGCTCCTCATGGCAGTGATCGCCGCCGCCGTGATCGGCTTCTTCCGGCGGAACCGTCGGGGCCTCAGCGTGTGGACCACCGTGGTCGCTCCGCTCGTGTCTGGCATCGCGCTGCTCTGGGTGTTCGTCATGATCCTGATGAACTTCCAGCTGATGCTCGACCAGGACGAGCCCAGCGCGTCCACCTTCGTGCTTCCGGGGCTCATCTTCGCGGCCGGTATTATCGGCGTGATCTGGGCGTTGGCGATCAAGGCGCGAAAGCCCGCGACCTACGCGCAGATCGGGCACGGTACCGAGCCCGGCGCGTACGGCACGGAGCTTGTCGATGTCGTGGAGCTCGAACGCCCGTAGCGGGTACTCACGTACGGCCCCGCCTCCCCGCACCGCGCGGGAGGCGGGGCCGTCGACATTT
The DNA here is from genome assembly GCF_016758195.1 of Leucobacter chromiireducens subsp. solipictus. GTDB lineage: Bacteria > Actinomycetota > Actinomycetes > Actinomycetales > Microbacteriaceae > Leucobacter > Leucobacter solipictus. The sequence continues at coordinate 115,508 of NZ_QYAC01000006.1, read as the reverse complement.
CTGCGCGCCCCGGGATCCGGGATCCGGCGTACGCCCCAGCCCCAGCACCACCCCAGCCCCGGTGCCACCCCACCCCCGATCCCCCACCGAAACCGAGTCAAATTATCTGGACCGACCCAAATGCGGCAGAAAATGGCTCCCGCTGGATAAATTGCGTCGGTTGAGATGCAGCCGGGCGGCAGCGGCAGGCGCCGGGCGGCAGCGGCAGGCGGCAGCGGCAGGGCCGGGCGGCCGGGCCGGCGCGCCGGACCGCGGGGCCCGAAAACGACGACACCTCCCGGCCGGGCCAACGCAGGGCGTCGGGTCCCGTCCGGGAGGTGGCGTGCGCGGCGCGGGGCCGCGGCCGAGGCGCTTAGGCGGCGCCCTCGAACATCGAGGTCACGGAGCCGTCCTCGAAGACCTCGTGGATCGCCTTCGCGAGCAGCGGTGCGATCGAGAGCACGGTGAGCTTGTCGAAGCGCTTCTCCTCGGGCACCGGCAGCGTGTCGGTGACGACGACCTGGTCGATGAAGTCCGCGGAGAGGTGCGTGGTCGCCTGGCCGGAGAAGATCGCGTGGGTGGCGGCGATGGTCACGCCGCGCGCACCCGCCTCCTTGAGCGCCATCGCGGCCTTCGAGATCGTGCCGCCCGTGTCGATCATGTCGTCGACCATGACGCACCACCGGTCCTTCACATCGCCCACGATGCCGTGCACCGAGGCCTGGTTGGCCACCGACGGGTCGCGGCGCTTGTGGATGATCGCGAGCGGGGCACCGAGGCGGTCGCTACACACGTCGGCGACGCGCACACGGCCCATGTCGGGCGAGACGACGGTGAGGTCGTCACGGTTCAGGTGCTTCTCGAAGTGATCGAGCAGCACGGGCATCGCGAAGAGGTGATCGAGCGGGCCGTCGAAGAAGCCCTGGATCTGCGGGGCGTGCAGGTCGACCGACATGATGCGGTCCGCGCCGGCGGTCTTGAAGAGGTCCGCGACCAGGCGTGCCGAGATCGGCTCGCGGCCGCGTCCCTTCTTGTCCTGACGCGAGTAGGGGTAGAACGGCGCCACGACGGTGATCCGCTTCGCCGAGGCGCGCTTCAGCGCATCGACGATGATGAGCTGCTCCATGAGCCACTCGTTGATCGGGTTCGTGTGCGACTGGATGACGAAGGCGTCGGATCCGCGCACGCTCTCGTCGAACCGCGCGTACAGCTCACCGTTGGCGAAGGTGCGTGCGTCGGTCGGAACGAGCTCGGCGCCGAGTTCGGCGGCCACCTGCTCGGCGAGCTCGGGGTATGCCCGGCCCGAAATCAAGACGAGCTTCTTCTGCCCCGCCATCTCGATCGTGCTCATCAGTGCTGATTCGTCCTCACTCGTTGTTCTCCCGCGGTTCCGCGCTTATTCGGCGTTCGCGCGACCGGAGCGTTCAGCCGCGTCCGCGGTGCTCGTCCCCGGCCGATGCTCGGCCACCCATCCCTCGATGTTGCGCTGCGGCGCTACGTTCAGCGCCAGCGCCCCCGAGGGAACGTTCTTCCGGACGACCGTACCCGCTGCCGTGTAGGTCCCGTCTGCAATGGTAACGGGCGCGATCAGGACGTTCTTTGACCCCACGCGCACCCCATCTCCCACCGTTGCCTGATGCTTCTGCACGCCATCGTAATTGGCAAAGATGGTTCCCGCACCGATATTGCTGTCGGTCCCGATCGTCGCGTCGCCCACGTAGCTGAGGTGCGGCACCTTGCTGCCGTCGCCGATCTTCGCGTTCTTCGCCTCGACGAAGGCCCCGATCTTGCCGCCGGCACCGAGCTCGGTGCCGGGCCGGATGTAGGCGAAGGGTCCCACGGTTGCCGCTGCCGCGATGACCGCGAGGCTCGCCTCGCTGCGTCGGATGTGCGCCCCCTCGCCGACCTCGCAGTCGGTCAGGGTGGTGTCCGGTCCGATGATCGCGTTCGCCGCGATCGTGGTCGCACCGTGCAGGAACGTGCCGGGGAGGATCTCCACGTCGGCGGCGATGGAGACGTCCGCGTCGATCCACGTGGTCGCCGGATCCTGGATCGTGACACCCGCCCGGAGGTGCTCGCGCACGATCCGCGCGTTGAGCTCCCGGCCGGCCTGCACGAGCTGGGCGCGGTCGTTGACGCCCGCGATCAGCCACGGGTCGTTGGTCGCGATCGCCTCAACCCGGCCACCCTCGGCGAGGATCCGCGCGGCGGCGTCGGTCAGGTACTTCTCGCCCTGTGCGTTGTTGGTGTCGATCTGCGCGAGGGCGTCCTGCAGCGCGCGGCGGGCGAACACGTAGATGCCGCCGTTGATCTCGGTGATGCGGCGCTGGGCTTCGTCGGCGTCCTTCTCCTCGACGATGCCGGTGACGGCGCCCTCGGGCGAGCGCAGGATCCGGCCGAGCCCCGTGGGGTTCTCGAACACCGCGGACAGCATCGTCATGGCGCGGGCACCCTCGAGGTGGCCGCCGACGAGACGCTCAAGCGTGGCGGTGTCCACGAGCGGCACGTCGCCGGACAGCACGACCACGGTGCCGTCGAAGTCCTCGGGGAGGGCTTCCAGCGCTTGCTCCACGGCGCGACCCGTTCCGGGCGTCGCGTCCTGGTCCACGATCGTGGTGTCGGGCGCGTGATCGAGGATATGCTCGGCAACACGGTCACGGTCGTGGCGCACCACGGCGAGCACACGCTGGGGCTGCAAGCCGGCCGCCGTGTCGAGCACGTGAGCGATGAGCGAGCGTCCGCCGATGGGATGCAGCACCTTCGGGAGCGAAGACTTCATGCGTGTTCCCTGGCCCGCGGCGAGGATCACGACCGCGAGTGAGCGTTCTGCCATGTGCATTCCCTTTCTCCGGACGCGAGGCCCATTCTGCGGCAACAGCCACGGGTTTCCCCGCCCGCCGCGTTGTTCCGCCTCCAGGATTCGAACCTAGACTTCACAGCTCCAAAGGCTGTCGTGCTGCCATTACACTAAGGCGGACCGTGCCAGTTCAGCACGGATACATTCTGTCAGACTCCGGGACCTCTCGCGTACGCTCACAATATTTGGCGGCGCGGACGCGATAATGGATGGATGAAGCACGAAGACGAGGTCGATCGGATCATCGCGGACTGGAGCGCCGCGCGCCCCGATCTGGACCTAACGCCGCTCGCCATCTTTTCGCGGCTGTGGCGGATCACCAAGCACCTCGACCGCGCCCGCGCGCACGCCTTTGACCGTTCCGGCCTCGCCTCCTGGGAGTTCGACGTGCTCGCCGTGCTGCGTCGCGGCGGCGAGCCTTTCCGGCAGAGCCCCAAGGTGCTGGTCCAGCAGACCATGGTCTCGAGTGGCACCATGACCAACCGGATCGACCGGATGGTGGATCGGGGGCTCGTGCAGCGGCTCACGGACCCGAATGACGGCCGCGGGGTGCTCGTGGAGATGACGCCGCTCGGGCTCACGCTCGTCGACGCGGCGATGACCCGGCTGAGCGATTCCGAGGAGCGCTTGCTCGGCGGGATCCCCCGATCCGAGCGGGAACGGCTCTCGGTGCTGCTGCGACGCCTCGCACTCAGCGTGGACCGCTTCGAGCCGGAGACCGTGCCCGTCGACGACGACTAACTGCCGCTCCACACGAGCACCGAAGGGTGAGGGGGACCGGCTTCGCGCGAGCTGAAGCCGGTCCCCCTCACCCTTCGACGTGTGGCGGGGCCCGGACCCTGGGGACCCGAGGCTCGGAGCACCGGATGCCCCGGACTACGGAGGCCCGAACCCCGGCGCCCGGACCCCGAATTAGCGGGAGACCCGATCCTCCGGGAGGGCGGGCGTCGCGGCCGGGACCTCGCGCAGCGAACCGGGGATTTCGAACGCGGCCGCATAGCCCAGCAGCGCGGGATCGGCGTAGGCGGCACCCGCAAAGGTCAGCCCGATCGGCATCCCGATGTCGCTCATGGTGCCCATCGGGACGGTGACCGTGGGAATGCCGAGGTGCCGCAGCGCGTAGTTGCCGTTGGAGAAGAACACGCCGTTCGACCAGGCGTGATCGGCCGCGGCGGGATCCCGCTCCGCGTCCTCACGCCCCACGTCGGCGTTTGCCGGGAACACGACGCCGTCGAACCCTTCCTCGCGCAGCCAGCGCTCGAAGAGATCCTCGCGCAGTCGCACGAGCGCCCGCAGGCCGTCGGCGAAGTCGGCGCGCTGGCGGGGATCCGGCACGCCGCCCTCGACCTGGGCCATGGCGACCGTCGCCCGGTAGCGGTTCGGGTAGTCCTCGACCTCCTCGTAGCGGTCGGGCAGCGTGCCCTCAGGCTGCGGGAAGATCTGATCGGGATCGACGGCCCCGAGGTTCGGGATCGCCGGATCACCGTTGGCCCGCAGGAAGTCGTCCCAGCCGAACGCGAGGAAGTCGGTGAACTCGGTGTCCATCCAGCCGTCGGGGAGCACGCCCAGCGCGCCGACGTTCTCCTGGCCGGGGCGGTCGCCCTCGTACTGCTCGATCAGCGGGAAGCCCGTCACGACGAGCTCGGCGCCGAGCGATTCGAGCCGCTCGCGCGCCACGGCAAAGCGCTCCAGCACCGAAGGCCGCACCGCGATCGGGAAGCGCGGGTCCTCGCCGAGGTACATCGCGGGCACCGCGAAACGCTTGCCACGCAGCGCCTCGGGGTCGGCGAGGTCGCGGTAGCTCTCCGGTCGGTGCGCTGATGGCAGCGGCAGCTCGACGGTGTCCTGGTTGCGCCAGAAATCGCCGCGCGTGTTCGCGTCGTCCTGCACGAGCACGTCCAGCAGGCGGAGCATGTCGGGCATGGTGCGAGTGTGCGGCACGACGACGTCGCGGGCGGGGAACAGCGGCCAGTTTCCGCGGATCGAGAGGATGCCCCAGGACGGCGTGTAGGCGCACAGGCTGTTGTTCGAGGCCGGACTGCGGCCGGAGGACACGGTCTCCTCCCCCATCCCGAACACGGCGAGGTTCGCGGCGGTGGCGACGCCGGAGCCGTTGGAGGATCCGGACGCGTAGGCGGCGGCGAGGTAGTCCCGGTTGTAGGGGCTCTCGGCGCGGCCGTAGACGCCGCGTTGCATGCCGCCGTCGGCCATCGGGGGCATGTTCGTCTTGCCGAGGAGCACCGCCCCCGCCTCGAGCAGTTGCTCGACCGAGAACGCGTCCCACTGCGCGACCAGGGTCTGGAACGCGGGCGAGCCGGAGGCGACCGTGAGCCCCGTGACCATGTACGAGTCTTTCACCGTGAAGGGCACGCCCTCGAGCGCGCGTGCCTCGCCCGCGGCCCACCGGCGGTCGGACTCGGCGGCTGCGGCGAGCGCGCCGGGGTTTGGCACGATGATCGCGTGCAGCCCCTCGGGGCCCTGGTCGTAGGCGGCGGCGCGGGCGAGGTAGCGCTCCGTGAGCCAGACGCTGGTGATCTCGCCGGCATTGAGGGCGGCGAGCACGTCGTCGATGCTCGCTTCCATCAGCTCGAATTGCGCAGTGGTGTCGTTCATTCCGCTCCTCATGTCAGCCCCGACTCGGGTATCCTGAAAATAGTTTCAGTTTTTTGCCGCGCGGTGTCAAGCTCGCCGCGCCCCGGCGCCCACCCGAGAGGAGCCGACATGGCCGAGGACACCCGCGCACGGATCCTCGCGGCCTGCGCCGCGGTGATCGCCCGGGGCGGTCTCGCCCGTTTCCGCATGAGCGAGGTCGCACGCGAGGCCGGCGTCTCGATCGGGCTGCTCGCCTACCACTTCGGCGATCGCGACGGGCTCCTCCAGGCCGCCCTCGACGAGGTCACGGCCAGCGCCACACGGCGCGCGGAGCTCGTACCCGAGACCCGGACCCCGGCCGCCCGGCTCGCGGCGCTGCTGTGCTCCGAGTTCGGTGACGAGCGTGAGATCCGCGCCGGATCCACCGTGTGGAACGAGGTCCGCGCCGCCGCGGTCTTCGACGCCAGCCGGGCCGCCGCCGTGGCCCGCTCGACGGGCGCGTGGGAGGCCGACGTCGCGGCGCTCGTCGCCGCGGCGGTCCCGAGCCTCGACGCCACCGCCACGGCGCTCACGCTCACCGCCCTCGTCGAGGGGCTCTCCGGCCGCTGGCTCACCGGACAGCTTTCCGCGACGCAGGCGCAGGCGGCCGTGCGCGGGGCACTCGCCGGGCTGGGGCTCGGCCCGGAGTCCCCTGCTGTGCCAAGCTAAGGGCGTGACCGTTCGCGTGGGATTCATCGGCTCGGCGCACTCTGTGGCCCGGCTGGCCGGGACGGAGGCGCTCCTGCCGGGCGTCGCGCTGCGCTGCTATGCCTACGCGGACCCGCACGACACCGCGGCCCAGTACGCGGCGGCGCTCGCGGAGAACGACGCCGTCTGCTTCTCGGGCACGATCTCGCACTACCACCGCGATCGCGCACTCGACGGGGAGACCCCCGTCCTGGTGGGTCGCTTTTCCGACTACACCCTCGTCGCGTCGCTGCTCGCCGCCACCGCGGGCAGCGCGCTCACGATCGCCGAGCTTTCGCTCGACATGCCGAACCCCGACGTCCCGGCCACCGTCGCGGCGGACACCGGCATCGCGCTCGATCCGGCGCAGGTGACCGATTACCGCTGGGTCTACGAGTCGCGGTACTCCCGCCCCGTCGACGTCGACGCCCTCGTGGCCTTCCACGAGACCCGGGCGGCCAGCGCGGGTGCCAAGCTCGCGATCACGAGCGTGCACGCCGTCTACGACCGGCTGAGCGCTGCCGGGTACCCGGCGATGTTCATGGTCGATTCCCTGCAGCGCGATCTCGATCTCATCCGCACCGCGCAGCAGCGCGTCTCGGTGCGGCGCCTCGAGGGCGGCCTGCTCGCGGTCATCACCCTCACCTCGATGCCCCCGGCGGACGCCCCGGTCACGGCGCTCCGCGCCCAGCTCGCCGCCCGCCTGGGGCGCTTCGCCACCCCCGTGCAGCACCGACTGGCCAGCTGGCAGCGCGGCGGGCTCGACATGTTCACCACCACGCGCGGCGCCCTCGACGCGGAGCTTCCCGCGATCCTGGCGGAACTCGGCGACCCCGCGGTGCCCGGCGAGCTCGCCCTCGGGGCCGGCGTAGGACGCCACCTCTATGAGGCGGAAGACCGGGCGCTGCAGGCGCTGCGGCGCGCGATCGCCGACGCCGGGACCGCCGCCTATCTCGTGGACGAGGACGCGCGGGTGCACAGCCTGCGCAACGCTGCGGAGCCCGCCACGGACTCCCGGCACACGGCCCCCTGGCTCGTCGAGCTCGCCGCCCGGGCCGGCATGCAGGCGCGCTCGGTCACGCGGCTCCTCGGGTTCCTCGCGACGCGGGACTTCTCCCCGTTCACCGCGGGCGAGTGGGCGGTCGCGAGCCAGACGTCGCCGCGTACCGCTGAGCGCACCGTGCGCAAGCTCCTCGATGCGGGCGCGCTTGCCGCCGTCGGGCAGGAGCAACCGCTCGACGCGGGGCGGCCGCGCACCATTTACGCGCTCTCCGACGAGCTCGAGCGCGCGGCTCGGCAGCATCGGAACACCCTCGCCGAGGGTGCCGCGCTCCCCGGCACCGGGGCGTGATCGGCGCGCCCGACCCCAGCATTCCCGCGCTCAGCGCCGACACACCCCCGGCTCCAGCCGGTCTCTGGGGTGCGACAGGAAGCCCGGGGTGCCGCTCGCTTTGACAGCGAGCACGTGCGCCCCCTACTCTCTCGTATTACCGACACTCAAACGACACAATCAACGACGAGGTGGATTTCCCCAAATGAGAATTGTCAGCGCCGACATCCGGGTGATCGAGGTGCCCCTGAAGGTGCCCTTCATCGTGTCCTACGCGCGCTACGACGTCATGCCGAGCGTGATGCTCACGCTCCGCACCGACACCGGGCTCGTGGGCATCGGCGAGGCCGTCCCCGACGAACACGTCACCGGCGAAACGGTCGAGTCCGTGGTCGCCGCGCTCAGCCAGCACCTCCTCCCCGCGCTCCGCGACACCGACCCGCGCAACCTGAACCAGGTCCACGACCGGATGGACACCGCGCTCGTGGCCAACGGTGCCGCGAAGGCCGCCGTCGATATCGCCTGCTGGGATCTGCTCGGGAAACACGCGGGCCTCCCCGTCCACGCGCTCCTGGGCGGGCGGAAGCCCGAGCAGCCCATGATCGCGAAGGTGCTGAGCATCCTGCCCCCCGCAGAGGTGGCCGCTCAGGCAAGCGCCGCGATCGCCGACGGCTTCACGCACCTGAAGATGAAGCTGGGCACCGACACCGTCCAGGACGTCGCACGCGTCGCCGCCGTCCGCACCGCGGTCGGCAGCGAGGTGCGGATCCGGGTGGATGCGAACCAGGGCTGGCGCGACGTCGCCACCGCCCGCCGCATGATCGCCGCCATCGAGCCGTACGACATCGACTGGATCGAACAGCCGATCGCGGCCGACGATCTCGACGGCTTCCGCCGGCTCCGCCCGCACACGAGCGCCGTCATCATGGCCGACGAATCCGTCATCACGCGCGGCGACCTCGCCCGCCTCATCCGCGACGAGTCCGTGGACATGGTGAACCTCAAGCTCATGAAGTCCGGCGGGATCCTGCCGTGCCAGCGCCTCGCCACCCAGGCGGCGCTCGGTGGCCTCGCCGTGCAGGTGGGGTCGATGCTCGAAACGAGCGTCTCGTCCGCGGCCGGCTACCACCTCGCCCTCGCGCACCCGAACATCGTGTCCACCGAGCTCTCCGGCCCCGTCGCGTTCTCGGACGAGCCGGGCGACCTGCATTTCCCCCTCCCGTACGTCGACATCACGGACCGCCCGGGCCTCGGCGTCACCCTCGATCCCGCCGCAATCGACCGCCTCACCGTCTCAGCGAAGGAGCTGACCGTCGCATGACCACCGTCACCGAATCCCCGAAGCGCCGCCTGCGCGATCGGCTCTCAATCCCCCACACCTACGCGATCATCCTGACGATCGTGATCCTCGTCGGGGTGCTCTCCTACGTCATCCCCTCGGGTGAGTTCGAACGCGTCGACGTGGACGGCCGCCTGATGGTGGTGCCCGGCACCTTCGACACCATCGCGAAGACCGTGATGCAGCCGTTCGACATCTTCACCGCGATCCCCCGCGGCATGCAGGCCGCCGCGCAGATTGTGTTCTACATCTTCCTCGTGGGCGGCGCGTTCGGCGTGATCCGCGCCACGGGGGCCATCGACGCGGGGATCAACCGGCTCGTGCAGAAGATCGGCTCGAGCGAGCGGTTCATCATCCCGCTCGTCATGATCGTGTTCTCGGTGCTCGGCTTCACCACCGGCATGGCGGAAGAATGCATCATCTTCGTTCCCATCGGGATTGGCATCGCGCTCTCGCTCGGCTACGACGCGATCGTCGGCACCGCGATGGTCGCCATCGGCGCGGCGTCCGGCTTTGTCGGCGGCATGATGAACCCCTTCACCGTGGGCGTCGCACAGGGCATCGCCGAGGTCCCGCTGTTCTCGGGAATCTGGTTCCGCACCGCCGTCTACATCCCGATCCTCGCCTTCGCGATCTTCTACGTGATGCGCTACGCGGCGCGGATCAAGAAGAACCCCGAGACGTCGATCCTCTACGGTCGCGTCGGCGGCGTCGGCTCGACCGAGTACGCCGTGAGCGAGGAGATCCCGCCGCTCACCGCCCGCCGCAGCATCGTGCTGATCCTGCTCGCGCTCGGGATCGCCGTGAACATGTACGGCGTCTTCAACTGGGGCTGGTTCCTCGACCAGCTGGCCGCGAACTTCTTCATCGTCGCGATGCTCTCGGGCATCATCGGCGGGCTCGGCGTCAACGGCTCGTTCACGAACCTCGTTGAGGGCATGCGGGCCGTCGTGTTCGGCGCGCTCGTGGTCGGCTTCGCCCGCGCCATTCTCGTCGTGATGCAGGACGGGCAGACGCTCGACACGATCGTGAACTTCATCGCCGAGGGCATCTCGCACTGGCCGCCGACGATGACCGTGCTCGGCATGTTCGTATTCCAGGCGATCCTCAACTTCTTCATCCCCTCGGGCAGCGGGATGGCCGCCACCACGATGCCGCTCATGGTGCCGCTCTCCGATCTGCTCGGGATCGATCGCCAGGTGGCGGTGCTCGCGTTCCAGTACGGCGACGCGATCACGAACTCGATCATCCCCACCTCGGGCGCGCTCATGGGCTACCTCGCGGTCGCACGGATCCCCTACGAACTCTGGGTGAAGTTCATCTGGAAACTCATCGCGGTGTGGCTCGTCGTCGCGGCGCTCGCGCTCGTCGCCGGCGCGATCTGGGGCGTGCCGGCGTGATCGACTCCGTCGCCCCGGCGTCGCGGATCCTCGAGATCCGCGCGCACCTCGCCGCCCACCCGGAGCCGAGCTGGCGCGAACACGGCACGGCCGCGTATCTCGCGGACCTGCTCCGGGCGGCGGGTCTGGATCCGCAGCCGTTTGCGGATTTCCCGGGCTTCACGGTCGACGTGGGGCCCGGGACCCCGGTTGTCGGGCTCCGCGGGGACCTCGACGCGCTCGCCCATGACACGCCCGCGGGCACGGTGCTCGCCCACTCCTGCGGGCACGACGCGAACCTCGCGATCGTCACCGAGACGGTGCTGCGGCTGGCCGCACTCGGCGACGCCCTGCCCCACGGCGTGCGCGCGATCTTCCAACCCGCCGAGGAGCAGGGCAACGGCGCGGCCTCGGTCGCGGCCCTCGGCGTCGCGGACGGACTCCAGACGCTCTTCGGCGTGCACCTGCGCCCCGGATCAGAGCTGCCCGCGCCCCGCTTTGCGCCCGCGATCTCGCACGGTGCCTGCTGCTTCGTGCGCGGCCAGATCGCCGGATCGGATCACCACGGCGCGCGGCCGCACCAGGGGGTCAACGCCATCGAGGTCGCCGCCGAGTTCGCGGGGATGGTCGCCGCGCTGCGCCTCGACCCGCAGGTGCCGGCCTCCGCGAAGTTCACGGAACTCCGTGCCGGATCCGGCAACCTCAACGTGATTCCCGGCTCCGCGAGTTTCGGGATCGACCTCCGGGCACAGGACAACGCGGCGATGACGCGGCTGCGCGAGGGGGTCACCCAGATCGGGCGGGCGCTCGCGCTCCGGCACGGCGTCGAGATCACCCTCGCGGAGGAGGACCACGTGCCCGCCGCCATCGTCGGCGATGCCGCGGAGGCGGCGCTCGCGGCGGCGATCGTCCGGGTCGCGGGCGCGACGGCCCTCGCCCCGCGCGCCGTCACCTCCGGGTCCGACGACTTCCACTGCTACACCCTGCACCGGCCCACGCTGCAGGCGGCCATGCTCGGGGTCGGGGCCGACGTGACGCCCGGCCTCCACGACCCCGCGATGCACTACGACCTGTCACGGCTGGACCCGGCCGCCGAGGTCCTCGTGGCCGCCTGCATCGCCCCGCGATAGGGAGTCGCGGGGGCGGGTCGCGGGCGAGTTCCCACCCGGGGACTCCCCCGCGACCCGCTCCACGGCGAGGTCGCGCAGAATCTCGCCGAGCCACTGCACGGCCGGGGGTACCGGGCCGCGCCGCGTGGCGAAGGAAACTCGCCGCTCCCCCAGATCCTGCACGGCCGGCCGCAGCACCACGTCGAAGTCCGCGTCGACGGCGGCGGCCGTGGTCAGGGCGCAGCCGAGCCCCTCGGCCACGAGACCGTGGATCATCGTGAGGTCGTCCGTGCGCATCACCTCGCGCACGGGTAAGCCGAGCGAGTGGTACACCCGCCGGAGCACCCGGTCCGAGGCCTCATCGGGGTTGCGGCTGCACACCCACGCGACCTCCGCGAGCTCGGCGAAATCGAGTGCGTCCCCCGCGCCGAGCGGGCCGCTGCGCGACACCATGACCCGGTAGGGTTCCGAGAGGAGCGTCGTGCGCGCCACGTCCGGCACCTCGAGCGCGAGCTCGTCGGACACGTCATAGATGAGCCCGGCGTGCACCTCCCCGCCGCGGAGCAGGCGCAATACCTCCGTGGGTTCCGCCTCGACCACTTCGACCCGCACCGAGGTGCGCTGCTGCAACCGCGCGATCGCGGCGGGCATCAGCCGCGAGCCGATCGAGGAGAAGGTCCCCACGCGCAGCGTCACCACGCCCGCGTCGCGCTGATCCGCGACCGCGCGCTCCGCCCGCTCGATGCGAGTGAGCACGGGCGCAATGTCCGCCGCGAACGCCGCGCCGAGCGGCGTGAGGTGCGCCCCCCGCCGGTCGCGATCGACGAGCCGCACTCGGAGGTGGGCTTCGAGGGCCCCCAGGTGATGTGTCACGGTGGGCACCCCGACCTGGAGCGCATCTGCGGCCTGGGTGAGGCTGCCGTGCTCGCGGATCGCGAGCAGAACGCGGAACTGCTGCAGCGACATCATGTCATAGATACTATATGACCACGCGCGAAAACATGATAGTACGCATGGGGACGGGTTTCTTCTTACCCTGGAGCCATGCAGACCGTTTCCCCCGCGACCGTTCCGGCCGCGACCGCCGACGCCGCCGTGACCTCCGACCCCATCGCGGACGCCACACTCACGACCCCCGTGACGGCGGAGATCCCCGCGCACCAGTTCGAGACGCCCTACGCGGACGCGCTCCGCTCGCTCGCCGGACACGACTGGCAGCGGCTGCACGTTCCCGGCCACCAGGCCAATCCGGAGCACGCGCCGGGCGTCGCAAACCTCGTGGGTGAAGCGGCCCTGTCCATCGACTTCCCGATGCTGTTCAGCGGGGTCGACCAGGAGACCTGGCGACTCGTCACCCCCGGTCGCGTGACCCCGCTGATGCGCGCGCAGGAGCTCGCGGCCGAGGCGTGGGGCGCGAGCCGCACCTGGTTCATCACGAACGGCGCCTCGGGCGGCAACCACGTCGCCACCACGGTGGTGCGCGCGCTCGGCACCGAGCTCGTCGTGCAGCGCAGCGTGCACTCGAGCGTGATCGACGGCATCACGCACGTGGGCCTCACGCCCCACTTCGTCACGGGCCACGTGGACACCGGGCTCGGTTCCGCACACGGCGTCACCGCCGAGCAGGTCGAGACCGTGCTCGCGGCGAACCCCGAAAGCTCCGCCGTGTACATCGTCTCCCCCAGCTACTTCGGGGCGGTCGCCGACATCGCGGCGATCGCGCAGGTCGCCCACGCCCACGACGTCCCGCTGATCGTCGATGAGTCGTGGGGTTCCCACTTCGGGCTGCACCCGAAGCTGCCCGTCAACGCGGCACGCCTCGGCGCCGACCTCATCGTGTCGAGCACCCACAAGGCCGTCGGATCGCTGACCCAGTCCGCCATGATCCAGCTCGGCCACGGCCCCTACGCCGCGTCCCTCGAACCGCTCGTGGATCGCGTGGTGCGCTCCCACCAGTCGACGAGCTGCAGTGCGCTGCTGCTCGCCTCGCTCGACGAGGCGCGCAAGAACATTGTGACGCGCCCCGAGCTCGTGGAGCGCGCCCTCGCCACCGCCGAAGATATTCGCGCACGGGTGCGCGCCGACCGCCGTTTCCGCGACGCCACGCCGGACATCCTCGCGAGCCCCGACGCGATCACCAACGATCCGTTCAAGATCGCGATCGACACGCGCGGGGCGGGCATCACCGGCAGCGACGCGCACTACCAGCTGCTGCGCGATCACCGCGTGTACGCCGAGCTGTCCACGCCGTCGGCCCTGCTGCTGCTCGTCGGCGCGGTCTCCCCCGTCGACGTCGACCGCTTCTGGAACGCGCTGCAGTCCCTCCCCGAGGCCGCCATCGAACCCGAGCGCCCGATCGTGCTCCCCGCCCCGTGCGAGCGGGCGATGGGCCTGGGCGAGGCGTTCTACAGCCCCGTCGAGGTGGTCCCGTTCGATCAGGCCGTGGGGCGCATCTCCGCGGACTCCCTCGCCGCCTACCCGCCGGGCGTCCCCAACGTGCTGCCCGGTGAGATCCTGAGCGCCGAGGTCGTCGATTTCCTGCGCGCCACGGGTGCGGCCCCCTCGGGCTACGTCCGCGGCGCCGCCGATCCCGCACTGGCGACGTTCAGAGTCGTCGCGTAACGCCCACTACAATCTCCAGGTCACCCTGTACCCCGCGCCACACCCCGGCGCAGCCGTCTCCACACAAGGGAGTGTCATGTCCTCGACAGTCACCAGCTCGCCCACGGGCGAGATGCAGCGCGGTCTGAAAAACCGCCACCTGCAACTCATCGCGATTGGGGGTGCAATCGGTACGGGGCTGTTCCTCGGGTCCGGCAAGCTCATCAGCGTGTCCGGCCCGTCGATCATCTTCGTGTACATGGTGATCGGGTTCTTCGTCTTCTTCATCATGCGCGCCCTCGGCGAACTGCTGTTGTCGAACCTGAACTACCACACCTTCGGGGACATCGCGAAGGATATGCTCGGCCCCTGGGCCGGCTTCTTCGTCTCCTGGAACTACTGGTTCTCCTGGGTGATCGCCTGCGTCGCGGACATCATCGCGATCACCGCATACGTCCAGTGGTTCAACCCGGAGATCCCCAGCTGGTTGCCCGCGCTCATCACCGCGGGCGTGCTCCTCGTCCTGAATCTCCAGCCCGTGAAGTACTTCGGGGAGACCGAGTTCTGGTTCGCGATCCTGAAGATCGTGGCGATCCTCAGCCTGATCGCGGTCGGCGTCATCCTCGTGCTGACCGGCTTCACGAGCCCCGAGGGCACCACCGCGTCCTTCGCGAACCTGTGGGAGCACGGCGGCATGTTCCCGATGGGCGCCTCGGGCTTTGTGCTCGGCTTCCAGATGGGCATCTTCTCCTTCATCGGCGTCGAGATGGTCGGCACCGCCGCGGCGGAGACCGAGAACCCCCGCAAAACCCTGCCGAAGGCGATCAACTCGATCGTGCTGCGCATCCTCATCTTCTACGTGGGCGCCCTGGCGATCATCATGAGCGTCACCCCGTGGAACCAGATCGAGGCCGACAAGAGCCCGTTCGTGACCACGCTGGCGCTCGCGGGCTTCGGCCTCGCCGCCGCCGCGATCCAGCTCGTGGTGCTCACCTCCGCCGCCTCGAGCGCGAACGGCGGCCTGTACTCCGGCACCCGCATGCTGTTCGGCCTCTCGAAGGACGGGCACGCCCCGAAATCGTTCTCGCTGACCGACGCCCGCGGCGTCCCCCGCCGCTCTGTGTTCTTCACGAGCGTGTTCCTGTTCGCTGCGATCCCGCTGCTGTTCGCCGGCGACGGCGTGGTGGCCGCGTTCACCTTCGTGTCGTCGATGTGCGCCACGATGATCCTCTTCACCTGGGGCTCGATCGTCGTCAGCTACATCGTGTACCTGAAGCGCCACCCGGAGCGCCACGCCGCCTCGCAGTTCAAGCTGCCCATGGCGCGGATCGCGCCCTGGCTCGTGCTCGCGTTCTTCGTGTTCATCGCCGGCACGCTGCTCTACGGTGAAGACACGCGACCGCCGTTCCTCGCGACGCCGTTCTGGTTCATTCTGCTCGCCATCCTGTGGCAGCTGCGCAAGCGCAAGCTGCAGCGCGAGGGGCGCCCGCTCACCGCCGCGATCCCCCTCCCCGACTCGGAGCACTGAGCGCATCACCTCGCCGCCCCGCCCTGGTTCCCTCACGCGAACCGGGGCGGGGCGGCCGCATATCCCGGCATGCCGCGCGCCGATGCGACGCGGTGCCGTGGCTACAATCGGAACGACCCCTCCGGGATGGGAGACCTGATGACCACCACCGCCCCCGCGGACACGCACGACGAACTCGAGCGCGGCCTGTCCAATCGACACCTGCAACTCATCGCGATCGGCGGTGCCATCGGCACGGGCCTGTTCCTCGGTTCCGGCAAGGTCATCAGCCTGACCGGCCCGTCCGTGCTGTTCATCTACGCGGTCATCGGCTGCATGATGTTCCTGCTCATGCGCGCGCTCGGCGAGTTGCTGCTCTCCAATCTCAACTACAAGACCTTCGGCGATATCGCGAAGGATCTCATCGGGCCGTGGGCCGGCTACTTCGTGTCTTGGACGTACTGGATCACGTGGGTCGTGATCTGCGTCGCCGACATCATCGCGATCACCAGCTACGTGGCCTACATCAACGCGGATATCCCGGCCTGGTTGCCAGCGCTCATCAGCGTCGCCGCGCTCACCATCTTGAACCTGCAGCCCGTGCGCTTCTTCGGCGAGTTCGAGTTCTGGTTCTCGATGATCAAGATCGTCGCGATCCTCGCGCTCATCGTCACCGGCATCGTGCTCATCGTCTCCGGGTTCACCAACCCCGACACCGGGACGCAGGCCTCCCTCACCCACCTGTGGGATCACGGCGGCATGTTCCCGTTCGGCGCGAGCGGCTTCCTGCTCGGGTTCCAGCTGGGCATCTTCTCGTTCATCGGCGTCGAGCTCGTGGGCACGGCGGCCGCCGAGACGAAGGACCCGACGCACAACCTGCCCCGCGCGATCAACTCGATCGTGGTCCGCGTCCTGATCTTCTACATCGGCGCCCTCACCGTGATCATGGCGATCACCCCCTGGGACAAGCTCGACCCGGATCAGAGCCCGTTTGTCACGACGTTCGCCTACGCCGGCTTCGGGGCCGCGGCCTTCGCGATCAATCTCGTGGTGCTGACCTCCGCCGCCTCCAGCGCGAACTCCGGGTTCTATTCCGGCACGCGCATGATGCACGCGCTCGCCCGCGACGGTCACGCCCCCCGCACGTTCGCGCTCACCGACGCCCGCGGCGTGCCGAAACGGGCGGTGTTCTTCTCCACGGTGTTCGTGTTCTCGGTGGTCCCGATCCTGCTGCTCGGGGACAGTGTCATCCAGGCGTTCACCTTTGTCACCTCGGTGGCCTCCACGTTCATCCTGTTCATCTGGAGCATGATCGCGATCAGCTTCATTCAGTACCTGAGGAAGCACCCGGAGCGCCACGCCTCCTCGGCGTTCCGCACCCCGCTGCCCCGGCTCGTGCCCTGGCTGGTGCTCGCGTTCTTCGCGTTTATCCTGGTCACGCTCGCGCTCGCGGACGACACCCGCCTGCCGCTCATGTTCACGCCGCTGTGGTTCATCGCGCTCGCGATCATGTGGCAGGTGACCAAGCGCCGCCTGCTGCGCGCGGGCCGGCCGCTGACCGCGGCCGTGAAGCTCCCCGACGCCGTCTAGGTGGTGGGGCGCGCCATCGTGCGCCCCACCACCGAGGGGTGAGTGTCAGGCCCCCGCGCTCACCCGAAGCCGGGCCGTATGGATCTCGTGCGCCTCCTGCGCGGTCTCGACGTTCGGCTCGGAGCCCTGGAGCGGCTTGCCCGCGGTCTCCGGGAGGAAGCAGATCGTGATCAGGCCGATCACGGACATGCCCATCAGGTAGAACGCCGCCGCGGCCGGGCTGCCCGTGGCCCGCACCAGGGAGTCGATGACGAGCGGGGCGGTGCCGCCGAACAGGGCGATCGAGATGTTGTACGAGACCCCGAGGCTCGTGTTCCGCGAGGCCGTCGGGAACATCGCCGGGTAGGTGGCGGCGAGCGTCCCCATGTACAGGGCCACCGGAATCCCGATGAGGGCGAGCCCCGCGACCACGCCCACGGGCGAATCCGAGCCGATGAGCGCGAAGGCCGGGTAGCTCAGCAGGATGATCCAGATGGCGGCCGCGAACAGGACCGGCCGGCGTCCCACACGATCGGACAGCATCCCCACGAAGGGCATCAGGCACGCCATCAGCAGCATCAGCGGGAGGGAGAACAGGTTCCCCTGGATCGCATCGTGGCGCAACACGGTGGAGAGATACGTCGGCATATACGAGGTGAACGCGTACCCGGCCGAGTTTGCTGCCGCCACCAGGAGGATCACGAGCAGCATCGGCTTCCAGTTCGCCGCGAACACGCGCAGGGGGTTCACCCGGAGCGTCGTGCCCGCGGCGTCCTGCTCCGCGGCGAGCGCGGCAAAGTGAGGCGTCTCTTCCACCCGCATGCGCAGGTACACCGCGATCAGCCCGAGCGGCCCGGCGATGAGGTACGGTACGCGCCAGAGCCCGTCCTCCATCGCCTGCTGGCCGAACATGATCTGCATGGCGGTCACGATCGCGGCTCCGAGCACGAAGCCGAGGTAGCTGCCCGAGTCGAGGAACGCGGCGTAGAAGCCGCGGCGGCGATCCGGCGCTGACTCGCTGATGAAGGTGAGCGCCCCCGTGAATTCCCCGCCGGCGGAGAAGCCCTGCAGGATCTTGAGCGCAACGAGCAGCACCGCGGCGGTGGTGCCGATGGTGGCGTGGCCCGGGAGGAGTCCGATCAGGAACGTCGCGACCGCCACGAGGGTGAGGGTCATAAACAGCACGCGCTTGCGTCCGATCTTGTCCCCGAGCCAGCCGAAGAACAGGCCGCCGAGGGGGCGGAACAGGTACGTGCTCGCAAACGTGCCCAGCATGAAGATGACCTGCGTAGCCTGGTTCGCGTCCGGCAGGAACACGGGGCCGAGCGTCACGATCAGGTAGCCGAACACCCCGACGTCGTACCACTCCATGACGTTGCCCACGAACGTGCCGCGGACCGCGCGGCGAAGGTCTCGTTTCTCGACGACGTTGACGGTTCCGGTGTCGAGCTGCGGGGTGGCCCCCGCCTGTGGCTCATGCATTGCGTAACTCCTTCGTTGCTGGGATGCGGTGGATCGCCGCGGCGTCGGTGCCGCGGCGATCGAGCGACTACTGCGCGGCGGGTTCCTGCCCGAACACCGCGAAGTAATAGCAGAGGTAGGCCGCGAGGGTCGCGGTCATGTCTTGGTGGTCCGTCATCGGGTTGACCTCGGTCACCGCAAACGAGTCGCAGTACGGCGCGAGCGCGGAGACGGCGTCGATGGCCTGGCGCGAGGTGATCCCGCCCGGTTCGAGCGCGCCCGCGCCGGGGGCGTGCGCCGGATCGATCGCGTCGATGTCGAACGAGAAGTGCACGTGATCGGCACCCGCGATCCGTTCCAGAATCCGGGCGACGGCGGCCTCCGTGCCGAGTTCCGTGAACTGCGCCGCGGTGATCCGGGCGAGGCCGGAGTCCTCCAGGTAGTCCCGCGAGGACGGGAAGTTGAAGTGGCGCAGGCCGACCTGGATGCTGTGCTCGGTGCTGGCACGGGCCAGTTCGAGTGACCGGCGCATGCCGCTCGACTGGCTGTGGGTGCCCTGCTGCACGTTGGCGTCCATGACGTCCAGGTGCGCGTCGAAGTGGATCACCGCGACGGTTCCCTCGGTGGCGTCGTGGAGTCCCTGGGTCCCCGCGAACAAGAAGCAGTCGTCGCCGCCCAGCAGGATCGGGACGTTCCCGGCGCGGACGCTGTCGCTGACGCGAGCGCTCGTGTTCGCGAGGGTGGTCATCAGGTCGTGGGCGACGACCTCCGCGTCGCCGCCGTCCGCGAGGCGTGGGGCGGGGTGGAGCTGCCCGCTCTCGAGCGAGAACACCTCGCCGTGCTCCACGCGCTGCGTGATCCAGCGGAGGGCGTGCCGGATCCGATCCGGCGCGAACCGGGATCCGGGGAAGCCGAGCGTCGAGGCCCCGTCGAAGGGGGCGCCGATGAGTTCGAACTGGCGGGTGGGGACGGACATGAGGTGCTCCTCGGTCTGCGGGTGGGGACGCCCTCAAGCCTGACGCGCCGGGCAGCACGGCACAATCGCGCTGACCGTGAAAGATCGTGAGCAATTCACTACTATCGTGAATATGGCCACCACGCTCGCGGATCTCACCGCCGATCCCACGCTGCGCCTCAGCTGTGCCACGGGGCACGCGCAGCTCCACCGCGCCGTCACCCACGTGCACGTCGCCGAGGTGAACGATCCCACCCCGTGGCTGACCGCGGGTGTCCTGCTGCTCACCACCGGCCTCGTCGACCGCTCCCCCGCGCAACTCGAGGCGCTCTTCGCCGGCCTCGCGGCACGCGGGGTCGCCGCCGTGGGCTTCGGCGTGGGCCTCATTCTCGATGCCATCCCCGAGGCCTGGCTCCGCGCGGGCGATGCCCACGGGATCCCGATCCTGAGTATCCCGCTCGACACCCCCTACATCGCCGTCTCGGAGTTCGTGTCGCGCCGGACCGCGGATCGCCAGCTCGATCAGGTGCGCCGCATGCTCGACGTGCAGCAGCGCCTCGCCTATTCCGAGGCGAGCCCCGCCCAGCAGATCGAGGGCCTGGAGCAGCTGGCCCGGGAACTCGACGCGGCCGTGGTGTGGATCGCGCCGGGCGGGATGCGCCGGACCACGGCCGGTCCGGCCGACCTCTCCGCCCAGGACACCCGCGCGATCGCCGACGAACTCGCCCGGCACCTTGCCGCGGGGCGCACGAGCGGCACGGCCGCCGTCGGAACGCTCTTCCTGCATCTCGCGAGCACCGCCGGCTCGCCGCTGGCGGTCGTCCGGCGGCGGCGGTACACCCCGCTCGAGCAGGGCCTCATCGGCTCCCTCGCCACCTTCATCGATCTCTCGCGCGACACGAGCGCGCTGCCGGGGCTCGCCGCTTCGCTCCGCGAACAGCTCATCACCGAGGCGCTGAGCGGGCGCATGGCCGCGGACGCGCGGCTCTTCGAAACGCTCTTTCCCGGCGTCCCGCGCTGCACCGTCGTCGCCTTCGGACCCGATCCGGCGGGACCCGGGCGCACGCGCGAACCCGCGGCGGGCCTCATCCTCAAGTCCGCGGTCGCCGCCGCCCTCGCCGCCGCGGACATCCCGACGACGCCGCTGCTCAGCACGGTCGACGACGGGTTCATGCTCGTCGTCCCGGGCGTCGCGGACGGCCCGGTCCACGCGGCCGTCGAGCACTTCCTCCGCGGGGAAACCGGCTCGCTCGCACGGTGGCGGGCCGGCCTCAGCGAGCCCGGTCCGCCCGGGGAGCTGCTGACGCTCGCGGCGGACGCGCGCCGGGCCTACCGCGCGACCGCGGCCCGGCCGGAGGCGCGGGTGCTCGGCGCGAATGCGCTCGACCGCAGCGATCACCTCGCCGAGTGGCTGCGTCGCAGCGGCGAGGCCCCGATTTTCGACGCGTGGCGGCAGCGGCTCGCCGAGCTCGACGCGGCACCGGCGGCGCGGCTCCTCGCCGCGGTGCGCGCGTTTGTCGCCGAGAACGGCGGCCGGGAACAGGCGGCCGCGCGGTTGGGCGTGCACCGCCAGACGCTGAACGCGCGGCTGCGCGACGCGGAGCGGGAGCTCGGGATCTCGCTCAATGATCCCGGGGACCGCGCGCTCATCTGGCTCGCCCTGGAGTCCGGTGCGCTCCCGGACCCGGATGCCGCCGCGCGGGCCGGGTCGGGCGTGGGGGCCTGACCCGACCCGCACGCGGCGGCACAGACCCTAGGCGAAGGCGGACACGCCCGTGATGTCGCGCCCGATGATCAGGGCCTGCACCGTCTCCGTGCCCTCGTAGGTGTGGAGCGCTTCGATGTCGGCGAAGTGCCGTGCGACGCGGTTCTCCAGCAGGATCCCGTTACCGCCGAGCAGGTCCCGAGCGTTGCGCGCCATGTCTCGCGCGGTGCGGGTCGCGGTGAACTTGCCGAGGGA
Organism: Leucobacter chromiireducens subsp. solipictus; assembly: GCF_016758195.1. Classification (GTDB taxonomy): domain Bacteria; phylum Actinomycetota; class Actinomycetes; order Actinomycetales; family Microbacteriaceae; genus Leucobacter; species Leucobacter solipictus. The sequence goes on along the minus strand of NZ_QYAC01000006.1, from coordinate 94,144 downwards.
GGCACCCGGCCCCGAAAGCTCGCCCCGCTCCTCGGCACGCGTCAGCTGCATCAGCAGCGCCTGCAGCGTCGTGAGCTGGCTCAGCATTTCCGCGAGCCGGGCCTGCACGATCTGGGACGCCGCGAGCGGTCGGCCGAACTGCACGCGCTGCTTCGCGTAGTGCACGGAGGACTCGTAGACCGCGGTGGCCTGCCCGAGTGCCGCCCAGGCGACCCCGAGCCGCGTGGCCTGGAGCACCCGCGCGGTGTCTTTGAAGGAGTTCGCGCCCGGCATCCGGGCGTCCGCCCCCACCGCGACGTTGTCGAGTTCGATGTGGGCCTGCCAAATGGCGCGCAGCGAGACTTTGCCCTCGATCGTGGTGGCGCGATAGCCGGGGGCGTCTTGCGGCACGAGGAAGCCCTGGACCTGACCGTCATCGCCGCGCGCCCACACCACCGCGAGCTGCCCGACGCTACCGGAGCCGATCCACTTCTTGTGGCCGTTCAGCACGAAACCCTCCGCGCGCGTTTCCGCCCGCGTCTCGAGGCTCACCGAGTCCGAACCGTGCGTCGGCTCGGTCAGCGCGAACGCGCCCAACTCGGTGCCGCGCGCGAGCGGTTCGAGCCACCGCTCCCGCTGCGCCTCGGATCCGCACCACGCGACGGAGCGCAGCGCAAGGCCGCCCTGCACGCCCACGATGGTTGCGACGGAGCCGTCGCCCCGCGCGAGCTCCATGGTCGTCAGGCTCGCCGCGAGCAGGCTCTGTTCCGGGAAGCCCGGCACGTCGACCCCGTCGCGCAGCAGGTCGAGCTCACCGAGCCGCTTCGCCAGGTCGAGCGGGTACTCCGCACGATCCCAGATCCCCGCGATCACCGGGCGCACCTCGGTCTGCACGAACTCGCGCGCACGCTCCCGATACGCGCGGTCCTCGGCGGGAACATCCCGGAACACCCCGGCAACGTCGGGATCGAGCGGCTCCCAGAGCTCGTAGTCGGGCTCCTCAGTGCCCTGCGGGATGGGTCCAGTACCGGTCTGCGACATGGGATCGTCCTCTCCGCACCGCCCTGGTGCTGTGCCCCGAGACTGCCTGAGACTCGGTTTCAAGTCAAGCTCTCGCGCGGAAGCTCTCTGTTCTCCACAAGTTACCCCGCCAGGAGCAAGGGTTCTGAAACGGAGTCCCACAAGCCCAGAATGTGCTAGCTTCGCTGCATGAGCAGTAAGTCGTCACGCGCCGTTCCCGCGCCGCACAGCGCCCCCGCGGCGATTCGCCGCCTCGCCGAGCGGGGCTACGAGGCGACCACCGCGGAGGATCTCGCCGATGCCGTCGGGATGAGCCGGAGCACGTTCTTCCGCCGTTTCGGCAGCAAAGACGACGTGGTGTTCGCGGATCACGACCACGCGCTCGCCCAGGCCGAGGCGTTCCTCGCGGACACGAGCCTGGACCCCGCGGAGGCACTGGTCCAGAGCACCGCGGACGTGCTGCGCCTGCTCACGCGCGATCCCGAGGCCGCCCGGCTGCGCTTTGAGCTGATGCGCGTCACACCGTCACTGCGGGATCGCGAGCTGGTGATCACGCACCGCTACGAACGGGTGTTCGCGCGGTTCATCCGGCGGGTGGCACCGGCCGAGACGCCGGGCTGGGTGGCGCCCGCCCTCGCCGCATCACTCGTCGCGGTGCACAACGCGACCCTGCGCGACTGGCTCCGCGGCTCGGTGCGAGACGCCGCGGGCGCCGTGACGCAGGATCTGCGACGCGTCGCCGGGTTGTATGCGCCCTGGCTCGACCCCGCGAGCGCCGCCGTGCCGCGGCAGGTCATGGTCGCGGTGTATGACGCCGCCGGTGCGCCCGAGGCGATCCTGGACGCCGTCGCGGCGCAGCTCCCCCGCCGCTAGGCGAGACCGGGTGCCCCAGGCTGCCTGTGGCCTCCCCGACGCTTTCCCTGATGGGCTCTCCCGCCTAGGAGCACCTGTGCAGGTTCCCCTGATGCCTCCCCGCCGCGAGCGCGCTCATGGACCTTTCGGGAGCCAGACGTGTGCGCGCACGACAACGCCCCGGGCACCTCGGGTGTCCGGGGCGTTGTGCGGGGTCAGTGCCCGCGCGCGATCCACTCCTCGAGCTGCGGGGCCTCCGCCCCGATCGTGGTCGTGTCGCCGTGCCCCGTGTGCACCACGGTCTCCGCGGGGAGCGTGAGCAGGCGGTTCCGGATCGACTCGATGATCGTCGGGAAATCGCTGTACGAGCGGCCGGTGGCGCCGGGCCCACCCTGGAACAGGGTGTCCCCGGTGAACACCGCGTCGAGCGCCGGGGCGACAAAGCTCACCGAGCCGGGCGAGTGCCCCGGGGTGTGCGCGGCGCTCAGCGTGACGCCCGCGACGGCGAACTCGTCCCCGTCAGCGATCTCCGCGTCGGGGGCCGCGTCCGGGTACACCGCGTCCCACAGCATCCGGTCGGCCGGGTGCAGATGGATGGGCGCCCCGAGCGCCGCGGCCGTGGCGCGAGCGGCCCGGATGTGGTCGTCGTGACCGTGGGTGAGCAGCACGGCGAGGGTCCGGCGATCCCCCACCGCAGCGACCACCGCCGCCGTATCGTGCGCCGGGTCGATCACGATCACCTCTCGGTCATCGCCCACGATCCACACGTTGTTGTCGACGTCCCAGGTTCCGCCGTCCAGCGAGAAGGTGCCGCTCGTGACGAGGCGTTCGATCTGCGCGCCGGGCATTACAGCTCCACCACCGAACGCAGCACGGTGCCGTCGGCCATCTTCGCGAATGCCGCCTCCACGTCGCCGAGGCCGATGCGCTCGGTGACGAAGCCATCGAGATCGAGTCGGCCCAGCTTGTACTGATCGATCAGCATCGCGAAGTCGCGGCTCGGCAGGCAGTCGCCGTACCAGGACGACTTCAGGGAGCCGCCGCGGCCGAACACGTCGAGCAGCGGCAGCTCGAGGGTCATTTCGGGTGTCGGCACCCCGACGAGCACCACGCGGCCCGCGAGGTCGCGCGCGTAGAACGCCTGCCGGTAGGTCTCGGGCCGCCCGACCGCGTCGATCACGACGTCCGCGCCGAAGCCGCCCGTGAGCGCTTGGATCGCGGCGACCGGATCGGTGTTCCGCGAGTTGACGGTGTGGGTGGCCCCGAAGCCGCGCGCCTGCTCCAGCTTCGCGTCGTCGATATCGACGGCGATGATCGTCGTGGCCCCGGCGAGCTGCGCGCCGGCGATCGCGGCGGTGCCCACGCCGCCGCAGCCGATGACGGCGACGGACTCGCCGAGCGCGATCTCGCCGGTGTTGATAGCGGCGCCGATGCCGGCCATGACGCCACAGCCGAGGAGGCCGACGGCCGCGGCGTCCGACTCCTCGTCGATCTTGGTGCACTGCCCCGCGGCGACGAGCGTCTTCTCAATAAACGCGCCGATGCCGAGCGCTGCCGAGAGTTCCGTGCCGTCCTCGAGCGTCATCTTCTGCGTCGCGTTGTGCGTGTTGAAGCAGTACTGGGCCTGGCCCTTCGCGCAGGCGCGGCACTGGCCGCAGACGGCACGCCAGTTCAGGATCACCCGGTCGCCCACCGCAACCTCGGTGACCCCCTCGCCCACGGCGGAGACGCGACCGGTCGCTTCGTGCCCGAGCAGGAAGGGGAACTCGTCCGAGATCCCGCCCTGCTGGTAGTGGAGATCAGTGTGGCACACGCCGCTCGTGATGATGTCGACCACGGCCTCGCCCGGCCCCGGATCCGGAACGATCACTGTCTCAATTGTCGCCGGCGCGTTCTTCTCCCGGACCACGACACCCTGTACTCGATAGACCATAGATCTTCCTTTCACGCTCGCGACTTTGCGCACGGACGGGCCACTCGGCCGCGTCGTGGACATCCAGGCTATCGAGAACGCCTCACACGGGGCCAGTCCCGCGCGGCCCGCGTGCGTCTGGGAGGCCAGACAGGAGCTGACACGCACCTCGCGGCGCGGCGCGGCGGCGGCCACCACTCATTTTTTTCACCCCCACCTCACGATTCCTGCGCAATTCACTCAGTTCCGGAGGGCCCACGACATCCGCCCGCATACCGTGAAATCGCGCTCCACCGTGGGCGAACCACACGAGTCAGGGACGTCGACGCGCGACCCTGTGAAGGGACTCTCTGATGCATGCGAAACCGTGGGGCGGCCTCAGTGTCGCCGTCCTCCTCATCGCGGCCGTCCTGTGTACGCCACAGGCGGCGGCCGCGGCCCCGGACCCGCTGCCGGCCGGGAAGGCCGAAGGCAGCGGCGAGTACGGGCTCATCGGCGATAGCCAGGAGACGCTGCCCAGCATCTACGGCGTGGCCCTCGATGCGGACGGCAGCATCTGGTACGCGATCCCCGACGGCGCCGAGCGTGGCATCGTCGAGTACCGGCCCGGCACCTTCGATCCCACCGGCGGCGACTACCTCGGCGACGGTGACTACGCGGATGGAACGGGCTACCTGGGGTCCGCGTGGGAGGCCCCGATCCGGTACGCGCACCGCGAGAGCACCGCGGCCGACCCCGCGGGTGGATCGCAGGCGTGGGCGGAGCCGCGCGGGATCGAACCCCTGCCGGGCGGCGGGATCGCGGTCAGCGACACCAACGGGAACACCAGCACCCCGGTCGGCACCATCCTGATGTATGACGCCGCCCACACCACGATCCTGGGCAACGCCGGCGTCGGCGGCGACCAGGGCTGCACGCAACTCGCGCAGGGCGAGCTCGCTTGGGGGCCGTACTTCGGCTTTGTCGGTGACGAACTCTACGCGCCCTATGAGGGGTGCAACGTCGTCAGCGTGTTCTCCGTCCCCGATGGCGCGCCGCTGTACCGCCTGACCGGGGCCGGCCAGACGGCGGGCGCCTCGCCGAACCCACCGGGCACGGACGGCCCCGGCAGCCTCGACGAGATCTACGGCGTCTCCTCCGACGGCACACAGATCTACACCTCGGACCTCGGCTTCACCCGGACCCCTGCGACCGGAATGGTGCAGCGCTGGGACGTGGATCCCGACACCGATTCGTGGGCACTCGACACGTCCTTCGGCACCGACGGGGCGCTGAGCTTTCCCGGCCAGATGATCTATGAGACCGTGATCGGGACCGACGGCGAGCTCTTCGTGATCCCGCAGACGGGCGCGATCCAGCGTTTCGATCACGAGGGAAACTTCCTGGCGGAGGTGCAAGTGCGCGACGTGCCGTACTCCCAGGCCCGCGACCTGGCGGTCACGCCCGAGGGGTGGCTCGTGATGACCGCGAAGGGCGACCATAGCCTCCGCATTCTCGCGGAGAGCCCGGACCCCGTGACGGGACTGACCGGCGCGAGCGGTGCCGCGGCGGGCAGCGTCACGCTGAGTTGGGATGAGGTCGGCTACGGCACCGGCCAGGTGCCCGTCCTGGACTACGTGATCGAGCAGTCGGCCGACGGGGGCATGACGTGGGACACCGTATCGCGCGAGATCAGCACCGCGACCAACGCGACCATCGCCGGGCTGGCACCCGGGGAGTACAGCTTCCGGGTCGCGGCCTACAGTGAGGCCGGTCGCGGCGATATGGCCCAGATCGATGCGGTCGTCGCGACGGCACCCGCGCCCGGAATTGACACCTCCCTCGCGGGCACCGCACCCCCGCAGGGCGCGGTCGACGCGCCGATCGCGTGGGAGGCCACGCTGTCGAATCCGGGGAACACGCCCCTGGCCGAGGTGACGGCACGCTTCGACCACGGCGCCGGAAACGCCTCCGAGACAGTCGCGGTGGCGGATCTCCCCGTCGGCGGGAACGCGACCGCTCGCGTGGCAACGGCCATGACCCGGGCAGAGCTCGCCGCGCTTCGAGCGTCAAACGCCGTCACCGTCTCCGGTACGGCCCCGGATGGGACGCGCGTGACCGCGGAGGCCGCGGTCACGCTCGAACTCCGGGCCCCGGAGCCGGTCACGGATCCGGGGAGCGATCCCGGCGCTGGCCCGGGGGCCGGCCCCGGCACTCCCGCGGTCGCCCAGCCTGCGCCGGCCGGCACCGACCGCCTCGCCCGTACCGGCGGAGCCGCGCCCACCGGCGTGTTGGTCGCTGCGGCGGCCTTGATCGCGGCGGCCCTTGCTGCGCTGGGCACCGGGCGGTTCGCACAGCGCCGACGGGCACCGCGCCCCTGACCCGGACACCCGGGCATCGGACGGTGACCGCACCTCCGGTGCCCGGGTTCCCGGGAACACTCCCCCAAGTGGTCCATTTGAGTTCGACATAAGTGGATCTTGAATGAGTCCATTTGGTCCGACAGGCTGGCAGTCATGTCCACATCTTCAGAGACCAAATTGCCCGCTTCCGTTCCCTCCGCACTCGTCCGCCGCGGCCTCGCGGACCATCTGACCGGCGGCGTCATCATGGACGTCGTCACCGCAGAACAGGCCCGCATCGCCGAAGACGCCGGCGCCGTCGCCGTGATGGCGCTCGAGCGCGTCCCCGCAGACATCCGCGCCCAGGGCGGCGTCGCGCGCATGAGCGACCCGGATCTGATCGCGGGCATTCAGGCCGCCGTCTCCGTCCCGGTCATGGCGAAAGCGCGCATCGGTCACTTCGTCGAAGCGCAGGTGCTCGAATCGCTCGGCATTGATTTCATCGACGAGTCCGAGGTGCTGAGTCCCGCGGACTACGCACACCACATCGACAAGCACGCGTTCGCCGCGCCGTTTGTGTGCGGCGCGACGAACCTGGGTGAGGCGCTGCGCCGCATCGCCGAAGGCGCGGCAATGATCCGCTCGAAGGGCGAGGCCGGCACGGGTGACGTGTCCGAAGCGACCCGCCACCTGCGCACGATCCGCGGCGAGATCGCGCGCCTGCGTGGGCGTGATCGGGCGGACCTCTACCTCGCGGCCAAGGAGCTGCAGGCCCCACTCGATCTCGTGACGGAGGTCGCCGAGCGCGGTGCGCTGCCCGTCCCGCTGCTCACGGCGGGCGGAGTGGCAACCCCGGCGGACGCCGCGATGATGATGCAGCTCGGCGCGGACGGCGTGTTCGTCGGGTCCGGCATCTTCAAGTCCGGTGACCCGGCCCAGCGCGCCGCGGCGATCGTCGCCGCGACCCGCGACTACGCCGATCCCGCCGCGATCGCCGCCGCATCGCGCGGGCTCGGCGAGGCCATGGTCGGCATCACCGTTGCGGAGCTTCCCGCGCCGCACCGCCTCGCTGAGCGCGGCTGGTAGCCCGGGCCCGCGGCGGCCCGGGGCCGCAGTTCCCCGGACCGCCGCGACCCCGGCCCCTACAGCCCGGGGTACAGCGGGTGCGCCACGATCAGCGCCCGCGTGCGCGCCTCCAGGGCGAGCAGGTCGGGGGCGGTGCCGAGCGCCGCAGCGACGATGTCCGAAACCTCGCGGAAGTCCGCCTCCTGGAAGCCGCGCGTCGCGAGCGCGGGCGTGCCGAGGCGCACACCCGAGGTGACGAGCGGCGGCCGCGGATCGAACGGGACACTGTTCCGGTTCGCGGTGATCCCGATCTGGTGGAGCCGATCCTCCGCGGTGCGGCCATCGAGCGCGCTGGCACGCAGATCGGCGAGCACGAGGTGGGTATCCGTGCCGCCGCTCACCACGCTCACGCCGTTCGCGCGCGCGTCTGCGGCGAGGAGTCGATCCGCAAGGATCGCGGCGCCACGCAGCGTGCGGCGCTGCCGCTCCCGGAATTCCGCGCCCGAGGCGATCAGGAAGGCGGTCGCCTTGCCCGCAATGAGGTGCATGAGCGGCCCGCCCTGCTGACCGGGGAACACCGCCTGATCGAGCGCCTTGCCGAAGCTCGGGTCCCGGCTCAGGATGAATCCGCCGCGCGGCCCCCCGAGCGTCTTGTGCGTCGTCGAGGTCACGATATCGGCGATCGGCACCGGGTTCGGGTGCAGCCCGGCGGCGACGAGGCCCGCGATGTGCGCCATGTCCACCCAGAGCACCGCGCCAACCTCGTCCGCGATCGCGCGGAAGGCCGGGAAATCGAGCTGGCGCGGGTACGCGGAACCGCCCGCGATCAGCACCCGGGGCCGCGTGGCGAGCGCCCGGTCCCGGACCCGATCCATGTCGAGCCGATGCGTCCGCTCGTCCACCCCGTAGGCCTCGGCCCGGTACAGCTGGCCCGAGAAGTTCAGCGGCATCCCGTGCGTGAGGTGGCCCCCGTGGTTCAGGCGGAGACCGAGGATCGTATCCCCCGGCCGCGCGACGGCGGCGAGCACCGCGGCGTTTGCGCTCGCGCCGGAGTGCGGCTGCACGTTCGCGTACGCCGCCCCGAACAGCGCGGCGACCCGTTCCTGCGCCAGCGATTCGGCCCGGTCGACGGGCTCGCAGCCCGCGTAGTAGCGCCGCCCGGGGTACCCCTCCGCATACTTGTTCGTGAGCACGCTTCCCGCGCTCTCGAGCACCGCGCGCGGCACGAAGTTCTCGGAGGCGATCATTTCCAGGGAGTCGCGCTCCCGGGCCAGTTCGTCGCCCATGACGGCGAGGATCTCGGGGTCGATCTCGGCGAGCGGGGCATCAAGTGCGCGAGTCATCGGGTTCCTTTCGGGGAGCTTGCGGGAGTGCTGGCGGGGGTTCCGGCGTGGGGCGCGGGATCGGAGGCCCGGGTGACCGCGGCGGCCGGGTGCTCGGCCTGCGCGGGAGCACGCCGGGGCCTGAGGAACAGCGTGACGAGGCTGCCCGCGACCAGGGCCCAGAAGGCGGCACCCACGCTGAACAGCACGACGCCCGACATGGCGACCGCGAAGGTCGTCAGGGCCGCGAGCCCGGAGCGCGCATCGCTGCCGGACATTGCGCCACGGAGCGCCGTCAACGCGGAGGCGAGCAGCGCGACCGCCGCGAGCACAGAGACCGTTTCCGAGGGGATCGCTTGGAAGCCCGTGACGAGCAGGCCGCCGAATGCTCCCACCACGAGGTAGGTGATCCCACCGGAGAGCCCCGCGATATACCGCTTGCGCGGGTCCGGGTGAGACTCGGGGCCGAGCGCGATCGCGGCCGTGATGGCCCCCAGGTTGATGCCGTGGCAGCCGAACGGGGCGAGCGCCGCGGAGACCGACGAGATCGACCCCACGAGGAGGCGGTCGTTGGGCGCGTAGCCCTGTGAGTGCAGCAGCGCGAGTCCGGGCGCGTTCTGCGAGGCCATCGTCACGATGAACAGCGGCAACGCGACGCTCACGAGCGCGGGGAGCGTGAACTCGGGCATCGTGAACACCGGCCCGCCCAGGGTCAGCGCCGGGCCCGCCTCGTGGAACGATCCGGTGGCCCAGGTCACCGCCAGCCCGACCACGAGCGCCCCGAGCACGGCGTAGCGGTCGGCATAGCGCTTGCCGAGGAAGAAGGTGATCGCGATGCTCCCCGCGATCAGTGGGGCGCTCGCAAAGGCGCCGGCCGCGGTGACGATGAACGGCACGAGGATCCCGGCGAGGAGCGCCTGCAGCACCGACGCGGGCACGCGCGCGAGCAGCCGGCCGAACCAGCCGGTGAAGCCCGCCACGGCGGCCGCGACGGAGGCCACGAGAAACGCGCCGACCGCCTCGGCAAAACTGAATCCGCCGAGCGAGGCGATGAGGAGCGCGGCCCCCGGGGTCGACCACGCGACGACCACCGGGATCCGGGTGACGAGGCTGAGCACCACGCTGCACACACCGTTCCCGATGCACAGCGCCCACACCCACGACGCCGTCTGCGCCTCGTTCAGCCCGACGGTGCGGGTGGCCTCGAGCACGATGAGGAAGGGACCCGCGAAGTTGATGAGCGCGGACAGGAACCCCGCGATCACGGCCGAGAGCGAGAGATCGCGCCAGACCGCGCGGACCATGGCCATCACCGCGCGACCCGCGGGAGCCGCGGGAGCCGCCCGTGGCGTGAAGCGACGACCCCAGGGGAAAACGGTTCGGGGAAAAACTGCGTAACGTTATCTAGTTGTCTCATACAACAGGATAACAGATGCCCCGCGTGCCGGCACGGGAACCGCACCGGCGCGCGCGGGCTCACTCAGGGTCGGGCCTGGAAGTCCCGCTCGTTGTCCGTCAGGATCCGCCCCTTGGTCTCCGGCATCAGCAACACCGTGACCGCGGAGATCGTGAGCAGCACCATGACGTAGATCGCAAACGCGTTCGGGCCGATGGCCGTGGCCATCCAGGTCTGGAGGTACAGCGACGTTCCCCCGAACACGGCCGTGGTGACGGCCAGCGGGATGGCCACGCCCGCGGTGCGCACGCGGGTCGGGAACAACTCGGCCATGACCGCCGGGCTCACGGCGCACGGCGCGGCGAGCAGCACGCCGGCGACCGTCATCGCCGCGAACAGGTGCACAGGGTCGCCGTCGATCAGCTGGGAGAGCGGGAGGATCGAGACGAGCGTGCCCAGAATACCGATGAGCTGCACGGGCCGCCGCCCGATCCGGTCGGACAACCGACCCCAGAGCGGCAACACCGCGATAAACACGAGGTTCGCGAGCAGCGAGGCGAACAGCACCTGCGTCGCGTCGGCCCCCAGCACGGCGATGGAGAACGCCGCAGCGGCGACCACCCAGAAGTAGTAGGCCACCGTCAGCCCCACCCCCATGCCCATGACCGTGAGCGCGGATCGCCGCATGCGCCAGAAGTCCCGCCACAGGCCGCGCCCGGCCGATGACCCGCCCGCGGCGGCCACGGGGACCTCCAGGGTCGCGGTGAATTGCTCGGTCTCCGTCATCCGCGAGCGCATGTACAGCGCGAACAGCCCGCTACAGCCGGCCACGATGAACGGGATCCGCCACGCCCAGGTGCCGAGCGCCTCCGTCCCGAACACGGCGGCCAGGATCGCCCCGAGCGCCATCCCGCTCGCTGCGCCGATCGTGCCCGAGAAGTAGACGAGCGATGACCAGAGGCCGCGGCGTTCCGGCGGTGCCTGCTCCGAGAGGAACGCGCCGGCCGCGGGCTGCTCACCACCGTAGGCGAGCCCCTGCGCGAGCCGCGCGACGACGAGGATGATCGACGCCGCGACGCCAATCGTCTCGTAGCTCGGGGTGATCCCAATCACGAGGCTGGCGGCCGCGATCGTCACCATGGTGAGCGAGAGCGTGCGCTTGCGGCCGACGCGGTCGCTCAGGCGCCCGAACAGGGCGCCCCCGATGGGCCGCGCGACGAACCCGACGGCGAACACCACGAGGGTCGACAGGAACGCGGACACCGGATCGGTGGCGTCGAAGAAGCTGGCGGCGAAGAACGGCGCGAAGGTCGAGTAGATCGACCAGTCGAACCACTCGAGCGCGTTGCCGACGCCGGTGCCGGCGAGATTGCGCCTGGCCGCGGAGCGCTGCGCTGCGCTCGCGGGCGGTGCGGGGCTGATGGTGTGGGTCATGACCCGTGTCCTTTCCCTCGGAGGAGGTCTACAGCGATGATGGGGTGTGGTGGGCGAACTCGACGAGGCGGCGCGCCCCGAGCTCCGCGTAGACCGCGGCACCCGTGGGGAGGACCGCGTCGTCGAAGCGCGCGCGGGGGCTGTGGTTGTCGGGTGCGACGGCCGGGTCTTCCCCGGACGGCGTCGCCCCCAGGCCGATAAAGGTCCCGGGGACCTCCGCGAGCACGCGCGAGAAATCTTCCGATCCGCCGAGCGGGTTACGCATGAGCGTGAAGGCGTCAGCCCCGAACGCCGCGGTCAGGGTGTCCTGTGCGAAGCGGGTCTCGGCAGGATCGGTCACGGTCACCGGGTAGCCCGAGACGTGTGCCACATCGACCCGGGCACGGTGCGCCGACGCGATCCCCCCGAGCAGCTCGTCGACCCTGGTGTGGAAGCGCTGCCGCGTCTCCTCGGACCAGAACCGGACCGAGGCCGCGAACCGGACCTCCTCGGGGATCGCGTTGGGTGCGGCCAGGTCGCCGCCCTGCACCGCACCGATCCCGATGATGAGCGGGTCGAAGGCGTCGAACTCGCGCGTCACGAAGCTCTGCAGGGCAAGGATCATCTCCGCCGCGATCGGCACCGGGTCGACCGCGCGCTGCGGGGCCGAGGAGTGGCCGCCCTGCCCCATGACCGTCACGCGGATCCCGTCCGCGGCGGCGAGCATCGCGCCGGGGCGGCTGACCAGGGCGTGCTGGGCGAGCGTGTTCGCGAAGACGTGGACGCCGAAGGCGGCGCGCACGCGCGGCCCCGCGGCGTCGAGCACTCCCTCCTCGATCATCACCCGGGCCCCGTCGTGCATCTCCTCCCCCGGCTGGAACATGAACACGATGTCGCCGGGCAGCTGGTCGCGGTGCTCCGAGAGGATCCGCGCCGCCCCCGCGAGCATCGCCGTGTGCAGGTCGTGCCCGCAGGCGTGCATCGCGCCTGGAACCTGCGACGCCCACGGCAGCCCCGTGTCCTCGGTAACGGGGAGCCCGTCCATGTCGGCGCGGAGCAGCACGGCGGGGGCCGATTCCGGGCGATCGGGCGCGGTCCCGCGGAGCACCGCGGTGATCGAGCTGCAGCGCTCCCCCAGGGTGATCTCCAGGGGGAGGTCCGCGAGTTCGGCAAGCACGCGCTCCTGCGTCCGCGGCAGCTGCAGGCCGATCTCCGGGTGGGCGTGCAGCTCGTGTCGGAGCCGCTCGAGCCTGGGGGCCAGCTCGCGAGCCGCCGCCCGCGCGTCGAGGGCCGAGGCGGCCGGGTGGGTTCGCGTCACACGCATGGAACTCCTTCGTTCGAAACTGTCGGACTCAGTGTTCCGCGCCGACCCGGGCGGGCCGGCGAATCTGCGGAAGTTTGCATGTCGGGGGCGCTTCGGTGAAGAATCATGCACCTACGAGGAGGTCACATGCCAGATCCTGCACCGAGCCCGGGGCAGGTCGCCGAGATCGATCTTCGGCTCCTGCACCTGCTCCAGATCGCCCCACGCGCGAGCTGGAGCGACGCCGCGCCCATCGTCGGGGTCTCACCCGGCACACTCGCCGCGCGCTGGAGTGCGCTGCAGCGCGACGGGCTCGCCTGGCTGTCCGTCTACCCGAGCCACGCGCGGATGCGGCTCACCGTCGGGTTCATCGAGGTCTCCGTGCTGCCGGACCGCCGCGGCGCGTTCGTGGCTCGCGTGTGCGCCGACGCCCGGGTGTCCAGCGTCGACGTCAGCAGCGGCGGTGCCGACCTGCTGCTCACCGTGATCGTGGCGGACTTCGCCGAGCTGCGCCGGCTGCACGACACGCTCCTCGCGGACGAGCTCGGGGTGACCCGCACCGTCACCCGGCTCGTCACGGAGATGCACGCCGAGGGCGGGGACTGGCGGCTGGACAGCCTCGGCCGCGCGGAGCGCGCCAGCGCGGCGCGACTCGCCGGGGGTCCGAACGATCCAGACGCGCGGCCGATCGGGGGTGAGTTCGGGGAGCTCGTGGGCGCGCTCGCCCTCCGCCCGCGCGCGAGCGTCGCGGAGCTCGCCCGCGAACTGGGCGACCATCCCGCGACGCTGCGGCGACGCCTGCATCGCCTCCTGCACTCCGGCGCGATCCGGATCCGGCTCGACACCGCGCCGGAGGTGAGCGGCTGGCCGATCGAGCTCAGCGTGCTCGCGCGCGTGCCCGGTGCCGCGATCCCCTCGGTGGTCCGCACGCTGCTGTCAATTCCCCAGGTGAAGCTCTGCGCGAGCCTGACCGGGGAGGCGAATCTCGTGTTCTCGGTGGTGGCTCGTCAGATCGCGCACCTCGCCGCGCTCGAGCGCTCGGTGCTGCAGGCGGTGCCCGAGCTCACCGTGGTGGAGACGACCGTGACGATGCGCCGGATCAAGCGGATGGGGCACCGCGTAGACGCGGCGGGCTTCGCGACGGGAGACGTCACGCCACCGCACTGGGCGTAGCGCGTGGATCACTCCCAGCGCTGGGCATCGGCGATCCGCGCGGTCGCCTGCTGCAGCTGCGCCCGCAGTCGTTCGGCGAGCTCCGCGATCGCCGCGGCGGCGAAGTGTTCCGGCTGCCACGAGGCCCGCGTCACGACCTCGAGCGGGCGCTCCGCGTCGAACAGGCGCACGGCGTGTGCCCCGAACTTCGGGGATTCCGTGAGCACGCCGATCCCGTAGCCTGAGGCCGCGAGGGCCTGCACCACGCTCTCGAGCTCGCTCGTCGCGAGGATGGTCGTCCGGATGCCCCGCGCGGCGAGGACGGTATCGAGCAGCACCCGTGATCGGTTGTCGATGGTTTGCACGATGAGCCCGGACCCCGCGAGCTCGGCGACGTCGACCGCGGTAACGCCGTCCCGCGCCCAGGGGTGGGTCGGCGCGACGTGCGCGCAGATCGGCACGCGGCCGAGCGTGCAGGTGCCGAGACCGTCCTCCGGGGGCCCGGCGGTGACCACGAGGTCGGCCGCGCGCAGCGCTTCCCGGGCGGGCGTCAGGCTCGACACCGTCCGCGCGATCACGGGAAACGCCTCGTGCGCGAGGGTCGCGAGGCACGGCGCGACGACCTCGGCCAGCGTCGAGTCCGGGGCGGCGATCGTCAGCTCGCTCGGCTGGCCGCCGCGGAGCTCCCGTGCGGCGCGCTCGAGTTGGCTGGCCTGGCGCAGCATGCCCCGCGCCTCCCGCTCGAACGCCCGGCCGGCCGCGGTGAGGCTCGTGCGCCGCCCCGCGCGCTCGAACAGCGCCACGCCGACCTCCCGTTCCAGGGCCGCGAGTTGCCGGCTCAGCGCGGGCTGCGTGAGCCGCAGCTCGTCGGCCGCCGCGGTGATGGATCCGGCGTCGATGATGGCCACGAAGTAGCTGAGGCGCAGCAGCGTTGTCATAACTGAAAAGTATATATACGGAACCTTTCAGGCATTAGACAGCATGGGTAGCGGGGCCGCACAATGCTAAAGCGCCCACTGCCGGGCGCTCGCCGTTGGACAACCGTCAAGGAGGCCACTGTGTCCACCGATCCCCCCGCCACGCGCTCGAACTATGTCGATCTCGGCGACGCGGACTTCCACAAGGGACTCTCGAACCTGCATATTCAGATGATCGCCCTGGGCGGCGCGATCGGCACCGGACTGTTCCTCGGCGTCGGCTCCCGGCTCGCGGTCGCGGGCCCGGCACTCATCGTCAGTTATCTCGTCGCCGGCGCGCTCATCTACGCGATGATGCGCGCGCTCGGCCAGATGGTGCTCTACCGGCCCACGACCGGCAGCTTCGTCTCCTACGCCCGCGAGTTCGTCTCCGACCGTTGGTCCTTCCTCACCGGCTGGATCTACGTCGCGCTCTGCGCCACCGCCGGCTGCGTGGAAATCGCCGCGATCGGCGTGTACGTCAACTTCTGGTTCCCGGAACTGCCCGGCTGGATCCCCGCGCTCGCCGCGCTCGTCGTGATCATCGGCGTGAACCTCCTCGCGGTGAAGGCGTTCGGGATCATCGAGCTCGGTGCCTCCGGCATCAAGGTCGTCGCCATCATCATCTTCCTGATTGTCGGCGTTGCGGCCGTCGTGCTGGCCGCCTTCGGCCGCCCGCTCGGGGAGTCCGTCGCCGCCCTGCAGAACCTCTGGACCGAGGGCGGTTTCGCCCCCAACGGCATGCTCGGCATCGTGCTCGTGATGCAGGGCGTCGTGTTCTCGTTCTCGGGCGTCGAGATCGTGGCCACCTCGGCCGGGGAGACCGCCAACCCCCAGCGCACGATCCCCCAGGCGATCCGCGGCGTCGTCGCGCGGATCCTCATCTTCTACGTCGGCTCGGTCGCCGTCCTCGCCGTGCTCATGCCCTGGCACCGCTACACCGCCGAGGAGTCGCCCTTCGTGACCGCGCTCGCAAGCCTCGGCGTCACGAGCCTCGGCGGCGTGATGAACTTCATCGTGCTCACCGCCGCCATCTCCGGCCTGAACGCCACGATCTACTCGACGGTGCGCATGCTCCGCAACCTCGCCGCGAACTCGCGCGCACCCCGGTTCGCCAACTACATGAACCGGCACGGCTCGCCCGCCGGCTCACTGCTCGCCCTGTCCGCCGTGTTCCTCCTCGGCGTGATCCTGATCAGCTTCGCGGGTGCCATGGCCGCCTTCGAGATCGTCCTCGGCGGCGTCGCCGTGTTCGTGTTGTTCGGCTGGATCACGATCTTCGTCTCGCACCTCGGCTACCTGCGCAAGGTCCGCGCTGGCGAGATCCCGGCACCGGCCTTCCGCGCCGGCGGTGCCGCGGTGGATTACGTGTGCCTGGCACTCCTCGTGGGGCTCGCCCTGTGGATGATGTTCGACACCCGGAACCCCCACTGGTACTACAGCCTCTGCGGCGCAGTGATCCTGCTCGGCGGGCTCAACATTGCGTACGAGATCGTGCGCCGCCGGCATCCGATGCCCGATTCCCACCTCCCGATCATCCCCACCCCGCAGCACGCGGACCCGCAGAAGGAGCACCATGCCTGATCTCATCATCACCAACGCGCGCGTCGTCCCGCTGACGGGCGACGGGTCGGCGGCCGCGCCCGCGGACCTGCTCGTGCGGGAGGGGCGCATCGCGCAGCTCGCGCCGGGCGGCACGCTCGCGACCACCGCGCCGGGTGCGGCAACGCTCGACGCCGACGGCCGATACGTCATTCCGGGGCTCTGGGATCAGCACGTGCACGCCACCCAGTGGGCGCGCACCGCCACCCAGCTCGATACCTCGGGGACCGCCCACCCCCAGGACGTCCTCGCCCGGGTCGCCGACGCCCTGGCGTCCCGCCCCGATCCGGCGCACCGCACCCTGTTCGGCTGGGGACACCGGAGCGCGTCCTGGAGCGCGGCACCGACCGTCGCCGAGCTCGACGCCGTGAGCGGCGAGACCCCGGTGGTCCTCGTGAGCGGGGACGGGCATCACGGCTGGCTCAACTCGGCCGCACTGCACCGGCTCGGCGTGCCGCCGCGCGACTCCGTGCTCGCCGAATCCGACTGGTTCCCCGTGTTCGGTCGCCTCGACGAGCTCCGCGACGGTGCCGCGGGCGAGGCCCGGGAGGTCGCCGAGATGGTCGCCCGGGCGCACGCCCGGGGCATTGTCGGCCTCACCGATATGGAGTTCGGGCGCGGCTGGGAGACCTGGGCGGAGCGCTACGCGGCCGGCACCACGACCCTGCGGGTCCGCACCGCCACCTACGCGGAGACCCTCGACGAGGCCATCGCCGCGGGGCTGCGCACGGGCACCCCCGTGCCGGGCACACAGGGCATGATCCGGATGGGCCCGCTCAAGATCATCTCGGACGGTTCGCTCAACACGCGCACGGCGTGGTGCCGCGAGCCGTACACGGACGCGGCGGCGCTGCAGCACCCCTGCGGGGCGCCGAACGTGGCGCCCGAGGAGCTGACCGGCCTCTTCGCCCGGGGTGCCGCGTCCGGCTTGGAGATCGCCTGCCACGCCATCGGTGACGCCGCCATCGGCGCGGCGCTCGACGCGTTCGCCGCGAGCGGCGCGCGCGGCGGTATCGAGCACGCGCAACTCACCATGCGCGACGACGTCCGCCGGATGGCCGAACTCGGCGTGCACGCCAGTGTGCAGCCCGCGCACCTCTGGGACGATCGCGACGTCACGCACCAGTGCTGGGCCGACCGCACCGACTT
Organism: Leucobacter chromiireducens subsp. solipictus; assembly: GCF_016758195.1. Taxonomy (GTDB): domain Bacteria; phylum Actinomycetota; class Actinomycetes; order Actinomycetales; family Microbacteriaceae; genus Leucobacter; species Leucobacter solipictus. The sequence goes on along the minus strand of NZ_QYAC01000006.1, from coordinate 76,702 downwards.
CAGCTTCATGCTGCGTTCGATGCTCGATGCCGGCGTCACCCTCACGCTGGGCTCCGATGCGCCGGTGTCCCCGCTGGATCCGTGGCTCGCGCTGGCCGCCGCCGTGCACCGCAGCGGCGACGACCGCGACCCCTGGAACCCGGTGGAGGCGATCTCCGTGCGCGAGGCCCTCGCGGCGAGCACGGGCGGCGTCGCCGCGCTCGGGGTCGGCGCGCGGGCGGACCTCGTGCTCCTCGACGCCGACCCGCTGGACCTCCCCGGCGACGACACCGCCGCCGCGGCGGATCGGCTCCGCGCGATGGCGGTCGCCGCCACCGTCGTCGACGGCCGCGTGGTGCATTCGTCGATCGCCTGATCCCGCGCCGCCTCACGCCGTCCGCCCCGACCCCCACCTCCCCGCAGACCCCGGAGATCCCATGCAGCTTGAATTCCCGATCATGATCGTGACCGATGACCACGATCCCGTCCCCGCCGCCGACGCGGCCCGCGGGGCCGGCCCGTCCGCGCTCGCCGAACTCTCGGACGCGCTCACCGCGCTCGGGATCGACGTGGTGCACGCCCCGGGCGCGCACGAGGCCACCGTGAGCGCGATGACCAGCCGGATCGCCGCGGTGATCGTGCCGGTCCTCCCGCCGCGGGACACGGAAAGCGCCGCGGAGAGCGCCGCGGACGTGGCTCGGGCCGCCCGGATCGTCGCGGCGATCCGGGCACGCACCGAGCAGCTTCCGATCTTCCTGTTCGGAGAGCGCCTCACCGCCCGGACCCTCCCGACCGAACTGCTGCGCCACGTCCGCGGCTGCATCAACGCGTTCGAGGACACCCCCGAGTTCGTCGCCAGGTCCATCACTCGGGAGGCCGCGCAGTACCTGGCTCAGCTCGCGCCGCCCTTTTTCTCCGCGCTGATGAGCTACGCGAACGACGGGGCCTACTCCTGGCACTGCCCGGGCCACTCCGGCGGCACGGCGTTCCTGAAAAGCCCCACCGGGACCCTGTTCCATCGGTTCTTCGGCGAGAACCTTCTGCGCTCGGACGTGTGCAACGCGGTCGAGGAGCTCGGGCAGCTGCTCGACCACACGGGCCCGATCGCCGAATCGGAGCGCCGCGCGGCGCGGACCTTCGGCGCGGACCACCTCTACTTCGTGACCAACGGCACCTCGACCTCCAACAAGATCGTCTGGAACTCGCTCGTCGGGGCCGGGGACATCGTGGTCGTGGACCGCAATTGTCATAAGTCCGTGCTCCACGCGATCATCCTCACGGGGGCCATCCCGATCTTCCTGACCCCGACGCGGAACCGGGCGGGCATCATCGGCCCGATCCCGCGCAGCGAGTTCACGCCCGAGTCGATCCAGGCGAAGATCGACGCGCACCCCGGGATCACGGACAAAAGCCGCAGGCCGAAGGTGCTCGCGCTCACGCAGAGCACCTACGACGGGATCATCTACCACGCCGCGGAGATCCAGCGCACCCTCGACGGCTACGTGACGGCGCTGCACTTCGACGAGGCGTGGCTCCCGCACGCCGCATTCCACGAGCTCTACACCGATATGCACGCGATCAGCCGCGACCGGCCGCGTCTGCGCGACACCACGGTGTACGCGACGCAGTCCACGCACAAGCTCCTCGCGGGCCTCTCGCAGGCGTCGCAGGTGCTCGTGCACGAAGCGACGGATCGCGAGTTCGACGAGACCGTGTTCACCGAGGCATTCCTCATGCACACCTCGACGAGCCCGCAGTACTCGATCATCGCGAGCTGCGACGTCTCCGCGGCGATGATGGAGGGCACCGGCGGGCACGCGCTCGTCGAGGAGGCGATCACCGAGGCCCTGGAGTTCCGGCGCGCGATCATCCGGATCGGCGAGGAGCTCGGGGTGCGCGGTCCTGCCGGGGCACGCGCGGCCGAGGACTGGTGGTTCGACGTGTGGGGGCCGGACACGCCCGCGCGCGAGGGGCTCGCGGACCGGCGCGAATGGGAGCTCTCGGCGTCCGCACCCTGGCACGGCTTCGAGCGCGTAGACGAGGGCTTCACGATGCTCGACCCGATCAAGGTGACCGTGATGACCCCCGGCCTGGACGTGCACGGCGTGTTCGGGAACACCGGCATCCCCGCCGTGATGCTCTCCCGCTACCTCGCCGAGCACGGCATCGTCGTCGAGAAGACGGGGCTGTACTCGTTCTTCATTCTGTTCACCATCGGCATTACAACCGGTCGTTGGAACACGCTAATCTCCGAACTGCACCGGTTCAAGGCGGCGTACGACGCGAACCTCCCCGTCGCCGAGGCGATGCCGCGGTTCGCGGCGGAGCAACCGGGCACCGCCCGCACCGGGATCCGCGATCTCTGCCAGGCGATCCACGCGGAGTATCGCGCGCACGACATCGCGGCGCTGACCACCGAGATCTACACCTCGCCCGTCGAGTCGGCCATGCTCCCCACGGAAGCCTGGACCGCCATGACCGCCGGTGACGTCGAGCACGTCGCTCTCGCGGATCTCGAGGGCCGCATCACGGCGGTGTTGCTCACGCCCTACCCGCCCGGCATCCCGCTGCTGGTCCCCGGGGAGCGCATTCACGCGACCATCATGCGCTACCTGCGCTTCGAGGAGCGGTTCACCGCGAAGTTCCCCGGCTTCGAGACGCTCACCCACGGGATGACGGAGGCCGCCGGGGGCCGCCCGCGCACCGTCGTCTGCGTGGCGGAGCCCGCGAGCTGAGCCGCCTCGCGCGGCCGGGCGGCCGGCCGCGCGACGCCGGGTGCCCGGCCGCGGCCGCGCTACATCAGCCCCGCGCCGGTCAGCGCCGCGCTCATCCCGGCGATCCCGGCGCAGGCGGCGAGCGCCGTTCCCCAGGCGAACAGCTGGATTCGCGTGCGCGCCGCCGGAACCCGGGCGAGCTGCGCCGCGAGCTCGACGCGCGCGGGCGCGGACATCACGGCCACCGAGGCGGCGGCGTTGTGCGCTCCCATCACGAGCGGAGCGTCCAGGGCGAGTGCGCGCGCGACCTCCCCCTGTGAGGCGGCGGCGAGCGCGTTCGCCCCGGTGTTGGAGCCGGTGATGAAGCCGCTGAAGCCCGCGAGAAACGGCAGGGCCAGGACCACGGGCGTGCCGAGCGCGGCCAGGGCCCCGGCGATGGCCTGCGGCATCCCGGCGGTGCTCATCAGGATCCCGAGGAGGAGGAACACCGCCGTCGGCGGTGCGACGCGCGCCCACATGCGGCCGGCGCCGCGCAGGATCTCCCGGCGGTCCGCGTCGCGGGTGAGGAAGATCACCGCGATTGCGCAGGCGAGCCACCAGGCGGGCGATCCGAGCACGCCGCGCACTCCGGCGGGCACGGACGGCGCGAGGCGGAACACCGTGTGGGCGACCAGCATGCCGCCCAGCACGACGCCGTAGGGGACGGCCGCGCGGGAGAGCTCGCCGGGCTCGCCTGCCGTCCGTTCCGGCCTGCCCGCGCCTCCCACGTCTCCCGACCCGGCCGTCGTCGCGTGGGCACGCAGCCGCCGGATGGCCGCGTGCACGCCCAGGGTCAGCACGGCACCGAGCGCGCCCGCGGGCGGCGTTCCCACGGCCAGGTTCGCGGCCAGGATCCCCGCCGCGAGCAGGGCGCCGGAGCCCGCACCGGCGAGGGCGGCGCGCCAGCGCCGCTCCGGGGCCGCCACCAGGACCGCGGCGCCGATGCCGGTCGCGATCGTCACGGGCAGGGTGAAGAGCGCGCTCGCGACGCCGATCTCGTCGAGCGTGACGCCACCGAGCTGGGCGCCGATCAGGGTGCCCGGGCCCATCGACCCCCACGGTACGGTGCACAGCCCGCACAGGCTGACCGCGGCCGCGCGCGGTCCGGGGACGCCGAGCGCGAGGATCAGCGGGACCGCGATCGCGGCCCCCACGCCGTAGCCGGTCACGCTCTCCGTCAGCGGCGTGAGCCCGTGCACGATCGCGAGGACGGGGGCCACGCCGGTGCCGAACGCGCGCTGCACCCAGCGCGAGATCGTGTCCTGGATTCCGGTGGCGCGACCGGCCTCGGCGAAGCAGATGCCGCCGGCGAGGATGAGCATGACCTCAACGCCGGTGGGGGCCCACTCCCAGCCCGCGGCCGCGAGCGTCCGCCACGACACCGGGAACCCGATCGCGGTGACCACGGCCGCCACTGCCAGGCCGCTGAGCGCCGCGGTGCGCGAGCTCGCGCGGAGACCGATCGCGAGCACCACCGCGAACACCGGCGCGGCGCCGAGGAGGGCGGTCACCGGGCCGGCGGCGGTGGGGTCGCCCCGGCCCGAGCACCCGCCAAGCGGGCCCACACCGGCAGCAGCTCGCGGAAGGCCCGGGCGCGATGGGAGGCCAGGTGCCGGGTGCGCGCCTCCCACTCCGCCACGCTCCGGGGCACCGCGCCGGGCGCTGGCTCGGCGCTGCCCCGGGGAGGGTCGGGCACGAAGATCGCGTCGTAGGGGAAACCGTCGTCGCCGCGGGCGGTCCGCGCGAGCCGTCCCGGCCAGCGGGCCTCGGCCAGGTGCTCGGTGCCGTCCGGTTCGATGAGCGCGAGGGCGGAGGCGAAGTGGGCACCGCGGTGCGGGTCGGCGATGTCTGCGAGCTGGTCGAGCAGCAGCGCGCGGTTCGCGGCGGGGTCTCGCTGTTGCCCCGCCCAGTACGCGGAGAAGACGCCGGGTGCGCCGCCCAGCACATCGACGCAGAGGCCCGAATCATCCGCCAGCACCGGCAGCCGCGTGTGCCGGTGGGCGGCGCGGGCCTTGATCAGCGCGTTCGCCGCGAAGGTGGTTCCGGTCTCGACGGGTTCCTCCCCCGCCGGCGAGGTCGCCCGCCACTCGGGCGCGTGGGCGCGGACGATGTCCGCGTACTCCGCAATCTTGGCCGCGTTCCGCGTCGCCAGCACGAACAGCCGCGGCTGCGCCATGGGTCCACCTCTCGGGGTCGGGCCGGATTGCGGCCGCGCGGGATTCGTCACAGCCCATCGTAATGTTTGACCTATGACAAATCAATTCCGCGCGGCGCTCGACTCACGAGCGTCACCGCGCACAGCGCCAGGGCGAAGCCGGTCACCGTGACGGGCGTGAGCGGTTCCCCGAACATCACGGCACCCCACACCCCGGTCACGGGCGGCACGAGGAACATCAGCGCGTTCACGGTCGTCACGCCGAGCCGCCGGATCAACCCCCAGTACAGCCCATAGCCGCCAAACGTGGCGAACAGCACGAGCCACGCGAGCGCGAGCCAGAAGGCGCCGCCCGCTGGAGGCACGGCGGTACCACTCGCGAGCGCCAGCCCGGTGAACACCACCGCCGAGGTCGCGCAGTGGATCGCGAGCACCCGCATCGGTGCCAGCGGAGCGCCGCGGCGCTCCAGGAAGGTCGCCGCCACCAGGCAGAGCATCCCGAGGAACGGTACGCCGTACGCCCACGGCGGGGCGACGGTGCTCGGGTGCGCGGCGTCCGCACCGGTCACGAGAACCACCGCGAGCACCCCCACCCCGAGCCCCAGCCACTGCCGCCCGCGGACCGCGACGCCGAGCAGGGGACCCGCGAGCGCCGCGATCACGAGGGGCTGGCTCCCGTCAATCAGCGCGGTCGTGCCCGTGCTCACGCCGAGGCCGATCGCGGCGTACACGCTCAGCAGATACCCCGACTGCGAGAGCACGCCGATCGCGATCTGCCGCAGCAGCTCCCGGGGCGCGAGCCGCCCCGCACCGCGGGGTCGCAGAAACGGACTCAGGATCACGGCGAGCGGGAGGAAGCGCCACATCAGCACCGTGGTCACGGGTGCCTCGGCCGCCCCGAGCTTCGCGCCAATAAACCCCGACGACCAACACAGCACAAAGAGCGCACCCAATCCCACGGTCGCACCGAGCTGCCGGACGGCATGTATACCGATCTGTATACCCATGGCGTCGAGTATACAGAACGGTATACTTGCCACCATGACACCCACCCAGTGGTCCCCCAAAGCGCGCGCGATCCTTGACGCCGCGAGCGAGCTCTTCTACGCCGAGGGGATCCACGCGGTCGGGGTGGACACGATCGCCGCGCACGCCGGGGTGACCAAAAAGACCCTCTACGACCGCTTCGGCTCGAAGGCCCAGCTGGTCGCCGCGTACCTGGACGAGCGCGATCGCGCATGGCGCGACGTCCTCTCCCCGCGCCTCGCGGCCGCGGGAACCGACCCCGAAGCGCGACTGCGCGCGCTCTTCGAAGCCTCCGCGGAGTGGAGCGCGGAGCGGGGCCCGCGCGGCTGCGCCGTAATCAACGCGCACGCGGAAATCAGCGACCCGGAGCACCCGGCCACGGCCGTGATGCTGCGGCAAAAACGGTGGATGCGCGAACGCTTCGCGGACATCGCCCGCGACGCCGGGGCGCGAGATCCGGAGGCGCTCGCCCGCGGCCTGTTCCTCGCCCACGAGGGCGCGCTCGCGGCCTCCGGCATGGGCGTCGAAGCCGCGGCCTTCCCCGGGGGCCTCGAACTCGCCCTCGCCGCGCTCCGGGCCGCGCCCACCGCCCGAGCCAGCGACGCCTGATCCGCCAGGGTCCGCGACGCCTGAACCGTCCGGGTCCGCGACGCCTGATCCGCCCGGGTCCGCTATCCGATCTGCTCGGACAGCTCCAGCCACTGCTCCTCGAGCTCGCCGACCTCGGCCTCGAACGCCGCGATCTTCGCCATCTCCGCGTTCAGCAACTGGTAGTCGCTCTGATCGAGCGTCGCGAGGCGCTCCCGGTCCGCGACGATCTGCTGCTGCAGCTTCTCCATGCGCCGCTCCACGGCGGACAGCTCCTTCTGCGCGGCGCGCAGCTCAGCGCCGCTCAGCGCGGGGGCCGCCGCTGCCGAGACCTTCGGCGCGGTCGCGATGCCGGCACCGCCGCGCGCTGCGGGCTTCGCCGCCCCCTCCGACGCCGCGCGCTCCTCCGCGGCGCGCAGCTCGAGATACTGGTCCACGCCGCCCGGCAGATGCCGGAGCCCGTGGTCCAGAATCGCGTACTGCTGGTCCGTGACCCGCTCCAGGAAGTAGCGATCGTGGCTCACGACGATGAGGGTTCCCGGCCACGAATCGAGCAGGTCCTCCATCGCGGCGAGCATGTCGGTGTCGAGATCGTTCGTCGGCTCGTCAAGGATCAGCACGTTCGGCTGGTCGAGCAGGATCAGGAGCAGCTGCAAGCGGCGCTTCTGGCCGCCGGAGAGATCCTTCACCGGGGTCGAGAGCTGCGCGCTCGTGAAGCCCATCCGTTCGAGCAGCTGGCCGGGGGTGAGCTCCTGGGCCTTCGAGCCGCTGCCCACCGTGAAGCTCGTGCGGAGCCGCCCGATCACGGTGCGCACGGGCTCATTCAGGTGCTCCTCGAGCTCGTCGAGCCGCTGCGTGAGGGTCGCGACCTTCACGGTCTGGCCGCGCTTCACCGTGCCGCTGCTCGGCTCGACCGTGCCCGAGATCAGGCCCAGCAGCGTCGACTTGCCGGCACCGTTCACGCCGAGGATCCCGGTCCGCTCGCCGGGGGCCAGGCGCCACTCGATGTCTTCGAGGACCACCCGATCCCCGTAGCTCACGCCCACATCGAGGAGATTCACGACCTCCTTGCCGAGGCGCGAGACGGCCATCGACTGCAACGAGACGCGATCGCGGATCTCGGGGACGTCGGCGATCAGCTCGTTCGCGGCGTCGATCCGGAACTTCGGCTTCGAGGTCCGCGCGGGCGCCCCGCGCCGCAGCCACGCGAGCTCCTTCCGGGCGAGGTTCTGCCGCTTCTGCTCGATCGTGGCGGCCTGCCGGTCGCGCTCCACGCGCTGCAGGATGTACGCGGCATAGCCGCCCTCAAAAGGCTCGACGATGCGGTCGTGCACCTCCCAGGTCGTGGTGCAGACCTCGTCCAGGAACCACCGGTCGTGCGTCACGACGAGCAACGCGCCCTGACCGCGCGGCCAGCGCCGCTTCAGATGCTCGGCCAGCCAGGCGATCCCCTCGACGTCGAGGTGGTTCGTCGGCTCGTCGAGGAACAGCATGTCCACCTCGCGGCTCAGCAGCGCGGCGAGCGCGACCCGGCGCTGCTGCCCGCCCGACAGCGAGGCGACCTCGGCGTCCCAGCCCAGATCCGCCACGAGTCCCGCGATCACGTCGCGCGTGCGCGGATCCCCCGCCCACTCGTACTCGGGGCGGTCCCCCACGATGGCGTGGCCCACGGTCTCGCCCTCGGGGAATGCGTCGGCCTGATCCAGCACCCCGATGGTGGTCCCCCCACGCATCGTCACCTTGCCACCGTCCGGCTCGCGCCGCCCCGCGAGCATCATCAGCAAGCTCGATTTGCCGTCGCCGTTGCGCCCGACGATGCCGATCCGGTCGCCCTCGGCGACGCCCAACGTGACCGAGTCGAACACGGTCTTCGTCGGGACTTCAAGGTGTAGGGCCTCGGCCCCCAGAAGATGTGCCATAACTCCTCAATGGTAGTTCAGTTCCGTGGGGATCCCCCGCGCCCCCGCCGCCCACTACGCTGGGAAGCGTCGCGCGCCGCGACACCCCCGCTCGCGTGGCGAGCCAGGGGCCCGGACCGGAGGGGTGCTGGAGATGTCACTGAGGGCAGAAGTCACGACCGGAATCGCCGGTCTCGCGGGCCCGGCGCGCGCGCTCATCGGCTTGGCGGCCGTCGGGCTCGGGGTCACCCTCGTACTGGCCCCGCTCAGCACCCACCAGATCGCGGTCGTGACCGGCATCGGTCTGGCGCTTGCCGGCGTGGCGGCCCTGCTCCTCCCGACCGCGGATCGCTTCACCCGGTTCTCGGCGCGCATTCTGGGTGGGATCGGGATCGCCCTCGGCGTGCTCATCGCGGTCTGGCCGAGCGCGGGGGCGCCGTGGCTCGCCTTCGTCGTGGGCGCGGCCCTGATCGGGCAGGGGCTCTTCCAGGGGATTCAGTCGATCCGCAACGGCGGCGACCAGCGCGTCACGAACATCATCGGGGCGCTCGCGAGCGTCATCATCGGCGTCGTGACGTTCTCCTGGCCCGTGCTCACGCTCACGTTCTTCCGGCTCGGGGTCGGGGCGTGGTTCGTGTTCTTCGGGCTGCAGCTGGTCATGCTCGCGCTCACCCATCGCACCGACAGCGTGTTGCGCGCCCCCCGGCCGCGCTCACGGCTGCGCCGCTGGTCGCGCACCATCGGGGCGAGCCTCGCGCTCGTGCTCGCGGTGGGGCTCGCCCTCGGCACCGGCGCGATCCTCGGCGGCGTACCGCTCCCCGAGCCCGGAACGTTCTACGCCGCGCCCGCCGAGGTGCCGAGCGAGCCCGGCCAGTTGCTGCGCAGCGAGCCGCTCACGGAGGGCGTGCCGCACGGCGCGCAGGCGTGGAAGATTCTGTACACGACCACCCACAGCGACGGCAGCCCCGCGATCTCGAGCGGCACGCTGCTCGCGCCCCGCGATCGCGGCGCAGATGCCCTGCCCCTGCTCTCCGTCGCGCACGGCACCACCGGGGTCGCCGCGAAGTGCGCGCCGTCGCTCAGCGCAACCCCGTTCGCCGACGGTGCCGGGGCGGCGCTCGAACAGATGGTCACCCGCCACGGCTTCGCCGCGGTCACCTCCGACTACGTCGGGCTCGGCACCAGCGGCACGCACCCGTACCTCATCGGGGACGCCGAGGCACGCAACGTGCTCGATGCGGCGCGGGCCGTGCAGCAGTTCTCCGAGCTGAGCACCCCCACCGACACCGTCGTCTGGGGGCACTCGCAGGGCGGCCAGGGCTCGCTGTGGACGGGCCAGATCGCCGAATCGTACGCGCCCGAACTCACCGTGGTCGGGATCGCCGCGTTCGCCCCGGCGGCGGATCTCTACGGGCTCGCCGAGGTGAACAAGAACGATGCCCCGGGCAAGACGGTCTCCGCGTACATCGCGGCGACCTGGAACACGCTCTACCCGGAACTCGAGCTGCAGTCCCAGCTCACGCCCGGCTCAGCGGGTCCCGTCACGAAGATCCAGAACCTCTGCTTCAACGGCAAGGACGTGCTCGCCGCGATCCTGCGCGGCACGCAGGTGCCCAACCAGATCTTCCCGGACAGCCTGCTCGCGGGGAAGTTCGGGCACCTGCTCAAGGAACAGACCCCCGTGGGCCCGTTCCCTGCGCCGGTGCTCGTGGCGCAGGGCCTCTCGGACCCGCTCGTGAAGCCGGCGCAGCAGCGCGCCTGGGTCGCCGGGCGCTGCGCCGCGGGCGAGGAGATCGACTACCGTACGTTCCCCGGCCTCGACCATCTCTCGCTCGTCGCGGCCGATTCCCCGCTCACCCCGCAGCTCGTGGAGTGGACGCTCGACCGCTGGGCCGGGACACCCGCCACCCCGAACTGCGCCGCGCTCCCGAAGTAGCGCCCGGGCCGCGGTTCGCGGGCCGCGGGCTACGGATCCGCGGGCTACGGATCCGCGAATCCGCGGGCCGCTCGCGGACCCGAAAGACCGCTACGCGCAGCAGGATCCGCCGCAGCACGAGCCGCCGGCGGAGGTGTTGCCCAGGAGGTTCAGGATCTCGCGGGTCTCCGCATCGGCGAAGCTCGCGGCCCCGTCCAGGCCCGCGGCCGGATCGGACTCGGTGTGGGGTGCGGCCTGAGATACCTCGGCCTCGGTCTTCGTGGTCTCGCTCATGGGGGATCCTTTCACAGGGGAAACGGGTGGGAAAAGGGGGCGCTACTGCGCGGCTGCCTCGGCCGCCGCCGCGGCCTGCTTCAGCTCGAGCACCTGCTCGAAGACGCCGGTGAACGCTTCGGCGGTCTGCGCACCCGACACCCCGTACTGCTGCTCGAGCAGGAAGAACGGCACCCCGGAGATGCCGAGCATCTTCGCGCGGGTGATGTCGTGCTGCACGGCCTCGCCCAGTTCCTCGCTCTCGAGGGCGGCGCGGACGGCGTCTGCGTCGAGCCCCGCCTCGGCCCCGAGTCGGGCGAGCGCGTCCGGGTCGGACATGTCCTCCCCCTCGGCGAAGTAGGCGCGGAACAACCGCTCCTGGACCTCGGGCTGCACGCCCTCGGCCTTGGCAAGGTGGAGCACGCGGTGGGCGCGCTGCGTGTTTGCGTGGCGCACGCGCCCAAAGTCGAAGGTGATCCCCTCGGAGGCGGCGAGCTCGGTCATCTGCCCCAGCATCTGCTCGACCTGCGCGGCGGGCATGCCCTTGTGCGTCACGAGGAAATCGACCTCGCTGCCGGCGAAGTCGAGCGGGGTGTCGGGGGCGAGCTCGTAGCTGTGGCTCTCGATCTCAAAGGTGACGTCCGGGTGCTGCGCGGCGAACGCCGCGATGCCCGCCTCGAAGCGGTGCTTGCCGATGTAGCACCAGGGGCAGGCGATGTCGGACCAAATGTCTACGCGGATCGTTTCACTCACGCACAGTGCAACCGGGCGACTGCGCGGCCTATTCCCCGAGACACCCGGAAAGTTGCGCCGTGATCAGCGCCCCACACCCGGTGCCGGATCAGTGCGCGTCGAGCACCCGCGCCCCGGGCACCGGCCCGGTCGCGATCAGCGCACGAATATCGCGCCGCCCCAGCACACTGCGCAGCTCGGCCGCGGCCTGCGGGCTCTCGACGAGGAACGCGATGGTCGGGCCGGATCCCGACACGATGCCGGCAAGCGCGCCGCGCGATTCGCCCAGCTCGAGCAGCTCCGTGAGCTCGGGGGCGAGTTTCAGCGCGGCGACCTGCAGATCGTTGTGCATGGCGTCGGCGAGCGAGTCGGCGTCACCGATCCGCACGGCCTGCAGCACGGCCGTGTCGACCTTCACGAGATCGGGCTGCGGCCCGAGGTCGTCGGCGTAGACATCGCGGTGCTGGTCGAGCGTGCCGTACACGAGCGGCGTGCTCAGGCCCAGGTCCGACAGCGCGAGCACCCAGTGGAACGCGCCCTTCGCGAGCGCCGGGCTCAGCTCGTCGCCGCGGCCCGTGCCGACGGCGGTGCCGCCCTCCAGGGCGAACGGGACGTCAGCTCCGAGTTCGGCGGCGAGCGGGAGCAGGCCGGACCTTCCGAGGCCGGTCCCCCACAGCTCGTCACAGGCGACGAGGGTCGCGGCGGCGTCCGCGGATCCGCCACCCATGCCGCCCGCAATCGGGACTCGCTTCAGGATCGTCAGGGCGACGCCGCCCGGGTATCCGGTGCGCTCGGCGAGCGCCTTCGCCGCCGCGATCGCGAGGTTCGTGCCGTCGACCGCGAGACCGCTGCAGTCGATGGGGCCGGTGAACTGCACGGAGAAGTCGTCGGCGGGCGTCGCCGTGACCTCCTCGAACACCGACACGGCCTGGTAGAGCGAGGCAACGTCGTGATAACCGTCGTCCTGCAACGCACCGACGCGGAAGAACACGTTGATCTTCCCCGGTGCTCGCACGGTGACCGTGCGCTTCGGAGTGGGGCTCATAGGTACCACACTAGTGGTCCGCACGGCCCCCCAAATCCCGCACGTTCACACGACGTCATTCACTCGCGCGTTACCGTGCGCGGGCGATGGCGAGGTAGTCGTCGATGCCGAGCTGCTCCGCGCGCAAGGTGGGATCGATCCCCGCCGCCTCCAGCACCGTCACGACGGTGTCGAGCGGGCCGAGTACGGGCTGCAGCGATTGGCGGAGCATCTTGCGGCGCTGCGCGAACGCCGCGTTCACGAGCGCGAACGTGACGTCGCGTTCCTCGATCGTGCCGCGCGGCGTGTCCCGGCGTTCGTATCCCACGAGCACCGAATCGACGCCGGGCACGGGCCAGAAGATGCGCCGGCTCACGGTCCCCGCGATCCGCCACGGGCCGTACCAGGCCGCCTTCGCGCTCGGGGCCCCGTACTCCTTGCTGCCGGGCTGCGCCGCGATGCGGTATCCCACCTCGGCCTGCACCATCACGAGCCCGCCGCGCAGCTCGGGGATGAGATCGAGCAGCTCCATCAGGATCGGCACGGACACGTTGTACGGCAGATTCGCGACGAGCAGCTGCGGTGCGCTCGGCAGCGCGGCAAGCATGTCCGCGGTCAGCTCAAGCGCGTCGCTGCGGATCACCCGGAACCGCGCGGCAGCCGCGGGCTGCATCGCGGCGATGGTGGCGGGCAGCTCCGCGGCGAGGCGGTGATCGATCTCCACGGCCGTCACCTCGGCACCGGTCTCCGTGATCCCGAGCGTCAGCGAGCCGAGTCCCGGGCCGACCTCGATCACGTGATCCGCCGCGGTCACCCCGGCGAGCCGCACGATCTTCCGCACCGTATTCGGATCGATCACGAAGTTCTGGCCGAGCTTCTTGGTCGGGGAAACGCCGAGCCGTTCCGCGAGTTCCCGCACCTCGGCGGGGCCGAGGAGCGCCGGGGTGGAACCGCCAGCGGCAGATCCGCCGGTGCCGGATTCGACAGCGCCGGACTCGACAGCGCCGGACTCGCCGGCGCCGGATCCGGCGTCCGGTGCCGCGCTCACGCGGCCGCCTCCTCGGGGTCCCACGAGCCGTAGACGCGTTCCGTGTTCGCGGCGAGCTGCGCGCACAGCTCGTCGAGGGGCATGCTCAGCGTTTCCGCCATGCGGCGCACGGTGTGCGGCAGCAGGTACGGGGCGTTCGGCCGGCCGCGGAACGGCTCGGGCGTGAGGAACGGCGCATCCGTTTCCGCGAGGATGAGCTCGGGCCTCGCGACCGCGAGCGCCTCGCGCAGGGCGGGCGCGTTCTTGAACGTCATGGTGCCCGCAAAGGACATGAACCAGCCGCGGTCGTTGCAGATTCGCGCGAGCTTCGCATCGCCCGAGAAGCAGTGGAACACGGTCTTCTCCGGCGCACCGACGCGCAACAGGGTCGCCACGACCTCGTCGTGCGCGTCGCGGTCGTGGATCTGCATCGCGATGCCGTTGGCCTTCGCGATGTCGATGTGCGTTTCGAAGGCCTCGATCTGCGCTTCACGCCCGTCCTCGCCCGTGCGGAAGAAGTCGAGCCCGGTCTCCCCCACAGCCCGCACGCGCGGTTCCGCGGCGAGCCGCGAAATCTCGGAGAGGTGCGCGCTCAGCTCCCCGCGCGCGAACAGCTTCGGGGCTTCGTTCGGGTGCAGCGCGACGGCCGCGAGCACGCGCGGGTCGCTCGCCGCAAGCTGCGCGCTCCAGCGGCTGGTCTCGAGGTCGGTGCCGACCTGGACCACGCCGCGCACGCCGACGGCCGCGGCACGATCCAGCGAGTCGAGCGGTTCGAGCTGATCGATCCCGTCCTCGAACTCGAGGTGCGTGTGGTTGTCGTACAGCGGAATCGGCAGCGGCTCCGGCGCGTCCGGCCGGGTCATGTCCCGGCCGGGCGCGCCGACGCGCTTCCGCAACCCCGGCTCGGGCGCGGGGGTGGAGCTCATCACTGGGCAGCACCACCGGTGGTCGGCAGTTCGCTTTCGATGCGCGGGAAGAGCACGGCGAGCGCGTGCTGCTCAGTGCCCGCGGGCAGGCCGCCCCAGGCGCCGGCCTCACGGATCGGGCGCGCGCTCAGCTCGCCGAGCGCCGCCTCCGCGCCCAGCGCGGTCCACAGCTTTGCCGTCGCCTCCGGCAGCACCGGGGCGAGCAGCTCCGCGAGCACGCGAAGCCCCTCGGAGGTCGTGTACAGCACCGTGCCGAGCCGCGCGCGCTGTGCCGGATCCTTCGCAAGCGCCCAGGGCTCCTGCTCGGTGATGTAGCCGTTCAGCGCGTCCACCAGCTCCCACACGGCGGCGATCGCCTCGTGGATCGCGTAGGCCTCGATCTTCGCGTCCGCACGCTCGGCCACGCTCGCGGCGAGCTCACGGATCGCCGCATCGGCGGGCGCCTCCTCCCCCGCCTCGGGCACGCGCGCGTCAAAGTACTTCGCGTTCATGGCGAGCACCCGGCTCGCCAGGTTCCCGAAGCCGTTGGCGAGTTCCGCGTGGTAGCGGGCCGAAAGGTCTTCCCAGCTGAAGGAGCCGTCGTGGCCGAAGGACACGGCGCGCATGAAGTAGTAGCGGAAGGCGTCCGCGCCGAAGGTGTCGGTGATCTCGTTCGGGGCGATGCCCGTGAGCTTCGATTTCGACATCTTCTCGCCGCCCACCAGCAGCCAGCCGTGCGCAAACACGGTCGTCGGGACCTCGAGCCCGGCGGCCATCAGCATGGCCGGCCAGATCACGGCGTGGAAGCGCAGAATGTCCTTCCCGACGATCTGCGCGGCGGGCCAGTGCTGCAGCTGCGCCGCGGGCTGCTCGGCATCCGCGCCGTAGCCGCGCGCGGTGATGTAGTTGAGCAGCGCGTCGAACCAGACGTAGGTGACGTGGGAGGAGTCCCACGGAATCGGGATCCCCCAGTCGAAGGAGGTGCGCGAGATCGAGAGGTCCTCGAGCCCCTGCTGCACGAAGGCGATGACCTCGTTGCGCGCGCTCGCGGGCTGCACAAAATCGGGGCGCTCCTCGTAGAGGGCCAGCAGGCGATCCTGGAACGCGCTCATCTTGAAGAAGTAGTTCTTTTCCTGCAGCAGTTCGAGCGGCTTGGAGTGGATCGCGCAGACCTTCTCGCCCTCGAACGCCCCGACGCCGTCGACGATCTCGCTCTTCGGCTTGAACTCCTCACAGCCCACGCAGTACAGCGCCTCGAACTCGCCCGCGTACACGTGGCCGTCGTCGTAGAGCTTCTGCAAGAACGTCGCGACGCCCGCCTCGTGACGCGCATCCGTGGTGCGGATGAAGTCGTCGTTCGAGATGTTGATGGTGTCGAGCAGGGGCTTCCACGCCGACTCGACGAGGCGATCCGCCCACTCCTTCGGGGCGACACCGTTCGCGGTCGCGGTGCGCAGGATCTTCTGCCCGTGCTCGTCGGTTCCCGTGAGGAAATACGTCTCGTCACCCGCCTGGCGGTGCCACCGGGCGAGCACATCCGCGGCAACCTCCGTGTACGCGTGCCCGATGTGCGGGGCGTCGTTCACATAGAAGATGGGCGTGGAGAGCGAAAACGAGGAGGTCTGGGCCATACCCTCCAGTCTATTCGGTCTCGCGGGCTCGCGGGTCCGTGTTACATCGGCTCCGGAGCGGCGCTCTCCGATCCGGCGACAACGATCTCCGGTTCGTGGTGCACGGGGAAGTTCACCGAGTTCGCGATGAAGCAGGCCTCCCGCGCCGCGGCGTGTGCCTCCCGCGCCGCGTCCACCATGCTCGCGTCCGTCACGGTGACGCGGGGGCGCAGCACGACCTCCGTGAAGGCACCGCCGATCCCGCGCTGCTGCATCGTGCCGCTCGCGGCGTCCGTGTACGCCGTCACGACCACCCCGGCGCGCACCGCCATGTGCAGGTACGACAGCATGTGGCACTGCGCGAGGGCCGCCACCAGGAGCTCCTCCGGGTTCCAGCGATCCCGATTGCCGTGGAACGTGGGGTCGGCCGACCCCTCAAGCGGGGGCTTGTGTTCCGCGTGGATCAGGAGTTCCCGGCCGTACTCGCGGTAGCCGCTCGTCCCGGTGCCGCGGTTGCCCGACCATTCGATGTCGATCCGGTACTCGTGAAGATCCTTCATGGCCCCAGCGTAGTCACCGCGGGCCCGCGGGAGCCAGCCCCCGCGTTCGCCCCGCAAGACTAGGATCGAACTCATGACCGAATCGAACGTGAGCACTCACTCCTCCCCCGTCAGCGCCGACGCGGCTTCGCCGGAGACCGCCGTCTCTCAGGAGCGTCGCGTGGTGACCGCGATCCCCGGGCCCCGATCCCAGGAGATCCACGCCCGACGGCAGGCCGTGGTGCCGCCCGGGGTGCACAGCGTGCTCCCCGTCTACATTGAGCGTGCGCACGACTCGATTGTCGTCGACGTCGACGGGAACCACATCGTCGACATGTGCGGCGGAATTGGCGTGATGACCGTCGGGCACACCGACGACGCCGTCGTCGCGGCGGCCACTGCCCAGCTCCAGAAGGTCACCCACACCCTCTTCACCATGACCCCGTATGAGCCGTACGTGCAGGTTGCCGAGCACCTCGCGAAGCACGTGCCCGGCTCCACCGCGGACGCGCCGTACAAGACGCTGCTCATGAACTCCGGGGCCGAGGCCGTGGAGAACGGCGTCAAGATCGCGCGCAAGTTCACGGGCCGCCCCGGCGTCGCCGTGCTGGAGCACGCGTACCACGGCCGCACGATGCTCACCGCGAGCATGAACCACAAGGCGGCGCCGTACGCGCTCGGCTACGGCCCCCGCGCCAGCGACATCTACAAGGCCCCGAACTCGTACCCGCTGCAGGATGGGCTCAGCGGCGCGGAGGCCGCGGCGCGGACCATCGCCTACCTCGAAAAGTGCGCGGGCGCGTCGGATCTGGCCTGCCTGGTGGTCGAGCCGATCCAGGGTGAGGGCGGCTTCATTGTCCCCGCCGACGGTTTCCTCCCGGCACTCGCCGAGTGGTGCCGGGACAACGGCATCGTGTTCATCGCGGACGAAGTGCAGGCCGGCATGGCGCGCACCGGCACCGTGTTCTCGATCGAGCAGTTCGGCGTGGAGCCCGACATCGTGCTCTCCGCCAAGGGCATCGCGGGCGGCCTGCCCCTCGCCGGCATTACGGGCCGCGCGGAGATCATGGATCAGTCCCAGCCCGGCGGCCTCGGCGGCACGTTCGGCGGCAACCCCGTCTCCTGCGCGGCGGCCGTCGCCGTGTTCGAGCAGATCGAGGCGCAGGATCTCCTGGCCGAGGCGCGGCGCATCGAGCGCGTGTTCGGTGCGGGCCTCACGCGTCTCGCGGAGAAGTACCCGGTCATCGCCGAGGTCCGCGGGAAGGGCGCGATGCTCGCGATCGAGGTCGTACAGCCCGGCACCACGGCGCCGAACGCCGAGGTGGTGGCGCAGGTGATTGACTTTGCCGCGCAGCAGGGCGTGCTGTTGCTCAGCTCGGGCGTGCACAACCAGGCGATCCGCTTCCTGCCCTCGCTGAAGATGACGGATGAGCTCCTCGAGGACGTGCTGAGCGTGCTCGACGCGGCCTTCGCCGCCGCCACCGCGTAACCCGTCGCGCGCCGCGACACGCGCCCGCCGGTCACCCCGTGTGCCCGGCGGGCGTTCGTGTCTCCGCCCGCGTGCGCCGCCCCGGCCCTGTGCCGGCCGCGTGCGCCGCGCCTCGCCCCGGGATCCGGGCCCTGCTCTTCCCTACCCCGCTCCGGGAATCCGGGCCCTCTCTTCCCCGGAACAGCATCCATGGGTGAGTTTTCGGGGCTTAAGCGCCGCGAAGCCCCGAAAACTCACCCATGGATGGCCGGATCGTCCGCGCGAGGGCGGGGCCCGGCGCCCGGACGCTCGGGCGGGCACGTCCGGACGCGCCCGAATACCCCGGCCAAGGCGCACGCGCAGGCAAGCACCTACGTAGAGGCGGGCGGGCGCACAGGCACTCGGGCCCGGGCAGACTTGTACGTACGCGCGGGAGTCCCCAGGCCCAGGCACCCAGGCAGACAAGCGCCCGGGAGCACGCGGGCAAGCACATGCGGCCAGGCGGGCTCACTCTTGAGCGCACGCGGGCCCAACGCTCGGCGATGCCCGCGAACAGGCCACGCATGTCCTGGAGCGCGAAGGCGATCTCCACACGCCCGAACACGCGTTCGACCTTCGGCTCCGCCTCCGCCCCGCGCCCCCGTCCCGGGGATCCGGGCCCTTCCCTTCCCCGGCGCACATCCATGGGTGAGTTTTCGGGGCTTGAGCGCCACGAAGCCCCGAGAACTCACCCATGGATGGCGGGATCACTCGCGAAAGCGGGGCCCGGTGCCCGGGCGGGCACGTCCGGACGCGCCCGAGTACCCCGGCCCGGGCGCACGCGCACCCATGCCACGGGCAGACATGTACGTACGCGCGCGAGTACCCTGGACCCGGCACGCAGGCAGACAGGTACCCGGGAGTACGCGGGCACGCACACGCGGGCAAGCACACGCGGCCAGGCAGGCTCACTCTTGAGCGCGCGCGGGCCCAGAGCCCTGCGATGCCCGCAAACAGGGCACGCATGGCCTGGAGGGCGAAGGCGATCTCCTCACGCCCGAGCACGCGTTCAACCTTCGTCTCGGCCTCCGCCCCGCCCCGGGATCCGGGCCCCGCCCGCCCCCGGCACAGCATTCATGGGTGAGTTTGCGGGGCTTGAGCGCCGCGAAGCCCCGAAAACTCACCCATGGACGGCAGGATCGTCCGCGAGCGCGGAGTCCGGGTGCCCAGGCACCCTGGCGCACGGGCACCCGGGCCCCAGGGCGGGCATGCACGGACAAATACGTACGCGCACGGGTACCCCAGAGCAGGTGCACGCGCGGGCACACAGGCACGCAGGCTCACGCGGGCGAGCACGCGCATGCACGAGCGGCCAAGCAGGCGCACGCGCGCGGGCACCTAGAGCTCGGCGATGCCCGCGAACAGGGCACGCATGGCCTGGAGCGCGGAGGCGATCTCCTCACGCGCGAGCACGCGTTCGACCCTCGGCTCGGCCCGCGCCCCGCCCCGTCGCGCCCCCGCCCCGGGCTCCGGGCCCTTCCCGCCCCTGGCACAGCATCCATGGGTGAGTTTTCGGGGCTTGAGCGCCGCGAAGCCCCGAAAACTCACCCATGGATGGCCGGATCGTGCGCAAGAGCGGGGCCGGGTGCCCGGACACACGGGCGGGCAGGCGCACAAGCGAGCAGGCACGGATGCGCGCGAGTACCCCGGCCCTGGCGCACGCGCAGGCAAGCGCCTCCGTGGAGACGGGCGGGCGGGCGCACGCTCGCGGGCAGGCACGGACGCGCGCGAGCACCCCGGCCCATGCGCACGCGCAGGCAAGCGCCTCCGTGGAGGCGGGCGCACACTCGCGCGGACGCGCGGGCAGGCGGACGCAAGCACACTCGCGGGCGGACGCACGCTCGGGCGCACGCTCGCTCGAGGGCGCCTAGCGCTCGGCGATGCCCGCGAGCAGGGCGCGCATGGCCTGGAGCGCGAAGGCGATCTCCTCGCGCGCGAGGACGCGTTCGTCGTTGGGCTCGGCACCCGTCTCCGTCGCGGCCTGCCCCGCCGCGGCCTGCTCCCCCGCGCGGGCGAGCGCGGGGATGAGCTCGGCGATGAGTTCGCGCACCTCGGCGCGATGCTCGGGGACGCGGCGGCCGAAGAGCAGGGCTTCGACGCCGAGCGTCGCGATCGCGTCGAGGTCGGGCTCCACGTCTGCTCGCTCGGGCAGTGGCGTCTCCGGCTCACCCGCACCGTCCGAGTCCCGGAGCCGCTCCACGACCGAGCGGACGCTCGCGAGAAACACCTGCTCCTTGGACCCGAAGTGCGTGTAGACCGCCCCCTTCGTGAACCCCGCGGCCTGCGCGATGTCCACGAGCGACACCCCGGCAAAGCCACGTTCTGCGAACAGTCGCGCCGCCTGCACCAGGAGCTGCTCGCGGGTGCTCAGCGGCCGGGCACGTTGTTCCACCCACGCCGAGGCCTGAGCCAACGCCTCGGCTGCGGCGAGGAGCCCCTTCGTGACGCCGCTCTCCGCTGAGCTACTCGCGGCTTTGAAGCTCTGGCCGAGTTGGCCCGCGGCATCCGCGAGCGCCTGCGCGGCGTCCCGCAGTTGCTGGTCGCCGCTCTCGCCGCGGTCGTTGCGTGCTCGTGCCCCCATGCGGACAGTGTAACCGCAAATCCTTCCGGGTATCCGTATTGTTTTCAATACATACCCGTGAGTATGTTGATCCCGAAGGGTATGACCGGGTGAACCCGGCCGACGAAAGGACCGCACATGCCCCACCGCACGACCACTGCCCGATTGCCGCACGATCCCGTGCTGCGCATCGAGCGCCTCACCAAGCGCTATCGCGGGGCACCCGCTGCCGCGAACGCGGAAGTCTCCCTCACCGCCCATCCCGGACAGGTGCTCGGCGTACTCGGCCACAACGGCGCCGGGAAGACGACCCTCGTCAACCAGATCACCGGTCTCCTCACACCCGACTCCGGGACCATCTCCCTCGCCGGGGTCGACGCGGTCGCGCACCCCGCCCGGGCACGCGCGCTCGTCTCCGTGCAGGCGCAGGCCAACGTGCCGATCACGGGCCTCTCGCCGCGTACCGCGATTGAGCTCGTCGGCCGGATCCGCGGCGGCGAAGCCCGCGAGATTCGCACGCGCACGGCGGAGCTTCTGGACGCGCTCGACCTGGGCCCCTGGGCCGACACACCGGCGCAGAAGATCTCCGGCGGCATCGCTCGGCTGACCGCGTTCTGCATGGCCGCGGTGCGCCCGGGCTCGCTCGTCATCCTCGACGAACCCACCAACGACGTCGACCCGGCGCGGCGACGCCTCCTGTGGGCCGCAATCCGCGAGATCGCCGCCGAGGGCCAGGCCGTGCTGCTCGTGACCCACAACGTGCGCGAGGCGGAGCACGCCGTCGACGAGCTCGTGGTGCTGAACCGGGGTGCGGTCCTCGCCTCGGGCACGCCCGCAGCGCTCACCGCGCACCTCCGCGCGCAGCTCCTCCTCACGCTCGACGGAGTCACCGTCCCGCCCCTCCCACCCGGCCTCCGTGCGGATCGCACGGGTCCGGCTCAGGCCACCGTCGCGGTCCCCGCCGAGCGCGCCGCGGAGCTGGTGGCGTGGGCGCACGCAGCGGTCGACGCGGGAGCGCTGGATCGCTTTGCGCTCACCCCCGCGTCACTGGAAGACGTCTATCTGGAACTGGTCGGGGCAGAGTCTTCCGAGCCGGCGTCGCAGGAACGGGGGCGGGCCGCATGAGCACCATCTCGACCACGGCGCGGGGCGTCCCGGCGCTGCAGCGCACCCCGCGCGCCGCGGGCCTCCGCGCGACCTGGTTCCTGCTCGTCTGGCAGGTGCGGCGACAGGCCGAGAACCTGCCGCTCACGATCGTCGTGCAGACCGGGCTCGCGGTCTCCACGGTGCTGGGCTACGAAATCCTGATCGGCGACGTGTCCCCCGAGGCCGCGCTGTTCCTCGCGACCGGGGCTCCCACGATCACGCTCATCACGGTCGGACTGGTCATGACGCCGCAGCAGATGTCCCAGTCACGCTTGGAGGGCAGCGCCGAGTGGCTGCGCACGCTCCCCGTCCCCCGGGCGGCGTTTCTCGCCGCGGATCTCAGCGTGTGGACCCTGCTCGCACTCCCCGGGCTCGTACTGGGCGCGGTCGTGGGCGCGATCCGCTACGATCTCAGCTACGAACTCCAGTGGTGGATCGTTCCCGTGGCGCTGCTGGTGTCGCTCACCGCGGCATCGATCGGGTACGCCTTCGCGGTGATCCTGCCGCCGATGATCGCGATGCTGCTCTCTCAGCTCCTGGTCTTCCTGCTGTTGCTGTTCTCACCCATCAGCTTCCCCGCCGCGCACCTGCCGCAGTGGCTCCAGAACGTGCACGACGTGCTCCCCATCGAGTCGATGGCGAATCTCATGCGCGCGGGCCTCGCGGGCCAGACGTTCTCCGCGAGCGGGCGAGATCTCCTGGTGGTGCTGCTGTGGTGCGCCGGATCGGTGGCCGTCGCACTCCTCACGCTCCGGAAGCGCGGCTAGGCGTCCCCGGCGCGGACGTGTCCGCAGTGGCCCGGTTCCCGCGCCACGCCGCCCGGTGGGCCCGGCGACGCGTCCGCGTGAGCGCCCGACGGCCGCGTAAACGCAGCCGGAATCGCTACGGGGCTTCGAACACCGTCACGGGTTCGGTGTCGACCTCTTCGTCGAGTTCGGAGAGGTCGATGCCCGCCGCCTGCACGCTGCCGGTGTCGATCACGTCGCCCACGGCGTGGACGTCGAGCACGATCGCGGTGACGTTGTCGCGCCCGGCGTTTTCCACGGCCTGCTGCACGAGCATCGTCGCCGCCGCTTCAGCGGTGGGCTGGGTCGCGAGAAAGTGCTGGATCCCGATGTCGGTGAGCTCTTTGGTCAGGCCGTCGGAGCAGATCAGCAGGCGCTGTCCCGGGATCAGGGCGAGCGAGGTGTACTCGGGCACCGGAGCCTCGTTGAAGCCGACCGCGCGGGTGATCACGTTGGCGTGCGGGTGCGTTTCCGCCTCTTCCTCCGTGATCGCGCCCGTGTCGATCAGGTGCTGGACCACGGAATGGTCCACCGTGATCTGGCTCAGCGCACCCTTGAAGTACTGGTACACGCGGGAATCGCCGATGTTAAAGACTTTCCACGTGGGCTGGTCCTCGGCGCTCAGGCAGACCCCGGTCACGGTCGTGCCCGCGCCCAGCTCCGTTTCTCCGGCGTCGAGCTCGATGTCGTCGACCGCATCGGCGAGCAGCTCGTCGATGTCGTTCTCGGACACCTCGATCGAACCGCCGAGTTCGGCGAGGCGCCGCACCACGGCGGCCGAGGCGATTTCGCCCGCCGAGTGCCCACCCATGCCGTCGGCAACCGCGAAGATCGGGGGCAGCGTGACGTAGCTGTCCTGATTCGTCTCGCGTCGTCGCCCGACATCGGTCACCCCGAACCAGGAGAGCTCGATCTCGAGGTCACAATCGGTGCGGTACCGCAAACGTCGCCGAGACGCGTTCTCGCCGCGCACGGTCACCGGTTCCACCTCTTAGACACCTGGATATCCTACCGTGCCGAGCAAGTGAACGCCGCCTCGGGGCAAAAGCCCTACTCCGGACTCGACTCTCCGAGCACAAACTCCGGCTGCAGCAGCGTCTCCGCCGGGGTCGCGCTGCCGGGCTCCGCACCAATCAGGAGCCTGATCGCATCGCTCATTTTCTCCACCGGCTGGCGCACAGTGGTGAGCTTGGGAAGCGCGAAGCTTGCGATTCCGACGCCGTCAAACCCCACCACGCGGAAGTCACCCGGAACGTTCATGCCCGCCGCGTGCAGCCCGGAAATCGCTCCCAGCGCGATGACGTCGGCCGCGGCGACGATGGTCCCCGTCTTCGTTCCGCGGCTCAAGAGCTCCGTGACCGCCTGGTACCCCCAGTCGATATCGAACGCCCCGGAGAACTGGGGGGAGTTGGGGAATGCCCGGTGGAATCCTTCCCAGCGCTCTCGTCCGGAAGAGGAGTGCGGATCCGCGCCAAAAAAGGCGACCTCGGATTCAGACACCCCCGTCGCGCGCACGTGGGCCGCGATCAGTTCCATGCCCGCGGCGTTGTCCCCGCCCACGAACGGCACGTCAACCGTGGCGACTCGTCGGTCGAACTGGACCACGGTGACCCGCTGCTGAGCGAGGCGCAGCGTGGCCGCGCTCTCCACCTCGTCGCAGGGGATGATCACGAGCGAATGGATCTGCTGCCCGAGGAACGATTGCACCCCCTGCGCTTCCACCTCGACGCTTCCCGCTGCGCTGCTCACGAGCAGTTCAAAGCCGTGGCTCCTGAGCGTGCGAGCCAGCTGCTCAGCGAGGGCCGCGAAGAATGGATTGTCGAGGTCGGGGACCATGAGCCCGACGATGTTGAGGCGCTGCTGACGCAGCGCGCGGCCCAGCAGGTTGATCTGGTAGCCGAGATCCCGCGCGGCGGCCTGCACGCGATCCCGAACCGCGGGGTTCATGGATCGCCCACCACTCAACGCGCGCGAAACGGTTGCGGCCGAGACCCCCGCATGGGCCGCGACGTCCTTCATCGTGACGGGTTTCCGATGGCTCACGCCCACCTCCCACACTCGTTACCAAAATGAGACACAAGTTCCGGTTCCCGGCGCTCTCTCGTAAGGCTACTCTGAAGTCCAGTCCGGTAATCGATTTCCAACCCAGTGTTATTGGAGTACAAAGATGTCTCTCACACGCACCCAACGCGGTCTTGCCGTCGCGGCGACGGCAGCCATGGCGGCCGTCGCCCTCACCTCGTGCAGCACCGGAAACGAAAGCCCCGAGGCGGGCGGCTCCGGCGGAGCCAGTTCAGATTCCTGCGTCATCGGCATGACGCAGATCAACCAAACCGCGGTGTTCTTCACCGAGATGAACGCGGGAGCTCAGGAAGCGGCCGACGAACTCGGCTGCGAGCTCAACATCACCAACGCCAACAACGACTCGGCCCGGCAAAGCTCGGAC
Organism: Leucobacter chromiireducens subsp. solipictus; assembly: GCF_016758195.1. Classification (GTDB taxonomy): domain Bacteria; phylum Actinomycetota; class Actinomycetes; order Actinomycetales; family Microbacteriaceae; genus Leucobacter; species Leucobacter solipictus. The sequence goes on along the minus strand of NZ_QYAC01000006.1, from coordinate 51,834 downwards.
ATCGAGAACTTCGTCACCCAGGGCGTGGACGCGCTGATTGTGGTTGCCATTGATGTCAATGGGGTGCAGCCCGCGGTCACCGCAGCGCAGGCCCAGGGCATCCCCGTGATCGCGATCGACGCGGAGGTGGAGGGCGTCGACACCTTCGTCGGGGTCGACAACACCGCGGCCGGTGCCGAAGCGGCCGCCTGGGCCATCGAGGAAGGCCTCATTTCCGGCCAGAGCTACGGGGTCGTCAACGCCAAGAGCTCGTTCATCCAGAACCAGCGCGAAGACAGCTTCCGCGCCGCGATCGACAAGGCCGGCGCGACACACACGCAGAGCGTCAACGGCGACAACGTCCAGGAGAAGGCGGCCACCGCGGCCCAGGATCTCGTCACCGCGCAGCCGGACATGAACTTCATCTACACCACCGGCGAGCCCGCCACGGTCGGCGCTGTCGCCGCGCTCTCCGGGAAAGACACGAGTACGACAATCATCGGCTGGGATCTGACCGCCGAGGTCATCGCCGGGATCGACAGCGGGCTGGTCCGGGCCGTCATTCAGCAAGACCCCCGGCAGGAAGGCACGGAGGCCGTCAAGGAAATCAAGGCCATCCTCGACGGTGCCGAGCCGAGCGAGTTCATCGACGTGCCGATCACCATGGTGACCAGCGACAACGTCGACGAGTTCCGCGAGATCTTCAACTGAGTGACCGGGTGGCATCCACCGCGGATGCCACCCGCCTACTGCCAAGGAACGAACACATGAACTCCACACCACGCGTTGAAATGGTGGATATCCGGAAACACTACGGTGCCGTGAAGGTGCTCCGCGGGGTCAACCTCGCTGTCGCACCCGGCGAGGTCATCGGCCTCGTCGGCGACAATGGCGCGGGCAAGTCGACGCTGATGAAGATGCTCGCGGGCGCGGTCACCCCGGACTCCGGGAGCATTCTGATCGATGGCGTCGCCCTCGAAAACTCGGATCCCCGCGCAGCACGGCGGGCCGGAATCGAGATGGTCTATCAAGACCTCGCGCTCTGCAACGACATCGATGTCGCTGGCAATCTCTTCCTCGGCCGCGAGCCCTACCACCCGCTCACGCGCAGGCTCAACCTCGCGAAGATGCACGAGGATGCGGCGCGCGACCTCGAAAAGCTGCACATCCGGATCCCCGACACCACTCAGGAGGTGGGGACACTCTCGGGTGGCCAGCGGCAGGCCATCGCGATTGCACGCGCCGTCGCATTCGATCCGAAGGTGCTCGTCCTCGACGAGCCCACCGCTGCGCTCGCCGCGAAGGAGGTCGAGATGGTGCTCCAGCTCATTCGCGACGTGTCGGCGCGCGGGGTCAGCGTGATCCTCATCACGCACCGCCTGCAGGATCTCTTCGAGGTGTGCGACCGCTTCGACGTCCTCTACGAGGGCGTCCTCCACAAGAAACTGAATCCCGAGCAGACCAGCCTGACCGACCTCGTCACGGCCATGATGGGAAAGTAGCCTCCAGTGACCTCATCGATCATCACCACAGCAACTCAGACGTCCTCCCGGGGGATGTCCCGCTTCGTCAGCACGCATTTCGGCGTGCTGTCCATCACGGTCGTCTTCGTCCTGCTCTTCGTGCTCTTCTCGATTCTGACCCAGGACTTCTTCTCGGCAGAGAACCTCGTGAACGTTGCGCGCCAGATCGCCCCGACGGTCATTGTCGCGATGGCGATGACGTTCGTGATCACGACCGGCCAGATCGACCTCTCCGTCGGCTCGCTCGTCGGGCTCTCCGCCGCCGTGCTGGGGATCTGGGCGGTCAGCGGCAACGCGATCGTCGCGCTGATCCTGACCCTCGCGCTCGGCCTTGTCCTCGGGCTCGTGAACGGTGCGCTCACGGCGTTTGGCAGGATGCAGTCGTTCATTGTGACGCTCGCCGGCCTCACCGCGCTCCGCGGTGTTGCGCTCTTCGTGACCGGCGGCTACAGCACGCCCATCACCTCGCCCCTGCTCACGCCCATCGGCCAGGGCCGTTTCCTGGGCCTGTACACGCCGACGTGGATCGCGATCTTCGCCGTCGCGCTCGCCTGGTACGTGTTCAACCACACCCGCTTCGGTCGGTACGTCGTCGCGGTCGGTTCCAACGCGGAATCGCTGCGCCGCTCCGGCGTCGACATTCGCCGGATCCAGATGGCGGTGCTCGGGTTGACCGGGCTGGCCGCCGCGGTCGCGGGCATCATCACCGCGGCGCGGCTCTCGAGCGGCTCCCCGAACTCCGGGACCATGTTCGAGCTTGAGGTGATCACCGCCGTGGTGCTCGGCGGCACCTCGCTCATGGGCGGCCGCGGTTCGATCATGGGCACCGCCGTCGGGGCGCTCACCCTCGGGATCCTCAGCAACGGGCTCGTGCTCCTGAAGGTCGACGTGTATTGGATTCCCATCGTGCAGGGGCTCATCCTGGTGGTCGCGATCCTCGTGAACACCCGCCTGTTCGCGAAGTTCTCACGGAGCGCGACGTGACCGCAACCGTCACGACCGTGACCGGGGAAATTCCGGTCACCGAGCTCGGCGTCACGCTCACCCACGAGCACCTCGTCAACGATGTCACGTCGTGGGCGCAGCGCACCACCGCCCGCGGCGTCGACGCGGAGGCGTACTGGGATCAGCCCGTCGACATGAGTGTGCTCTGGGAGCTCAAGAACGATCCCTTCGGCAATCTCGACAACTGCCGGCTCGACGACCTCGACCTGGCGGCACGCGAGCTCGCCAGGTTTCGGGACCTTGGCGGGGCGACGGTGATCGACACGACCAGCATGAACGGCGGCCGGAATCTTCCGGCGCTGCGCGAGCTGAGCCGCCGCACCGGCGTAACGATCATCGCCGGCACCGGGTACTACCTCGATCCCAGTCTGCCGGAGGGCTTCGCGGCGTTCGATTCGGAGGACATCGCGCAACAGATCCTCGCCGACCTCACCGTAGGGGTCGACGGGGTACGGCCGGGCATCATCGGCGAGATCGGCGTGGGTGCCGAGTTCCCCGAGACGGAGCGGCGCAGCCTGCGCGGCGCCTTCCTCGCCCAGCGCGAGACCGGACTCCCGGTGCAGGTGCACCTGCCGGCCTGGTTCCGCCGCGGACACGAGGTGCTGGATCTCGCCGAGCGCAGTGGCGTCGCCCCCGAGTCGGTGGTGCTCTGCCACATGGGCCCCTCCGGCGCGGACGTCGCGTATCAGCACGAACTGCTCGGACGCGGCGCGTGGCTCCAGTACGACATGATCGGCATGGAAGTGTTCTACGCCGACCAGGGCGTGCAGTGCCCCTCGGACGAGGAGAACGCGCAGCGCCTCGCCGACCTCGCGGCCGCCGGGCACCTGTCTCGGCTGCTCATTTCACAGGACATCTTCCTGAAATCACTGCTTCGCGAGTACGGCGGCCCGGGCTACGGGCACATCCTGCAGTACTTTGTCCCGCGGCTGCGCCGGCTGGGATTCGATACCGCCGCAATCGACCAGTTGCTGATCGCGAACCCGCGCGCGATGCTCGCCGGCCGCGCGGCCGCACCCTCTTCCCACTCCCCCACTCCCAACGCCACCAGGAGGCAATCATGATTCGCGTACTGCTCGCAGGTGAAAGCTGGACCGTTCACGAGATCCATCAGAAGGGTTTCGACCACTTCACGAGCACCAGTTTCGGGACGGGTGCCGACGCGTTCATCGCGGCGGCCGCGACGGAATCGATCGTCGTCGAGCAGATGTATGGACACGATGTCGCCGCGAAATTCCCGCGCACCGCGGATGAACTCGCCGAGTACGACGTCATCATCATCTCCGATATCGGCTCCAACTCGTTCCTCCTCACCCCGGAGACCTGGACCCGAGGCGAGCGCAGCGAGAACTCCCTCCGCGCACTGGTCGAATGGACCCAGCGCGGCGGCGGGCTCATGATGGCCGGTGGTTACCTGAGCTTCCAGGGCATCAACGCCGCGGCGAACTTCGCCCGCACACCGCTCGCGGAGGCCCTCCCCGTGCAGATGCTCGCTGGCGACGACCGCGTCGAGACCCCCGAGGGGTCCCCGGTCGCCGCCGTGGCGGGCGGGCACCCGCTCGGGGCGCTGCTCGCCGGCGCGCCCGATCTGCTGGGCTACAACGAGGTCGCGCTCAGAGACGGGGCCGAGCTCGTCGCCACGGTGGGGAATCATCCGCTGCTGACCACGCACACCTTCGGTGCCGGCCGCGCGCTCGCGTGGACCTCTGACATCGGACCGCACTGGTGCCCGCAGCCGTTCCTCGACTGGGATGGCTTCGCGCCGCTCGTCGGCGGCATGCTCCGCTGGCTCGCAGGGGAGGACTCATGACCGCGACTCCCGTCATCATCGACTGCGACCCCGGGCACGACGACGCGATCGCGATCCTGCTCGCCGTCGCCTCCTCCGAGATCGATCTGCTCGCCGTGACCACGTGCTTCGGCAACTGTGCGCTCGAGGACGCCACGCGCAACGCGCTCCAGGTCCTGGAGCTGGCGGGGGCCACTGACGTGCCGGTCGCCGCGGGAGCGACGGGACCGCTGCGGGGTGCCGCCACGCTGGGGAACTACGTGCATGGCGGCTCCGGCCTCGACGGCCCCGAACTGCCGGTGCCCAGGCGCGGTGCGATCGCGGAGGACGCGGTCGCCCTGATGACCCGGCTGATCGAGGGCGCGGCGCAGCCGGTGACGCTCGCGGTGATCGGACCGATGACCAACGTGGGGGCGCTGCTGTCCGCCAGGCCGGATCTGCGCGAGGGCATCGCCGAGATCATCTTCATGGGCGGTTCGACCGAGCGTGGGAACCACACCCCGGCCGCCGAGTTCAACACCTTCGCGGATCCGGAGGCGCTCGACATTGTGCTCCGCTCCGGCGTGCCTGTGCGAATGATCGGGCTCAACCTCACCCACCAGGCGCTCGCCACACCCGAGGTCGTGCGGCGAATGCAGGAGCTGCCGCACGAGGTCGGCCAGACCGCTGCGGCGTGGATGGGCTTCTTCGGATCCTCGTACCACCGGGTCTGGGACTTCGCCGCCCCGCCGGTCCACGATCCCTGCACCATCGCGGCGCTCATCCAGCCCGAGCTCATTGAGTGGGTTGACGCGTTTGTCGCGGTGGAACTCACCGGTGAGTGGACGCGCGGTGCCACGCTGGTGGATCTCCACAACCGCTACCCGGAGCACGCTCCCAACGCGCGGGTCGCCATGCGGCTCGACGCCGCCGGGTACTGGGACCTGGTGCTCGCCGCGCTCGAGGAGCTGGGACGCCGCTCATGACGCCGGGGCACACGCCTGCGGTGACCGTGGTGGGCTCGATCAACCTGGACACGACGCTGCGGGTCACGTCGCTCCCCGGCCCGGGTGAGACCACCCTGAGCACGGCGCAGCTCGTCGCACCGGGCGGGAAAGGCGGGAACCAGGCCGCGGCCGCGGCCTGGGGCGGTGCCACCGTCCGCTTCGTGGGCAGCGTCGGTGACGACGCCGCGGCGGATGCGGCGACGGCGAATCTGCGCGCGCTCGGCGTTGAGCTTTCCGGCCTCGAGCGCGCCCCGGACGCGCCGACCGGGAGCGCGGTGCTGCTGGTCGCGGACGATGCCGAGAACGTCATCATCGTCACACCGGGCGCAAACCGCGCGGTCGATCCCGCCGGCGTTGCCGCAGCCCTCAGCGCGCACCCGCCGACGGTGCTGCTGACGCAGCTCGAAACGCCACTCGCCGTCACCGCGGTGTGTGCCGCGCAGCCGACCGTGCCCTGGCGAGTGCTGAATCCGGCACCGGCAGGTGACGCCGCCGCGCTGGCACCGCTGCTCCCCGGCTTCAACGTCGTGATTCCAAATCGAACGGAGCTCGGGCAGCTTGCCGGGCGACAGGAACCGCGGTCACTTGACGAGGTGGCGGCCTGCGTCGCTGCGCTGGCCTTTGCCGGGACGGTAATCGTGACGCTCGGAGCTGACGGCGCCGCCGTCTGGGAACCGGGTGCGCGCACCCCGCTCGTGCTGCCCCCGCCGGCCGTGACGCCCGTCGACACGAGCGGTGCCGGCGACGTGTTTTGCGGGGTGTTCGCGGCCGAACTCGCACGGCACGGCGACGTCGCGGCTGCCGCCGCTGCCGCGGTCGCCGCCAGCGCTGCCAGCACCGAGCGTTCTGGCGCGCAATTGGGACCCGGGGCGCTCACGCGGGTGCGGTCATGACACGCGGTGCCCCCGAGCTGGCGCGGTTCTCCGAGGAGTGGGAGCACCTGTCGGGCCTCGTCTCGACCGAGCTGCCGGGCTGGTCACGCACCGGCTTTAGCGAGGAGGATCGGGCCGCACGCTCCTGGCTGCTCGCACGCATGCGCGACGCCGGCCTGAGCGCACAGATCGACGCCGCCGGAAACCTCATCGGCGTGCGCGAGGGCACCGATCCTGCGATGCCGGACATCGTGATGGGGAGTCATTCAGACACCGTTCCCGGTGGCGGCCGCTTCGACGGCATCGTCGGGGTGCTCGGGGCCATCGAGGTCGTCCGGATGCTCACCGCGGCAGGCGTCCGCCTGCGCCGCGGCCTGCGCGTTGTCGATTTCGCAAACGAGGAGGGCAACCCGCAGGGGATCAAGCTCGTCGGCTCCAGAGCCATCGCGGGGAGCCTCGACCGCGCCGCCCTCGAGGCGACCGACGAGCGCGGTGAATCGCTTGCAGCGCTCATGGCTCGGGGCGGTCACTCCCCCGAGCACCTGGACGGTGTGCGGTGGAAACGCGGCGACATCGCCGCCTTCCTGGAGTTACACATCGAACAGGGGCCGGTGCTCGAAGCGCGCGGAGCCGCGATCGGTGTGGTCACGAGCATCTGCGGCATCAGCACCTTCACGCTCGACGTCACCGGTCGCCGGGACCACGCCGGCACCATGCCCATGTCCACACGCTCCGATGCGCTGTGCTGTGCGGCGGACGCCGTACTCACGATTCGGGATGTCGCGGCTGCCGCCGCGGACGCGGTCGGCACCGCCGGTGCCATCACGACCCCGAGCCCGCTGACCAACACCATCTCCGAGGCCGCGCACGTTACGGGCGAGTTCAGGAGCCCGACGGCCGAAGGTCTCGCGGATCTGCGCACCGCCTTCGGCGCGCGAGTCGTGGAGCTTGACCGAGCTCATCGCACGAGCACCAGGCTGGGCTGGGTGCACACGGATGCGCCCACACCGATGGACGAGGCGCTCTCGCAGCTCGTCGTTCGCGCGGCGGAGCGCAGCGGTCACGCGCCCCTCAGGCTCTCCTCCGGCGCCACGCACGACGGCGTGTCGATGGCAGAGATCGCGCCGAGCGCGATGATCTTCATCCCGTCCCGCGACGGGCGCAGCCACTGTCCCGAGGAATGGAGCGACACCGCGGATATTGGGCGCGGAATCCAGGTGCTCTACGACGCGGTCCTGGCGATCGACGCCGCGCAGACGCCCCTCACGAAGTCCGCGCCGGGGCCCCGAGCCGGGTGATCAGGGTGAGCTCCCGCGCCTCGGGGTCCGCCGTGAGCTCAAGGCCCTCGGCGGTGGCCCAGTCGAGCAGGTCTTCGACACGCTCGTAGTCCTCCCCCGCACGGGCGAGCCGCCGCACCAGGTCGCCCTTCGCCGCCTTGTTGAAGTGGTTCAGGGCGCGCACGACGCCGTCGTCACCGCGCTGCGACACGTGCACGAACCAGCCGCGATCTCGCGGAAGCGGGGCGAGGGCCACGTAGTCGAGCGAGCGGAGATCCAGGATGAGCCCGGCACGCGCCCAGTCGAGCTCGGCGTGGGCGTCGGACCACAGCCGCTTCAGCGGCGACCCCAGCTCGGGCAGCCGGGAGCCCGCGGACACCCGGTAGGCGGGGATCTCCTCCCCCAGTCCGAGCACCCCAAACAACGCGGACTGCACGGCGACATGGGCGGCCAGCCACTCGCGGGCGGCAGGGTCCAGGGACGGCGCGTCGAGCGCGTCGTAGAGGACCCCGGTGTACCGATCCATGACCGGCATCACCCCGCTCGTCGAGAGAGCGAGATTGTGCTCGCGCTCCCCACGGTTCTTGGTGCCGAGCTTGAGCGCGCGCACCGCAGCCTCTTCGTCGGCGCTCACGGTCTCGAGCGCCGCGCGCACCGCGGCTCGGGGCGCGCCCAGGATGGCGTCCCGCGACAGGCGCGCGGGATCGAACTCACCGGTGCCGCCGGTCCGTTTGGTTTCGGAGGGAGGGAGGAGGATCAGCATGCGGGGGTCCTTTGCACTTCGGGAAAACGGCGTGAGGCCGGTCCGCACACCCGGGGGTGGCGAACCGGCCTCACGCTCGGTCGCGGCAGCCGCTCACGCGGCCGCTGCGGGGATCTCGCTAGGCGAGACCTGCCTTACCAGCGACGATGGTCACCGTGTCGTGATCGACCGAGAGGAACCCGCCCTCTGCGTCGACCGTCACGTTCTCACCGTCCGGAGTGGTCACCTTCACTTCACCCTCTCCGAGGAGAGCGAGCAGCGGTTCGTGACCAGCGAGGATGCCGATCGAGCCCTCGACCGTGCGCGCAACCACCTGGGTTGCGGCGCCGGCCCAGACCTCGCGGTCCGCCGAGACGACACTCACGTTGAGCTGGCTCATGCTTAGTCCAGATCCTTCTGCATCTGTGCCCACTTCTCTTCCACATCGCTGATGCCGCCGACGTTGAAGAACGCCTGCTCTGCGACGTGGTCGAACTCGCCCTTGGCGATCGCATCGAAGGACTCGATGGTCTCCTTGAGCGGGACCGTGGAGCCCTCGACACCGGTGAACTTCTTCGCCATGTAGGTGTTCTGCGAGAGGAACTGCTGGATGCGGCGTGCGCGCGCTACCGTGATCTTGTCCTCTTCGGAGAGCTCATCGACACCGAGGATGGCGATGATCTCCTGCAGTTCCTTGTTCTTCTGCAGGATCTGCTTGACCGTCGTGGCGACGCGGTAGTGGTCCGCGCCCAAGTACCGGGGGTCCATGATCCGGCTGGACGAGGTCAGCGGGTCAATTGCCGGGTACAGGCCCTTCGACGCGATTTCACGGGAGAGCTCCGTGGTGGCGTCGAGGTGCGCGAAGGTGGTCGCGGGTGCCGGGTCGGTGTAGTCGTCGGCGGGGACGTAGATCGCCTGCAGCGAGGTGATCGAGTGGCCACGCGTCGAGGTGATGCGCTCCTGGAGGATGCCCATCTCGTCGGCGAGGTTCGGCTGGTAGCCCACGGCGGAGGGCATACGCCCGAGCAGCGTCGAGACCTCGGAACCGGCCTGCGTGAAGCGGAAGATGTTGTCGATGAAGAGCAGCACGTCCTGCTTCTGCACATCGCGGAAGTACTCCGCCATGGTCAGTGCCGACAGCGCGACACGGAGACGGGTCCCCGGCGGCTCATCCATCTGGCCGAAGACCAGTGCGGTCTTGTCGAAGACGCCAGCCTCGTCCATCTCGTGGATGAGGTCGTTGCCCTCACGGGTACGCTCGCCCACGCCGGCGAACACCGACACACCACCGTGATCCTGCGCCACGCGCTGGATCATCTCCTGGATGAGGACGGTCTTGCCGACGCCGGCACCACCGAACAGACCGATCTTGCCACCCTGGACGTACGGCGTCAGGAGGTCGATCGACTTGATGCCGGTCTCGAACAGCTGCGTCTTGGACTCGAGCTGGTCGAAGGCGGGCGGCGTGCGGTGGATGCTCCAGCGCTCCGACACCTCGATGGTCTCACCCTCGGGGAGGTTGAGCACATCACCGGTGACGTTGAAGACCTTGCCCTTGGTGATGTCGCCGACGGGAACGGTGATCGAGTCACCGGTGTCGAAGACTTCCTGGCCACGAACGAGACCGTCGGTGGGCTTCAGGGCGATCGCACGGACCACGTTGTCGCCGAGGTGCTGAGCAACCTCGAGGACGAGCTTCAGCGGCTCCTGGCCATCGCCGAAGTCGATCGTGGTGTGGAGCGCGTTGTAGACAGCGGGGATCGCGTCGTGCGGGAACTCGATGTCGACGACGGGGCCGGTCACGCGGGCGATGCGCCCGGCAACCTGTGCGGTAGCCTCAGTCGCCACAGCGGCGGATTCGGTCATGATTCTCTCTCTTCGTGCTTCCACTTAGCCTGACAGCGCGTCCGCGCCGCCAACAATCTCGGAAATCTGCTGGGTAATCTCTGCCTGACGAGCGTTGTTCGCGAGGCGGGTGTAGTCGCGGATCAGCGTGTCTGCGTTGTCGCTCGCGGACTTCATCGCCTTCTGCGTCGCTGCGTGCTTGGCCGCTGCGGACTCGAGCATCGCGTTGAAGATGCGCGACTCGATGTAGGCGGGAAGCAGCTGGTCGAGGACCATATCGGGCTCGGGCTCGAACGCGTACAGCGGCGACGGGCCTTCCTCGGGATCTGCGACGCCCTCGACGACCTCCAGCGGGAGCAGGCGGTGCACCTCGGGAACCTGGCTCACCATGCTGATGAGGCGGTTGTACACGAGATGGATCTCCTGGGCACCGCCCTCGTCCGCCGGGCGTCCGAAGACCTCGAGGACCGCGTCAGCGATCTCCGAAGCGACCTCGAAGCCGGGGTTTTCCGTGTCGCCGATCCAGACGCGCTCGGAAGCGCGCTTGCGGAACGCGAAGTACCCCTGCGCCTTGCGGCCGACGAGGTAGTACACGACTTCCTTACCCTCAGAGCGGAGCAGCTCGCTGAGCTCCTCGGCCTCCCGCAGAACCTGCGAGTTGAACGCGCCCGCGAGGCCGCGGTCCGAGGAAAAGATCACGACGGCTGCGCGCGTGACCGTGTCGGCCTCGGTGAGCAGCGGGTGATCGGTGTTCGAGTGCGTTGCGACGGCCGAGACCGCGCGCGTGATCGCTGTGGCGTAGGGCGTCGAAGCTTCGACGCGGGCCTTCGCCTTTTGAATGCGAGAGGCCGCGATCAGCTCCATCGCACGGGTGATCTTCTTGGTCGTCTGGGCAGAACGAATCTTCTGCCGGTAGACCCGAAGTTGCGCTCCCATGTCTCTCCTGTATTGGTAGGTGCTGGCTGGTCGTGTGACCCCGGCGGGCGCGTGGGCGCCCGCCGGGGAACATCACTACTTCTTGACGACCAGCTGCTCCTGCTTGATCTCGGCCTCGTCGAGCTCACCGAACTGCTCGTTCAGGCTCTTGCCCGAGGAGGTGCGGAACTCGCTCTTGAACTTCTCGATCTGCGCGGTGATGTCGGCGACGGTGTCGTCGTCGAGCACGTTGGTCGCGCGGAGCGTGTTGAGCGCCTCGGAGTTGCGGCCGAGGTAGTCGAGGAACTCGCGCTCGAAGCGGAGGATGTCCTCGACGGGCACGTCGTCCATGAAGCCCTTGGTGCCGGCCCAGATGGAGACGGTCTGCTCCTCGACGGGGTACGGCGTGTACTGCGGCTGCTTCAGGAGCTCGGTGAGGCGTGCGCCACGCTCGAGCTGCTTGCGGCTTGCCGCGTCGAGGTCGGATGCGAACATCGCGAAGGCCTCGAGTGCACGGTACTGGGCGAGCTCAAGCTTGAGCGTGCCGGAGACCTTCTTGATCGACTTGACCTGCGCGTCGCCGCCCACGCGGGACACCGAGATGCCCACGTCGACCGCGGGACGCTGGTTCGCGTTGAACAGGTCCGACTGGAGGAAGATCTGGCCGTCGGTGATCGAGATCACGTTGGTCGGGATGTACGCCGAGACGTCGTTCGCCTTGGTCTCGATGATCGGGAGACCCGTCATCGAGCCCGCGCCGAGCTCGTCCGACAGCTTCGCGCAACGCTCCAGCAGGCGGGAGTGGAGGTAGAAGACGTCACCCGGGTATGCCTCGCGCCCCGGCGGGCGGCGCAGCAGCAGCGACACGGCGCGGTAGGCCTCAGCCTGCTTCGAGAGGTCATCGAAGATGATGAGGACGTGCTTGCCGTCGTACATCCAGTGCTGGCCGATGGCCGAGCCGGTGTACGGTGCCAGGTACTTGAAGCCTGCGGGGTCGGACGCGGGAGACGCCACGATGGTGGTGTACTCCATCGCGCCAGCCTCTTCGAGCGCGCCCTTCACCGAAGCGATGGTCGAGCCCTTCTGGCCGATCGCGACGTAGATGCAACGCACCTGCTTCGTCTTGTCGCCCGAAGCCCAGTTGGCCTTCTGGTTGATGATCGTGTCGATCGCGAGCGCCGTCTTACCGGTCTGGCGGTCGCCGATGATGAGCTGGCGCTGGCCACGGCCGACGGGGATCATGGCGTCGATCGCCTTGATGCCGGTCTGCAGGGGCTCGTGCACCGACTTCCGCTGCATCACGCCCGGAGCCTGGAGCTCGAGCGCGCGGCGCCCCTCGACGCCGGCGATCTCGCCGAGGCCGTCGATCGGGTTGCCCAGCGGGTCGACCACGCGGCCGAGGTAGCCCTCGCCCACGGCGACCGAGAGCACCTCGCCGGTGCGGGTGACCTGCTGGCCCTCCTCGATGCCGGTGAACTCGCCGAGCACGACGACACCGATCTCGTCCTCTTCAAGGTTCTGTGCGAGTCCCAGCGTGCCGTCCGCGAAGCGGACCAGCTCGTTCGCCATCACGCCGGGGAGACCCTCGACGTGGGCGATGCCGTCAGCGGCGTCCACAACCGTACCGACCTCGGTCTTACCCGACTGGGCCGGCTCGTACGACGCTGCGAGGTCTTTCAGCGCATTCCGGATCTCGTCCGGGCTGATGGAGAGTTCTGCCATTTCGTTTCCTCTGTCTGATCCGGAAGCGCCGCCCCCGGGATGAAAAGTTGTGCGCGCTATGCCGCGAGCTTCACGCGGAGGTCATCAAGGCGGGCGCGGACGCTGCCGTCGATGATGTCGTCTGCGATCTGGATACGGATCCCGCCGACCAGGCTCGGGTCGATCACGATCTTGAGCGTCACCGGACGACCGGCGGACTGCTCAAGCGCGCGGGCGAGCCGGCTCTGCTGATCAGCGGACAGCGGCGCTGCGACGGTGACGGTCGCGAGCTCGCTGCCGTTCTGATCCGCAGCGGTTCGGGCTGCCCGGCGAAGCGCGGAGTCGATCTTGCGGCCACGGGCCGAAGCCACGAGGTGCGTCACGACGCGGGCGGCGGAGGCGGAGACCTTGCCGTCAACCAGGCGGGAGATCAGTGCGACCTTCCCCGCCGGATCGGCAAGCTTGCTGGCCAGGCTGAGCTGGAGCTCGTGGTTGCCCGAGATCACGTCGGCGATCGCGAGGAGCTCATCGGAGAGTCCGGCGTTCGAGGCGCTCTCGGCTCGCAGACCGAGCTCCTCGACGCCGTCGACGAACTCGTCAACGGTGGACCAGCGGCCCTGGACTGCGGCAGACAGCACGGAACGCGCGCCAGCGGAGAACCCGCCGAAGAGCCGCTCGATGAGCTGGGTCTTCGCCTCAGCCGGAGCTGAGGCGTCGCCGAGGGCCGCGGCCAGAGCCGGGCTCTCGGCGATGCGACTCGCGGCCTGCAGCAGCTCGGAGCCCGCGGCCTGAGCGAGACGCCCGGTGATCGCGGTCTGCGCCTGAGCCAGTGCTTCGCGTGACGCGCTGCCCATTACTGAGCCGCCTTCTCGGACGCCTCGAGATCAGCGAGGAAGCGATCCACGAGCGCGGATGCCTTCTGGTCGTCGGTCAGGCTCTCGCCGACCACGCTCGAGGCGAGGTCGATCGCGAGCGAACCCACGTCCTTACGCAGCGAGACAACGGCGCTCTGGCGCTCCGCCTCGATCTGCACCTGTGCGGCCTGGGCGATGCGCGCGGACTCAGCCACTGCATCGTCCTTCGCCTTGGCGACGATCTTGGTGGCGTCGGCGCGGGCCGAGTCACGGATCTCGCCGGCCTCCTGGCGAGCACTCGCGAGCTGCGCGGTGTACTCCTGCAGGGCCGCCTCGGCCTTCGCCTGAGCCTCATCGGCCTTGGCGATATTGCCCTCGATCGCTTCTGCGCGGGCGTCAAGCATTGCCTGCACCTTCGGAAGGAAGACCTTCCAGAACGCGATGAGGATGATGATGAACGCAATCGCCGACCAGACGATGTCGTACGTCGCTGGGAGCAGCGGGTTTTGGGCCGCGCCCTCGGCAGCGAGCTGCACTGCGGGATTCATCGTGCCTCCCTTTCGAGACTCAGGAAAGGATGGGGGTTACGCGAAGATGAAGTACGTCGCGACGCCGATGAGGGCGAGCATCTCGGTGAAGGCGATGCCGATCCACATCATGCCCTGGAGCTTGCCAGCGAGCTCCGGCTGGCGAGCGGTGCTCTCAATGGTCTTGCCGACGACGATGGCCACACCGATTGCCGGGCCGATGGCTGCGAGGCCGTAGCCGACGGTTGCGATGTTGCCCGAGATTTCAGCGAGAACAGACACGTTATGTGTTTCCTTCCGTAGTGGTGCGCGGCGGAAACCGCGCCCAGGGGTTTTTTCTTAGTGCTCTTCAGCCAGCGCGAGCTGGATGTAGAGCGCGGTGAGCAGAGTAAAGACGTAGGCCTGCAGGGCGGACACGAACACCTCGAAGAGGGTGAACGCGAAGCCGAAGACGAACGTGCCAGCCCCGAGCGCGGGGAACAGGCCGCCCGCTTCGAGGATGAAGAAGTTCGTCGCGGCCCAGAGCAGCACGAGGATCATGTGACCGACGAGCATGTTCATGAGGAGTCGCAGCGCGAGCGTCACCGGACGCATCACGAACGTCGAGAGGAACTCGACGGGGGTCACCAGCAGGTACATGACCTTCGGGACGCCAGCCGGGAACAGGGAGTTCTTCAGGAACTTGCCCGGGTGCTTCTTGAGGCCCGCGTAAATGAACGCGATGTACGCGACCACGGCCATGAAGATCGGGAAGCCCACCACGGACGACGCCGCGATATTGAAGCCCGGGATCACGCCGGTGATATTGAACGCGAAGACCAAGAAGAAGATGGTCATCAGCAGCGGCTGGAAGCGGCGCCCTTCCTTGACGCCGAGCTGCTCCTCGATGACGTTCTTGCGAACGAAGTCGAGGGCGAACTCGAGTACGCCCTGCCCGCGGCCGGGGATGACGCGCAGGTTGCGCGTGCCGAGCCAGAAGAGCAGCAGCAGTACAAAGACCATGACCACGCGAATGATCATGATGCGGTTCATCTCGAACGGGGTGCCCTCGAAGAGCAGCGCGGCCGGGAAGAAGTCGTCAAGAGTGGGGCCGTGGAAGCCGCCCTCTTCGGTGCGGACAAGTCCGGGGGCAACGAAGTGCATAGGGTTAGCGAACAGCGCCATTCTCCTGATTCGGGGTGCGGCATGCCGCACGGCTTCGAACGATGGTCGTGCCCCGGCACCGGCAGGCACACAGGAGCGGTGCGGCCCAGCAGGGAACGAACTTATCCTAGCAAGATTTCACTCTGAGCAAAACCCGGCCCCCGGCGTGGGAGCGGCCAATTTCCGCATCATCGGGGTTTATTCTCCGACGATCCAGCTGCCCCCTGCGGGCTACGGCGTGTCGGCAACGTAGGGAACGCGGGCCTTCGCAACGATAATCGCATCGATCACGATCGAGACCAGGACCGTCGCAACGAGGGCGATGAACAGCATCTTCGGGTCGAGCCAGGGCTGATCCCGGAGCAGGAACGCCGCGACGACAAAGCCGATCAGCTTCACGACCCAGGCCCCCAGGACAATACTGAAGAAGATCTGCAGGTACATGGGGCTGCGCACGAAGCGGTTCGCGAACGCGATGCTGCCGACCGTAATGAGCAGGAGGACCCCGCCGATCGCCGCGCCGAGGAGTCCCCCGACCAGGCCACGGTTCGCGCTCACGGCAAAACCGATGCCGGCGAAGACGATCATCGACGCGAGCGTCGCAATAATGCCCCACTTCACGCCGCGCAGCAGCATCGGCTGGGAGGTAGGCATCGGGAACGCATCCGCGGACGCGGGGGTCACGCCTCGGGGGCTCTCGGGCTGGGCGGGAGAACTCACTCGGAGGTCCTTTCGGTCGACGGGCCTCCGGCCGCTTCGGGCGTCTCGGGGGCGGCGACGGGCGTGCCCCGTCTCGTCAACGCTACCGCGCCGCGCTGCGCAAGCGCTGCACGCACTCGCCGCGCGGGGAAAAAGAGGAGCAGCGCGCAGAGCGCACCGCCGACGAGCAGGACCACCGCGGGGAGCACGAGATTCTGCTGCGTGAACGCGAGCAGCAGCGCGACCGAGAGCACCGCCGTGCCGAGGTAGAAGATGCACACGGCCTGCAGCGGAGAGTGTCCCATGTCGAGCAGCCGGTGATGCAGGTGCATCCGGTCCGCGGTGAAGGGGCTCTTCCCCGCCCGCATGCGGCGCAGCACGGCGAGCGTAAAGTCCGCGAGCGGCAACGCGAGGACCGCGATGGGCAGCAGGATCGGGATGAAGCTGGGGAGCACGAGATTCACGTCGAGTGCGGCGGGGTTGAGCTGTCCCGTGACCGAGACCGTGGAGGTCGCCATCAGGAGCCCCACCAGAAGCGCCCCGGTATCGCCCATGAACATCTGTGCCCGGTGCCAGTTGAAGGGCAGGAATCCGATGCAGATCCCGAGCAGCACCGCGGCGATGAGGCTCGCGAGTGTCACCGAGTCCACCCGGCCGATCTGCTCGTGCAAGAGCCGCGTGTAGATGAAGAAGACCGCGTTGGCGATGATCGCGACGCCGGCGACCAGGCCGTCGAGCCCGTCGACGAAGTTCACCGCGTTCATCACGAGGGTCATCAAGAACACGGTCAGGATGAAGTTCAGGACGGGCGATCCGACAATCAGCGTGTTCCCGAAGGGCAACGAGATGATCTGCACGCCACTCCAGGCGAGGAGCCCGGCCGCGGCCAGCTGGGCGGCGAGCTTGATCATCCAGTCGAGATCGAGCAGGTCGTCGAGGATCCCGACGGCGGCGATGATGGCGCAGGCGCCCAGCAGCGCCCACATCTCGGAGCCCTCCGTGAACAGCTCCGCGAACTCCCGCTGCGAGCCCGCGACGGCGAACGCCGCGAGCACCCCGATAAACATGGCGATCCCGCCGAGGCGCGGGGTCGGCGTGCTGTGGACGTCGCGCGCGCGCACCTCCGGGGCGAGTTTGAAGCGTCGGCTGAGCCGCAGCACGACAAACGACGCCGCCGCGGTCACCGCTGCCGCGACCAGCGCCACCACGAGGTACGGGAACACGATTACCCCTCGACGGTGACCTGCGGCAACAGCTCCGCGATGGCCTCCCGGGTGACGCCGCCGGCGCGCAGGATCCGGATCGTTCCGCCCTCCGGGCTCAGTCCGGTCGCGTCGATGATAGTCGAGGCGACGCCGTCGCCCTCCCCCTCGCCGACCTCGAGGTACACGGCAACGCTGTCGCCGAGCATCTCCTGCGCCGCCGCGGCGGTGCGCGCCGCGGGCTCGCCCGTCTTGTTCGCCGAGGACACCGCGAGCGGGCCGGTCTCCTGGAGCAGTTCAAGCGCGAGCGGATGGTTCGGGATCCGGAGCGCCACGGTGCCGCCCGTGTCCCCCAGGTCCCAGCTCAGCGCGGGATTCGCCTGGGTGATGATGGTGAGCGGACCGGGCCAGAATGCCCCGGCGAGCGCCTCGAGGGACTCGGAGACCTCGACCGCGAGCGCCGCGAGCGTCCCGGTGTTCGGGATCAGGACGGGCGGCGGCGACTGCCGTCCGCGTCCTTTGGCGTCCAGCAGGCGCTGCACCGCCTCGGGCGAAAACGCGTCAGCGGCCACGCCGTAGACGGTGTCCGTGGGCATCACAATGAGCTCCCCCCGACCGATCGCGCGACGCGCGGTGCGGGTGCCGCTGAGCAGCTCGGAACTATCAGTGCAATCAAAGACCTCGGCCATAGCGATCAATGCTACTCCTGCGCGGCTGGGCGTGGGTCGCTCCGGACCGAGATCGTGCGCGGCGGGCGCGGGGGCCGGGCTACCGCAGCGCGGTGGTCGCGCGATCCCGGCCCGTCAGATCCGGGTGGGTTGCCGCGGCCCGCCAGCCGTCGGCGGCGAGCAGTTCGCGAATCGCCGCCCCCTGCAGTTCCGCGTGTTCCAGCACGAGGAGGCCGCCGGGGCGCACCAGCTCCCGGGCGGCCCGGCTGATGATGCGCACCACGTCGAGGCCGTCCGCCCCGCCGTACAGCGCGAGTTCCGGATCGTGGTCGCGGACCTCGGGGTCCCGCGGCACCATGTCCGCGGGCACGTAGGGCGGGTTCGAGATCAGCACGTCCACGGTGCCCTGGAGCGCCCCGATCTCGGGGAGCGCCCCCAGCCTGGCCACATCGCCGCGGAGCAGGGTCACCCGCCCGTCGCCCCACTCGGACACGTTGCGTTCCGCCCAGGCGTGCGCCTCGCGGCTCTTCTCCACCGCCCACACCCGCGCCGTGGGCACCTCATGGGCGAGGGCCAGCGCGATCGCTCCGCTCCCGGTACACAGGTCGACCGCGATGGGCGCGGCGGAGGGGACGAGCTGCAGGGCATCGATCGCGAACTGCGCGACCGTCTCGGTTTCCGGCCGGGGCACAAACACGCCGGGGCCGACCGAGAGCTCGATCGTCCGGAACGGCGCCCGCCCTGTCAGGTGCTGGAGCGGGGTGCGCCGCGCCCGTTCCTCGGCGAGTTCCCGCGCAGCGTCCCACTGCGCCCCCGTGAGCGACTCCCCCATCACGGTGAGCGCCTGCACGCGGCCGCGGCTGACGCCGAGCACGTGGGCGAGAATCAGCTCGACGTCGGCGGCCGGATCCTCGATCCCGCCCGCCGCGAGCATCGCCTGCATCCGCGCGATCGCCGCGCCCATCTCCGTGTGTTCCGCATCCTGCACTCCCCCACTCTCCCACAGCGGATCGTGTCCGCCGCGCCACGGGCCGTCACACGCCGCAATATCCCATAACGCATACATACTCGTGGAATAAGGTGGAGCTATAGTTTGAGTGGATCGACCAACCCGAGGAGGACCCTGGCTCATGGCACGGACGTACGACAACATCACGCAGGCATTCGGCAACACCCCGCTCGTTCGACTCAATCGGGTCACGGGGGACGCCGGTGCCGAGGTCTTCGCGAAGCTCGAGTTTTACAACCCCGCGGGCTCGGTGAAGGACCGCATCGGGATCGCGATCATCGACGCCGCTGAGCAGTCGGGTGCGCTCGCCCCGGGCGGAACCATCGTGGAGGGCACGAGCGGCAACACCGGCATCGCGCTCGCGTTTGTCGGCGCGGCCCGCGGCTACCGCGTGATCCTCACAATGCCGGAGACCATGAGCGTGGAGCGCCGCAAGCTGCTCGCCGCCTACGGCGCGGAGATCGTCCTCACCGAGGGCCCCCTGGGCATGAAGGGTGCGGTCGCGAAGGCCGAGGAGATCGCCGCGAGCACCCCGGGCGCGGTGCTCGCGCAGCAGTTCGCGAACCCCGCAAACCCGGCGATCCACCGCGCCACGACCGGACCCGAGATCTGGGCCGACACCGACGGCGGCGTCGACATCTTCGTCGCCGGCATCGGCACGGGCGGCACCATCACGGGTGCCGGCGGCTACCTCAAGGACCAGAACCCCGGGGTGCAGGTTGTCGCGGTCGAGCCCGTCGACTCCCCGCTGCTGACCGAGGGCACCGCAGGCCCCCACAAGATCCAGGGCCTCGGCGCCAACTTCGTGCCCCAGATCCTCGACCGCGACGTCTACGACGAGGTCATCGACGTCGCCCTCGCGGACTCCATCACCACGGCGCGGGCGCTCGGCACCGACGAGGGCATTCTCGCGGGCATCTCGGGCGGTGCCGCCGTGTGGGCGGCGACGCAGCTCGCGCAGCGGCCCGAGAACGCCGGAAAGAAGATCGTGGTCATCGTGCCCGACTTCGGTGAGCGCTACTTCTCCACGGTGCTCTACGAAGACCTCGCGGTCTAATCCCCGAGCGCCCCATCGGCGTCACGCACACTCCGGGTCCGGGCATATTCTGCCCGGACCCGCTGTTGCACCCGAGACGGCCCCATCCGCACCCGACACCGACCCCCAACAGGAGACGCACGGCGTGAGCATCTTTTCCCGAATCCGTGAGGACATCGCCGCGGCGCGCGACCACGATCCCGCGGCGCGCGGCAGCGCCGAGGTGTTCTTCATTTACTCGGGCCTGCACGCCGTGTGGTGGCATCGCCTCTCGCACGCCCTGTGGCGGCGCGGCATGCGCTTTCTCCCCCGCGCGATCTCGCAGCTCACCCGCTTCGTCACGGGGATCGAGATCCACCCGGGCGCGCGGATCGGACGCCGCCTGTTCATCGATCACGGCATGGGCGTGGTCATCGGGGAAACGGCAGAGATCGGCGACGACGTGCTGATCTACCACGGCGTCACCCTGGGCGGCACCGGCCACGGCACGGGGAAGCGGCACCCCACGCTCGGCGATCGGGTGATCGTGGGTGCCGGCGCGAAGCTGCTCGGGGCCATCGAACTCGAGCACGACTCCGCGGTGGGAGCGAACGCCGTTGTCGTGCGCTCCGCGCCGCCCTGGACCACCCTCACCGGGATCCCCGCGCAGGCGCGCCCGCGGCGCGGCGCTCCCCGGGCCGAGCAGCCCGACACCGCCGACTTCTACGTGATCTAGCCTCGGGGCGGCGCCCCGCGCGGACGCGGCGGCAGCGGCAGCGGCAGCGGCAGCGGCAGCGGCAGCAGGGTGGCTGTGCGGCTAGCGGAGGCTGCGGCCGTGGGTGCGCATCCAGCGACCCGTGCGGCGCTGCTCGATCAGGATCATGATGATCCCGAGCGCCCAGAACGGGATCTGCACGGCGAACGCCACCCGGAACGCGGTCAACGAGTAGTCCTCCGGCGAGCCCGCCCCCTGGAGGTCAAGCACCAGCCCGATGAGCAGGATCACGATCAGCGACGCGGTAAACCCGGCCGTGTTCACGAGGCCAGTCGCGAAGCCCGTGAAACTGCGTGGCGTGTGCGAGCGCAGCACCTCGAACGCGATCATCGACGCGGGGCCGCCGAGCGGCATCACGACGAGCAGCACCACGAGCAACCAGGTCGGCGGGGTGCCCGGCCACACGAGCACCGCGATCCAGGCCGCCGCGATCGCGAGCACGATCCCGAAATACACCCACACCCGGCGCTCCAGGAACCGCGAACTGATCGGACCGAGCACCAGCCCCGCGAACATCGAGGAGAGCACGGTCAGGCTGAGCAGGCCGCCCGCGGCCGGCTGCGAAAGCCCCACGCCGCCCACCAGGAACGGCGTGCCCCAGAGCAGCAGGAACACGTTCAGCGCAAACGGCGAGGTGAAGTGCATCCAGTACGCGAGCCGCACACCCGGGATCCGCAGGAGGCGCCGCGCCCGCGTCCACAGGCTCTTCTCGCTGCGGGGCGAGCGCTCCCCCACGATCTGGATCAGCTCGGTGCTCGGCGGCGGCATCTGGAACGCGCCCGTGGCGAGCCCGCCGCCCAGGCCCCGTGCGTTCCGCGTGATCCTGCCGGTACGCCCCACGAGGCGCTCCGCGAAGGTGCCGGCACCCGGCCGATCCCGCACCACCAGCGCGCCCACGATCGTCATCAGCAGGCCGACCGCGGCGAGCCCCAGGAAACCGCTCGACCAGCCCGCGATGTCCACAAACAGGGCGAGCGGTGCGACGGACACGAGCTGACCCGCCTGGCCGATCAGGCCCGTGAGCTGGCTCACGATCGGCAATTGCCGCACCGCGAACCACTCCGGCAGCAGGCGCATCACGCTGATGAACGTGCACGCGTCGCCCGCTCCGACGAGCACGCGGGCGAGGATCGCGAGCTCCACGTTGTGCACCGTCGCCATGAGCACCTGCCCGAGCACCATGAGCAGCGATCCCGCGAGCAGCATCGACGTTGCGCTGAAGCGGTCGAGCAGCACGCCGACGGGAATCTGCAGTGCCGCGTACACGATGAGCTGAATCATGGGGAACAGCGACAGCGTGGTCGCGTCGATCCCGAAGTGCGACTGCGCGGCCGGGCCGAGCGCGGCGAGAGAGGAACGATTGATCACCGCGACGGAGTAGAGCAGCGCCGCGATCCCCCACACGATCCAGGGCAGCAGAGGACGTGCGGATCGCATATCGTCCATGCTACTCCTGGTCAGGGCGCCCGCGGCGCGACGACGCTCCCCGGGCACCCCGGCCCGCGCGAATGCTAGTCGCGGGGCGGCAGCGGCGGGCCGTCCGGGAAGTCGCTGCGGGTGAGATCCAGGAACATCGCGTCTTCCAGGTGACCGCCGGGGCGCACCTGGTAGTCGCGGAACACGCCCACGCGCTTGAAGCCGAGCCGCTCGTAGCTCCGGATCACGCCCTCGTTGTGGATGTTCGGGTCGAGCGTGATGCGGCTGATTCCCGCCGCGAACTCGGCCCGAATGCCGAGCGCGAGGGCCTCCTCGCCGATCCGGCGACCGCGGAAGCGGGTGCCGATGAAGATGTGCATGACGGTGGTCGGGTACTCGGGGTCCGAGCCGCGCAGCACCACGAGCACGCCCGCGCACTCCCCGTCCACCTCGATGATCCGGGTGGTGCCCGGCTCGTCAATGAACTCCGCCTGCACGCGCTCCGGCGTGTAGCCGACCCACCAGAGCGCCACCTCGGGCTCGGCGAGAATCGCGACGAGCGGCGCGTGGTCCTCCTGCCGGGGAACGCGGAGCGTAACGAGGGGGCCCACGATGGGCAGCTGAGTTTCGGTCATCCCCTCAGCGTACTGCGCCAGCGCGAGCCCCCGCACCCGCTACTGCTGGCCGAGCGCCGCCAGCCGGGACTCCTCGTCCATCCGGATGCACGATTCGATCACGGGATCGAGGGCACCGTTCATGACGTGGTCGAGGTTGTAGGCCTTGAACCCGGTCCGATGGTCCGCGATGCGGTTCTCCGGGAAGTTGTACGTGCGGATGCGCTCCGAGCGATCCATGGTGCGGATCTGGCTCGAGCGGTGCGCGCTGGCCTCGGCTGCCGCTTCCTCCTGCTGCCGCGCGAGGATGCGGGCGCGGAGCACGCGCATGCCGGCCTCGCGGTTCTGCAGCTGGCTCTTCTCGTTCTGCATCGCGACAACGATGCCGGTGGGGAGGTGCGTGATGCGCACGGCGGAGTCCGTCGTGTTCACCGACTGCCCGCCGGGGCCGGAGGAGCGGTAGACGTCGATCTTGAGGTCGTTCTGGTGGATCTCGACCTCCTCGGGCTCGTCCACCTCGGGGTACACGAGCACGCCCGTGGTCGAGGTGTGGATGCGACCCTGCGACTCGGTCACGGGGACGCGCTGCACCCGGTGCACCCCGCCCTCGTACTTCAGGTGCGCCCAGGCCCCCTGCGACGGATCGCTCGGGTTCGCCTTGATCGCAACCTGCACGTTCTTGTAGCCGCCGAGGTCGCTCTCGTCCTTCTCGAGGATCTCGGTCTTCCACCCCTTCGACTCCGCGTAGTACATGTACATCCGGAGCAGGTCGGCACCGAACAGCGCCGACTCGGCTCCGCCCTCGCCGCCCTTGATCTCGAGGATCACGTCGCGGGCATCGTCGGGATCGCGCGGGATCAGGAGTCGGCGCACCTTCTCCTGCGCCTCCGCAAGCCCGGCCTCGAGCTCGGGGATCTCCTCGGCGAACGCCTCGTCCTCGCGCGCGAGCTCGCGGGCGGCTTCGAGGTCGGCACCGAGCTGGACCCAGTGCTCGTGCGCGGCCTTGATCTTGCTGAGCTCGGCGTAGCGCCGGTTCACCTTCTTGGCGCGCGCCGCGTCGGCGTGCAGCGCCGGATCGGCGAGGTCTTCCTGCAGCTGGGCGTGCTCTGCGAGCAGTCCCGCGACCTGTTCGAACATGTTTCCTCCGGGTGATCAAAACTCAGCATCCTGCGCTCCGGCCGGGCGGCCGACCCCGCGGAGCCCGGCCGTGAGGCCGGACTCCGCGGAAGGCTCCGCGCGCGCAGGATGACGGGAAGACCCGTGATCAGTCGCGGAGCGCGAGGAACTGCTTAGGAGAGGCCGCCGGCGCGCTGCACCTCGGCGAGGAGCGCGGCGTTCGACGCGGTCTCGCGGATGCGCTTCACGAGCTGCTGTTCGGCGTCGTCGTCCTGCAGCGCTTCGCGGAGCAGGCCGAGGACGCTGGACTCGTCCGCGCTCAGCATGGCCGCGGCGTTCGCGGTGCGCGACTTGGCGAGCTGCACGGTCGGGGCGATGCCCGCACGGGTCTTGCCGATCCGGATCTCGCTGTTGACGACGCGGCGCGCCTCGCGGAGCAGCGTCTGATCTGCGGGCAGGCCGGTGCCGTGCTGCGCAGTGGCAAGAATCGTGAGCGAGCCCCCGTTCTCCACGTTGCGCGCGGCGGCGAGCAGCTTCATGATCTGGCCGAGCGCGAACTCGTCGATCTCGTCGTGGGCCGGGCGGGCCTGGCCGTGCTGCGCCTGCGCGTAGGCCCGGGCGAAACGGTTGAGCGAGTCGATGAGCACGACCACGTCGTGGCCGAGCTCGAGCATCCGCTTGGCGCGCTCGATGGAGAGCTCCGCGACGGTGGCCTGGTCCTCGGCCGGGCGGTCGAAGGAGGCCGCGACGACCTCGCCGCGCACCGTGCGCTGGAGGTGCGTGACGTCCTCGGGCTGCGCATCGGCGAGCACCAGCATCAGGTGTGCCTCGGGCGCGTTGGCCCGGACGGCCTCGGCGAGCTCGGTCAGGATCGGGGTGCCCGCGGTGCGCGCGGGCACCACGATCAGGCCGCGCTGGCCCAGCCCGATGGGGGCCACGAGGTCGATGGCGCGACCGAGCGCGGGGCTCGGCGTTCCCTCGAGACGCAAGCGGGTGTCCGGGTAGATCGGCGTCAGGTCGGCCGCGTCGACGCGGGTGTCGGTCTCCTCGAGCGTGCGCCCGTTCACCGCGTCGATCTTGACGATGGCGTTGTACTTCTGACGGCTCCCCGACTCGCCCTCGCGGGGCTGGCGGATCGCGCCCACCACCGCGTCGCCGCGGCGCAGGCCGTACTTCTTGACCTGGCCGAGCGACACATACACGTCGCTCGTGCCGGGGAGGTACCCGCTCGTGCGCACGAAGGCGTAGTTGTCGAGCACGTCCAGGATGCCGGCGATCGGCAGCAGAACGTCATCCTCGGTGAGTTCCGGCTCAAGATCGTCGCCGGATCCGCGACGCTTGCGATCGCGCTGCCGGGTGCGGCTCGAACGGCTGGAGCTCTCCGAACCGCCCTTGTCCGCGGGGCCGTTCTGGCCGCTGTTCTGGCCGTTCTGGCCGTTCTGGCCGTTCTGGCCGTTATTCTGGCCGTTCTGCCGACCCTTGTCGCCGTTCTGCGACTGGCCGCGACCCCGGCCGGTCTCCTCGGCATCCGACTCCGGCTCGCCCTGCTCGGCGGCATCCGGCGTTTCGGTCTTCGCACCGCGGCCGCGGGTGCGGCGGTTGCGGCTCGGCTTCTCGCCCTCGCCCGCCTCGTTCTTCGAGTCCGCGCTCTTCGCGGAGTCATCCGAGGTGGACTCGGCCTGAGCCGTCTCGGCGGGTGCCTCGGCGGGGGTCTCGGTCGGGGCTGCGGCGGTGTCCGCGGCTGCCGCGTCCGTCGCGGTGGCGTCCGCGGGCTCGCTCTTTGCACGGCGGCTCCGCGTGCGCTTCACCGGCTCGGCGGGTGCCTCGGCCGGCGTCTCGGCTGCGGCGGCCGGAGCTTCGGCGGCAGCCGGTGCCGCCTCGGCGGCATCGGTAGCCTCAGCTGCCGGGGCCTCAGCGGGCTCGGCCTTCTTCCGGCTCCGCGTCGCGCGCTTCTTCGGCGCGGGCTCGGCGGCGGCCTCCTCGGCCGGCGCGTCAGCCGCAGCGTCGGGAGCCTGCGCGGCGTCTGCCGTCTCCGCGGCGGGCGTCTCGACGGGCTCCGCCTTCTTCCGCGTGCGCGTCGCGCGCTTCTTCGGCGCGGCCTCGGCTGCTGGCGCCTCAGCAGCGGGTGCCTCAGCAGCGGGTGCCGCGGCGGCGGGTGCCTCGGCGGCGGGTGCCGCGGCGGCTTCGGGCGCGGTCGCCTCCGCTGCGGGTGCAGCGAGGACGGCCGCGGCCTCCGCGGTCGCGCCAGCGGCTGCGCTGACGCGACGCGAGGCGCGACGGCGCGGTGCCGGCGCTTCCTCGCTCGCGGCGGGGGTGTTCTGGTCTTCTACGTTGGATTCCACGTTTCTTCCTTTCGGAACTCCGCAGGAACCGCGGGCACTCACGGCCACGCGCTCCCGAGAGGGTGCACATCAGGTGCGTCGGGATCACCGGACACTCGCGTCACGGTGAGGAAAACGATCCACACTCCCCGGCCACAGCGGCGTGCCGGTTGCGAGCTCCGAGGAACTCGCACCGAAACCATCCGGGCCGCGGGTATCCGACGCACTCGATGAGCGCACCAGCTACGCGGGGATCTCCTCCACTGTAGCACCCTTGGTGTCCACGGCGAGGAGCAGCACACGCCAATCCGGGTGGGCCTGCGCGACCAGATCCGCCGCGGCTTGACGCTCGGCGGGCCCGGGTGACAGCACGAGAATCGAGGGGCCCGCCCCGGACACCACCGCCGGGTGTCCCGCAGCGCGCAGTTCCCGAATCAGATCCCGCGTGGCGGGCATCGCGTCGCCGCGGTAGTCCTGGTGCAGGCGGTCCTCGGTGGCCTGCATCAGCAGTTCCGGGCTCTGCGTGAGGGCGGCGATCAGCAGCGCGGAGCGCGACACGTTGAACACGGCGTCCTCGTGTGGCACCTGTTCGGGTTGCAGGCTGCGCGCGAGCTCGGTGGACATGGTGAAGCTCGGCACCAGCACGAGCGGAGCGACTCCGCGGTGCACCAGCAGCCGCTTGAACTGCGGCCCGGCCTCGGTGGACCAGGCGATCGTGAGCCCGCCGAAGAGCGCGGGCGCCACGTTATCCGGGTGCCCCTCCAGCTCCGTCGCGAAGGCGAGCAGCTGCGCTTCCGTGAGCTCCACCGGCGCGTCGGGATCGCTCGCGAGCAGGCCAGCGGCAATCATTACGCCCGCGACGATCGCGGAGCCCGAGGATCCCATGCCGCGGCCGTGCGGGATCCGGTTCGTGGCTTCAACGTTCAGGCCCGGCAGCTCGCGGCCGAGCCGCTCGTACACGTGCGCGGCGGAGCGCACCACCAGGTTCGAGGCGTCCGTCGGAACCTCGCCCGCGCCGACGCCGGTCACGGCAACCGTCGCGCCGGCCTCCGGGCGCGTCACCGCGGTGAGGTCGTCCCCGTAGGCGAGGGCGATCCCGAGCGTGTCGAAGCCGGGGCCGAGGTTGGCGCTCGTCGAGGGGACGTGTACGCGGACGGCGCGAGACGCGGCGCCGCTCATGCGTTGCCCTCGAGCCGCAGCACGCTGGTGACCTCGAGCACGAGGTCGGAGGCGCGCAGCGCGTCAACCATCGCGGCCAGATCGGCCTCGCGGGCGACGTGCGTGCCGATCACGAGGGCGGCGCGGCCTTCCTGCTCCTTCGCCACGGTCTGCTCGACGCTCGCCGCCGACACGCCGTGCTCCGCGAGGATGCCCGCGATCCCGGCAAGCACCCCGGGCTGATCGTGCACGTCAAGCATCACCTGGTACGCCGTGTTGACCTCACCCACGGGGAGAATCGGGAGCTCCGCGTGCAGCGAACCCGGGATGCCGGGGCCGCCGATGACGTGGCGACGCGCCGCCGACACGAGGTCACCGAGCACGGCGGATGCCGTTTCCGCGCCGCCCGCGCCCGCACCGTAGAACATGAGTTCGCCCGCGGCTTCGGCTTCCACGAAGACCGCGTTCTTGCCGCCATAGACGGCGGCGAGCGGGTGGTCGCGTCGGATCAGCGCCGGGTAGACCCGGGCCGAAACGCCGGCCACGCCGTCGCTCGAGGTGATCCGCTCGGCGATCGCGAGCAGCTTGATCACGTACCCGGCGTGCTTCGCCGCCTCGATCTGCGCGAGCGTGATGTTCGAGATGCCCTCGCGGTGCACCGCGTCGACCGGCATCTCGGTGTGGAACGCGATGCTCGCGAGGATCGTCGCCTTCTGCGCGGCGTCGAAGCCCTCGACGTCGAGCGTGGGGTCCGCCTCCAGGTAGCCGAGCTCCGCCGCAACGCGCATCGCGTCCTCGGCGCTGTCCCCGAAGCGATCCATGCGATCGAGGATGTAGTTTGTGGAGCCGTTGACGATCCCGAGCACGCGGGTGATGTGGTCACCCGCGAGGCTCTCGCGCAGCGGGCGCAGGATCGGGATCGCGGCGGCGACGGCGGCCTCGTAGGACAGCTGTGCACCGACCTGCTCGGCGGCGTCCGCGAGCTCGCGGCCGTGCTCGGCGATCAGGGCCTTGTTGGCGGTGACCACGTCGGCACCGCCCTGCAGCGCCTGCAGGATCAGGGTGCGGGCCGGCTCGATGCCGCCCATGAGCTCGATCACGATGTCGGCGCTCTGCACGAGACGCTCAGCGTCCGTGGTGAACAGCTCCTGCGGCAGCTCGACGTCGCGCTTCGCGTTCACGTCGCGCACCGCAATCCCGGCGAGCGTCAAGCGCGCTCCGATGCGGGCGGCGAGCTCCTCCCCGTGTTCGAGGATGAGTCGGGCCGTCTGCGCGCCGACCGAGCCGCAGCCCAGCAGCGCGACGCGGAGATCGCGGTATCCGTTCACTTGGTTGCTCCGTTCGTGGTGGGGGTAAATACGCGTGCGTCCTGGACGCTCTTGGCGAGGAGTTCTTCCTCCGTGTCGCCGCGCACGATGATCCGCGCCGAGCCGCCGGAGATCGCGACGACCGGTGGCCGGGGCACGTAGTTGTAGTTGCTCGCGAGGGCCCAGCAGTAGGCGCCGGTCGCGGCCACCGCGAGGGTGTCGCCGGGGCGAACATCGCCCGGGAGCACGTCGCGCTGCACCACGATGTCGCCGGACTCGCAGTGCTTGCCGACGACCCGCACGAGGGCCGGGGCGGCGTCGCTTGCGCGGTTCGCGATGCGGACCTGGTAGTCAGCCCCGTAGAGGGCGGGGCGCGCGTTGTCGCTCATACCGCCGTCCACGCTCACGTAGAGCCGTTCGCTGAAGCCGAGGTCGGCGGGATCCGCCGCCGCGTCGCTCCCCGCGAGCTGCACCGTCTTTGTCGTGCCGACCGTGTACAGCGTGACACCCGCCTGGCCGATGATGCCGCGGCCCGGCTCGAACGCGAGGTGCGGGACCGGAATGCCGGCCTCGGCGGCGGTCTCTGCGACGATATCGGCGAGCTGGCGCGCCACGTCTGCGATCGCGGGGGCCTCATCGGCCGCCGCGCTCGTGTAGGCGATGCCGAAGCCGCCGCCCAGGTTCAACTCGGGGATGTCGCGACCGGCGAGGCGCGCCAGTTCGGGGTAGACCCCGAGCAGCCGTCGCGCGGACTCGCGGAACCCGTCGGTCGCGAAAATCTGGGAGCCGATGTGGCAGTGCAGGCCGACGAACTCGAGCGACTCGTGCTGCAGGATGTCGCCGACGAGGCGCGGGGCCTCCGCGAGCGGCTGGCCAAACTTCTGGTCCTCGTGCGAGGTCGCGAGGAAGTCGTGCGTCGAGGCGTGCACGCCGCTGTTCACGCGGAGGCGCACGCGCTGCCGGACCCCGGCCGCGGCCGCGGCGCGGGCAACGCGCTCGGTCTCCCACTCGCTATCCAGGATGATGGTGCCCACGCCCGCGGCGACGGCGCGCGCGATCTCGGCTTCGGACTTGTTGTTGCCGTGAAAACCGATCAGGGCAGGATCGACCCCCGCGGCGAGCGCGACGGCGAGCTCGCCCCCGCTGGCGACGTCGATGGCCAGCCCCTCTTCCGCCATCCAGCGCGCCACCTCGACGCACAGAAACGCCTTGGTCGCGTAATACACGGTGGCCGCGGTGCCGATACGCGCGGCCTCGCGCTGCAGGGCGGTGCGCACCTCGACGGCGCGAGCCCGGGCGGCGTCCTCGTCGACCACGTAGAGCGGCGAGCCGAACTCCGCGGTCAGCGCGGTCGCCTGAATCTCGCCGAGCTTCAGTTCGCCGCAGGAACTGCCGCGGCGGGCGGTCGGGGGAAAGACGCGCGGGTCAATCGTGTTGGTGGTGTCCATCTGGGGCTCCTGGGGTGAGTACGTCGTGGTCGTTGCGCTCGCGGCGCTGCAGCGGGCAGCGCGTGGCGAGCGGACCCGGATTGGCCCCTGAAGCCGTGCGAACGGAGCACAGGCTCAGAACGAACCCGTCCAGCTTAGCGTGCGACGCATGTCCGAACGGGAGTGTGACAACATCCGCTGGGCGGCGAGGCCTCGGGGCTGGCACCGCCGACGTGTGGCACCGACACCGCGGCCCGGTCACACGCCGTGTGTGACCGGGCCGCGGTGTCGGTGCGTGGCGGTTAGCCCACGCCCTCCAGCATCTCGGTGTGCGTGTTGCCCACGCGCGCCAGGACCTCGGGGCGGTTCCGCTTCACCCACCAGAACCGCAGGAACGCGGCAAGCATGGTCGCTGCGAACAGGTAGGGGATCACGTTGATCGGGAATGCGGGGACGGGCCACACATTCGCGAAGAACACATACCCCATGGCCACCACCGCGACCACGGCGCAGAGCCACACGAGTCGGTTCGGGATCCCGGCGCGCGTCGTGTAGACCACACCGGCGATCGCGACGAGCGCGTAGGCGACCATGTACCCGTACGTGCCGTAGGTGTCCACCCACACCACGATGTCCATCGGATGGGTGCCCGCCAGCAAGAGGATCACGTCGAGCACGATCGCCGCGGGTCCCGCGATCAGCAGGACGCGGTGCGGGGTGAGGTGCTGTTCGTGGGTGCGGCCGAAGCGCTCGGGCATGATGCCCTCCTTGCCCATCACGTAGACGATGCGTCCCACGACGTTGAGCGGCGCGACCACCACGGCGAAGAACGATGCCGCAACGCCGAACACGAGCACCGGCGCGAACCAGCCGGGCATGCCGATCCGGTCGTTGATGGCCTGCAGCGGGCTCGCCACGGTGCCGAGATCGTCGCCGAGCACCGCGATCTGGGTGTAGGCGGCGAACACGTAGAGGACGCCCACCACCACGGCGCTCCACATGATGGCGCGCGGGATCGCGGTGTGCGGGTTGCGCGCTTCGCGGCCAAGCGCGTCGGCCGAGGAGAAGCCGACGAAGCCGAGGATCCCGAGCACCATGCCCGCGGCGACGCCCTGGAACGGCACCCCCTCGAACGAGAACTGCGCGGGATCCCACGCGTCCGGGCCGAGCCACACGAGCGCCGCGATCAGCAGGACGAGGATGATCGCCACGGACGCGAGTTCGAGAACCAGCGAGACGCGGGCGGAGATCCGGATTCCGCGAATGGTGAAGAAGGTCGCGAGGCCGCCAATGACCACGGCGAGGCCGATGAGCCACCCCGTGCTGTCGGCGCGGTCGATGCCGAAGATCCGCAGGAGGTCCGACCTGTAGGAGACGGCACCGCCGAGCGAGCCGGCGGCGATGCCCCACGAGCCGATGAGCAGCGCGGTCCCCGCGGCGAAGGCGCCGGTCGGGCCCAGGCCCTTCGACACGTAGGTGTAGAGCGAGCCGGCCGAGGCGTGGCGGCGGGCGAACATCGAGATGATGTAGCCGACACAGAGGATCACGATCGTGGCGAGCACGAAAGCGAACATGGTGCCATTGCCGGCCCCGAGGAAGATCGAGGCGGCGGTGAAGGCGATGACGGCGCTCGGCGCGATGTTGGCGATGGCCTGGGCCGCGAGTTCGGGGCCAGACATCACCCCCTCGCGGAGGCCGGCGTCGACCTTGCGTTCGGTGGTCTGAGTCATGTCAGTACGTGAGTCTTTTCTCTTCGTCGAGGACGTGGGTCGGGTTACGGGATAAGGAGCGTGCGCAGCACGCCGCCGGCCTCGAGGTCGTCGAGCGCCTCTGCGGCCTCGTCGAGGGAACGGCGGCCCGAGATGAGCGGATCCAGCTTCAGCTGGCCGTCCATGTAGCGGTCCACGAGTGCGGGGATGTCGATCGACGGGCGCACCGAGCCGTAGTTCGAGCCCAGGATCCGCTGGTCGGCCTCCGCGAGCACGAGCGGCTCGAACGAGGCCTTCGCACCCGTGGGGGGCAGCCCGACGATGACGGCGGCGCCGCCGAGGCCGAGCATCTGGATCGCCTGCTCGGTGGTCGAGGTGCGACCGATCGCGTCGAACACGTAGTCCACGCCGTCGGGCATGAGCTCGAACAGCTGCTCGACGGCATCGCGCTCGGACGCGTCGATCCGGTCGGTCGCCCCGAACTGCAGCGCCATGGTGGTCTTCTCCGCGACCACGTCGATCGCGATGATGCGCTCGGCACCCGCGAGCTTCGCGCCCTGCACCACGTTGAGGCCCACGCCGCCGCAGCCGATCACGGCGACGGTGGCCCCGGGCTCGACCGCGGCGGTGTTCAGCACGGCCCCGACCCCGGTGGCCACGGCGCAGCCCACGACCGCGATGACATCGAGCGGCGCGTCGTCGCGGACCTTGATGGCGCCGGAAGCCGGCACGATGACCTCCTCGGCGAAGGAGGAGACGCCGAGGTAGTGGTGGATCTGCTCCTCCCCCAGCGACAGCCGCGAGGTGCCGTCGAACAGCACGCCCTGGGGTGCCACGACCGTGGCGACCTTCTGGCAGCGCGCCTCGTGGCCCTGCAGGCAGTGACGGCACTCGCCGCACGGCGGCACCCAGCTCAGCACGACGTGGTCGCCGACGGCCAGGGAGGTCACTCCCTCGCCCAGCTCGACGACGACCCCCGAGCCCTCGTGCCCCATCACCATCGGTGCGGGGGCTTCCCATTCGCCACGTTTGACATGCAGGTCAGAGTGGCAGACGCCGGCTGCGGCGATCTTGACGCGAACCTCTCCGGCCTTCGGGGCAGCAAGGTCGACCTGAGCGACCTCGACACGGGTCTCCGGATCGCGGAACACCACAGCCTTCATGGGGACAACTCCTTCGTTTTCGAGTGACTCGGATCGCGTCGCGGCCCCGGCGGGTGCACGGTGCGGCGAACGCGACGGAAGCGATGTTACGGACGAAGCCGCCCACCTGTCACCGACCCAAACGATGAATCTTCTGTACTCAATTCACCACTTGGTACACTCCATGCATGGCCCTGGATCTTGCCGCCGTGGTCCGCGCCGTGGGCGGGGAGTGCGTCGAGGCGCGCCTGGACGCGCGCACCCCCGTCGACGGGGTGACCGACATCTCCTCGTATGTCGTCGTCGGAAACCCCAACTATGCGACGCTCATTACCGGCTCCGAACAGGAACTTCTCGCACGCCTGAGTGCGGGCGGACCCGCGAGCGAGGCGCTCACGGGTGCCGTCTACGTCACCCCGCTGCGGGACGCGGAGCTCCGCTCAGCACTCTCGGCAGCCGGGATGACCGCGATCCTCGGCACCGAGTTCGCCGACGTGGCCCTGCACGCGACCCTGACCACCCTCATCGCCGAGGACCGCGGGGCCGCGGACCGCCTCGTCACCGCCGGCATGAACGTACTCACGCAGGTGGCGCGCCGCGGCGGCCTCACCGCCGTCATCGCCGAGCTGGCCCGGCGCATCGACGGGTGGGCGGTGCTGCTCGATCCGGAGGCGCAGGTGATCGCGAGCGCCGGTGCCGGCCGGCTCCACGTCTCCGACGCCATCGCCGTCGCCACGGGCCGCCCCGTACGCGTGCGGCACCACGGCCTCCAGACCCATCAGGTCGGCTCCGACCAGGACCTCGCAGGCCGGCTGGTCATCGCCACCCGATCGAGCCGCACGAGCCACGCGCGCGACCTCGCCTCCCTCGCCGCGGCGCTCTTCGACCTCCTGCTGCGCACACACGACCCCTCACTCACCGAGCACCTCGGCCGAGAAGCGCTCATCGACACCCTGCTCGCCGGCGGCCCCGACGCCCCCGCGCTCCTGCACCGCTGGGGCGTCCACGAATCGCATCTCACGGCCTTCGAGCTCGGCGCGAAGACCCGCACGATCGACACCGAGCGCCTGATCCGGCGCTGGTGCGACGAACTCGGCGCGGAGCACGTGTTCGCGAGCACCCAGGGGCGGGTTCGCGGCTTCGTGCGCGGGGAGCTCGCCCCGGAACTCGCCGCCCGCGTGCACGGTTTCACCCCCGTGGCCGGCCGGGGGCTCCACCTCGGCATCGGTGCCGCGGCCCCCGCCGATGCCCTCGCCCCGAGCGCCACGCAGGCGCATCAGGCGATCGAGTCCGCGTTCACGGACGACCTCCCCGTGGTGGACTTCACCGAGCTCTCCACCGTCGGCCTCGTCCTGTCCGCGCTCGACGACCGCGCCGGGGAAGAGATCGCGCGGGTGCTCGATCCGCTGCGGGACGCCACGGGCGCCCACGGGGAGCTCGGGGCCACGCTCCAGGTGTTCCTCGCGTCCCACGGCGCGCATCGCGCAAGCGCGGAACAGCTGGGCATCCACCGGCAAACCCTCGCCTCCCGGATCCGGCGGATCGAGGAGCTCACGGGGCTCGCGATGCACCGCGCGGACGACCGCGCCGCCGCGTGGCTCGCGCTCCGCGCGGCGGGGCTGTAGCCCGCGGGGCCTTCCCGCCCGGGCGACTTACTCGCAGCTGCCCTTCGCGCGCTGTGCCGGATCGGACACGATGCCCGGGGCGAGGGACGCGTCGATGATCGCGGAACCGGTGCTGGACAGCGTGACCTCGGTGATCGTCACGCCCGCGGGGAGCTGATCCCGCACGCACACCGGCTCCGGGTGCAGCACCGGGTCGAGCAGGGTGCCGGTCGCCTCGGTGATCTGCTCGGCAGTGAGATCCAGCCCGGCCGCGCTCACCCGCTGCGGTTCGAGCAGGATGTCCCCGTCGACCACGCCGACCGAGAGCGAAATCGTGAGCGGAATGTCCTGCCCGAGCACGGAAATGCTCCGCCCGATCACCACGTTCCCGTCGCGCACCTCGCCCGTGGTTGCAACGCCCTTCGTAAGGAGACTCACGAAGGGCCCCAGCTGATCCTGCGGCACGGTGACGCGCACGTCGCCGTCACGGATCTCCCCGTTCAGCGGGTTGAATGGGACGAGGCCGGCCGCGAGCTCCGCGTCCGCGACGATGCCGTCGCGGATCGGGGCCTCCGGCACCGCGACGCGAACGTCGCCGATCCCACCCCGCAGGGCGTTCAGCAGCGCAGAACCGCCGAGTGACACGTCCACGGGGTGATCCCCGGAGAGCTTCAGCTGCGACCGCACCGCGTTCTCGATCACGCCGGGAACGATCAGGCGCAGCGCGAGCTCCCCCGCCCCGGCGAGCACCGCGAGCGCGATGAGCACACCCAGCAGCTTCTTCCACCAGCGAGGGGTACCGCGTGTCATGAGCGCTCCTTCGGGACTGATCGTGCGCCGAGCCTACCGGGAAATGCGGCTACATCCGCTCGGGCGCGCTCACACCCAACAGGTCCAGGCCGTTGCGCAGCACCTGCCCCGCGGCGTCGTTCAGCCACAGGCGCGTCCGGTGCAGGTCCGTGATCGGGTCTTCGCCCTGGGGCAGCACGCGGCAGTTGTCGTACCAGCGGTTGAACGCGGCCGCGAGTTCCTCCAGGAAGCGCGCAACGCGGTGCGGCTCCCGCAGCTCTGCCGCACCCGCGACGATCCCCGGGTACTGCTGCAGCTTGCCGAGCAGCTCCGCCTCGGTCTCGTGCGTGAGCAGTTCCGGCGCGAACGCGCTGCGATCCAGGCCGGCCGTGGCCGCGTTGCGATCCACGGCGCAGGTGCGCGCGTGGGCGTACTGCACGTAGAACACCGGGTTGTCGTTCGTGCGACTGCGCAGCTTCTCGCCGTCGAGCGCGAGCGGGGAGTCGGCCGGGTAGCGGGCGAGCCAGTACCGCAGCGCATCCGCGCCGAGCCACTCGAGCAGATCGTCGAGCTCGATGATGTTGCCGGCGCGCTTCGACAGGCGCGCGCCGTCGAGGTTCACGAGCTGGCCGATGAGCACGGAAATACCGGTCTCGATGTCGTCGCCCGCGGCCCCGGCGATCGCCGTGAGGCGCCCGATGTAGCCGTGGTGATCCGCACCCAGCAGGTAGATCTTCTCGGTGAAGCCGCGATCCATCTTGTCGAGGTAGTAGGCGGCATCCGCAGCGAAATAGGTGTAGATGCCGTTGCCGCGCGTAAACACGCGATCCTTGTCGTCGCCGAACGTCGTGGTGCGCACCCAGATCGCGTCGTCTTCCTCGAAGACGTGCCCCTGCGCCCGCAGGCGGTCCACGGCGGCCTCGATCGGGCTCGGGCTGCCGTCCGCGCCGGGCGTGTGCAGCGTGCGCTCGGAGTAGTACACGTCGAAGTGCACGTTGAAGCGCTCCAGCGAGTCCTTGATCTCCGCGAGCTGCAGCTGGTACGCGAGTTCCTGCGCCTGTTCGAGGGCGGCCTCGCGGTCGGCGGCGGCGAGCTCGGGCAGGTTCGGGATCTGCTGGCGCACGCGCTCCCCGAGCGACTGGATGTACTCACCCGGGTACGCGTCCTCGGGCGCGTCCTCGCCGAGCGCGGCCGCGAACACGGAGCGGCCGAACTTGTTCATCTGCGCGCCGGCGTCGTTGATGTAGTACTCGTTCGTCACCTCGGCACCGGCGGCCCGCAGCACGCGAGCGGTGGAGTCGCCGAGGGCGGCCCACCGGGTGTGGCCCATGTGCAGCGGCCCGGTCGGGTTCGCCGACACGAATTCGAGGTTGATCCGGTGCCCGGCGAGCACGTCCGTGCGGCCGTAGTTCTCGCCCTGCTCGACGACGCGGCGGGCGGTCTCCCCGGCGCTTGCCGCGTCGAGGGTGAGATTAATGAAGCCGGGCCCAGCGACCTCGGCCTTGGCAACACCGTCGATTCCCTCGGCGGCGGCGGCGATCTCCTGCGCGAGTTCGCGCGGGTTGACACCCAGGCGCTTGGCGAACTTCATGGCCACGTTCGAGGCCCAGTCGCCGTGATCTCGGTTCTTGGGTCGGTCCACCTGCGTGTCGGCGTCCGTCACGACGAGGTCGAGGCCGCGGGCCCCCACAATGTCGGTCACGATGCGGGCAAGGGCGGAGGCGAGTTCTTGTGGCGTCACAACACCACAGTCTAGCGGCGCGAACCGCCCGGCTCCGCCCACGGTGCACAACCCCGCCTCGGATATGCGCTAGGCTGGCGTGGTTGCAATTGCTCGCCTCCGTAGCTCAGGGGATAGAGCGCCGGTTTCCGGTACCGTAGGTCGGGGGTTCGAATCCCTCCGGGGGCACTGCAACACTGGCTTCCATCGCTCCGGCGGTGGGAGCCTTTTTCTTTGCCCGAAGTGCGCTCCCGAATCAGAATGAAGCTACCCGTCGCAGCGTGAGGCACCCCAGAACCACTGGTCGTCCCCCTCTCCCCAGCACGGAGAAAACTCCGTCTGCAGGGCCTGCGTGGGAGTCATCGCGCCCGCGCTGTGAGTTCCGGCCGCAGGCTCATCGATTTCCGGCAGCTGCTCGACGTGTTCGGGGTCCAAGTATCCGCCTACACTGGCAACCCAGTCTGCCGACGGCCCAAATTCCTCGAGATGGGAGATCTTGCCCTTGCGCCCAATCCCCGTCACTTCCAACGTCCCCTGACTTCCCAGAGGAACCGGCCCGAGGAAGACAAAAGAAGTCAACAGACGATTGAAATTGAACGCGGACTCCAGGCGACTGAGAGACCGCGGAAACGTCACGGTAGTCAGTTCATTGTCGTTGAAGGCCGACTCCCCAATTGTCGAGAGACCCCCTGGAAACTCGATCGAGGGCAATCGATTCTCGGCAAAAGCGGCAAACCCGATCTCAGAAAGGGTGTCGGGAAGCGCGACTGATGTCAGCTGGTTGAACTGAAACGCGTAGTCGCCCACACTCGTGACGCCCTCAGGAATCTGCACAGAGGTGAGCTTGTTCCCGAGAAACGCAGAGTCCGGGACCTCGGTGAGGCCGTTGGACAACACCGCTGACTTCAGCTGGGAGTAACTGAATGCGTGGACCCCGAGCGAAGTCACGCTGTCAGGAAGAACAATCTCGTCCAAGTGAGTCCGAGAAAACGCGTAATCTCCAATTGTGGTGACACCGTCAGGGATCGTCACGGAGCTGATGGGTTGCGATACGAACGCAGAGTCGCCGATCGTCTTCAGGTTCGTGGCATCGCCGAGCTCAATTTGCCACAGAGGCTGCATGAACGCGAATGGGCCGATATCCGTCACATCGTAGGTCTGACCACCGAAGGTCACTGTGGGAGGAACACGCTGAAGGTAGTACCCCTCTGCGAGCACCACCCCGGTGACCGTAACGGTGCCAGGAGACGACTCATTCACTCGGTAGCTCAGCGTTCCGACAGCGAACTCATCGTCCGCATGGGCCGGCACCGGG
Organism: Leucobacter chromiireducens subsp. solipictus; assembly: GCF_016758195.1. Taxonomy (GTDB): domain Bacteria; phylum Actinomycetota; class Actinomycetes; order Actinomycetales; family Microbacteriaceae; genus Leucobacter; species Leucobacter solipictus. The sequence continues at coordinate 13,670 of NZ_QYAC01000006.1, read as the reverse complement.
AACGCCAACAGCCCGAATAGCGCTGAAAGCGTGAGGAGGACAGCCGCGAATGACTGACTTCGTCGCCAGCTGAACGAGCGCCGCCCTCCAGCAATTCCGTGACGCATATCGACCCTACTCCCCCTGATGCGATGAGCCTCCTGTGACACACATCGAGGCTCGCACCATCAATAGTGTGAAGCTAGACCGTGCCCCACAAACAATCAAATTTTTCTGGACTCTGGCCATACTTGACCACTGTCCCCTAACCTTACACTCACCTGCACAGCCCCTCCACCACCCCTACCCGGCCTTGCCCACCCCCACGGCACCGAGATCTCGATCTCGCACGGCATCTGACGGAGAAAGGCCCCAACCTGGCGTCTCGCGGGGGTCCGGTCGCCCCTCACCCCAGCGGAACCCCTCAGCCGACCCTCATGCTTCCGCGAGTACGCTCAGGGATGCTGCAGGAGGGTCCGCCTCCCTGCCGAGCAGGACGGACCACCCGATGCATTCCCTTTCCCACCCCCGCGTGAGCGTGATTGTTCCCGTGTACAACGCCATGCCCTACCTCACGGGCGCGCTCGAGTCGGTGCTCGCGCAGGATCTTCCCGAACTCGAGATCATCGCGGTCAACGACGGCTCGACCGATGGTTCCGGGGCCGAGCTCGATCGCTTCGCCGCGCGAGATCCGCGCGTCCTGGTGATCCATCAGGCCAACAGCGGGTGGCCCGGGCACCCGCGCAACCGCGGCATCGAGCGCGCCGCGGGCGAGTACCTGTTTTTCATGGATGCCGACGACACGATGGCACCGCATGCGCTGCGCAGCATGGTGGAGCTCGCGGAGCGGTCCCCGGCGAAGCCGCCCGCCGAGATCGTGATCCCGCGCTTCGCGGGCACCGGCGGCCGCCAGGTGCAGTCGCTGTACAGTCGCCACCCGCAAGGCGCGATCTCGATCTCGCGCGCGATGGAGACGCTGTCCCCGCAGAAGCTGTTCCGCCGGGAGTTCATCGAGCGGCACGGGCTCACCTTTCCGGAGGAGCAGGTGCGGCTCGAGGACGGGATCTTCGTGGCCCAGGCCTACACCCGTGCGAACCGGATCATGTTCTGCGGCACCGACCCGCTGTACTTCATCGCGCTGCGCGACGACGGGCAGAATATTTCGTCCCGCAGCATCGACCCCGAGAACTACGTTGCATCCTGCCGCCGAATCGCGCAGATCCTGCGTGACGGCAGCGCGGACACCGAGACCGGCGACCGTCTGGTCCTCCAGTTCTTTCAGCGGAAAGGACTCCGCTTCTACGCCCCGAAGCGGTGGCACCGCATGTCGCCCGAGACCCGCACCCAGTGGGTCGGGCTGCACCGCGCGTTCCTGCGAGACTTCGTGCCCGAGGCGCGCGATGCGTCGCTGCCCCATCCCACGGACCGGCGCAAGCTCGGACTCATCCGCGCGGGCGATGTCGCCGGGATCGACGCGCTCGTCGCGGCCGAACCGGGCCTCGCACACGCCGCGCGCGCGATCCGGTTCGAGGCGTCCGCGCACGGCCTGGAGCTTCGCGTCGCGCTCGTGCCCGAGGAGGCCAGCACCCGCTTCCCCACCGCCCCGCCCTCCGCAGTCAGGCTCGGCGCGCTTCGCGCGGTGGACCGGCTGAGCACCGCCTGTGCGGGCACCCGCGGCGTGCGCGGCGCGAGCCGCCGTCTTGCCGGTGCGCTCGCGAACAGGCTCCCGAACGCGACGTTGATCCTCAACGGCCGCCGCCGGAACCGTTCGGCGACCCTGATCGGCCGCCCGGTGGGCGTCGACGCGGGTGCCGGGGCGCCCGAGTACTCCTTCTTCCTCTCGGAGCAACTGCTCGCGAGCTTCGGGCAGGACCGGGTGGACCTCTGGACCGTCGCGGGGATCGGGGCAGCGCTCTCGGGTGGCCGCGTCCGCCTGACCGCCAGCCCAGAGGCCGTCACCGCGAGTGCCGCCGAACGCTGCTATGTGACCCGGCAGGGCAACGCCTCGCTGCGCCTGTCCGCCGGGTAACCCCTCGCCTCAACACCAGTGCGGCGCGAAGCCGATCAGGCTGCGGAGCAGCACCCCCGATCGGGCATCACGGAACTGCGTCACGGTGTGCGTCAGGCCGGGCCGCCCCGGCCGACCGTCGGGCTGACCCTCCGCCGAGGTGATCTCCACGGCAACGATGCGGCCACCCGGGGCCGCGCAGATGGCACCCACGCGGCTGCCGGATCCGGGCGGCGTGAACCACTCGCGTGCGCCATCGGCGGTGCGCCGGATCACGTGGCGCCGGTCGGCGCTCGGCAGCATCTCGGCCCCGTCGGACACGGTGACGGCACCGTCCGGCGCGGGGAGCAGCAGCGCGCGGGGATCGTCGGGTGGGATCCGCGTCGCCGGCTCCCCCAGGAGCGGATGCGCCCGCCAGCTCTGGCCGGCGGCGTCACGGATCACGAGCTCGCCGTCCCCGGGCACGAAGCGCCAGTCGGCCACGGAAATGGCGGCACCGGCCTCGTCCCGAACCACCGCGGGTGCGCCCGTCGCGCTTCGCCCGTCAAACACGAGCAGGGCGCGCTCGAGGAGCTGCCCGTCGACCACGAGCCCCGTCGCGACGACCCCAAACGACAGCGCCGCCGGATCCGCCCGAAGCGCTGACAGATCTCCGTCGGTGTCTCGGATGACCGGCTGGGAGGTGCCGTCGGCGATCGCGTAGGTGCCGAGCGCCTGCTGCGCGGAGTCCGGTGTGCCCGCATCGTGCAGCACCACAACGCGATCGGGGAGCATCGCGTACTCGCGAACGCCCACCCCCGGGAGAAAATCGGTCGGGCGGCCGCCCCGCACCAGGTCATCGCTCACGAAGCGATCCTGCCCCGGGCCGCCCCGCACCAGCGTGGTGACGCGGGTGTCCGGGGCTGCCAGGCTCGTAACCAGCTCGCCGCGCACGCCCGTCGCCGTGCCCGTCACCCGCAGCGTCAGCTGCAGCGTGCTGGCATAGTCGAGCCGGGTCCCGAGTCGCAGGGTGACCGCGGCCCCAGCCGTGGACACGGTGAGGGGGACCTCGGGTTCGGTGCGGATGTCGGCGGGGGCGACCGCGGCGATGGGCTGACTGAGCCGAATGGTGATGTTCGCCCCGTCGGTCTCGGCGAGCGCCGCCGGACGTGATTCGACCGCGATGATGCGCGGGGGCTGCAGCACGTTCGCGGCGGCGAGTCCCGTCGCCCCGAGCAACACCGCGCTGAGGATGCCGGCGGTGCGCGCGCGGAATCGGCTAGCTGACATAGGGATCCTCCGGTTCGGCGGTGGGTGCCATGCGTGCGGGCAAGAGCACCGCCGCCCAGCGGCTCGTGACGCTCGGGTTCGCCGCGAACACCCCGGTGGTCTGGACCCAGTCACCCGGGGCAAACTCCGCCTGCCACCCGGGCCGGTACACGGGCACCCCCACGGCTTGGGCGTCGACCGCGCAGCAGGTAATGGCGTACCGGGTCACCACGAACAGCGACTCGGGATCGTCGGCATCCGGGGTGATGAAGCCCACCAGCTCGGCTGCGCGTCCCGTGATCGCCGCGGAGTCGGCCCCGCGCACGAGGAGCGCCCACTGGCGGATGGTGAGTTCGCCGTCGTCACGCTGGGCGAGATCGGCCGTGCCCGCGGCGGTTTCCGGGCCGATCCCGAGTCCCATCGCTTCCGGGGCCGCGCGCTGGGCCACGGCCTCCGGGCTCAGCGTTGCCGGTGGCAGGAGCACGACCGCCCCGGCGCAGCACAGCGCGAGCACCGTGCCGAGCGGGCGTCGCCAGCCGCGGGGCTGCCGTGCCACGGTGTGCCGCGGCTGCGCAGAGCCGCGCACCGCGCAGGCCGCGCACCACGCGACGCCGGCGAGGGACACCATCACGATGGTGAACGTCACGGAGCGGGGATGGATGTACCACTCGAGCCGGCCGGACAGCGCGAGCGAGAGCGTGACCGCGATGCCGGCGACGAGCAGCACGAGCCCGGGGCGGCGGTTCGGTTTAGGCGACAAGATTCATCCCCCACCCGATCGCCGCGGCGCACGCGGCGGCGGTACCGCCGAGGAGCGCGATCGTGCGCCCCGTGAAGGTGGTCCGCAGCAGCGCCACCATTTTCACGTCCATCATCGCGCCGAAGAGCAAGAAGGCGACGATGCTTCCCGGCAGAAACGCGGCGCTCAGCGAGAGGATGAAAAACGCATCAACGTTGGAGCACAGCGAGATGACGAACCCGAGTGCGAGGAGCGCCAGCACCGACCAGAGGGGGTGTGCGCCGAGCGCAATGAGCACGCTGCGCGGCACGCCCACCTGGATCGCCCCCGCGAGGAGTGATCCGAACGCGAGGGCCGGCATCAGCTGCGACAGCTCCGTGAGAAAACTGTCGGCGCTCCGGGCGATGCGGCTCCCACTCGGTGCGTGCGCATGATCGCAGGCGGCACGGAACCCCGGTGCGAGCAGGTCCCGCGGCTGCGGGTGCGCGCTGAGCCACCAGCCCAGCAGGTTCGCGATCACGAACCCTCCGCCGATGCGCGCGATCAGCACCCACGAGTCCCAACCGAACGCGTGAGCGGTGGTGAGGATCGTGACCGGATTCAGGATCGGAGCGGCGAGCAGGAAGGTGATGGCCTCGGCAGGGCTGAAGCCGCGCTGGATCAGGCCGCGCGCCAGCGGCACGTTGCCGCACTCGCAGACGGGCAGCACGACGCCGCACAGCGAGAGCACCACGCGGCGCGGCCACGGGCGGCGCGGCAGGAGGCGCTCGAGCGCCCCGGCGGGCAGCCACACCTGCACCCCGATGGACAGCAGTGTCCCCAGGATCACGAAGGGCAACGATTCGACGAACACGGCGAGGGCGAGGGTGACGAGGTCGCTCGCCGCGGCGGGCAGCCAGGGCGCATCGCCCGGCAGGATCGCGCGCACGGCAATCAGCGCGAGCACTGTCGCCCCGCCCGCGATCGCATACGCGAACGTGCGTGTGCCGGTGCGGGTGCCAGTCCGGTGCGGCACCCCGGGCGGCCGCGCCCGCGCGAGGAGACTCACGCCGTCGCCACGGCGTCGAGGGGGATGTTCCGATCCGCGGCGGCGATGTCTTCGGGGTCGTGGCTCACGCAGCACACGGCGACGCCCCGGTGGGCGGCCGCGGCGAGGATGTCTCGCGTCCGCGCACGGCTTGCGGCGTCGAGGCCGGCGGCCGGTTCGTCGAGCAGCAGGATCGGTGCGCCGGTGGCCAGCCCCTGAGCGATGAGCACGCGCTGCCGCTGGCCGCCCGAGAGCCCGGCGAAATCGCGTGCCGCGAAGCCTGCGAGGTCCACGGCGGCGAGCGCGCCGGCCACGGCTCCCGCGATGTCGCGCCGGCGGCGTCGTGGTGCGGGGGCCCAGCCGGGTGCGGCGCTGCGCGTGGCGCGCCGGCCGGGGCGCGCGGCCCCGATCGCGACCGCGTCGCCGACGGTGAGCGGAAGCCCGGGTGGGGCGAGGGGGCGCTGCACCACGAGCGCCACCGGGCCGGCCCGCCGCACGGTGCCCGCGTGGGGGGCGCGCACGCCGGCGAGGATCTCCAGCAGTGTGGATTTGCCGGCACCGTTGGGGCCCGTGATCACGGTCACGGTACCCCAGGACACGCGGAGATCGATCCCGGTCAGCACCGGACGGTGGCCATATCTGGCGTGGATTCCGGCGGCCCGGATCGCGGTGTCGTGTTCCATGACACGAAATCTATCATGTTGAGAATGGTTCTCGTTATCTGTATGGTCGTCTCCCATGCACTGGATTCTCGACGCCCTCGGCACCGCGTTCTTCGCTCGTGCCCTCGTGGGCGGTGCCCTCGTGGCGATCATCTGTGGGGTCGTCGGCACCTGGGTCGTGATCCGCGGGATGGCGTTTCTGGGCGAAGCGCTCGGGCACGGCATGTTGCCCGGGGTGGCCGTCGCGACGCTCGCCGGCGCGCCGCCGATGCTCGGTGGCGCCGTCACCGCGGCCCTCATGAGCGCGCTGATCGGGGCGCTCCAGCGGCGCGGCAAGCTCTCGTACGACACCAGCATCGGCCTGCTCTTTGTGGCCATGCTGGCGCTCGGGGTGATCATCGTCTCGCACTCCGGCAGCTTTGCCACCGACGCGACCGCCCTGCTCTTCGGCGACGTCCTGGCGATCTCCACCGCCGATCTGCTGCTCCTCGCTGTCGCGACGGCCCTCACCATCGCGGTGGCGGCCGCCGGACACCGGGCCTTCGTCGCGCTCGCCTTCGACCCGCGGATCGCCCAGGCGCTCGGGCACCGCGTCAGGCTCGCGGGCGCCGCGCTCACCGGGCTCGTGACGCTCGCCGTTGTCGCGTCCGCCCAGGCCGTCGGCACGCTCCTCGTCGTCGCGCTGCTGCTCGGGCCGGCCGTCGCCGCGACCCCGTGGAGTCGCCGGATCCCCGACCGCATGGCGCTCGCCGGCGTCGCAGGCATCGCGGCGGTGGGGCTCGGCTTGGCGGTGTCCTGGCACGCCGCCACCGCGGCCGGGGCCACGATCGCGATCAGCGCGATCGCGCTCGCCGGCGCATCGCATCTCGCGCACCTCATCACCACCCGCCCGCGCCCCTCGCGCGCGCCCCTGCCCGCCTCTCCGCTGGAAAGTCACGCATGAACCTCACCCCCAGAACCGCCGCCATCGGCACGCTCCTCGCCTTCACCCTCACCGGCTGCACGGCGGCCACGCCGCAGCCACAGGCTCCCCGGCCGGACACGCCCCCGTCGGCCGCGACCGACGCGCCCCACGGCGACATTGCGGGGGCCGAGGAGCTCGGCGAAGCCCCGCTGCACCTCGTCACCATCGACCCGCAGGGCGCGGTGGGACTGCTCGACCTGCTGAGCGGATCCGAGTCGACCCTCGGCACCATCGCTCCGCCGGCCACCGCCGCGACCGACGGCAGGTACGTCTTCGCCGCCCGTGACGACGGGCTCGACATCGTCGACAGCGCCGCGTGGACGTGGGATCACGGGGACCACTTTCACTACTACCGCGGCACGCCCGCTCTGCTCGGCACCGTGCCCGGGGCGGGCGTGGCCACCACCGTCGGCGGCCCCCTCGCGACCGCGGGGCACACCGGTGTCTTCTTCCCGGATACCGGCGAGGCGGTACTGCTCGACAACGCGGCACTCTCCGAGGGCCGGATCACCGAGTCATTCCGGCTCGCCGGTGCACCGCACGCCGGGCTCCTGGTTCCGCTCGGCGAGGGGGCCGTGGTGACGGAGCTCGGCGCGGCCGCGGCTACCGAGGGGCGGGCCGACCGGCTCCGATTCCTCGCCGCCGACGGGACGCCGTCTGATTCCGGTGCGGCGTGCCCGGCGGCCGCTGGCGCTCACCCCACCCGCGCGGGCGTGGTGATCGGCTGCAGCGACGGGGCCGTGCTCGGCACCATCGCCGAGGACGGAACGCCGAACTTCGCGCATCTCCCCCTGCCGGATCTCGGCGTCGCACCCGCGACCGCGTTCGCGGGACGCATGGGCCGCCCCACCGTCGCCGGGCTCGGCACGGATCCGGGGTTCTGGCTGCTCGACACCCGCGCTCAGAGCTGGGAATGGACCCCGACCGACGTGCCGCTCCTCCGCGCGGTGGCCGTGGACGATGCGGTGGGCCACGTGGTGGTGCTCGATCAGACCGGCCGCGTCCGGGTGTTCGCCGAGGGCAGGGAACGTGCCGCGACCGAGCCGCTCCTCACCGCGGCGGATCTCGCGGACGCGGCCGAGCCGGCGCTCTCCCTCACGGTCGACGCAAACCGGGCCTATCTCGGTTCGCCGGAACTCGGGACCGTCTTCGAGATCGACTTCGCGGACTCGGCGCGCGTCGCACGCGAGCTCCATCCCGGGGTCGCCCCCGCCTTCCTCGCGGAGACCGGGCGATGAGCGGGACCGGGAACGGCCGGGTCGCCGTGCCGCGGCCCCCGCGACTCCGGCGCCTGGGCGCGGGTCTCGCGTTCGCCGCGCTGCTCGCCCTGGCCGGGTGCGCGCCCGGCGCCGCCACGGGCAGCACGGCGGCGCACGCGCCCACCATCATGGTCACCACCAATATCCTGGGCGACGTCGTCGAGAACATCGTGGGCGACGCGGCCGCGGTGACCACGCTCATGCGCCCGAACGCCGACCCGCACTCCTTCGAGATCTCCGCCCCGCAGGCCGCGGCGCTCGAACGCGCGGACCTCGTCGTCGCGAGCGGTCTGGGACTCGAGGAGGGCGTGCAGCACCACTTGGACCGCGTCAGCGAGGCGGGCGGCGCGCTCTTTGTTGCTGGGGAGCACATCACGCCGCTGGGCGCGGGGCTCGCGGGCGCGGATTCCGATCCCGCAGCCCCCGATCCGGCGACGCCCGATCCCCACTTCTGGACCGACCCGCAGCGCATGGACGACGTGATTGCCGCCCTGACGGAGACGCTCACGAGCGGCGCACTCCCGGGCTTCGACCCCACGGCCCGCACCCAGATCGCCGAGCGCGGTGCCGCCTACCGGGCGGAGCTCGGTGCCCTTGACCGAGACATCGCGGACCGCTTTGCTGCGATCCCCCGAGCACAGCGAACGCTCGTCACCAATCACCATGTCTTCGCCTATCTCGCCGAGCGCTACGATTTCCGCATTCTCGGAACCGCGATCCCGGGCGGCACCACCCTCGCGGCCCCGAGCGCGGCCGATCTGAACGAGCTCGTGGACGCCATCACCGCAGCGGGCGTGCCCACGATCTTCGCGGAGTCTTCCGCGCCGGATCGGCTGATGCGGGTCCTCGCCGACGAAGCCGGCATTGACGTCGCCGTCGCGGAACTCTACACCGAGTCACTCTCGCCGCCGGGCGGTGGCGCGGAGAGCTACCTGGAGATGCTCGCCACCAATGCCGCACGCATCGCGGACGGCCTCGGATCCTGACCCCCGGCCGCACCGCGGCCACCCACCCCACACCCCCAGAAAGGGAACGCATGAATCACCCCACTTCCACCCGCCCGAGGTCAGCGCGGCACGCCCGCCTGATGCTCAGCATCGCGGCGAGCGCGGGGCTCGCGCTGCTCGCCAGCGGCTGCGCCACGCCCGGCGAACCCGCGGCCGGGTCGAACCCGGAGACCGCGCCGCTCGCCTCGGCTCAGCGGCTCGCCGTCACCACGAACGGCGGCATCACGGTGCTCGACGCGAGTGGCCTCGCTGACGGCACCCTCACCGCGGTCGACAGCCTCGACACCGAGGAGTTCACTCGCCTCAACGCGTTTGGCGACGGGCGCCACCTGCTCGTCACCACCTCGCGGGGATTCGAGGTGCTCGACACGCACGCCGCGGAACTCACCGGGCTCGTGTTCCCCGCGACCGCGGCGGGACACGTGGTGCGGCACGACGGCCACACGGTGCTGTTCGACGACGGCACCGGGCGCACCACCGTGCTGGAGTCAGACGCGCTCTCCGCGGACAACACGACGATGCCCGAGAGCCGGGTGCACGAGGCGGCTGCACCGCACCACGGCGTATCGATCGTGCTCGGGGACGGCACGCTCCTGACCACGGTCGGCGATGCGAACACGCGCAGCGGCGCCGCCGCGCTCGAGGCGCACGACGATCACTGGCACGAGCACGACACCTCGCGCGACTGCCCCGGCATTCATGGTGAGGGCACCGCGCAGGGTGAGGCCGTCGTGTTCGGCTGCGAGAACGGCGCGCTCCTCTTTACCGACGGAACGTTCACGAAGCTGCCGGCCCCCGACGCCTACGGCCGGATGGGGAACGCCTTTGTGTCGGAGGAGAGCCCGCTGGTGGTCGGCGACTACAAGAACGACCCCGACGCCGAGGGATACCTCCTCGACGCCGTGACCCTCATCGATACCCAGGCCCAGACGCTGCGGGTCGCCGAGCTGCCGGACGAGGTGCGGTATACCTACCGCGACGTGGTGCGCGGACCGGAGGGCCACGCCTACATTCTCTCCACTGACGGCGCCATCCACGTGCTCGATGCCGCGTCAGGCAAGATCCTGGACGCGTTCCCCGTCATTGACCCGTGGACGGGTCCGGCCGACTGGCAGGACCCGCACCCGACGATCGTCGCCGACGGTGACGTTGCCTACGTGACCGAGCCGGCGAGCCGGGCCGTGCACGCGGTAGACCTCACGACGGGCGCGACCCTCGCGAGTGTCACCCTCCCGGACGCACCCAACGAGATCGCGGTCGCACTCGGCTAGCGCTCACCCCGGGGCGGTGGGTGCGAGACGCTCAGGCGTGCCGCACCCACCGCCCCCTCGCGCTCGGACGCGCTCGGTTGCGCTACGCGCCAACCCGCACCAGCATTTTGCCGGTGTTCGCCCCGCGGAGCATGTCCAGGAACGCGTCGACCGTGTGCTCGATCCCGTCCACGATTGTCTCGTCGAACACGATCTTGCCCGCCGCCATCCACTCGGCCATGCGGCCCTGGAACTCGGGCGCGAGGTCGAGATGCTGACCAATCGTGAACCCCTCGAGGCGGAGCGCCCGGGTGATGATATTCGCGAGGTTCGCGGGGCCCGGGACCGGCTCGGACGCGTTGTAGCTCGAGATCGCCCCGCACAGCGCGGCGCGGCCGCCGTCGCGGAACGCATCGAGCGCGGCGCCCAGATGGTCGCCGCCCACGTTGTCGAAGAACACATCAATCCCGTCGGGTGCCGCGGCCGCGAGCAAGGCACTCACCTCACCGTCGCGGTAGTTGAATGCCGCGTCGAAGCCGTACTTCTCGGTCAGGAGCGCCACCTTTTCCGGCGTTCCCGCGGATCCGACGACCCGGCCGGCCCCGAGAAGTCTCGCGATCTGGCCGACGGCGGTGCCGACCGAGCCGGCAGCCCCGGAAACGAACACGGTGTCCCCCGGCTGCATCGCCGCGATCCGGGTCAGCCCCGCGTAGGCGGTCAGGCCCGTCATTCCGAGGATGTGCAGGCGGAGCGAGAGCGGGACCCCCGGCAGGTCCGGCACCACGCGGAATGTCGCCGCGTCGCCCTGCACTACGTCGGCCCAGCCGCGCTGGTGCAGAACCGCGGCCCCCACCGGCACATCCGCCGCCGCCGAGGCGACCACGCGCCCCACGGCGCCGCCGAGGATGGTCTCCCCCAGCTCGTAGGGGGCGACATAGCTGCGCGCGTCATTCATGCGCCCGCGCATGTAGGGATCGACCGAGACGAACTCGTTGCGCACGCGGATCTCCCCAGGCTGGAGCGGCCCGAGTGCGATCTGCACGGTGCGGAAATCCTCGGCGGTCGGCCATCCGATGGGGCGCGAGACGAGCTGGATCTGGGTGCTGATGTCGTGCGTGTCAGTGGTCATTCGGGGGCCTCCTGGGTGGTGGGTGGGGACAGGGACCGGCTCATGCCGGGCCGTGGTTAGTGTGCGGTGAGCAGTGCGACGGTCAGCAGCACCGTGCTCAGGAGCGGCAGCGTGCCCTGCGTGAGCGCGGCAGCGGCCCGGGCGCGGTTCGCAAGCACCAGCACGAGGCTTGCGGCAAGCATCGACCCGATCCCCGTGAACACGAGCGTGAGGCCGACGGCCGGTGATCCCGCCGCCGTCACAGTGATGCCGAGGCCCACCGCAACCGCGAGAAACAGATTGTAGAAGCCCTGGTTGAAGGCGAGCTCCTTGGTCGCCGCCGCCTCGCTCGGCGAGGTGCCAAAGGTCGCGCGAGCGCGGGGTCCGAGCCACGCAATCGACTCCAAGACAAAGATGAACACGTGGAGCACCGCGGCGAGCGCCGCGAGGACTAAGCCGGCAACGAGCATTGCGCCCCCTTCGGGAATGGGGTCGTCACGCGACCCTTTCTGTAATGATCGTTCCAATATATACTGAACTGGTCAGTACAGAAAGAGGAATCGTGGCCCGCACCCCCGCGTTCGATCACACGTCGGCCGTGCGCGCCGCCCTCGACGTGTTCTGGCGCGTCGGCTACGACGCCGCATCGATCCCCGAGCTCGAGCGCGCCACGGGGCTGAGCCGATCCAGCATGTACAACTCCTTCGGCTCAAAGCGGGGGCTCTTCGACGCGGCGGTGCAGTTCTATCTCGACCGTGTGGTGCGCCCCCGGCTGCAGCCGCTCACGGCCGACCCCACCACACCCGACGCGATCGACACCTACCTCACCGGACTCCGCGACGCCCTCGCTCGCCCCGACGCGCTCCCAGCACTCGGCGGGTGCCTCCTCATCAACACGGCGGGATCCGCCCTCGCGGACGACCCGGTGGTCGCCGCAACCATCGCGGCCTACCGCGCAGAACTCTTCGCCGCGATCCGGCGCGGCGTCTCCGCCCGCCTACCCGCACACGACCCCGCGACCATCGATCGGCTCGCACACGCGTGCACCGGCCAGGTGGTGGCGGCATTCGCCCTCGTGCGCGTCTCCGCCGCCGAGGCGGCACAGGCGCTCACGACCGCCCGCGAACTCATTGCCGCGTGCGAGGAGGCCACTTCGGCTCACCAGATCGGGCATGATGGGAACCTATCCCTCTGCGCCCCGGTGCGGCGGGGCCCAGTCCCCTGAGCGCATCCCGAAGGAGCCCCGAATGAGCGCGGTCCCACCCCTCCCCGCGGCCCACGAACGGCGCCTCCGAGAGCTCGAACGCGAGAACCGAAAGCTGCGCGCCCAAGCCCAGCCACGGCGCATGGGACGCAGCGTCCTCTCCGCACTCGCGCTCACGCTCGCGGTCCTGCTCGCCCCGGTGGCCGTCCTCGGGTCCTGGGTGCGCGTCGAGCTCGTCGATACGGACCGCTTCGTCGCGACGCTGGCACCGCTTGCCTCGGATCCTGCCGTGCAGGGGTTCCTCAGCGATGAGGTCATGGCCACCGTGGACGCCCAGGTCGATTTCGACGGGATTGTCGATTCGGTCGTGACCGGGCTCACGAGCCTGGACCTGCCGCAGGAAGCGGACGCAGCCCTCACACTCCTCGCCGTTCCGGCGGCCCAGGGCATGCGGTCGGTCGTCGCAACCGCCGTTGAGGATACCGTCGCTTCAGACGCGTTCTCGGGGACGTGGCAGCTCGCCCTCACGCAGACGCACCGGGCCACCGTGGCGCTCCTGCAGGGCAACACGAACGGCCTTCTCACCCTCGACCGCGACACCGGAACCCTCGCGCTCGAAGCCGGGGTGATCGTTGACGAGGTGCGAGCCCAACTCGAGGCACGGGGGATGGCATTCGCGTCGATGATCCCCCGCACCCACGCCTCGATCCCGCTCGCGACCTCGGACGCGATGGTCGGCGCCCAGCTCGGGTATGCGTCCGCGGTCGCGGTCGGCGCCCGGCTCCCGTGGGTAGCGCTCGGGCTCCTGGCCGGGGGCATCGCGCTCGCCCGCCGGCGCACGCGCGCGCTCGCCCGCACGAGTCTCGGCCTCGTCGCGGCGTTTCTGCTGCTCAGCGGAGCGCTGAGCCTCGGGGCGGCATATTTCGAGACCACCGTGAGCCCCGGCATCATGCCACTCTCGACCGCTGCCGCGCTGACTACCCAGCTGACCGCTTCCCTCCGCGCCGCCCTGGCGGCGCTCGCGTTCGCGGCGGCACTGGTCGCCGTAGCCGCGATATTGCTCGGTCCGTCACGCGGGGCGGTTGCGCTGCGCAGCGCCCTGGCCGCGGGCTTCAGCCGGGTGCGCGCCGCCTCTAGCTGTACTGACCTCGACCGTTGTTGACTCGATCGATCGGAGTTTGGCCTCCGATACCAAGGTGGGGCCTGTCTAGGTTG
>NZ_QYAC01000005.1 GCF_016758195.1 Leucobacter chromiireducens subsp. solipictus | reverse complement strand
GGCGACGGGATTAAATAATTGGCATTTGACAATTAAAGTGCACACTATTGAGTTCTCAAAGACCAGACACCACCCGTAGAACCCGAAAAGGCCCTTCCGAACGGCAACCTGTCTAGCTTAGCACAGATCCTGTGCTCGCTGCGCATTCCAACTGGCCGGACCGCTTGGCTTCTGCCTCGCTGCCCGGCTGCGTTGCGCTGACAAGGGAATACATTACGCACAATCCCACCCACCCGCAACACCGGCCCGTATCTCGGGCGCGCCCCCGCATGATTCCGCCAAATCCCCCCACACCCCACCCACACCCCCACACCACCCCACCCACCACAACCCGCCCCAAACCCGGCCCCACACCCCACAACCCGGGCGCGCCACCACCCCAAACACCCACCCCACCAAGCCAAACTCGCGGGCACGACCCAAATACGCCCGAAAACCACTCACTCCAGATAAAAAGCCTCGGGTACGGCGCACACCGTGACGGCGGAGCGGATGCAGGTGGTGCGTGCAAGCCCGTAGGCCACCGACACTGCCTCGGCACTACCCGTCGAGCACACCGCCCCGGGAAGTGCCCCGCACACGCGACGACACACACCAAAACCGAGGACATTTCGCCAACACGAGCCAAATACGTTCGAAAACGACTCGCTCTAGATAAAAAGCCTCGGGTACGAGGAGCGCTCGTCGCCGGCCGCGGCGACAGCGGGCCGGCCGAGTTCGGCAGGGGCGGGCAGCGGGCCGGTAGCGGGAAGGACCGCACACGCGGGGCGCGGGCTCCTGCTCGGCGGCGGCCGCTCGGAGCAGGAGCTACGGGTGGGGATCAGGCTCCGGCGAGGGCAGGAACGCGACAGCACGGATCGGTGCACCGTCGCCTTCGGCAATGGGGAGGGGCAACAAGGAGAGCTCCACTTGATTGGGGACGCGGTCCAGACCCACCAGGTTCTCCACGATCACTCCCCCGCGGCCCAGCCAGAACTGGTGCACCGCGATTGCCGCCTGAGTTTCGGAAGCCGCCAGGACGGCATTGTCACTGCCTGCCTCGACGTCAACAGCCGCGACATCCGCAACAGGCGCATCGACGCCCGCCGGGTCGGCGTTAGCGGCCTCGGCATCGGCGGCACCAGCGGCACCGACGTCGGCGGCGTCGGCCGCATCGGCGGCGGCAGCAGCGGCGGCGGCAGCAGCGGCGGCGGCAGCAGCGGCGGCGGCAGCAGCGGCGGCGGCGTCGGCGGCAGCCACGTCGGCGGCAAACACGGTGTCGGCGGCAGCCGCACCGGCACCCGGCATCGGGGGTACCTCGCCTGGGGGCAGGGTCTGGTCCGGGCTGAGCGTGTCGACGCACAGGACGCGGGCCCCGCGATCCCAGAGTTCGGCGGCGAGCTCACCGGAGAGATAGGGGTGGCGGAACATCCGTTCGTCGCCGGCCAGCGCGTCCCACCCGGTAGCGATGCACACGATCATGGGGAGCGTGGGCGGCAGCCCACCCTCGATGTCCGCCGCTCCCAGGCGCACATCGTCCCGGGGATCGCGAACCCGCAAGACCACGGCGGGGCCGACCAGCCACTCGAGCGGGATCTCGGAGAGCGTCGGTCCGCCCGGGATGAGATGCGCGGGCGCATCGAGGTGGGTCCCGCTGTGCGAGCCCAGGGACAGCGCCGAGACGGCGACCCCTTCCCCCTCGATCGAGAGGGCGGGATCAATGCACACGTTCGGGTCTCCGGGATAGACCGACATGCCGCTCCGCAGCGGCATGCTCAGGTCTACGACGTACATGCCCCCACGCTACGGTACGACCGCAGCCCGCGCAGCAGTCATTCCCGCGAGCGTGCCCCACACATTCACCAGAGCCCGCCTGGCTCAACCCCCACAGGGGCGCACCGCGCGAACACCGCGCGAAAACCGAGCGAAAACCGAGCGAAAACCGCGCGAACGCCGCACGGGTGCACCGCTCATACGCCCACAGCGGGCGCACCGCTCATACGCCGCAGGGGACGCACCCCGGTGTCCCGGAGTGCGCCCCCTGCTCGATGTGTGCAGCGAGGATTAGTCGCGCGCGGCCATCGCACTGACGAGCTCGTACACAACGTGGCTCGCGGCGATCGCGGTGATCTGCGCGTGGTCGTAGGCGGGTGCCACCTCGACCACGTCGGCACCCACGATGTGCAGGTCCGCGAGGCCGCGGATCAGGCGGAGCATCTCGCGGCTCGTGAGGCCACCGGCCTCCGGCGTGCCGGTGCCGGGGGCGTGCGAGGGATCCAGCACGTCGATGTCGATGGAGATGTAGAGGGGCTTGTCGCCCACGCGTGCGCGGATCTTCTCGAGCGCCGCGGGGATCCCGTTCTCCTCGATGAACTCCGAGGTGACGATCTGGAAGCCGAGCTTCTGGTCGTCCTCGAGGTCTTCCTTGCCGTAGAGCGGGCCGCGGGTGCCGCCGTGCATGCTGGCGGTGAGGTCGATCAGTCCTTCCTCGGAGGCGCGGCGGAACGGGGTGCCGTGCGTGGTGGGCGCACCGAAGTAGGTGTCCCAGGTGTCGAGGTGCGCGTCGAAGTGGAGCACGGCGACCGGGCCGTGCTTCTTGTTGATGGCGCGCAGCAGCGGGAGGGCGATCGTGTGGTCGCCACCGACGGTGACGATCTTGTCGACCTTTTCGCCGAGCTCGGTCGCGGCGTCCTCGACCTGCTTGACGGCCTCGTCGAGGTTGAAGGGGTTCGCCACGATGTCACCGGCGTCGACGACCTGCTTCACGTTGAACGGGGAGACGTCCTGCGCCGGGTTGTAGGGGCGCAGCAGGCGCGACGCCTCGCGCACGTGCGACGGGCCGAAGCGCGCGCCGGGGCGGAAGCTCACGCCCGTGTCGAAGGGAACACCGACGACCGCGATGTCCGCGGCCGGGACGTCCTCGATGCGCGGCAGCTTGGCGAACGTCGCGATGCCGGCGTAGCGCGGGGTCAGGCTGGCGTCGACCGGCCCCTGGGGAGTGTGATCCGTCACGTTTCCACGTTCCTTTCGGGTCAATTCTCGGGTAAAGTTTCCTGAGAGTAAACAAGTGAGTTCTAACGGTGAACTTGACTTCACTATAGGCTGATGCCGCCGCGCGGTCAATGTCGCGCAGCGGACACACCCCAGAAAGGCACGCCGTGCGCGCAATCCACCTGAGCTCTGACACCGACACCGTCCGGATCGGCGCGAAGCTGCGCTCCTCGCGCGTGGCCCAGGGGCTGACGCTCGAGCAGCTCGCGCAGGCGTCGGGCCTCACCAAGGGCTTCCTCAGCCGGATCGAGCGCGACGACACGATGCCCAGCGTGCCCACGCTGGTGCAGATCTGCCACGCGCTCTCGCTGCCGGTGGGCGCGCTCTTCGAGGAACCGGACGTGCAGCACGTCACCCTCGACACGGCACCCCGTATCAACATGGGTGGCGTCGGTGCCGACGAGCGCCTGGTCACGCCGCGGGCGGAGGAGCGCGTGCAAGTGCTCCGCTCGACCGTGGAGCCCCACGGCAGCGGCGGCGAGGAGCTCTACACCGTCAGTTGCGCCGTCGAATCCCTGCACGTGATTTCCGGGGAGGTCACCGTCAGCTTCGCGGACCGGCAGGCCCGGCTCGAGGCGGGAGACACGGTGACCTTCCCCGGGATTACCCCGCACACGTGGAGCGCGGGGGCGGCGGGCGCCGAGATGGTGTGGATTCTCGTGCCCGCCGCGTGGAGCGGCTCGAGCTAGTCGGCCTGCCCCGCTGCCGCGGCCGCGCCGACCCGGGCGTGATCGGCGGATGCAGCCGCCGGATCCGCCGCCAGACGCGCTGCCGCGGGGTCTTCGTGGCGGCCGGCTAGGCCGCCGGATCCTCGTCGAACACGATCACGGTGCGGGTGCGTTCCCCGCGACGCATCGCGTCGAACGCCTCGTTCACCTCGGCGAGCGGGACGCGCGAGCTGATCATCTCGTCGAGCGGGAGCTTCCCCGCGAGGTACGCGTCGGCCACGCGCGGGAAATCGCGCGCCGGGACAAGCCCGCCGTAGTTCGAGCCGATGATCGTCTTGCCGTCGTAGGCGAGCTGCAGCCCGTCGATGCGGAGCTCCTGCCCCTCGGGCGGCAGCCCCACGAACACGGCGCGGCCGCCGGGCCGGATCAGGCCGGGCAGCTGCTCCATGGTCGCCACCCGCCCGATCGCTTCGAAGGCGGCGTCCGCCCCGCCGCCGGTGAGCTCCGACACCTGCGCGGCCAGATCCGGCCCACCCAGCAGGCCGTGGGAGGCACCCGCGCGCATCGCCTCCTCAAGTTTCGCCTCGGTGACATCGACCGCGATGATCGGGGAGGCTCCCGCCAGCCGCAGCGCGGCGATGATCGACATCCCCACGCCCCCGGCACCGACGACCACCGCGGACTCGCCGGCCACCACGCGGGCGTTGTTCACCACGGCCCCGTACCCCGTACCGACCGAGCAGCCGATGAGGCTCGCGACGTCGAACGGGACGCGCTCATCCACACGGATCGCCGCGAAGTCGGGCACCACGATGCGCTCGCTCATCGCCCCGACGGCGAGATACGGCCACGCCTCGACGCCGTCCGCCGTGCTCCATCGCGTCGTCCCGTCGGGAAGCAGCGAATCGTTCGACAGGACCCGGGTGCAGGCCCACGGCTTTCCGCCCGTGCACTCCGCGCAGCGCTGGCACGCCTGATGCCAGGCGATGATCACGTGGTCGCCGACCTCGAGCTCACGCACGCCCGCACCGATCGCCTCGACCACGCCGGCCGCCTCGTGCCCCATGACGGCGGGGAGGGGAACCTGCCACTCGCCATCAATCACGTGCCGGTCAGAGCCGCACACGCCGGCGGCGCGGACGCGCACGCGCACCTCGCCGTGCTGCGGTGCCTGCAACTGCAGCTGCTCGACGGCGAGCCGGTCGCCGTTGTCGCCGCGGTAGACGGCCGCCCGCACTTCGATGGGTCCTGTCATGGGTCTTACTTCCTTCCGGCGGCCGCGAACAGATCAGGCTGGCCGTACGCGCCGCGGCCGCGGCGCACGTAGAGCAGGTGGCTGAGGATCACGTGGCACACCATCGCGATCAGCACGGCGGGGACCGTCGCGGTCGCGAAGCTGAAGAGGGTCTGCGTCTCGAGCGTGATCGGGTTGTACACCCAGAGGTAGAACGCGGACGCGATCGCCACCGAGGCGAGGGCCGCGATGTTCACGCCGCCGGTGAAGCGCAGCGGATCCTCCGCCCCGCTCGCGTAGAGCGCGCGCAGCGGAACCACCTGGCGGCGCAGGATGAAGTAGTCCGCGATGATCACGCCGCACAGGGCCGCGATGAACGCGCCGCTGATCACCACGAAGGTCATGAACTGCTCGTACATGAACGCGGGGAAGAAGCTGAGCACCGCCGGCAGCGCGAGGAACGCGGCCGCGAGCACCGGCCAGCGCAGGCGCGACAGCGCCCGACCGCTCGACTGCTTCACGGCCAGCACCGTCGAGTACGCGATCGACGCCATGCTCGTCACGTTCGCAAAGCCGACAAAGAGCAGGGTGAGGACGCCGAGGATCGGTCCGCCCAGAGGGACCATCCAGGACGTCGGATCGGCCTCACCGAACATCAGGCCAGCCGCCATGCCAACCAGCTGGGCGACGACCGTGCCGATGAAGATGCCGCCGTAGGCGGGCCAGAGCGCGGCGCGCGGGCCGCGCGTCAGCCGGGAGAGCGTCCCCATGACGGGCCACCAGGACAGCCCGGCACCGAGGTTGAACTCGACAGCCATCATGAAGTTCAGCTGCTCGTCCGGGAACGGCGCGATCGGCTCGGCGGCGAGCAGGTCCCCCCACGAGTAGTTCGACATCAGGAGCACCATCATCAGCGCGACCACCACGAGGAGGCCGGGTGCCACGAAGCGGTTGAGCTTGCTGATCGTGATCGGGCCGCGGGACAGGATGATCCAGCCGACGAAGATCGCGAGCAGGGCGAACACCGTGACGAGCGGACCGAACTGATCAAACGAGGTGCCGAAGGCCTGGTTCGAGATCTCACTGAACGCGCGCCCGAACATCACACCGAGGAGCGAGGACCAGCCCATCTCGGTGAGCAGCACCACCACGAACACCACGATCCCGACGCCGACGATCCCGAACACCGACTTCAGCGCGCGGTACTGCTCGACGCCAAGGCGCTGGCTCAGCACGACGCTGCCGAGGGCCATGATGGCGAGGCCGATGCTGTTGCCGATCAGCATCGCGGCGATCCCGTCGGTGAAGCCGACGAGCAGCACGGTGGAGCCGCCGGTGAGGAACGCCCAGGTGGCGATCGCGAGGCTCAGGGTGACCCAGCTGAAATCGCCGGCGCTCCACGTGCGCTCGCTCTTGAGCAGCGGGAGGGAGCCGTAGGTCGCCTCCTTCGTGACCTCGGCGTCGACCGCACCGCCCGCGCGCTCCGACCGCGCGCTCACAGTGCGACTCCGATCACGGCTGCGACAACGATGCCCGCCGCGACGGCGAGGAACAGCGCGAGGCTGCGCCCGCTCAGCGCGGCGTGCACGGGATCATCGAGTTCTTCGGCCTCGATGATGGCGAGTCGCCGATCGAGCTCCTGTTCAAGCAAAGTGTCTTCAGACATCTGGGTCCGACCTCCTGTTGTTCCCGCGTCTCTACGGGCAATTCGGAGCAAGCCTAAGCAGACATCTCGCGGGATACAAACGACTGAGCAGCCGCCGTGACCACATTCTGCACATTCGCACACCACATCGCCCATCCGGGACCGTTTTCCACGAAATCACCGATTCTCGTGCACAATTGCACTATGACTCCCGAGCAGTTTGGTGCCGACCGCCCGCATCCGGCAACGCCGGAGGAGCTGCGGGCCCGCGTCCTCGCCGAGCTCCGCGACGATGGGCGCGCGAGCTACGCACGGATCGCCGAGCGGCACGGCACGACCCGGCGTCAGGTGACACAGATCGTGCACACGGCGCTCGAGCAGGGGCTTCTGCGGATCACCGTGTCGATCAGTCCGGACCTGCTCGGCCACGAACGCTTCGCCTACCTCCAGATCGCCGTGGACGGGCCCATCGCCGCCGCGCGCGCGGCGCTCATCGCGCTCCCCGAGACCACCTTCGTCGCGGAGATCAGCGGGAACTACGCCATCGACGCCGAGATCCGGGTCGGCGCGGACCCGCATCTGCAAGCCACCGTCGACGGCATCCGCTCGCTCCCCCACGTCCGGGAGATCCGCATGCACCTGTATGAGAGCATCGAGGTCAACCTCTACTCCCCGATCCGCACCGGCGGGGTCGGGCTCGAGGTCGACGACGCGGATCGCGCGATCGTGCAGCATCTGCAACAGGACGGGCGCGCGTCGTTCCGCGAGCTCGGGGATGCGGCGGGCGTCTCCCCCAGCGGGGCCCGCCTCCGGCTGAAACGGCTGATGGATCGCGGCGCGGTGAAGGTCGTGGGCATCCCGGTGCGCGGCAACCTGCCCGAGGCCCCGACGCTCGGGGTCGGCATCCAGGTCACCGGCCCCGTCGCCGAAGCCCTCGCGCGGGTGCGGGAGCTCGACCCCGAGTTCCTCGCGGTCGCCGTCGGCGGGTACGACCTGATCGCCACGCTCTCCGGGGAACGCAACGACGACGTGCTCGCGCTCGCCGACCGCCTCCGTTCATTTCCGGAGATCGCCCGGATCGAGTCGTGGGCGAATCTCCGGATCCTCAAGGAACAGTACGGCGAGGGCGACCGGATTATCGCGGGTCCACGCGATAGCGCCCGCTCCGCCGCACCTCGATCGTGATGCGATTCGCCGGGAACGGTGGTTCCCCGGGAACCGAGGCCTCCGCGGGCAGCTCCCGCTGCACCTCGCGGATCTCCGCCGCCCGGGCGGCCTCCGGACGAAACGCGTCATCGAAGGCGCCAAGCACCCCGCCCATCGCGGAGCGGGCCCTGGATCGGTGACGACCTGACCGGTGACGGCGGCGACGATCCGCGATCCCCACCGTGCACAGCAGGAGTCCGACCGCGAGCAGCCCCGCGACGGTGATCATCTCGTGTGCACTCATCGGGGCTCCCCTCGGTCGACATGGCCAGCGGCGGCTCAGGCCCAGCTCGCGTAGACGTCCGGACGCCGGTCGCGCAGGTAGTTCGCCTCGCCCGCGGCGACCGGCGTGACGTCCGGAAGCTCAGCAAGCAGCAGCTCTGCGGTGCGGCCCGCAACGGCGAGCACCCGGCCCTCGCGGCCCGCGACCGTGCTCAGCCCGGTGAAATCGGCCGCCGGATCGGCGCTCGGCTCGGCCTGGCCGGCGTGATCCGCGTAGGCCACCACGAGGGCGTTCTCTGCGGCGCGGGCCCGGATCAGCAACTCCGGCACGTACGCGGAGTGTCCGTCGATCGCGGTCGGCACGAGCAGCAGGTCGACGCCGCGGGCCGCGAGCGCGCGGGCGGGCTCCGGGAACTCGATGTCGTAGCAGATCTGGAACCCGACACTGCGCCCATTCCACGCCGCGACAGCGGGCGCCGCGGTGCTCGGCGTGAACGCGAGCGGCTCAAGCTCGCCCCACAGATGCACCTTCTCGTAGCGCAGCACCGACGCACCGCTGGCGTCCCACAGCTCCGCGGCGATGGCGAACGTTCCGTCGGCGCGGGCGAGCGGGAAACTCGCGGCGATCGCGATCCCCGCGTCCCGCGCGATGGCGGCGGTCGCATCGGGGATGCCGGCGACCCGCTCCGGCGTGAGCCACTCGGCGAGCTCGCGCGGCGCGTAGCCGCTGAGGAACAGCTCCGGGGTGAGGATCAGCTCGGCCCCTGCCGCCCGGGCCGTCGCCGCAGCCTCGCGCAGCGCGGCGAGGTTCGCCGCCGGAGCGAGCGGGGTGGCGGCGGCTTGCAGCAGGGCGATCTTCATGACGCGCTCCTCCGGGATGCGTGGCGAACACGGGCGCGAATGCGCCGCGTTGCCCCGATCCTAGCCCGGGATCCCGGGCAGCCCCGGACCCGGGACCCGGGCCTCGGCCCGGCCGCACGCGTTCCGTTCCGCCGCGCTCCGGCTGCGCAGCTTTCGGCGGGTGCCGGCGGCCCGGAACTGCGCGCGCGTCCCGATCCCGGACGTTTATGCAGTTGGGCGTCTAGGCCGCGGGGAGCGTTTCGGCGAGCACCCGGAGGGTGTTTCCGCCCATGATCGCCCGGATCTCGTCCGGCGTGCGGCCGCGATCCAGCAGCTCCTGGGTGAGGATCGCGAGCTCGCTGGTATCCCAGGCGACCTCGGTCGAACCGTCGTAGTCACTGCCGAGCGCGGCGGTCTCGATCCCGCCCACCTCGATGACGTGCTCGATCGCGTCCGCGACCGCGGCCGGGGTCAGCTCGCACACCGCCGCGTCCCAGTAGCCAATGCCCACCACGCCGCCGGTGGCGGCAATGCCGCGGATCTCGGCGTCGGTGAGGTTCCGGTTCACGTCACACGTGGCCTGCACGCCCCCGTGGCTCGACACCACCGGCTTCGTCGCCATGTCCAGGATCTCCGCGACCGTGTCATGGCTCGCGTGCGCCAGGTCGACCACGATGCCGAGATCCTCCATCTTCGCGATGGCGTCGCGCCCCAGCGGGGTCAGCCCGCCCTGCTCGACGCCGTGCATCGATCCGGCAAGATCGTTGTCGAAGAAGTGCGTCAGTCCCGCCATCCGCATGCCGTCGGCGAACAGCACATTCAGGTTGTCGAGATCTCCCTCGAGGTTCTGCAGCCCCTCCGCGGAGAACAGGCCGCCGACGACCGGATCGCCGGCCTGCCGATCCGCGAGCAGCTGCGCGAGATCGTCGCGCGTCTCGACCACCCGCAACGCCCCGTCCGATGCGGCGGCGTCGGCGTGCAGCTTGTGCGCGTGGAAGCGGGACCGTTCGAGCAGCGAGGTCCACGTCTTCGGCGGCTGCAGCTGGGCGAAGGTGAGGAGCGTGATGTTGTCCGTCTCGTCCGTGTTGGATTCGTAGTTCTGTCCCTTCGGGGACTTCGAGACGGAGGAGAACACCTGCAGGGCGACGTTGCCGTCCTGCAATCGCGGCAGATCCACGTGCCCGCGATCCGCCCGCGTGTTCAGCGAGCGATCCCACATCAGCGTGTCGGAGTGCAGATCCGCCACCGCGAGTTCCCCATGCAGCTCCCGCGCCTCCGCGGACACCTCAGGAATGGGATCCCCCGTGACCTCGTTCATGCTGCGTTCCACGATGCCGGGGGCAAAGACGAAGAAGGCCACTGCGGCGAGGACCAGGACAATCACGAGGCCGAGGATGCTGCGTCGCAGCCACCGGCGCTGGGGGCGTGTGCTCATAGCTGCCGAAGCTATCAGGCCGGGCACCGCCGACCGCGGCGATTGTGAACTCCCGCTCAGCACACCGTTCGATCCGGGCGTGGGGCTGGAGGATCTCACCATGCAGGGTGCCGCACACGACGCAGGGCCGGGCCCCGTCTCCGGGATCCGGCCCTGCGTGTGGTGCGTGCGGCGCGAGTTACGCGGTGATGCCCGCGAGCGTCTTCTTGCCGCGGCGAAGCACCGCGAACTTTCCGTGCAGCAGATCGTCGGCGGTGAGCGCCTGATCCTCCGAGGTGACCGCAACGTTGTTCACGTAGACGCCGCCCTGCGCGATGGCCCGGCGGGCCTCGCCGAGGCTCTTCACGAGCTCCGTGTCGACCATGAGCTGCGCGATGGCGGCACCCGCGGCACCCGGGGCCTGCGGCAGCGCCTCGATCGCGCCCGCGAGCGTCAGCTCGTCGAGCGCCGTAAGGTCGCCGCGGCCGAAGAGGGCCTCGGAGGCATCGATCGCGCCCTGCGTCGCCTCGGCACCGTGCACCAGCGTCGTCACCTCGAGCGCGAGCCGCTTCTGCGCCGCGCGCTTGAACGGCTCCTCGGCGACCTGACGTTCGTAGTCCGCGATCTCCTCGCGGGACAGGAACGTGAACACGCGCAGGCGATCCGCCACGTCCGCGTCCGCCTGGTTGAGCCAGAACTGGTAGAAGGTGTACGGGGAGCACATCTCCGGGTTCAGCCAGATCGCGTTGCCCTCGCTCTTGCCGAACTTGGTGCCGTCCGAGTTCGTGATCAGCGGGGTGCCGATCGCGTGGGCGGTGCCGCCCTCGGCCTTGCGGATCAGCTCCGTGCCGCTCGTGAGGTTGCCCCACTGGTCGCTGCCGCCCGACTGCAGCTTGCAGTCGTACTGGCGGTAGAGCTCGAGGAAGTCGAGTCCCTGCAGGATCTGGTAGCTGAACTCCGTGTAGCTGATGCCCTCGTCCGAGTTCAGGCGCTTCGCGACGATGTCCTTCTTGATCATTGTGCCGACGCGGAAGTGCTTGCCGATTTCGCGCAGGAAGTCGATCGCGCTGAGCGGTGCCGTCCAGTCGAGGTTGTTCACGAAGCGGGCCGCGTTGTCGCCCTCGAAGCTGAGGTAGCGGGAGATCTGCTCGCGCAGCGAATCCACCCACTGCGCCACGGTCTCACGGGAGTTCAGGGTGCGCTCCGAGGTGGGGCGCGGATCGCCGATCAGGCCCGTCGACCCCCCGACGAGGCCGAGCGGTTTGTGCCCCTTCAGCTGCAGCCGGCGCATGAGCAGGAGCTGCACCAGGTGGCCGAGGTGCAGGCTGGGGGCCGTCGGATCGAAGCCGCAGTAATACGCAAACGGCTCGCCCTCGATCAGTTCAGACAGCGCCGTAGCGTCCGTCGAGACGTGGATCAGCCCACGCCACTCGAGCTCTTCCCACAGAGTGGAGAAGCTGTCGTCGTTGCGCTGGGTTGCCAGGATCTGGGTGCGAGCATTCGTTTCAGACACGCCTGCCATCGTACTCGGGTTCGGCGGCGCGCGGTGCGCCGCGGCCGGACCGACCTCCCCCTCGTACCCGAGCACCATCCGCGGAGGGGACTCAGGTACCAGCTGCCCAGCACCGCGGGCCGATCCGTCGCGGCCCTGCGCGGCAGACACTTGAAGCATGTCCGAATTACTGCTTCGCGCCACCGCTCTCAGTCAGCACTACGGGCCCACGCGCGCCCTCGACGGGGTCTCCCTCGATCTGTTCACCGGCTCATCGACCGCGATCATGGGTGCGTCGGGATCCGGCAAGACCACGCTGCTGCACACCCTCGCCGGCATCACGGTGCCGCAGGCCGGCACCGTCGGGTACGCCGGTGCCGTGATCTCGCAGCTGTCCGACGCGGAACGCAGTCGCCTCCGCCGCGAACACTTTGGCTTCGTCTTCCAGCAGGGGCTCCTCATCCCGGAGCTCACCGCCGTCGAAAACGTGGCACTCGCGCTGATGCTCACCGGCGTCTCGAAGCGCGACGCCCTCGCGCCCGCCGCGCAGTGGCTCGCGGCGCTCGGCCTGGGCGGCATGGAGGAGCGCCGGATCGGCCAGCTCTCGGGCGGGCAGGCGCAGCGGGTGGCGATCGCGCGCTCCCAGATCACTGGCGCGCGCCTCACCTTCGCCGACGAACCGACCGGCGCGCTCGACTCCACAACCTCCCGTGAGGTCATGGACGCGCTCCTCGGGTCGACGGTCGGCCAGGGGCGCAGCCTCGTGGTCGTGACCCACGACGCCGAGGTTGCCGCGCGCTGCGCCCGCGTCGTCACGATGAGCGACGGCCGGATCGTGGCCGATTCCTGGGCCACCGGCGCCGCGGGGGCCGCGGGGACCGAGCGATGATCGGCCGCGTCCTCCCCCTCCTCTCGCGGCCAAGCCGCCAAGGCTCGGCCGCGCTGCTCCTCCCGATCATCGCCTTCGCGAGCGTGACCCTCCTCCTCGCGACCGTGCTCGGCGGCGCGCAGACGTTCTGGTCGTACACCGACGAGCTCGCGCCCCTCTATTGGGTCTGCGCGGTGATCGCCCTCGTGCTCCTCATCATTCCGCTGCTCTCGCTCGGCCACGCGGCCGCCCGGCTCTCCGCGCGGCGGCGCGACGACCGACTCGCGGTGCTCCGCTTGCTCGGCATGCCGGCACGATCGACGGCGTTGCTCGCCGTGATCGAGGCATCGGCCCTCGCGTTCGGCGGCGCGGTCGTCGGGGCCGCCCTCGCCTACGCTGCCGCGCCGCTCGTCGGGCTGATCCAGTTCCGGGGCGAGGCGCTCGGTGCCGCCGGGGTCGCCCTGCCGCCGCTGCACGCCCTCGTGGTGGTGCTCGGAGTGACGGCGATCGCGGCCGTGAGCGCGGTGCTCAGCCTGCGACGCGTCATCATCTCCCCGCTCGGCGTCGCCCTGAAGCAGCAAGCCCCGAAGCTGCCGTGGGTGCAGGCGATCTTCGCGGTGCTCGCGATCGCGGTGGCGGCCGGGATCGTCAGCGTGCTGAACGGCTTCGGTTCCATCGGCGGGATCGTCGCGATGATCGGGGCCATGGGCTTCGCGTTTGGTATCGCACTGCTGGCGCTCGACCTCATCGGAGCGTGGCTGCTCGGCGTCTTCGGCCGGGCGAAGGCGCGACGCGCTCAGCGGCCCGCCGACCTCCTCGCCGCACGCCAGATCCTTGAGGGCCCGCGGGCCGCCTGGCGGCAGGTGTCTGGCGTCGCGATGTCGAGTTTTGTCGCGGTGTTTGCCGGATCCGGCGTCGCGCTCCTCGCCGCGGTGGACCCGGGCGACACCGGCGGGGCCGAGGCCGGTGAGGCCTTCCCCGTCGCCGATATCGCCACGGGCATCATCATCACCGTGATCGGCTCGTTCATCATGGTGGCCTGCTCGGTGGGCGTGAACCAGGCCGCGCAGATCCTCGACCGCGCCGAGGTCATCCGCTCCATCGACGTGATGGGGGCACCGCTCGCGATGCAGGACGCAGCGCGGCGCAAGGCCACACTGCTGCCCCTCCTCCTTGCGTCTCTCGGCGCCGCGATCCTCGCCGGTGTGCTCGTGTTCCCGCTGCTCGGCATGGCGATCGTGCTCGCCCCGCTCTCGCTGGCCGTGATCCTGGGGTCCGTCGCCGCCGGGATCGGGATCGTGCTCCTCACCCTGCTCGCCACCCGCCCGCTGCTCCACACGGTCGCCGCGAGCGCGCCCCGCGCCGCGGAATAGCGGCGGGCCCGCGCCGCAGACGCACCGAAGGGTGAGTTGTGGGGGCTTCCTCTCGAGGAAGGCCCCACAACTCACCCTTCGGTGTCGGTGCAGGCGTAGCCCTGGGTTACGGGCCCGGGGCAACGGGGCCCCGGCGGCCGGCGGCCGGCGGCCGGAGGCCGGAGGCCGGAGGCTAGGCGCGGAACTCGGCCGTGCGCTCCACGAGGCGTGCGAGCTGCTCGTCGACGCGGACGCGAGCGGTGCCGCCGACGCCCACGCGGGATTTGACGGATCCCTCGATGGTGAGGACCTCGCGCACGCCCGGGGTGAGGTGCTCGGACACGCTCGCGAGTTCGGCATCGCTCGGCTCGTGCAGCTCGATCCCGCGCTCCTCGCAGTACCGCACCAGTTCGCCGGAGATCTCGTGCGCGTCGCGGAAGATCACACCCTGCTTCACCAGCCACTCGGCGACGTCCGTCGCGAGCGAGAAGCCCTGCGGGGCGAGCTCGGCCATGCGCTCCGTGTTCAGCGTCATCGTCGCGATCATGCCGGCGAACGCGGGCAGCAGGACCTCGAGCTGCGCCACCGAGTCGAAGATCGGCTCCTTGTCCTCCTGCAGGTCGCGATTGTACGCGAGCGGCATCGCCTTGAGCGTGGCGAGCAGGCCCGTCAGGTTGCCGATCAGGCGGCCCGACTTGCCGCGCGCAAGCTCCGCGATGTCCGGGTTCTTCTTCTGCGGCATGATCGACGATCCCGTGGAGTAGCCGTCGTGCAGACGCACGAAGCCAAACTCCTTGGTGTTCCAGATGATGATCTCTTCGCTCAGGCGGGACAGGTCGATCCCGATCTGCGCGCAGATGAACGCGAACTCGGCGACCACGTCGCGCGCCGCGGTGCCGTCGATCGAGTTCTCCAGCGGATCGCCGAGGCCCAGCTCGGCGGCGACCAGACGCGGATCGAGCCCGAGCGAGGAACCGGCAAGCGCGCCCCCACCGTAGGGCGAGGCGCTTGCGCGCGCCGACCAGTCACGCAGGCGCTCGAGATCCCGCACGATCGGCCAAGCGTGCGCCGCGAGCTGGTGCGCGAGCAACACCGGCTGCGCGTGCTGCAGGTGCGTGCGGCCCGGGAGGATCGCGTCCGGGTGGCGCAGCGCCTGCTCGGTGATCGCGTCGAGCAGATCCAGCAGCATGCCCCGGATCACGGCGGTGTGGTCGAGCAGGTAGAGACGCACGAGCGTCGCGATCTGGTCGTTGCGGCTGCGGCCCGCGCGGAGCTTGCCACCCAGCTGCACGCCCACGATCTCGATCAGCAGGCGCTCGAGCGCCGAGTGCACGTCCTCGTCCTCCTCGGCGGCCACCGCGCGGCCGTCCGCGACGCGCGCGGCAAGCTCGTCGAGGCCTGCGCGCATGTCCGCGAGTTCCTGCTCAGTGAGGTACCCCGCTGCGGCGAGCGCGGTCGCGTGCGCCTTCGAGCCGAGGATGTCGTAGGGGGCAAGCACCCAGTCGAACTGCGTCGACTTCGAGAGCGCGGCAAGCGCCGGTGACGGGCCACTGGCGAATCGGCCACCCCACAGCGATCCGGCCTCGGCTGCGCGGTTGCCCGCCTCTGCGGCGGGGGTCGTGTTCTCGGTGCTCATGTCGTCCTTACTCGCTCTTCGCTCAGTCGTCGTGTGTGTTCGTGGGTGCGCGGTGCGCGTTACAGCCCCGAGCCGTGCGGGCTCACCTCTGCCGCGCGCCCAATGTCGGTGCGTGCCAGCAGCCAGGCCATCAGCGCCTTCTGCGCGTGCACGCGGTTCTCGGCCTCGTCCCATACGACGCTCTGCGGCCCGTCGATGACCTCGGGAGCCACCTCGAACTCGCGGTACGCGGGGAGGCAGTGCAAAAAGATCGCGTCGCGTGCCGCGTGCGCCATCAGCTCCGGGGTCACCCGGTACGCGCCGAAGGTGGCGACGCGCTCCGCCTTCTCGTCTTCCTGCCCCATCGACACCCAGGTATCGGTGATCACGGCGTCCGCGCCGGTCACGGCGGCGACGGGATCCGTGAGCACGGTGACGCTGCCCCCGGTCTGTGCCGCGATCCGTTCCGCGTCGGCAACAATGTCCGCGCGCGGGTGGAAGCCCTCGGGGCCGGCCACCCGGATGTGCATGCCCGCCGTGGCGAAGCCGAGCAGGTAGGAGTGGCCCATGTTGTTCGCGGCGTCGCCCACATACGTGGCCGTCAGCCCCGCAAGCTCGCCCTTCTGCTCCCGGATCGTCTGCAGGTCCGCGAGGATCTGGCACGGGTGGAAGTCGTCGGAGAGCGAGTTGATGACGGGCACCGTCGCGTGCGCCGCCATCTCCTCGATTCCCGCGTGCGCGAAGGTGCGCCACACGATCAGCGACACCATGCGGGACAGCACCTGCGCGGTGTCGGAGATCGACTCCTTCGCGCCGAGCTGCGCCTCGCCCGGGTTCACGATGATCGGGGTGCCGCCGAGCTCCGAGATTCCCGCGGCGAAGCTGAAGCGGGTGCGCGTCGACGTCTTGTCGAAGAACACGGCGGCCGAGCGCGGGCCCGCGAGCGGTCGCTCCGCGAAGGGCGCTCGCTTCAGTCGATCCGCAAGGTCGAGGACCTCGCGCTGCTCGGCCGGGCTCAGATCGTCATCACGCAGGAAGTGTCGGGTCACTCATTCAGCTTACCTGTGCGGGCGGGTGGCGAGATCGGTCGCGGGCGGGCCGTCCGCCCGCGGCGCGGGTCCGGCCCGCGCCGCGCGGCTCTCCTAGTACGTTTCCGCGTACGCGTCGTACCGCGCCTGCGGTTCCAGTTCCGCGGTCTTCGCGATCTCCGCGCGCTTCACCGCGAGGAAGGTGGCCGCCAGATCCGGGGCGAACCAGTCGCGAGCAACGTCCGAGTCTTCGAAGCGGTCGAGCGCTTCCGCGAGCGTGCTCGGGATCGGACGGATGCCGAGTTCATTCCGCTCCGCGTCCGTCAGGGCGTCCGAGTCGCCGCTCACGATCGTCGGCGTCGGAAGCTGCTCGCGGATCCCGGCGAGGCCCGCGCGGATCAGGCACCCGAGGATCAGCCAGGGGTTGCTCGTTGCATCGGCGGCCCGGTATTCCAGGTTGTACTGCGTCTGGTGATTTGCCCCAGGGGTGTTGAACAACGGACAAATCCGGAGCAGCGCTTCGCGGTTGTTCTCCCCCAGGAAGATCCCGCCGGCGCTCCACCGCTGCGGGGCCAGGCGCTCGTACGACAGCGGGGCCGAGGCCGCGATGGCCTGGAACGCCTCCGCGTACTTCAGAATGCCCGCGGCAAACGATCCAGCCACGTCGGACAGCATGCTGGGGCGTTCGGCGTCGTACGTCACGAACCGCCCGTCGCGGTCTTTCAGGCTGAGGTGCACGTGCACGCCGTTGCCGCCGCCGTTCTCCTCGATGATCGGCGAGAACGTGATCCGTTTCCCCAGGCTGCTCGCCACGTGCCGGGTGATCTCGCGCAGATAGACCGCGCGGTCGGCGGCGACGAGGGCGCTCGCCGGGCTCAGGGTGATCTCGAACTGGTTCCGCCCGAACTCGGGCAGCCACATCTCGGGTTCCAGACCGGCATCGTCGAGCGCGGCGACGAGGCGGCCCCCCAGTTCTTCCTCCTCCAGGAACGACTCCAGCGAGAAGGGGGTGTTGACCGGACTGCCGGCGTCGTCGCGCAACATGAACTCGTGTTCGAACGACGAGACGACGTTGAGCCCCGTCTCCGCGTCGAGATCGGCCACCGCACGCTTCAGGAACGTCCGCGGATCGCACTCCCAGGGCGCACCGTCGGGGGTGTGGACATCGGCGAGCACCAGGGTGGTAAGCTCGCCCGTGTCGTTCAGGGCGACGCTCGCGATGCTCGACGCATCCGGCATGAGCCGGAGATCGCCGACCGCGCCGAACGGATTCGGGGTCACGATCGAGCCGAACGCGTCGATCGCCAGGTTCGCGGGCACCCAGCCGCACCCGCTGTTCAGGTACTTCTGAAACTCCTGCTGCCGGAAGGCGCGTCCGCGAGCCTTCGCGGCGAGGTCGGCCGTCAGGATGATGGCGAGGGGTTCTTTACGCACGGTGTGTCCTTCAGTGTCGCGCGGGGCCGCGGCTATGCGGGCCCGCTGGGGTGGGATCATTCCCAGGCGTCGAACGCCTGGATCCGTCCGAGCGGCTCATCACCGAGCCGCTCGACGACGCCCGCAACGATGGTCTCGATGAGGGCAAGTGAGGGGACGAGGGAGTCGAACGGGCTCGGAGCCTCGACACCGCTCGAGATCAGATAGTCCGCGTGCTTCGCCGCGGGTGACAACCAGGGGTCGGTCAGGAGCACGGTCGTGGCTCGTCGCTCCTTCGCCCGGGCGACGAACGTCACGGTCGCCTCCTGGTATCTCCGGTAGTCCAGCGCGATGAGCACGTCGCGCTGGCCCATGTCCAGCAGCGCCAGTGACTTGTCCGACTCGGCGCGGCCCACGAAGTGCACGTCGGCGCGCAGGAGCCGCAGGTGCTGCGTGAGGTACTCGGCGAGGAGGCCGGAGTACCGCCCGCCGACGGCCCAGATCCGCCGTTTCGGGTCCGCGAGCAGCTCGATAATGCGGTCGAACTCGGACACCGGCATCGCCCCGAAGCTGCTGCTCAACCCCCGGACGAATACCTCCCGCGCGGTCGCGGTCGTGTGCACATCCGTGTGCTCGGAGCGTAGCTCGTACTGATCGATCGGAGAGGTGGTGCGCTCCGAGATCTCCTCGCGCAGCATCTCCTGCATCTGCGGGTACGACTGGATGCCGACCCGGGCCAGCATGCGGAGCACCGTCGGGGCGCTCACGCTGGCGCGGTCCGCAAGCTTTGCGACCGGCTCGAGTCCCGCCACCGGATAGTCCGCGATGAGTGCGCGGGCCACCTTCTTTTCCGACGGGCTCATGACATCGAGCGAGAGCTTCAGGGCCTCGGCCAGGCTACTTTTCTTCGCGTTCATGTGTGCTCTCCCCATTCACCATCCGAGATAGGGGGCGATGTCCGCGTCGCTGACCGCCCCGTGACGTACCTCAACGATGGCAGTCCGCAGGGTATCCACGGCGCGTTCGGCCTCGTGTTCGGTCAGAATCAGCGGCGGCGTCCACTCGATCACGTTGCCGCGCACGAGATAGTTCACGACACCGAGCTGCCACATCCGATAGATCACTCGATGGGTGAAGCGGTCATCAGCCTGTCGGTCGCTGTGCGCCGGGTCCTGCTGCAGCTCGATTCCCAGGCTGAGGCCGAGGCCACGCACGTCCGCGATCTCGCCGGTATCGCGCTGCGCAGTGGCCAGGAGTCCGCGCAGGTGATTTCCCCGGTCCCGAGCCACGGACGCCAGGTCGTCTGACAGGATCGTCTCCAGGACGGCGTGCCCGGCTGCGGTGCTCACCCCGTTGCCGGCAGTCGTGAGGAGCGCACTCGCCGGCGAGCGGTCCAGGAGATCCGCGGAGCCGACAACGGCCGACAACGGGGTCCCCCCGCCGAGCGCTTTCCCGAGTGTCACGAGATCCGGCGCGATCCCGCTCCGTTGGAAGGCGTGGAGCTGCCCGGTCCGGGCGAGGCCCACCTTCACCTCGTCGACGATCAGCACGGCCCCGGCGCGGCGTGTGCGCG
Organism: Leucobacter chromiireducens subsp. solipictus; assembly: GCF_016758195.1. GTDB lineage: Bacteria > Actinomycetota > Actinomycetes > Actinomycetales > Microbacteriaceae > Leucobacter > Leucobacter solipictus. The sequence continues at coordinate 379,258 of NZ_QYAC01000005.1, read as the reverse complement.
TGCTCAGGCCGGCGAGGAACCCGTCCGGGGGCACGATCACTCCGCCGTCGGATTGCACCGGTTCCACGATGACGGCGGCCACGTCAAGCGTGCGGAGCACGTCCTCGAGCGTGCGCCAGAGTTCCGGGAGGTCCGACTCCTGCGCGGGGTAGGGCAGGAGCACGCTCGCCGGATCGCCGGGGACGCCGGCCTCGACGAAGACCCCGCTCACGGCCTGGGCCGCGCCGAAGCCACCGTGATACCCGCCGCGAAAAGCCACCACGGCGTCGCGCCCGGTCGCGGCACGCGCTGCGGCGAGCGCGGCGCTGTTCGCGTCCGTCCCGGAATGGCCGAACAGGACCCGTCGATCACCGCGCCCCGCCCCGGGAAATGTCCCGATCAACAGCTCGGCGAGCTCCACCGCTGCGGGTTGCACGGCGGAGAGCACGCTGGCCCCCGCACCGTTGGCGGCCGCCTGCTGGATCGCGGCGACCACCCGCGGATGCGCGTGCCCGAGGCTGTTGGCCCCCCACGCCGCGGACAGATCCAGGAGCGTCCGGCCGGTCTCGTCTCGGACCTCACTCCCCTGCCCCGAAACGACGCTCAGCGGGAAGAACCGAAGTTTCTGGTTGCCCGCGATCGCTCCCGCGTCGCGCGCCGCCAGCGTGTGTGGAGCGGTCACGATGCCTCCCCCGCCGGTCCGCGATCGAGCTGCTCGCAGGCACCGAGGTACCCGGCGGCGAGGGTGAGGGCGAGCCTGCGCACCGCATCCGTGTCCGGGAGGAACTCGGCGTGGTGCAGGCTCGGCTGCGGTTCGACCCCGGTGGTCTCGACGCCCACGAACGCCATCACCCCGGGGAGGAGCTCGGAATAGAAGGAGAAATCGTCGGCACCGCAGGATCGCATCGGTTCGCTCACGGACAATCCCGCGTGGTGCAGCTCGGCGTCGACGTGCCCCACCAGGTCCGGATCGTTCTCGAGTACCGGCTCACCCTCGATGATCTGGATCTCCCCGGTCATACCGTGTGCTGCGAGCTGGCCGTCCACGAACGTCGTGAGCGCGGCGTGCACGCGCTCACGATCGTCGCGGTACATCGTGCGCAGGGTCCCGGCGAGGTGCCCCTCCGCGGGGATGACGTTCGCGGCGTGACCGGCCTGGATGCTGCCGACCGTCAGGACGGCGGGGTGCATCGGCGACACGGTGCGGCGCACGAGTTCCGGCATGGCGACCGCGATCTGGGCGAGCGCACCGATCGGATTCGCGGCCTCGTGCGGGTACGCGCCGTGCCCCTCCCGACCCCGGACCGTGACCCGGATCTCGTCCGCCGCGGCGTTCGTCGGTCCGGTCCCCGTCGCGACGGAGCCGACTGGAATCCGCGGGTGGACGTGCGCGGCGAGGACCGCTCGGACCTGCTGCGCTGCGAGCGCGCCCGAGCGCACGATGTCGAGGGCACCGGACGGGTACGCCTCCTCCCGCGGCTGGAGGAACGGGACCACGGCGTAGGGCAGCTCGCACTCCGCGGCGGCCCGCGCAAACGCGATCAGCGCGGCCTGGTGCACATCATGTCCACACGCGTGCATGGCACCGTTCGAGGACGCGAAGGATGCTCCGGTCCGTTCACGAATGGGCAGGGCGTCGAGCTCGGCGCGAACCGCGATCGCGGCCCCCGCCGTCGGCCCGATCCGCCCGATCCGGCCCGTCTCGGCGATCACGTCCATGGGGATCGGCATTTGCTCGACGATCCACTCGGCAGCCGCCTGTTCTTCGCCGGACAGGGTCGGGTGTTCGTGCAAGTATTCCCGGAGCGAAATGGCGGCCGCTGCGTGACGGGTCGTCGCCGCGAGGAGCGCCGTTCGCAAGGATTCTCGTGTCATGCCGCTCACCGCCCTGCGCCGAACACTGCGTCGGGTTCGAGCTGGTAGGCCCGCATCGCGTTTTCGCCGCAGATCTTCCGCACGAGGGATTCCCCGGTCGCGGCGTCCCACTCGTCCGCGTCGATCCAACCGTTGATCACCTGGGTGAGGCCGCGCCGGAACAGGTGTGCTCCGAGGAAGTACAGTTCGGGAAGCCCGAACGCGTCGGATGAGAACAGGGCCTTATCGAACGGCGTCAGTTCCAGCGACTCAGCGATCACCTGCGGCGAAGCCGCGCCGACATAGTTGATCGCGAGCCCGACGTCGCAGTAGACGTGCGGGAACACGTGCGCGAGGTATCCCGCATTCCGGTGGAACGGATAGCAGTGGAGCAGCAGGACCCGCGCCCCCGAGGTCCGCGTGAGCCGCAGCCACTCCGTGAGGAGGAGCGGGTCGCAGCGGTGCAGATCCACGTCCGGGTCCCCGAACCCGATGTGAAACTGAATGGCTTGTTGCGCGTCCACCGCGCACCAGATCCCGAACCGGATCAGCACCGCGTCCTCGAGCCGCGGTTCGGCACCGGCGCTGAGCTCGCGCATCCAGGCCTCCGCGGCCGCGGCAACCTCGGCGTCGGTGGGTCGCGCCGGATCAAAGTCCAGGCCGAGCCGGTACGCCGCGATCGTCTTCACCCCGACCGCGGTCGTCACCTCTGCGGCGAGCCGAGCCCGGAAGGCCTCGGCGTACGCCGATCCGTGTTCGAGGGAACCCACGAGCTGTTCTGCGAGCCGTTCGAGTCGCACGACCGTGTCCGCGGACGCATCGGCGCGGGTGGCCATCTCCGATGCGTCGAGGATGTCGTCTCCGCGATACCCGGTCTCGATGAGATAGCGGTCGATCCCTGCTGCCCGCAGGAGACGCTCGTTCACGTCGCGGGCGCCGAGCTCCGCGCGTCGTTCCAGGTAGCGCTCCGCGTCGACGTGCGCGTCGAGATCCAGCAGGGGCGCGCACCAGCGCCGGATCGCGGTCCCGAGCTGAGAATCGAACACGCTCGTCCCCGCGGGGGCGTCCCAGTTTGACTCGGTGATCAGCGTCTCGAACTCGGGTCGCGCGAGCGCGTGTTCAACGACTCCATGGCAGTGGTGATCGACGAGGTCTGTCGCGGCGAACGCTGCGGGGGTGAGGAGTGTCTGAGGCACAGGGCGGTCCTTTCCGGAGGGGGAGCTGAGCAGCGGGGTTAGTCGAGGTCTTCGGTGGCGAGCTTGCCACCGATCCGCTGGGCGAGGCGGGGGCGCGCGATGATGATCACGGCGCCGAGGAGACACCACGCGCCGGCGATCCAGGGGAAGAAGGTGTACGGGGCTTCCTGGCCGATCACCTGGACCGCGTAGACGAAGGCGAGGTAGATGAGGCCGAGTACCGGCAACACCGATTCCCACTTCGGGATGCGTGATGTGCCGCGGAACACGTAGACGATGACGCCGACCGAGGTCATGCCATACGCCACGACCATGCACAGGGTCGCGATGGTGGCGTACCAGTAGTAGGCGTCGAAGGCCGTCCCGCCGAACGCCGCGATCCCGCCCGCGAGCACCACGGCGATGATCACCGTGGTCACCACGGCGGGGACGGGTACCCGGGTCTTCGGGTTCGCAACGCCCAGCCACTTCGGGCCGAAACCGTCACGCGCGAGCGCATAGATCAGCCGCGCGGCGGCGGCGGTCGAGCTCAGGACGGAGGCGAATGCGACGATGAACGCCATGAATGCCACCAGCATCGCGTACTCGCGGCTGATGTAGATCGTGCTCAGGCTCGTGAGCGTGGAGTTGGCCCCCGCGAACGCGGCGACCCCGTCGTCGTCGGTTCCATAGCCGATCGTCTGCGCGAACATCATGATCGTGTACAGCACCCCGGCGACGACGATCGCGCCCAGCAAGGCTCGGGGAATCACGCGTTTCGGGTTCTCGGTTTCTTCGCCGAGGGAGCTCCCCGATTCAAACCCTGCCCACGATAGGAAGGCGAACACCGACGCCGTCATCACGCCGACGGCGGTGGCGTCGCCCGGCAGGAAGGTGCTGAGATCGATCGTGGCCCCGGGCACTGGGCCGTTCCCGCTGCCCACGCGGACAAAGATGACGACCGCGAGCACCAGCATGGCGAGCACCCCTAGCACGCCGATCACGAAGAGCACGCGGGTCACAATCTTCGATTCCCGGACGTTCAGGATCACGACGAGCACCGCGACAACCAGGGCCACGATGATCCACGGAATCTGCGCCCAGAACCCGCCAAATTCCTCGGCCCACGCGGCGAAGAACACCCCCGTCGCACCCAGAATGCACGCGGCGAAGAACAGGTAGGTGCCGAGCAGCGCGAAGCCCCCGAAGAATCCGGCGCGCGGGCCGATGGTGGCACCGGCCAGCGCATACACCGATCCGGCGTGGCTGAAGTAGCCGGTCAGCCGAATGAATCCGTAGCCCACGAGGAGCGTGCCGAGAAAGGCGAGGAGGAAGGTGAACGGCACGGATTTGCCAACGAGGCCGGCCACGCCGATGCCGTTCAGGGCCATGGCCATCACCGGCCCCATGAAGCCTACGGAGAGCGCGGTGACCTCCCACACTCGGAGCTTGCGGCTCGATTTCTGAGCGCCGGCGGTGTCTCGCGCGGTGTGCACATCAGACATGAATTCAGACTCCCTTGTCTTACGAATGTCTTACGAATAGAGCCGGGATCTCCGGCGGCCACGCCCCGACTCCGTGCGGGGGTGACCTGTGGGTCCGAGAGTAACGTGCATTACATTTTTACGCAAACACTAGTTTTCGTTCAATTTGGAACAGCATGTGTCATACTCGGTGCAGCATCGCCGGTCACTTGCAAAGGAGCACCCATGTCCCGATCCTCCGTCCATCCGCAGGGCGCACAGGGCAGCACTCCCTACGCGACGGCACTCACCCAGCACGCGGAACGCGACACCGTGAGCCTCATGGTCCCGGGGCACGGCGCGACCCCGGATGGGCTCGCGCACGAACTCGCCACGTTCATCGGCCCGCAGGCGCTCGCCCTCGACATTCCGCCCCTGATCCCCGGGATCGATGCGGGTGCAGACTCTCCGCTGGTCGAGGCGACGCGGCTCGCGGCCGACGCGTGGGGCGCGCGGCGGACCTGGTTTCTCGCGAACGGCGCCTCACAAGCGAACCGGATGGCGGCGCTCGCCATCGCGGGACTCGGGGCCGGCGACACGATCATCGCGCAGCGCAGCGCCCACTCGAGCTTTACGGACGGAGTCCTCCTCGGCGACCTGCTGCCGCACTTCGTGTTCCCCAGCATCGACACGGATCGCGGGATCAACCACGGGGTCACCCCGGCCGCGCTCGAGTCGGCGCTGCAGGACGCCGTCGCGGTGGGGGCGGAGCTCGGGGCCGTGTACGTGATCAGCCCCAGCTATTTTGGTGCCGTGGCGGATGTGGCCGGCCTCGCCGCGGTCGCCCACGCGCACGGGGTCCCGCTCGTGGTCGACGGCGCGTGGGGCTCGCATTTTGGCTTCCACCCGGCGCTTCCGGAGTCTCCGACGCGGCTCGGCGCGGACCTCACCGTGTCCAGCACGCACAAACTCGGCGGCAGTCTCACCCAGTCCGCGATGCTGCACCTGAGCGACGGCCCGTTTGCCGACGCGCTCGAGCCGATGGTGGAGCGCGCCTACATGATGACGCAGACGACAAGCGCGAGCGCGCTCTTGCTCGGCTCACTCGACGTGGCGCGCCACGCGCTCGTGCACGGTTCCGCCCAGATCGGGGAGACCATCACCACGGTCGAATCGTTCCGTGAGCGGCTCCGCGCGGACGGCCGGCTGCCGATCATCTCGGACGGCTTCGACGCGTACCCCGATATTGTCGACGCCGATCCCCTGCGCGTGTCCATCGACGTGACCGCAACGGGGCTCAGCGGTCACGCGGTGCGTGACCGCCTCAGCGCGGAGCACGGGATCTTCCTCGAGATTTCAACCGCGAGCGCGATCGTCGCCTTTATCGGCCCGGGAAAGCACCCGGATCTGCACCGCTTCGGTGATGCGCTCCTGGAGCTGCTCGACGCGGCGACGCCCGCGGATCCGCCGCTGACGTTCCCCGAGCTTCCGCGCGCCGGCCGGATGGTGACCCGACCGCGGCTCGCCTACTTTGGCCGCCACGAGATTGTGCCGGCCGCGGAGGCCGCGGGTCGCGTCTCCGCGGATTCCCTCGCCGCATACCCGCCGGGAATTCCCAACGTGGTGCCGGGCGAGGAGATTACCGCCGCAACCGTCACGTTTCTGCAGACCGTCGCGGCGTCTCCCATCGGCTACGTTCGAGGCGCGCTCGATCCGGCGGTCGCGTCGTTCCGGGTCCTTGCCGACTGACCGATCTCCCCGACCCCGCATGGGAGAATCGAGGCATGACTGCCCTGCCGCGCCTCGTCGCATTCGACCTCGATGACACCCTTGCCCCGTCGAAGTCCGCGATCGAACCGCGGATGCTCGCCGCGTTCGCCGGGCTCCTGCAGCGCACGAGCGTTGCGGTGATCTCGGGCGGCAACTTCGCGCAGTTTGAGGCGCAGCTCCTGGCTCGACTCGACACGTCTGCGGGAGTCGATGAGACGACGCTCGCGCGGCTGCACCTGCTCCCCACCTGCGGCACGCGCTATGAACGCCGTGAGAACGGCGCCTGGACCACGGTGTACCGGGAGTCGCTGACCGCCGAACAGCGGGACGGCGCACTCGCCGCGCTGCGCGAGGAGGCCGAGCGGCTCAGCCTCTGGGAGGCAGCGCCCTGGGGCGAGATCCTCGAGGATCGCGGCTCGCAGGTGACGTTCTCCGCGCTGGGTCAGCGTGCGCCGATCGACGCGAAGCACGCGTGGGATCCGAGCGGCGCGAAGAAGAATGCGCTGCGGGCCGCCGTCGCGGATCGCCTCCCTGATCTGGAGGTGCGCAGTGGCGGCTCGACCTCGGTCGACATCACGCGGCGCGGGATCGACAAGGCCTACGGGATGCGCAAGCTCGTGGAGCACACCGGGATCCAGCTCGACGAGATGCTCTTCGTCGGCGACCGGCTCGACCCCGACGGCAACGACTACCCGGTGCTCGCGCTCGGCGTCGCCTGCCACGCGGTTACCGGCTGGGAAGACACCGCAGACTACGTCGAGGGCCTGCTCGCGGCCCGCGCATAGCTCTCCCCCACTCGTGCGAGGCCCCTCCGGGGTCCTCCTGAACCATCCGCGGCGCCTCGCGTCCCAGCGTCCGCCTGCCGAACCCGCAATCTCGCACCTTTCTGAGGAGTTTTGGGGGCGAAACTGGCGTCCCGCCGCAGGTTCGCGGGCATGGGCATGGGCTTGGGCATGGGGGCATGGGGCACTCCGGACGCGGGGCGCGGAAACGCCGCTGGGCGGGACCCCGGAGACGGGATCCCGCCCAGCGGCGGTGTGAGGAAGGGTTAGGCGTCGGCCTGCGCGGACTCCGCGGCGACCGCTGCGGGCGCCCCCTCGGGGATGAGTCCCAGCACGCGCCCGGTCTCCGCGAGGGACGCCGCGGCGGCATCGGCGTCGTTGTTCAGGCCGCCCGAGGCGAGCGCGGGGATCTGGGCCGTGAAGACCTGCTCCCACTCGTTCGCGTACTGCTCGGGGAAGCAGGAGCGCAGCACGCCGAGCATCGCGTGGACCGCGGTCGAGGCCCCGGGGGACGCGCCGAGCAACCCAGCGATCGAGCCCTCGCCGCCGGTGATGACCTCGGTGCCGAACTGCAGGATGCCACCCTTTTCGGGGTCCTTCTTCATGACCTGCACGCGCTGACCGGCGGTGATCATCTCCCAGTCCTGGGTGCGCGCGGCGGGCATGTACTCGCGGAGCGTGTCCATCTGCTTCTCGCGGCTCGCCATGAGCTCGCCGAGGAGGTACTTCTCAAGGCCCCACTGGGTCAGGCCGACCTTGATCATGGGGCCCAGGTTGTGCATCCGGATCGAGCCGGGCAGATCCCACCAGGAGCCCTTCTTCAGGAAGTTCGGGCTGAACCCGGCGTAGGGGCCGAAGAGCAGGCTTTCCTTGCCGTCGACGATCCGGGTGTCGAGGTGTGGGACCGACATCGGGGGTGCCCCGACGGCGGCCTTGCCGTAGACCTTGGCGCGGTGGTGCGCCACGATCTCCGGGTTGTCCGTCTTCAGGAACTTGCCGCTGATCGGGAAGCCGCCGAAGCCGCGGATCTCGGGAATCTTGGAGGACTGCAGCAGCTGCAGGGCGCCGCCGCCCGCGCCGACGAACACGAACTTCGCGTTCACGACGCTGGGGCCGTGGCCGGCGCGGTTGCGCACGTGGACGTTCCAGGTGCCGTCCTTGACGCGCTTCACCTTGCGGATGCGGTGTCCGAGGTGCAGCTTGGCACCGTTCGCGACGAGGTGGTCGAAGAGCTGGTGGCTGACCGCGCCGAAGTCCACGTCGGTGCCGCTCTCGGAGCGGGTTGCGGCGAAGACCTCGTCCTTGCCGCGGCGGTCGACGAGGACCGGCGCCCACTCGGCGATCTGCGCGGGATCGTCGCTGAACTCCATGTCGGAGAACAGGGGCTCCTGCTTGAGGATCTCGTAGCGGCGGCGGAGGTAGTCCACGTTCTCCTCGCCGCGCACGAACGTCATGTGCCGGGTCGCGTTGATGAACGACGACGGGGTGCCGAGGATGCCCTGCTGCACGAGGTGAGACCACCACTCGCGCGACAGCTGGAACTGCTCGTTGATGTCGATCGCCTTCGCGGGCGACAGGCTACCGTCGGCCGCCTCGGGCATGTAGTTCAGCTCGCACAGTGCGGCGTGACCGGTACCCGCGTTGTTCCACGCGTTCGTACTCTCCGTGGCCACTTCCGACTGAGATTCGAAGATCTCGATCGACCAGTCCGGCTGCACCTGCTTGATCAGGGTACCGAGCGTGGCGCTCATGATGCCCCCACCAACGAGGACGACGTCTACCGTGTTCTTACTCACGAGGTGCAAGTCTACTCCGGTTCCGCGGGACTAGAGACCGGCCCCCTTTCGGGCCTGGTCCAGGGTCTCCGCGGCCGCGTCGATGATGCGGGTGTAGCCGAGCCGCCGGGCCTCCTGCGCGCGCTGCGGCCCCCCGGTCACGGGGCGCACCTCCCCCGCCAGGCTGATCTCCCCGAATGCCGCGAGGTCGTGCGGCAGCGGGCGGTCCGAGACGGCGGAGATGACCGCGAGCGCGATCGCGAGATCCGCCGCGGGTTCCCCGAGTTTCACCCCGCCCACGGTGGAGACGTACACGTCCTGGTCGTGGAGGCGCACGCCGACCCGGCGTTCGAGCACCGCGAGAATCATCGCGACGCGCGCCGGATCGACCCCGCTCGTGACGCGCCGCGGGTTCGGCGTCGCGCTCTTCGCTACGAGCGCCTGCACCTCGACGGGCAGGGCCCGCCGTCCCTCGAGTGCGACGGTGGCGCAGGTGCCGCTCACCGGAGCGGCCGCGCGGCTGAGAAACAGCCCGCTCGGATCCGGCACCTCCTGGATGCCCTCCCCCGTCATCTCGAAGCACCCCACCTCGTCGGTGGGGCCGAAGCGATTCTTCAGGGTCCGCAGGAAGCGCAGTGAGGTCTGCCGGTCGCCCTCGAAGTGGCAGACGACGTCGACCAGGTGCTCCAGCAGCCGCGGCCCCGCAACCGAGCCGTCCTTGGTGACGTGCCCCACGAGGATCACCGGGGTGCCGCGCCCTTTCGCCACGCGGATCAGCGCGGCCGCGACCTCCCGAACCTGGGCCGGGCCGCCGGGGCTGCCCTCGATCTGGTCGCTCGCCATGGTTTGTACGGAGTCGACGATCACGAGCGCCGGATCGACCGACTCGATGTGCCCGAGCACCGTGGCGAGATCGGTTTCGCTCGCGAGGTACAGCGTGTCGTGCATCGCCCCCGTGCGCTCCGCGCGCATCCGGATCTGGCCGGTCGATTCCTCACCGCTCGCGTAGAGGATGCGGGCCCCGGTCGCGGCGAGGCGCGCGGCGGTGTCCAGCAACAGCGTGGACTTCCCCACTCCGGGTTCGCCGGAAAACAGGATCGCCGCCCCCGGCACCACGCCGCCGCCGAGCACCCGGTCGAGCTCCCCGATTCCGGTCGGCTGGTGGGCCACGGTGTCGCCGGAGTACTCCGTGATGGGGCGCGCTTCGCGCCCGGCACCGGGCTGCACCGCTCGGGTGGTGCGTGCGAGCGTGGCTCCCTCGCGAGCGCGTTCGACGACGGTACCCCACTGCTGGCACTCCCCGCACCGGCCGACCCATTTGGAGGTCTGCCAGCCGCACTCGGTGCAGGTGTACGCGCTCGTCGTTTTCGCCATGTGAGTGAGACTACCGAGGACCGCAGACAATCCGCGGCGGCGATCCACAGGCGGGGGCCGGGCGCGCGGCGCCCCCGCCACAGCGGAACCCGCTACCCCCGATGCGCCGCCACCGCGCCGGCAGTTTCGGCGAGCTCCGCGAGCACCCCCTGCGCCCATGCCTCGGCGACCTCGGAGGCGGGGATCGGCCCGGCCGCGTCGTGCCGCCCGTACTCGCCCACTCGCACCGCTCCGCAGCCCGCGAGCGCCTCGTCCACGAGTTCACTGCCTCGCGAGTACGTGCGGTCGTAGCTGCGGTCGCCCATGCCGAACACCGCGTATCGGAGTCCGTCGAGTCGGGTCCCACCTGCGGCGAGCGCGGCGTGGAACGGGCGCGCGGAGGTCGGCACCTCACCGTCCCCGTAGGTGGCGCAGATCAGGAGCGCGAGCCGATCCGGGTCGAGCTGCTCGGGGCGGGTGTCTGCGAGGTCGCGGACCTCCGCGTTGGGGATGAGCCGGGCGAGTTCTTCCGCCACGAGCTCGGCACCGCCGGATTCGGTGGCGAACAGGATCGTCACGGGAAGATCCGGCGTCCTGGCCTCCGAGTCTCCCCCGTCACCCGCACGCCCGGACGCGGGATCGCGCAGCGGATCGAAGCCGGGGTCGGCGGCGGTGTCGAGCATCGCCGCACGCGTGGCGAGCTTGGCTCGGGTGCGCCCGGGTGCCGCGTCGAGCCGCTCGCGTTGATCGATGCGCTGCCAGTCGCGGAAGCTCACCTCACCGGGGATCGGCGGGAGCCCGCCACCGCGGACCGCGATCGCCCCGGCGCGGAGATCCTCGGCGAGCTGCTGCGCGAGCCCGCGGGCGTCGGCGCGCTGATCGGGGATCGTGCCGCGCGGCCCACGCCGGAGCCAGCCCGCGGCGTAGAGCCCGGCATCGACCCGGCCGTCCCCGTGCTCGCCCGGGGTCAGCGGCGTGTCGGCGGTCGGCGCGAAGCCGATCGCCGAGATCACGTCATCCACCGCGAGACGCACGGTCTCCCCCTCGTACGCGATGTCAAGCGCCCCGACCGCGGCCGGATCGTCGGCGGCAGCATCGACGTCGCTGGCGGCGAGGATTCGCTCGGGCACGGCCCCGAACCACCACTCGATGCGCACGCGCGGAGCCCCGCTCGGTTCCGCCCCGGTCAGCGCGCGCACCGCGTCGATGCGGGCATCGCGTCCGTCATCCGGCAGCGGTCCCGCCCCGTGGACCACGTGCGCGACCCCGGGGAGCGTGGCCAGCTCGCGCACCATGACGGGATCGAACTTGGCAGCGCTCGGCTCGCTCCGCCCGATCAGGTGCACGGTCGTGACCCGGCCCGCGAGACGGCGGTGCGCGGCATCGTCGATGTCCGAGCCGTCGAGACCCGCGGTGTCTCGAGTGAGGAGCCGAGCGATATCGAGCGCGACATTCCCGTGGCCGATCACCGCGACCGCGGCCCCGAGGGGGCGGGGCGCCGCCTCGTCCGGGTGGGCGTTCAGGTGTCGCGTGAGTGATCCGGCACCCCGCGCCCGCTCGGCACCGGGGATCGCGAGCCGCGCGTCCGCCCGCAGCCCGGTCGCCAGCACCACCGCGTCGTAGTGTGCCCGCAGGTGCTCGAGCGTGAGGTCGCGTCCCAGCCGCACGTTGCCGCGAAACGCGACCCCGGGGTCCGCGAACAGACGGTCGAATTGGCGCGCCACCGCTTTCGTGCCGGGGTGATCCGCGGCGACGCCGTAGCGCACCAGGCCGTAGGGGGTCGGGAGGTCGTCGAACACGTCGATCGGGCTGCCCGGAAAGACTCGCCGCGCGGCCTGCGCGGTGAAGCAGCCGGCCGGGCCGGATCCCACGATCGCGATGCGCGGCTGCGGTGCCGGATCGGCGGGGCGTGCGGCGGCCTCGGTGGGCGCGTGCTCCCCCGGGCCGCCCGCGTCGGGTGCCGCGACACGATCCCACTCCACGGGCAACTGGGTCATGCCGCGGAACACCCAGCCGCCGACTTCGGCGGGGCGGGACGCGCTGAGCCGCAGCCCGTCGAGCCGTTCGAACAGCGCCGGGAGGGCCACGTCCGCGACCTCCGCCCGCGCCACCCACGCGCCCAGGCAGACGTGCACGCCCTTGCCGAAGGCGAGGTGTGGCTTCACCTCGCGCCGCAGATCGAATCGCTCCGGGTCGTCCCAGACGGCGGCGTCACGGTTCGCTGAGAGGATGCAGATGCCGAGCCGCGCGCCGGCCGGGAGGGTCACCCCGGCGAGCTCCACCTCGCGGGTGGTCTGCCGCGAGTACATGCCGATCGGCGCGATCCAGCGAATCGACTCGTCGAACGCGGCGTGCCAGAGCGCGGGATCGGCGCGCACCGCGGCCAGCTGCTCGGGATCCCGCAGGAGCGCCCAGGCCGTCACGCCGAGTGCGTCGCGGGGCTCGTTCAGGCCACCCCCGATCGTCATCTTGAGATTGGCGCGGATCCGTTCGAGCGGCATCTCGTAGTCCGGGATGCGCAACAACTGCGAGATCAGGGAGTGATCCGGGTTCGCGGCGTGCCAGCGGAGCATGTCGTCCAGGGCCTCGTCGACCTCCGTGAACGACTGCTCGCCGAGCCGCCAGACCTCGGGGTCGTCCGCGTAGTTCCCGGTGGCGTCGATCATGGTCTGCGACCAGCGCTGCAGGTCCTCCTGGGAGGAGTTGTACAGGCCGACGATCTGACGCAGATTCTCGGCCGCATACGGCGCGGCGAAGTCCCAGACGAGATCGGCCCCAGGCCCCTTGGCGATGAACGCATCCAGGTAGCGGTTCGTGTTCGCGCGAAACACATCCGTCCAGACGCGCTTCACCACGCCGGGACGCAGCGCGGGCTGCCAGGCTTTGCGCTCGATGTAGTGCTCCGGATCGTCGCGGCGCAGCATGGAGTGGCCCATCGCCCGGATCTGCAGGGAGCCCTCCTCGTTCGCCGAGAAGATCTCCTGGTCCAGCTCGGTCGCGTGCACGGCGTCGTAGCTCGTCACGAGGTAGCGCCCCACGGCGGGCACCCAGTGGACGCCGCCCTCAGCGCGGAGGCGCTCGTAGATCGGAAACGGATCGCGGTAGAGCTCAGGGATGGTCACCCAGTCGGCGACGGGAGCGTTCGTGCCAGTCATGTCACTTCCTTGTGATGATCGCGTGCGGGGGCCCGCACGCCTTCTTCTGAGTATGTGCGGTGCTATTGAAAGGGAAAAGCGGAATTACTTGCTCAATCAATTCGGTTTCATGTGAGAATGGGCGCATGTGCCGCACCGACGCAGCTTTCGGCCCCCTCGCCTGGGGCATCAAGGATTCCCTCATCTCCTACGTCCTCGGGATGTCCGACGGTTCCGTTCGGCTCACGCCGCCCGCCGCCCAGACCCCGACGGGCTTTCGATTCGCGCCGGATCCCGCAGCCGTGCCGGATCCCGCAGCCGTGCCGGATCCCGCAGCGGTGCCGGATCCCGCAGCGGTGCCGGATCCCGCAGCTCGCACGCTGCGCTTCGTGGGCAGCGTGACGCTCCAGGGCCACAATGGCATGATGCGGATCGAGATCGCAGACCCCTGGCTCGTCGCCCCGCCCGGTGCCCGCGCCGTCGCCTCGGCCACCCCGGAGCCGTGGCAGCTCACGATCCGCGATCCCTTCGAGCCCGGCGTGCGCCTCGTGTTCGCGGAGATCGACCGCGTCGATGAGGCGGCCGACGGCACGCTCACCTGCGTCGGGACACGACTCGCCGCGGACGGGGCCGACCTCTTCTTCGCGGGCCCCTACTCCCGCGGCACCCTCCTCGACGACCCCGTCGTCACGCCGCCCACCGGGACTGCCGGATGACGCAGGATCCCGCGCCGCATCCGCTCCCCGCGTTCACGCTGCGTCAGCTCGCCTACCTTGCGGCGGCGGCCGATGACGGGACGATCGCGGGCGCGGCTGCAACCCTCAGGATCTCGCCGTCCGCGATGTCGGACGCGATCACCGAGCTCGAGTCCGTCATGGGCGAGCGGCTGTGCATCCGGCGCCGCGCGCACGGCCTCACCCTGACCCCGTCGGGCGAGCAGTTGCTCGTGCACGCGCGCCGCATCCTCGCCGAAGCCGAGGAGTTGGGCCGTGTGGTCGGGGGTGCGGGGCGGCTCTCCGGCCCGATCGTCGTCGGCTGTTATCCGACGCTCGCCCCCACGATCCTGCCTCCGCTACTGCAGGACTTCGGGGAGCTGCACCCCGAGATCGAGCTCTCGATCCGGGAGGCCACCCAGGACCAGCTCGTCGACGACCTCGCCTCCGGCCGGGTCGACGTGGCCGTGGTCTACGACATGCTCGTGCCCGCGCACACCCACCGCGCGCGGCTCTACGAACTCAGCGCACACGCGCTGCTCGCCGCGGGCCACCCGCTGGCCGGTGCACCCGAGGTGCGCCTCGAAGAGCTCGTCACCGACGACCTGATCCTCCTCGACGCGCCGCCCTCGAGCGATCACACGATGTCGCTGTTCACGGCCCGGGGGCTCCAGCCGCGGATCCGGCACCGCACCACGAGCTATGAGGTGGTCCGCACGCTCGTGGCGCGCGGGCTGGGCTACGGGATCCTGGTCACCCGCGTCGCGACCCCGCACAGCAACGAGGGGAACCCGCTCGTCACCAAGCGCATCGCGCCGGCGGTGCGGCCCGTGGCGATCGATATGATCTGGTCCCCGGACCGCCCGCTGCCGGCGCGAACGAGCGCGTTGATCGAGTTTGCGCAGGGCATCGCCTGGCCCACCGCGGAACTGTGATCCAAACCTCGACCCTCAGATAGCAGTGCGGGATCGGCCGCTCCGGTATCTCGGAGCGGCCGATCCCGCGCAGTGTCCGCCCGCCGCGACACGCGGCTCGGCGGTGCCTTACCGCGCCGAGACTGCCTCGGCCTTCGCGGCCGGTTCCGGCTCCTCGCGCTCGATCAGCGGCCGACCCCAGCGATCCTTGATGATCAGCAGCGCCACGATCGAGATCGCCGCCATCACCGCGAGGTAGATCGACACGGATCCGATCCAGCCGGTGCTCTGCTGGAGCCATGTCGCGATCGTCGGGGCGAACGCGCCACCGAGGATCGCGCCCAGCGCGTAGGAGAGCGAGACGCCGGAGTAGCGCAGGTGTGACGGGAAAATCTCCGCGAAGTAGGCCGCCTGCGGCCCGTAGGTGAGGCCGGTCGAGAGCATCCACGCGCACAGCGAGATGAGCACCATCGCCACGATCTGCGTATCCACGAGGAGGAACAGGGGGAAGGCCCAGAGGATCTGCAGTCCGTACCCCACGAGGTAGACGTTCCGTCGGCTCTTCCACCGGTCCGACAGCCAGCCGCCGAACAGCGTCGTCACGGCCCACACCGCGGACGCGGCCGTCACACACCACAGCACCGCGGTGCGATCCATCTCATGCACGTTCGTCGCGTAGGAGAGCACATACCCGCCGGTCGACATGTAGCCGGCCGCGTTGTTTCCGGCGAAGGTGAGCGCGGCGAGCAGCACCAGCCACCAGTGCTTCCGAAGCAGCTCCAGCAGCGGCATCTTCGCGCGCGCCTTGTTCTCGCGGAGCTCCAGGAACACGGGGCTTTCTTCCACCGAGCGGCGGATGATGAAGCCGACCACGAGCAGGACCACGCCGATCAGGAACGGGATCCGCCAGCCGATCTCGAGGAAGCCGTCGACCCCGAACGCGGCGGTCGTGATCGCGAGCACCCCGGATGCGAGGAGCATGCCGATCGGCACCCCGAGTTGCGGCGCGGAGCCGTAGAGACCGCGTTTGCCGTCCGGGGCGTGCTCCACCGCCATGAGCGCGGCACCGCCCCACTCGCCGCCCGCGGAGAAGCCCTGCAGGACGCGGAGCAGCACGAGCAGGATCGGGGCCAGGATCCCGGCCTGCTCGTAGGTGGGCAGCAGCCCGATCAGCGTGGTCGCCGCCCCCATCATCACCAGGGTGGCGACCAGCATCGCCCGCCGCCCGACGCGGTCGCCCAGGTGCCCGGCGACGATCGCGCCGAGCGGCCGGAACAGGAAGCTGATTCCGACGGTGGCAAAGGACAGCAGCAGCGCGGCCTGCGCGCCGAGCGGTTCGAAGAACAGTTGGGCGAACACGAGCGCTGCCGTGTTCGCGTAGATAAAGAAGTCGTACCACTCGATCGTGGTGCCGACCATGGTCGCGATTGCGACGCGTCGCCCCTCGCGGCGCGGGCGTACTCCCGTCGTCACTGACATATCCAAGACTCCTTCGTCTCCCCGGTCCCGTCGCGATTGCGCGGGGCTGGACACATCATCGGGCGGGCCGCTTCCACGCGTCAAACGGATTTACTTGCGGTTCATCATCGACTCCATCGTGGTTGGCGTCGCTGCTTGCGTCACCGCGCGTTCACCCGCGCGGCACCGGCGCGGCACCCGCGCATTCCCTTCGCGACACGCCCAACACGCAGACGCGGCGGCCTCGATTCGCGCTGGCACCCCGAATCCCGTATTCTTTTTCGCGGTGACGTGTCCGAGCGGCCGAAGGTGCAACACTCGAAATGTTGTGTAGGGTAACCCCCTACCGTGGGTTCAAATCCCACCGTCACCGCCACAGAAAACCCCCGCAGATCGTTGAGAAATCAACAGATCGCGGGGGTTTTCGCATGTGCGAGAGGCCCTGCCCGAGTGCACCTGCCCCAGGCCCCTGGGGTCCTGGGTTCCCGAGTCTCCAGGCCCTGGGTACCTGGGCTTCTGAGCCCCACCCCTAAGCCCCGAAGCCCAAATCCGACCCCGGGAACGAGATTTCGTGCGTTTCTCGCGTGCGCAACGCGCAGTTTCGCGTTCTCGCGCGCTCAACGCCTCGATCCCGGGCGCACGGGGCACTCATGAACGCGCAGGAGATCCACGAAGGCGCAGGAGATTTTTCCGCACTTTAGGGCGCGGGATCGAGGATCTCCTGCGCGTTCGGAGACGCAGGCACGGCAGACCGGCAGGCCAGGCCGACAGGCCGACAGGCACGGCAGGCTCAGCCAGCAGGCAGGCAGGCCAGGCAGGCCGGGCTCAGGCCCTCAGGCCCAGCGGGCCCGACTCAGCTCAGCTGGGCATCCCAGAAGGCGCGGAGCTGCTCGCTCTTGCGGAACACGATGGTGTCCCATTCCTCGGCCGTGGTCGAGCTGTCGGCGAAGTCCGAGGGCACCTTGAACAGCTGCAGCGGCACGTCGAACGTGGCGCACACCGCGGCGAGCGCGTAGCTCTCCATATCGCAGAGCTCGGCACCCAGCTCGGCGATATGGGCGCGCTGCGCGTCGTCCTGCACGAACACGTCGCCCGTGGCGATGGTCGCCGTGCGATCCGCCAGGAGCACCTCGCCGGCCGGCCGCAGCTCGGGCGACGGCAGCGAGAAGTCGTGCTGAACCACGCCCGTGATCTGGTAAATCTCCTCGAGGCTCGGGCGGTCGGGGCCGTCGCCGACGACACCCGCCGTGCCGAGCACCACCACTCGATCGATCCCGCCTGCGGCGAGCGCGGCCGCCACCGAGACGGCCGCGTTGACCTTCCCCACCCCGGTGACCAGGTGCGGGACATCCGCAAAGGCGGACGCCTCGTCGCGGTGTGCGAACACCAAAAGCGTGCTGGTTTCGGACATGGTGTTCTCCCTCGCGCACGGCGCGTCAGGGCACGCCAGCAAACATTTCCGGATCAACACTAGCGTTTTTCGAAGACTTGTTCTAAGATGATCAATTGAGTTCGCGAAACGAGCGTGTTCTCCGCCGGAGGCTGGCGGGTTCACTCACACGCGTCGTCCATTCCACGCAACTCCTCGGTACAGACGAGTGCTTCCACTCGATCCGCACCATCGCCCCGCCGACTCGCGGATCCGCACACACGCGCATCCACTCGGCCCGGCACCCAGGCTCGATCCCGAGCCCCGCACCCGCGAGACAGACTCGGCGGGTTCCGCACCACGACGGTGCGGTTCGAAAGGAACCATCATGACTCACACACTTCGCATCGCACCCGATGCCGCGCAGCGCTCCGACGCCCTGCGGACCCCCTACCACGCTCTGGGCGACGCCGCCGAGATGCGGGTGCCCGAGTGGGCACAGCACCGTTCGGTGTACCGCACTTCCGGCCGCACGCTCTACCTTGTCGAGACGGACAGTCTTGGCGAGGCGCGCCAGGACCTCGAGCGGCTCGACCGTTCGGGGTGGGACGTGCGCGTTGATCGTGCTCCGGCCGGCAAGCTGAGCCGGATCGCGCTCACGCGTCGTGACCTCGCCCAGGCGGCGTAGTCGGCGCGCGTCTCGCCCGGCCCCGCCGGCAGGAGGCGCACCCTGTTCTGAGGCCCGCACCCCACCCGGGGAGCGGGCCTCAGTCGTATACGGAGTGGGAGATCCGCGGCCCGGACAGCGCACGTGTTCGCGGCCTGGACGCCGCACGTGACCCCGTATGACGCGCACCCCGGCCGGTGTCGGAGGCCACAACTACACTGGCCCCATGAGCGACGTCGAACTTGCCGAGGTTGAGAGCTTCTCCCTGGATCACACGAAGGTGTTGGCCCCGTACGTACGCCTGATCGGCGTCGAGCACGGCCCGAAGGGGGACGCGATCTCCAACTTCGACATTCGGCTCGTGCAGCCCAACGAACAGGAGATTCCGACGGCCGGGCTGCACACCATTGAGCACACGCTCGCCGCCCTGCTGCGCACCCGTTTCGACGGGCTCATCGACATCTCCCCGTTCGGCTGCCGCACGGGATTCCACCTCATTGCGTGGGGCGAGCCCACGCCCGAGACGGTCGCCGCCGCGATCAAGTCGGCTCTCGAGGACCTCGCGTGGCGGGTCACCTGGGACGATGTGCCGGGAACGGCAGCGGTGAGCTGCGGCAACTACCGCGACCACAGTCTCCACTCGGCGCAGGAGTGGGCCAAGGTCGTGCTCGAACGCGGCATCAGCCTGGACCCCTTCGACCGGTCACGGATCGCGTAGCGCCGCACGCCCGGAATCCCGCACGTGTTCGTTGAGTTCACCGCCACCCCATACCGGTGGGAGGCGCGAACGGAACAGTGGGTGTTCGTGGATCTCCCCGCCCCGCTGTCCGCGGACATCTCCGAAATCCCGCGCCCCCGTCGCGGCTTCGGTTCGCTCCGCGTGGAGGTCCGCGTGGGCACCTCAGTGTGGCGCACCTCGATCTTCCCGGCCGGGCCGAACGCCGGCTTTGTGCTGCCGCTCAAGCGCGCGGTGCGCAAGGCGGAGGGCATCGAGGTGGGGCGGGACGTTTCGATCCTGCTCGACGTCCTCGACCTCTAACCCGCCGCGGCCCGGAGTCTCGCGCGGGCCGCGGCGGCCCGGGATCGGATCGCCGCGGCGTCGAGGGTGAGGTGCGTGCCGTCCGCATACAGGTGCCGCCCGCCGACGAAGACGTGGCGCACGTCACCCCCGCGTGCCGCAAAGCCCAGGTGTGACACGAGCGCGGCCGGATCGAACGGGGTCGCCGCCGAGCCCGTCACATCGAGCGCGATCACGTCCGCGAGTCGGCCGGCCTCGAGCGCACCGGCGTCGGGGAAGCCGATCGCCTCGGCCCCGCGCCGCGTGGCGATGTCGAGCACGTCCGCGGCGCGCACCGCCGCCGCGTCCTCGCGCACCCCGCGGTGCAGGATCGATGCGAGCTTGATCTCCTCGAAGAGATCGAGTGTGTTGTTGCTCGCCACCGAGTCCGTGCCGAGCGTGAGCCGGATCCCCGCGGCGAGCAGCTCGGGCAGTGGGGCGACCCCGGTGCCCAGCTTGAGGTTCGAGACCGGGTTGTGACTTACCGCGACTCCGGCCGCCGCGAAGCGCTCGATCTCCGCGGCAGTGAGGTGCACGCAGTGCGCGGCGAGCAGCTCCGCTTCGCACAGGCCCAGCCCGTCCAGGTGCTCGCCCGGGGTGGTGCCGTAGCGTGCGGTGATGTCCGCGACTTCGGCCGCCGATTCTGACACGTGCGTGTGGATCGGGATGCCACGCGCCACCGCGCGCCGCGCGATGTCCCGCAGGAAGTCCGGCGGGGAGGTGTACGGCGCGTGCGGCCCGAAGGCGATCCGGATCTGCGGATCCCCCGCGAACTGCGCCGCGAGCTCCTCCGTCAGATCCGTCACCGCCGCGCCGTCCGCAGCGGAGACGCCGGGGAACCCCACCGAGTCGGCGGCAAAGGAGGCCGGGGCGACGAGCGCGCGCATCCCGGCCGCGCGCACCAGCTCGATCAAGCCAGCGTCCCAGGTGTACATGTCGGCAAACGCGGTGGTGCCGGTCTCGATCATCTCGACGAGCGCCAGTTGCAGCCCCGCCGCCACGTCCTCGCGGGTGAGGTGCTGCTCGAGCCCCTGGACCGCCGCGAGCCAGGGCATGAAGCCGTCGTCGTCTGAGACGCCCCGCAGCACGGTCATCGCGGAGTGGGTGTGCCCATTGACGAGTCCCGGCATCAGGACCTGGTCGGGCAGCTCGAGGATCGTGGGGGCGTCCGCCGCCGGGTCTCGGGGCACCCCGGCGTAGTCGATCCGGCCCGCCGCGTCGATGCCGAGCTCCGCGGGCGCGATCACCCCTGCCGGGGTGAGCATTGCGGCCGCTCGCAGTATCGTCACGCTCTCGCGCATCGCCTCTCCTCCCGCGCGGCACGAACTCCTCGCCGATCGCGGCAGGGGCCGGGCCTCCTCATGCCGCCCACTGTACCGGGCGGGGCGCGCTATCCGCCGAGGCGGCGCTGCCGCGTGGAGTAGTCGCGCAGCGCGCGCAGGAAGTCGACCTCGCGCAGGTCCGGGTAGAGCGCCTCGACGAAGTAGAACTCCGAGTGCGCCGACTGCCAGATCATGAAGTCCGAGAGCCGCTGTTCCCCCGAGGTGCGGATCACGAGATCCGGGTCGGCCTGCCCACGAGTCCACAGGTGCTCCCCGATCGTCTCGGGGGTGAGGTGCTCGTCGAGGGTGTCGATCGTGCCGCCCGCGGCCTGATGTTCCGCGATCACGCTGCGCACGGCCGCGGTGATCTCGCTGCGACCGCCATAGCCCACGGCGAGATTGACGTGCAGGCCCGTGTGATCCGCGGTCGCGGCCTCCGCGGCGGCGAGCGCCGAGCTGAGTTCCTCGGGCAGCCCCTCGCAGGAGCCCACGTGTTTGACGCGCCAGCGCGGGTTCTCGGCGAGCTGCGTGGCGAGCTCGGCGATGATCCCGGTGAGGTCGTCGAGTTCCTGCCGATCCCGCGCTTTCAGGTTGTCCGCGGACAGCAGGTACAGCGTGACCGTGTGAATTCCGGCTTCCTCGCACCAGCCGAGCAGCTCGGGGATCTTCTGCGCGCCCGCGCGGTGCCCGTACGCGGCGCGTTCCTGGAGGCGCTGCTTGGCCCACCGCCGGTTCCCGTCCACGATCATCGCGATGTGCTGCGGTACGCGGGCGGGGTCGATCTCCCGCCGCAGGCGACGCTGATAGAGCCGGTACAGAAACCCGGTGCGCGGCGTCGACGGTTGGTCACTCACCCTCAGAGTGTAGCGCCCGGAGCTGGGGTCCAGCCCGCGCGCGGGCCGGGGGAACGCCGCCCGCGCGCGCAGCCATGGGTGAGTTTCCGGGGCTTGGTGAACGTGAAGCCCCGGAAACTCACCCATGGACGGTGGCGGCGCGCGGGAGGGAGGGGCGGGGCCTGCGGTTGGGCGGGCGGGCGGGGCCTGCGGTCGCGCGGTCGGGCGGGCGGGCGGCACGTTTCTTGCGGGTGTCCACACATATGCACCCCCGGATCTGTCGGGAACATACACTTGGGGTATGAGCAGGCCCGACGGACGCGATCACCCGGCACGCAACGCATCGGACGCGCGCGCGGACGCCGGATCAGGATCAGGACCCGGATCAGGATCAGGATCAGGATCAGGATCAGGATCAGGAGTAGGACCCGGACCAGGATCAGGACCCGGAGCCGCACCCGACAGCGGCGCTCCGGCCGCAGTGCAGGGCCACCCCCGTCGCCCGCTCCCCGAGCCCGACCGGCTCTCGCTGCCGCTCCTGGCCGCCGCGGATTCGGACGCGGCGGCGGAACCCGCCGGCCAGGCCCCGGTCGCCGAGTCCAAACCGCTGTGGCGGGGCTGGATCCACGCGGGCACGTTCCCCGTCGCGGTGGCTGCCGGAATCGTGCTCATCAGTGTGGCCCACGGCCCGGTCGCGAAGTGGGCCTCGGCCGTGTTCATGCTGACGAGCATGCTGCTTTTCGGCATCTCCGCGCTGTATCACCGCATCAACTGGAGTCCCCGCACGAAGCAGCTGTTCCGCAGGCTCGATCACGCGAACATCTTCCTGCTCATCGCGGGCACGTACACCCCGCTCGCGTTGCTCGCCCTCCCGCACGACCAGGGCATCCTGCTCTTGATCCTCGTGTGGAGCGGCGCGCTGCTCGGGATCGGGTTTCGCGTGTTCTGGATCGGCGCACCGCGCTGGCTGTACGTGCCGCTCTATGTGCTGCTCGGATGGGCGGCGATCATGTACATCGTCGACATCGCGCACGCGAACCTGGCCTCGATGGTGCTCGTGGTAGTGGGCGGGCTGCTCTACACCCTCGGCTCGGTGGTGTACGGGATGAAGCGCCCGAACCCCGTGCCCGGGGTGTTCGGATTCCACGAGATCTTCCACGCGCTCACCACGATCGCGTTCCTCTGCCACTGGACCGCGGCGCTGCTCGTGGCGCTGGATCCCGTGTATCTGCGGTAGGGCGGGCGGTCGCCCCTATGCGCTACGCGGCGAGCACCCCGAGCACGGCAGCGCCGTAGCGCTCGAGCTTGACCTCGCCGATTCCGGAGATCGCGAGCAGCTCGTCGTCCGTGCCGGGCCGGTGCACCGCGAGCGCGGCGAGGGTGGCGTCGCCGAACACCACGTAGCCGGGCACCCCCTGGCGTTTGGCTTCGTCCGCGCGCCAGGCCCGGAGCCGCTCGAAGATCTCGTCTTGCTCGGGGGAAAGATCGGCCGCGGCGGCGGACCGTTTCGTCCCGCCGCTTGCGGCCACGCGGGTGCCGCGGCCCGAACGCGCGGCACGGGCGACGACCTCCTCACGCATCATCACCTGGGCCTCGCCCCGGAGCACGGGCTTCGCCGCCTCGGCGGGCGCGAGCACGCCCCACTCGCCGCGGGCCTCCAGCAGCCCGGTTGCGAGCAGGTGTCGCACCACGCCCCGCCACTGCGCTACCGTCCACTCGGCCCCGATCCCCCAGGTCGTCAGTTCGTCGAGCCGCAGCTGCGTGACGCGTTCGGAGCCGGTGCCGCGGAGCACGTCGATGTGTTGCCCGGCGGCGAAGGTGCGACCGCGCTCGCGCTGGGTGCGGATCACGGTGGAGAGCAGCATCTGCGCCGGGATCGTGGCGTCCCAGAGCTTCGGCGGGTTCAGGCAGACGTCGCAGTTGCCGCAGGCGGGGCTGCCGGGCTCGCCGAAGTAGTTCAGGAGGAACTGGCGCCGACAGCTCGCCCCCTCGCACAGCGCGAGCATCTGGTTCAGGTGTCGGGTCTGGTTCGCGCGGGTCGCCGCGTCGCCGTCCCCGGACTCAATCATCTGGCGCTGCTGCACCACGTCGGCCAGGCCATAGGCGAGCCACGCTTCCGAGGGCAGGCCGTCGCGGCCTGCGCGGCCGGTCTCCTGGTAGTACCCCTCGATCGATTTCGGCAGGTCGATGTGCGCCACGAAACGCACGTCGGGCTTGTCGATCCCCATGCCGAAGGCCACGGTCGCCACGACGACGACCCCGTCTTCGCGCAGGAACCGGGTCTGGGCATCGAGCCGGACGTCGGCGGGCAGTCCGGCGTGGTAGGCGACCGCGTCGACCCCCGCGTCGCGGAGCGCCGCGGCGGTCTGTTCGACGCGCTTGCGACTCAGGGCGTAGACGATGCCGGCCTCGCCGCCGTGCTCGCCGCGCACGAACGAGATGAGCTGGGCGCGACCCGGCTGCTTGGCCTCGATCCGGTACCGGATGTTGGGTCGGTCGAAGCTCGATACGAAGTGCTCGGCGTTGCCGAGGTGGAGCCGCTCGGTGATCTCGCGATGCGTCTCGGGCGTGGCCGTCGCGGTGAGCGCGATCCGGGGCACGTCGGGCCAGTGCTCGGCGAGCGCCCCCAGACGGAGATAGTCGGGGCGGAAGTCGTGGCCCCACTGCGACACGCAGTGCGCCTCGTCGATCGCGAACAGGGCGATGCGGCCCTGCCGGAGAAACTCGACGGTGCCCGCCGCGGCAAGCCGCTCCGGGGCCAGGTAGAGCACATCGAGCTCGCCCGCGCGGTACGCCCGCTCGACCTCGCGGCGCTCGTCGAGCCCCATCGCCGAGTTCAGCGCCGCGGCGCGCACACCGGCCAGCTGCAACGCGGCAACCTGGTCGTGCATGAGCGCGACGAGCGGCGAGAGCACGATGCCCGTGCCCTCGCGCACGAGCGCGGGGATCTGGTAGCAGATCGACTTCCCGCCCCCGGTGGGCATGAGCACGACGGCGTCGCCGCCGCCGATCACCTGCCGGATGATCGCTTCCTGCTCGCCACGGAATGCGTCGTACCCGAACACGGTCGACAGGACGTGCAGCGGGTCTTCACCCTCGTGCCGGACTGGCGCTCCCGCGGCGGCGGGCCCGACGGCGCCGGATCCCGCGGTGCCGGATCCCGCGATCCCCGGAACAACGCGTCCGGATCGATCGCCGCCGGATCCCGCACCACTCCCCGCGGGCACCCCGGCGTCGGGGGGCGGCGCTCCCCAGGCCTCACCCGGCCAACGCTCCGCGTTGCCCGAGTCGTCCGGAAACCCCCAGGGGTCCGTCGGATCGCCGCCCACGCGCACTAGCTCCGCGGCTCGGAATCCGCCCCGGCCTCGCCGAGTTCGGCCGCGATCTCCTCGCGCACCTCGTGGCGATACATGTTGCGCCGCAGCCGGGTGACGAGCAGGAACCCCAGCGCAATAATGCCGGCGGCCATCAGGCCGGTAAACAGGAACCCTTCCACGCCGGGCGTGACCTGGTTCGGATCGAACTCCGTCGATTCCTCGGCCAGTCGCTGCACGACACCCATCACACTCATGTGTTTTCCTCCTTGATGCCCTGGAACAGGTCACCCTCGAACTCGGTTGTGTCGACCCGCGAGGACGCGAGTCGGTAGTCTTCGAACGGCCACGCCTGGCGCTGCAGTTCGTTGGGCCAGAAGAAGAACGGGCTGTCCGGCGGCACCTGGCTCGCGTGGGCACGCAGAGCCTCGTCGCGCTGCTCGAAGAACTTGCCGACCTCGATGCGGGCGGTGCTCCGGTTGCCGCGCTTGCCCATGCGCTCCTGAATCTCTGCGAACTGCGCCACGAGCGGCGAGGTGGGTTCGTGATCCAGCAGCCACTGGTACACCGTGGTGATCCGCTCGCCGTTGAAGATCTCTTCGTAGTACAGCTTCTGGACTTCCCAGGGTTGTCCCGCCTCGGGATACGCCTCGGGGTCGCCGGCGAGATCCCACGCGATCTTGCTGATCTCGTGGCACCGGATGTGGTCCGGGTGCGGGTACCCGCCCTGCTCGTTGTACGTGATCATGACGTGCGGCTTGAACTCGCGCACCGTCCTGATCAGCACCTCCGCGGACACCTCGGCCGGGATGTGCGCGAAGGAGCCCTCGGGAATGGGCTCGCCCTCGTCGGGGAGCCCCGAGTCCTGGTAGCCGAGCCAGCGGTGTTCAAAGCCGATGATGTCGCGGGCGCGCGCCATCTCGTCGCGACGAAGCCCCGCCAGGTCCCGCCGGCTCTTCGGATCCCGCGCAACGAGCTCGTTGAGCACGTCGCCGCGTTCGCCTCCCGTGCAACTCACGATGAGCACCTCGACGCCCTGATCCAGGTAGTGTGCGTAGGTGGCAGCACCCTTGCTGGATTCGTCGTCGGGATGCGCGTGCACCGCGATGAGTCTGAGCGCCATCCGCTTCCTCTCACGTGCTTCTCGGGAGCTTCCCGGTACTCTGGCACCAAGCACACAGTTTACCCAGTCTCACTCGGAGGTTCCCGTGCCACATGCGGCCGCCGCCGTCGACGCAGAATCTCCGTCGACGCAGCGTCTCGAGGATCGCTACGGCACCGGCCGTCGGCGCCGGCTCGATCGTCGGTTCGGGTGGGGCGTGGCGATCGTCGCGCTCCTCGCCGGCCTCCTGTTTCTCCTCTTCTCCGGCTGGCAAAACGAGAACCTTGTCGAGGTGCAGGACATCGGCCACACGAAGCAGAGCGATCTGGTGCTCGACGTGAAGTTTGAGGTCTCCGCCCCGCCGAACACCCCCGTGGCGTGCGCGGTCGAGGCGTTGAACAAGGCGAAGGCGACGGTCGGCTGGAAGATCGTGGAACTCCCCGTCACCGAGGCGCGCACGCACACGGTCACCACGCGCCTCATCACGACCAACCCGGCGACGGCGACCACGACCCGCGAGTGCTGGGTCGTCGAGGGCTCGTAGCGGCGGCGGATCACCGCGCCGCCTCTGGGATTTCGCCAGCTCGCACTGATACGCTGGCCGGAAACGCCCTGCCCTGTCAGGGCGTTGCGTGTCCCACAGCGCTTCGGCGCTCTCATGTTGAAACGAGGATCACCCATGGCCGAGCCCACGCAGACCTGGCTGACTCAGGATGCTTTTGACCGGCTCAGTGGCGAGCTGGCTGAGCTGACCGGTCCCGGCCGCAAGGACATCGCCGCCCGCATTGAGGCCGCCCGCGAAGAAGGCGATCTGAAGGAGAACGGCGGCTACCACGCCGCGAAGGACGAGCAGGGAAAGATGGAGGCGCGGATCCGCGACCTCGAATCGCTGCTGAAGCACGCCGTCGTCGGCGAGGTGCCGCAGGCCAGCGGCGTCGTCGAGATCGGCACGGTCATCACCGCGGATATCTTTGGCGATGAAGAGCGCTTCCTGCTGGGCAACCGCGAACTCGCCGACGGTTCCGACCTCGACGTGTTCAGCGCGGAGAGCCCGCTCGGCGCGGCGATCCTGGGCCGCAAGGTCGGCGAAGAGGTCCGGTATGCGGCCCCGAACGGGAACGAGATCCCGGTGAAGATCCTCGCGGTCGACACCTACGTGTCCTAGTCGCGCATCGCACACGCCAGGGGCGGTGCCGGATCACTGATCCGGCACCGCCCCTGGCGTTTCTGGCGTACGCCCGCCTACTCGTACATCCCGATGTTGATGGGCCCCGTAAGATCCGGCGCAGGGGCCCGGAAGCCGCGAGTCTTCACGAGCAGGTAGGCCGTCCCGAGCGCGATCCAGATCCCGCCGATGATCATCGAGACCGTGTCGAGGCTGAGCCACAGCCACACGTTGATGAGCACGCCGACCGCGGGGATCAGGACGAAGCTGAGCCAGGCACCGGGCCCGCGCCGCTTCAGGAAGCGGAAGAACACGAAGATGACGGAGAGGTTCACAAAGGTGAAGGCGATAAACGCGCCGAAGTTGATCATCGAGGCGGCCTGGTCGAGGTCGACGAACAGCGCGGTGAGCGCGATCGCGGCCACGATCAGCACGTTCACCACGGGCACTCCCGTGCGCGGGTTGATCCGGCTGAACAGGCGCTTCGGAAGCGCCCCGTCACGGCCCATCGCGTAGAGCAGACGCGCGGCGCTCATCTGCTGCGTGATCCCGCACCCGAGCACGGCCATCATGTAGCCGCCCACGAAGATCGCTTGGAATGCGGCGCCGCCGATGTACTTCGCGATCTCCGGGGACGCCCCCACGATGTCGCCGAGCAGCGTGACGTCGGGGAACAGCACCTGCATCAGGTAGGTCACCGTGATGAAGAACGCGCCCGCGACGCCGATGATGATGAAGATCGCGCGCGGAATGTCGCGCTCCGGCTTCTCCGCCTCCTCTGCGAGCGTGGACACGGCGTCGAATCCGAGGAAGGACAGCGCCAGGATCGCGGCGCCCGCGCTGATCGCGGCGAGCTGGACGTCGCTCGAGATGAAGGGCCGGATCGTGAACTCCGCGCCGTTCGCACCGTTCACGATGTTGATGATCGTGAGCGTTACGAACACCACGGCGACGACGAGCTGAATCCCGACGAGCAGCATGTTCATGCTGGCCGCGAGCTTCACCCCGATCAGGTTCATGACCGTGCAGATCGCGACGGTCAGCAGCACCCACACCCAGAACGGCACCTCCGGGAACACCGCGCCCATGTAGATCGCCGACAGGATCGCGTTGATCATGGGGAGCAGGAGGTAATCGAGCGTTGCCGCCCAGCCCACGAGGAAGCCGACGTGCGCGTTGATCGCTTCCTTCGCGTAGGTGTAGGCGGATCCCGCAATCGGGAACAACCGCACCATGCGCGAGTAGCTGAACGCCGTGAACAGCACCGCGACGATCACCACCAGGTAGGCGAGCGGAACGTGCCCGCCGGTCTCCGCGGCGACGATCCCGAACATATCGAAGACCGCGAGCGGGGCCATGTATGCGAGGCCGATGAACACCAGGTGCCGGAGCTTCAGGGTGCGACGGAGGGTGGCCGGAGCGGCCGCGGGGACCGGCGCGGGGGCGGACCCCTGGCCCGGGAGCTCAGGCGAGCTTCCCGAGCCGGGGCGGTCCGGCCCCACCTTGGTGGGTGATGGCGACGATGACATCGTGATGCTGCTTTCTGTGGGTGGTGCGGTGACTAGTGGGCGTGGTCGTGGTCGCCGTGCGGTTCCCCGCAGCTCTGGCCGGCCCCGCCGGGGTCGGCCATCTGCCCGGCCGCGACGAGCCCGCCGAGTTCCCCGCGCTCGTCGTGGATCGGCGCGCCGCCCACCACGGTGAGGTCCGCGCGCTGCGCCAGCAGTTCCGCGGGTTCCATGGCGTACAAGTCCCCGGACCAGACGACGAGGTCGGCGAGCATTCCGGGCCGGAGCATGCCGACCTGGTCCTCGCGGTGGAAGGCCTCAGCCCCACCGAGCGTGTAGGCGCGCAGCGCGCGGTCGAGGTCAAGCCGCTCGTCGGGCGTCCACACGTCCTGGCCGTCGAGGCGGGCCCGCGTCATGGCGCTGTAGAGCCCGATCAGGGGGTCCATCTCGCCCACCTGCCAGTCGCTCGAGAAGGTGACGCGCGCGCCCGAGTCGATCATGGACTTGAAGCGCCAGGCGCGATCCCAGCGTTCCTCCCCCACGTTCTCCATCCAGGTGCCCGCCACCAGGTCCGGCGACGCGTGCCTGGGCTGCATCGCCGCCACCATGCCGAGCTGCTGGAATCGCGGCAGATCCTGCGGCGCGAGCACCTCGGCGTGCACGATCCCGTGCCGCGCGTCACGGGCACCGTTCACGCGGATCGCCTCCTCGAGCGAGTCGAGGGTGAGGCGCACACCCCAGTCGCCAATGGCGTGGGTGTGAACCTGGTAGCCGAGGCGGTCGAGTTCGACGTAGAGCTTGGTGAACTCGGTGGGTTCGAGGCTCGGGTGGCCGCGATGCCCCGGCCGGTTCGCGTAGTCCTCGAGCATCGCCGCGGTGTGCGGCTCGATCACGTCGTCGGCGTACAGCTTCACCGGGCCGAGCGAGAACCGCTCGTGCTGCGGCGTCTCCCGGATCGCCTCGGTGATGCGGGCGCGGAAGTCACCGTCGGCACCGACCGCGTGGTAGATCGCCGCGATCGTGCGAGAGGTGAGCTTGCCCTCGCGCTCGGCGCGGGCAAAGAGGTCGAGCTCCGCGAGCGGCACCTGCGGCTCTACGACGGTGGTGATGCCGACCTTCGCCGCCATCTCCAGGCTGTTCGTGATCTTGCGGTAGCGCCGATCCGGCGAGTACATGGGGATGTCGCGCTGCAGCTCCGCGAGGCCCGCGATGGTCATCGCACTGGTGTAGAAGTCGGTGACCCAGCCGGTGGGCTCGCCCGTGGTGGGGTCCTTCTCGGGGTTGCCCCAGGCGATATCCGCGCCGTTCAGGATGCCGAGCTTCGCGAGTGCCGGCCGGTTGAGCCACACCGAGTGCTGGTCGTACGTGGTGATGAACACCGGACGGTCGGTGACGCCGACGAGGTCGTCTGCGTGGGGACGCCGGCCCTCGACGACCGAGTAGAGGGCGTTCTCCGCGCAGATCCAGTCGAGCTCGGGGTGCGCCTCGGCGAACTCGCCGATGCGCGCACGCACCACGTCGAGGCTCTGGACCTGGTCGAGGCTCACGGCGAGGTCGTCGAAGCCGAGCAGCAGGTGGTTGTGCGTATCCGCGACGCCCGGGGTCACCAGGCGCCCTTCGAGCTGCACCGTGTGGCGCGCGGCGGGGGCGTCCGCGGCGGAACCGGCGTAGCTGATCCGGTCGCCCGTCACCCCGAGGGCTTCCACCCAGGGCTGCGCGGGATCGAAGGTGCGGATGCGCCCTCCGGTGTACAGGGTGTCAACGGCCATGTCTGCTCCTGCAGGTTGGGTCCGCGGGATCGCGAACGAGTTATTTCACTCCAGAGTAAATTAATTTACTCAATTGTCAAATAACGCGCTGGTGGACCGACTCCCGCCCCGGTTTGCTGGCATACTGGGGCTATGGCCCGCCCGAGCACCCAGAAGCAGCGCCGCATCGAGGTCGTCGACGCGGCCCTTGCCGCTGCCGCCGCGCACGGGCTGCGCAACCTTTCGCTCACCGACGTCGCCAACCAGGCCGGCGTCACCCGGGGTGCCCTGCTGTACTACTACGACGATCTCGACGCGATCCTCGTCGAGGCGCACGCCGCGGGCATGGCTCGCGTCGGGACGGAGCGCGCCGCCCTCGTCGCGCGGCACTCGAGCCCCGCAGCCAAACTGGCGGCCGCGGTCGAGGCGGGCCTGCCGAACGGCCCCGACGACGCCCTCATGCGCCTGCTCTACGAGTTCGACGTGCTCGCCGGCAAGTCGCCGCTGCACGACGAGCTGGTGCAGCGGCTCTACCGGGAGCAACTGGATCTCTACACCGAGATCCTCGCCGAGGGCGTACTGACCGGGGATTTCTCGCTCACCGGCCCGCTCGAGGACACCGCGAAGAACTTCGTCGCGCTCGAGGACGCATACGGGCTCCACATTGTGGCGGGCGGCAGCATCACGGTCGCCGAGGCCCGCCGCGCGATCGCGGTGTATGCCGGCCAGGCCGGGGCCGCCCTCCCCGACGCGGCGTAGCCGAGCCGCCCGCCCAGGCGTGTGGGCGGACGGCAGGCGGCCGGGTCAGGTGCGTGGGCGGACGGGTCAGGCGGCAGGGTCAGGCGGGCACCGGTCAGGACTCGGCCCGTTTTCCCCCGCGTGAGGCGTGGCAGGCGGCCGGAGCTCAGCGCGAAGCTCCGCGATGAGCGCCCGAAAGCCCGGATCCTCGGGCGCGCTCTCGCGCACCCCGGTGCGCACCCGTTCGAGCACCCCCGGCACCCCCGGCACCGCAGGCTCTCCCGGCTCTCCCACCGGGAGCGGGCCGAGCGCACTCCTCACGAGGTCTTCGACGGAACTGACGACCGCGCTCCCACCGGTCGGCCCCGCGACGGTCCACCCGTCACCGAACCGCGTGACCCGCGCTCGGGGCGCGGCGGCCTCGGCGACCGCGCGCGTGAACGCGGGCAGCTCGCCCCGCACCCCCAGGTACTGGGTGACGGGGCTGAGCCGCGCTCCGCCCGGGCATGCACCACACACGTGATTTCCCTCCGATATCTTTCGCGCTGTGCGCGGCCGCTACGGCATCACATCGCCGCTGTTCGGGCCCAGCGTCTGGCCCGTGTAGAGATCGCCTGACGGGGAAGCCGCCAGCAGCAGCGCGGTCGGGGCCACCTCTTCGGGTCGGCCGAATCGTCCCACCGGCAGCTCGGCCTGCTTGGCCTGCTTCCACTCCTCGGAGAGCCCGTCGATGAGCGGCGTCACGATCGGGCCCGGCGCGATGGTGTTCACGAGGATTCGATGCTCCGCGAGCTCGAGCGCGAGTGCCTTCCCGAGGCCGATCACCCCCGCCTTCGCGGCGGTGTAGTGCGCGAGGTTGACGCCCCCCTTGATCCCCAACTGCGATGCGACGTTGATGATCCGCCCACCGCCCCGGGCGACCAGGTGCGGCGCGACCGCGCGCGCGGCGAGGAACACCCCGGTCAGATCCACGGAGACCGTTTCGTTCCACGTGGCGAGGTCCATGTCGAGGAACGGCGTTTCGTCGAGGATACCGGCGCTCGACACCAGGATGTCGAGACCCTCGTGAGCCGCCGCCGCGGCGGCCACGGCGTCACGCATGCCGCCCTCATCGGTCACGTCCGCACGGTGCACGGTGACCTGATCCGCGGCCCCGAGGGTTCCGCGGCACTCCGCCGCGACCGTCTCGAT
Source organism: Leucobacter chromiireducens subsp. solipictus (assembly GCF_016758195.1). Taxonomy (GTDB): domain Bacteria; phylum Actinomycetota; class Actinomycetes; order Actinomycetales; family Microbacteriaceae; genus Leucobacter; species Leucobacter solipictus. Next base: position 346,877 of record NZ_QYAC01000005.1, on the reverse strand, counting down.
GCGCGCCGGATCGCGATCCAGGAGCGCGAGCCGCGCGCCCTCCGCGGCGAAGAGGCGCGCCACGGCGGCGCCGATCCCGCTTGCCGCGCCGGTGATCACCGCGGTCTTTCCCGTGAGCTGTCCCATATCGTCCTCCCTAGCTTGGCCAGCGGACCGTCAGCCCGCCGTCCACGATCAGTTGCTGTCCCGTGATGTAGTTCGCGTCGGCGGAGCTGAGGAAGCGGATCGCCCGCGCGCACTCGTCGACGGTGCCCACGCGGCCCCAGGGGATGATGTCCCCGGCGGCCTCCAGCCCGGCCTTCCCGAGCGAGTTCACGCTGTCCAGCGACTGCGGGCTCTCGATGAGTCCGGGGATCACGGTGTTGACCCGGATCCCGCGGGGTGCGAGCTCGACCGCGAGGGACCGGCACAGTCCGAGCAAGCCCGACTTCGCCGCGGCGTAGTGGGCGTGTTCTTCCCAGCCGTACACCCCGCCCGCGATCGAGGAGGTCGCGACCATCGCCCCGCCCGCCGTCATCCGCGAGGCTGCGGAGCGGAACACCCGCATGACGCCAGAAAGGTCCACCGCCATCATGTCGTCCCACGCCTCATCGGTCATCTGTTCGATGGGGTTGCGCCGCAGGATGCCGGCGGCGGCGATCGCGATGTCCAGGCGGCCGAACTCGTCGATCGCGGCCTGTGCGAGGGCCTCGGTGCCCGCGTCTCCGTCGAAGCGGCGAACGTCCATCGGCACGGCGATGCACCGACCGCCCGCCGCTTCGACGAGTCGCACGGTTTCGGTCGCGGAGTGCGGATCCCCGGGAAACACCCCGGTCACCGAGTGCGCGCCGGCGCGCGCGTACGCGACGGCGAGCGCCTGCCCGATCCCGCTCGCGCCGCCCGAGATGATCGCGACCTTGCCGCTGAGTTCGTCGTCGCGCGTGATCATGCTGCGGCCTCCGTGTTCGGGGCATCCGTGTTGCGGGTGCCCATCATGCACAGCGCGGAAATGATCATGAACAGCGATCCCGTGAGGATCGCCGAGGTCCCCATCGAGACCCCCATGCTGAGGAGCACGGCGAGGAGCGCGGACCCGACGATGCCTCCGACCGGGGCCATCACGTGCGCGACGTTGGTCCCCATGCCGCGCACGTGCGCGGGGAAGGATTCGCCCATGTAGTAGAGCAGCGCCGCGTAGGGTCCGGTGAGGAAGAACAGTGTCAGGGCGTAGAGCGGGATCACGAACCAGGCCTCGCCGGGACCGAGCAGCATGATGAGACTGATGATGCCGCCGGCGAGCCACCCGAGGACCACGGTGCGCTTGCGCCCGATCTTGTCGCCGATCCAGCCGTGGAAGACATACCCCGCGAAGCCCACCGCGTTGGCGAGCACGAGGATCAGCAGCGCGTTGTCGAAGGACACGCCCTTCGCCTCCACGAGCACGGTGGTCCCGAGCACGGAGAAGATCTGGATCCCCACCCAGTTCGCGAACCAGGCGAGCGCGAGGAGCGTCGTGTGCCGGCGCAGCTCCGGGGTGAACACGTCCTTCAGGCCGGTCTTGTGTGCGCTGCCCGCCTCCAGATCGTGCTCCTTCGCGAGGGCCTCCGCGCCGGCGACGTCGCCGGCCGCCTGCCGGCGACGGACCTCCTGGATTGCCGCGAACGTGGGCGACTCGGGAAGTCGAGACGCCATCCAGACCACAATGAGGGAGAGCACGCCCGCGACGACGAAGCTCCAGCGCCACCCGATCACGGGGAGCAGCAGCGCCGACATGCCCGCGGAAATGAGCGCGCCGACGGGCCAGCCGCCCTGCACGAGCGCGTACATCAGGCCGCGGCTCTTGACGTTCTTGTAGATCTCGTTGAGGTAGACCGCGTTCACGACCTCCTCCGACATGGAGAACCCGGAGAACGCACGGATAATGATGAGCGACGCCGCGCCCGCGGCGAGGCCGGTGAAGCCCGACGCCACCGCGCCGCCGATCATCAGCAGGATCAGCGCCCGTTTCCGGCCGAGCCGGTCGAGGATGGTTCCCACGATCAGGGAGACGATGAATACGCCGATGGTCGCGTAGGTGTTGATCGCCGCCATTTCGGCGGTGCTCCACCCGAAGTCCTCCGCGATGACCGGGAGCAGCGTGCCGAACAGCGTGTAATCGTAGACGCTCGCGACCCAGGCGATGAAGCAGACGATCGATACCTTGGTGACCGTGGCCTTGGTGATGGGAACGTTCCAGGGTTCCACGGTCCCCGGTTGCGCGCTCTTCGCTGAGCTTGTGGATGTTGACATGTGAATGGTCCTGTCTGTCGGGACGGTGTGCCGGATCGGAAGTGACGCGCGCTATGCGCGGGGGAAGCGGGCGGCGAAGTCGCGCGCGACGTCTTCCATGAACATGAATTCGACGCCGTCGTGCCCGGCGATGTGATCGAGCAGGCGCTCGAGCATGAGGAGGTTCTGGGGGCGTCCGCTGACATCGGGGTGGATCGTGAGCGGGAACACGGCGTAGTCCATCTCCCGGTACACCCAGTCGAACTGGTCCTTCCACAGCTGCTCGACGTCGCGCGGGCTCACGAAGCCGTGGCTGTTCGGGCTGCCCTTGATGAACATCATCGGGGGCAGGTCATCGAGGTACCAGCTCGCGGGGATCTCGATCAGATCCGTCTCCTCGCCGCGCACGAGCGGGTGCATCCATTCCTTCGCGCTCGCGGCGTCGTAGTTGATCTTGGTCCACGTGTCCCCCACGCGCACGTAGTACGGCGTGTGGTCGTTGTGCATGAGCGAGTGGTCGTAGAGGAAGCCGCGCTCGAGCAGGATCTCGTTCGTGACCTTCGAGAACTCCCACCAGGGCGCGACGTAGCCCACGGGGCGTTTGCCGGTGCGGGTCTCGAAGAGCTCCAGGCAGTGGTCCAGCACCTCGGTCTCCTGCTCGCGCGTCATCGCGATCGGGTTCTCGTGGCTGTAGCCGTGCACCCCCACTTCGTGGCCCGCCGCCACCGTGGCGTCGAACTGCTCGGGGAAGGTCTCGATCGAGTGGCCGGGCCAGAACCAGGTGACCGGGATTCCGCGATCCTGCGCCAGCTTCAGGAGCCGCGGCACCCCGACCTCGCCGGCGAACAAGCCGCGAGAGATGTCGCCGGGGGAATCCTGGCCGCCGTAGGAGCCGAGCCAGCCGCCGACCGCGTCGACGTCGATTCCGATGGACACCATGATCTTCTTGGACATGTGCACTCCTTTGTGGGTGTTCGTGTTCGTATGGGTTGGATGTGAGGGGATGAGGCGGACGGGGTGAACGGCCCCCGATCCGTGGCTAGAGCAGCGCGGCGAACGATGCGGGGAACGATGGCGCGGTCGCGTCGGGCTGGCTCACCAGCACCGCCGCGAGAATGCGGGCCTGGAAGGGGTTCAGGTCAGCGGTCGGGATCGCGCCGGCGGCGACGAGGTCGATCCCCCCGCCGTTCCCGTAGGTCGGGACGACCGGCCCCCAGGGCACCCGCGTGCTGAGCAGGATCGGGCACCCGGCCGCCGTCGCGGCAGCGACACGGTCAACGAAGCCACGCCCGGCATTGCCGACGCCGGTGCCCGCGAGCACGATGGCGGACGCGCCCCGAGCCCTGGCATCATCGATCGCCGCGGGATCCGCCCCGGGATAGGCGGTCACGATCTCCACGCGGGCGTCGTCGAAGGCGGCGTTCAGCGCGAGCGGGGCGGGCGTGTGTGCGGGGTGCGCTTCGACGCGGACCGCGTCGCCCCGCATCGTTGCCACGACGGTGCCCCCGCCGAACGGGCTGGGGGCCGTGGTGTGCGACTTTCGCGTGCCGCGCGCGCTGCGGGCCTCCCCGCCGAACGAGATCACCGCGCCCGCGGAGGCCAGCTCCGGGGTCGCGGCGAAGGCCAGCGCGGTGACGAGGTTCTCCGGTCCGTCCGGGGATACGGCATCCGCGGTGCGCTGGGCCCCGGTAAAGATCACGGGAACTCGGCGGGGCGCGCACAGCGCCGCGAGGAACGCGGTCTCTTCCATCGTGTCGGTGCCGTGGGTCACGACCACCCCGTCGCTTGCCGGATCCGACACCGCGGCCGACACCGCGGCCACGATCGTGCGGAGCTCCGCCAGGTTCAGCAGGTAGCTTCCGGTCGTCAGGATCTCGCTCGTGCGGAGCGTGTGCGGGCCGCGCAATTCCGCAACCAGGGTGGCCGCGCTCGTCTCCGCGGTCGCCGCGTCCCCGCCGTTGCGGATCGAGGCGATGGTTCCGCCGGTGCCGAGAATACTGATGTTGGCCACGTCACACGTCCCTGGGTTTCGTTCACGATGTCCCCTCATTATGTTCTACACAAACGATTGCCGCAACCGATTGCCACAATCGTTTGTGGCAATCGGTTGTCTGCAGCCCCATGGCGGGAGGAGCCGCCGGTCACCGCACCCCGAGTTCGGCCAGGTGAAACCCACTAGACTGGCGACGGACCGAGGCCGCACCGCGCCCACGCCGCTGATGCCAGAGGGGATTGCAGATGAGCGCCGCACGACCCATCACCCTGAAGGCGCTTGCGCAGCAGCTCGGCCTCAGCCCGTCGACGGTGTCGCGGGTGCTCAGCGATCCGGCGGGACGCGACAGCAAATGGGCCGCGCCCGAGACGACGGCGCGCATCCTGGCGCTCGCCGAGTCCTCGGGATATCGCCCCAACCCCTACGCGGCCTCACTGCGCACCAACCGCAGCAACCTCGTCGGCGTCATCGTCCCCCGACTACAGGACTATGTGCTGGCGACGATCTACGAAGGCATCGACGAGGCGGCGCTCGCCCAGGATTACCTGACGATGGTGTCGAACTCCCTCGATGTCCCCGAGCGGCAGCGAGACAAGGCCGAACGACTGCTTTCCCACCGGGTGGACGGACTGATCTTCGGCGACGCGAGCGCCGCAAACCTGCCGTACCTCGACGAGTTGTCGGGCCGCGGCGTGCCGCACACGCTCGTCAGCCGCCGCGTCCCCGGGCATGTATCGGTGACCTGCGACGACCACGAGGGCGGCCGCCTGATCGCTCGGCACCTCGTCGCGTCGGGCCGCTCATGCTTCGGGGTCATCGCCGGCCGCCCCGGGACGTCGACCTCGATCGATCGCACCGCCGGGTTCCTCGACGAACTCGAGCAGCTCGGCGTCCCCCGTGACGACGTCTCGCTGATTTCCGGCGGCTTCGACACCCCCGCCGGGCGCGAGGCCGCCTTGCGGCTGCTCGCGGAACGCCCGAGCACCGACGCGATCTTCGCGGTGAACGACTTCGCCGCGATCGGCGCGCTCGGGGTTCTGCACGCACGCGGCATTCGGGTACCCGACGACATCGCGCTCGCCGGATTCAACGACACGGCCCTCGCGGCGGGGGTCGAGCTCACCACGGTGCGCTCCCCCATGCACGAGATGGGCAAGCGTGGCTACGCGCTCCTCGTGGAGATCCTCGGCGGCGGGACGCCAGAGAGCGAGCTCCTGACCCCGGAGCTGGTGATCCGCGCGACGGCCTAGCCCCGCGGGCGCGCCCGGCCGGGCCCAGGCGCAGGCGCAGGCGCAGGCCCAGGCCCAGGCCCAGGCCCAGGCCCAGGCTAGTAGCGCTCCCCGACCCGGACCGAGTAGCCGGCGTCGCGGAGCGCCTGCGCGACCGCCTCGCCGTGCTCGATGCCGCGCGTCTCGACGTGCAACTCCAGCTCCACCTCACTGACGGGCAGCTCCGTCGCGTGACGCGTGTGGATGACCTCGATCACGTTCGCGTTCTGCTCGGCCACAATCGTCGCCGTGCGGACCAGCTGGCCGGGCACATCCGGGAGCAGGATCCGCAGCTTCGTGTACCGCGCTGCGGCGGCGAGACCGTGGCCGATCACGCGCTGCAGCAGCAGCGGGTCGATGTTGCCGCCCGAGAGGATCGTGGCGGTCGGGCCCGTCACCTTCAGCTGCCCGGTGAGCATCGCGGCGACCCCCGCGGCCCCGGCCGGCTCCACGACCAGTTTCGCGCGCTCCAAGAGCATCACAATGGCGCGCGCGATGTCGTCGTCGCTGACCGTGACGACCTCGTCCACATAGTCCTGCACGAGGTCGAAGTTCAGCACCCCGGGTCGCGCGACCGCGATGCCGTCGGCGATCGTCGACTTTGTCTGGATCGTGACGGGCTCACCGGCAGCGAGCGAGGAGGGATAGGGGGCGGCGTTCTCGGCCTGCACGCCGATCACGCGGATCTCGCGGCCCTGCGCCGCCGCCCACTGCTTCGCTGCCGACGCGACGCCGGCGATCAGCCCGCCGCCGCCGATCGGCACGATGAGGTTCTCGATGTCCGGCGCGATGTCGAGCATCTCCAGCGCGATCGTGCCCTGCCCCTCGATGACCGCGGCGTCGTCAAACGGCGGGATGAACAGCGCGCCGGTCTCCTGCACGAAGGCCTGCGCCGCGCGGTTCGTCTCGTCGAAGGTGTCCCCGACCAGCTGCACGTTCGCCCCGTAGTTGCGGGTCGCCTGCAGCTTCGGCAGGGCGACGCCCAGCGGCATGAAGATCGTCGCGGCGATGCCGAGCTCGCGCGCCGCGAAGGCCACACCCTGCGCGTGGTTCCCGGCGGAGGCCGCCACCACGCCGCGTGCGCGCTCCTCGGGGGACAGCTGCGAGAGCCGGTTGTAGGCACCGCGGAGCTTGTAGGCGCCGGTGCGCTGCAGGTTCTCGCACTTCAGATACACCCGCGGCACGTCGAGAATCTCGGCGAGAAAACGGGAAGACTCCAGCGGCGTCCGCCGCGTGACCCGGTGGACAATCTCGAGCGCACGTCCGAACTCTTCGAGGGTGGGAGCGGTCGTGGTGTGAGTCATGAGAGTCCTTTCTTGCGGGTCAGTTTGGCGACGTTTCGGGCGCGATGCTTCGCCTCGTTCGTGGTCCGATTCCGCCGGTGATACTCGGCGACCGGATCGGTCCCCGCCTGCCACTGGCGCTTCACGAGCGTGTTCACGATCGAGTTTGCGGCCGCGGCGAGCGGCACGGCGAAGAGCGCGCCGGGGATGCCCGCGAGCAGCGCACCCGTGGACACGGCAAGCACGACGCCGAGGGGATGGACCTTCACGGCGTTCCCCATGACGAGCGGCTGCAGCACGTGGCCCTCGATCTGGTTCACGAGGATCACGACGCCGAGCATCAGGAGTGCGTTGATGGGACCGTTGTACACGAGCGCGATAAATGCGGCGAGCAGGCCCGTGGTGATCGCGCCGAGGAACGGGATGAAGGATCCGAGGAAGACGAGCACGGCGATGGGGATCGGAAGCGGCACCCCGAGCAGAGCCGCACCGGCGCCGATGCCGACGGCGTCGACGAAGGCGACGAAGATCTGGACCCGCACGTACTGCCCCACGGACACCCAGCCGGCATGCCCGGCGGCGTCGAACGGCGCGTGCGCGCGTGCCGGGAGGAAGCCCAGCACCCAGAACCAGATCCGCTTGCCGTCGATGAGCATGAAGATCAACGAGAAGATCGTGAGGAGCAACCCCGTCACAAATTGCCCGGCGGAGGTCGCGACGCCGAGCGCGCCGTTCCAGATCGCGCCCTGATTCTCCTCGACGGCTTTCATCAGCTGCGACACGAAGCCCGCGATCTGGTCCGCGCTGATCCCGAGCTTGTTGTCCTCGATCCAGTGCAGCACCTCCCACCAGACCTCTTCCGAGCGGGTGGAGAGATCCTGCAGGCCGTTCTTGAGCTGGCTCACGATCAGGCTGATCAGGATCCAGACGGCCCCCACGAACATCACGAGCGCGCTGAGCACCCCCATCCAGCGTGGGGCGCCGCGACGCACAAACCACTCCACGACGGGCGCGAGCAGCGCGGTGAGCAGGATCGCTACGAGGAGCGGGATCACAATGATCCGCACCTGCACGATGAGCCAGAGGAAGCCCGCGAGCGCGAGGCCGATAATGATCAGCCGCCAGGACCAGGCTGCCGCGACGCGGAAGCCGAGTGGTAGCTCACTGGCTGCGCTGCCGCCCTCGGGTGCCCCGCTCGGGGTTACTTGCTCGTCCACGGCACAATCCTAGCGAGGCGCACATGCGCGAGCCGTGAACCCGGCGGTGCCGGATCCTCGTGGGCCCGACGATCGCCGCGCGAACGGGCCGCGCATCAGAGCAACCGGCGCAGCCCGCCGCGCGCCAGGGCGGCCTTGTGTCGGGTGAAGGGCGGCATGATCGTCGCGGCGAGCGTTTCCGGCAGGAGCGGCTTCGAGAGGACGGCCTTCTCGTGGCTGAAGGTCAGGAAGGAGCGCTCCCCGTGGTACGCGCCGGTGCCGCTCTCCCCGACCCCGCCGAAGGGGAGTTCGTGCGCCACGAGGTGCAGCACCGGGATGCCGAAGTTCAATGCCCCCGAGCTGGTTTCCGCCTCCCAGCGGTCGCGCACCTCCCGATTCGCGCTGAACACGTACGCGGCCAGCGGCTTGTCGCGCGCGGTCACGAAGGCGAGTGCGGCGTCGAGATCCGGGACCTCCACGAGCGGCAGGATCGGCCCGAAGATCTCGTCCTGCATCACCCCGCTCTCCGGCGAGACCTTGCCCAATACGGTGGGTGCGATCCAGCGCGCCGCGGCGTCGTGCGCTCCGCCGGCGAGCAGTTCCCCGTCCCCGAGGTAGCCGACGAGACGCGCGAACTGCGCGTCGGTCACGATGCGGCCGTAGTCCGGGTTCGCGGCGCTCGCAGAGCCGTAGAGTTCATGGATCGCGTCGCGCAACGCCGGCGCGAGCCGGGCCAGCACGGCGGGGCTGGCCAGCACGTAGTCGGGGGCCACGCAGGTCTGCCCGGCGTTCATGAATTTCCCCCAGACGATCCGGCGCGCGGTTTCTGCGATTGGCACCGAATCGTCGACGTACACGGGCGACTTTCCGCCGAGTTCGAGGGTGATGGGGGTCAGATGCTCGGCGGCGGCGCGCGCCACGATCCGGCCGACGCGGCCGTTCCCGGTGTAGAAGATGTGGTCGAAGCGCTCTGCGAGGAGCGCGGTGGTCTCCGGGACGGCGCCCGTCACGACCGCGACCGCCCGCCGGTCGAGTGCGTCCGGCAGCAGTCGGGCGATCAGCTCGGCGGTGGCCGGCGCGAGCTCGCTCGGCTTCACCACCACGGCGTTCCCCGCGGCCAGCGCCCCGATCACTGGCGACAGGGCGAGCATGAGCGGGTAGTTCCACGGGGCGATCACAAGCACGACCCCGAGCGGCTCCGGGACGATGCGCGCGCTCGCGGGCTGCACCGCGAGCGGCACGCCCACCCGGCGCGGCCGCATCCAGCGTCCGAGCCGCGCGAGCGCGTGATCGAGCTCGGCGATGAGGAATCCGATCTCGGTGAGCTGCGCCTCAACGCCAGACTTCCCGAGGTCTGCGTGCAGGGCCGCTTCGAACTCCGGACCGCGCTCGAGCAGCAGCGTCCGCAGCCGTTCCAGCTGATCCCGCCGCCAGCCCTCCGACCGCGTCACCCCGCGCCCAAAGGTGTGCCGCAGTCCGGCGACGATCCCGGGAATCCGTTCCACTGAGGTGTGCTCCATGCGGCCCACCTTACTCCCGCAAGCGGAGTGCCGGATCAGGGAAAAGCGTCCGGGAAACGCCGCGAGCCCGGGCACGCACCCAGAGGTGCGGGCCCGGGCCCGGAACGCGGCCGCGGCTTACCAGAAGTGCAGCGCGGGAATGATGAGGAAGATCCCGACCAACACCGCCAACCCGGAGAGACCGAAGCAGGCGCGCGCCGCCCAGGTCGCCCAGACCGGCCGCTCGAGGTCGACGTCGTCGTCCTCGTCGTCGCGGGAGGGGCCGTTCGGTTCGAAGGTGCCGTCGGCGCGCGGCGCGGGCGGCGGGGGCGTCGCAAGGAAGCGGATTCCCAGCGAGTAGAGCGCAACCACGAACACCGCGGACACGAGTGCTGCGGCAAACACAATGAGGAATGACATCCAGTCGATCATCGGGCGTCTCCCGTCTTCGGTGCCTCGCTGGGCGTCGTGTCCTTCGACTTGGCCGCAGCGCGCTCCACCGTGTCCGCTTCGTTCTCCGCGCGCTCGGCCGCGCGGGCCGCCTTCTCCGCTTCGCGGGCCGCGACGTCATCACGCACCGCGGACTGCGCCACGGGTGTGAGCTGCGGCATCGTGCCGGTCTTGGTGCGGACAGGCTTGACCTTGCCCTTGCGGATCCGCACGGCGTAGCCGGACTCGGCCACGTCGGGAACGGGGATCGCGTTCGAGTGGTCCACCTTGTTCCGACGCGAGCGCCAGAAGATGAAGAGGATGAACCCGAGCCCGAGCACCGCGTCGATGATGATACCGACCATGCCCATATGCGCGATCAGTGCGGCGATCGCGCCGACCGCGCCGGCGGCGGGCAGCGTGAAGAGCCAGCCCGAGGCGATGCGGCCGACCGTGCGCCAGCGGACCGTGGACCCCTTCCGGCCGAGCCCCGAGCCAATGACCGAGCCGGAGGCGACCTGCGTCGTCGAGAGCGCAAAGCCGAGGTGGCTCGACGCGAGGATCGTGGCTGCCGTGCTCGCCTCGGCGGCGAAGCCCTGCGCCGGCTTGACCTGCGTAAGGCCCGCCCCGAGGGTGCGGATGATGCGCCAGCCGCCGGAGTAGGTGCCGATCGCGATCGCCAGCGCACAGCTGATGATCACCCAGAGGTGGGGGCCCGTGTCCGGGTCCTGCATGTTCGCCGCGACGAGGGTGAGGGTGATCACGCCCATCGTCTTCTGCGCGTCGTTCGTGCCGTGGGCCAGCGCGATCAGCGAGGAGGAAGCGATCTGCGCATAGCGGAAGCGGCCACGGCCGTCCTTCTTGCCGTCGTTGCGCTTCGTGATCGCGTAGGCCACCTTCGTGGCGGTGAACGCCACGAGGCCGGCGGTCAGGGGGGCGGCGAGCGCGGGAATGATGATCTTGGAGAGGAACACCCCGCCGTTGATCGCCGAGAACCCGGCCCCCACGATCGCGGCGCCGATGAGGCCACCGAACAGGGCGTGCGAGGAACTGGACGGCAGGCCGTAGAGCCAGGTCAGCAGGTTCCACACGATCGCCCCGATGAGGCCCGCGAAGATCATCGCGGGACTGATCAGCACGCCGCCGTCGCCCTCGTTGATCAGGCCGCCGGAAATGGTCTTGGCAACCTCGGTCGACAAGAACGCGCCGACCAGGTTGAGGATCGCGGCGAGCAGCACCGCGGTCTTCGGCTTCAGGGCACCCGTGGCGATGGGCGTGGCCATCGCGTTCGCAGTGTCGTGAAATCCGTTGGTGAAGTCAAAGAAAAGGGCCAGTACGATGACCAGCAGCACGACGAGTGTGAGTTCCACCGGCGTCTTTCGTTCGGGAGCAGGGGCCGTGGATCACTCGCAGTGTCACCAGAACTTCACCGAACGTTCAGCTGGGAGGAGTTGACACGCGAGCGCCACACTCATGGTTCCACCTTGCCGGGGTCAGGTCAAGCTCAGGCAGCCCCGTTTACCTCCCGTTCACCCGAAGACTTTTCGCCGGGGAATGACCCGGCGTGTCCGGCCGTTCCACTGGGGTGGACGCCCCCAGCCCCCGCGCCCGCGGCGGCGTTAGACTGACGTCCAGATCACACCACTGAAGGAGCATCCGTGAGCACTGCGCAGCTGACCGATTTCGTGCCCGAGACCGGCACCATCACCATGTTCTCCACCGAGTGGTGCGGGTACTGCAAGCGCCTCAAGCTGATGCTCGACAAGACCGGCATCGGCTACACCGAGATCGACATCGAGAACACCCCGGGGACACCGGAGCTCGTCATGGCGGCAAACGGCGGGAACCAGACCGTCCCCACCGTCGTATTCCCCGACGGCAGCACCGCGACGAACCCGTCGCTGAACGACGTCAAGGAGAAGCTCGGCCTGTAGCCGAACGCATCGCCCCGTGCGGGCGCGCTAGCCGAAGTTGCGACGCGCCTCGGCATAGCGCGCGGCCGGGACGGTTTTGAGTCGGCCGACGGCCTCGACGAACGGCACCAGCTCGATCCGGTCCCCCCGTAGCCCGGCCATCATGCCCCACTGGCCGCGCGCGACCGCGTCCGCGGCGGCGATCCCGGTGCGCGTCGCAAGCACCCGGTCGAACGCGGTCGGCGGGCCACCACGCTGCACGTGCCCGAGCACCGTGGCCCGCGTCTCCACGCCCGCGTGTTCCTCGATGAGCGGCGCCAGCACCTCGGCCACGCCGCCCAGCCGCGGCCGCCCGAAGCCGTCGTGTCCCTCGCGCGTGACCTGCGTTCCCACGGCCCCGGCCTCGCTCCCCGCGAGCCGGAAGCCCTCGGCGACCACCACCAACGAGGAGCGTCCGCGGTCGCGCACGCTGAGCACCCACTCCGAGATCTGTTCGATCGTCTCGGGGAACTCGGGCACGAGCGTGAGCTGTGCGCCGCCCGCCATGCCGGCGTGGAGCGCGATCCACCCCGCGTCGCGGCCCATCACCTCGAGCACCATGCAGCGCCGATGCGACTCCCCCGTGGTGCGGAGCCGGTCGATGGCCTCGGCCGCGATCGAGACGGCGGTGTCAAACCCGAAGGTATAGTCGGTGCCGTCAAGATCGTTGTCGATGGTTTTCGGAAGCCCGATCACCGGCATCCCGGCATCGGAGAGCATGCGGGCCACCGTCTGCGTGCCGTTGCCGCCGATGAGCAGCAGCCCGTCGAGTCCGAGCGCGCGGAAGCGCTCGGCCACCGAGCGCAGCGCCTCCGGGGTGCCCCGGCCCCCCGGGAACGGTGGCACGCGACTCGTGCCCAGAATCACTCCGCCGCGCGGGGAAAGCCCGCGCACCGCGAGGCGATCGAGCGGGAGGTATTCTCCGTCGTGAAACCCTCGCCAGCCGTCCATGAAGCCGAGCATCTCGAAGCCGTGCACGTCGACACCGCGGAGCACGGCACCGCGAATCGCCGCGTTCATCCCCGGGCTGTCGCCCCCTGAACAGAGCACACCAATGCGCATGACTCCCCTTCGTCGCCGGGCGCCGCGCCGGTCACTCCGGCGGGACTCGTCCCATGCTAGCGGTGGCGAGAAGTGCGCGAACAGTGGCGTTCCTGCCATTTGCGTGCCGAAAACGGCCAGCGGCCCCCGCTCCCGGGTGGGAGCGGGGGCCGCGGTGCGCGATGCGCGACTAGGCTGCGCCGAGCGCGCGCTGCAGGACACCCATGAGCGCGAGCAGCTGCACCGAATCTTCGTTCTCGTCCTTCGCCTCGGCCCCGTCGAGTGCGCGGGCGGCGAGGCCGGCCTTGCCGTCGATGAGCTCGGCGATCTTGGCGTCGATCGTCTGCGCGGCGACGATGCGCCACGCGGTCACCGGCTCGTCCTGGCCGATGCGGTGCACCCGGTCGATCGCCTGCGTCTGCTCGGCGTCGGTCCAGCTGAGCTCCGCGAGCACCACGTTCGACGAGGCCTGCAGGTTGACGCCCACGCCGGCGGCGGTCAGCGAGCACACCGCGACCGACACCTCGGGATCCTTGTTGAACGCGTCGATCTGTTCCTGCCGGAAGGTTGCGCTCTGATCGCCGCGGATCGACACGGTCTTCAGACCGGCCTCCGCCAGCTGCGCCTCGACACGATCCATGACGTCGATGTGCTTCGCGAAGAACACCACCTTGCCCACCGACCGCGCGAGCTGCGCCGTGTAGTCCGCGGCAAGTGCGGCCTTCGCCTGGCCAATCTGCCGCACCATCGTGAAGACGTTGAGCCCGTCCGCCGAGGCGTGGGATTCTTCGAGCTCCTGCGCGCACACCATGCGAATGATCGCTTCGTCGCTGAGCTTCTCGCCCAGCTTGCCCTTCTTGACGACCATGAAGCGGTCCACGAGCTTGCGCGCCAGCTTCGCCTCGGCGTCCCGGATGCCGCGACCGAATTCGTCGTCCAGCTCCACGGGAAGGTCCACCACACGCTTGGCGGGCAGATCCGCCGCGACGTCGATCTTGCGGCGGCGCACGATCCCCATCTCGACGACGCTCTGCCGCGCCTCCGGGTAGAAGGCGGCGTCCGCGGGCGTCCAGCCGTTGTTCTCCAGCTTGGCCATCAGCTCCGGGCCGGGCTTCTCCGCGTCCGTCCAGCCCAGGAAGCGCCAGATCGCGCGGAAGTCGTCGATGTCGTTGATGAGCGGCGTACCGGTCAGGGCGATGAGCAGCGGGGAGGTCCCCGGAGTCCGCTCGCGGATGCTCTCGGCGATCGCGAGCACGTTTCGCGAACGCTGGGACTGCACGTTCTTGATCATGTGCGCCTCGTCGACGACCATGCCCTTGAACCCGAAGCGTGAGATCCAGCTCAGGTGGCGATCGAGGATCTCGTAGTTCACCACGAAGACGTCGGCGAACGCGTCGATGTCGCGGCCATCGCCGTGGATGACGGTGACGCGGCGCTGCGGCGTCCACCGTTCCACCTCGCGCGCCCAGTTCATCTTCACGACGTTCGGGACCACCACGAGCAGCGGGTAGGCGTCGGCCACCGAGGCGGCGATGACGGACTGCGCCGTCTTCCCGAGGCCCGGCTCGTCGGCAAGCAGGAAGCTGCGGTGACCGTCGCGGACGCTTGCGAGGAAGCGCGCCTGGTGATCCATCAGCTCGCGCCCGGCGGGGGCGAGACGATCCGGCACCGGGGGCTCGGGCAGTGGCATGCACGCCGATCCGGCACCGCCCTGTTCGAACGCCTTGAGCAGCGGTCCGAGGAGCTCCCAGTTCGCGAGGCGCACCACCGGGGTGGGCTGCTGCGGCGGCGTCAGGTTCGGCGCGAGGAAGGGGTTCGACAGCATCCGGGCATCGATGCCCGTCGGCTCGACCTGGCGCTCGGCGAGCTCCGGCGGCACGTACGCCTTCACCGGCTCGGGCGCGGCCTTCTCCTCCTCGGGCAGCTCGAAGCCCGCCTGCGTGAGCATCTTGCGCTTCAGCTGGCGCGTGGCCTCGCTGATCGTGGCGGTCGGCTCGAGCAGCGTGATGAGGCTCGTGTCGCGGGCCGCGGTCTTCGCGAGGATCGCGGCGACGCCGTCGAGGCGCTTCAGGGTCTCCGCACGCTCCGCATCACTGACCGTCTCGTCGGTCTTGATCCGAGCGCGCTCCTCGCGCATCAGCAGCGCGATGACGTGGAACTTGGTGCGGTTCGCCGGGGTCGCCTTGCCCCGCTGCGCGGAGGCTTCGACCTCGCGCACGGCGCGCGCCAGCAGCGGGATGATGCCCTCGTTGTGAGTGTGCTTGCGACGGCCATTCGACCGCGAGGACGCATTCGAGTTGCGCGAAGAAGTGTTCTTCCCAGCGGACTGACGCGTGGCAGTGTTGGATGCCAATGGATCTCCTGATCAGCGTGGACGGTCTCGGAACGCGTACCGAGCGGGGCCGGACACCAGTGAACGAGCCTGACCTCATGCGCGGCATGGGGCTCGCAGAACACTCGCGGATACGACCGTGCTCCACATGGTACCACCCGGAACCGGGTGCCCGGGATCCCCGGGCGGGTCGGGCGGGTCGCGGTCGCTACCGTTCGAGCAGGCGGCGGGTCTCCGCGACGTCGGCGTGCATCTGCACGAGCAGCTCGTCGAGCGAGTCGAACCGGACCGTGCCGCGCAGCCGGTGCGCGAACCGGACCTCGATCGGCTGCCCGTAGAGGTCGCCCGCGAAGTCGAGCACAAACGCTTCCACGCGCGACTGCTCGTCCGGGGTGAACGTCGGGTTGTTGCCCACGGAGATCGCCGCGACGCGCGGCTCGCGTTCCCCGCCGAGCAGCACCCAGCCCGCATACACCCCGTCCGCCGGGACGAGCCCCTCAACGATGCCGCCCAGATTCGCGGTGGGGAAACCGAGCTCGCGACCGCGGGCGTCGCCGTGCACCACCTCGCCGCGCACCGCGGGCGGGCGGCCCAGCATGCGCGACGCGGTCTCCACATCCCCCGCCAGCACCGCATCGCGGGTGCGGGAGGACGACATCGACCCCACCTCCGGGTCCTCGACCCAGGCCACGGACTCGGCCGTGAAGCCGTGGTGCGCTCCGAGCTCGTGCAACAGCGCACCGTCGCCCGCACCGCGATGCCCGAAGCGGAAGTCCGCCCCCATGATCACGTGGCGGGCGTGGAGCTGGGACACGAGCACCTCGGTGACGAACTCGGGTGCCGGAATCGCCGCGAACTCCGCGTCGAACTCGACCATGACACACACATCAACCCCGGCGGCCTCGAAGGCTTCGAGGCGCTGTGCGCGGCTCATCAGGGGCTGCGG
The DNA here is from genome assembly GCF_016758195.1 of Leucobacter chromiireducens subsp. solipictus. GTDB lineage: Bacteria > Actinomycetota > Actinomycetes > Actinomycetales > Microbacteriaceae > Leucobacter > Leucobacter solipictus. The sequence goes on along the minus strand of NZ_QYAC01000005.1, from coordinate 330,691 downwards.
GCAGCGCTCCGGGTTCAGGAAGCTCAGCGGGTTGTTCGCGAAGGTGAACACCACCGCGAGCTGACCGTCGGCGCGCGCGTCCGCGACCAGGCGGCGCAGGATCGACTGATGGCCGAGGTGCAGACCGTCGAACTTCCCGATGGCGACACAGCTTCCCGCTGCGAACTCGGCGGGGACGATCTCGGCGAGGGACGCAACGAGCCGCATCAGGCTGCGGCCTCCGCGGTGCCCACCGCACCGCTCGCGCGAGCCGTGCGCCGCAACCAGACCAGGCCGAGCACGGGCAGCACGAGCGGAATGAACCCGTATCCGATCCCGAAGGTCGACCAGACGGAGGGGTGCGCGAACAGTTCCGGGGAGACCAGGCTCAGGGTGCCGACGATCAGCACGCCGCTGAGCTCGAAGGCGAGCGCCACCCACGCGACCGCACGCCACAGTCGCCCCGTGGACGTGTGCGCGCCCTTGATCCCCATGATCAACGCCACGGTCGCCACGATGTACACGACCCCGGCCACGGCCGACAGGGAGTACGCGAGCGGAGCTTCGTCGAACTTCTTCATGATCTGGAAGACCGAGCGGAAGGTCGCCGCGATCGCGAGCACGACATAGACCGCGATCAGCACGCGTCCCAGCCCGCTCAGCCGTTCGCTGCGGGACTGTGGCACGCTGCCGGGGACGGATGCTGCTGGATTCGACACGGCCCCAAGTGTACTCTCCCTCGGCGGGTTCGCGCCTGCCGCTCGCCCGGCCCCTATCCGACGGTCGCGAGGAATACTTCGCCCGAGCCCGTGAGCCGGATCGGGTCACCCGCGGAGACGTACAGCGACTGGCCCCGACGCGCGGTGGCGACCTCGGCGAACTCGGTCGCGAGCCGCTCGACGCGCACCCGGCCCGCGGTGACCACGAGCACGATCGGGTGTGCGGCCGCCACCTCGATCTCCGCGGCGGCACCGTGATCCGGCACCCCGAGGCCCGCGTCGCGGTCGTCCGGGTCGCAGACGCGCGCGCGGAGCAGCTGGAAATCCGGGACCCCGGGCTGCCAGGCGACCAGCCCTGCGGCGAGCGCCCGCTCCGGGAATCGCGGCTCGGCGATCTCCCCGGCGTCGAGGACCCGGCACAGTTCGTCGACGTCGACGTGTTTCTCCGTGAGACCGGCGCGCAGCACGTTGTCCGACGCGGCCATCACCTCGACCGCGATCCCGCCAAGGTAGGCGTGCAGTTGACGGGCGGGGAGGAACAGCGCCTCACCCGGGGCGAGCCGCACGTGGTGGAGCAGGAGGGAGACGAGCGCCCCCGGATCCCCGGGGTGGGTCTCGAGGATGCGCTGCAGAGCGGCGATCCGGTCCTGGTCGGCGTCGGTAGCCTCGGCACGGGTCGCGACGGCTGCCGGCAGCGCCGCCAGCGCGGCGACCACCTCGGCATCGCCGCGGAACGCCCAGGCGATGAAGTCGCGCCGGGCGGCCTCCGCGTCTCGCTCCCCGAGCCGCGCCGCGGCAGCCTCGAGCGCGCCGGCACCCGCCGTCGCCCCGCGCTCCCGCGCACACGTCGCGAGCGCGCGCAGATCCCGCCGCGCCGAATCCAGCGAGCGAAACCCGCTCAGCGCGGTGACGTCGCTGAGCGCGACGAGGAGCTCGGGCTTGTGGTGTGCGTCGCCGTAGTTGCGCTCCCGGGCCTCACGCGGGATCCCGGCGGCCTCCTCGGCCGCGAAACCTGCCGCGGCCTGCGCCGCGTCGGGGTGCACCTGAAGCGAGAGCGGCGCACCGATCGCGAGCACCTTCAGGAGGAACGGCAACGGACCGCCGTCGACGCCGTAGCGCTCGGGGTCTCCCTGCACGAGGTCGATCAGCGTGTGTTCGACGGGCGTCGCCTTCGCCACATGGGCCGGGCTTCCCGGGTGGGTCCCCAACCAGAGCTCGGCCTGCGGTTCCCCCGTGGGCGAGGTGCCCAGCATCTCAGCGAGTGCGTTCGTCGAGCCCCACGCGTACGCGCGCGGCGTGTTCTCGATAAAAACCAGCACGTCACTCCTCGGGAGACTGGGGCTCAGGCTTCCGGTGACGCCCCAGCGACACCGGGGCATACGGGGTCCCGTGCACGCCATGCTCTACCATACCGACTATGGCGGAAAGCAGGACCAGACTGGGCGTGAGCGCATACGCGATCTGCGTCTTCATCCTCACGCTCGGCAGCAACGGCGTCCGGAACCTCGTGGGCTGGTGGGGGTTCCTCGGTATCGCTGCGGTCCTCACCGTGGTCGGGGTCGTGATCTTTCTCCGCGAAAAGCCTGAACGCTTCCGCTGGTATCGTCTCCCCGCCCCCCTGTACTGGTTCCTCGCGCTCGCGCTCGCCTCGATCGCCTGGTCCCAATACCGCTTCGAAAGCGTGCTCGGCGTCACCGCGCAGCTCGCGACCACCCTGCTCGCGGTGGTCCTCGCGTTCGTCCTGACCTGGCACGAGGTGCTGCGCACCCTGGGCACCGCGCTGCGCTGGATCATTGGCGTGTCCTTCGCGTTCGAGCTCTGGGTCTCGCTGTTCGTGCACGAACCCCTGTTCCAGAACTTCATCGAGCGCCCCGCGGAGGGCGAAAAGGTGTCGAAGCTCCTCTACTGGAGCCGCGATCTCCTGTTCGCGGGAGGTCCGATTCAGGGCATCGTGGCGAGCTCCGTACTGTTCGGCTTCATTGGCCTGCTCGCCCTGATCGTGTTCGGGATCCAGCTGCGCGCTGGCCTCGTCAGCCCGTTCGCCGGCTGGTTCTGGGTCGTCGCCGCGACCGCCGTGATCCTGCTCACCCGCGGGGCGACCGTGTGGGTCGCGCTCCTCGCCGTGCTCGTGGTGCTCGCGCTCGCCCTGTGGGCGCGCCGCCTCGGCCCCGAGGGTCGCGTACCCCTGTACGTGGTCGCGACCGCCCTGATTGCGATCGCGATCGGCCTCGTGCTCTTCGCCCGCGAATTCGTCTTTGGGCTGCTCGGCAAGAGCGGCGACATGACCGGGCGCCTGGAGACCTGGCAGGCCGTGATTGATCTCGCCGAACAGCGGCCGTGGTTCGGCTGGGGCTGGGTGAGCTATTGGGCCCCGTGGGCGGAACCCTTCGCCTCGCTCGATGTCAAGGCCGGCATCCCGGTGATGAGTGCCCACAACGCTTGGCTGGACGTGTGGTTCCAGCTCGGCATCGTCGGCGTGCTCGTGTTCGCGCCGCTCGTACTCCTCGCAACCTGGCGGGTCTGGTTCCGCGCGGTCGATGCCCCGCGTCGCGGCTTCGGCCCGCCGCTGCCCTACGCGACGAGTGCGCTGTGGCCGCTCCTCGTCATCGTGGCGCTCATCGTGCAGTCACTCACCGAAAGCCGCCTCCTCATCGAGGGCAACTGGGTGCTGCTCGTGCTGATCGCGGTGAAATCCCGCTTCGACTACCAGCTCCCCTCCCTCGACGCGGAGCCGACGCGGGTGCCGTGGCGTCGCGTCCCGATCCCGGTCCACACGAAAACCGGCGTCATTCAGACGGTTCCCCGGTGACCGGCATGCTCCCCATCACCGCAGAACGGCTCGAACAGCTTCGCGGCTTCGCGCGGATCGAGCGCGACACGATCCTCGAGCGACGTGCGCGGGAGGGGGTCGATCCGGCGGTCGCCGTCGAGGAGATCCCCGACGTCGACGACTTCGTGGTCTCCGAGCTGCGCACCGAACTGCTCGAGGAGAGCGGACGCCTCGCGGAGTTTGGGCTGGCACGGCTCGCCGCGCGCGCCGGAGGCCCGGACGCGGATGAGCACCGCCGCAACGCGGACCGGGTCGAATTCGAGCTGCTGCGGGAGATCGCGGCGGCCAGCCCCGAGCTCACGGTCGCGGTCTGGCGCGCGGGTGAACACCTCTCCCCCGAGTAGCCACGACCGTGCTGGTGCCGGGCCAGGCCAGATCCACATCATCCGACGCTAGACTGAGCGCTGATCATGTGCCGTCCACCCGGAAAGAGAGGCGTGTCCTCGATGCCGACAACGCTCCAGTCGATCGTCTTCCCCCTCGATCAGGATCCCGATGTGCTGCCGCTGTACGCGGACGCCGAAACCTGGTCCAAGATCGGCGGCCGGCACGTCCGGCTGAGCGAAAACGCCCACATCGATAACGTGCTCTCCCGTTCGAGCAGCCGCGTGCGCTCCGGCCAGCGCGTCTCGTTCGCAAGCTACTTCAACGCGTTCCCGGCGGCCTACTGGCAGCGCTGGACCGTGGTGGACGCGGTGCGGCTGACGCTCCGCACGAGCGGCCCCGGCACCGTGATCGTGTACCGCTCGAACGCGGGCGGGGTGCAGCAGCGTGTGGACTCGCGGAAGGTCAGCGGCACCGTGGAGTCGGTGTTCGAGCTCCCCCTCACCTCGTTCAGCGACGGCGGCTGGTACTGGTTCGACCTGATCGCGAGCACCGAAGACCTCGTGCTCGAGGAGGGCAGCTGGAGCACCGACGCGACCCCCGTCGCCACCGGCAAGCTGAGCCTCGGCATGACCACCTACAACAAGCCGGATTACTGCGTGGCGACCCTCGCGAACATCGCGGAGAACCCCGCGCTGCTCGACGAAATCGACCGGATCTTCCTGGTGGATCAGGGCACGCAGAAGGTCCGCGATCAGGACGGCTACGACGCCGTCGCCGCACGCCTCGGCGAGAAACTGCAGATCATCGAGCAGGGCAACCTCGGCGGCTCCGGCGGCTTCTCGCGGTCGATGGCGGAAACGCTGGAACGCGAGGACAGCGACTTCCTGCTGCTGCTTGACGACGACGTGGAATTCGAGACCGAGAGCGCGCTGCGCGCACTCCAGTTCGGCCGGTTCAGCCGGGAACCGGTGATTGTCGGCGGCCACATGTTCGACCTCCTCGACAAGCCCGTGATTCACGCGTGGGCTGAGGTCGTGCGCCCGGATCCCTTCATGTGGGGCCCCTCGTTCGAAGAGCAGCACCGGCACGACTTCCGCAAGCGCAACCTGCGCCAGACCAAGTGGATGCACGCGCGTCTCGACTCGGACTACAACGGCTGGTGGATGTGCATGATCCCGAAGAAGATCATCGCCGAGATCGGGCTCTCGCTTCCCGTGTTCATCAAGTGGGACGACGCCGAGTACGGCCTTCGCGCCCGCAATGCCGGGTATCGCACCGTGTCCCTGCCGGGCGTCGCCCTGTGGCACGTGTCCTGGCTGGACAAGGACGATTCCCAGGACTGGCAGGCGTTTTTCCACACCCGCAACCGGATCATCGCCGGGCTGCTGCACTCGGATCGGCCGCGCAGCGGCAAGCTGATGCAGAACAGCAGCCGCCAGGACATCAAGAAGCTGCTCAACATGCAGTACTACGCGGTGCAGCTCGCGGTTGACGGCATGCGCTCCGTGCTGCGCGGCCCGAACGGACTCCACGACGACATTTCCCGGGACATGCCGGAAGCCCGCGCCCGCGCCAAGGACTTCCCCGAGACCCGGGTGTACCGTCCGGGCGACACGGATACCCCCGTCGCGGTCGGCGGGCGCGCCCTTCCGCTGCTCACAAAGCCGACGGACTACCCCACCGGCCTGGGACTCGGCCTGTTCACGGCACGGATGCTGCCCCGCCACTGGCGCCGCGACAGCGCCGAGGCCGATCAGCGCGCACCCGAGCTGGAGTACGCCAAGCGCGACGCGCTGTGGTGGCGGATCCCACACCACACGAGCGTGATCGTGGGTGCCGCCGACGGCAGCGGCAAGATGTGGTACCGGCACGATCGCGACAAGTTCCGGCGGCTGCTGCGCGAGGCCCAGGGTCTGCGCCGCCAGATCGAGAAGGACTGGGACCGGCTCGCCGCCGAGTACCGGGCCGCGCTGCCGCACATGACCTCCGTCGAGGAGTGGCGCAAGACCTTCGACGGCCGCTAGGCCCGCACGAACCGCACACGCCCTCGGGGATCCAGCGGATCCCCGAGGGCGTGTGTCGTGCGTGGCGCTATCCCACCGTGGCGTCCGCTGAGACCCGTACCCCACCCACATAGGTGCGTGAAACTCGGAGCGAGTGCAGTTCGTCCACCGGAACGTCCAGCGGGTTCCGATCCAGAACCACGAAGTCTGCGAGGTGCCCCGGGGTGATTCGACCCTTCAGGTGCGCCTCGCCCGTTGCCGCAGCCGAGCCGACCGTGTAGACCGACAACGCTTCCGCGACGGAAATCCGCTGGCTCGGCCCCACGGCCACCCCGTCATCACCCTTCCGCGTCACCATTGACTGCAGTGCGGCGAACGGCGAGAGCGGGCTTGCCGGGTGATCCGTCGACGCCGCGACCGTCACCCCCGCATCGAGGAGCGCTCGGTGAGCGAACATTCGCTCCGTGCGCTCACGCCCGTACCACTGTTCCAAACGGCTCCCGTAGAAATTCGCGTACCGGGCAAAGGGTGTGACGATCACGCCGAGTTCGGCAATCCTCGCGATGATCTCGGGGTCCACGATGGAGCAGTGTTCAATGCGGTGTCGCACCGCGGATGGATATGCGCGCTGCGCCTCTTCGTACGCGTCCAGGAGCCGCCGAATGGCGATATCGCCATTCGCGTGAATCGCGAGCCGATTGCCGTCACGGTGCACGGTGTGCACCAGATCCCGCAGCGCCCCCGGGGAGGAAAACTCCATGCCGTGATCATGGGTACCGCAGAAGGGTTCGGACACCAGGCAGGTACGGCCCCCGACCGCCCCATCCACGAAAGCCTTCACGCCGACCACCCGAAGCCACTCGTCGCCAAATCCCGTCCCAAGCCCCAGCGCGCGAAAGTCGTGGTACCGCTCGGCGGCGATGAGCGTCCCCACGCGGAGCCGCCGTTCCCCTCGCTGGTGCGCGGCGGTGTGCATGCCGAGCTGTTGCGGCCCGACGAACGCGTCACAGGTTGAGGTGATCCCCAGGGAGTTCCACTGTGTCAGCGTTTCATCGTACGCCTGTGCCAAGACGTCAGGAGTAGCCGCGGGGATGGGGCGCATCCGCTCCCCTGCTGTGGCGACATAGCGACCCAGCAACGCACGCTCATACACATGCCCGGTCAACCGCCCCGTGTCATCGCGACCGTAGCTCCCCCCGGCCGGATCGGGTTCGTCCTCGGCAATGTCGAGTGCGCGCAACGCCGCCGTGTTCATCACGGCCCAGTGAGCGGACACGTGGCGAATCAGTACAGGGCTGCCCGCACATGTCGCGTCAAGTTCATCTCGAGAAATCGGGCCAGTGAGGGAATCATCGTAGCCAGCGGCGATCACCCACCCGGAACCCCGTGCAGCGCGTGCCCTGACTGCACGCAACAGCGCGTCCCGATCAGGGGCGTTCGGGGGCGAGACATCGAGCTCGGTACGCCCCTGGACCGTGTCGGCAAAGTGGGCGTGGGCGTCGTTCAAACCGGGAATGACCGTGCCGTTCCCGAGATCCACCACCCGGGCCTGTGCGTACCGCTCTCGAAGCTCTGAGAGCTCCCCGGTCGCGAGGAACCGCCCGCCCGCAACCGCGAACGCAGTGTCTCGCGCTGGTCCCGGAGTGAGAACTGTTGACGCCCGATAGAGCGTGGGTTCGTCGTGCTGCATACTGCTACCTCTCGCTGGGTACGGCCGGATCTCCCGGCACGGGAATGGTGTTCGTGAGCGTGGCTTCGTGATGGGTGACATACCGAGCAAGCGCCACCACGGACACGAGGGTGACCGCGATGAGCATGCCGTGATAGGCCGCCACGCCCCAGACCGCCCCGTCGAACGCGGTGAGCAGAGACTGGGCCACCAGCGGTGTCGCTCCGCCCACGATGGTGGCCGAGGTCTGGTAGGCGATCGAGAGGCCCGAGTAGCGGACTCGCGGAGGGAAGGCGCTCGCGAGGAACCCCGCGAGCAGAGCGAAATAGGAGGCGGAGAAGATCGTCGACATCGCCAAGCCGAGGGTGATCAACGTGGGATCCCCCGTGGCGATCAACAGATACGTCGGGATCGTCAGGAGCAGGCTGGCCGAGAGCGACACGACCATGACGCGTGCCATGCCGATGCGATGGGCCACGACGGCCGCAAGGGGCTGTACGAGGAACTGGAGCACCGCAATGATGAGCAACACGTTCAGCATGACCGGACGCGAAACACCGAGCTCATTCGTGGTCCAGGCGAGCGCAAATGTGTTGTTGAAGTACGCGATGGCGATTCCGATCGCGCTCGCGCCAATACCAAGCACAATCGCCCAAGGAGCGGTTGTGAAGGCCTCGAGGATGGGGGCCTTCGAGACGAGTTCCGCCTCCTGCATCCGAGTAAACGCCGGCGTCTCCTCAAGAGTGAGCCGGATGACGAGTGCCACGACAACCAGCACGGCGGACACGAGGAACGGGATCCGCCATCCCCAGGCCAAGAACTGATCGTCCGGAAGCTTACTCACGGCGAGAAACACGAGCGTGGCCAGAATCGACCCGGCCGGAGATCCCTGTTGCACCCAGCTACCGGCGATTCCGCGCCGCTGTTTCGGCGCGTTCTCTGTTGCCATGGTGACCGCGCCACCCCATTCGCCCCCGAGGCCCAAGCCCTGGATCGCACGCAACACGACCAGCAGGATTGGGGCCCATATCCCGATCTGAGCGTAGCCAGGCAGGAGCCCGATCAGTGTGGTCGCGACGCCCATGATGAGGAGTGTGGCGACGAGCGTGCCTTTCCGTCCCAACCGGTCCCCCAGGTGCCCAAAGAGCAGGCCGCCGATCGGGCGCGCGATGAAGCCGACCCAGAAGGTTGCGAACGAAGCGAGCAGCCCCGCCGCGGGCGTTACCTCTGGGAAGAACACCGGGCCGAAGGCGAGCGCTGCGGCGGTGCCAAAGATGAAAAAGTCGTACCACTCGATGGCGGTTCCCACGAAGGTTGCGATCGCGGTGCGCATTTCGATGGATCGGGCAGTCGGCGTCGACTGGGGCATTGAGGTCTCCTCCGGGATACGCGCAACCTCGTCATTGCGCTGCAGCTATCCCAGCAGCACGCTCCACATGCGGTCAAATGATACTTTTTGAGTATTATTATGTGATTTATGCATAGTGACCTCGATCTCCGGCTGCTGCGGGCGTTCATTTGCGTGGTCGACGACGGCTCCGTCACCGCTGCTGCCGAACGGCTCCGGCTCAGCCAACCGGCGCTGTCACGCCAGGTGAAGGAACTCGAACGCAGGCTGCAGGTTCGCCTCTTTGATCGCTCCCCCACAAGCCTGCGTCTGACGGCAGCGGGGACGGCCTTCGTTCCCCTCGCCCGAGACCTCCTCGAGCGCGCTCACGGCCTTGCCACCGCGGCCCGAAACCTGGCCACCGGCGAAGCCCACCGCTTTCGTGTTGTCTGCCCCGAGGCGACAGTGCGTGGGGTCGTCGCACCGTTTGTCGCCAGTACCGGCGCGCCCATCTGGAGCACGACCATAAGCATCGCGTCTGACGCCTACGAGCGCCTCCTCCGGCGCGACGTCGACCTCGCGATCAATACGCTGCCCCCGCCCGCGACGCTCGCCTCCGAGCTCACGGACACCGCTCCGCTGTGGGTGTACTTCGCTGCGGGGCACCGGTTCGGCGAGCACTCGGTGATCACCGCGGAAGATCTCCGTGAGGAGCGACTGATCGTGCTCGCTCCGGGAACCGGCCTCCGACAGGTCATCGACGCAGAGCTGTGGCCGATCCGGGAGCAGCTCACGATCGTTGCCGAGCCGGAGTCCTCCGACCTCGCGATCGCGCTCGCCGCCTCCGGCCAAGGTGTGTGCATCGACCTCATGCCACCGGCGTACGCCATTGAACGACGACCCTTTGTCCGCCAGGACGGAAGCCGCGCGCGCATGCCGGTGTACGCGGCGTGGGAAGCAGACCACTTCGCAGCCGATGAGATCACGGCTCTCGTGGCATCCCTCACCCACTGGAACGAGACCAGGACCGACTACTAGCATCCACGTGTCGCCCACGTGCCGGGCATGAACCAGAGATGCCCCGAGGATCGAAAGATCCCCGGGGCGTCCCTGGTCGCACGCTAGTGCTTCAAGCGGTAGATGAAGGCCGCCATCGCTTCGCGCGTCACCTTCCCCTTGGGGCTGTAAATTCGCTTGCCGTTCTTGTTGATGCCGGTGGAGAGTCCCGAGGAGTACATCCAGGTGATCTCCTTGTAGAACTTCTGGCCGGGCTTCATATCTGCGAACGGCGACTTCTTGGCACCCGAGTATTTCGCTCCCTCGAGCCGGTAGATAAACGCGGCCATTGCTTCACGCGTCACACTGGCCTTCGGTGCGTAGGTTCGTCCGCCCGGAGTCTTAATTCCGGTGGAGAGCCCAGAGGTGTACACCCATGCGATCTCTTTGTAGAACTTGTGGTTCGTCGGGACATCCTTGAATGGCGACTTCTTCGGAGCCTTGTAGTTCTTTGGGGCCTCGAGGCGGTACAGGAACGCGGCCATCGCCTCACGCGTCACATTGCTCTTCGGGGCATACTTCCGCAACGAACCGCCGGCATTAATCCCTGTGGAGAGCTTCGCCGAGCTCATCCAGTTGATCTCCTTGCCGAACTTGTGCGCGTAGGGCACATCAATGAACGGCGTGAAGTCGATACGCACCTTCGCGGTGCTGCCGAGCGACACCACGGTCACGCGGGCGGTGCTGTTCCATGGCGTCGATTTCTTGCCCGCGCGCATGGTCTGGAAGCGGCCGTTGGTCGTGCCAACCGTGTCCCAGACGGGGATGACCGTGCTTTCCTTCCAACCGACCCCGTCCTTGGGCTTCGTGAACCCCTTGAGTACCCGGACGCCGCGGTTCTCGAAGGCGTTGCGGTAGCTCGACTCGTTGATCCAGGCCCCGCTCTGCGTGTAGTAGAAGCCGGAGTCCTGCCCGGTGCGGTTCCGGTACTCGACGTAGAAGTTGCCACCCGTGGGGCTCTCTACGCGGAGCCCCCGCAGGCCCGAGGAACTGCCGCCGGGTTGCAGCGTGAACGTCTGGGAACGGCCACCCGAGGCCTTCACCGTCTTGAGTGCCCCCGCGGGGACCACGCCCAGCTGGTGCTTCTGCGAGATCGGCAGGCCGATGGGCTTGGCACCGGCGGCCCAGGATCCCTGGCCCATCACGTTGAACACATCGCCGTATTCGTTGTCCCAACAGGGTGATGCGGCGTAGCCGTTCGTCGTCTTCGAGTCGGTCACGGTTCCCGAGCACACACGCGTGTCGCCGTGCCCCAGACCGAGGTTGTGTCCAATTTCGTGCGCCAACAGGCCCGTGGCACCCTTCACGCTCTTGTCGTAGGGACTGTTCTGGCGTGCGCCGATGTCCACCCAGACGAGACCGCCCGAGTGGATCTTCCCAAAGGTGCCCCACCCGGCAACATTCTTCGAGAGGCTCCCGCAGTTGTCGTCCACGACGACCACGAGGTGACGGCCCGACGTCAGGTACGAGTTCGGGTTCTTCCCAAATGCGCGGGCTCCGAGGGTCCAGAGCGTTTCCCGTGATCCTACGGAACACCGGAACGTCTTGGTGTTCCCGGCCGGGTTGATACGCTTCGGTCCGCTCGGATTCAAACTCGCGACGGCCCCATTCGTCTGGCTCTTCCAGTAGGCTCCGGCATCGGTGACGAGCTTGGACAGTCCCGCATCCGACCCGGACACGTACACCACATCGACGCCGTGGGACTTCGTGGCAGGTGCCGCTGCGGTCACCGCCGTGCCGGGCGCCGCGCTGCCCGAGACTCCCGCGAGCGGTCCGGTCTCGCCGTCCGCCGCGCTCGCGACGGTCAGCGCGTCCTCGACCGCGACCGGCCCGTTCTCGGCGATCTCGGTGGTGACGGCCGCCTGAGCGGTCGCGTCGAGCGTCAGGGCACCTTCAAAGCGGTCGCCCGTCTCAACGTCTGCTCCCACAAGCGCCGGATCGATGCTCACGAGCGGTCCGGCGTCCGTGGCCACGAGCACGCTGCCCGGAACCGCCTCGCCCGGCTGCTCCTCGTGGGCACCTTCGGCTACGGAAACCGGGAAGCCAAGGTGCGCCACCTCGTCCGAGACGACCGCGATCGTGCCGGACACTGACAGCGTGTCGGGTGCTTCGGTGAGCAACTCGGGATCCACGGCGGCCTCGTCGAGCAGATCGGACGCGTCCGCGGCGGATGCCGCCTCCGGGTCGACCTCCGAGGGGTCGTCCCCTTCGCTGGGCGCCTCAGGCTCGGCCACACCCGTGTCTGGCGACGCGGGCTCGGTCGGCGCTTCCGGCTCCGCGGGCTCGGTCCCGGGTTCCGCTCCGGGCTCGGTGACACCGCCGTCGGTCGCACTCGGGTCGGAGCTTCCGGGATCCGTGGTGGCCGGGTCGGTGCCCGGTTCTTGCACCGTGGTCTCGGGAGACGGAATGACGGGCGGCGGAGCGATCGCCACGGCGGGGCTTGCGCTGAGCGCAACGCCGATCGCCAGAGCCGCTCCGAGGAGGGGTTTCAGGGGTGAACGCACAGGGTTCCTTTCACCGGGGACGGGTTTCCCAGGAATCACCCTACGTGTTCACACCTCTCATTCAGAATTCGCGTGCGTCATTTGTGTCGCTTTTCATCTCTGCAACCGCTGCAGGAACGCCGCCATCGCCTCACGCGACACCCCGGTCTTGGGCAGATACTTCGGCTTCCCGCTCGGCTGCGCGGTCCCCGTCGAGAGCTTCGCCTGCGACATCCAAGCGATCTCCCGATAAAACTTTTGCCCCGGCCGGACATCGCGAAACGGGGACACCTTCGGCGCGCTCACGCGCGGCTGCTCCAAGCGGTAGAGGAACGCCGCCATCGCCTCCCGCGACACATGAGCCTTCGGGTGATATTTCGGCTTGCCGGAAGCCTGCCGGGTGCCTGTCGAGAGTCCGGTCGCGTACATCCAACTGATCTCGCGATAGAACTTGTGCCCCACGGGAACATCCGCGAACGGGGACACCGCCGGGGCGCGGAAGTTCTTCGGTGCCTCCATCCGGTACAGGAACGCCGCCATCGCCTCCCGAGTGACCCGGTCGCTCGGCCGGTACTCTCGCAGGCCGCCACCCACGGCGCTTCCCGTGGAGAGCGCACTCGTGCCCATCCAGGCGATCTCGTCGGCGAACTTGTGGGAGTATGGCACATCGACGAAGGGCATGAAGTCCACCCGCACCTTCGCGGACGTCGCCCCAACGTCGAGGACCACGACGCGCACGGTGCCGTTCCAGGGGATCAGCTGCTTCCCTTTCCGCGCGGTCTGGAACAGCCCGGACACGCCCAACTGCGAGTCACGCACGGACACCACGGTGCTGCCGTAGCGATGCGTGCCATTCAGGTTCCGAACCGGGTCGCCTTTCACGAGCCGCACCCCAGACGCGGTGAAATACTCGCCCCGGGTCTGCCCACTCTCGTAGACGCTGCCCGCTTTCAGCCCCATTCCGGAGTCCTGGCCGCTCATGGCACGGAACTCCACATAGAACTCGCCTCCGGTCGAGCCCGCGATGTTGAGGCCCCGCAGCCCGCCCGAGTTCCCCGTGGGGGCGAGCGTAAACGTTTGTGAGGCTCCGCCCCCGGGTCGCACCGTGCGGACGGCCCCCGATCCCGCAACGCCCAATGCGTCCTGTTGGGCAATGCTCAGCGCTGGCGGCTTCCGGTCGCCACGCCAGGCACCAATGCCCATGACATTGAACGGGTCGCCGTATTCAACGTCAGCGCAGGGTGCTTGGACCACCCCGCCCTGCGTGGGGGAATCCGTCGCGGTTCCCGAACACACCCGAGACTTCCCATGCCCCAGCCCGAGGTTATGCCCGAGCTCGTGCGTCACCATGCCCGTGACCCCCGTGATCGGCAGTCCACCCGCCCGGCGCGCGCCGAGATCGACCCAGATCATGCCGCCGCTGTGCATCACGCCGTAGCTCCCCCACCCGGCGGAGTTCTGGGCGAGCGCGCCGCAGGCGTCATCGACGAACACCACGAGGTGCCTGCCGGAGCCGATATAGCTGTTCGCAGTGCGCCCAAACTGGCGCGCCGCATCATCCCACAGCGCGTCTAGGTGACGGGAGTCACAGCGCATACCGCGGTTCTTCGCAAACTTCTCGCTCCGCTTGACCGCGCCGACCGAGAGACTCGAGACGACCCCCCGGGTCTGTCCGACCCAGTAGTTCCCCGCGTCGCGCACGAGCTGAGACAGCTGCCCGTCCGTGGGATTTCCGCCGCCGGCGTAGAACAGGACGTCCGCCGCATGCGCCTGTGGCTGCAATTCAGTTCCCACTCCGGTGCCGGGGATGATCAGCCCGGCAACGGGCAGTCGTTCCCCACCGGCGCGGGCCTCGCCGAGGGCGGCTTCCAGAATGTCTTCCGCGACGAGCGGCGCGGTGGCCGGGATCGCTGCCGGAGCCGGGGCCGCTGGCGGAGCCGGAGCCGGTGCCGGAGGCTCAACCGGTGTCGGCGCATCGCCGTCCGCGGCACTGAGCGCCTCGGCGACGTCGACGCGCAGCTCCGGCCCGAGTTCGGCCTCGCCCAAGAACCGCTGACCCGTTTCGGCACCGGCGACCTGGCCGGGGGCGAGCGGCAGCACGCTGCCCGCATCCGTAGCGAGAAGGACCTGCGGGGCACTGAGCGCGGTGTCCAGGGGGACCGCGTCTGCGGAGCTCGCTGACCCGGACCATTCCGTGAACGCCGGGGAACTCGGCGTGGGTGCCTCTTCCGCGATCACGATCAGCGTGCCCTCGACCGCGATCCGCTCGGGGATCTGAGACACGTCGATCTCCGCGTCGGTGGGAACCTCCGGAGCCGGCTCCGCTGGCGCGGGGGCGGGCGTGGGCCCGGGGTCCGTGTCCTCGATCGCGCGCCCCGGTTCTTCCGGAGTTTCGGGCACTGCACCGTCGGGGGGAGTGCCGTCGGGAGTGGTGCCGTCGGGCACGACCTCATCGTCGGGCTGGGGCGCGAGCTCGGCACCGGGGTCGAGCTCTCCTGGTTCGCCGAGTTCCGGGGCCACCACGTCGGGAGCATCGACCACGGCCTCGGGCGATAGCTCCGAGCCGAGCTCGTGATCCACCACCGTCTGCTCCCCGGCGGGATATCCGCCGCGGGCCTGTACAGCGAGCACTGGGTTGACCCCTCCGAACACCAGAATCACTCCGAGCGCACTGCCAGTCGCAGTTCTGAGAACGAGGTGCATCGGATACCCCCTGACCAGCGCTGGCACGATATGCGGCCAGCATAATTCCTGATCAGGGGGTTGTGTAGTCTCCCAAACCGGTCGAGAACCGGCTACACTTCGCCCGGTGTTTCCGACGCCGGATACCCGGACGCCCGCCGGTCACCTCAGGTGACCGGCGGGCGTGTGCGAGCAGAGCGGCGCGCGGTTAGAGCAGCTCCTGCAGCTTGTTGGTGTACATCGACAGCGCCGAGCCAATGGCCATGTGCATGTCCAGGTACTGGTAGGTCCCGAGGCGGCCACCGAAGAGGACGCGGTCTTCACCGTTCGTGAGCTCGCGGTATTTCAGCAGTCGCTCGCGATCCTCCGGCGTATTCACCGGGTAGTACGGCTCATCGTCACGCGACGCGAAGCGGGAGAACTCGCGCATGATCACGGTCTTGTCGTTCGGGTAGTCGCGCTCCGGGTGGAAGTGGCGGAACTCGTGGATGCGCGTGTACGGCACGTCGGATCCGGCGTAGTTCATCACGCTGGTGCCCTGGAAATCGCCCGTCGGCAGCACTTCCTGCTCGAAGTCGAGCGTGCGCCAGCCGAGCTCCCCCTCGGCGTAGTCGAAGTAGCGGTCCACCGGCCCGGTGTAGACGACGGGAACGGTGCCCACCATGGCGCGCTTGTTCAGCGGCTGCGACTCGTCGAAGAAGTCCGTGTCGAGGCGCACCTCGATGTTCGGGTGATCCGCCATCTTCTCGAGCCACGCGGTGTAGCCCTCGGTCGGCAGCCCCTCGTGGGTGTCGTTGAAGTAGCGGTTGTCGTAGGTGTAGCGCACGGGGAGCCGGCTGATCACCTCGGCGGGCAGCTCCGTCGTCGGCGTCTGCCACTGCTTCGAGGTGTAGTCGCGGATGAACGCCTCGTAGAGCGGGCGGCCGATCAGCGAGATCCCCTTCTCCTCGAGGTTCTGCGCGGACTTCGTGTCGAACTCGGCAGCCTGCTCCGCGATCAGGGCACGCGCCGCGTCCGGGCCGTGCGCGGAACGGAAGAACTGGTTGATCGTGCCGAGGTTGATCGGCAGCGGGTAGACCTCGCCCTCGAAGTTCGAGTACACCTTGTGAACGTAGTTCGTGAAGCTCGTGAAGCGGTTCACGTACTCCCACACCGTCTCGTTCGAGGTGTGGAACAGGTGCGCGCCATAGCGGTGCACCTCGATCCCGGTCTCCGGGTCCGCCTCGGAGTAGGCGTTGCCGCCGATGTGCGAGCGGCGGTCGATCACGACCACCTTCTTGCCGGCGCTCGCGGCGCGCTCGGCAATCGTGAGCCCGAAGAAACCTGATCCAACAACGAGAAGATCCATGAGGATAAGCATAGGCCGTTAGACTGTCTCCATCCGTACGGACCCCTTCACCATGCAGCCATTCGTCACGCCGAGCGCACTCGCGCTCCCTTCCTTGCCGCCGGGCACGGTATCAATCGACCTCCGATTCGACGGCCAGCGCGTGTGGTCGATCGACGTGCGGTCCCGCCCCAGCGATGCCCTGCGTTTTCCGTGGCCGGCGGCACTGCTGCCGTATCTCGTCGGCAGCACGCGGCTCAGCGTTCACGATTCCGCGACGGGCTCTGAGCTCGGCTCAGTGGAGGTCGAGTTTAGCGATGCACCGACGCGTGTGAGCGTGGTCGACGCTTCAGGCACCCCGCTGGTCGTCAATAAGTGGGGACGGCTCGGCACCGCCCTCGAAACCATGGGTGCCGCCGCCCAACGGAGGATCATCGACCGTGCCGCGAGCATCGTGTCGGAGCTCACCACCCTCGGCCTCCGCCCGTTCATTGTCGGTGGCACGCTCCTCGGAGCGGTCCGCAGCGGGGCGCTGCTCCCCCACGACGACGACGCGGATATCGCGTACTTGTCCGAATATACAAGCCCGGTCGACGTGGCCCGCGAGGGATTTCGCGTGGGGGCACAACTCACGGCAGCCGGGCACGAAATCCGCCGTCACAGCGCCACGCACCTCCAGCTCCTCTTCCGCGATGCGTCCGGCGAGATCGTGCACTACATCGATGTCTTTTCCGCATTTTTCACCGCGGACGGCAAGATCAACCAGCCATTCCACGTGCGTGGGAACATGCGCGAGAACCAGATTCTCCCGTTTCGGGCCGTGGACATCGACGGCACGATGTTTCCCGCCCCTGCGGACCCGGCGCACTGGCTCACCATCAACTACGACGCGAACTGGCGCACCCCCATTCCCGGCTACGTCCTCGAGACGCCGCCGGAGACCCGCCGCCGTTTCGATAACTGGTTCGGGGCGTTCAACCTGCACCGCGAGTATTGGGACGAGCACTTCGCAGATCCAGAGCGACCCGAGCCCGCGGGCCGCGCCTGGGACCTCGGCGCAGCATGGATCCTCGACCAGCAACACGAGCTGCACGCTCGCCAAGTGATCGATCTCGGGTGCGGCGATGGCGCGCTGTCACACGCGCTCGCAGCCCGCGAGCCCACGCGTCGAGTCCTTGGACTCGACTACTGCGATCGCGCGCTCGCCCGGGCGGAATCGCGAGGAACCGCTTTCCCTGATTCAGCGGACCGCGTCTCGTTCCGGCACGCGAACCTGTACCGACTCACCTCGCTCAGTGTGCCTCAGGAGGCGGGCTTCGCCGGGGCATTCGACGTGGTCGCAAACCACGTGCTTGAGCAGATCGGCGATCACGGGCGCGAGCACGCCTGGCGCCTCATCCGAATGGCTGTGCGCAGCGGAGGTAGCGCACGCTTCACCTTCCACGCGCATCACGCCGCGGACGTTCGGTTCGAGGATCCAAGCGGCTGGCACCTCGAGCAACACGCACTGGAGCGCGAGGCGGCACGGTTCGGGCTCTCGCTCGCTTTCACCACGCTCGCGCGCGCCACCGGCACGGTCCCGGGCCGCCGTCCCACCGGAGTTACCGTCACCCTCGCCGATTCCCCGGCCACGCGGGGTCTTGCACCCGACTTCTCCCAAAGGAGCGCACCATGACCGAGCACGTCAGCACCCCCGGCCGCATCGCCGGCGCACTCCGACGCCGTCTGCCCGGCGGCCGGGTCCGTCGTCTCACGGCAGAGCTGCAGCACGAACGGCAGCGCATTTCGCAGCTGGAGGCGGAACTCGATGAGCTCCGCCGAGACAACCTCCGCGTCGCGGAGCTGCTGGACCTGGTCGAAGAACGACTCACGCCCTAGGCTGAGACCCCAAGCAGGTCCACATGGACCAGCGCTCATCGGGGAGGCCACTCATGTCCACGATGCGTCACGTCGTCGGGATGCTCGGTGCCGGCCTGCTCGCGTTTGCCGGTGTGCTCACCGCATATGCGTACTCGCTCCCGCTCACGGGTCCCGGCGCTGCACACACAACGCAGATGTCACCGGCGAAATCTGGGCCAGTCGTCCCAGCGCCACCATCGACCGCACCAGAACGCGAGGACGAGGGCGAGCGGGTTCCGGGGCGCGAGCTCGTCGGCCGCTGGGTCTCGGAAAGCCCGACGAACCCCTCGGCATTCCTGGAGTTCTCGGAGCACGGACTGTGGTTCGCCTCCGACGGCTGCAATCAGGGTGATGGCTGGTGGCGGATCGGGCCGGACGGCGAGTTCGACGCCTCCGGCGGCGCGATGACCGAAATCGGGTGCAGCAACGACGTCACGATCACGGCGCTCGTGACGGTGCGGGATGCGGAGGCCGCCGAGGACCTCCTGGTGCTCACCGACGCCGCCGGCGACGCAGCCCGGTTCACGCGGGTCGACGATCAGGCGATCACGCTCACCGGTCGCTGGATCGGACCGGGCGGGCCCGACGCCTCCACGTTCGTCACGTTCGCCGCGGACGGCACCTGGACGGCGACCACGGACTGCACGGAATCCCGCGGCACCTGGGAGCTCGGCCCGATGCCGGTCGACCGAGTGCCGCAGCCGGTCGGCACGGCTCCGGCCATCCCTGCGGCGTCCGCCCCGGGACTGCTCCGCGTGGGATCTGTCGCCACGAATGCGACGGCGGGCTGCGCCGAAGCTGCGCCGGAGTCGATGGGGCCGTTCAGCCCCGACGCCGACTACGCCTTCGGCTTCCGCCTCGGCGGTGCGGACGCGCTCGAATCGTTCCTCGTGACGGAGCTGGGCACCGAAGCTGCGCCGGATCTGCCACCCGCCACCCGCGAGTTCACCCGCTACGCGGTGGCCGCGGGCTGATCCGGCGTTCGCTCCGGCGGGTTACGCCTTTGCGGCGAGGGCGGCGGCGATGATGCGGTGCGCGGGGAGGATGCTGCGGCGTTCCTCATCCTGGTCGACCCGACCCCCCACGAGGTCGACGAAGTGCTCGAACTGCGCGGCGAGCGGCTCGAGGCCGGAGACCTCGGGCACCTCCATCTCGGTCATCTGCTTGAACCCTGCGCGACCGTCGGTGCTCTCGATGTTCGCGTGCCGGTACTTCGTCACGCTGCGCAGCAGCAGGTCCACCTCGACCATGGAGTTCAGCGACTGGATGGTGAGCTTGCGCACCTTGCGCTGCCCGACCCTGCTGGCCGAGGCCGAGGCGATCCCGTTCCCGGGGAAACGCAGCGTCATGTCGATCACGTCTTCCGCGCCCTCCACGGACTCGGGATGGAAGAAGCCCAGCTCGGCGCTCACCGAGGTCGGCGAGGCCGAACCGAAAAGCCGCGACACGAGGTCGGCGTCGTGCACGAGCATGTCCCACGCCACACCGGTCTTGATACGGGCCCAGTACGGCGAGTGCCGCTCGGCGCGCACGTAGACGGGCTCCTCGATCAGCGACTGCGCGGCGATCACGCCAGCGTTATAGCGTTCCAGGAAACCGCACTGCACGGGAACACCGCGCTGCTCGGCCGTCGCGAGGATCTCCTCGGTCTGCTCCAGCGACGGGCAGATCGGCTTCTCGATCAGTACAGGCAGGCCCGCGTCGAGCACCTGGCGCGCGATGTCGTAGTGGTACTCGGTGGAAGCGGCAACCACCACGGCGTCGGCGTGCTTCAGCGCGGCCTCGGCCTCGGGGTACCATTCGCCCCCGTAGAGGTCCGTGGCGGCGCGGCCGTTCTGCTCGAACGGGTCAACGATGCCGACCAGATTGGCGCGTGAGGAGGACGAAATGATCCGGGCGTGGTTGCGCCCCATCGTTCCGGCACCGAAGAGCACGATATTCGGATTGGCCATGATTCTCCTCCAACGTCGCGAGCGATTTGGTCCCGGGGCTTCGAGACAAACCTGTCCCAGTGTACGGGGTGCTTGCTTATCCCCCACTGCGCGAGGCTAGGGTGGTGGGCATGACGGACCTCACCGCACGCACCCTGGCCGACGAGTTCACCGCGGAACTGCTCGGCGCAGACCTCCGCATCTCGGTTCCCGCCCCCCTGCTCGACGCGAATGCCGACACGCTCACCTTCGTGGGCGACGTCGAGCGCTACGCCGCCGGGCTGACCGCGGCACTTGAGGTCGGCGCGGTCGTGTTCGCGCCGACCGGCGTGGAGCTGCCGGCCCCGGGGCGCGGGGCGATCATCCCCGTGGAGAACCCCCGCGCCGCATTTGGCCAGACCGTGGCCCGGCACTTCGCCCCCCGCGTTGCCCCCGGCATCGCCGCAACCGCGATCGTGCACGAGACCGCGATCGTGCACGAGACCGCGCACATCGGCGAGTTCACCGTGATCCGGGAAGGGGCGATGGTCGAGGCGCACGCGGAGATCCGCGATCACGTCGTGATCGGCCGCAACGTCGTCGTCGGCCCGCACGCGCTCGTGAAGAGCCAGGCCGTGGTGGGCGAAGAGGGTTTCGGGATCGAGAAGGACGCCAACGGGAACAACTTCCACGTGCCCCACATCGGTTCGGTGCGGCTCGGCGCGCACAGCGAGGTCGGCAACTTCACCACGGTCTGCTCGGGCACGATCGCGCCGACCGTGGTCGGCGACTACACGAAGATCGACGACCACGTCCACGTGGCGCACAACTGCCGGATCGGGCGCAACGTGATCATCACGGCGTGCGCCGAAATCTCCGGCAGTGTGGTGATCGAAGACGACGTCTGGATCGGGCCGAACGCTTCCGTGATCCAGGGCCTCACGCTCGGCAAGGACTCTCTGCTCGGGATCGGGGCCGTGGCGCTGAAGTCGATCCCCGAGAACGAGGTGCGCGTCGGCAACCCGGCGAAGCGCCTGGGCGACAACAAGAAGTAGCGAACGCCCGCCCCGGGCGTCTCGTGAGCGCCCTCGGGCGTCTCGCACCGTTCCGGGTGCCTCGCACGATGCGGGTGTCTCACGCGCGGATGGGCTGCGCCATCGGGCGGCGTCCGAGGTCCGCGAATGGGTGTCGGGGGTGAATCGGGTGAGGGGTGTTTCGCGAGCGTTTCCCGCACCCAGGCTCCGCGGATCCGGCGAGTACCCGTGCCACGGGGTGAGGTCGGGCGCACCCATTCACCAACGACTCGGAGATTCACGAACGCGCAGGAGATTTCGAGCCGGATCCGGCACCCGGCCCGTGAATCTCCGCGGTATGCGTGTCCACCCGGCACAGGGGTCGCCGCGCGACGCCGCAGTACGGTGCCCCCGCGCAATGCTGCAGTACGCTGCCCCTGCGCAACGCCGCAGCGCTGAGGACGCGGCACGATCCAAGCCTCGGACCCAACGCCCTGTACCCCGGGCACCAGCTTCACGGCCGTTCTGCGCGAACCAAGCAGACTGAGTGCGCGCGGGTGGACGCCTCGGCCCTCAGCTCGGGAAGACCGTGACTAGTAGTTTTCGGCCGGGACCTTCTCGAACCACCAGAACGGGTGCGTGAGCACCTGCATCAGGGGCTCCTTGCCGACCCACATGCCGAAGTGGCCCTCGCGCCAGCGGCCGCTCGAGTCGCTCAGGTACTTCATGTGCGGCATCATGAAGCGTTCCTCGTAGGCGTGGTACGCAACGGTGTCGCTCCACTTCTCGCGCAGCGCATTCGCAAATTCCATGCCGCCCATGCGCGCGGGCTCGTGCGAGCTGAAGCCGCCGAGGGGCCGACCGACCGCGGCCTCGAATACTGCGCGCTGGCGCTCGGCCCACTCCCAGTTGTCGCCGCCGAGCCAGTCCGAGAGCCCGCCTTCCAGGTGCAACTGGACCTCGTGTCCGAGCCCCTCCATCTCCTGGATGAACTGCAGCGACTGCAGGCTCATGAGGTTGTAGCCGCGGGCGTGCACCCGGAGGAAGAACGTCGAGGTGCAGCCAGCTTCGGCGTCGACGCGCGCCACCCGCATTGCCTGCTCGATGGTGTTATCGATGTCGTGGCGCAGCACCAGGTGCTGCGTCTGCGGTGCTGCGAGATACTCCTGGAATCCCGTCACCGCGTACCCGGCGTCGCGATAGGCGCGCAGCGTGTCCGAGTAGGACTTCAGCGAGTAGTCGTACGTTTCAGTAGCGGAAGAGGTCATGCTGGTCTGCCGTTCAAGTCGCGGCCAGCGCGTGCCGGCAATGGGTCTGACAAGAGAACACAATGTGCCCCATGCTACGGGAGACGTCACCCCACGCGCACACCCGGGCCGCGCAGGCACCCCGCGCTAAGATTGCACGCATGGCAGCACCGAACCGCGCGGGAACCCGCACCCTGTGAACCGCAATCGCCTGCCCGCGTGGGTGAACCGCGGGATCGACCGGCTCGCCGACGCCCCGATGAGCCCGCTCGGCCGGATCGCCGCGCGGCGGCTCGGGGCGCCTGCCCCGCACGGCACGATCCCCGCGACCGAGTTCGGGGCCGCTGCCACCCGCGTCCTCATCGCCCCCGTGAACTATTCGGGTCAGGGCACCGCCTGGGCTCGCGCGCTTGAATCGGCGGATCCTCAGATCTCCGCCCGGAACATGGCGATCGAGGTGCCGGGAGGCTTTGCCTTCGACGCGGACCTCGTCGTTCCGGTCGGCACGTACCACAACGACCCGGACTGGCAGCAGCGGCAGTTCGCCGCTGCGGCGAGCGCGACTCACGTCCTCATCGAGGCCGAGGAACCCCCGTTCGGGAGGCTCATGGGCCGCTCGGTGACGGCGCAGGCCGCAGCCCTCGAGGATCAGGGGGTGAGTGTCGCGTACCTCGCGCACGGCACCGACGCGCGCCTCCCGTCCCGGCACATCGCGGGAAATCCGCTCTCGTACTACTCCGACGAGGCCGTCTACCTTCCCCGGGCCGAACAACTCGCAGCGCGCAACATCGCGCTCGTCACTGACAGCGGTCGACCCGCGTTCGTCTCGACGCCTGACCTTTTGGTCGACCTGCCGCACGCGCGCTGGTGCCCGGTCGTGGTGGACCCCGAACGCTGGGCGGCCCCGGCTCGCGGCCAACGCGCGGCCGGCTCGCCGTTGCGGGTGGTCCATGCCCCCTCGGTGGCAGCCTACAAGGGCACCGCGATGGTGATGCCGGTGCTCGAGCGATTGCAGGCTGAAGGGCTGATCGAGTTCACGCTGATCCAGGGTGTCCCCTCCGCGGACATGCCCGGAGTGTTCGCCGCAGCGGACGTCATGCTGGATCAGTTCCGTGCCGGGTCGTACGGGGTCGCTGCGTGCGAGGCCATGGCCGCCGGATGCCTCGCGATCGGGCAGGTATCTGCACAGGTTCGAGACGCGGTGCTCGCGGCAAGCGGCCTCGAACTTCCCGTGCTCGAGGCCACCCCCGACACCCTCGAACAGGTGCTCCGCGATCTCGCAGCGCTGCCGTCCATGACCGCGCACTCCGCGCGCGGTGTCGACTTTGTCCGAGCAGTCCACGACGGCCGCATGTCAGCCCGCGCACTCCGCGAGCATTGGCTCCAGGCACCCGACACGTCTTCCGACGACCGAAAGGACCCCGTCAGTGCACCCAGCAGCTGAACGACTCTGGAATCTCGCTCCGAAGCCAGCGCAGGATGCCATTGCCTCCGGTGTCGATCGACTCCGGGGTGTTGTTCCTCCGGCGCCCCCGCTCCCCGATCCGTCACGCCCCATCCGCCTCCTCGTGGGGCCCGTGAACTATGCCGGGCAGGGGTTTCGCTGGTCGCGTGCCGTCGAGGAGACCGGCCGGGTATCCGCCCGGAACTATGTCCACGAGGCAAACAATCCGCTCGGCTACGCGGCGGACTACACCGTGACCTGGCGCACCGCCGAGCACTCCCGCGCCTGGCAGAAATCGATGCTCACCACGCTCTCCGAGCACTACACGCATGTCCTCATTGAGGCGTGCTTCCCGATCCTCGGCGGCCGGTACTCGGGCGATATGTACCGGCAGGCCGCCGAGCTCCAGGATGCGGGGCTCAAGCTCGCAATCGTGGGGCATGGGACCGACGTGCGTCTCCCGTCGCGGCATGCTGACCTGCACGAGTGGTCGTACTTTCACAACGACGAATGGGTGGCTCCCGAACTCGTGGAAAAGGTCGTCGAGAAGAACCTCAAGCTCATCGCTGATCTCGACGTCCCCACGTTTGTCTCGACTGCCGGGCTGCTCCTCGATCTCCCGAACTCCCATTTCCTCGGGGTGATCATCGATCCCGAGAAGTGGCGCAACTCCGAGCCGCTGCTCGTGCGTGATCGCCTCAAGGTCGTGCACGCCCCCACGAATCCGATTCCCAAGGGAACCACGCTGATCGCGCCCACCGTGCAGCGGCTGCACGACGAAGAACTCATCGACTACGTTGAGCTCCGCGGCGTCCCGAATGATCAGATGCCGGCGGTGTTTGCGGACGCCGACGTTGTTCTGGATCAGTTCCGCGCCGCAGACTACGGCGTCGCCGCCTGCGAGACGATGGCGTCGGGCCGGATCGTGCTCGCACATGTGAGTCAGCAGGTGCGGGATGCGGTCGAGAAGGAGGCGGGGATGCCGCTTCCGATCCCGGAAACCACCCCGGACACCGTTGAGGCTCGCCTGCGCGATATCGCCGAGCGGCGTGACCACTACCGGGAGATCGCCGCGCAGGGGCCGGAGTTTGTGCGTCGCCTCCACAGCGGTGCCTTCTCCCGGGATGTCTTGATGCGGCACTTCCTGGACGCGTAACCATGCGTATTGTCATCGCCACTCGCATCTACCGGCCCGAACCGTCCGCGGCATCGTTTTTTCTCGGGTCGGTCTCGGACGCCCTCACGGCGGCCGGGCACGAGGTCGAGGTTCTCACCGCGAAGCCGCTGCCCGGGCAGGGTGAGGCCTCGCGCGGGGAGCGCGTCGCGACCTTCCCGGTGCTGCGGGACGCGAACGGGTATGTCCGCGGCTACGTGCAGTACATGAGCTTCGATATTCCGCTCGCGGTTCGCCTCCTGTTCGCCCGCCGCCCCGCAGCCGTGTTTGTCGAGCCGCCGCCCACCACGGGTGCCGTGGTCCGCGTCATCTGCGCGCTGCGCCGGATCCCCTATGTCTATGACGCGGCCGATATCTGGTCGGATGCCGCGGGTCAGGCAACCGACTCCGGTCTCGTGGTGCGCGTGCTGCGGTGGATCGAACGCTTCGCGATGCGCGGGGCCGCGGAACTCGTCACGATCTCGCAGGGCGTGGTCGATCGCGTCCGCGATCTGGGGGTCACCACGCCGGTGGACGTCACCGGGTTCGGGGCCGACACCTCAGTGTTCGGGTATCGCGAGGTTCCCACGGAGCGGCTGTTCATTTACGCGGGCACCTACACCGGGCTGCACGGTGCCGACATCCTCATCGACGCCTTCGCCCAGTTTTCCGACACGCACCCCGGCTATCGGCTGCGGTTCATCGGGAACGGCACGGAGCAGGAGGCGATGCGGGCCCGCGCCGAGTCGCTCGGGGTCGGCGCGCGCGTGGAGTTCGCCGATCCGGTGCCCGCGGCGGAGCTCAGCCCGCAGTTGTCGCGCGCCGTCGCGAGCCTCGCGACCCTGAAGCCCGGAGGTGGCTACGAGTACGCCTTCACGTCGAAGGCCTACTCGTCCCTCGCCGCGGGATGCCCGGTGATCTTCGCAGGGCCCGGCCCCACGGCACCGTTTCTCACCGAGGCCGCGCAGACGGTGCCCGTGGGCCACGTCGCGGAGTACTCCGCCGAGGCCATCGCGCACGCGCTGCGGCATGCCGCGGACGCGCCGCTCTCCCCCGCCGAGCGGCAGCGGGTCGCCGAATGGACGGCGACGCACCACTCGATGCGCGCCGTTGCCGAGCGGGTCGCCGCGCGCATCACCGCGGTCGGCTCCGCGGGCCGGCGCCGAGGAGGATCCGGCCGGTCTGGGCGGTCTCCCCAGAAAGGCACCACCGTATGACTGAGTTCTTCTCTCGCCTCGCCGGGTGGGCGGTGGCGCACCGGTCGAAGCTCCCCCAGTGGGCGCAGCGCCTCATGGAGTCCGCCGCCCGAAACCCGGACGGCCTGGTGGGTCGGCTCAGTGCACGGCTCATGGGCTCGGGCGGTGAGGCACCGCACACCGCCGTCCCGGACACGGATATCCGCGTGTATATCGCCCCCACCAACTACGCCGGGCAGGGCTACCTCTGGGCGCGGGCGCTGGAACGCTCGGACCCGAGCATCGGTGCCCGCAATATGGCGATCGATCTCCCCGGTGGCTACGCCTTCCCAGCCGATACGCTCGTGCCCATTGCGGCCGTGAACGCCTCGGCGGACTGGGCGGAGGCCGAGTGGACGTCCGTCAGCAAGTTCACGCACGTGCTGGTCGAGGCCGAACGCCCCATGTTCGGAAAGCGGTGGGGACGCGACCTCGAAGCGGAAGTCGCCGCGCTCGAGGCCGCGGGAATCTCCGTGGCGTTCCTCGGTCACGGCACCGACGTGCGCGACCCGGACCGGCACATGAGCCTCACCGAATGGTCTCCCTTCGCGGAAGACCCCCGGACGCCGGTGCTCCGCCGCGATGCCCAGGCGAACCTGGCGCTCCTCGAGCGGCTTCGTCGCCCCACCTTTATTTCCACACCCGATCTTGCCGCGGATCTCCCCTGGGCGATCTGGTGCCCGGTCGTCGTGGACACCGCGCGCTTCGCCCCCACGAGGCCCGCGTTCGAGGGCGATCGGGTCCGCGTGATTCATGCCTCGAGCAACCCACTCCAGAAGGGCAGCGACCGGATCGAGCCGGCGCTCGCACCGCTGATCGCCGCGGGTGCGCTCGACTACGAGCTCATCACGGCCACCCCGGCCTCGGAGATGCCCACGGTGTTTGCCGGCGCGGATATCGTGCTTGACCAGTTCCGGGTCGGCTCCTACGGGGTTGCCGCGGCTGAAGCAATGGCGTCTGGGCGGGTCGTCGTGGGGCATGTGCTCCCCAGCGTGCGGGAGCGCATTCTTCGAGATACCGGACGTGAACTCCCCATCGTTGAGGCCACCCCGGACACGCTCCACGATGTGGTGGCTGGCCTCATCGCAGATCCGGCAGCCGCTCGGCGTGCCGCAGCCGCGGGGCCCGGCTACGTGGCAGCCGTGCACTCGGGTGCGATGAGCGCCGCCGCGCTACGAGATCACTGGATCACGCGACAGGCCTAGCTCGCCGCGGGAAACACCGCGTCAGCCGACGATCCGCTGGCGGTCCTGAGGGGCAGGCACCCGGTGCCGCCGCTGATCCTTCGCGTCCTTCCAGCGGCGCATCCGCCGTTCCAGCGGGCGTTCGACCCCGGCGTGCAGCGCCCAGGCCAGCACGAGGTCGACCACCAGGACTGCCGCGAACCACGCCAGGTTGCGCCAGCTCGCCTCCTGATAACCGAAGATCCGCAGCGCAAGATAGATCACGGTTGCGTGCACGAGATAGAACGCAAACGACCACTCGCCCAGCTTGACCTGCCAGCGCGTCTCAAAGAGGAAGCGGCGGCCGCTCAGGGAATACGACGTCAACGCGACGATCGCGAGGCCCACGGCAACCGTGAAGAACTCGTTTCCGAACACGGCGAAGCGCGCCAGCCACGGGGAGAGCGGGGCGAGCACAATCCCCGCAACGACCACTCCAAGCGCCGCGACGCCCAGCACAGGGTGCAGCGCGGGCCGCCATCCCAAGCGCATCGCCCAGGCGAGGGCCATCCCGAGCAGGAACTCGGGCACGCGTGTGATCGGCATAGGTACCTGCACCAACCAGGATTCGGGCCAGATCACCACGCCGAGGCGGTAGGCGAACGCCCAGGCAATCGCTCCGAACGCGAGCCACAGGGCCCCGCGGCGTGCGAGCGGCGTCAGGATTCGAGAGATCCACGGGTGCAGCGCGTAGAAGAGCGCTTCCACGGTCAGCGTCCACGCGGCGGGGTTCCCCGAGAACAGGATGCCCGGATTTGCCCACCAGCCTTGCAGGAGCACCACGGACAGCATGAGGATCCCGAAGTCGAACGGCTTGAGGAAGCTCCCCTCGGGAATCGTACTGAGGGTGTAGAAGACGGGAATCGCGAAGAGCAGCGCCACGATGTGGGCCGGCCAGATGCGAGCGAAGCGGCGCCAATAGAAGGTGGACGTCGACACCCCCGGTCGCATCGACCAGGTCAGCACGAAGCCAGACAGCACAAAGAAGAACGTGACGCCGAGGTACCCCTCATCGAAGAGCTTCGTGATCGGCCCCGGGAGCGGCGCAAACACCCGCATGTGGAACAGGAACACGAGGAACGCCGCCCACCACCGGAGTCCGGTCAGCGAGTCGAGTCGTGGTGTGGGCTCGGCAAGTGTCGCTGAGACGGAGCGTGTCACGTGGGTCCAATCTGGGATCTTCGGCAGCAACTAGGATACCTGAGCCTTCGGGCCCCGCCGCTCATGATGCGCTGCACGGTATCATCGACCCATGCTCGTACCCCGCGTAGATGTCACGATCGCAGTCCATTCCGCTTCCCGCCCCATCGCACGCGCCGCGGCCTCTGTCCTCGATCACACCGCCGCTCCGGTACGCGTGAACGTGGTCGCTCACAATATTGATCCTGAGATCATCCGCGCAAATCTGGGTAGCTACGCCGCCGACCCGCGACTTCGGGTGCTGGATCTGCAGGACGGAATCCCCTCCCCCGCCGGACCGATGAACTACGGCTTTGCCCAGTCCACAGCCCCATTCATTTCGGTAATGGGTTCGGACGATGAGCTGGCACCGGGAGCCATCGACTCTTGGCTTGCGCTCCAGGAAGAGACCGGGGCCGAGGCGATCATCGCGAAGATTCGACTCGCGGATGGCCGCACCGACCCCTACCCGCCCGTCCGAAATGGTCGCCGCACGCGCCAGTTGGACGGCCGCCGCGACCGACTCGCCTATCGGAGCGCACCACTCGGCCTGATTGACCGCGAGCGTTTCGGCGACCTCCGACTCACCGAGGGCTTGCCGTCCGGCGAAGATCTGGCGTATTCGCTGACCCTGTGGTTTACCGGGCGAAATATCGCATACGACCTGGACGGCCCGGCCTACATCATCAACGCGGATGCGAGTGACCGAGTCACCTCAGCACCTCGACCGCTGGCGCAAGACTTCGCGTTCCTCGACGAGATCTCGGAGTTTCCCTGGTTTCAGAATGCCCGTCGGCGAGACCGCGTCGCCATCGTGGTGAAGCTGATCCGGATTCACGTCTTCGACGCCATTCTGGCGCGTATCCGGACGCCCGAAGATCTGGCGACGAATCGCTCCGACATCCTGGCGCTGCTTGACCGCTTTGAGCAGCTGGCACCCGGCGCACTGGCGCTCCTGTCCCTCGCCGACCGCCGCGTCCTCGATCACCTTCGCGCGGCCGACAGCACTCCGGACAGCATCATGAGTGGGCTCGAAGCGCGGCACGCGTACTTGTCGGTCCCGACGCTGCTCACGCGCAACCCGTTCCGGGTGCTCGCCGCGCAAGCGCCCTTCCGCACCCTGTTCGCCGGCTTCCGGATCATGAACGGAAACCGCTGATCCTATCCGGTGAGGACCGGACCAGCGGTTTCTCGCTAGCGGCTCGCTGAGCTCGCGTCGTTCGGCGGGGCCTGGTCGGCGGGCCCCAGCACCGAAGCCAGGCCCGCGAGGGCCACCTGCTCGCCAAACGCGGGATGCGCGCGCGCCACCTCAGCGAACGTTCCCTGCGCCACAATGACGCCGTCATCGAGGTAGCACACCCGGTCGTAGTCCTTGATGGTGGAGAGCCGGTGCGCGACGGAGATCAGCGTCACCTCGCCCTGCAGGCTCCGGATCGACTTGGTCACCTCGTCTTCGGTCTTCGTGTCGAGTGACGACGTCGACTCGTCGAGGACCAATACCAGCGGGTCGGTGTAGAGCGCCCGGGCAATGCCGAGCCGCTGCTGCTGTCCACCGGAGAGTGACACCCCGCGCTCGCCGATCCGCTCGTGGATTCCGCCGGCACGGGAGTCAATCAGCGTTCCCAGCTGCGCGCGGCGCAGCGCGTGCTCAACGCGCGCCGGATCCAGATCGTCGCCCCAGGTCAGGGCCACATTCTGCGCGATTGTCCCGTCGAAGAGCGCAACGCGCTGCGGCACGTACCCCACGCGCCCCCGCCACTGCCGCAGGACCGAGCGGAGCGGCTCGCCGTCGATCTCGATCACGCCCGCGGACGGCTGGCTCAAGCCGAGCAGCAGGTCAATGAGCGTCGACTTCCCCGCACCCGACGGGCCCACGATTCCCACGGAACTCCCGAAGGGGATCTCCAGCGACATCCCCCGAATCACGTCGTCTTCGGCAGTGGGGTAGCGGAAGCGGACGTCCCGCAGACTGAGTTGGACAGGCTGCTCGGCCAGCTCCGCGGTATCCGCCGGTGCCTGCGAGGTCTTCATGTCGCGCTCTGCCGCGATCATGTCGCCGACGACGTCCTGTGCGCCAGGCGTGCTCGCTGTGGCTTGCACGATCCCACCCTGCAATCCCGTGAGCGCGGGGATCAAACGGATTCCCGTCATGGCAAACAGGGCTACCGAGCTGAGCCCCGCCGCCATTCCGCCCTGCCAGACCGCGACGCCACCAATGAGGATCACTCCCCCGAACAGTGCCGCTTCGTAGGCGAAGCCAGGCAGGATCCCCAGGAACGCCCCGTTGGCGCGGGCGCGCACGCTGTGCCGTCGGTTCGCGGTCACCAGTTCGGCCACCTCACCGAGCCGATTCCGCAGGCTCAGCTCCTTGAGCGCATCGATCATTTCCGTCATGAGGTTCGCAACCCGGTACCCGTAGTACAGATTGACCTGGCCCGCCTCGAGCGCCCGTTTCGTCACGACAAAGTGCACGAGCAGCATGACCAGGGACAGGTACACGAACGCAATCGCCGAGGTCAGTGGATCAGCGACGACCAGCACTCCGAGCACGAGCACAAAGGTGAAGAAGGAGCTCGGAAGCCGCATAATCGGCAGCACGAAGCCCGCCATCGTGTTCGCGATCCCGGCATCGGCGATTCGCGTAATCTCGGCGACCGAGCGCTTCGCGCGTTCTTCCCAGCTGGAGTTGATGTAGGCCCTGAACAGCCGATCACCGATCTCCAGCTCGTACTTCGCAAAGCGCCGCGTAGCAAACCACTGCAGCATCACGTTGAGCACGGACTTCAGGATCATGAGCAGCAACGCGATGAGCACAAACAAGGGTGCCGATTCCGGCGGCACCGTACCGATCACGGGCAACGTGATCGAGCTGCCGGTGAGCGCGGGGCCGATCACGATTGCGAGCAGCGCCATCCCGATCGCATCCAGCGAGGTGATGAGGCTGGTCGCGACCATGTATCCCACGAAGTAGCGCTGCGCCCCCTTCGGGAGGAGCGGCAGGAGCTGTCGGAGAACTGACCAGATTTCTTTCATAGTGCCGTGAGGCCCCGCGCTCTCGGGCGGTGCCCGAGCCTACGCTCCCGCCCGCAGCACGGCGGTGACGCCGGCGATAATGCGGTCCAGATCCCCCGCGCTCAGCGACGGGTGCACGGGAAGCGAGAGCACCTCGGACGCGGCCTTCTCGGTCTCGGGCAGCTCGAGGCCCGGAGCAAAGGGCGCGAGCGAGGGCAGCCGGTGGTTCGGGATCGGGTAGTAGACGCCGGATCCCACATTGTGCTCGGCCTTCAGCGCGTCGCGCAGGCGATCGCGTTCCGCCGCGTCCACGCGGATCGTGTACTGGTGGTACACGTGAACGGCCTCCGGTGCGACAAACGGGGTGGTGACGCCGGCGACACCCGCGAGCCCCGCCGTCAGCGCTGCCGCGTTGGCCTGGCGCTGCGCGGTCCACGCGTCAACCTTGGTGAGCTGCACGCGACCGATCGCGGCGTGCACGTCCGTCATGCGCGCGTTGTAGCCGATGACCTCGTTCGCGTACTGGGTCTCCATGCCCTGGTTGCGGAGCAGGCGCACGTTGCGCGCGATGTCCTCCGTGGCGCAGGTCACCATGCCACCCTCGCCCGAGGTCATGTTCTTCGTCGGGTAGAGGCTGAACATCGCGAAGTCGCCCAGGGTACCCACGGGGCGGCCGTTCCAGGAGGCCCCGTGTGCCTGCGCGGCGTCCTCGTAGATCGCGAGGCCGTGTTCCTCGGCGATGGCGTTGATCTGGTCGACCAGGTACGGGTGCCCGTACAGGTGCACCGGCATGATGCCCTTGGTCTTCGAGGTGATCGCCGCGCGGACCGAGGCCGGGTCGAGCGTGAACGTCTGCGGATCGATATCCGCGAACACCGGCGTCGCCCCGGTCAGCGCGACCGAGTTCCCCGTCGCGGCGAAGGTGAAGGACGGGACGATGACCTCGTCGCCCGCCCCGACGCCGGCGGCCAGCAGCCCGAGGTGCTGGCCGCTCGTCCCCGAGTTCACTGCGACCGTGGCGCGCCCGTTCACGAAGTGTTCAGCGAACTCGGACTCGAACGCGGCGACCTCGGGGCCCTGCGCGATCATGCCGGAGCGCAGCACGCGGTCGACCGCCGCGCGCTCGTCGTCGCCGATGATCGGCTTGGCCGGGGGAATGAACTCTGCTGACATACGGGAACACCTTCCGTGGGCACGGGTATGCCCAACATTCATCTGTCAGAATACCTGTATGACCTCCGAATCCGCGGCAGCAGCCGTCTCCGCTGCCGACACCTGGGTCGTGATCCCGCTCTATAACGAGGCGACCGTGATCGCCGGAGTGATCCGCGACCTCCTGGCTCAGTTCCCCCACATCGTCTGTATCGACGACGGTTCGCGGGACGGTTCCGGGGAGATCGCACGCCAGGCGGGTGCCCGCGTCGTCACGCACCCCATCAACTTGGGGCAGGGTGCGGCACTCCAGACCGGCTTCGAATACGCGCTCGAGCGCGGTGCCGAGTTCGTGGTCACCTTCGACGCAGACGGCCAGCACCGGGTCGAGGACGCCGCGGCCATGCTGCGCCGGGCCCGCGCGGAGGACCTCGCGATCGTGTTCGGCTCCCGCTTTCTCGACGACCGAACCAACCCGGGTTTCCTGAAGAAGGTCGTGCTCAAGACCGCGGTGGCGGTGACCAACGTCACGACCCGGACCAAGCTCACCGATGCGCACAACGGCCTGCGGGTCATCCGTGCGGATGCGCTCCGGCAGATCAAGCTCCGCCAGGACCGCATGGCCCACGGAACGGAGATCGTGGTGCAGCTGGGCCGCACCGGCCTGCCGTACGCGGAACACCCCGTAGAGGTGATCTACTCGGAGTACTCGAAGGCAAAGGGCCAGTCCCTGCTGAACTCCGTGAACATCCTCGTGGACCTGATCATCCGGTAGGGATCCCCAAAATATGACGCTCTTTCAGTTCCTGCTCATCGCCGCGGTGATCGTGGCCGCGACACTCGCGGTCCGGTTCCTGCCCGGCGAACGCTCGCTCGCTCTGAAGCGGATCTTCGCGATCCTGTTTGTGATCGCCGCGGTCGTGGCGATCCTCTTCCCTGGCGCGCTCACCACAGTGGCGAACTTTTTTGGGATCGGGCGCGGCACCGACCTCCTGCTGTATCTGTTCATCGTGGCTATGCTGATCTTCGCGACGGCGACGGTGCGCGCGAAGGCGCGCAGTGACGCCCGCGTCTCGGAGCTCGCGCGTGCGGTCGCCCTCATGGAGGCCCGGATCACCGAGGCGCACGACGACCCGCACCGCCCGAGCGCCGAGGAGACCCCCGCACCGTGATGGCCTGGATCGCCTTTGCCGCCCCCGTGCTCGCGGGGCTCCTGATCATCGTGGCGCTGGGCGTACCTTCCGCCTGGGCACTTCGCCTCCGCGGCATGGCGGTCCCGCTTGTCGCCGTGCCCGCGGCGTTCGCCGTGATCGCCGTCAGCAGCGTGGTCGCCTCGATCGCGGGGGTGCGCTGGTCGCTGCTCCCGGCGCTCGCGCTCGCGCTGCTCCTTGCCGTGGTGCTCCGGCTGCTCCGGCGCTGGATCGGCGCACCAGCCGGCCCCCGGGCAGGCCGGACTCAGCGCGGCGAACTCTGGCTCGGCCTGGCCGCGGCCGCAATCGGTGGCGCCGTCATCGCGATCTCGCTCGCCGCGGGGCTCCGCACGCCCGGGGCGATCTCGCAAACGTTCGACGCGAACTTCCACCTCAACACGGTGCGCTACATCCTCGATTCCGGATCCGCGTCGCCGTTCACGATGGAACTCACCACCCCCGGAACACCCGGGTTCTACCCGGCGCTGTGGCACGGTTTCGTTGCGCTGATTGTGCAGTTGAGTGGCGCGTCGGTGCCGCTCGCCACCAACGCCGCGCTGTTTGTCACCTCTGCGGTGATCTGGCCGGTTGGCGCGGTGGCGCTGGGCCGCGCGATCGCCGGCCCGAGCACCCGGGTGATGGTGATCTCCGGCGCACTCGCGGCCGCGTTCCCTAACTTCCCGCTGTTCCTCGCCGGCTACGGCGTGATCTACCCGAACCTCTTCGCGCTCGCGCTGCTGCCCTACCTGCTCGTCGCGGGCCTGCAACTGTTGAACCTTGGGCCCGCACGTCGCGCGATCCCGCTCGCTCGCGGGACCCGGTGGCTGCTCTTCGTCGGCGCGCTCGGCGCTGCGGCGCTCGCGCACCCCAACATCATCCACGCGGTGCTGGCCTGGGGCGCGATCCCCGTGCTGTTCGTTGTGTGGCGGGGCCTCCGGGGCGGCACGGTTCCCGGGCCCGACGGTGCCCGGGCGCTGCCGCCGACGCCCCTCGCACTGCGGCGGGTCGGCGCGGTGCTCGGTCTCCTCGTTCTCGCGGCCGCGATCCCGGCCGCATGGATCCTGGGACAGACCTACGACAACGCCTGGCAGGGGTTCTACGGGCCGCGCAGCGCCGCGCTCCAACTGATCGGCGGGACGCCGCACCTCGCCGGGCACGCCTGGACCGTGGCACTCATCGTCCTGCTCGGCGCGCTGCTCGCGTGGCGCTCACGCACTGTGCGCTGGCTCCTGGGCTCCGCGGCGGCGCTCGCCTTCCTCTACTGGGTGTCTGACGGCTTCCCCTCCAACGACTGGCGCACCGCGATCGTTGGCCCCTGGTACAACGACCCCCGGCGCCTCGCCTCCCTCGTGCCGTTCGGTGCGCTCCCGCTCGCCGTGCTCGGCGCGTCTGCCGCGTGGGCGATGCTCCGCCCGGGACTGCGCCGCTTCGCGAGCATGGGCTCCGCCCGTCCGCGGCTCGCGCATCGCATGCTCACGACCTTCGCAGTGCTGTTCCTCCTCGCCGCTGGACAGGCCGGAACGTTCTCGGCCATGCAGTCGCTGCGCGATGGCTACGACACGCACGACGCGATCCTGCTCGACGATGACGAGCGAACGCTCCTCGAGCGACTCGGGGAGGACGTACCGGAGGGCGAGACCATCGCGAACAGTCCGCTGAACGGCGGCTCGCTGGGCTACGCCATCGCGGATCGCCCCGTCCTGTTCCCGCATACCAACGGCACGTATGACCCCCGGGCCTACACACTCGTGACGAAGCTGACCTCGGATCCGGCGGCCGCGTGCGCCGCCTCCGCGGAACTCGGCGTCGAATACGTGCTCGACTTTGGCACGGACTACGTGTTCGAGAACGCGGCGAAGGTGTGGCCGCAGTTCGATCAGCTCAAGCATCTCGACCGCTCGCCACTCCTCACCGAAGTGGACCGCGAGGGCGACGCCGCGCTCTACCGGATCACGGGGTGCGCGGAGTAACTCCGCTCCCCGGCATTTCCGCGTGAGCGCGCTAGCATCGAGTCAGACCCCGTACAGAGGAGCAGCATGCCCGCATCGATCAGTTCGCACGCGTTTATCGGCGAAGGCGTCACACTTGGCGCGGATGTGACGATCGGCCCCGGCGCGGTGATTCTGGGTCCCTGCGTGATCGAGGCCGGGGCGTGGATCGGACCGGGTGCCCAGATCGGCGCGCCACCGGAAATGTCGAGCCTGCGCCAGAACGCGGCCTGGGCCGGCGATCTGGACCACGCGGGCGTCCGCATTGGGGCCGGTGCCGTGATCCGGGAAGGAGCCGTGATCCACCAGGGCACCTACCGAGAGACCACCGTCGGCCCGCGCAGCTGGGTCCTGAACCGCGCGTACCTGGCACACGATGTCCTGCTCGGGGCAGACACCACGGTTTCCGCGGGCGTGTCGATCGGCGGCCACTGCGTGATCGGTGATCGCGTCAACATCGGAATGAACGCTGTGGTGCACCAGCGCCGCGTGATCGCGCACGGCGCGATGGTGGGCATGGGCACTCCCGTGACCCGCGACGTGCCGCCGTTCGCGAAGGTCTATGGGACGCCCCCACGCCTGGCCGGGGTGAACGCCGTGGGGATCGAGCGCGCCGGGCATGATCCCGCCCTTGCTGAGGTGCTCGCCGCACACTACGCAGAGGGTGAGTTGTTCACCGGTACAGACTGGGTACCGGATAACCTCGGAACGCTGGCGGAAGCGGTGAGCTGGTGGCGAGCGCAGGGTGATCTGCGGCCGATCGAACGCCACTTCTCTGAGAGCTAGGTCAGGTTCGTGGGACCACGACAATCAGGTACCCTGGTAAAAGCCGAGCGAACCCTGTGAAAGCTGGAATACTGCTGTAGCTCGGCACCAAGGTCATTGCTCACTTCAACATTTTCGAGGGTTCCCTTTGCACTCCCTTGTGTCTATAATCATCCCGGTTTACAACGCGAAGCAGTATTTACAACGTTGTTTGAATTCTGTCTATGCCCAAAGTCACGAGAATCTCGAGATCATTGCGATCGATGACGGATCAACTGACGGGAGTTCGCGAATTCTCGAGCGCAATGCGGCGCAAGATCCGCGACTGCGCGTCATCTCGCAGGAAAACCGGGGTCAAGGAGTTGCGCGCAACCGCGCACTCGCAGAGGCTGCCGGAGAGTTTGTCTTGTTTGTGGACGCAGACGATTTCATCGAACCGCGAACTGTTGAACTCACGCTAGCACGAGCCATCAAAGACGAATCAGACTTCGTGCATTTCGACTGGAAGCTTGCGAGCCGCCTTCGCCACCGCCCCAAGGCATACAATTACTTCAATATTCGCAATATCTGGACCCGGAGCATTCTCCAGGGAGCGGAGTGCGATGAGCTCATGGACACAGTGAGCTTCTTTTCGGTCATCAGCTTGTACCGCCGGGCGTTCCTGGACGAGCACAATATACGATTCGGAGAGGGATACGTCTACGAAGACAATCCGTTCTACGTCCTGTGCGCGAATCGCGCGACACGAGTCTCATTGCTCCATTCACCACTCTATGTCGTCCAACCGAGCGCAAACTCCACGACCCAGTCCAACGTCAACACTGACCGGCATGCCTTAGGACATCTCAAGGCAATTCGTGCATCCCTTGCGCGGATAGAAAGCCGCAGCCCAGCAACTCTGACGTACTTCGCGAAGTACCATCTCCAAAAGTTCATGGAGTACTACGGAACGAGAGTTCCGGCAGAGCACCGCGCCGCCTACGCCAGAGGATTCGTGCAAGCGTTCTCCGACACAGAGATCGTGCTCGATCCCAGCATTCCGGTGAACCGATATCTCAAGTATTTTGTTCGTTCCGGTACGTTTACAAAGATGCGAGTTGGGACCTTCCAACGAGTCATTGATGGGCGCCACCGGCTTGTGCCCGGCACAAAGAAGCGGATCGCACAGCTCCGCAGGCAGAAACACTCCATTCTCGATAGGAAGCGACCAGTCGCCCCAGAAGCACTACTGCCGGCCCAGGCCCAGAAACTACAGGGCGCTTTCCTATTCCTCGGCTTCGATCATCGCTTCTCGGGAAACTCTCGGTATCTCTGGGAGGAAATCTCGAAAGACCCGCGCTTCCGAGAGCAGCCACGGTTCTTCGTCACCGATGATCCTCGGGTTGAGGAAAGTGAACGTATTTCCCCCAGCGATCACGGCCTCTTGTGGGCAGCGCTGAGAAGCGCAGCCGTCGTGCTTGCGGAGTCCTGGGTGCCATTGAGCTACCCGAAGTCGCCGGAATCAGTCTGGATACAGCTGTGGCATGGAACCCCACTGAAGAAGGTACTGTTCGACAGCGCAGAGCGCGAGATCATTTCTCACCGCATCGATCACAAAGTACTGAAGCATCGGGACATCCAGAAATGGGACTTCCTGGTATCCGATAGTGATTTTGCTACACAGACGCTCTCTTCCGCATTCTTGTTCCCCTCGGAGCGAATCCTACAAACTGGATATCCCAGGGTTCGATACTTGCGAAACGCCAGGATCGATCGGTCGGTCCGTCACTCGATCCGCGAACGTCTCGGAATTGCTCCGGAGACACGGGTCATCGTCTACGCCCCTACTTGGCGTGATTACAACTACGGTCTTGAGGACGATCAGATGGACTGGTCCTTCAGCATGGACCTTGGCCAGCTCTCAGCGGCTCTGCCCGCAGACAGCGTGATACTCTTCCATGCCCATAACTACATGCCGCACGACGAGACTGTTTCAACGGCTCAGATCATTGACGCGAGCGAAGAAGACATTCAAGATCTCCTGACCATTGCTGACGGCGTTATCTCAGACTATTCATCACTCATTTTTGACTGCTTTGCTGCGGCAATTCCCGTCGCGCTGTATTGCACGGATGAGGAGCGTTTCCTTGCAGGGCGTGGAATCTACCCAGAGGCCTGGGAGGCGCTTGAACCGATTAAGAGCCGTTCAACGACAGAAGCAGTTTCCATGCTGATTTCTCCCCCATCAATGCAAACAGAGAAGGCTTTTTTGGATCACTACGCGTTCAAGGAGCGGCTCAATCTCATCGATTTCCTCGACACACTCGACCTCACCAATCTGGGGCGGGACTGGTAAGGAATGTGCGATCGCAGCTTCGGCGACGCCCAGACCCCCGGTCTCCACGGATTGGAATCTCAGCTCTTCAACGAAGGAATAGTGCTTTTAGGGCATAAAGCAGCATCCGCACTCAGCAGTCAATCTCGCGTGAGTTCCCTTCAGTTCCAGGTCCGGTTCGAAATGTCGCACAGGCTGACCCGCTAGACTCCTCTGTCGTGGCATATGTAGCAGCACTTTCCGACCCGGAGTTTGACACCCCGGGAAAGAGTAGAGGTCTGGTTGACGTGTTCCGACACCGATACCTTCTCTCACTTCTGCTCAAGAAAGGCATTACGACCCGGTACTACGGCTCCGTGCTGGGATGGGTATGGTCTTACGTCCGGCCCGCAGCACAGTTCCTCATGTACTACCTCGTTATCGGGGTGGTCTTAGGGGCAAACCGTGGCATGGATTTTTTCCCGGTGTATCTCTTCGCCGGTATCATCACGGTAAATCTTTTCAGCGAAGCTCTCCGTAATACAACCAATGCGATCACCGACAATGCTTCTTTGGTAAAGAAAATTTATCTGCCCAGGGAGCTCTTCCCGGTGGCAGCTGTTGGGGTCGCATTTGTACATTTCCTTCCGCAGGCTGCGGTGCTGTTAGCGGTATGCCTGTTCTTCGGCTGGACTATCACCTGGATACAAGTCCTGGCGTTCGTCATCGGCTTGTTCGTA
Organism: Leucobacter chromiireducens subsp. solipictus; assembly: GCF_016758195.1. Classification (GTDB taxonomy): domain Bacteria; phylum Actinomycetota; class Actinomycetes; order Actinomycetales; family Microbacteriaceae; genus Leucobacter; species Leucobacter solipictus. The sequence goes on along the minus strand of NZ_QYAC01000005.1, from coordinate 290,846 downwards.
GTGCTCGTTTTCGCACTCGGTCTGGGCCTTTTTTTCGGGGCTATCAACGTCGCCTACCGCGATGCCCGCAACATCGTCGATCTCATTCTCATGTTCGCAACGTGGGCGTCTCCGGTCCTTTATTCCTGGGAGATGGTGCACAGACTTATGCCGGACTGGCTATTCAATCTTTTTATGGTGAATCCTGTCACCACCGCCGTCGAGCTTTTCCACAACGTCTTTTGGTTGCCCTTGGCTCCGGACACGCCAAGGCCCGAGCATCTTCTGATCAATGCCGGGATCGGGCTCGCACTTGCGATCATCACACTACTTATCGGGCAGTTCACATTCAGAAAGTTGGAGGGAAACTTTGCCCAGCACCTCTAATTCCGCAGATGAGACGCCAAAGCCCGCGATTGTGCTTCACGACGTTAAGAAGACGTTTAGAATCAAGCACACTCAGTCGTTCAAGGAAACATTTGTTTCAACCCTGCAGCGCAAGGAGCTCAGTTCCTCTTTCAACGCGATCGACGGGTTAAGTCTCGAGGTCCCTGAAGGCCAGTCCATTGCTTTACTTGGCCGAAATGGATCCGGTAAATCTACGACCTTGAAACTCGTTTCCGGTGTTATGCGTCCCGACGACGGTTGGATCCGGACCCGTGGCCGTATTGCTGGTCTTCTTGAGGTCGGTGCCGGTTTCAATCCAAACCTCACGGGACGCGACAATGTCTACCTCAATGCGGCAATCCTTGGCATGAGCCAAGCGGAGACCGAAGAGCGCTTCGAGGATATCCTCGAGTTCTCTGAGATAGGCGACTTCATAGACACCGAAGTCAAACATTATTCCTCGGGCATGTATTCGCGGCTCGGCTTCTCCGTAGCCGTCCATACCGAACTCGATGTGCTTCTCGTCGATGAGATTCTGTCTGTCGGCGATGCGGCCTTTAGGGCTAAGTGTGCAGAACGCATGCAAATGTTGCGAGCGGCAGGCAAGACGATGTTCGTAGTCAGCCACTCCGCGAGTCAAGTCAAGCAGCTCTGCGAGCGGGGCGTCGTCCTTCAACGAGGGAAGATCGTATTCGACGGCCCTATCGACGAAGCGGTCGCATTCGTTGATCCGAAGTCGGGAAAGCTGAGTTCTGGCCCCGTGAGTCACACGGTTCGGGGTGGAATCCGAACGATCTATGAGCGGAACAGGAGCGGTTACGGCCGTCCTCTTCATAACGAGGTCATGGTCACCGAGAACGGTGGAGGGTGGTTTCAACAGTTCGAACACGGACTCATTACCTACTCCAAGGCCCTCAAGAAAGGGCACGGTCTCCTGCATGGCTCCTTCCTCGAGGAGTATCTCGAGCAGGGAGGCGCAATGGGCGAGTGGGGTTTTATCGCTGGACAACCAAAGGGACGCGCCGCTGACGGTAACCGGGAATTGGAGTTCCAAAACGGCACCGCAAGGTATGACGCCTCCACTGGTGTCACGTTTACCGAGACAACTTAGAAGGCGCTTTCACCGAACGATCCGCTAGACTTTCACGAGTGTCATCCATGCGCGCGATCGTAAAGTCATTCGGGCAGGGACTCGATCTCATTCTCGATCGTGAACGCCCTTGGCGACGCAGTTTCTTCATTCTCCGCAGGTTGGAAAACACGCGGGGCTTCCGAAGTCCTGCCGTGGTGCAACAGCGCGAACGATTTGAAGCCAAACTCCCGCGCTACCCCGAAGCATTGGTTCCATATCTGCAGTGGGTCTCTGAACAGGAGAGCTACGATTCAGCGAAAGAAGTCTGTCGTACACTCGCTCTCCGTGAAGACACCACCGCTGCCCTTCTCGTGGAGATCGCGAAATTCCACTATCTCACGAACAGCACCGCTCTCGGGGATGGCTACCTTGAGCACGCGAAAGTCGTGGACCCTAGGCTGCTCCGTATCTACGACGAGGAAGCCTGGAATCAACGTGCCCGAGGAAATCTACACCGCGAGCTCCAAGCAGTACATCACGCGATTAGCCTTGCGCCTGACGATCAGACGCGCCTATATTGGCGCGTCTGGCTCGGGGAGGCGTTGATCCGGCAGGGCCGATTTTCTGAGGCCTGGGAGCAGTTGCGTGACTTTTCGGAGGTCGACGCAGGCGATGTCCGTCTCTTGAGCGCCGCTTACTGTGCGCACAAGCTAGGACTTGCTAACGAATCAGCTCGCGCATACCGTCGGTTTGCGCCAGTGGGTACCGAGGGTGTCGATACCGTCACTGTAGCTCGTTTGCAGTTTGAAGTGTTCCAACGCGCAGAGGAATCCGCCCGACTCCTTGGCGAGGTAGACGCGACCTCTTCCAGTGAGGTCCTCGAATTGAGCGCGGACCTCCAACTCCGACTCGGCAATCCGTCAGCGTCAGCAGAGCAGCTGCGGATTGTGGCTGCGCGTGTAGATAGAAGTGGGTCAGCTCGCCCAAAGCTCGCGCAGTTGCTTGAGCTCCTTGAACGGCGAGATGAAGCCCTCGAAGTGTACTTGTCATTAACGAGAATAGAGCTCACCCCGTTTCTGCTCTTCAGAGCGGGGGAACTGCTCGCTGCTGCGGGCCAACATGAGCGGGCGGTGACGAGATTCCTCACGGAGTTCCCTGCGTCAAGCTTTCCCCAGCTCGCTTCGACAGATGTGGATCCCACTCTTCCACGTCTCCTCACCCAGCTTGAAACGACTGAGAGTCAGGGCCTTGAGAAGATCCTTGGGGAGATACTTTACCGCGCAAGTTCGGCGGAGCTAATCCTTGCAGCTTCTTTGGCTTTAGCGACCCATCTCGCACAGCGTGAAGCATGGGGCGCCGCCTGGGACTCAATCCGAATGGGTCAATCTGATCGCCTGCCGAGTGTTCCTCTCACTGATGGGAGTTGGGAGACGCCAGGGGCGCAACGAGCGCTGCACTACGCAGAGCGGGTTGAGACCGAACCTCTAGCATTCGAGGTAACTCTGTACGAGTCTTCTCTCGGAGCGAACACGTCGTGCAATCCTTTGGCCATCTGCTTGGAACTCCTAGATGACCCAGCGCACGCTTCACGCATCCATGTCTGGAGCATTGAACCTGGTGCCGCCATTCACCCGGATCTTCTGAATCGCGCGAACGTCAGGTTCGTTGCGAAAGGGTCCCCCGGCTATTTCCACACACTCGCCGTGGCAGGCACCATCGTCAATAACGCCACTATCGACCATGAGTTCATCAAGCGCCCAGGGCAGCGATATCTCAATACATGGCACGGGATTCCGTGGAAGTTCATGGGTCGAGATAACCGGTCTGAACCCTTTGCCTACGGCAATATCGCCCGGAACTTCCTGCATGCGGATGTCGTGTTGGGCCCCGATCCACACACTCTAGACGTCCTTTCCCGCCGCCACGACGTAAACGAACTTGTGCCTGACGTATTCGTCCGTGCCGGCTATCCGCGGAACGACCTTACCTTGAATCTCTCAGCAACCCGGCGCGAACGCATGCGCGCTGACCTCGGGGTGAGCCAGACTGACAAACTTGTCGTACTGATGCCCACGTGGAAGGGCACGTTTGCAGATCGCAGCAGCGAAGTCGACCACGTGCTCGCGGTAGCACATGGGCTCCTCGACTCGGGTGCCAAGGTCGCTCTCCGCGCCCACCACTATGTAAGCGCGGCGTTCTATACGTCGCCTGTTTCTGGAATCAAACTGGTACCTGCCGAGTTCGATACGAATGAGCTCCTTGGTGCCGCGGATGCCATCGTCACGGACTTTTCGAGCGTTCTGTTCGACGCAGCTGCCACAGGCGTTCCTGTTGTCAAGCTCATTGAGCATATTGATCAATATGCTGCAGATCGCGGTCTCTACTTTTCAGCCGACGAGGTTCCCGGAGCCAACGCAGCAACAACATTGGAAGCTGCACAACTTGTTGCCGCTGCATGCGCGGACCCCGCCACATTCATCGCCCAGTATGCCGACCAGACAGCACGATTCAGTGCTGCCGAGAACGGCTCCTCAGCTCGACGCGCGATCTCGCTGCTCTTCAACCACGCGTCTCACAGCAGTGCACCCACCCCGGCGTCACCGAAAAGCATCCTCCTCTCCACGGGTGGGCTCCCTCCGAATGGCATTACCCGTTCAACTCGGAGCCTCATCGCTTCCTTGCCGCACACCGGATACACGCCCTACCTCATTCCCGGTAAGAACACGCTGGATGGGGCAGAAGCAGAAACGCTGAGCGACGTGCGACGGTACGCGAAAGTTCTCCCGCGAGTGGGAGTTGCCGCCGGTACGCGTATGGAGCGAGAGGCATTGTACTTCGGCACCGGACGAAACTACGTCCCGAATCCCCTGGTGCAACGGTACCTGGAGTCCGGAGCCCGGCGGGAGGCGCACCGACTCTTCGGCAACACCGTGTTCCACTCAGCCGTGGAATTCAGCGCCTACGACGCCAAAAACATCGTGTTGCTGAATTTCGGGGTCCAGGTTGGCGATGGCCGCCGAGGAATCGTGTTCCACAATGAGATGTGGCAAGAGGTGCAGAATCGTTTTCCCCGACTCCGATCCGGTTTCTTCTCCTTAGGTCGGATGGACTTCCTCGCCTCAGTAAGCGATGGGGTGCGAGACTATAACGCGAGCACGATGCACGAACACTTCGGCATCGCCGTCGACCGTCACATCACAATCGAGAATACGATCAACGTCGCTGAAATCGGAGAACTCGCACGTACACCGCTCGATCCTGAGGACCTCGAGTGGTACGCGGCGGACGCCGCTCACGCATGCATCGTCGCACGTCTTTCCCCGGAGAAAAACCACGCACAGCTCTTCGACGCACTACACTCATGCCGGCATGAACTGAGACGGCAGATCCGAATCACCTGTCTCGGTGATGGCCCTCTCCGGATGGAACTCGAACATCAGCTCCACGAGCTGAACCTCACGGATATCGTGCGACTTCGTGGTCTCGTGCCCAACCCACAGGCCCACCTCAAAGCAGCTGGAGCGCTGATCCTTCCATCTCTCCACGAAGGCCAACCGTTGGTGATTCTGGAGGCACTGACCGTTGGTGCGGCGGTCGTCGCGACCGATACTCACGGGTCACGCTCAGTGCTCCAGAACGGGGCATTTGGTCCACTCGTCCCCATTTCAGAATCCGGGCTTGTGTCCGCGCTGCATCGAGTTGCCGATAACAATTTGGACGGCACGGCCTCCTTTGACGCAATGGAGTTCACCGCGCACTCGCGCGAGATGTTCCTCAAAGCTATAGACCCTGAGCGCGCAAGATAGACGACTGGGTGGCGGATACAACTCCGGCACCCAGTTGCTCACCGACGACGCAACCGTTGCAGTGCCAGCCGAATCCGGTCGCGAGTACGCGCTCCAGGAGGTCGCGCCCGATCCGCCAGATCGGCGAACTCAGCGCGCAGATGATCGAGTTCCCGGCGGAGCTGGTCAGCCTCACGGCGAGAAGATTTCTCCGACAACTGGTGCGCGCGTTCCATTTGCGTGATGCGGGCAGCGTGATCCTCGACATTGACGAGATTGTTCATGCGATACATGTTCGTCGCCTCGTGTGCGACCCGAGACATTGCAAGCAATTGTTTGTCGTGCGTACCGCCCCAAGTCCACGAGTCCACCTCCGGTGCGTCCACTACCGACACAGGCTCGTGGGTGCGAATACTCTGCACAATCGCGTCCCACCACCGAGACTGAAATGCCCGCTGCTCTGCACCGGCCCCACTGACATGGGCGGCAAGTTGATCGCGGTGCAGGCTCAGCGCTTCGAGAAGCGGAGCGCCAAGTACCGAAGTCCAGTACTCGAATGGCAGCGCGAGCGATTCGACGCCAAACGCAGCCAGAGCCCCTCGCATACGAAGCGCGGAATAATAGCTGGTCACCAGCCCGATTGCCGGGACACCTACTGCGGCACCGAACACCAACGGATGATAACGAGTCGACACGGTGTATTCGGCCCCCATGGTGACTGCAAGTACCTCTCGCGCGGAGATCATCGGCAGTGAGCGTACCCGGCCGCTCTGTGCGTAATGCACCACACGGTCGTGCCCATACACATCATTGTCCCGCCCCATCTGTTCCGGCATCCCCAGCACACCCATGTGCGGAAGCAATATCACATGGACATCATGGGCCTTGACGATATCGTCGACGATGCGCGCGAGGTCACGGTAGTACTCCTCCCGGCTCAGACCGGTCGAGTATGCGTGGAAGGTGAAGCTCCCAACCACATAGCGTTCGGGAAGCCCCAGCGCTTCACGTTGTTCTCCGGAGAGCTCAACGGGTTGCAGAAGCAAGGCGTCATCGAGGGTCCGCACGACATTTCCGATTCCTGCACCGATCTCCCGCATGAGCGCCGCGCTCGCGCGTTCACGTGCCCCGAACGCTGTGGCGTAGGCGAGGAGTTCACGCACCAGCGGACGGTCTTCAGACACAAGGAGGGGTCCCACGGTCTGACTCGACACGAAGAGTGGGACGCCCACCGACTCTGCGATGCGCTTGAGTGCCACACGCTCGAAAATGTGCTGCGAGCCACTGGAGTTTAGGTTCCCTCCCCCTGCCACGATGACGGCGTCAGCATTCTTGATCGCTGCTACGGTCAGTGCGTCATGTGAGCTAAGCTCGGCACGTCCGCGCGCACCGGCCACCAGCGTTTCGAGACGTCGTTCCCGGGCCGCACGGGTTTTCTCCCGGACAAAACCAAAACTCGGGACGGCGTCCACACTGTATTGCTCTTGCGTCACCGCGGGTTCGCCAGCGACCACGGTGATCTCGCAGCCGCGCTCCCTCAGCTGAGAGATCGCGGCCTCAGTCATGGCCTCGTCGCCCAGATGATAACGGCCGTTCCAGCTCACATCGCCGATTACAACTACCCGTGGTGCAGTTGGCTTCGATCCGGCTTGCGCGCGAGCTACGAGCATCGCCGGCCCGTGGAAGGTGGCCCGCAGATCCCAGCGCGAACACTCCTGGGACGCCTTCCCCTCAGTTCCTTTCCACTCTTCCTGTCCCAGTGCCTGAACAGGTGAATGGTTGAGTTCTCCCCGGGCGCTCGTCGCGAGCGCGGTGAGTTCGAGCACGTTTGATACGTGCGTGCCGCATACGGCTTGCGGAATGGCGACTTCGGCGACCCAACTCACGCCCTCGTCCGTCGTAGCGTGCGCGGTTGCCATCTGTTGGCGAATGCCCGCGTGAGTCACGAATAGGGAAAGCCGGGAACCAGGCTCACGCAATACGCCGATCGGGTCTGTGCTCCATCCGGTCAACCGGATCGTTCGGTCGTCTGTTTCGACCCGCTGGATCGCGTGCAGGTACATGAGGTCCGAGTGGGACCTCGGCACTCGGGGCACGCCATCCATTGAACTCAGCTTGCGAGCGAGAGAAGTCGAGGAGGGACGGCTCTCGGGATCCCGAGGTGCCCAGAAGCTCGCACTCGTCTGCGCAAAGAACCTGCCCGCGAGCGCGCCGCCCAGCTTGCCTCGGAGCACCGAACGAACTCCGCGCACGTCGCCTTCAAGTGCAGCAGCGTACAGCAGACGATCTCCCAGGAAACGGCGTTCATACGCCGCGAACGAAGTACGTTCCAATCGCGGGCGAATCATCTTGAGAACGTCCCCGCACCATTCATCATCAGCTTCGAGGAAGTCGTTCAAGTAGAAGCGCAGATGATGCGCAAGTACCTTATCGTCAAACTCCACACGTACATCCTCGCCGGATTCCACGAACGCTGCTTCTGCGAGATCGAGCGCCCGAAGGCGGTCCTCAAGATTCTTTCGTGTGCGCCGTTGATTCGTGATCGACTGCCGTTCTTCAGGCGGGTACACGTTCCAGTGGTATACCTCGTCGGGGATCTGGACGATGCCTTGCGCCTCGGCGAGTGTGTGCGCGGAAAACACCACGTCCTCGTACAGCATGCCCTCCGGGAAACGAGCACCAATACGTTCCAGGAACTCCCGCCGATACATCTTATTGGTCGTGAGCGTGTCCTGAGATTCAGCCGGGAGATCGGCAATGGTCGCGCCATAGCGTCGCTCAGTATGGAGATCGGGGAACCAGGGCACCCGTCGATCGCCTTCGTTCCTGAGGACTCGAACCAGCAGTCCCGAGACGATGTCTGCGCCGCTGCGATCTGCTTCTGCAATGTGCGCTGCGACCGCGTGAGGGGGGAGATCATCATCGGAGCCGAGGAACATCACGTACCGCCCCGTGGCCAGCTCGAGTCCGTCGTTCAATGGCCCGCCCGGTGCGCCGGAGTTCTCGACCCGCCGGTGGGAGCGGACCCGGTGATCTTGGGTGACAAACGCGGCGACAACCTCCGGCGTTGCGTCAGTCGAGTGATCATCACTGATGATGACCTCGATGTTGCGGTGCGTCTGGGCCAGAACCGAGTTCACCGCGGCCGGGAGGTGCGCCGCATCGTTGTACCCAATAATGATGACGGAAACGTCGGGCACAGTCATACTGCTGGTCCTCCAGGTTCTCAAGCTTTGCACCAGCGAAGTCCTCGCAGCGCGTCCCCTCTAGGGTAGCCGCACCCCGTTCCTTGGCAGACGAACCGCTAGCCCTGCAACTGTCCCTCCCCTCGGATGTTTCACTCACGTTCACGGTACGATTACCTTGGTACATTGGCTTGCGTCTCCGGGAGAACCGAACGAAATGACCCACGATTCCTCGGCCCCGGTCCGGGTCACCACGAACGAGCACCCCTCGCCAAACAAATTGAGCCCGCAGCTCAGCCTCGTCGTGCCCTGTTACAACGTTGATACGTATCTGCCAGTCCTGCTCCGCAGCCTCGACAGACAGGACTGTGACGCTTCACAAATCGAACTGATCTTCGTCATCGACGGATCTCCGGACGACTCAGAGCGCACTATCGCAGACTGGATGCCTCGTTCCCAGTTCTCAGTCTCGCTCATCGTCCAGGAGAACCGGGGCGTCTCAGGAGCTCTCAACACCGGCCTTGAACGGGCTCGAGGAGAATGGGTGTCATTCTCAGGCCCTGACGACGAGCTCTCCCCTAATTACTTCTCCGAGATCCTCGCAGGAGCTAAAGATCCGGCCGTGTCGATGCTCGTCACTAGACTGGTCCGGATATCTGCATCTGGCGGGCTCAGTTCACACCCACTGGACTACAAGTTCACCGGCGTCAGCAAGAACACCACTGTGCAACTTGATGAGCAACCTGAGATGATCCAGCTTCATGCAGGAATGACCGCGTTTCGTCGAAGCATCATTCTGGAGTCGGGACTCCGCTTTGACGAGCGTCTCCGTCAAGGGTTCGAAGATGCTCATTTCATCGCACGGTATCTCTTGCGTCTGGATCGTCCGAGCTACACGATCCTTCCGCAGGCGTACTACTACTACCTCGCACGAGAGAGCTCCATCACTGCTCAGACGGACTACTCAAAGTACATAACTCTATGTGACGTGGCGTACACCGGCCTGCTCAATGAAGCAGGTGATTCATGTCCTGCTTGGCTCGGCAGTCTTATCCTTTACGATCTCTGGTGGCTCTTCCGTCAATACGCAAACATGAAGTCCAGCGTGTTCGGACTCTCACCGGAGCAGCAGCAGCAACTGAATACTGCTACCCGAAGCGTGCTTCAACGGGTCGGTGTGGACAATATCCGTTCATTCCGTGTCGTCAATACTCCGTTGGACACGAGAGCGGCGTGGGAAGCTGCGGCCCAGCCCAATGGCGAGTCCCATGTTGCAATTCGGCGTGACTACGATTCGAATCGCCAGCTTCTCAAGATCGTGTTCCATAGCACCGATCCCAACGCCCAGGCATCTATAGGTGCCGGCAAGAAGCAGTTCCCAATTGCTTTCCGTCATGCTCGGGCCGTGCTCTACTTTGAGCGGACCTGGATCTACGAGCACATCTACTGGGTTCACATCAATGACGCGATTACTGATCTCGACTCGCTCCGAATCTCGGGCGAGTCCCCTGAACTGGATTTCATGTTCGCCGGTCAAGTACTGGAGCCGCGGCCTGCCGGTCGCCTACTCAAGAAGGTTCCGCCTGGGCTCCCCAAGGTAATACCTCCCGCGCCGGAGTCAGCTTCCACCGCTCCGCAGCTTTCCTCAACTCGCCAAACAATTGCCCGCGAACGGCGGCTCCGACTGTCCTATTCGCTCGCCTACCGGGTCGGAGGATTGATTGGCTGGCGGAAGCAGTTTGCAGATGCCTGGGTCCTTATTGACCGGAACACTCAGGCTAACGACAACGCCGAGGCACTGTACCGGTATCTCAGGAACGCACGACCCGACATCAACGCTTGGTTTGTGATTGATAAGGGAACCAGCGATTGGACTCGCCTGAAGGCAGACGGGTTTCGGCTTGTTGCGCACGGCAGCAAGAAACACTTCGCACTCATGAAAGAAGCGAAGGTGCTCTCGTCGTCGATGATCGACCAGTACATTGTGCAACCGTTCCCCAAGCGGTTCCTACCCAAGACCTGGAGCTACTCATTCCTCCAGCACGGCGTCACGAAGGATCTGCTGCACCGGTGGTGGAACTCCAAGACCATCGACCATTTTGTCACCTCGACTCTCCCTGAGCATCACTCGATCGCTGGCAGCCCGTCGCCGTATAAGCTCTCCGAACGCGAAGTTACGCTCACCGGTATGCCGCGCCACGACCGCCTATTCCGGCTCATGCAGGATGCGCCAACACGTCCACCGGGAACCCACCGCATCGTCCTGATGCCGACGTGGCGAAACTATCTTCTCGGCGCAAACACGGGTGCCGAGCGGGATCAACTCGATAGTTTTGCAGAATCGCAGTTCGTGTCCGAGTGGTCCGGGTTCCTCAACGGACCGTATCTCTCCGAACTGTCGCAGCGGCCCGGGGTCGAAGTTATTCTCCTCCCGCACCCGGGAATCGATGCACATTGGAAAGACCTCCTCGTTCCTCCAAGTATCCGTCGTGTTTCCTACGTCGGGGATGACGTACAGGAGATACTGGCAGGCGCGACCCTCGTCGTTACGGACTATTCATCCCAAGCATTCGAGGGCGCATTCTGCGAGGCCCCCTCGGTGTATTTCCAGTTCGATAGGGCCGAGTTCTTTTCCGGCGGTCACATCGGTTCAGCGGGGTACTTCGACTACTTCCGGGACGGGTTCGGCCCGGTTTGTGAGGACCGCGCAACGCTCGAGCAGAACCTTGAGGAAATGATCTTGGGTACGCACCCCGAGCTTTCCGAGTACAGCCGCCGCATCGAGCGACTTTACCCGCTCCGAGACGGCAAGTCTTCTGAGCGCATCGTCGGCGAGATTGAGTCTCGGCTCCGCCCCTACAGCGGTTAGGTATCTGCTGGGGCGGAGCACCAACGTGGTCCTCCGCCCCAGCCCATGCCGCGAAATCTCAGTGCTTGAGCCGGTAGATGAACGCCGCCATCGCCTCCCGCGAAACCCGATCCTTCGGGGTGTATTTCGGCTTCCCCGAAGGCTGCTTCATCCCGGTTGAGTACCCCATCTTGTGCATCCAAGTGATCTCGTTGTAGAACTTGTCACCCTTGCGCATGTCTGCGAACGGAGAAGTCGCCGGGCCCGAATACTTCGCGCCCTCCAACCTGTAAATGAACGCGGCCATCGCCTCACGTGAGACCCGGTCCTTTGGCGCATACTTCGGCTTGCCTGAGGCTTGCTTAATGCCGGTCGAGTACCCCATCTTATGCATCCAGGCGATCTCGTTGTAGAAGGGATCACCGCGCTTCACATCGGCGAATGGCGAAGCAGCCGGACCCTTGTACGTGGACCCTTCCATTCGATAGAGGAATGCTGCCATCGCCTCTCGCGAGACACGCGTTTTCGGCTGATAGACCGAGGCACGGCCATCGGCGGTTTTGATGCCAGTGCTCAGCCCGCTCGTGCCCATCCACTCGATCTCTGTGAAGAACTTGTGGTTTTGGGGAACGTCCGGGAAGAACGTGTTCGGGGTGCCGAACCAAGACTTGTAGAACTGGTAGAAGTTGCGGTTCCCGTAGCTGGAGCACGCGTTCCCTTCACCCCACCCGGCGTCGAGCGCTGCCTGGTTCGGGCGGTACGGGGTGTAGATGTAGAGCGCGGCCGTCGCCCAGTTTTCGATATACACCGAGGACGTGCCGCAGCTGAGGTTCGGGTGCCACTGGACCAGGTTGTTCTGGAACGGACGGTAGCGGTAGTTGTTCGGGTGGGCGCGGTACACCTTCAGCTGCCAGGCGCTGCGATATACCTGCTGCATGAAGCCCGTGTCTTTCGGGTTACAGTTCGCCGAGTTGTTGGGCCCGGAGTCCGGGCAGTTGTACCCCATCGCTCGGTCGAACTGGCGTGCGGTCGGCCAGCTGTCCGTCACAAGGCTCTGTTCCTTCTCGAGCATCACAAGCAGGACTTTCGGGCTGATCCCGCAGGCCCGTGCCACCTTCGAGATGACGGTCGCGGAGGATTCAGAAGCTGCGCCGGTGTAGGCATTGCAGTAGGCGTTTGCAGGCCGGGTGAGGGAGGTCGTGTTCCATTTCGCGTTCTTCAAACATGCCCACGCGAGCGTGGTCGTTCCCCAGGGCTTCCCCATCTCGCGATTTGGGTCCCCGAGTGTGCATCGCGGAACGCGCTGGTTGAGGAAGGTCTGGATCTGGGCAGCGCTCATCGCGCTGCCGTTGTAGAAGTTCGAATCCGAGATGATGTACCCCGCTTTGAATCCGCTCGCGAGGTTCGCGCGAGACGTGATCGCGCCGTGCTGGGCTGCAAGCTGCGCCGCACGCTTCTCCGCCTCTTGCGCGCGCTGCTCCTCCGTGAGTGGCGTCAGCAGTTCCTCTTCCGAGTCATCCGAATTTGGCGCAGGCTTCGAGTCATCCAGCTCCGTTGGTACAGCAGGGTCCTCCGCTGGGACGGGAGATTCCGAGTCTTCGGACGGGCTCGGATCACTCGGGTCCTCCGGAGATCCGGGGTCCTGCGGGCTCGTCCCCTCCCCGTAATTGGGATCATCCGAGTCAGGATCACCCTCCGGGTTCGGCAGGGGTTCCGTACCCGGGTTCGACGTGGTTGGCGGTGCCGGCTCGTCCAGCTCCCCCGGCGCATCGAGCTCGGCCCAGAGCGCGGCAGCGGGGGCTGTCGGGCCAGGCGCGGCGACCGGTGCGTCCGCGGCCGAACTCGTCGCAGGTGCAAGCAGTCCCGCGAACATCGCGAGTGCAATGGCACGCGGGAACAGTCCTCGGGTGCGTCGGATCATACGTTCCACCTTAGAGTCGGCACTTCATACTCCGCAGCAGGAACTTCCCACTGAGTAACTCCTGAATCCAAATGAGCGTGGCTAGGCATGCGACAAACATGGGATTGGGCAGTCACTCGGCGAAGCCATCCGGAATCTGCGGGCCAGCGGTTGTTCGTCACCCTTGGGTCTCCATTCGGTACAGGAACGCCGCCATCGCTTCACGCGAAACTGCGCCGGCCGGGGAATACTTAGGTTTCCCCGAGGGTTGTCGGATGCCTGTCGAGAGCCCCGAGTCATACATCCAGGAGACCTCACGGTAGAACCGATCTCCCGGTCGGAGGTCAGCGAAGTGAGAACTTCCAGGGGCCCGGTACGTGGGGCGCTCAAGGCGGTACAGGAACGCGGCCATCGCTTCACGCGAGACCGGAGCTTTCGGGTCATACACCAATCCGCGAGACGTCTTGATCCCGGTGCTCAGGCCGACCGCGTGCATCCAGGCAATTTCACGATAGAACTGATGGTTGGTCGGGACGTCCACGAACGGCGATTTGGGCGGTGCCGCGAACGATTTGTCTGCCGCCAAGCGGAACAGGAAGGCGGCCATGGCTTCACGGGTGACGTTTGCCTTCGGTTGGTACTTGGGCTTCCCCGACGGTTGCTTTACCCCGGTGGACATCCCCGAGCTGAACATCCACCCGATCTCTCGGGAGAACTGGTGGCCGGCCGACACGTCAGCAAATGGGGGCTTCGTTGGCGGCACCGGGGTTCCAGGTATCTTGACCGTTTCCGAACCGGCAAACGCGTTCGCGTACCCGTTCTTTGCACCGGTCACGGAGACCGACAGCCTTCGCGCGACGTCCTCCTGCGTCACACGGTAGCTTGCCCGAGTCGCCCCGGAGATTGCGGAGCCGTTCCGATACCACTGATAGCTCAGTGCGACCGGCGGGGGACCCCACGCACCGGGCTCCGCAGTGAGGGTCGCTCCCTTCGTGGGCGTCCCTGTGATCCGGGGCGATGCGGGCGTCAAGCTCCCCGGTGCGACCGAGTAGCTGTGCGATACCCGCGTCACACTGGCAAATGCGGGTTTGGTCCCGACCGTCCGGAATGCGATCTGCGCGCCCCGATCTGCGGGGGTCAATGTGTAGCTCGTGCCCGTCGCGCCGGAGATCGGTTTCCCGTCACGCAGCCACTGGGAGGAGAGCTTCACCGGTGAGGGCTGCCACTGCCCGGTGGTCGCCGTCACCCGCTCACCCACGCGTACCTGCCCGGAGATCTGCGGAGTGGGACGTTGCGCAAGGGTGAGGATCCCGACCGCGCGCGGGTGCGCGGTGACGCTCCAGCCTCCCGCGGTGGACCCCATCCCGGCGTGCTCAATCCGGGATGCCCCAAACGCCTTGCCGGAGCTTTTCGCGATCCTGACTCCGTCGGCGCTGAAGCCCACGATATCGGCGCGGCCGTCTCCGTCGACGTCGGTCACTTGGCGCGGCTGCGTATTGTTGCGCCACGCTTTGCCTCCGAACTCTCCGGACCACCGCGTCGGTGCAGCAAATCCCGTTCCGGTGCTCAGCGCAACCGTCACGCCGTCATTGTCGAAGCCCACGATATCGGCACGCCCGTCGCCGTTCACGTCTGCGAGGACCCGTGGGTGCGCGCCCACCAGCCACCCCGCGGCGGTACCGAACCCGCCACGCCATCGCATCATGGCGCGGAGTCCGCTCCCGGTGTTGAGTGCAACGTAGACGCCATCAGAAGCGAACGCAACAAGGTCCGGCCGCCCGTCCCCATCGACGTCCGCGAGGACTCGGGGATGTGCGGCCATGCTCCAGCCGTCCTTCCCGGCAAACTGGGTACTCCACTGTTTCGCCCCCGCGAAACCCTTCCCGGTATTGAGCGCAACGTACACCCCGGCGTTCGAGATCCCGACGACGTCCGGTCGGCCGTCCCCGTTCATGTCTTGCAGGAAGCGCGGCGTCTTATCGACAGTCCACCCCTTGATCGTCCCGAAGCCGTCGTACCACTTCTGCATTCCGCCGAAGCTCGATCCCGTGTTCAGCGCGACATAGACGCCGTCGGATGCGAACGCCACGATATCCGCGCGACCGTCGCCGTTCACGTCGACCAGGGTGCGCGGGTGGTGTTCCACCGCCCACCCGTCGGCCGCCCCGAACTGCGCGGTCCACCGCTGCATCGCGGAGAAGCCGCTCCCGGTGCTGAGCGCCACGTAGACGCCGTCCTCCGCAAAGCCCACCACGTCAGACTTGCCGTCCCCGTTGACGTCAATGAGCGTACGCGGGTGCCGCAGCGGCGACCACCCGGCCTTCGTGCCAAACCCCGACACCCAGGTCTTCACCGCGCCGAAACCCGTCTTGGTCCGCAGCGCGACCTGCACGCCGCTGCTGCCGAAGCCGACCGCGTCCGGTAGGCCGTCCCCGTTCACGTCCGAGTTCCACGGAAACAACTCCTGGGTGTCGTCGAGTCCGTTGCCGTCGCCGTCCGCCATCTGCACCGCGCCGGTCGCGGCAGACACCGTGGAGGCAGGCCGGTACCGCTGCAGGTCACCCGTCGTCTCGACGGTGATGCGCTTCCCCAGGTCCGCAAGCGTGGGCTGGTAACTCGACTTCGTGGCCCCGGCGATCACGGCACCGTCACGCAGCCACCGGTAGCGGTAGCTCGTGGGCTTCGGCACCCACCCGGACACGGCAGCGGTGAGCGTACCGCCCACCATGGGCGCGCCGGCGATGGTCGGCTTCGTGGTCTTCGTAAACGGGGAGGTGAGGTCGGCGATGTGAATGTAGCCCTGGAACTCGTTCGCGCGGATCGTGCGGCTGTAGTACGCCCCGGCCCAGCCGTAGTTGTATTCCTCGATCACGACGCGGCCGTCGCTGAGCACATCGGCGACCCAGGCGACGTGACCGAATTCAGAGGCACCACCGTAATACGGCCCGCTCCACGCGATCGCTCCCACCTCGGGCGTCGTGTCCACGCGGATACCGAGGCTGCGCGCCGAGGCGCCCCACTCCGCGGCGTTGCCCCAGCGGACAAGCCCGCCGTACTGGTTGCTGAACGGGATCTTGTTCGCCGTGTTGAGTCGCCACGCGACAAACGAGGTGCACTGCCGGTGCGCAAAGTTCCATTCATCCCAGCGCACCGGGTAGAGCGGATACTGCTTGTACTTCTGCGGGTAGTTGTCGCCGATCAGCGGCCGTGCCGCGGCGTTGGTGAGCGGCGGGATAGCGCGGCCGTCCCAGGGCTTTGCGCTCGCCGGCCCGGGCGAATCCGAGGCGATGCCCCCGTTGGCACCGCGCGGTTCCTGCTCGGCAGGGTCGGCATCGTCGGGGGTCGGTGCCGGATCGGGAACGGGCATCGGGTCGGGCGTCGGTGCCGGATCGGGATCAGGAGTCGGCTCTGCCGGGGTCGGTTCCGGGACCACGGGCGGCGTCGTCACGGGAGGTGTCGGGTCGCCGGGCTCCGTGGGCTGCGCTGGATCGCCGCCCGGGACGGGCGCATCCGTGGGGGCGTCCACGACCGCATGCAACGGCTCGGCTGCCGCCGGCGGGCCCGCAACCACGCCCCCCAGCAGGGCGATTCCCAGGGTGATCCCGAGAGTTCTGGCGGCGTGCCGGTGTGCGCGTCCTCCCGAATGCATGTACTCAGTCTAGGCGCGCCACGGCACGCTCCCCGGAATCTCCCGCGCGTCGGGTGCCCCGCGCTAGGAAACCGCGCGGTCCCCGGGCAGCCCGCCGCTGACGAGCCCGCGGAACAAGACGCGTTTCACCCACGCCGGCATGAGCCGGTAGGCCCCCTTCATCACCACGTTGCGGAGGTACTGGCCGCGGGTGATAAATCCCATCCTGCGCAGCTCACCCTGCAACCGCCACTCGGTGCGCGCCTCGGTCCAGCCGCCGCGGCGGCCAAACGCCCCGGCCCCCACGCGATAGTGCACAAGCGGTTCGGCGATGTTCTCCACGCGCGCGCCGGATTCGATGAGCCGGATCCCGAGCCAGTAATCCTCCATCTTGCCGAAGGGCTCGTACCGGCCCACGCGGTCGAGCGCGGCGATCCGGTACATCATTGTCGGGTGATTGAAGGGGTTGTGCGTGCGAGCGTGGTCGCGGATCCGGGCGGCACCGATCGGGGGCGTGCGCACCGAGACCGTCACGGCGGGATCCGTCTCAAACTCCGCCATGCCGGTGCCGACCAGGTCGTGCCCCTGTTCCATCAGCGCCCACTGCCGCGCAAACCGTTCGGGCACCGACACGTCGTCCGCGTCCATGCGGGCCACGACGTCCGAAGTGCAGGCATCGAGGCCTCGGTTGAGGGCCTCCGTCAGCCCCCGGTTCTGCGGCAGCGTCACCCGGATCACCGGGACCGGGCTGTCCCGTTCGATGCGGTCGAGTTCCGCGGCGAGCTCCGGCGGGACCGGGCCGTCCTGCACGATGACGGCCTCGGCCGGGCGCAGCGTCTGCGCGTCCACCGAACTCTCGAACGCCAGCCGCAGAAACTCTGGCTGATCCCCTGCGTAGACGGGGAGCAGGAGCGAGAACGCCGCGGTGGGAACGGCGACGGGTTCAGCAGAATTCGGCATAGTTGTCCCAGCCTATCCTGGCGCAATCACTCGTTACCGGAGAGGTGCTCGGTAGCCTGCTGCCTCGGCAGCTCGCGTGGTCGAGAAGCACTCCTCTGGGATTGTGCGGCTGTAATACGTACTGCCCGGAACATGGTAGATCCAGTCATACCGCCCTTGGTTCCCTTTAATGGGGGCCCAAGCCGGACAGTTCCCACCAGAGCTTGGCTTCGTCCGGCTGGGAGTCTTCACCGTGGCGGTGGCCGCGGACACCCGTGACGCCGTGGAATAGCCGCTCTGTGAGCCGGTCACTCGGACCGAGATCTTCGTGCCGATATCAGCGCTTCGCAGCGTGTAGCTCGCGTCCGTGGCACCGCGGATCGCAGTACCGTTGCGTAGCCACTGCGTGCTGAGCTTCGTGCCGGCTGTCCACTTCCCGCGGCCCACGGTCAGCTTTGAGCCCACCAGCGCCGAGCCGGAGATCTTCGGCTGCGCTCCGCTCAATACCTTCGGGATACTCCGCGAACTCGCGACCTTGGTGACGCTTGCATATCCCGGTTTCTTGCCGGTCACCCGAACTGTAATCTGAGCGCCGCCGTCTGCCTTCGCAAGCGTGTAGCTGGGCTTTATCGCCCCCGAGATCGCTTTGCCATTGCGCAGCCACTGGTAGGACAGCGTCACGGGGGCGGGCTTCCAGGTTCCCGCCGACACGGTGAGTTTCGCGCCGACCTTCGCGGTACCCGAAATTTTCGGCACCGGGGACGCGGAGAGCACACGAAGCACGGTTCCGGTGGGGGCGGAGGTAATGGTCCGACTCGTGTACCCGGCCAGCGAGCCGGTGACGCTCAGCGTGATCTTCTTGCCAGCGTCCGCCGTTGTGAGCTGGTAATTCGATCCCGTCGCCCTCGCGATGGCCACGCCATTGCGCTTCCACTGGTACTTCAGCGCGGTCCCGCTCGGCGTCCAGCTGCCCACCGAACTCTTGAGGGTGGTTCCGACCACTGCTCCGCCGGAAACCCTGGGCGTGACCGTCGTCAAAGCACCGGCGGAGATTGTCTTGCCCGCCCCGGCGGAGGCGACGGCTGGCGCAAAGCCCGTCACAGTCGACGTTACTGTCACCGTGATCTGTTTGCCGAGGTCCTGCGCGGTGAGTGTATAGCTCGCCTGGGTCGCGCCGGGGATCGTCGCGCCCGCGCGCTTCCACTGGTAGCTCAGCGTGGCACCGCTCGGCTGAGAACTCTGCGCCGTCACGCTCAGCTTTTGGCCCACACTTGTGGAACCCGAAACTTTCAGCGCACCAGCCACAAGCAGGCCAGCGGTAATCTGCACAGACTCGGAGAAGACTGTCATCGGTTCGACCCCAGGCCGCGACGCGGTGACCGCGAGCCTGACGTTCTTGTTTGCGTAGTCGCGAAGCAGCAGGAATGTCTCACCGGCCGCACCGGGAACGTCCACCTCATCGACCTGCCATTGCAGCGCGAAAGCAAGGTCTTCGCCGTTCCACTCCCCCACCGCGCCGCGGAGCGTCTGCTCAACCTGCGCAGTTCCGCTGACGCTGGGAAGCACCGTGGGTGCCGCGATGGGCTCAGCTGTCGTAGGGCCAGGTTCGGTGGGTTCGACGGCCTCCGACTCGGTTTCATCCGCTTCTGCGGCGGACACCACTGGAGGCTCTCCGGTCAAATCGACACCGACAAGAGTTTCCGTGGGCGGCGCGACGTCATTGGCGTAGCTTGGGGCCGTGGGGACGCCGAGCATCAGACCCACCGTGAGCAGGACGCCAAGTAGCTTACGCATGAAGTCTCCCAATGTTTTTACACAGACTATTAAGTGTATACACATGGAGCATGATGCAGATTCTATGCGTGAATGCGTTTGCTAGTCGCAGAACTTTCAGGGGCTACTCGGCATGGTCACTCAGCCTATCCGGTGCGGGTGTGCGCGCGATCCAGACCGGTGCGGTGATCCGGGCGTCAGAGGTGTGCCCCGCACGCTCGCCCCGCACCAGCACACGCAGCGGGAAACCGGCATCTCGCGGTCCCGGGACGTAGTGCGCTGCGGTTGCCCCCGGGATCGGTGACGCGCCGCGGAACCATTGGAATCGCGGCACCGTGGCGGCTGGCCAGGCACCCCGCTCGACGGTCAGGACCCCACCGACGCCGGCGCCGCCGCGAATCCACGGCTGCGGCACGCGCAGCTCGCTCAGCACGGGTGCCCCGGCCGAGGTTTTGGTGACCGGTGCGTAGCCGGGCTTCGTCCCCGTCACGGTCACGGTGAGTACCGACCCGGCGTCCGCGCCGCTCGGCGCGTAGCTGTGATCGGTCGCCCCGGGGATCGGGGCCCCGTTGCGGCACCACTGCAGCGCGAGGTCGACGCCGCCAGGCGTCCAATCGCCCGTGCGCACGCGCACCGCGGTGCCGATCTGCGGGCTGCCCGAGATGCGCGGCACCGGCGCACCGGCGAGGGTACGCAGCACCGGCGTCGTCGCGGCGGAGGTTTCCGCCGCAATGGTGTATCCGGTGAGTTCACCCGTCACGGTGACAGAAATTGCGGCACCGGCGTCCGCTGCGGTCAGGCGATAGTGTTCGGCCGTGGCGTGCGGGATCGCGACCCCGTCGCGGAGCCACTGGGTGCTGAGCCGGGTCGTGGCGGGTGCCCACGCCGGGGTCGACGCCGTGAGCGTTGCCCCGACCGTAGGGGTGCCCGCGATGCTCGGGCGGCGGGCCACCAGCTGCCCCGCGGTCACCGTCTCCGTCACGGGGGACGCGACGGTGCGGGTGGGGACGCCGTCGCGTCGCACCGTCACCGTGACGCTGAGCCGCTCGCCGCGATCGGCCGCGACCGGCGTGTAGTGGTCCGCCGTGGCCCCGCGCAGCGCGGCTCCGCCACGCTGCCACTGGTAGCTGAAGCGCGCGCCCGCAGCCCCCCAGCCGTCGAGTCGTGCGTGCAGCCGCTCCCCCACGCGCGGGGTGCCTGCGACCGCGACCGTGCCCGGCCGCACCGTCTCGTTCGGCGGCGTGGGAACGGTCTCGGGGTGCGCACCGCCCGCCTCTCCGAGCTCAGATTCCCCCGGCGGCACAGCCGAGGTCGGTGGGTGTGGCGGTTCGAGCTCGCCCTCACCTGACTCCGGGGTCCCCGTGCCGGGTTCGCCGGGATCCGGGCGTTCCGGATCGGGATCGGCGGGGTCGGGTTTCGTGGGTGCCGGATCGATCGCGCCGCCGGTTCCGGCGTCGGGCGCGGTCGGCGTTTCGGGTGTCGGAATCACCGGTCCGGCGTCGGGGGAATCCGGGGAGGTCGCGGGGGATGCAGCTTCGAGCGCCAGCCCCGGCGTCGCGACGCCGCCACCACAGAGTGCCGCGGCGAGCAGCGCCGCGGGGAGCACGCGCCGAATCCACCTCGCGTCCCCGTGCACCGCGCGCTCCGTTTTCCCCCCGTGCCCCAGCGTTACCGCTCCTCGAGCTTCGAGGCGCGGTCCACTGCCACCATCACGTCGACGGGCACCCCGGCACCACGCAACACCTCCCGCGTCGATCGCGGGTTCGTGCGCCAGCCGTCGCGCCAGCCGCGCTTCAGGCAGTCGCGCAGCTGCGCGCGGTCCGAGGAAGCGCGGAAGGTGCGGAACCAGCGCCGCGCGGTCGCGGCGGAGTACAGCAGCTTCTCCCACCCGAAGAGCGCCGGGCTGGCCCGGAACACCCAGAGCTTATTGCGCACCTCGTAGAAGAAGCGGGGGCCAGGATCCTGATCGCTCGAGCCGCGCTTCACCGTCTTGTGGGTCACCACCGAGCCGGGAACGTACAGGCCGCGCGCCCCGCGCAGCAGCCGCGCGGAGTACTCGAAATCGTCGTTCCACAGGAAGTAGTCCGCGATGGGGAGGCCGAGATCCCGTACCCGGTCGGCCCGGAGAAACGCGGACACGAAGGAGATCGAGCGGATCTCCATGCCGCCAGCGGCGGCGGCGCGGGATCGTTCCGCGGCGCTCGCCCGGATCTTCGCCTTCGGCGTGTTCATCGGGTGATCGGCGCCGTCGGTCCAGACGACGCGCGATCCCATGACGGCGAGGTCGTCCTGGCCGCTCTCGAGGTATCGCGCGTGGGCGTCAAGTGCCCCCGCGAGCGCGTCCGGGCCGGGAACGGTGTCGTCGTCCATCACCCACACCCAGTCGATGCATTCCTCGGCCACGGCCGCGGCGATGCCCGTCGCAAAGCCGCCGGCACCCCCGGTGTTCTCGGTGAGCCGGATCAAGCGGCCGCGCTCCCCCCAGTGCTCCAGCATCTCGGCGGCCACCGTCGCCGAATCGTCGTCGGAGGCGTTATCGACCACCACGAGCCGGTCGACGGGTCGGCTCTGCGCGGCGAGCGCCTCCAACGACTCTCGCAGCAGCTCTCGCCGGTTGTATGCCACCAGCACCGCGGTCACACGCATGGGTGCACGCTTCCTTTCCGGGTCGCGATGGACCTCGCCTATTCTAGGCGGATTCGATGGGCGTCCCGCACTCATTCCGCCGCCCACAGTTCGCGATAGAACTCCACGGCACGGGACTGCACGAGCGCGGCATAGTCGGCGTCGTCGAGATCACGGATCGTGCCCGCCGGGACCGTCGCGGGATCGGCGAGCGCCGAGACCCCCACCCCGGCACGATGATCCTCCGGGGCAAAGTCCAGCAGCTCGAGCAGTGTGGGGTACACGCTGAACTGGTCGATCTCGGGCTCGCGCACCGTCACCCCGTCGGGGCTCCAGATCCGGTTGAAGATGGTGCGCCCCTCCACGCCGTTGAGCTCGTCCCAGAAACTACCGCCCTGCGCGAGCATCTTCTGGTGGTCGCCCATGAGCACGACCACCGTGTCCTTGAGCACCCCCTCATCCTCGAGGTAAGCGACGAAACTAGCGACCTGCTGCATCGAACAGAAGGTGATTGAGGTCATCGCGACGTCGGTATCCCAGTCGCAGTACTCGTAGACGCGGGGGCCTTCGTGCGTATCGAGCGTGAGCATCGTCAGCGCGTAGGGGTCTTCGCCGGCTCGCAGCTCCTGCACCGCGTCGCGGGCGCGCTCGAACAGGCGGCGATCTGACAGGCCCCAGTCGTCGCGGACCTCGGTTTCATCGAGGTCCAGCCAATACGGCAGGTCGCGGATGGTGTCGGTGCCGTGGCTCTCCAGGAACGCCCCCTTGCCGGCGAACCGCGCGTCCGCACCGCCCAGGAACACGTTGCGGTAGCCGGCATCCGCGAGGACATCGCCGAGGCACGTCGCACCGGGCAGGTATGCGGAGACCGGCGATCCGAGGCCGAGCTCGTTGAGTTCCGCGGAGCCGCCGACCGCCGTCGCGGTGCGCAGCGGGATCCCGCACTGCGTACTCACGAGCCCCGACATCGTCCAGCCGCCCCCGTCATACTGCCGCAGGCGCGGGATCGAGTCCCACCCGGCCGTCGCCTCCTGCACCGGGGCGAGCATGTTTTTCTCGAACATCTCGTCGTCGGCGAAGGCGTCCTCGACGGACTCCAAGTAGATCATGATCAGGTTCTTGGGCTCTGCGCCCGGTGCTCGCGCGACCGGGAGTTCGGGTGCCGCGTAGTAGTCCGCGATCGTTTCCCCGCTGCCCGCTTCGCGGGCGAGCGCCGCGACGTAGTCTTTGACCCCGATCGTGGCGCCCAACAGACCGAGACCCGCGACCGGCACGGCGACGGCGAGCAGCACCGCGCCGACGCGCACCCACCGTTCGCGCGACGCGCGCAGGGTCCCGTGCTCGCGCAGCGCGCGAAGCGACCGTGCGCTGAGCAGGGCCACCAGGAGCACCGCGGCGATGGGAATCAGGATGCCCGTGACGACGGCGCTCACGACGATCTCCGAACCGCCGGCGCCTTCGCCGCCCCCGCCCGGCAGGTTCGAGAGCAGCTGATCGATGGTAATCACGCCGAAGGTGCGCCGCACCCACAGGCTCACGCCCACCGCCACCGCGCCGACCCCGACCAGCAGCCAGCCGAGCAGCGCCAGGGTACGCCTGCGCCACGTTGCAGCCGCGCCGGAGGGCGGGCGCTCCGCCTCGGTCGGAGTCCCGGAAACATCATGCATTGCGAACTACTCCTGCGACCCCGCCTCGGACGCCGCCGTCACACCGTCAGCCACCAACTGCCAGATCGTGGCAAAGTCCGGATCCTCCGGGTCCACCGCGGGCGGCACCAGTTCCACGTTCAACGGCGTGTGCTCCCGGGCCTTGGCCGCGAGGTCGACGAAGCGGCCCAGCATCGACTCCGGAATGTCAGTCTCGACGAGCTCGGTGCCCGCGGCCGCGACGTCCTGGAACCGCAGCAGCACGTTGCTCGGGTTCATCTGCGCGAGGATCGCGGCCTGCAGTTCGCGCTGCCGCTCCATCCGCGAGTAGTCGCCCGCGGCGGAACCGTAGCGAGATCGGGCATACCACTGCGCGGCGTACCCGTCCATGCCCTGGAGTCCCGGTTCGATCCAGCCCTCGACGTTGTTGCCGTACTCGTCGCCGCCGATGGGGAGGCGCTCCTTCACGTCGATCGTGATGCCACCCAGCGCGTTGATCAGGCTCTCGAAGGCGTCCATGTTCACGAGCACGTAGAACTGCACCTCGAGGCCGGTGGCGCCGGTGACCGCGTCCTTCGTGGCCTCGATCCCGGGCGAGGACCCCTGCGAGACCGCGTTCGGGTACAGCTCCGGATAGTAGTACTCGGTCTCGGCGAACAGGCCGTTCAGGATGCAGCGGCCGACTTCACAGCCGCCCCACTCCCCGTAGGTGTTCGGGGCGACACCGAAGCCGTTCGGGTGCAGCTCGTACATGGGCGAGTCCTCGGGGAACGGCGCGTTCGCGAGCTCGCGCGGGATTCCGACGATCACGGACTGCCCGGTCTTCGCGTCCACGCTCACGAGCGAGATGCTGTCCGGGCGCATGCCTTCGCGGTCCGCGCCGGCGTCCGTGCCGAGCAGCAGAATGTTGTAGCGACCGTCCACGGGCTCCACCGCGGGTGCCCCGCTGAAGAGGCCGCTCAGCAGCACTCGGCCCGCGTTAATCGTCGAGGCGGCCCACGCGGCCCCCGTGACGGGCACCAGCGTCAGGATGATCGCGAGCATCGCGATCGGCAGCTTCCAGCCGCGATGCACGCGGGACAGGCGGGTGAGCTTCAGCGTGTTCAGCCCGAGGACGAGCCACAGCACCGCGTAGGCGATGAGCAGGATCTGGAGCGCGAGCAGCACGAAGCTGTTCGTGAAGAACGACAGCGTCGCCACGCGCGCGAAGAGGAGCCCGCCGAGCGCGGCCAGCAGCGCGACGATCAGGATGATCGTCGCGCTCAGCCCGACGCGGCCCAACTTGCGATTCCCCGCGAGCAGCTGCGCGCTGCCCGGCAGCAGGAATCCCAGAACCACGAGCCACCGCGCGCGTTTGGTCATGAGCGGCGGCGAATCGAGGTCCGGGTTCCTGAGCGGACGCTCCAGGTCCAGACTCATCCGGCGTATCCACCCGGATTCGACGACTGCCAGTTCCACGAGTCGCGGCACGCCTCGTCGAGGCTGCGCGTGGTGCGCCAGCCCAGCTCCGCATTCGCGAGCCGCGGATCGGCGACCATCGCGGCCACATCCCCGGCGCGCGCCGGTGCGACCGTGTACGGCACCGGGCGTCCGGCGGCGGACTCGAAGGCGCGCACCACCTCGAGCACGCTCGATCCCGTGCCCGAGCCCAGGTTGAAGGTCCGGACGCCGGGCGCCGGCTGCTCCAGCGCGGCGACATGCCCCTCCGCGAGGTCCATGACGTGGATGTAGTCGCGCACCCCCGTGCCGTCCGGGGTGTCGTAGGTGTCGCCGAACACGCTGAGGCGCTCGCGTGTGCCCACCGCGACCTGCGCGATGAACGGCATCAGGTTGTTCGGGATCCCGCTCGGATCCTCCCCGATGCGGCCCGACGGGTGCGCGCCGACCGGGTTGAAGTAGCGCAGCAGCACCGCGTTCAGCTCGGGCCACGCGGCCTGCGCGTCCCGGATGATCTGCTCGTTCATGAACTTCGTCCAGCCGTACGGGTTGGTGACCCCCACTCCGACTCGGTGCTGCTCGTCGATCGGGGAGGTCTGCGGGTCCCCGTAGACCGTGGCGGAGGAGCTGAACACGAGGTTCGTGACGCCACGCTCCCGCATGAGCCCGAGGAGCACCAGGGTGGAATCGATGTTGACCCGGTAGTACCGCACCGGTTCGGCCACGGACTCCCCGACCGCTTTCAGCCCGGCGAGATGGATCACGGCGTCAAACTCCACGCCGTTCAGTGCCGCGGCAGCGGCCGCGGGATCGGCGAGATCCGCCTCGATGACCGGGATCGACGCGCCGCAGAGTGCCTCGACGCGCCGCACCGCTTCGACACTGCTGTTCGAAAAGTCGTCGAGCACGATCACGTCGTGCCCGCGCTCCACCAGGACGAGTGCGGTGTGCGAGCCGATGTACCCGGCGCCACCTGTCAGCAAAACACGCATGCTCACCAGGGTACTTGCCCCAGCCGGAAGAACCCCGCGCCACCCGAAGAAAGCCACAGAATGCCCGAAAACACTGGAAACAGGGGAATTGTCACGGCGCGGCACGCCCACCCCCGGGCGCACCACACTTTCACGAAGGTCACAATTGCCTCTCACTCGGCCGCGGCGCTCCGCAATGTGTGTCAGTTCACACCAATGCACTCCATAGAATAGGGAGATCGCCACTGACCGATGTGGCATTCGACCAGAAGGGGGAGCGTGGCGTGGCAACTCTGACCCTGATCGCAGATCCCTTCCCCGATTGGGAGGCCGCAGCGCAGGCCGCGGCGGCACGCGATCTGGCCATCGCCATCGCCGAGACCGCCCCGCGCAGCTGCAGCGCGCGGTATCTTGCGTCGCGCGGGCTCGAGGCACCCGAATTCACGTCGCCGCTGATCCGCACCGAGCACCTGCCGCTCCGGGCCGGGGTGCTCCCCTTCGCGTGGCAGACGAGCGCCACCGCCCGGCCGCTCGACGGCGAGTTTGTGCACTCCCTGACGCCGCTCGTCCCGCTGCGCTCGCGCGGCGACGACGACGGGTCGCAGACCTCGGTCACGATCACGCACGGCGTCCCCTGGGAGGCACCCGCACTCGTGGGCAACAGCCAGGCTCGGCTCTACCGCGCCTTCGTGCGTCGCGCCGTCAAGCTCGCGGACGTGATCCTCACGCCCACGCACGCCACCGCGCGGATCCTGCAGGAGCACTACGGGGAAGACCTCCCCGTGCAGGTGATCCAGCTGGCACCGCCCCGCGAATACCTGGCGGGCGGCGACGCCGCGGAGCGCCGCGCGGCCCTCGGCGTGCCCGCGGAGTACATGCTCACCACCGCGGCACCCGGCGAGCACGGCCGCCTGGAGTGGATCTTCGACGCCATGCGGGCGGATGCGGGCCTCCCGCCACTCGTCGTCCTCGAGGGCATCGACCCGACGGCGCCCAGCCGCGACAAGGCCGGTGCCGAGCTGCGTGCGATCACCATCCCGGAGGATCTCGCGGGCCGCGTCCACGTGGTGCGCGCGGCGGAGCTCAGTGACGTGGGAGCCGTCGTCTCCGGGGCCTCCGTGCTGGCACAGCCGCAGACCTTCGCCGGCACCGGCTACCTGACGCTGGCGGCGCTGCGAGCTTCGGTGCCGCTCCTGCACTCGGGGCATGCCGCGACCGAGGAGCTGGTCCTCGACGCCGGCACCATCGCCCAGGATGCGGCCGACTTCGGCGACCGCATGCGCAGCCTGTTCTCCGACTCGGGGACGTTGAGCCGCCTGTCGGTGCTCGCTGGCGACCGGAGCCGCGGCTTCACCTGGAACGGTGCCGCGTGGCAGCTGTGGGAGACCCACGCGAACCTGTAGCTCGCGTGGGCCGCACGCCGTGGCCGGGTCGCTGGCCTGAGCGTTACTGCGCGGCTTCGCCCGCGACGCGCTCCTGCAGTGCGGCGTTCTTGACCGCGACCATGTCGGTCAGTTCCTGCGCGTAGTCCGCGAGCTGCGCGGCGACCGCGGGATCCGCAGCGCCGAGGATGCGCGCCGCGAGGAGCCCCGCGTTCTTCGCCCCGCCGATGGAGACCGTGGCGACGGGGATCCCGCCGGGCATCTGCACGATCGAGAGCAGCGAGTCCATCCCGTCGAGCTTCGCGAGCGGTACGGGCACGCCCACCACGGGCAGGGTGGTCATGGACGCGACCATGCCGGGCAGGTGCGCGGCACCGCCGGCACCGGCGATGATGACGCGGAGCCCGCGTTCGGCGGCGGCGCGCGCGTAGTCGACCATCTTGTCGGGCGTGCGGTGCGCGCTCACGACCTCCACCTCGTGCGGGATCCCGAAGTCGCGGAGCACCTGCACGGCCTCAGCCATGACGGTGTAGTCGGAGTCGGATCCCATGATGACGCCGACGAGGGGCGTTGCGCTCTGTGCCATACCTCAATCGTAGACCGGCGGCACGGGCTCGGCGCCCGGGCGCGCTGGGCCTAGTTATCGAACGCGGCGGCCGCAGCCTGCGCGGCCGCGCGCACCGCCGCCGGATCCTCACCCGTGACGGTGACGTGGCCCACCTTGCGGCCCGGGCGAGGCAGCTTGTCGTAGCTGTGGAACTTTGCGTGCGGGTGGGCGGCGAGCGCGGCCGCGTAGCGCACGGGCATCGGCCCCTCGGCGGGTCCGCCGAGCACGTTCACCATCACCGCGGCGGGCGCGGTCATCGCGGTGTCGCCGAGCGGGAGGTCGGCGACGGCGCGGAGGTGCTGCTCGAACTGGCTGGTCACCGAACCCTCGATGGAGAAGTGACCGGAGTTGTGCGGCCGCATCGCGAGCTCGTTCACCAGCACCCGGCCGTCACGCGTCTCGAACATCTCCACCGCGAGCACGCCGGTCACGGCCACCCCCTCGGCGACGACCGCGCCGATGCGGGCGGCCTCGTCGAGCGTCGCCGGATCCGCCACGGGCGCGGGGGCGATGACCTCTGCGCACACCCCATCGCGCTGTACGGTCTCCACGACGGGCCAGGTACGGGTTTCTCCGCTCGGACGCCGCGCGACGAGCTGCGAGAGCTCGCGCGTGAAGTCGACGAGTTCTTCGGCGAGCAGCTGCCCGCCGTGACCGTCCTCGGCGAGCGTGGTGAACCAGTCGCGCACCTCGGTGGCGTCACTCACGACGCGCACGCCCTTGCCGTCGTAGCCGCCGCGCGCGGTCTTCACCACGACTCGGCCGCCGTTCGCCGCAATGAACTCCTGCAGCTCGGCCTCATCAGCGACGGCCGCCCAGGCGGGGACGGGCACGCCGAGCTCTCCGAGCTTCTGCCGCATCAGGATCTTGTCTTGGGCGAACTGGAGGGCACCGGGCCGCGGGTGCACGGCAACACCGCGACGCTCGAGCTCGAGCAGGATCTCCTGGGGCACGTGTTCGTGATCGAAGGTGACCACGTCGACGGTCTCGGCGAAGGCGTACACGGTCTCCGGGTCGCGGTAGTCCCCCACCACATCGGCCGCGCGCTCCGCGCTCGACCCCTCGGTTTCGGCGAGCACGCTGATGCGCAATCCCAGGTTGATGGCGGGCGGCACCATCATCCGCGCGAGCTGCCCCCCGCCGATGACGCCGATGCGAACAGTGCCACTCTCAATTCCCATGCCTCTATTCTGCCGCATTCCCTCGGCCGGGAGTGCACCGGCGAGCGTTAGTTGACATTTATCAACCATCGTCCTATAGTTGACACTTGTCAACAATTTGGGGTCACCTCACCGACCCCACCGTCACCCGTCGCGAAGGATCTCCACCCCGAATGACCGCAGCACCACAGTCCGCCCCCGCAGCGGGGCTTCTCACCGGCCGCGCGAAGCGCCTCGCGCTCGCCGGGCTCTTCCTCAGCATGTTTGTGTCGATGCTCGCCATGAACGTGGTGGGTACCTCGATGCCGATCATCATCGCGGATATCGGCGGCACGCAGGCCGCGTTCACCTGGGTGGTCACGGCCACCATGCTGGCGAGCGCGATCTCGACCCCGATCTGGGGCAAGCTCGCCGACCTCACGAGCAAGAAGGTCCTGCTCCAGGTCTCTCTCGTGGTCTTCACCCTGGGATCGGCGCTCGCGGGCACCGCACAGGAGCCGTCATGGCTCATCGCCTTCCGCGTGCTGCAGGGTCTCGGGGCCGGCGGCCTCGGCGTGCTCGGCCAGATCGTGCTCGCGGAAGTGGTGAGCCCGCTCGAACGCGGCAAGTACATGGGCATCATGGGCGCCATCATGGCGGTTGCCACGGTCGGCGGCCCGCTGCTCGGCGGCCTGATCACGGACACGATCGGCTGGCGCTGGAACTTCTACGTCGCGGCACCCATCGCCATCATCGCGATCATCATGCTGCAGCGCACGCTGCACCTGCAGACCATCAAGCGCAAGATCAAGATCGACTACCTCGGGGCGATCCTCATCTCGCTCGGCTTCTCGAGCCTGCTCATCTGGGTCACCCTCGGCGGCTCGAACTTCGACTGGTGGTCCTGGCAGACCGCCGCGATGGTCGGCGGCGGCGTCCTCGTGCTCATCCTCGCGGTGATCGTCGAGATCCGCGCCGAGGAGCCCCTGATTCCGCTCACGCTCTTCAAGAACCGCACCTTCACGCTCTCGGTGATCGCCAGCATCGCGGTGGGACTCGCGATGTTCGGCACCGCGGTGTTCCTCGGGCAGTACATGCAGCTGGCCCGCGGGCGCACCGTGATCGAGGCCAGCCTCCTCACGCTCCCCATGATGGGCGGCGTGCTGATCTCCTCGACCATCGTGGGCCAGATCATCACCCGCACCGGAAAGTGGAAGCGGTACATGGTCACCGGCGCGATCGCGCTGCTCGCCGGCCTCTTCATGATGGGCCAGCTGCGCTACGACACCTCGTACTGGTACGTCGGCGTCTCCATGTTCATCATGGGCGCGGGCGTCGGCATGACCATGCAGAACCTCGTGCTCATCGTGCAGAACACCGTCGCCCCCACGCAGATGGGCGCGGCGAGCTCCGGCGTCACGTTCTTCCGCACGATCGGCGGGACGGCGGGCATGTCCGTGATGGGCGCGATGCTCGCAACCCAGGTTGCCGAGTACATCAAGGACGGCCTGGCCAAGCTTCCCCCGGCCGACCTCGCGGGGGCCGAGTCGCTCGCGAGCGGCGTGCTGCCGAAGATCGCGGATCTCCCGCTTCCCATTCGCGTGGTCGTCGAGGCCGCGTACGGTCACGGGATCGGCAACGTGTTCCTCGCGGCGTCCCCGATCGCGCTGATCGCGCTCATCGCGATCATCCTGCTGCCCAACATCCCGCTGAGCACGCAGAGCAACGCCGAGAAGATCGCGGCGCTGCGGGCGGCCGAGGCGCAGGAGCCAGAATCGCTGACCCACCGTTCCGGATCGGTCACGGTGCTCACCGACACCACCGGCCCCGTTGTGCTGCCGACGCGCCACGGGCGCAGCTCCAGCTCGGTCTCTCCGGGCACGGAACACTAAGGTCGTCACCATGCACGATCAGCCGGTTCCGACCCCCGACTCCCCCGAGTCGGGGGTCCCGCGCGACGACATCATCGCCGACATCATCTCCGAGTTCTCCGAGGTCATCGCCTTCGCGCGCAGTCGCTGGGCGCGCTACGCCGAGGATGTGCACGAGGATCTCCGCGGGGTCGGGTTGATCATGCTGCAGGTGATCATGCGCAAGGGGCCGCTGACCGCCACGGGCATCGCGCAGATGCTCGACATGGACAAGGCCGTCGTGAGCCGCCAGCTCGCGAAGCTGCGTGAACTCGGGCTTGTCGACGCGGAACCCGCCGCCGAGGACCGCCGGGTCACGCTCCTCACCGCGAGCGCCCGCGCGCACGAGCTGCTCGACGGGATCCGCGTCAAGTGGGCGGGGGCCTACCACGAGCGCTTTGCCGGCTGGAGCGCGTCGGAGCTCGATCATCTCCGCGGCGGACTGCACCGCTTCAACGCCTCCGCCGAATTGCAACTGCCCGACTCCCCCTCGGGCCGGTGCTCACGCGAGCAGTCGGGGGCCGGCGGAAACGGCGAGGCGGCAGCGGCGGAGTAGTTCCCGCGGCTGCCGCCTCGCGCCCCTCAGACGAGGGTTATTGCAGGCGCTTCCGGATCCAGGCCGAGGCAAGATCCACGAGCACGATGACGATCAAGATGATGATCAGGTAGGTCATCATCTCGTCGAACTGGAATGTCTTGATCGACTTGTTGATGAGCAGGCCGATGCCGCCCGCCCCCACGAGGCCCAGCACCAGCGACGACCGCACGTTGACGTCGAAGCGGTAGAGCAACAGGCCGGTCAGCTGCGGGAGCACGCCCGGGATCGTCGCGTTTGCGACCACCTGCCAGCGGCTCGCCCCGGCGGTGCGGAGCGCCTGCTCGGGGCCCGGATCAACATCCTCCATCGCCTCCGACCAGAGCTTGCCCATGACGCCGGTGTTGTGGCAGATCAGGGCGAGCACCCCCGCGAACGGGCCGAGCCCGACGGCGGTCACAAAAATCAGCGCGAACACGATGTCCGGCACCGCGCGGAAGAACGACAGGATCCCGCGGGCCACCTGGTAGACGACCGCATTGGGCGCGGTCGTGCGCGCGGCGAAGACCGCCAGGAGCAGTGCGAACGGCACCGACACCGTGGTGCCGAGCAGGCCCACCCAGAGCGTCGTGAGCGCGCCCTCCAGGCCGGCTCGCACCACGTCACCGCTGAGATCCGGCGGGATCGCCTCGGACAGGAAGTTCCACATGCCCGTCGCTCCCGAGACCAGCTTCTCTGGCCGGAAATCGGTGGCCTGGAACGCGAGCAGGTGGAGCACCACGAGCACGCCCAGGATCACGGCCCAGGATCCGGCGCGGTACGGAGTGCGGGGGTCGCGCGGCACGGGCAGCGATCGCGGGGCGCGCTCGGTGGCGCGCTCAAGAGTGTCAGTCACGGGATCCTCACGGGGTTCTACGGGGCGAATGGGTGCGCGCTCAGAGATAGAGCGTTGCGAGCAGGGCGTCGTCGATGTCCCCGACGGCGGCGTCGAACACGAGCTGGCCGCCGCGCAGACCGATGATCCGGTCGGCGTAGGCACGGGCGAGCTGCGGCTGGTGCAGCACCGCGGCCACCCCCAGCCCCTCGTTCGACGCGAGATCGTGGAGCAGCTGCATGACGTCGTCCGCGGCCTTCGGGTCGAGGGCCGACACGGGTTCGTCGGCGAGAATCATGCGGGGGCGCTGGCACAGCGCCCGGGCGATCGCGACCCGCTGCTGCTGACCGCCCGACAGGCTGCCGGCGCGATCGTGCGCGCGATCCGCGAGACCCACCCGGTCCAGGCAGGCCATCGCCTCGGCCTGCAGCTCCCGCCCAAACAGCGGCGGAATCGAGCGCCAGCCGGGGAGCCGGGCGAAGCCACCCGCGCACACGTTCTGGAGCACCGTGCGGCGGGGCACGAGATGAATCTTCTGGAACACGGTGGCGGCCGTGCGCCGGGCCTCAGCCCGGCGCTGCGCACTCGCCTGGTTGAGACGGACCCCGGCGATGGTGATGTCGCCGGAGTCCGCCTCGATCAGCCCGTTCACCGCGCGCAGCGTGGTCGACTTCCCGGAGCCGTTGGCACCGAGGAAGGCCACCACTTCGCCGGCGTGCACGCGCATGCTCATGTCCTGCAGCACGACGCGGTCGCCAAAGCTCTTGGAGATGGCGCGGACGTCGAGGAGCACGTCGCCCGGGGTGTTCAGCGGGGCCGCGTGGGCGGCCGTCCCGGGTGCCGGGAGCGCGGTGACGGGGTGCATTACACGTCTTTCTCGGTGAGGCCCATGGTCTCGGCCAGGTCGAACAGGGGCTGGTACGTGTCGACCGTGACCGGGATCAGCGGCCCGGCCGGGTCGACGCCGAGGAAGGCGCTGACCTGCTCCACGTCTTCGGTCTTCAGGGTGAGCAGGGCCTCCGCGACGGCGTCCTGGAATTCCTGCGGCAGGTTGCCGCGCACCGTGATCGGATCGTTCGGGACTTCTTCCGACTTCCAGATCTGGCGGAACTGCGACTCGTCGAAGGTGCCCTCCGCCGTCGCGGTGGCGAGGGTCTGCGAGTTGATCTGTGCCGCGTCAACCGTGCCGTTCACGAGCGCAAGCAGCGCTTCCGGGTGTCCCCCGGCGTAGTCGGCCGTGACCTGGTCCGCGATCCCCGCGTCGGCGAGGGCCGACATGGGCAGGGCGTCGCCCGAGGTCGAGCCGGGGCTGCCCAGCGCGAGGGTGTGGCCCACGAGATCCTCCACCGTCTGGATCTTCGAATCCTTGGGCACCCAGATGCCGCCCGTGTACGTGGTGGGGTTCCCGTCGGCGTCGCCGAACGAGGCGAGCGGCGTGGCGTCGGCGCGCTGGTTCGCGAACACGAAGCCGAGGGGGCCGAACTGTGCGATCTCGAGCGAGTCGTTCTCCATCGCGAGCACCTCGGCGGCGTAGTCCTCGGTGATGATCACCTCGACCGGGCAGTCGAGCTGCTCCGAGAGTGCGGCACCGAGGGCCTGGTAGGCGGGTTCCAGCCGCTCCGGGTCCTCGTAGGGCAGGATCCCGAAGCGGATCTTGCCGTCCGGGCAGGTCGCGGACGCGGTGCCCTCGGCTGAGTCAGTGCCGGGCGCGCAGGCGGTGAGGCCGAGGGACAGCGCGGCCAGCGTGGTGGCGGCGAGTACGGCGTGCTTCTTCTTCACGATTCTCCTTGGTGTGGGGTCGGTCGGTGAGTGTCGATGGTGCAAGTCAGTGCGGTGCAATACCGGTTCGGGTCACAGCGCCGCGATCGTGCGCGCGCCGAGCGCGAGGCCGACGGTCATCCCAATGCCGGTGGTCAGGGTGACCACGTTCACCCCGGGGGCCGGGGTGGCACGGAGCAGGTCGCCCTGCTCGCTGGTCGCGTAGAGCCCCTGCCAGCGCTCGAGCACCTCGAGCCGCTCGGCGCCGAGCACGTCTGCGACCTCGTCGAGCAGGATCTGGGACCAGCCCTCATCGAGGAACGGCGGTGCCGAGGGGTGGGCCGCGTGGGAGTCACCGACGAGCAGCGTGCCGTCAGCCTGTTGGGTGAACATCACGTTCGCGTCGATCTCGGCAAACTCGGGGCGCGCGCTCAAGAGCTCCGCCCGGAGCGCCTCCGCTGCGGGGCCGGCGAAGCGGCCGTAGCGCAGCATCGACGTGCCCGTCAGGACTGCCGGGCCGAGGCCCATGGCATGTGGCGGGCGCACCCGCGCCATCTGCAGCGCGCACTCGCGCACGCCGCCATCCGCCGCGAGCTCCGGGAAGAGCCGACCCACGAGGTGTCCCGCGGCGACAACCACGTGATCCGCCTCGATCCGGCCGCGACTGGTCTCGACAACTCCCGTATCCACGGCGTGCACCGCGGTCGAGAATCGCACCTCGCCGCGCTCGTGCCCGGCCACCCACGCGGCGATCCGCGCAACGGCGGTCCGGGGGTCCGCGGTCACATCCGCGGGGAAGAGCAGCGCGCCCTCCACCCGCTCGGCGGCGGCGGAACCCGGGGCCAGGTGGAGGGCCTCAGCGGCGGCCTGGGCGGTGAGCATGCGCGCCCCGGCGGGCGCGCGCTCCGCGGCGACCTCTTCGATCACCGCAAGCTCGGCCGCCGAGCGCGCGAGCGCCAGAGTCCCGGAACGGCGGGCTTCGACCCCGGCCCGCTGCGCGAGATCCAGCCAGATCGGGAGGCTTTCCTGGGCGAGTTCACCCAGCTCCCCCGACTGCACCGAGGTGCCGACGTGACCGAAGTTGCGGATGCTCGCGGTGATGGCCGCGGCGTCCTGTTCCAGAACGGTCACGCGGTAGCCGGCGTCGAGGGCGGCCACCGCGTGAGCGAGGCCGATAATGCCCGCGCCGACAATCACGATGCGGGGGGCGGAGGTCTGGGTCGTCATGCTTCGATCCTGCGGCCCGAAAAGTAGTCAACACAACTCAGCGCGGCGGTGTTCGCTGACCGTTCACGCTCGTCCCCGGCGGGCCCCTGAGCCGTCATTCATCGTTCATGATCCGGTCACCGGCGAGCCCGATCACCGGTCTTGACAACTTGTAGTCTGACGGCATGACGAGCTCCGCCCCCCTCCACGTCCAGCTGTACGAGGAGATGATCCGACGCATCCGCTCCGGCGCCTGGCAGCAGGGCGACAAGGTGCCCAGCGAGAAATCGCTCATCGCCGAGTTCGGGACCTCCCGTGGCCCGGTGCGGCAGGCGCTCGCCGCGCTCCGAGCCGAGGGGATGATTGTCGGCGGCCGGGGCACCCCGCCCCGCGTGCAGCGCACCGCCCCCGTGCAGTCGTTCGACACCTTCATGTCATTCACCGAGTGGGCGCGGGATCTCGGCTTTGTCCCGGGCCAGCGGGTCATCGAAGCGAGCCGTCGACCCGCCACGGAGCGGATCGCCACGGAGCTCCGCCTCGCCCCGGATTCCCCGATCGTCGAGATCATCCGGGTGCGCCTCCTCGACGGCAAACCGGCGATGCTCGAGCGCTCGCTCTACCCCTACGAGATCGGCCGACATCTCCTCTCCGCGGACCTTGACGGGGGCAGCATCTACCAGGCGCTCGCGGGGGCGGGCGTCGTGCCCGTGCGCGCACGCCACGTCATCGATGCCATTGCGGCGCACCCGCTCGAAGTGGAACAGCTCGGCGTGGCTCCGGGGGCGCCGCTGCTCCGGGTCCGCCGCCTCGCGACGAACGAGTTCGGCACGGTGATCGAGACCGCCGACGACCGGTACCTGCCGTCGATGACCAACTTTGCCGTGGAAAACAGCGCCGAGCACCGGATCCCGCTCACCCGGCAGGCAGTCTCCGCGAGTCAGCTTGCGTTCTCCTCCGAGGAGATCGGACGCTGAGTTATTCCGCGGCTCCCACCGCCGCGGCGTAGGCGTCCGCGGCATCCGCGACGTCGTTGTTGAAGGCGATATTGGGGTTGTAGGAGTCGACCGCGCGGATCCAGTTCTCGGGCTGCGTCAGGTCCCCGCCGATGTCGCACAGCATCGTCGCGGCGCCCCACGCCGCGTCGTCGATCTGGTGCGGGTCCGGGGTGCCGGTCCCGGTCGCGTCACGTCCGTAGCTCTGCCAGGTGGCCGGCAGGAACTGCATCGGGCCCACGGCACGATCCCACGTCGCGTCGCCGTCCAGCGCTCCACCGTCGGTGTCCGGGATCGCGTCGTAGACCGTCCCGTCGAGTGCCGGCCCGGTGATCGCCGGGCGTGCCCGGCCGTCGGCCCCCAGCGTGGCCCCGTTGATGCTGCCGTGCGCCGACTCAACCAGCCCGATCGCGGCGAGCGTATTCCAGCCGATCCCGCACCCCGGGGTGGCTGCTTCGGCGCGGATTGCGGCCTGCGCGTACGCGGTCATGGCGCGCTCGGGGATCCCGGTGGCACTGGCGATCTGCGCCACCCAGCCCGGATCCGCGCGGCGCTCCGCGGGAGCAGCGGGGTTCGTGACCGGGGCCGCGCGTTCGACGGGGGCGTCAGTGACCGTGGTGGGCGCGGGGGCGGGCTCGGAGCGAGCCACGGGCGGTTCGCCTGGCACGCCCGTGACGAGGCCAAACGCCAGCGCGGCCCCGACGACCCCGCACCCGAGTCCCAACGCTCCCACGCTGATGATCACTGCCCGCCCCCAGCGCACTAGCGCGACTCCCGGTGCTGGGAGCGGTAGAGAAACGCCGCCATCGCCTCACGCGACGTCGCACCCTTCGGCAGGTACTTCGGCTTCCCCGACGCCTGCCTCGTCCCCGTCGACAGCCCCGACGCGTGCATCCACGTGATCTCCCGGTAGAACCTGTCGCCCGGCTGCACATCCGCAAACGGCGACACCTTCGGAGGCGTGAACGATGCGCCCTCCAGCCGGTACATGAACGCCGCCATCGCCTCACGCGTGATCTGGCTCTTCGGCAGGTACTTCGGCTTTCCCGACGGCTGCTTCGTGCCCGTCGACAGTCTGTTCGCGTGCATCCACGCGATCTCGGTGGCGAACTTGTCGCCCGGCTGCACGTCCGCAAACGGCGACACCTTCGGGCCCTGAACCTTCGCGCCCTCCAGTCGGTACAGGAACGCCGCCATCGCCTCACGCGACACGTTCTGCTTCGGCAGGTACGTCACCGTGCCATCCGCCTGCTTCGTGCCCGTCGAGAGCTTCGCCTGCCACAT
Source organism: Leucobacter chromiireducens subsp. solipictus (assembly GCF_016758195.1). Lineage (GTDB taxonomy): Bacteria > Actinomycetota > Actinomycetes > Actinomycetales > Microbacteriaceae > Leucobacter > Leucobacter solipictus. The sequence continues at coordinate 252,984 of NZ_QYAC01000005.1, read as the reverse complement.
CCAGGCGATCTCCTGAGAGAACTTGTCGCCCGGCCGCACATCCGTGAACGGCACCTTGCCCACCGGCGGTTTCACCGCCTCCGGAGTTTCGGTGAAGCGAAGCCGGATCGGATGCGGGATCTTGGAGTCGTCGGTGGCCACGCTGCTCCGCGCAAAGAACAGGGTGATCGCGGGGTGCAGGAGCGACACGAACTCGGTGGGGAACGAGTCCGCATAGTCGTGCGCCCAGGTTCCGGGAGCTCCCGCTTGGCCCACCCAGTTCAACTCGATCGTGGTGTCCACGATCCCCTCACGGGTGGGGGCGATGTCCGCCCCGGAGAACGTCGCGACGGTGACGCGCACGGGATCGATGGGGAAGGCCTCGGTTCCCAGGGCGTAGCTGCCGCTGACCACTGCCGTGACATATCCATCGCCCGAGGGTCCGATGTGCACCTGGGGATCTCGGAAGTCCCAGTGGTTCGCGCTGCCCGAGGTGAGCCGGACCTCGCCCGTGTACGAGATGATGCGATTCCCCGCCGCGTCGCGCATGCCCGATCCCTCGGAGAACGTGAACGGCCGGAAATAGTAGGCCTGTTTCTGCGCGATCGTATCGCCGGGGGTCGCCTCCGGAAGCGTGACCGAGCCAGAGCGTACCTCGCGTTCAAAGCCGACCTCGAAGTTACTGAACCAGATGTTCGCCACGGTCCATTCGAGGCTGGCGCTCCCGATCGTCGCCACCGATTCCCCCGTCAGGGCGATGTCCGGGACCATGCGGGACGTGTCGACGATCCGGTAGTCGCGAGCCGGGCTTTCCGCGGCGGTGAACGCCTCCGGATCGCGGGGTGTGAATCGCCCCGTGATCCGGCGCAGCCCCGCCGCCGGCCACGCGTCGGTCTCGATCGTCGCCGTCGCGGTGCCGCCGCTCCCGGTCACGGGGACCGTTCCCAGCGCCGTTGCACCATCCCAGAACTCCATCTCGCCGGTCAGCACCTCGGTATCGGTGCTCGGCGCCCAGGTTACCGTGGCGGAGATCGGAGCGGCCTGTCCGAGGAGATACAGGGTCCGCGATCCCACGAGCGGCGGGGCCACCCGCACCGCCGTGGCGAGCGGGGCGCTGGTCACGGCACCGGTCGCGGTCGTCACCTCGCGTGCGGTGCCGGGGTCGGGCACCTGGGCGAGCGCGACGCCGGGCGTCGCCACGAGTGCGCACACGAGCGCGGCCGCGCCCCAGACGCGTGCCGTCTTCACGCGCGGTACTCCAGGAAGCGCTCTTCGAGGTCCGCCCCCGCGGCATTATTGAGGTCGTAGGCCAACTGCACCTCCGCGGCGATCACCGCGCGTTCGGCATCGCTGAAGGGCTGAGCATCGAGCAGCGCACGATACCGCTCTTTGAATGCGCGCGGGTCGGGGATGCCGGGGAACGCGTAGAATCGGACACCGTCGTCGCCGGTGATGTCGTAGCTGTCGCGGAACATCTTGACGATCATGAGGCCCCCGGACAGATCAGCCAGGTACCGCGTGTAATGGTGCGCGACAAAGTGGGGCAGCGAACTCGGCGCGACCTCGCGGAGGCGCGCGGCGTACGCCACGATTCCCGGCGTCGCGTACCGTCCACGCACCTCGGCTTCCCACTCGGGGCCGAGCCAGTGCGCCAGGTCCGCGCGGAGCGCGGGAAGGCGGCGCAGTTCGGGCATCGCGAAGGCGAAGTCCGTCCCCTGCCGCTCGATCTGCGCGCTGGTCGCGGCCTCCAGGGCCTCGTACATCAGGAAGTGGTGGGCGGCCTGCGCCGCGATCCCGGCGCGGTTCAGCCCGCCCCGAAGGTAAGCCGTCGCGTAGCGCGGCTCCGGGGCATCGTGCTCGCTGTCGCTGCGACGGTGCCCACCGAGGGACACCTGCCGGAGCAGCGTCGAGAGTGATTCGGTCTGTGTCTGCTGCGCGTTCATGGTGACGCGCCTCCTTCCAGGTCACTGAGCGGTGGTGCTGGCGCGAGGTCACCGCGCCAGCACCACCGCTCAGGTCGAGCTAGTGCTGTGAGCGGTAGATGAACGCCGCCATCGCCTCACGCGACGTCGCACCCTTCGGCAGGTACTTCGGCTTCCCCGACGGCTGCTTCGTTCCGGTCGACAACCCCGAATGCTGCATCCACGCGATCTCCCGGTAGAACTTGTCCCCCGGCCGCATATCCGCAAACGGCGACACCTTCGGGGCGGAGAACTTCGCCCCCTCCACGCGGTACATGAACGCCGCCATCGCCTCACGCGTGATCTGGCTCTTCGGCATAAACTTCGGCTTGCCCGACGCCTGCTTCGTGCCCGTCGAGATCTTCTCCGCGTACATCCACGTGATCTCGTTGTAGAACTTGTCACCCGGCTGCACGTCCGCAAACGGCGACACCTTCGGGCCCTGATACTTCGCGCCCTCCAGTCGGTATAGGAACGCCGCCATCGCCTCACGCGACACGTTCTGCTTCGGCAGGTACTTCACCGTGCCATCCGCCTGCTTCGTGCCCGTCGAGAGCTTCGTCTTCCACATCCAGGCGATCTCCTGATAGAACTTGTCGCCCGGCTGCATATCCGTGAACGGCACCTTGCCCACCGGCGGTTTGACGGTCTCCGGAGCGAACTTCAGGTCGACCGACAGTTCGTTCATCGCCTGCCGCACGCCGCCCGCACCGATCGCGTACACGGCGAGACGGTAGTCGCCCGCGGGCTTCTTGGCCATGACGTCGGTGTACGTGATGCCGGGCAGCGTGAAGCTGAAGCTTGCGCGGTCGTTCGCGCCGCGCGTCCACTGCACGGAGTCGCCCTCGGTGGCCTGCGTCTCCTGCACCCAGCGCGTCGCGACCGCGACCCGGGTGTTCGAGGGTGCGTTCTCGGAGGGCTTCCACCCGCCGTTCGCGATCCAGCCGAGCGACACGTAGACGCCCGCCGGCTGCGGGGTGCCCCACGCGGTCATCGCCGACGCGTCGATCCCGGTCCCCGCGATCGTCACATCGGTGCTCGTGCGCGGCAGCTCGCCGGCCGGGGACACCGTCAGTGCCGGTGCCGCGACCTCCGCGGACGCGAAGGTCAGGCTGACCGGAAGGGCCGGCTTCGTCAGGTTCGAACCGGTGGTTCCCGTCTGGAGCAGGAAGGAGCGCACTCCCCCATTGACGTACTGCAGGAACTCATTGGTGAACGTCGCCCCGGTGAACTCGCCCGCCCAGGTGCCCGCGGCGACCTGGCCCTCGAAGAGGGGCGTCGCGTCGAACCGCGTGGACTCCCCGTCAGCGGTGGTCGTGCCCCCGCGGAACGTCGACACCACGATCCGGCCGGGAGTGAAGGTCTCGTCCTCGCCGCCCACCTCACTGCCGAAGTAGGTGACGCCAACCTCCGCCGTAATGTACCCGTCGCCGGCGGCGTTCGTGTGCACACGCGGGTTGCTGAAGTCCCACCGCGGCATCAGGCCGGAGGTCAGCCGCACGGTGCCGTCAAACGACACGACGCGGTTGCCCGCGGCATCCTCGGCTCCGGTGCCGCCCGAGAACACGAACTCCTGGTTCGCGCGGTCCGTCGCGGTGGCGTCCTCGGGGAGCGGCGACAGCGCGACCTGGTCCCCGCTGAGCACCTGCTTGGCGGGGCCGCTGCCGAAGCTCATCCAGTTGGCGACCGACCACCGGAACTGGGCGTTCGCGATGCTCCGGGTCGTCGCGCCCTGCGAGATCGCCTGCACAGCGGGTGCCAGGTCGACGATCCGATAGCTGCGCTCTGCCGATTCGGAGAGCTCGAACACCGTGGCGTCAGCCGGGGTGAAGACGGCCGTCACCTGCTGCGCGCCGCCCACGAGTGCCTGCGTGGTCAGGGTGGCGGTACCCGCGGCCACCTCGGCGCTGCCGAGGCTCACCCCGTTCGCAAAGAACTCCACCGTACCCGCCGCCTCCGCGGGCGCGACGGTCGCCGATACGGCAACGTCCTTGCCGGCGAAGTCGGTGGGGTAGCTTCCCACGGCCTGCGGCGCGACGGTGGTGGTGGTCGCGGTAGCGGGTGCGTTCACCGTGAGCGTTGCGGGATTCGACGTCGCGCTCCCCGCGTCGTTCGTCGCGACCAGGCGAACCTGGGTGCCGCTCGCCGAGGTCTCGACCGCGGGCAGCGTGAGCGTCGGTGCCGTCGCGCCCTCGACGTTCGTGAACTCCTCGGACTCCGAGGCCCGGGACTGCCACTGCACACTCGGGGCGGGAGCCCCGGATGCCTCGGCGGTGAACACCGCGTCGGTCCCCGCGGTGACGGTCTGATCCGCCGGCTGCGCCACGATCGTGGCGGCCTGCGCGAAGGTGACCGGGGTGAACACCTCGACGCCGGCCTGTGCCTGGCCGTGGGCACCGATGGTGATGATCCCGCACTCCTGCACAAAGCAGTCGATCGCGTTGCCCGCCTGCGAGGTGAACTGCGGGCCGGGAATCGTGAACTCCGCCGCCCAATTCCCCTGCTCGTCCATGTATGGCGACCCGGGTTCGGTGTCGTTGCCGGGGTAGTTCACCATGATCTGGTTCGTGCCGGCGCCGCCGGCGTAATCGTAGTGCTTGCCGCTCACCCCTCGTTTCGAGGGGGCCCAGCTGCCCGAGTCCTCGGCAGTCTGCGGGTTGACCACACCGAACAGGATGTAGGCCCCGCCGAAGGTCGCACCCCACGCGTTCGAGGTGGCGTAGCCGGTGCCCGTCAGGCTGAGCGTGTTGGGGCTCGCCGGGTCGAGTTCGAGGCCCGGTGCCACGGAGAGCGCGGGCGACCAGTCCGTCGAGTTCGTGCCCGTGCCGGTGCCGGTGCTCTCACCGTGAGGTGCCGCGAGCGCCGGGCTCGTGATCATGCCCGAGAACACCAGGGCTGACGCCGTGCCCAGCGCGGTCGCAACGGCGAGGCGCCGCCGCCGACTCGGGGTGACGCCGCTTCCCAGCGGCGGTCGTGATAGTTTCATGATTCCCTTTCTTGCATTGGGGAGTCGGCGCCTGTGGCGCCGGGTCGGTGGGCCGGGGGCGTGGCTGCGCTCCCGGCCCACATTTCGGTTACAACTCTGTTGCGGCGGTGGCCGTCGGGCGGCGCAGCCGGAGCATCGCGAAGGCGAAGGCCGCGGCGCTGAGCATCAGCACGCCCCCGAAGAGGAGCCCGCGCAGTGCCTCGTCGCCGGTCTTCGCGAGCGGTCCGCTCGCGCCGGCCGCGGCCGCGTTCGGGGTGTTCCCCGCGGGCTGCTGGCCACCACCGGTCGGGGTGTTCGCGTTCGGGTTGGCGGTGGGCGTCGTTCCGCCGCCGTCCGGCTTCTCGGTTCCCGTGTCCTTCTCGTCCGCGGTGAAGTACACGGGGGTGAACACCTCGCCACCCTGCAGCGGCAGGCCGTGCGCGCCGATCGTGATGATCCCGCAGGTCATCTTGATGCAGTCCACCTCTTTCGCCTGAGCGCTGGTGAACTGGGACTTCTCGATCGGGAACTCCATTTCCCAGTTGCCCTTGTCGTCCATCGTCGGCATGCCCGGACCCGTGGTATTTCCCGGGAAATTCACCATCTGCTGGAAGGTTCCGGCGGGCTTCCCGTCGTTTGCGTAGGTGAACGTCCTGCCACTCGCCCCGCCCTGGGTCGGTGCCCAGTTGGGCTCGCTCGGATCGACCCAGCCGAAGAGCACGTACAGGCCGCCAAATGTGGCCCCGTCGCGGGACGTCGGGTAGCCAGACCCCTTCACGGTGACGTTCTGGTTGGCGTCACCCAGGCACTTCGCCGGGGTGACCTCGAGAACGGCGCCCTCGGCATTGCGCCCGGTCGAGCTCCCGTTCGGCGCGCAGTCCTTCTCCGCCGGAGGCGTGACCACGGGCGGCTTCACGACCGGCGGCACCACCACGGGCGGCGTCGTGTTGTCGTCGTCATCGCCGTCGCGATCGGGCCAGCCCGTCGAGTCCTGTCCGTCGAAGAACACGGGGGTGAAGGCCTCGTTCGCCGCCTTCACGTTGCCGTGGGCGCCGAAGGAGAAAATGCCGCACTGCTGCGCGACGCAGTCGATCGTGTCCCCGAAGAACCCGGGGATCGACTTCCCCGGCACCTCCAGGGTGAATGACCAGTTTCCCTCCGCATCGATCGTCGCGTCCGCGACGTCGCCATCAGCGGAGTAGTGGCTGACGGCGAGGCGGGTCAGGCCGTAGGTGTAGTCGCCGAAGCCGAGGGGACCGCTGGTCCCGCCCTGGCTGCGACGCCACGCCTCAGGCCGCGCCGGATCGCTCATCGTCCCGAGGCCGACATAGATGTTCGCGGGGGCCGCCGCCGTTCCCGGGTCGAAGCCAGACCCGCTCACGGTCAGCGTCGTGCCCCCGTCCGCGGCGACGGCGTAGCCGGGCGTGACGCGGATCTGGGCGGCGCTGTCGGAGTATGCCCGCCCCGTGCTGGTCCCGTACGGGCCAGTTTCGGGGACGCCGGGATCGGTGCCCGGGCCGGTGCCGGGATCCGTCCCCGGGTCCACGCCGCCGTCAGCACCGAAGCCCAGTCGCACGGTCAGCGGATCCGTGTGATCGTTCGGCGCGGCGTAGGTGGGCCCGCCGTATGACGGGAGGTGCGTCACTCCGATGTCGCTGCCGAAACGGCCCGCCTGCGTCGTGAAGCTCAGCTGATCACCCGTGATCTTCAGATCGCCCGCCTTCACGGGGAAGGTGGACAGCACGATGTCGTCCGTGCGGGTCTTGACGTTGTAGCTCTCAATGAGGTCGACCGTGAGGACCGCCTGATCCTGCGCAACGTCGAGGCGCAGGTTCGTGAAGTACAGCCAGGACTCCCCGAATCCGATCATTTCGAGGGCCCCACCGAACTGGAGCGCCGCGGTCCCGGCCGCAGGATCGACGGTGCCCGATTTCAGCGGGAACTTCGCCGCGGCGTCGCCCCTCGCGTACGTCGCCCCGCCTTCCGCGGCGATCCGGCCTTCGGTGTGCCCGAACTGTTCGAGGTAGGTGCGGATGGACTGCCGGACCCCCCCACTCGAGCGTGCCTCCCGTCGGGGCCTGAGCGGTGGCTGCGGCCTGTGGCGCAGCGTCGGCCGGGGCCGCGAAAGCCGGCGCCCCCGCCCCCAGAATCACCGCGGGCGCGAGGAGCGCCACGGTGGCACTCACCGCCGCCCAACGGCGACTCAGCCGTGGTTTCGTGTGCGCGTTCACAGCGCTCCTTCCCGGTGCCGGATCGCTTCCGCCGCCGCATTGATCTGTGTTTCCTGGGTCTGAGGATGGGGCGTTGTGCCCGAGTCGCCGCGCGCGTCGGTCGAGAGCGCGTCGAGGCGCGGCTCCCCCGCCGCCGGGGGCTGCGCGGCGGCCGCGGCACGCACCACTCGTGCCGCGCGCGCCCGCCGCACGAGTGCAAAGACCACGGCCCCGAGCAGCGCGGCGACGGCGAATGCGAGCACGCCGACCACCAACGCGCTGCTCGAAAGCCCGGATGCTTCGGGTGCGGGCTGCGCGGTCTGCGGGGCGGCAGCGGCGACCGGTGCGTCCGCGGGCTTCGGTTCGGACGACGGAGTCGATCCGCTCGGCGCCGCGCCCCCGGCGCCGGGGACCTCCACCGAGGTTGCCGCGTCGTCCGTGACCGTCGAAGCCCCCGGGGCGACTCCGCCGTCCTCGAAGCTCTGCCCCGCCGTACCGGAGGCGAGCGTGCCCTCGGCGGTCATGAAGCTCACGGGGGTGAACGATTCGTTGTGTGCGTTCACCATCCCGTGCGCTCCAAACGTGATCACGCCGCACTGGACCTGGAGGCAATCGATCGTGGCCCCCTCGGCCGCCTCCCCCGCGTGCGGGTTGCCGGAGATCGAGGGGAAGGAACTCCCGGGGATCCGCATCTGAGCCGTCCAGGTTCCGTCCGCCTCGATCAGCGCGTTCGCGGCGTCCGCCGACGAACCTCCGGCGAAGCTCACGAGGATCGTCGCACCGCTGGTCGCGGCGTAGCCGAACGTCTCGCCGGATTTCCCGCCCTGACTCGGGGCCCACGAATTCGTCTGGGGATCCTGCACGACGCCGAACGACACATAGATGCCGCCCGGCGCGTTCGGCAGATACTGGAAGCCGCTCCCCGACAGCGTCACGGTCGTTTCACCGTCAGCGCTCGGAGCGGGCGAGACGTCGACGCGCCCGGCCGCGTGGGCCGGCGCCGGGGTCAGCGCAAGGCCGAACAGCGCGAGCAGCGCGGTGAGGATGGCGGCCGCGACGCCGAATCTGACGGGGTGCGGCGTGTGCGGTGGGGTCATCAGCCGCGTGTTCATCGAGGAACCTCCTGAGGTGTTGGGGATCCGGGCGCGGGATCCGTCGCCGGTGGGTCGTCTGCGAAGCGTGTCGGGACCACGAGCGGTGATCCGTCGGTGTCGGTGAGCACGCGAACCGGGTGCCGGTAGACGGCGCTGAGCAGCTCGGGCTGCATGACCTCGCGGGGCGTTCCGCACACCCGTGCCCGCCCGTCTTCGAGGAGCAGGATCCGGTCGGCGTACACCGCCGCGGCGGCGAGATCGTGCAACACCACCACCACGCCGTTGCCCTGACGCGCCGTGCGCCGCGCGACCGCGAGCACCTGCTCCTGATAGTTGATGTCCAGTGCCGCGGTCGGCTCGTCGAGGAACAGCAGCGGGGTGCGCTGCGCCATCGCGCGCGCGAGCGCGACCCGCGCGCGTTCACCGCCGGAGAGCGAGGGGAAGGCGCGCTCCGCGAAGCGATAGGTGTCGCTGCGCAGCAGCTCCTGGGCAATCACACGGTCGTCCTCCTCGACGGTGCTGATCCTGCGCCAGGGTGCCCGCCCCATCTTCACGACGTCGACCACGGAGAACGGGAAGCTGATGGCGTTGCTCTGGCGGAGCACCGCGCGGCGCAGCGCGAGGTCTCGCGGCGCCGTCGCGGTGAGTTCGGTCCCGAGAATCTCGATCGATCCGGTGTACCCGTAGTCGCCCGCGAGCGCACCCAACAGGGTCGATTTGCCGGCACCGTTGGGGCCGATGATCGCCACGATCTCCCCGGCGTGCACGTCCAGGTCGATCGCCTCGACGATCGGCTTCCCACCGAGCGTGACGGCGACCCCGCGGGCTCGCAGGAGAGGGGTTCCCGGTGCCGCCGGCTCGGGCGGGACCGCCGGGGTGCGTGGCCATCGGAACGACATCGCGGACATTACCACCCTCCGTTTCGTGATGCGCTGCTGCTCTTGATGAGGTAGAAGAAGAAGGGGCCACCGACGAGGGCGGTGATCATGCCGAGCGGAAGCTCCGCGTACGGGAGCGCCGTGCGGGCAAAGGTGTCGGCGACGACCAGGAGCAGCGCCCCACCCAGTGCGCTCGCGGGCACCAGCACCCGGTGGCCCGGCCCCATCACCATGCGGATGATGTGGGGCACCACGAGCCCGACGAACCCGATGATCCCGGCGAACGCCACCGCGGTGGCGGTGAGCACGGCCACGATGATGATCGCGAAGACGCGGAGCCGTTCGATGTTCAGGCCGAGGTGCCGCGCGGCATCATCCCCCAGGCTCAGCAGGTCGAGTTTTCCGGCGACCGTGAACGCGAGCACGAGGCCGACGGCGAGCAGGGGCAGGACCGTGGCGACCGAGTCCCACAGCGCTCCGGCGAGGCTTCCCATCTGCCAGAACACGATCTGCTCGCGCTGGTTTGTTGTGGCGGAGAAGGTCATCAGCGCCAGTGCGGCACCGGCGAACGCGTTCACCGCGACGCCGACCAAGATCAAGGTAATGACCTGGGTCTTCCCGCGGGATCGCGAGATGGAGTACACGACGAGCGCGGTGGTCACGCCGGTGACGAAGGCGCCCAGCGGGATCGCGAAGGTGCTCCCCGCGGCAAGCCCGGTCACGATCATGAGGCTCGCGCCGATCGCGGCACCGGAGGACACCCCGACGACGCCGGGGTCCGCGAGCGGGTTCCCGAAGACCCCCTGCATGATCGCCCCGGCGGACGCCAGCGCGGCACCGACGAGCACCGCCAAAACGACTCGGGGGAACCGGACCTCCCACAGCACCGCGTCGGTGTTGACGTGGCTGGCCGCCGCACCGCAGCTGAGCCCGGCGCGGCGACAGAGCGACCCGATCACCTCGACGACCGGGATCTGCATCTGCCCCAGGGCCGCCGCGACCAGGGTGGCCACCACGAGCCCCGCGCCGAGCACGATGAACAGCACGGTGGCGCGACGCGCGTTGGAGGTGGGGAGCTTCGCGCGCTCCGCCTCGTAGTCGAGGACGCGGGGCAGGGCGAGCGGCTCGGCCGCGACCTCCGGCAGCGCGACGGTCTTGAGCTCCTCGCGCGCATCGGTGCGTTCGGTCATGGCAGTTCCACCTCGTCGAGATCCACGCGGTACACGGACTCCGCGAGGGCGGTCAGCACCTCGGGGGTGCGCGGTCCCCAGGTGAACATCTCGTAGTCGCTCATATCGACCACGCGCTGTCGTTCTCCGGCGGGCGTCAGGTCCACGCCCGGCACGGTCATCAACCCGTCGATGCCGCCGACGGACTCCAGTCCCAGGGTGAGCATGAGATAGAGATCGGGTTCAAGCTTGAGCAGGCCCTCCGCGGTCAGCGCCCCGCTTTCCCAGTCGTTCTCGCCCGCGGCATCGATCCCGCCCAGCGTCTCGATGATGACGCCGGCGGCGCCGGTGGTGCCATCCGGGTTGTTGCCGAACAGGTGGTACACGCCCGCGCGGCCCCGCATGTACAGGAACACCATCCGCACCTTGTCTTCCTCAGCCACCGGGACCACGGCGTCGATCCGCGCGAGGGTGTCCGCGAGCCGTCGCTCATAGTCGGCGACGTAGTCGTCGCCGAGCTCGGGGACTCCGAGCGAGGTCGCGACGTCGCCGATCAGCCGCGGGATCGAATCGAAATCCGCTGCGGGATCGAAGAACACCACCGGGATGCCGGCGTTTCGGATCTGCATCTGGACGTCGTACGGGCCCACGCTGTAGTCGGTCAGGACGAGCGTGGGGTTCAGCGCGAGGATCGACTCGGCGTTGAGCGTGTGATTATTCATGACGAGCGGCAGATCCTTCGCGGATGCGAAGCCCGTCGTCAGGTCGCGCCCGACCACGTTCGGGCCGAAGCCGAGACCGAACACGATCGACGCGAGGCTCCCGGTGCCGTCGAGGGCCAGGATGCGACTCGTGTCGTCGATCGTGACCGCGACATCGTCCAGGCCGGTGAACGTGACCGGAAGCTGTGGCTGGGGGTCAGTGGCGATCGGGGTGATGTCGTTGGACGTGAGCACCGCGGTGTCGGGGCCGGTGAACGTGCGGGGGCTCGCCTCCGATGCGTGGGCCACGTCGGCGATGTTCGCCCCGTCCCCCACGATGAGCCCACACCCGCTGAGCGTGAGAATCAGGACTGATGCGATGCAGGCGGCCCAGCGTCGCGTGTGCGCCGACCGTTCGAAAGGGAGTGAATAAGGCACGGCTTACTTTCATCTGATCTAAGAGTGAACTTTGGTTAGACTAGCCTAAACTTCATCAGATGTTCCACCATTCGCCCTCATCAACCGTTTCCGAGGACTCATGTCAGACCTGCCCACACGCTCCCCGGCACCCCCGCGACACCGCGCCACAAGGTGGCGAGCCGTGGCGCTCGCCCCAGTGGTGTGCGCCGCGCTCGCGCTGAGTGTCGCGACGCCAGCGGTGCACGCAACGACGGGGAATCTTCACCAGACCCACCCCCTCAACCGTGCCGCGAGCATCGAACCCGCGCGCACCACCGCTGAGGTCAGCCCCGAACTGACCGACGCCCTCGGCACCGCGGCGTCGAGCCCGTTCCGCACCGCGCTCGACACCCCCATCGGCGTCCCAGCCGCGGAGGTCCCCGGCCAGACGCCGGCCGGGCCGCCCGCCGGCCCGGGTGACGCCGAAACCCCCGCAGACGACGAAGACACGGGCGAACCGCCCACCGAGGACTGGATCGACGACCGCACCGGCCGGGTGGAAGTCCTGGTCTACTTCACCGACCCCGGCGTGGCCCCGTCGGCCCAGGGCGATCCCGAGCTCGCCGCGGCGGCGCTCCAGCAGGACGCGGACACGCACTGGAACAGCATCGACCGGGAGCTCGCCACCCTCACCGCACCCGGAGACATCGAGGTCCTCAACCGCTTCTGGGTCACCAACGCGGTCCTGGTGTCGGCGGCCCCGAGCGCACGCGTGCTGACGCAGCTTGCCGCGCTCCCCGGCGCCATCGAGGTGACGCCCAACTTCACCGTGGAACCCCTCGACGACATCGCCCCATCCGAGGGGACGCTACCCACCGAGACCACGCCGGACCCCGCCGTCGCCGGCGAAGCTGAAACCGCGGCCGCGGCCGCCGAGGCAGAAACCGCAGCGATCGCCGCCGCGGAGGTCCCGGTCACCTACGGCATCGAGAAGATCGCCGCGGACGACGTGTGGCGCGACTTCGGCGCCCGCGGGCAGGGGGTGCGCGTCGCGGTCCTCGACACCGGAGTCGACGCGACCCACCCGGACATCGGCGCGCGGCTCGTCGGCCGCGGCACCGGCGATCCCACCTACCCCGGCGGGTGGATCAACTTCGACCGAACCGGGAAGCCCCTGGTCACGAAGCCCACCGATCCTGGGTCGCACGGCACGCACGTGGCAGGAACCGTGCTCGGCGGCAGCGCCTCGGGCACGAGCATCGGGGTCGCCCCGGACGCGGAGCTCATGGCCGCGAACGTCCTGAGCGGCGGCGGCAGCGCCGCGAAGATCCTCGCCGCCCTCGAGTGGGTCATGGCCCCCACCGACGGCACCGGCGCACCCGCCGGGCGCCCCGCGGATGTCATCAACATGTCCCTGGGGTCGAGCGGCTTCGAGCCGGATCTGGCGCGCGCGATCCGCAACGTCCGCGACGCCGGCATCTTCCCCGCGGTCGCCATCGGCAACAAGGCCGGCACCACCTCCTCCCCGGGCAACTACTTCGACGCGGTCGCCGTGGGCATGACCAATGCCGAGGATCTCGTCGATCCGCAGTCGAGCGGCGGCGTTGTCGCCTGGGACCGCGAGATCACCCGCGAGTTCGGCTGGCCCGACAGCTATGTGAAGCCCGACATCTCCGCGCCGGGCGTCAAGGTGTTCTCCGCGATGCCGGGCGGGAAATTCGGGGAGTCGAGCGGCACCTCCATGGCCACCCCGCACGTGGCCGGCGCGGTCGCACTCATCCGCTCCGCGCAGGCCGGACTCTCAGTCACCGAGATCGAGGACGCACTCAAGCGCACGGCGTGGCACCCAGATCCCGCGGCCGGCGCCGACATCGGCTACGGCAGCGGGCGCATCGACGTCCACGCCGCACTCAGCGAGCTTCGCGGGGAATCGGGCGTGACGGGCACCGTCGTCAACGCGAGCACCGGCGCCCCCATCGCGAGCGCGACCGTGAGCTACGGTGACCGCGGCGAGACCTGGACCACCGATGCCCAGGGCCGCTTCACCGCCCGCCTCGGACCCGGGAGCTACACGCTGACCGCTGAGCGTTTTGGCTTCGAGACGGCGCAGAGCGCCACCGTCACCGTCGCCGCGACCGGCTTCACGAAGCTCTCGCTCCCCCTGACGCCGATCACCGTCGGCACGCTCAGCGGAACCGTGGTCGATCACGCGAGCTCCGCCCCCGTGGCGGGTGCCGCGGTGTCGATCGCCGGCATCGAACTCACCACCACGACGGACGCGCGCGGCGCGTTCCGCTTCGACGCGATGCCCGTCGGCGAATACCGGGTGCGGGTCGCGGCCGAGGGCAAAGCCGAGGCGATCTCGGCCGCCGCACCCGTGCGCGCGGCGCTCACCACCACGGTGTCGTTCCGTCTCGCGAACCTCAGCCGCGTGCTGGTGCTCGGGGACTCCGGCGGGAGCACCGCCGCCCTTCTCGCCGACAACGGCTTCGTTGCGGAGTCCCGCGCGAGCGTTCCCGAAGACCTCACCGAGCTCGGCACGTACGACGCGGTGCTGTGGGATGCTCCCGCCGGCACGGTGTCGCGGGCGCAGATCGATGCTTCGATCGCGGCGACCGACGCGTCAGGATCCGGCATCATCTGGCTCGACCTCGGGGATTCGGAATCCAGCGGCATCGCCGCGCTGCAGCGCACCCTCGGCAATCCCGCCAGCCGCGACGCGGCCGGCGACCGCTCCGCGAGTGCCGTAGGTTACCGGGTCACGGCCGATCACGAGATCCTCGCCGGCGGGCTGCTCAGCCCCGAGGCGTTTGGCGTCGGATCCGTCATCGTCCAGAACTCGGCGACCGCGGGCACCAAGTGGGCGGCCTGGTTCGACGGGCTCCGCGGCACCGCGCCGACCGTGATCGCCGAGACCGTCATGCAGGCCACCGACGCCTCGGTCGACCCACAGGTCACCACGACCACGGCGCTCGGCACCGGGCTCGCCGTAGACCAGCGCGCGACGAATCGGCACGCGTACCTCGCGCTCCACGGCACGTCCTCGGCCATCGACGCGCGCAACTGGTCGCCCGGCGGCGTGCAGCTTCTGCTGAACACCGTGCGCTGGACGGCGCCGGCGGCGTCGCAAGCGCCCGAGCCAGTGATCGGCTTCCCCGTGCCGCCCGTGGTCACGCCCCCGGTCGTGAAGCCGCCGGTAGTGACGCCGCCGGTCGATCCACCGGTGACGCGTCCGGTGACCACCCCCCCAACCGACACCGTCGGTGCCCGTGCTGCAGCCCGCCGGCACACCGGAGGCATCGCAGACCGCGTCTTCCGGGACGGGCGCCGCCCGGGCCCCGGGCAGTCAGGCCGCGCCCAAGCCCGAGACGAAGCCGGAACCACCCGTCGCATCCGCGCGGGACCTCACGCGGGCGAACGCCGGGGGCGTGACCGTGCGGGTGTCCGAGGGGATCGCGTACATCTCGATCCCGCAGGCGAAGCCGGGCGACTGGTACTTCCTCCACGTCTACCCGCAGGCCACCGCGATCGACTGGATCCGCGCGAATAGCGACAGTGAGCTCCGCGTCGACATTTCTCGCCTGACGGGCGGGAAGTATCAGTTCGCGTTCACCGCAGCCGACAATTCCTTCGCCGGCTGGGTGGAGGTCGTGATCCCCGCAACCGCGAAGTCGGCGGCCCCCGCCGGCCTCGTCGACGAGGACCCCACGCAGCTCAGCGGCCTCATTCCCGGGCCGGTCGACGCCGGCGGGTTCCAGCTCAGCGTCGCGGAACAGCTCATGCTGCTGGGCTCGGCGCTCCTCATCCTTGCCGCAGCGGGCGTCGTGCTGTTTGGCCCGCGGAAGCGCGTCGAGGCGGCCGCGCCCCCGGTGCTCGCGCCGACCGCCTGACGGGCGCACACGCCCCGCGAAGGGTGAGCTGTGGGTGTCGCGGTGACGCAGCCACAGCTCACCCCGTTCGCCCCCGCGCGTGCGCCCCAGTCCGCGCGCCTGCCTACCGCTCAACCCGCAGGAGATTCACGAAAACCTCGGAGATTTTTTCCCGAAACCGGACTTGGGCGCAGGATCTCCGAGGTTTTGGGTGACGCGGCCGGGCGACTGCAGGGCGAACCGGGCCGGGCGATTGGCGCGGGGCGTGAGAAGGGGTGCGGGCGCGCGCAGCGCGCTCGCCCACCGCTCAACCCGCAGGAGATTCACGAAAACCTCGGAGATTTTTTCCCGAAATCGGACTTGGACGCAGGATCTCCGGGGTTTTGAGTGACGCGGCCGGGTGACTGCAGGGAAGGATCCCGACCAAACCTCTGACGCGGCCGGGCGATTGGCGCGGGGCGTGAGAAGGGGTGCTCGGACGCGGGCGTGAGGGTCGATCACCGAGGGCGGGGTGCCCGGCACGGCGTGCTCGCGTGGTTCGCCCCGTTCGCCCGGCGCCCGGCGTGTTCGCCCGGCGCACTCGCCCACCGTTCAATGCGCAGGAGATTCACGAAAACCTCGGAGATTCTTTCCCGAAATCGGACTTGGGCGCAGGATCTCCGGGGTTTTGGGTGACGCGGTCGGGTGGCTGCAGGGGGAACCGGGCCCAAACGATTGGCGCGGGGCGTGCGCAGGGGTGCGGGCGCGCGCGGGGCGCTCGCACCCCGTCCATTGCGCAGGAGATTCACGAAAACCTCGGAGATTTCCTCCCGAAATCGGACTTGGGCGCAGGATCTCCGAGGTTTTGGGTGACGCGGTCGGGCGACCGCGGGGGGAACCGTGGCGCGGGGTGTTAGGCGGCGACCGGGAGGCGTTCGGCGCTGAGGCCGGCCGAGATCAGGATCGGGAGGTGGTCCGAGAGCCCTCGACCCAGCGTGGACACGCTTGCAATGTCCATCCCCATCGACGTGGCGAAGTCGAAGTGTCCGCGGAACATCTTGTACCGCGTGTAGGTGCGCTTGTCGCTCAGGCTGAGCTCGTAGCCGTGATCGCGCATCTCGGTGTCGAGCCGCCCCTTGAATACCGGATAGTTGTAGTCGCCCACCATGAGCGCGGGCAGCCCCGGCCCGAGGGCGCGCAGTTCGCCGAGCGCCGCGTGGATCTGGTGCCGTCGCAGCGAGTTCAGGGCGGTGAGCGGCGCCGCGTGGAAGGAGGCCACGACGAGATCCCGACTCGTGTGCCGATCGTGCAGCCGGGCACCCAGCAGCCGCTCGTGGGCGGGGGCAAGCAGGCGGTCGTGCAGCGACTTCTTGAGCTGGAACGTGTGCGCCGACCGGGTCACGAAGCGATCGGCGCGGACGTACATCGCGAGTCCAAGCCGGTTCCGTTCCGTCGCGTGCACCAGGCTCAGCTCGCCGAGCTCGGCGGGGAGCGCCACGGCCTCAGCCTCCTGCAGACACAACACGTCGATCTCGTGATCCTCGGCGAGCGCGGCGATCTCGGTGACCGCGCGGTTCTTCCGCAGGTTGTAGCTGATGACCTTCACTCGAACGCCCCTCCCCGACGCGGAACGGTACCACGCCAACAGGCCTCACCCTACGCGCTCGAAGCTGAGTGTGGGCAGCCGATTTGCCGGGTGTGCACTCAGCTTCGCTCCGAGCGATATCGCGAAGCCCGGCTGCGCGGCACCGCTAGAGCAGTTCGCCGCGCTCGAGCGGCCGCACCCGGACCTCCAGGGTGCCGAGCACCATGCGCTCAGGAATCGGGTGGATGTGTCCCGGTGCGAGCGGGGTGAGACTGTCGGCCGCGTCCACCGCGGACAGCCCGTTCGTGGAGTGCAGGTCTTCCACGGTCCACGCCTCGCCGTCGAAGCGCAACCGCGCGTGCGACTTGGAGACGGTGCGCGTGGGATCGGGCAGGGCGAGCACATCCGCTCCCGCCATTCGTTCTGGCTTTCGTCCCACGATCAGGTCATCACCGAGCAGTTCAAGGATGTCGCCGCCCGGGAGTTCAAGGCCCCACCGGATCGGAGCGGATACCACGACGGTGCGATCGTCGAGTGCGTCCCCGTCGAGTTCGAGCGCGCGGGTGTGCGCGTCGTCGGGTCGGGATGGGACGGATGCGCGAGCCGATGCCGCGGGGACCGGCGGCGCGGCGGCCGCGACAGGAGCCGGGGCGGAATCCGGTGCCGGGACGTCCGTGTGAGCCGGACCCGAGGCCGGACCCGAGGCCGGACCCGAGGCCGGATCCTGCGGCACCGGATCCTGCGATACCTGATCCCGACGTGCGGCGGTATCCGGGGCCACCGGATCGAGGTCGAAGATCGAGGGGGTCTCCGCCTCGGGCACCGACGGGGTCGCGCGCTCTGGCGGTTCGGGGGCGGACGGCGGGGCAGCGGATACTTCACTCTGCGGCTCCGCGACCTCGACGCGCGCCGGCTCCGAGACACGCCCGCCCGGCGCTTCGCTCGGGCCCGCGCTCGGGAGCGCGGCGTACGCCGCGGCCGAGTCCGCGGCGGAGTCCCGTCGCGGGTCGCCCGTGTCGCCGGGCCATGCAAACGGCTCAGCCGGGCGAGGGGCACCGAGCGGCTGAGCGTGCCGCTCGCCGATTTCCTCGGCCGCGAGACGCTCGAAGTTTCCCTCGGTCGTTCGGCTGAAGCCCCAGTCGTTGAGCTCGTGCGGGTCTCGCGGTGCCGGGGCATCGGCCGGCACCGACGGCTGTTCTCCTCCCTGCGCCGGGGCGTGGGCTGGCGCAGGCGGTGCCGCTGGCGTCGGGGGTGCCACTGGCGCGGCTGGCGCGGACGGCGCACCCGAGAGCGCTCCGGGCGGCACCGGCGGCAAGCCCCGCCAGGCCGGATTCTCGGGAGGTGCGGCCGGCGTTGCGGGCGCAGCCTGCCGCGGTTCGCCCGGCGCCACGGGTTCGGGCCAGGCCGACGCGGAGCGCTGGGGTGACAACGGCGGGAACGCCGTTTCTCCCGTGTAGACGCTCGCCCCCGCGTACATCCCGTCGGAGATGTGGCTCGCGAGCAACATCGCCCAGATCGGCGGCAGGAACGCGCCCAGCACGGTGTACGAGACGTCCTTCCCGAACTCCTTGTTGAGCCGGTGCACCGCCATGATGCTGAACACGATCCCGACGACGACGAGCCCGGGTACCACCGCCAGGAGCACGACCCATCCCGGGAGCCCCGCCCGGTTGATGAGTTGCCACTGGTTCCACACCGGGATCCAGCCGTGGCTGCTTGGCAGCCCCAGGTACGGGAACAGCTTGGACAACGCCCACAGGTACCACAGGTAGAACACGAACGCGACGAGCCCCCAGATGCCAAGGATCGCCCCGACGATGGCGAATCCTCCACTGCTGAGATCGAGGTTCACGGGTGTACCACCATTCCATGTTGTTCGGCTGCCCGAAGCTCCACCTGTGGCGAATAACTCCGGTTTCGCCTCCTCATATTCTACGCGGCCCCGGGCATGCTGCCACTAGAGCCAGGCCGCTGCGAGCCGCCCCAGCATCCAGAAACCACCCGCGACGGTCACGAGCACCGCAGCACCGCCGCCGAGGGCCAGCCACCGGAAGCGGCGGTTCTGTCGCGCCATCGAGCGCTGGGCTGTGCGCTCGGGCCCGGCGGCCAGGGGCGGTCCGGCGCTCGCGACCGGCGCGGCATCGGGCACCGGCAGGGGCCGCGCGCCGTAAACATGCGGCAATTGCGGCGCGAGCCCGGGGCGCGGCCGGGCGAGGGTCGGTCCCGGGGCGCGCGGGATCCGCCGCACCGGGTCGAGCGGCGGCTTGAACATGAGGGCCGCGAGATCCTGGGCGGAGCGCTCGTCGCTCGGTTCCGGCACCGGCGGGGCGGGCGAGGAACTCGCGGCAGAGTCCGTGCGGTGCGGTGCGGGATCGTGACTCGTCATCGCCGTCCTCCTCGTGACCCGCCCACCCCGAACGAGGCGAGCGTGAACCGCGCCCGCAGCCGCTCCCAGCGGGACTGCTCCGAGCGAATCCGCGCCGTTTCCGCGCCTACCGCACCCCAGACGTCCTCGGCCTCCGCCGCGCTCGGGGCCGTCGGGGCGAAGACGGCGCGATCGACCGCGTCCGCGATCGGCGGGCCCCCGGGGAGCGCCCGGGCCAGATCGCGACGGCTGCGCGCGCCCGGTGCCCGCGCGGCCTCGCGCAGCGCCGGGGTCCCCGCGTCAACGTGCGCATCGAGGAACTCCTCCCACGCACCGAGCACGCGTGTCTCGGGCGTCGGCGCGCGCCGTCGGGACCGTCGCCGCGCCCACTTCACCGCGGGGACAAAGAGCACCGCGAGGGCGGTGAGCAGGAGCGCCGCGGCTCCCCAGCTGACCCAACGCAGCACGGGCGCTGCGGCCGCGTCGCGGCGATCGCTTCCGGGCTGCTGCGGCGCCACGTCCCCGAGCCCCGCACCAAACTCGGGGTCTCGTTCTGGTGCGTCGCGTTCCTCCGGCACGGTCGGGAATTCGGGCAGCCGTTCGCCCGTGTCCAGGGATCGGGGCGGTACCACCACCTGCGGCGTGACATCCAGGGGCGCCCACACCCCGTCGGCACCGCGCGCCTCGATCCAGGCGGCAAGGTGCTCCCCCGCGCAGGTGTCGGTGCACGCCGGCACCCCGGGCACGCCCTCGCCCCCGATCCGCACCCCCAGGACGACGCGCGCGTCGAACCCCATCGCTTGGGCGAGCAGCATCGCCGCCGCCGCGAACTGCTCGTCGTCGCCCACGCCGGCCACGAGGGCCTCCGCGTTCGCCGTTGCGCCCGCCGTTTCTTCTTGCTCGTTGAGCTGCGCGAAGAGCTCCTCGACGCGCGCGGTGGAGTGGCCGCCCGCGCTCGCCACGAAGCGCGTGCCGGATTCCGCGGCGAGGCGGTCCAGCCACTCCCGGTTCGTGTCGTCGCTGAGCGCGTGGCTGAGATACCCGCGATCCCGCAGCCGTTCGATGCCGTCTCGAAGCCCCTGCCCGCTCGCCGGAAGCTGCTGGGCGCGGAGCCACCGGTCGAGTTGCGGGTGGCTCGCGAGGTCGATGCGGGGGGCGTCGGCAGCCGGGCGCTCCCCGAGCGACGGATCCGCTGCGGCGCTCAGCTCCGCCACGTAGGTGTCCCCCGCGC
The DNA here is from genome assembly GCF_016758195.1 of Leucobacter chromiireducens subsp. solipictus. Lineage (GTDB taxonomy): Bacteria > Actinomycetota > Actinomycetes > Actinomycetales > Microbacteriaceae > Leucobacter > Leucobacter solipictus. The sequence goes on along the minus strand of NZ_QYAC01000005.1, from coordinate 232,599 downwards.
GCAGTCCCGCCGCGGTCGGCACGGCGATCCCTGCCCCGGTGTCACGGTCGAGGTAGAACGCGTCGCTCAGTTCGGCGGCGCGCGGTCCCCCGAACTCGGGGGGCGCACCGAGCCCCGAGCCGAGCGGCACCCAGATTCCGCGGTACCCGGAATCGATTGCCACCTCGACCTGACTCGGCTCCGGCGCCGGGACCCCGCTCGGGAATCGCGTGAAACTCCCCGCCCCGGCCGTGGGGGTGAGATCGACCCCGTCGAAGTGGTCGAGCACGGCGAGCCGCAGTCGGCTCGGGAGCGGTCCCTCGCTCGCGACGCGGAACAGCGGCGCGGTCAGCGCGGCATCCCGTTTCGAGAGCCGATAGCTCGCGAGCGGGCTCGTCTGCTCGCGCACGACGATCACGGGGTCAATCCGATCGCGCGGCACCACCCGGGGGGACGTCGCGAGCGCGGGTGCGACGGCCGCGCCCGCGGCGAGCGCGACGAGCACGATCCCGGCCCCCACAGCCCCGCGGCGCAGCCCGCGCGAGCGGGATCCGGGACCACGACCGAGCCGCAGCGCGGCGCGGCGCGCGGCCCCGGAGGTCCAGCCGATCCAGAGCGCGATGAGCAGTCCGGCGGCACCCCACAGCGCGAGCTCCCGCGGGGCCGCGATGGTCGCCGGGCCGAACGTGAGCGGCTCGCTGAGTTCCGCGGGGCCGAGGAGCGTCCCGAAGGCGACGCCCCCGAGCGCCGGAAAGGCGGCCCACACCGCACTCCGCGCGGAGCGGAGCGCGAGCCACACGGCCGCGGCGGCCGCGAGATACACGGTGACGAGCAGTGGGACCAGGACCGCCTGGTACTCGCCGAGCGGGAGGGTGAGGGTGAGGATCTGTTTCCAGCCGAGTGCGACCGCGCCGAGCCCGTCCCCGAGTCCGCGGAGCAGGCGCTGCGGGTCAGCGCCCAACGCGTCCGGCACCGCGAGCGGCACGAGCAGCGCCACGAAACCAAGCAGCAGCGCGGCAGCGGCGGTCGCGCCCCAGCGCCACCGCAGCCCGGCCCAGACAATCCCGCCCGCCGTCGCCGCGGCGATACCCACGAGCACCCACACCCGAGGGGTCTGATAGATGGGCCACGCGGCCGCACCGGTGAGCGCCGCCAGGGCGACCACAAGGCCCCACACCGCGGCCGCGTGCGGGGTGCCCGGCGCCGGGGTCCGCCGCCCGCTCACGCGGCACCTCGACGCAGCAGCAGCTGCGGCAGGTCCCCGAGCGCGCCAACCGTCAGCACGGCACCAGCCTCACCGCGATGCGCCACGGGATCCGCCAGGGGCTCGCAGCGCACGATCAACACGGCGACGTCCGGTGGGAACACGGCCGCGATCCGGCGCAGTCGCCCGGCGTCCACGCGCGAACCGGTCACGACCGCCACGAGGGAGAGCGGCCGCCGCGATTCGGCGAGCCCGCGCGCGATCCGTTCCACCGGGGCGGCCTGGTCCGTCGGGGTGAGGCGCGCCCAGGCGTCGAGCAGCTGGGTCGGGGTGCGGGAGGGGAGTTCCTCGAGCCCGTCAATCGCCGAGCGCTCCCGCCCGGGGACCCACTGGGCGGCGACAAAGCGTTCCCGGCCCTCGCGCACGGCCTGCAGCCCGATCGAGGCCGCGACGCTGACCCCGAGCTCAAACGCGTCGGCGCTCAGATACTCGGCACGATTGGCGTCGAACAGCACGGCGGTGCGCGCGGTCTGGGATTCCTCGTATTGGCGCACCATGAGTGTCCCGGTCTTTGCCGTCGACCGCCAGTGGATGTGCCGGCGCGCGTCGCCGTGAGCGTACTCCCGCACCGCGTGGAAGGACAGGTCGGCGTCGGTGAGCCGGCGGCTCGGATCGCCCTCCAGATCGCGGACGAGCCCCGCCGTGCTCGGGGGCAGTGCGGTGGTCACCGGGTGGACGTGCACGAGGTGGCGGTCGGGCCAGGTGAGTTCTCTGCGGAGCAGCCCCACGGGGTCGCGCCGGGCGACGGTGAGCGGCCCCACGGTGATCACCCCGCGGTGCGGTGCGGGCACCGCGAGCGGCAACTCCGTGCGGCCGCCCGCGCCCAGCGCGGGGATCGCAAGCTCGCGCAGCGCGGGCCCCACCGGCAGTTCTGCGCGCGCGGGGAGGCTGGGCCGTGCCGCGGTCTGGGTGATCTCCACCGCGAGTCGCACCTCGTCGCCGGCGACGACGCGCAGGCGGTCCGCGGCGATCCGGATCGCGTAGTTTCGGCCGCCCACCAGGAATGGCAGCGCCACGAGCAGCAGGAGCGCCGCCGCGACCGCGACCGCCCAGGCCTCGATCCAGCCGAGGCTCGCCCCGAGCACGGCCGCGAGCACCGCGGCGCTCGCGACGAAGCCCCCGGCCGGAGTGACGACGTGGGTGAGGCGGCCCCACGCCCGCCGCAGCCGCAGGGCGGTCCGCCGCCAGACGTGCCGCAGCCGGACCTTTCGCGGCACGCTGGGTGCACGCGTCTCGGTGCGGGCGACCGTCCGAGTCGTCTCGCTACCGCGTGTGGGAGGGGGGACCGCGGTCACGCCGTGCCGTTCTCCTGGGGAATGGGGGTGTCGAGGATCACCTGGCCCACGACCTGCTCGGCGGTCACCCCGTCGAATTCGGCCTCGGGCTCCAACACGAGCCGGTGGGCGAGCGCGGGCAGCGCGAGATCACGGACATCGTCCGGTGTGACGTAGTGCCGCCCCTGGCTCGCCGCCCACGCGGACGCGATGCGCACGAGCGCGAGCGCGCCTCGCACGCTCGCCCCGAGGCGCACCTCGCTCGCGCGCCGGGTTCCCTCGACGAGTTGCACCGCGTAGTCGGCGACCAACGGGCTCACATAGACCCGGTTCACGAAGGCCTGTGCCTGCGCCACCATCGCGGTCGACACCACGGCGGGCACCGGTTCCTGGGTGCCCCGATGCTGCTGCAGAATCTGCAGCATGGCGCTCGCGTCGGGGTAGCCGATCGCCGTCTTGATCATGAAACGGTCGAGCTGCGCTTCGGGGAGGCGATAGGTGCCCGCCTGCTCGACGGGGTTCTGGGTGGCGATCACGAGGAAGGGGCTGCCGACGTCGTGTGAGACCCCGTCAACGGTGACCCGGCCCTCCTCCATCACCTCGAGCAGCGCGGACTGCGTTTTGGGGCTGGCCCGGTTGATCTCGTCGGCGAGCACCACGTTCGCGAAGACCGGCCCGGCATGGAACTCGAACACCCCCGCACGCTGGTCGTACACGGAGATGCCGGTCACGTCGCCCGGGAGCAGATCGGGCGTGAACTGGATGCGAGCGGAGGTGCCCTGGATCACTGCGGCGAGCGCGCGCGCCAGCGCCGTCTTGCCCGTGCCGGGCACGTCTTCGAGGAGCACGTGGCCGCCGGCCAGGGCGCTCGCGAACACTAGATCGATGACCCTACGCTTGCCCTGGATCACCTCGGCGACCGCGTCACCGCAGGCCTGCACCAGCTGCTGCACCCAGCGCGCCTGCTCCGGGGTAATCACGTCCGGCGAGTTCGGCTCCGGGCGACGCGCCTCAGGCGTGCCCGCGTCGGGCGACGGCGCGTCCGGGGCGGCGGCGGCACGGCGTTCCTCGCTCGGAACGGGGAGGTCCTGGGGCGAAGTCGTCATGTGTCCTCGAATTCGTGTCGCGGTGGGCGGTGGGCGGTGGGCCGGATCAGGGCCCCGGCTCGGGCGGCGGCGTCGCGCACACCGTGACCGTGGCGGCCTGGAGCGCACTGTACTCCCCGCCCCAGCGTACGGTGATCTCGGCGGTCTCTCCGGTGACCGCGCCGAGGGAGAACTGTGCGGAGGATTGCGCCGCGCCCGAGATCTGCACCGCGGCGGCGAGCTCCGCGGGGTTCCCGCCGGCCGTCGCCGGGTCCACGCAGGTGCCATTGTTCGGTGCCACGATCACCGGGCGCGGGGCCCCGATCCAGCGCACCGGTGCGGTCTCTGAGCACTGCTCGGCGAAGCACTGCTGCACGGTGATGGGGCCGGGCACCTCGGGGTCGAGGAACAGCGTGTCGCCGCCCGAGCTATAGCGCAGCTGAGCCCCGGTGAGGTGTCCCGAGACCTGTGGCGCACCCGCCACGTACTCGACCCCGTCGCCCTGCGGTTTCGGAGCTGTCGCGACCGTGTAGCTCACGCTGGGTGCGGGGATTGCGCCGCCGATCTGCACGGCCGTGGTGGGTGCCGAGCTCACCCCGAAGGGGCTGCTCGCGCACGCGATCCCGCGGTACCACTTCCCCCGCTGGAGCCCCGACATCTCGGAGGAGGGGCCCGCGGCCGCGCAGCTCGGCTCGACTCCGTCGGTGGCGACGGCGTAACTCCAGGTCACGGCCTCGCCGTGGTGGGCTCCCGCCCCCGCGGCCGTGATCTTCCCGCTGCGGTCCCCCGTGCTCACGAGTGTCGCCCCCGTGAGGAGAGGGGCACCGATCACACGGCCCTCCGCCTGCGCGGCCGTCCCCGTGGCGGAGCCGCCGCTGACGGGCGGGAGGTCCAGCGCGGTCACCGGCGTCACCACGACGGCGACCGGCCCGGCGGGAAGCCCCGCGAAATCGCCGCGCCCCTCCGGTCCCGCGATCGTGCCCCGCTCGGCCCCCGCGATCGACACCCGGAACTCCCGGGTGTCCCGGGATCCGGAGGCGGTCACGCGGAGCGCGCCACGCCCCTGCTCGGTGTTCCCCGCGTCGGGGAACGCCGTCGCCGTAATCGTGGGGCGCTCCGGGGCGCGGTACGCCCAACCGGTCACCGGCGCGCTCGGGGCGGATTCCCCGACACCATTCACGGCCCGCGCGGTGAAGCTGTGCCGCTCCCCGCTGCGCAGTCCGCTCACGGTGCAGTCGAAGGCGTCGGGGCCGGCCGCGGCGCACTGCGCGCTTCCGGCACCGCTCAGCCGAACCTCCGTGACCGCGGGGTGTGCGAGCCGGCCGCCGAGGGCCACCCGGAACGACGCGGTGCTCTCGGTAAACCCGGTCTGCACGACGCTCGTCGGCGCGTCGGGAAGCCCCTGCGCGTCGAACTCGATCGCGCCGGTGCCGACGCGGCCCTGCGCGTCGCGCACGGTGAACCCGACGGTGCAGGTGCCGCCGGATTCCGCCGCGCCTGGCCAGCTCACCGCCACCCGACGGTTCTCCACCGCCGCGAACTGGGCGATCGGGCAGGCACTGCCGTCCACCGCAACGAGTTCGAGGCCGCCGCCCCGCTTCCCGGCAAACGGGTCGTACTCCCCGGGAATACCGACGAGATCGGTGCCGCAGCTCGCCCCGACCGTGCACTGCAGCGCCGCCGTGCCGCCGCGCGGCAGATCCCGCGGGCTTTCCCCGACGCGGAGCGTCAGCGGGGCGTGCGCGCGGCCCGCGCCGGTCATCGTGACCGTGAGGGCGTGCTGCCCGCCGGGGCGCGCGGTGGCAAGCGCCGTGGCGCGCAGCGTGCCCCCCTCGCTCACCACCTCGAAGTCCGCGGCCGTGCCGCTCACGCTGAACGACAGCTCGGCGGGGTCGCCGGCGCGGTCCCCCTGCCACTCCACCATGTCCGAGAGCTGGATCGTCTCGGTCGTGCCCGGCGCGATGGCGCGCGTGAGCGACCGCAGTTCGGCGACCGGCGCATCGGGAATCACCCGCACGGGCACCGGGAGCGCCGTCCAGTGATCCTGGCCACGCAGTCGCACCTCCATGCGGCACACGTCGCTCCAGGGCCCGCCGCTCCCCGCCGCGTAGCGGATCGCGACGTCGCCGGCCGCCTCGCAGCGCGCCGCCGCCCGAGCGGTGGGAAACACGCCGCTACGCAGCTCGATGCGATCATCGGGTCCCGCGTCCACGAGATCCGCCACCGCGGCCGTGACCGCATCGCCCTCCGCCACCTCGAGCGGTTCCAGATCCCGCTGCAGCGTGAGCTGCAGATCCTCGAGCGGGGGAATCACGAGGAAACCGTAGCTGGTGACGTCGGTCCCCGACGCGTCGGTACCGTCCACCTGGAATACGACCACGTCGCCCGCAGGATCGTAGCTCCCCACGATCCGGTTGCCGGACACCCGGTAGTCCCCGCCCTGCTCGCCCCAGAGCGTGAGCCGGAGCGCCGCCGGATCGCCCGCCGGCCACCGCACTTTGCCCTGGAGCACGTCGATCCCCCGGCCGGCAAGGTCCGCGCGGTCGCGCACGCTCACGAGTGTGTCACGCACCGCGGGTGCTTGGGCCCCCACACGCTCCGAGGTCTGGACCACGATCAGGCCGTCAGCCGTGCTCGACGTCACGCTCGAACGCACCGTGTAGCGGTACGAGGCCGTCCCCAGCTCCTCACCCGCGGTCACCACGATCCGGCCGCGGCGCAGCTCACGCGTGTCGAGCGCCTCGGCGAGGCGGCGATACTCGGCGCTGTCGCGGTCCCCCGGCACGTTGGGGGTCACCTCCACCAGTTCCAGCTCGCCCCCGGCCGGGTCGCTGTCGTTGTCGAGTGGCTGCACCACGGTTTCGCCGCCCGGCACCAGGCGCACCTGGTCGGTGAGGGTGACCGGCGGCGCCGCGGAGTCACCGGTGACGATCACGTGCAGCGTCCCCGTTCCGGTGCCGCCGTGATCGTCGGTGACCGTGTAGGGGATCGCCACCGTCCCCGGCTCGGCGGTGGCCGCGGCGGTGACGTCGATGCCCGTCCCTGAGCGGGCCAGGCTCGCCGTGACCCGCGCATCCGGCGACGCGTCCACGCTGCGGAGCCGCACGCGGTCCCCGTCGGGATCCACCCCAGAGGTGGGGACGCGCGCGGTCGTCGTTCCCCCCGGGGTGACGCGGGCGGTCAACGCTGCCGGCTGCGGGTCGCGGTTCGTGCTCTCCGGGAGCACAGTGACGACCACCTCGCCGGTGTCGCTCAGCTCCGGGGAGCTCGCCGCGAAGACCGTGTATCCGATGCGATAGGTGCCCGGCTCGCTCGGGGCGAGGTAGCGCAGGGTGCTCCCCGCGGCGAAGGCAAGCTCGCCCGGAGCGCCGGATCCGGCCACCTCGGGGTGCAGCAGGAGCCGCTCCCCTGGGGCCGCGACATCATTGTCGAGCACGCGAATATCGACGGTCGATCCGACACTGACGGTGGCCGAGTCCGCGACCGCGATGACCCCGGTACCCCCAGCATCCGGCACCTGGAACACCGTGAGCCGGCCATGCGCTGTGGTGTCCCCCTCCGACACCGTGATATCGGCCGCACCGATCCGGCCGGGCCCGCCGTCCGCGGTCCCGCCCGCAACGCGGACTTGCGCGTGGTCGATCACGTCCGCGTGCAGTTCCCCGTCCGTGACCGCCGCACCGACCACCGCGAGCGCGCGCGATTCGGAGCCCGGGATCGCGTCAAGCACCTCGACTGTGGCGTCCGTGAGCGGGCGAACATACGCCCGCAACGGAGGCAGCGCGAGCGCCGCACCCTCCTCCGTCGCGGTGACGCGGAGCTGGCCACTGGCCTCCGCCCCCGTGACGGCGTCGCGCACCGTCACCGCGAACGTTGAGATCCCCGCCTCGAGCGCCGTCACCTCGACGGTGCCGCCGACCGGGTGAGTCACCGCCGTCGCTTCCCCCGACTGCGGAGCAACGTCAACGAGCGCGAAGGATCCAGAGCCGCCGGCAACCCGGTCGAGCGGCGCGAACGTGGCGGGCACGCCCACCGTCATCGTGGCCGCTGTTCCCGTGACCTGCGGCATGGCTTCGGGCCGCACCGACAGCGTCAGTTCCCGGTCGCGTTCCTCGCCGCGGCTGTCACGCACCGTGACGCGCAACGCAACATCCTCGCCCGCGGCGCTCGGATCCGTGTGCCGCACGGCAAGCCGACCGTCGGCGGTGACCAGCGCGCGAATCGGGTCCGCGTCGCGCACGGGCACCGCGGCCGCAAGCGTCATCACATCCCCCTCAGGATCCACCCACCCCTCGAGCACCGGAGTCACCAGGGTCCCTCCGGGCGTGATCGCGGGCACCGCCCACTCGCGCTGGCAGCCCGACACGGCACACCACTCGGGGGCGGAGTTCTCCGTCTCCGCCGCGACACGGAGCGTGACCGTCGCCGTGCCGGACTCGAGCGCCCCGTCCGAGATGCGGTAGCTGAAACTCGCGGTCCCCGAGGCACCGGGGGCGGTGTGGACCACGAGCGATTGCCGATCCGCCAGCAGCTCCACCCGGCCAAACTCCTCGGGCAGCGGCGATTCGCTCAGGGATTCCGGCACAATCGTGAGCACGTCGCGGACGTTCGCATCGAAGTCGTTGAGCAACACCGGGAGCGGTGACGGCGCACCCGGACGCACGCCGAAGGCATCGTCCACCGCGGTCGGCGGGACCTGCTCCGGCACGTCCTCGACGACGACGGTGCCCTGAACCTCCTGCGGAGGATCCGCGAGACTCCATTGCGACAGGGGGATGAGCGTGCCGTCCGGAACCGTCCAGAGCATTCCCGTGCGTTCGTCGCTGAGCACCGCACGCGTCCCGTTGCTGCGGATCACGGGGGCCAGATCCGAATCGTCTTGCACGGCGTCATCGAACTGCAGCGGGATCGGCTCCCCGCCACCCCGCCACAGCGCCCCGGATCCTGCGCCGAGCCACGCCGCGACCCGGGTGCCGTCGACCTCCGTCGGTCGTGCGGGGGTTCCCGTGGCCTCCGTCCGAGTCACGGTTCCGTCCCGCGTCACCGCGATCAGGCCGTCCGAGTCGGCGATGAGCGCGGTGCTGGCCGCGGGCTGATCCGCCGACATCGGCTCGGCCGCCGCGGCGCGCGTGGGCGTCGCCGACCCGGGAGCCCCGGCGCGACTTGCCCCGCTGCTGGACTGCAGCAACGCCCCCGCGGCAAGATCGAGTTGCTGGGGTTCCGCTCCCGCCCGACTGAGCACCCCGGCGTCCGCGTCGAGCAGCACCCAGTCGGCCCCGAGCACCGCGAGCTGTGGCGCGTCGATCGGATCCCCTGGCACGGTGTCCGGCTGCCCGAGCTGCGGCACCGCGGCAGCCGCCGCCTCGGGCGTGCGCGCGAGGCCGCGGCCCAGGTCGTAGCGCGAGACGCTGTGCTCGCCGGCGGCATACACGGCGAGCACCCCGTCAGCCGAGAGCGCGATCGCTGAGGCGGCCGGGAGCGTCGCGGCCGGGGCGTCGCCGGTATCAACGGCCGCGTCTCCGGCGTCTTCGGTGTCTTCGGTGTCCCCCGCGTCCCCGGACGTGTCGGTCCCGGGCTCGGCTGCGTCGAGCGTGCGGAGCGCAGCGAGGCGGGGGCCCCACGCTGCCGGATCGGATTCGTCTCCGGAGGTGTCGGGGGTGTCCCCCGAGCCGGCACGCTGCCCGCCTGTGGGGTCCGCCGCGTGCGATCCGCTCTGGGGCGCGCGCAGCGTCCCCACGTGGACCTGTCCGGACTCGGTCCGCACCGCCAGGTATCGTCCGGCTACGAGCACATCCCGGCTTCCCTCCGGCATGGCAACACCGTGTGCTGTCACGTCGCCTGAGCTGTCACCCGATCCTGCGCCTCCGGCTCCGGTGCCCACCGCGTCGGTCCCGTCGTCGGCTCCATCGTCGGCTCCGCGGTCGCTCTGGGCGTCCGTGGCGCTCCCGCCGATGTCGAGCGGCTGCGCCGCCGCGATGGGCCACGCGCGTCCGTTCCCGTGAGTGAGCAGCACGCCCTGCGCACCCGTTTGGAGCACGCTGCTCGGCTCCGCGACGCGGCGCACCGTGTCCAGCTCCCCCGTGTCAGTGTTCACCCGGGCGTACTGGCCGGCATCGCGCGCCACCCACACCCCCGGTTCCACGCGCGGCGTATCCCGAGAATCGTAGCCGCCGGCAAACACCGCGATCGTCACGACCAGTGCGGCGGTCAGGCCACCGGCGATCCACCCGGCGGCCCGGCGCCGCGGTGCCGGGTTCGCGGGCCGCGCCGCGTTACTCCCCCAGCGCGTCGCGTTCACGACCGGGTCCTCAGCGGTGACCGTGGCATCAGTTGACGCCCCCCGTCACGGCCCAGACAACCCCCAGCGCAGCCGCGACGGTCGCGAGCGCAATCCCGGCACCGATCAATCCCGCGCGCAGCGGCGACATCGGGCGATCCCGCACCACTCCATCGGCGTCCGTGTCGATCCCGCGCGATGTTCGGCTGGGGTGCCGAGTCGACGCGGTGCGCGCAGCGTCGCGCTCGGCGCGTTCCTGCGCGCGCGTGCGCCGCCCGGGCACTTCCGAGACAACGGGGCCGCGCCGCGGCGGGGCCGCAGAATCGTCCGCGTCGCCCGCACCGTCGAGCTCGCCGGGCACCTCCCCGGCAGCCGCCTCGGGGCTCGTCCCCGGGCCGGGGACAGGCACCCACGCATCGGCCACGATCTCAAGCGGGGTGACGTCGAAGCCGTAGCCGCGCTGCAGTTCCTGGAGCGCCCGCCCAAACTCGGCCATCGTTGCGTAGCGCTCGGCCGGGGTACGGCGCATGGCACGCGCAAGCACCGCGTCGAACGGGCCGTACCCGCTCGCGCCGGGGATCGGGAGGATCGTCGCCTTTCCGATCCGGGCGATCAGTTTCGCCCGGGTATTCCGCTCGCGCGACGCCTCTTCGAACGGCGAGCGGCCCGCCGCGAAGGTGTACAGCGTTGCCGCGAGCGACCACACTTCGCTCGCGACCGTACCCGGGGTGACCAAGCGCACGACCTCGGGGGCGGACCACGGCACCGACATCGCGACCTCTTCCGCGGGGACCTCCGCGGCGTGGAGGGCGCGCGCGATCCCAAAGTCCGACAGCGCGGGTCGGCCCAGCGTCGTCAGGAGCACGTTGGAAGGCTTAATGTCACGGTGCAGCACGCCTGCGCGATGCGCGGTCTCCAACGCCCCAGCGAGTCGAACCCCGGCGTCCAGCACGTCGACGAGCCGTGCGGGCCGCCCCTTCGTGAGCGCGCCCATCGACGCCGGGCAATACTCCATCACGAGATACGGCCGCCCGGACAGGGCGATGCCGGCCTGATAGATCGACACGATCGAGGGGTGACCGCTCAGCGCCGCCATGGCGTCGGCCTCGCGCTCAAACGCTTCGCGGCCCTGCGGTGCCGTGTCGATCACCTTCACCGCCACCGAACGGCGCGGCAGATCCTGCTCGTACAGGTGCACCTGCGCGAACCCACCCGATCCCAGAGGCCGTACATAGCTCAGCCCGGGAATGCTCGGCTGATCCACGGCCCGCTGCGCAGCCACGATTACTCCGCGACCTCGCGTGCGGGTGAAGGCGGGAGTTCCGGGCGCATATCCCCATGATAGGAGGTCTCCCCCGAAAGTCGGCTCAGCGCGCACACGGTCGGTGCGCGGCACCGGCTCCGAGCGGTGTCCCCCGGAACGCACTGATCCCCCGGTTCCACGTGGAACCGGGGGATCAGTGACGGTCGGACCGCGAGCGGTCCTCCGACATTTCGGGTGCTTAGAGGCCCGAGACGTCGAGCGGGATGCCCGGGCCGAAGGTCGTCGAAACGGCGCCCTTCTGCACGTACTTGCCCTTGGCCGAGGACGGCTTCAGACGCGAGATCTCGTCGAGCACCGAGGTGATGTTGTCGGTGAGCTGGTCAGCCGTGAAGGAGGCCTTGCCGACGATGAAGTGCACGTTCGCGTGCTTGTCGACGCGGAACTCGATCTTGCCGCCCTTGATGTCGGTCACGGCCTTGGCCGGGTCCGGGGTGACGGTGCCGGTCTTCGGGTTCGGCATCAGACCGCGCGGGCCCAGCACCTTACCGAGACGGCCAACCTTGCCCATGAGCTCGGGGGTGGAGACGGCCGAATCGAAGTCGGTGTAGCCTGCGGCCACCTTCTCGATCAGCTCGTCGCCGCCGACCTCGTCAGCGCCAGCAGCGATCGCTGCCTCGGCTGCGGGGCCCACCGCGAACACGATGACGCGGGCGGTCTTGCCCGTGCCGTGGGGCAGGCTGACGGTGCCGCGCACCATCTGGTCAGCCTTGCGGGGGTCCACGCCCAGCTTGACGGCGACCTCAACGGTCGAGTCAGTCTTGGTGGAACCGGTCTCCTTCGCCAGGGCGACTGCCTCAGCGGGAGTGTAGAACTTGTCTGCCTGAATCTTCTCGGCAGCGGCGCGGTACGCCTTCGACTTCTGTGCCATGTTCGTACCCTTACTCGACCGTGATGCCCATGGAGCGAGCGGTGCCCGCGATGATCTTCGACGCAGCGTCGATGTCGTTCGCGTTCAGGTCGGCCTGCTTCTGCTCGGCGATCTGGCGAACCTGCTCTGCCGTCACCTTTGCCACCTTGACGGTGTGCGGGGTGCCGGAGCCCTTCTGGACGCCAGCAGCCTTCTTCAGGAGCTCGGCGGCCGGCGGGGTCTTCAGCACGAAGGTGAACGAGCGATCCTCGTACACGGTGATCTCAACGGGGACCACGTTGCCGCGCTGGGATTCCGTCGCAGCGTTGTACGCCTTGCAGAACTCCATGATGTTGACGCCGTGCTGACCCAGAGCGGGACCCACGGGGGGTGCCGGGTTGGCGGCGCCGGCAGCGATCTGAAGCTTGATCAGACCGGTAACCTTCTTGGCTTTAGCCATGATTGTTTCCTTTCCTTCGAGCGAGTCTCCCCGCTCTCCCGCAGTTCCGGCCGATCCGGACGCGGTCACGTTGCGCGCGAACGCACAACCACAGCAGCTTACCGCAGATCCGGCGATCCTGCACGCGCGCGGCACCCGAGGCCCCGGGCGCCGGGCCCCGGGCACGGGGTACGGGTCACGGGGTAGCGGTCACCGGGACCCGGTCACCGGCCCTCCCGGCACCACCCAACCCGAGGCAATTTATCTAGCGCGACCCATTTTCCCGCGAAAATGGCGGGGTTTAGATAAAAACCCTCGTGTTCGACGAGCGCGACACGACCCGGATCGCGTCCCGTCGCGCGGGCCCCACACCTGAGCCCCGCTCCCTACCGCAGCCCGTCGGCCCCCCACCTACTCACACACCAGACCGAGGCAATTTATCTGGCACGACCCGTTTTCCAGGAAGAATGGGTCGTGCCAGATAAATTGCCTCGTGTTCGACGGGCCGGGAAGCCGGGGGCGGAGGCTCGGGCCTGAGGCGGGAGCGGGGCCGGGCCGGGAAGCGGGGGCGGAGGCGCGGGCCTCGGACGCGGGAGCGGGGCCGGGGGGGGGGAAGCACGCGCCCGCACACAGCATGAGGGCCCCGCGCAGTGCGCGGGGCCCTCATGCGGTACTGCCGGATCGGCAGTTAGACCATCTTGGTGACCTGGTCGAAGCCCAGCTCGACCGGGGTCTCGCGCTCGAAGAGCGACACCAGCACGGTGAGCTTGCCGGCCGCCGGGTTGATCTCGCTGATCGTACCCGGGAGCCCCTCGAAGGAACCGGACTTGATCGTGATCGTCTCGCCGACCTCGAAGTCGATCTCGACGTTGCCCTGCGCGGCAGCCGTTGCGGCGGCCTTGCCCTTGGCGGTCGCGGCCGGCTCAAGCTCGACGGTGCTCTTCAGCATCTCGAATGCCTCGTTGATCCGCAGCGGCACCGGGTTGTGGGCGTTGCCGACGAAGCCGGTCACCCCGGGGGTGTGGCGCACGACGGACCACGTGGTCTCGGTCAGGTTCATGCGGACGAGCACGTAGCCGGGGATACGGACGCGCGTGACCATCTTGCGCTGACCGTTCTTGACCTCCATGACCTCTTCCATGGGGACCTGGATCTCGTAGATATCGTCAACTGCGCCCATCGTCTCGCGACGGTTCCACAGGTTCGACTTCACCTTGCGCTCGTACCCCGCGTAGGTGTGGATCACAAACCACTTGCCCGGGCGGCGGCGCAGGTCCTTCTTGAAGGCCTTGTAGGGGTCCTCGGTGGACTCACCCTCGACCGCCTCAGCGGCCTCTTCCTCGGTCTCCTCGTCAACGATGGCGGAAGCTGCTGCCTCGGCCTCGTCCGCGGAGTCGATGTCAAGCGCGTCTTCGACGGCGGCATCAGCGTCGGGGTCAACCGTGTGCGCCAGCGCGTCGAGTGCCGCGTCGAGGTCAGCCTCGGGGGTGTTGCTCGTCTCGCTCGTCATCTGCTCATGCTTTCTGTACTGGGGAATGCGGGGCCGGGGCAGTCGCGGCGGCGACTAGCTCAGCGGCGTCCCGAAGATAAAGACGGTAATGAACCCAAACACCTGATCGAGCGCCCACACGAGCGCCATCATGATCACGACGAAGGCGATGACCACGAGGGTGTAGTTGATGAGTTCCTTACGGGTCGGCGTGACGACCTTCTTCAGTTCGGCGATCACCTGCTGAATGAACAGGAAGATCCGGCTGAACCAGTTGCGCTTCGCAGCGCGATCCGCTTTGGCGCGATCGACGAGGTCGCCGCTCTCCTCAACTTCGCTGCTGCTCACTACGCCGTTCCTTTCAATAGACCTGTCCGGCGCCGAAGCGCCGGACAGGTGTGGCAGGGCGGACAGGACTCGAACCTGCAACCTGCGGTTTTGGAGACCGCTGCTCTACCAATTGAGCCACCGCCCTATGGAAATTCACTCTGCGTGTTCCTGCCTGAGAGGCGAACCTTCAGGCATAGGAAATTTTGGCAGAAGTCAACTACCTCACGCTACTGTACGGGATCCCGGGCGGGTTTGTCGAACTGAGCGCGAGGAGGACCGGGGTGTCGCGCGCCCCCGCGCGCGACACCCCGGGGGTACTACTGACGTCGCGGCGCCCGGCGCACGCTGAGCATCACGGCACCGGCGGCGGCCAGCACGACCGCACCCGCGAGCGCGAGGCCGGCGGTCTCCGGACCGCCCGTCTCGGCGAGCTGATCCGCGTGAGCACCGGGTGAACGATCCGAGTCCGTCCCGTTCCCGGGCGTCGTCCCCGGCTGCTCGGTCCCCGGCTGCTCCGTACCCGGCTGCTCGGTTCCCGGCTGCTCCGTACCCGGCTGTTCGGTCCCCGGCTGCTCGCCGGTCGCCTGCTGCCAGGCGGCCAGCGCGCCGGTGAGCGCGGTGGTCGCCGCGTCGAGCTCAGGCTGAGCCACGTTCAGCGTCTTCTGCAGCTCGATCCCGGCCGCGAGCTGCGTGCGGAGTTCGCGCTCCGCCGCTGCGGCGCCGCCCGCCGCACCACCGGCACGCTGCGTGTCGGCCGCGCCCAGCGCGTCTTCGGCCGCGGCCACCGCTGTTGCGAGCGGTGCCCGATCCACCGCCACGAGCAGCTCCTGCAACGCGACGGTCGCGTCGGTCACCTCGAAGGTCAGCGCATCCGCCGCGTCCTGCGTTGCGGGCGCGTCATCCCACACTGCGGTGAGCGCGGCGACCGCGTTCTCGGCCGCGGGAACATCCGCAATCACCCAGCCGTAATCCGCGTCCTGTGCCGGGGCGACCGTGCCCAGGATCCGCGACACCTGCCCGACCAGTTCCTCGGCCTGCGCGATCGCCGCATCGAGCGGCGTGCGATCGATCTCGCCCGCGACGAAGCGGAACACCCGCGGTTCGCTCTGGTTCTGATACGAGTCATACGCCACGAGGGTCGCCTCGTACTCGCGCCCGAGCGTCAGGGTCCGATCCACCGGCTGCCCCACCTTGTTGCCGGCGCGCACCGCCAGCGGAATGTCGAGCACCGCGGGCTTCGGCGCGACGACGTAGTCCGAGTAGATGCGGCCGTTGGCGGGCACCAGGTCGGTGACCTCACCCGTCGCGACGTCCGTGACGCTCAGCGTGTATTCGGAGGCGAACTGGTCGTCGGCGGCCTGCGGCAGCCGCAACACCGGTCCGGTTGCCGTCTGCCGCACCGTGGGCTGATCCTCGCCCCACGCCGGTGCCGACGCGTTCCGGTTGGCACTCGTGTAGGTGAACTTCGCCTGCACGTCCTCCGGGGTCGCGCCGCGCGCAACCACCCAACTGGGCCCGGCGAGCGAGCCCGTCGACGCGAACGGCGGATCGTTCTGGAACGTCCACGTGCCCGCGTCGTCGTAGGTGCGTCCGGGCTGCGCGGCGTAGTTGATCCGGTCGATCTCGACGCGATCCGCGTAGACGTCAACCACCACCGACTGTGCGGTGGGGATGGTGGCGTCACGCGCCAGCCCCTCGCCGAAGATCTGGAACTTGCCGTCGTTCTCGCCGTACGACATCGATCCCTCGTTGACCGAGGTGAAGTCCTCCTGGTGGATCGAGCGCTCATCCGTGATGTTGAGGTGCGAGTGCCCGGAGAAGTACACCACCTGCGGGAAGTCCGAGAGGTTCGACCGGAGGCCGCCGTTGGAGGCTTGCGCGCCGTCCCACACGGTCGCGGGGATCGGCCGGTGGCCGAACACGAAGATCGGGAGGTGCTGCGTCGCGGGATCCTCAGAGATCTCCGTGAGACGGCCGTACAGCCACGCGGCCTGGGTCGAGGTCCACGACTCCGTGTTCACGACAAACGCCGGGAACTCACCGATGGCGCTCTCGTAGTAGCCGGTCGTCCCGGGGAACCAGTCTTCGGGGTACTGCTCCGCCATTCGGGTGACGTAGTCATCGTGATTGCCGAACGTCATCATCACCTGCGTGTCGGTCATCCCGGTGCGCGCCAGGTTTCGTTCCAGCATCGCGCGCGGGTACTGATGATCCGCCGCGCTGTTGAAGTGGTTGTCGTTGATCTGGTCGCCGTTGGAGATCAGGGCGTCCGGGTTCGGCGCGATCCGCTGCAGCGTATCGAAGTATCCCTCCCACTTCCGTTGCTGCACCTCGTCCCCGGTCGACAGGTGAATGTCGCTCATCACCGCGAATTGCGCAAGCGGCTCTTCCGCCGTTTTGATCAGGATCCCGCTGATCGCGGGGACGCTCGCCGCCCGATCCGTGAACGCCACCGCGCTCAGGTTCGCGCTCGCGTCGAGCGTGATCGGGCCGGCGTAGCGCGGGCTCTGCCGGGTCGGGTGGGTCCCGTCCACCGTGTAGTGGATCTCGGTGCCGGCGGCGGCGGTCAGCGTCACCGTCTGCGGTCCCACGTAGCGCCCGCTGAGCAGGCTGATCACGGGAGCCTCGGGAGCTGCGGCCGCCGCCTCCACGGCGGCGGCCGGGGCCGCACTGGGGAATACAGCTTGCGCCCCAAAGAGCGCGACGCCGCTGAGCGCGATCGCGGCGATCCTTCGTTGTGACATGGTCTTTCCTCCTCGGCAACGGCCCGGGAATCTGGGCACCCGAACCAAGTTGTCAAGACAGCGTGACGGCGCGATAACGCGCACGTGACGGTCCCGTGAATCTTGCTTCACTCGGGCGTTACCTCCCGGGTTCTCGAGCGAGAATTCGTCGTCGCAATCGCCCCAACACGTATTCGCCGCGCGGCACGCTCACCGCCTAGACTTAGCTGCGTGACCAACATCTCTCGTCTGTCAAAAAAGATTGCCGCTATCGCGGAGTCCGCCACGCTCAAGGTTGATGCCAAGGCGAAGGCGCTCCAGGCGGAGGGCCGCCCCGTGATCAGTTTCGCCGCGGGCGAGCCTGACTTCGCGACCCCCGCGCACATCGTGGAGGCGGCACGCGTCGCGCTCGACGATCCCAAGAACTTCCGCTACACCGCGGCAGCCGGGCTTCCCGAGCTGAAGCGCGCGATCGCGGACAAGACCGCGCGCGATTCCGGCTGGGCAATCGACCCCTCGCAGGTCATCGTGACGAACGGCGGTAAGCAGGCCGTCTACCAGTCCTTCCAGGCGCTGCTGGATCCGGGCGACGAGGTCCTGCTCCCCGCGCCGTTCTGGACCACCTACCCGGAGGCCGTGCAGCTCGCCGGCGGTGTCCCCGTCGAGGTGTTTGCGGGATCCGACCAGGGCTACAAGGTCACCGTCGAGCAGCTTGAGGCGGCCCGCACCGAGCGCACCAAGGTGCTGCTCTTCGTGTCCCCCTCGAACCCCACCGGCGCGGTGTACACCCCGGAGGAGACGAAGGCGATCGGCGATTGGGCCGAGGCCAACGGCCTGTGGATCATCGCCGACGAGATCTACCAGAACCTCACCTACGACGGCGTCCGCGCGGTGTCGATCGTTGAGGCTACGCCGGCACTGCAGGATCGTGCGATCCTCGTCAACGGTGTCGCCAAGACCTACGCGATGACGGGCTGGCGTCTCGGCTGGATGATCGGCCCCGCCGACATCATCAAGGGTGCCTCGAACCTGCAGTCGCACCTCACCTCGAACATCAACAACATCGCGCAGCGCGCGGCGATCGCGGCGCTGACCGGCCCGCAGGAGCCGATCGAGGAGATGCGGCTCGCGTTCGACCGCCGGCGCAAGCTGATCGTCGAGGAACTCAACAAGGTTCCCGGCTTCACCTGCCCCACGCCTGAGGGCGCGTTCTACGCCTACGTCGACGTCTCCGAGGCGATCGGCAAGCCGGTGCGCGGGGTCACTCCGACGACGTCGCTCGAGCTTGCTGATCTGATCCTCGAGCACGCCGAGGTCGCTGCGGTGCCCGGGGAGGCCTTCGGCCCCTCCGGGTACCTCCGCTTCAGCTACGCGCTGGGCGACGAGGCGATCCTCGAGGGCGTGCGCCGCATCCAGGCGCTGCTCTCCGAGTAGTCACGGTCAGTCGCGTGTGGCGGCGGGCGCCCGGGTGGGGCCCGCCGCCACACGCGTGTGTGCAGGGTCCCTACGCGCCGTAGCGGGGCACCGTGTCACCCCACGGCGGCGGGACGATCTCGCCCGTCGCACGTCCGCCATTGCCGAGCTGCCAGCCGACGCGCTTCACGATGCGCAGCGCGATCGCGCTTTCGCGGAACACGACCGCGGGGACGGCTTCGGCGAGGAGCGCCTCGATCCGGGGCACCTCGGAGATCGACCGCAGCCAGAACGTCAACAGGATGTTCGTGCGGCCGGTCGTGGAAGCGCACAGCCGCACGCCGGGGATCGTGGCCACGCGCCGCGCGAGCGCCTCGTGCTCGCTCGCGGGGACCGTCGCGAACCACTGCGCGGTGATGGGGGTGCCGCTGACGTCTTGGGCGAGCTCGCACCGCAGATTCACCAGGCCGTGGTCGATCGCGGCGCGAATCTGACGCCGCACCGTCGGCTCGCTCAGCCCGAGCACCCGGGCGATGTCGGAGGCGGATCGGCGCCCGTCGGCGGCGAGGGCGTCGAGGACCGCGACGTGCACGCGGGGCGGCGGGCCATCCTGCCGGGCCCGTACGCGCGGCGCGAGCTGGGACACGAGACGCGCCTGTGCGGGCCCCAGCGACTGCGCCGACCAGTGGTCTCCGCCGACGTGCATGCGGGTGCAGATCGAGGTCTCGATGTGTTCCACTCCGGGCACCGCCGCGATGAGCCGCAGGGTGTGTTCGGAGAGATGCGCGATGGTGGGCACGGAGATCACGAGCAGCAGATCGCGGTGCCGCGCCGAGATGTCGAGGGAGACGACGTCCGGGATCGCGGTGAGCGCGCGGATGACCTCGTCCCGCCGGGTCAGTTCGCACATCACTTCAATAAACGCGGTGACCGGGCAGAGCCGGGTGTTGACGGAGTGGGCGGCGACCCATGCGATCCCCGCGTCCGAGAGCCGCTTCCAGCGGGCCGCGAGCGTCGTGCTGTGCACGCCGAGGATGGGGGCGAGGCTGGTCCATGAGGCCCGGGGGGCGAGCTGCAGCGCGTGTACGAGTTGCAGGTCTTCGTCGTCAAGAATCGAGGGCTCGTAGAGATGATCACTTTCAGCAATTGCGCGCACCCCATGATTGAATCCTGGATTCTGGAGGATTGCAAGACTCGTTATCGCAGACTGAGGGGCACGCAATTGCGTACCCGACCGTCGAATCGACGTGAAAGCAACGGAGCACACATGGCACTCGATGACGCCGCGCACGCCGCGCTGGTTCGCCTGCGGCGAGAACTGCACGCCGCACCGGAGGTCGGCCTCGACCTCCCCGACACCCAACGGAAACTCCTCGACGAACTTGACGGGTTGCCGCTCGAACTCACCCTGGGACGCGGATGCAGCTCGATCACCGCGGTGCTGCGCGGCACGCACCCCGACCGGCAAGCCGATGCCCCGGCGGTGCTCCTCCGGAGCGACATGGACGGCCTCCCGGTCACCGAAGCGGTGGACTCCGCGTACCGCTCGGAGCGCACGGGGGCCATGCACGCCTGCGGTCACGACCTCCACATGGCGATGCTCGTCGGCGCGGCCCGGGCACTCAGCGCGCGTCGCGCCGAGCTGCTCGGGGACGTGGTGTTCATGTTCCAGCCCGGCGAAGAGGGCTGGGGCGGGGCGATGATCATGATCGACGAGGGGGTGCTCGACGCGGCGGGGCCGCGCGTCAGCTCCGCGTTCGGCCTGCACGTGTTCACGGGCGATCGACGACCGGCGCGGATCGGGGTCCGATCCGGCACCGCAATGGCCTTCGCGGCCACCCTCAACGTCGAAATTCAGGGCCAGGGCGGCCACGGATCCGCGCCGCATTTGGCGAGCGATCCCGTCCCCACGGCGGCCGAAACGATCCTGGCCCTGCACGCGGCTACGACGCGGCGATTCAGCGCGCTCGATCCGGTCGTAGTGACCGTCGGCCAGATGTCCGCGGGCACCGCCAGCAATATCATCCCCGACAGCGCGCAGCTGTCGGCGACGGTGCGCGGCTTCTCGCACGCCAGCCACGCACTCGCCTCCGAGGCGCTCCCCGAGCTCGCCCGGGGCATCGCCGCAGCGCACGGGCAGCGTGCCGAGGTCGAGTTCCGCTCGGAGTTCCCGCCCGTGGTCAACGCCGCCGCCGAGGCCGCCATCGTGCTCGAGCTCGCGCAGTCCCTGTTTGGCGCGGACGCGGTGGAGGAGATGCAGGATCCCAAGACCGCGTCCGAAGACTTCGCGGAGATTCTCGAACGCGTGCCCGGGGTCTTCGCGTTCATCGACGCGACCCCCGCCGAGGGGAGCGAGTACAACCATTCCCCGAACGCCGCCTACGACGACGCCGTGCTGAGCGACGGCGCCCGGCTGCACACGGAGTTCGCCCTGACGCGGCTCGCACTCCTGCACGCCGCCCCCACACCGTAACGCGCCGTTCCACACCCCGGTCGTTCCACACCCACCACGCACCACTCCAATGAAGGAATGCATGAGCGCCACCACCGCCCCACCCACCCGACCAGCCCCGCCGAAGTCCCAGGCGCGCACCGTCTTCGCCACGAGCTTCGGCAACGCACTCGAGTGGTTTGACTGGCAGATCTACGCGACGTTCGCCCCGTTCATCGCGATGCAGCTGTTCAATGCGGACAATCCCGTGTCGTCGCTGTTGCAGACCTTCGCCATCTTCGCCGTCGGGTTCCTCGCCCGCCCGCTCGGCGGGCTCCTCTTCGGCCTGATCGCCGACCGGCGCGGACGCAAGGCCTCGCTGATTCTCGCTGTGACGGCGGCGTCAGCCGGAAGCCTCCTCATCGGCCTGACTCCCACGCACGCGGCAATCGGTGCCTGGGCCGCGGTGCTCTTGCTCATCGCGCGCCTCGTCCAGGGCCTCGCGCACGGCGGCGAGATGCCCGCCGCGCAGACCTATCTCTCGGAGATCGCAGCCCCCTCCAAGCGCGGGCTGTGGTCCTCGCTCATTTACGTCTCCGGCACGACCGGAATTCTCTGCGCCACCCTGTTTGGCGCGGTGCTCACAGGCGCGATGAGCGTGGAGGCGATGCAGGAATGGGGGTGGCGGATCCCGTTCTTCGTCGCCGCGGCGTTCGGCCTGTTTGTGCTGGTGATGCGCATCGGGATGCACGAGACCGAGGCGTTCGAGACCGGCAAACTCCAGACCATCTCCGATACGCGACCCACCCCGCTCATGTCGGCACCCCGCGCGGCCCTGCTGGTGATCCTGCTCACGCTCGGTGCCACGGTCTCCTTCTATGTCTGGGGCGTCACGGCTCCCGCGGTCGCGACCGCGACGCACGGCATGGACCCCGGTGGGGCGCTGTGGGCCGGCGCCGGCGGGATCATTGTGTTCATCGCGGTGCTGCCCCTGTGGGGGCGTTTGTCCGATCGGATCGGCCGGAAGCCGGTGCTCTCGATCAGCCTGATCGGGACCGCCGCGCTCTACTTCCCGATGCAGCGGCTCATGTCGGATCAGCCGTGGACCCTGTTCGTCGCGACGGCCAGCGTGCTCCTATTCCTCGCGGGCACCATGGCGATCCTGCCCGCCGTGTTCGCGGAGCTGTTCCCCACGCATATCCGCACCGTCGGGACGGCGGTGCCCTACAGCATCGCCGTGGCCCTGTTCGGCGGCACGGCACCGTACCTGCAGACCTGGTTCGGGGCGCAGCTCGAGCTGCCGTGGCTGTTCTCGCTGTACAGCGTGATCCTGCTGCTGATCTCCGCCGCGACCGCGATCTTCCTGCTGCCTGAGACGAAGGGCCGCGAGCTCTAGTCGCGCCACGCTCGATCCGCTGAACCCGTCGGGGTGAGGCGAACCTCCCCGGTTCGCCTCACCCCGACGTTCGTCCCGGCCCGGCCTCCACCTCCCCCCGGTTCACCTCACCCCGACGTTCGTCCGGGCCCGGCGTTCACCAACGCCAAGGAGATCCACGAAAAACACGGAGATCTTCGCGCCAGATCGCGAGATCCCGCAGGATCTCCGTGCCGTTGATCGGGCCCCACAACCGGCGGACAGCTGCCGGGAATAGATTCCGTCGGACCGTGTTACATTTATATGCAAGCGCATATATTTGGAGGCAGCACCATGGAATTCGGGATCTTCTCAGTCAGCGATGTCACCCGCGACCCCGTCGCGGACTACACCCCGAGCGAAGCAGAGCGTATCGACGGCCTCGCGAAGATCGCGGTGCACGCCGAGGAGGTCGGCTTCGACGTCTTCGCGATCGGCGAGCACCACAACCCGCCCTTCTTCTCCTCGAGCCCCACGACATTCCTCGCCTACATCGCGGCGCAGACCTCGAAACTGAAGCTCAGTACGTCGACCACGCTCATCACCACGAACGACCCGGTGCGCATCGCCGAGGAATACGCGATGCTGCAGCACCTGGCGAAGGGGCGCATGGACCTCATGCTCGGCCGCGGCAACACCGCGCCCGTGTACCCGTGGTTCGGCAAGGACATTCGCTCCGCGCTGCCCCTCGCGCTGGAGAACTACAACCTGCTGCACCGGCTGTGGCGGGAGGACGTTGTGGACTACGAGGGCAACTTCCGCACGCCGCTGCAGGGCTTCACGTCCACGCCCCGCCCGCTCGACGACGTGCCGCCCTTCGTGTGGCACGGCTCGATCCGGACCCCGGAGATCGCCGAGCAGGCCGCGTACTACGGCGACGGCTTCTTCGCGAACCACCTCTTTGCTCCGTCCGAGCACTTCCTGCGCCTCGTCCGCTTCTACCGCGAACGCTTCGAGCACCACGGACACGGCACGCAGAAGCAGGCGATCGTCGGCCTCGGCGGTCAGGCGTTCGTCGCGAAGAAGTCGCAGGACGCGATCGACCAGTTCCGACCCTACTTCGCCGAGGCGCCCGTCTACGGGCACGGCCCCCGGCTCGAGGACTTCACGCAGCAGACCCCCCTCACGGTGGGCAGCCCGCAGGAGATCATCGACAAGACCCTGACCTTCCGCGACACCTTCGGCGACTACCAGCGCCAGATGTTCCTCGTGGACCACGCGGGGCTCCCCCTGAAGATGGTGCTGGAACAGCTCGATATGCTGGGCTCCGAGGTCATCCCGGTACTTCGCCGCGAAATGGCGGCGGGCCGCGACCCCGAGGTCCCCGAGTCGCCCAGTCACGAGAGCCTGGTGCGCGCCAAGTACGGCGACGCCGAGCCCCGTCAGCCCCGGCCGAACGCGAACCGCGGCGACAACGTGACCGGCGGCTCGCCGTACCAGGACAGCGCCGCGAAGCCGGGAAGCGCGTTCGGCCTCTAGGTCGAACCGCAGCCCGCACCGCACCACTCCTCACACCCACCCCCTGCACTCCCCCGCGATCCGGAAGGAACCCGCCATGACTCCCGCAGTCCGCACCGACATCCGTCTGACCAACGACGCGTGGGAAGCACTCATGACCGCGCACGCCACGCTCATGGGGACGTTCGGGGCAGAAAGCATCTGGGACGAGGCGAGCGTGCGTGAATACGACGTGCTCTATACGGTCGCGAAACACGATGCCCCCATGCGGATCTGCGAGATCCAGGACAGCGTCCTGCTGAGCCAGCCGGCGCTGTCCCGCATGGTGGATCGGCTCGCCACCCGCGGCCTCCTCACTCGCGCGGCCGACGCGAAGGACGGTCGCGCGGTGCGCGTCTCCCTCACCCCCGAGGGCGCGCGCGTGCAGCGCGAGATCGGTCGGGCGCACGCGAAGAGCGTGGCCCGCGAGCTGGGGGCCAACCTCGACGCGGACGAGCTCCGCGAACTTGAGCGGCTCTGCCGCAAGCTCGTCGGCGTGACCGATCCCGCGCCGACTCCCGCCGATACTCCGGCACCCGCGCCGCGCTCGGCCGCGTCGCACCCCACCACAGACATCACCCACCACGCGTGAGGACACACACATGACCACTCCGTTTGACGGCGCGCTGGACGCGACCGAACTCCCCCAGCCCGAGACTCGCACCGTCTCGCTCGCAATCGTGAGCGCCGGGACGAGCGATCCCTCGACGACCACGATGCTGGCCCGCCGCGTCGCGGAAAAGGCCGCCGCCCTGGGCGCGGCGCAGGGCCTCACCGTGCAGGCGCGCCTCGTGGACCTGCGCGCCCTCGCGGCGGATGTGACGACCGCGCTCGTGTCCCAGCACATCTCCCCGGCGTTGCAGGAGGCGAGCGACATCATGCGCGACGCCGACGGCATCATCGCCTCGACGCCGGTCTACAAGGCGGGGGCCTCAGGCCTCTTCACCGCGTTCTTCCAGGTACTCGACAACGACCTCCTCATCGGCACCCCCGTGGTGCTCGCGGCAACGGCGGGCAGTGCCCGGCACGCCCTCGTCGTGGATGATCAGATGCGCGGCTTGTTCGCCTACCTCCGCACCATCACCGTGCCCACCGCCCTCTTCGCGGATCCCGATGACTGGAACCGGAGCGACTTCGGTACCCGGATCGAGCGCGCGGCCTCGGAGCTCATGGCCCTCGTCGCCAGCGACTTCCGCGGCTCCGTGCGCGGCGAAAGCTGGGGGGCGTACCAGCACTCCTACGGCAGCGCGGGCGGTACCGAGCTCGGCATCGACCTCAACTCGGATTTGATGCGGCTCGCGACCGGCGGGCGCGCGTAACACTCCTCGACACCCGGGGGCGCGCGTCCCTCACGCGGGCCGGCCGTGATCCGCCCAGGTGCGGGTCACGGCCGGCCGAGGATCGCGGCCGGCGGCCCCGATCCTCCCCGCGCAGCAGCACCGTCTATGCGTCACCCGCGGTGATCGTGGCGGCCTCCTGCTGCGCGGACTCGTGCGGACGGCCGATGTGCGCAAAGTGCCGGCCCGCGACGGCAAGCACCCCGATCGCGACGAGCACGGATCCGGCCCCGAGCCAGTACGGTGCGCCGGATCCGAGGGCCTCGGCCAGCGGCCCGGCCACCGCCGGAGCCACCGCCCCGCCCATGAATCGCACTCCCGAATAGGTGGAAGAGGCGACGTTCCGCGGCAAGTCCGTGGCTTCCATGACCGCCTCGGTCAACGCGGTGTTCATCACGCCGAGGAGCAGACCGCTGACGATCACCACGGCCACGAGGCCCGGCAGCGAGTGCACGAAGACGCCGAGCAGCGCGAGACACACCGTGAGGCCACCCAGCATGCTGAACAGCACTGGCCGCAGCCCGAACCGGCGGGTCAGGACCGGCGCCACGAGCACCGAGGTGATCGCGAGCGCAAGCCCCCAGCCGAAGAACACGAGCCCCAGCTCGTGCGCCCCAAAGTCGATGCCCGCCGCGTGGGCGGCCGCCTCCATCGGGTACGGACTGTAGGCGAGCAGCACAAAGAAACCGAAGTTGTAGAACAGGGCGACGATCGCGAGCGACCGCAGCGCCGGATTCCGCAGCGCCCGGAAGCTCGCGAGGAGCGACACTTTCTCCGCGACGGGTGCGCCGCCGCCTTCGGTGTCGGCCGCGGGCACCGGTCGGCGCAGCAGAATCAGGATCGCGATCAGCGCGATCCCCATCAGCGCCGCGGTCCCGAAGAACGGCCCCCGCCAGGACACCTCCCCCAACGCACCGCCGATGAGCGGTCCCGCCGCGAGCCCGATGCCCAATGCCGCCTCGTAGAGCACGATCGCCTGCCGAGCCCCGCCCGATGCGGCACCGACAATCGCCGCGAGTGCGGTGGAGATGAACAGCGCGTTCCCGAGGCCCCAGCCGGCGCGGAAGCCGATGATCGCGTCCACGGACCCTGAGGTCCCCGCGAGCGCCGCGAACACGACCACCAGGACGAGCCCGGCGAGCAGCGTACGTTTCACGCCGATACGGCTGGAGACCCAGCTCGTGAAGAACATCGCGATCCCGGTGATGAACAGGTAACTCGTGAACAGCAGCATCGTCTCACTCGGGCTCGCCCCGAGTTCCCGGCTGATGGCGGGGAGGATCGGGTCGACAAGTCCGATGCCCATGAAGGACACGGCACACGCGAACGCGATCGCCCAGACGGCGGTCGGCTGGCGGAGGAGCGAGGGGCGGGCGGGGGAAGTCATTTCAGGGGTCTCCTAGGGTCGAGGCGGCGGCGGACGGTCGCCGGTCAGCCGGAGGGTGCCTCGATCCGCTCGGTGAGCTGCTGCAGGAGTTCCGCAGCCCGCGCGAGCGTGGCCCGGTCGAAGTCGCTGAGCTCCGCGAGGTGCGGGTCGACAGCGGCAGCGGCGGTGCGGCGATACTCCGCGAGGGCGGCGCGGCCCTCCGGGGTCACTGACACCAGGGTGGCGCGGCCGTCTTCGGGATCCGGCGCGCGGCGGAGCCAGTTCTCACTTTCGAGGCGCTGCACGAGCGCGGTCATGGTGGGCTGTGCGACGCGTTGCTGTTGCGCAAGCTCGCTGATCCGAGCGGGATGACGCTCGAGCTCGGCGAGGACGCGCCAGGCAACCGTGGAGTATTGGACTCCCGGGATGCGTCCCAGCGTTCGCGTGAAGCGCGCGGACGCAATCAGCAACTCCAGAGCCAGGCGATCCTTATGTTCAGAATCTGTGCCGGAATGTCTATTCACATCCGAGATCGTAGCACGATATACATAGTGCCCCTATGCACTTATCGTCGGAGAAACGCCACAGGGCCGGATCCCTCCCGGGATCCGGCCCTGTGAACGTGCGCGCGGTGCGCGGCCTGCGCCGCTACGCGGCGACGTACCCGTCGGCCACATCGAGCGCGGCATCAATGATGTCGAGCCCGGCGATCAGGTCCGCTTCCGAAATGATCAGCGGGGGCGCCACCTGCAGGCGGTTGCCCGCGGCGAACGGCCACAGGCCCGCCGACTTGCACGCGGCAACCACGGCGTTGAACGGGGCCGCAGCCTCGCCCGCCGCGTTGAACGGGATCAGCGGCTCGCGCGTCTCCGGGTTCTTCACGAGCTCGATCGCCCAGAAGAGTCCGGTGCCGCGCACCTCGCCCACCGAGGCGTGCTTCGCGGCCATCGCCTCAAGACGGGGGCGCACCACGCGCTCACCCAGATCGCGCACGCGCTCCAGGATCTGCTCTTCCTCGAAGATGTCGAACGTCGCGACCCCCGCGGCGCACGCGAGCGGGTGGCCCGAGTACGTGAGCCCACCGGGGAACGACCGCTCCTCGAAGGAGGCGTGGATCGCCTCGCTGATGACGACGCCGCCGAGCGGGACGTAGCCCGAGTTCACGCCCTTCGCGAAGGTCACGAGATCCGGCGCAACATCGAACGCCTGGAAGGCGAACCAGTGCCCGGTGCGCCCGAAGCCAGCCATGACCTCGTCGCAGATCATCATGATCCCGAACTCGTCACACAGCGCACGCACGCCGGCGAGGTAGCCGGGCGGCGGCACCAGGATGCCGTTGGTGCCGGTGACCGACTCGAGGATGATCGCCGCGATGGTGCCGGGGCCCTCAAGCTCGATCGTCTGGCGCAGGTGCGCGAGCGCGCGCTCCGTCTCCTGCTCCGGGGTCTCCGCGTAGAACGCCGAGCGGTACGGGTACGGACCGGTGAAGTGGACCACGCCCGCGTCGAGCGTGCCGTTGGCCCAGCGACGCGGCTCACCCGTCAGCGTGATCGCCGTACCGGTCGAGCCGTGGTACGAGCGGTAGCGTGCCAGCACCTTCTGACGGCCCGTGTGGTGACGCGCCATGCGCACCGCGTACTCGACCGCGTCCGCGCCGCCGTTCGTGAAGAACACCGAACGGGCCCCCTCGAAGGAGTGCTCCACGATGCGCTTCGCGAGCTCGCCGCGCACGTCGTTCGCCATCGCGGGCTGGATGGTCGCGAGACGACCGGCCTGCTCCTGGATCGCGGCGACCAGGCCCGGGTGCTGGTGCCCCAGGTTCAGGTTCACGAGCTGCGAGGAGAAGTCGAGGTACTCCGTCCCGTCGTAGTCCCAGAAGCGCACGCCCTCGCCCTTGGCGATGGGGAGCGGATTGATCGCTCCCTGCGCCGACCACGAGTGGAACACGTACTGGCGGTCGTTCGCGCGAACCTCGCGCTGCGCGTCGGTGTCGCCGAAGCTCTGCGCCGCGCCGTTCAGATCGATGTAATCAGCCATGACCGATTCCTCGCTTAGCTGTTGCTCGGGAAGCCGAGGTCGACCTTCGACTGGTCCGGGTTCGGCCAGCGGGTGGTGACGACCTTGGAGCGGGTGTAGAAGCCAATCGACTCGGGGCCGTAGATGTGAGCGTCGCCGAACAGCGAGTCCTTCCAGCCACCGAAGGAGAAGGAACCGACCGGCACGGGGATCGGCACGTTGATGCCGACCATGCCGGCCTCGACCTCAAACTCGAACTGACGGGCGAGGCCGCCATCGCGCGTGAAGATCGCGGTGCCGTTGCCGAACTGGTGCTCGTTGATGAGGCGGACGCCCTCCTCGTAGGTGTCGACGCGGACCACCGCGAGGACCGGGCCGAAGATCTCGTCGCGGTACATCTTGCTGTCGGTCTTGACGTGATCAACGAGCGAAACGCCGGTGAAGAAGCCGTTACCCGCGAACTCGGTCTCGCGGCCGTCCACGACCACGGTCGCACCCTCCGCCGCGGCACCCGCGACGTAGGACTCCACGCGCTCCTTGGCTTCCTTCGTGATGAGCGGGCCCATCTCGGAGGCGGGATCGGTGCCGTCGCCGATCTTCAGATCCTTGATCCGGTCGGCGATCTTGCCGACGAGCTCGTCGGCAATGTCGCCCACGGCCACGACCACGGAGACGGCCATGCAGCGCTCGCCGGCCGAGCCGTACGCCGCGGAGACCGCCGCGTCTGCCGACATGTTGAGATCGGCGTCGGGCATCACGATCATGTGGTTCTTTGCGCCGCCGAGCGCCTGGACGCGCTTGCCGTTCGCAGCGGCACGCTCGTAGATGTACTTCGCGATGGGGGTGGACCCCACGAAGCTGATGGCCTTGACGTCGCGGCTGTCGAGCAGCGTGTCGACGGCGACCTTGTCGCCGTGCACGACGTTGAGCACGCCGTCGGGCAGGCCGGCCTCGCGGAAGAGGTCGGCGATGAACACCGAGGCGGAGGGGTCGCGCTCGGAGGGCTTCAGGACCACGGTGTTGCCGCAGGCGATTGCCGAGGCGATCATCCACAGCGGCACCATGACGGGGAAGTTGAAGGGCGTGATCGCCGCGACAACGCCGACGGGCTGCTTGATGGAGTGCACGTCGACGCCGGTCGACACCTGCTCGTCGCGCTCACCCTTGAGCAGGTGCAGCAGGCCGGAGGCGAACTCGACGTTCTCGAGGCCGCGAGCAATCTCGCCGGCAGCGTCCGAGAGGACCTTGCCGTGCTCGCTCGTCACGATGGCGGCGAGCTCGGGGGTGCGCTGCTTCAGCAGCTGGCGCAGGTTGAAGAACACGTCCGCACGCTTGGTGAGGCTCGTCTTGCGCCACGCGGGAAGCGCAGCCTGCGCAGCCGCGATGGCCTGCTCGACGGTCTCCACCGACGCGATACCCAGCTCGTGCTGCGCTTCGCCGGTTGCCGGGTTGAAGACGGCCTGGTACCGCTCGCCTGCCTCAACCTTTTCGCCACCAATTACGTGGGGGATGCGTGCCATTGATTCGCCCGCTTTCTGTTTCTGCGTGGATTCCCCGGATGCTTCCGGGCAATATGTTCGAGGCCTGACGCCCCGCTGCTGCCAGTCTGGCAGGGAGAGTGCGCGAGAACGACCGACAAACCATCGCAGATTCGGCGCAGTTCCGTACACTGTGTATGACATGGAAAATTCAGCGCCGGATCTCACCCCGATCACCGTGGCCGACGTGCTCACGCTTCCCGAACTCGCGGCCGGTGCCCCGGAAGTGGTGGCGGGTCGATCCGGCATCGACCGCCACCTCCGCTGGGCGCACGTCGTGGCGGGCACCGGGGCGATCGCCCTCCTCGACGGCGGCGAGTTGGTCCTCACCACCGGCGCGGGCTGGCCCACCGACCCCGACGGGCTCGCCGCCCTCTCTGGGGCGCTCGTGGCCGCCGGTCCCGCGGCCGTGATCCTCGAACTGGGCGCCCACTTCACGAGCGCCCCGAGCCCGCTGGTGCGGGCCTGCGGCGAGCGCGGCATCCCCCTGATCGTGCTGCATCGCGAGGTGCGGTTCATGCAGCTGACCCAGCGGATCCATCAGCGAGTCCTCGCGACCCAGCACGAGGCGCTGGCCGCACGCGCCGAGGTGCACACGATGCTCACCGAGCTCGGGTTGAACCGCAGCCCCGTTGACTACGTGGTCGAACGGCTCTCGGACACCCTGGCCGCGCCGGTCGTGCTCGAGGACTCGACCGGGCGGGTGGTGGCGTGGGCGGCGCGGGATCGCGACCCGGAGCACGTGCTTGCCGCGTGGGCCCGCCCGGGTGACGCCGCGCTTCCGGTGGAGGCCGAGCAGGTGTTTGTCGAGGCGCAGGGCCGCCGATTCGGTCGCCTCGTGGCGCTGCCCGGGCCGGAGCACCCGGCCGGCCGGCGGACCGTGCTGGAGCTCGGGGCGTTCGCGCTCGCACTCGGCACCCTCGCCGACACGAGCGGAGAGGCCTGGCTCCGGCTCAGCTCGAAGCAGCTGTTCGACACCCTGCTCAGCGGGCGATACCGGCGCGACACGGAACTGACGACCCAGCTCACCGCGGCGGGGCTCCCCATCGCGGATCGCGTGGTGCTCGGGGCGACCCTGCGCGGCACCTCGGATTTCGGGGCCCACGACTCCCTGGAGCGCGCCGTCCTGGAGACCGCGTTGCGGCGGGCCGTGGCCCCCGAGGGCCGGGTGATCCTCGTGCCCGAGGACGCCGCAAGCGACGGGGGATCCCGCGTCACGCTGCTCGCACTCCTCTCGTTTCCGATCAACGATCCGCGGGTCGCGGTGAGTGTGGGAGAGGTGCCGCCCCCGCTCGCAGTACGGCTCGCACGCGAACTCGACATGCTGCTGCCGTCGACGACGCCGGGTGCGTGGCGGGCGCACCTCGGGCTCGGCGCGGCCGGCCACGGAGTGCGCTCCCTCATCACCTCCCTAGAGCGCGTGCGCGCGGCCGGACGGCTCCGCCCCGCCGCCGGGACCGGCCGGGTCACCGTGCAGATCGCCGAACGCCAGGCGCTGGCCTACCTCGTGCGGGGCCTGTCCGCGACGCCCGAGGTGCAGGAGTACGTGGCCCACACGCTCGGCCCCGTGATCGCTCACGATGCGGCCGCGGGGCCCGGTCACAGTGGAGATTTGCTCGACGTGCTCCGCGCGTACCTCGATCACCCCACGAACCGCTCACTCGCCGCCCAGCGTGCGCGGCTCTCCCGCTCAGTGTTCTACCAGCGGCTCGCACTCATCGAGGAGCTCCTCGACGTCGACCTCGCCGACGGCACGACGATCGCCACCCTGGCGGTCGCCCTCCTCGCGCGCACCGACGCCTAGCTCCGGCACCCGCGCGGTGCCCAGCGCCCGCCCCTGCACCCGCCACCTGCCGCCCGCCGCCCGAACGTAGGCAAATTATCTCCAACGAGCGCAATACGGTCTCATTCGGCTCGTTCCAGATAAATTCCCTCGGTGTGGAGGAGAAAATCGGCGGCGGGTCGCAGGGAGCAAGGGCAGATGCCCCCTACGGCCCGGGAGGTCCGGCGGGCTACGGGCCGGTGGGCGCGTTCCACAGGGACGGGTAGGAGTGCCCCAGGCGCACCACGAGGCGCCGGAGCTCCGGGAGGGAGAGCCCAATCACACAGCTCGGCGCCCCCTCGATCCGCTCGATGAACGCGCCGGCCAGCCCGTCGATCGCGAAGCCCCCGGCGAGTTCGAGCGGTTCTCCGGTGGCCACGTAGGCCTCGAGCTCGGCGTCGCTCAGGTCCGCGGCGAGCGTCACCGAAGCGGTATCGACGCCGCCCACTGCGCCCCGCACGGCCCCTCCGGTATGGTCGATCACCCAGTGCCCGGAGTGCAGCACGCCGGTGCGTCCGCGGTGCTGCCGCGACCGCTCAAGCGCAACCTCGGGCAGGTGCGGCTTCCCCAGGATCTCATCGTCGAGCAGGAACATCGAGTCGCCCCCAAGCACCAGGCCGTCGATCTCGTGCCCGTGCCGGGCCACCACGTCCTCGGCCTTGAGCCGCCCCAGGTACTCGGTGAGTTCCGGGGCGCTCAGGGCCCGGCCGAGCTCGGCCTCGCGCGCAGCGACCGCCGCGTCCTCGTCAACCTCGGGCGAGAAGCAGATCGGTTCGATCCCCGCACCGCGCAGCACGGAGAGGCGGGCGGGCGAGGTCGAGGCGAGGTAGAGGCGCATGCATCGATCCTACGCACCCCGCCCTGCCCCGCAGGACCCCCGCAGCGCCTCCCCCTCTACCCCGCAGCGCATCCCGCTCTACCCCGCAGCGCATCCCGCTCTACCCCGGCAATTTCTCGAAACCGAGGGATTTTCCGCCAAGAATGCCTCGCGCTAGATAATTTGACTCAGTTTGGGCGGGCTCGCAGAACCGGAACGGGGACGGGGACGGGGACCGGAACGGAACGCGCGGATCCGCGCACGCCCTACGGCGTGCGGCGGCGCAGCGTCAGCGCGGCGAGTCCGAGGGCAAGCACGGTCACGGCACCGATCACGATCAGCGGGAACCCCAGTGTCCAGCCCTCCTCGCCAGCGGTCACCGCGTTCACGGCGTCGATCGCGTAGCTGAGCGGCAGCCAGTCCGAGATGCGGGTCAGTACCTCCGGCATGTCCTCGCGCGGCATCAGGAGCCCGCCAAGCAGGATCTGCGGGAACACGAGCACGGGCATGAACTGCACCGCCTGGAACTCGGTGCGCGCAAACGCGCTCGCGAGCAGCCCAAGCCCAGTACCGAGCAGCGCGTCACACACCGCGACGGCCCCGAGCTGCCACACCGGGCCGCTCGTGGTGAGTCCGCACACGAGCACCGCGAAACCCACCGTCACGACCGCCTGGATCGCGGCCACCAGCCCAAAGGCGATCGCGTAGCCGAGGATGAAATCCCCCTTGCCCATCGGGGTGGCCATCAACCGTTCCAGCGTGCCCGAGCGGCGCTCCCGCAGCGTCGTCACGGACGTGATGATAAACATCAGGATGAACGGGAACAGGGCCAGGATGGGCCCTCCGAAACGGTCGAAGGCACCCTCCTGGTCGCTGAGCAGCCAGGCGAAGAGCCCCACCAAGAGGCTCGGCGCGAGCAGAAGCAGCGCGATTGATCGTGGGTCGTGCGCCAGCTGCCGCAGCACGCGGCCGGCGGTCGCCAGGGTCCTCGTGAGGCGCATCGGGCTACCCCGCTCCCGGGGCGGCCGCGGCGATGACCGCGAGGAACGCCTGCTCGGGGTCCGACGCTCCGGTGGATCGCAGCAACTCGGCGGGCGTGGTGTCCGCGACGATCCGCCCCTCCCGCATGAGGAGCAACCGGTCGCACCGCAGGGCCTCGTCCATGACGTGGCTGCTCACGATCAGCGTGGTGCCGCCCTCGGCCAGCGACTTGAACAGTTCCCAGAGCTCCGCGCGCAACACCGGGTCGAGCCCGACCGTGGGTTCGTCAAGCACGATGAGCTGGGGATCGCCGAGCAGGGCCACCGCGAGCGACACGCGATTGCGCTGGCCGCCGCTGAGCCGTTCCACCCGCGTTTCCGCCTCCGCCTGCAGCCCGACGAGCGCGATCACGCGTTCGGCATCATCCTTCGGAGTGCCCAGGATCCGCGCAAAGTAGCGAAGGTTCTGGCGCACGGTGAGGTCGTCGTAGACGGATGCGGCCTGCGTCGCGTAGGCCACGCTGCGGCGGAGGGCGGGCGCACCTGCGGCGTGCCCCAGGACTCGCACCTCGCCGTCGGCGTGGTCCTGCACCCCGACGATCGCGCGCAGCAACGTGCTCTTGCCGCAGCCGGAGGGGCCGAGCACCCCGGTGATCTGTCCCTCGGGGATGTCGAGCCCGAGCTCGCTCAGCACGACGCGACCGCCGCGTCGCACGGTGAGGCGTCGCACCGCCACCGCCGTTCGTCGGCTGTCCATGTGCCGATGATACGCCGGTTCCCGCGGAGATGGGAGAATAGGACGCATGGCTTTCCCTGACACCCCCGCCGGCAGCCCTCTTGAGGTCGGCGCAGAAATCGAACTCGACGTCACCGGCATCGCGCACGGCGGCATCAGCGTCGCCCGGCACGACGGCCGCGTCGTCTTCGTCTCCGACGCGATCCCGGGCGAGCGCGTGCGCGCCCGCGTCACCGATGCGAAGAAGAAGTCGTTTGCCCGCGCCACGACCACCGAGGTGATTGAGGCGTCGGCTGACCGGCGCGATCACGTCTGGGACGCCGCGAGCGTTGCGCTGGATCCCGAGGATCGCGCGGGCGGGGCCGAGTTTGGCCACATTGCGCTGGATCGGCAGCGGCTGCTGAAGGCCGAGGTCCTGACGGACGCGATGCGTCGCTTCGGCGGTGTTGAGCTCGCCGCTGAGGAGGGCGAGGACCTCCGTGAGGCGCTCGCCGACCTCATCGAGGCCGCGCCCGGCGACGACGAGACGAACGGCCTCGGCTACCGCAGCCGGGTCCGCCTGCACGTGGACCCCGAGACCGGCGCGGTCGGCCCGTATGCGGCTCGCAGCCGCCGGATCATCTCGGTCGATTCGCTGCCGCTCGCGAACGCGGGCATCGCGCAGATTGCCCCGCTCGGGGACCTCATGCCCGGCGTCGCCACCGTCGATCTCGTCGCCCCCTCCGCCGACGACCCGCGGATGCTGCTCGGCATGGCGGGTGAGCGCACCCGCGCGGGTGCGAACGACGCCGTGCAGGAGCTCGTGGAGGATCGCGGCTTCCTCGTGCGCGCGGGCGGCTTCTGGCAGGTGCACCGTGAGGCCCCGGCGCTGCTGTTCACCGCCGTGCGCGATGCGGTGAGCGATCTCATCGAGGATGGCCGCTTCGATCCGGCCGCCGGGAACCTTGATCTGTACGGCGGTGCGGGACTCCTGGCCGCGGCGGTCGCCGAGGCGGCGGGCCCCGGTCTCAAGATCACCTCAATCGAGGCGGAGGGGGCTGCGACCGACGACGCGGCAGAGAACCTGTCCGAACTCGTGGGCGCCCGCGCCCTGACCGCGCGCGTGGATCGCCATCTTGCGGAGCTGCTGCAGTCCGCCGCGCCGGTGCGGGATCGCCTGAGCCGTGGCACGGTGGTGTTGGATCCGCCGCGCTCGGGCGCGGGCGGCGAGGTCACGGCGCAGCTGATCCAGCTCGCCCCCGCGAACATCGTGTACGTCGCGTGCGACCCGGTTGCGCTGGCGCGCGACACGAAGACGCTGCGGGAGGCGGGCTACGAGCTGACGAGCCTGCGCGGCTTCGACATCTTCCCGCACACGCACCACTTCGAGACGCTCGCGGTGTTCGAGCGCGCGTAGGCCGCGGCGGCGCAGCCGCCGGAAACGCCGAAGGGGCGGGACGCGAAGAATCGCGTCCCGCCCCTTTGGCGTGGGTAGCCGCTCGCTACGGCTGCGCCGAGGTCACCCGCACCACGCCCGTCATCTCGGGGTGGACCGAGCAATCGTAGGGGTACTCCCCCGGCTCGGTAAACACGTGCGTGTAGCTGCCCTCGGTCTGCAGGGGGCTCACGAAGCTCCCGTCGTCCGCGACCACGTCGTGCTCCGCGGGACCCGCGAAGTCCCATCGCACCGCCTGATTCACCGTGATCTCCACCTCGGGCGGATCGTACGCGTTGTCGAAGGCGCGCACGGTTGCCGCAGCCTGCACCTCATCGTCGGAGGGCACGAGCTCCGGCTTGCCCGCGGGGGCACAGCCCACCAGCGCCGCGGTGGCTCCGACCCCAACGAGTCCCGCAACACCGCCGAGCAACCGCCGGCGGGACAGGGTCACCGTGCGGATGGTTTCTGAGTTCATGTCCATGCCCTCACTCCGGAATCGTCAGGCTTAGTGCCGGTGCAGTGCGCGCGCGGCGTCGGTGATCGCGCCCGTCATCGACGGGTACACGGCGAACGCGGAGGCCACCTGATCGACGGTGAGCCGGTGTTCGACCGCGAGTGCCACCGGGAAGATCAGCTCGCTCGCGCGGTGGGAGACGATCACGCCGCCGATCACGGTGCCGGACGCCTCCCACGCGAACAACTTCACGAAGCCGTCGGTGAAGCCGATCATCTTCGCGCGCGGGTTCACGCTCAGCGGGATCGTGTGCGAGATCGCCTTGGCGACGTCCGCGGCGTCTTCGAGCGAGCGCTCGTTCCAGCCGACGGTCGCGATCTCCGGGTAGGTGAACACGTTTGCGGCGACGTTGCGCAGGTCAATCGGGCGCACGAAGTCGCCGAGCGCGTGCATGATCGCCGTGCGTCCCTGCATCGAGGCGACCGAGGCGAGCGGGTAGAAGTCGGTGCAGTCGCCCGCGGCGTAGATCGACGGGACCCCGGTGCGCGCCACCTTGTTCACCCGGATGTGGCCGCTGTCGGTCAGGCTCACGCCCGCCTCTTCGAGGCCGAGGCCGGCGGTGTTCGGAATCGACCCGACGGCCATCAGGCAGTGGGACGCCTCGATCGTGCGGCCGTCTTCGAGTTCCACGAGGACGCCGTCTGCGGTGCGGGTCACGGTGGAGGCCCGCGACTTCGACATCACGTTCATGCCGAGGCGCGTGAACTCGCGTTCGATCACGGCGGCCGCGTCGGGATCCTCGCCCGGGAGCACCTGTTCCCGGCTGGACACGAGGGTCACCTCAGCACCCAGGGTGCGGTACGCGTTCGCGAACTCGGCACCGGTGACCCCGGAGCCCACGACGACCAGGTGCTCGGGGATCGCCGGGAGATCGTAGAGCTGCTTCCAGGTGAGGATGCGTTCGCCGTCCGGCTTCGCGGAGTCGAGTTCCCGCGGGCTTGCCCCTACGGCGACGACAATGGTGTCCGCTTCGACGCGGTCGAAGTCGGTCCCCTCGCCCGCGGCGGCGGTCGAGACGAGCACCGCGTTCGGCCCGTCGAGGCGTCCCTCCCCCTGGACGACGCGGACGCCCGCGTCTTCAAGCGTGCGGAGCATGTCCACCGACTGTGCCCCCGCCATCGCGAGGAGCCGCTTGTTCACGGCGGCGAGGTTGACCGCGATTTCGGGGCGGACGGGCTTCCCGTCGCCGCCGGGCACAAACGCTTGCACGCCGAGCTTGCCCGAGTCTCGCACCGCCTGGACGGCACCCGCGGTGCCGATCAGGCTCTT
The DNA here is from genome assembly GCF_016758195.1 of Leucobacter chromiireducens subsp. solipictus. GTDB lineage: Bacteria > Actinomycetota > Actinomycetes > Actinomycetales > Microbacteriaceae > Leucobacter > Leucobacter solipictus. The sequence continues at coordinate 195,001 of NZ_QYAC01000005.1, read as the reverse complement.
CGAGGGCACCACGTCGGTGAGCACCGCTGCTCCGCCGACCCCGGCGCTTTCAATCAGCGTCACCTCGGCCCCGAGCTGCGCGCCCGCGAGCGCCGCTTCGTAGCCACCGGGACCGCCACCGAGCACCGCGATGCGATGCTTCCGTTCATACGCTTTCGCCATACGGATAGTCTACGGCTCCACGCGGCGCTTCCGGGCCGCGGACTACGGGTGCGAACGCTCGCGCTGCTGCACGCCACCGGGCCAGCGCTTCTCCAGTCGCCGGTCGAGCGCGGACCAGTAGTTCTGCATGACGGTGCTCGTGCGAGCCCCGGTCCACAGCTCGATACTGCGCACGCTGTCGCTATCCGCCCAGAGCCACTCGTCAAACCAGGCGTCCACGGCGGCGGCGAGCGCTTCCCCGCGGGCACGACCGATCCCGGGCCGGGGGCTCGCCTCGCGCTGCTCGCGGCAGAGCCAGGTGACGCTCATGTGCTCGGGGAGCGGAAGCGGCACGATCTGGATCGGGGCGAACACCTCGACGAAGACCTGCCCGTAGGAGGACTCGGGGAGCGATTGGAGCCAGTCGCGCAGGGCCGGCAGATCCGCGGCGTCTCCCGCCGCGAGAACGCACGCGATACCTGCGGGATCGACGACCGTCACCGCGTCAGGCTGCTCACCAGGTTCGAAAGTGTTCACGCGCCCAGCTTAGGGCATCCTTACCAACATCGGGTGATTTTTCTGCAAACCATCAGGATCGCTCGGGGATATCGCGATTATTCTCACCCCGTGGCCACGTACCTGAGCGGGCATCGTGCAGCGCCTATGATCGACGAGCAAGGGTGCCCGGGGTCGCGGCACCCGCAAGTGCGAACGAAGCTGTCGGAAGGACACCCCACCTATGACGAGGATCGAATCCGACTACGACATGTCCGCCGATGCGTTCCGGCGCGGACTCGGCACGATCGACATGGCCACCACCGGATCGATCCCGATCCCGGGGCACACGGACACGAAGGTGCCACAGGCAAACCTCAGCCCGAACTCCGGTCACGCCCTCGAGCGCGATCCCGGCATGCCGTCGAGCACCTGGCGGATGCGCAGTGACGCCTGGGAGTATCTTCGCTTCGCGGTGAAGCGACTCGCCTACGGCAGCGACAACATCGAGACGCTCGCCGCCGACGGTGAGATTCAACGTTCGCTGCGCTCCCTCGAGACCGTGGAAATGTACTGGGCCGGTTTCGGCCAGCGCTACGTCGCCGCCATCGGGGATCTGCTGGCTGCCGGCGACTACCGCACCGCGCTTGACCGCATCGGCCGGGTGGTGAACCGCCTCCGCGGCGACACGGTCCCGGAGGAGCCGCGCGATGAGTTCATCGAGGAGCAGGAGCGCGCCGAACTCGCCACGGACGCGGATCCGCGGCCTCGCTTCGAAGTGCTGATCGTCGACGAGACGACCCCGGCCGAGCGCGACGCGACGCGCGCCGAGGGGCTGCGCCTGCGCGCCCCCGCCGACGACTTCATTTACGAGTTCGTGTTCGTTCCCTCCGCCGACGACGCGGTGGCCGCGATCCTCACGAACCCGAACATCCTGGCCTGCGTGGTGCGCCCCGGGTTCAGCGAGCGTACGCGCCAACGCCTCAGCCGCGACCTCCGCGAGACGATCGAGCTCGCGCGCGCCGAGGTGGCGCCGGGCCAGGCCCCGTCGCGCAGCTCGCTCGCATCGGTGCAGCGGGTGCTCGGCCTCGCTGACACGCTCGCCGCGATCCGACCCGAGCTCGACCTCTACCTGATGGCCGGCGCGCACATCGAAGACCTCGCGGGAGCGCTGACCCGCCGCTTCCGCCGCGTCTTCCGCCGCGAGGATCAGCTCGAATTACACCTGAGCCTGCTCCGTCGCGTCTCGCACCTGTACGACACCCCGTTCTTCTCCGCGATCCAGCACCACGCACGCCGCCCCGTCGGCGTCTTCCACGCGCTGCCCGTGGCGCGCGGCGGCTCCGTGGTCTCCTCGAAGTGGATTCGGGATCTCGCCGACTTCTACGGCCTCAACCTGCTGCTCGCCGAGACCAGCGCGACCTCGGGCGGCCTCGATTCGCTGCTCGCCCCGGTTCGGACCCTGAAGAAGGCCCAGGAACTCGCGGCCCGCGCCTACGGTGCGAAGCACACGTTCTTCGTCACCAACGGCACCTCCACCGCAAACAAGATCGTGCACCAGGCGCTCGTCGCCCCGAACGACGTCGTGATGGTGGATCGCAACTGCCACAAGTCACACCATCACGCCGTAATGCTCACCGGCGCGCGTCCCGCGTACCTCGAGGCGTACCCGCTCAACGACTTCGCGTTCTACGGCGCGGTCCCGATCGATCAGATCAAGCAGCTGCTGCTCGACTACCGCGCCGCCGGACGGCTCGAGGAGGTGCGCATGGTGACGCTCACCAACTGCACCTTCGACGGCATCGTCTACGACCCGGAGCGGGTCATGGCGGAGTGCCTCGCGATCAAGCCGGATCTGGTGTTCCTGTGGGACGAGGCCTGGTTCGCGTTCGCCGCATTCCACCCGGTCACGCGACGCCGCACCGCCATGGCCGCCGCGAAGCGCCTCGAGGAGCGGCTCGGTTCCGCCGCCCACGCGGCCGCGTACCGCGAACAGCAGGCCCGCCTGTTCGACGCCGAGGGCACCCCGGCCGCCGACGAGGTGTGGCTCGCCGAACGGTTGATCCCCTCCCCCGAGGCGCGCATCCGCGTGTACGCGAGCCAGTCCACGCACAAGACGCTCACCGCGCTGCGGCAGGGCTCCATGATCCACGTCTACGACCAGGACTGGGTCCGCGACGCGGAGGAGCCCTTCACCGAGGCGTACATGACGCACACCTCGACCTCCCCGAACTACCAGATCCTCACGTCGCTCGATATTGGGCGCCGGCAGGTGGAGCTCGAGGGCTTCGAGCTTGTGCAGCGCCAGCTCGATCTCGCGACGAGCCTGGCGCAGGCGATCGCCCGGCACCCGCTGCTGCGCCGCACGTTCCGCGTGCTCACCGCGCACGATCTGATTCCCGCAGAGCACCGCGAGACCGGCCGCCCCATGCCGCTGCGTGACGGGCTGGCGACGATGTGGCAGACCTGGACCACGGACGAGTTTGTCATCGATCCGAGCCGGATCACGATCGAGATCAGTCGCACCGGCGTCGACGGGGACACGTTCAAGCACGAACACCTCATGGACCGCTACGGCATTCAGGTCAACAAGACGAGCCGCAACACCGTGCTGTTCATGACGAACATTGGGACGTCCCGGAGCGCGATCGCCTACCTCATCGAGGTGCTCGTGAAACTCGCAGAGCGTTTCGAGGAGGCCCAGGCGCAACGCGATCCCGCGATCCCGCTGCCCGCGGAGATCCCGATGCCGCCGCTGCCGAACTTCAGCGCGTTCGCCCCGGGGTATGCGACCGACTCGGTCCGCCCCGACGGGGATCTCCGCGCCGCGTTCTTCCGCGGCCAGCAGCGCGGGGCGGTGGAGCACGTGCGTCACGACGAACTCCGGGAGCGGGTTGCGGCGGGCGAGGCCCCCGTGTCCGCGGGCTTCGTGACCCCGTACCCGCCCGGCTTCCCCGTGCTCGTCCCCGGCCAGGTCATCACCGCCGAGGTGCTCGATTTCATGGCGGTGCTCGACACTCGCGAGATCCACGGCTATGACGCGCTCCGCGGCTACCGGATCCTGCGCGGCACCGCGGAGTAGTCCGGCCCGGCGGCCCTGACGCCGCCCGCGACCGGGGCGGGGAAGTGCGAGAATGTTCTCCGCACTTCCCCGCCCTTGTTGTTTCACTCAGCCCCTCTCGATCACGGCATGGCCCTTCTGCATGAAAGCTGCCATACTCCAGATGGGGGCTGAACACTGGAGTTCTCATGCCCAATACCTCGCCCACGGCCGGCAAGGCCGTCACCCAACCCACCCACACCCTGCGGCGCAACCTCAAGGCCCGGCACATTCAGATGATCGCCCTCGGCGGCGCGATCGGCACCGGATTGTTCTACGGCTCCTCGGAGTCCATCGGGCTCGCGGGGCCGTCGGTCCTCCTCACCTACGCCATCGGTGGGTTCATGATCTTCCTGGTGGTCCGGGCGCTCGGCGAAATGTCCGTCGATCAGCCGGTGTCCGGCGCCTTCAGTCACTACGCCAACCAGAATTGGAGCGCCCGCGCCGGTTTCGTGTCCGGCTGGAACTACTGGTTCAACTACATCGCCGTCTCGATGGTCGAGCTCGCGGTGGTCGGCTCCTTCGTGAACTACTGGCTGCCGGGGATCCCGACCTGGGTGTCCGCGGCGTTCTTCCTCGTGCTCATCACCCTCATGAACCTGGCGGGCGTGCGCGTCTTCGGCGAGTTCGAGTTCTGGCTCGCACTGATCAAGGTCGCCGCCGTCATCGGCATGATCGTGCTGGGCGCGATCGTGGTGATCGCCGGCATCAATAACAGCTCGGACCTGCCGGATCCCAGCTTCGCCCATCTGTGGGATCAGGGCGGGTTCTTTCCGCTCGGCGTCAGCGGCATGCTCTTCGCGCTGGTCGTCGTGATGTTCTCCTTCGGGGGAACGGAGCTCGTCGGCATCACCGCGGGCGAGGCGGAGCACCCGGAGCGCACCATCCCCCGAGCGATCAACCAGATCATCCTGCGCATCTTGATCTTCTACATCGGCGCGCTCGCAGTCATCATGGCCGTGGTCCCCTGGGACAGTCTCGACGGGGAAACCAGCCCGTTCGTGCAGATCTTCGACCGGATCGGGATCCCCGGGGCCGCCCACATCCTGAATCTCGTCGTCCTGACCGCGGTGATCTCGGTGTACAACTCGGGCCTCTACGCGAACGGCCGAATGCTGCGTTCCCTCGCCGAGCAGGGCAACGCGCCCCGGTATCTCCGGGCCGTGTCCCGCAACGGCGTGCCCGTCGCCGGGATCCTTACCTCATCGGCGGTGACGGTCATCGCCGTGTTCGTGGTGTTCCTGTGGCCCGAGTTCGCCTTCCAGTACCTGATGTCGGTGGCGACGATCGCGGCGATCATCAACTGGTCGATGATCATGATCACGCAGCTGAAATTCCGGCAGCGGATCGGACCGGAGGGCGTCGCGGCGCTGAAGTACCGCTTGCCGTGGGCCCGCGTCTCCCCGTGGATCGTGCTCGTCTTCTTCGCGGTGCTCGTGGTGCTGATGGCGTTCCATCCGGGCTACCGAACCGCGGTCATCGTGGGACCGATCTGGCTCGCGATCCTGCTCATCGCGTTCCAGGTGAAGCGGGGACGCGACGGCAGCTCAGCCAACCGCCAGGTCGCGGATCTCGGTGCGCGCAGCGATCAGCTCAGGGAAGAAGGTGAGGTCGAGGGCCTTGCGTAAGAATCCCACTCCAGAGGAGCCCCCGGTGCCGCGCTTGAACCCGATGATGCGTTGCACCGTGCTCAGGTGCCGAAAGCGCCACAGCTGAAACGCGTCCTCGATATCGATCAGCGATTCACACAGTTCGTACACGTCCCAGTGCTCGGCAACGTGCTCGTAGATCCGCGTGAACATCGGCACGAGCCCATCCTCCAACGCCCAGGCCTTCGATACGTCGCGATCGAGCACGCGACGGGGAACGGTGTGCCCGCGGCGCGCGAGCAGCCGCAGGAACGCGTCGTAGACGCTCGGCTCCCGGAGCACCGTCTCCAGCTCCGCGTGCTGTGCCGGTCGCTCCGTGAACATCCGCAGCATCCGCGCGTTCTTGTTGCCCAGGATGAACTCCACGGCGCGATACCCCGCAGATTGAAACCCGCTCGAGGATCCCAACACCGCGCGAAACTCGGCGTACTCCGAGGGGGTCAGCGTGGCCAGCACTGACCACTGTTCGGTGAGTGAGCGGAGGATCTGTTTCACGCGGGCGAGCGTTTTCAAGGCGTGTTCGGGCCGCCCCGTATCGAGGAATGCCCGCGCTGCCCGGAGCTCGTGCAGCATCAATTTGAGCCACAGCTCCGAGGTCTGGTGCTGGATGATGAACAACAGTTCATCGTGGTGCGGGGGCGAGCTCAGCGGGTGCTGCGCGGTGAGGACCTGATCCAACGCCAAATAGTCGGCGTAGCTCATGGCGTCGTGGAAATCGACGCGAACGCCAGCCTCAAGGGGCCGTTCGCCGGGGGTGCCAGTCATGTGAACTCCAGAGATCATCGCTGCGGCGGTCGGAAACGCGACGGTCGTCTCAGATCGGGTTCAGCGCCCAGTGTACGCCCGTTCACTCGCGCCCCGTAGGCTGATGCCATGCGCACGGAAGCCACTTCTCCCTCCTCCGACCCCACTGCACTCGCCGCGGACGCCGCTGCCGCTCTGGCCCGCCTGACGGGCGTTGCTCGGCACGACATCGCACTGACCCTGGGCAGCGGCTGGGGGGACGCGGTCACGACGCTCGGCGAGACCGTTGCGGAGGTCCCTGCCGACCAGGTTCCCGGCTTCCACGCGTCGGGTGTTGCCGGGCACTCGGGCACGCTGCGCTCGATCCGGCTCCCGAACGGGTCCCACGCGCTCGTGATCGGTGCGCGCACGCACGTCTACGAGGGGCGTGGCGTCCGTGCCGTCGTGCACGGGGTCCGGACGGCCGCCGCCGCCGGGGCGCGGATCATGGTCCTCACCAACGGAGCCGGCGGCGTCGATCCGGCATTCGCCGCGGGCGAGGCCGTGCTCATCAGCGACCACCTGAATCTCACCGCCCAGTCCCCCATCGAGGGCGCGCACTTCGTGGATCTCACGGACCTGTACGCCCCGCGGCTGCGCGACATCGCGCGCGGCATCGCGCCGGATCTGCAGGAGGGCGTGTACGTGCAGCTCCCGGGCCCGCACTACGAAACCCCGGCAGAGATTCGGTATCTCCGCACTATCGGCGGGCAGATCGTGGGCATGTCCACCGCGCTCGAGGCGATCGCCGCCCGTGAGGCCGGGATGGAGGTGCTCGGCCTCTCCCTCATCACGAACCCGGCCGCGGGCATGGGCGACGATCCCCTCAGCCACGCCGAGGTGCTCGATGCCGGCCGCGCCGCGGCACCGCGCCTGGCGAGGTTGCTGGCCGACATCGTCGGGGCGCTGTAGCTTGGCCGACCAAGGAGCCAAAGGCCACACGGGCGCAATCACCACACCGGAAGACGCTGCCAGCGCGAAGGCGATACCCCCAGCGACGTTCTTCTCGGTCTACGGCGGGCTCGGCGTCTTCGTCATGCTGATGACGGTGATCGTGCTCGCCGGGAGCGGTCCCCACGAGGATTTCGTTGCGGACCTCCGAAGCAGCGTCAGCAATGGCCTGGGGTTCACGGCGGAGGATGTCTGGGCCGTCGTCGGCGTGATCGCCACGATTTGCGTTGCCGTAGTGGTGATTCTGGCCGCGGCGGGATCCCGGTTGTCTCACGTGTACCAAGTTTGGGAGGCGTCCCCCGCCACCGCTGCACAGGTGCGCATCGAACAACAACGCGCATACGGACTCTTTGGGATTCAGCTCCTCTTGTACATCGTCACATTGATCGCCGTGACAGGCGCGGCCGTGCACGGTTCGTGGCTTGCGGCCGCGATTCTCGTGTTGCTCGCGGCGCTTGTCCTGATCGAATCATTTCGGTTTCTGCAGGATGTGTGGAGGGACCCGGGTGTGTTCGATCGCGACAAGCTTCGCGAGGTGGACAGGCGCTTGAGCCGCTACTCGGATGAGAGCACCGAGGCTCCGACCGCGTTCTTCTCGTGGGCCGCAACGATTGGGTGTCTTGCGCTTGTTCTCGTTCCCGCGTTCTCCGGCAGTTCGCTGACCATGGCAGATACGACCCTTGCCGCTGGCGGGTACGCGCTCATTGCGGGGGCGCTCCTGTGGCTCCCGGCCGCAGGAATGCAGGGTGCCGAATCCTCCCTGGGTGCTGGGCGTCTGTGGATGGCCGCGTTCGCCTATGCCCTGTTCGCCTCGTGCGCAGCTGCACTGATTGTCTGGGGTGTCCTGAGCTGGGGACTGAACGAGCTCCCGAGATTCGGCGCAGTGGAGTTCTGCGCCACCGTGGCGCTGGTGCTTCTCGAATTGCTGAGGCTCCGCGGCGTCCAGAATTGGGGGCTGCTGCGTGCCTTCTCGGAGCCCTCGCGACTGGCGTTGACGCGACTCCGCGACGACCTCGCAAAGAACCTTCCCGAATGTCCGGCTCCTGACCTTCCGACCGCGGAGGCCTCGAGTCTCCGGGAAGACTCGGACCTCACGGCTGAGGCTCGTATGTTCGTACGATCAGAGTCGGCAACGCGCCCAGATCGTCTGCTGCCGGGCGCTCCACCCCCGCAATAGGCTGGACCCTGGGGGCAAGGGAGCCCAACGAAGGAGTAGATATGCAGTCGGTCGACGTCGTGGTCATCGGAGCCGGATTCGCGGGGCTGACCGCCGCGCGGGAACTCGGCAACGCGGGGCTCAACGTACTCACCCTCGAAGCCCGCGATCGCGTGGGCGGCAGAACCTGGACCGAGCACCGACTCGGCCAGGACCTCGAGCTCGGCGCGAACTGGGTGCACTGGGTGCAGCCGCACGTCTGGGCCGAGATGACCCGCTACGGGCGGGAGATGATCCGGAGCCCCCGCGCTGACGAGGCGTACTGGCGTGGACCCGACGGCTCGGCCCGGCAGGGCAGCCTCGACGAGTTCATGTCGCTCATCGACGCGGGGCAGCAGCTGGTCATCGACGATGTGCGGACGGCGATGCCGCGCGGTGACGAGCCCACCGTGGGCGCGATCCAGGAGCTGGACCACCTCAGCATCCAGGACCGCTTCGACGCGATCGGCTTGGATCCCGAGGCGCGCGCGGCAAACGAGTCGGTGTGGGTGGGACACGTCAACGCTCCGCTGGATCAGGTCGGGCTTTCGAGCGCACTGCGCTGGGTGGCGGCGACCGGTGGGCACTGGCAGCTCATGCACGAGGCGTCGTCGACGTACCGGGTGGTGGGCGGGATGCGCGGGTTCACGGACCTCATGGCCGCCGATGTGCCCGGCGAGATCCGACTGAATAGCACCGTGGTCGCCGTCACGGCGGAGGCCGACGGTGCGATCGTCGAGACCGCGGACGGTGCCCGGATCCGGGCCCGTCGCGTCGTCAGCACCTTGCCCGTCAACGCGATCGCCGGAATCCGCTTCGAGCCCGCGCTCCCTGCGGCCTGGCAGCGGCAGGGTGCCGAGACCGTCGCCTCGCAGGGCACCAAGGTATGGCTGCGCGCCCGCGGCCACGTGACCCGGTTCTTCGCCTACGGCAGCCAGCACGACGCGCTCTCGGTGCTGAAGGCGGAGTTCTATCTCTCCGACGAGCAGGGCGACTACACCCTGCTCGTGGGTTTCGGGCCGGAGCACGCGCGGATCGATCCGGCGGATCTGCCGGGTGTGCAGGCCGCGGTGGACGCGCTGCGTCCGGGTCTCGAAATCACCGATGCGACCGCGCACGATTGGATGACCGACCCCCTGGCCCGCAACACCTGGATGACACACCGGCCCGGTCAGCTCACGCGCGACCTCGCCGAACTGCGAGAACCGGCGGGCGTGGTCCACCTCGCGACCACCGACAACGCGAATCTGTGGGGCGGATTCATCGACGGGGCGATCGAGAGCGGGCTGCGCGAGGCCCGCCGGATCGTGGACGCGCTGGCGTAGCGACCCCCTGAAACACGACGTGCCGGATCGTGGCGTCCCCGTGGACGCCACGATCCGGCACGGGCTGCGTGGGCGCGGGCCTACGACTCGTGGATGATCCGGCCCTCGACCACGGTCAGGCGCACCGGGAGCTCGGGGAGCTCATCCGGGGTTGCCGTCACCGGGTCGCCGCCCCACACGGTGAGGTCGCCCACCGCCCCGACGGCGAGCACGCCGCGATCTGCGTGGCCGCGGGCCTGCGCGGGCCACAGGGTGTAGGCGAGCACCGCTTCCTCCCCCGAGAGCTGCTGCGACGGCTCGAACACGTGCGCCGAAGGCTCGCCCGGCGTGTGCCGACCGCGAGCCCACGCCATGCCGAGCCGCGGATCGTACTGCGCCACCGGCCAGTCCGAACCGAGCGTCACGCGCACCCCGGCGTCGAGCACGTCGCGCACCCGATACCCGGTCGCGTCACGCTCCCCCAGGCGCACGGCCCAGTTATCGCTGTGATCCGCCGCTCGCCACTGCATGTGCAGCGGCTGCATCGACGCCGTGATGCCGGACCCGCGCAGCTGCGCGACATCCGCGTCGGAGAGCACTTCGAGGTGCTCGATCGAGTGGAAGGGCAGGCCGGGGTGTTCGGGCAGGGTCGCGTACACGTCGAGCACGCGGCTCACGGCGTAGTCGCCGACGGCGTGCGTCGCGATCAGCATCCCCGCGTCGTGGTAGGCGCGGACCACCTCGCCGTAGCGCTCCCAGGACGGCCAGAACGGCACGCGGCCATCGCCGCAGGTGTCCACCGTGTGCAGCCACGCGGTGCCCGTGTCGATCACCCCGTCGCTGAAGAGTTTGATGGCCCCCGTCTGCCACAGCCGCCCGGACCGGTCCTTCGCACCGATCACGCGTGCGACGTCCTCGTCGGTGTCGGCGACCGCGTGCCAGTGGTGCACCGTGACCCGGTGATCCAGCTCGCCCCGCTCCTCGAGCTCACCGAGCAGCTCGACCGTGCGATCCTTGCCGTCCATGATCGCGCCGCCCGTGAGGCCCACTGCCGCAAGCCTGCGGAACATGTCGCGCAGGGCATCCCGCTCGGCCTCATGCGAGGGCGACGGGGCCGCGTCGAAGAGGATCTGGTAGGCGGTGGGTTCGCGCAGCTCCCCTGTGGGGGTGCCGTCCGGATCCACCACGATCTCGCTCGCGTCCTCGAACTCGCGGGCACCGGTGATGCCCGCGGCCGCGAGGGCCGCGGGGGTGCCGAGGCCGGTGTGCAGGTCGTAACAGATCAGCGCGACCGGCCGGCCCGGGGCCGCGTCAGCGAGCACGTCGCCGCGCAGCCCGGTCTCCTCGAAGGGCTCGTATTCCAGGTTCCAGCCGCGCAGCCATGCGCCCTCGGGGAGTCGCGCGTGCTCGGTGGCGAGCGCCGCCCGGATCTCCTCAAGTGTGCTGAGCCCGCCGAGATCTACCCCGGCGGTCACGTCCGCCGCCCAGTGCGGGTGGGTGTGCGAGTCGAAGAAGCCCGGGGTGATCGTCGCCCCACCGAGATCGCGCACCGGGATCCCGGCCGCCTCGGCCGCGGCGCTGATCTCGGCGTCCGTGCCGAGCTGCACGATCCGCCCGTCGCGGATCACCAGGGCCGTGGCGCCCCCGTCGGCATCCGTGTTCGTGCGCAGATGCGCCCCGATCAGGGCGAGATCGCCCCCGAGCTGCGTCATTGGTGCTCCTTTAGTCCTGGATCGTCGTGTAGTGCTTGCGGAGCGGCTCGTGCACCCGCCAGGTGCCCGCCCACCCGGACGGCATCACCATGACGTCGCCGGGACCGAATTCCTCCGGGTCCGCGCCCGCCACCTCAATGGTGACACGGCCGGAGAGGATCGTGCAGATCTCCGTGTAGCCCTCGCGTACCGCGGTGAAGTCGCCGGGGGTGCATTCCCACAGGCCGGTCGAGATGCGGTCATTCGTTCCCCCCTCCCACACGGTCAATGATCCTTCGGTCAGTGCGGGGGTGAGCGCGGTCGGCTTCGGTGCGTGCGGGCCCAGATCGGCCGCTGCGGTGTCGTGGGCACCGTGCGTGAGGATCGTCGTCATCAGGTTCTCCTACGTCGTATTCGGGTGTGTTGAGGTGGGCCGCGGCTTAGCCGCGCCCGGTGATCACATCGGCGATGTGCGCGATCGGGGAGGTCTTCTGGCGACCCGCGAGCTCGGTACGGTCGGCGACGCCGTAGGCTGCATAGAGCCCCTTCGTCGCGACCCAGCGCAGCGGCTCCGGCTCCCACTTGCGCACCCGGTGATTGACCCAGGGCAGGGCCGCGATCTCGGAATCGTTGCCGAGAATCAGGTCAGTGATCGTGCGCCCCGCCAGGTTCGTGGAGGTGACGCCGGTGCCGACGTAGCCGCCGCCCCAGGCGATCCCGGTCTCGCGATCGAGCCCCACGGTTGCGGCCCAGTCGCGCGGCACGCCCAGCACTCCCGACCACACGTGGTCGACCGCCGCGCCTCGCGTGGCGGGGAAGAAGCGGTGCAGGATCTCGCTGAGCGTGTCCACCGTGGACAGCGCGGTTTCCCCGTCGGTGTCCGTCTTCGAGCCGTACTTGTAGGGCACGCCCCGGCCGCCAATCGCGATCCGGTCGTCGGCGGTGCGCTGCGCGTACATGTACACGTGAGCGAAGTCGCCGAGCACCTCGCCCTGATTCCAGTTCAGCTCGTCCCACACCGCGGCCGACAATGGCTCTGTGGCGATCAGCGAGGAGTTCATGGGAAGCCAGAGGCGGTGCAGGCCCTTGAGGTTCGCGGTGAAGCCCTCCGTCGCACGCACCACGTACTCGGCGGAGACGGTGCCGTGGGTGGTGCGGACGCTTCGCGGGGCGATCTCGACCGCGCGGGTGCGCTCGTAGATCTCGACCCCCATGCGCTCGACCGCTGCGGCAAGGCCTGCGGCAAGCTTCGCGGGCTGGATCCGGGCGGCGTGCGGGTGCCACACGGCGGCCCGGGTGTTCGCGACGTTGATCTTCGCCATCGCATCGGGGGCCTCGAGCAGGCTGAGGTCCGCGTACTTCCACTGCTGTTCCGCCGCCGCGAACGCGCGGATCCGTGTCTCCTGTGCGGGGGTGTAGGCGACATTGAACTCGCCGCCCTTCTTGATGTCGGCGTCGATCCCCTCCGCCTCGGCGACCCGGATGACCTCGTCGACGGTCTCGTTCATGGCGCGCTGGAACCGCTCGGCCGCGTCGCGCCCGTGGCTCTTCACGTACTGCTCCCGACCGCCCGTGATCGCGGAGGTGAGCCAGCCGCCGTTACGGCCGGATGCCCCGTAGCCCACGTGCCGTTCCTCGATGATGACGACCCGCAGCTCCGGCTTGGCCTGCTTCAGGTAGAAGGCCGTCCACAGCCCGGTGTAGCCGGCCCCCACGATCGCCACGTCGGCGGTGAGGTTGCCCGGGAGCTCCGGTCGCGGCTGGGGGGCACCAATCTGCTCCCACCAGTGCGACACATTGCCATTGATCATGAGAAGGGGTCCTTTGCTTTCTGTCTCTGGTTCGACCGCGGGGTGCGACCGTGGGGTTATGCGTGCAGCACGGCCACGCGGCCGGGGTGCCATGCCAGTTGGGCCGGGGTGTTGGAGCCGGCGAGCCAGTCCAGCTGTTCCGCGCCGCGAATGACACCGGCGACGGGCTCAGCCTGACCCGGAAGATCGAGCACGATCTCGTGTTTCCACCCCGCACCGAGGTATACGGACTGGCGCACGGTGACCGGCGCGCCCTGCATCCCCGTGGGGAGCGCGGCTTCCGCGGGGAAGAGCTCCCCGTGCTCAGGGCGCACCACGGTGACAGTGCCCGCCGAGGCATCAGGAACCATCGTGGATTCACCGATGAACCCTGCCACGAAGGCAGAGGCGGGGCGCTCGTAGAGTTCCTTTGCGGTACCGACCTGCTCGATCCGGCCGTTGTTGAAGACGGCGATGCGGTCGGAGAGCGTCAGCGCCTCTTCCTGATCGTGAGTGACAAACACAAAGGTCCGCCCTACGTCACGATGGATGCGGCGCAGCTCGAGCTGGAGCTTCTCGCGCAGGTTCTTGTCGAGGGCGCCCAGCGGCTCGTCGAGCAGCAGAACTTTGGGCTGGAACACGAGCGCGCGGGCGAGCGCAACCCGTTGCTGCTGTCCACCCGAGAGCTCCGCCGGGTAGCGCTCGGAGAAGCCCGCCAGACCAGCGGTTTCGAGGGCCGCGTGCACAAGCTGCACCGTCTCAGCTTTCGACACCTTGCGCCGCGCCAGCGGGAACGCGACGTTGTCGAACACGCTCATGTGCGGGAACAGTGCGTAGTGCTGGAAGACGATGCCGAGATCGCGCTTGTGCACGGGTACGTCATCCATCTGTCGACCGTCAATGCGTACGCTACCGGTGGTGAGGTCGGTGAAGCCCGCGATGAGGTTCAGCGTGGTCGTTTTCCCGGAACCTGACGGTCCGAGAAATGTCATGAACTCGCCAGGCTCTACCGTCAGTGAGACGTTGTCCAGCGCGATCGACTTCGGGTAGTGCTTGGATACGCCGTCGAGGCGAATCTCTGCGCCCCGGTTACTTTGCTCGGGCACGAGTTTTCCTTCCGGAGAGGGTCAGTCCCAGAACGACGATGACCGTCGTAATGAGGAGGATCACGGTGGCCGCAGCGGCGAGCGTGGGGTCCGTGTCGCGGGTGACGCTGGAGTACATCAGCACCGGCAGCGTATTCAGGTAGGGGCTCTTAATGAAGAGGGAGAGCATGACCTCGTCGAAGGAGGTCACAAAGGCGAACAGCGCACCGGAAATCATCCCGGGAACGATATTGGGCAGTGTCACACGCATGAACGTCGTGAACCGGTTCGCCCCCAGGCTCATTGCGGCCTGCTCCAGGCGAGAGTCGAACCCAGCAAAGCCAGCGGTGATGGCGACGACCGTGAATGGCAAGGCGAGCACCGTGTGAGCGAGCACGAATCCGAGGAGTGTGCCCACCAGGCCGGCCTTCAGGAACACGGCGTACAGGCCGATGGCGACCACGATGCCGGGGACAACCATCGGTGCCAGTAGGCCGAACGTGAGCCCGGCGATGATCTTCTTGTTCGCCATACGTCGCAGACCGAGAGCGGCCAGAAGCCCCAGGAGCGTCGCCAGCGCGGCCACGAGCAGACCGATCAGCAGGGAGTTCCCCAGAGCCCGGGTCCACTCCGGATTCGTAAAGAACGACTCATACCAGCGCGTCGACCAGCCGGTCGGCGGGAACACGAGGGATGCCTTGTCCGTGAAGCTGAGGGGGATCACGATCAGGCTCGGTGCGACCAACCAGATCGCGACGAGGCCTGCCACCACCCACAGGATTGCTTTGGTCACGGGATGTGTTTTCAGCATTACAGCACCTTCACTTTGATGCCCTTGCGGCTACTGAGTCGGGCCACCAGGCCGATGATCCCGAGCAACAGCACAGTGATGACCAGCAGTATGACGCCGAGCGCACCACCGCGGCCCCATTCGAGCAGGCCCGACACCTGGGCGTAGATGGACTGCGCCAGCATGCTGTCGGATGGAGAACCGAGCAGTGCCGGGGTGACGTAGAAGCCCAACGCCTGGATGAACACGAGCAGGGACCCCGCCGCGACGCCCGGCAAGCTCAGCGGAACAAACACTTTGGCGAATGCCACTGCAGGCCGCGCTCCGAGGGAACGCGCCGCGGTCACGAGGCGGAGGTCAATGCCGCTCATCACGGCGTAGAGCGGCAGCACCATAAACGGCATCAGCACGTGACTCAGACCGATGATGACGCCGGTGTTGGTACGGAGGAGTTCGAGCGGCCCGATGCCGAAGAGGCCGAGGAGGGTATTTACTACGCCACCGTCCTGCAGCAATACGATCCAGGCGAAAGTGCGGATCATGAGCGAAGTCCAAAACGGAATGAGGGCAATCACGACGAGCGCCGCACGGGCTTTGGCCCCGACGATGGTCATGAGGTAGGCGTACGGATACGCGAGCGCCAGACAGATCACGGTCGCCAGCAGCGCGTTCCCGAAGGTGCGAGTAATCACCCCGACGTTGTTCGGATTGCTCAGCGCCCAGGTGTAGTTGTCAAAGCCGAGCGTGGGATCGCTGAAGCTTCGCCACACGCTTTCCAGGAGGGGGTAAGCGAACACCCCGATCAGGAGTGCGTAGGCGGGAAGCAGCAGCAACCACGCCCGACCGGAGGCGCGAGGAGCCTTGGGGGCCCTCCCGCCTCCGATCAGTGCGGTCTCAGTCATCGCTAGCCCTGAATCCAGTCCAGCCAGCGCGACAGCTCGGCGTCGTAGTTCTCCGCCCACCAGCCAGCGTCGGTCTTCACCATCTGGGACGCGATCTCAGGGTTCGTCGTCAGGTACTCATAGCCCAGTTCGGAAAGCTCCGGCTTCGCGTCCTGGTGCACGGGCGAGTAGGAGGTCAGCTCGGTGAGCTTCGCCTGCTGTTCGGCGCCCAGGTAGTAGTTGATGTACGCGAACGCCGCGTCCGGGTTCTTCGCATTCTTCGGCACGCCCAGAGCCTCGGCGATGGCGAGCGACTGGTTCCAGATCGGCTGGTAGTTCGCTCCGTTCTCGACCGCGGCATAGCCACGACCGGACCAGACGAGCGCCATGTCGGCTTCGCCCGACTCGATCATCTGCTGAGACTCGGCACCGGTCTTCCAATAGATGAAGCTCTCGCGCACCTCATCGAGCTTGGTGTACACGCGGTCCATGTCGAGCGGGTACAGCTCGTCAGGTGCCACCCCGTCAGCGAGCAGCGCACCCTCGTAGACTCCCGGGCCGATATCCTCAAAGCCCGCGATGCCGCGCTTGCCCGGGAACTTTTCGGTGTCAAAGAAGTCGGCCCAGCCGGTCGGTGCGGTCGGGTACTTGTCAGCGTTGTACATGATCACGTAGCCGTACTGCATGGCCGGCACGTAGCAGTCGCCAACCAATCCTTCGGGAACGTTAGAGATATCCACGATCTCGGTGTCGAGGTCCATCAGGAGCCCGTCTTCACCGCACTGCATATCTGCCCAGATGATGTCGCTGTCGACGATGTCCCAGGTCACCTGTTTGCTTTCGACCTGCGCCTTGACCTTGGCGTACTCAGTGGGGCCGTCGTCGAGCATTGTCGCGCCGGAGGCCTTCGCGAAGGGCACGGATGCCGCCTCGACCTGCCCCTCCTGGAAGACACCGCCCCAGGAGGCGAGCGTGAGGGTGACGCCGTCGAGAGCATTTTCTTTCACTGTGCCGGCAACAGCGGGGCCGTCGCCCAGGTCAACCTCGACCGGGGCACCGCCGCCGGAGCAGCCGACAAGAGTGGCAGCTAGCGCGAGCCCACCAAGTGTGGCGAGTGCGGATCGCTTGCGGTTGATCATCGTGATCTCCTTGCGTGTGGGGATGGGGGTAGAGCAAAAAGGGTCTGTTTAGTCGGCGACAGTACGCGGCTGAGCGGGATGTACTTCCTCGGCCCCCGTCGGCGGGCTGTTGATCCACAGCACCTCTGCGGTGACCTCAGAATCGTTTACGATGCGGTGCGGAACCGAGCTCAGAAACTCGATCGAGTCATCTTTCTGCATCGTGTAGCGCTCACCGGCGAGTTCGAGCGTTACCGCGCCCGCAACCACGATCAGGAACTCTTGCGCGTTGCCGTGACTGTAAAGGTCGGGACCCGTACTCCCGCCCGGAGCAAAGGTGCCGGAATAGATCTCCAGGTTCCGCAGGGGTTCCTGCGAGATCACGTACTTTTGTGCGCCATCGAGCGGCAGAGTAGGCCGGTCCGTGCCGCGGAGCACACCACGGGTGTGACCATTTGAGGCGTCGAGCAGGTGCGCGGGCGTGACGCCCAGCGCGGCAGCAATCTTACGGAGAGAGGCGACCGATGCGTTCGTGCGCCCGTTCTCGAGCTGACTCAAGAAGCTTGAACTCACGCCTGCGGCGGCGGCAAGTGCGCGCAGACTCAGGCCTCGTAGCTCTCGGGACTCGGCAACGCGCCGACCCAGCTCCTGTTCTTCAGTCACTCCGGAACCCTCATCGCTTCCTCGCGGGGCTCCGCTGCGCTAGTTGCGAGCAAATGCTGAACACCGCTGTCCGTATCACTGAACACTTCGTTCAGTGACACCACCCAACCTACCGCCCAACTACCGCAACCGCAATCCACCCACGGCCCTCAGAAGAAAAGGCCAGATCACAGTGGCGAGCCCACCACACACCACCCCTTGACGTCGCCTGAAGGCGACATAACTTCAACCCCAGGGACGGGTGGGAATCGAGTGTCCCGACAGCGCGTGCGACGACGCACCGACCGAGGGGAATGCACATGGGAGCAGCTCGTACGGCACGGCGGACAACACTCCGCACACATCGCAAGCATCTCGCCGCGAGTGGCGCGCTCGCGCTGAGTGCCGACGGGCTCATTGCGGGGTCAAGCGTCGCGTCGGCCGCTGCGCTCGGCGAAAGCGAAGACGCAGGCCTCGCCGCGTGCATTAACGCACAGTTGGGTGCTGGCCGACCGTCGGACCAGGCCATCACCGCGCAGGAGCTCGGCTCGATCACGCCGGAACTCTCGTGCGACCGGCGCGAGATTACTTCGCTCACCGGTCTCGAGCACGCGACCCAGCTCACGCGGCTCTTCGTGCAGCACAACGCGATCACCGATCTCGGTCCCCTGAACGGGCTCACGCTTCTCACACATCTGGGAGTCACCGGGAACGCCGTCTCAAGCCTCAGCCCGCTGCGCGACATGCGAAATCTCGGGTATCTCGCGGCATCCAGCAATCAGCTGACCTCCCTCGAAGGCCTCGACGACCTCGCCGCTCTGACTGACATCGGGGTCGACGAAAACCCGACTCTGGAAGGCCGAATCGGGCCACTCGCGAACAAGCCGGCGCTCCGCTCGCTCCGGATTATCAACACGGGCACGACCGACCTCACGCCGCTGGCGGCCTCGACCGGGCTCCGCACGTTCCAAGCGAATCGCAACATGATCCGCAGCCTCGAAGGCATCACCCCAGACGCGGACGCCAGCCACGTGGTGAACTTTCAGTCGGTCGCGGGGCCAACCTTGTTTGTTCCGGTCGGTGCCACCCGCATCATCTTCGACGTCACCGGACACACCGCGCTCCACGACGGCACCACGCCCGCCACGCTCGGCGGAACGATCGTGCCGCCGGGTGCCCCGGAAGCGCCGATCGTCAGCCTGAACCTCGCTGAGTCGACCACGGAGCTCCGATACACGTTTGAAGAAGCGGTCAGCTCGTTCAATGTGTTCAGCGGAACCGTGACGTTGCCGGTCGTTCGCGCCGAGGTCACCAGCGCCGATGCCGCGACGGGGACGGCACTGACCCCGTTCACCCATGAAATCACGGTCACCGACGGCTTCCCTGCAGCGCAGTACGCGCTGAGCGAAGACGCACCGGAATGGCTCTCGATTGATCCCGAAACCGGAGTGCTCTCCGGCGTCCCGCCGACGCCGGGCACCACGGTTGTCTCGTTCAGCGTTATCGTCCCGGCCCCGCCCACGCATTCCGGTGCGGGGCCGGGACCTCTCGGCGCGGCCGCCGGCACCCGGCCGATGACGCCGTGTGTCACCGGAACACCACGACGTGCCCGTCGAGGCGTACCCTAGAGCACAGGCTCCCACGAAGAGCCCGAGTTCACTGGCGCGAGCCATCTCACCACATCGGCGTTGCGGGGTCCGCGCTTCACCCCACACGAAAGCCGATCTTGAGCACCACAGCAGCACCGCACACCACCCCCTCCGCTCCGAGAAACTCCCGCTCGCGGGTTATTCTTGCGAGCCTCATCGGCACCACGATCGAGTTCTACGACTTCTACGTCTACGCCACGGCGGCGGTTCTCGTCTTCCCGCACCTGTTCTTCCCGACCGGGAATGAGACGACCGCGCTCCTCGCGTCATTTGCGACGTTCGGCGCCGCGATGCTCGCGCGCCCCATCGGCGCCGTGTTCTTCGGCCATCTGGGCGACCGGCTGGGCCGGAAGACGACGCTCGTGGCTTCCCTGCTCACCATGGGCATCGCGACGTTCCTGATCGGCGTGCTGCCCACCCACGCGCAGGTCGGCGCGTGGGCCGCCGTGCTCCTGCTCCTCATGCGCCTGGTGCAGGGCTTCGCGATCGGCGGAGAGTGGTCCGGTGCCGCGCTCGTCGCCACAGAGAACGCACCCGAGGGCAAGCGCGCCTGGTACGGCACATTCCCGCAGCTCGGAGCGCCGCTCGGCTTCATCATCGCGAACATGCTGTTCTTCGTGATCAACAACGCGCTCGCCGATCCGGCACGGCCGGGGATCGCGTCGGAGGCGTTTCTGAGCTGGGGCTGGCGCATTCCGTTCCTGTTCTCCGCGGTCATGGTGATCGTGGGCCTCTGGGTTCGCCTGAAACTCGTCGAGTCCAACGCCTTCGAACGCACGAAAGAGGCTGGCCAGGTCACGCGCCTCCCCGTGGCCGTTGCCTTCCGCGATCACTGGAAGGCGCTGGTCCTCGGCACCTTCGCGATGCTCGCCACGTATGTGCTCTTCTACCTGATGACCTCGTTTACCCTGACCTTCGGCACTCGGCCCGGCCTCACCGCAGCCGAGCAGGCCGCGGCGGCGGCGGGCACCGACTTCGATGCCAGCGCGTACGTTCCCGGCCTCGGCTACGCGTACAACGACTTCATCCTGATGCTCGTGTTCGGCGTCGTCTTCTTCGGCATCTTCACGCTCGTGTCCGGCCCGCTGGCGGATCGCTTCGGACGTCGCCGCACGCTCATCTGGGTCACCGCCGCGATCGCGGCGTTCGGCTTCACCTTTGTGCCGCTGCTCGGCGGCGGAACCGCGCTCGTGATGTTCTTCCTCGCGCTCGGCTTTACCCTGATGGGCCTCACCTTTGGGCCGATGGGTGCGTTCCTGCCAGAGATGTTCCCCACCAACGTGCGCTACACGGGTTCGGCGATCGCCTACAACGTGTCCTCGATCCTCGGTGCCGCCCTCGCACCCATCATCGCGGTGTGGCTGTGGGGGCTGGCCGAGGGCAGCCCCGTCTATGTGGGGCTCTACCTCACGGGGGCGGCCGTACTCACCCTCGTCGCGCTGATCCTCACGCCCGAAACGAAACACGTCGACATCGACGCGTAGCCGCACCACCAAACGCCAGGGGCGGTGCCGGATCGCGTGATCCGGCACCGCCCCTGGCGTGTGTGCGCGTGTTACGTTGCGGACTCCCCGGCCTCGCCGGTGTCCACGAGCAGCACGCCCGATGCGATGTCCCACATCATCGCGACCTCGTCGCCCCGATTGTGGATGCGCGCTTCCTGGCCCAGGCGCACGGCGCCCTCGCTGCCGTCCGGCAGGCGCACGGTGTAGCGGCGGGAGGCCCCCAGGTAGGTGACGTCCAGGATCGTGACCGGGATCGCGTTCTGCGACTCGGACGGCGCGGTGCCAGCGGGCTCGAGACGCAGGTTCTCTGGCCGGATCAGGATCGCGAGATCCTCGTGGCTACTCAGGCCATCGGCCACCACGCGGTGCCCGGCCACATCGATCGCGGTGCGGCGGTCGCCGTCGGTCGTGCCCTTTCCGAGCAGCACGGTGGACTCCCCGAGGAAGCGGCCCACGAACAGGGTCTGCGGTGCCTCGTAGAGGTCCTCCGCCGTGCCGACCTGCTCGATGCGCCCGTTGTTGAAGACCGCGATGCGGTCCGACATCGACAGCGCTTCTTCCTGATCGTGCGTGACGTACACGAACGTCGAGCCGACCTCGCGGTGGATCCGCTTGATCTCGGTCTGCAGCCACTCGCGCAGCTTCTTGTCGAGCGCGCCCAGCGGCTCGTCCATGAGCAGCACGCGGGGCTCGTAGACGAGCGCCCGGGCGAGGGCGACGCGCTGCTGCTGGCCGCCCGAGAGCTCCGACGGGAAGCGATCGCCGTACTCGCCCATCCGCACCATCTCGAGCGCGGTGGCAACCTTCTGCTGCTGCTCCGCCTTGCTGAGCTTGCGGCGCTGCAGCGGGTAGGCGATGTTCTCCGCGACCGTCTTGTGCGGGAACAGCGCATAGTTCTGGAACACCATGCCGATGTCGCGCTTGTGCGGCGGCAGCTTCGCCACGGGCTTGCCGTAGATGTGCAGCATGCCCTCGGTGACCGAGGTGAAGCCAGCGATCATGTTGAGCGTCGTGGTCTTCCCCGAGCCCGAAGGGCCGAGGAAGGTCATGAACTCGCCCGGTTCGATCACCAGGTCGATCTCGTCAACCACGGCTTTGTCGCCGTAGCGCTTCGTGACCTGATTCAGGCTGATGCCCGCGTCGCCGATCGCGTGGATCGCCTGCGTGTTCAGGCCCTCAGAGCGCAGCTCCTGCTCGTGCCCGGCGGGCACGGGGATGTCGTTGTGAGTCATAGCGTTCACGCTACCGGTCGCTTTCTCTTCCGCGTGGCGAACTGGGCGATCAGCATCACGACGACCGAGGTCAGCATCGTGATCACCGCGACGGCCGCCACCGTGGGGTCATTGGTCTGGGTGACGCTGTTGAAGATCTTCACCGGCAGGGTCTGCAGTGAAGGACTCTGGATGAACAGCGACAGGATCACCTCGTCGAACGAGGTAACAAACGCGAACAGGGCTCCCGCGGTCACGCCCGGCGCGATGAGCGGCAGGGTGATGCTGAAGAAGGTGCGGACCCGGCCAGCGCCCAGCGATGCGGAGGCCTGTTCGAGCCGCGGGTCCAAACCCTGCAGCGACGCCATCACGTTCGTGATGACGAGCGGCATGGCGACGATCGTGTGCGCCAGGATGAAGCCGGGCAGGGTGCCCAGCAGGTTCATCCGCAGGAACAGCGAGTACAGACCCACTGCGAGCACGATGCCGGGGACGATGAGCGGAAGCAGGAAGTAGCCTTCCAGGAGCCCCTTGCCCCGAAACTTCACCTTCGAGAGGCCGAGGGCCGCGAGCACGCCCACGGCGGTCGCGACGAGCATCGTCAACACGGCCACCTGCAGCGACGAGAACAGCGCCTTCATCCAGGTCGCGTCCGTGAAGAAGTTCTCGTACCAGCGCAGCGAGAAGCCCTTGGGCGGGAAGTTGAACGAGGGTGCCTCGTTGAATGACATCGGGACAATCACGAGCGTGGGCAGGATCAGCCACAGCACGATCAGCACGGCGAAGACGCCGAGTACACGCTTGAACGTCATCAGCGATTCACCCCCGGGAACAGGCTGCCGCCCTTATTGAGCCGCGATACGACCACCAGGATCAGGATCGTACACACCAGCAAGAAGATGCCGAGCGCGGTGCCCTGGCCCCACATGAGGAAGACGCTGATCTGCTGCTGGATCATCGCGGAGATCATGATCTCCTTCGACGAGCCGAGCAACGCGGGGATGATGTAGAACCCGAGACCGAGGATGAACACGGTCACGCCGCCCGAGAAGATGCCGGGCTTCGACAGCGGCAGATACACCGTGAAGAAGGCGGTCACCGGGTTCGCGCCGAGGTTCGAGGCCGCCGGCAGCAGACGCTTATCGATCTTCGACATCGACGAGTACAGCGGCAACACCATGAACGGCAGCAGCACCTGGCTCATCCCGAGCGCGACGCCGAAGGTAGTGCGGATGAGGGGGATCGGTCCGATCCCGAACCACGCGGCAAGAATGCCGTTGATCGGGCCGGTGTCCTGCAAGAGCACCATCCAGGCAAGGGTGCGGACCAGAATCGAGGTCCACAGCGGCATCATGATGAACAGCTGCATCATGTTGCGCGTGCGATCGGAGACGATCGTCATGAGATACGCGTACGGATAGGCGAGCAGGAGGCAGACGATCGTGACAATGATCGCGGTCCCGAAGGTCCGCAGCACCACCGTGAGATTCGCCTCGGTCGTGAACAGCCAGACGTAATTCTGCATGCCGGGCTGCGGGTCCGTCACCGAACGAATCAACACGTCGATGAGCGGTGCGAGGAAAAACAGGGAAACGATGACGAACGCCGGGATCAGGAGCAGGAGCGGGCGCCAGTTCTTCGGCCCTCGCTTCTTCGCGGCCCCGGGGTCCGCACCGAGGGCGATCGCGCGCGTCGACGCGTCGCCCTCGGTGACGGTGAATTCGGTCATGACGATCAGTTACCGGTCGCCCAGCCAGCCCACGCTGCCGCGAGTGCGTCGTAGTTCTCGACCCAGAAGTCGACGTTCGGGGCGATGCCCGTGTCGAGGTGCTCCGTGGTCATCCACGTGGTGAGCTGCTCGTCCATGTCCGGCTTCGCATCGATATTGACGCCGCCGTAGGAGGTCTCCTCGGTCATCTTGGCCTGCTGCTCAGCGCCCAGCGAGAAGTTCACCGCGGCGAACGCTGCCTGCTTGTCTTTCACGCCCTTGGGGATGCCGTTCGAGTCGACCATGATCATCCACTGATCCCACATCGGGGCGATCGGAGCGCCCGCCTGCGCGGCACCGTAGCCGCGGCCCGACCAGACGAGGCCCATCACGGCTTCCCCGGACTCGAGCTGCTGCTGAGCGGCGGCACCGGTCGTCCAGCCGATCACGTCGTTGCCGAGATCCTTGTACATGTCGAACGCGCCCTCGATGTCCTCGGGCTTCAGGTTCTTCAGGTCCTTGCCCTGCGCGGTGAGCGCGAACTCGACGGTCTGCGGATCCACGTAGGTGGACTGGCTCACCGTGCGCTTGCCGGGGAACTTCTCGGTGTCGAAGAAGTCGGCGGCGCTCGTCGGCGGGTTATCGCCGAACGCCTCGGTGTTGTACGCCACAACCAGGCCGTACAGGATCTGCGGCACCATGCACTCATCGGTGATCGTGCCCTCGGGGATCTTCGAGACGTCGATCTGCGAGTAGTCATACTTCTCGAACAGGGTGCCGCAGCCGCGGGCCGTGTCGAACTGGGTGGTGTTCACGATGTCCCAGCTGACGTTCCCGCTATCGACCATGGCCTTCAGCTTGCCGGCGTCGAAGGCGTCCTGGTTAAAGGTGGCACCGGAGGCCTCCGCGAAGGGATCCCAGAGCGCGGCCTTCTGGCCATCCTGGAACACGCCGCCGGATCCAGCGAACGTCAGCGTGACGCCGTCGAGCGCGCCGGCCTTGATCTCACCGGCGACCGGGGTTCCGAGGTCGCGCTCGGGCGCGGGCTCGGCGGTGCCGCCACCGCCACCGCTGCACCCGACGAGCGCGAGCGCGAGCGCCGCGGTGCCCGCGGCGAGCGCGAAGCCGCGCCGGGCGGTCACGCCGCGGCGTGACGAGAAGGTTCTCAGACTGGACATGGGTTCCTCACTTCGTTGTGATCGTGGTCCACTATGGTCATGATCGGTGCCGGCGCGATCCCGCATCGGGCGGTGTCTCGGACCCCGGCACGACCCGAAGGTAGCAGCGAAATCGGTGTCCTGACCCGGCCGTGTTACCGCTTCGTTACCGCCAGCGGGAAGTTTCATAGCTTTGTACGGCGGCCCCTCCGCGAGGTGTACAAACATAAGGTTTCGCGCGCTCGGCCCCGGTTTCGGTGCCCGGATTTCGCGCGCCGATCTACGATGGGAGCGTTGGATCGGGCTGTTCAAGGAGGAACACGCATGGACGTTGTTGTCATCGGAGCCGGACTCGCGGGACTCACCGCGGCCTGGGAACTCGGCAAGGCCGGGCACCACTGCACCGTGCTTGAGGCACGCGACCGCGTGGGTGGCCGCACCTGGTCCGAGCGGCTCGGCAACGGCGAGATCACCGAGCGCGGCGGCGAGTACGTCTTCCCGACCGAGTTCCCGATCCGGCGGCTCTCCGCAGAACTCGGTGTGCCGATCATGTCGCACAACGTGCGCTACGGCCGCCGCACGGTCAACGGCCGGGTGATCTCGTTCGCGGAGCTCGAACAGACGAGCGAGCGCGTGCGTCAGACGCTCGCGCAGATGCTCGCCGACGGCGAGCGCGAGGTGTCCCTCGAACACGCGTTCGCGACGGCGCTCGGGGCCGACTACCGTCTCGATCCCGTGTACCGGCGCACCACGACCTCGGCGGCGGCGGATCCCACGCGGGTCAGCGCCGAGGCGGTGTTGCTGCACGAGTCCTCGACGGTCAACGGGTACGTCGAGGACGGCGGCCGCTTCGTGGGCGGCAACCAGGCCCTCTCGATCGAACTCGCACGACGCCTGGGGGATCGGGTCCGGCTCGAATCCCCCGTGACCGCCGTCGACCAGTCCGACACCGGCGTGCAGGTCACGCTCCACGACGGCACCCGGATCGACGCGGATGCCGCGGTCATCGCGGTGCCGCTCCCCCTGTTGCGCGAACTGTCGCTCGGATTCGCGCTCCCCGACGCGCAGCAGCGCGCGATCGACCACCGGTTCATGGGCGTCGCCGCGAAGCTCGGCGTTCCCCTCGCCCGAGTCGATGCCGACATCGCCCTGCAGAACCCCGACCACACCTGGTGGTCCTGGCGCTCGCTCAGCGTCGACGGGGAGCACCGCATCAACGCGCTCTCCTCCTTCGCGGGCGGACCGTTTGCGCTCGAGGCGCTCGGCGTCGCACAGGGGCCGGACGGCTGGGTCCAGGCCCTGCGGGAGATGCGCCCCGAGCTCGACATCGCCGGAGACGTGCTCCTCACGACGTGGGAGGACGACCCCTGGGCGCGCGGCGCCTACTCCGCGCCCTCGCTCGCCTGGGAGGCCGCGGATGCCAGCGCGTTTGCGCAGGCCGCGGGACGCGTGGCCCTCGCGGGCGAGCACACGGGACTCGCTCAGTCCCTGTCCGGGGCCGTGGACTCCGGCGTCCGCGCCGCCCTGGCGCTCGGTCGATCGGTGGCGGGCTGAACGTGCCCAGGACGCGTATGCTGAAGCCATGACCTTCACAGTGAGGTCGCTGCTCGATTTAGCCGCTGTCGGCACCACCTCGCTGACGCCCGGGATCGGGGAGGACCGACACATTGAGTGGGCCCACGTCTGCGAGCAGCCGGCGCCCTGGCTGTGGCTCGGTCAGCACGCCCTCGTCATGACCACGGGCATCGGCGTGCCCGAGGGCACCGCCGCACAGTGCGCGTACCTGTCGGGCATGCACGACGCTGGAATCGCGGCGATCACCATCGACGCCGAGATGCCGGCGTACCCGTTCACCCCCGAGGCGCTCGCGCACGCCGCCCGGATCGGCTTCCCCGTGCTCCAAACGGAGTACGAGGTGCGGTTCGTGACGCTCGCCATGACCGTCGCGGAGGCCGGGCAGCGGGAGCGCGCCGCCCGCGTGCGGCAGACCGAACAGTTGTACGCCGCCCTCGGCGAGCACGACGTCGACGACGCGATCGACGCGCTCCTCGACGAGCTGGGCCGGATTCTCGGCGCCGACCTGAGCCTGCACCCGCACGAGCGCGGCGCGGGGCCGGGGGCCTTCCGCCAGCTCGGTGCGGGGCTCTGGGCGGCGCCGCTGCTCTCCCCCGGCGAGCCCGAACTTCAGATCGCGCACTCCGGGCCCGTGGATCGCACGCTCCTCCAACACGCCGCCGCGATCGTCGACAACGCGCTCGCGGTGAAGGTCGCCGCGCGACGCAGCGACTGGCTGCACGGATCGCTGCTCCTCGGGGACCTGTGCGACGAATCGGTCGCGTCCGCCCCCTCAGAGCACCTCGTCGAAGCGTACGGGGTCCACCCGCCGTATCTTCTCGCCGTGGCCCAGCACCCGGATACGCGCGACACCCTCGACCAGGTCCACGCGGCATTCGGATCAAGCCGGATCCCCGCCCTCGCGACGCTGAAGGACGGGCAGGTGCTCGTCCTGATGAGTGCCGCAGACCCCATCGAACCGCTGCTGGGCGCGCTCGCCGACACGCGCTCCGGTATCGGGGTCAGCGCGGCCTTCACCGAGCTCAGCACCCTCCCGAACGCGCTCCGGCAGGCGCGCAGCGCGCTCATCCGCGCGCACCAGTCCGGTCGGGTGATGCGCTTCGACGAGCAAGAGGCGACCTCGCTGTTTCTCCCCAACGACCCGGAGCAGCTGCGCGGCATCGCCCGGCAGGTCCTGGGGCCGCTGCGCACCTACGACGAGCAGCGCGGCACCTCGCTGACGCACACGCTGCGCATCTTCCTGGAGGAGAACCGCAGCTGGGTGCGGGCCTCGGAGCGCCTCTTTGTCCACCGGCAGACCCTCATCGCTCGGATCTCGCGGATCGAGAAGATCATCGGACGCGACCTATCGTCGATGGAGGACACCGCCGAGTGCTGGCTCGCGGTGCAGGCGGCGATTGGCTGCGGCGATCTCGCCCCGAATGACCCGGCTCCCGAGGCGGAGGAATCGCAGCGCGCGCTCCGATAGTCTGGCCATTCGTCTCGAGGAGGCCATGTGTTGCATGTTCTGGTGCCCTGCCGGATCGAAGCCGCGCGCGCACCGAATCACAGGAGATTCACGCTCCCAGGCCCGAAAACGGGAAAAATCTCCTGCGCGTTCGTGAATCTCCGAGGCGTTGGTGAGCGCAGAATCTGGCGCACGCAGGATCTGGTGCACACGGGAACTGGTGCACGCAGGAGCGCGGGAGCGCAGGATCGGCTGCGCGCGGGGCCGGATCCGCGGACCCGGCCCGACGTGGTGTTAGCGGGCGCAGCTGCAGCGCTCGGCTGCGGGCACGCCCGCGAGCGCCTCTTCGATGTGCTCGCCGCAGCCAGCCCAGGTCATCTTGCTGCAGGTCTCGCAGCGCACGGAAGCGCACATGGGCGGTCCTTTCCACGGAGGGTACGGTGTCGGATCCGACACCCCAGATAGCCTACTCGCGCTCCGGGCGGGTCGCATGCGCGAGTGGTAGCGTGAAAAGACTTCGGCGCTGGCCGTGGGAGGGAGAGCACGCGATGGGACTGCGCGCGGGGGATACACACACGCACACGGAGGACCGCGTGCTCGCGGCCGCGACGGCATGGGCGGAGCAGGATCCCGATTCCGACACCCGGCAGCAGGCGCTCGAGTGGGTGGCTCAGGCGTCCGCGGGGGACGCGGCCGCTCGGGCGACGCTCGAGGCCGCGTTCGCCGGCCGGCTCGCCTTCGGCACGGCGGGTCTCCGCGGGCCGCTCGGTGCCGGCCCGGCGCGCATGAACCGCATGGTCGTGGCCCAGACGAGCGCCGGCTTCGCGGCCTACCTGCGGGATCGCGCGGCGCGCGGCGAGACCGCCACCCCACCCTCGGTGGTGATCGGCTTCGACGGCCGGGTGAACTCAGAGGTGTTCGCCCGGGACGCCGCCGAGATCATGGCCGGTGCGGGGCTGCGCGTGTTCCTCTTCCCGGTGGCGGGACCCACACCCCTCACCGCGTTCGCCGTGCGACACCTCGATGTCTCGGCGGGCGTCATGATCACCGCGAGCCACAACCCGCCGCAGGACAATGGCTACAAGGTGTACCTCGGCGATGCCGACGCGGGCTCCCAGATCGTACCGCCCGTCGATGCCGAGATCGCCGCACACATCGACGATGTCGCCGCGCGTCCCCTCGCGGAGCTGCCCCGCTCCAGCGACGTCACGGTACTCGATGCCTCGGTGGCGGACGCCTACGTGTCCGAGACGGCGGCCGCGGTGCTCGCGGCCCTCCCCCATCGCCCCGACGGGTCTGGTGTCGCGAAGGGGTCGGACGCGGCGCTCCGGATCGTCTACACGGCCATGCACGGGGTCGGCTCCGAGCTCGCCCAGCGCGTGTTTTCCGCCGCCGGCCTCCCCGCGGTCATTCCCGTCCCGGAGCAGGACCAGCCCGACGGGGCCTTTCCGACCGTTGACTTCCCCAACCCCGAGGAGCCCGGCGCCCTCGATCTCGCCTACCGCGTGGCCGCCCACCACGACGCCGAGTTCATCGTCGCCCACGACCCGGACGCGGACCGGCTCGCGATCGCCGCGCCGGATCCCTCGGATCCCGCACGGTTCCGTCGGCTCACGGGCAACGAACTCGGGCTGCTCCTGGGCTGGCGGGCCGCCGAGCGCGCGTGGGCGCGAGCCGAGGAGACCGGCGGGTGCCCGAGCGGAACGCTCGCGTGCACCATCGTCTCCTCGCCGGCGCTGCGCGCCGTCGCCGGGGAGTACGAGCTCGGCTACGCGGAAACGCTGTCCGGCTTCAAGTGGGTGTCGCGCACGCCCGAACTGATCTTCGGCTTCGAGGAGGCGCTCGGGTACCTCACCCACCCCGAGATTGTGCGGGACAAGGACGGCATTTCCGCGAGCGCGGACGCGATCGCGATGGCGCGCGAGCTCGCCGCCGAGGGGCGCACGGTGTGGGATCTGCTCGACGAGGCGAGCGAACGCTTTGGGCACTTCGCGAGCGGGCAGATCACGCTGCGGCTGGAATCGATGGCTGCGGCGTCGGAGCTTGCCGCCCGGGTTCGCGCCGAGCCGCCGACGGCGTTCGGGGGCGTCGCCGTGGACCGTCTGCAGGACCTGTTGCACCCGGGTGCCGCCGAGGTGCCCGCTGACGTGCTGCGCTTCGATCTTGCCGACGGTTCCCGGGTGATGATTCGCCCGAGCGGGACGGAGCCGAAGCTCAAGCTGTACCTCGATACCTTCGCGAACGAGGGCGACGCGGCCGCCCGCCGCACCGCCGCAGAGGCCGCACTCGCGGAGCTCACCGCCGCGGTTCAGGAGGTTCTCGCGGACCTGCAGGGAACGCCCGGAGCGTGATGACCGCCGGCCGCATGATCGACGCCGCCCGCTGGCTGCGGCGGCCCGGCGCGGACGATGACAAGTACCGGCGCGGCGTGCTCGGGGTGCGCACCGGGGCGCCGGAGTACCCGGGTGCGGCGGTCCTCAGCGTGACCGCGGCCTGGCGCACGGGCGTCGGGCTCCTGCGCTACGTGCCGCCCGCGTCGATCGCGCCCCGCGAGCTCGGTCTGCCCACCCCGGCAGCGGCGGTGCTGGCGGTGCGCCCGGAAACCGTGTTCGGTGCTTCGGAGCGGCCGTGCGACGCCTGGCTGATCGGTTCGGGCACGAACCCCGCGACCCGCACCCCCGCGGAGACGGAGCAGCTCGCGGAGCTCCTCTGCGGGACATCCCCCGTCGTCGTCGACGCGGGGGCGCTCGATCGTGTCGGGGTCCCGCCGCATCGCGCAGGGGCGGCCCACACGGAGCGCGCCCCGCTCCTGCTCACCCCGCACGCGGGGGAGTTCGCCCGACTGTGGGAGGCGGCGGGACTCGGCCCCGTGCCGGCGGAGATCCGGGCTCCTGACGCGGTCGCGGTCGCGGTCCGCGCGGACGCAACCGCCCGACTCGCCTCGACGCTCGGGGCCACGGTGCTCCTGAAGGGTTCCGTTAGCGTGTGCGCGAGCCCCGAGACCCCGCCGCTCACCGCCGGACCCGCAAGCCCGTGGCTTGCGACGGCGGGCACCGGCGACGTGCTCGCCGGGATCCTCGGCGCGCTCATCGCGAGTCACGCCGCAGCCGTCCGTGAGCATCCAGCACTCCTCTCGGAGCTCGGGATCGCGGGCGCGCTGCTCCACGATCGGGCCGCACGCATTGCCGTCGGCGAGCTTCCGGAGCGCCCGGCCGGGCCGGGCCCGTCCGGGGAGGCGGCACCGGGGCACCCCATCACCGCCCTCGATGTTGCCGAGGCGATTCCCGCGGCCTTCGCACAGCTCGCTTCCGCGACCGGCGGGAAGCGCCCCGCGCGGGGTGCCGCCGCTACCCGGTGATCCGACCCGCCACGAGCGGTCGCGGCTGCGGTGTCTCCGGTCCGAGTTCCACGGCCGTACCGAGCGATTCGAGGCCACGCGACATGCGTCCCGCGTCGTCACATCGGAGCTCGAAGAGCGGATCCCCGGCCCGCACCGGGTCCCCCGGGCGCACGAGGACTTCCACGCCAGCCGCGTGATCCACCGGGTCACCGGGTCGAGCTCGTCCGGCCCCGAGCCGCCACGCCCCGACCCCGACCGCGCGGGCGTCGACCCGCTGCACAACGCCGTCGGCCGCGGCGCGCACGATCTCCGTTTCACGTGCAACCGGGAGCGGTGCATCGGGGTCGCCGCCTTGCGCGCGGATGATCCGTCGCCACGCGTCCCACGCGCGACCGTCGCGGAGCGCGGGTGCGGGATCCACCTCGGGCTTCCCCGCCAGATCCAGCATCTCCCGCGCGAGCGCGAGCGTGAGTTCCACAACGTCCTGCGGTCCGCCACCCTGCAGCACCTCGGTGGACTCCCGCACCTCGTTCGCGTTCCCCACCGCGCGGCCGAGGGGGGCGTCCATATCGGTGAGGAGCGCGACGGTCCGGAGCCCCGAGTCCGCGCCGAGCTGCACCATCGTGGTCGCGAGCTCCCGCGCATCGTCGAGCGCGGGCAGGAATGCCCCCGAACCGAACTTCACATCGAGCACGAGACCGTCCGCGCCCTCGGCGATCTTCTTGCTCATGATCGAGGATGCGATGAGCGGCACCGCAGCGACCGTGCCCGTCACATCGCGCAGCGCGTACATCGCTCGGTCCGCCGGAGCCAGCCCGGGGCCCGCCGCGCAGATCACTCCCCCGGTGTCACGCAGCACGCTGGTCATCTCCTCGGTCGACAGCGCCGCCCGCCAACCGGGGATCGACTCGAGCTTGTCGAGCGTGCCACCGGTGTGCCCGAGACCGCGCCCGGACAGCTGCGGCACGGCGACGCCCAGCGACGCGAGGAGCGGCACGAGCGGGAGGGTGATCTTGTCGCCGACGCCGCCCGTGGAGTGCTTGTCGATGGCAGGGCGGCCGAGGCCCGAGAAGCTCAGGCGCTCACCACTCGCGATCATTGCCGCGGTGAGATCACGAATCTCGCGCCGCTCCATGCCCTGAATCACGATCGCCATCAGCAGCGCGCTCATCTGTTCCGGTGCCACCACGCCGCGTGTGAAGGCGTCCACCACCCAGCCGATCTCCGCGGTACTGAGTTCCCCCGCGTGACGCTTCACCCCGATAAGCTCGACAACGTCGTGGGGCTCGGGGGCGCGGCGATCCTGCATATGGCCAGCCTAGGCTGCGCGGGCGGTCCGGAGCCAGTGAACAGCGCGTGACGCCGGATCCGGCATCCCGACGCGGAGGGCGCTCGGGCGCTAGGAGGCGACGGCCGCGGGCTCCGGCAGACCGAGTTCCCGATCCTGACCGGTCGCGATCCAGGATGCGGTGAGGAGCAGCGTACGGCAGATGAAGTTGAACCACAGCAGCAGGCCGATGAACACCGCGAAGGTCGCGAGCAGCGGGTTGCTGGAAGCCCCGCCGAGCAGGGCGCTCCCGAGGATCTTCAGGCCGAGCAACGCGATCCCGCCGAGCGCACACCCGGTGATGAGCGGCCATCGGGGCACGTACACCTCGGCGAGCAGGCGATGCACCGCGATCAGCACGAGCACATCGAACACATACATCGCCCCGTAGCGCACGAGCGTGCCCACCCAGCCGAAGAACCAGCCGTCGGAGTTCGCGCCGATCACCGAGAAGAACCAATCCACGATGCCCGAGCTGAACACCGTCAGTGCGGCGGAGACCAGGATCGCGACAAAGAATCCCACGGCGAGCAGGAAGTCGCGCAGCTTCAGGAGCAGGGCATTGCGGTACTCCTTGACCTCCAGGCCAAAGATGATCCGGATCGAACGGCGCGTGCCGGTGAACCAGTTGATCGCCACCCACACGAGCGAGGCACCGGCGAGGATGCTGGTCCAGTCGAGCGCACGGGCCGCCAGGAGCGTCGAAATATCGACCGCGCTCCCACTCCCCTCGCCCAGCAGGCCGGGCACGAGGAGGTTGAGCTGGTCGATCAACGTCTGCAGCAGCTCCGGGCGGCTCCGCAGGAAGATCCCAAACGTGCCAAAACCCACATAGAGCCCCGCGAACACCGCGAACAGTGCCTGATAGCTCATGCCGCCCGACAGTACGCTGCCGCCCACGTTGGTGAAGTGCGAGAAGGTGCGCAAGGGGTGCGTGCGCTGAACGCGCTGCCACAGCGTCATCCCGCGCTGTACCGCCTCGGAAACACGCGACGCCCCGCGGTCTTCTTCGGTCGTGGCCGGAGAAGTATCGCGGGGCGTCGTCATGCTGCCATGCTAGCGGGCAAGGTGCCCGCCGTGGGGACCTTAGGAGGTCTTGCCGGTGCGGATCGCAGCCTTGACCTCGGCGATCGCCTTGGTCACCTGGATGCCACGCGGGCACGCGTCCGTGCAGTTGAAGGTGGTGCGGCAGCGCCACACGCCCTCGGTGTCGTTGAGGATGTCGAGGCGAACCTCGGCGTTCTCGTCACGCGAGTCGAAGATGAAGCGGTGCGCGTTCACGATCGCGGCAGGGCCGAAGTACTGGCCGTCGGTCCAGAACACGGGGCACGAGGTGGTGCACGCCGCGCACAGGATGCACTTGGTCGTGTCGTCGAAGCGCTCGCGATCCTCGATGGACTGGATGCGCTCCTTGCCACCCTCGGGTGCCGTGTTCGACACGAGGAACGGCTGCACCTCACGGAACGACGCGAAGAACGGCTCCATGTCGACGATGAGGTCCTTCTCCAGCGGCAGGCCCTTGATGGCCTCGACGTAGATCGGCTTCGAGATATCGAGGTCCTTGATCAGCGTCTTGCAGGCGAGACGGTTGCGGCCGTTGATGCGCATCGCATCGGAGCCACAGATGCCGTGTGCGCAGGAGCGGCGGAAGGACAGCGTGCCGTCCTGGTCCCACTTGATGCGGTGCAGCGCGTCGAGGATACGATCCGTCGGATACATCTCGACGTCGAAGTCCTCCCAGTACGCCTCACGCCCCGACTCGGGGAGATAGCGGCGCACCAGCAGCGTCACGGTAAACGGCTTGGGGGCGTCCTCAACCTGTGCGGGAGCCTCGGTGGTAACGGTGCTCATGACCTAGTACTTCCTCTCCAGCGGCGGGTAACGCAACTCGCCCTGCTCGTTCCTCGTCACGACGACCGGCTTCCAGTCCAGACGGATGTGGTCCTCGGGGTTCGCCGAGTGGGGGTCACCCGTGAGGTACGCCATCGTGTGCTGCATGTAGTTCTCGTCGTCGCGGTTCGGGTAGTCGTCGCGCATGTGGCCGCCACGGCTTTCCTTGCGGTTCCGGGCTGCGAACACGAGCACCTCGGCGAGGTCGAGCAGGAAGCCCAGCTCGATCGCCTCGAGGAGGTCGGTGTTGTACCGCATCCCGCGGTCCTGCACGCCGACGTTGTTGTAGCGCAGGCGCAGGTTGTGGATCACGCCGAGAACCTCGGTGAGCGACTCCTCGGTGCGGAACACCTGAGCGCCGCGATCCATCGACTCCTGGAGCTCCTTGCGGATGTCGGCAACGCGCTCGGTGCCGTTTCCGTTCCGGAAGCCCTCCACGAGCTCGCGCACGAACTTCGCGGGGTCCTCGGGCAGCGGCGTGAAGTCCACCGTCTGCGCGTAGTCCGCCGCGTGGTTGCCGGAGCGCTTGCCGAACACGTTGATGTCGAGCAGCGAGTTGGTGCCGAGGCGGTTCGAGCCGTGCACCGAGACGCACGCGCACTCGCCGGCGGCGTAGAGGCCGGGGACGACGGTGGTGTTGTCCGAGAGGACCTGCGCGTCGTTGTTCGTCGGGATGCCACCCATCGCGTAGTGCGCGGTCGGGAAGACCGGGACCGGCTCGGTCACGGGGTCGACGCCCAGGTACGTGCGCGCGAACTCGGTGATGTCCGGGAGCTTCGTCTCGAGGACCTCGGCGCCCAGGTGGGTGCAGTCGAGGTACACGTAGTCCTTGTGCGGACCGGCACCGCGGCCGTCGAGCACTTCCTGCACCATCGAGCGGGCAACGATGTCGCGCGGCGCGAGGTCCTTAATCGTGGGCGCGTAGCGCTCCATGAAGCGCTCGCCCGAGGCGTTGCGGAGGATCGCGCCCTCGCCGCGCGCACCCTCGGTGAGGAGGATGCCGAGGCCGGCAAGGCCGGTCGGGTGGAACTGGTAGAACTCGATGTCCTCGAGCGGCAGGCCCTTGCGCCAGATGATGCCGACGCCGTCGCCCGTGAGGGTGTGCGCGTTCGACGTCGTCTTGAATACCTTGCCAAAGCCGCCGGTCGCGAACACGATCGACTTGGCCTGGAAGACGTGCAGTGCACCCGTCGAAAGCTCGTAGGCGACCACACCGGACGGCTTCTGCACGCCGTCGACCTCGGTCATCACGAGATCGAGCACGTAGTACTCGTTGAAGAAGTTCACGCCGAGCTTGACGCAGTTCTGGAACAGCGTCTGGAGGATCATGTGGCCCGTGCGGTCGGCGGCGTAGCAGGCGCGGCGCACCGCGGCCTTACCGTGGTCACGGGTGTGCCCGCCGAAACGACGCTGGTCGATCTTGCCGTCCGGGGTGCGGTTGAAGGGCAGGCCCATGTTCTCGAGGTCGATGACCGCGTCGATGGCCTCCTTCGCGAGGATCTCAGCCGCGTCCTGGTCGACGAGGTAGTCGCCGCCCTTGACGGTGTCGAAGGTGTGCCACTCCCAGTTGTCGTCCTCAACGTTGGCGAGCGCCGCGGCCATGCCGCCCTGCGCTGCGCCCGTGTGCGAACGGGTGGGGTAGAGCTTCGTGATGACCGCGGTCTTCGCCTTCGGTCCGGCCTCGATGGCCGCGCGCATGCCGGCACCGCCGGCACCCACGATCACGACGTCGAACTGGTGATAGGTAACGCCGTCCTTGACGGTAACCTCTTCGCCCTGATGGGTATCTGTAGCCACGTGGGTCCTATTCTCGTTACTGAAAATCTGTGCCGGGATACCGGGTTATGCCTTGCAGAACGACGCGACGAGCGCCGGGTCTGCACCAGCGGGGCAGGGATCCAGCGTGTAAATCACGAAGGTGCCCAGCAGGATCAGCAGTGCTGCCGACAGGAAGAGCGCGACCTTGAAGGCCTTGGCGAGTCCGGGGCGCGACACGTAGTCGTTCACGATCGTGCGCATGCCGTTGGCGCCGTGAATGAGCGCGAGGATCAGCAGCAGCGTGTCCCAGATCTGCCAGAACGGGCTCGCGAGCTTGCCGGCCACGAAACCGAAGTTGATGGCGTGGACCCCGCCCTCGGTGAGGAGGAGGTTGGAGGCGAGGTGTCCGAACACGAGCACCACGAGCAGCACGCCCGAGACGCGCATGTAGATCCAGCCCCACTTTTCCCAGTTGGTGCGCTTCTTCGCGGGGGTCTGTGAGCGCGGAGCGTCAATCGTCATCGTCATGTTTCTCTCCTCGCCTTAGTGACCGAACACGTTCATCAGGTGGCGCGGCAGGAAGCCGGCCATCGTGATGACCCAGGCGGCGATGACAACCCAGAACATGACGCGCTGGTACTTCGCGCCCTTGCTCCAGTAGTCCACCAGGATGATTCGGATGCCGTTGTAGGCGTGGAAGACGATGGCGGCGACCAGCGCAGCCTCGCCGAGGCCCATAATGGGCGTCTTGTAGGTGCTCATGACCGCGTTGTACGCCTCAGGGCTGACCCGGATGAGCGCGGTGTCCAGCACGTGGACGAGCAGGAAGAAGAAGATGGCGACACCGGTAATGCGGTGCAGAACCCACGACCACATTCCCTCGTAGCCGCGGTAGAGCGTGCCACCCGGGCGACTCTTTTGCTTCGCCGCGGGCGCGGCCTCTGCCGTTTGGGCTGACACGAGCTTCCTCCTTGGTCTTGCTTCGCCGGACAGGAGCCGGCAGCTGACATCGTGTTCTCACCGCAGTACGGGCGCGCTCGGCGCACCCAAAACCACACCAGGCTGAGAATCCACTGCGCCATCCATTATGACACCATTCTGAAGCGCACCCGAACCCACGCGGCGGAGGCTGTTTTTCGTCCGCGAGCGCCGCAGCTTCTCCCCGCGGAGGCCCAGCGCACCCGGCTAGTCTGGAGTCCATGACCGACGCTTCTGAGCACTCCTCCGCCATCGACCGGCTCACCTGCGTGATCCCCGCGGGCGGGGTGGGTTCACGACTCTGGCCACTCTCCCGCGCCAATGCCCCGAAATTCCTGCTCGATCTCACGGGATCCGGCGATTCGTTGCTACGCGCGACCTGGGTGCGTCTCGCACCGATCGCGCCGCCTGAGCGCGTCATGGTGGTGACCGGGAACTCGCACCGCACCTCCGTGGCGGATCAGCTGCCCGAGCTCCTCGCGGAGAACCTGATCACGGAAAGTGAGCCCAAGGACTCCTCCGCCGCGATCGGCCTCGCGGCCGCGATCCTCGAGCTGCGCGATCCGGACGCGATCCTCGGCTCCTTTGCCGCCGACCACGTGATCCGCGGCGACGTCCTCTTCCAGCGCGCGGTCACCACCGCGGTGCAAGCCGCCGACCAGGGATATATCGCCACGATCGGCATCCACCCGTCGCATCCGGCGACCGGCTTCGGATACATTTCATGCGGCACTGCCCGCGGCGATCTCGCGCCCTTCGACGTCTACGACGTGACCGAGTTCGTTGAGAAGCCCGACGCCGCCCAGGCAGAGCAGTATCTCGCCGATGGCGGGTACCTCTGGAACGCGGGGATGTTCATCGCCCGCGCGAGCGTCCTCCTGGACCAGATGGCCCTCGCGGAGCCCGAAATGGTCCGCGCACTGCGCGAGATCGCGGCAACGTGGGGCACCGAGCAGGGCGCGGCGACCCGCGATCGGCTGTGGCCTACGCTCCCGAAGATCGCGATCGATTACACGGTCGCGGAGCCGGCAGCGGCCGCGGGCAAGATGGTCTGCGTGGCCGCCCACTTCGACTGGGACGACGTGGGCGACTTCGCCTCCGTGGCGAATCTCCTGACGCGCGGCCGCGGCAGCGACCTCGCGGTCCTGGGCGATGGGGCGCAGGTGCTGTCCGACGCGTCGAGCGGCATTGTGGTCTCCGAGAGCAACCGGCTCGTCGCCCTCGTCGGCGTCGAGGACGTCGTGGTGGTGGACACCGCCGACGTGCTCCTTGTGACCTCGAAGCGGCGCGCACAAGATGTGAAGAACCTGGTGAACCGCATGAAGGTCTCGGGCGGCGGGCACCTGCTTTAGGAGCGTCTCAGCCGAGGAGCGCGAAGGGGTAGCGGGTCGAGCGAACCGCGCGGCCCGCGGCGACCAGGGCGTCAAGTTCACGCTCGGGTTCGGGCCCCATGCACCGGTCGCCGGTCTCACGGTCGGGATCTGCGGAGAGGACCACGCGCCCACTGGCGTTAATGAGCGTCGCGCCGCCGGCGAGTTCGGCCTGCAGCGCCCCCTCCAACGAGGAGACGAGCACGTCGGCGCAGACCACGCCCGCGAACGTGCCGTTCAGGAACACCGGGATCGCCGAGGTCAGCGTGATTTCGTTGGAGCACAGGTAATCCACAAAGGGCCCCGCAACGTGCCGAACGCCCGTCGCTTCGGGCACGCGGTACCACTCGAGTCGCACGAGATCGATGGCGGCCTGGCCGGGGCCAAAGGTCGAGGCGGCCAGAAGATTGCGGTGCGGACCCTGCCACCATGCGAGGGGGTTTCCTTCGGACACGACCGCGTCGCTGGCGCAATATCCGGCACCGTAGAGCGGCCGCTCGCTGCCGTCGAGGATCGCGTGGGCGTCACGTTCCACCAGGCCAGCAAGGTGCGGGCCCGTCACGCGCCCGTCAGCGATCGCCTCGGTCAGCTGCGCCTGCAGCCGCGGAAGCCACTCGTCGAGCGGGGCGAACACGCCGTCGAAGAACTCCTCGATGCGCGCCAGCGCGGCGTCCAGCTTCCGATCCTGTACGGCCTGCTGTGGCATGTCGTCCCCCTCTCCGCTGAGGCTCTGCCCGGATCACTCGTCCCGGCTTCGAGCCTCCAGTGTGCCACGAAGATGCTCCGGGCGGGGATCCGCGAGAAGTTCGGCGCGAAACGCGACGAGCCACCGCACGGAGGCGCGAACCCCCTCGCGCACGGCCGCACGCGCCCGGGACACGTCGCCGGCGCGGGTCGCCTCGAGCTGGGCGACCAGCGCGTCGTGGGTCCCGAGCCGGGCTTCCCGGTCCAGGTCCTGGAGCGCGAGGAACGGGGTGAACTCGGTTTGCACGCGCACGTGCTCGTTCGTGAGCCGCACTGACTGGCTGAGCGCCGCGAGCTCCAGCTGCACCTCGGTGATGCGGCGCCGCCACGGCGCCCGCTCCAGGCCGCGGGACTCGTCGAGAATCTCGGCGACAATCTCAAGCTCCTCCGGCGTGGCGCGCTGGCACGCGTATTCGGCGCAGGCCGCGGACACGACCTCATAGTGCACGCCGAGATCGGCGAGCGAGACGCGCGGGAGGTCCATCAGGGCGCGCGCGTTCACTTCCTCGACCGCGCCGTGGCTCGGGCGCACGAAGCTGCCGCCGTTCCGACCGCGCCGCGTTTCGATCAGGCCGCGGTGCCGGAGCGTGCCCAGCGCCTCGCGCACCGTGACGACGGCGACGCCGAGGAGCGCCGAGAGTTCCGTTTCGCTCGGCAGTCGCTCCCCCTCGGTGAACGCGCCCACCGAGATCGCCTGGACGATCCGGGACTCGACGAGCTCGGTGCGCCCTTCCTCGCCGATCGGGGAGAACGCGGCGACGCGCAGGCGGCTCGGCGGCGACAGCAGCGCGGTTTCGCTCATGCGTTCCCTCCGTTCGCGGCCGATGTGCGTCGAGTCGGATCGAACTGAGCCGGATCCCACTTGAGTCTGTCACGGCCGGCGTGGAGATTTGCTGTGCCGCTCCGTCATCGAATCGTGATCTTGGCACACGCACATCGTTAAAATCCTATAAACCCATATGTTATGGTTCATCACATTGGTTCGACAACGACGTTGAGGAGCAGCGCACCATGCCCCACCCCACCCCCCACGCCACCGAGGCAGAGATCGCCGTCTCGGTCCAGGGCGTGCGCAAGCAGTTCGGCGACCTCGTGGCCGTCAACGAGCTCGACATCGACATCCGCGCGGGCGAGTTCTTCTCGATGCTGGGCCCGTCGGGCTCCGGCAAAACCACCGTGCTGCGCATGATCGCCGGCTTCGAAGAGCCCACCGCCGGTCGGATCCTGCTCCACGGCACGGACGTCACGAAGTCGGCCCCGTTCGATCGCGCGGTCAACACCGTGTTCCAGGACTACGCGCTCTTCCCGCACCTCACCATCGCGGAGAACGTGGCCTAAGGGCTCAAGGTGCGCGGGATCAGCAAGACGGAGCGCGCGGCCCGGGTCGGGGAGTCCCTCGAACAGGTACAGCTCAGCCACCTGGCGCAGCGCCGGCCGTCGCAGCTCTCCGGCGGGCAGCGCCAGCGGATCGCCCTCGCTCGCGCCCTGATCCTGCGCCCCCAGGTGCTCCTCCTCGACGAGCCGCTCGGCGCCCTTGACAAGCAGCTCCGCGAGCAGATGCAGTTCGAGCTCAAGCAGATCCAGCGCGAGGTGGGGATCACCTTCGTGTTCGTGACCCACGATCAGGAAGAGGCCCTGACGCTCTCCGACCGCGTCGCGGTGTTCAACGGCGGCAAGATCGAGCAGGTCGGCAGCCCCCGCGAGGTGTACGAGTTCCCGCAGACCGAGTTCGTGGCGCGCTTCCTCGGCGTCACGAACTTCCTCGCCGGCGCCGACGCCCAGCGGGTGCTGGGCACGGCCGCGCCCCACAGCGTGCGCCCCGAACGCGTCGTACTGCAGGATCCGAGCGCGCCCGTCGCGAGCGGCGAGATCGCGCTTCCCGGCACCGTCGTCGAGACCGTCTACGCCGGCGCACACACGCGCACCCTCGTCGAGACGGCCGGCGGGTTCCGGTTCATCGCCGAGCA
Organism: Leucobacter chromiireducens subsp. solipictus; assembly: GCF_016758195.1. GTDB lineage: Bacteria > Actinomycetota > Actinomycetes > Actinomycetales > Microbacteriaceae > Leucobacter > Leucobacter solipictus. The sequence goes on along the minus strand of NZ_QYAC01000005.1, from coordinate 153,760 downwards.
GCAGAATTCGGGCACGCCACACGCAGCGCCCACGATCTCGCGCGGCGACGCCGTGAGCGTTCGCTTCGCACGGGATCACGCGGTCGCCGTGCCCGAAGCCGCGCAGGCCGCAACTCGCACCGCGGCCTGATCCCGCGGGGCCAGCGGCTCCGCTCTCCCGCCCCACCGTTCTCATCCGCCACATCCACCCCATCCACCCCATCCACCCAAGGAGTTCCAATGAAGAAACAACTGCTCATCCCCGCGGCGTTGATCGCCGCGGCGGGCCTCGCGCTCTCCGGCTGCGCCTCGTCGAGCGGCGGCGATGCCGCCCCGGGCGAAATCTCGATCGACGTCCCCGATATCCCCACCATGGAGGGGCTCGGCGACACGGAGCAGGAGGTCAACATTGTGGCCTGGTCCGGCTTCGTCGAGGACGCCTGGGCCAAGCCGTTCGAGGACGCCACAGGATGCACCGTGAACCGCAAGGTCGCCGCGACCAGCGACGAGATGGTGCAGCTGATGCGCACCGGCGAGTACGATCTGGTCTCCGCGTCCGGTGACGCGAGCCTCCGGCTCATCGTCGACGGCAACGTGCAGCCCATCAACACCGAGCTCATCCCGAACTTCGGCGACGATATCGTCCCGGGCATGAAGGGCCAGATGTACGACACCCTGAACGGCAACGTGTACGGGATCCCGATCGGCCGCGGCGCGAACATCCTGCAGTACGATTCCACGGTCGTGACCGAAGAGCCCACGAGCTGGGACGTTGTGTGGGAGAAGGACAGCCCCTACGCGGGCAAGATCGCCGCCTACGATAGCCCCATCTATCTCGCGGACGCCGCGATCTACCTCATGGAGCACGAGCCGGATCTCGGGATCACGAACCCCTACGCGCTCGACGAGGCTCAGCTTCAGGCCGCGACCGACCTCATGAAGCAGCAGAACGGCATGGTGTCCGAGTACTGGTCGCCCGCGACCAACGTCACCTCCTTCACCGGCGGCAACTCGGTGGTCGGCACGTCCTGGGAAGTGCTGCGCAAGGCCACCCAGGACGACAAGTTCAAGAGCGTGCTCCCCGAAGAGGGATCGACCGGCTGGTCGGACGCGTGGATGCTCGCCGCCGAGGCGAAGAACCCGAACTGCGCCTACGCCTGGATGGACTACACCAGCGCGCCCGACGTGAACGGCCAGATCGCGATGAACTTCGGTATGGCCCCGGCGAACGCCGCGTTCTGCGAGACCAGCGACGAGGCGAAGGCGCACTGCGACTACTTCAACGCCACCGACGAGGAGTACTTCACGCAGGTGTGGTTCTGGACCACCCCGATCGACCAGTGCATCGACGGCCGCACCGACGTGCGGTGCACGAACTACCAGGACTGGACGAAGGCCTGGGCCACGGTCAAGGGCTAACGCTCGCCCACACATGACGATGGGCGCCCGCTTCGCGGTCGCGCCGCGGGCACCCATCGTTTCCCATCCGGGCGCACAGCGCCCATCCCCACGGGACATAACGCGCGACGCCGCCCGGTATTCCCGTCCCGTCACCACTCTCGCAGCGAGGAAGCACCGTGAGTCACCAGCCCGCACTCGACCGCCGCCCCACTCCCCTCTCCACCGCGCTCGCCCGGCACCCACGGGCGCGCCTCGCGTCACTTCTGGCTTTGCCGATGACCTGGCTCGTGGGCGTGTACATCCTGTCGCTCGCGCTCCTCCTGATCACGGCGTTCTGGACGACGGATCCGTTTACCTCACGCGTCAAGCCCGGCTTCACGCTCGAGAACTTCCAGCAGATCTTCACCGTCCCGGCCTATCTCGGCACGGCGCTGCGCACGCTCGGGATCGCACTCGCGGTGACGGCGATCTGCGCGGCCGTGGCGATCCCGCTCGCCGTCTTCATGGCGAAGGTCGCGGGTCCGAAGCTCCGCGCCACGCTTGCCGTCCTGGTGACGCTGCCGCTCTGGGCCGGGTACCTGGTCAAGATCATCGCCATGCGCCTGGTCTGGACCGAAACCGGCTTCTTCAATTGGGCGCTCTCGCCCCTCGGAATCGAGGGACCCGGCTTCGGCATCCTGACGGTGATCCTCACGCTCGTGTACCTCTGGTTCCCCTATATGGCGATCCCCGTATACGCGGCGGTGTCACAGATCCCGGCGAATCTCTTCGATGCGTCCTCGGACTTGGGCGCGCGTGGCGGCCGCACGATCCGCACCGTCGTGGCCCCGCTCCTCCTCCCCTCGCTGATCGCCGGATCGATCTTCACGTTCTCGCTCAGCCTCGGTGACTACATCGCCGCGATGTACGTCGGCGGCTCCACGCAGATGATCGGCAGCATCATTGCCCAGAACATCAACCTGAACCCGCCGCTGGCGGCCGCGTTCTCGGTGGTGCCCATCGTGCTCGTGGTGCTGTATCTCACCGCCGTGCGCCGCACCGGCGCGCTCAACAATCTGTAGCCCGGTCGGCTCGCAAAGGAGACCCCATGCTTCGCCTCACTCGCGGCACGAAGATCGTGCTCGGCCTCGTCACCCTCGTCGCCCTCGGGTTCATGTACATCCCCCTGTTCGTGATCATCATGAACTCCTTCAACGCGGGCCGCGTGCCCGGTTGGCCGATCCCGGGGTTCTCGCTGGAGTGGTGGCAGAAGGCGCTCGCCAATCCGGCGGTGCATGCCGCGCTGCTCAACTCCGTGGTCGTCGCCCTCATTGCGACCGCGATCGCGCTCCTGCTCGGCACGCTGGCGGCCTTCGCGCTGCAGCGCTTCCGGTTCTTCGGGCAGCAGACCGTGAACCTGCTGATCGTGCTTCCGATTACCCTCCCCGGCATCGTCACCGGTGTCGCGCTCTCGAACACCTTCCACCAGGTGCTGAAGCCGATGGGGATCAATGTCGGGTACTGGGGCATGATCATTGCCCACGCGACGTTCTGCGTCGTGATGGTGTTCAACAACGTGATCGCCCGGTTGCGTCGCATGAATCCGAACCTCGAAGAGGCCTCGATGGATCTCGGCGCCGGCATCGCGCAGACCTTCCGGCTCGTCACGTTCCCGCAGTTCCGCAGCGCCTTCATTGCGGGCGGCCTGCTCGCCTTCGCGCTGTCCTTCGATGAGATCGTGGTCACGATCTTCACGGCGCCACCCGGGGTCGAGACCCTGCCGCTGTGGATCATGAACCAGATGGCTCGCCCCAACGAGGTCAACCAGGTCAACGTGGTCGCGACGGTGATGATCCTGCTGTCCCTGATCCCCGTGTACTTCTCCCAGAAAGCCTCCGCCGCGGGCGACGCCCGCTAGGGGTGCCGGCCGCGCTCATCAAAACCTCGGAGATCCTGCGCCCAGGTCCGGTTTCAGGGAGAAAATCTCCTCGATTTCCGTGAATCTCCTACCGTTTGAGTGACGTGTGGAATGGTCGTACCGAGCGTCAACGCCCAGACGAGTGCCTACCGGGCGTCTGGGCGGGGCGGGGGCGGCTATGCCGCTCCGGCCCCGTCTGCCGTATCGGGAAGGTCTGTGCCGGATCGGGGGCTCAGGCCCGCCGCCGCGTACTCGGCACGGAAGCCGGCGAGCAGTGCGCGTAGCCCGAACTCGAACGCGGCGTCGGCCGTGCTCGTGCCCGTGGCGGCGAGCGCCGTCTCACGCGCGGCGTAGGCTGCGGCGAAGGCGGGCACATCGCTGCGGGGGCCGGGATTGAGCATCTCGTCCTCCGCCGCGAGGTCCAGCGCCGATCCGAGAATGAAGGACTCGAGCGACACCATCAGGGTGAGGGCCCGATCCCCCGGCCAGCCGGCACGCACCAGCGCGGAGATCACGGTCTCGTACATGAGCGAGGTGACTGAATCCGGCGTGAGCGGGAGCACGGCGAGCAGCGCGATCGTGGGCGGGTGCGCGGCGAAGGTGTCGCGATAGTGCCGCGCCCAGCCGGCGAGGGCGGTATCCCACGGCTCGCTCGCGAACATGTCGGTCGCGATGCGGTCGCTGATGAGTTCGCGGACACCGGCGATCAGCTCGGACTGCCCCGCGACGTGGTTGTAGAGCGCGGACGGTCGCACGCCGAGCTCACTCGCGATTGCGCGCATGCCGACGCTGTGGGCGCCGCGTTCCACGATGAGTCGCAGGCCGGTTTCCAGAATGAGTTGGCGCGACAGCACGCTCGTGCGGGGTCGCCCGACACGGCGCTTCGGGGGCTCTGTGCCGGTCTCGCTGCGTCGCGGACCGTGCGGCCTGGGCGTCTTCGCCGGTGTCGACATGTGTTCCTCCGCGCCCAGCTTGGCACGAATGTGCGGGCTCGTGGGTTTCGAAGTCGCGCTCGGGCGCGTTTCGTACTATTCTCAACTCGGCCGTAAAAGAACCCTGTTCATTTATGACCGATCGATCCGCATCAAAGGAGATCCAGTGAGTCAAGCAGCCACACGAAACGGCCTCAAACGAGAACTCGGCTTGGGAGGCCTCGTCCTGTTCGGCCTCGCGTACATGGCCGTGGCAACGGTGTTCACGACGTACGGAATCGTGAATCAGATCACCGAGGGCAAGCTCCCCCTCGCCTATGTCGTCGCGCTGCTCACCATGCTCTTCACCGCCAACAGCTACGCCGCGATGGTGCGCAAGTACCCGGTCGCCGGATCCGCCTACACGTACACGCAGCAGGCCTTCGGCGGCGGTGCGGGCTTCCTCACCGGCTGGGTGCTCCTGCTCGACTACCTCTTCATCCCCATGATCAACTTCATGATCCTGGGGCTCTACGTCAGCACGCAGTTCCCGAGCGTCCCCGCGGAGCTCGTTTCGCTGATCACCCTCATCGCCGTGTTCATTTTCAACGTGCTCGGCATCACCCTCGTCAACAAGCTCAACATCGTCATCGTCAGCATCTCCGGCGCCGCGATCATCCTCTTCGCCGTGTTCGCCATCAAGACCGCGATCGCGGATCCGACGGCCCCCGGACTGATCGACCCGTTCATCCCCGGCAGCGCAGGCTTCAGCCCGATCTTCACGGGGGCCGGGATCCTCGCGCTCTCATTCCTCGGCTTCGATGCCGTCTCCACGCTCTCCGAAGAGGCCAAGCACCCCCGCCGCGACATCCCCCGCGCCATCATCCTGACCGCGCTCATCGGCGGCGCGCTGTTCATCTTCGTCTCCTGGGTCGGTGCCCGCGCGTACCACCTGGACGACTGGAGCCAGGCACCGCGCGAACTGCTCGACGCCGCGGGCGTGGTCCTCGCCCACCACGTCGCCGGCGAGTGGCTGGGCATCCTGTTCGTGGTCTTCACCGTGGCGGGCTGCTTCGGATCCGGCCTCGCCGGCCAGGTCTCGGTCTCACGCATCCTCTATTCGATGGGCCGCGACGGCACGCTCCCAAAGCCGCTCGGGATCCTCTGGAAGCGCTTCGGCACCCCGGTCGTCGCCGCCGGCACCGTGTCGGTCTTCGCGCTCGCGAGCCTCTTCCTCACCCTGGAGCAGGCGGCGTTCATGATCAGCTTCGGCGCGCTCGCCGCCTTCGCCATGGTGAACCTCTCCGTGATTCGCGTGCACCTCTTCCCGCGGCGCGGAGACGAGGCACAGCGCTCCGCCAAGGACCTGATCCTGCGCGGCCTCTTCCCGCTGATCGGCTTCGCTCTGACCATCTGGCTCTGGACCTCGCTCGAGTCCATGACCTGGATCGTTGGCGGAATCTGGTTCGCGATCGGCCTCCTCATTCTCCTGTTCAAGACGAACTTCTTCCGCAAGCCCGTCCCCCGCATGGATTTCTCCGAGGGGCCCGAAACCTCGGTCGTCGACGCCATGGGCGAGGCGACCCCCTTCAAGTAATCTGACGGGAGCCGTCCACGGCCCCGCACCCATCACCGGCGACCGCCACCGCGCGGCGCCACCACCGAGTAGCGAAGGACGCAGTCACATGAGCACCACCGTATTCACCGGCGGCACCATCCTCGTCGATCCGAATCCCGCGGGCCCCGCCCGCACCAGCGACGCGATCGCGTTCCGCGACGGCCGGGTCGTCGCGCTCGGCACCGAGGCCGCCGCGCTCGCCGACGCGCCCGGTGCCGAGGTTGTCGATCTGGCGGGCGGCACGCTGGCACCCGCCCCCGGCGACGGCCACGCGCACCCGATGCTCGGCGGCGTCGAGGCGCTCGGCCCGGCCGTGCGCCAGGCAGCCGACCTCCAGGGGATCCTCGACGCGGTCGCCGAGTGGAAGGCCGCGCACCCCGACGCCGAGTGGATCGTCGGGGCGAGCTACGACGCCACCTTCGCGGAGGGTGGGCTGTTCGACGCGCGCTGGCTCGACGAGGTGACGGGCGACACCCCCACGATCCTGCGCGCCTGGGACTACCACACGGCATGGGTGAACTCCGCCGCTCTGGCGGCCGGCGGGATCACCGCCGACACCCCGGATCCGCACCTCGGCCGGATCGTGCGCCGCGCGGACGGCAGCCCCCTGGGCACGCTGCAGGAGTCCGCCGCTAACAACTTCCTCGCCGACGTCGTGCCGGCGTTCCCGCTCGCACAGCGCCTCGACGCGATCGAACGCGCCACGCGCAACTACGCCGAACTCGGCATGACCTGGGTGCAGGACGCCTGGGTGGAGCCCAGCGATATCGAGGTCTACCTCACCGCGGCGCAGGCCGGGCGGCTGCACACGCGGGTGAACCTGGCGTTCCGCGCCGACCCGGTGCGGTGGCGGGAGCAGCTCGCCGAGTTCGAGGCGGCACGCGCGAGCGTCCGAGACCTGGGCGCGGAGCGGCTCTCCGGCGAGACCGTGAAGTTCTTCCTCGACGGCGTCGTTGAGAGCCACACCGCCGCGCTGCTCGCCCCCTACGCGGATCGCAGCGACGACTCCGGGCTGCCGAACTGGGAGACCGCGGAACTGAACGCTGCGACGGCCGCGTTCGACGCGCTCGGCTTCCAGCTCCACCTGCACGCCATCGGCGACGCCGCGAACCGCAGCGCTTTGAACGCCCTGGAAGGTGCCGCGGCGCAGGATCCGGAGCGCGAGCGGCACCACGTTATCGCGCACGTCGCCGTGCTGGACCCCGCGGATGTCGACCGCTTCGCGCAGCTCGGGATCATCGCGAACTTCGAGCCGTACTGGGCGCAGTGCGACGCCGTCATGCGGGACCTGACGATCCCGCACCTGGGCCAGCCGCGCGACGAGTGGCAGTACCTCATCGGTTCGGTCCACCGCAGCGGCGCGACCGTGTCCTTCGGCAGCGACTGGCCCGTGACCACGATCGACTGGCGGCCGGCGCTCGCGACCGCGATCACCCGGCACGACCCGACGGACCCCACGGCAACCGCGTGGCTCCCCGAGGAGCGCGTCGACGCGGCGACGGCGTTCGGGGCATACACCACGGGCATCGCGCGGCAGGCCCTCGCGGCGGAACGCCGCGGCACGCTCGCCGTCGGCCAGGACGCCGACGCCGTGTGGCTCGCCGACAACCCGCTCGCCATCGCGCCCGAAGCCATCACGGGACTCGCCGTGCGCGGCACGTGGTTGGCCGGAGCACGCACCTTTACCCCATAATTCCAGTAACACTGCTGCACAGAGTCAAGGGAGACATCGTGAGCACATCCACCCAACCGCAGATGAAACGGTCGCTCGGCCTCGTCGGGCTCACCCTGTTCGGGGTGACCTACATGACCGTGATCACCGTGTTCACGACCTACGGGATCGTGAACCAGGTGACCGACGGACACCTCCCGGCCGCCTACATCGTCGCGGTCGTGACGATGCTGTTCACCGCGGCCAGCTACGGCGCCATGGTGCGCCGCTATCCGGTCGCGGGCTCCGCCTATACCTACACGCAGCAGTCCTTCGGGGGCGCGGCGGGCTTCCTCACCGGCTGGGTGATGCTGCTCGACTACCTCTTCATCCCCATGATCAACTTCATGCTGATCGGGATCTACCTGAACACGCAATTCCCGGGGATCCCGGTGTGGGTGTTCACGCTCGCCGCGCTGCTCCTCGTGCTCCTGTTCAACATCCTCGGGATCAACCTGGTCAACAAGGTGAACATGGCGATCATCGCGCTCTCCGTGGTGCTCGTCGTGATCTTCATGGTGCTCGCCTTCAAGCACGCCCTCGGCGGCAACACCGAGATCAGCCTGATCGAACCCTTCACCTTCGGTGAGGGCGGCATCGGCGCGGTCGCCTCGGGTGCCGCGATCCTCGCCCTGTCCTTCCTCGGCTTCGACGCGGTTTCGACGCTCTCTGAGGAGGCCAAGCGGCCCCGCAAGGACATCCCCCGCGCCATCGTGTTTGCGACGCTGCTGGGCGGCCTGTTCTTCATCCTCGTGTCCTGGGCCGGAGCCGTCGCCTACGCGCCGGACTGGGCCGGATTGAGCGACGCAGAAATCGAGGCGGCGGGTGTCACCGTCATGAACAACATCGGCGGCGAGGCGTTCACCGCGTTCTTCGTGGCCGTGTACGTGGTCGGCGCGTTCGGATCCGGCATGACCGGCCAGGTGTCGGTGTCCCGCATCCTCTACGCCATGGGCCGCGACGGCATGCTTCCCCGCCCGCTCTCCCGTCTGCACCAGCGCTTCGGCACGCCGATCGTCGCCGCGATCGTCGTGTCGGTGTTCGCGCTCTCGAGCCTGTTCCTCTCGCTCGACACCGTGGCGTTCATGATCAGCTTCGGCGCGCTCGCCGCGTTTGCGATGGTGAACCTCTCCGTGATCCGCACATACCTCTTCCCGAAGGGTGGGCGTCGGGAACCGCTCACCGCCCGATCGGTCCTGGTCCACGGCGTCGCCCCGCTCATCGGTTTTGCGCTCACCATCTGGCTGTGGACCTCCCTTGAGGCGACCACCTGGCTCGTGGGTGGGATCTGGTTGCTCGTCGGCGTGGTGATCATCGGCCTGGTGACGCGCGGGTTCAGACGCCCCGTACCGAAGATGGACTTCACGGAGGGCGACCCGACCACCCAGCAGATCGACGCCCTGGGCGAGGAGTACCCGCTCGAGGGGACGCGCTAGCCCGGCGGAACGGTGTCGCGCGAGTTACCCAGGGTGGGCCTGGAGCACGCAGGTGCTCCAGGCCCACCCCTGCGTCGCTCACAGGCGCACCTTTCGAAGGCTTATCCACAGTTCCCCGCAACTGAGGACTTCGTGCTTTCGCAGCCCGTGTTCAGCACGTAGTGTGGGGCGCATTCGAGCAGCCACGCACCGATCGGAGGCACCGTGGACGCGCCATCACTCATCCCGCTCATCTCAGCGGTCGCCGCGGTCATCGCAACGACCCTGGTGGGTCTCCGCACGATCTCGCGGCAGGCCGAACAGCGAGCTGACGCGCACACGGCGCAGATCCGGGGACTCGATACCCGGCTCACCGCGCAGATCAGCGCCGTCGACACCACACTCACGGACCGAATCGACGGGCTCGACACACGACTCAACGGGCGAATCGACAAGCTCGACACCACACTCAACGGCCGAATCGACAAGCTCGACACGACGCTCAACGACCGAATCGACAAGCTCGATGCCAAAGTCGACGCGTTGGACACGAAGCTCACCGAGCGAATCAACAAGCTCGACACCACACTCACCGAGCGAATCAACAAGCTCGATGCCAAAGTCGACGCATTGGACACGAAGCTCACCGAGCGAATCAACAAGCTCGACACAACACTCACCGACCGAATCAACAAGCTCGATGCCAAAGTCGACGCATTGGACGCGAAGCTCACGGCCCGAATCGAGAACGTCAACTCCAGCCTCACCGCCCGGATCGACCACTTCAACACCACCCTCAGCACCCGAATCGACAGCCTCGATACCAGGCTTGCCCAGGAGTCCCATGATCTTCGCGCAGAGCTTAGCTCGGGTCTCCTCCGGCTCGACGACCGGCTGTACGCGATCATCACCAGGCTCAGCGAGCCGAGTGATGATCAGGGACGCACGTCGGAACACCCGGACCGGAACGGGCGTGCGGTGCCGGGGTAAGGCACGCGCAGGGTTAGGGCACGCGCAGGTGTTCCACATCCCCAGCGGAGACCGTGAGGACCCCGCCAGTGGGCAGGTCCACGATGAGCGCACCATCGTCGGCGAGCGCCCTGGCCCTCCCGTCAACGACCTCATCCCCCGGCAGGTGGACCCGCACTTCGGTGCCGAGCGTCAACGAATGTCGAGCCACTCGGGCGCGCGCGGCGGCCGGCTGCGTCTCAGCGAGTGTCAAGAGCTCCCGCAACGCGGTGACGTAGTCGGCGAGGATCGTGTCCGCGAGCGCCGTGCCGGCCGGTTCGAAAAGGTTCTCCACGCCGTTGACGTCCGCGCCCGCGGCGAGCAACGAAGACGCCCGATCCGTCGGCAGCTCCTCCTCGGGGATCAGGAGGTTCAGCCCCGTCCCGACCACCACCGCCCCGTCCGGAAGCAGCTCGCACAGGATCCCGCACAGTTTCTGCCCCGGCCGCCCGGCGATCGCGTCGTCCTCGTCGCGCACGTGAACATCATTCGGCCACTTCACGCCGACGCGTCTGTCGTCGCCAAAACGCCGCTGCAGCGCGGTGGTCATGGCGGAACCGACGAGCAGCGGGAGCCAGCTCAGGCCCAGCCCCACCCGCGTGCCCGGGCGGCGCACCAGCACTGAGATGGCGAGCGCCTGCCCGGGCGGCGTGACCCAACCGCGATCCAGCCGGCCCCGGCCCGCCGTCTGGTCCGAAGTCAGAAGCATGGTGCCATCGGCCAGCGGCGACTGCGCGCTCCGCGCGAGCTCGCGCAGCTCCGCATTTGTCGAGGAGGAGCTCTCCCGCCAGATCACTCGCGGCAGCAGTTCGGCGGTGCGCGTTAGGTCCATACCCCCACGCTATACCGCTCGGCCGCGGCTGGCCCCGCGGGCCCGCCTGACCGGCCACGCGGCTGCCCGCGCGTCTGGCCGCTCCCCCTCGCGACGCATCGCCGACACGGGCGGGGCACTCCGGCCGGCACGCCTGGGTGCGGGCGGCATTTGGTAGGGAAGTGACGAAGGATCCGGCATTCCGTTGGAGAGGTTGGGAGGGTACGGGCATGGGCTCCGCGCTAGGCTGGCATCCGTGACTGCAGAAAACGCCACCCCAGCGACCCCGGCCACCACCGCGGGCCGTATCGCCGACCACCGCCGCAAGTACCAGGAGGCCGTGGGCGATCGCGATGCCGCGGCCGCGGCGAAGCAGCACCCCCGCGGCAAGATGACCGCGCGGGAGCGGATCACCGCGCTGCTCGACCCGGGCTCGTTCGTTGAGTTCGACAAGTACGTGAAGCACCGCAGTGTGGGCTTCGGCATGGAGAAGAGCCACCCGTTCGGCGACTCGGTCGTCACCGGCGCGGGCACCATCCACGGCCGCCAGGTCGTGGTCTACTCGCAGGACTTCACCACCTTCGGCGGCTCGCTCGGCGAGGTGGCCGGCGAGAAGATCGTGAAGGCCATGGAATTTGCGCTCAAGACCGGCGCACCCGTGTTCGGAATCCTGGACTCGGGCGGGGCACGCATTCAGGAGGGCGTGGTCTCCCTCTCCAAGTACGCGAATATCTTCCGCTTGAACACGATGTGCTCGGGCGTGATCCCGCAGATCTCGATCGTCATGGGCCCGTCGGCCGGCGGCGCGGTGTACTCCCCGGCACTCACCGACTTCGTGATCATGGTGGACAAGACGAGCCACATGTTTGTCACCGGCCCCGACGTCATCAAGACGGTCACGGGCGAGGAGGTCGGCTTCGAGGAGCTGGGCGGCGCGCTCACGCACAACAAGACCAGCGGCGTCTCCCATTACCTCGCGAGCGATGAGCACGACGCGCTCGACTACGCGCGCGCCCTGATCAGCTACCTGCCGGACAATAACCTGGCCGAAGCCCCGGTGTACGACAGCGACACGGCGCTCGAGATCACGGATGCGGATCGCCGCCTCAACACGCTGATCCCGGACAGCCCGAACCAGCCCTACGACATGAAGACCGTCATCGAGGGGATCCTCGATTCGGGCGATTTCCTCGAGGTGCAGCCGCTGTTCGCCCCGAACATGCTCATTGGCTTTGGCCGTGTTGAGGGGCGCACGGTCGGCATCGTGGCGAACCAGCCAAACCAGATGGCCGGAACGCTGAACATCGACGCGAGCGAGAAGGCCGCGCGATTCGTGCGGTTCTGCGACGCGTTCTCGATCCCCATCCTCACGCTCGTCGACGTGCCCGGCTACCTGCCCGGCACCGATCAGGAGCTCCAGGGCGTGATCCGCCGCGGCGCGAAGCTGCTGTACGCCTACGCTGAGGCCACCGTGCCGCTCGTCACGATTATTACGCGCAAGGCCTACGGTGGCGCGTACATCGTGATGGGGTCGAAGCAGATGGGTGCCGACTTCAACATCGCGTGGCCCACCGCCGAAATCGCCGTCATGGGCGGCTCCGGTGCGGTCAACATCCTGTACCGCAAGGAGCTCGCGGCCGCCGCCGAACGCGGCGAGGACGTCGAAGCGCTGCGCGCCGAGCTCACCGCGAAGTACACCCAGGACGTGACGAGCCCGTTCCTCGCCGCTGAGCGTGGCGAGCTCGACAACGTGCTGGAGCCCGCGGGAACGCGTCTTGCGGTGATCAAGTCCCTGCGCGGCCTGCGCGGCAAGCGCACCGAGCAGCCCGCCAAGAAGCACGGCAACATTCCACTGTGAGCGCCGTGCAGACTCCGAGCAGCGCCGAGTCTATCGCTGTCTCAGTGCGTGAGGACGCGGACCTCGCCGAACTCTCCGACGGCCACCTGCCGCCGGACGCGGCCGCCCGCGACGCCGCGAAGCGCGAAGAACTCGGCCCGCAGGACGACACGATCCGCGGTGAGGACATTCACTTCGTGACCCGGCAGGTGAGCGCCGAAGAGCGCGCCGCCGTGATCGCCGTGCTCACGCAGGTCCGTGCGGAAGAGTCCCAGCAGATGAAGCGTGTGGCGCGCCGCGACCGCGAGCCGTGGGCGCGCTCGCAGCGTGTGCCCGAGGGGATCTCGGACCTGCTCGCGGAGGGATAACCCCGGCGGACCGCTAGGCTGACGGCTATGGACCGGTCAGTTGCCGCTGCGCAGGAGGAGCTTCGGGCGCTCATGGGGCGTGGACTCCGACTCCAGTTTCCGCCCCAAGGCGCGCTTGCGGATGCGCCGCTTCGGCACTCCGCGGTGCTCATCCTGTTTGGCGCGCTGGATCGGAAGCCCGCCGTCGGCGGGGCCACGACGGTGCCGCCGGAACTGGACGTCTTGCTCACCCGGCGTGCCGACAGGATGCGGCATCACGCGGGGCAGATTGCGTTCCCCGGCGGGGGCGTCGAGGCCGGGGATGCCGACGCCGCGGCGACCGCGCTGCGCGAGGCCCAGGAAGAGACCGGGCTGGAGCCGGCGGGGGTTGAGGTCCTGGGGATGTTGCCCGAGGTCCACATTCCCGTGAGCAACAATCTCGTTACCCCCGTCGTCGGCTGGTGGCGGTTGCCGAGTGCCGTGGCTGCCGATCATTCGGAGTCGGTCGAAGTGTTCCGAACCCCGGTCGCCGAGCTGCTCAGCCCTCGCGCGCGCGGCACCTCGGTCCTCACTCGCTCGGGGTATCACCATCGGGGTGCCGCGTTCAAGCTGGGACCCCAGTTCGGCTCCCGCATCGTGTGGGGGTTCACCGGGATCCTGCTGGCGACCCTGTTCGACGAGCTCGGCTGGTCTGAACCGTGGGATGCGGGCCGAGAGTTTCCCGTCAGGCCGTAGCCGCGACGCCAGGCATGCGGGGCGCGGTGATCGCCGGCACCGGGTCGACGATGCCGATCTCGCGGGCCCGCACCGCGGCCGCTTCGCGCCCGGCCACCCGCAGTTTTCGATACACGCTCCGCAGGTGAAACTTGACGGTGTGCGGCGTCACGAACAGCGATTCTGCGATGACGGGGAGCGGCGCGGAAGACTCGGCGATGGCCTCGAGAATCCGGAGTTCGGCTTCGGTCAGTGACGCGTACGGCTCACAGCGGCTCGACGCGGGGAGATCCCGAATGACGCGCGCGAGTGTCGCGGGAAGCGGTTGCGGTGACGCCTCGGCGAGCTCGGTGAGCGTGTCGTAGGGGATGAGTTCGAGGCCGCTGTGGGTGCCGTGTTTGGTCATCGCCTCTGCCGCAGCCTGAAAGTCTCCCGCAGCGGCGTGAGCGTCCCCGAGCGACCAGTGGGCGGCGGCGCGCACGAGCCGCGCCGCGATCCGCAACCAGGTGCTGGCGCGACCGTTGAGCAGCGCCGAGCTTTCGGCCACCGCCGCGGCGTCGTCCCCGCGGAGGAGAGCCAGGCGCGCCCGGCCCAGGATGCCGTCCGGGAATCCCTGGGGCAGCGTTGCCAGCCGATCCCAGGACTCCCGGTAGTTGCCGTGCGTGGCGAGGACCTGCGCGGCGTAGGCTTCAAGCACCTGTTGCGGGTCGTTCCGGTGCGGGTAGAACCGCTTGGCCTCACGGATCCGTGCGTCGAGCCCCGCGATCGCGGCGAGGTTGCCGTCGCGCTGTCGCACGATCTCCGCTTCGGCCAACGCAAGGTACGGCCACTCGATCAGTGTGGCGTGCGGTTGTGTCACCGTGGCGAGAAGATCGGCCAGCTGCGCCGGATCCGCCGCCTCCGCGGCGATCAACAGGCGCGCGACCGTGACGTTGAGGCTGGCGCGTGCGCCGTGCCCGTCGGGCAGGAGCTGGGTGAGTTCCTCAGCGGCGGCGAGCACGCTGCGCGCTCGAGCCGTCTCTCCATTGATCGCAGCGACCACCGCGATCCCGGTGTACGCCCGGTACTGCTTCGCTTCCGCGTCGAGCAGTTCCGCCCACTCCGCCGCGCGTTGAAAGCAGCGGGCCGCAAGTCTGAGATCGCCTGAGGTTTGTCCGGTCTCGGCGATGGTCGAGAAAATGAACGGTGTGGCCAGATGCAGCGGCGTGAAACTCACGCCGGCCGCGCTCGCCGCGTAGCCCTCCAGGAGTTCCCGTTCGAGCGCACGCGCCAATTCGAGCGCGCGTCCGTCATCGTCGAGCCGTTCCACCGCGACCAGGATAGCCCGCGTTGGGAAGTACCGTTCAGGATCCTCCGGGTGCACGTGCTGGGCAACGCCGACGCGGAGCGCCTCACGCATGTCCGTTGCCTCATCGACCGTGCAGTTGGCGTTCCAGATCTCTGAGAGCAGGAAGGCCCCGAGCAGAAAGGGGTGTGCGGTGAGGTCGTCGATCGGGATGCCGTGTAAGGGTTCGAAAACCTGGCCGGAAACGCCGATGCGTTCGGGAAACACGGTCGACAGTGCCCGGCTCGCATCCGCGTACTCGCGCAGCGAGAGCAGAGCGCGGATGCCCTGCTCGGGTTCGTCGTGGCTCAGTTCGATCGCGTGCTGGTGCTGCAGTTGCCGAGTCTCGGTCGCGCCGAGCTCGCGCCGGGCGCGACGCCGCAAGGCCGTGGCGAAGCCGGGATGACAGCGGAGGCGGGCGCCGCCCGGGTACCAGTGGAGCGTGCCGAGGCCGAGCTCGCAGATGCGGTCCACGATCGAGGCGGTTTCGGCGTACGCCAGTCCGATCGTTTCACTGAGCAGCTCGATGCTCACGCGATCGCACACGGCGGTGATGTACAGGGCGCGCTGCCCGAGGGCGGAAAGCGAGCGTTCGGTGTAGTCGGTCACGAAGCGCTCACTGAGCGCGTCGAGGTCATCCACGGTGGCCCCGTCGGTGATCGCATTCAGCAGAAGCCTGACCGCATAGGGCCAGCCGCCAGCCCCCACATGAATCTTGTCCACGAGCCGCTCGCTGCTCAGTCCGAGGCGCGCACCGAGGGCGCGTGAGTCTTCGACCGTGAAGGCGAAGTGTTCGTCGCTGCACACCTGGACCGTGCTCCGGGCGGCGACGAGCGGACCGTCGAGCGCGGCGAAGCGACGGGACAGCACCGTGAGGTGGAGGTGCGCGCTGAGCTCAGGGAGCTCTGCCAGTTCCAGGTCGAGCGCGGGCCGAGTGAGACGCTGATAGTCGTCGATGATGAGCATGGTCGGGCCCGTGAGCCGGGTCACGGCGCGGTGTGCGGCGGTACGCTCGTGGGCGACGACAAAGCGTGCGGCGCTGCCCTGCGCGGCCCCACGCTCCTCACACGCTTCTTCGCCGGTGAGCGCCTCACGTATGGCCCGCCACAGCTCTCCCGGGCCGCTGCCGGCTTCGGGCACGCGCACCCAGCAGACCCGGAGGTGCGCAAACGCGGGACTGCGCACCCACTGGCTCGCGAGCACGGTCTTCCCCATGCCCGCGGGGGCAGAGAACAGGGTGATCGGGGCGATGAGCTGCGGGAAGAGCCGCGCGCGCTCGATCGCGGTGAACCGCTGCTGCGGAATGCTTCCCCCGGGTCGCGGCGGGGTGAGGGGAACGGGGTCCGCGGCGGGCATCGCCAATGATGTACCTGTGTGTTCACTTGCCATAGACCATCCCCCGAAGTCTCCACCTTCAGGATAACCCACGGCGCTAGAGTGTGCCGCCCCCAGGTTCGTCCACTGCGCTTGCACCTGTCGCCGCCAGCCGACGTCGTGTCCGGGCCCGCTGCTGCAGGATGAGCGCGCCGCTCGTCGCACCAGCACCGCCGAGCAACGCCAGAATCCACCACGGGAACCCAGCGCTCAACTCGTCACTGTGCAGCGCACCCGAGTCGGCCTCGGGTCCCGGCACACGCTCACCTCGCACGAGGAGGCGGTGGCTATTCACGCCGATCGGTGAACAGGTAATGAGGGTGACCATGTCCTTCCCCGCTTCAATGCGGAGCGAGTCAGTGTTATCGGGAAGAACGTTCCGCACCGAACGAACCTCGTAGTAGTGCTTCTCCCCGAGCACTTCCACGGAGAACGTATCCCCCACGCGAGCGCCGTCGACGAGCGGGGTAAACAGCCGCGCGTTCGCAAGACCGGAGTGCGCGGTGAGGACGGAGTGGGTGGAGGGTCCGCCCACGGGCAGCGAGGAGCCGTAGAGGTGGCCGGCGCCCTTCGAGATGACCTCATCGGAGGTACCGTGTGACAGCGGCAGGGTGATCCCGAGCGACGGGTAGCTCACCGCGCCGATCACCCCGCGGTCGCTCACTCGGAGAATCTGTTCGTAGGCCGCGTACGCCTCGTCTTCTTCTTCCGGCCCGACCGGGGCGCTTGAGTACGGATCGCGCAGCAGTCCCTGCGGCATATGTGCATTGTAGGCGTCAGCGAGCAGCAGCTCTTCGGCGCGAGCGGCCGGGTCGATATCGGTGACCTCCTGGCGGTAGCCGGTGATCTCCGAGTTGTGGTTGCGGGACGAGAACCAATCCGCGGCAACCGGATAGAGCAGGATCGCAAGTCCGATCGTGATCACGAGGACGACGAGCACGGCATCGCCGCGCCCGCGCTTCCGACCGCCCCGTAGGGTGGTCGGAAGCGCGGGCGCGGTCGACGTCGTCACGAAAGGATCCCCTGAACGCGCTTATGCGGCGCGATCCGCCTTCCGGCGGCGCAGCAGCATCGCGATGCCGCCGCCGATGACCAGCAGGCCCGCGATGGTGAACATCCAGGTCCCCGCCGCGCCCGTGAGGGGCAGCTCGAATCCGGCGTTCTTCGGAGCGTTCTCGACAGTCAGCGCCTCCACGGCGGTGCCGCCCGCGGTGACGGTCGTGCGGATCGGTTCGGCGAGGAGCTCGTACCCCTTCGGTGCCTCGACCTCAACGATCCAGTAGTAGCGGTAGTCGTCCGCGCTGGAGATCTCCGCACCGTTCACGAAATCGCTGACGTGCAGGCCGGAGATCCGAACCGTGCCGTCGGCCGCCGTCTCGAAGGTATCCACGCCGTTGATCGCCACCGGCTTGGCCGCTGCGGTACCGGCCTGCTTTGCGTCGGCCTCGGAGGTGAAAACCTGGAACTTGGCACCGGCGAGCTTCGCCGCGGCGTCCTGGGTGGAGACCTTGCTGATGAGCACGTCGCCCCAGCGACTCTCGACCTCGGGGGTCACGACCGGGCCACCCGGCTCGCCGGGCTTCACCTCGAAGGAGTCCTTGTTGGGGAACACGACGGCGGTGTTCGTGATCTTGCCGTCACCGATGGTGCCATCCGCGAGCGAGATCACCGTCGTGGTCAGCACCACGCGCACCTTCGCCTGGGGGTCCGCGGCGGCGGTGCCGAGCTTCACGAGGCCGGGGGCCTGGAAATCGATCGTGACGGTGTTGCCGACGGTGTCGACGAAGTAGTCGGTGCCCTCGACGAGCGCGGGGCCTGCGGTCAGCGAGACCTCGGTCTTCGTGAGCGCCAGACGCGCGTCGAGCTCGTCAACCACGCGGTACCCGGTCGGTGCCGCGAAGCTCCCATCGGCGTTCGCCGTGCGGGGCAGGTCGCCCGTGATCGTCCAGCTGATCGCGTCGCCGACCTTGGTCGCGCGCTCATCCTGAACCGACTTCTCGGCCTTCACCGTCGAGTTCTTCGGGTAGACGTGAATGTCGGTGATCCACGCGTCACGCGTGTCGGGGTCCGTCAGCGGCACCGTCACCAGGAACGGTGCGGCCTTGGTCACACCGGCGGGTGCCTGGGTCTCCTGCACCAGGTACATGCCGAGCGGGAGGTCAGCGAACGTCGCGTCGCCCGCCGCGTTCGTGGTCTGCGGCGGGAGCGCGGTGCCCAGCTGAGCCGGCTTGCCGTCCGTTCCGGTGCCCGAGATCCGGGCGGTCGCGGCGTCCAGCGTCAGCCTGCTGGCGGCCTGCCAGCCGGCATTCTTCGTGAGGTCCAGATTCGTGATCGGGGTGACCGTGAAGGTCACGCCCGGAATCGCGGTCAGGCCGGTGGTGTCGCGCACCGCGCCCGTGGACTCGTCGCCCGCGGTTGCAGGCTGCTCGAACTTGTGAATGTTGATGCTGCCGGTGGCTCCGGGATCGGGCAAGCTGCTGGGCGCAGCCTGCGCGGCGGATGCCCCGCCGAAGGCAAGCAGCAGCGCGGTGGCTGCCGCGCCGATGCTGGCGAGAATGCCTCGCTGTCGATTCATGGGTGTTCCTTTCGTGAACGGTGAAACGTTGAGAAATCTGTGCGGCCGAGTCAGGCGGCAGCGCGGGCGCGCAGTGAGCGCCGGATCCACAGCCCCGCACCCAGCGCCAGGAGCGCCCCGCCCGCGATCAGTGTGATCGGCGGGACCCCGCCGGCCATCGGGAGCGGCAGGAGCTTCGGGTCGTAGACCTGCATGAGCCAGCCGGTCGGCATGACACACGCCGGGCCGCCGCCGCTCGGCAGCTTCGTGGGCGCGTCACAGCGCGGCAGGAAGAAATCGTCGACGCGATCGCCCGCGGCGCCATTGAACGAGCGGTCCGCCGGGATCCCGGGCTGGTAGATCCCGAGCTGCCCCTGACCGAGCGGCTGCCCGGCCTGGACGGGTCCCACGTGGAACCGGATCGGCTCGGCGAGCAACTGGTGCCCCTCCGCCGCCTTCGTCTCCACCAGGTAGTAGTCGCCCTCGGGCAGGTTGCTCGCGTGCCAGGAGCCCGGGGCCTGCCCGTCAGAGGCGTCCGTGTGCCGGAAGAATTCCGCGCACTCAGCGTTCTGCGTCACATCGCAGATCGCCTGCGTGGGCCCCCCGTTCGGGGTGTCCCGGATCTCGAATTCCACGCCCTGCAGGTTCCACTTCACGGAGCCAGGGTTGTCCGGATCGGCCGCGGTCGAGTTCTTCTGGATGTGGAAGTAGCCGTCACCGAGCTGGTGCCGGGTCTGGCACCGCTCGTCCTGCGTCACGTCCGTGCCGAGCTCACAGCTCAGCGGCGGGAGCGAGGTCGACGTGCCAGCGACAAAGTTGTCGAACAGCGCCATTGGGGCCGCAGGCACCTTGGACCCATCACGCTGCCACGGCTGCGTCGGATTCACCGGATCTGCCGGGTACCCCACCTGCACGGCGTAACTGACCTCGGCGCGCACAACGCCCTGAGGGATGTCGAACGCCTCGGTGTCGAGCGTCCACGAACCGCGTCGCGGATCCTCCGAGGCCGCGCGACCACTCGGGTTCTGGTGCACCGGTGCGGTCACCACCTCGTAGGGCAGCGAGTCAGGGCCGTCCTGCGCGGCGATGCCGGGGCGCCCCGCGTTCTGCATCACGTTGCCGTCCTGGTCCACCTGCGCGCCCGCGGCGTTCAGGAACCGCACACCCTGCACCTTGGGCACCACCCGGGGAGCCTCGGGGTCCCAGGTGGCGACGCGCATCACCTCAGTGATGTCGTCCGAAAGGTGCACGCCCGCGAGCGGGGAGCCCGAGAAGTTCCGGATCGCCACCGTGTAGTAGACGTTGCCGCCGGTGTGGAGTGACGCATTGTTCGGTGGCTGCGCGGACTTCACGATGTCCCACGCGGGGATCGGGTGCTCAGTGCAGAGCACGTTCTCGCCGGGCTTCGGCGCGCACTCGGTCGGCGGGGTCTTGCCCGCGCTGGTCACAAAGTTCCGCAGCAGGTAGCCGTGCGGTTCGCCGTCCCCCGCCGGTGCCTGGCGCGACTCCGCGTTGGCGTCCGCCGCGAGCACCGTCACGGTGTAGGAGACCGTGCGCTTCGCCCCGGGTGGGACGGCCCCCGTGATCGCAAGCTGTCCGTTCTCCGGGGTGAACTTCCCGGTGATGCCCACGGGAGTGAGCGGGGCGGTCTGCCCCGTGACGCGCGCGCCGTCGCCGTAGCGCAGACTCTTCACGTCCAGCTTCGCGTCGTCGAGCACGTCAGCGAGGTGGTCGACGTGCTTGACGCGCGCCTCGCCACGGCCGGTGTTCTCGAACGTCACCGTGTACGTGATCTGTTGCCCCGCCTGCACCGCGGTACCAGAGGCCGGGTTCGCGGTCTTGGTGATGGCGAGGTTCGGGTGCAGCGGATCGTTCGTGATCGTGCACAGCACCTCGGCACCGGTCACGCCGGCCGCGGTCGGGATCGTGACGTCCCACTCGTGAGCCTGCACCGGCGTGACCGTGAGCGGCTTCTTCGAGCCAGCGGGATCCTGCACGCACGCGAGCGCGCTCTGGTACATCTTGGCGGAGCCCGCGGCGGGGAAGGTCTCGCGGATGCGGTACGTTGCCCCCGCCTCAACGGGGACGTTCTCGATCTTCTCCGCCTGAACGCCGGCCTTCGTTCCGCTCGTCAGCGCCTCGTTGAGAACGGTGCCGCCGCGCAGGAGCTCCAGCTGGAACTGATCGGCGTTCTCGACTCGGTCGATCACGTTCTTCTGCAGCGTCAGCGTCGGGGGCGAGGCGCAGGAGGCGAGATCGACGAGGCTGAAGTTCGAGTTCTGCTGGGGGGTTCCAATGGGCTTCAGTGTGCCCGGCTCCGCAAGGGTCTGTGAGCTCCCCTGTTCCGCAACCATCTTGCCGCTGCCGAGGTAGGCGAGCCCGTTGAACCCACCCGCCTCATTCAGCGGGTTGCGCTGTGGGGTGCTGCTCGAAACGCGAACGCTCTTCCCGCTCTCGAGCTGTTGTGCGGTGAGGCTCCCCACGACCGCCTGGCCGGGAACCGCCGGTTGCCACCAATCTCCGGCCTTCGTGCTGCTGCTGAGCACGAAGTGCAGGTTGCCGTTCGCATCAAACGCGAAATCGCCGTTCCCCCAATAGTTGGTCATCTCGACGGAGGTGGTGATCGTCGCCGTCAGCAATTTGGCCGTTTCCGCCGTTCCCGAGCCCGGCGTGCGGTAGACGTGCAGGGTCGCCTGCTTCTGACCCGTGGCAACGCTGTAATAGCCGAAATAGAAGTCGCCAGACTTCGGCTCAACAGCGCCCGCGACGACGGTCTTTCCGCTGTCGATGTTCAGTTTCTTCGTTCCGACGCGGGTCACGCTCAGATTTCCGCTCTGCCCCTGCGTCGCGCGGAACACGCGCACCTCAGTGTCGGTGGACTTCTGCCCGGTGAACATGAAGTCTCGCGGCGAGCTCATCCCCAGCGCATTCGCGTTCCAGCCCTGCAACAGACTGGACTGTCCGAGCAAGACGTCAGCGTCGTGCCGGGTGATGCGATCCCTGTCGTTCACCGTGTACCGGTGCAGCTTGAAGGTTGTTCCCTGGACCTGGTCGAGGGCGTAAAACGTGTTCGCGTCGCAGGTCGCGGGAGCCTCGGGCTCGACCACGACAGGCGGCTCCGGATCGACCGGGTTCTCGCAGCCGGTCTCCGGGTCGCCGATGAAGGGGAAGGCGTGGAACTCGGATCCCGCGCCGTTGTGGGTGAGGTCGCCCGCGACCCAGTAGCGGCCATTGGCGCCCATGGCGGTCACGGTGGTGGCGGATCCGGGCGTGGGCACGATCACCGAGCCGGGGACCTGGGCACCGGCGACGGTGACCTTCGTGGCGGTCGGGAACGCCCACAGGAGCTGTGTTGCGGCCTGCCCGAACCGGGCATCGCCCATGCTGAGCTGCTGTTTGTTGACCCAGACACCCGAGATGTTGACCGTGGGGCTGGCACCCGTGACGGTGATCACGATGGGGTGGTTCGGTGCGATGTTCGCGCCGAGATTCAGCGCCCACGCCTGCGTGCCGAGCAGGCTCGCGTCGATCACGAACTGGTGCCGCGTGGCGCCCGGGGCACCCGTGAGCGTCAGGAAGCCGCCGGCCTCCGTGGTGACGGTTCCCAGCGCACCGCTGTTCTGATTGCGCTCGACCACCTGGCGCAGCGCGGCGTGACCGCCATCCGCCCACGTGCTGAAGGCGGGGCGTCCGAGGGCCGCGTCCCGGCCGAGCGCGGTCTGCGTGGTGCTACCGGTGTGCTGCAGGGCGATGCTGCCCGAGCCCGTGACCGTGCCGCCGACCCGCACGTGAACCGGCTTGGGCGCACCGGTCGCCGCGTCCACGGTGCCGGTGATCAGCTCGGCCCCGGAGCCGACGGAAACGTTCCCGCCCACGCGCAGCGCGGTGCTGCCCTCGGCCGGGATCAACCCCGATCCGGCACCGACCCAGCCGATGTTGTACTTCGATCCCGCCGCAAACGTCGCGTTGCCGCGCACCACGAGCTGACCCTCCAGCTCCGCACCCGCGGTGCGGGTGTAGTTGCCGCCCACGTAGACGCTGGCGTTGCCGTCGACCGGCGTGGGCTTGCTGGGGTTCGCGGGGTGCACCGTGCCGACGCCGCTCGGCGGCACGCACACGGGCGCTGCCGCGAACGGGGCCGCAGCGAGCGGCGCAGCCGCACCGCGATCCGTCACCTCACCGGGGGTTTCGGGGTTCGGCACCGCAGCGTCCGGGAGCTCCGTCGGCGCGGGCTCCGCGGTGCCACCGGGCTGGCCGGAGGCCGCGTCCGGCTGCGCAGGGGCTTCGATGTCCGCGGGGTCTTCGGGAGCGGTCGGCGGCTCGCCGGCCGGCTCGGAGTACTGGTGCTCGGGCGCGCTGCTGTCGAGCTCCGGCGTGGTCTCTGCCGGGGCGGCCTCCGCGAATGCGGGGACCACCGCGCTCAGCGGCATGATCGCCCCGGCCAGCACCGCGCCAGCGACGATGATGCCCGCGAGACGGCGCTGCGGCTTCCGCAGCGCGCGGCGCAACATCGATCGGTTCTGCATGCTTCCCCCACCGCGGCACTCCGCGGTTCTCCCCGTTGTTCTGTGCGTCGCGGTTTTCCGGCGCACTCCAGCGCGTGCGCGCACACCACAATGGGCCGTGCGGGCACGCCTCAGAGACGCACCCGAACGGGCGCGTCGATGCTCGTCGCGCGCCGAGGTCGTTCTGACGCGCACGAGTGCAGGGTCGTCGAGATTGCCCGGATCCGTCCCCACGGCTCCGGCGCGACACCCCCTGTCACCAGCCCCGTGTCCGCGAGCGCGGGCACGACGGCTTCGGTGTTCCCACCTGTGCTCACGCTAACAGCCCGTCGCGCGGAGCACCCGGCGGAAGCCGAAACCCTACCCCTCCCCCGCCGGAACCCTACCCCGCCGCCGCAAGGGCCGGCGGGGTCGCGGTGCCGCGGGCCAGGCGCTATCGGCCGGTGAGATCCCGGTGCGTGGTCACGGCCTGCTGATCGCTCAGCGCGGCCACGTAGTCAAGGATGGCGCGGGCCCGGCCCTGGCGCCGCAGCGACGCGTCATCGGCATCGCCGATCAGAAGCTCGGGCCGTTCCGAACGGAGTGCAAAGGTGGCCGCCGTGGCCTCATCCACCCACTCGAGCAGACGCCGGGGTGCGCGGCCCGCGTCGTCATCGTCCGTCAGCCACGCGTCAAAACCCAGGGCAAGGTCCGCCACGATCCGCGCCTGGCCCCGCTGGGTCTGCCCGAGTTCGGGGCGTTCGAGCACGAAGTGTGCGTGCACAAACTTCAGCACCATCACCTCATGCCAGGCCCGCTGATCGAGGCGGACGTGGCCGCTACGCACGTGCGGACGCTCCTCGACCACGATCGAGGTCCGCAGGTGCTCGATCCAGCGTCGCGTGAACCCGGAGACCGCGCGCTCACTGTCGATGCCGCCATCGTAAGGTGTGGCGAGGAGCGATTCGGCGACCTCCTCGGCGACGCGCGCAACCGCGGCGCGGAACGCGCTCCGGTCCGCGATCCAGGCGTCTTTGAGCTGGATCCGCCGCCAGAGCAGCTCGAGCGAGTGTCCGGGGGCCCGCCAGCTGGCTTCGAGCACCGGAAGGTCGATCGCCGCGAACGCGTCCGCGCCCGCCAGCCAGCTCCGGAGCTCCCCGGCGACCGCCGACTGCTGCAGCACACCCGCGCGCGCAAAATCGTCGAGGTCGTGCACCGCGTAGGCGATATCGTCCGCGAGATCCATGACCGCGCACTCCACGGTCTGCGCGCCGGGCGCGATCCCGGGGAACGCGGCGAGCGCGGTCTCCATCTCGGCGATGTCGAGCGTGTACCCGGAGAACTTCTCTGCCCCGGAGCGCGCGTCCGCACCCACGCCGCGCGGCCGCTCCGCAACGGGCTGCTCGTCCGTGGAGACGCCGATCCACGCGGCACGGGTCCACGGGTATTTGAGGGTCGCCGCCCGCGTCGCGGCGGTGAGGTTCAGCCCCGGGAAATCCCGGCCGAGCGTGTCGAGCTGCGTCAGGATCCGAAAGCTCTGCGCGTTTCCTTCAAAACCCTCTGCCAGGCCGAGGCGCTCGCGGGCGACCCGATCGAGCACCCGCTCGCCCAGGTGACCGAAGGGCGGGTGGCCAAGATCGTGCGCGTGCGCGGCGGCCTGCGCCACGACCGTGTCGCAGCCACCGAGCCGCGTGACGATGGCCCCGACCGCGTCGTCCGTGTGGCTCTCACCGCGGGCGAAGGCACGGTGCGCTGCCGCCTGCCCCGCAAGCTGGGCGGCGATCACGCGCGCCACGGCGCTCACCTTCAGGGAGTGCGTCAGGCGGTTGTGCATCACGGGGCCGACCCCGGACTGCGGCACCACCTGGGTCACATCCGACAACCGCGCGAAGTAGGAGGAAAAACGGATGCGTTCCAGATCCACCCGGAATTCCTGGGCAGCGGTGGCGTACTCGATCGCCAGATCAGCATCATCGGTCCCGGCGGAGCGGTGCTGTGAGGACTCGTGCTCGACGTGGCGTCGATCCAGACGAGTCTCACTCAGGGACCCTGGGGTGCTCGCGTTCATGCCCCCATTCAAGCAGCACCCGCGGGACCCGGCCGCCTCCGGGGGACGCATGTCGCACGTCCTCGGTACACTGAGCGCACACCCGTGGAGGAGGATCTTGTGAGCGACGCACCCCCGACTGGAAACCTGACCCGCGGCGAGCGCGTCCCCGCGATCGAGCGCGCCACCGGGCGGAGCTGGAACGACTGGCTCGAGATATTCTCGGCGGCGCGGGCCGCCCAGCTGAGCCACCCCGAGATTGCGCGCGTCGCCCGGGACCACGTGCCTGCCGAGCTGCAGAACCCGGATTGGTGGGCGCAGGGCATCGCGATCGCGTTCGAACAGCACGCCGGGCTCCGCGTCCCCGGGCAGTCATCGACGGGAGACTTCCGCGTCAGCGCGAGCCGCACCCTGCCGCTCGATCGCGACGCCGCGATCGACGCGTGGGTCGCCGCGCACGGCGACCTCGCCGAGCATCGGGGACACGCCCCCGGCGCACCGCGCCCTTCCCGCACGGAGAAGCGAACGTTCTGGCGGTTCCCGCTTGACGGTGCCGGGAAGGTCGAGGTCTCGGCCACGCCGAAGGCGCCGGATCGCGCGGTGCTGACGGTCAGCCAGGACGGGCTCGCGAACGGCGAGGAGATCGAGGCGTGGCGCGCGCACTGGAAGGCGTTGCTCGCCGCCCTGTAGCCGGGCTACTCCGCACGCGTACAGGCTTTTCCCGAGTTCCGTGGAGCCGCCTCATGGGCGCGGCTGCGAAGGTAGAACCTTCAGTACCACTCGGGAAGGCAGTGCGGTGAGGACATCACAGAAGGTTTTGGTCGGCGCGGGGGTGAGCGTGCTGGTGCTCGCCGCGGGTGCCGCCGTCGCGGGCCCCATCATCTACCGTGAACTCCTCACGCCGCCCGCGGCGGAGGCACCCGCGCTCAGTGGCGGCGAGCAGATCCTGAGCGATGTCGCGACCGGGCCACTCGACCCCACCGCGCTTGCGGGAACGTGGGAGGTCGCCGAGGATTCCGAGGCGGGATACCGGGTCGACGAAGTCCTGAGCGGCACCGACGTCACCGTCACCGGGCGGACGCCCGACGTCGCCGGGACGTTCCAGATCAGCGCGGACGGGCTGACGCTCGAGGCGGCGAGCCTCACCGTGGACGTCGCCTCGATCAGCACCGATAGCGCCCAGCGCGACGCATACTTCCGGGACGAAGCGCTCCGCACAGACGAGCACCCGGAGGCGAGCTTCGTGCTCGCCGAGCCGGTCACGCTCGAGCGTGTGCCCGCAGCGGGCGAAACCGTGCAGACGAGCGCCGTCGGGGAGCTCACGCTCGCCGGCGTCGCCCAGACGGTCACCGCCGAGGTGCAGCTCCGCAGCGACGGGACCAGCGCGGAGATCGTTGGCTCGATCCCGATCACCTTCGCCGACTACGGCGTCGCCGCCCCGAGCCTCGGCTTCGTGACCGTCGAGCCGGAGGGCCTCGTCGAGTTCCAGCTCGTCGCGGAGCGCGACGGCGCGTAGCTGGCCGCCGCCCGGGTTCGGCCCGGCCAGCCGGACCCGACCGTCCCCGCGGGCCACGGCCTTCCCGCCGGCCCGCGCACACTCGCCGCCCCGCGCAGACTCGGCTCCCCCGCGCAGAGTCGCCGAAACCGAGGGATATTCTCCTACCCGACGCGTTTTCGCGCGAAAATGGATCGTGCTGGCAAACATGCCTCAGTTTCGGCGGGTGGCCTGGTCCTCGGGGCGACGCGCGGGGTGGGGCTACCCCTCGGCGAGGTCCTTCGCTTCCTGAGGGAGCTTGCGCACCCGCGCGCGGCGCCGCCGGCGTTCGGGGATCATCGAACGCATCTCCTCGAGCTTGCCGAAGCACAGGAGGCGGTCCTCAGGCTCCAGCACGACGTGCTTGCGCGGGTTCGGGATCACCTGCACGCCGCGATGCAGCGTCAACACAGTGATATCGCGGTCCCACAGGCCCAGGTCACCGAGCTGCTTGCCCACGTGCTCGGAGCCCGCGTGCATGGAGATCTCCGCCACCCCGTACCCCGTGGACACGCTGAGCCGTTGGCGCACGTCGATCTCGGGGAAGTTCACCTGATTGGCGATGTAGTCGATGATCGCGCCTGCCACATCGAGCCCGGTCGCGGCCTCGATCCCCTGGAGTCCCGGAGACGAGTTCACCTCCATCACGAGCGGGCCGTCTTCGCCCTCGAGCATGTCGACCCCGGCGACACGGAGGCCCATGATCTGGGCGGCCCGCACCGCGATCTGCTCAGAGGCGGCGTCGAGTTCGACCGCCTCGACGGTGCCGCCCCGGTGCACATTCGAACGGAACTCATCACCGCTCGCGATCCGGCGCATCGCGGCGACGACCCGGTCTCCCACCACGAGCGCGCGGATGTCCCGCCCCCGACTCTCCGCGATAAAACGCTGGATGAGCACGTTCTGCCGCGTGGAGTGCAGGGTCTCGATAATGGCCTCCGCGACCTTGACCTGCGGAGCGAGGATCACCCCGATGCCCTGGGTCCCCTCGAGCAGCTTGATCACGACGGGCGCCCCGCCGACGCTCTCGATCGCCGCGCGCACGTCGGCGCGATTGCGCACAAACGCGGTCGCCGGCATATCGATGCTGTGCCGCGAGAGAATCTGGATGGCGCGCAGTTTGTCGCGCGCGTTGGAGATGCCGTTGGCCGTATTGGGCGTATACACGTCCATCTGCTCGAACTGGCGCACCACGGCGGTCCCGAAGTACGTGATTGAGTTCCCGATCCGGGGCAGGATCGCGTCGTAATCGCTGAGCTGCTTCCCCCGGTACAGCAAATCGGGTTGCTCGCCAGCGAGATCAATCCCGAACCGCAGGGTGTTGAGGACACGCGCCTGGTGCCCGCGCTGCTCGCTCGCCGCCATCAGGCGCTGGGTCGAGTACGCCTGGGGGGCGCGCGAAAGGATCGCGAGTTTCACCGTGTTTCCTGCCAAGATAGAACCGTGAGCGGACACCACTATTCAAGCACTCTCTGCGGGTGGCGCGAGTGGGTGTCGCTCCCGGATGTGGGCGTCCCGTGGATCAAAGCCAAGATCGACACCGGCGCACAGACCTCCGCGCTCCACGCCACCGGGATCACCGAATTCGAACGCGACGGCGCGCCGTGGGTGCGGTTCATCGCCCACCCGTGGCAGCTCAGCGACGATGACGCCGTCGAGGTCGAGCTTCCCGTGCACGATCGTCGGACTGTGCGGAGCTCGTCCGGGCATGCCCAGGAGCGGCCGGTCGTCCGCATCGACGTTGAGCTCGTGGGGCGACGCATCTCGGCAGAGTTCACCCTCACCGACCGCGAGGAGATGTTGTTTCGCGTGCTGATCGGCCGGGAAGCGCTCCGGCAGGGGTTCGTGGTCGATTCCGCCGAGTCGTTTCGAGGCGGCAAGCCGCCCCGCCCGATCCGCCGCCGCAACCGGGGCCGCGCCTAGGCTCAACGCCCTCGGCCGCGCACGAGCGGGCTCGGTGCGCGCTCCCTCAGTCCACGGTGCCGCGCCTCATTCCGTGGTGCCGCGGCGCGTGAGCCAGCCGATCGGACGGCCGTCCGCCGCATAGACGCGCAGACGATCGCCGACGAGACGAACCTCGGCAGCGGCGGCGAGCCACTGGTCAACGCCGATGCAGGCGCGCGCAGTCATCACCGCTGGCGCGATCTGCGCCCCACCGGCCACGCGCCGGTACGTGCTCACGATCTCATTGCAGCCGTCGGAACCCCGGACCGTGCCCGACGGCTCGAAATTGAGTCCAGGGGTTCCGGGTTCCGCGGACTCCCAGCCGCCCCAGAGCGCATCGCGGGTCTCGGTCATGAACGCCTCGCTCTCTCGCGGTCCTCGCCCCCGCGGGCACCGCGAGGGTACGGACAGGATAACGACCCGGCTCTGTCGCGGGGAACCCCACTCAGCAGCGGCCCGGACCCTCGTGAGTGGTTTCGTAAACGCGCCTTCAGTTTCAGAACCGTTCTACTCATTTTCCTTCCGGGCCGGTGAATCTTCCGTAGCGTGGTGCCGTCCTTCGGGCTGTCGAACAGCCGTCACGGGGCGGTGGCTCCGGGCGACACTCGGTCCCGGACCTCGCGGCTCGCACTGCTTCACCCACCAACCCGGCGGATCGCACTGCTTCACCAACCAACTGGGAGGAACCCACCCGTGACACAACGTCGCCCCGCTGCGCTTTGCGCCGCCGCTCTACTGACCCTCGGGACGGTGTGGGGAGCCGCACCGGCATTCGCCGAGGGCCCCACATCGTCCGACCTGGACCCCACGGCCGCCGCCGCAGCGGCCGCCGCGACCCTCACCGCAACGAGCACGACGCCGGACGCAGCCCTCGGCTACGGCGTCACGACGGACGGTACCTCCATCGTCCTCGTGAACGAGGCGCTGCGGGACGCTCCGGGTACGGCGGAGCTCCTGGAGAGTCTCGATGTGGAAGACATCGCCTTTGTTGATGCTCCCGTCGCGGACACGGCGACCGACGTCGTCGGCGGTGCCGGCTACCTCAGCGGACAGAACGGGAACTTCGACGCGCTGTGCTCCGTGGGATTCACGGCGTGGAGCCCCACGGGCGATCCGGCGCTGCTCAGCGCCGGACACTGCACCTCGGACGGCGCGCTCACCGAGGTCACCCTGTCCCAGCCATCGGACGACGCGGCCCACGCCGGGAACAACGATGCAACCGGTCCGAACGGGACGGGCCTCACCGGACACTTCGGCTTCTCGCAGTACGGCGGCCCCGGGAATACCCTCGGCGCAGAGAACGCCCCGGACTCCACGGACATCAGCGTGATCGATATTGCGAACGATTCCCTGACGCTGCACCCGTCGGTCACGGATTGGAGCACCGCCGCCGACAACGACCTCGCCGCCGCAGCGACCCCGGTCAAAGGCCTGGCGGATCCGGTCTCGGGGACCATCGCGAAGTCGGGCCGGACGACGGGGCTGACCTCCGGAAACACGACGGTCGAACTGCTGTACACCGACGGACAGCTCCGCCCCACCGAGATCCTGGACGGCTACATGCAGGTGTCCGGCCGCTGGGTGCACGGCTTCCTGGGCGGCGCGACCAGCAATCCGGGCGATTCCGGCGGTGCCGTCTTCCAGGGCGACCAGGCCGTGGGGATCGTGAGCGGGAGTCCATCCACCGTCACCGCCGGTGACGACTGGGCATGGTACACGCGGCTCGCCGACGCACTTGAGTACACCGGCGGTTATACCGTCTCCCTCGATATCGACGCCCCAACCGTCACGACGCCCGCTGCCGGGGAGAGCATTCCGGCAGGCGGAGACATCGTGGTCGCCGTGCCCAGCAACGCCGCTGAGCTGAGCGTTTCAGCTCCCGGCCTCGAGACGCGGGTGTTCCCGAACGACGGCGGGGAGGTCCAATTCTCCGCTCCGGATACTCCCGGGGACGTGACCTACTCGCTCGTCGCCACGAATGGTTACAGCTCCTCGGCCACCACGACCGCCGCGCTCACGGTCGCGCTGCCCGCCCCCACGCTCGACGACCAGGAGGTCGCGGCGGACGAGGGCGCGCGGACGGCCGATGCCCGGGTGTCGGGCACCGGGGCACCCGACGCCACCGTCGCGGTAACCGGGCTCCCGGGCGACGCGGCACGCACCGCACGTGTGGCTGCCGACGGGACATGGAGCCTCGTCGCCCACGGGGTCGATATTGGTCGGCACACCATCTCGGCGAGCCAGGAACTCGACGGGGCCACCTCCGGCACCTCGACCGCGACGCTCACGGTGACTCCGGCAGCGCCGCAGATCACCTCGATCACCCCGGACGATCGTTTCACCGTCGGACAGGCACCACGCACGGTAGCCGGAACCGGCCTGCCCGGTGCCGTCATCACCGCGACGCTGGGCGATGCGTCGGCGAACAGCGGGGACGCGGCGATCCGGGTGGGCGCGGACGGCACGTGGCAGGCACCGCTCAGCGGTCTGGACGCGCCGGCCGGATACACGCTCACCGCGGCACAGACCGTCAACGGCGTGAATTCCCCGTCCGCAGCCGTCACGTTCGCGGTCGTCGCGACCGGTGCCGGCAGCGGCGGTTCCGGCAGCGGAACCGACGACACCGGACTCTCCCCGGAGGACCCGACCGTCGCCGGGCTGTCTGAGACGGGCGGCTCGACCGTCCTGCCCTTTGCGGTCCTGGGCGTGATCGCCGTACTGCTCGGCACCGCGGCCGCAGTCGCAGGCGCACGCCGACGCGCACACCGGAACGGTGCAGCCGCCGGAGTGTAAGACCCTGCGCGGTGCGCCGGGCCGGGCGGGAGTGACTCATCCGCCCGGCCCGGCGCACCGCAATCCGGGGACGCCAGGCAGACGCTCAGGAGCTGCACCGTCCGGATCCCCGGTGGCGGGTTGCCCCCCTCACGGGGCGTCTCAGCGAACTCACGCGAAGCTCTGGTCAGCCACCTCGGTCCTGGATACTCTGATCACATGAGCACCTCACTCGACCTCATTCCCGCCGGCACCGTGTTCACTCCCGAGCAGATCACGCACTACGCCGACTCGGACACCCGCACCCTGGAGCAGGCCATCGCCGACGCTGACCTGCTCGTGGCGACCCCGCACTCGGGGGCCGCGATCCCCGAGGAAGTTGCCGAGTTCCTCTCTCCCGCGCTCACCCGCCGGTTGCAGTACGACTTCAGCGACGTCGCCACCGCATCAATCGTGCGCCGCTGGGCAGAGATCGATCCCCGCATCGTCGCGGTCATCAACCCGCATCCCCGGCTCATCCGGGACCCGAACCGCCGCAAGCCCGACGACGTGCGCGCGGACCTCGCCGCCGCCATTGAACGCGTACGCGCTGCCGGCCCGTGGCACAAGGTCGATCTCACCGGTGTCGACGCCATCCGCCCCGTCACGTTCTCCTTCTTCCCGATCCTGGAGATCCCCGACACCGACGCCGGGCTGCAACGCCTCGTCGACGCGTTCGCGGACACCGCGGAGCAGGGGCTCGGCGTGTATGAACGCACCCGCGAGGCACTCACCGACATGTTCCTGGAGCACGGCCTCGCTCACGGCGGCTCGTTCACGCGCCTCTCGTTCCACGACACCATGAACACCACGACCACGCGCGACGGCGCCGTGAACGTGGCCCGTGCCGAGGCAGACAGGCTGCCCGACGTTGTCGCCCTGTCGAACCGCGGCGACCACCAGGGCGAAGAGCGCGACCCGGCGGACCGTCCCACGATGGACGCTGCCGCGCTGCGGGCACTGGCCGAGGCCCACCGCGCGGGCTTCGAGGTGTCGCATCCGGAGGCCGTGCTCTTGAACCAGCCGTACCTCGGAAGCGAGGAGATCCGCGCGGCTGGCGCCCGGTTTGGGGCGATGCGGGCGGAAGCCGACGCGGCCGGGCTGCGGCTCGGAGCGGTCCAGGCAGAATTCCTGCGGGAATACCTGCTCGGCCCAGTCGCAGCCGCCGAACTCCAGGAGCCGGGCACCGAGTGGGTCGCGGAGGATCCGGCGCACATCGACGCGATCGCGCACGCCTGCAAGCGCGCGTGGGACGCATACCGCGACGCCCAGTAGCGGCGCATGCGCGGCGCGCAGCCCAACGTCCGACACGATCTGCCACACGATCACGGGTGCCCTGCACCCCAGGAACACCATGACGCTCACCGATTTCACCGTCCGCCCCTTGACCGTTGCCGACCTCGGCGTGACGGCCCGCGTCCTCGCGGAAGGATTCTGGGACGACCCGGTGTGGGGGCCCGCGTTTCCCGCGCACCCCGCACGCATGGCGCACGCGCTCGCGCACTGGCGCTTCATGGCGGATCAGGCCGTGCGCTACGGAACCCCGCTCGTCGCGGAGCTGCCAGACGGCACCGTGGCCGCGGTCTCGACGTGGTTCCCGCCAGGGCAGGACGAGGTTCACGAGGCCGATCTCCCCGCGTATGAGCGGCTCCTGCGCGACACGATCGGTGACGTCGCCGCGGCAGCGCTCCTCACCGAGGGCGAGCTCTTCGCGGCCGCCCGCCCCACGACGCCGCACGCATACCTCTCCCTGCTGGCGGTCGCCCGCGAGGCCCGCGGCCTCGGGATCGGGATGCGCCTGGTGCAGGCGGCACTCGAGCGGTATGACGCCGCGGGGCTGCAGAGCTATCTGGAGTCGTCGAATCCCGCGAACGATGCGCGGTACGAGCGGCTCGGATATCGCCCGGCACAGCGAATCCACATCCCGGGTTCCCCGGTGGTGCAGAGCTTTCTGAGGCCGCCGGCCGGCTAGGCCCGCTGCCCCACACGCGACGCCCCCGAGGAGCCGGAGCTCCTCGGGGGCGTCGTTTCTGTCCCGGCGTGAACTTATCCGCCCCAGAGCACCCCGAACAGGGCACCGACGGCAATGGTGGTCACCGCGAGGATCAGTGTGGGGAGGAAGAAGGAGTGGTCGACGAGCTTTGTGCCGAGCTTCGTGGAGCCCGAGGTGTCGAAGTTCGCGGCGGCGATCTGCGAGCCGTTGGTCGGCAGCAGGTAGATGCCGGCAAACGCGCCCGCCCACATGCCCGAGAGGAGTCCGAGCGGGATCCCCGCCGCCAGTCCGATCGGCACGATGGTCCGGGTGGCGGTGGATTGACTCGTCGTGAGCACGCACACGAGGAACACGCCCAGCGCGAAGATCCAGGGGGCCGCCGTCACGAGCCCGCCGACACCATCAGCGATCAGCGTGGTGTGGGCACCGAGGAAGGTGTCCGTCAGCCAGGCGAGCCCGAAGAGCGCGATCGCCGAGACCATACCCGCCTTGAACACCGTCATGGTCGGGATCTCGGCAACCTTCGGTCGGGACACCACGAGGATCAGCGTGCCGACCACGAACATCACGATCTCGATGATCGGCGTCATCGCGACCGGGTCACCCGCGGCATCGAGCGGGCGCATCCCCTTGAACAGGCCGAACGCGACGATCGCGGCGACGCCGAGCAAGAAGATGATGGCGGCGTTGCGGCCGGCTGCTGTCACCGTGACCTCGGCGCGGACCTCAGCGGCGTTTGCGGAGGGGGCCGGGATCTTCCCGGAGGCGATGCGCTCCTGGATCTCGGGATCGTCGGCGATGTCCTTGCCGAGCCGGTTGACGATGATGCCCGAAATGATGATGCCCACGACGGCCGCGGGGATCGTGACCTTCAGGATGTCGACGAGTTCGAAGTCCCAGGGTGCCGTGTCCGTGAGGGTCACCATCGCTGCCATGGCCGCGGAGACCGGGCTACAGGCCAGCGCCACGCCCGTCGCGACCACCGAGAGCGACAGCGGACGTGAGGGGCGCACGCCATTGCGGTAGGACAGATCCTGGATCACGGGAAGCAGCGGGTACAGGATGTTCGAGGTTCCGGCGCCAACGGCGAACAGGAACGACACCAGCGGGGCGACCAGCGTGATCTGCTTCGGGCTGCGCGCGATCAGCTTCGCCGCGATCGAGACCATCCAATCGATCCCGCCCGCGGACTGCATCATGGAGGAGGCGAGCACCACGGCGAGCACAATCAGCAGTGCGTCGACGGGAGGCGAACCGGGGACAAGCCCGAACACGAACACGAGGATCGCGACTCCGGCACCGCCCCAGAGGCCGAGGCCGACACCACTCGAGCGCGTGCCCATAACAATACAGCCGAGCACCACCAGCAACTGAGTGATAAAGAGCAACACGTCCATAGGATCCCCCTTGAGTCTTCTGTGTCACAGATTAGCCCGTGGATCGCCCCGCGCACAGCACCAATCTGGACCCGTGTCATCGTTCTCCTCCGCACGCCCCGAGTACGGCAAGATGGAGGGGAACCAGGGAGGCATCACATGACGGCAATCCTGCACGGACTTCGCGCGCTGCTCCCCACTCGCGCCGATTACCACGGGCTGGGAAGCAGCTGGCGGGCCGACCTCGTCGCCGGACTCACGGTGGGTATCGTGGCCCTGCCGCTCGCCCTCGCGTTTGGGGTGAGTTCCGGTGTCGGGGCCGAAGCGGGGCTCATCACGGCGATCGTGGCCGGGCTGGTCGCCGCCGTATTCGGCGGATCGAACGTGCAGGTGTCGGGCCCGACCGGGGCCATGGTGGTGGTGCTCGCCCCGATCGTGATGGCGCACGGCGTCGGAGCGGTCGCCGTCGTCAGTCTCATGGCCGGCCTGCTCGTCGTCGCCGCGGGAGTGCTGCGCCTCGGCCGGGCCGTCAGCTACATTCCCTGGCCCGTCATCGAGGGTTTCACCGCGGGGATCGGCATCATCATCTTTCTGCAGCAGGTCCCTGCGGCGCTCGGCGTTTCCGCGGCGGGCCACTCCTCCAACGCGGTCGTCGCGGCCTGGCAGGTGGTCACCGAGGCGAGCTGGCCGCAGGCGCTGCTCCCGCTCGCGGCCGTCGTCGGGGTCGCCGTCGTCATGCAGGTGCTCGGGCGCTTCGCCCCGGCCATCCCCGCGTCCTTCGTCGCGATCGTGGTGGTGTCCGTGATCACCGCGCTCTCCGGCTCACCGCTGCCCGTGATCGGCGAGCTTCCGAGCACGCTGCCCGCGCCCACGCTGCCCGCGTTCGATCCCGCGATGCTGACGGCGCTCGCGGGGCCCGCCGTGGCGGTCGCGGCGCTCGCTGCAATCGAATCGCTGCTCTCCGCGCGCGTCGCGGCAACAATCGTCGACACGGGCCCCGTGAACGCGGACCGCGAGCTCTTCGGGCAGGGGCTCGCGTCGATCGCTTCCGGGTTCTTTGGCGGAATGCCCGCGACCGGGGCGATCGCCCGCACCGCGGTGAATGTCCGGAGTGGGGCGCGCACCCGGTTCGCCGCGGTCGTTCACGCGCT
Organism: Leucobacter chromiireducens subsp. solipictus; assembly: GCF_016758195.1. Lineage (GTDB taxonomy): Bacteria > Actinomycetota > Actinomycetes > Actinomycetales > Microbacteriaceae > Leucobacter > Leucobacter solipictus. The sequence goes on along the minus strand of NZ_QYAC01000005.1, from coordinate 117,519 downwards.
CGCACTTCTGCTGGTCGTACTGGTGGCCGCACCCGTGGTCGGCGCGATCCCCCTCGCCGCGCTCTCCGGTGTCTTGATGATGACCGCGGCGCGCATGGTCGCGCCAGCGACGATCCGGCGCGTGCTGCGCTCCGGCCGCTCCAGCGCGGCCGTATTCGCGGTCACACTGTTCGTCACCGTCGCCTTTGACCTGGTCATCGCAGTCGGTATCGGCCTGGCCGCCGCCGCGTTCTTCGCCCTGCGAGCGCTGAGCCGCATGAGCGACGCGGAACGCTCGGAGCTTCCCGGCCATCCCGAAACGGGCGACGAGCGCATCGCGCTCTTCACGGTGCGCGGCTCCCTGTTCTTCGGTGCCGCCGATCGCCTAATCGATCAGATCGCCGAGACTCCCGACGTTGAGGTCGTCGTGCTGCGCCTCTCCGACGTCCAGATCATCGACGCGACCGGCGCGAACGCGCTCTCGGAGCTGATCGCCGCGCTCGAACGCCGCGGGGCCACCGTACTCCTCAAGGGCATCCGCGCCGAGCACCGGCCGCTGCTCGAACAGCTCGGCGTCATCACCGCGCTGCGCCACCCGCACCACCTCTTCGACGAGCTCGGGCCCGCGCTCGCGCATGCCCGCGACCACATCCGCCGCGGCGAGGCCGACCGTGCGGCCCCGCCGGGAGCACCCACCCCATGACCGCGCGATACATCGGCGTCGACGTCGCCCGGTTCCTTGCCATCGCCGGCATGATGGCGGCGCACCTCGTCACCATCGGCGCGCTCCTCGCGGAGCCCGGTTCTTTCGCGGAGTCGGCCGGAGCGCTCACGGACACGCTCACCGAGGGCATCGCGGCACCACTGTTCGCGGTGCTCGGTGGCGTCAGCGTCGTGTTCGCGTCCCGCCGGCCGCTTCGTGAGGGGCGCGTCGGTGCCGCGATCTCGGGCACCCTGATCCGCGGTGCGCTCTTGATCCTGATCGGGCTGCTCCTGGGGCTGATCGAGACGCCCGTCGCGATCGTTCTCGCGTACTACGGTGCCGCGATGATCCTGGTTGCGCCCCTGATCGCAGCGCGCGGCTGGGTCCTCGGTCTCCTGGCCGGTGCGCTCGGACTCGTCGGCGGTCCGCTCAATGCGATGCTGCGCGAGGGGCTGTCGGAGCTCAGCACGACCGACCCCTCGGGATCGGTGACGTTCGAGGATTTCGGGATCGACTGGGTGGGCGCGACCCGAGCGTTGCTCATGACCGGGGAGTATCCCGCCCTGACCTGGTGCGTATACCTCTTGATCGGGATCCTCGTGGGCCGAGCACTCGTCTCCGCGACCGCACAGGGCACGCTCGGCCGCGTCGCGCTCGCGTGTTTCGGGGGCGGGGCGGTCGTCGCCGCGGCGGCGCAGCTCCTCTCGTCCCTGGTGATCGCGAATCTCCCGCGCCTGGGTACGCCCTGGCCGGTCGGCACCGACCCCGACGCAATCCGCGAGGTGGTGACGCACTCTGCCGCGGGGGCGCCGCTCGCCCCGGAGCTGTGGGCGCAACTGATCGCCACGCCACACTCCGGCTCCCCGGTCGACATCCTGCGCACCGCGGGCATCGCGTGTGCCGTGATCGGTCTGCTCGTGCTCGTCTGCGACGTCGCGCGTGGGACCGGCCGCGACCCCGGCGATGGCCGGCACACCCCGCCCCGACCGCTGGGACCCGTGCTCGGCACGATCCGCGCCGCGGGCGCCGCGCCGCTCACCATCTATGCGCTCCACATCGTCGCGACGGGTATCTGGCTCGAACCGGCGCTGCAGGATCCCGCGATCTGGGACACCGGGTTCCCCTGGTGGGCGGCGGGGGTCGGAGCGTACGCGCTGCAGCTCGCGGGGGCCCTCCTGATCGGTGCGATTCTTGCGGTGACCGGGAGACGCGGACCGCTCGAAGCCGCGGTGTCAGGGATCGTTCGGCTCGCGGTGCGCCCCTAGCTCGGGCGCGCTCGCAGGCCGCGTGTGACGCCGCTTTACTCGCGGGGTCGCGGGATCCGGCGCGAGCCGCGAGCATGGAGGCATGACCGAGCCCGACTGTCGCAACGCCCCCGACGCTGATCCGTCGGGCGTGCCCTTCACCACGCTGGACCCCGCGCTCCTGCGCACCGAGCGCACGAGCCTGAAGTGGACGCGCTACCCCGCCGACGTTCTGCCCCTGTTTGTGGCGGAAATGGACTTCGCCGTCGCCCCCGAGGTGCAGCAGGCGATCATCGAACGGGTCACGGCATCCGACATCGGCTACCTCGATGGGCCGGGGCCGCTCGCCCCCGCCTTCGCGGGGTACGCCGAGGCGGCGTGGGGCTGGACCGTCCCACACGAGCACGTCCATCTCGCGACCGACGTCGCAACCGGCGTGGTCGAATCGCTCCGGGTGGCCTGGGAGCTGCGCGACCAGGCCGGCCCCGAGTTGGCTCGGCGGCAGCGGATCGTGCTCCCCACCCCCGTGTATCCCGGCTTCTTCGAGATGCTTGAGGAGCTGCCGTACGACATCGTCGAGGTGCCCCTCCGCGTCGCCCGCGAGACGCCCATCGGGCAGGAGTTCCGCCTCGACCTCGACGCCGTGGCTCGTGCCTTCGCGGACGGTGCCGAGGCCTTCCTCTTGTGCAGCCCGCACAACCCGCACGGCACGGTGCACACCGAAGCCGAGCTCGCGGAGCTGGCACGGCTCGCCGCGCAGCACGGGGTCTGTGTGATCGCCGACGAGATCCACGCGCCGCTCACCCACTCGGGCGCGCGCTTCGTGCCGTTCGCGCCCCTCGCGGCCGCCGCCGGCGCGCTTTCGGTGACCACGACGTCCCCGAGCAAAGGCTGGAACATTGCTGGCGCGAAGTGCTCCGTGATCGTCGCCGCCGATGCGCGCGCACACGCCGCGCTCGCGTCTCTCCCTCCGGAGACCACGACGCGGGCGAGCATCCTCGGATTGCACGCCGGCGTTGCCGCGTTCACCCACGGCCGCGCCTGGCTCGACCGCGCGATCGCGCAGATCGAAGCGAACACCGCGTACCTGGCCGAACTCGTGGCGACCCAGCTGCCGGGCGTGCGCCTCGCACCCGCCCAGGCCGGATACCTGGCCTGGCTCGATTTCCGGGAGGCCGGGCTCGGCCCCGACCCGCACGGGCAGATCCTCTCGGAGGCCCGCGTCGCACTCAACAACGGTGCCGACTTCGGGCTCGGCGGTGCCGGGCACGTCAGGCTGAACCTCGCCTGCGCGCCCGAGACGATCCGCGAGGCGGTCGCGCGGATCGCCGCGATCCTCCCCGCGGCCGCCCCGACATCCGCGGAGGTCTCCCGATGAACGCTGCTCCCACTCCTGCGACGCCGGTCACCGACTGGGCGGGTTTCGATTTCGATACCCGTCAGGTTCACGCGGGCGAGTACGTCGACCGGAACGCCGGGCTGCGCATCCCCCCGATCGCGCTCTCCGCGGGCTATGTGTTCGACAGCTTCGACGATCAGGTTGATCGGTTCGCCGGCCGGGCGTTGTGGCGCGGCGGGGTCGGGCTCACCCGCGGTACCGACGCGGTGCCCGACATCGTCGACGAGCTTGCCCCCGGCGAGCCCGCGCCCATCTACTCGCGCCAGGGCAACCCGACAAACGCGGTCGCCGAGGACCGGCTGGCCTCCCTCGAAGGGGGCACGGCCGCGGTTGCGGTCTCCAGCGGCCAGGCCGCGATCTCGTCGGCGCTGTTCGCGCTCGCCGGGCAGGGCGACCACATCGTGTCGACGGCCTCGATCTACGGCGGCACGCGAATCCTGTTCGGCCGCAGCTTCAAGCGTTTCGGAATCGGCATCGACTACGTCTGGGACGCAGACGACGATGCTGAGTGGGATCGGGCGATCCGCCCCACCACCAAGGCGATCTACACCGAGACGATCCCGAACCCCCGCAACGACGTCACGGATCTGCGCCGAATCGCAGCGGTCGCCGCTCGCCACAACCTGCCGCTGGTGGTCGACAACACGGTCGGCACGCCCGCGCTGATTCGCCCGTTCGAGCACGGCGCGAACATCGTGGTGCACTCCACCACGAAGTTCCTGACCGGGCACGGCGCGGCCGTGGGCGGTGCCATCGTCGACGGCGGCACCTTCGATTGGGAGGCGGCCGAGCGAGCTGGCCGCTCGTTCCCGCTCATTACCGCAGCGCCCCGCCCCGGGCTCGGGTCCCTGCTCGACCGTTTTGGGCCGATCGCCTACTCGCGGGCCGTGCGCGAGGCGGTCGTGAACGACATCGGCCCCGCGCTCTCCCCGTTCACGGGCTTCCTGCTCCACCAGGGGATGGAAACGCTGTCGTTGCGCATGGACCGGCACGTCGCGTCCTCCCAGCGGATCGCCGCGTGGCTCGAACAGCAGCCCGAGGTCGAGTCCGTCGACTACGCGGGATTGCCTTCCAACCCTCTGTTCGGGATCGCCGAGCGAGACTACGCCGGGCGCACCGGATCCGTGTTCGGGGTGACCGTCCGCGGCGGCATCGACGGCGCTCGGTCGTGTGTCGACGGGCTGCGCGTGTTCTCGCGGATGACCGGGATCGGCGACACCCGCTCAATGGTGATCCACCCGCTCAGCTCGACGCACGCGACGTTCGCGCCGGAGATCACCGAGCGGCTCGGGATCACGCCCGGACTCCTGCGGCTCTCCGTCGGCCTGGAGTCGGCCGACGACCTGATCCGGGATCTGCGCACCGCCCTCGACCGCGTCTGATCCGACCCGGACCCCGGCCCGGGCGCCCGGCGCGGGCAGCCGAACACCGCCATCCACCCTGAGGCAAATTATCTAACGTGATGGTTTTTCGGGCGAGAAACCGTCGGTTTAGATAATTTGCCTCAGTTTGGGCGGGATCCGGGTGACGCGCCGGGGCGGGGGCGGGCGGCTAGGCGTTCGGGAGCGCCGCGCGGGCCGCGGCGACCGCCTCCGGGGTCGCCGCGTAGCCGTGCTCCGGCCCGGGGAATGCCGCGGCTCGGACCTCAGCCGCGTAGGCCGCAATCGCGGCGGTCATGTCCGCACCGATCGTGCCGTAGGACTTCACGAACTTCGCGGTGTGCCCCTCGGTGATCCCGAGCAGGTCGTGCAGCACGAGCACCTGCCCGTCGGCGGGGCCGGCACCGATGCCGATGATCGGGATGTCGAGCGCCTCGCGCAGCACCGCGGTGATCTCGCTCGGCACGGCCTCGACCACGAGGCAGAACGCACCGGCCGCTTGCACGCCGAGTGCCTCGGCGACGAGCCGCGTCGCGCTCTCGACGGTCCGTCCCTGCGCGCGAAGCCCGCCCAGCGCGGTGGCGGTCTGGGGCGTCAGGCCGATGTGGCCCACCACCGGTATCCCGGCCGCGACGATCGCGCGGATCCGGCTCAGGCGCGCCTCGCTGCCGCCCTCAAGTTTCACGGCGTCGGCACCGGCCTCCTTCACGAAGCGCACCGCCGTGTCCACGGCCTGCGCGTCGGAGGTCTCGGTCGTGCCGAAGGCCACATCGCACACGACAAACGCGGTGTCGGTGCCGCGGCGCACGGCCTTCGCGAGCACCAACAACTCGTCCGTGGTGACCGCGACCGTGGAATCGTGTCCCAGCACCACCTGCGCCCCGGAGTCGCCGACCAGCACCATGTCGACGCCCGCGCGTTCGGCGGCGCGCGCCCCCGGGTAGTCGTAGGCGGTCACCATCACGATGGCGTCACCCGCCGCTCGTCGATCGCGCAACTGGGGAATCGTGATTCGTGCCATGCCGGTCACTCCTTTGTGGGAACGGGGGTCGGGGTCAACACCACATTATCGATCAGCCGGACCTCGCCGACGCGCGCGGCGATCGCGCACAGCACGGGCCCGGTCACCGACTCGACCGGTGCCAGCGACTCGGGGACGACAAACGCGAGATACTCCGGAGCGACGTCTGCGGCGGCGAGAATCTCGCTCGCCGCCTCCCGCAGCGGGGCCACCTCGTGCACCCCCTCCGCGACGAGCGCGGCCGCGGCCTCCAGAGCGCGCGGGATCGCGAGCGCGCGAGATCGTTCCGCTGTGCTCAGCCGCACGTTCCGGCTCGACAGCGCGAGTCCGTCCTGGTCGCGGGCGGTAGGACACGCGGCGATACGCGTCGGAATCCCCAGGTCAGCGACCATACGCCGCACGACGAGCAGCTGCTGCGCGTCCTTCTGCCCGAGGTAGGCCGTGCCGGGGAGGACGGCCAGCAGCAGCTTGGTCACGATCGTGGCCATGCCGTCGAAGTGTCCCTGACCGCGGCCCGCGCCCTCGAGGGTCTCGGTCAGCGGTCCCGCGACGCGCACGGTGGTCGCGTAGCCGGCGGGATACAGTTCTGCCGCGTCGGGCGCAAAGAGGAGGTCGACTCCGGCGGCGGCGGCGAGCTCGGCATCGGCCTCCTCGGTGCGCGGATAGGCGTCGAGGTCGCTCGAATCCGTGAACTGCGTCGGGTTCACGAAGATGGACAGCACCACGACGTCGTTTTCGGCACGGGCCGCCCGCAGCAGGGAGAGGTGCCCCTCGTGGAGCGCCCCCATGGTCGGCACAAAACCGACCCGGGTGGCACCCGCGGCGCGGGCCTCTGCGCGCGCCGCGTGCAGCTCGGGAATGGTGCGGATGATCCTCATGGTGAGTCCTCTGTGGGGGTATCGGCTGGGACGCGGCGAGCGGCGAGCGCACGGCCGGCGTCGGTGAGGGCGTCGAACAGGGCGAGCTCCGCGGGAAGCCGCTCCGCGACGGCCGCGCGCTGGCGTGCGACGGTCGCCTCGTCGCCCCGGACGAGGGGCCCGGTGAGCGCTGCCTCCCCGCCCATCGCAGCCCAGTTGTCGAGGGCGACCCGGGCCAGGGGCACGAGGGCCGCGCGGGGAACGCCCGCGGTGGCGGCCAGTCGTTCGGCGATGTCCTCCAACGTCACGAGCGCGTTCGCGGCGAGACTCGCGGCGGCGTGGTAGGCGGCGCGGTCGGCGTCGGCGACCGCGAAGGGGACGAGCCCGAGCCGGGTCGCGAGCTCCTCGGCCGCGCCCCGCGCCCGCGCCGTGGAACCCGCCACGGCCGCGTGCGCCCCGGTGAATTCGGTGCCTACCCCGGTCACGCTCAGGAGCGGGTGCAGGCTGAATGCCTCGTGCGGGGCGAGCGCGTCCACACCGGTCATCCCGGAGAGGTGTCCGACCAGCGGCCCCGGCAGGATCGCGGCCGCGGCCGCCGGGATCGCGGCGTCCGGCACGGCGAGCAGCACCAGATCCACGGGGGATCCGGTGGGGTCCCGTCCGTCCGCGCCGCGGCCGGCGAGCGCCAGCACGTCCGCTCCCGCCGCGCGCAGCGCGGCGTCGAGTGCCGTGCCCATGCGGCCCGCGCCGACGATCTGGATCCGCATCACGCGCGCTAGAGCTCGAGTCCGTACAGATTGGGCTCGGGAACGAGAATCACCCCGAATTCCTGCTGCACGCGCTGCACGATGAGGCGGGCTAGTTCGGCAACCTGCGCCGCGGTCGCGCCGCCGCGGTTGGTGATCGCGAGGGTGTGCTTTGAGGACACCGCGGCACCAGATCCGGGAAGCCGGAAGCCCTTGCTGACGCCCGCGTGATCGATCAGCCAGGCCGCGGACAGCTTCACCATGCGTTCCGGCGCGGGGCGCGGGGCCACAATTTCTGCCCCGGCGGCCACGTCCGCGAGCGAGATCACCGTGTCCGGCTGGTCCACGGCCCCCATCGGGAAGCGCGGCGCGTCCTCGGGCAGGCTATTCGCGAACCGCTCCGTCACGATCGGGTTCGTGAAGAAGGAACCGCAGCTCCAGGTGTCGTGATCGGCGGGGTCCAGGACCATGCCCTTGGCGGCCCGCAGCCGCAGCACCGCGTCGCGCATCACCTGGATCGGGATCTCAGTTCCCGGGTCGACGCCGAGCGCGGTGGCCAGTTGACCGTAGCGGACGGGCGCGACCGGTGCGGCGACGTCGGCGTCCGCGTCGGCGTCCGCGTCGGAGGGTGCCCCGTGGCGCCCGCGCTGCGGGGACGACCCGCCGGCGGTGGCGAGCACGAGGTCGATCGAGAGGACCACGCCCTCCCGCCCCTGCTTGATCACCGAGTCCCGGTAGCCGAGTTCAAGTTCGGCGGCGGAGAGCCGTCGCGGTTCCTCGGCATACGCGTCGAGAAACTCGATGGAGTGCAGCACATCGGAAAGCTCTTGCCCGTAGGCGCCGATGTTTTGGACCGGCGCGGCCCCCACTCGGCCGGGGATCCCGGACAGGGCTTCGATCCCCGCCCAGCCCCGCGATACCGCGGTGGCGACGAGGCCGTCCCAGTCCTCGCCGGCGGCGACGCGGATGCGCACGTGACCGGGAGCCACTTCCGGATCATCGATCCGCTCGATGCCGGAGCTGCGTACGAGCAGCACAGGTCCCGGATAGCCGTCGTCGTGCACGACGGTGTTGGAGCCGCCCCCGAGGAGCAGCCACGGCTCGCCGTCACGCCAGAGTTCCGTGGCGCGGGCGATCAGCTCGTCCCGCGTTTCCGCGGTCAGGATCCGGTGCGCCGGGCCCCCCACGCGCATGGTGGTGAGCTGCGACAGCGGCGTGTGGTCCGTGACCGGACCCTCCCCGCGCGTGCCGGCCTGGGTCACGCGAACTCCGCCAGCAGCTGCGCCTTGCCGAGTACGGTGGCCCCGTCGAAGACGACCTTCAGGTCGAGCCGGACGGTGCGGGCCTCGGCGTCGATCGCACCGACCACGGCGGTGACGGAGACGGTGGCACCTTCTGCGGCGTCCACGGGGACGGGCCGGGTGAAGCGGGACTGGAAGTCGCGCACCCAGCCGGCTGCGCCCAGCCAGTCGCTCCCGACCGCGCCCGCGGCCCCCATGGTGAGCATGCCGTGCGCGAGTACCCCGGGAAGCCCGACGGACTGCGCAACGTCGTCGCGGTAGTGGATCGGGTTGAAGTCGCCGGAGGCTCCGGCGTACCGCACCAGGCGATCGCGGGTGAGCGTCAGTTCTCGCTCGGCGACGGTGTCGCCCACGGCGAGTTCGGCGAATACGGGTGCGGTGGTCATGCGACGTCCCCCTGGTCCTGCTCCGGCGCGCGCACCACGAGCGTCGAGATCGCGGTGACGACGTGTTCCCCGGCGGCGTCGGTCATGCTGCTCGAGGCGGTCACCATCGAGTGCCCACCGAGCTGCTTCACCGCCGCGATGGTCAGTGTTGCGGTCAGCTCGTCACCGGCCACGATCGGGCGCGTATAGCTGAAACGCTGGTCGCCGTGGACCACGCGCGTGAAGTCGACCCCGGCCTCGGGGTCGGCCAGCAGCTGAGCGAGCGTTGCTTCCTGCACCACGACCGCGAAGGTGGGCGGTGCAACCACGTCGGCGTACCCGGCGCTGCGCGCGGCCTCGGGGTCGGAATGGAGCGCAGACTCGCTGAGCACGGCGCGAGCGAACTCGCGGATCTTTTCACGGCCCACCAGATAGGGGGCGGTCGGCGGGTAGACCCGGCCTTGGATTTCAGGATTCACCACCCCGCCAGTGTACAGAGTCACTGTGCGACCCGGCGGGGTGGGATCCGGAGTGGGGACTTACTTCTTGCCGCCAAGCAGGCCGCCAAGCAGATCGCCGAGCCCGCCGCCAGCGGACTGCTGCTGGCCGCCGCCGCCGAGGAGGCCACCGAGCAGATCGCCCAGGCCGCCACCCGCGGAGGCCTGCTGGGTCTGCTGGCCGCCACCGACGAGCCCGCCCAGCAGGTTGCCGAGGACGCCACCGAGGCCACCCTGGTCGTTCGAGGCCGCGACGGTGCCCTGCCCGCCACCCATCTTCCCCGCGAGGAACTGCATGACGAGCGGTGCCAGCATCGGCAGCAGCTGCGGCACCAGCGTCGCGATGGCGTTGTTGCCAGCCTGCTCGCCGAGCGCCTGCGCCACCTGCTCCTGCTTGTCACCGAGGACATGCTTGACGATCTTCTCGCCGTCAGCGGTGTCGATATTCTCGAGCGAGACGGCACCGTCTGCGGGCTGGTGCTTCTGCAGGGCGCTCTCGAGCTTCGACGCACCGTCGGCGTCGCTCGCGTTCACGGCCATGCCGCCGATCAGCCCGGGCAGCGCCTGCTGCACGGCCGCACCGATCGTGTTCTCATCGACGCCAAACTTTGCGGCGAGCTCGCCCAAGGGAATGTTCTGCAGCAGGGAATCAAGATCGGTGTTCTGTGCCATGGTGTGCTCCATCTGTGCGTACGGGAGGGGGTGGGAACCGGCCCGCGGCCGCCCAGTCTCAGCGTACTCGCTGCGTCAGCTGTGCGAAATAGCCGCACGCGCACCCGCGAAGCCTGTGGCACCGCACGGGTCACGCCCGGGCAGACCGCCACCTGTTCGTTTCCGCAACGGATCTCAGAAAGGTTTGTTGTGTATATCCAAGGATGGGTGGGCCCCCTCCAATAGGCTGGAACGCATGTCGCGCATTCGTAAAGTCCTCATCGCCAACCGTGGTGAGATCGCCGTCCGCATTATCCGTGCCGCCGCTGACAGCGGCATCGCCTCCGTCGCCGTCTTCGCCGACCAGGATCGCGACGCCCTGCACGCCCAGCTGGCCGACGAGGCGTACGCGCTGAACGGCACGACCAGCGCCGAGACCTACCTGGTCATCGACAAGATCCTCGGAGTCGCACGGCGCTCCGGCGCGTACGCGGTGCACCCCGGCTACGGCTTCCTCGCGGAGAACGCCGACTTCGCTCGCGCCGTCATCGCGGCGGGCCTGACCTGGATCGGCCCGAGCCCGGAGGCCATCGAGCGCCTCGGCGACAAGGTTTCCGCGCGGCACGTCGCCGAGAAGGTGGGGGCACCGCTCGCGGCGGGCACCAGCGATCCGGTGGCGAACGCCGATGAGGTCGTCGCCTTCGCCGATGAGGTGGGGCTGCCGATCGCGATCAAGGCCGCGTTTGGCGGCGGGGGCCGTGGCCTCAAGGTCGCGTACGAGCGGGATGAGATCGCGGAGCTGTTCGAGTCCGCCACCCGTGAGGCCGTGGCAGCGTTCGGCCGCGGCGAGTGCTTCGTGGAGAAGTACCTCGAGAAGCCCCGTCACGTCGAGACCCAGTGCCTCGCCGACAGCCACGGCAACGTCGTGGTCGTGTCGACGCGCGACTGCTCCCTGCAGCGCCGCCACCAGAAGCTCGTCGAGGAGGCCCCCGCGCCGTTCCTCACCGACGCGCAAAACGCGCAGCTCGTGTCGTCGTCGAAGGCCATCCTCAAGGAGGTCGGGTACGTCGGCGCCGGCACCTGCGAGTTCCTCGTCGCGAAGGACGGCACGGTCTCCTTCCTCGAGGTCAACACCCGCCTGCAGGTCGAGCATCCCGTGACCGAAGAGGTCACCGGGATCGATCTCGTTCGCGAGCAGTTCCGGATCGCCGAGGGCGGCACCATCGACTACGCCGACCCGGTCCCCCACGGCCACTCCTTCGAGTTCCGGCTGAACGGCGAGGATCCGGGCAATGGCTTCCTCCCCGCCCCGGGCCCGGTCACCCTGTTCAAGGCGGCCTCGGGACCCGGCGTGCGCGTCGACACGGGCGTGACCTCCGGCGACGTCGTCTCCGGCGCGTTCGACTCGATGCTCGGCAAGCTGATCGTCACCGGCGCCACCCGCGAGGAAGCGCTGCAGCGCGCCCGCCGCGCCCTCGATGAGTTCGAGGTCCAGGGGCTGCCGACCGTCCTGCCGTTCCACCGGAAGATCGTCCGCGATCCCGCGTTCACCGCGGAAGACGGCAACTTCGGCATCTACACGCTGTGGATCGAGACCGAGTTCGACAACGACATTGAGCCGTGGGAGGGCGAGGTCCCGGCCCTCGGCCAGGACCCGAAGCGCCGCGCGGTGGTCGTTGAGGTCGAGGGACGCCGTGTCGAGGTCTCCATGCCGGCCACGCTCCTCCCCCTCGTGGATCAGGACGTGACCCGTGGCCCTGCCCCGCGCCGCGCGAAGGGTGCCGGCGTTTCCGCCGCCGCCGGGAACGGGATCACCGCGCCCATGCAGGCAACCGTCCTGAAGCTCGCCACCGCTGAGGGCGAGACGGTCGCCGAGGGTGATCTGGTCGTGGTGCTTGAGGCGATGAAGATGGAGCAGTCGATTTACGCGCACCGCGCCGGCGTCGTCGCGGGCATCGACGCACCCGTGGGGCAGACGGTGCCGAGCGGGCACCTGCTGCTGTCCATCGTCGACGCGGAGTAACCCGCTAGAACACCCAGCTCGCTCCCGCGGCGACCGGCCACGACCAGGCCGTCGCCGCGTGAGCGATCACTGCCGCGTCGCCCTGCACCAGCCCCGCCTGCGCAAGCGCCGAGAGGGACGTCGAGCCCAGGTGTGCGGCACCGAGTTCCCGGATATCGAGCCGCAGATCCGGCGCGGCATCGCTGCGCGTCACTTCCGCGTACCCGAAGCTGTCGGCCACCACGCGCCACCGTCCGGCGTTCGCGGGGAGCAACGCGTCGGTCACCTCGAGCACTACGTCGATCGGGGCCGCGAAGCGCCGATCCGCGAGCGCGCGCGGCAGGTCGAGGATGCGCACCCACTGCAGGTCGGCGGCGACCGGCAGCGCGGCGCGGGTGTTCTCGAGCAACGTCAGAATCGGGTCATCGGTGGTCAGCAGCCCCGTCTCGACCCGCGCCATCAGGTCGAGATCGAGGAGCACGCTCCAGAGCCGGTGCGCGGCGGCCGCGGTGTGGGCGACCACGTCGCGGAGCTGCACGGTCCCCTCCGCAACGTGCCGGTTCCAGTCCGGCTTGCGCCGGAACCGGGCGTACCCGAGCGCCGTCCCGCCTGCGTCGCGGACCACGAGCAGCCGCAGTGATTCAAGCCCGTGCCGCAGCGCGGGAGGGTCTTGGTCGGCAGTAGCGCGCAGCTCCGGGGTCTCCCAGGTGACCCAGCCGGGCCGCCCGACCCCCTCGGGGAGCGTTGCGTAGTCGGCGTGGAGCCGCGCGATCTCGGAGCCGTGGCGCGCCGCGTCCCACTCGCTCAACTCAACGTCCAGCTCGTCGGCGCCGGGAACGGGCCGCAGCTTCGCACCGCGCGGGATCGTGAGCGACACCTGGGGCGCAGCCATTCCGTATCCGAAGCGGCCGTAAATGGCGGCCTCGGACGCGTTGAGCCCCGAGATCGCTTCGCCCCGAGCGAGCGCGTCTGCGAAGTGATGGGTGATGAGGTGACGCAGGATCCCGCGCCGGCGGAAGCCTGGGTGCACGCCCACCCAGGTGAGCCACGCTCCCGCCACCCGCGCGCCCGGTACCGGGAACTGAGTCAGGGTGTAGGCCCCGTACATGGCCGCGAGCTCATCCCCGCCCGTTTCGACGCCCCACGTGCGGCCCCACGGGATCGGGCTGTGCAGTTCCAGGAGGTCGCTCAGCGGCACCTCCGACGGGAAAGCCCAGGTGTCGAAGCGCAGCACCTCTTCGAGGCGAGCGGGCGAATCCAAGAGCGTGAGGGCTGTGCCGTGGGGAAGCATGCCCCCAGTATTGCGGAGAATCTCCACAGATCGATACGCATTCCCCCCAGAAGTCGGGTGGGATTCGACCGGACACGGGCAGCAGCGTAAAATATCTGTCAGACATCGAAGTTTTCAATAGTTGGACAAGGGCGTCAAATAATGACACATATCACACCCGCCGTAGCGAGCACGCCACAGGAGCGCCGCAAGGTCGTCGCGGCCTCCATCATCGGCACCACCATCGAGTGGTACGACTTCTTCATCTACGCGTTCGCCGCGAATCTTGTCCTCGCGAAGCTCTTCTTCGAGCCCGCGGGGCCGGGCATGATGCAGATCCTTTCGCTCGTCACGATCGGCCTCTCCTTCCTCTTCCGCCCCCTGGGCGCGTTCCTCGCGGGGCACTTCGGCGACAAGCTCGGCCGGCAGCCCATGCTGGTCATTACGCTGCTCCTAATGGGGGTCGCCACCGTCGGCATCGGGATCCTGCCGACCTACCAGTCGATCGGGATCATCGCCCCCGTCCTGCTGATCGCCTTGCGCATCCTGCAGGGCTTGTCGGCCGGCGGCGAGTGGGGCGGCGCGGTGCTCATGTCCGTCGAGCACGCCCCCGAGGGCAAGCGTGGCCTGTTCGGAATCTTCCCGCAGCTGGGCGTGCCCTTCGGCATGCTGCTCGCGTCCGCGATGCTCGCGCTCATGCGGATCATCGCGCCCGGCGACGCCTTCGAAGAGTGGGGCTGGCGGGTGCCGTTCCTGTTCTCCGTGGTGCTCATCATCGTGGGTTTCGTGATCCGGCGCACCGTCAACGAGTCCCCCGTGTTCAGCGAGATCGCCGAGGCGAAGCAGCAGGAATCGGCCCCCATCGTGCAGATCTTCAAGCAGCACCTCCCGCTCGTGATCCTGAGCGCGCTGCTGTTTGCCGGGAACAACGCCGTCGGTTACATGCTGACCGGCGGCTACGTGCAGGGGCTCGCCTCGCGCCCTGAGGCAGACGGCGGCCTCGGCTACGATCCGGTACAGGTGCAGCTCGCAGTGCTGACGGCCGCCATCGTGTGGGCGATCTTCACCTACGCCTCCGGCCCGCTCTCCGACCGCTACGGCCGCAAGTCGATCATGGCGATCGGCTGGGTCGCGCAGGCCGCGGCAGTCATCCCGCTGTTCCAGTTCGTCTTCAACGGCGGCGTCCTCGGGGTGCTGCTCGGCACGAGTCTGCTCGCGATCGGCCTCGGCCTGACCTACGGGCCCGCGGCCGTCTGGTTTGCGGAGAGCTTCCCCGCGTCCGTGCGGTACTCCGGGATTTCGATCAGCTACGCGCTCGGCGGCATCATCGGCGGCGCGTTCGCCCCGACCATCGCGCAGGTGCTGCTGCAGTCCTTCGGCAGCACGTGGGCCATCGTCGTGTACCTGCTGCTGATGACGAGCCTCGGTATGCTCGCCACGATCCTGCTGCGGGATCGCAGCAACATCCCGCTCGACCTGGAGTTCGAGCGCAGCGGCCAGTGGCAGAGCTGGACCCCGGCGGGCAAGTAGAGCACGTCCGCGTTCCACGGCGGTCGCTTCCCCAGCGGGGGCGACCGCCGTTCGCGTCTCCCCGCACAGGAGATCACGGAATACGCGCCGCGGCGGTGCGTTGTACCCCATATGACTGCGCTGCCGCCCCTCTCTGTCCTGGACCTTGCGACCGTGGAGGCCGACGGCACCATCGCCGACGCGCTGGCGCACTCCGTGGCGCTCGCCCAGACCGCGGAGACGCACGGCTACAGCCGGATCTGGTACGCCGAACACCACAACATGCCGTCGATCGCGTCGAGCGCCACGGCGGTGCTGATCGCCCACATCGCGTCCCAGACCCGCACCATCGGCCTGGGCGCGGGTGGCGTGATGCTCCCGAACCACGCGCCGCTGCTCATTGCCGAGCAGTTCGGCACGCTTGCCGAGCTGCACCCCGGGCGCATCCACCTGGGGCTGGGGCGCGCTCCCGGCACCGACGGGGCCACGTTCCGCGCGCTGCGGCGCACCCACGAGGCGGCGGAACGCTTCCCCTCCGACGTGCTCGAGCTGCAGCAGTTCCTCTCGGAGGATCTCTCCCGCACCGCGGTCAACGCGTACCCGGGACGCGGCACCCGCGTCCCGCTCACGATCCTCGGCTCGTCCCTGTTCGGGGCGCAACTCGCCGCGCAGCTCGGCCTGCCGTACTCTTTCGCCTCGCACTTTGCCCCGGAGCTGCTCACCACCGCGGTGCAGCACTACCGCGCGAACTATGTGCCGAGCACCGCCCACCCGACCCCGTACGTGAGCGCGGGCGTCAATGTGATCGCCGCGGAGTCCGATGCGGCCGCGGAGCAACTCTTCGCCCGGGCTGAGCTGGATCGCGTCCGCCGGTTCCTCTCCCGCGGTCGCGAGCAGGAACTCACCGCTGACGAGGCGGCACCGCTGCTCGATACGCCCGCGGGACTGGAGATTCGGAAGATGCTCACCCACACGGCAATCGGCGGCCCCGAACGCGTGCGCACCGAACTCGCCGCATTCGCGAAGTTCGCCGATGTGGACGAACTCGTCACGGTGCACGCCGCGCCGACCCGGGAAGAGCAGCTCGCGTCCGTGCGGTTCACAGTGTCGGCCGCCTGAGGTCACCGCGGCCGACACCGGTTCCCGTTACTCCGTCGGGTCACCTTCTCCGAGCCGACGCCGCCCCAGGAGGAAGACGCCTGCCGCGACGACCATGGCGACGCCCGTTGCGGCGGCGAGCGGCCATCCCAGGTTCAGGCCTGTGGTCGCGAGGGGCCCGGTGACGGTCGCGGGGGGCGTCTTCCCCTCCGGCGGGTCCACGACCGGGGGCGGAGTCACCGCACCGTCCTGTTGATAGACGTAGGTCACCGCGATCGGGGTCTGCGCGTAGGTTCCTGTCGCTTTGCCGTCGACGCGCGCGAACGAGTAGCCCGAGAAGCTCAGCCGTTTGGTCTGATACTTCTCTCCGATCTTGCCCGTCTGGGTAATGGGGCTCCGCAACGCTTTCCCGGCATCGTCGACGTAGGCGGTGACCACCGTTCCGGTTCCGGTGGGTGGCGGAATATCTTGCGCACGATAGTGGTAGCGCACGATCACCGCTTCGTCGCCGTACGTACCATTGGGCACGCCCTCGATCCGCAGCAAGTCGTATCCCTCGAACACCACCTGCTCGGTCGTGTAGGGATCTCCCACCTTTCCGGTGAGCACGATCGGGTCGCGAAGCGGCGCACCGTCAGCGTCCACATACTCGACGGTCACCGTGCCGTCCTTCACGGGCGGCGTCTCGGTGTCCCACTGTGCGAATACGCGCAGATTGCCCGGGGGGATCGCGATCGTCCCGGCGGGGAAGGCCGTGCCGGATCCATCCGCCGCGGTGTTCCAGCCGGCGAACACCTTCCCCTCGGGTGCGGTGGTGGGTGCCGGCTCCGTGCTGATTTCGCTGCCCACCGGCCCGACCGCCCACACGAGCGCCGTCTCATCGCGGAGCACGATCCGAGCACCGTCAAATGGCCGCTCCACGAGAGCCTCCCAGTCGCCGCCGTTCGGGTCGTATCGGATGAACGCCTGCTGCAGCGCACCCGCATCGGCCGGCTCGTCCACCGGGAAGCCACGCTGGTCCTGGGACACTCCCGCGGCAGCGGCGGGGTCACCAGCGGCCCCGTCCGCCAATCCGACGAGGAACGGGGCGTCCTCGGGCAGGAACCGGATGGTGCCCGGTGTCTGCGCGGTGCCGGTCCGCGCGTCGCCCGCGATCACCGTGCTCCCGTTGGCCGCCGGGCTCGCCGCGTCGTCGCCCAGGACGGCGAGGCGGCTCACCGCGTCGTAGTCAATGGCGGTGCCGTTGTCGACGCCCACGTTCTTCCGCTCATCCACCTCGACAAGCGGCACAAAGTCGGTCTCGTCCCCGTCGGCGGGGTGCTGCGTCCGCACCGGGTACTGCAGTTCCGCGTCATCGCTCGTGAGGTCCGGGGCGTCAGGAGACTCGTCCACGGCGATCGTCGGGTCCGCCAGCGCCTCCGGAGTCTCGATCCCGCCTCGCGCCGAGACCTGCCGGTAGAGGCTTGAAGGTGCAGAGACGCCGTCGTTCGTGACGACGTCGTTCCCCACGAACAGGTTGTGGGACAGCGTCAACGGCTGCGCGGTCAGGTGTGCGGTATCGCCGGTCGTGGACACCGCACCGCCGCGCTGATGCCCAAAGAACGAGGTGCCCTTGTGGGCCAGATTATTCACGAAGGTGTTGTGCTCCAGCGTGAGCGGTGTGCCGAACGCCTCGATCGCACCGCCACCGCTCGTATCGTCGAAGGACACCTGTTTGCCCTCAGCTCGGTTCGCGTAGAACGTGCTGTTCTGGATGACGGCGGAGGAACCATTCCCCGACTGAATCAGCAGGGCACCGCCCTCGTCCGCCGCGACGTTTTCGCTGAAGGTGCTGCCGGTGATCCGCGTCTTTCCTGTCTGCGCCCCCGCGATCGGGCGTTCATTGACCGCGATCGCGCCGCCGTCATTCACGGTGGTGTTGTTCGCCGCAAGCGGGACCCGGTTTCCCGTGAACACGCTGTCGCGAACCGTGAGCGCACCGTCCATCTGGTGGAACGCAATCGCGCCGCCGCGGGTCAGCGAAACGTTCCCCGTAAACACCGAATTCTCCACGGTCAAGGTACTCTTGCCCATTGCCCGAAGGGCGCCGCCCGAGTATCCCGGCTGCGTTCCCCAGTTCTTGTGCATGGTGGTTCGCGTGAACGTCGCGTCGATCCCCACGGGGAGCTCCACCGCGGCCCCTGCGGCCGCCCGGTTCCCCAGGAAACTCGCGTCGGAGACCTCGAGGCGCTTCACGCCTCCGAGGGCGAGCCCCGCCGAACTGTCGATCCCCGCGAACGTCGCCTCCATCACCACAACCTTGGCAAAGTTCTGCAGGCCCAGGCCGCCGCCCGGGACGCCGCCCGCTTGTCCCGCGGGGTCGGGATCGTTGAAGCCGACGAAGTCGATCCCGGTCACCGTCATCGTCTGGCTGCCGTTCCCCACGAGGTCGAGGTGGCGCCCCGTGGTGCCGTCAGCCTTGGTCACGGTCGTCCCCGCACCCGCAAGCGTGAGATCCACCCCATCGGGCACGGTGATGGTCGGGGGTGCCCCGACCGGCGCGAAACCGTTCGCCAGCTCGATCGTCGCGGCCCCCGCTGGTAACGCCTCAACCGCGGTCTTCAGCTCCGCGACATTGGCGACGCTGGTGCCGGCGGCGAGCGCCGGCGAGGCCGGACTCAGCACCGCCGCGAACATCGCCGCGCTCAGTCCGACGGCACCCCACACACCAGTTCGGCGTTTCCCCATTGTTTCCCCCTCGTGCCTGTGCACAGGACTCCCCCGAGCCCCTGATGTACTTTCGACTACCGCTCTGGGAGCGTGTCGTCTGCGTCGTCGGTCACGCGCGGCGGCCCGTCCGGATGAGCCGCACCACCCTCGCCGACCCAGTCGTCGATCTCCGCGGCGTCCTCGGGTGTAAAGACCCGGCGCTCGCGTCGCCCAAACAGTGACTTCACCGAATCAGTGAACCGCCCCATACTCACGTCTCCTTTATGACCCTGTGTACTCGGGAACGCACCACTCGTGTTCGGCGATGAACATCGTGGCTCTGAGAATCACGCTTCTTGTCAGTAACTCTCGTGGGAATTCGGGGATCCGTCAAGTGTTGTCCCCCGCTACTTGACAGCGCGGGCCGTCCCAACTTGACTGTGGTGAGCGTCTGGAGCGGCGATGACCTCAGCGAGGAGGGCGTGTGAACGAGGATCCGCGAGCGCGACTGGGCACGGTCGCCGCCGCACTGATCCACGCCTACCGTCGGTTGTGCACGCACGCGGCCGAGTCCGCTCCGCTCTCCGAGTGTGCCGGGTGCGAACTGATCGGCGAGGTCATCGACATGATCCGGTGTTCGGCGGACTCCGAATTCGAGGCCTCGGCGCTGTGCAGTCATTTCGTGCGTGAGCTCCGCGCGGTTCAAGCCTCGTCGCACACTGCGCCGAGCGGTGCCCCCTGGGCAGGGCTGCACGGGTGACCGCTCGACACTCGTCGAGAATCCTGCACACATGCAAGGGTCTCCCGGAACCCAATCGTGTTTCTCAGGAGACCCGGCCTCACCCGAGTGCAGATCGCGCCTGGGGATGTGTTGGGGATCACGACGCGGCATCGCTGCGAGGCCCTGCACTCTGAAAAGTACGTCTGAACTCGCATTTCGTCAAGGGGAATCGCGAGCTTTCGAAGATACGAGTACGCTGTCGCCGCGGGCCACCGTACCCGACCCGTGCGGGAACGGCGGAAGAATGACGCTGTGGTCGACCGAGGGGATGGGGGATGGGGGTATCGGTCGACCACAGCGAAGTGCTAGCTTCATCAACTCCGTCGTTGCGAAGATTCCACCAGCGTTGAGAGATTCGCAGAGACATGACCATTGCCGTGCCCCTCCCTTTCCGCTCCGCGACTCGGGAACCGAGTCTGTGTGGTGCGTTGCGAACCTCTCAACATTGAGACTAGGCCCGATTTTCGCGGCTCCGCGGAAACTGAGTAGCCAGCATGCTGAGTCGAGTGCGCCGCGGAGCGGTTCTGAGTATCGTTCACCGAAACTAGGCGCGATCCGTCACGGGTTCTCCCACCCATCCGCGCACCGCATCAATGACTTCCTGTCGCGACGATACGCGGAGCTTTCGCATGAGCCGGTGCACGTGGTTCTCGACGGTCCGAATGCTCAGCACGAGTTCTTCCTGGATCTGTCGATTCGTGAGGCCGGTCGCGATCAGTCGTGCGACCTCCTCCTCTCGCCGCGTGAGCCTCGCCTCGGTGGCAACGATCTGGAGGAGGTCAATGCCGTTACTCTCAAGTGCGCTGCTGAACGCATCTCGCTCCGCGGAAATATCGGCCGCAAGCTGGTGATCATTTCTCACTTCCTGCAGCCGCCCGAGATCGCGGTAGGCCTGCATTGCGTGGCCCACCTGGCCGGTTGCCGCAAGGCGCTGAATCACATCCCGCACCCCGGCGGCGTCCCCACGCGCACGCGCACGGAAGTACTCAAGGATCGCGCGGAGCGGTTCGCTGTCGATGTCTTGCAGCCACTCAGCGAGCTCACGGGCATGCGCCTCATCGTAGGAATACTCCAACGCCCGGATGGCGCTGTACGCGGCGGCGAGCGCGCCGCCGCGCCGACGCAACTCCAGGGCGTCGTTCCAGCACAGCTCGGCCGCGACCGCGGCATCGCCTCGGATCGCCGCAAGTTTTGCGTCTACCAGAGCCCGACTCGTTCCGGGCAGCGTTCCTGACGAGAGCGGAACCGCTCCCAGATCCTGCACGAGCGCATGAATCTCTTCCGCGGAGCCGCTTGCACTCATCACGCCGCAGACGCGCACTCCCAAATCGGCGTTCTGCGGGAACGTGGGGACGCTGCCCAGCGCGGCGAAGAGTTCGTTCACCCGCGGCACTCCGAGGCTCTGTCCACGCGCCACGATGAGTAGCAGCAACACATAGGTATAGGCCCGCATCATGGCCCCGTCGAGCTCATCCTTTGCGTCGTCAAATCCCCGTGTCGCGGCATCGGTCGCGGCGTCGACTCTCCCCGCCCCCAGATCCACCAGGGCCTCGTAGAGCCGCACACGATGACCGACCCGACCGGAGCTCCACTGCCGAAGCTCTGCGAGCCCGGCACTCGCTGCCGCCAGG
This sequence comes from Leucobacter chromiireducens subsp. solipictus, assembly GCF_016758195.1. Classification (GTDB taxonomy): domain Bacteria; phylum Actinomycetota; class Actinomycetes; order Actinomycetales; family Microbacteriaceae; genus Leucobacter; species Leucobacter solipictus. Next base: position 96,398 of record NZ_QYAC01000005.1, on the reverse strand, counting down.
TGTCCTCGCGCGTAGCGCACCGCGCTCAGCTCGGTCCGGAGTTCGTGTCGCACCAGCAACGGCAAGGTATCCGAGTCGGCGAGCTGGGTTTCCGCGTCCGCGGGAATGACGTCCAGGTCCGCAGCGAGCCGCACCCGGGCGGCGACGACCAGGCCGCGATACGCGCCGAGCTCTCGGCCCCGCTCCCCGGACGTATCCAGCAGCGAAAGCGCTCGACGCACTTCGCCGTTCTGGTACCCCTGTACGCGCGCCTCCCAGATCCGGAGCGTTGCGCGCTGTTCCTGGCTGAGGCTGTACTGCGATACCCGCGCGACAACGTCGAGCACCTCCGGTGCCGGGGCGCTCGTCGCGACAAGCTCTTCGATCAGCCGCAGGCCAGCGCCGGCGCTCGCCTGCTCAGTCCAGGCACGGCGCGCGTTTCGCAGCGCGGCCGCCCGGCTCTCGGCCACACGACGCATCATGAGTGGGTCGATGCGACCGATCCGAAGTCCCGTTTCCCCGGCAACGACAGGTTTCACGGGCTTCGACGTGACCGCCTCGACCTGAGTCCGGACACGGCTCAGCCTCATTGCGGACCCGCCGCGCCGGAGCATTTCACCGAGGATCGGCGGATTCACCGTCACCCAATGTCGCGTCCCCGAGACCTCTACGGCGACCAATCGCTGGCGCTCCAGGCGCTCTTCCCCGACGAGAGCGACCGCGTCGGTGGCCGCCACCACGCCCGCCACCGAGAGCGCTTCGAGCGCTTCTCGGTCCTCGGTGGGTGCCGCCTGCGCATACCGCCGCACCATCGGGAGGAGGCGGGGGCTCCACAGATCCCGGGCGGCCGTCCACACGCCGTCGACGAGCTTGAGGTTCCCCTCAATCGTGCCGATCTCCGTAATCGCGATCGCAAGTTTGACGAGCCCCGCGGATTTCGCGTACACCCGACTCAGCGAGCCCGCGTCGAGCGGCGCACCGCTCACCCCGTGGAGCACGGCGCCCAGTTCTTCGAGCGTGAGCGTTGGCAGGGGCACCGTGACCGCTCGTGGGGCGCGCTCGGGAGCGGAATCCTCACTCTCGCAGAGCAGGACGATCTGCAACTGAGCGGAGGCCCGGTAGAGCGCAATCGCAGCCTGGAGCAACGGGGTCAACGCCTGCGGGCCATCGACAATCAGGATCAGGGAGCGATTGCCAAACGCCCGCTCCATGTGCGCCGCGAGCTCGAGCGGGGAGCTCACCGACGCGTTCGGGACGGTCCGCCCCTGATCGGCAAGAGCCGCCAGCAGCGTGCTCGGGACGGGACGCTCCTCCCCGACGTCGGGGAGCAATACGGCAGAGTGGCCGTGCTCTTTGATCTCCGCGAGGAACTCACGCAGAAACCGCGATCCGCCGTTGCCCCGCGGAGACAGCAGTTCGATGTCGTATCCGGCGAGCAAGTATCGGCGCAGGATCTGCACCAAGTGTGGACGCGGCTGATAAGCGATCTTGCGCAACTGGACCTCCAGGTTCGGTCCCCCGAGCCCCGTGGATGCCGCGTCCGAGCGAACCCAGGGCAGCGCCCACCAGTGTATCGGTGCCCAGCTGAGTGTGGGGAGGACAGTCCCCCGCGGCGAAAGGCCTTCCTGCACTCAGTGATTTCCCGGCGTCTCCCCGGCGACCCACCCGACTCGAATGCAGCGAACTCAACCCCTCGGTGGTTCAGGCGCTCAGCGCCCGGCTCGCCCGGCTCAGCCGCTTCACCGACTCGCCCACGTCGCAGGACAAGCTGCGTGTCGGAGCGTCGACCGGAGCCGATGCGCGAGCGGGACGACAAAACCCCCGGCCGAAACCGGGGGTTTGTCGTGACCCTCTGTAGCTGAGGCGGGGCTCGATCCCGCGACCTCACGATTATGAGTCGTGCGCTCTAACCAGCTGAGCTACTCAGCCAAACTGGCCCGCACGAGTGCGAGCCAGAGAGTCAGAGCCCCGAGCCAGGATTGAACTGGCGACCCCTTCCTTACCATGGAAGCAATACCATCTCCGATCTGGGCTTTTACGCAACAGGTGTTTGCACATTTTGCACCCCCTTTGGGCGACTCCATCACACTCACCTTGTACCAAAACTTAAATCACGATTTTCAGGGAGTGCGCTGTGTGCACACCGTGTGCAACGGTGCAGGAACCGAACTAGATAGTCCCGATTGGCGCGAATAGGCGCACTGAATCAGGGCAGGGGGAAGGACACGAGCTCTCGCGTCACTTGTGCGGCGCGAGCCCCAGCACCAAAGTCCGGAAGCCGGCTACCTCTCAAATGCCGAAGATTTGTCCGCTGTTGCAACACTTTGACTCGGAGCCCAAGATAACGCGTAGGTGACCCAACCAAATCGATAGCCACTTCTTATCGTCCGCTATTTGACTGGGCAGGGATCCCCGATCCATAATTCGGTGACAGATAGTAGGTGAACCAATTGAGACGCATCACACTGCAACAGCTCAATAAGATGCGGCAAGAAAGCTGGCGGGCATTCAGCATCAATGAGGAAATGGGGCTGAATAGCGCTGCTGCTCTCTGGTCTTTTCTCGAGTCCGACTTTGTTGAACTCGGAGCCTGGGACTTTCAATACCAAGCACAAGGCGACCTGAAGGGCGACAAGCAGAAGCTGTTCTTCCGAGGGCAGTCAGATATCTTCTACGGGCTTACGAGCTCACTTTATCGCGAGATGCGGGGTGCGTCGCTAAGGGGAGCCGTTACTGAGGCAAGACTTCAAATGATGGAGCGAAAGCTCATAGCGGAAGCCAGACGGCAAGGCTTAGGCCTAGGTATGACAGATGGCCAGCTACTCATGGTGATGCAACACCATGGATCTCCGACTCGCCTATTGGACGTTTCACTCGGCCCTTTAGAAGCACTGTACTTTGCAGTTGAAACTAATCACGACCGTGACGGAGTACTCTTCCTACTTCATACCCGCGTTGCCAAAGCCAAGGAGGGTAAGCTCCACGACAGCGACAACTTGCCCTGGCTGATGGCAGGAAGAGACGACCAGCCTGGGAATAAGTGGATCCGAAAAGTAGTCCCAGTGAAGCATCTGTCCCTCGATTCCCGAATGCACGCGCAACGGGGAGCCTTTATTTGCGGCGGCCTAGATACATTCCTGAACGAAGCACTGCACGATGAAGGATTCCACAGCAGAGGCAGAGGGGAGCAATTCGCGGTTCCCCTCGAAGAAGATCTGAGCAATTTCTGGATCGATTGGCAACTGCAAAAAAACCAAGCCCGTCGCGGCAGAGACCAGCCGGTCGGCTGGGTAGTGACAATACCTGCGAGCTGGAAGCGAGAACTCCTGGGGCACCTATCCGAAGCGGATATCCGCAAGGACACCCTTTACCCTCCGGTAACGGAGATTGCGAGACTCTCAAAATACTTGATCAGTAGCTCTTTGCGAGAAGACGGCTAGAAGCAGCGCTTCTTGGGGTGAGGGCAACCTTGCCCTGGTCGGGCGGTGTGAAATGTGGAGGGATTGTGGCATAAACTCCAGAGACTCGTTACGAATGCCTTATGCGACCCCAAAGGCATTCAGCTACGCACCATCAGATCACTCACATCTTCCCTCTTACCCACCTGCCGTTTGAATGTCCATCAACCCCCAGGCAATTTACTCAAAACTCCGAGTGCGCGGCTAGCTAAGGGACGCCGCCCCTAAATCGGACAGCAAGTCAAGTCTGCTCCACTCGGCGTTGAAATGGCTCTACCCCAGAGAGAACGAGAAGCTCCCTAGCCCACAGATATGCTGGCAGAAACGTTTGTCATAGCTGCCACTTGGAGAGACAATGAGAGTTTCAGAGTTCTACGGGCTCGCAGTTTCACAGCCTTCGCTCGATTTCCTTGATGTAGACACCATCTTGGATACTCCCGTATTCGTTGACCCAAGCGCACTTAGGGGAATGAAGTCCGAGTGGGCTCAAGAATGCGTAAGTCTGCTACAGGACTTTTACGACGAGGTTCTGGCATCCATCCGTTCAGGCGATCGAAACAGAGGTATCTACCTACTTTCAATGCTGGGCGAGTCCAACGAAGCTCATCTTGGGTTGTCGCGTGCGGCTTCCAGCGGAAGTGGAGTGGCAGCTGGTCTAGCGGCTGACATCTACGACGCACTCAGCAGTAGCGGGGCGGTAACAAGCGGACTCCTCAACGACATCGAAGAAACAGCCCTGTTTGTACCGGGCATTGGCCATGATCGCATCTCAGACATGACGATCAACATCATCCGGAGCCAACTCATCAAGTTCACCCAAAGGATGTGCTTGGAGCATGGAATCCCTCTGGAGCCAGGGCTTGATTCTGGACCGCAGTGGAATCGGCACACACACAGGTGGGAGGCAGAACACGTTTCCCTTCCAATGCCGAACAGCAAGCTCCTACTAATCCCGAAGGGAATAGTCCGCAAAACTTCCATATTCGACGCAGGGGATTATCTGACCCACTACGTGCTGCCGTACCTTCAAGAGAAGGAACTCAGAAAGACTCACTCACCTTTAGTCAAACAGCGCTCTAAACGCAGGGGCTTTGCGCGGTACGTGACCAAGAAGTCTTTACGGGAGCAGAATAGAAAACCCACTAAACCATGGAATGAAGAAGTCACCGAGGAACGGCCAAAACTACTTAGCCAGTACAGGGGGGACAAGGCCGGACTCACTGAGCCACCGGGCCACGACGACATCGCCGCGATAACAGGCACACCGCCCCCTGATTGGAGTTCGCTCCTCGAGGCAGTTTTGATTATTCCGCCCGGCACGAAACATGCGGATGATTATCACCGAGCTATTCAAAACCTTCTGACAGCGCTCCTTTACCCTGCTTTGGATATGCCAATCCGGGAATTCCAAATTCATGAAGGGCGCAAGCGCGTCGACCTCGTATACACAAACGTTGCAGAAACGGGTTTCTTTCACTGGATCACAACCAAGGGCAACGTGGAGGCACCAAATGTGTTTGTCGAATGCAAAAACTACAGTAACAACTTGGCGAATCCAGAATTTGATCAACTGTCAGGAAGGTTTTCGCCGCGCAAAGGGCGACTTGGGCTGCTTTGCTACCGCGGGTTTGGAGACAATAGGTCAAGAGTTATTGCGCGGTGCAAGGACACTGCTCTCGACAACCGCGGCATCATTATTGCCTTAGACGACGACGATCTAAAGCTCCTTGTTCAGGCTCGGATTGACGGGCACATGACCCTCTTCGAACATCTAAAACAGAGATACATGGAAATAATCTAGGAGCTGATGAGGTCGCCATACGGGTCCGATGCAGGTTTCAGGGACAGTTTGACCTGACCTACAGTTTGGTTTCCAGTCCCGGTCGCTAGCTTCAGGCGGATGTCAACTGCTTTGAAAGGGCGAGATCGAAGTCCGTGGGAGTTCGATAACCCAACGACGAATGCCTTCGTCTGCGATTGGTGAACACCTCGATGTACTCGAATATCGCATTCGCGAGCTCAATCCGCGTTCTCCATTTCTTCCGGTTCAGCAACTCGATCTGCATCGATGACCAGAACGATTCCATCATCGCGTTATCAAGCGCATCACCGACGGTTCCGAACAACGGCAGAAGCCCTGCAGAGCGGATCTTCTGGGTGAACGCCCACGAGGTGAACTGGACTCCGTGATCGGCGTGGACGATGCCACCTGGGGCTGGTTTTCGCGCGCGGAGCGCCATGTCGAGGGCATTCACCACGAGCGTTGAATCTTGCTTGGAATCGATCGCCCATCCCACGATCTTCCGGCTACAGGCGTCAAGCACCGCGGCACAGAACACTTTTCCTTCCCGTGTAGGATGCTCCGTGATATCCGTCACCCAGAGCTCGTCCGGCGTGTGCCTGTGGAACTTGCGATGCACGAGATCATCAGCAGTAGCCACCCCCTTTCAGTCGCTTCACCTGGGTCGGGCCCGGAAGCCCGTACATCGCGCCGCGAGTCATCAGTACTGAGATCAGTCGACTCGAACACGGGATCTCCATCCCGATGGTGAGCTCAGCGTGGATGCGCCGGTACCCGCATGTTCCGCGGGAGGCCGTGTGAATTTCACGAATCAGACCCGTGAGCCACTGCCTCCGCAACTGCGTAGCGCTCGTGGGACGTTTTCGATACCGGTAATAGCCCTGCCTGGAGACACCCAAGAGTCGGCAGCAGGTCTCTACGGGTGCCCTGGTGTCGACGAGACGATCGATCACCGGGTGCGCCCTTTTGGGTCAACGCGTTCCTCCTCGGAGAGCCATTTCGATGCCAGTTTCACGATCTCAAGCTCCTGCTCGAGCTGTCTGATTCGGCTTCGTGCTGCTCGCAGCTCAGCGTCTTCGCTGCTAGATCTACCAGGTCTGCGGCCACAATCTATATCGTCTTGACGGAGCCAGGAATGCAGCGTGACCTCGTGGATGCCAAGGTCTGCAGCGGTTTGCGTGACCTGTCGGCCCTCGCGGACGAGCGCGATTGCGTGTGCACGGAACTCAGGTGGATACGGGCGTGGCATGCTGGTGAGCCTTTCATGAAGGCCATCGACTAGCTACCCCGAGTGGAAACCAAACTGTAGGTCAGGTCAGAATGTCACCTAAAGGTGCGTCAGACCCTATATCCATAACCTGGTGAGCCATGATGACCCGCCTTCCGTTTCATCGATGAGCGGCATCGTTCCGCCAATGAGGAAACCACTCTCACTGCTCGCACTTCGCAGCCTTACACCATCGAAAGCATGAGTATAAGCGCAGAGGTTGCTTACAAGACACTTCTCAGCGACGAAGCCCGGAACTCAGGCGCGGCCAAAGACGTTCGAGCACCAGTTGCTTGGAGCACGTCATGCTCATCAGGTTGCACGCATCTGGTGAGGCCAGGAGCCGACTGATTGCCTGTATTCAGTAGCTTCCGCCTCTTCCGTGAACTCGAGAATATTTCCAACTCGTTGCAGCAAAACTTCTCGTACTTCGCTAGGTGTGGCAAAGAAGAATTCCTTCCGCGAATTTGCCTGGTTAAGCGCCCGCGTGGCGAAATTCTTGTGCAAGTCATTTTCCAGCGTCACGGCATCCTCTGAGAAGAAGAGCGCATGTACGTCAAATCTGAATGGCACGGAAGCACCGCTGAGTTCAGAGATACGTTCCAAAGGCTGAAGACGCCGGGTTAGTCCAATCTTGACCACGCCCGAGCCAAAGGCTCCCTCGTTCGAAATTACATAAATGTAACCCGCCCGAATGTTAGCTGCACGATAATCGTTCTGCTCGATGGCTTGATCTACAGCTGCAAGCCGCGCGATCAGATCTGAGTCTTCTCGACCTTGCAACCGGAGCGCTGCAAGGGTATTTGTAAGGTGGGTTCGTTCCTTATCCAACCGAGCGCGTTCTTCTTCAAGTTCGCGTTGCACTCGGGCTTCCTCCCGAAGCCGCGCTCGTTCTTCCTTGGCCTCTTCACGCTCTTCTTGCTTCTTCATCAGCCAATCAGCCGTAAGCTCAATTTCGGCTATGCGAAGCTGGTGGAAAGCCTCGTCGATCCGCATTTCCATGAGAGCGCCAAGTTTTGCAATCGCCGAACGTGAAGCTTCAAGACGCCGCTTCGCAGTCTCTATGTTTCCCGCCCGGAGCGAGCGGATCACATTGTCTGCTTCAGCGTTATAGGCACGAAGCATCAACTTGCCAAGGTCAGCGGTCATCCGTCGCCCTTGGGCGAGGGAGTTGTTCAATGTGAACAACTCAGACTTTGCAATAGCCCGACCGCTTCGCACCAAGTCGGCAATGTCTGATTCAAGAGATTTCAGGCGTTCTTTGTATGCTGCCGCCGACTCAAGTGGATGGTGATAGCGATAGATTCCTACGTCCTGAAGGACACGTGCGTCATCCAATTCGATAAGCCCATGCCCTGATGATTCCTCAAGTCGAAGTCTCAGCTCAGCGTTCTCTGCTTCAAGAAACTCGACTCTTGCATTTTCGCTAGTCCCGGGAGTGCTGGTCTTAGCTGCCTTAGCTGCCTCGTTCTCGGCATCCCCAGTTGTATTTACGGCAGGTGTCCCGTCATCAGATACCCAGAGTTGCCACCCTGCAGGCGGTTCCGGCCAGTTTGAGTCTGGGGTCCACCCCGCGGGCGGTTGCCATCCTGCCGGGGGCTTAGGCCAGCCCGGTGGTGGATTGAATACAACGCTCATTGTCTACGACACTCGCTTAATACCAGAAGAATCAATTTCTACAAGACCCATCGGGTTTTTAGAAACCGTAGCTCCAAGGTGATCGAGCGTTGCCGAGGGAACTACAGAAGAAAGATCCAAACCAGCAAAGGCGCTTCGCTCTACTGCAACAGCAACGAATGGAACATATGTTTCTCGTCCAGTCGCTGGGCTGATCGTCTTCGCCCCCAGTTCCAGGGAGATACTACGCACAATTTCGCGACGATCTGCCTCAAAGACTTCGTGGAGGCTCCTTAAGGCGACCTGGTGCACGATACCGGCGTATCGATCTTTCATATCCTTTTGCGAGAGCTGCGTTTCAGTGATCTGATCCGTCGACTTCGTGTACTTAAACGCTTTGGTCTTTGGGACAGCCTCAGGCCCCGGAATTGTGAGTCGCAGCGTAAGCTCCGCCGCTGTCGGGTCAAAACTCGACTCGTGCTTCACCGGGAAGTGCTCGGGATACACCGAGTTCATGAGCACAATGCTCACGTATTCTTGGACAGCATCGACGGTCCCATACCCAAGACCTGCGATGAGCTGGTCAAGCTCCTCGTTTTGTTCGGCCGCATCTCGCTCGCGCGCTTCGCACTCAGACGCGTAACGCTGCTCGGCTTCTTCCAGCGACACAAGTCTGGCCCGCTCGGCCTCATCGTACTTGGTAGCTTGTGCTGCCCGGCGACCAGGCAACGCTTCCGTAGCGGCTTGCCAGGCATAGTAGTCAGTCGCATACTGTTGCTCCACGGCTGCCTGTGCCGCTTCGAGCTTCTTTTTCTTACCGAAGAACCCTGTCGGAGCTGGCACTTCACCGCGTACAGGCAGGGGTGGATCAGCAATCGGGGTAGGCGAAGGAGTCGGTCGCCTCAACTGTTCAGCAGGAAATGGTGGATGCTCCGCTACCACCCGCAGCGTTTCAAGGTCCACGAAATCATCGACACCAAGTGTTGCTTCAAGAAGTCCATCAAGCTCTGCATAATGCTCAGCCAGTCCGAGGTTCAACGACTCAACTTCTGCCTGCATCGCGGCAACGTGAGCGGCAAGCGCCTCACGTTCGAGTCGCTTTCTATCCGCTTCAGCCGCGCGGGCAGCCGCTGCTTGAGCCCGTTCCGCAGCTTTCTGAGCCTGCTCGGCGCGCCTTGCAGCGGCAAGCTGCTGCCTCGCAGCCGCACGCTGCCTTTGCTCAGCAAGCCGGGCCTGATGCTGCATTTCCGCCAAGAATCCCCTACGACGAGCCACTCAAACCTCCGAATGAACCAAGCCCATCCTAAATTTGAGTCAGGGCACAGCTGAATATCTGGCGACACAGGCTTCCCTATGCGCATGGATTACCAATTGTCATCTTATCGAGTGGCCCGAATGTGACGTCGACACCCCAGGCTGAACATTGGGATGCAGTAAACAAGTTTGCCACACGCACCAAGCGTGTACATGAAATGTGCACACACTGGATTTTGGGCAGCATTTGAGGCACGCGACACAACAGCGACAGTGCTGGCCGTCGGCCTAGAATCAGGGAAACAAGGCTGATAGAGCACCATCAGTGAGCCTGTATCAACGCTGCCGGAGCCCCCATCAGCATCTTCCATCTACAACAAAACCCCCACCATCAGCAGGGGTTTTGTGTGACTCTGGTAGCTGAGGCGGGGCTCGATCCCGCGACCTCACGATTATGAGTCGTGCGCTCTAACCAGCTGAGCTACTCAGCCAAACTCTTGGCGAACCAAGCAGAGTCAGAGCCCCGAGCCAGGATTGAACTGGCGACCCCTTCTTTACCATGGAAGTTGTCTTATCTCTCATCAGGCATTTTGCTTTACTGTGGTCTGCACATTTTGCACATGACTCATTAGTAGTTTTAGCTGCTCCCCATAGCCAGTGGGTCGCATCAACGAATCGATACCCAGGAGAGGTGTCCATGCCGTGTCCATCCGGCACAGAATAGGCCCCTGAACGCACGCCGTGCACCCCTGACACGGACGGCAACGGCCTAGCCGGATTAACGCCATCAAACGCTGAGGCCGGATTTAGAAGAAGCCAGCCCAAGCCTCGCTTCGTTCTTGATCGCTGGCTACACAACAAGCCACACAAGTACGCTCAAAGAACCGGACTGAAATGTCGGATGCGCCTCCTAAGCTCTCCGTATGGCAACTAGGAAACAGGATTCAGAGATTTGGGACGCAAGGCGTTTCGCCGAGGGAGCATCAAAAGCTCGTGAGACCGTCGAGCAAACGGCCTACTTTATCGTCAGCGCGAAGAAGCGCCCTGACTGGGAGTCACACCGTCCGGGCGTCGAGCTTGTCTTCTACCTGGCACTCATCGACTACGAAACGAAGGCGCTGGTATATCGTCTTCTGGAATCCCCTGAGGACCGGTACGTCTGGGAGAAATATCTCGCGCTACACCTTTACGAAGTACTAGAACGCGCGCCTCTTGCAATCAGTGAGGCTATCCGCGAGATGAGTAGACCCGGCAGCGCGTCCAAGGCTGACCCAGAACTCCATAAGGCTGCTGCCCGACAGTTCCGCGAGGATCTCCGCCCCATTCGTCAGGACGCTGACTTCATGAAGGCGCTATCTCTGATCCGTAATGCCGTGGCGGCCCACCACGCCGACAAGAAGTCCGCCACGATGGACCCCAGCATCACCTGGATGCTGACGACAGCGACACAGCGGAACAATGGCGGAAGTCCGATGTCGAGCCAGATTCTGGAGTACTCCGTGCGAGCTGCGATGGCCGTTCAAGATTTCGCGCACGCATCGATACGCGGCGATCAGACGACTTAAATCGTCCTTCAACAGGGAATCATGTTCTCTTGAGGCTGCTACATGCGCAGAAGATCAATTCACCTAACTACTGCTTCTATCGTTCGTTCGGGCGTGATGCAAGGTGAGATGCCAACCCGGCTTACTACGCGAACAAGCGTCAGATCCAACTGCTCACTTCGGAACGACCTTAAGCCGCTAATTCCACGCAGTAGCCGCGTTCAGCACACTTAGAAAATCAACAACGGTCCTCCTTCACAAAGAAGGAGGAATACAGGAACGCAATCCCCTCGCTTCGAAAACCCAGTCCAGGAGAGGGACAAGGACTTCCTTAGGATTCGCATCACCAGGGAACGCGATGAAGGACCTCGCGTTAAGGACAGTGTGCATGTTTACAGTATTTGGATCACCACCCCAGCGTTCATTCCGATGGTGAATATGAAGCGCCATCCTCGGGGATAAAGCTATCGTGAATCCCTCCGCGCGCGAGAACGGGACGTTGACTCCAAATTTTGCTCCCCAAACTTCCGACGGGCTGGGGGGCTTGCCGAGAGCGCTGACACCATACTGAGCAGCAAACGCATCTGAGACAACAAGTTCGGGCTGTTCGAAGCGCATCACGTCCCATCGCAGCGACAATAGGTAGTGGACGAATGGTTCATAACTTTCTGCTACGGAAACCGAATCATTATCCTGAACCGCCCACTTACCCAAAAGGTTCCACAGTCCCGTTCGAAGAAGGGTGGTCTGCAGCTCGAACTGAGTACCTTTGAGTTCCTCTTCGTTGGGCGCGTCCCCCAGGACGTGGGCCACCGAGCCAAGGAATGTCCTGCTCCTTGCCCTCTGGAGCGCAGCTAGCCAAGCGATGGGCTCTTTCAATTCACGCGAAACCAAGGAAATGCTTTTGTCCTCATGAAGCTGTTTGATCGCTAAGCTTGCGGCGGTCTCTAACTTGTTCATAGATGCTTCGAGCGTCGTCCAATCTTCAGTGCCATCGGCCTTGATCATGCGATGTCCACCATTGACATGGCCAACGTTCTTGACCGATGCCTTGTATGGAAGACTTCTCTCCTGCTCGATTGGCATCACCCATAGTTGTTCGTCGGAGGCAAAGTTGTTAAGCAAAAGCTGGGGAACAAAGTGATGCTTCTTCGGATGTTGATTGCTCACAAAATAAGAGTAGCTCCGCATCAGCGGGCCTGATGCGGACCAAGACGACCAGTCTTCTCAGCCCGCACCAGACCCAATTACCTATTTGGCTGTGATTCCAAGGCGTTGGTTATGGGCGTTGATCATTGCTACACCCGCAGCGCTCGCCTGATCACCCACCAAGTGCACATACTTCATCGTGGTCTCAACCCGAGCATGTCCAGCCCACTTCTGCATGAGCGGCACTGGCAGCCCGGCTTCTGCCCACGCAGTAATACCTCCATGCCTCAGCGAGTGGAGATTCTTCCCCTGCCCGGTCTCGTCCCAGCGCAGCCGCCACTTGAAACGTGTGCGGGTTAGCTCAGGAAAAAGTCGTTCTCGTTTTCCTCGGCCTTCCACCATCCGCTGCAAGGTCGGCAGAATCACGTTAGAGATCGGAACCCAACGAACCTTTTTCGTCTTCGTGCTCTTCGGAACAGTCTTCCCTTCTGACAGAGACCGCTGAACGAGCACGCGCGGCTTACCATCAAGCATCACATCACCGACTTCCATCGCGCGAGCCTCTCCCCAGCGCAGTGCGAGGAAGTAGATCACCAACGCGATCTCAGCCATCCCTCTGTCCTTTTCCTTCCAAATGAGGAAGCGCTCATCGATCTCAGTGCCCAGCCACGGGATTTTCTCTGGTGACAGTTGCGTGCCAGGGATCGCCGCGGCTCGTGCAGGGTTCCGTGTGATGATCTGCCGCGTGTTCATCAAGTAGGTAAAGAACGCAGAGAGAGTCGTCCGATACCGGATAATGCTTCCTTCTTTTCGCTCGTGCTCTCGCGCGTCCTCGGCTAACGCCTTCTCAACATGATGAGTCTTCACGTCTTTCACCCGGAGGCTCAGGAACCATGTCGGAACTCGTTTGAACATATGCTTATCAGTTTCCCGTGTTGCTTCAGAAACTCGGTTCATGAGTTCCCGATACTCATGAAAATCAGCCACATACTCAGATACCTGACGACTGCCCTGACGCACATCGATACCGTCAGCATATTCTTCCAAGAGCTTCCGCTCGTATGCCTCCGCGTCACGCTTCAGATCAAACTTCCTCGATCCGAGGTACTCGCCGTTTTTGCGCACCATCGCCCGCCAACGGTTCCCATGCTTCTTGACGGTCATTTGGCTGCCCCCTGCCCACGTACGTATGCGTCTATGAGTTCGCGCGAGTAGACCCGCTTGTTCTCCGTGACCGTGAGGCACGCTCTAGCGATCGGGTGGTCGGGCTTAGTGAGCGCGACTCGTCGCACTGACGTGCGGTCAACGCCGATGCGCGTTGCCGTCTCGGTCTCGGTGTAGGTGCCAACCTCGACCGTCGCCACTTCTGGAGGTGTCTGTTCTTGCATCTTTGGAATCATTGGTGATTCTCCTTCTTGAATCATTGATAGGTGCGGCGGCTAGCACCTGCCCCGGTGCGGGGTGGTGCGGGCTGCCACCTACGAGAAGCGACTCAGACACATGCGTCACAATAAGCACCGCTTCACACGCTGAGCACAATGACTGCCTTCGGGATGACGAGCAAGATGGGCTACTCCCACGACTTCTTCCCGCTCGGACCTTCTTCTTGGTGTCCTTCTTTACTGATTCGGTTTGCTCGTTTCCGACGCTGCTCGCGGTAGCACCGTGCTTGGACGGCGGTTGCGCGCCCACCTGAAAGTGATCACGTAGGCACACAACTCTCTCCGTCTTGACGGCCTCAGCCGGACCTATGCCCGAGAGGGGATTAGCGCTCAGGGGTAGTTGGAATACTCCCCGTGTCGGTGGGTTGCGAGGAAGAGTGTTGCGGGCGATACCCCAAGGCCTTCCGCTATCTTCTTGCGGGGGATGTGTGCCTCGATCTGCCGCTCGGCAAGTTCCACGTCCTCGATGGACAGCGCAGGCTTCGTATCTTCGTCTCCGCCATTACTGAAGAAGTGGTTGTGCCAGACGGCCCCAGCGTTGCGGAGGGCTCGGTCAGCTGCGCGGATGTGGTTGAGTACGAGCCAGTCGCGTTCCTCTGCCGTTGACCGTTCAAGCGTCACTGGCTGGCAGATCAGCTTCTGGTCACCGAACTGCACTTCCAGCCCCTTACCGGTGAGGAGCGTCAGCATGTCGATTGCGTCAGCGAGGGTGGTGCCGAGGCGGTCGATAGTGGCGACTCTGATCACGTCGCCCCGCCTTGCGATAGTCAGCATTGCGTTGAGCTGTGGTTGAGAGCCGTTCATGCCTGAGGTGGCGTCGATGAATAGGGCCTCGACGGTTCCCAGGAGCGCTTCCTGGGCCTCTGGTTCGGTGTCGTTGTCGTGGATGCGGAGGTATCCGATCACGCGGGGCTCGCGTTCGGGTGCATAGGTGCGGGGCATAAGTTTTGAGGCTTTGAGTGCCATAGCTTGCTGTTCCTTAATCGTTTGCCCTTGGCAGCCAGGGGTTGGCTGCTTCCCAAGGGGTCTCGATCATGCCCGCGCCGCTACGTGCCCGCGACCGATCTACAGAACGACTTTCATCCATCTGAAATTGCAAGAGTTTCATCACCCATGAGCATTTCCCGCTCCTGGTCGCTCGACGCTCGCTTCTGCACGTCTATGTGCTCGCGTCGGCGCTCGTTTGGGGTCCGGCTCGCATCCAATTGGCTAATCTGCCGTCGAGGCGATCGTTAGGCCAGACTCCGACAAGCCGTGCTTGGGTAGGCCCGGCTTCTCATGAGCTTCGGGGTGAGAATCGGATGCGGGTTCGCATCGCGCAGACAGATCAAGCTCACCTCGTCGGCTATGTAGGAGCGTGATGTTCCACCGCGGCAACAAACATCGGCCCGGCTCCCAGCTCAGGCTTTAACAGGACATCAACTGCCCCAAAAGGTGTGTGCCCCGTATCGGACCTTAGTCCGATACGGGGCACACAAACGCCGCCTAGGCTCGCAAGGGGGGGATGAGCCCGGCGGCGTTGGACGCCACAACCAGCACTTAAGAAGCTCCGCTAAACGGCGGTGCCCTTCGGCTTGCGTGACGGGTCTTTGGGCTGCTGCAAGTCACGGAGCACCGTCTCAAGCCTTTACGGGGGAACCCGAGGGCTTGAGACGGTGCCCCAATGAACTCGTTGCTAGCTCAGCTGAGTGAGCTCGCCAGCTGTGCGGCGCTTGCGCACCATCAGTAGCAGGAGCGCTCCGCCTCCGAGCAGCAGACCTGCGGCGAGGATCCCCGCACCGACGTAGTCAGAACCGGTGATCGCGAGCGTCCCAACGACGACCTTCACGTCGTCTTCGTCGGTCACTGACTGTCCCGAAGGCGGGTTTCCGGTAACGGTGGCATGGTTATCCACTCGTCCACGGTCTCGATCGGCATCGGTGACCTTGTACTCTGCGGAAGCAGTGACCTGCTCGCCCGGGGCGAGTACACCAGCTTCGGTTGGCCATCCGCCGTAGGTGATCTCCGACAGGCCCGCGAGCTTGTCAGTGATCTCTACGCCCGTGAGCGTGACGTTGCCGGTATTGGTCACGGTGAAGCTGTAAGCGATAGTGTCACCGTTCAGCTTCCCGGTCTTCACCAGCTCGATGGAGGGGGACTGGGGCAACGGCGTCTTCTCGTCGTCGTCATCGTCCACTGGATCGCCGGTCGGCGGGGTGCCGGTCGTGATCGCGTGGTTGTCCACGTTTCCAGCGTCTACATCAGCTTGGGTGAGCGTGTAGGTCGCTGTCGCGGTCACCTGTTCACCTGGAGCGAGGGTCCCTGCTTCGCCGGGCCAGGTGTAGCTCAGCTCAGAGAGGCCTTCCATCTCATCGACGATCGTCACGCCTGTAAGTGTCACGTTGCCGGTGTTGGTGGCGGTGAAACGGTAGTTGACGGTATCGCCCGCAACTGAGCCGGCTCCCTGTTCGAGGCTGCTCGACTTCCGCAGATCGATCCCGGGGCCAGGGGCGACAGGTACGGTCACGTCGTCCGTGTCCGTCACGTCCTCCCCCTTCGGCGGGGTACCGGTCGCAGTTGCAGTGTTGTCTACACTGCCTGCATCCACGTCAGCCTGGGTGAGCGTGTAGGCGGCACTGGCTGTGACGCTCTCACCCGGGGCAAGAACCCCAGCCGTTCCGGGCCACGTGCCGAACACGATGTCTGACAGGCCCTCCAGCTCGTCGACAACCGTGACATCAGTAAGTGTGACATTGCCGGTGTTGGTGACAGTGAAACCGTAGTTGACCGTATCGCCTGCGAATCCTTCACCGTCGAGCTGACCGGTCTTCACCAGATCAATTACGGGCAGCTGCGTGAGCGGCACGTCATGCTCATCCTCGTCCTCGACTGGCTCGCCAGTGGGCGGGTTGCCGGTCGAGATAGCGGAGTTGTGGACAATACCCGCGTCGATATCGGCCTGGGTGATGGTGTAGGTCGCGGTTGCAGTCACCTGCTCACCGGGAGCGAGGACGCCTGCTTCGCCGGGCCACGTGTAGGTCAGCTCCGACAGGCCTTCCAGCTCGTCAGCGATTGTCACGTCAATGAGCGTTACATTGCCCGTGTTCTGCGCGGTGAACGAGTACTCGATGAGATCGCCCGGGACTACGGTTGCACCGTCTTCCAGCCCGCCGGCTTTCACTAGAGTGATCGCAGGTGAGGGCTCAACGGGAACAATCACAATGTCGTCATCCTCCACCGGATCACCCGTTGGCGGGTTGCCAGTAGCGGTTGCGGTGTTCTCCACACGCCCGCTATCTACATCGCTTTGCGTGAGGACATACGATGCGGTCGCAGTCACACTCTCTCCGGGTGCAAGCACACCAGTGTCACCAGGCCACACGCCGTACGCGATCTCTGACAGGCCGTTGAGCTCGTCCGAGATCGTGACACCCGTAAGTGTCACATTGCCGGTATTCGTTGCGGTGAACGAGTACTGGACGGTGTCGCCAGCTTCACCGGTTGCGCCGTCTTCGAGACCGCCTGTCTTCACAAGGTTGATCGCCGGGTTTGAATCCACAGGAACAGTCACGTCGTCCTGGTCTTCGACAGGTTCACCAGTTGGCGGGTTGCCGGTGGCGGTGACAGAGTTGTCCACGCCGCCTGCATTCACATCGTTCTGAGTGAGGACGTAGGTTGCCGTAGCCGTGACGCTCTCCCCGGGTTCGAGGACGCCAGCAGCAGCGGGCCATGCGCCGTACGTGATGTCAGACAGGCCGGGAAGCGGATCTTCGAGCTCGACATTAGTGAGGGTCACTGAGCCGGTGTTGGTGACAGTGAAGCCGAACTCCACAGTGTCACCCGCCCGACCAGTCGCATCCTGTGCAAGCGCACCCGTCTTCTCAACAGCGATGCGCGCATCCTGCGGCAGCGGGACGGTGGCATCGTCGGTGTCGGTGACATCGTCGCCAGCGGGCGGGGTGCCAACGGTCGTAGCGGTGTTATCGACTACTCCTGCGTTCACGTCCGACTGCTTCACCGTGTAGTTTGCGGTGGCAGTGATGTTCTGACCGGGCGCAAGAACACCTGTTTCACTGGGCCAGTCACCGTACACAATGTCGGAGAGGCCGGGCATGTGATCGGCGATCGACACATCAGTGAGGGTCACGTTCCCGGTATTGGTTGCCGTGAACTTGTACTCGACGGTGTCACCGGGCTTGCCGGTCTGCCCCTCAGCGATAGCACCGGTCTTCACAAGGGTGATTGCCGGGTTGGACGCCAGCGGCACATCGTTGTCATCAGTGTCAGCCACATTGTCGCCGGTAGGCGGGGTGCCGGTAGCGGTTGCGACGTTGTGGATGTTGCCAGCGTTCACGTCCGACTGCTTCACCGTGTACGTGGCGTTCGCGGTAACGCTCTGGCCGGGCTCGAGAACGCCAGGCGCTCCTGGCCATTCAACATAGGTGAGGTCCGAGAGCCCAGGGAGCGGATCAGTGATTTCAACACCGGTGAGGGTCACCCCACCGGTGTTCGTTGCGGTGAACGCGTACTCAACGATATCTCCGGCGACGCCAGTCGCGCCGTCAGAGAGGCCACCAGTCTTCACAAGCTCGATAGCCGGATCGTTCGGAAGGAGTACCTCTGCGTCATCTTCATCGGTCACCGGAGGGCCGGTCGGCGGGTTTCCGGTGACGCTTGCGGAGTTCTGGACAACCTTGTTGTCCCGGTCCGACTCAATGATCGTGTACGTTGCTGTCGCTGTGACTTGCTGACCAGGCTCAAGCACTCCTGGCTCGCCGGGCCAGCTGTACACCAAGTCCGACAGCCCCGGCTTCGGATCTGAGATCTCAACGCCAGTCAGGGTGACGTTGCCAGTGTTCGTCGCAGCGAACGAGTACTCAACCGTGTCTCCGGCAAGCCCGACAGAGCCGTCAGCGAGTGCTGCGGTCTTCACGAGCTCGATCGCTGGATTCGATGCTGCAGCACAGTTGTCTGAAATGAGGGCGAGGAGAATGTCCGAGAGCCCCTCGAAGTTCGTTGACAGGTAGTCGCTGCCTTCAACGGGACCCGAGATCTGTGACATGTGCTCGCGGAACTCGTCCATGTCAGTGATGTTGTCCGTCAGGCCAACACCGACGACACGGGTGCCCTGAGCCTTGACGGCATTCGCGCTCGTCACTGCGGCGTTAATCGTGGCAGTGTTCGTGGAGTTGCCGGGCCCCTGTGCGGGGCTGCCGTACTGAGTCGGGTTTCCATCGGTGACGAACAGGAGCGCGTCGTAGGTGTCACTGCTGCTACCCACTGCAGCGAAGGCTCGGTCCCAGTTCGTGCCCCCCTGCTGGCTGGAGGGGCGTTGGATACCGTTGACCCAACTTGTCACCGCTTGCACGCCTGCATTGTCGAGCGCCGTGATCGGCAACGGAGCGTTGCTGCCTGCGTTTGTTGCCGGTGCATTCGAGGCGAAGTTGTGCAGCGACAACCGCACGGGATATTCGCTCAGTGACTCGGCCAGTTCTGCCACGCCGTCGCGCATTTGCTGCAACTGCGCGTCATCGACGCTGTTCGAAAGGTCGAGGCTCATGACGAGGTCGAGTTCGCACTGAGCTGGCATGGGTGGGTTGTCGGCGGGCGGTACCTGTGCTTGAACTGCCTGCGCAGCTCCTGCGCCACCGAAAGTCAGAAGGGAGGCTGCAAGCGCAGTTGCTAGCACTTTCTTGATACCACGCCCAAACCCGCTGTAGGAATGGTCGGACCCCATAGTCACCTCCTCCGTCGTAAAGGGCACTTCTTTGCCCCGCAAAGTTTTCCGTTGCACGTTATTCCTTTCCACTTTCAGTGGAGGCATTGGTTCTGGTTTCGTCGATGGTCATCGATTCGTATGATTCGGAATCCAGAAACGACGTACCCTCTTTGAACCTTGATCCAGACCAGTGGGAACGCTCACAAGGCACGTCGAGGCGCATGCGAGGGTACTGGGCTTAAAGGTAAAGCCTCCAGTCACCCAGTATTCTTAGATTTTTCGCAGCTGAGCAGGGATTTCACCCCGCCTGTGGGAACTTCACCCTTACTTCACCCCGGGCGGTTCTCGCCTCCACCCCTGAGTCGTGTGAGCATGAACTCCAGGTTCAGCATGCAGAGAGGTGCGTGAGAAATGTCTGTCGAGGGCAGCGAGTCGGCTTCACTGGCCAACGGTCGTGGCCTTGCCTGGGCTCTAGAACCAGCCTTGCATTCTTGTGATTGGGACAAGGTAGCGGAGTTGCTGGTGGATGCCCCCTTGTCGCTCGTACACGACTCTGGGGGTTTGTCCCTGATGCAACGCACCTTGGAGCAAATGCCTAGGGAATTTCGCGACGCTCGACCAGACCTGCGATTTCATTTGGAGCTCACTGGCCTAGCGCCAATATCGGACTTTCAGTTCGAGGCTGCTAGGTACTCTGCGGCAAGGACTCCTATGTCACGCGCTGCGCTCGTGCGGAGAGTAACTCTTGCTGTAATTGCGCGCAGGTTGGATGGACTCGTAGATGAAGCACTCGAGCTTGTTGGCGATTCAGAAGCCTGGGTTCTTGCTGAGGCCAGCAGGATCGGCTCCGCAGCTGAGAAGGCCGCGTCCGCATATTTTGCCCAAGCGGCCAAGACGCATCTGCTGGCAGGAAACCTTGCGAAAGCGCTCGAAGCGTATCTGCAGGCATGGCGCTGGAGGCATCAAGATGAATTAGGGGTCATTGCGCACGAGGCAGCCGGGAACATTGGGCTGATCCATGCTCTCATGGGCCGACTCGAACAAGGAAAAGAATGGCTTACCCGGTCGCGCGCCTGGCCCTCATCGATTAGCCCGGACTACTCTCCGGTGGTGCAGTTTGCCGCTCCGCTTGCTGAGTTCATCATTGCCACCGAGGAACTGGATCTCTTGAGGGCTAGAACCTTGCTTCAGGATCTGGCGCAACCGACACACGGATTCGAGTTCTATCATCTGATTGTTGAAGCACGGGTGAAGTTCTTGCTCCTGTCGGGACAACCGCTACAGGCTCAACAGCAAATTGCCGAAGCGTCTAGCTGGCTGCCACAGGACGTCTTGAAACGGTTGAACGTCGAAGCTCTCATCAGTCTTGGAGACATCGAAGAAGCTTCAGGGCAGCTGGACTCAATCCATGACACTGCATTTGTACAGCTGTTTCGGGCGCGGATCGCGTCATTGAGCGGCGATTACCAACACTCACTTGATGAGCTAGCCGCAGGTGCAATCAAAGCTGAAGACCGCGCGAAGCTGGACTATCTGGCCCTCGAAGCAAGTTGTCAACTGGTGTTAGGCAGGAGAATCGAAGCCAAGGAAACGTTTGAGGAACTGTTAAATCGCTTTAATGGCTGCATCTCGGTGTTCGCTTCAGCCCCATCGGACGCCGCTCGGGCTCTATTTGACCTCGTTCCGGAATCTCCCTGTACTGACGCTATCTACGAGAAATGGCGGTCCAGTGGCGTCGGCCCCCAATTTAACTTTCCGCAGGGAGATGACAAGGCACCATTAGTTGGCCTCACGTCTCGCGAACTCGTAATCCTCAAGCAGCTATTGAGAGGTTCTTCGAGAAAGGAAGTCGCTGCTCGTGAATCAGTATCTCTAAATACGGTAAAGTCCCAGAGCCGTTCGGCGTTTCGGAAGCTCAGCGTTTCAAGCATCCAAGAGGCACGTACTAAGAGTATTGCGCTGGGAATTATCTAACCGCGACCGCATGCAGAGACACGCGTGGAGCACCTTATGGCAATAGACCCTGGCGGGGGTGGGGAAGGTCTAATCCACAAAAGCGGGTCTCAGTACTTTGCGCCCGATACATTAGAGATCAAGAGCTGCGGTGGACTATTCGTGCTCGACTTCCACTTCACTGTACCTACCAGTACCCTTCAATGCTTGGTACAACGTCGAGCGCGATACCCCTAGGCGTTCGGCAATCCGGGTCTTCGGCACCCCTGAGGCAATCAGCGCCTGTGCTTCCGTGATCTGCTCCGATGAGAGCTTCGGTGCGCGGTCGTACACTCCGCGCTTCCTCGCAGCCCGGATGCCTTCTGCCTGTCGTTCCCGGATCAGTGCGCGTTCGAATTGGGCGATAGCGCCGAGCATCGCGAGCATGAGTTGATCCATCGGGGAGGCATCCGCGCCGGGCTCAAACTTCAGTCCTTCTTTCACGAACTCCACACCGATACCCTCGTCGGTGAAGAAGTGGATCAGCTCGTGTAGGTCGTGGGTTGAGCGCGCGAGACGGTCGATGCTCGCCACTCGGATCTTGTCGCCGGTTCTCGCGTATCCGATGAGTTCGCGCAGTTCTGGTCGGTCGGTGCTGCCTCCTGATGCGTAGTCGGTGAAGTTCCGGTCGGTTGAGCCGATGCTTTCGACCTGCCGTTCGGGGTTCTGGTCGATGCTACTGACTCGTAGGTATCCGATGAGTTGACCGGCCATGTCTAGACCTCCATGCGTAAGTGTGTTTTGTGGCGGGATGCCACCCTGAACAACACACTTTCAGGCAGCATGCTCACTGCCCGGTGAGGTGTACCCCACCGCACACATCACCTCCCACGACGCTCTCGAATCAGCGCCCGAAAGCTAAGCACACGGAGCGAGGGCGCTCAGCTATCGGGCTGGCACCTGTAACGCCGTCCGAACCGCCGAAGCCCGCACGCGACGCGGAGGCGAACTAACAAGCGTGATGCGGCCCCGAGGGGCCACGCGCGCCCGAAAAGCGCGCCACGGGGCCGTCCGGGGCAGGAAACAGGGACCCGGAAGGGTTTATTGTGAGCGCGGAGCTAACAAGAAAAACTAACTACGCAAAGGCCCATGAAGGGCCGTACTAACTCTTTCGCGCCTCAGCGCTTACTCGCGCGCGGATCACAATCATCTATGGCGCAGGCGCGAGAAATGTGCGCGGATCAGTCGGCGAGTTTCGAATTGTGGTTTCTAATACTGCCATTCACGTTTCTAATGCTGACACCTTTGGGCCAGTTAGAGGTCAGCAGCTTCCATGAGTTCAGCAAGAGACATGCCAAGCGCATCCGCAAGCCCCATCAGTGATGTGATTCTCGGATTTGAAGGCCGATCAACGCCCTGATTCCCAGAAGCTTTTCCCGATTCAAGGAGCTGAATCTGGTTCTTGGTCGTCCCAGCATGCCAAGCCAACGACTCTTGCGTGAAGCCCTTCGCTCCTCGGAGGTCCTTCAGCGTTTCCCCGAACCGCTCAGCTTTCTGTTTGTCCCATGCCACTAATTAATCATCTGCACGGGTACAGCAATAGAACACCCTTTATTGAGGTCATGCTATAAAGTGTCAAGTTGAGGCACGCATAGCCGATACCTAGACGCGTGCATCTATAGCAATCAGGGCAGCAGCGATTGCCTGAGACACCGAGAGGGAACAACACATGCAGCGTTCAAGTTTTTGGCGGAACGACAAGAAGAAAGCCATGGCCACAGTCGTGGCAACCGGGGTTGTAGCAGCGGGGCTTCTGAGTCCTGCGGCTGCATTCGCAGTTGACACCATCGACACGGCTCCAACTGTTGACGTCGAGGTGTCCGCAAACAGCGAGGAGACCTCAGCCGAGACACTGGCAGCACCCGTAGCCGCAGGATCGGGTATTGATTGGGGATTTGACCCCGCCGATCATCCCCGCCCGGGCGATGCTGACAACTCGTGGGGTGCCTACGGCGAGTCAGTTGGTTCGACCTACTGGAGCTTCCAGTGGTTCATGAACTACACCGACCAGGACCAGCTCATCACCGGCTACGACCTGGTAAAGACCGGGGCCTACGGCAACGTCGATATGTCTACCTGCCCACTCCCTATCGCGATCCCGGCTGGCGGCTCAGCTTCGTGCGAGTTCTCTTATGAGATGGACTACCGCGACGCTGATCGCATCACCTTCGACCTGACCTGGGTGGGTGACAACGGCCTCGAACTGAACTCGTTGATCATGTTCAATACGACCGGCAAGCCGTCAGGACCGACCGACCCAGTCGACCCTGTTGATCCGGTAGACCCCGTGGACCCGGTCGATCCCGTAGACCCCGTTAATCCTGTGGACCCAGTCGATCCCGTTCCCCCGGTTGATCCGAAGCCTGTTCCTCCGGTCAACCCAACGGTTCCTGACGGCCCCCAAGGCGAGAGCGGCGCGACTCCCGTTGCAGTGAAGACCGATACCCAGGTTCCCGCAACGCTTGCTGAGACCGGCAGCACACCGTTTGGAGTACTCGCAGGGGCCGCTGCCACAATCCTTGCCGCTGGAGCAGGGCTCCTCGGTTTCGCGGCGAAGCGCCGCCAGGCGTAGAACCGCATCTAACAAATCTTGAGGAGGTCTCCCAGTACTTGCCGGGAGACCTCCTCAGTGACGTAGGAGAGTCATGACTGAGCATCCAAACAATTTGCCTCCTGCTGGCTGGCATCCCGATCCCACTCACAGCGAGCAACTCCGCTACTGGGATGGAACAACCTGGACTGAAAAGGTTCGCCCCGTCGCACCCGAGGTCGCAGGCGATACCCCGGCGAGAGGCAACGCGCCCCAACAGCCAGCGCCAACACCATCACCATCACCAGCGCCCCAAGGTTCCGGGGCAGGGCTTCCACCCGCGCCGCCCGAGTCCGTTGCTTCGGTGCGCGGCTCGATCCCGCCCGCCTCGATGCGTCCACAGGTCGCTCCGCCACGTCCGAGCCGTGAGGCGGGGTTCTTCCGCAGCCTCTTCGATCTTTCGTTCGCATCAGATCGCGTGGTCACGGTTTCGTTTGCGCGGTTGATCTATCTGTTGGTGTCGATCTTTTCGGTGCTCTGGTGGATCGTCGGCGCGATCATTCTGTTTACTATCGGAGGCCAATCTTCCGACCTCGAATTCTTCCAGGTCTTGGGAGTGCTGCAACTGGTTCTCGGCCCTATCGGTGTGCTCTTGACGGTCCTGTTCTGCCGGGTCACGCTCGAAGTGACCATCGCACTCATCCGCACCTCGCAGCACACCGCGAAGCTCGTACACCTGACGGAAACTTCAGGAGGTGCACAGTGTTCAACACCGGAGGTGAAGGCATAACCGGCGGCGGTTCGGGCTTCAACATGCTCCCTTGGCTCATCATCATCGTGCCGATCCTGGTGATCGCCGTGATCGTGTTCGCTATCGTCTTCCTCTCTATCAGGGGCAAAGCGAAGCAGCGGCAAGCCGAACGGCTTGAGACGCCCGCAGGCTGGTATCTCGACCCCACGAATACAAGCATTGAACGCTACTGGGATGGGTCAGCATGGACCGAACACGAGCAGCCAGCGATACCCGGGCACCCTACGAGCACATCATGAGCGTTCCCGAAACCCCTGGCCCTGATCTGTCACAGTTACCGCCTCCTCCGCTGCCAGGCAACGCGTCGCTGCCAGACCCGAGCCTGTCGGAGCTACCCCCGCCGGATTTCAGCACAGACACTCAGAAAGTCACCGAAAAGCCCCGGCACCTCGGCATCATTGTCACCGCAGCCACCTCCGCGGTCGTGCTGGTCGGGGCAGTGGTCGCCGTGCTCGTTTTCACACCGTTCTCGTCATCACCGGGCACCTCTGAGCAGCCAGACTCCGCTCCGACAGCACGCGTCGATAGCGACGTCCCGGAGGTAATGCCGGTCACGCCCACACCGGGCGAGACGGAACCCCAGCCGACCACCGAGTCAGCGCCAACGCTCGAGGTTCCCGGCAGTGGTGCGGCACCGATACCCGAAGAAGCTACAAAGCTCTGCGTGTACGGCACCACCAAAGAGGTCGAGGTGTATCTGTTCGAGAACAGCAACACTGCTTCGGGTGATTGGATCTACGTCGGCGGGAACGCTGACCTTGGCTACCTCACTCTCCCGGCCAAGGCCGTCTATTTCCCGGGTGGCGGGGTCTCCGGGCACCGTATGACCAACGCTGACGGCACGGAGTATTACCTCACCGGGCACGAACTCACTGTCACCCCGGCAAATGGTGAAGGTTTCTATCAGATCGTCCGCAGCTGGGAACAATACGGCTGCTAACCCTCGAACGGATCAACGATGAACACCCCCGATACCCCGACTACGCCCGACCTGTCACAGCTCCCACCACCCTCAGTTAGCACCGCGCCTCTGCCGTCAGCGGCGCTTGGGCCGGAGGCTCAACAGGCCACTCCACCGCCACCTCCGAGCGATACCCCCGGTGTCTCCAGCACGCCGAAGAAGAAGCGGCACAAGTGGTTGTGGATCATCACGGCCGCGGCACTTGTTCTCGGGGGCGGAGCCGCGACTACGGTTGTGTTCATCAATCAGGCGACCCAAGCCGCTGAGCACAAGGCCGCACTCACGAAGCACGCCGATGCAATCACCGCATACGAAGCCGCATGGACTGAGTTTGATCGCCAGAGCACCGATACCCGGGACGATCACGGGCAGCTGTCGATGACCTCGCTTGACAACATCGAAGAGGTCAATGAATCGTTCACCACTGCGATAGCTGCGGCTGACGAACTCGAACATCACGACTTCATCAAGGCCGATCCGAGCGAGACGAACGAGCAGATCGGGAGCGACACCCAGCACATCGAGAAAGCCACCAGTGAGGTGCGGGCGGTCACGAAACAGCTTGCCGACGCATCCGCACTGTTTCTCGACAGCCACCGGCAAACAATGGTGAAGTCACTCACCAACGAGATTGAGAAAGCTGAGCAGATCCTCGACGCCTCACGAGATACAGGCGACGCTGAACTCGTTGCTCAGCTGGAGCAGGCGATCAGCGATGCCCAGGTGCTGGCCGACGATCCGAAGGCACACCCCGCAGATCTGCGCACCACTATGGAGAATCTGAATACCCTCAGCGGGAAGGTGAAGGACTCGGCTGGGCCGCGAGTAGAAGACATCGCTGACGGTGAGTGGAGCATCCTCCCCGGCGAATCTCTCGGCACCGGAGGCGCAATCGGGCTCTTCGTCGAAGGCACCCAGATCAGCATGATCGACGTTCCAAGCGGTGCATACACCGGCCCTGCCATCTTCGTGCACGATACCCCGACCTGGAGCAAACAGGGCGGGTGCCTCCGCGCAACTGGGAAGGTGCATCGCCATAGCCAACTGTGGTTCTGCCCAGCGGGCACCCCGGTCCCGGTGGAAGCGCACGAGAACATCTACAGCTTGAAGAGCGGCGATCAGACTGAGGATGTGTCACGGGATCGATTGATCGGGAACTGGTTCATGTATCTCAAATAGGTTCCTCAGAAGCCCTGCCTCCTCAGCGATACCCTCGTGCGACGACACCGGCACCATCACCGGGTGGCACTCACACCGGACGACTCACCGGCACGCACCAAGCTCGATTCGGCGAATATCCCGGCGACTCACGGCAGCCGGAGGGAGGTCTCCGATGGGCGTTCTCTCTCCAGCCCCCGGCTTGTGTTGTAGGTCTATTCAACCGCCGACTCACTTGATTGAAAGAGACTGCCTCATGATGTTCCGTCTGTTCCTGTAACGGACCGTATTTCGCGCGAGAGCACAGGAAGGCCGACAACCCTGGCATTCAGCCGCACCAGAACGTCACTCAGTGCCCGAGCGCCGGGAGCCAATCGAACGTTTCTGTGGCTGAACGGGGTATTCATGCCGATTCTAGTACCGCTCAGGGTTCCAGTGAGGCTTCAGTATCCACCAATTGACCACGAATGCCCGTAACGGCGCTGTAAGCGACGAAACTAGCCAGGAAGCCCCTAGCCACCCGAGAGGCAGGAAAGGCCGCGTAAGAGGCCGTGTCGCGCGCCCAGGAGCACACGCGGGGTAAAACGGAGCCGAACGAGAGGTAACACGAGGCCCAGAGCGGCCCACGAGCATGGCAAACCAGCCTCAGAACCACACAGAATTGGCCTCCAGAAAACCACATACCCTCATCGGCAATCCGCATAAACTCTGCACTCGGATTGCTGGCCGACTGCACTACTGTGCACGTTCACCTGCACTATCAGCCCCTTCCACCTGCACTTAAACTGCTTCGTACATTGCTTGACAAGGTCTATTTAGCAGTGGTATGCGGTTTGTAGAAGTGCAGGAGGGGTTCTGACTTCTTCGCTGGCGCGAGCTGCAAGATGTCGCGGGTGACGTTGTTCACTTTGCTTTGCAATGGGGTCCTCGAACCAGCGGTGAGTTCGAGGGAGTCTTGACGAATGAAGCGGAATCCCTCCTTGAGGCTCAGCTCCACCCACCGGTCAACGTAGTTCACCCGCTCCTTCTTCCGGCCCTGTTTCCCGCTGTCGCCGTCTGCTGCTGCGTCCACATCGAAGTCTGCAATATTCACCGCATACCTCGCCCCGGGCTTCAACGCCCGGAATATCCGCTTGATGGTGACGGTGACGTATTCATCGAACCATCTCTCTAGGGTCTGGTCTTTGTCGGTGGTCTCGTACCATTCAAGGTTCCAGTACGGCGGCGACGTGAACGCAAAATCAATCTCTGAGACCAGGCCAATATCTTCTTCGGAACCGGCTTGATGGAGTTCATAACTATGGCGCTTCCCGGTCACCGTCTCGATGAGGTTCCCGAGCTTGCCGAGGTTGTGCCTCGTCTCGCCCGCTGGGTCGGTTCCGATATAGGTGAGTCGTTTTGGTGAGGTCAGCGCGCCGAGCATCCTGCCGCCGAACCCGCAACTCATATCCCACACCACACCGCCTTCTGGCGCCCACCTTCGGTAGATCTCTTGCGCGGCCATCGGATAGAAGTTCGTCGGCTGCGGCTTCCCATCTCGCACCCGACTTCGCAGCGTCGTGGTACTCTCTGGCAGTCCGGTTCGTTGCAGGGTCTTCGCGAGCTTCTGGTTCCCCGGTTCCTGTATCTGCTGAAACTGCCCAAACCACGTCAGTCCACCATCTTTTCTCCCAACGTCAAAAAGGTTCGGGAACATCCACCGGCACAAGTCCGCCCCCTCGGTGTGCCCTGACGACACCACCGAGTACCGGTCTCTCCGTCGCCCTGCATTCTTCTTGGTCGTTGGAGCGATACCCAGACCGCGCTCCATGCATTTCAACACTTCGAGTTCAGCGCCAGCAGTCGAGTAGTAAGTGATCGGGAAGATGTTCCGCTCCCTCACCAACTGCACGGCCTCCTCAGCAACCGCCCGAATCTCCGCGCGGTGCGTTTCGGCCCGGCCATCAGACGCTGCCAGCACTTCACGGTCCGGCATGAGGCTTCCCCGCTCAGCCCTCGAAATGACAGTCTCAGCCTTCACGCCCAAGCGGGCATTCTGCTCCCTGCGTCTGAGAGCCTGCCAGTGCTCCTCGATTTCTTCATACCCGGTCGCAGTCATCGCGGGTTCTGGCACCTTGAATTTCCAATCGAGTACCCATGCTTCACGCTCAGGCAACCAAGTCTCATTCGCCCACGTGTAGGCACCTCGTTTTGGTGACTTCTTCGACGTTTCAACATCCGAGGTCATGATCCCGCTGCCGCCTTCTTTGCGTCCGCGCGGCTCGCCCCGTGGAATGCCTGCATCTGCCGATACGAGCGCTCCCCCTCCTCACGATGCTTGTCATCGCTGTGCTCCGCGCCAACCCACCGGCTGACCTCTGCAATGTGTGGCCACCCCTCGAAGAAATTCACCATGCGCAGCTTCGCCCGCACATGCAACGGATTTAAATACTGCTCAACCACCTTGCCGCCGAGCACAACCGCCAAACCCTCTATCACTTCATTCTCCCCAGAACGATTCAGCATGGCACTGGTCGGTTTCGGCGTGTGCACCCGACGTTCCTTCTTGGCGCTCTCCTGCGCTTTCCACTCATCACGGTAAGTGGCAGCCTCCTTATCAACGTCAGCAACCCGACGCGAGAGCACCCAACCGGCCTCATACTGCCGGTCGACCTCGACCAACCACATCGGGGAAGGAAGCCCACACATCACCGCACCATGCAACTGCTGCTGCCTCGGAAAACGAATCACGGCTAGCGTCGTCGCTGCCGCAGGAGTGTCATTCGTGACACGCAAACGACGCTGATGTTCAATGCTCAGGATCGTTCCGACCTTGACCGAACCATCCTCGTGCCGCACGGGGCGCGGGTCATACCGCCAGACCTCCCACATATTCGCGTCAGAGTACGGCGCATTAATGGGCATCATGCAGCGCTGCACACCCCTCAGGATCATGCTGTGAGCTTCCGCGTGGAGCTGAGCGCCCGGCACATTGCGATACCCGAAGTCAAAGCGATAGAAACAGCCGTCACGGTACACGGCATCGTTCCCGAACAGCTTCATCACTTCCCTCTCGCTCACCAGATGCACAGAGGCCCGCCCTGCTCAGCACCATCAGCACCGAACAGAGCGGGTCTCCCGCTTATCTTCTGAGGCTACCTCTTCAGATACGACGCATACTCGTTATCGCGGCGCAACGCTTTGAACAGCTCCACCGCGGTCACTCGCAACGCGGTAGCGATCCGTGCCAGCGGCACACCGGCTGCGAGCTGCTGCTCAGCGCCCAAGACCCGTTCCAACGACAGCAACGGATCGGTCTCGTGCATCGTCGCGAAATCGAACGCGAAGCCGCGAGGACCCTTCATCGAGGTTCCCCGCTCAAGCGCTGCCATGCGGCCAATC
This sequence comes from Leucobacter chromiireducens subsp. solipictus, assembly GCF_016758195.1. Classification (GTDB taxonomy): domain Bacteria; phylum Actinomycetota; class Actinomycetes; order Actinomycetales; family Microbacteriaceae; genus Leucobacter; species Leucobacter solipictus. Next base: position 66,356 of record NZ_QYAC01000005.1, on the reverse strand, counting down.
AGTTCAAGCGATTCGTCCGGCACCTGGGCAGGCCACGAGTCCTTCCGATTGACTGCATGCCCGTCAGCGCCGGTCGCGGGCTTCAAGATGAACGCGTCTTCCAGCGCTTCAAACCCGACCCCACGCTCTTTCAAGAACAGCAGGAGGTCGTAGAAGTCGGACACGGAGTCCGCGATCCGGTCGATACGGTCCACGAAGATGAAATCGCCCGCCTGGGTTGCTGCGAGCATCCGGTTCAGGTTCACCCTCGCCGTGTCATGCCGTGGCCCGTAGTCGCAGAAGACCGTCACTGATCCGAGTGCTTCCGCACGCTGCTCGGGGCGCTCGTCGCTGTAGTCGAGGTGCATGTATCCGTAATCTTGGTGAGCCATGATGACCCGCCTTCCGTCTCATCGATGAGCGGCACGTTGCCGCCGATGATGAACGTGCGATCACGGGTCAGGCTCCCCGACCGAACACCCCGCGAGCGTGTGCAAAAAATGTGCACACACTGGATTTTGGGCAGCATTTGAGGCACGCCGAGCACCGGCGACAGGGCCGAGCAGATTCGGCCACACCCATGGCGATGAGCCCTGAGCGAGGCCAGCAGAAGACACCCTCTTGTCAGGGCAGGTCGGCAGCATTCAGAACACCAGACAGCCAACAGATGCAACAAAACCCCTGGTTTGACCAGGGGTTTTAATTGCGGCCTGTCGTAGCTGAGGCGGGGCTCGATCCCGCGACCTCACGATTATGAGTCGTGCGCTCTAACCAGCTGAGCTACTCAGCCATGCTGACCATACAGATCAAACAGACCAGAGCCCCGAGCCAGGATTGAACTGGCGACCCCTTCCTTACCATGGAAGTGCTCTACCACTGAGCTATCGGGGCGCGGCCACCTTGCGATGACAACCGTTTGAGAATAGCACCTTTCGCATCGCGATACGAAATCTGCTTGGCTATACATGAACGCCGGGCATGTCGGCGGGACGTTTGCAGAGAAGGAGCGCGCGTGAACAGCCGCGTAGTAGGTGTTGTTGGAGTGGTGCTGGCGCTGTGGATGGCGCTGGGCCGGTGGCCATTCGGGATCGGCGGGTCACTCTCCTGGTGGTACGTCCCCACCATCGGGCTCATCTTTGCCGGGCTGCAACTGTGGCTGGCGCGCCGGATCGCGATCACGCGTGAGCGCGGCAAACGCACGGGCCGCAGCACCATCGTCACCCTGATCCTGACCTGGGTGTGCGCGATCGGCTTCGGGTTCACGGTGCCCGATCTCGCGAACGGGGAACTGGAGTCGATCCTGAGCCTTGCGTCCGGGTCCGCGTTCTCGGCGGAAATGTCGATCGCCCTGTGTAACCCGCTCGGGATCATCGCGTTTGTGCTCGCCACCGCCTCGATCATGTTCGCCTACTCCGACGCCCGCGACCCCAAACCCGAAGAGGACGAGGGGCTCGAGGGCACGATGGTGCCACACCCGCTGCAGTAGGCGGGCTCGGTAGCTCGCGAGATCGCACTTTCGCGCGTTATTCCGCCGGAACGGGTGCGAAATTGGCGTCTCAGCGAGGGAGCGGGCTGGTGGCAGCGCGGGAAAGGGGCCCGCAGCGCGGACACGGACCAGCGCCCCAACGCAGAACGTGCCCGAGCAGGATCACCTGCTCGGGCACTTCGTGGCGGAGGGTAGGGGATTTGAACCCCTGAGACGGGGTTACCGCCTGCTTGTTTTCAAGACAAGTTCCTTCGGCCGCTCGGACAACCCTCCGCGGAAGAGCCTAGCAAACCGCGGCCCCCTTCGTGCGCGGGGCAGCCCCCGGGCCGCGCTATCCGAGCTCGGGGAAGCGATCACGGAGGGCGAGCAGCAAGCCGTTCTGTTCGATCGGCAGCGTCACGCGTGAGGCGACCTGCTGCACGTTTGGGTCGGCCTGCCCCATGGCGACCGCGTCCCCGCGGTGCGCCGCCCACCGGAGCATGTCGACGTCGTTGCGCCCATCCCCCGCCGCGAACACGCGCGAACGATCAATGCCGAGCCGCTCACGCACCACCTCGAGGGCGCTCGCCTTCGTCACCCCGTCCGGGGCGATATCGAGCCAGGACGTGGTCCCCACCGCGTACGAGACGTGCGTGAGCCCGAGGGATTCCACGGCCCCGAGGAACTCTTCGAGGCGGTGATCCGGCGACACGACAACCACGCGGGAGGCCTGCACCCCGAGGAGGTCCTCGAAGGGCACCTTCCGCTGCTTCGTGGGGAGCGTGCCGGTGGGAATCTGCTCGGTGTACAGGAACCCGCCATCGGCGAGCTCCACCGCGAAGCGGGCGGTGAGCAGCTGTGGGCGGATCTTCCGAAGCGCGTCGCTCGGGTCGAAGGCCTCGACGATCTCCCGGCGGTACGCCCGCGTCGCGAGCGGATCGCGTTTCAGCGTCACCGCACCGTTGGCCGCCACCACCCAGTCGGGGCGGATCCCGAGCCGCTCCACGATGGGGAGCGTCGCGTCCACCGACCGCCCCGTGGCGATGACCACCTCGTGGCCGGCCTCGTGCAGGGCGCGGATCGCAACGGCCAGATCCGGGTCGATCCGGCCGCCTTCCGCGTCGTCGCCAGCTCCCTCCCCGAAGCCGTGGCTCAGCACGGTGCCGTCGATGTCCAGGGCAACGAGGTGGCGTGCCGCCTCGGAAACAGGCGACAGCAGGGGGGTCGTCATTCGGTTACGCTCCAGCGATCGGGGTGAGGACCTCAAGCCCTCCGAGATAGGGGCGCAGCGCTTCGGGCACGATGACGCTACCGTCGGCCTGCTGGTGGGTTTCGAGGATCGCGACCAGCCAGCGGGTCGTCGCGAGGGTGCCGTTCAGGGTCGCCACGGGGGCGGTCTTGCCGCTCTCGGTGCGGAATCGCGTCGCGAGCCGGCGCGACTGGAACGTGGTGCAGTTGCTCGTCGACGTGAGCTCGCGGTACGCGTCCTGGGTGGGCACCCAGGCCTCGATGTCGAACTTGCGCGCGGCGCTGGATCCGAGATCCCCCGCCGCGACGTCGATCACCCGGTAGTGCAGGCCGAGCGCCTGCAGCATCTCCTCCTGCCACGCGACGAGGCGATCGTGTTCCGCCTCGGCGTCTGCCGGATCGGCGTAGACGAACATCTCGAGCTTGTTGAACTGGTGCACGCGCAGGATCCCGCGGGTGTCCTTGCCGTGCGATCCGGCCTCGCGGCGGTAGCAGGTCGACCAGCCCGCGTAGCGCATCGCGCCGGGGGTCAGGTCAATGATCTCGTCCGAGTGGTACCCGGCGAGCGCAACCTCGCTGGTGCCCGTCAGGAACAGGTCGTCGGCGGGGAGGTGGTACACCTCGTCAGCGTGCTCACCCAGGAACCCGGTGCCGCGCATCACCTCGGGCTTCACGAGCGTGGGCGTGATCAACGGGGTGAAGCCGTGGCTCAGCGCCCGGTCGAGCGCGAGGTTCATGAGGGCGAGCTCCAGCCGGGCCCCCACTCCCCGAAGGAAGTAGAAGCGCGCGCCGGACACCTTTGCCCCGCGCTCCATGTCGATAGCGCCGAGCATCTCGCCCAGCTCCAGGTGGTCACGCGCCGGGAAGTCGAACTCCGGCTTGGTCCCGACCTCGCGCAGCGTGACGAAGTTCTCCTCGCCGCCGGCCGGCACGCCATCGATGACGATGTTCTCGATGCGCATCGCGAGCGCGGTGAACTCCGCGTCCGCCTCCTTCGCGCGGGCATCTGCGGCCTTCACTGCGGCCGCGAGCTCCTGGGCGCGAGCGATCAGCGCGGGCTTATCCTCCTTCGAGGCCGACTTGACCTGCTTGCCGAACTCATTCTGTTCGGCGCGGAGGGACTCGAACTCAGCCAGGGCGGAACGCCGCGCGGCGTCTGCGGCGAGCGCGCTGTCCACCACCCCCTCGTCGCTGCCTCGTGCGCGCTGCGAGCGCTTCACGGCTTCGGGATCTGTGCGGAGCAAGACTGGATCGATCACGCCTCCCAGCTTAGCCGTGCCCGGCTGAACGGTGGCGGCTTCCGCCCCCGGGGCTCGCGCGTCCGGTCCGGGCTCCGACCCCCGCGGGCAGTACGCTGGTGCCATGTCTGACTCCCCCGCGCGCCCGCAACCGAGCGCGGCCGTGGTGTACCACCCGCTCAAGACCGATATCACCGCGCTCCGATCCGCGGTATCGCGGCATGAGCAGCAGACCGGCTGGGCGCCCACACAGTGGTACGAGACGGCCGCCGATGACGCGGGGGTGAGCGCCGCGCAGAACGCCCTCGCGCACGGCGCGAGCGTGGTCCTGGTCAGCGGCGGCGACGGCACGATCCGAGCGGTGTCCGAGGTGCTGCGCGGCACCGGGGTACCCCTGGGCATTGTGCCGCAGGGCACGGGAAATCTGCTCGCCCGCAACCTCGGCATTCCGCTGAACCGGATCGAGGAGGCCGTGCGGGCAGCCTTTTACGGGCGGAACCGCGCAGTGGATGTCGGCATCCTCACGATCACGCGCGAGGACGAGTCCCAGGTGGAGCACCTGTTCCTTGTGCTTGCCGGGATGGGGCTCGACGCCCGCACGATCTCCGCGACCCGGTCAACGCTCAAGAAGCGCCTGGGGTGGCTCGCCTACGTCGATGCCGGGGTGCGCACCATGCTGCGTGACGGGCCGCTGCAGATTCACTTCTCAATCGACAATTCCCCGGTACAGCCGCTTTCGGTATACACGGTGATGATCGGCAACTGCGGGCTGATGCCCGGCGGGGTGCTCCTCATCCCGGACGCGAAGCTCGACGACGGCAAGCTCGACGTGGTCGCCCTGCGCCCCCTCGGGCCGTTCTCCTGGCTGCGCATCTGGAACAAGATCGGGTGGGAGAACGGCGTGCTTCGCAAGACGAAGACGGGCCGCCGGATCATCGACCTCGTCAACGACACCCGCAGCGTCTCCTACCTCCAGGCGACGCGATACGCGCTCTCGGTGCCGGGGCCGGAGCCCGTGCAGCTCGACGGGGACGACTTCGGGCTCGCCCTCGCGGTCTCCGGGGTGGTCGACCCCGGCGCGCTCCTCGTGCGCGTGCTTCCGGAGTGGAACGCGCAGGCCTGAGGGATCCGGCGCAGCGTTTGCGACGTGGCGACGCGCGCTCACCGGCGCGGAGCCCGGCCCGATCATGGCCGGCTCGGCGCTTTCTCGGCGGCACGATCCTTGGGGTCCTCGGCGGCCTCGGGGTCCGCAGTGGCCTCGGCAGCGCTGGCCGCGGATCCGGTCGCGCCGGCATCGTTCTCGGCGGCGCGATCCGTTGCTGCGGGGTCGTCAGCGTTCGCGTCACAGTCCGCGAGCGCGGCGAGCTTCTCGAAGGGGAGTTTCGCGGCGCTCCCGGGCCGCGCCTGGTACTCCTCCATGTCTTCGCTGTCGCCCCAGCCGAGGTCGTGGAGCTGCCGCAGCGGGAACACGTTCCATTCGTCCGGCATCGTCGTTGCCGCGTTGCGGCGCATTTCGCCCGGCCCCTCGGACATGGGCGTCCACCCGAAGTCCCCGCCGGGCTCGCCGGATCCCGTGTGGAGCGGTCGCCCGTCAGGGCGGTACAGGCGCACCTCGGAGAGCGGGTCGCCCGCGCAGTCGTAGGCGAAGATGTTGGTGATCATCTCACCGTCAGAGGTGAGGCCGGGCTGCATCCATGGCTCCTCTGACGTCTGCGTGAACGCCTGTGATGCACGCTCCATCACCAGTGCCGACATCGGAAGCAGCGCCACAATCACCACGGCGCTGGCAATCCGGCGCACCCAGCGCCCCCAGGCACTCACGGCCCACTTGCCACGCCCCCATTGCACGCTCACTACGATTGCCGCGAGGGCCGTGACGGCCAGCCACCACGCCAAGCCCCAGTTCAGGAACAGGGCGATGAGTGCGGCGAGCACGAGGCCGCGCAGCACCCACCACACGGGGCGCAGCGCCACCACGAACTCGCTCACCGCGCGGCGGGTGGGCGTCGCCGTGACCCAGCGCTGCGCGCGATCGCCCCACGCGGCCACGCGATCGCGAAGCGGGACCGCGGCCGGGCTGGAGTCGGGCGAGGCGGTGCGCGGCGGCAGCCCCGCGGCCTGGCGCAGCTCTGCGGCGTAGCCGGCCGGGTCCCCGAGTTCGCCGCCGTCCCCGAGACGATCAGCGAGGTCGGCGGGAAGTCCGTCGGTGAGCTCGTCGACCTCCTCCCGCGGGAGATCCGACAGATGCTGGCGCACTGCCGCCGCGAACTCGGCCGCGCGTGCTTCGTGGGTGCCGGTCGTGGTGCTCATGCGTCCGCTCCTGACGGGGTCGTGGGTGTGGCGGGGGAAAGGTCTGGCCCCGGAGAGCCACCGGCAATCAGCGCGCTCAGCGTTGCGGCGAAGCGCTCCCACCCGGCCCGTTGCTCGGCGAGGAGGTCGAGGCCCACCGGGGTGATGCTGTAGTACTTTCGGTGCGGGCCGCCGTCTGACGGCACCACGTAGGTCGAGAGCGCACCCGCCGCGTACAGGCGTCGCAGGGTCCCGTAGACCGAGGCGTCACCGACCTCTTCGAGCCCCGCTTCCCGAAGTCGACGCACCACGTCATAGCCGTAGCCGTCTTCTCGGTGCACCACCGCGAGTACGGCGACGTCGAGCACCCCCTTCAGGAGTTGCGTCGTATCCATTCTGACCTCCGTCACCCGCGGGCACTTCGCCCTGCCACACTAGTGTGCATTACACAGTAGTGTGGTGTCAAGAATGGTGGAATGCCTCAGCGGAGAACCGCGCACCCCCGCGCCCTGAGGCCTACGCCTTAAGAAGCCCTAAGCCCTAAGCCCTAAGCCCGAAGCCCTAAGCCCTAAGCCCGAAGCTCTCAACTCTGACTCCAGAGGCCAGAGGCCAGAGGCCAGAGCCCAGAGCCCAGAGCCCAGAGCCCAGAGGCCAGAGCCCGGGCGCCCGAGCCTGGCTAGGCTTCCCCGTCGGCGGTGCCCTCGATCACGCCGCGCAGCCAGTCCCGGGCATCGCGGAAGGCGTCGTCGTCGTGCGCGGCACGGGTCGTCGCCGCGACCCGGTCGGCCCGCGGGTAAGAGCCGAGGAACACCACGCGCGGGCTGAACCGTTTGATGCCGAGAAGAGCGTCGGCCACGCGTGCGTCCTTCACGTGCCCCTCCGCATCGAGCACGAAGCGATAGCGGCCCATGCGATCTCCGATCGGGCGCGAGGCCAGCAGGGTGAGGTTCACGCCGCGGGTGGCAAACTGCTCCAGGAGGTCGAGCAACGCGCCCGATCGGTCCTCGGGAAGCTCCACAATCAGCGAGGTCTTGTCCGCTCCGGTGGGCTCCCCCACGGGCACCGTGCGGCTCACGAGCACGAAACGCGTCATCGCGTCGGGGTTCTCGGCGAGACCCTCGGCGAGCACCTCCACGTCGTAGTGCGCCTCGATCCCGGGCGGCGCGATCGCTGCGTCGATCCCCTTTTCCGCGTCGAACAGGTCCGCGGCGGCCTGCACGTTCGAGGTCGCGATCAGGTGCCGGTGCTGCGTGGTGTGCGCGTCGAGCCAGGTGCGGCACTGCCCGTAGGCGACGGGGTGCCCCGATACGACGGTGACGCGGTCGAGCGTCATGCCCGGCCGCGCGACCAGCACGAAGCTCACGGGGACGAGGTACTCGCCAATGATCCGGAGGCCCGGCATCGTCGCGAGGGCGTCCTGCGCGACCGTGACCCCACCGTCGATCGAGTTCTCGATCGCGATCATCGCGGCATCGCTGCGCCCGGAGACCACGTCCGCGAGCGCCTCGCCGAGGTTCTCGACCGGGTGCCAGTCCTGTCCCACGGCCTCCGGCACCTGCTTGAGCGCCGCCTCGGTAAACGTCCCCGCCGGCCCCAGATAGGAGTAACGGCGGAGCGGGGCGGCGTGTGCTGACATGCACCCCAGCGTATCGTCTTCCTCCGCGGCAGATCTGGCGTGGCCACCGCGCCCCGAGTCGGGAGATCCATCCCGTGCAGTCGCGCCTCGTACCGCGACGTGAAGGGCCCGATCGGCCGCCGCCCGGGCGGAGCGCAGACACCCGCACAGACGACCGCGGGGGCAGGATCCGATCGGATCCTGCCCCCGCGAGGCACGGCGCGGAAGCGCTACGCCGTGGCGAGCAGCTTCGCCGCGACGAGCTCCGCGATCTGCACCGCGTTCAGCGCGGCACCCTTGCGCAGGTTGTCGCTCGAGATGAAGAGCGTGAGCCCACGGCCCTCGGGCGCGGACTGATCCTCGCGGATGCGGCCCACAAGCGTCGGATCCTGGCCAGCGGCCTCGAGCGGGGTCGGCACGTCACTGAGCGCCACGCCGGGTGCCGATGCGAGCACCTCGCGGGCACGGTCCGCGGAGATCGGCCGCGCAAACTCGGCGTTGATCGACAGCGAGTGACCGGTGAAGACCGGGACGCGCACGCAGGTGCCCGCTACCCGCAGCTCGGGCAGGCCGAGGATCTTGCGGCTCTCGTTGCGAAGCTTCTTCTCCTCGTCGGTCTCGCCCTCGCCGTCCTCCACAATGGAGCCGGCGAGCGGCAGCACGTCGAACGCGATCGTCTTCGTGTACACCTCGGGGGCGGGGAACTCGACGGCCGAGCCGTCGTGCACGAGCTGCTCAAGCTTCCCGGACTCGACCGCCGCAGCGGCCTGGCCCGCGAGCTCGCGCGCACCGACGAGCCCGGAGCCGGAAACGGCCTGGAACGTGGTGACCACGAGGCGTTCGAGCCCCGCTTCGGCGTCGAGCGCCTTCATGGTCGGCATCGCCGCCATCGTGGTGCAGTTCGGGTTCGCGATGATGCCCTTCGGGGCCGCGTCGATCGCCTCGGGGTTGACCTCGCTGACGACCAGCGGAACCTCGGGGTCGAGTCGCCACGCGCTCGAGTTATCGATCACCAGGGCACCCGCCGCCGCAAACTCCGGCGAGTACTTCTTCGACGCGGTGCCGCCGGCCGAGAAGAGGGCGATATCGATCCCGCTCTTGTCCGCGGTCTCAACATCTTCGACGGTGATCTGCTCGCCGCGGAACTCCAGGGTCGTGCCCGCGGAGCGAGCGCTGGAGAAGAAGCGCACCGAGGCGATCGGGAACTCGCGCTCCACGAGGAGACGACGCATCACCGCGCCGACCTGACCCGTCGCGCCGACTACGGCGACGCGGACGCCATTCTGTTCTGACATGTGTGTTCCTATTCGTGAAGTGTGGGGGCCTACCGGCCGGTGCCTGCGTAGACGGTCGCGTCCGTATCGGCGTCGAGTTCGAACGCGGTGTGCAGTACGCGCACGGCCTTGTCCATGACGTCCGCACGGGTGACCACCGAGATCCGGATCTCCGACGTCGAGATCATCTCAATGTTGATACCTGCGTCGAAGAGGGTGCGGAAGAGCTTCGCCGATACCCCCGAGTTGGTGCGCATCCCGGCACCGACCACGGCGACCTTCGCGATCTGGTCGTCGTACTGCAGCGTCTCGAACTCGAGTGCGTCGCGTTCGGCCTCGAGCGCATCGATCACGCGCTTGCCGTCGCCGACGGGCAGCGTGAAGGAAATGTCGGTGCGGTTCGTGTCCGCGGCCGAGACGTTCTGCACGATCATGTCAATGTTCGACTGGGTCTTCGCGACGATCTCGAAGATCTCCGCGGCCTTGCCTGGGACATCTGGGACGCCGCCGACCGTAATCTTGGCCTCGTCCTTTTCGGCCGCGATACCAGTGATGATCGGATCTTCCACCTGATCTCCCTTCGGATGCCCCTTCGCGGGGTCGTAAACAATGGTGCCCTCTTCACCCGAGAACGAGGATCGAACGTGCAGCACCACGCCGTGACGGCGAGCGTACTCGACGGCGCGCAGGTGCAGCACCTTCGCGCCGGAGGCGGCGAGCTCGAGCATTTCCTCGGCGGTGATCGCGTCGATCTTGCGCGCGCGCGGAACCACGCGGGGATCGGTCGTGAAAATACCGTCGACGTCGGTGTAGATCTCACACACGTCCGCGTTGAGCGCGGCGGCGAGCGCCACGGCGGTCGTGTCGGATCCGCCACGGCCCAGCGTCGTAATGTCGCGGGAATCCCGGCTGAACCCCTGGAACCCGGCAACGATCGCGACGGCACCCTGATCGAGTGCCTCACGCACGCGGCCCGGCGTGACATCGACGATCTTCGCGGAGCCGTGCTCCGCGGTCGTAATCATCCCGGCCTGGCTCCCGGTGAACGACAGCGCTTCGATTCCCATCCCCTTGATGGTCATCGCGAGCAGCGCCATCGAAATGCGCTCACCAGCAGTGAGCAGCATGTCCAGCTCACGCGGTGCCGGGATCGGAGTGCACTCGGCGGCCAGATCGAGCAGTTCGTCCGTGGTGTCACCCATGGCGCTCACCGCGACAACAACCTCGTTCCCGGCGCGGCGGGTCTCGACGATCCGCTTGGCGACGCGCTTAATGCTCTCCGCATCGGCAACCGACGAGCCCCCGAACTTCTGCACGATCAATGCCACGCGGGTTCCTCCTCAAATGCGAACGCGAAGTGCCAGTCTATCGCTTCGCATATGACGATTCGATTTCGGGTGTCATATTGCGGGGTTCCCGGGCCGCGGCGTGCCCGATCCGGCGGGCCTCCCGATCCGGCAAGCACGTCGATCCGGGGGCACGTCGATCCGGGGGCTACTCGATCCGGCGACGTCCCTCGAACGCGCGTCCCAGGGTGACCTCGTCGGCGAACTCCAGGTCCCCGCCGACAGGGAGCCCGGAGGCGAGCCTGGACACGGGCACCTCGATGCTGTTCAGCAGGCGCGAGAGGTAGGCCGCGGTGGCCTCGCCCTCGAGGTTGGGGTCGGTCGCGATGATCACCTCGCGGATCTCGGATTCACCGAGGCGCCGCATGAGCGCGGGAATGGAGAGGTCGTCGGGGCCGATGCCGTCGATCGGGCTGATGGCACCGCCCAGCACGTGATACACGCCACGGAACTGGCGGGTCCGCTCGATCGCCACGACGTCCTTCGGTTCCTCGACCACACAGATCAGGCTGCGGTCCCGACGCGGGTCCCGGCAGATGGAACACTCTTCCTGCTCCGTGATGTTGCCGCAGACCGCGCAGAACCGCACCTTCTCGCGGACCTCAGTCAGGAGCTCCGCGAGCTTGCTCACATCGAAATTCTGCGTCTGCAGGATGTGGAACGCGATGCGCTGGGCCGATTTCGGCCCAATGCCGGGGAGCCTGCCGAACTCGTCGATCAGGTCTTGAACGATGCCGTCGTACACGGGGCGTGCCTCCAGAAGTGTGATGCGCGGATAGCCGCACCCCGCGTTCGCGGGACGGTTTCAGTGTAAGCGCTGCGCCGCCTACCGGGGCGGGAGCGGGCGTTCCTCCACAAACCGCGCCCCGAGCACCTCGCGGACGACCGCCTCGCCGTAGCGGGTAAAGGTCGGCGTGGTGCGCTGGGGAGCGCCCGTGGGCGGCGCGTCCGTGGGCGGCGCGTCCGTGGGCGGCGCGGAATCGGCGGGGCCCCGTGACGGCTCGGCGGCGGGCTGCGCCGGGGCCGGAGCAGGCGCGAAGGCTGGTGCCTGTGCCTGTGCCTGTGCCTGTGCCTGTGCCTGCGGCTGCGGCGCAGCCGCAGGCGCCGCAGCGGATGCCGCTGACGGTGCCGGTACGTGTGCCGGCGCAGGTACGTGTGCCGGTGCGGGAGCCGCAGCGTACGGGTCACTCGCCCCGTATGCATCTTCGTCGCTGTCCCCGCTGGGCAGCGCGTCCAGGTCACTGTAGGGATCACCGTGGGCGAACGGGTCCGCCGGGTCGCCCGCCGCGGGGCCGCCGGCGGCGGGTGCTGGGCGCTGGGCGGGTGCCGGGCGCTGGGCCGGTGCCGGGCGCTGCTCAGGTGCCGAGGCCGTGGGCAGGTCGTCGCGCGGCGTGACCTGCGGGGGCATCGCACCGGCAGCAAGTGCCGCGGCGGGTTCGGGCGCGGTGGGGCCCGACTCCGGAGTCGTGACGGGAGTCACGGGCGCGGTCGCCTCGTGCGGCGTCGCCGGCCCAGGGGTGCGCTCCGCCGCGGATGCCTGCGGGGGTGTCGGCGTCCCGTGGGGTGCCGGCGCTTCCGGCGCGGCACCCTGCGGCGGCGCGGGTACGGGATCCGCCCACGCCGGCGCGCTGAGCGCGGGGCCCAGCCCGTTCAGCCGCGCGGTTGCGCGAGCGACCGGGTCGTCAGCCCCCGCTCGGTGAGGCTCCTCTGCGTCGGCGTCCGGCCGGGGCTCGCGCGCCGTCGTCTGCGCGCCGGGGGCGGACCCCGCTTGCAGACGCGTCGGCTTGTACTTCACACTGATGCCGACCGCGGACAAGATCGTCTCGCGCAGCGGCCCGGCACCTGCCGCCTTGAAGGCCGCAAGGTCCGAACCGGAGGCGAGGCCCACCGTCAGTACCTCCCCCTCAAGCGCGAGCGGTGTGACCGGACGCACGGCGTTCCAGGCATCGCGGTTCGATTCGAGGAGCTCGTCCAGGAGATCCGGCCAGAGTTCCATGAGGTCGTCGAAGCCCGCGATGTGGCCGTCGTCCTCGGTCTCGTCACTCGGGTGCTCGCCGGTGACGCCGGTCTCCGGAGTGCCCGCGACGGGCGCGGCCGGGGAAGCCGGACCCGTGGCCGACGCTGCGGGGGCAGCGGCTTCGGGCGTCGACGGGGACGCCTGCGCGGGCGCGGATGCCGCGCTCGGGTAGGGACGCGTCGGCTCGGCCCCGATGCTCGCGACCTGCGCGGCGCTCAGGACGTCAGTGATCGGCCGGCCGAACTTCGCCACGCCCGCGTTTGGGTGCGGCTCGCCCGCGGCTGGAGAGGCGGACGGCGCGGGTTCCGCAGGCGCCGGCTGCGCCGCAGCGGGCTGCGCCGGAGCGGGCGGGGTCTGGGCCGGCTCGGTGTGAACCGAGGCGGTCTGTGCCGGAGCTGCAGGATCGGCCTGCTCGGGAGCCGCGGGTGCGGCCTGCGCCGGAGCTGCAGGATCGGCCTGCTCGGGAGCGGGCGGGGCTTGGTCCGGGGCTTGGGCTGCCGGGGCCCCGGGGACAGCCTGGGCCGGAGCGGGTGCAGCCTGGCCCTGAGCGGGTGCGGGCTGAGTGGGTGCAGCCTGGCCCGGCGCGGGCGCGGGCGCGGGCGCGGGCGCGGGCGCGGGCGCGGGCGCGGGCGCGGGCGCGGCTGACGGCTGCGCGGGCTGCGGTGCCGCGGCGGCATCTTCCTCTCGGAGGAAGTCACGAATCGATGCCGCGGTCTGGGCCGCATTCGGCACCGCGGGTGCCGGCGTGACCGGTGCGGCCTGGCCGGCGCTCGGCGCGGGCGTTGCGGGCACCTGCTGCGGGGCTGCGGGCTGCGGAGCTGCGGGCTGCGGCGGGGTGGCCGCGGCATTGCGGGCTGCGGCCACCGCGGAGAGCGGGTTCACGGCGGGGGCGGCCGGAGCTGCGGGAGCGGCCGGGGCCCCCGGACCTGCCGCGGCCGGAGCGGTCCCCGCCTGCGGTCCCGTGCGTGGCTGCATGCCGGCCTGGGCGCCGGCCTGATTCCCTGGCGCGGCGGACGTCTGCGCCGGCGCCGCGGACTGATCCGTCCCGGCAGCCTGCACCAGCACTCGGGCAATCATGAGTTCGAGCTGGAGCCGGGGCGCGGTTGCGCCGGCCATCTGATCGAGCGCAGCACTCACCACGTCGGCCACGCGTGACAGCTCGCCGCGGCCGAAGCGCTGAGCCTGCTCGAACATGCGCGTGAGCTGGTCCTCGGGCACTCCCCGGAACACGGCGGCCGCGCCGTCGACAGAGGTCGCGCTGACGACGATGAGATCGCGCAGCCGTTCCAGCAGATCCTCCACGAAGCGCCGCGGATCCTGCCCCGTCTGCACGACGCGATCCGTCGCCCGGAAGGCGGCCGCCGGATCATGCTGCCCGAACGCGGACACCACTTCGTCGAGGAGCTCGGTGTGCGTGAACCCGAGCAGCCCGGCCGCACGCTCCGCGGTCACGAGTGCCGTCTCGGATCCCGCGATGAGCTGATCGAGGATCGAAAGGGTGTCACGCACGGATCCACCACCCGCGCGCACCACGAGGGGCAGCACACCGGGCTCGACCTGCACACCCTCGCTGTCACACAGCGACTGCACGTAATCGATGAGCGTGCCGGGCGCGATGAGCCGGAAGGGGTAATGGTGCGTGCGGGAACGGATCGTGCCGATCACCTTGTCCGGCTCGGTCGTGGCGAACACGAACTTCACGTGGGGCGGCGGCTCCTCGACGATCTTGAGGAGCGCGTTGAAGCCGCCCGGCGTGACCATGTGGGCCTCATCGATGATGAAGATCTTGAAGCGGTCGCGTGCGGGGGCGAACACCGCGCGCTCGCGCAGGTCGCGCGCGTCATCGACGCCACCGTGGCTTGCGGCGTCGATCTCGACCACGTCGAGGGAGCCACCACCGTCGCGGCTGAGTTCCACGCAGCTCGGGCACACACCGCAGGGGGTGTCCGTGGGGCCCTCTGCACAGTTCAAGCAGCGCGCCAGGATACGCGCCGACGTGGTCTTGCCGCAGCCGCGCGGGCCGCTGAACAAATAGGCATGACCGATGCGCCCCGTACGGAGCGCGGTCATGAGCGGATCGGTCACCTGGGCCTGTCCGATCATCTCGGCAAAGGCTTCGGGCCGATAACGGCGATAGAGTGCGGCAACCACGGGGTCCATGCTACCCGGCACCCCCGACAATCACCCCCGAGGGAACGATCCCCCGCTGCCGCCGCCATCCTCCCCGACGCATTTTCCCCAAACTGAGCGAAACTCCGCGAAGAATACGTCGCGCGAGATATATTCCGTCGGTGTGGGCGGGGTGGACCGGCGCGGGTGCCCGGAGGGTGGGCCAGGCAGGCAGGGCCAGAGCCCTGCCCCACCCGCGCACACTATGCCGTGACGAGATCCCAGGTTTGGCGGGCGATTTCCGCTTCCTCGTCCGTCGGGACGACGAGGACCGCCACCGGCGAGTCGTCGGTGCTGATCCGCCGCGCCTCGCCGTTCGGTGCCGCGTTGCGCTCCGGATCGATCCGGATCCCGAGCCATTCGAGCCCCGCGCACACGTCGGCGCGCAGCGCGGCGTTGTTCTCGCCCACGCCCGCGGTGAATACGACGGCGTCGGCCCCGCCGAGCGACACGAAGAACGCCCCGAGGTAGTGCCGGATCCGGTGCACCATCACCGCGATCGCGAGCTCAGCTTCGGGTTCGCCCCGGTCGGCCGCCGCGCGCACGTCCCGGAAGTCCCCGGTGCCGGTGAGCCCCAGCAGGCCGGAGCGCTGGTTCAGCAGGTCGTCGACGTCGTCCGGGCTGAGCCCGGCACGCATCAGGTGGAGCAGCGCACCCGGATCGATGTTGCCGGAGCGGGTTCCCATGACGAGCCCCTCGAGCGGGGTGAGCCCCATACTCGTGTCGACCGAGCGCCCCCGATCGACCGCGCACGCGGACGCGCCGTTGCCGAGGTGCAGCACGAGCTGCCGCAGCTCCGTGACCGGCCGGCCCAGGAACTCGGCCGCGCGCCGCGAGACCACCTGGTGGGAGATCCCATGGAAGCCGTAGCGCCGGATCCCGTGCTCCGCCGCCACCGCGGTGTCGATCGCGTAGGTGGTTGCCTGCGGCGGCATCGTCTGGTGGAACGCGGTGTCGAAGACCGCGACGTGCGGCACGTCGGGGAAGACCTCGCGCGCCGCCACGATCGCCTGGTAGTGGCCGGGGTTGTGCAGCGGTGCCAACTCGCTCAGCGCGTTGATCCGCTCGGTAACCCGGTCATCGAGGAGGGTGGGCGCGCTGAACTCGCCGGCGCCCTGCACCACCCGGTGGCCGATCGCGACGATGCCAAGGTCCTGGGCCGCGAGCCCGTGCCGCGCGAACGCGTCGAGCATCGCGGTGAATCCCGCCGTGTGGTCGGGGACCGCGAGTTCGTGCTCGTCGGAACGCTCACCGCGGTGCAGGATCCGACCCTGAGGTTCCCCGATCCGCTCGACGAGGCCGGACGCCTGCCGGATACCGGTTTCCGCCTCGATCAGCTGGTACTTGATGGAGGAGGATCCGGCGTTGACCACCAGGACGTTCTTCATGCGCCTGCTCCGTCCCGCGTCATGCCGGCCTGGACCGCCGTGATCGCGACCGTGTTCAAGATGTCGGTGACCGTCGCCCCGCGCGAGAGATCGTTCACGGGTTTGGCGAGGCCCTGCAGCACGGGCCCGACCGCGACGGCACCCGCGGAGCGCTGCACCGCCTTGTAGGTGTTGTTCCCGGTGTTGAGGTCGGGGAAGATGAACACGGTGGCGTGACCGGCGACCTCGGAGCCCGGCATCTTGGCGGCGCCGGTCGCCGGATCGCTCGCCGCGTCGTACTGCATCGGTCCTTCGAGCAGCAGCTCCGGGCGAGCCGCGCGGGCGAGCGCCGTGGCCTCGCGGACTTTGTCGACGTCCGCGCCGGATCCGGACTCACCGGTCGAGTAGGAGAGCATCGCAATGCGGGGGTCGACGCCGAACTGCGCGGCCGTGTCGGCAGAGGAGATCGCGATGTCTGCGAGTTGCGCGGCGGTGGGGTCCGGGTTCACGGCGCAGTCGCCGTAGACCAGCACGCGGTCGGCGAGGGCCATGAAAAAGACGCTCGACACGACCGAAACGCCGGGGCTGGTCTTGATGATCTCGAGGCCGGGCCGGATCGTGTGGGCCGTCGTGTGAGCCGCCCCGGACACCATGCCGTCGGCGAGTCCGAGGTGCACCATCATCGTGCCGAAATAGCTGACGTCGGTCATCGTCTCGCGGGCCTGGTCGAGTGTGACGCCCTTGTGCGCGCGGAGCCGGGCGTACTCGGCGGCGAAGCGCTCGCGGAGATCGGAGGTCGCCGGATCGATCGTGTCGGCGGCCTCGATGGAGAGGCCCAGTTCGCCGCCGCGCTTCCGGATCGCGGCGGTGTCGCCAAGGATCGTGAGTCGCGCGGTGCCGCGGGAGAGGAGCGTGCTTGCGGCGCGGAGGATCCGGTCGTCGCTGCCCTCCGGCAGCACGATGTGCGCGTTGGCGGCGGCCGCGCGGTCGAACAGTTCGTAAGCGAACATGACGGGCGTGCGCACCCCGCCCGAATGCAGGCGGAGGCGCTCGCGAAGCGTCACTCCGTCGACGTGCTGGGCGAAGAGCGCGAGCGCGGTGTCGAACTTCGCGGTCGAGTCCGCGGTGATCAGGCCACGCGCACGCGTGATCCGGCGCACCGTGTCGAAGGTGCCCGTGTGGGTGCGGATGATCGGAAGCGTCGAGTCGATGCCGTCGAGGAGCCGCTCCACGTCGGCGGGCAGGGCGAAGTCGCCGTTCAGCACGACCGCCGCGATCGTCGGGAACGTCGGGGCCTCGTGCGCCATCGTCACGGCGAGCAGTGTTTCCGAACGATCGGCCGCGATGACCACGATCGACCCTTCAAGCAGGCGCGGCAGGACATGCTCCATGGACATCCCCGCCACGACGATGTCGCGCGCCTCGCGGGCGAGCAACTCGCGCGAGCCGCGCACGAGTTCACCGCCGACCGACTCGATCACGCTCGAGACGGGCGGGGCGACCAGGAGCAGTTCCTCGGGCACGGTCCAGACGGGAACCCCGGCGGGCAGGGCGGCCATGACCGCGCGCTCGATGTCGCGGAGGCGATCGGGGTCTGCGCGGTTCACGAGTGCGGCGAGCACGGTGGCGTGTTCGGATCGAAGCTCTGCGAGCCCCAGTTCCGCGAGCTGGCCCAGCTCCGCGGCCGTGCGGGCGGGCTGTTGCCCGAGGGACTCCGGCTCCTCATTGGATCGCCCGCCCAGGACGAGCAGCACGGGGGTGTCGAGGTTCGCGGCGATGCGGGCGTTGAACGCGAGTTCGGTCGGCGCGGCGACGTCGGTGAAGTCGGATCCGACCACCACAATCGCGTCGCAGTGCGCGCGGAGTTCCTGGTAGGCGGCCACGATTCGGGTCATCGCGGCGTCGGGATCCGCGTGCGCGTCCTCGTACGTGACGCCGACGCATGCCTCGTAGGGGACGTCCGCCGTCGCCCGCCGGTGCAGCAGATCGAGCACGCGATCGCGCTCGCTGGCGGATCGAATCAGGGGCCGGAACACGCCCACGCGCGGGGCGTCCGCGAGCAGGGTATCGAGCACGCCGAGTGCCACGGCGCTCTTTCCAGTTCGGCCCTCGGCCGAGGTCAAGTAGATGCTTGCTGCCACACGCTCAGTCTACGCGGGCACCCCTTCGGATCGATCGGGGGGGCGCTCGGCCCCGCGCAGGTGCCTCCGCGCAACACCGCCGAGCGGTGCCGCGGTGCCCGTCTCAGTCCGCTCACGACACAGGGCCGAATCGGAGGCTGCCGCCCCTGATCCGGCCCCGCGAGGAGTCCGAACTCGGACCGGGCGCATACGCACCCGCGACCGTGCCGGCTCCCCCGTTAGCGCGCGTCCGAGCCACGGTGTCCGGCCACAAAGCCCGCCGAGTAGCCGCGTTCGAACGCGATGCGTCCGGCACCGCGACCGGCACCCCGACCGCGCCCATACCCGTAGCCCTCGCCACGGCCGGAGAAGCCCCGGTCAGCGCCGTGGTCCCAGTCGTGGGCGGTGCCGTGGCCGGTGCCGTGGCCACGGCCGGTGCGGTGTTCTGCGTGCGCATCGTATGCGGGGCGTTCGCCGGCCCAGCCACGCGCGTCTGCGGAGTGGCCGCAGTGGCCCGGACGCGGCGCATGTCCGCGGTGGTGCTCGCCGCCGAAGTGGCCGCGCTCACCGCGCCCTCGGAACCCCTGCGGGTGGCGGTGCCCACGGCGGGGCAGGCGCGTGTCCTCGGTCCAGCCGAACTCGCGGGCAATCGCCTCGAGCGTGGCCCGAGTGGTGGCCAGGTCCTCCGGGGAGACCGCACCGGTGACGCGGTCCCGCGTGTCTTGCGCGGCGGCGGCGAGCCGCACCTGGGCCGCCGCTCCCTCTGCGGTGAGCTGCCAGCCCCCGCCACTGCGGGTGATCCACCCGCGCTCGGCGAGCGCGAATACACGCTTGCCCCCGCGGTCCAGGCGGGCCCGCAGCTCGGTGGGCACCGAGTCCGGTTCCGCGATCGCGGTCAGGATTCGCAGGTCCCGTCGCGTGGCACCCTCCGCCCCAAACCGCTGTGCGTGTTCCTGGGACACGAGGGCATCCGCCGCCTTGAGCCAGTAGCGGAGCGAACGCTCCGGTGCGGTCGGGGTGGCGGCAGTTTCTGAGAAGTCATGAGAGTTCGTCATGAAGAAGTCCTTTCGAGGGGCGGGAATCCTTCCCGCCGAAGTTGCATGTCAACTTGCATGCATATGTAGTGTGACATGGAATGCACATGCATGTCAAGTGGCATGTAAAATATCCGCATGACCAGCACAGCCCCCGACCCCTCGCCAGCGGACGCCGGCCCCGAGGCGGACCAGATCGTCGCCGCCCTCGCCAAGCTGCGGGGCCGCCGCGGTCACCGCGGCGGCCCCGGCCACCCCGGCGGCCCCGGCGGCCCCGAATTCGGCGGAGCGCCCCGCCACAGCGGGCCCGAGGGCGTGCGCGGAGCCGGGTTTCGACACGGGCGCGGCGAGCACCCCGGATTCGGGCCCGGCGGCGGCCCGGCGTTCGGGGGTCGCGGCGGCCACGGCCCCCGCGGCGGCTTCGGCGGCCCGGCCCTGCTTCGCCTCCTCGGGCAACTCGCTCACGCGGCCGAGGCGCAGAGCATCAGCGCACTCGCCGAGCAGATCGGCGTCGATCAGCCGCGCGCCTCGCGGCTGGTGCAGCAGGCCGTCGAGCGCGGCTTCGCGGTGCGAGAGGCGGACCCGGAGGACGCCCGCCGCACCCGCGTCCGGCTCACCGAGGCCGGTCAGCAGGCGGTGCACGGCTTCCGCGGGAGACAGCGCGCGGACATGCTCGTGGCGCTCGAACAGTTCGACCCCGCGGAGCGGCGCGAGCTCGCACGCCTGATGACCAAGCTCGCGGCGGCCTGGCCCGAGCACTAGGGCAGGCCAGCGCCAGCACCCGGGCGACCCTGCCCCGGCTGCGGCCCGGATGCCCCGCGCAGCAGAGGCCACCGAAACCTCGGAGATCCTGCACCCATGCCCGGTTTCCGGGAGAAAATCTCCTCGGATTCCGTCGATCTCCGAGGAATTGAGCGCGGAGCGATGAGCGCGGCGGCGGCGCCATGCGCTCCCGGAGCGCGATCGGCCGCGCGGAAAAAGAAAGACTCCCTACGCACCCGCTAGAGCCCGAGTACCCTTGCTTCGTTTCCGACCTGGGGGAGTTCCTCGAGATAGCGCCACGTAGGGAGCCGTTCTAGTCTAGCGGACTATTCACCCGCCTCGCGCCGCACGGCGTCCGGGCCGGGCGCGTCGCCCAGCGCGAGCGCGGACCGTCGCCGCGCCGCAACCACCGCGATCGTCGCTGCCCCCACAAGCAGCAGCGCTCCGCCGGCAATGATGATCGGCAGCGCGGATCCGCCACCGGTCTGAGCCAGCGGCCCACGCGCCTGCTGCTGCGGCTCGGGCGTCGTGGGCACGACGGGCTCCGGCTTCGGCTTCGGCGTCACTTCGGCCGCAATCGTGCGCACCGGCAACGTCGACGCGGCGGTCTGCCCCTCGGCGCCCACCGCCGTCACGCGCACCAGGTACGCGGTGTCTGCCGCGAGTTCGGTGAAGCGGTGCCCGGTCGCGTCCGCGGGCAACTCCACGCTTGCGAGCGGTGCGGGTGCCTGGTCGGCGCTCGGCGTCGCGGCGCCGGCGGCACCCGCCGCCTGCTCCGCCGCGCCGGGCAGGAGGTCAACGCGCAGGCTTGCGGCCCCGGCCACCGGGTCCCAGCCCACCGCGAACCCGCTCGCCGTCACGTCGGTGGCGCGCAGGCCCGTGGGCGCGGCGGGACCGACGGGTGCCGCGGGCAACGCTTCGAGCAAGCCCATCGCGTCGACGATTCCCGCACCGAACACGTCGGCATCGGAGTGTCCGGCGGCGAGATACGGGTTGACCGGACCGCCCTCGGCGGTGCCCCGCGCGGTGGCTTGAATCAGCGCGCTGAGCTCGGCCCCGCCGACGCTGGGCGCGTAGGACTTGCCGAGCGCCGCCACGGCGGCGGCGTTCGGTGCCGCGGCAGAGGTCCCGTAGAAGCGATACTCAGGCTGCTCCCCGTCCCCCTCGTCCTCACCGAAGAACGTCGTTTGGGTCCCATCGACGGCGGCGATATGCGGCGACTGGACGCGCACCGGGCTCGGCAGCGCGGCCGACGGCGTCGGGGCCTGCAGGTTCACCGGCTCAAATCGCAGGGTGGCTGATCCCAGCGAGCTGTAGTCCCGCACCGTTTCCGGCGCGTCCCAGTGCAGGGAGGCGGTGCTGAGTCCGGAGCCGTCCGCGCTGTGCCCGAAGGTGCTCGGGCCGACGATGTCGGTCACGCCGTCGCCGAGGTGGGCGCGGTCGGTGAACGCGGGGCCGCCACGCATGAAGCTGATGGTGACCGCCGGCAGCGGTGCCGCGGGATCGTGCGCCGTGCGCACCATCACCATGCGGATCTCCGCGCCGCGCGGCACGGCGACCTGTCCGGACACCCCGGGGAACTCCGCTCCGATCTGCGGAACGACGCCGACGAGCTCCGGCTCCTGCGTCGCAGGATCGACCGCGAAGTAGCGCCACTCGTACTGGGTGGTGACCCCGAACAACGGCTCTCCGATCGAGCCGATCGGCTGCACGGTGATGTCATTCCCGCCGGGCTCCCCCAGCGTGTGCAGCGTGTCGTACGGCGTCGCGACGGCGTCGCTCGGATCAAAGTCGAGGCAGTCGAAGCCCGTGGCCCCGTACAGCGGATCGTCCTCGTCATCGGTGACCACCCACGCCGGGCACTCGGTGGGCCGGTAGGCCGCGGTGCTCCATGAGGAGATCGGACGACCGGCACTCGCCCCGACCGATCCGACAGCGTTCGAGTTTCCGGCCGAGGTGAAGTAGGCCACCCCACGCGACTTCACTTCCTCGATCGCGCTCGAGATAAAGCCCTGCTGGTACAAGGTTTCCTGGGTCCACGAGATGTCGTCGACGATGATGTCGGCGCCAGCCTCTTGCAGCGCCACGATGTGGTTCGCCATCTCCATGTCGCTTCGCCCGGCGTCCGCGAACAGGATGCGGGCACCCGGCGCGATGCCGTGCACGAGCTGCGCCATACCGCGCCCCTCGTCGCTCGCCCCCGAGGTCCCGTCGAAGAGCACCTCGACCGGCGTCTCGCGTCCGCAGGGGTTTCCAGGTCCGGGCAGCGCGCCCGACGCCACGTCGTCCTGCCACGAGGTGGGTGCCGCGGTCTGGGCGAACGAGTCGGAGATCACGCCCACCGTGACCCCGGTGCCGTCGACGCCGAACTGCGCCCGCGCCTCCGCGGAGCGCAGGGGGCTGTCGGCCTCGATCGGGATCGGCCCGCAGGGTGCCACCGGGGCGTCGGTGGCAGCTCGGGGGCCCTCGGCGCGAACGTCAGTACCGGTGAACGGGCTGAGCGCGGGGGTCGCGCTCAGCACCCCGGGAAGCTCGCCGAGCGTTCCCAGCTGCGCCGGATCGACTCGGACCGTGAAGGCGGGGAACGGGGCGAGGTCGGTATCGATCTCTGCGAGGGCCGCGAGCGCCGCGCGGTCCGCGTCCGTGGGGGCCTGCGCGAAGACCACCGTGGCGACGATGCGTTCGGCCGCGTCGAAGGTGAGGCTGCCGCCGCCGTCGGCGGGCAGCGAGACCTCTGCAGCGAGCTCACTCGGCGCGGTCGCCCCGGCCTCAGCGGCCTCGACGATCCGCTCGGTCAGGGTGGTGGCCGGCGCCTCGCTCACGGGCTCCTCGGCGTGCGCGGCGGGGCCGAGCATCATCACTGCGATGGGGATCGCGGCACACACCGCGAGCCCTCTCCAGACGGGTGCCCGCATGTGGCCCACCTCTCAATTTGGGGTATCAACTCTGATGTAACGGTCCGAGACTAGTCAAACTTTCAGACGGTGTCCAACATTATCGCAAGTCTTCACTTCCTGGACACGCGGCATGGGCCACCAACACGCAGCGCCCAGCACGACGCTCGTCGTCCTGGGCGCTGCGCCGCTCACGCGGGAGGCTGCGTGTGAGTTACTGCCCGGTGCCGCCAGCCTCGCCGACGACCGGCACCGTCCCCGTGGTCACCACCGGCACCGCGCCCGTCAGCAGTTCCTCGGCGTGCGCCTCGTCCACTTCACCGGCGAACTGCGCCTGGTAGAGCGCGTAATACGCGCCGCGCCGCGCAAGCAGCTCGACGTGCGAGCCCTGCTCCACGATGTGACCGCTCTCCATCATGAGGATCATGTCCGCATCGCGAATCGTGGACAGTCGGTGCGCGATCACAAACGAGGTGCGGTCCGTGCGGAGCGCGCTCATCGCCTGCTGCACGAGCACCTCGGTGCGCGTATCCACGGACGAGGTCGCCTCGTCCAGGATCAGCAGCGAGGGCTGCGCGATGAACGCGCGAGCGATGGTCAGCAGCTGCCGCTCACCCGCCGAGAGCGAGGAACCGTTCTCCGTGATCACCGTGTCGTACCCGTCCGGCAGCTGGCGTACGAAGCGATCCACCATCGTGGCCTTCGCGGCGTCCACCACCTCGGCGTCGCTCGCATCCAGGCGGCCATAGCGAATGTTCTCGCGGATGGTGCCCTCGAACAGCCACGCGTCCTGCAGCACCATCCCGACGTGGCCGCGCAACTCGGCGCGAGACAGCTGGGTGATGTCGACACCGTCGAGCAGGATCCGCCCGCTGTTGAGCTCGTAGAAACGCATCACGAGGTTGACCAGCGTGGTCTTGCCCGCGCCGGTCGGTCCGACAATCGCGACCGTTTGCCCGGGGCGCGCCTCGAGCGACAGGTGCTCGATCAGCGGTTGCTCGGGATCGTAGCTGAAGCTCACGTCCTCGAACACCACGTGCCCGTCCGTGCGATCCGGCAGCGACGCCTCTTCGGTGTCGGGGTCCTGCTCATCAGCGTCGAGCAACTCGAAGGTGCGCTCCGCGGAGGCGACGCCCGACTGCAGCATGTTCGCCATGCCCGCCATTTCGCCGATGGGCTGAGCAAACTCGCGCGAGTACTGAATGAACGCGGTCACGTCGCCCAGGGTCATCTGGCCCGCGGTGACGCGCAGCGCCCCCGCCACGGCGATGAGCACGTAGCTGAGATACTGCACAAACTGCATCGCGGGCATGATGGTGCCCGACAGCGCCTGCGCCTTATAGGCCGCGGTGAACAGGCCCTCGTTCCGGCGATCGAACTCCGCCGCCATTTCCGCGTCGCGGTTGAAGATGCGGACCAGCTCGTGCCCGGTGAACGACTCCTCGATGTGCCCGTTCAGGTCGCCCGTGTGCTTCCACTGCGCCACGAACAGCTTCTGCGCGCGCACGCCCACCACGCCGGCGATGATGCCGGAGAGCGGAAGGGCGATCAGCGCGATGAGCGCGAGCTGCCACGACACCACGAACATCATCGCGGTGATGCCGATGACGGTGAGGAGCGACTGCACGAGCTGCGACAGCGCTTGCTGCAGCGCCTGCTGGATGTTGTCGACGTCGTTCGTGACGCGGGAGAGCACGTCGCCGCGCTGGCGCCCATCAAAGTAGCTGAGCGGCAGCCGGTTGATCTTGTCTTCGATGTCCTGGCGCAGGGTATACACGACGCGCATGACGAGCTTGTTCAGCAGGAACCCCTGCAGCCACATGAGGAACGAGGCCACCAGGTAGAGCCCGAGCACCACCAGGATCAGGCGGCCGAGGAGGCCGAAGTCGATCCCCTGCCCGGGCACCACGCCCGAGCCCTCGAGCATGTCGGCGAACTGATCCTCGCCGCGGTCGCGCGCGACGGAGACGATCTGCTCGAGCGGCACGCCCGCGGGCAGATCCTTCCCGAGCACCCCGTTGAAGATGACGTCCATCGCCTGGCCGAGAATCTTCGGCGCGATGACGGTGAGCACCACCGAGCCGATGACGAGCACCACGACGAGCGCGAACAGCATCTTCTCGGGAGCGAGGAGCCCCACCAGGCGCTTCGCCGCCGGCCAGAAGTGCTTGGCCTTCTTCGTGGGCTGGCCGCCCGTCCAATCATCGTTGTCGGGCTGGTAATCGTCGGGGAGCTCGAACTCTTCGACGGCCGCGGGTTGCGCGGACTTTCGGTCCTTCTTGGCCATTACGCCGCCTCCGCCTCTTCGAGCTGCGATCGAACGATCTCTTGGTAGACCTCGTTGCTCAGCAGGAGCTCATCGTGAGTCCCGCGACCCACAATCTCGCCGGCCTCGATCACAAGAATCTGGTCGGCCTCCGTGATCGTGGACACACGCTGGGCGACGATGATGGTCGTCGCACCCTCGGTCGCGCTCGGCAGCGCGGCCCGCAGGCGCGCATCCGTCGCCACGTCGAGCGCGGAGAACGAGTCGTCGAACAGGTACACCCGCGGCTTCGCGACGAGCGCTCGCGCGATCGAGAGTCGCTGCCGCTGGCCGCCGGAGACGCTCGTTCCGCCCTGGGAGACGGGCTCCTCGAGGCCGAGCTCCTTCTCGCGCACGAAGTCCTCGCCCTGGGCCACGCGCAGCGCATCCCACAGCTCGGCGTCGCTCGCGTCGGTCTTGCCGAACCGCAGGTTCGAGGCGATCGTGCCCGAGAACAGGTAGGGCCGCTGCGGCACGAGGCTCACGGTGTCCGCGAGCTGCGCGCGCGTGAGCGCGGCAACCGGGGCGCCGTCGATCGTGATAGATCCCTCCTGTGCGTCATACAGGCGCAACATGAGGTTCAGCAGCACGGTCTTGCCCGCACCGGTCGAACCGATGATCGCGGTCGTCTTGCCGGGCTCGGCAACGAACGTCGCGTCCCGGATGACCGGCTGCTCGGCACCCGGGAACCCGAAGGTCACACCGCTGAACTCGATGCGGCCGGCCTGCGGCGTCGCCTCGGTCTCGCGATCGGGGAACGAGAGCGTGGACGTCGTGTCGAGCAGCTCGCGAATGCGCTCGGCACACACGACCGCGCGCGGAATCATCATCGTCATGAAGACGCCCATCATCACGGCCATGAGGATCTGCAGCAGGTACTGCAGGAAGGCCGTGAGCGAGCCGACCTGCACGACGCCGGCCTCCACACGGTGGCCGCCGAACCACAGCACCGCCGCGGTCGCGAAGTGGAGCACCATCATGATGACGGGGAACATGAGCACGAAGATGTTGCCCACGCGCACCGACACATCGGTGATGTTGCGGTTGGCGGTCTCGTAGCGATCCGCCTCGAAGTTCTCGCGCACGAAGGCGCGCACCACGCGGATGCCCATGATCTGCTCGCGCAGCACGCCGTTGATCGCGTCAACGCGATCCTGCATCGTGCGGAAGAGGGGCAGGAGCAGCCAGACGAGGAAGCTGACAATCACGGCGAGCACGGCCACGGAGACCCAGACGAGCCACGACATCCCGGCGTCTTCGCGGAGCGCCATGATGACGCCGCCGATCGCCATGATGGGTGCCGACACCATGAAGTTCAGCGCCATCAGCACCAGCATCTGGATCTGCTGCACGTCGTTCGTGCCACGGGTGATGAGCGTGCCCGCACCGAACTTCGTGGCTTCGAGCGTGCTCAGCGAGTCCACCTTGCGGTAGACCTCGCGGCGGAGATCGCGGCCGATGCCCATCGAGGTGCGCGCACCGAAGTACACGGCGACGACCGCCGTGAGGAGCTGACCGAGCGAGACGATGAGCATGAAGCCACCGGTACGCCAGATGAAGCCGGTGTCGCCCTTCGCGATGCCTTGATCGATGATCTGGGCGTTGAGGCTCGGAAGCCACAGGGCGGCAATCGTTGAGAGTAGTTGGAGCACAAGCACCGCAACCACGAACGGCCAGTACCGTTTCGCGTGTCGCAGTGTCAGTGAGATGAGGGCCACGAGGATCCTTTCGTCGCGCGCCAATCGCCGAAGAATCACGCAGGGCAGGCGAGAAACACGAACGACGGAGCAGGCGAAAACATTACCATCGCTTGCGCCCAGATTCGACGGTTTGACCCGAATTCAGTAGTTACTCCGGGGTGCGCTGCGTTTCACGCTCGGCCGCGGGCGCCGTTCCGCCCTGCACTTCGGCGACTTCACGGTCGCTCAGCATGCGCCAAGGCGAGTTCTGCGGCAGGACCAGCGCGGCGTCCGGACTCTCGCCCGTCGTCCACCAGCGCGCCTCATATCCGATGCCGTCGAAGATCACCCGGTCGCCCTGGCGGTACTCGGTGGCGTGGCTCCACGCGGGGTAGGCACCCTCGGGGAGCTTCGGGCGCTCAATCGGTGTCTCCCCGGGCAGCACGGGGCCGAGGAGACGCCACGGCTGCGCGCCGCTCTCGCTGGGTTCGTCGGGCTGCTCGGCCTGCGTCCACCACTTCGCCTCGTACACGTTGCGCCGCCACACGACCTTCGTCTCGGCCGGGTACGCCGCGTCGCTGTTCCACACCGGGTAGGGGCTCGTCTCCGGATCGTCCACCGCCGCCCCGTGATCCGGATCCACCGGTTGGGGCGTGGGCGTCGGCTGCGCGATCGCGCCGCTGCGCTCCCCCGCGAGCGTGCGCGAGAACCGCTCATCGCCCTGGTCGACGCCACTGCACGAATCTGACACCTGCTTGGGATCGGGCCAGTTCGCGTCGCACTCGCGGTCGCGGTTCAGCGACCACATGGACAGGCGTGCCATGCCGTGCTCGGCGGCGAACTCGGAGAGCGCTCGCGCATCGGCGATGGTGAACACCTCATCGCGCACATCGTTCTGCCCGATCATCGGTGTGGCCCCGATCCGGCTCCACGCGGTGGCCTCACCGATCGGGGTTCCGGTCTCCTGCGCGAGCGCGCGCACCTGCCCGTGGAGCGCGGTGAGGCTCCCGCGGATCGTGTCGATCAGCGGCTCGTCCAGGCCCGAGTTGTAGTTCATCGTCATCGCGTTGACACCGGCGACCGTGACACCAGCGTCGAGGTAGCTCCGCACGGCGGCGAGCCCGTCCTCGGTGAGGCCGCTCGGCGCGATCGGGAGCGTGAGCCACACGTCGAGCCCGTCGCTCACACTGGCCTGCACCTCGTGGATCGCGCGCGCCTGCCGCTCGACCGCGGCGCGATCAGCGAGCATCTCGCCCTCAAGATCCATGTCGATGCTCGCGAGTTCGTAGCGCTCGACCACCTGCCGATACCCGTCGGTGAGCGCCTCGCGGTCGGTGCACTCGAGCGCGAGATCGGAATTCGCCTGGCCGCCGAAGGCCACCATCGCCGACCCGCCGAGGTTGCGCAGGCGCGCGAGCCGGCGATCGAGATCGAGCATCTGCTCCGCCTCGTCGAGACCGTACACGCCGCCCCACGCCGGGCTGCAGGCAGCGCCGGGGTCTCCCACGACAAACGCGAGCGCAACGTTCTTCGGCCCCGCACTGCCCGGGCTTTCGAACGGGAAGCTCGGCGTCGCCGTCACATCGACGTAGCCGTCACTCCAGGGGTGCTGCTCGCTCGCCTCGCGCTGGTCCTGCCACTGCCCCCAGCCGAAGATCCCGCCACCCACGAGCGCCGCAACCACGATGAGCAGCACCGAGAGCCGGAGCCATGAGAGCTTGCGCCCCGGAAACCACTTCGACATTACTTCCCCACCGCGTCCTCATCGGGTCTGACGTTGCACGCGATCGATCACGCTCGATCGGCGCCCTCCCGGATAGGATTATCGTGACACACTCGGCACCGGATCGACGAGATTCCGCTCGAGTCGGGTTCGCGCCGCCCACAGGGAGCGCGCCACCACTGGGGATGGAGGAGACGCGTGCCAGAAAACGATCCTCAGCGCGCCCGCCGCAGGCAGTGGGGAGCTGAACACCGCGCTGAGCCGCTCGCGATCGTCCCCTCGCGTCCGTCGCCCGCCGCGATCGTGTGGGCCCGACTCGCGATCGTCATTACGGTGGTGTCCTGGTTCCTGTACATGCTCACCACCATCATCCGCATGGTGATCGAGGGACCCAAGGAATCGTTCGTGTTCCACCTGCAGACCTGGGTGTATGGGCTCACGGTCACCGCGCTCACGTTCTCGGCGATCATGTATCTCACCGCCCGCTACGGAGCGCTGGTCCGCTTCCGCGAGCACCGCCGCGTCGAACGCGCGCTCCTCGACGAACACTTCGCGCGCTCCGACGACCGCGTCACGGTGCTGATCCCGAGCTACGACGAGGAACCCGACGTGGTGCGGTACACCCTGTGGTCGGCCGCGCTGCAGGAGTTCCCCGACATTCGCATCGTGCTGCTCATCGACGATAAGGCCGCGGGGCTCACGGGCGAGCCGCTCGCCCGGCTGGAGCGCACACGCGGCCTGCTCGGTGAGATCTCGGCGGAGCTTGAGGCACCGCGTGCGGCCGCCCAGGCCGCGCTCGACGCGTTCCGTGCGGACGCGCCCGCGGTTCCGGGCCCGCTCGACGCGAAGCGCGCGGCCGATGCCTACGCCACGGCGGCCGGCTGGCTCGACCGCTTCGCGGGGACCGAGCAGATCGACGAGCACATGGGCGAGTTCTTCGCGGAGTACGTGCTGCTCGGCCTGTCGAACGATCTCCGTCTCACCCGCCTCGCGCTCGACGCGGCCCACGACCAGGGCGCTGCGCCCGACTGGGAACGGCTCCGCCAGCTGCACCAGCGCCTCGTATGGATCTTCAGCGCCGAACTCGGCTCCTTCGAGCGCAAGCAGTACGCCTCGCTCTCGCAGGAGCCGAACAAGGCGATGAACCTGAACTCGTACATCTCGCTGATGGGCGGGAACTACCGGATCGCGCGCGAGACGGGCGAGCAGATCCTCGAGGAGCTCGGCGTCGATGAGGATCCCGCCACCGCCGACCTCGTGATCCCCGATTCGCGCTACCTGTTGACGCTCGACGCCGACTCGCAGCTGCTGCGCGAGTACTGCCTGCGGCTCGTCTACCTGCTCGAGCAGCCCGAGAACGAGCGGGTCGCCGTGACGCAGACGCCGTACTCGTCCTTCCGCGGTGCCAGCACGCGCATCGAGCGCATCGCCGGTGCGACGACCGATCTGCAGCACATCCAGCACCAGGGCCTCACCTACTTCGGCGCGACGTTCTGGGTCGGCGCGAACGCCGTGATCCGCACGGCCGCGCTCGACGACATCGCGGTGACGCAGACGGTCGGCGGGTTCGAGATCACCACCTACGTGCAGGATCGCACCGTGATCGAGGACACCGAGTCAAGCATCGACCTCGGGCTCCACGGCTGGACGCTCGAGAACTACCCCGAGCGGTTGAGCTACAGCGCGACGCCGCCCGACTTCGGTTCGCTCGTGGTGCAGCGTCGCCGCTGGGCGAACGGCGGCCTGCTCATCATGCCGAAGTTCTTCGAGATGATCCGGGCGCGCAAACACTCCCCTGACCGGGTCCGCCTCACCGAGAAGATGCTGCGCAGCAACTACATGTCCTCGCTCGCGTGGGCGAGCTTTGGGCTCCTGTTCCTGCTGTTCTTCCCGTTCGACTCCCGGCTGCTCAGCCCCCTCGTGATCGCGGCCGCGCTGCCGTACTTCATCTCGATGGGGCTCGACCTGCGCGCGAGCGGGCACCGCTTCGGCGATATCTTCCGGATCTACGGCTTCAATCTCATCCTGCTCCCGGTGAACCTCGCGGGCGTACTGAAGTCGATCCAGCAGGGGGCCACGGGCGCGAAGATTCCGTTCGCGCGCACCCCCAAGGTGGTCGGCCGAACGGCGGCACCCGGCATCTACGTCACGCTCCCCTTCATCATCGTCGGGTTCTCCGTGCTCACGGCGGTGCGCGACTTCACCGTGGGGAACTGGGGCAACGCCGCGTTCGCCTCGTTCAACGCGATCATGGCGGCGTGGGCGATCGTGGCCTACATCGGCATCCGTGCGTCGATCGCTGATGCGACGCTCGGTCTCATTGGCTGGCTCTACGTGCCGATCAAGCCCAAGCGCGTGAAGCAGGCGTCGCTCGTCGACCCCAGCGCGACCATCAACTGGCAGGCGATCCTCTACCACGGCGACCGCCGTCTGCGCCGCGACCTCGCGCGCACGAGTGACCGCCGCCGGCGCCTGAGCGGCGTGCGGGCGGACGTGCGAGACGACACCGCCCCGGCCGAGGTGCCGCGGGTCAGCGGTCGCGCGCGGCGACGTGCTGCGCGGCATTCCAGCACTTCGCGCTAGGGGTCCACCCGGGACGCGCACGCAGTCTTTTCTGCGGTCACTGTTCACTTTCTCGGTTCCGTGGGGCAAGGTGGGGATCACGGCCCCGCTGCGGAGCACCACTCCACGTCGGGGAGAAGATGCGGTGGGGGTACGGTCCAGCGTTCCCCTCCGCGACACGCGAAGGGGAAGCAATAGTGCACACTGATATCCCGCAGCTCTCGGAGATCGAGCAGCTCGCTCAGGTCAACCGGCCCAATCTCGTGACCATCGTGCTGCGCACGACACCGGTCACCACGGAGGCGGAGGCGAACCGCATTACCTTCGGCACACTCATCGGGGAGGCCGTCGCTCGCCTCGCCGCGGTGGGTGGCGATGCCGCTGAGCGGGATCGCACCGAAGCCGGATTGCGCGCCCTGCACGAAGATCAACACCTGTGGCGCTACCTCTCGCACACGCTCGTGGTGTTCGCGAGCCCCGACCGCACGGTGAGCTACCGGCTACCCAACGAGCTCGAAACCGAGTGGTTCGCGGGAGAGAACTTCCGCATCGTGCCCCTCCTACGCACGCTCACCTTCCCCCATGAGGCGTCGGTGCTCGCGCTCAGCCAGAACGCGGTGCGTCTCATTGAGATCGGGCCGTCCGGCCCCGGCACCGAGGTTGAGGTGCCCGAGTTGCCGAGCGACCTGCTCGATGCGTTCAACGTCGAAGACCCCGGGGTCGACTCGCATCGCCGCCGTCTGCACGGGCCAGAGGGGCACACCATGCGGCTCCTCGGCTACGCTCGCGCCGTGGACCGCGCGGTTGCTCCGCAGCTGCGCGGCACTCAGCGCCCGCTGATCCTCGCGGCAACGCAGCCCCTCAACGGCATGTTCCGCTCGGTCACGTCGGCCTCGCGACTGCTGGCGTCATCCATCGACGGGAACCCCGACGAGCGCAGTGCGGCCGAGCTCGACGAGGCCGCCCGCGCGCTGCTTGACGAGCACTACGCTGCGGAGCTGGTGCAGCTGCGCGATCGCTTCGAGACTCGCCGGGCGGCCGGCCGTGCGGTGACCGACCTCACGGACATCGCCCGCTCGGCGATCGCGGGGGCGATCAGCACCCTGTACGTGGATGTGGACGCGCGCCCCGAGGGCACCCTCGACGTCGCGACCGGCAGCGTTGCCGCGGAGTCGGCTCCCGGCCGCAGCCTCATCGATGAGATCGCGGGGCAGGTCCTCCAACACGGCGGCCGCGTGCTGGTGCTGCGCGGCGGAGACGTCCCAGGCGGGGGCGCGCACGGCGCGGAGACCCGCTTCGCGGTCTAGCCCGCACGAGAAACACAAAAAAAGGGGGCCCGCTCAAAAGAGCGGGCCCCCAGTTTCGCAAGTGCGAAAAGACTTAGACGAGCTTGACGCCCGCGCCTGCCTCTTCGAGCTTTGCCTTTGCCTCTTCGGCAGCATCCTTCTTCGCGCCCTCGAGCACGTTCTTGGGTGCTTCCTCAACGAGAGCCTTCGCCTCGCCGAGGCCCAGGCCGGTGAGCTCGCGCACAACCTTGATGACCTGGATCTTCTTGTCGCCAGCCGACTCGAGGACGACGTCGAACTCGTCCTTCTCCTCGACAGCCTCAGCAGCGCCGGCAGCCGGAGCAGCAGCAACGGCAACCGGAGCAGCAGCCGACACGTCGAAGGTCTCCTCGAAGGCCTTCACGAAGTCGGAGAGCTCGATGAGGGTGAGGCCCTTGAACTGCTCGAGCAGCTCTTCAGTCGAAAGCTTAGCCATGATGTATCTCCTTGATGTTTGCCTCAGGCGCTCGCGCGCCTCAGGCGGGGTGTGTGTACGTGAACCGGCGTGAGCCGATCCTTACGCGTCCTGCTTCTCCTGCAGCGCGCCGAAGCCGCGTGCGGCCTTGGCGGGCAGGGCAGCGAACAGCTGAGCTGCACCGACGAGCGAGGCCTGCATGGCACCTGCGGCCTTGGCCAGCAGCACCTCACGGCTCTCGAGATCGGCGAGCTTGCCTACCTCAGCGGCGGTAAGCGGCTTGCCATCGAAGTAGCCCGCCTTCACCACCAAAAGAGGGTGTGCCTTGGCGAAGTCACGCAGTGCCTTGGCGACCGCGACGGTGTCACCGTGAACGAAGGCGAGCGCGGAGGGACCCGCGAGCTCGGCATCGAATGCGGTGATTCCGGCGTTGTTGGCCGCAATCTTGGTGAGCGTGTTCTTCGCCACAGCGTATGTCGCGTGCTCGCGGATGCTGTTGCGGAGTTCCTGCAGCTGAGCAACCGTGAGACCGCGGTACTCAGTCAGCAGAACGGCGCTCGACTCTTCAAACTTCCGCTGAAGATCGGCGACCGTAGCGTCCTTCGTTGCCATGGCGCTCCCTAGCTTGTTGTACCCACGCGGCGGATGCCACCTGGGGGCCGTGCCGCAAGAGCTTCATCCAATGAAAAAAGCTCCGGCGCGCACGCACGGAGCTTCGAGAATTGGGATTGGATCCGCCACTCAAGGAGTTCAGTACCTGCGCTGGTCTCTGCTCTCGCAGACGTTCCGGGATCCTCGCGGATCCTACCGGCGGTCTTTGGCCAGGGACTACTGTAGCACACCTTCCGCGCGCTGCGTCGCACGCACGTGCCACGCACGCAACGCCTCCACGAGCACGACGCCCACGCCGACGACCCCGAGGACCAGCAGGCCCAACTCGTTCGGGAGCCAGGTGACCTGGAAAAACTCGCGCACGAAGGGCACCGCCCACACCAACGCGAGGCCCGCATACATCGCGAGCACGATGAGGACGCGGAGCGGGTGGATCGGCCGCGCGAGCACCGCGAGCACCCACAGCGCGATGCCGGCGAGGGTCAACGTCGACGCCGACTGCAGTTCCATCTCGGTGTACTCCCCCAACCGCGACGCGCCGAGATGGACGGCCACAATTGCGAGGGTCACCACCAGCCCTGCGGGGATCGCGAACGCGAGCGAACGCTTCAAGAAACCGGAGCGATAGCGTGCGGCGTTCGGCATCAGCGCGAGGAAGAACGCCGGGATCCCGATCGTGAGCCCGTCGGTGATCGACAGCTGGCGCGGCAGGAACGGGAAGCTCCAGGCGATCAGGCCGAACACGACCGCAATGGCGAACGCATACGTGGTCTTCGTGAGGAACAGCATCGAGACGCGCTCAATGTTCGCGATCACGCGACGCCCCTCGGCGACCACTCCCGGCATCCGGTCGAAGCGTCCATCGAGCAGCACGAGCCGCGCCACGGCCTTCGTGGCCTGAGCTGCGGTGTCCATCGCGATACCGAGATCGGCTTCCTTGATCGCGAGCGCGTCGTTCACGCCGTCGCCGGTCATGCCCACGACGTGCCCGTTCCGCTGCAGGGCCCGCACCATATCGAGTTTCTGACGCGGGGTGACCCGCCCAAATACGCGCTCCCGCTCCATGACCTCGGCGAGGGCGTCAAGATCCTCGGGGAGCGTGCGTGCGTCGCGCGCCGTCGCGCCCTCGAGCCCGACCTTGCGGGCGACCGCGGCGACCGTGCGCGGGTCGTCGCCCGAGATCACGCGGACATCGACTCCCTGTTCAGCAAAGTAGCGCAGTGTCTGTGCCGCGTCCTCGCGCACCTCCTCGTGGAAGGTCAGGAGCGCGACGGGGAGCAGTTCCTCGGGCAGCGCGGGCTGCTCGCCCGCCGGCGGGCGCTCCGGGCTGTGCGCGAGCACCAGGGTGCGCGATCCCGCGTCGGCGAGCCGACCGGCCTCGGCGAGCGCGTCGGCGACGCGGGGATCCGCGCTCGCGTCGAGCACGAACTCCGGGGCGCCGAGCACCCAGGTGCCCGCGGCGGGCGCGGCCTGATCTGCCGGATCTGCCGTGCCCGAAACCACGAGGGCACTCCACTTGCGCGCGGAGTCGAACGGGATCACCTCGGGCTCTTTCGGGGCGACCGCGTCACCAAACGGGGCGCTCAGGCAACGCGCGGTGCCGTTCGCGTCCGGGGCCGCCCCCATGCACCCCAGCACGCCCTCCCAGCCGGGAACCGGCCGAAGCAGAATTTCGCGATCGAACGCCATGTCCCCGGTCGTGAGGGTGCCGGTCTTATCGAGGCACAGGGCGTCGACGCGGGCGAGTCCCTCCACCGCGGGAAGCTCCTGGATCAGGACCTGCCGCTGCGCGAGCGTGACGCCGCTCACGGCGAAGGCGATGCTCGTCACGAGCACGAGCCCGAGTGGCACCATCGCGATCACCGCGGCGACCGCGCCGACGACGGCTTCACGCCAGTGGCCGCTCGCGATCGCGGCTTCCCAGCCGCCCTGGGCCTGCATCTGCCCGTTCGCGACGATCAGGATCATGGGGCCGAGCGCCCAGGTGACCCACTTCAGGAGCCGATCGATGCTGCCACGCAGCTCCGACCGCACCAGGGAAAACTGCCGCGCCTCCGCCGTCAGCTTCGCGGCGTAGGAGTCGGCACCGACGCGGATGACCTCCGCGGTGCCGCTGCCGCCGACCACGCTCGACCCCGAGAGGACCTCATCCTCGGGGCGCTTGCGGATCGCGTCGGACTCTCCAGTCAGCAGCGATTCGTCGAGCTCCAGGCCGCTCGGCCCGAGATGATCACTCTCGACGACGCGGGCGTCCGCCGTGACCTGATCCCCCGTCTGCAGCACCAGGAGGTCGCCGAGCACCACACGATCCAGCGGGATCTCCACCGCGACCCCGTCGCGGAGCACGCGCGCGGTGGGGGCGTTGAGGACGGCCAGCCGATCGAGCGTCCGCTTGGCGTTGAACTCCTGTACGACACCGATCACGGTATTGAAGAGGGCGGGCAGGCCGAACAGTGCGTCCTGCCACCGGCCCAGCGCGAGGAGCACCCCGAAGCCGGCAAAGACGATGCCGTTGAACAACGTGAACACGTTGGCCGCGAGGATCTCCCAGAGGGAGCGGCTCGAGCCGTTGGGTGCCACGTTTCCCTGGCCGTCGGCGAAGCGCCGTTCGGCTTCGGCGGTGGTCAGGCCCCGGTTCCCCGTCAACATCATGGGTCACAGCTTAGGAGACGAGGTGCAGGGAAAACGCAGATTCTGCACCATTCGGCGGCAAATCGGGACATCCCATCGGAAAAATACGGATCCCCCGAAGAGCACTCAGTGAGCTCCCCGGGGGATCCGTGTGAAATCCGGTCAGTCCTGCGCGGCCGCCTTCAGCATGTAGCCCGCGCCGCGAACGGTGTGGAGCATCGCCGGCCGTCCGGCGTCGATCTTCTTCCGCAGGTAGGAAATGTAGAGCTCGACGACCGTGGACTTGCCGGAGAAGTCGTAGGCCCACACGCGGTCGAGAATCTGCGCCTTCGAGAGCACGCGGTTCGGGTTGCGCATGAGGTAGCGCAGCAGCTCGAACTCGGTGTTCGTGACCGTGATCGGGTCGCCGCCACGCTCCACCTC
Organism: Leucobacter chromiireducens subsp. solipictus; assembly: GCF_016758195.1. Classification (GTDB taxonomy): domain Bacteria; phylum Actinomycetota; class Actinomycetes; order Actinomycetales; family Microbacteriaceae; genus Leucobacter; species Leucobacter solipictus. The sequence continues at coordinate 29,864 of NZ_QYAC01000005.1, read as the reverse complement.
GTAGCTGTCCTCGTTCAGCGTCAGGTCGCCGATGCGCAGCACCGGATCGGCCTGCTGAGCCAGGGTGATCTGCGAGCGCCGGACCAGCCCGCGCAGGCGGGCGATCAGCTCTTCCAGGCTGAACGGCTTCACGACGTAGTCGTCGCCACCCGCGGTCAGGCCGTTGACGCGGTCCTCGACGGAATCGAGTGCGGTGAGGAACAGCACGGGGAACATCTCGCCGGCGGCGCGGATGCGCGAGAGCAGCTGCATCCCGTCGAAGTCGGGCAGCATGATGTCGAGGACGGCAACGTCCGGGCGGAAGCTCGCGATCTTCTCGGTGGCTTCCTGACCGGTCTCCGCGGTCTCCACTTCCCAGCCTTCATAGCGCAGAGCCATAGCGATCAGTTGCGTGATCGACGCTTCGTCATCGACAACGAGTGCCCTGATCTTCCCTCCGTCTGCTCGGGTGAGGTGTTGTGAATCCATAAATCTCGGTTTCTTCTCTCTGGGGGATATGCGTAGGGAATCACGAATGCGACGCGTATGGGGGGAACGTCCACTCGGTTGGCGGGCTCTCTGCTTCGTAGACGACGACTACCGGCAGGAGCTTCGTCTGAAATCCTACCGGCCTTTACTGACCCCCGGCCCAGCATCACCTGGGGCGATCCTGTGCGTAGTCTCGTCGACGTCTCCGACACACCCGCGGGGTCGTGGGAGACTATACGGGTGTCCGATCCCATTCCGCATCATCTCGCCCGCGTGGTCACCGATGGGACCGATCGCTTCGCCTGGCTCAGGGCGCGTGCCCAGGGGATCACCGCCACCGACGTTGCCAAGCTCTCGACACCGCGGTCGCTCGAAACCGCGGCGCACGAGAAGCTCCACGGGAGCCGTTTCACGGGAAACGCGTACACGGAGCACGGCAAGGCACGCGAACCCGAGATCGCCTCGTGGGTATTGCGCGAGTACGACATCGCCCCGAGTCAGGCGCTGTTCCATGCGGCAGCCGACATGCGCCACCTTGCGACGCCCGATGGGCTGACGCAGCGCGAATCGGGCACGCTCGAACTCGCCGAGATCAAGACCACCAACAAGGAATGGCGCACGATCCCGCGCCAGTACCTGCGCCAGATCTGGTGGCAGCAGTACGTGCTGGGTGCCGAGCGCACCCTGATGGTTTGGGAGCGGCACGAGAACTTCGTCCCGGTCGGGGATCCGGAGTGCCGCTGGATCGACCGCGACGAGAACGAGATCGCTCGGCTCGTGGGGCTCGCGGGCAATCTCATCGACATCCTCATCGCCCGCACGAGCTAGCACGCGGTTCCGGCGCCGCCCGGCGCTACGGGCGTGTGGGGGCGAACGGCTGCGCCGCCGTGCCGCCCAGGTGGGCCGGGAGCGCGGCCGCGCTCGCGCGCTGCAGGCGACTCTCGACCGCGAAACTGCGCTCCATGAGCTCCTGCAACACCTCTGCGGTGTCGCTCACCCCCGGCACATCGCGGAGCACCAGACGTTCGGCACCGTGCAGCAGGTCGATGCTCCCGGTGCCCCACAGGCGCTGCCCGAGGCTCCGGCGCTGGCGCACCTCACGCACGCGAGCCAGGGCGAGCTCGGAGCGATGCCGCACGAACAATCCGCTCCGCACGATCACGCGTCGCGTCGTCACGGTGGTGCGCCCCGCCATCCAGGACAGGATCGGGACGATGCCCAGGAGCGCCCCCGCGGCAGCGGCACCCGCCGCGGCGGCGAGATTCATCCAGCTCTCGGGGAACCGCCCCACCCAGTACCCCGCCACCGCCGCGACCACGAGCAGCACCAGCGCGGGCAGCACGAGCCGGCGGCCGTGGCGACGGAATCGCACCACGACCACCTCGGGCTGCGCATAGCTCGCGGGGGCCGGTCCGAGCACGGAATCGACCTCCGCGGTCATCGAGCGGACTGAGCGGGGGGCCATACCCCTATTCTGCCCGGTCCGCCTGGGTTTCCGGTGCCTCAGTCGCGTCCGAGGCGGCCGGCGCTTCACCGCCCGCACGCGGGGCGGCATCGGTGGCGGCGTGCGCGGGATCATCGGCGCGCGCGGAGACGATCACCTCGGCCGGGTGCGTCGTGCTCGCGGCACGTCCCGCCGCGGCACCCGCGGCACCGCCGGTGACGACGCCGTTCAGCATGCCCACGAGGTCGATGCCCACGGTCTCCCGCGCCATCTCGAGCAGCCCCTTGATGTTGCCCATCGCGTCGCCGGCAACCTTCGACGTGCCGTCGGCGGAGACCACCGTCATGTTGTCGATCGAGCCGATCGCCTGCGCGTACTCGCCCGCGATCTGCGGCAAGAGGTGGATCAGTTCCTGCGCCAGCACGGCCTGCGACTGCGTCTCCAGCGCGCGGGCACGGGCGTCGATCGCGGCGGCCTCGGCCGTGCCCTTGGCTTCCAGGGCCGCGGCCTCGGCCCGGCCCTCCGCCTCCAGCGCCTCGGACGCGGCGATACGGGCCGAGCGGCTCGCGAGCCCCTCGCGCTCCACCGACTGCGCGCGGCCCTCGGCGGCAGACACTGCGGCGGCGGCCTCGGCCTTTGCGAGCGCCTCGACGCGGTAGGCCTCGGCCTCGGCCACGGCCCGGACGTCGGCGTTCAGCTTCTCGGTGCGGAGCGCGACCTCGCGCTGCGCCGTGATCTGCTGCTGCTCCACGATCGCCTGCTGCTGGATCGCCTGCTCGAGCGGCTCGGCGGCGCTCGCCTGCGCGGTCGCCTTATCCGTCTCCACCTGGATCTCGGCCTGGCGCAGCTTCAGCTCGCGGTTGCGGTCGAGCAGTACGCGCTCGGCGGCGATCTTTGCCTCCTGCGAGGCCTGGTACGCGTTCGTCTCGGCGATGTCGGCGGCCTGGCGCACCTTCGCGGACTCCGGGCGCCCGATGTTCGTGATGTACTCGACGCCGTCGCGGATCTCCTGGATCTGCAGCGTATCGACCACGAGGCCCTGCTTGGTCAGCGCCTCTTCGGCGGCCTCGAGCACGCTCTGCGCCACGACGGCGCGGTCGCGGATGATCTGCAGCACGGTCAGCCCGCCGATGATGGAGCGGAGCGAACCGGAGAGCACCTCCTGCGTCGATTCGTCGATCTCATCGGAGTTCGAGAGGAAGCGCTGCGCGGCGGCGCGGATCATTTCCTGGGTGCCGCCGACCTTGACGACCGCGACGGCCTGCGCCTGGATCGTGATGCCGTCGGTGGTCTGCGCCTCGGTGGTGATGGAGAGGCGGCGCGAGCGCAGCGAGATCGTGAACGACTTCTGGACGAACGGGACCACGAAGACGCCGCCGCCGGTCACGACCTTCTGACCGGAGAGATCCCGGGAGCGCTGGCCCGTCGCGTCGACGACTTCTTTCCCCTTGCCCCCGGTCACGATGATTGCCTCATCGGGTTTCGCGATGCGATAGCGCTTGATGATGACGAGCGCGATCAGCACCAGCGCGATGACCGCGCCAAAGATGCCTATGATGGCCGGGCTTGCAAGGAACATCCGGTCTCCGTTCGGTGGTGGGGGGGGTTACGTCGTGGGTGCGGTGGGCGACGTCTCGGGGACGGGCTCGACGCGCACCGAGGTCGAGGTGACAATTTGCACGATGCGCACGGCGGTGCCGCGCGGGATCGGGGCGTCCGCCGAGGCCGACAGCGACACCCGCTCGCCGTGGCGGGTCAGGGCGACCTCGCCGAGGCCGGTCGCGGGGATCGCGAGCACAACGGACCCGATCGAGCCGACGAGGTCGTCGCCGCTGAGCGCCGTCGTGGATTCGGCACCCCGGATCAGGCGGGTGAGCCACCACGCGGCAAGACCCCCGACGAGCCCGGCGAGTGCCCCGACCACCGCGGCCACCGGGGTCGCCATCCCGGCCCCCACGCTCGCGAAGGCCGTGAAGCCGAAGATCGCGGTGAAGGCGGAGATGGTCGTGAGGCTCAGCGGGCCGTCACCGAAGTCGAAGGCGTCGAAAATCCCGTCGAGCACCAGGGAGAGCAGGAGGAGCACCGCTCCGATGATCCCGATCAACAGGAACACCCCGCCCGCGAGCAGCGAGCCGTCGATCAGGCGATCCAACCAGTTCATGATGCCGTCCACGGGTGTCTCCTTTCATGGTGCTGTGCTTCGAGCGTAGCAATCCTCGGGCGCAGCGGCGCAGCGGATTCCGCCCCGATCACTCCAGGCGCGGCACGGCGGCAAGGAGCTCGCGTCCGTACGCGGACCGGGGAGCCCGGAAAAACTCTCGCCCGGCGGTCTCGACGATCCGTCCCCCGCGCATCACCAGCACCCGGTCGCAGAGCGCGTGAACCACGGCGAGATCGTGCGAGATGAGCACAATTCCGAGCCCCAGCTCGCGCTGTAGCTCGCCCAGGAGCTCGATGATGCTCGCCTGGACCGCAACGTCGAGGGCGCTCGTCGGTTCGTCCGCAACGAGCACCCGCGGCGACAGCGCGAGCGCGCGGGCCAGGGCCACGCGCTGCCGCTGGCCGCCGGACAGTTCGTGGGGGAACGCGGCGGCGAGCGCCGGATCGAGCCGCACCCGTTCCAGCAGCTCCCGCACCCGGGCGTGCACGGCCGGACGCGGGACAACGCGGTGCACCCGCAAGAGTTCACCCACCGTGTCCTGCACCGTGAGCCTGGGGTTCAGCGATGAGGTCGGGTCCTGCGGGACGAGCTGGATGTCTCGCAGCTCGGACCCGGTGCGCCGCGCTCCGAGCACGGTGTCGTCGAGCCGGATCTCACCACCCGCGAGACGGAGCTGTCCCACGATCGCGCGCGCGAGGGTGGTTTTCCCCGATCCGGACTCCCCGACGATCCCGAGCGCGGTGCCGGCGGGCAGCGCGAAGGTGGCCCCGGTGACGGCAACGGATCGGCCGTAGGCGACGCGGACGTCCCGGGCCTCGAGCAGCGCGGGACCGGCCTGCGCGGCCGGGCCCGCAACGAAACCGGCGGCGACCGCGGCGGCGGCTCCGGGGAGCGTGCTCGCGGCGGCTGAGCCCTCGGCAACTGAGCCCGCGGCTACTGAGCCCGCGGCGGCTGAGCCCGCGGCGGCGCGAACGGTGCCGGGTGCCGGTGCGCGCTCCGGCACCGCCTGCGGCGTCAGACGCGGCAACCGCGGCACGGCGTGCAGGAGCTCCCGCGTGTAGGGCTGCTCCGGCTCGCGCACGATCCGGCCGGTCGGTCCCGCCTCCACGACCGTGCCGCCGCGCATCACGATGACCCGGTCGCACAGCTCCGCGACCACGGCGAGATCGTGGCTCACGAACACCAGTGTCAGCCCGCGGCTGCGGCGCAGCTCGTCGAGCAGGCGGAGCACGCCGCGCTGCACGGTCACGTCGAGCGCGGTGGTCGGTTCGTCGCAGAGCAGCACGGCCGGGTCCCCCGCGAGGGCGAGCGCGATCACCACGCGCTGTCGCTGCCCGCCAGACAGCTGGTGGGGGTACGAGCGGGCGATCCGTCCGGGATCCGGCAGCTGCACTGCCGCGAGCAGATCGCGCACGCGGGCCGCGGTTGCCGCACGGTCGCGGCGGGCTCCCGCCGGGGCGCTTGCCTGCACTGCGGCCCGCAGCTGACTTCCCACCCGGGTCAACGGATCCAGCGCGGTGAGCGGATCCTGGAACACCATGCCGACGGGACCGCCCACGCGGAGCTCGTCGGCGGCGACGCGCACGCCGCGGGGCGGCAGGCCGAGCAGCGCGCGCAGGGTCAGGCTCTTGCCCGAGCCGGATTCCCCCACGATCCCGAGTGCCGCGCCGGGGGCCACCTCGAGGTCGAGGGCGGCGACGAGCGGGGCGGCGTCGGGCCGTCCCGCGGCCGTGATGCGCAAACCCCGCACGTGCACCGCGCCCGCGGAAATCTCGCCGAGCCCCCGTGCCGGGGGCACGGCCGCGGCCGCCTCAGCAGCCCGGGCCACCTGCACCGCCCCCGTCGCAGGACCGGCCCCCGTCGCCTGCACCGGCCGGCGGCTCCGAGTCCGAGCCCCGCGCCCGGCATCGAGCCGCAGCACGTCGCCGATCCCGTCGCCGAGCAGGGAGAACGCGATGCCCGTGAGCACCACCGCGAGGCCGGGGAAGGTCGGCAGCCACCAGTGCGTCGTCACGAACTGCTGCGAGTCCGCGATCATGGTGCCCCAGTCCGGGGTGGGCGGTTGGATCCCGAGCCCGAGATACCCGAGCGTGACGATCGCGACCATGATCAGGACGATCTCGGTCGCGAGCAGCACGATCGCCTGCGGCAGCACGTTCGGCAGCACGTGGCGCAGCAGCACCCGCGCGTGGGAGAGTCCGCCGCCGCGGGCGGCCTGCACCCACCCGGATTCGCGCAACGCCGCCGTCATGGCGCGCAGCACGCGGGCGTACCCCACCCACCCGACGAGCGCGAAGGTGAGGATGATCCCGCCCTCCCCCGCGCCCACCGCGAAGACGATGGCGATCACGAGCACGTAGAAGGGGAACGCGATCACCGTGTCGGTGACCCGGGACGCGATCCAATCGGTCGCGCCGCCGAAGTACCCGGAGACGAGCCCGACCGTGACGCCGATAACCCACGGGGCGAGGGCCGCGGTGACCGCGAGCCGGAGGTCGGTCTGGGCGGCGTACAGGATCCGCGAGAACACGTCGCGGCCGAGCTGGTCCGTGCCGAACCAGTGCTCGGCCGAGGGCGGCAGGAGGCCCCCCGTGAGGTTCTGCGCGGCGGGGTCCGCGGGCGCGATCACCGGCGCGAAGAACGCCGCGGCGAGGAGCGCGAGGGTGAGGATCGCGCCGGTCACGAACGCGGGAGATGCGGCCGCGCGCCGCCAGCTCGCCGCCCTCATCGTGCCGCCCCACCCGCGGGCAGCTGCGCCGAGGCGTCCGCGGCACCGGCGAGTGCGTCCGCCGCGTCCGCCGCGCGCAGCCGCGGATCCAGCACCGCCGACAGCACGCCAGCGAGCGTCGTCACCACGACCACCAGCACCGCGCAGTACAGCGCGATGCCCTGCACCACGGGGAAATCTCGCGTGCCGATCGACTGGAACAGCAACGTGCCGATCCCGTTGATCCCAAACACCTTCTCCACGACAAGCGTGCCGCCGATCAGGTAGGCGGTGTTGACGCTCAGCAGTGTCAGCGTGGGCAGCGCCGCCCCGCGCAGCACGTGCCGGAACACGATCCGGCGCTCCGGGACCCGGGCCGCCCGCAGGGTCGTCACGAAGTCTGCGTGCAGCACCTCGATGAGCTGCGCGCGCAGCGAGCGGATCAGCGGCGGGGCCATCCCGAGCGCCACGGCGAGGGCGGGCAGGAACAGGCTGCGCAGCGGCTCCCCGGGGCCGGTTCCGACGCCTCCGACCGGGAACCAGCGCAGCTGCACCCCGAACACGATGATGAGCAGCAGGCCGATCCAAAACAGCGGCATCCCCATGCCCACGGCGGGCAGGATCCGGATCACGTGATCCGCCCAGCCGTCCTGGCGCAGCGCGGCCGTCACCGCGAGCGGCACCGCGATGAGGATCGCCAGCACCACGGCGAGCACCACGATGCCGAGGCTCACGGGCGCTTTCGCGAGGATCAAGTCACGCGTGGAGACGCCGGTGACCAGGGAGTCTCCCGTGTCGAAGCGGGTAATGAGCCCCCCACAGAAGTCAGTGAACTGCTGCCACAGCGGCAGGTCGAGCCCCAGTTGCGCGCGGAGCGCGGCGATCGACTGTGGCGTCGCACGGTCACCGAGGATCATGGCCGCCGGATCTCCCGGCACCATCCGGAGGAGGAAGAACACGGCGACGACCACGCCGAGCATCACGGGGACCACCCGGGCGAGTACGCGGCCGAGCGCGCGCAGCGCCGTGCGCCACGTCGCCCGCGCATTCCCCGGCTGCTGTCCGTCCGTCCTCACCACGTCCTCACTGTAGTCGCGCCGCCGCCCGCAAGCCACACGTCCTGGAACAGGACGCTGCTGTTCGGGAGCACGGTGAAGCCGTGCACGTCGCTCGTCGTCGCCTTCAGGCTCGCCGGGAAGAACAGCGGGATGTACGGTGCCTCGTCAGCGAGGATCTGCTGGATCTCCGCGTAGATCTGGGTGCGCGCTTCGCCCTCGGGGGTGGTGCGCCCCTCGTGCATGAGCTTCGTCACCCGCTCATCGGTGAAGTGGGTCCAGTACGACTTGCTGAACCCTTCCGGGTCGGCTTGGAAGGTGATGAAGCCGTTCGGATCCGGCGCATCCGACTGTCCGCTGTTGAGCATGAAGTCGTAGTCGTAGGCGCGGAACCGCTCACGGAACACCGCAATGTCGAGCTGCTCGATCGTCACGTCGATCCCGATCTTGCCGAGCGATTCCTGCACGATCTGCGCGATCTGCGCGCGCTGCGCGTTGCCGCTCGGGATGAGCAGGGTGGTGGCGAAGCCATCCGGGTACGCGGAATCTGCGAGCTCCGCCTTCGCGGCGTCGAGATCGAAGTCGAGCGGGGTGACCGTGTCGTTGGCGGAGTCCGTGATCGTCGGCGGCAGCAGCGCGTTCGCGACCTCGGCGGTGCCGAAGGTCGTCGCCGCGGTGATGCCCTCGCGGTCGAGGGCGTGCGCGATCGCCCGCCGCACGTTGCGGTCCGCGAACTCTTCGCGCTGCGTGTTGAAGAACACCTGCTCGGTCGCCCAGCCGGGGGTCTGCGAAAGCTCGGTGTCGGCAGCGCTCGAGACCTCAGCGGCGTTCGCGGCGGGAACCGTGTCGATCGCGTCGATCTGCCCGGCCGCCAGCTGCTGCCGTAGCTGCGCATCGTCGGCAATAACCGTGTAGACGAGCCCGTCCAGGTACGGCTTGCCCTCCTGCCAGTAGTGTTCGTTTTTCACGAACTCCAGGTCACCGTTCGGATCGAAACTCTTGACGGCGAACGGCCCGGTCCCGACCGGCTGCTGGAAGAACTCGGCCTCCGCAGCGCCCCCGAAGTCCGCCGGGAAGATGCCGTTCGAGAAGCCTGCAAGCTCCGAGAGGAACGGGGTGTAGGGCTCGCTCAGCGTGATCGTGACCTCGCGGTCGCCGGTCGCCGCGATCTCCGTGATTGGCGCGGTGAGCGGCAGCGGCCCCCCGACCTCGAGATGCCGGTTCAGGGAGAACACCACGTCATCGGGGGCGACGTCGGTGCCGTCGGAGAACTTCAGGCCCTCGCGGAGCGTGAAGCGGTACTCGGTGCCCGCCTCGTTCGTCTCGAACTCGGCGAGCCAGGGCACGATCTTCCCGTCGGCGTCGAAACTCACGAGGGGTTCGAAAATCTTGTCGATGGCGAACGCGTTGTTCGCCGTGATCTGCTGGTTCAAGTCGAGATCATTGGCCGAGGCAACGCGGCCGAAGGTCAGCGTGCCGCCCGCCTCGGGGCTGGCCGTCTCGCTGCCCGCGCCGGGAGCGGTGCCGCCCGCGCAGGCGGACAGCAGCAGTGCGGCGGCGAGCGCGGTCGTTGCGGCGGCGAGGCGGCGGCGCCTCGCGGGGAATGCGATCTTCACTTCGGGTCCTCTCGGGGTGGGATGGGTGCGTGGGCGCGCTGGGGGTCCAGCGTCGCGGGATCGTGCAGCACGCCGCGCGCCAGCACGGCGACGACCGCTGCGGGGTCGGAGAGCGCGCCCGGCTCGCGCGGGTCGCGCCGGAGCAGCACGGCGTCCGCGACCGCGCCCGGGGCGAGGGTGCCGGGGAGACCCGGGGTGCCGGGAGTGCCGGAGGTGCCGGGGAGTCCCGGGGCACCTCGGACGCCCGACGTTTCCTGCGGGGTCTCGGCGACGCGGGCGAGCAGCTCGGCGCCGGACCGCGTCGCGGCGGTGAGCGCCTCGCTCGGGGTGAGCCCGGCCGCAACCAGGGCGTCGAACTCCAGCCGCGCGGTCCCGTGCTGCGCGGGCGTGCCGGAGTCGGTGCCCACGGCGATCGTGAGGCCCGCATCTCGTGCCCGGCGTACCGCGTTCGGGTGCGCCGCGATCGCCTCGTCGACTCGGGCGCGGAACGCCGCGGGGAGCGCGCCGTCCACGATCATGCGCTGCACGAGGGTGTAAATCCGCAGCGTCGGGACGAAGGTGAGCCCGGCCGCGGCGGCGCGGGCGGCCTGTGCGTCGGTCAGGAAGATGCCGTGTTCGAGGCTGGTCGCCCCGGCGTCGATCGCGAAGTCGATGGCCGCGCCGCCCCAGGCGTGCACCATGGTGCCCGCGCCCACGCGCTCCGCCCGCCGCACCGCGTCGCGTGTCTCGGCGGCAGTGAATACCGGGTCGAGGCCGGTCCCGGCCGGGGCCGCGACGCCCGCGGTGGCCACGAGCTTGATCCAGCGCGCCCCCGCGGCAAGCGCGTCCTCCACGGCGGCGTCGAGCCCTCCGGCGGCGTCCGCGGCGGCGCGATCCAGCATCCGCACCGCAAGCTGCACCCGGGGCCGCCGCCCGGCGGGCACGGCGGCGAGCGCCTCCGGGGTCAGCCCGCCCGCGTCGCGCAGTTGCGTGATGCCCGCGGCGAGGTTTCGGGCGAGGCCGTCCGCGGTTGCGCGCGCGGTCGCTTCGGGGCCGAGCGCGGCGCGGTCTGGCTCGGTGAAGGCGTGCCACGCGGCGTGCACGTGCGTGTCGACGAGGCCGGGAATCAGCCAGTACCCGGTTCCGTCGAGCTCGTCTGCCGCCGGGGCCGCCGGGAGCCCTGGGGCGGGCGACTCGGTGAAGCGGCCGTCGGCCCACCCGATCCGGCGCGGCTCGCTGAACCGGCCTGCGGCGTCGAGCGCGCGCACGCCGCGGATCCCGGACACCACAGGTCCCGGGAACGCCGCGCTCAGCCCGCTCGCTTGGTCCATGTTGTTACGGTATCCGCCGGGAGTTGAATGGACCACTTGCGGGCGGAGGGCCTGTACCACGGCAACCGCGCGGTCCTCCGGCACCGGTCCGGCGCACCGCGCGCAGCGGGTACCATGGAGGGTGTGACTAGCTCCACCTCTCAGCCCGCAGCCCCGAACGCCACACTTCAGCTGGTTCGGGGACTGTTCCAGCTCGCCGCGATCGTCATCATCACGGTCTGGGGCTTCCTCGCATGGCCACTCCCGTTCCCCGGGATCTTCACGGGGCTCGGCATGCTGGCGCTCGCCGTGCTCCTGTGGGCGCTGTTCCTCTCGCCCCGCCCGGTGCTGCGCGTGGACCGCTTCGCCGCGGCACTGTTCGAGCTGCTCCTGCTTGCCGCCGCCGTCGGCGCGCTGCTCGACTTCGGCCTGTTCTGGGTCTGGCCGGTGCTCTTCGGCGTCGCAGGTGCCGCCCTCGGCTACCTCGTCTCGCGCCGCCCGCGCTAACGGCCCCGCGCGTACTCGCGCCGCCCGCGCCAGCCCTCGCGTCACACGCGCCAGCCCTCGCGCCACCTCGGGTACGCCCCGGGTACGCCCCGGGTCCGCGCCGCCGCGGTTCCGCGTCGGGTATGGCCCGGGTCCGCGCCGGAATAGGCGGGGCGAACCGGGTGTTGAGACCCGTATGACCCTTCCGCGCACCATTGCCGGCGCCTCCGCCGAGCAGCTCATCCTCGGCCTCGACACGTTCGGCGACGTCACCACGGCGGCAGACGGCACCCGCGCCTCTCACGCGCAGGTGCTCCGCGACGTGGTGGAGCAGGCCGCCCGCGCCGACGCGCTCGGCGTCGACGCCATCACCCTCGGCGAGCACCACCGCGACGACTTCGCGCTCAGCTCCCCCGAGATCGCGCTCGCTGCTATTGCGGGGAAAACCGAGCGCATCCTGCTCGGCACCGGCGTCACCGTGCTCTCGAGCGACGATCCGGTGCGCGTGTACGAGCGCTTCGCCACCCTCGACGCAGTGAGTTCCGGCCGCGCCGAAGTGATCCTGGGCCGCGGCTCCTTCACGGAGTCGTTCCCCCTGTTCGGGTACCGGCTCGAAGACTACGAGACGCTGTTCACCGAGAAACTCGATCTCTTCGCGCGGCTCCGCGAAGAGGGGCCCGTCACCTGGTCGGGCCGCCACCGCAGCACCCTCGTCGAGCAGGAGGTCTACCCCAAGACCGAGCAGCCGAACGGCGTGAACGCCTGGATCGGGGTGGGCGGCAGCCCACAGTCGGTGCTGCGCAGCGTGCAGTACGGAATCCCCATGATGCTCGCGATCATCGGCGGCGACCCGGCCCGGTTCCTCCCGTTCGCAGAGCTGTACCGGCGCACGCAGGAGGAGGTCGGAAGCGCGCCCATGCCGCTCGGCGTGCACTCCCCCGGCCACGTCGGCGAGACCGACGCCGCCGCCCGCGACGAGCTCTGGCCGCACTTCGAGGCGAATCGGAACCGCATCGGAGCCGAGCGCGGCTGGCCGAACGCGACGCGCGCCGAGTTCGAGCGCGAGGCAGACAGCGGCTCGCTCTACGTCGGCTCGCCGGAGACCGTGGCGCAGCGCATCGCGGCGACCGTGCGGACGCTCGGAGCCGACCGCTTCGACCTGAAATACGCGAACGGCACCATGCCGCACGCGCAGCTCATGGCGAGCATCGAACGCTACGGCGACGTGGTGATCCCGCGCGTCCGCGAACTGCTGCGCGCCGCATAGGCCGAGCGTCCCGGCCTCCCCTGCCGCCCCTCCTACACGAGGGAAATTATCTACGGCGATGGAAATATGGCGAAAAATCACTCGGGCAAGATAATTTGCCTCAGGTGAGGCGCGGGGTGGCAGCCTCGGGTCGGACGATCACCGCGTCGTGGCCGAGCTGCTCGCCCCCGCCGCCGGCCAGCACGCGCAGGAGCAGCTCCGCCGCGGCCCGCCCGTACTCCCGTGGACGGAGGTCGACGCCGACGACCCGGGGCGGGCCCAGCTCGGTCGCCATCGCCCCCATGCGCACGTTCGCCGCGACCCCCTGCGCCTGCAGGGCGAGCGCGTGCGGCACGATGCCCTGCGCCACCCACAGCAGCCCATCGCACCCTCCCGCGGCAACCGCCTCCAGCGTGGCCGCGATCTCCCCGTCGTTGGGGGTCACGGACACCCGCCGGATCTCCGGCGTGACGCCGCGCTTCGCGCACCAGTCCTCGTACCCCGCGACGACCTGGCTTGCCCAGAATGGTTCCCGATCCGATTCGATGGCGGCGAGCGCGGGCCGCGAAGCTCCCGTGTCGGCGAGGGCATCGAGCACCTCGCCCGCCAGCCCCCGATGGTCCGCGGCGATCCATGCGGCGATCCGCTCCCGTTCGGGCCCGCGGTACTCGCCGACCGCCACGACAGGGACATCGCCGAGGCCGGCAACGGCACCGCCAAAGGTCGCGGGCGTCGGATCCACGATCAACAGCCCGTCGATCTGGGGCCGTGCGGCGCCGCCCGTGTGTGCGGTGCGCAGCAGCAAATCGACCCCCGCGAGCGCGGCCGCATCGGCGACCCCGAACGCAAATTCCATGTAGAACGCGAGCTCACGCAGATCCGCGGGGAGATGGAGCCCGATCGCGCCGTGCCGGCCACCCCGCAGGCGCTGCGCGGCGCGGTTCGACACGTACCCCATGCGTTCGGCCTGTGCGAGCACGCGCTGCCGTGTCTCCTCGGACACTCGACCCCGGCCGTGCAGCGCAGACGACACCGCCGTTTTGGAAACCCCAAGCGCCCGCGCAATGTCCACAATCGTCACTCCAGAAGACGCCATGCGCATCAGTCTACGGGCCGCCACCGGCCGCGCCCCGGGGGCGGCCCGCCCAGGATTCCGGGGGCACGTCGCCGTGGATTCCCAGGGCACCCGACCCACCGCCCCGGAGGCTCGTGGCCCACCATGCCGCGGGCACGTCACCGATGATTCCGGGGACGTCCGGTTTGCGTTCCCGCGTATCCCGCCGTATATTTACGCAGTGCGGGAACGTTCCCGCACTTGCGTGCCGCACCTCCGCGTGCGCTCCCGCCCCACCCCGCCGTTCCGCACGACAAAGGAGTCACCCCGTGTCCACCACCGCCCCACCCGCCTCCGGGCTCACCGCACTCACCGGCAAGGTCATCATGGGCTTCGTTGGCACCTGGGTCTTCGCACTCATGGCCGCGAACCTCGTCCCCGTGCTGATCGCCGCCATGGTGCAGGATCTCGGCGTCGACATCGCAACCGCCGGCGCTCTGGCTACCGGCATGACCGCCGGCTCCGCGGTCGCGATGTTCGTCACGACCCGCTTCATCGCCCACGCGGATCGGCCGCGCCTCGGCCGGATCGGCCTCATCGCCATGATCGTCGGCTACGGCATCGCCGCCGCGCTGCTCACCACTCCCGCGGTGATGGGCGGCCTCATGCTGGGCGGGATCGGGGCCGGCGTGATGATCGCGACCGGCACCGCCGCGGCCTCCTCCACCCAGAACCCCGACCGCACCGTGACCACGGTCATGGTGATCAACCGTCTCGGCGCGACCGCGCTGCTCGCCATCGCCCCGCTGTTCCATAACGACCTTCGCTCCGTGCTCATCGTGATCACCGCACTCGGCGTGCTGGGCCTGATCCTCGCGGGCGGCCTCCCCAACCTCCCCGAGGCCGGCGCCGGACGCCAGGCGCAGCCCGCCTCCCCCGCGACCGCGCTGATCCCCACGAGCCGCGCGCTGACGATCACCACCATCGTGATCGCCGTCTCCATGTGCCTGTGGTCCCTCACCGAGGACATGGTGTACTCGATGACCAGTGTGCTCTCCGTGCAGGCTGGCGTCTCCCCGGAGACCTCGAGCTTGCTGCTCGCGGGGAAGGTCGGCGGGGGGCTCGTCGGTGCCCTGCTTGCGCCGCTCGCCCTCAAGTGGCTCGGACGCAGCTGGTCACTCGCCCTGATCATCGCGCTCAGCACCGTCACAAAGTTCATCATGATCACGAGCGGTTCCGCCGTGGCCTACAGCGTGTCGATCCTGGTCTGGGGCGTGATGTACGGCGCCATCCTCGTGCTCGTGACGGGCCTCGCCGCGGTGATGGACGTGACCGGCCGCGTCGGAGTAATCGTCTCCGGCTTCTACCTCGCGGGCGTTGCGTTCGGCCCCCTCATCGGCGGCCAGCTCGTCGGCGTCCTCAGCCCGCTGCAGTACGCGCTGATCGTCACGGCGCCCAGCCTCGTCTTCGGTGCCGCCCTCTTCGTGATCTCGCGCAGCCGCCGCAAGTTCGAGGACGGCAACACCACCGCGCTCCCCGTGCCCGCGAGCGCCGACGCGGCTGCCCGCCAGTAATCCACAGCCCCCACCCCGACCCGAGGAGCCCGCATGTCCACGTCGTCCACGCCCCCGCTCGCAGACCGCCTCGTCGTGGGCGCCGCCGTCCATACCATGGCCGCGGCAACGCCCGAGCCGCCCACCGCCGTGGCGCTCGTCGGCGACCGCGTCCTCGCGGTCGGCACCCCCGAAAGCCTGCGCCCGCACCTGGGCCCGGACACCCAGCGTGAGGAGTACCCGGGGGCCACCATCACGCCCGGGCTCGTGGATGGACACACCCACATCGTGTTCGGACTCGAGCTCACCCGCGGGGTGCAACTCACCGACCTGAGTCTCGCCGAGGCGCAGGCGCGGATCGCCGGGGCCGCCGCCGCGGCGGCCCCGGGCACATGGGTGTTCGGATGGGGCATGGACCCCAATATCTTCACCGGGATCGGGTTCACCGGCAGGATCTTCGATGACGCCTCGGGCGGCCACCCCGTGTTTCTCCGGATGCGCGACGCGCACTCCGCGGTGATCAACAGCGCCGCGATCGAGCGCGTGGGCCTCACCGGGACGGAGACCTTCCCCGATGAGTCCGCCGTGGGCGTCGACGAGGCCGGGGTGCCCACCGGTTACCTCCTTGAACTCGCGGCGATGACCCTGGTCCTGGACCAGATCCCCGAGGAGACGCTCGCGGCGCGAGCCGAACGTCTGTCCACGGTTCTCGCCGGCATGGCCCGCGCCGGTCTCACCGGCACCCACGTGATGGACTTCCACCCGGGCAGTCAGGACGTGCTGGAGCTGCTCGAGTCGCGCGGCGAGCTCCCGCTTCGGCTCCGGTTCTCCCCCATGGTCCCCCCGGGTGCCGGCGCGGCGGAGCTCACGCGGATCGCGGACCTTCAGGGTCTGCATGGCCGACGCTGGCGCGTCGAGGGCGTGAAGTTCATGATCGACGGCACCGTCGACAATGGCTCGGCGTGGCTCGCGAGCCCGGACTGCTACGGCGAGGGCCTGCGTTCGATCTGGACCGACCCCGAGGCCTATCGCCGGGCACTCCGCTTCTACGCGGAGCGCGGGATCGCCACGGCGACGCACGCGATCGGCGATCGGGGCGTGTCGTTCGTGCTCGACGCGATCGAGTCGCTCGGCGAGATCGCGGGACGCGCGGCCCACCGCATCGAGCACATCGAGACGATCCCTGATGACACGGTGCCGCGTTTCGCGGCGCTCGGCGTCGCCGCCAGCATGCAGCCGATCCACGGCACCCGGCACACCCGCGCCGACCGAAGCGACAACTGGTCCGTGCGATTGGGCCACGAGCGCGCGGGGCACGGCTGGCGGTGCAAGGATCTCCGGGACTCCGGCGCGGTGCTCGCGCTCGGCAGCGACTGGCCGGTCACGCCCTTTGACCCGCGGGAGATGATGGCGGAGACGATCCTGCGCGTCCCGCTCGCGCACCCGGAGCTCGCACCGGTGCAGCCCGAGCAGGCGCTCTCCGCGCAGGAGGCGCTGGAGGGATACACGGTGCACGCTGCCCGCGCGATCGGCTCGACCGACGAGGGCGTGCTTGTCCCGGGCGCGCGTGCCGCCCTCACGGTGTTTGCCGCGGATCCCCTCGCGATCACGCCCGAGGAGCTCGCGCAGACCGCCGTGCTCGCCACCTACGTGGACGGCCAGCCGGTCTCCTAGCTCGCGCGGGCGGGGGCGGTAGGGCGGGGCCGCGTTCCCGCCCTGCCGCCCCGCACCTCCGCGCCCCGCCCAGGCCCCTCCAACACGAGGCAATTTATCCATAACGATGGAAATATCGCGATAAATCACTCGGGCAAGATAATTTGCCTCGGGTGGGGCGACGCAGGTGAGCCCGGCGGTGCCGGCAGGCGTGGGGGCGGGGGCGCTCCCGGACCACCACGCCGGATCGGACCGGGCCGCCGGACCACCGCCACGCCGGACCGGACCGGACCGGACCACCGGGCCGCCGGACCACCGAACCGCCACGCCTGGCCGCCGGAACGGACCGCCGGATCGGCGCTACGCGACGAGCGTGCGCCACTCCCCCGTCTCAGCGTCAGTCGGCATGCCGTCCAGGATCCGGATCGTGTGCGCCCCGGGATCGGTGATCACGGTCGCGAGCGTGGCCCAGCGCTCGCCGAACTCCTTGCTCATGTCCGCCACGCAGGTGAGCGGGGGCTGCGTCTCGTCGGATACCAGCAGCTCGACCATCGCTGCGGCAGCCGTGGGCAGCCCGCCGGCGAGCCGCTCACGCATCAGTGCCAGGCGCTCCGAGGAGTCCGGCTCGTAGAGCGCACTCTTCTGACCGGCGAGCGGCGCCTCGTGCTGGAAGTGGTTCGTGCGCTGCACCGAGCCCGCGACTTCGGGGATCGGGAACACCCCGGCGGGGCTCATCTCGACCGACACCGCGCCAGTCGCGTCCACCATGGTGAACGCCGATGACGAGGTGATCGGGGCGCTCCGGATCAGCTCCAGCGCCTCCGCGATCGTCGCGCACTCCGCGAGCACGACGCGCGACAGCACGTGCATCGGCACCCCGGAGGGCCGGTCGTCGCGGTGCCCCAGAATGTTGAAGTGGAGGCCGAGCCCGGCCTCGTTCATCCCGATCTTGCTCACGATGCCCTGCTCGGTGAGCCCGACGAACCGGTGCCCCGGGCCGGTCACCTCGTGCGTGTGCCAGAACGGGTCGAACTCGATGTGCCAGTCCCAGGTCTGCACGCCGAGGCGCTGCCCGTCGATCATCGCCGTCACCGTGGAGCACTCGTGCCCGCCGCGGTTCCCCAGCGCAAGGATCTCGGTGCGCGCGTTCAGCGCGACCACCTGCGCGAGGCTCACCCCGGACCCCGCCGCGATGCCCTCGAGTTCCGCGACAACGTCCGGCCGCCACGCGGCGAGGGTGTCCAGCACTGCCGTGACGCCGGCGCGTTCGCGCGCTTCGCTCACGCCCGCCATGCGGAACAGGCCTTCGTAGCGCGCTGCGGCGTCCGCGAGGCTTTCGCGGAGCGCGGTGCCGCGGGCAACGCCCAGTTCGTGCGCGGTGTCGCCCGCGACCTGGACATGGAGTCGGGTGTGCTTCTCGGTCATCTCGTTCTTTCTGAAATCGGTGCGCCGGATCGGGCCGGCGAAGGGTGCGTGCGGACGGCGAACCGCCCGGCGCCGGTCAACGGCGCCGGGGCGATCCCCATCCGGCTAGGTGGCGGTGCCCAGCAGTGCCGCGCGAAGTCCGCGCTGGGGCTTCCACCCCGGACGCGGCGCGGAGGCAATGAGCAGCTGCGTGTACGGATCCTGCGGCGCGTCGAGCACGTCATCGACCGTGCCGCGCTCGATGATCCGGCCCTGCCGCATCACCACCACGTCGTCGGCGATGTCGCGCACCACGGAGAGGTCGTGCGTGATGAACAGGTAGGAGAGGCCGTGCTCTTCGCGAAGCCGCTTGAGCAGGTCAAGGACCTGCGCTTGGACGGACACGTCGAGCGCCGACACGGCCTCGTCCAGGACGATGATCCGCGGCTCGGCGGCGAGCGCCCGCGCGATCGCGACGCGCTGTTTCTGCCCGCCCGAGAGCGCGGCCGGCTTCGCGTCCGCGTGCCGCTCGGTGAGCCCGACCTCCGCAAAGAGCTCCAGCACCCGAGCGCGGCGCCCGGCGCGGTCGAGGTCGGGACGGTGCGCGCGCAGCATCTCGTCGATCGTCGCGCTGACCGGGAGCGAACGGTTCAGGGAGCCTTGCGGATCCTGGAACACCATCTGCACGAGCTTGGCCCGTTCACGCAGCGCCGCGCGCGCCGTGGTCGGCTTCACCGCGGTACCCGCGATGCGCACGGAGCCGGCGTCCGCCGATTCGAGGCCCACGATCACGCGCGCCAGCGTTGATTTGCCGGATCCGGACTCGCCCACGACCGCGAGGCACGTGCCCGTACGTAGCACGCACGAGACGTCGTCGAGCGCCGTGACGCTCGCCTTGCGGCTCAGGTGGAAGGTACGTTGCAGCCCCTCGGCTTCAATGATCGGTGCCGGATCGGCCCCGGGGGCCTGGGGTGGGGTGACGTCATTCATCACTGCGCCTCCGTCGTCTCGGTGTCCGCGAGGAACGCGGCCGGGTGGCCGTCCGGGTAGAGCATGGGTCGCGCCGCCATCAGCGCGCGGGTGTAATCGGTCTGCGGCTGGTCCCGGATTTGTTCGGGGGTGCCGATCTCGAGGATCTCGCCGTTGCGCATCACCGCGAGGCGGTCGCACACGGCCGCCGCGAGGTCGAGGTCGTGGGTCACGAAGATCATCGAGAGCCCGTGTTCGCGCCGCATTTCGTCGAGGATCGCGACGACCTCCGCCTGGGTGGTCACGTCGAGCGCGGTCGTCGGCTCGTCGGCGAGCAGCAGCTTCGGAGATCCCGAGATCGCCCCCGCGATGACGACGCGCTGCAGCAGCCCGCCGGACAGCTGGTGGGGGTAGGAGGCGAGCACGCGCTCCGCGTCGGCGATCCCGACGTCGCGGAGCAGCTGCGCGGCTTTCGCTTCCGCGTCGCGTCGGCTCATGCTGCGCGCGTCGGTCATGCCCTCGATCAGGTAGCGGCCGACGGGGAGGACGGGGTTCAGGGCACCGTGGGGATTCTGCGCGATCAGCGCGAGGTCGTTGGCGCGGATCCGGCGCAGCTCTTCGCCGCCGGCACCCAGCAAGTCCGTGCCTTCGAGCACGATCCGGCCGTCAACGCGTGCGCCCGCGGGTTCGATGCCGAGGATGCATTTCAGCGTCATCGATTTACCGGAGCCGGATTCCCCCACAAGGCCCAGGGCTTCGCCCGCGCCGAGGGTGATCGAGTTGCCGTGCAGGATCTCCGTTTCCTGCCCGGTGTCCGGGTCAGTGACGGTGAGGACGAGGTCGGTGATTTCGAGCATCAGCGGGTCCTTCCCGCGGCCTTGCGGCCGCCCAGCTGTTCACCGACGTACCCGAACGCGGCGACGGTGATGACGATCATGAGGCCGGCGAAAATGCTCTGCTCCCAGAACCCCTGCTGCAGGGACGCCTGGCCGTTGGAGACCATGAGGCCCCAGTCGGGTGTGGGCGGCTGGACCCCCAGCCCGAGGAAGGAGAGCGCGGCGAGCTCGATCATGGCGTAGCCGAAGTTGATGGTCATGCCGGTGAGGATCTGCGTGCGCACGTTCGGCAGAATGTGGCGCACCGTGATGAGGAAGCCGGAGATGCCCTGCAGCTGTGCGGAGGCGACGTACGGCAGGTTCCGCTCGCGCAGCGCCACCGAACGGATCACGCGTGCGGAGTACGGGGTGAAGCCGATCGCGAGTGCGATCGAGGCGGTGATCAGCGACGGTCCGAAGATCGCGACCGCGAGGATCGCGAGCAGCATGTTGGGGAACGCGAACAGGATGTCGAGGATCCGGCTGATGAAGGCGTCCACCTTGCCGCCGAACCACACCGCCGTGAGCGCGAGCGTGGTCGCAAGGAACGCGGTGATGACGATCACAATGGTGGGGCCGATGAGGCTGGTGCGCGCACCCCACATGATGCGGGACAGGATGTCGCGACCGGACTGATCCGTCCCCATGAGGTGGGCGAGGCTCCAGGCTTCGTGCCGCGCGGTGACGCTGCCCTCGTACGGATCGTAGGGGGCGATCACTGGCGCGAGCACGGCCATGAGCACCACGAGCACGATGATCGCGAGGCTCACGACCCCCACCGGCCCGAGGCGGCGCTGCAGCAGCCGCCAGCCGGAGGTCGGAACGTCGCCGCGGTGCTTGCGCAGCAACTGCACCGCCACGGTATCTTGCGCCCGCGTGTTCGCGTCAGGGCGCTTCGTGAAGTTCTGATCGGTCATCGCGCTGCCACTCCCTTGGTGAGCCGGACCCGGGGATCGATCACTGCGTAGAGCAGGTCGACGATGAGGTTGATGAGGCCGAAGGCCAGCACCATGATGAGCGCGATCGCCTGGACCACCGCGAAGTCTTTCTTCTGCACCGAGTTCACGAGCAGCGAGCCGATGCCGTCGAGCGTAAACGCGTACTCGATCACAAAGGCGCTCGCGAGGAGGCCGGCGATCTGCGTGCCGATCACGGTGGAGACCGGCAGCATGGAGTTGCGGATCGTGTGCCGCCACAGCACCAGCTGCTTCGGCACGCCGCGCGCGATCGCCATGATCACGTGCTCGGAGTCCTGCTCCTCACGTACCGCGGTGCGGGTGATGCGGGCCACGACCGCGATCCCGGGGAACGCGAGCGCCACGGCCGGAAGCGTGAGGTGCCAGAGGCGGTCCACAAAGCCCTCGCCGGATCCCGACACCGGGAACCAGCCCAGGCTCGAGCCGAAGAGGAACATGAGGACAAGCGCGGCGAAGAACGTCGGCACCGCGAAGCCGAGGTTGGATCCGAACACGACGAGCTTCTCGAAGACGCCGGACTTCGTTGCGGCGAGCACGCCGAGGCCCACGCCGAAGATCACGATCAGGATCGCCGCGTAGGCGGCCAGGGCGAGCGTCGTCGGGAGGCGCGATGCCACGAGCGTGGTCACGTCCTGCTGCGTGAGCAGCGAGCGGCCGAGGTCGCCCTGGAAGACGTCACCGAGCCAGTGCCAGTAGCGCAGCAGGAAGGGATCGTCCAGGCCGTACTGCGCGCGGATCGCCGCGAGCACTTCCGGGCTCACCGTGCGCCCCTGCACGAGGAACTGCTCGGGGCTGCCCGGGGCGAGGTACATCCCCGAGAACACGATGAAGCTGGACACGATGAGCACGCCGAGGAGTGCGGCGAGCCGTTTACCGAGGTAGACCATGAATGATCCCTTCCTGCTGCTGGATGCGCAGACTAGGCGGTTGCGCCGATGTCAGCGGCCCACGGGTAGTACAGGTAGACGAAGGACGCCGGTGCGCCGGTGATGCTCTCGTCCATGTAGAGGCGCACGGCGAGGTCGTTGATCGGGACCCACGGCTGGGCCTCCATGATCATGGCCTCGGCCTCGACGGTCAGCTCGGCGCGCTTCTGGGCGTCGCTCTCGCCGATTGCGGCGTCAAGCGCGGCGTCAACCTGGGGGTCGGAGAAGCCGGCGTAGTTCTGGTCGCTCCCGGTCTTTGCGACGCTGATCAGGTGCAGCAGCGGGTCCGGAGCGCTCAGGTAGTTGGTCGTGACAAAGCCGTCGAAGCCCTTGCGCGCCTCAGCGTCGGAGAAGAACGCGCCGAACTGGGCGCTCGGAACGCCGGTGGGCTCGAGCGTGATGCCCAGCTCCTTCGCCCCGTTCGCCATTTCGTTCAGGATGTCGGCGTAGAAGCCGCGCTCGCTCGGGTAGGCGATCTTGATCGGCTGCGACAGATCGACGTCTGCGGCCTCGAGTTCCGCCTTCGCGGCGTCCAGGTCGAAGCTCAGGTCGGGGAGCTGCTCGTCGCGCAGCTCGGCCACACCCTCGATCGCGTCCCATGCGGACTGCGGGACGACCGAGCGGGCCACGGTGCCGGTGCCCTCGTAGACGGTGTCAGCGATGGCCTGGCGATCCGTCGCCCGGGTCAGGGCGCGGCGCACGACGGGGTCTCCGAAGAGGCCCTCACCGGTGGAAATGATTGCCATGTCCTGCATGCCCTGGCCCGCGTAGAGCGTGCCGGTGCTGCTCGAGCCCAGCTGGCCGAGCGCCGGGAGCGGCACGTCGTAGGAGCCCTGGATCTCACCGGTGGCGAGGCCGTTGGCGATGGCGGTCGGGTCGACGACGAACCCGATTTCCACCTGCTTCGCCTGCGCCTGCTTGTCGGCGTTCCAGTAGCCGTCGTAGCGGTCGAGGGTGATCGACTGCCCCTGCTTCCAGTCACCGGGGGTGAACTGCAGCGGGCCCGTGCACATGACGCCGGTCTCGGGGTTCCCGTAGTTCTCGCCCGCGGCCTCGCGCTGCTTCTGTTGCACCACGACACCGATGATCGTGCTCAGCGAGGACGGGAGGGTGTAGTCGGGGGTGTTCAGCGTGATCGTGATCTCGTTCGCGCCGGTGCCCTCGACGGAGGCGATGTTGGCGACGACGCCGCCGCCCCAGTAGCTGCCCTCTTCGGGGACGAGGTGGCGGTTGATCGAGAACACGACGTCCTCGACGGTCATGGGGGTGCCGTCCCAGAACGTCACATCGTCGCGCAGGCTGATCGTCCAGACCTTGCCATCGCTCGTGTCCGATTCGGTCGCGAGGTTCGGCTGGATCGAGAGATCCGGCTGCATCTGGAAGAGCGGCTCGCAGAGGTTCGAGACGATCGTGTTCTCGGGGTAGTTGAAGGCCTTGACCGGGTCGAGGCTGGCGAGCTCACCGTAGGTGGAGTTCCAGACCACCTTGTCGGCGACGGCGGCGGGCTTCGGGGTGGTTTGCAGCAGCGCAGCCCCGTCCTCGGTGCCGCCGGCGTCGCCGCCGCGGCTTCCGGATGCGCAACCCGCGAGAGCGAGTCCCGCGATGGCAAAGAGGGCGACTGCGGCCCGCGTCGGTGCGAGTTTCACGTTGTTCTCCTGTTCGAAGTTTCGTCATTGAATCTCCCCTGCCCGACCGTGCGTCGAGCGAAGACCCTGGAAGGATCGTAGCACCCAAAACGGTTTGGGTAAAACGGTTTGGGAAATCTATCCTCCCGCCGCGGTTTCCTTCCCCGCCCGCGGGGCGGCGGGCGGGCGGCGCGCAGAAACTGTGGGTAGTCTGACGGAATGCGAGGAAGCGGCAGAGCAACCATTAAGGACGTGGCCAAGGCGGCCGGGGTGTCTCCCACGACCGTTTCCCACGCCCTCAACGGGAAGGGCACCGTGCGCCGCGAGACGGTCGAACGCATCGAGCGAGTCGCCGCCGAGATCGGCTACCGCGCGAGCCCCATCGCCCAGGGACTCCAGAGCTCCCGGCTCGGCCTGCTCGCGCTGGTCATCCGACCCCTGCACAGCCTCGACACCTTCCTCCCGGAAGGCGTCGACTACTTCCTCCGCATGTCGGGAGCGGCCTCCCTCGCCGCGATGGAGCACGGCTACAGCATGATGCTGATCGACGATCCCACGCGCCCCGACGCCCCGCTCAGCGCCACTGCCGCGGACGCCTACATCGTGACCGAGCCCTTCGAGAACGATCCGGTCCTCACCATGCTGTCCGAGCGAAATATCCCGTTTGTGTCGGTGGGATCCGATCCCGCACGCCCGGGGCAGTTCGTGGAGTTGGCCACCCGCGACTGGGAAGAAGCCATCCTCGTGCTGGATCACCTCGCCGAGGCCGGCGGGACCCGGATCGCACTGCTCACCGGCACCGACCAGAACGCCTGGAATCGGGAGTCCGAGGACGCTTACCGCGACTGGTGCGCCCGGCGCGGCCAGCAGCCCGATCTGGCAGCCTTCCCCGAGGTCGAGGGTGAGCGCGTGGGCGAGGCCGCGGCGGAGCGCTTCTTCGGCGCGGACGGCAGCCACCCCGACGCCGTGTTCTGCCTCACCGGCCGGCACGCGGCGGGCCTGAACGCCGCCGTCGCCGCGCGCGGCATGCGCGTACCCGAGGACGTACTGATCGCCGCCGGATCCGGCGCGATGCAGAACCGCATGTCGACACCGAGCGTCACCACCCTCGATCTGCACCCCGAGGGCATCGCCGCCCTCGCGGTGGAGGTCGCCGTGCGCCTCGCCGAGGGGCGCCCCACGGCCGAGTTCCGCGAGGTGCCGCGCGCGACACTCGATATCCGGGAATCGACCTCCCGCGGGGCGATCCCCCCTGCGCAACGTCATGGCTACTCGGCGGATCCGATGTCGGCGGCCCAGGGGTAGTACAGGTACACGAACGAGGCCGGGGCGCCCGTGACCTCTCGGTTCATGAACAGCCGCACCGAGAGGTCCGCGATCGGCACCCACGGCTGCGCGTCGAGGATGAGCGCCTCCGCGGCCACCGTGGCGCGCGCACGCTCCTCCGGATCCTCGATCGCGGCCGCGTGCTGGAGGGCCGCGTCGATCTCGGGGTCCGAGAACCCGGAGAAGTTCTGGTCACCCGCTGTGTGTGCGATCGACCGGAGAAAAGGCAGCGGGTCCGGACCGCTCAGGTAGTTTGTCGTCACGAAGCCGTCGTAGCCCGCACGCGCCGCAGGATCCGAGAAGAACGCCCCGAACTGCGCGCTCGGCACGCCGACCGGTTCAACGGTCAGCCCGATCTCGGCCGCGGCCCGCGAGACCTCGTTCAGCACGTCGGCGTAGTGGGTGCGCTCACTGCCGTAGGCGATCCGGATCGGCTGCGTGATGTCGACGTCCGCCTCGGCGAGCGCCTCCTTCGCTGCCGCAACGTCCAGGCTGAAGTCGGGGAGCTGCGCCGCGCGCTCCTCGGCCACTCCCGGGATGGCGGCCCACACATCGGCCGGCACCAGGGACGTGGCGGCGGTGGCCGTCCCCTCGAAGACGAGTTCGGCGATCGCCGCGCGGTCCGTCGCACGGGTGAGCGCGGTGCGCACCGCCGGGTCCGCGAAGGCCCCCTCCCCCGTCCCGGCGATCGCGAACAGCTGCATCCCGCGTCCGGCGAACAGTTCGCCGGCCTCGCTCTGCCCGAGCTGGCTCAGCGCGCTGAGCGGGACGTCGTAGCTGCCCTGCAGCTCCCCGGTTTCGAGGCCGTTGGCGATGGCGGTGGGATCCAGCACAAACGACAGCTCCACGCGCTGCGCGTGCGCGCGGCGATCCTCCCGCCAGTACCCGTCAAAGCGCTCGAGCTGGATCGCCTGGCCCTGCTTCCATGCCGCCACCGAGAACGGCCCGGTGCACATGACCCCGGCGTCGGGGTTGCCGTAGTCGCTGCCGGCCTGCTCGCGGTGCGCTCGGCTCACCACGAATCCGACGTTCGTGGCGAGCTGCTCGACGAAGGTCGTGTCGGGCTCCGTCAGGCGGACCGTCACCTCCCAGTCGCCCGTGCGCTCGATGCCCGCAATGTTCGCGGTCGTCTCGGAGGCCCAGTAGCTTCCTTCCGCCGCGTCGCGGTGCCGGTCCAAGCTGAAGATCACGTCGTCGACGGTCATCGGCGACCCGTCCCAGAACGTGACATCCTCTCGGATCTGCAACACGTACGTGCGGTCGCCGACAGCTTCGACGCTGGACGCAAGGTGGGGCTGCACCGAGAAGTCCGGCTGGATCTGGAACAGCCCCTCGCAGAGGTTGGCCACCACGGTGTTTTCCGGATAGTTGAACGCCTTGATCGGGTCGAGGGAGGCGGGCTCCCCGAACGTCGAGTTCCAGCGCAGCACGTCGAGCTCCCCGGCGGCGGCCGGGGTCACCTCCAACAGCTCGCGAGCCGCACCCTCCGAGGAGCTCCCGCGCGCGCCCGAGGCGCACCCTCCGAGCAACATCCCCGCGATCGCCGCCACCGCCACATACGCACGCCTGTTCATGGGTGCCCCACTTCCGAATTCGCCACTGAATCTCGGCCAGGGCGTGTCATCGCCGCACCCCGAGCATATTGCCCAGGTGGACAATACTTGTGGGAGAGCGTAGGTGGCGGGCCGCCGGGCTGTCAAGACCCGCGGCGCAGCGCCAGGGAAGCGCCCCGGCCGGTCGCGGACGGGCGCGGCAAGTCGCGGTCGGTCGCGGCAAGTCGCAGCAAGTCGCGGCCGGTCGCGGTCGGTTGCGGCTCGTCGCATCCAGTAGCGGTCGGTAGCGGCCGGTTGCGGCTAGTCGCGCGACGGGGCGACGCCCGGAGCCCGCGGCCCGGGGGCGCGATCCGACGCCGCGAACGCGCGGGGGTCTACGCCCAGCTCCAGCGCGACGACCCGCATCACGAGCTCGCCCCGCTCCCCGGCCTCGCGCGCGGCACCCACGCGCCGGCGCACCAGCGCCTGGGCGTTCAGGCCATCCACCATGCCCATCACGCCCCGAGCGAAGGCGGGAACGTCGAGCTCCCGGAAGTCGCCCGCACGCACCCCGGCGGTCACGATCTCGCACAGCGCCGTTTCCCACGCGGACATCTGCTCGTGCACGGCCTGGGCGAGCGCCTCGGACCGCCGGCCCAGGCTCCACCCGTCGGCCCACACGGCGGTGACATCTTCCCGCCCGCCCTCGAGCAGCGCCCGGAGCAGCACCGCCAGCCGGTCACGGGGCCCGTCCGCACCCTGAACCAGCGCGTGGACCTCGGCGAGCTCGCGCGCGCTGATCGCCGAAAAGGTCTCCGCGACGAGCGATTCCATGGAAACGGCGTAGTGGCCAACGAGCGCGGGGGCGATGCCGAGGCGGGCGGCGAGGGTTCGCTTGGAGATGGCGTGCAGCCCCTCGGCGAGCGCGAGCTCGCGTGCCGCCGCGTAGATCTGGGCGCGGCGCGCCTCAGGGGACATCCTCCGGGCCCGGGATCGCGGCGCTTCCATACCGCCCATTCTAGCCGCGGGACACCGGGGCACCTCAGTCGTGGAGTTCGCTGAACTGTGTTATTGTCCGGTATGGCAATAACTGGTGTTGCCCCGGGCAAGGAGGCTCAGTTGCACCCGATTTCCATCGTCGAGGCCAGCATCGCGGATCTCCGCGGCGCGCTTGAGGCAGGCACGGTGACGAGTGTCGAACTCGTCCACGAATACCTGCGCCGGATCGCGCACTACGACCGCAGCGGCCCCAGGCTCAACGCCATCCCCATTCTCGACCCCGGGGCGTTCGCCGCGGCGCGGGCCTCCGATGAGCGGCGCACTGCCGGGCGTCTCCTCGGGCCGCTCGATGGCATCCCGTACACCGCGAAAGACAGCTACCTCGCTACCGGGCTCACCGCAGCCTCCGGCTCCCCCGCCTTTGCGGGCGTCGTTGCCCAGGGCGACGCCTTCGCGATCGAGCGACTGCGCGCCGGCGGGGCAGTGCTGCTCGGCCTCACGAACATGCCCCCGATGGCAAACGGCGGAATGCAGCGGGGGGTCTACGGGCGCGCCGAGAGCCCCTACAATCCCGCATATCTCGCCGCGGCCTACGTCTCCGGTTCCTCGAACGGTTCCGGGGTGTCGACGACGTGCTCGATGGCCGCGTTTGGCCTCGGAGAGGAGACCTGGTCATCGGGCCGCGCCCCCGCATCCAACAACGCGCTCGTGGCGTACACCCCGTCGCGCGGAGTCATCTCCACACGCGGCAACTGGCCCCTCACCCCCACGATGGATGTCGTCGTTCCGCACACGCGCTCGGTGGCGGACCTGCTTGAGATCTTGGAGCTCCTCGTGGTTGACGACCCGGAGACGCGCGGCGATCTGTGGCGCCGGCAGGAGTGGATCCGGCTCCCTCGCCCCAGCGAGCTCCGGCCCGCCGACTTCCAGCAGCTGCACGATCCGGACGCGCTGCGGGGTCGCAGACTCGGGATCCCGCGCATGTACATCAACCAAGACCCCGAGACTCCCAACCCCATCGAGACCCACCCGGATGTCATCGCGCTATGGGACGCGGCACGCGTGGCCCTCGAGCAGCTGGGCGCCGAGGTCGTCGAGGTCGACTTCCCCGCCGTCTCGCGCTACGAGCGCGACCGGCCAGGAATCCCGTCGCTCGTGGAGCGCGGCATCTTGCCGGCCGGGTATCTGAGAGAAGAAGTGCACGAGCTCACCGCGTGGGCGTTCGATGACTTCCTCGCCGCGAACGGGGATCCGCAGCTGTCGCGCCTCGAAGACGCGGTGGGGGCGCAGATCTACCCGATGCCAGCGGGTACGATCCCGGATCGCCTCGGCATCTACGATCCGGTGTACGACCTCGATATGTCGCTCTACGTGGAACTTGCCAGAACGGGCCTCCCGGAAGACCTGGGCGGCTTCGCGCATCTCGAAGCGGGACTCCGCGGGCTCGAACGCGCGCGCGAGGAGGACCTCGAAGCCTGGCTCGACGATCTCGGCCTCGACGCGCTTGTGTTCCCGGCAGCCGCGGACGTGGGCCGCGAAGACGCGGAACGGGACCCCGAGGCCCACGCCCACAGTTTCCGCAACGGTGTCGGCGTCTCGAACGGGAACCTGGTGCCACGCCACTACGGCATTCCCACCGTCACGGTTCCCATGGGCCGCATGGCAACGCACGGGATGCCCGTCGGGCTGACCTTCGCCGGGCGCGCCTACGACGATTGGCGGCTCATCGGCTTCGCGTCCGCGTACGAATACGGCACGCAACTCCGGCGGCCACCGGAGCGGTGCCCGGCCCTGCCAGCACTCACCCCGAAGCGTTCCCCCGGCGGGAACGTCCCAGCACCCCAGCCCGGCACACCGGCGGCGCAGGATCCCGCGCCGCCGGCCGCGCCCGGGCGGGCAGCAGAGGACCCGACCGTGACCATCACAGCCGAAGCCGTGGCACCGTCGTCCACGCGCCGTGCCGACCGTGACGCGGGAAGCGCCGAGCTCGAGCGGACGTACCGCGTCAGCATCGACACGAACGGCACGGAGGTCGTCGCGACGCTGAACGGGGATGAACTCCCGCTCAGCTATCGTGACGGGGCCTGGGTCGCGAGCGTCACTATCCCCGCAGCGCAGGATCTCCCACTGCACAGCGAGTGGCGCGGGCCATACGGAGCCCTACTCACCGCCGTCGCCTCGATGGGCGGGTCGGCCCAGGTGGGGGCCTGTCGCGCGGTCGGGGGACTGATCTAAGCGAGGCGCTGCGGCGCACACGGCGGCGCAGCGACGGACGCGCACGAGCGCGTGCGCAATCACCCCAGAAACACACAGAGCCCCGCCAGGATCCCTGGCGGGGCTCTTCCGGTGCGCGTGGGCGCTCCGGGTATGCGAAAGGCCCCAGACCGTGACACCATCACTGGTGCACAATCTGAGGCCCTTCTAAAAGGTGTCCGGCGGTGTCCTACTCTCCCACACCCTCCCGAGTGCAGTACCATCGGCGCAGTCAGTCTTAGCTTC
>NZ_QYAC01000004.1:156282-422159 GCF_016758195.1 Leucobacter chromiireducens subsp. solipictus | reverse complement strand
GGCAGGCCATCGCGACCATCGCCCGGAGGGAACGGAACGCGAGCTCACTGTTCTTCCCCTGGAACGCGGGCGATACCCGCAACGGGGACTGTGACTGCGGCGACGTGCATGGGGTGGGGGCTCTGGGCTCGTCGGGTGTCGAGGTTGCTGGGTGAGTATCGGGGAGGTTCGCGTCGCCGGGAGCGCACTCCGCATTCGATCCGGCACCGGCACCGGCATCGGCATTTGCGCCTGCGCCTGCACCAGCACCAGCACCTACACCTGCGTCAAGGCCAACAGCACTAGAGCCCGTGGCCTGGCCGGTATCCGACTCCGCGCCAGCGTCTGCACCTAGGGCGGCCTCGTGAAGATCCGCGAGGATACTCAACCGCTCCGCGTCACGACCCCGCTGCTCCTGCTCCCACGCCTCAAGCGACGTCAATAGTGCGTCGACGCGCACGATCCGGGGAGGGACCATCGACCCAAAACTCGCACCCGAACCACCCTCTGGGAGGGGTTCGGGATGCTGCGTGTCTCCGGTGAACGTCATGCAGCAATTCCAGCACACACCACCGACAACGAACCCCGCGAAACCGTTGAAAACACGGGGAAGTTGGTCCGCTCGGGGAAGCGTGCGGGAGGAAGTCCTGATGGGTGTAGTACGTTTCCGAAGAGGACACGGAAAGGTAACGATTCGAAACTCTGTTCGAATTGGGGTGAGGAAGAAAAATGCTTCGTCCGAGGGTCGCGATGGCGCTGACGACGCACGCGAGAGTGGGCATGAGGAATCTGGGCATCCGAAGCTGGTGCATGCGTATGCGGTGCCGTCAAAGCGGCCGCGAATCACGACAAGGACACCGGCCTGTCGGAAGCTGCGAAGTGAGAAAACGCGCCGTGCGTGAGCAGTCACAGCACCGCGACCTCGTATGCGCGTATCTGCCGACAATCCGGAACCCGTGTCACCGGGCACAGATCTGAGGCAGAACCGCTGCCGGAATCGATCCGGACTACCGTGTCATCCCGGCGGAACAGGCGTGGCCACCGGGCGTATTCGGACGGCCGCATAAGAGCCGGGCTCAGCGAGTCGCAGTCGGGCCGGCGCAGTCGGTGTCGCAGCTGCAGTCTGGCCGCAGCCTCAGCCAGGTCGCAGCCGTATTCAGCCCGCAGCCGCAGTCTCGCTGCGGTCGTATCCAGACCGCAGCCGCAGTCTGGCCGCAGGCGAAGGCGCAGGCGGTGTCGCGGCCGCAGTCGGGTCGCGGTCGCAGTCGGGTCGAGGCCGCAGCCGGTGCCGCATCTGCAGTCGGTGCCATAGCCTCAGCCCGAAGCCGAAGCCGAAGCCGAAGCCGAAGCCGAAGCCGAAGCCGAAGCCGAAGCCGCAGCCGCAGCCCGAAAGCGAAGCCACAGCCGCAGCCCGCAGCGGAGTCCATGTCCGCACCCGCACCCGCTCGATGCGCCCGCCGTGCGAGAACTCGCAACTAGGGGAGCAGCGGCCCCACAGAGATCATCAGGCTGTACGCCATGATGATGATGAGCGAGAACCGGAACATGCGGCGTGCCCAGGCGCTGTCGTCCGTTGCGCGGAAGCCCTGGATGCCGATGATGACCCACCAGAGCCCGAGCGCGCCCATGACCGCGGCGTAGACCCAGCCGGTGTAGCCGAACGGGGTGAGGAGCACCGAAACGACGGCGTAGGCGATCGTGTAGATCAGGATCTCGACCTTCGCCCGCGGGATCCCCTTGACGACCGTGATGACGGGGACGCCGGCGCGAGCGTACTCGTCGCGACGGTACACCGCGATGGAGTAGAACTCGGGCATCTGCCAGAAGAAGATCGCGAGGAACGCGAAGATCGCGCCGGCATCAATCACTCCGGTGACGGCGACGTATCCGGCAAAGATCGGGGCGGCACCTGACACGCTTCCCACGAGGGTGCCGTGCACGCTCATTCGCTTGGAAAGCATGCCGTACAGCACCACGTAAGTGAAGAACCCGGCGAGCCCCGTCACGACGACGAGCCAGTTGGTCCAGGCGATGAGCGTGGCGTTTCCGAGCACGAAGAGAACGATCGAGAAGATCACGGCGCCACGCACGCTGATGCTGCCCGAGACGGTGGCGCGCTTCTTGGTGCGTTCCATACGATCGTCGATATCGCGATCGAGCACGTTGTTGAGAACGCACGCCGCGGCAATCACGAACGTGGTGCCCACGATCGTGGTGAGAAATAGCCAGACATCAAAGTGCCGTGCGACGCCCGTGGCAAGCAGGAACCCCGCGGCGGCGGTGAGCACATTGCCGTAGAGCACGCCCGGTTTTGTCAGCGAATAGTAGCGGGCGATCGTGGCGCGCAGGGAGTCGCCGTCCGCGCGTGACGCGATCTTTGCGTCGGTGCCACGGCTCCGCTCAGAGAACACAGCCGCGTCGGCGATTTCGGCGAGCTCCGGCGCAATGTCGCGCTGGGCTGCCGCGGCCTCCCGGTCATTTCGTGCGCCCCCGGGGACACTCGAAACGGGCTCGTGGTGTGTGGGGGACCCACTCGCGGGCATACGAATCTGGCCTTTCTTCAGCTCCGGCGCGGTCTGGCGCGGGATCGCCGCGTGCGGTGCGGCTATCCGCAGCGCTGGCCGTCCCGAGCGCCGTAGCCCGAGGGCCGCGGATGACACCTTCAAATATACCCGTTCGTTCGTGACCGCAATGCCGCCCGTTCACATCCGCTGCGCAGGTCTGTCGGTGGTCCCTCGTAGCATGGTCGAAGTATGAATGAGGTGCTCAGCAAGTGGGACGCCGCGGCGCACGGCCCGCAGCGTGATCCCGCGCGCGTGCGTAGCGGGGCCGTTGAGGGGCGGCGCTCGTGACGGAACGCGGGTGGCGGTCCCAGCTGGACCGGATGATGGGTCGTGAGGATCCTGATCCTGCGGGTGCCGGATCAGACGCCGGATCGGGTGCCGGATCGCGTACTCCGAGCCGATCGGGCACCGCGGGGAATCCTGGCGGGACTGCCGGGTCGGCCCCCGGCACCTGGCTCGAACTCGCGCTGCAGTTCGAACTCCGGGAAATGATCCCGCGCACCGCGGACCGGTGGAACGGCCCGACGTCTCGTGCCGTGAAAGCGGGGCAAGCACCGGGGAGCGGGATCTTTCAGCTGGGCACTCGCCCGGTGATGCGCACGGCTCGAGGTTGGGCGCGCGGTGGCTTGAGCTGGTCGAACATCGGGCATCAGGGCAGCCGGCTGAACCTCGACCCGGCTCAGCAACGGTGGTTTCGGCAGTTCGTGGCGCTGCACCGCGCGGCGGAGACGATCACGGTCGGGCAGGACCCCAACTGGGTATTCCTGGACGACTTCGCGAGCCCGGCGCTGTGGACGTTGCTCTCGCAGGCCGAGACGCTCGGCATCGCGCTCGTGGGAACTGGGCCGCGAGCATCGGTGCGTGTCAGCGCTGCGGCCCGACTCACCCTCGATGCCGCGGCGACCCCGGAGGGCGGGATCCAGTTCGCTCCGCGCGTCACCGTGGACGAACTCCTCGTGCCGTTCGCGCACGTGCGCGCGATCGCTGATCACGGGCTCTACGGGGCCGACCCGGACGCCGTGCCCGGGAGCGGGGCCGGTATCTGGCTGGCCCCCGTGGCCGGCTCGCTCAGCGAGGCGGAGCGTGCCGTCCTCGCTGATGCGAGACCCGGGCCTCGATCCGGCTGGGGTGCCGGGGCCGCCGCGGCTGGAGAGGTCTCCGAGCGCTCCGAGTCCGCCGATCCCGCCGATCCCGCCGATCCCGCCGCGCCCGCCGAGCGCTCCGATGCCAGCACCCACGCGCGCGGGAGGCCCACGCTGCTCACCGTTCCCGCCGCCGAACGTGACGTGTTTCTCGGGGAGGGGCTGCCCGAGCTGCGGACGCGATTCACCCTGACGAGCGTCGATGGCTCGGTCGTGATTCCGGATCCACCGCCGGCCCGGCTGGTGATCACCGCCGCGTGGCGCAGCGGTCACCGGCTCTCGCTGCGCTGCACGGTCGAGGGGGACGGCGCGGGGGAATCGGCGAGCGCCGCACCGGTGTTCTCGGAGATCATCCCCCCGGCGCTGCGCGGC
The DNA here is from genome assembly GCF_016758195.1 of Leucobacter chromiireducens subsp. solipictus. Lineage (GTDB taxonomy): Bacteria > Actinomycetota > Actinomycetes > Actinomycetales > Microbacteriaceae > Leucobacter > Leucobacter solipictus. Next base: position 418,102 of record NZ_QYAC01000004.1, on the reverse strand, counting down.
GCAGACCTGCTCCCGGAGTCCTGGCTGGACGCGGCGCTGCCGCCGGACACCGAGCTGCGCGGCGCGGATGCGGCCGCCTTCCTGGCCGGTGCGCTGCCCGCGCTGGAGCGCACACCGGGCATCGAGGTGCGCCGCACGGGGCGCGCGCCCGAGTACCGTGAGGCAGCCGGGACCCCGCAGCTCGAGATCACGGTCGTCCCGAGCGAACGGGAGGACTGGTTCGATCTCGGCGTCATCGTGACGGTGGACGGCCGCAGCGTGCCGTTCGCCCCGCTTTTCCGCGCGCTGGCGCAGGGCCGGACGAAGCTGCTCCTGATCGACAACAGCTACCTCTCGCTCACGCACCCGGCGTTCGCTCCGCTCGCGGAGCTGATCGCGGAGGCCCGGGATCTCGACGAGTGGGAGACCGGGCCGCGGATCAGTCGCCACCAGGCGGCGCAGTGGGCCGACTTCGAGGACGTTGCGGAGCAGAGCGAGGCGGCTCACGCGTGGCGCTCTCTGGTCCGTGAGGTGCGCGCGGTGCAGGACGCGCCGCCGGCTGCGGTGCCGGTTCCGCAGGGAATCGCGGCGGAACTGCGGCCCTATCAGCGGGACGGTTTCCACTGGCTCGCGTTCCTGTGGCGCACCCGCCTGGGCGGGATCCTCGCGGATGACATGGGGCTGGGGAAGACGCTGCAGTGTGTGACTCTGATCGAACACGCACGTGAGACGGGGGAGCACCGCCCCTTCCTCGTCGTCGCCCCGACCTCCGTGATGAGCAATTGGGCTGCCGAAGCCGCCCGGTTCGCCCCGGGCCTTCGCGTCCGGGTGCGCGGGGTGACCGAGGCGAGCGAGCGCACGGCCGAGCCGAGCGCCGGTGGTGTCGCGGGCGACCTCGGGGCGGCGGACCTGGTCATCACGAGCTACGCACTCTTCCGGCTCGACTTCGCCGCGTATCGCGCGGTCGCGGCGGATCCGGATCGCGGGATCGCGGGGCTCATCCTGGACGAGGCCCAGTTCGTGAAGAATGCACGGGCGCGCGGCAACGAACTCGCTGAGGAGCTCCCGGTCGCCTGGAAGCTCGCGGTGACCGGCACGCCCATCGAGAACTCCCTGCGGGAGCTGCACGCGCTCTGCCGGATCGTCGCGCCGGGGCTGTTCCCGTCCGGGCGACGCTTCGAGGAGGAGTACGTCCGGGCGATTGAGCAGCCGGCGCTCGGGATTTCGGTCGGCGTGGGGGCCGGGAGCGGGCCCGAAAGCCAGGCCGAGCTGCGTGCCGCGCGCACGGCGCGACTGCGGCAACGGGTCCGCCCATTCCTCCTGCGCCGCACCAAGGCGCTGGTGGCCAGCGAGCTCCCGGACAAACACGAACAGGTGCTCGAGGTCGAGCTGGATCCGGAACACCGGGAACTCTACGACCGGTTTATGCAGCGTGAGCGGCAGAAACTCTACGGCCTGATCCCGGATCTCGACCGAAACCGCTTCACGGTGTTCCGGTCCCTCACGCTGTTGCGGATGCTCGCACTCGACGCCTCCCTGATCGACGGCAATTACGCCGCGTTGCCGTCCGCAAAGCTCGGCGCGCTCGTCGAGCACGCCACCGAACTGGCCGCGGAGGGACGGCGCACGCTCGTCTTCAGCCAGTTCACGTCCTTCCTTGCACTCGCGCGGGAACGGCTCGAAGCGGAGGGCGTGCGCACGGTCACGCTCGACGGCAGCACCCGCCAGCGGGATGCGGTGATCGAACGATTCCGTCGGGGCGAGGCCGACGTCTTCCTGATCAGCCTCAAGGCGGGAGGGGTGGGGCTCAACCTCACGGAGGCCGACACCGTGGTGCTGCTGGACCCCTGGTGGAACCCCGCGAGCGAGGCGCAGGCCATCGATCGCACTCACCGGATCGGACAGGAACGACCTGTGCACGTGATCCGAATGATCGCCCTCGGCACGATCGAAGAAAAGGTGCTCGCGCTGCAGCAGCGCAAGCGCGCCCTGTTCGACGCCGTGATCGACGACGAGGAGTTGTTCTCGCAGGCGCTCACCGCCGCGGAACTCAGGGAGCTCCTGGACGCCCCGGAGCCGGTGCCGTCGGAATGACCAGCGCCCGGAGCAGCGCAGACCGGTGCCGGGTCGCCGGGCCCGCCGCCAGCCCCGTCCTCGCTAGACTTGCGGCATGGCAGAGCGATCGTGGTCCTTCTCGAAGGCATTCCGCAACATTTTCAGTGGCCCGGCGTTGATCACGGAGGACACCTGGGATGAGCTGGAGACGGCGCTCATCACGGCGGACTTCGGGCCGGACGTGTCCGAGGCGATCCTCGATAATCTGCGCGCCGAGGTAGAACGCCACCGGGTCACCGAGGTCAAGGAGATGCGCAGCATGCTGCGGGACGCGGTCGAGGAGCGGCTTGCCGCCTACGATCCCACGCTCCGACTGTCCGAGCGCCCCGCCGTGATCCTGGTCGTCGGCGTGAACGGCGTGGGCAAGACCACGACGATCGGGAAGTTCGCGAACTACCTGAAGACCTTCGACAAGAAGATCATCGTGGGTGCCGCGGACACCTTCCGTGCCGCCGCTGTGGAACAGCTCGCGACGTGGGCCGACCGCGCAGGCGTCGACATCGTGAAGCCGCAGCAGCAGGGGCAGGATCCGGCCGCGGTGGCCTTCCAGACCGTGCAGCGCGCGATCGAGGGATCGTACGACATCGCGATCATCGACACCGCCGGCCGCCTGCAGACCAAGGGCGGCCTGATGGACGAGCTCGGGAAGGTGCGCCGCGTGATCGAAAAGCAGGCACCGGTCGCCGAGGTCCTGCTGGTGCTCGACGCAACCACGGGTCAGAACGGGCTGGCGCAGGCCGAGGCCTTCATCGAGCACGCCGGGGTGACCGGGCTCGTGCTCACGAAACTCGACGGCTCCGCGAAGGGCGGCTTTGTGCTCGCGGTGCAGGAGAAGACCGGGCTGCCGATCAAGCTCGTCGGGCAGGGCGAGGGCATCGGGGATCTCACCGGCTTCACCCCGCACGTGTTCGCCCAGCAGCTCGTCGGCTAGGTCTCGCCGACGCGGGGCTCGGGGCGGCGGTCAGAACGTTGATGTTCTCCCACGGCTCCGCTCAAACGCTCACGGGGCTCCCTCTTGGATGTCATGCCCGACCGGGAAGCCCGGAGGTTTCCGTCCGCGGATGGAGGCGTCCGCGGATGGAGGCCTGCGCGGATGGAGGGGTGCACGGATGCGCGGGTGCTTGTCGGGGCCGTCCGTCTGCGGCACCGACACGGGGCGATGTGGCCGTGTAGCCGGGTGGCCGTGTGGCCGGGTGGCTGCGTCGTGGGGCTCACGCGTTCCGCTCTGCGACCAAACAGGAGGATTTCCACGGAAACCTCGGAGATTTTCTGCCGAGAATCGGACCTGGGCGCAGGATCTCCGTGGTTGTGATTAACGCGGTGGCATGCCTGGGTCGGTGTGCCTGAGGCATGCCTGGGGTGGCGTGCCTGGGCGGGGGCGCCTGCGTGGCTGTGTGACTGCGAGCGGAGAATGCTGCTCGGCCTGTCGCAGATGCGCCACAGCAGCACACCCCGGAATCGCCCCGGACCAGGAATTCCGCCGGCTGCGAATCCCGCACGCCGCGCGCGAAACTGGGCTAGCGTGGACAGTGAGGCCTGACGGCCGAGCCACACGCTGCGGCCGCCGGACCGAAAGCACCGTCACCAGTCGGTGCATTCGAGAAAGGGCAACAATGCAGAACCTCACCGTGCTCGGAACCGGCGTGCTCGGATCCCAGATCATCTTCCAGGCGGCCTACTCGGGCAAACAGGTCGTGGCGTACGACCTGAACGACGAGATCCTGGCGAAGCTCCCGGAGCGCTGGGAGTACCTGAAGCCGATGTATCTGCGGGATCTCCCGGATGCGACGCCCGAGAAGCTTGACGCGGCGGTGGCGCGAATCAGTACGTCCTCGGATCTGGGGGCAGCGCTCGCGGACGCGGACATCGTGATCGAAGCGGTTCCCGAACGGCTCGACATCAAGCAGAGCACCTGGGAGCAGGTGGGCAAGCTGGCACCCGAGAAGACGATCTTCTGCACGAACTCCTCCACGCTGCTCCCGAGCGACATCGCGCCCTTCACGGGCCGTCCGGAGAAGTTCCTCGCCCTCCACTTCGCGAACGAGGTCTGGGCGAAGAACACCGGAGAGGTCATGGGGCACCCCGGCACCGATCCTGCCGTCTTCGAGCAGGTTGCCGAGTTTGCCGAAGAAATCGGGATGGTGCCGATCCGGATCTACAAGGAACAGCCGGGGTACGTGCTGAACTCGCTGCTGGTGCCGTTCCTCGACGCGGCCGGAAAGTTGCTGGTGCGGGGCGTCGCCGAGCCGAAGGACATCGACAACACCTGGAAGATCGCTACGGGCTCGCCCGTGGGCCCCTTCGAAATCTACGACGTGGTCGGCATGATGACTCCCTATCAGTTGAATAAGGATTCGGCGGATCCGGAGTCCCGCGAATTCGCCGAGTACATCAAGCGCGAGTACATCGATCGCGGCTGGTTGGGGAAGGGATCCGGGCGCGGGTTCTACGACTACAGCGGCGCGTAGGCTCGCGGGGGCGTGCCGGTGCGATCCCGGCACGCCCCGACCGGGTAGAATCAACCCATCATGGCTACTTTCGGAAACCTCTCTGCGCGGCTCACCGACACCTTCAAGAACCTCCGGTCGAAGGGCAAGCTCTCCGCGTCAGACGTGGACAGCACCGTCCGCGAGATTCGACGCGCCCTGCTCGAGGCCGACGTGGCGCTCGACGTGGTCAAGGATTTCACCGGCAAGGTGCGCGAGCGTGCGCTCGGTGACGAGGTCAACCAGGCGCTGAACCCCGCGCAGCAGGTCGTGCAGATCGTGAACGAGGAGCTCGTCGCGATCCTGGGCGGGGAGCAGCGCCGGCTGCAGTTCGCGAAGAAGCCGCCGACGATCATCATGCTCGCGGGCCTGCAGGGTGCCGGGAAGACGACGCTCGCCGGCAAGCTCGCGAAGTGGTTGAAGGATCAGGGGCACACCCCGCTGCTGGTCGCGTGTGACTTGCAGCGCCCCAACGCGGTGACCCAGCTTGGCGTGGTCGCGGAGCAGGCGGGGGCGGCGATCTACGCGCCCGAGCCGGGGAATGGCGTGGGCGATCCGGTCAAGGTCGCGAAGGGCGGCGTCGCGGAGGCCCGCGCCAAGCAGCACGACTTCGTGATCGTCGACACCGCCGGCCGTCTGGGTGTGGACCAGGAGCTCATGCGTCAGGCCGCCGATATTCGCAAGGCGATCGACCCGGACGAAGTGCTCTTTGTCATCGACGCGATGATCGGTCAGGACGCCGTGGCGACCGCTCAGGCATTCCAGGAGGGCGTCGACTTCACGGGCGTCGTGCTGACCAAGCTCGATGGCGATGCGCGTGGCGGTGCCGCGCTCTCGATCCGCGGGGTGACCGGTCGCCCGATCCTGTTCGCCTCGACCGGCGAGGGGCTCGGCGATTTCGAGCCGTTCCACCCCGATCGTATGGCGAGTCGGATCCTCGACCTCGGCGATATCCTCACGCTCATCGAGCAGGCGCAGAGCGCATTCGACGAGGATGAGGCGCGCAAGGTCGCGGAGAAGATCGCGAAGGACGCCTTTACGCTCGACGACTTCCTCGGCCAGATGCAGCAGCTGCGCGGGGCCGGATCCATCAAGAAGATGATGGGCATGCTCCCCGGCATGGGCAAGATGAAGGATCAGCTCGACAACTTCGATGAGCGCGAGATCGTGCGCACGGAGGCGATCATTCAGTCGATGACGATGGAAGAGCGCCAGAACCCGAAGATCTTGAACGGTTCGCGCCGGCTTCGCATCGCGAAGGGTTCGGGCATGACCGTCACGGACGTGAACTCGCTGGTGCAGCGCTTCGAGCAGGCGGCGAAGATGATGAAGACGGTCGCGCGTGGCGGCGTGCCGCAGATCCCCGGGATGGGTCCCATGCCGGGCATGGGCGGACACGGCGGGAAGAAGAAGGCGCAGGCGAAGGGCAAGGGCAAGCAGCGCTCGGGGAACCCCGCGAAGCGGGCGCAGCAGGCCGCCGGGATCGCGGAGAAGCAGGCCACCGCGCCCACCGGGTCCGGATTCGGGCTGGGGTCCGGCGCTGCCGGCGGGGCGCAGCCGTCTGAAGAGGAGATGGCGAAGCTGCAGCAGATGCTCGGCAAGGGCCTGCGATAGGCGGTTCACGCGTCCCGGCTGCTGCCGGGATGCCGGGCGATGGCTGGCCGGACCGGGTCACCTGGGCCGAGGTGCGCGCCGCCGACCCGAGGGTATTTCGCAAGGCCGCGCTCGGCGGGCTGCTCCTCATCCCGGCCGCGGGCTTCGGGGTGTTGCTCGCGGCGTTCGCGGGGGAGTTCATCGCCCCGCTCACGTTTCCCGCATGGCTCGATTGGGCCCCCGGCCTGCTCACGGTTACCGCGGTCTGGGCGATGATCCTGCTCGGGGTGTTCGCCGTGGTCCTGCTCGCCGCACCGGCGGAGTTGCGGCGCGAGCTGGCGCTCCGAGCCTTTGCGGAATCCCGCGGGCTGCGATACGCCAGAATCGGCAGCGAGCCACCCGCGCGGGGAATCTTCTTCGCCGAGGGGCAGGACTCCGCCGCCCGGCGGCAAGCGCGGGAACGCCTGCGTCGGGGGACGCCCCGCCCGGGGTCCCCGCCGCCGGGGAGCGATACGCGATTCCGCGCGAATTTCTCCCTCGAAGTCGCGGGGGATGCGTGGGAGCCCGACCTTCAGGTGGCCGTGGCCGGGTACACGGGCGGAAAGAATGACCCCAAGGGGCCGGCGCTCGCGTTCCGTTACCTCCAGCTGCGTGTGCCGCGCCCGGTGCCGCACCTGATGATCGATGCGCTCGGCAACGGGCGGCTCCGGAACACCCTGCCCGGGACGCTGCGGGTGTCGCTCGAGGGCGATTTCGATCGTTACTTCGCGGTCTACGCGCCGGACGGCTATCAGCGTGACGCCCGCGAGCTCCTCACCCCGGACGTGATGGCGAGCCTGATCGACCGGGGCCGGCACTGGGATATCGAGGTGGTCGAGGATCGCATGATCGTCGTGTCGAACAAGGTCCGGGCGCGGAGCGATCGCGCCGAGATCACGGCGCTGCTGCGCTTCGCGGATCTCGTCGGCGCGGAGCTGGCGCACCAGGTGGTGACATACTCGGATCCGCGGGCGTCTCGCCCCCGCGTCCGGGTTGCGGACGCGGGGCTGCGACTCCGACGCTCGGTATCGTGGAGCTGGGTGATCGTGCCGGTCGCCGTCGGTGTTCTCCTGGGCTTCCCGTTCGTCCTGGGGTGGATCCTGGACCACACCTGAGCTGGGGCAGTCGGGCTACGCTGGAACCATGCAGAACTCGGATGCGCGGGCCAGCCGCGGAGCGGAATACGTGATCGGTACGGACATCGTTGCGCGCGATGTGTGGACCACGGTGCCGCTGGACTGGGCCGACCCCGAGGGTGAGACGATCCGCGTGTTTGCGCGCGAGCTTGTCGCGGCGGAGCGTCGGCATGACGATCTGCCGTTGCTCGTCCACCTGCAGGGCGGCCCGGGCGGGAAGGGCACGCGCCCGCTGTCCCGCAGCGCCTGGCTCGGTTCGGCGCTGCGCCGGTTCCGGGTGGTGATCCCGGACCAGCGGGGGACTGGCCGCTCAACCCCGGTGTCCGGGGCACAACTCGCGGTGCTCCCCGCCGCGGAATCCGCGCGCCGACTCTCGCTGCACCGGGCCGATTCGATTGTGCGGGATCTCGAGGCCGTGCGTGCGACGCACTACGCGGGGCGACAGTGGTGGAGCATCGGCCAGAGCTACGGTGGCTTCCTCACGCTGCACTACCTCTCGGTCGCGCCGGAGGCGCTCGTGGCCTCGGTGATCACGGGTGGCTTGCCCGCGCTCGATCCGGATCCGGCTGAGGTGTATCGGCGCACCTTCCCGCGGGTGGTCGCGAAGAACGCGGTGTTCCGTGAGCGGACCCCGCAACTGCAGGATCGGATCGCGCGCGTGGCCGATCTGCTCGCCGCCGAAGACGTGCGGTTGCCGGACGGGGATCGCCTGACGGTGCACCGGCTGCAGACGTTGGGCAGCGCGTTCGGGATGGGGCCGGGGTACGACCGCGTGCACTGGCTGTTCGATGAGGCGTTCGCGGACGAGGCCGAGACGCGGCTGAGCGACACCTTCCTTGCCGAGGTGGGATCCGGCACCGGGTATGCGGGGAACCCCCTGTACATGGCGTTGCAGGAGAGCATTTACGGGCCGGGCCCGACGTCCTGGGCGGCCGAGCATGAGCGGGCGCGATGGCCGGAGTTTGTGAGCTCCGCGCGGCCGCTGAGTTTTACCGGGGAGATGGCCTTCCCCTGGATGTTCGACGAGATCCGCGCGCTCCGGGGATTCCGGGACGGGGTGCACGCGCTTGCCGACGCGGCGTGGCCGATTCCGCTGTACGACCGGGAGCGGCTCGCCGCGAACGAGGTGCCGGTCGAGGCGGTGGTCTACGCGGACGACATGTACGTCGACGCGGATCTCTCGCGGGATACGGTCGCGCGCGTGGCGGGGCTGAACGCGTGGGTGACCAACGAGTTTGAGCATGATGGCGTGCATCACGAGGGCGTCGCCGAGCGATTGTTCACCGCTCTCGAGCACCGTGTGGGCGGCGTACCCGCATCCCGTCCCCTATAAACCCCAGGTCAAAGCAAAAATTGCGATCTGGCTCGCGCTGTGCGAAAATAGACAGGTTCACGCATTCGCGTGCCCAGGCTTTCGCGCCGCGGCCTCAGTTCCGCGGCGTCCGGTCACATCGCTATTCAAGGAGACACACATGGCTGTCAAGATTCGCCTCAAGCGCCTCGGCAAGATCCGCGCCCCGTACTACCGCATCGTCGTCGCCGACTCGCGCACCAAGCGCGACGGCCGCGTGATCGAGGAGATCGGCAAGTACCACCCGACCGAGAACCCCTCCTTCATCGAGGTCGACTCGGATCGCGCACAGTACTGGCTGAGCGTCGGCGCGCAGCCGACCGAGCAGGTCGCCGCGATCCTCAAGCTCACGGGCGACTGGGGCAAGTTCTCGGGCGAGGGCTCGACCGAGTCGCAGGTCAAGGCTCCCGAGGCGAAGGTTCCCTTCGAGGTCGACGCCGCGAAGAAGCCCGTGCTGCGTCCCAAGGCTGAGAAGCCCGCCGCTGCCGAGGCGCCCGCCGAAGACGCTGCCGAGGCACCCGCCGAGGACGCAGCCGAGACCACCGAGGCCTAATTCTCTTGGCACAGCAGGCGCTGGCTGACGCGCTCGAGCACCTCGTTCGCGGGATCGTCGACCACCCCGATCGGGTGCGCGTCGATACCCGTGGCGGGGGTGCCCGGGGCGAGATCCTCGAGGTGCGTGTGCACCCGGAAGACCTGGGCCGCGTGATCGGGCGGGGCGGGCGCACCGCCTCCTCGCTGCGGACCGTCGTGTCCTCGCTCGCCGCGGGCGAGCGCGTCCGCGTGGACGTCGTCGATACCGACGACGCTGCCCACGCGGCACCAGCTCCTGCCGCCGCCCCCGGAAGCGACGCCTGATGGCGGACGCTTCCGGGCGCGTGCAGGCTCCCCGTCCCGCAAGCGGGGCGGGGAGTTTGCGTGTTGGCCGCCTGACAAAACCCCACGGGTTGAAAGGCGGCATCAAGCTCGAACTGTTCACGGACAACCCGGAACTCCGGTTCACCCCGGGGGCAGAGTTCTTCCTGCAGGTTCCCGAGGATTCCCCCTGGTTCGGGCGCACCATTACGATGCGCGAACTGCGCTGGTTCAACGACTCGCCCGTCGGCTTCTTCGAGGAGGTGCCGGACCGCAGCGGTGCCGAGAGCATCGTGCGCGCGATCCTGTGGATCGACGAGCAGACCGTCGCCGAGGGGACCGAGGACAACGCTTGGTACGACCACGAGCTGGTCGGCCTCGACGTGGTGCGCGGCTCCGAGAAGCTGGGTACGGTCGCCGAGGTACGCCACTTCCCGGCTCAGGACCTGCTCGTGGTGAATACCGCCAGCGGCGCCGTGCTCGTGCCGTTCGTGCAGGCCATCGTGCCGAGCGTCGACATCGACGCCGGCGTGGTCACGGTGACCCCGCCGCCCGGGCTCTTCGAGGAGCAGGACGCCGAAGTCGCCGGGGGACCGGGAACGGCCCCCGCCGATCCGGCGTCCGATTCCGACGACACCACCGACGCGAACACCGATTTCGACGCGAACACCGCAGGAGACACCCCCGCATGAGGCTTGACGTCGTCACGATCTTCCCCGGCTACTTCGACGCGCTCGAGCTCTCGCTGCTCGGAAAGGCGAAGCAGCGGGGGCTGATCGATGTCCGCGTGCACGATCTGCGCGATCACGCGCACGACAAGCACCGGACGGTCGACGACACGCCCGCCGGCGGCGGCGCCGGGATGGTGATGAAGCCGGAGCCGTGGGGCGAGGCCCTCGACGGGATCCTCGCGGACGCCGACCCCGCAGCGGACACCGAGCCGCTCATCATCTTCCCCTCGCCCGCCGGCGAGGTGTTCACCCAGCGCATGGCGCGCGAGCTCGCGGAGGAATCGCACCTCGTCTTCGGCTGCGGCCGCTACGAGGGCATTGACCAGCGCGTGTTCGACGAGTACGCCGCCCGGGGCCGGGTGCGACTCGTGAGTATCGGCGACTACATCCTGAACGGGGGAGAGGTCGCCACGATCGCGATGGTCGAGGCCATCGCCCGGCTCGTTCCCGGCGTTGTCGGCAACCCCGAGAGCCTGGTCGAAGAGTCGCACGAGGACGGTCTGCTGGAATACCCCAGCTACACGAAGCCCGCGTCGTGGCGCTCCCGCGAGGTGCCCCCGGTGCTGCTCAGCGGGAACCACGCCGCGATCGCCGCGTGGCGCCAGGAGCAGAGCGTCGAGCGTACGCGTCGGGTCCGCCCGGAACTGCTCACGCGTGAGCAGCGCGGCGAGACCCGCCCCCGCCACGCGGCGGAATAGGCCGGGCGCACGCGGCACGGTCGCGCCACTAAGCTTGATCCATGCGTGATGTGATCTCCGCTCTGGTCGGCAAGAGCGTACGGCAAGTCGCCCGCCTGCGCGGCGGCGGCTCCGCCCTTCCCGGACTCGTGGTCGAGAAGATCGACCCCGGATTTCTGAGCCGCGTGCTCGGCCGCCTCCCCTACGGCGTCGTCGCGGTGAGCGGCACCAACGGCAAGACCACCACCACGAAGATGATCGTGGAGATGCTTGAAGCCGAGGGGCTGCGCGTCTTCACGAACCGCACCGGCTCAAACTTCTCCCGGGGTGTTGTGGCGGCGGCGGTGGCCGAGGGCTCCTGGCGCGGCCGGCTCGACGCCGACATCGCCGTGCTCGAACTCGACGAGGCGCACGCGATGTACTTCATCGACCGGGTGCCGCCCCGCTTCACGCTGCTGCTGAACGTGCTCCGGGACCAGCTCGATCGCTTCGGCGAGATCGACGCCACCGCGCGCCTGCTGCAGCGGATCGCGGACGCCACCTCCGAGGGGCTCGTGGTGAACCGCGAGGACCGCCTGATCCGCGCGATCGGGGAGCGCACCCGCGAGCGCGCCGGGGCCGCCGTCGAGGTCCGCGAGTTCGGCCTGTCCGACGATCTGCTCGCGACCTTCCCGAGCGACGACGATTTCCACGCGGGTGTCGTCGCGCCGGCCGCCGCCGCGGGAAGCGCGCCCGCCGACGTGACGCTCGTTGCGCTCGGCGATCACGAGGCCGAGTTTCTCATCGAGGGGGAGCGATACCGCACTCCGCTGAAGCTCGAGGGCCTCTACAACACCTTCAACGCCGCGGCGGCGCTCGTGACCGTGCGGCAGATCGCCGCCGCGGGCCCGTTGCCCGGCCACCTGGCCCCCACCACCATCGCCGCGGACACCTCGCGGCACGTCGCGGCCCTCGCCGAGGTGCGTCCCGCGTTCGGTCGGGGCGAGCAGCTCGAACTCGACGGCCAGCCGCTCGAACTGGTGCTCGTCAAGAACCCGGCGGGCTTCCGCCTGGGCCTCGCCTCCTTCGCGGCCGGGGGCGTGGGGGCGATGATCGCGATCAACGACCAGTACGCCGACGGCCGGGACATGTCGTGGCTGTGGGACGTCGACTTTTCCTCGCTCGCCGAGACCGGTGTGGCGATGGTGAGTGGGGCGCGGGCCTGGGACATGGCGCTGCGGCTCGAGCACGATGACGTGCCGGTCGCCGCCGTCGAGGAGGACCTCGGCCGGGCGCTCACCGCCTTCCGCGAGGCGACCCCCGGGCAGCCGCGCCGGATTTACTGCACCTACACGGCCATGCTCGAGCTTCGCCGGGCCCTCGCCGAACTGACAGACGTGGAGGACATCTGGTGAACGACGCAGTTGTGGCACCGCAAGAACTCGTCATCCTGTCGCTGTACCCGCGCGACATGAACATCTACGGCGACCGGGGCAACGTGCTGGCGCTCGAGCGCCGCGCGCGGGCCCACGGCTTCGCGCCGCGGGTCGTGGAGCTCAACCCGGGCGACGCGCTGCCGGATGCGGTCGACCTCGTGATCGGTGGTGGCGGACAGGACTCCGGGCAGGGACGCGTGGCGGCGGATCTCGCGCAGCGCGCCGAGGAGTTCCGCGCCCTCGCGGCAGACGGAACCCCCATGCTGATGATCTGCGGCCTGTACCAGCTGTTCGGGCACCGCTTCATCACGCACACCGGCGAGGAGCTGACCGGCATCGGCGTGCTCGACGTCGAGACGCGCGGGGGTAGCGAGCGCATGATCGGGAACATTGTGCTGGACTCCCCGGAGTTCGGCGAGATCATCGGCTACGAGAACCACAGCGGCGTCACGACGCTCGGTCCGGGCTCGCAGCCGCTCGGCCGCGTCACCCAGGGGGCCGGGAACAACCCGACGGACGGGGTCGAGGGGGCGCGCACGGGCAACGTGATCGGCAGCTACCTCCACGGCTCCCTGCTCCCCAAGAACCCGGCGCTCAGCGACTTTCTGATCGGGGAGGCCGCCCGGCGGCGCTATGGCGCCTTTGCGCCGCGCGCGGAGACCGGGGAAACGGTCCGTCGCGCCCGCGAGAGCGCGAAGCGCCGCCCTCGCTAGTTCGTCGCACGCGCCCCGCACCCCGCGCCCCGCACACCTTGCCCAGCATGCGCCGCGACACGCCGAAAAAGAAATTTCCCCAGGTCAGGAATATCCACTTGCATGTATCTGTTGCACTTCCCATACCGACACCGTGAAGGAAGGCAACACCATGGCAATTACCGCTGAGCAGATCCCCGGCTACCGCGCAGGCACCTGGACCATCGACCCGACGCACTCGGAGGTGGGCTTCTCCGTCCGCCACCTCGCGATCAGCAAGGTGAAGGGCAAGTTCGAGAACTTCGACGCGACGTTCGTCACCGGCGAGAACCCGCTCGACAGCTCCGTGCAGGCAAGCGCCGAGGTGGCCTCGGTCACCACCAACGAGAAGAACCGCGACGAGCACCTCCGCACCGGCGACTTCTTCGCCGCAGACGAGTTCCCGCAGCTCACCTTCTCCTCGACGGGCGCCCGCGAGGAGAATGGCAGCTTTGTTGTCGACGGCGACCTCACCATGCGCGGCATCACCAAGCCGGTCAGCTTCAACTTCGAGTTCGGCGGCTTCGGCGAGGATCCCTACGGCAACTACAAGGCAGGCTTCACCGCCACCACCGTGGTGAAGCGCGAGGACTTTGGTCTCACCTGGAACGCACCCCTCGAAAAGGGCGGGCTGCTGCTCGGCTCGGACGTGACGATCTCCATCGACGTGCAGGCTGCCCTCCAGGCCTAGTCTGCCTGGCCGCGCCGCGAGTCGGCACGGCGCGGAACCGCGGCGGGCGGGGCTTCGGCCCCGCCCGCCGTTTCGCGTCCCGGACTACTCCAGCTCGCCGGTGATGCGGCCCCGCACGCGGCGCAGATCCTCCATCAGGGAGCCGATGAGCACCCAGTGCTCCGGGTGCGGCTGCGGGATAGTGTACGGCTGCGTGAGCGCGGGCGGCTCGACCGGCACGGGGACATCCGCGGTGATGTGCCCCAGGCGCTCGAGATCGTGCGCGGCCCGGCGCATCTCTTCGACCATGCCGATCACCGAGGGATCCGTCACGAGCGCCGGATCGTAGAGATCGGCGAGCGCCCGAGCCATGCCGATCACCTGGGTGACGATCCGCTGCAAGCGCTGGAACAGCTCGTCGTCTTCGGCGAGCCCCTCCCGATAGCGACGGCTGCGCGGATTGAAGCGCAGGCTCTCTCGCGCCTGACGGAGCAGGTCGTGCACGCGACCACGCTCGGCCTGCAGCGTGCGGGCATCGGCAAGCATGCCCGCGAGCCAGGCGCGATCACGCGGCGCATCGAGCGCGTCCGCGATCCGGAGCAGCACGCGCGCGGTGTGATCGGTGAGATCGATGATCGCCTCGTTGACGGAGGACGTGCGGACAGGGGCGACCACCAGCGCGTTGAGCGCGACACCGATCGTGGCACCGATGGCGGTCTCGATCAGGCGCTCGGCACCGTAGTCGAGCTCCAGGCCGCCGAGCGCGATCATGAGCAGCGCCGTGATCGCGATCTGGTTGGTCGACGACGGGCTCATGCGCAGCAGCCAGCCGACGGCCATCGCGACGCAGATCGCGGCGATGAACAGCCACGATTGGGGGCCAAAGAGCGCACCGGCACCGAGCGCAACGGAGATTCCCACGAGCACCCCAACGACGCGCTCGATGCCGCGGGTGAGGGACTGGTCAACGTTGTCCTGCATCACGATCAACGCGGCGATCGCGCCGAAGATCGGGAGCTGCTCGGGGAACACGAGCAGGCACACGAACCAGGTCAGGATCGCCGCCGCGGCACCCTTCGCGAGCTGGAACCACGAGGGTCGCACCGCGACAGTGAACCGGCCGGTCAGGTCCCGCTCAAACCGTCGCCACGGGTGAGTGGCCGGGCCGCTCACAGGACTCCGAGCTTTCGGAGCTCCTCCCGCAGCTTTGCGCCGTCCGGGCCGTAGACCCAGGGCACGCCGCTCGTGCTGCGGTTCAGGCGCGCCTTGGACCGTCCGCCCGCGAGTACCGCTTCGCCGACCGAGAGCTGCCGGATCGCGACCGCGGCAACGTTCTCCGGGTGCGCGGTGGCAAACTCGTGGTAGAGCGACTCGTCGTGCTGTCCGTCGTCGCCGATCAGCACCCAGCGGACATCCGGGAACTCCGCCGCGAGCCGCTTGAGCTCCCGGCGCTTATGCTCGGTCCCGCTGCGGAACCAGCGGTCATGCGTCGGGCCCCAGTCGGTGAGGAGCAGCGGGCCCATCGGGTACAGATTACGCGCGAGGAACCGACTGAGTGCGGGCGCGGCGTTCCATGCCCCGGTGGAGAGGTACACGACGGAGGAGCCGGGATGACGGGCGATGAGATGATCGAGCATCACGGCCATCCCGGGAGTCGCGGAGCGCGCGTGCTCATCGAGCACGAAACTGTTCCAGGCGGCCACAAAAGGCTTCGGGAGCGCGGTAATGAGGATCGTGTCGTCCACGTCGGAGATGACGCCGAACTTCGCGGCGGGATCGACGATGTTCACGGGCGCATCCGCGGCCTCGCTGTCCCCGGCGCGCAGCGTGACGGTGTGCCAGCCCGGCGTGAGCGTGACGGGGATGATCGAGTCGATCACGCCCCCGCGATCCGCGGTCACCTCGGCGACGAATCGGCCGTCGATGTGCACGCGCACCGGCTGATGGGGGACCGAGAGGCTCGTGAAGGTGCGCCAGCCGCGCACGCGCGAGACCTGGGCGACATCGGGTCGGAACCGGGTGTGCTCGCGCGTTTCGGGTTTGAGATAGAGCACGCGGCCCAGCACCCGGACCCAGTCGGTGCCGCCATAGCCGATGTAGGGAATCACGGAGGGGACTTTGCCCCGCGTGATGGCGCGGCGAGAACGTCGAACGTGAATCCAGTCCTCGAGTCGCGCCGCGAAGCGGGGACGGGCGTCGGGCTGGTCGGGGGCAGTCACCCGCCTAGTCTAGAGCGTTGCCCTGTCCGGCCGCTGACTCTGGCGCGTCCGATTCGAGTTGCAGATGCGCGCGCTCGCGGTGCATGAATGCGCGTTTCAGCCCCCAGAGCACGAGAACGATCAGCAGGGCCGCGGCGACGAAGATATAGCCGGCGCCCTTCACTTTCCCGGCGAGCTGGTCGTAGCCCGCCGCGGCGCTCGCCCCGAGCGAGACGACGATGAACGACCAGACGACGCTCGCGGAGGCCGTCCACGCGAGAAAGCGCCGGTAGGACATGCCCGCCATGCCTGCCGTGAGCGGGATGAGAGAGTGCAGCACCGGGAGGAACCGCGAGAGGAACACGGCGACGCCGCCGCGCTCCCCGAGATAGTGATCGGCGAGCTGCCAGTTCCGTTCCCCGAGGCGACGACCGAGCCGGCTGACGCGCAGCCGAGGTCCCGCCCAGCGGCCCAGGGCGTAGCCGATGCTCTCGCCCATGATGGCACCCACCACGAGCGCGCCGACGAGCCAGCCGTACTGCGCCGGCGTCTCGGTCCCGATCGCCGCGACAATCGCGATGGTGTCGCCCGGGACGATGAGCCCGATGAACACCGAGGTCTCGAGCATGATGCCGATGCCCGCCACGAGGATGCGCAGCGTCGGATCGAGATCGCGCAGCGCCGCGATCAGAGTGTCGAGCAGCTCTGTCATGGCTCACAGTGTAGTAATGGCGAACGCCGTGAATCCGGGGAATTGCTGACGGTTTGGGTCGTCGTTGAGCGGGGGATTGCGTGCGGTGGACGCCCGGATTCTCGCCGGTGTCAGCAAACTTTCTTGATGCGAAGGAAAAAATTGCTTCACGTCGAAATTCATTCGCAGGAAACTCACAGATATTGCTAGTCTGACGGTAATCGGTCGCCGACCGGTAGCTCCGGCGAGAATGATATCTCGTGGCGGATCTCACTACGGGAGTGTCCCCTCCGTGTGGGGTGCGCACTCTGTCGTTCAGGAGCGATACATGAACGAACTTCTCGACGCCGTGACGCTGGCTCGCTGGCAATTCGGCTTAACCACGCTGTACCACTTCATCTTCGTGCCGCTCACGATCGGGCTCAGCCTGCTCGTCGCGATCCTGCAGACCGTGTGGGTCCGCACCGGCAAGGTGAAGTACCTGAAGCTGACGCGCCTATTCGGCAAGATCTTCCTCATCAACTTCGCGATGGGCGTCGTCACCGGCATCGTGCAGGAGTTCCAGTTCGGGATGAACTGGTCCAACTACTCGCGTTTCGTCGGCGATATCTTCGGGGCCCCGCTCGCGATGGAGGGCCTGATCGCCTTCTTCTTCGAGGCGACATTCATCGGCCTGTGGATCTTCGGCTGGGACAAGCTGCCAAAGAAGATTCACCTCATGACGATCTGGTTCGTGTGGATCGGTACTGTCCTCTCGGCGTACTTCATCCTCGCGGCCAACGCATTCATGCAGAACCCCGTTGGCTACTCCCTGAACGAGGAGCGTGGCCGCGCCGAGCTCGAGAACATCGGCGATGTGCTCCTGAACCCCGTCGCGGTGACCCAGTTCCCGCACACAATCTTCGCGGCGCTCATGTTCGCGGGCACCGTGATGGTCGCTGTCGCGGCCTGGCACCTGAAGCGCAACCAGTTTGTCGACGAGATGCGCACCGCGCTGCGTTTCGGCGCCTGGACCAACATCCTCGGCTTCCTCGGCGTGGGCCTCACGGGACACTCCCTGGGCCTCGTCATGACCGAGACGCAGCCGATGAAGATGGCGGCCGCCGAGGCGCTGTATGAGAGCGCCGCCGGCAAGGACGCGTCCTTCTCGCTGTTCAGCCTGGGCACCCCGGACGGCGCGCACGAGATCTTCTCGGTGCGCGTGCCGTACCTGCTCTCGTTCCTCTCGACCGGCACGTTCGACGGCGAAGTCGAGGGCATTCGCGACCTGCAGGCCGACTACACCGCGATGTACTGCGGTGGTGGCGACGCGCTGCTCACCTGCCCGAGCGACGGCCAGTTCGCGCCCATCATCTGGGTCACCTACTGGGCGTTCCGGTGGATGATCGGGCTCGGCGCACTTGCCGCCCTCGTCTCGGCCGTGGGGCTCTGGATTACCCGCAAGAACACGCAGCTCCCCGCGTGGGTGTGGAAGGTCGCGATCTGGACCGCGCCGATCCCGATGCTCGCGTCGCTCGTGGGCTGGGTGTTCACCGAGATGGGACGTCAGCCGTGGATCGTGTTCGGGGTGATGACCACCGAACAGGGCGTGTCGCCCGGCGTCCCGGCCTGGGCGGTGCTGATCTCCCTGATCGTCTTCACGATCGTCTACGGGGCCCTCGCGGTCGTCGAGTTCAAGCTCATCACCAAGGCGGCGAAGGAGGGGCCACCGGAGCTGGAGAAGACCGCCGACGGTGAGCCCGACCAGCAGTCGCTCGCGACGGTCTACTAGGAGGAACACGAATATGGAACTCACCACACTCTGGTTCCTCATCGTCGGGGTCATGCTGATCGGGTACTTCGTGCTCGATGGCTTCGACTTCGGCGTGGGCATGTCCCTCCCGTTCCTCGGGAAGGACAACACTGACCGCCGGCTCCTGATCAACACGATCGGGCCGGTCTGGGACCTCAACGAAACCTGGCTGATCGTCGCCGGTGCCTCGCTGTTCGCCGCGTTCCCCGAGTGGTACGCGACGATGTTCTCCGGCTTCTACCTCGCGCTCCTGCTTATCCTGGTCGCGCTGATCCTGCGCGGTGTCTCCTTCGAGTACCGCCACCAGGGCAAGGGAAAGAACTGGACGCGCTGGTTCGACCAGTTCATCTTCTGGGGCTCGGTGCTTCCCCCGCTGCTCTGGGGCGTCGCGTTTGCCAACCTCGCACAGGGGCTCCCGATCACGAAGATGGACAACGGCGGCTGGCTCTACGAGGGCACGCTGCTCACGCTCCTGAACCCGTACGCGCTGCTCGGCGGCCTCACGATGCTGCTGATCACCTTCACCCACGGGCTCGTGTTCGTGGCGCTGAAGACCGAGGGGGACATGCGGGATCGCGCCCGTGCGCTCGCGACGAAGGTCGGGATCGTGACGATCGTGGCCGGCGCCGCGTTCCTGATCTGGACGATCCTGCAGCACCTCGAAAGCGACAGCCTCTGGCTGATCGTCACCTGCGCCGCACTCGCTGCGGTCACCCTGATCGGTGGCTGGCTCGCGAACCTGCGTGGCCGCGAGGGGTGGGCCTTCGCGGCGAACGCGGTGGCGATCGCGTTCGCGCTGCTGACGATCTTCATGGCGCTGTTCCCGAACCTGATGCACTCCAGCATCGATCCGGCATTCTCCATGTCGATCGAGGGCGCTGCGAGCTCGCAGAAGACACTGGAACTGATGACCTGGGTCGCGGTGTTCACGCTGCCGCTGGTGCTGGCCTACCAGGCCTGGACCTACTGGGTGTTCCGGCGCCGGCTGTCGCGGGCCTCGATCGCCGCAGCCGCTCACTAGGGCGACGCGCTGGCGTGTGCGAGCACGCCAGCGCGTCCCTCCGGGGCGTGCACCCCGCCCGCACTAGACTGGCCACGCCCATTCCGATCTGCTCAGGATATTCGTGAAACCTTTTGATCCGAGGCTCCTGCGATACGCTCGCGCCTCGCGCCGCGTGTTTGCCCTGGGAGGCGTGCTGGGACTGATCCGCACGCTCGCGATCCTCGCATGGTGCTGGTTCCTGGCGCATGCAATCGTGGCGGTCGCGCTGCCGATGCTCGGGAACGACGGGGAGCGCCCCGGCCGGATCGCGGAGGGCGCCCCCACACCGGATCAGCTGCCGCTCCTGCTCGCGGGCGTGCTGCTCGCGCTCGGTGTGCGGTCCGCCGCGTCGTGGGGGATGGACACCGTTGCCGCGAGCGGCGCGGTACGCGTCAAGGCGCAGCTGCGGGCCGCGGCCCTCGACGCCTTCGATACCCGCTCGCCGGAGCGCGCGGGTGGCCGCTCAGACGCGGAGCTCGCCACCACCCTCGGGCGCGGACTCGACGCGCTCGACGGCTACTTTTCCGGCTACGTGCCGCAACTGATCCTGACCGCGGTGGCCACCCCGATCCTCGTCGTTGCCGTGCTGTTCGCCGACCCGGTCAGCGGCATCACCGTGCTCATCGTGTTCCCGATCATCCCGGTGTTCATGATCCTGATCGGCATGGCGACTCAGGCGGTGCAGGATCGCCAGTGGGCGCAACTGCAGCGCCTGTCGACCTCGTTCCTCGACGCGGTCGCGGGGCTTGCCACACTCAAGATTTTTGGTCGGGAGGGACGCCAATCGGCGCGCATCGCGGCCGAAACCGAGGAGTACCGCTCGCGCACCATGAAGGTGCTGCGCGTCACCTTCCTCTCCGGTTTTGTACTTGACCTCGCCGGCACCTTCTCGATCGCGCTCGTCGCGGTGACCGTCGGCACCCGGCTGGTCAACGGCGAGTTTCCGCTCGCGCTCGGGCTGTTTGTCCTGCTCCTGCTGCCCGAGGTGTTCATCCCCATCCGCCAGGTGGGTGCCGCATTCCACGCCTCCACCGAGGGCCTTGCGGCCTCCGGCGAGGTGTTCGCGCTGATCGATGAGGCGGGCGCCGCCGACACGGAGGCGAGCGACGCGCGCGTGACCGAGTCCGTCGACGGTGCGATCCGGCTCACGGGGGTGCAGCTCTCGCGGGGCGCGCGCAGCGTGGTGGGGCCCGTCGGCTTCGAGGTCGCCCCGGGCGAGTGCGTGGCGCTCGCCGGGCCGTCCGGAGCGGGCAAGTCCACGATCCTTGCGGCGCTGCTCGGGTTCGTGAGGCCCCGCTCGGGCGTGCTCGTGCGCCCAGCGGCGATCGCGTGGGCCGGGCAGCGGGCCGGGCTGTTGCAGGGCAGCATCGCCGACAACGTCGCGCTCGGCGCGGAGGCCCGCGACGATGCGCTCGTGCGGCGCGCCCTCGACGCGGCCGAGCTGCCCGAGATGCCCCTGGAGCGCGAGCTCGGGGCCGCGGGTGCCGGGGTGTCCGGCGGTCAGGCGCAACGCATCGCCATCGCTCGCGCGCTGTACCGGGCGTGGAGCCTGGGACCGAACGCGGCCCTGGTGCTCGACGAACCCACCTCGGCGCTGGATCGCGCCACCGAAGCGCGCGTCTGCGCACTGCTTCGCACCGAAGCCGCGAGCGGGCGCGCCGTGCTGGTCGTCAGCCACCGGCCCGCGGTGCTCGAAGCGGCAGACCGCGTCGTCTCGATCACCGCGGCACAGGCGACGGAGGTCGCACGATGAACACGGACCTGGATATGGGCGCGGGCGCGGGTACGGGCGCGGGCATGGGCACTGACACGGGCGCGTACCCCGCCGCGACCGCCCGCGGGATTCCCAACGCGCGACGTGCGGTGCTCGACCGCGCGATGCCGTCGCGACGTCGGCGATTTCCCGGGCTGGCCTTTGGAATCCTCGCCGACGCCTGCGTCGTCGCGCTGCTCGGCCTCAGCATGTGGTTGATCGTGCGGGCGGGGGAGCAACCCCCGATCCTGCACCTCACGTTCGCGATCGTGGGCGTGCGCGCGCTCGCGATCGGACGCGCCGCATTCCGGTACACGGAGCGGCTCTTCAGCCACGACGCCGCACTCGCACAACTCGCGACCCTGCGCGCGGACACCTTCAGTGCGCTGGTTCCCCGCGTTCCCGGCGCGATCGAGTCGCATCGCCGCGGCGAGGTGCTCGCCGCCTTCGTTGACGACGTCGACCAACTGCAGGACGAGCCGCTGCGCGTGCGCCAGCCGCTGCTCGTGAGCGCGGTGGTCGTCGGGCTGAGCATTGTGGTGGTGGCGCTGATCTCGCCGCTCGCTGCGGTGGTGCTCGCCGCGGTGCTCGGACTGTCCGGGGCGCTTGCGGTCGTGCTCGCCCAGCGCAGCGCCGGGGCGTCTGATCGGGAGCTGAGCGCGGCGCGCGCCGGACTCATCGACGCCCTGCTCGAACGCTTTGCCGCCGCCGAGGTGCTCGCCGCGTTCGGCGCGGTGGGGGAGCAGCGGGACCGGATCGCGGCCGCCGAGGCGCGCTTGTCCGCGGTGCAGTTGCGCCGTGCGCGCTCCGCGGGGGTAACCGGCGCGATTCTCGCGGCGGCGTCCGGGGTCGCCTCGATCGGCACGCTCCTCGTACTGCTGCCGGCGCTCGGCGCCGGGCTCTCCGCGCCACTCTTCGCCGCAGCCGTCGTGGTCCCCGCCGCGGTGTTCGAAATCTTCGCGCAGGTCCCGGCCGCGCTCGCGGCACGCCGCGCGGTGCAGTCGAGCGCCGATCGGGTCGCTCAGCTCACCGAGGTCGAGCTCGCCCCCGAGATCCCGCGCGAATCGCCGGATCGTGTCGGGGATCAGGAACCGGCCGGAGCTCCCGGCGATCCGGCGGCCCCGCTCCTCGAGGTTCGTGAGCTGTCCGTGCGCCATCCGGGTGCCAGCCGCGACGCGGTGCGCGGCCTGAGCTTCGCGCTCGGTGCCGGGGACACCCTCGTGGTGACCGGGGAGAGTGGCGCGGGCAAGAGCACGCTCGCGCTCGCGCTGGTGCGTTTCCTGAACTATGGCGGTTCGTACCGAGTGCGCGGCGTCGAGGCGAGCACGCTCCCCATCTCCGAGGTGCGGCGTACCGTCGGGCTGTGCGAGCAACTGCCGCACCTGTTCAACTCGGATCTGCGGCAGAACCTCAAGTTTGCGCGCGACACCGCCACGGACGACGAACTCATGGCGGCCCTCGACCGCGTGGGCCTCGGCGACTGGGCGCGGTCGCGGGGCGGGCTCGACGCCGCCGTCGGGGAGCACGGCGCGCTCGTCTCGGGCGGCCAAGCGCAGCGCATCGCGCTGGCCCGCGCGCTCCTCGCGGACTTCCCCGTCGTGGTGCTCGACGAGCCGACCGCCGGCGTCGACCGGGAGCTCGCCGACCGTCTCCTCACCGACCTCGTCGGCGCGGTGCCCGCCGACCGGGCCGTGGTGCTCATCACCCACACGGAGCTGCCCGCGGGTATCGACGCGGCCCGGCTCGAGCTCGTGGCCCCGCCCGCGGAGTAGTTCCCGCCCTGCTGGCCCGGGCCGGCGGGCGTTCCGGCGTGGTGGCCCGCCCGCAAGTCGTCCAAACGTAGGCAATTTCGCCAGCCCGAGCCAAATAAGCGAGAAAATGGCTCGGGCTAGCGAAATTCCCTCGGTTTGGGGGTGCCGGATCGTGCGCGGGGGCCGAGACTGACGCCGGGCTTAGGGCTGCGCCGGATCTTGGGCCGGGGCTTAGGGCTGCGTCGGATCCTGGGTCGGGGCCTAGGGTTGCGCCGGATCCTGGGCCGGACTGCCGAGCACCGGGGACCAGCGGCGGTCGAGGGCGGCACGGAACCACGCGAGACGCTCGGGGGAGGGCCCGGGCAGCGAGACGCCGTCGAGGTGGGTGACGGGGCGGATTCCGTGGAGCGCGTTGACGGCCCAGACCTCGGCGGCCTGCAACTCGGGAATGCTCGGGGTTCGCGCGGTGAGCGAGTAGGGCGCGCCGGGCCGCCCGGCCTCCGCGCGCAGCAGGGCTTCCGTGATCGAGGGCACGCGCGCGGCGGTCGCGACGACGTGCCCCGATCTTCCGCCAGAGGGCGCAGCGGGCCCGGAACCCACCGCCGCGGGCCAGTACACGATGCTCGTCGTGCCGCCCTCTATCGCATTGCCTGCCGCATCCTGGAGCAGCGCCTCGGCACCGAGTTCACGATTCAGCGCGCCGAGCACCGCAATGTTGGGACCCTTGCGGTCGGCGTGCTGAAGCCGCAAGGCCCCGGCGCTCCGCATCAGCATGGTATCCGTCAGCGTCGGGAGCGGGCGCAGCGCGAGGTCGAGCGCGAGTTCACGATTCGGCAGCCGCCAGAGCTCGAGGCGGGGAAAGCCCTGGCCGTAGTCCGCGATCCGCTCGCGCGCCTCGTCCAGGAACACGGGCAGCGCCGCTCGGATCTCGGGCACCCCGTACTCGGGGAGCCCGATCGCGTGCACCCCGTCCGGCTCATCATCGATCGTGCACTCCGGGACGTCTGCGCGCTCGTCACAGACCGCGAGCACGGCCGCAGTGAATCGATCAAGGTGATGTGCGAAACCGCGGACCTCGGCGACCCCGTCGGTGTCGCGGACCCGAAACGAGTCGGCGACACGGAGCGTGCGGGAGGGTGCGGGCATGCCGCGAGCGTAGCAGCCCGCGAGGGTGCGCGGACGGGGAGCGTGCGTGACCGCGCCGCTACACTGGCGAGGTGAAGAGTGGGGCAGCGGCGGGCGCACGCCGGGCGGTGCGCGTCGCGGGCGGTGCTGCGGGGTTCGCGCGTCGCGCGGCGGCCGAGGGTGCGTCGTGGTGCTGGCTGGATGGGGACTCCGCGGCCCCCGGTGAACCGCGCGCGAGCCTGCTCGGGGTCGCGGCGGAGACCCGCCTCGCCGCGCGCGGCCGCGAGCAGGAGTTCGTGCGCGGGCTCGGCGACACGACTCCGCCCGACACGACTCCGCCCGCGGGATCCGGCGAGCCTCGCCGCGCGGGGTTCACCTCGGGCTGGGTGGTGGCCCTCGGGTATGAGCTCGGGGTCGCCCTGCTCGGCGAGACTCCGGCACCGGACAGCGCGGCACCCGGGCTGGCGCTCCGACTCGACGCCGTGCTCGCGATCGACGCGCCCGCGGCGGGCCCCGCGGCGGGCCCCGCGGCGGCGGGCGAGGGCGGTGTCGAGGGGGGTGCCGACGGTGTCCTCGGAGAGCTCCGCGCGGACAGCGAGGCGGCACTCGACGCGTGGCTCACGCGGTACGGCCGGTTGCTCGGCGCTCCCGTGAGCGGACCCGCAGGTTCTGGATCCGACGCGAACGCAGATGCCGGCACCGACGCAGACGCCGACACAGACACAGACACAGACACAGACACAGACACAGCTCCGCCCGGACCTGCCGAGCACTCCGCCGCGGTGCACTGGCGACGCGACGACACCGAGTACGCCGCCGAGGTGGCGGCCTGCAAACGCGCGATCCGGGACGGCGAGGCCTACGTGCTCTGCCTCACGGACACGGCGGAAACGACGACGCAGGTTTCACCGCTTGACCTGTTTCTGCGGTTGCGCGCCGGCGGCACCGCGCTGCGCGGCGGGGTCATCGCGACGCCCGGCCGCGCGCTCGTGAGCGCGAGCCCCGAACGGTTCCTGTCGATCCGGGGCGACCGTGTTGCGACCCACCCGATCAAGGGGACCCGGCCGCGCGGGGCAGACCCGGCGAAGGACCTGGCGCTCTCGGCCGAACTCGCGGCGGACCCCAAGGAGCGCGCCGAAAACCTCATGATCGTGGACCTGATGCGCAACGACCTGTCCCGCGTGTGCGTCCCGGGGACCGTCGCGGTGGACGGCTTCCTGCGGGTCGAAACTCACCCGCACGTGCACCAGCTGGTGAGCACGGTCACCGGGCAGCTCGCGCCGGGCCAGGCGCTCCCCGAGGTGCTCGCCGCGTGCTTCCCCGGCGGATCGATGACGGGTGCTCCGAAGCGTCGCGCCGTGCAGCTGCTCGCCGCCCTCGAGGCCGGGCCGCGCGGTCTGTACGCGGGGTGCTTCGGCTGGGTGGACCGGGCCGGCGACGCGGAGCTCGCGATGACCATCCGCAGTGTGGAGCTGCGCAGTGTGGAGCTGCGAGGTGCCGGATCGGGTGGTGCCGGATCGGGCGATGCAGGATCGGGCGATGCAGGATCGGGAAGTGCCGGACCGGGCGGTGCCGGATCGGGCAGTGCCGGATCGGGCGGTGCCTGCGACTGGCACGCGTTCGTCGGGGCGGGCGGCGGCATCACGGCTGATTCTCGTGAGACGTTCGAGGTCGCGGAAAAGCACCTCAAGGCCGCGCCCATCCTCGCGCGGCTGGCGGAGGCCACCGGAGGGGCTCCTCGCTCACCAGCCGGTACCTGACGCCGATGAGCTCGGAGCCGGGGTCCGCGCGGCGGTCTCGGCTGAGGAGCGTGGCATCGGCGGCCCGGCGGGCATCGCGAACCCGGTATCCTGGAGGGTATGTGCCGTGCCCGAGCGCGGCGAGCCGAACCAAGATCGAGGTGTGTGTGACCGAGCAGCAGGGCCAAGAAGCCGAGGGCTATGACTTTCAGGCGATTCAGGATCGCTGGCTTCCCGTCTGGGACGAGCTGAAGCCGTTCGAGGTGGGGGCGGAGGCCTCGGATCGCCCGAAGAAGTACGTGCTCGACATGTTCCCGTACCCGTCCGGCGACCTGCACATGGGCCACGCAGAGGCGTTCTGCTTCGGCGACGTGATGGCCCGCTACTGGCGTGGCCAGGGGTACGACGTGCTGCACCCGATCGGCTGGGACTCCTTCGGCCTGCCCGCCGAGAACGCGGCGATCAAGCGCGGGATCGACCCGCGCGAGTGGACGTACGCGAACATCGAGCAGCAGAAGACGAGCTTCCGCCAGTACGCCCCCTCCTTCGACTGGAGCCGGGTGCTGCACACGAGCGATCCCGAGTACTACCGCTGGAACCAGTGGCTGTTCCTCGAGATGTACAAGAAGGGTCTCGCGTACCGCAAGGCCAGCTGGGTGAACTGGGACCCGGTGGATCAGACCGTGCTCGCGAACGAGCAGGTGCTCGCGGACGGCACCTCGGAGCGCTCGGGCGCAATGGTCGTCAAGAAGAAGCTCACGCAGTGGTACTTCCGCATCACGGACTACGCGGACCGGCTGCTCGACGACCTGGATCAGCTCGAGGGCCAGTGGCCGACCAAGGTGCTCAACATGCAGCGCAACTGGATCGGACGCTCGCGCGGCGCTGAGGTCGAGTTCGAGATCGAGGGGCGCGCGGAGAAGGTGCCCGTGTTCACCACTCGCCCGGACACCCTGCACGGCGCCACGTTCATGGTCGTTGCCCCGGATTCGGATCTTGCGGCGGAGCTCGTGGTGGATGCCGACGCGGACGTGCGGATGCAGTTCCAGGCGTACCTCGAGCAGACGCAGAAGCAGACCGAGATCGAGCGGCAGAGCACCGAGCGTGAGAAGACCGGCGTCTCGCTCGGCCGATTCGCGATCAACCCGGTGAACGGGGAGCGGATCCCCGTGTGGGCCTCCGACTACGTGCTGGCCGACTACGGCCACGGTGCGATCATGGCCGTCCCCGCGCACGATCAGCGCGACCTGGACTTCGCCCGCAAGTTCGGCCTGCCGGTGCGCGTGGTGGTCGACGTGCGCGACGAGGACGGCGCAGCGCTGCCGGATCCGGCGGAGAGTGGTGTGGCCACGGCGGGCGACGGCGTGCTCGTCAACTCCGCCGAGCTCGACGGGCTCGGCAAGACCGAGGCGATCGCGAAGGCTATCGAGGTGCTCGAGGCCCGCGGCACCGGCCGCGCCGCCACGACGTACCGGCTGCGTGACTGGCTGATTTCGCGCCAGCGCTACTGGGGCACCCCGATCCCGATCCTGCACGGGGCCGACGGCGAGATGCGCCCCGTCGAGGTGGCGGATCTGCCCGTGGAGCTGCCGGCCTCCGAGGGGCTCGACCTGAAGCCGAAGGGCAGCTCGCCGCTCGGCGCGGCGACGGAGTGGGGTACCGTCACGGACCCCGCGACGGGGGAGACCTGGACGCGCGATCCCGACACCATGGACACGTTTGTTGACAGCTCCTGGTACTACCTGCGCTTCCTGTCCGCGAACGATTCCACGCAGGCCTTCGATCCGGAGCTCGCCCGTCAGTGGGGGCCGATCGATCAGTACGCCGGTGGCGTGGAACACGCGATCCTGCACCTGCTCTACTCGCGCTTCATCACGAAGGTGCTGCACGATCTGGGCTACCTGAGCTTCGAGGAGCCGTTCACGGCGCTCCTGAACCAGGGCATGGTGCTGCAGGACGGCGCAAAGATGTCGAAGTCGAAGGGCAACCTCGTCGAGTTCGCGAGCGAACTGCAGGCGCACGGTGCGGACGCATTGCGGGTCACGCTCGCGTTCGCCGGCCCGCCCGAGGACGACATCGACTGGGCCGACGTGTCCGTGCAGGGCTCCGCGAAGTTCCTGGCGCGCGCGTGGCGCGTTGCCGATGACGTGGAGCGAGCCGGATCCCCGGTCGGCGGCGACGCGGCGAGCGGCGACACGGCGCTGCGCCGTGCCACGCACCACCTGCTCGCGGATGCCCCGGGCCTCGTCGAGGCGTACAAGTTCAACGTGGTCGTGGCACGCCTGATGGAGCAGGTCAACGTGACCCGCAAGGCGATCGACTCGGGCGCGGGGGCGGCCGATCCCGCGGTCCGTGAGTCCGCGGAAGCGATCGCGATGATCCTCTCGATGTTCGCGCCGTACGCGGCCGAGGACATGTGGGCAAAGCTCGGGCACGAGCCGACCGTGGCGCTTGCGACCTGGCCGAAGGCCGATCCGGCGCTGCTGGTCGAGGACGAGATCACCATGGTCGTGCAGGTCGACGGCAAGGTGCGCGACCGGCTCACTCTGCCCGCCGCGGTCACGGAGGCCGAGGCCGAGGCGGCAGCCCGGGCGTCCGCCGCCGTGCAGCGCGCCATCGGGGATCGGGTGATCGTGAACATGATCGTCCGCGTTCCGAAGATCGTGAGCATCGCGACCAAGCCCGCCTAAGCCGCGCTCGCACCCGTCGACGTCACGGGTCGCAGACGACAGCGCCCCCGGAACCAGCGAGGTTCCGGGGGCGCTGTCGTCTGCGCGCGAGACGGGTGCCGGGCTACGCGGCGGGCGTGAAGTCGGGGAACTGCTCGACCGCGTCCGCGACGCCGGTGACGAAGCTCGTGTAGGTGAGGGCGAAGCCGAAGCGCTCGGCGAGGTTGCCGTCGATCCAATCGCCGCGCTCCACGGCGGGCACGCGCTTCAGCAGGGGTTCGAGCTCGGCCCCGGCGTCCGCCTTGAACACGAACAGGAGATCCGCGTCGCCGAGGGCACTCACGGCGCTCTCGTAGCTGAGCATGTGGCCGGCGCCGTTCGGGTTCGGCGGCGCGCTCGCGATCTCCGCGTTGTCGAGGATCTCCATCCCGAGTGCGGGGAGGACCACCTGGTAGACGGAGTCGCCCGAGATCACGGTGAAGTTGTCGACCGGGGAGTGGATCACG
The DNA here is from genome assembly GCF_016758195.1 of Leucobacter chromiireducens subsp. solipictus. Classification (GTDB taxonomy): domain Bacteria; phylum Actinomycetota; class Actinomycetes; order Actinomycetales; family Microbacteriaceae; genus Leucobacter; species Leucobacter solipictus. Next base: position 389,058 of record NZ_QYAC01000004.1, on the reverse strand, counting down.
CTGGCAGTCTTGCCCTCGGTGTAGTGCCCAATCCGATCCTTGGCCGCCGCGACCGCCGCTTCGTAGTCGGCGATCGCGGCGTCGGCCTGGTCTTCCCGGCCGAGCAGGCTGAGCTGATCCGTCATCGCGGCGAAGGGTTCCTCGATCGAGGCGCCGGCGACGTCGATGCCGTCGTTCACCGCCAGCACGGGGGCGATCTCGTCGAGCTTGAAGTCCTCGCCGTCGTAGTAGTTCCACCAGCCGACACCCACGACGATGAGGTCAGGCCTGAACGAGGCGATCTCCTCGCGATTCAGGTCGAACGCGCTGTTCTTCAGGTGTGCGACGTCGTCGCCGATCAGCGGGGAGAGCGGGCTGTCGGTGCCGTACGCGGTGGCGACGATGGGGTACTCGGCGAGGAGCGCCATCTCCAGGCCGCTGCGGCTGTCGAGCACCACGACGCGCTCCGGGTTCGCGGGGATCTTCGCGTCGTATCCCTCATACGAGAAGTCGATGGTCTCCCCGGCGGTGCCTGACGGCGCGTCGGAGGCGGCCGTGTCGGTCGTGGGCGCGCAGCCGGCCAGAAGACCAACGGTGAGAATCGCGGAGGTCCACCCGGCCAGCCGGCGGTGCCGGCGCGGGCGCGCTGCGGCGGCCGGGGTCGGGGGGAACGGGGCGTGCGTGACGGGCATGTGTGTCCTTGGGATCAGAGCGCGGACCGAAGCCGGTGCCGCGGGTGGCACGGGGCGTGCGCCCCGCACCTCCACGCTAGGCAGCGGGAACTGCGCGAGGGGGACGATCCGCATCGCGATCGGGACGCGCGGCCGACGTGGGATGCGTGGCGGGCACGGCGGACGCCGCGGCGGATCGACCGCCCCGGTCTCGGCCCAGCGGCACGACGGTCGGGGTGCCCGTCACCGGATCCGGGAGGACCCGGCACGGGAGCCCGAAGACCTCCTCGACGAGCGCCTCGGTGACCACCTCTTCCGGCGTGCCCGTCGCGACGATGGCTCCGTCCTTCATCGCGATGAGGTGGGTGGCGTAGCGGGCGGCCTGGTTGAGGTCGTGGAGCACGGCGACCAGCGTGTTTCCCGCGAGATGGAGATCCGTGAAGAGCTCGAGCAGTTCGTACTGATGCGCGATATCGAGAAAGGTGGTGGGCTCGTCGAGCAGCAGCAGCGGGGTCTGCTGGGCGAGTACCATCGCCACCCACACACGCTGCCGTTGACCGCCGGAGAGCTCGTCAACGAGGCGGGGGGAGAGCTCCGTGGTGCCGGTCGCCGCGAGGGCCGCGAGTACGGCCGCCTCGTCGGCGTCGGTCCACTGACGAATGATGCCCTGGTGGGGGTAGCGTCCACGCGCGACGAGATCCGCGACGGTGATCCCGTCGGGCGCGATCGAGGTCTGCGGGAGCAGCCCGAGGCGGCGGGCGACCTCCTTGGGGCGGTACGACGCGATCGATTTCCCGTCGAGCAGCACGTCCCCGGCGCTCGGCTTCAGGAGCCGCGCGAGTGCGCGGAGCAGCGTCGATTTTCCGCAGGCGTTGGGCCCGACGATGACGGTGAACGAGCCATCGGGGATCTCGACGGAGAGATCCTCGGAGATGCGGGCGCGCTCGTAGCCGATCGTGGCGTGCGTGACGCGGAGCGCGGCATCGGAGAAGTCCGATGTGGCGGGAGAAGCGAGCGGGGTCATGAGGCCTCCGGGGTGGGGTGGGCGGTGGACATGGGGCTACGGCTGGCGCCGAGCCTCGCGGATCAGGAGCCAGATCAGGTACCCGCCGCCGACCACGACGGTGACGGTCCCGACGGGCAGCATGGCGGGCAGGGCGTGCTGAGCGATGGCGTCGGACGACACCAGCATTGCCGCACCCATGAGGGCAGCCGAGGCCACGGAGACGCCCGGACTGCGGGTCAGGCGGCGTGCGATCTGCGGGGCCGCGAGGGCGACAAACGCGATCGGGCCCGCCGCCGCGGTGACCACGGCGATGAGGCCCACAGAGAGCAGCATGAGCAGGAGTCGGCTGGCCTCAACCCGCACGCCCAGCGCCTGCGCCGCATCATCGCCAAGCTCGAGCTGGCGGAGCGGTCGGCCGAGCACAAGCACGGCGAGCAGCAGGATCGCAACGAGCACGCTGCCGAGCCCGGTCTGCTGCCAGGTCACGCCGTTCAGGGATCCCGCACCCCACACGGCCGCCACCATCGCGGTATCGAGATCGGCGGTCAGCGTGAGCCACGTGTTCACGGAGCTCAGCATCGCGGAAATCGCGATCCCCACGATGATGAGGCGGAAGCCCTGCGCGCCACGCCGGAAGGCGAGCACATACACGAGTGCGGCGGTGGCGATCCCGCCGATGAGCGCGCCCGCGGCGACCTGGAGGTAACTTCTGCCGAGGACAATGATGACGATCAGTGCGCCGGTGTAGGCGCCCGCGGAGAAGCCGAGAATGTCCGGGCTCGCGAGGGGGTTGCGGGTGAGTGACTGGAAGACCGCACCGCTCGCGCCCAGGGCGGCGCCGAACACAATCGCGGCGAGAATCCGGGGCAGCCGCCATTCGACGACGACGGTCCGGGTGAAGTCGTCAACGCCCGAGAACAGCGCCTGCCACACCTCGCCCAGGCTCAGCGGATAGTCCCCGCTGACGAGGGAGAGCAGGCCGAGAGCGATGCAGCTGAAGAGCAGCACGAGCCCGATCGCCGCGGTGCGAACATCGACGCGAAGCCACGCGCCACCCAGCCGCACGCGGCGTACGTGGCGCCCAGCATCGACTCGACTCACAGCTGGCTCACCCGGCGGCGACGGATCAGCACGATCAGCACGGGCGCCCCGATGAACGCGGTGACGATCCCCACCGGGATTTCCGCCGGACGCATCAGGATCCGGCCGGCGATGTCCGAGAGCAGGAGCAGGATCGGGGCGAGGACCAGGGTAAACGCGAGGATCCAGCGCTGGTCGGGTCCGACGATCCAGCGGGCGACGTGCGGCACCATGAGTCCGATGAACCCGATGGGGCCGGCGATCGCGGTCGCGCCGCCCGCAAGGAGGGTGACCGCGATGATCACGATGATGCGGGTGCGAAGCACGTTCGCCCCGAGCGCCGCGGCAAGGTCCTCGCCCAGCGCGATCGCGTTGAGCGCGTGCGCCATGCAGGCGGCGAGGACGAGGCCGGCGGCGATGAACGGGATGACCGGCCAGAGTTGTGCGAGCTCGCGCCCCACGACGGATCCGGCACCCCAGTTCCGCATCTTGTCGAATGCGCTCGGGTCGAGGAGCGTGAGCGTGCTCATTGCCCCGCTCAGCACGGCCCCGAGCGCCACGCCCGCGAGGACGAGGCGTAGCGGGTCCGCACCGCCGCGGCCGGCGGCCCCGATGGCATACACGGCGATGGTGACGATCAGCGCACCCCCGAAGGCGAACCACAGGGTGCCCGACACGGAGGAGACGCCCAACACGCCCACGCCGACCGTGACCGCGAACGCGGCCCCCGAATTCACGCCCAGGATGCCCGGGTCGGCGAGCGGGTTGCGCGTGAGCGCCTGCACGAGCGCCCCGGCAACTCCGAGCGCCGCGCCCACCACGACGGCGACGAGCGTGCGCGGGATCCGGAGATCCCACACGACGTAGTGGGTCTCGGTATCTCGGGGCGCAAACACCGCCTCCCACACCGTGCTGAGCGGCAGATCCCGAGCCCCGACGACGACGCTCACCACGGCGACCCCCACAAGGGCGACCACGGCGACGCCGAGCCACGCGAGCCGCGCCCCGGTTCCGCGCGCGAGGCCCGGCCGAGGCTCGGGCGTGCGGTCGCTGGCGGCGGGCGGGGTGCGCGCGCCGGGCGTGCGGCCGGTGATGCCGGAGGGCGGTGACGGGGGCCGAGCGGTGGTTGTCATGTGGTGTGGCACCCTCCTGGGCATGTGTGTGCGTGCGGGGCGCACGGCCCCGGATCGACGCTACGGTGCGCGAGTGGCGGGTGGGGGACAGGCGATGTCGCGATCGGGACAGGCCGAGCGGTGCGCCACTACAGCTGCCCCGCGAGCTCCCCGGGCGTGCAGCCCACGGTCTTGCGAAACGCGGTGACGAACGCGCTGGTGGTGCTGTACCCCACGCGATACGCCACCGATTTCACGCTGGATCCATCCGCGAGTTCGCCGATGGCGGCGCGCATGCGTACGAGGCGCCGCCACTGCGCGAAGCTGAGAGCGATCTCGGCGGTGAAGATGCGGGTCAGCGTGCGGGCAGTCATGTTGAGCAGTGATGCCCACTGCTCCAGCGAGCGATCGTCCGCGGGATCGTGCAACACCATCTCGACGAGCAGCGCAATCCGGGTGTCCTTCGGGACCGGGACGTCGAGCTGTGCCGAGTGGGTGAGCTCCAGCATGTCCACGCAGACCTGCTGGGCGCGCAACCGCTGCTCCGTGGTCATGCGCGCTCGTTTGATGTGGAGCAGCAGCTCGCGCGCCGCGGGGATCACTCGAACCGCGACGGGCTCGTGCCAGGGGCGATTCCAGTTGGCGGGCGCGAAATACGTGGCCCGTGCCTCGGTGTTGTCGCGCGTGGCCCCCTCGTGTTCGACACCCGCGGGGATCCAGAGCCCGATCCCGGGTGTCACGGTCCACTGGCGTCCCGCCGCCAACATGGTCACCACGCCGCGATCGGTCCACAGAAGCTCGTGTTCCGGGTGCGCATGCGCGGGCCACGACACGGCTCGGCGCGGTTCGTGCACGCTCGTGGTGAGGAGGTACGGGGCCCGAACGGAGTATTCGGGGGCGTCGTACGTGGGGGGAAGCGATGTGTCGGTCGCGGGTCGATCCGCCGTGCGCGGAATGTCCGGGATGAGCGCGGGGCGCAGGGCAAGCAGAGACATCGACACCTCGGGACAGTTGACAAGTGAGTCTCACCTTACATTAATCAGATGATATAGATCGGATGTTTCCCGCTTGCATCATCTTGTGGCCGATCGTTCGCTCGGTGTTATATTGGGATTCCGCCTACTCGAAGAGGAGCACCCATGAGCGTCGAGCGCAACACCCGCGAGATCGAGAAAGACGTCGTGACCGACTTCCGAGAGAAGCTCAGTTACGGCAGTTACCTGCAGCTCGACACGCTCCTCGCCGCGCAGCAGCCGATCAGCCAGCCGCAGCATCACGATGAGATGCTCTTCATCATCCAGCACCAGACCTCCGAGCTCTGGCTCAAGCTGGTGCTCCACGAACTCCGCCACGCGCGCGAGGAGCTCCGCGCAGATCGCCTCACCGGTGCCCTGAAAGCCGTCGCGCGGGTGAAAAAGATCCAGGAGGTGTTGACCGAGCAGTGGGCGGTGCTCGCGACGCTGACCCCCAGCGAGTACGCGCAGTTCCGCGGCAGCCTGGGCAACTCGTCCGGCTTCCAATCCGTGCAGTACCGCGCCGTCGAGTTCGCACTCGGCAACAAGAACGCGCGCATGCTCAAGGTGTTCGAATCGGCACCTGCCGATCACGCCCTTCTCGAAGCCGAGCTGCACGAGCCGAGCCTGTACGACGAGCTCCTCCGCCTCATGGCGCGGCGCGGCCTGCCGGTGCCCGCTGCAGTGCTCGAACGCGACGTCACCCAGGCCTACGAGATGAACGAGGAACTCGTCGACGTCTTCGTCTCGATCTACGCGGACCACACCGAGCACTGGGACCTCTACGAGGCCTGCGAGGAGTTTGTCGATCTGGAGGACAACTTCCAGTTCTGGCGGTTCCGGCACATGCGCACCGTCTCCCGGACGATCGGCATGAAGACCGGCACCGGCGGGTCCAGCGGGGTGGGGTTCCTGCAGCGCGCCCTCGAACTGACGTTCTTCCCCGAGCTCTTCGCCGTCCGCACCCGGATCCCCGCGTGAGCACCGTGTGGTTCCGCGACCGGGATGGCGAGATCCGGCGCGGCACCGTCTCCGCCGCAGCGGACGGCCAGTGGCGGCTGACCGCGGCAGCGCCGGATCAGCGGGGCACCGCCGACGCGCCCTTCCACGGGGTCGTCGTGGGCCAGTTCACCGACTGGCACGTGCACCTGCAGCTCGTCGACGCGGGGGATCTCGCCGCGGGCGTGCTCGGACGCGTACTCGACCTTGGCGCGCACCCCGAGCGCGTGGTTGCGCATCGCGCCGCCCCGCCGCGAGGTGTCCGCGTGGAGTTTGCGGGCGCCTTTCTCACGGCACCCGGCGGCTATCCGAGCGACCGGGACTGGGCCCCCGCCGGATCCTTCCGGGAGCTCGCGGACGCCGCGGACGCGTCGGCCGCCGTCGCTGAAATGGCCGCGCACGGTGCCAGCGTCATCAAGGTCGCGAGCAACGCGGACGCGGGGCCGGTGCTGAGTGACGAACTCTTCCGTGCGGTGGTCGCGGCCGCCGAATCCGCGGGACTGCCCGTGGTCGCCCACGCCGAGGGCGCGGGGGAGGCCACGCGCGTGCGGCGACTGGGGGCCAAGATGCTCGCCCATACGCCGTTCACGGAGCGCCTGGAGCCCGCGGAGCTGCGCGCACACGCGGACACGATGACCTGGATCTCGACGCTCGACGTCCACGGCTGGGGTGCCGGCGGGGCCGCGTTCGAGACCGCGCGCGAGAACCTCGCCGGGTTCCACGCCCTCGGCGGGGAGGTGCGGTACGGCACGGACCTCGGCAATGGCCCGTTGCCGGTGGGCCTCAACCCCCGGGAGCTCGCGGCGCTTGCCGGTGCGGGCCTCACCCCGCGCGACATGCTGACCGCGCTCACCCCCGCGGATCCCGAACTGCCGGACACGCGCCTGGTGTTCGTCCCGGGCCCGGACACCGCGCGGCTCGACGTGGCCGCGGCACGGCCGCTCGCTGCTCCTGATCTGGTCCCGTCGGGATCCCCGGCAGGACCCCCGGCAGGCTCCCCGTTGGGATCCGTCCCCCGCGCCTCGGCCGCCGACGGCCACACACCCACTGACGGCACTGACCCCACCGGCGGTACCGGCCCCACCGAACCCACCGACCCCACTGACCCCACCCGACCCGCAGCGAAGGAGCAGCGATGACCTCCACCGAACCGACCTCTGCCGAGCTGACTGCTGCCGAGCAGGCCTCTACCGAGTTGCGTGCACGCGCCGCGGACCTCGACCGCGCCGACCCGCTCGCCGCATATGTGGACCGCTTCGCCCCCGCGGACGGCGTCTCCGCGTACCTCGACGGGAACTCGCTCGGCCGGCCGCTGCGCGACACCGCGGACCGGCTCTCCGCCTTCGTGCGGGACGACTGGGGCACGCGGCTGATCCGGTCCTGGGACGAACAGTGGATGGAGCTGCCGCTCGCGCTCGGCGACCGCATCGGGACGTTGACGCTCGGTGCGGCCCCCGGCCAGACGGTGGTCGCCGATTCGACCACCGTGATGCTCTTTAAGCTGATGAGCGCCGCCGTCGCGCTGCAGCCCGGCCGCACCGAGATCCTGATCGAGGCCGCCAACTTCCCGACCGATCGCTTCGTCGCCGAGGGGATCGCCGCGGCCCACGGCCTCGAACTGCGCCAGCTCCCCGGTAACGCGCTCACCGGGGTGAGCGCCGCGGAGGTCGCCGACGCGGTGTCCGAGCGCACCGCGCTGCTCGTGTTGAACCACATCGACTACCGATCCGGCGCGATTGCCGACATGCGTGCGATCACCGCGGCGGCGCACGCGCGAGGCGTGCTCGTGCTCTGGGACCTCTGTCACTCGGTCGGCGCGATCCCGATCGAACTCGACGCCTGCGGCGTGGACTTTGCCGTCGGCTGCACCTACAAGTACCTGAACGGTGGACCCGGCGCGCCGGCGTTCGGCTACGTCGCGACGGCGCTGCAGGAGCGCGCCGAGCAGCCCGTGTGGGGCTGGATGGGGGCCAGCGACGTGTTCGGGATGCGCGACGCCTATGCGCCGGCCGCCGGGATGCGCCGCTTCCTGAGCGGCACCCCGCCCGTGCTGGGCATGGTCCCGATGCAGGGCATGCTCGATCTGATCGCGGAGGCGGGCATGCCGGCGATTCGCGCGAAGTCGCTGTCGTTGACCGGGCTCGCGCTCGACGCGGTCGACGCCCTGCTCGCGCCGCTCGGGGTGAGCCTGCTCACGCCACGGGCACCCGAGCAGCGCGGCGGGCACGTCACCGTCGGACACCCGCGCTTCCAGGCCGTGGTCCAGGAGCTGTGGCAGCTCGGGGTGATTCCCGATTTCCGGCACCCCGACGGGATCCGGATCGGGCTCTCCCCGCTCAGCACGACCCACGTCGAGACGGTGCGCGGCGTGCTCGCGATCCGTGACGCCCTGAGCTGAGGCACCCGTGTCCGCCGCACTCCCGATTCTCGACGACATCGATGCCCGCCCGGGCAGCGTCGCCTCGCTCCTGCGCACCGTCGTCGGGCTCACCCTGCGACGCCTGGGCGGCTGGATTTCGGCGGCCGATCTGGTCCGGTTGCTCGGGGCGCTCGGCGTCGACGCACCGCAGGCGCGCACCGGCATCGCCCGGCTGCGACAGAAAGGGCTCCTGGTCGCCGAGCGCCGCGACGCGGCCGGGTACCTCGTGAATCCGGCCGCGATCCCGATGCTGGAGCGCGGCGATCGGCGCATTTTCTCGCGCCCGAGCATGACGGAGGACGATCCCTGGTGCCTCGTGTCCTATTCGATCGCGGAGGCGAGACGCGATGTGCGCGGCCGGTTGCGGCGTCGCCTGCAGTGGATTGGTGCCGGCATCGTCGCCCCGGGTCTGTGGATCTGTCCCGGCTATCTTGCCGGCGAGGCCGCGCAGATCCTTGACGATCTGGGGGCCCGCGGCGACGCGACGCTGTTCCGGGTCGCGGAACCCGACGTCGACGGTTCCCTCGTGGACGCCGTGGCGCGATGGTGGGATCTCGACGCCCTCGCGGAAGCGCACCGGGCGTTCCTGAGACACGTGGGGGAGCCCGGGGCTGCGCCAGACCCGCAGGGTGCGGATCCGGCGGCGTCGTTCGCGTGTTACGTGCACCTGGTGGACCGGTGGCGGCCGATCCCGTACACCGATCCGGGATTGCCGGCGGCCCTGCTCCCCGCGGACTGGCCGGGCCGGGAGAGCGCGGAGGCGTTCGCGCGGCTGTCGGCCCGGCACGAGGGGCCCGCGTGGGAGTATGTGCGCGGAATAGTGCACAGGACGTAAGCGGCGGCCCCGGTCCGCAGTCTGTCCACAGGCCTGCTGGATCGTTCGGTGCGCCTGGTGCCCGCGCGTAGCGTGTGGGCATGTCTCCGCTTCCCACACCACACGCTGTCCACGCTCCTCGAGGTGCGCCGACGCCCGGCTCGGACTCGGGAACGGGTGCCCCAGGCCCCGCGCCGCTGAGCGCGGAACGGGTGCTGGAACATGCCGGGGAGCACGCGCGCCTCCTGCGGGAGCGCGCAAGCCACGCGGCCGCGACGGCAGACGCTGCGGATATGGCAGACGCGGACAAGCGCGCGGCCCCCGGCGTGTGGCGCACCGTCGATCAGCCCGGGGCGCGGGCCGGGGACGGCCGGGCCGGGAGCCTGCGGTCGGGCCGTACGGCGCTCGCACGGGACGCCCACCCCGGTCAGGCCGGACGCCTCCGTCGCGCGGTGGGGGCACCGATTGCCGTGGGCGTGGTGCTGTGTGTGATCGCCGTGCTGGTGGCGATCGTGGTGGCGATGCTGCGAGCGGGTGGCGCTCAGCTGCCTGAGGCCGCCGCGAACGTGCTGCCCAGTGCGGGCAGCGGCGAGCAGACGAGCGCGGATTCCGGGGGCGTCGAGGAGAACAGTGCGGCGGCGGTGCCGGCCGAGGGTGACACCGTCATCGTGCATGTGGCCGGTGCGGTGCGCGCCCCGGGCATCGTCGAGCTCCCCGCCGGATCGCGCGTCGTCGACGCGGTGGAACGGGCCGGAGGGGCCGCCGACGATGCGGCGCTGGGCGGCGTCAATCTCGCGCGGCTCGCGGTGGACGGCGAACAGATCCTCGTCCCCGACAGCACCGAGTCGGGTGCGGTTGGCCCCGGTCCGGACGCCGCGGGTGCCGGCCCCGCTCCGGCGGGGGTGGGTACGCCAGCCCCCGGAGCCCTCAGCCTCAGCACCGCGACCGCCGCAGAGCTGGAGACGCTGCCGCGTGTCGGCCCTGCGCTCGCGGAGCGCATCATCGAATGGCGCGGCGAGCACGGACCGTTTTCCTCGGTCGACGCCCTGACGGACGTGCCTGGCATCGGTGTGAAGACGCTCGACGGGTTCCGAGACCGGGTGAGCCCGTGACCCGGCCGCCGGGAACCTGGCGGCTCCTCGCTCCGGCGCTCGTGAGCTGGGCCCTCGTCGCGGGCGCGGTCAACGTACCCGGGAGTGGCGTCCTGGTGGCCTGCGGCGGGGTGCTCGTGGGGGCCTCGGCGTTGGGCATCGCTGCGGTGCGCCGCCGGCGGGCTGGGGCACTGCGGCCGGGCACCTCGGGTGGAGGAGCCTCGTCCGAACGGGCAGGTTTGACGGATCACAGTCTGCTCGGGCCGGTGCTGCTCCTCGCCGGCCTGGTCATCGCACTCGGAGTGCGCATGGAGAGCGTCGACCGCGCACGCTCCGCCCCGGGACTCCGGGTGGCCGCGGACCACGGGACTCCGATCTCCCTCACCGTCACCGTGACCAGCTACCCCGGTATCGATCGGAACGGGCAGCCCTGGATGAGCGCACGCACAGAACAGCCGAGCGGGCCGGCCCCGGTTGTGGTCTGGTGCGGCGCTCCCGAAGACACCGCAGGATCGGGGGCCTCGGGGCCGAAGCCCCGTGACCGCACCCGAGCGCCCCCGAGTTCGCGGTGTGGGGGATCGGGGTGGGGTCCGGGGAGCAGCGTCACGCTGATCGGCGAGGTCGCCGCACTGGATCCTGGCGGGAGCGCGGCGTGGGGAATCCGGGTGCACGAAGTGCAGGCGGTGCGCGGCGGGAGCCGCGCCGCCGCCGGTGCTGCGCGGCTGCGCGAAGGGCTCCGGGCCGCGGCAGTCGCGACGCCGGGAGCGGAGCTCGTGCCGGGACTGGCCGTCGGGGACACCACACTCGTGTCGCCCGACACCGATCAGCAGATGCGGGACGCCTCCCTCACACACCTGGTCGCCGTCTCCGGGGAGACTAACCGCCAAACAGATGAGTCGGGGAATTACCCTGCATCGGCCAAAAGTGAGGTTAGCAGGGCAGCGTTAGAGGTGCTGACGCATGAGCCCGACAATCGTGCGTTCTGCAGTCGCGGGGAGCGGCGGAGCTGCGGAAGCCTGCTGCACAGCCCACCGCTCAACAGGGTCGAGGATGAAGGTCTCAGGGTCGAGCGGAAGCGTATGTACGGGGGAGTCCGGGAACACCTGATCAATGAACTCGTCAACGGATGGGATTTCTGTAAAGGGCGTCAATGTCTTCATAGGTGACGAATGCGCGGTAGACATCACGCTACTTCGAGGCCGTTCAGCAATGGCACAAGCCCAGCTTTCAGCCATTGCTGAACGTTTGGTTCTCATTAGAGTACGAGCTTCGGGCTCTAACTCTCTAGAAAGGCGGCCCGTCGCGCATTAGCCGTGCTCCCCGAGTGGATACGCGCCTAGAGTCTCGCTAGGAGATTATGCGGGCAAGTTGTCTAATGCCTTGGGAGATCTGGGCGGGGGTGGCTGCGCCGTAGGAGAAACGAAGAAAGGGTGCGGGAGGCTCGTTGACGAAGAAGTGTCGTCCGTCACCTACGAGTACCCCGACGGCGTAGGCATCGGCGCTGATCTGCCTGGTATCGGCTCCGTGAGGTAACTGTGCCCAAAGGTGAATGCCCCCGCTCGGTACGTCCTGAATACGAACATTCGGCAAGGCCTGGCGGATCATAGCGACGAGGATATCGCGACGCTCAGCGAGTTCAGCACGCAGGCGCTTCAGATGCCGTGGCCAGATGTTCGAGGTCAACAGGCTCAGGGCAATCTCTTGCACCATCGGAGCAACGCAGAGGTCATCGGCGGTGCGGGAGGCCTGGAGCCGGTCACCGGCGGGCCCGCGTGCGATCACCGCGCCGAGCCTGAGACCTGGCGAGGCAGGCTTCGAGAGCGTGGTGACGGTGACGACGTGGCCATTAGGGTCTTCGAGGATAAGTGGTGGTGGGGTTCGACCGTCGATGCCGAGGTTCCTGGCCCAGTCGTCCTCAATAATAAATGCACCATGTTTGGCTGCGAGTTCGAGTACCTGGGTGCGGCGTTCTGGGCTGAGGACAGCGCCGGTCGGGTTTGCGTAACTGGGTTGCAGGTAAATCACGCGGGCGTGGGTTCGTTCGAGTTCGTCGGCGAGACGCTCAACGATGATTCCGTCTTTGTCGGCAGGCACGGACGCGATGGTGAGGCCAGCGCTTTGGGCAGCGAGGATTGCACCGGGGTAGCTGGGGCTCTCAGTGATCACGGTAGAACGCGGTTCGGCGAGGGTACGCATCGTGAACACGAGACCCTGCTGTCCACCAGAGACGATGAGTACGTCACCAGGATCAGCTCGATACTCGGCGGCAATTACACGACGAAGTTCTGGTGATCCTGCGGGCGGGGTCATCATCCAGGCCCGGTTGCCCTTGGCAGCGCGTGAGCCAATCCGGTGCAGCTCTTCGTTCGGTAGAAGTTCAGGGGCGAGGTACCCCCATGAGAGGGGGATGTGCTCGGGGGTTCCGTAACCGCCGAGGCGTGACGCACGATCTGAATCCACACGGGCGGGGCCGAGGGTCTGCGTCTGCCAAGCATAGTCCGGTTCGGCGAGTCGCCCGCGCTTGGCAACGAAGGTGCCTCTGCCTGGTTCGGCGCGCACCAAGCCCAGGGCGCTGAGCTCCGAGAGCGCAGCGGAAACGGTGGCAGCGCTTGCCTGAAACTCCTTGGACAGCTCCCGAACTCCGGGCAGTTTCTCTCCAGCCGGTGCTGCTGCGACCTGGTGATGCAGCCGAGCAGCAATCTCCGACGCTCTGTTATCATTGGACATGAAGCTAGTAGATAACGTTACTCTCTTTTTTGCAAGCCCGTTACGGTCCTGTCTGGATCTAGTCGTTGAAGCGGCGCGGGCATGAGCCGGGTAACTGGTGTTCTGCAGGACGTGTCCGTTTCTGCTGTGGTCGCCGGGTTCCTCTCGGCGCTCATCAACTTTGCTGGACCGTTCCTAATCGTGCTCGAGGCGACCCGAGCAGCGGGCCTTGACGAAGCACAGACTGCTTCCTGGGTGTGGGCGCTGTCGATCGGCAACGGCCTGTGCAGCATCGTGCTGAGCCTCTTCACCCGTATCCCGGTCGTTGTCGCATGGTCGACGCCTGGAGCTGCGCTGCTCATCGCTTCCCTGGGGGGTTTCTCATTCGCCGAGGCCGTGGGCGCGTTCCTCGTGGCGTCGGTTGCTGCAGCAATTGTGGGGTTCACGGGCTGGTTTGGGCTACTGCTTTCCAAGGTGCCCGGCCCGGTGTTGCAGGCGTTGCTTGCTGGCATTTTGCTTCCTTTTGTGATGACCGCAGTTGGCGCGTTCGCGAGCGCTCCACTGATCGCGGCCAGCATCGTGGTCACGTTCTTCCTCGGTAAACGTTTTTTTGACCGCTTCGCAGTTCTGGGCGCGCTTATCGCGGGTCTCACAACGACCTGGGCAACCGGATCGTTTCACGAAATCACGCCCTCGATCACCCTGGGTGTGCCGGTGTTCACGATGCCGGTCTTTACCCCTGCCGCGCTGGTGAGTATCGCGCTACCGCTGTTCACTGTCACGATGGCGTCACAAAATGCACCCGGTCTCGCACTGCTTCATGCACAGGGTTATCAACCACATGACCGCCTGATCGTGGGCACAGTGTCGGCAGTGTCGGCAGTGTTGGCGCCATTGGGTGCCCACGGCATCAACCTTGGGGCGATTACTGCCGCAATCGCGCTCGGCCCGGAGTCTCATCCCGACCGCACCAAACGATACATCGCTGGCGTCTCAGGCGGCCTCACCTATCTGTTGGTCGGCTCGTTCGGCGGCATCCTGGTTGCTGGGTTCCAAGCGATCCCTAGCGAAACAGTCGCTGTCGTTGCCGCTGTCGCGCTGCTGGGGTCATCACTCACGGCGCTCACCGGCGCAATGAGTGGTGACCCTCGCACTGGCCTCGCCGCGGTCACCACTCTCGCAGTCACCATGTCGGGCGTCGTCATCCTCAGCGTGGGCGCGGCGTTCTGGGGCCTGCTCGCGGGCACCGCCGTATACCTTTCACTCGCCCCACGCCGGAAAATGTCCAGCAGATCCGCGAGAGAGGAGCCCGTCGTGACCTCATAGGCAAGCGTCCACCCTGCCACTTCGAAGAGCCGTCGCACACCACGGGGACCTTCCGTGGGATGCAGCAACACCGGCTCTCCAATTCTTAAGATTTAAGGACACCTCAATGACTACCAAGATCGCACCCACCGTTCGCTTCCTCACGCCTGCAGACGAAAATCAGTGGCGCGCCCTGTTCCGTGGCTACCGCGAGTTCTACAAGCTCGAAGCATCTGAAGAAGTCGTCTCCCGCGCGTGGGGCTGGTTCATGGATCCGACCCATGAATGCAAGGCAATCGTGGCCGTGGAAGGCGCCGAGATCCTCGGCTTCGCCCACCACCGCCGATTCTCCTCGCCTTACACCGGTACGAGTCACATATTCCTCGACGACCTTTTCACGGTTCCCGCTGCTCGCGGCCGCGGTGTCGGTCGGGCACTCATCGGACGCCTCACCGACATGGCAGCCGCAGAGGGGCGCGCGGGGGTGCAGTGGATGACAGCGGAGGATAACCACCAGGCCCAAGCTCTATACGACACCCTCGCCACCCGAACCACTTGGGTGACCTACGACGCTAGGCCGACACAATGATGATGCTCACCTGACCACACTTACGTGTTGGCTGAAGACGAGGGTGAATGATACTGGAGAACGCAATTTAGACATCTCGGATCGAAGAACCGGATGCCGGGGCCATATGACTTCATGCGGTTCTCTTTGGCTGTGACAGCTACCCTGTTTTCACTACCGGCCGCGCCAGACCATCGTTCATTATGTTGAGCGGTCTAGTGCTGGTTGCGGCCGGTAGTCAGCGCGGATACTGGCCAGTCACCCACGACAAGCGGCTCGTCTGGGTGCTTTGGTGAACGGCTCCTTTACGGGGGTACCAACATAACTGAACAAATCTCACCCACCTTCCATTCCTGCGAGAGGTGAAAGTGGCTTCTAATCCTCGGTTACTCCAAAGAGTTCAACGATTCTGAGTAGGAGTACTCGATCAGGCTTCGCAACGTCACCGCGCATAACCTCCCTACGCCATCGCACAGTGCGGTGACTAAAGGAGGAGCGCCATGGCCACACAGTTCGCTATCGAGATGGACGACGTCGACGCAGACCGCTATGGCGTCGGCCATCGCGCCGGTTGCCGGCACCTGGTCGACCCTGAACTCCTCGGCGCTGACTGGCGGGCTGGCGTGGCCGAGCTGGGCACCGATTGGGAGCTGGAGGACGCAGATCACGCGATCCGCGTCGCGTCGTGCGCTCGGCGGGCTACACGTCGCTGAAGTGGAACGAGTACTCGTCCTGATACGTGCGCCCCTCGGAGACCTCAGGACTGCGGTACTGCGACCGCTGGTAGAAGAACTGCTCAATCTGGGCGTAGCTTCCACCAGCGAGCAGGATGTCGGTGGAGCGGTGGCCCGGCGCGTCAAGCCAGGTGCCACCCTCGGTGACGGAGCCGATGACCACGCCGCGGTCGCGGACCACTATCTTCTTCGCCACTACGCGTCCTCCTGTTGTCTCTCAGTATCAGTGAGCTGCCTATGCGCAGCATCAACCTGCCGGCGATAACGTTCACACACCTCACGCAGGTACTCAAGCTCCTCGGGCTTGATTCCCATGCCCGTACACACCCCGTCATCTGTAACCCCGGTAGCCAGAAGGATCTCGACCACCGCGGCGGCGCGGTGCACGCCGGTGATGTGCTGCTTCTGCGCATTCCTATTCATTCTGCCGCCTCCGCCCGCTCGATGGCACGGTAGACGGAGGCTCGACCGATCCCGAAGAGGTCAGCTACTTCAGTGATGGACATCCCACCCGTGCGCAGCCCTGCGATGTGGCGGTCCTGCGCCGGTGTGAGTTTGGTCTGTTTCCCACGCAACTTCCCCTTCGCACGCGCAACAGCCATACCTTCGCGAGTGCGTTGCCTGATTAAGTCAGCCTCGAACTCCGCGACCATGGCCAGCACGCTGAAAAGCAGCTTGCCAATAGGATCGCTGGGATCATGCTTCGCACCACCTAGCGACAACGCCACTCCGCGCGCACCGAGTTCGGCGGCGATGTCGGATGCGTCGCGAACGCTGCGAGCTAGGCGGTCGAGCTTCGTAACCACGAGAGTGTCGCCGGCGCGCACCGCTGCCATAGCCTTCGCGAGTCCTGGCCGCTCGCGGTTCGTACCGGTTAGCCCGTGGTCGGTGTAAACATCACCCGGCGAAACTCCGAGCTGCGCGAGCGCTTCACGTTGCGCGGTTAGATCTTGGTCAGCTGTACTGACGCGGGCGTAGCCGATCAGCACGTGACACCGCCGTCCGTAAGCCGATCGCCAAACGGACGATGGGGGAGCGCTCGGGCGGTTGAGTCGGTGACTCGCGGTGACGTGTCCGTATAGCTAGTCCGGTGAAACGTCCGGTGGCGGGGCGGTATGCGGACGGTGATGAGGCTCACTGCTGGCTCCGGTGACGGGCGTTACTCTCCTGAAAGCATGCATCACAAAGGGTCCGTTGCCACGTCTCGTTGCGAAGTTTTCCGCGGTGGCTGCATTCCTCGCAGATCGTGAGCGAACGATTCTCCGCGTCCAAGATGGCGGCGTGCATCTGACCGCGGGTGTCTTCGGGTAGATCGCTGCTGATAGAGGCGTAGCAGCGGAGGGCACCAAACTTTTCCTTGACCTGCTCGTAGGAATACATCTCCGGTGTGCATGAAAGTTGAGTGAGTATTCGGTCGAGTTCACGAAGCAGCGGGAACCATCCAGCGCCAACGCTCACCACCGTGCGCGGTTGGGAGCGGATGTGTTGGAAGTTGCTGGTGAGTGCCTCTTCCAACTGTTCCGGTGTGGGTCGTGTCATCAGCGCTGCTCCAATCTCGGCCGCAGCGTCTCTCACCGTGGCCGGATGAGCAATGCGCGGTCTACTTCCGCGCCGCCAGTTCTCGATATGCCAGCAGCTCCGCCCACGCTTCCTGGATGCGCTCGCCCTGCCATTCCGCGCGTTCCGAGGCGTCCACTTCGCCGCGCCAGACAGCCTGAGCCCGCGCTTCATAGAGCAACTGGGCGACTGAAGGCAGTTCCTCTGTCGGTACAGAGAACGCTTTCGCTGCGTCGCTGATCATGGCGCGAGCAAGAAGTGCAAGATCAGCAGGCGGCTCTTCATGCGGGACGAGGCACCAGGCGAGCTGGGCAACACAGGCGGCGAGGTGCAGCTCTAGAAGATCAGCGTCATCGGCGGTCATGAGCTGATGATCGCACGGACGAACTGAGGGCTGTCAAGCGGGAGAAACGGGTCTGTAGATAAGCGTCAGTGTTTCGGGTTACGAGCTTTCGCGGTCGCGTGGCGTTGATAGTACTTCTGGCTCAGCTTGAGTTCTGAGGTCACGCCGATCTGGTTCCCAACGCGGCGAAGGAAACTCCGGTAGACCTTGTTTTCGGCGAGGTACGTGATCGGCCTGCCAGCCCAGACCAGCGAAGCGCACGTCATGAATAGCAAGTAGTTATCGCCGAACGGCTCACGAGGTGCAGGTCGAACTGCTGGCATCGGGCCCCCGGCTGGATCAGGCTCGAAGTAGAGGTCAAGCAAGCGAACACCCGCATGACTGAACGCACTCAGAGCGCGGTAGTACACATAAGCGTCCGCGCCGCCAGGCGTGAGATCCTCACAGATCAGGTCGAAGCGCTGGGCATTGTCAAGAGCATCACGGTAGGGCGCGACATCTGAATCTGCAATTGAGTCAGCGTTCTCACGGAACGTTGCCGACATTGCTTTTCGGAGGCTGAGCTGCATGCTGCGATTGCTCCGCGCGTACTCGTGCATGAACGCCTTGACCGCCTCCGTACCTTCACTCTGCACGAGCCACACCGATGTGAGTGCGCACTCATAAGCTAAGCGGATGAGAGGAACTGCGCTGAGCACGTGCGCATTGTCAAGGAGGAGTCGGATTGCGTAGGCCGTTTCGTAGGTGTGGCGGCTTAGACCGAGCACGCACTCCATCCGAGCGACATCGATGGAAGTGATCGGTTGACCACGACGCGCCTTTGGCTGAGCCAGGTCACGCGGGTCGCCGTGCTCCTCCCACATCTCCAGAAGCTCGTCGAGCAGCGCGCGTAGCGACTCGGCATCAGTAGTGCTCATGATTCGGACTCTACCGGCGACCGGCGACACTTGGGACCCTCAGACTGATCGGTCTTCCCACTCCGCCGCATCGAGCGCCGCAAGCAATGCGGCTTCGTCGTAGTCAGCCGAAAGAGGAACTCGCTGCACTGCAGCAATCGCACTTCGGCGGAGGGCGAGCGATACGGAGCCGCGATCCTCGTGATCATTCGTGTATTTCACGACTGACTCCGCAGGCCGCATCACGTCGTCAGGCCACACGTCGCCGACCATCCCGCCGGGGTCACTGATTTTATCTGCGCGAACCGCTACCAGTGGCGAGAGCTTCACGCGGTACAGCCAGAACATTCTGTCGTCATCGGCTTGCTTACGGCGCCGGCGCTCCATGTTTTCGAGCGCAGAGGTGAGCGTTCCGACGTGCAGACACTTTATGAGCTGGTTGACGCGCCAGCGTTCAGTGGAACCACTTCCGCATATCTTCTCCATCCGCTCGAAGCTCTCAGAGTTCCAGCCGGCTGTCGGATCCCAGTTATTGCTCGGCCAATCAGGCTGCGTTGACGTGTGGAACCAGAGCTGATGCAGGACACTCTTTCCGTCCTGGGCGGCGGGTTGCTCATCAGCGGGATCTTGGAAGCTCACATCTCGCACTGTAGTAACTACCGGTGACACGCGCGGCTGCGCATTACGGCGCGATGACGACACAGCATAAGAAGGAGAGAAAGCACGAACCGGCTGAGGCCACAGATACGATGTATGAAGCAACACCGCCCCGACCGAAAGGCACCATGACCGGCCGACTTACACTTTCGTGGCGCAACAAAGACCAAGCCCTCATTGGCGACGGGCAAGGTGGATACCTCTGGGTCGACCCGAGCGATCCGCGCGCCGCGGAGGTGCGTACGCTTAATGAGGTTGCAACCCACGGTGACGTGAACGGTGACGGTGGGGATAATTTGCTGATCCAAGGCGACAGCGTCCATGCGCTCATAGCGATGAACCGTACTCCTGAGCTTGCCGACAAGTATCGCGGCAAGGTGAAAATGGTCTATATCGACCCGCCATTCAACACTGGGCAAGCTTTCGACCATTACGCGGATGGGGTTGAGCATTCAGTCTGGCTCGGGTTGATGCGTGAGCGCTTCGTGCAGATTAAGGAACTCCTGCTGCCGGAAGGCTCCATCTGGGTACACCTTGATGACTCAGAAGTCCATTACGCGAAAGTTCTGATGGATGAAATCTTCGGCCGGACGAACTATGTGACGACCGTAGTATGGCAAAAGCGAACTACTCGCGAGAATCGTGCCACATTTAGTTCAAGCATTGACTTCATTCTTGTGTACGCGATGAACGGCAAAGCGTGGCGCGATACAAGAAACCGCCTTGCTGACAGAGGCGGATTCTCTAACCCCGATAACGATCCAAAGGGGCCGTGGCGCTCGATCCCCATGACCGCGCAGGGATTCCGAGCGAATCAAATGTACGAGATAGTCACTCCCACTGGTGCGCGTCATCTCCCGCCCAAAGGACGTTGCTGGGGGATGGTTGAGGAACGATTCGAGGAAGCTGTTGCCGCCGGACGGATTTATTGGCCAAGTAATGGAAACGGTCGTCCTCGTGTAAAGCGCTACCCGGATGAGGTAGACGGTTTGGTTCCCTTCACGCTCTGGCCGGCTGTTGAGACAGGCACGAATGATGAAGCCAAGAAGCAGCACCTCACAGTGTTCGCAGACGATGAGGCTTTCTCGACACCCAAGCCTGAACGTCTCATCGAACGGGTGCTGGAAATCGGTTCAAATCCGGGGGATCTCATCCTTGATTGCTTCGGCGGCTCAGCAACTACGGCCGCGGTAGCGCACAAGATGGGACGTCGGTGGGTGACGACTGAAATCGAAACTGAAACAGTTGAGAAGTTCATACGACCTCGCTTGCTAAAGGTAATTGATGGCTCGGATACCACTGGAATTTCGGGGCCTGCGACACCAATGACTGAGCGAGGGCTCGAGGAGTTCGATATCTCAGCGGAGGACGCAAAGCAGTTCCAGAATCTCCTGAAACGGGTTATTTCAGCGGCTTCAGAGCTCGAAGTGGAAGACGAACTCGATGCAGACACTCTTCGTTCTCTGAAGGCGCTGACAAAGATAAGCAAAGCCGGTGCGCCCCGTTGGGCCGGTGGTGGTGGCTTCCGTGAACTCGTCGTTGACCCGGCATCTTTCCAAGTGAGCGAGCTGGCGGGGATGACCATCATGTCGGTCGCGCCTGGCACCAGCTACGAGCAGCTCGCGCGCTCTGTCGCTGCACAGCTCGGCTACCGACTTGCGGACTCGCTCGAAGGGCCGATTGTCGGTGCACTCGGGAAGTCTCGGCTTGCGGTGATTGATGGCACCGTTGACGCGAAAGCGGTCGCCGGAGTTCTCTCGCAGATTGACGAGCAAGAGACCGTGGTGATTGCTGCGACGACCGTTGCTGACGACGCCAGGGCTGCGCTTCGGTCCGAAAGCAAGGGTTCACGCATCATCAGCATCCCGAACGATTTGTTCCCGAAGGGCGGCGTAATTCGATGAGCGACTGGCTGCCGTACCAGGAAGACCTTGCCGAAGCCGTTGGGAAGCAGATGGATCTGCGCACCCCGAACATGCTGGCACTGCATGAGCTCGCGAAGCAGGTGTCGCATGGCGACGGCCGCGAGGTTATCGCCGACCTGGCGACCGGGGTGGGCAAGACTTACCTGGCGGCAGCCCTTATCGACTACCTTGCGCAGTCCGGGGTACGAAACGTTCTACTGGTCACGCCGGGTAAGACGGTCCTTGAGAAGACGCTTCGGAACTTTACGCCAGGTGATTCTAAGTACGTGAGTGGCGCTGTCGCGCGCCCGCTACTTGTGACTGCGGACAACTTCAACCGAGGTGAGGTCGGCGATGCGCTCCACGACCCCAACAGGCTGAAGCTGTTTGTGTTCAACGTGCAGACGCTGATTAAGCCGACCGTGAAAGCGAACCGGCGCACGTACTTAGAGAACGAAGCAATTGGTGGTGCACTGTACGAGCACCTGCAATCTGCGGATGACCTCGTGGTCATCGTAGATGAGCACCACGTCGTGCGTGAGTCAGCGAAGAAGTTCAACGCCGCCATTAGCGATCTTGGCGCTCGCACCGTCGTCGGGCTGACAGCGACGCCAGATAAGAAAGACGTGGACGCGGGGAAGGTGGTCTTCTCGTATTCGCTCGCCGAGGCTATCGCTGACCACTACGTGAAGGTGCCCGCCGTGGTCTACCGCAGCGACGGCCGGCGCGATCTGGAGACGCAGCTGGCAGATGCCTGTCTACTCCGAGCGAACCGTGAGCCGCTATGGCATCAGTACGCCGAAGCAGCTGGTGTGCCCGAGGTGCACCCAGTGCTTTTCATCGTCTGTCAGTCGATCGCTGACGCGAATTCTGTTGCCACTACATTGCGCCGCGACGACATGCTGCCCGGTGACGGCGAGGTGCTACTCATTACCTCTGAGTCAAGCGACGAAGCATTGCGCATGCTCGCTGACGTTGAGCGGCCTGAATCACCAGTGCGCGCCATCGTTTCCGTGGACAAACTCAAAGAAGGTTGGGACGTTAAGAACATCGCGGTGATTATGGCGCACCGGGCACTCGCATCCGAAGCGCTCACCGAGCAGATTCTCGGCCGTGGGCTGCGTCTGCCGTTCGGACGCCGGGTCGGTGTGCCGGCGATCGATATGGTGGACATTGTTGCTCATGAGTCATATGAGACGCTGCTGAGAAACCGTGACGTGCTGCTTCAGAAGCTCGCCGGGCAGCCAACACAGCCGGGCGCTGAATCCAGTATTCCCGTGGAACTGGACATCATCAGCACTGTGGGCGGCGGTAGTACGGAAGGGTTTAGCTGGGCGGTTACGCCGCCGCCCGGCACAACGGCCGATACCGCGCTCGACGGTGTGGGACCCGCGGAGCTGTTGCTCGCGCAGGAGATGGGGGAGCAACAAGCAGCCATCGAGCGCAGCGCACAGATGCTGGGACAGTCGATGCCGCTGAATGAGAGCCTGCCGAAGATCACGTTCCCGACGATGGTCCCGCAGATCGAGGCGGCGAAGTTTACTCTCTCGGTGGTAAAGCCGTTGCTCGCGGAAGAGCAAGGACGGCTATTCAAGCACGACCCAAAGATTGTCCTCAAGCGGCGTGCGCTCGCCGTGCAGCGTGACACCACCGGCGAGATCATTGTCAGTGAGCAAGCGGTTGAGAGTGATGAAGCTACGCGCGTCACATGGAGCGCGAAGGAGATTAGGCAGAGTTTGCTGCGTCGCATCCTGAGCTCGGGGCTTGTCGAGCCGGATGTGTCTGAGCAGGGCTGGGCACTCGACCTTGTCGACGCGTTCCTGCGTGGTGCTGATGTAGACGATGAGAGCGACTGGTCGTGGTCAGTCGATCATGCTTCCCGGGCGCAGGCAGCATTGCTGCAGATTCTGCAGGCTGCGCGACGGGGCTTGGACACGGTCACCACATACCGGTGGGCACCGACTGAGATCCCGGCACCGAAGCCCCTGCCTGCGAACCCGTTAGATAGGTGGGCCGGGTTCACAGCCGGAGCGTGGATTGGCCTGTGGGATAAGTCCATCGAGCGATACGCCCAATTCGATTCCGAGTCCGGCGAGTACTCGCTTGCTCAGAAGCTCGATGACTTCGACGAAGTTCGCCGGTGGCAGCGCATCTACGTGCACGGCGCAGCGAAGATCCCGAAATCAAAGGGCGGCAACTACTACCCCGATTTCGTCGTCGTTGATTCTGATGACGTGTACTGGGTATTGGAAGCGAAGAGCAACCGTGATGCTCAGGACTCCGCTGACGTACAAGAGAAGGCTGCTGATGCAGAGTTGTGGATTCAGCGGGTAAACGAGGCACACATGTTCGGCACCTGGCGATACAAGCTGCTTTCTGAAGCACAGATTGCTGCTGCGCAGGACTGGGCCTCGCTCACCGGGAGCTGACCCCAGTCAGAATGGCGCATCACCTCGCCGCCATCCGTCTGCCTGCCAGCCGCGCATAGCCTCGAAGAACGCTGCGTCGTCGTCGCCAACGACCTCGCGCACGATCTGCGCGCGCTCCGGTCGCGGTACGATCTCGTCAGGGTCGAACCCCAAGCGCTCGTAATCCGGTGGCCAGTCGTCATAGTCAGGCACTACGGCAGCACCACCGTCAGCGACGAGCGTAAGTCGTCCACGCGGTACGGTGTGCCGTTCCGGCGGGGCGGAGCTGTCTACCGGGGTGAAGCGAGGGGTGCATCGTTTTCGTGTCATGCCGTACCCAATGCGCGGTCCCTCGATACGCTGGCCAGATGCCTGCCCCGTCTCCCGCGCGAAAGCTCTACCTGCTCGCCGAGCGACACCGCGCACCCCGCGCGCAGATTGTCGGCGCGTTGGCTGAGCGGCTCGTCCGAGACCTCGGTGTGCCGGGGCCAGCCGCGGTGGCAGGGCTGCACCCAGAGCAGCTCTCCGCAGCCTGCCGTTCAGAACTCGACGCCCTGTTCGATCGGCACCTGCCCTCCGGCCACGACGACCCGCTGGCCTGGGCGATCGAAGCTCTCGAAGGCCGGCGCGCGCACAGGACTACCCATCACACGCCGCCCGCGCTCGTCTGGCTCATGCTCGACCTTGCGGGTGAGGTCACAGGAACCGTGTACGACCGTGCGGCTGGAACCGGTGGTCTGCTGCTCGCGGCCGCCGCGCGTCACCCTGGTGCCACCACCCTGGTTGGGCAGGAGATCGACCCGATTAGTCATGCAGCCGCTCTCATCAGTGCCGAACTGGCAGGCGTAGAGATCAACCTCGGTCGCCCGGGTGACACTCTCTCTGAGCCACAGCACCATGCGCTCGCAGTGGACCTGGTGCTGGCGAACCCGCCGTGGAAGCGGGCGACGAACCGAGCGTGGGTCGAGCACTGCATCTCTGCGCTCGCCGCCGACGGCCGCGCAGTGCTTCTGCTGCCGGCCAGCGTATGCACCGATCAGCAGGGTTGTTGGACGGAATATCGCGCGAACCTGGTTTCTACTGGCTTGCTCCGGGCAGTCCTTGCTCTCCCGCGAGACCAATTCAGGGGCACCGCTACGCCTTGCGTGATCTGGGTGATCGAACGCGGCGCTCCGGCGGACGGCGTGCTGATGGTCGACGCGCGCAACTGGGAAGGCGGAGTGCTACCCGCTGGTGTGCTTGTGAGCGCTGAGGAGATCGGCGGACGCGGATGGCAGCTGAATCCGGCAACGTACTCGGGTGACACACCGGCGGAGCAGGTGCTGCGCGACGTAGCGGACGTGCAGCCGTCGCCGAGCGGCGAGATTCTGGGGTCGCGGCACTGGCTACCGGAGGGAGAGGAAGGCGTGGCCGTCGTGGAGGCACGCAACCTTGACGGCCTGGTTATAGGAGAGATGCGCCGGGTATCTGCTGAAGATGCGGAACGGCTGGCGAAGTATCGGGTCGTACCAGGGGATGTGCTGATCGCTCGGCGGGGGAGGCTGAACCGGGTGGCTTTCGTCGGTGAAGAGCACGCCGGCGCTGTCTACGGGACATCGGTGATCCGGGTTCGGCCTAGGGATGGTGTTGATGCGGCAACGCTGCTTGAGACGCTGCGCTCGCCGCAGGTGCAGGGATGGTTGGCCGGGCGGAGCACGGGATCGACGCTGCCGCACGTGACGGCGGCTATTGTCGGCGGGGTGCCGATTACGGGCGTAGAAGCAGTAGAGAGAGCTGTGAAGCCAACCTCACAGCGCGGGGGAGTTCAGCTGGGGTGATGCTCCATCGATACGCGCATAGGCTGCCTGCATCTCGGCGGTTACGTCCGTCCCCAGGGATCGGACTTGCGTCAGGCTTGGCTGCCGTCCAGCAACGTGAGGCACGAACCTGACGTGCTGCTCGATGTGGTCAGCCACGACCTCGTAGGCCTCTACTATCTCGAACTCCGCGTCGAAAACTAGGAACACGGCCGTGTGGTAGTCCGCGCTACGGAACGGGCTGAACCGCGCCCCGGCTCCGGCTGCCCGGTTGGCCATTGCCTTGACCTGGATGCGCTGACCTGCCCCAGTTGTGATGTCATGCGACTTCGTAGAGTTGGGCTCGAGCACTCCGCCGCGTGCCAACCAGACGACGTGCTCAGCGATGTCTCCGAGGGGCTTATTGTTGGTGCGCACGAGGTCGCGGCGTCGCAGTTCGGTCACGATGCTGGCCTCCAGGCGCAGCAACTGCTTCACCGGAAGACGGGTAACGTCAGGCAGATCAGCCATCAGGTCTCCTTCGGTGATCAGCGTGCCAGACTTGCTCGGGCAGAGGACTGCCAATTTTCCCGCGGAGAGGCGCGACACCTCGACTGCGCCTCGGTGAGTGTGGTGCCATGCAGAATCAGAAGTCTCGCCATTCCTCGATGTAGGCCAGTCGTTCCCCGCCCTCGCCGCTGCCGACAAACACCTTGCGGATGACATTCGAACTCTCCGTGAACGCGGCAGCAGTATCTACGGAGACAAGGCCCGCATCGCGAACGTACGCAGGAGCGGTGCCATCCGATTTGGTCTCTCGATAGTTGCTATTCAAGATCAGCTCCGAGTCACCGGGAAGCTCGACGACGGCGTACGAGGTCGCCGACTTCAGCGTCTTACTCGAACCCGATCTAAGCACTCGCGCATCCTGGGGCAGCGACACGTGGCCCATGTCTTCGATCGTCTCAACGGTGAGGCTCTTGCACTCTTGAGGGTTGGAGATGAGGCATGAGCCGCGTTCAGTCGGGTGATACACCAAGAAGTTCCAGGCTAGGCTCCCTGCCCCGACTAGAGCGAGGATCGCGGCGACAGAAAGAGCAACGGTGACCAGCACCCTCGACCGGTTGAGAGGCCGGCGCTCAACCGTCGTCTCGACGAAATCTAATTGCTCACCCATCTCGGTACTGTACCAATCGCGCCTGCGGCGGAAACCGGTCAGTTGTTCCTGGCTGACTACTCAGCCCAGGTTAGCGGAGCGCGGGCCACGACCGGCTGCATGCACGCCTCAGTCTCGGCATCGATTTGGGTCCAGTCGAGATGCAGCACGATCTCGTGAAGGGAGTAATCGCTGTCCGCTGCAGGCATGGTGGCGGTCGCGAAGCCGTCCCCGTCGGGAGTGATTGTTCCACCGGCTGACCGGATCCCGGTGTCAAAGCACGGGTCGTCGCCTCGGGGAGCGAGGGCACCGCCGGGCGTCAAATGGTCGTATGGTGTGACAAGATCAAAGAACTCCACCGTCGCAAGCGGAGTCGTGATCCCGGAGTCATCGGTGACTTCTTCGATCTGCACCTCAACCCGTCCCGTCGTTTGCCTGTCAACAGAGGTGAGAATGCCAGTTGCTGTGCGGTTCTGTGTCGCTGGCGAACTGGTCTGTGCAGGGGAGGGCTGAGTGCTGTCACTAGAAACCGAGGCGCCAGGCTCAGGAGCGCAACCTGAGAGCGCCACCGCGGCCAGGACGCATGTTGTGAGCGCGGCGGGAATCTTAATCAATGTCATGTCTTGAGCGGATCAGGCGTCCCGAAGCCAAAAGTCTGTGGCGACTTCTTTCCAGTCCTCGTCATCGAAGTCTGGCTTGGTTCCGTAAGCATAGAACTCTTCACCAATACTGACCGCAAAGTACGTGTCGGTGGAGCAACCGCCAACGAGGTCCCGCCCCTCGGGGGAGACCGGGAAGAGGCAAGTGAAGTCGGGATTATCGGTGTCGGTGGCGGTATAGAAGGAGGCGTCTTCACCTTCCCAGACGAGGCGAGCCGAATCGACATCGAAATTGATTGTGCTTTCCTCGAGGATCGGCAACACCGCATCCACGTCTCGCGGCTGCACATCCACCGCTTGCTGGGAATCGGAGGCGACAGCGCAGCCTGTAATAGCGAACAGTGAGATAGCGGCGACCGCGACAAGTGTTGAACGGATCCTCATGGCCTCATCATAGTCCGCACCCGGGGCGAGTCGCTTACCCCTCTGCTCCGAGCGCGGCGAGACAGTGCTGTACCTCGCGTTCGTGGGGTTGGAGCGAGCGCCAGGCCTGCTCTTGATAGGTCCTTCGCTCGCTCGATACCTCGTCAGGATGGGCCAGGGTCGAGTTGTCGAGACTTTCGAACCCGGCCGCTCTGCGTTCCTGCGCGGCGGTCTTGACCGATGCATCTGCGCAGGGTTCAGCCGGAGGATCCCAGGGGTTCTGCTCCTGGGCTGAAGAGACCTCCGCACTGTTCGAAGGGTCGTTTATGCCAATCGGGAGCGCGCCGAAGGCAACGAGTCCAAGGCAAACCGCAGCCAGACCTGAGCCAGCGAACACCGCAAATCCCTTTGCTTCTTGAAAACGCATCAGAGGCTCCAACCTGTCGCGAACCTTTCGACTACTTCAACTCGACCCTAGTCCTGCCGACCACGGTACCGCCGCGCCGGGCTCTGTCATAGCTGTGCTCACTGAGGCAGCGCCCGTCGGACGGGACCGATCAGCAGATATGCTGGCCGGCCCCGCCGGTATGAGAACTCATTGTCCCGTCAGCGTGATGAGGCTGTTGGAGTAGGTGTCACATCTTCGGAGAGGTAGCGTTTCAGGCTGTCGTCGAGTTCCTCGATCCACGGAGTGTGGTGCTGTACCGCCAGCGTGCCGGTCATGACGGATCGGTAGCAGCGGTCGCGGTAGCCCATGATGTCCTGCTTCTTGTCATGCTTCCAGGCGACGAAGATCTTCACCACCTCGGCGACATCGAATTCGGGGTAGTCCGTCTGGTGCAGCAGGTCGAGCACGTAGTCGCCTTGGAACGCGATCTCGGCCTCAGCATCGGGGATCGCGAGGAACCGTTCCCGCCACGACTTGATCAAGGCTTCACGTTCTGTCGCGTCGGGGAGCGGGGCGGTACCGAGGATGAGGTCGCGCACGTACCATGCCTGCACGTCGAACATGTTGAAGGTGAACCACTGGTCCTGCGCACCCACATAGAACAGTGACGGGTTGTCCTGCCAGACGACGCCCCGGTACAGCCCTTCCGGGTAGACGGTATTCGGGCCGCTGAGTGCGAGATTCTCCGGGAGAAAGGGATATTTGTGCTGGTAGCCCGTGCAGAAGATGACCGCGTCGATGTCCTTTGATGAACCGTCTGCGAACACGACAGTGCTGCCGTTGAAATGGTCAATGCCTGGACGTTCCTCGAAGCCTTCCGGCCACTCGTACCCCATCGGTGCGGTGCGGTAGGACGCGGTGACGGACGCGGCACCCATCTTGTAGGCCTGGCTGCCGATGTCCTCAGCGGAGTAGCTGGAACCGATGACAAGCACGTTCCGATCCTTCAAGCTCTCAGCGCCGCGGAAATCGTGTGCATGCATGATCGCGCCCGGGAACGTTTCGATGCCAGACACTTCAGGCATGTTCGGGTAAGAGAAGTGCCCGCTCGCCACGATCACCTTGTCGAAGGTTTCAGTGGTGGTGGCCTTCGTCGGCAGGTGCTCGCTGATCACTGTGAACAGCGCGGTACCTTCGTCGAACGTGACCATGCGCACCACGGTTTCAAAGCGCACGTACTTGCGCACGTCGGTACGCTCAAGACGGCCGGCAATGTAGTCCCACAGCACCGGGCGCGGGGGATAGGAAGAGATCGGTCGGCCGAAATGCTCGTCGAACGAGTAATCCGCGAACTCGAGTCCCTCCTTTGGTCCGTTCGACCACAGGTTGCGGTACATGCTGGAGTGCACTGGTTCGCCGTGCTCGTCGAGGCCGGTGCGCCAGGTGTAGTTCCACTGGCCGCCCCAGTCCGCCTGCTTCTCAAAGCACACGATCTCCGGGATCTCAGCACCAGCCTGCTCCGCAGATTCAAACGCGCGAAGCTGAGCCATGCCGCTCGGACCAGCCCCGATAATTGCTACTCTCTGTTTTTCGCTCAAGTAATATTCCTCACTCAGTTCATCTCGTAGCCTGTTGCTCGCTTCGGGCAGAACGGGCCTATCTCAGACCAAGCAGATCGGCAACACAGGGCACGATACGCACATCGTTTCCAGCCGCCAAAGTCGTCGCTGAGTAGGAGAAAAGTCTCAAACCACCGGTACGAACAACAGATCAACCGTATCAGGCGCCCAAAAACGCGGCCTCGGTGGTGAATGCCGTTGCGACCCCATTCGCCATCCTTCTCTTGCTAACCCGCGAGCTTCCGGGCTGTTACTCGCGTCGACCCCCACCCCATGAGCGCCGCCACCGCAGCGACGATCGCTGAACCTACGAGAAGATATGGCAAAAGGAAGACAATGAGCATCCCCATCGACGCGACCATGCCGAGGCCCGCGAAAACGGCGTTGATCACAATCCCGCTCCAGATTGATCGGGTGACAACTGCGGACGTGTTGAGCGCGTCCAAAAGCGTGCCTTTTGTTGCGCTGACACCCTTTGCGAGCCGCA
The DNA here is from genome assembly GCF_016758195.1 of Leucobacter chromiireducens subsp. solipictus. Taxonomy (GTDB): domain Bacteria; phylum Actinomycetota; class Actinomycetes; order Actinomycetales; family Microbacteriaceae; genus Leucobacter; species Leucobacter solipictus. Next base: position 359,349 of record NZ_QYAC01000004.1, on the reverse strand, counting down.
CAGCGGCCGTGATGCCGGGGATCGATGCGACGAGCACGGTAACGGTCACGAAGACCGGGAACATGCCCGATGGTGCCTCACTGCCGAACAGGGTGAAGAAGCTCGCGAGGAACACGGCAACCGCTGCGACAGTACCTGCGAGCAGGCCGAGCGCGCGCTCGATGCGTTCATCAGCAGGCACAACTTGCCTCAGCAAGGAACGGACTCACCATGTCTATAAGCCTAGCTGGGGTAATGAACCGGAGCTGTGGCCGAAAGCTCTCACGCGCTATGACGCGTTCCTGCCGTACCGCTGTTTGAAGCAGCGAACCCCGCAACTCAAGAGGAGCTGCGGGGTTCATACGGGAAGAAATAGATCAGTAGTTGAGTGCAATGTTGATGAGCTCGCCCGATTTCAGATCTACGAGGCCGGCTGCCTCCCCGCTCTGACCAGCACCCAAGAGGAAGATTCCGCCCTTCCAGCCCACAACATCCGGCTCTGGGAGGTAAAGCTCAGTGCCGGTTTCACGGGTAGGGGCAACCGAGAAGTATTCGTCGGAGCCATCCCCAGCGTCGGTGACAACGGGCGCATCAGTCAGAGAGCCAGCGAAATCGGCAGCCGAAGGATCGGTAGCGCAGCCGATGTCGAATTCGCCCGGGCCGGCGAAGTCGAACGCGCCGCCGCACTCCTCGAGTTTCGCGCTTACGGCGGCATCGAAAGCGGCGATGTCGTCTGCTGTGAGCGTGTGGAGTGTACGCCCGGAGTTTCCCTGGGGATGCGCGGGCGGTGTTGAAGGTTCAGCCGTTGGCTTATCCGGAGTGCCGGATGTCTCAGTGTCGCCGGACGAGCATCCGGCAATCAGCAGAGCTACTCCGGCTGCAAGTGCCGCTGCAGTAGGTAGGTGACGGGACGATCGAGACAAGATGTCTCCTCTCTGTAGGTGGTTTGTCTAGGTGGCGAAAAGCTGTTCGAAGAATCCGGGTGCTGTCGCGTCTGCCGACGTGAGGCGCTCGAACCGTGGCGCCGAGTGAAGGCCGAGGATCGGCGCGCGCGAGTCGAACTCGGTGGCGTAGTCGCATAGCGCCCAACCGCTCGGCCTGCGGATCAGCGTGACCGTGCCTCGTCCATGAGGCGGGCGGATGACGAACGTGCTGCCGATCTGTGCCGAGCGCTTACCCTGTTTCGCGATCTCAGCCTCGGCCGCGATGGTCTGCCGGTGGAGCCACATCCCGCGGTCATGCGGTGCGGTCTCAGCGGGCGACATCCCGGCACCGGCAAGAGCGGCGGAGAGCGCCTCCAGGTTCGCAGGATTTACGAGCGGCGCAATTGCCATCGCCCGCTCGTGAGCGATCCGCTCCGCCTCCTGCGCTGCGCGAACCTCCGGGGTGGGCTTCGCGCCCGGCCTCGACCACTCCGGGTGCTCCTCAAGCAGCCGCTGCGCGAGTGCCTCGCGTGCGGTGATGCCAGTCGAGAAATCCCGCAGCAGGTCGTATTGCTTTCCGCTTGGCGCTTCTGCCATGAGTAGCGCGTACCGAGCCTCAGCCTCGCGCACGGACTCCTCGTACGGCTCCTGTGATTCACGGAGCAGCTGGCGGTGGCGCATTAGCATCTGCGAGGCTACCCAGCTCGCCGGCGATCTCAGCCTCACGGTCAGCCATCGCGCGGCGGGCGAGTCGCCCTCGAACGAGCGCTGCATCGAGTGCCGCGCCGCGCTGATTGAGGCTGCCGGTGTCTCTAGCGATGGCGGCGTAGATCGCGTCGGTAGCAGCGGTGACTGCCTGCGCAGTGTGCGGCGTGCAGCGGCGACCGCCATGCTTCTTGGATTGGCACATAGTGAGTCCTCTCGTTAGGCGGCGCAGCCCTGGTCGTGGATGGTGCGGGCGGCGGCGTCGGATTCGGAGGTCATGTTGTAGGCGGGATCCACCTCGCCGGGGCGAGCCAGCTCAGCCCGGTCGGCTCCCAAGTAGAGGACGGCGTATGAGCTGGTGACAGCCTCATGCTGGCTGCCGGCTTCGGCGGGGTCCGGAGTTCCGCATCGACGGAAAATCATCTGGTGGGCGAGTTCATGGCGCACCGCCGCGTCGAGGTAAGGGTCGTCGTCGGGGATAGTTCCGGTGACGATCCAAACGTCGTCTGAGCCCGGGCAGACGAAAGCGGCCGCTGCTCCGCGTATCGGTCGATCGCCGCAAGCTGCGGATTCGGTGGTGGTGTGGCGGACGTGAAAACCGGCGTCAGCTATGAGCTTTTCGACGGCGGGCCGGTATGAGCCGGAGCTGTCCTGCGCTGCGGGGGTGTCGGCGATCCGCTTCTCGGCAGCGACGATTTCGCTGGTTCGCTCTAGCTCCTCTGTCGCCGCGGCGACCTCCTCTAGATCTAGCCCCGGCACCCCGGCGGCGCTGCCTAGGTTAACCTGTGAGCGCATGGCCGCGGTGGCCTCGTCGAGGTCTGAACGCCAGAAGAGACTGTCGCGCTCCGAGTCAGCTTCGGCCAGCGTCTTCTGTGGCCCTGCGAGTAGTTCGTCATATACAGACATGCGCTCTGTGGCAAGGCTGACCGCAGCGTCGAGGTCGGTAAGCACATAGGTGCGGGCGAGCGCGCCGGGCTGCCTGGCGCGGTCGAGGAGATTCTGTGCCTCCGCAAGGTCTGCAGTAGCGGTGTCGCGCGCGGTGGTGATGATTTTGATCCTCGCGGCGAGATTGTCGCTGGCCTCGTCGAACGCCGCGACGCCTTGGTTGTGCTGGTGGATGATCACGCTCGTCGCCACCGCCCCGGCGATGAGCGCACCGGTAACGGCGGTAGCGACGAGCGTCCTGGTTTTCATGAATACCTCCTGTGTGTGAATGCGCGGCGGTGGATGGATTCGGGTCAGCGCTAGCCGAGGATCAAGCGAGCCAGCTCCTGACCGCCGGCGTCGCAGCCGTAGGTCGCGCCGGCCGTGTAGCCCCACTGGTGTGCGATGCAGTCGCCGGCCTGCTCGGCGCGGGCGAGCTGCCAGTCGAACCGGTACCCGGCGTCCATGAGCCGGTAGAGGTGTGCGTTGTGCACGGCGTGGGCTGCCTCGTGAGCGGCGACATACTGGCCATGTCCGGTGCACCAGAAGGCATCGTCTGTGCCGCTCGACAGAGCTACTCCGGCCGCTGCGTCGCCGAGCGTCACCTGTCCGCCGCCGGTCATGCCGCGTGCCCCGTATAGGTCTACCCAGATAACGGGTGCCCCGGAGAGTGCCGCGACCAGTGCCTCGGCCTGGGCGCGGCAGCTACCACCGGTAGCCTGCCCGGGGTTCGGCGTCTGCTGTTGGGGTTCGGCGCTCGGGGCGTATGCGGACTGGGCTGCGCCTTCGGCTGCGGCCGCTTCCTCGGCTGCCAGTGCGGCGGCGGCTTCTGCGGCCTTCTCGTCTGCGGCTTTCTTGTCGGCAGCGGCCTTCTCGTCAATCTCCGCACGCACGGTGCCGGTGATCACGTCGAGGCTGATCTTGCCCGCGGTGACAGTCTCTACGCGAAGATCATTGAAAGCCTCGCCGAGGTTATCGGCCTGTGCGCCGATTACGTGGGGGAGCCAGCTGTCACTGTCTTCCATAGCGTCGGCCTTCTTCGTCACTGTGGCCTGCGCGTCGAGTGCTTCGAGCTGGGCTTCAGCGCCGGCGATGGCGTCGCGGAGATCGGCGAGGCTGTACTTCTCAGGGAGCGCACCCTCCTTGCCTGCCTGCGCAGCCACCTTCTCCGCTGCTGTGATCTGGTCTACCAGCTCCGACCGGATGGTCGCGGTGGCATCGAGCTGGCCGTCGATCAGGCGGTGGGCGGTGGCGACGCGCTCGGTCTGCGTGGCGTGAGCGTCGACGAACTGCGGGATGCCGATGGCGGCGGTCGCGATCAGCGAGGCGGAGGCGGCGTAAGCGATGCCGCGGGTGACGCGGTGGCCGGCGTAGTAACGAAGAGACTGGCGAATCTCGGAGAGGGTGATGATGCTCATGGTGACTCCTGGTGTCGTATCGGAGGCGGTGCTTCTTGCGACCTTATAGTTGCAAGAATATGGCGTCATTTAACTTCTTGCAACCTTATGGTCGCAATTAGGCGAGGAGTGTGCGAAAATCGGTGCATGACCACTGCCAATCAGAATCCGCGCGCCCAAAATGGCTCGACCGATGCGCTCCAGGTGGGCGAACTCACGGACGGGCGCTATGTCGGCTCGGCTGAAGCGGCCGAAATCCTCGGTCTTGATTCGACCGAGGCGCTGAAGCGCCTGCGCTCGGAGAAGTCGAAGGGAGGGCGAAAATTCGTGCAGGGAGACAGGGAGGTCGAGGTGCCGCTAAGTGTGCGCGCCGGGATGCTTCCGGAGCCCGAGGGCGAAGTATTTCGCACGCTCGTTTGGGATCGTGCCGCCCTCGAAGCCATCGCCGACGAATTCAAGGCTGCGAAAGTCGTGCGCGCCCCGCGGAAGAAAAAGTAGCGCGGAGAATTGTGAAGCCCTCTCGGTTGGTTTGCCGGGAGGGCTTCTGGTTTTTTGGTGGCTTTGGAGCGAATCGGCGAGGCCACCGGTTGTTGGTGGCGGTTATGGGAGGAGTCCTGCCTCGACGATGCGGTCGAGCCAGACTTCGGCCGAGGCTTCGTCGAGTGGATGCTGGTCGCGGTCGCGGAGCCAGGTTTCGAGCGTGGATGCGTCCGGCAGGGTTTCGCGAGCCACGGTGGCGGGGGTGCCGGTTTCGAAGCTGACGAGGTCGGCGAGGGCGCACTGTAGGTCGACGACCTGGTTGCGCGCGGTCTCGGCGTCAAAAGTGGGGGTGAGGGTGGGCATGGCTTAAATCTCCTCGAGGTTGGGGATTGGGTCGGCTTGGGGCCGCTTTCTTGCGACCTTATAGTTGCAAGATTACCGAACGTTGACTAAGCTTGCAACTATAAGGTCGCAAGGAGAGTGGATCACTTGTGGAACCAGTCAATACCCAGCCCTGAGGAGGCAACACATGACCACCGGCACCGCCGGCGCGGAAACCCTCTCGCTCGACCACGCCGGTCGCGGTGTGCAGGTCGCACTGACCATCACGCTGATGATCGTTGCCGTCTCGGCGTTTGTCCTCGGCGCGCTACCACTGATCTCGATCGCACAGGAGTGGGCGGGCCTCCCGACTGGTGTAGCGGCACTGCTGCCCGTCGTGCTCGACGCCGGTGCAGTGGCGGCGGCGCTGGCTGCTATCGTGCGTCACACCCGGGGACAGCGCGCGACGCTTGAGACAGCCCTACTGCTGCTGACTGTCGTCGTGTCTGTGTGCGCGCAGGTCGTGCACGCGTGGCAGATTGAGGGCGGTGTGTGGGAGCCGCGCACCGTGATCATTGCCGCCGCCCTCGGTAGCGCGCCGGTAATTGTCCTGCTCGCATCGCACGCAGCGATCCGCACGCTGACCCCGCCCCGTCAGAAGCGCTCTCGGAGTGCACGCCGGAACGCTGGTGCGGCACAGAAGCCTGCGCCCACTGCTGCGCATACCAGTACGTCGGGCGGGGTCGCAGCCAAGCCCGCCGCACCAAAACCCGCTGCCGCTGCCGCGCCGAAGCCTACGCCGCCCGCTGATCTGCCGGAGCGGCTGGCAGACGAGGCAGACCTCGATTACGCCATGCGCCTGCTTGAACACGGCTACGGCCAGCGCAAAGCGGCCGAGTTGGCGGGGACAACCCGGAGCAAAATCGAGACCCGGTTGAAGCAGCGCGCCGCGGCTGAGGCCACCGACCAGCCAGCCCTGGCGGCGTAAGCCAGCCGTTACGACAAAAGGAAGAGTGCCGTAAATGAAGACCATCCCCGTAGCCATCGCCCTTGTGGCTGGCTTGCTCCTCCCGACTGGCGTTGCCGAAGCGGCGCACGCGGCGGAGCCTAACCTCGGGATCGAGTGCCTCGACATCCCGCTCCGCCAAACGCTCACGACGGCCGACGCATCGGCGCCCGATGTGCCGTTGTCCACGCCCACCGTGGCGCTAGTCGAACCGGACTACGACTGGCGAGCGGCGGTGGAGATGGCATACGCCGAGGTTGGTACCGCTCGGCCGACTGGGTGGGCTGCGCCGGGCGAGTGCATCGAGAGCGCGCGCCGCTGGGTGAACGCTGGGGGCGGAGGCTGGGACGGCGGGGGTAGCGTGCTCGACAACTATGCAGCGGCGAGCAGGCACGGTGTCAGCGAAGCCGTGCCTGGCGACGTGATCCAGTACCACGCCGACGGGGCTGAAGGCGCGTGGGCGGTCGGTGTGCACACTGTGCTGGTGACCGGGTTGAACGGCGACGGCACGCTGCGAATCGTGGAGTCGAACAACCCCGGCGGATCCGGGCTGGTGAGCGCAGACGAAAGCTGGACACCGCAGCCGCCGGTAGGGTTCCACGCCGTTGCGTGGCGGTTCTGAGGTACGGCCGTGTGGCGTCGGCGGCGGGTGACGAGTAGGAGAGGTGGGGGAGTAGTGAACTACTTGAGAAACAGTATGAGTATCGAGATGTCCGCCACCCCGCCGCCCGTACCTACGCCTACGGCAACCACCCAGCCCCGGCACCGCCGGCCCAAGGTCACCCCGCCGTCGCAAACTACAGCCACCGCTTGTCGGGCGCTTCGTCTACGGTCTGCCCGCCGGTACGGCTACGGCTACCTCGCTGCTGTGCCCGCGCCCGCGCCTGCTGTCGATCCGCTTGCGGCGCAGCGGGAGGGCGAAGCCCGGGAGCTCGCTGCCATCTAGATCATCGGTCTGCCGACCTGGTTGCTCGCGTGCCCCGGCAGCACCGCCCGGGTCGCGGAGCGCCGCACGTAATACGAACTAAACCCTTTTGGCGCTCCGCTCCGCACGCGCCAAAAGTATGTTCGACAACTGCGACTACCTAAACCTGGAGGAGACTTCCGATGGACACCGCCCCGTTTCGCACCTGGCTCGCTGGTGCTGCGCACCGCTACTCCACTCGCGAGGCGCTGCTCTACGCCGCCTGCGCTTGGGCTGGCGCTCGGATGCCTGACCTCTCTGCTGTCGATCTGTACTACGCGCAGAAAATCGTGCTGAAAGGCGATGCGTTCTCCCTATCTAGCGTCAGGGCTGCTGTCGCCCGGCTGGCCGCGGAGCGGAGCTCCGTCCACTCGCTCCCTGCCCCGGCGCGCGCGGCGCGGCGCGTGGTGGCGCTGGCAATCGTGCCCCACAACATGGTGGCAAAAGGACGCCAGGAGATCGTCAGGAGAGCGATCACTGTGATCGGTCTCACCTGGATCGCCGAAGCCGCGCGCTGCGAAACTATGACCCACGTGATCGTGTCCAGCCGCTGGCTCGCTGGTCAGCTCGGCACCAGCCAGCAGAATGCTCTGAACGTCATTAAGATCCTCCGCCAAGAGGGCATCCTCGTCGGCGAGAAAAAACTTCGCGACGGTAGAACCCGTGCCTACCGCCTCCGCCACCTCTACCGCCCCGAGCGCCTCGCAGGCGAGCTGGCGTGGGCTGCTGATGCTGACCAACTCGTAGCGTGGGTGACGGAGGGTGTGGCACCAACGCCTGGCAGTCTCGCAGACGTGCTGGCTTCCGCTGGCTCGCCTGTGTTCACCCACCCCGGTGCTGCCGTCCACGGCGCATGGCTGACGGCGCTGCGCGACGCTATGACCCCGCGCGCCCGCGAAGCCCGGCAGATCGCCAAGGAGTTGCGCCACCCGAAACAGGCCACGCGCCGCCGCCGTGCGCTGGCGTCAGACTTGGAGCTGTTCCAGGCCTGGCCGAAGATGCTCGGCTCACCTGCCCGACCCGCCGCCGCCCGAGCGTGGCTTGCGGATCGACCAGCCGAGCAGCCGATGGTCGAGTGGCTGGCCGGAGTGGCAGAAGCGACTGGCGCTGCCGCGGCGGCTGATGAGCGGAAGCTGGCGGCTGACGCGGCGCGGCGGGCCAACCGGCGGGAGGCAGATCGAGTCACCGGCCAGATCAGGTCGTACAAGACTCCAGAAGAGGTCGCCGTAGCGGTGCTGCAGCGGGTCGGCGCTGCGCCAGAGACTGAGGGTGATGCGAAGGCATGGCTCGGGCAGGTGGCTGGTGCATGGGCACAGATCGGAGATCGCGCGAGCCTGGCGCAGAAGTCGGCGCTCCGGAGCGGCGTCGCTGGCGTGCTGCAGAAGCGCGCCGGAGTGGATCAGGCACGCGCGCAGATCGCGGCCGAGCGGGCGGTGGCGTAGGGCGCGGTCGCCGCGCATTTGGTAACCATGATCGCTGAACACGAAATTCAATCGCAGCTAGACGTCGTCGCCGCATCGCTCGCCACGTGTTGGTCGCAGCGCCATCGATCAACGCCCGCCGCCGTGCAAGAACTGGCTCGCGACTGGGGCGACGCGCTCGCGGCGTGGCTCCGCGAAGAGTTGCCTTTGGCGTGGATGGGGACGTGGCTGGCGTCACACATTCTCTACGAGGTGCGGGAGGGCGCTGGGGCCATCGTCCGTAGTCGCGACCCCGAACTTGAGTCGGCACTCCTGGCCAATCTCCCTGCCGCCCGTGAGCGCGCCCGCGAGGATCTGCGGCTCTGGCAGGTGGAACATGACCGCGAGCAGGATTGGGAAGCGCAAGCCGCCCGTGAATGGGCTGCCGAAGTTCGCGCACGCCGCGCGGCGGAAGAGCGGCTCTAACACAGCCCCACCGCGCATTGCCTATCTGCGGTCGGGCCGTCCGGCGGTGTGAGGAGATGGTGATGGGTGAGCCGATTCAAGTTGTTGAAGGCTGCGAGGCGGAGCCAGGACTGTGGATCGTAACGACGGTGTCGGGCAGCGTATATCGCGTGACGGTGGCCGAGGACGGCAGTGCGACGATGGTGCGCGGGCGTAATGAGGCGCCGGTGGATCCGGAGCGAGGACTGCCGGGGATTGCGCTGCATGGCGACGGGGAGCAGCTGAATCTGGTCTCGTGGAGTGCACGCCTGGGTCGCGACGCTGGCGCGGTCTTTGTCTACTGGTCTGACGAGCGCCGGATTCGCGTGCAGCGCACCGGCGATATTTACGCCGGCACCGTACGAAAAACTTCGATGGTGGTTGGGATCGAGCACGTACCTGCGGTCGAGGGCGGTGCGTTGTGAGTGATGGCAAAATGATCCCGTCTAAAGGCCTTCGGGAGATCGTCCTCGAGTCGGTCGCCATCTCGATCTCGCGCTGCTGGCCTGCTCGCGGTGTTGCAGAGCCGCCGGCAGTGGTTGAGGAGCTGCTCGCCGGTTGGTCGCAGACGCTTGCAGGGTGGGGTGCCGGTGGCCAAGTTGAACTCCGCGGCCAGCTGCGTGCGACAGCGTGGGTACTCGCCGACGAGCGTGACGCGAAGGCCGAACTGCGCGGGCGGCGGGTGCAGACGGAGGTAGTCCCGGGCGACATCGAATGGGAGCGAGACGCCCTGCGTCTTTGGACGGAGGAACATGCCGCCGCCGACTATGATTCCGCGGAGCCGTTCCCTGAGCACCGCGCGGACGGCTGGCGTGACGAGAATTTCACGCTCGAGCATTGGAAGCTCGCAATGCGCGACGAGCGCCAAAAGTACGAGCAGCAATGCGCCGGCGCTGGCGAGCACGAGCTGCGGACGCTGCGGCAGGTGACAGCCGATGTCGCTTTCGTCTACCGTGCACGCCACGAACACGCTGCACGGCGGGCGGCGGATCAGTGCGTCGGCGCGCTCTACGCGGCGCGGGCTGCTGACGGGAATGAGCCGTATGGCGGGCGAGAGGCGTGGCGGGTGATTGTGCGGGCGCTGCAACAGAGGCTCGGCCTGCTCCTGTCGTGGCGGTACGTCTGAGCCGTGCGAGTAGTTCGTCTGTGCGGCGTCTACGATCTAGATATGGGCGAAGTTGAAGACGGGCAGTGGGTACTCGGGTGGATGCCAAAAGTCGATCTCGACGGGAACGCGATCACAAACGAGACGCTCGGCGCCGGCGGCTCGCGGCGCGACAATGGCACGATCTCAAAACTCGTTGAGGATCTGAGGATCGTCGAGGATGACGACGATGACGATGACGAACGCGATGAAGCACCTGAGGGTGACGGCGGTGGCGCCACTAACTCCGATGCGTCGAAATATCTGTTGGTTGCCCTCGCTTCTGCTGCGGTCACTTACGGAGTAATAAAGAGCGCACCGGTAGTTAAGCGGCTGTGGGGTGAGAAGGTCGCCCCGGTGATTGAGACGCAACGGCAGCGCATCATGGCGCGGATCCGCCCGAAGAGCGCGGCGCTCGCCACCCAGCAGACGGAGCAGGAACTGGTCACCACTGCGTCCTCGACCGAAGTCGAACTCGCGGTGCGCCAGGAGATTGAGACACTTAGCCATGAGGATGCGTTGATCCTCTACCTCGAAATGATGACGGCGGTGGGCTACGCTGCCGAACGTCTGCGGAAGCTGCAGAACGCGCGGATCGAAGCCCCGGACGACTACCTCGAAGTCGAGAAACTGCGTGCAGCGCTTGAGTCACCGGCGATGATCGCCGATGTGAACCGGCAGATCGAAGCAGGCGCTGCTTCCGCTGATCCGGAGCTGGTAGCTGAGCTCGTGAGAGTCTACGGTGGCGGCGGAATTGTGGACGGTAAGTATCTGCCGCTTGAAGCCCACGGTGTTCATGAGGCGCTGCGGCTTTCGGAGGACGAGCAGGAGTGACCGGCGCACAGACCTACTCGATGACCTGCGGCGGGTGCGGCTTTCTAGAAGAGCACCGGGTCGAAGCTGGTCAAGAGCCGGTGTTCAATGCGATGACTCCGCGCAGGATCAAAGACGCCCCGGGAGCGGAGCTTACGGTGGCCGAGTGCCCACTGTGTCGCGGGCGGATGGTGGGGGAGGTGCGGGCGGCGTGAGTTCGATTCAGCATTTCGGCGTAGCAGTCAGGACAAGCAAGCGCTCGCCCATGCTCGTGCGCAGCGAGTACCTCGTACAGGCTTCGACCAAGGCCACGCAGCCGTGGGTGTATTTGGAGATGGCGTCCGAAGGGAAGATCACGGCGGCGCGTATGGCAGAGCTATTCGTGGATCCTGAGACGTGCGTCGAGTACTCGCCTGAATGGGTAGCGTCCCAGCGCGAAGCAGCGCTCAGGAACTTCGACCTGAACATGTTGTTCTTTCGCCGTCTCAACCAGCTGCGCTTCAATGACGAGGTCGCGAAGCTGCTCGCCGCACACCCTGAGCTTCGCGAGGTTACGGATCTGCGCACGGTCGCAGGCGAGCCGGGCATTTATGTGATGGTGCTCGACGGCTACCGGCAGCTCTATGTCGGGCAATCCGTGGACGTGACGAAACGGATACGGGCGCACTGGTCGAAATCGAAGCCTCTTGATCGGTTGATATTCGGTGATGCCGAGTCGTCGATCCTGTCAATTGATGCCTTCCGGGCACTGGATACGACGCGGGTTTTCGCTGTCACCGGAGACCCGCTCGATGACCCGTACGAGCGCAACCTCGTGGAGCAACGCATGGCCGCTTCGGTCGATCCTGACTTGTCGCTGAACCGGGTATCTGGCGGTGACTTTCAGACCGCCGCATTCGCTGTGGCGCTCGGTGGGATGAAGACCCGGGATCTGTCAGCTACTGACGAGGAGTGGGCGGCGTACCGCGCCGAACTCGCGGCCGCACCAGAGCCCGCACCGCGCTTGGTGGTGCCCGCGAAAGTGAAACGCGCGGTCGTGCCGGAGCCGGACTTCGACGACCCGGTCGGCCAGCTGGTGCGCGTGGCAAACCGTGAGAAGCGCGGCGGGTTCGTGCTGGTCGACGCTGGCGGCATGATCGTCGACGTGGTCGCTGCAGGAGGCGTGACAACAGGAGATCGCCGCATGCAGCTCTTCGCGGTGCCCACGGGGCGGTCGATCAGCCGCGAGAAGATGGAACGCGCGGTTGCAAAGGCTGGCGAGCTGGTGCGTGAAGTGACGCAGCCTAGGGAGCCAGTGGAGTTGTTTGAGCTGCTCGGCAGCTCCGGAGTGGCGGTGCGGGGTTAGGAGCGCCACCAAGCTGGATCCGGTTCGTCGCCGCCATTGGACCATCCGAGCCATCGCCCTTCCTTGACGTAAGAGAGGAACTTCCTTGCGAAGTCTGGATCGCTAGAGTTCACGCCGACCGCCGGTGCAACGGTGTCGGCCTCCTCTTCGAACGTTGCGAAGATCCTGTCGATGATCACACCAGCGATCGCTCCAAGGATCACTGCTTCATCCGCGATCCGAACTGTGGCCTCCCATAGCTCCTGAACGCTGCGTCGAACGCGGTCGGGTCCCAACTCGGTGCGAGCATCCTCAAAGTAGACAACAGCGGGATCGGCCGGATCAGGGTCGGAGACAAATGAATGCACGACAGAGTTCCGGAGGTTCCGGAGTTCACGCTCAGCGGTTTGCAGCTGCATGAGCTGCGCTTGCAAGTTCCCAGTAACCAAATTGGCGGCAACCAAGGTTTCAAGACGTTTCGACATCTCCATGTTGCGGCGTGGGAGATATGGCCGACCATCAGCGGTTGGGAGCGGTTTGCCGTCGGGATCGAGCGATTCCAGCAGCTGGTTCATACGCGCCTCGAATGCAGCATGAGATACCGCAGCTACGCCGATGTGACGGTAGGCAGGTTCAAGTTGGGAGCGAAATGTGTCGAACACTTCGGGAGGTGGGCCGCCATCGTTTGTCATGCTCTCGGGATGTTCCATGCTTCAATCAGAGCCCTGTGCAGGAGGAACCTGCCTTTGTATTTGAAGCCACCACCAGCGGCTCGCCGGTAGCTAAAGTTGGTGTGCTGGACAGAGTTCCTGCGAGTGATAACGCCAATTGCACCGGCGCGGTAAAGCTGGCGCAGCAACTGACGTATTTCAGTGGATGTGAGTACACCCTCAAGCGATTCCTCAAGTTCAGCGCTAGTGAAGTATGGGGAATCAAGTGTGCTGAGCTCTTCAAGGAAATCATTGGTCTTTGTGCCGCCCGTACTTGTGAAGGCTTTTGTGAGGTTGTTCTTGATCTCCGCCAAGAAGTACCCCTCGGAGTAACTTCGCACCGCACGACGCGCCTGCTCGACCCGCACTTGACCGCTTCCTCCATGAACCTTTTTGACAGCGTTCATCAAAGCGACCATGTCCCGTGGAAGGTAGCGGGTGTAGCCAAGCAGATAGTCGGCCACCGATAGGTGGCGATTCACCATTTCGCTCAAATATGCCTTCCTGATGTCCCCAAGGGTGAGCCAGTCGTTGGGGTTGCGGACAGACACTCGTGCCTTCTGCGAGATCATTCCCCAGAGCGACTCGCCTTCCGCTTGGTCATCTTGGCTCCAACTCAACCGAATGGTTTGATCATCCATTTTTGCTGAGTCAAAGCTTTCTGCAGAAGTGAACATGTCTTCCCGAACGGCTATCAATACAGTGGCTCGCAGGCTGGTACCACGAAGAAAGACGTTTACCTCATTGGTGGCATCTAAGAGTCCACCAAACGAGTTCCACTGATCATCTGAAGAAGCGAAGAATGAATCTAAGCCATCAACCGCAAGGAGATGTTGAGAGTCGGTGCTGATTTCTGAAATTGCACGTTTCAAGAGTTCGATAAGTTGAACAGCAGTCGCCCCTGCATCGCCAAAACCACCCTCAGCTCCAATGCCTTGGACTTGGAACCGGACCGTCGTTTTCGACCAGTCGAAGAACTTGGTTCGCAGATCTTCACCCTCAAGCAGGCCTAGTCGAACTAAGTCTCTGTGGAAAGTAGTTACTTGCCCGCCGTAGGATGCGCCTTGGTCACCGATCAATGAGGCAAAAACCTTTAGTAGGAGCTGAAACTGCCATGCGGCACATGTTGCAGAAGGTCCAGGCGTTGACCCGACCTGTAGCTTCGTCACATCTGCAATTGGGAACGTTGTTAGCGCCCACCTGGAAATAAAGTTCATCGGGCTACCTGCCCATTGAAGCGCTAGATGCTCGAGCACGGCGCTCTTTCCGGCGCCCTTGGCTCCGACCAGAACCCAACCTCGCATCATTGAAATGTCTTTGGCAGCGGATTTGCAATCGTAATAGCCACCAATCAGCAGTTCAGGAGAGTGAGCAGCCTCTGATGCTGCGTCAAGCATTCCGAATTCAAGTTGTCCAAAAGGTGGGAACTTCTTTTGCGCCATTCCCTGATCTTATGCGCAGGCAATGACTATCTGGGGAGGTGGCAAGGTGGCGTGGCGTCTGGTTTCTGCCCCCACCGCGCATTGCTCACTGCATGGCAGAAGACATCTACGAATCCCGCATCACCCGAGCCGCCGAGAGCATCGCCTCCGTGTGGCACGACCCTTCAGCCGAACCACCGGTCGCGGCGTGGCTCGTGTCGGAGTGGAGCGGGCTGCTCATCCGGCAGACCCGTCAATCTGACGAAGGGCGTGTGTCGCTCGCGGAGGCGTGGGTAGAGCTCAGGGATCGGTTGAGTGCCGCGGTGTCGCAGGTGGTTGAGCGGCGCACGGACGCGGAGTGGGGGCGTGCTGCGGCGGAGCATGATGAGCGTGTCGAGGCTGCGGAGCATGCGTTGAACCGTGCACGAGTAGCGCCGCGCGTTGGGCAACTTAACGCAGCGCTTGCGATGCGGATTGAGAGTTTGGCTGCTGTGATCGACGCTGGTGAACCCGTCGAGCAATTGGTGGAGATCTCGTCTCGTGAGATGGCTATCCGGATGTTACTGGCTGGGCAAGGCCTCGACCCCGAAGGTGCTCTCGCAGGTGCGGAGCGCATCGCGCGCCAGGTGCTATTGGAGCAAGCCACTGCGCTGGTCGCGACGCACGCGGGGGAGTGACGCGAGTTAGAGACGGGAAGGCGCTCCGGCGGGTCTAGGTGGCCTGGCGGGGGCGCCTTTCGTGTTGGCGGCTACTGCCGTGACTCCTGGAAATGCAGGAACGCTCTGCCAGCCTGAACCTGAGAATGGAATTCTTCGACCGACTGCGAGATCTTCGTTTCACCACGTCGCCGCGGGATGCTGATGAATGTGTCCTCATACAGGTCTGCGACAACGGTGCCACGGACGAGGAATGGCAGCTTGGTCTCGTCTTGAGCTGGAATATAGACAGCCACGAATTGCCGACCCTGAGTTGACGAAAGTTCGATCTGCACGCCTTCGAGTGGCGGGTACACCCGCGCGTCGAGCACATCGAAAGCGCTCTTTCGAAATTGAGGTGGAACCTTCTGCGGTGCCAACAGGTTTGGAAGATCCTCGGAGGCCTCTTTGATGCCCAGAACGATCACTGCGGACTTGCCACTGTTTGCGAACGAGGCGACGTCTTGAGCGAACTCGACTTTCTGCGCAAGCTTCGTCTTTTCAGGAACTTGGGGATGAGTGAACTGGTAAAGCCCCTCTTTGATCTCGAACCAGTTGGACTCAGGGAGGCCAACCAGCAAGTCAGCCCGATTGTTCTTGACGAGGTGCAGGACTCCCTCGGCCGTTGGTTGACCGCCGGTAAACGCCCCCATGAGCAGCGAGATTGAGTGCGCTACATCCAGGAAGTTCTTTAGAGGCATCTCATCAGGAGCAGATAAGCGAACGTGCCTAAATGCCCCGTCGAAATCAGTTAAGACCGGTTCAGGCAGGTAGTCGTGCTCCTCAAAACCGAGCTGCGAGGAATCTACGTTCCAGTAGGAGACATCCCCGCCGTCATATTCTTCCAGGAAATAGCTCTGCCCGAGCGAATGAATAGTCACGCCGTGGGCGGCAGCTAATGGAGATACAAGAGAAAGCATGTCCAAGTGGGAGATGTTCGGCTCCAACGAGCATGAAGCAGATGCCTGGGCAATCAGAAGATCATCCTTCGAGAGGAGACTGACGTGCCTGTCTGTTTCTCGGGCTTCTTCAGGGATCAGTTCTGAGTGGTCAGTGAGGAGTACCCTCTCATCAACGTCACGTCGCTCAACCATCATCTGAAGCGCAATGCGGAGCGAACCGACGGTGGTTTCATTCAAGGCGCGCCTAATACCGATTCCGATGTATCCAGACTCCTCCCAACTAATCGCGAGTTTGCCATTCACTGAGACTTCCAAGTCGGGGTGGAAATCTTCGTCAACGCCATAGAGTTCCGGCGTGTAATACTCACGACCCGACTCCCAGTCGGTGAGAAAAACTGGAAAAAGCGAAGTGCCCGCAGTGGGCTTGGGCGGAGGTGCAGACATGATTTGATGCTACGCGAGGGCTCATCAGGTCGCGATTCTGTCCTGGTTTGTCCTGGCTCAAGTCCTTAATCAAGTCGCAGACGCTGAAAGTGCGGGAGTTGCATTTGCCTTCGCAGATGCAGCTTCGCCTCAGCTCACCTCAAATTCCAGCCAAAATCAGGACAAAACGAGGTCATTTGTCCTAAAAAAGTGCCGTTTGTCCTGCGTTGTCCTGGGGTTAGGACAGAATTTTTGAGGAGCAAAAACCGCATGATTCCGCGGCTAAACGGCCCTTCTTCTTCTTCTTTTGTTCTAAAAACACCTATTTTGTCCTACTTTCAAACCCATACACTTACGTGCGCGACCCTCCCTATTTGTCACTCTCGAAACGGCTCGCGCTCGCGCTCGCACACGCACGCATGAAGTGTGTGTGTTTGAAAGTAGGACAAAATCGAGAATTTTCGCTCAAAACTTCGCTCTGAACAGGGGTTTTAGCTTGTCCTGATGCTAGGACAGAGTAGGACAGAATTCCGATCGCGTGAGCAAAGTACTATTCTGATCAGGTATTTTCCCTGTTTTCAAAACAGGACAAACCATTTTCGACCGCCGCGCATTCACTGGTTACATCATGCAACTCACCTGGATAGGATCGGATCATGACCCACGACATCGGCGATCGTCTGCGCGACGCAATCACCCACGAGCAGATCAAGCGCGCGGAATTCGACGCCGCAACTGAGTTGCTGAACCGCGTGATCGCCGAAGCTCGTTCATCGAAGATGAAATGGGCTGAGATTTCTTTTGTGACAGGTCTGGACGAACGGGCTCTGCAGCATCGGCACATGAAGTGGGCTGCAGAGCAGGGTGCGCCTCAAGGTGCGCAGATCGGCCCGGTAACGCCCGCGGAAGCCGCCGCGAGGCTTGGGCTCAAGGTGGGGGAGATCGCTGCCCTGATCGCCGCTGGCGAGCTTGTGGAGGTAGCGAACGAGGTGACTGGCCGAGCTGCCGTGACTTCTCAGTCGATTGCCGCGTACCTTGCGCGCCATAACGCCCCGCCGGTCGAGGAGCTTGCGGCTCAGTACCGGGTGAGCGAAGAAGGCCTGCCTCCCACCGTGCCGGCCGATGTCGCGCAGGCTTATTTGGACATTGCGGACCAGCCATACGCGCGCTTGCGCGCCGCGGGCTACCTGCACGCGGATCACGAAGGGGAGGTGACCTCCGATTCACTGCGCGACGTGGATCGATTCCTGTCGGAGTCGCACTCCATTGAGGACGCCGCCAAAAGGTGGGGGGTAGGCCGCACCACGGTAGATCGCTGGATTCGCGCAGGGCGGGTGACCCCCGCCGTGTTCGCTGGTGCAATAGCAGATGGCGGCGACCCGAAGGCTGCACCGGGGCGCATTGGTGCCGACGAGCTCTCCCGGGTGCAGGCCGAGCTTGATGCTGAGCGCAAAGCAGACGCAGATCCTGACCTCCTGACGGATCAGCAGGTCGCTGAACTCGTCGGGGTGTCTAGGCCCGCTGTTATTTATGCCGCCCGCCGCGGTGATCTTGCGCGTGACGCTTCGGGCCGGGTTCGCAGGGGTGAAGCGGAGCGATGGGCGCTCGCAAGGAAAGCGTGAACCTGTGAAAACGCTCCACTTACTTACAGCAACGTAATGCCTTAGTAGTCATTTGGTAAGCTTGGGGTATGACGCACCCTCAGGCTTTCGCACCTCGCCCCGCAATCGGCGGCTTCAACGCTGATGCTGCCCGTGCTGGCTTCCACGCAATGGGGCTAAATAAGTCAACTACTGGCTCTGTGGCGGTCATCCCGTTTTTCGGTGATCGACCGATCGCTGCGGAGAATGTGGTTTGGCACTCAGCAGGCGACGTTGAAGCACTTGTTGCGCAGTGCGAGGAGTACGAGAGGAATAACCCCAAGGGGTTGTATTTCACCCTCTCAACATTCCAGCTCAACAAAGCTGACGAGGACAAAGACGGCAACAACTTCATCCGCCGCAAGGTCGCCAGCGCAGACCAGATGCGCATGCTTTTTGTGGATCTCGACCTTTTCGATCCGGAGCGCCACTCAACCGATCGCCCTTCGACGGACCCGAAGATCGAGGCGCGCCGCAAGCCAAACCCGACACAAGATCAGGTGCAGACACTCCTCGCCACGCTCCCGCAGGCAACCGCAGCATTCCATACTGGCGGCGGGCTGCACCTTTACTGGACGCTGGCTGAGCCGATTGACGCTCCCTCTGAGACGGCGACCCGTCTGCGAGACTCTCTGCGCCGCGCACTCCTGGTTGAACTCACTGAGAAGCTGGGGCGGCACGCAGACGTTGGACCAACCACTGACCCAGCCCGCATTGGCCGTGTGCCGGGTTCGCTGAATCGCAAGGCCTCGCCGGTCGATGTTTACCCGGTGCAGGATGCCGGCCCGCAGTACGATGCTGAGCAGTTGCTGGCGACGCTTGAGGAGCTATACCCGAGGCCACAGCCAAAGGTCGCCCAGCGAAATCGCGTCGCCGGCGCTGCTGGCGCAATGAGCCTTGGGGGTGGCGACAACAAATACGAGGGCTCAGCAGTTACTCGTTTCGCTCAGACCGTGGACCCCGGGTTTGTCCTTGAAATCGCACACGCCGCGCAAATGCTCACCGAGGATAGCGGAAACTTCCCTCGCGAGGATGGGTCGTACGGCGACATGCCGAGCTTTGAAATCAAGCGGGACACCATCGAAGGCAAGGACCGCGACCGCGTCGTGTTCTACGGCGACCGTTGGCTGAATGAGGTCGTCGCTGATGGCCTACTTGATGACCCGTACGAGCGCCACGAGGCGATGAACGCGAAGCGATTGGCGGCTGAAAAGCCTGCAACCTCAATGACGTTTCCACAACTCGACAGCGCTCAGTTGCTGAGTGTCGCGGTCGCTCCACGCGACTGGAAGAAGCTCCGCAACTTCATTGAGGCGATTGATACCCCTGATGGCTTTGATCTCGACCTGCTGGAAGAGCTTGTGAATATGGAACTCGCTGATCGCGAGGCAGTGCTTGAGGAGAAGCGCATGGAGAAGACGAAGGTCGAGCAGGAAGCCCGCGCGGCTGAGCAGGCTGCGGTGCAAGCTGAGCTAGATCAGGCTGTTGCTGAACAGCAGGCAGCTGCCGCAAATGCCGAACGGCGTGAGGACGCCGAAGCGGTGGACCCGAGCAAGCTCAGCTTCGCCGAAGCGCTCGCTCGCGGCGTTCGCGCGAGCGAGGATCTCACAAAGTACGGTGCTCGTGCCGGCTACCTGATCTGCGATCCGGGTGACCCGCAGCACGGGTTCCACTACTCGCGCCCCATTGACTCCACAGCAACACCAACGATTCCGTTCATCGCGTTCCGCGAGCGCCGCGAGATGGTGATGCGCATCGACGAAGAGTTCAATGCTGAGCCGATCAAGACGAAGAAAGGTGCTGAGGTTGGTCGCCACGATGTGCGAGTCGTTCGCCGTGATGGACGCCAGAAGTTGATGGCAGACCTTGATTCGGACACTGCACTGAATCCCGGCACCTTCCTTGACGCCCTGGATTTCGGAATCGCCAAGGGTTTTTCAGGTGCGGAGCTGCTCCAGCTCCGTGACATGCTGAGCGTTGCCCAGTACGGCCTGCTTGAGCAGCAGGAGCATACGGGATACACCTCGTGCGGCTGGCTCAAGACCGAGGCTGGCTACACGTACATTGCCCCAGCAGGCGCGATTGCAGCGCGAGGTGCTGTTGAGGGCTTTGATGTGCGCGACATCGGCGAATCGGGGGCAGAGATCCAGGATTCCCGAACTTTCATCGGCCTCCCGTCGTGCCCTGCGCATGATGATGCCGCGAACGCCCGGCGTCTGGGTGAAGCACTTCGTGTGCTGCAGACTGTGGCAAAGCCCGAGATGCTTCTCTCGACGGTAGGGCACGTGCTTGCTGGCTTCTCGCCGCTCGACCACCAAGGCTCGTTGGCTCTCGTAGGCGCGCCAAACAGCGGCAAGACGCCGTTCCTGTCGGGAGTTGTCCGCTCGTTTTTCAGCGGGTTGGCCTCAACCGTGGATGATTTTGACATCACCCTGCCGCGCCGCAACACCGACGCAGGAGTGGCGAACGCGGTGGCATGGCGCGGTAACGGTACCGTGACTGTCGACGATCTCCGTCTTGACGGTGACCGCGAAAAATCGCAGCAAGTCATTCGCCACGCAACCATGATTCTGCAGGGCACATACGATGGCGGCACTGGCGCGCAGTCAAATAAGGAAGGCGGCGTCACTCGCAAGGCTGGCGCCAAGGGTAACGCGATTTTCACTGCTGAGGTGCCACCTGTGAGCGCTGGAACTGCAATTATGACCCGAATGGTTCTGCTCAAGTTCGACCGAGCAACCATCACTGGCTTGGGCGACGACCAGAACTCACCGTTGACCGCCTGGACCCGTATGGTCGAGGAACATGACGTCGCACGCCAGCTCAGTGCTCTCGTAGTGCAGCGCCTCGCTCGCCTGATGGATGAATTCGGGCATGCAGCTGTTATCGATCAGCTCCGCGCGAAGCGCGCAGCTTGGCGCAAGCAGTTGGACGCAGACTTGATCGAGGTGCCGAGCGACACTGGCGCTGACCGTGTTCTGACGATTGCCTGCTCCGGCCAGGTTGGCTGGGACCTTCTCGAAGACGCCGTGGCCGCACTCGCCGGTACACCTCTCGGTGAATCGCTGGCCCCGCAGCTGCCATCGCGTGAAGATCGCCGTAGAGCTTTGCTGAACGTCGCGCGTGAGGCGCTAGTTGCTGTCCGTGGGGAGTCGATCGGTGCTCAAATTCTGGGGCTCCTGCGAGATCGCATGGGCGACAAGCGCGCCTACCTGAGTCCAGATCGAAAAGGGTTCACCCCTACGGCCCTAGACACTCGCTGGACCGACTACGGCTGGTACCTCGATGGCGACCATGCATATCTGAAGACCACACAGGGCTCAGATGTGATCCCCATTGGAATCGTCTCTGCCGATGCTCGGTTCGTGCATATCAAGAGCTCTTCGGTAAAGAAGGCCGCGAAGGCCCTCGGGCACCCAGTCGATGATGAGTCCCTTGAGCGCGCGATGCGTGAATTCCTCGAGCCGAGCTTCCTGGCCCAGCGTGTAGAAGCGCGCGACCGCTACGAGGCCCTAACCCCGTCTCAGCGACAGAAGAAGATCACGCCCGGATGGAGTTCTAAGCCAAGCAGCAAGCACTTCGATCCTGAAGCGCCTCGCACCGATGGATACACCGTAAGTGCCTCTCTGCTTGGCATCGAGTCTGCGGCGGAGATGGCCGAGAATTTGCTCGAAGAGGGCGTTCTGTCGAATGTGACACCGATCACTACAAAGCGCACTGCACAGTCTGGGGCTCAGTCAACTCCAGCCATTTCTGCAGAAACGACACATCAGTTCGCTCAGGTCGCCGGCCTGTTTGTACTCCCAACCGAGGGTTCCAGTGCACTCGCGTTTTCAACCGACCCCGATGCCGGATTCTAAGGAGGATCCCGATGTCCAGTTACGCACACCTCAACCCAAAGCTCGCTGAAGTCCTGCTTAGCGAGCATTCCCTCGAAGATACGGGGGAGCGAGCCGCCTACGATCTAGCAGAAGCCGCCGAGCTACTCGGCATGTCGAAGCGAGCTCTTTGGAATCTCGTCAGCGAGGGGGAGGTCCCGGCAATTCGAATTGGGCGGCAGAAGCTCTACGTGCCAGCCGCGTACCTCGATGCGGTGCGCCGCGGCGACACCATTGCTCTCGCGGGTTTTGCGGCACAGCTGGGTCCTAGCTGTGAGTCTAAGGAAGTGGCGTAAATACCTCAAAGTTCATTCACTTACAGTTAGCAAGTCAAGCACGTGCGTGTTATTATGTAATCATAAGCAACAAGGTGTAAAGATAGGACACGACACCATGACTATCACCCTCACAAGCAGCAAAGCTGTCCGCCATTTCAGTGGCATCGATCCGACTGACGCCGATGTCATCGACCTAGGTCGCGTAGTGGGTGTCCATGGCCCAGACGCGCACGCGATTATCGCCGCATCGCGGAACTCGCGAAGCTCATACCTCGATGAGCGCCAGCATATGTCGATTGCGCAGCGGGTTCTGCTTGATAGCGAGCGCACGATCCGTTTCCAGCTCGGCGAGTGCGAATCTCGCGTCAGTGACGCGGAGATCATCGACCTGATCCCAACCGCTGCGGTTTTCGTGGGGATCGACATCCCCGGCCAGAAGTCAAGCGAGCGCTGCCGCGAGAAGCGTGCGCAGCTCAAGAAGCGCATTAACGCGCTCCGAAAGAAGTACGAAGCGAAGTACTAAAACTCCCCGGGGCGCTCCACAAAGCCTGCAAGCCGCGGCGCCCCGGGGTAACAACCCTAATACGACGGCTAGGCAGGCTCAAGAACTTCACACCATACCTCAGACGGATAAGCGGCTTGCAGGCACTGATCCTGAGAGGGGACACGCATCGTGTCAATCACTACCACCCCCGCCCGCCGTACCGCTTTCGGCCTCGCGACTCTCGCAGTCGCAGCGACTGCCATCACCATCCCGCTCATCGCCCAGCCCGCCCCCGCGCAGGCCGCTGCTGGCGGCTGCACCGCAGCCCCGACGACGCTCATCATCGAGAAGACTGATCCGGATGGCATGCCTCTCGCTGATGCTACCTTCCAGGTTGACGCCCAGCACTGGCAGGTCAACAGCCCGCTGAGCAAGAGCTTCGATCAGAACCCCCTCCACACCGACTACGCCGTCGCCTCTGCTGCTTCCGATGAGGCGCGCCAAGCTGCTGACGATGCCCGTACGGCCCTCCACGCCGCCCAGGCCGCGCAGACCGCTGCACAGGAGTCGCTCACTGATCTGCTCGACCAGGCAGGTGCGCAGTCACCCGAGCTCGCTGCGCTCTACGAGCAGGAGAATGCGCAAAACACCGAGCTCGGCGACGCGCAGGACGTCCTCGCCACTGCAATGGAACACCTCACCGCCGCCGAGTGGGGTGACGCCGGCGAGATCGCAGCGGCCCAGGCAGCGGTCGACGCCGCTACTCAGGCTGTCGCCGACGCGGAGGCCGTGCTCGTCGAGATCCGCGCCGAGATCGATGCGTTGATCGCCGCCGGGCCGAGTGCTGACGAGATCGCCGACGCGCGTACGGCCCTGACCGCTGCGACCGCAGCAGCCGAGGAGGCAGCAGCCGAGTACGACGCGGCGGATCAGGAAGCCATCACCGCCGCTCGCGCGACGGAGACGATCATGATTGACGCGTACGAGCAGGTGACCGATAGCACTGTGACCACCGACGAAAGCGGACAGGCGACTGTCGAGATTGTCGGCTACGCCTCATGCACCGATGGGGCGACTGGAGCCCAGGACCTCGCTCACATCACCGCCCCCGTCGTAACCGAGATTGAGGCCCCGGCCGGGTTCCAGCTCGATGAGACGCCACACACAGCCGAGCAACTCGACGACGGTAGCTGGACGGTGACGGTCGTGAACACGCCTGAAGACCCTGAGGAGCCAGTCGAGCCACCGACGCCGCTGATCCAGACCGGCAGCACCGATCTCACCACCCCGCTGACTTTCGGCGCGATCCTCGCTGCCGCGGGCGGGGTTCTCGCGAGCGGTCCGCTGCTGCGCCGCATCCATCGCCGGAGCGCCTAAGAAGTACCGCGGAGCTGGAATCAACGGGTAGGGGTACCCACTTTCGGCCAGCACCGCGGTCCTACGAGGCCGGGATCTCAAGTCCCACAACCGGAGTCCCGGCCTCACCCGCCCATATCCCAGAGAGACTAGGAGTCTACATGTCCACCCAGACCAAACCCCAGATCAAGCAGTGGTTCGCCGCCGCAGGTATCGCCTCAGCCGCCGTTCTCGGCGCGCTTCTCATCCCGACCACCGCCCATGCCGCCGACACCGGCGCACAGACCACCGAAGCCTCAATCACCGTCACCGAGGCGGGTGCACCGGCGGCCGGCGAGACCGTTCTCGTTGACGCTGCGTGGCCCGAGCTGCTTCCGGGCGGCTCGGATTTCGCGTCGAACACCGAAAGCGCGAGTTACGAGCAGGCGAAGGCCCGCTACGACCGCGCGCAGGCCGCTGATGCCGCCTACTTCACCGCGCAGGACCGCCCCGCGCAGCGTGCCTACGACCAGGCATACCAGCGCTACCTCGCAGGTACCGGCTCTGCACAGCAGTGGCTCGCCACGATGCCTGCTCAGAGTGCGGAGATGCGTGAGATCCAGAAGTGCTACGACGGTACGCCGCTCGCGGCCGAGTCCCGCGCGGCATCGCAGGCGCTCTCTGTCGAAAAGAAAGAGATGCTGGCACAGGCACGGGAGGTCCGCGAGGTCGTAACCGACAGCCGGGGGGAGCTGACCGTCAGCCCAGCTATCGGAGGCGGCGTTGCTCATCCGAGCGTTGGCCTCTCGAGTGGCGCGATGCAGCCGCTTCCTTTCGCTCCGTCGAGCACCACTGAGCTGGTGGTCGCCCGCTAACTCGTTCAAAGACCGCCAGGGCGACGGGCGTAGTCGTGTCCGCCCGTCGCCCTGGCTCCACCTCCCACACCTCTATATAAGGAGCCCCGCTCATGCCCCACCAAATCACCGTCTTCATCGCCGGCACATCATGCATGCAGTGCCGCCTCACCGAGAGGTACCTCGCTTCACTCGACCTCGCCTACGACGCTCGCCCCGCCGACGAGCTGTCCGACGAACTGCGCGAGCAGGCTGCGGCGCTCGGGGCCGCGATCCAGGCGCCGCTCGTGCTCGTGCGCGACGGAGCCGGAGCTTTACAGCAGGCGTGGGGTGGCTACAGGCCTGACCTTATCGATGCGCTGGTAAGCGAGCGGGCACTAGCGGCGTAGCGCCATCAAATGACCCGTATGTGTAGCAGTAGATAACGAAGGAGGAGGAGAGTCCGTGGGAGTATCAATGCGCGACATGGCCGTAGCTCAGGCCAAGCGATCCGCCCTGCGCGCGATCTTCAACACGTTGTTCACACCGATCCGCTGGGCTGCCTACCTCCTGGCAGGCGTAGTCACCGTCCTGGCCGATTCACCCCGCTACGAGAAGGTCTCGGGCCATCGGCCGCGGAGTTCTGCCCAGGAGGCACGCCAGATCGCAGGCGCCGCGCTCTGGGCTTTCCTTCCGAGTGTGGCCAGCTACTTCGGAGCACCGCAGATCTTCACCATCGCCCTAACCTTCGTCGCCGTCGTCCTCATCGGCCGGCGCCTCCGCTACCTCGACCAGGCGGCCGTGACCACCCGCCTTACTATTCCAGCCTTCTGGCAGATCCCGGCACTCTTGGTCCCGACGCTGCTCGCCTTCACTATCGCCCTACTCCCGGTTATCCCGGCGACCCGTAACCTGCTCGCGCAGATCGGCGTTCCGCTTACATGGTGGATGCCTGTAGCAGCGATCGCTATTGGAGGCGTGCTGTACTGGGTCGCTCTCCTGATCTCCGCTCGCCATGCTGGGCGCGGGCGAGCACGCGCGTCCGAAGCTGCTGCCATGTTGCGCGTGGCGTGCGGTGTTTCAGATGCCGAGGTCGCAGAGTCACTGAAATTCAAGGCTGGCTCGTGGAGTCTGTCTCCCTCGCCCATGATTGCGAGGGCCCGGCTTGCTAGTGATCCCGCGGGCGTCGATGCGGCGGTGGCCGCAATCATGCCCCTCTACGAGATCGTGCTGGACGGGCGCGACCTTGTTATCCAGGAGGCCTCGCTTGAGACGGCTGACCGCCGCGCGCAGATCGCGGCATCGGATGGCCTCGTTATCGGGCAGAGCCGCGACGGTGATGTGCTCTCGATGACGCTCGCCGCCGGTACCGCGCCTTCACAGGCGGAGCGCGTTCAAGCTTACGCGCGCACCATACTCGGTGCCGAGAGCGCGCTCGTCGAGTGGGAACCGTACGAATCGCGGGCAGTCGCTCGCGTCCTCTCGCAAGACGAACAGCAGGTACGGCAGCGTCTCGCTCAGGTCTTGAAAATTCGTTACGCATGGGAACTCGCCGCCGACGTTACGTCGGCTGACGGACGCATCGACCAGATCGTGCTCCGGAAGCTTCCGCCGGGTCTCGGCGGAATCAGCCTCGCCGACCGGCTCACGTTCTGGGCTGATGTTGCCCTCTCGCTGCCCGGCGGGAATAACGGCTGGGGCGTGGAGGAGGACACCGGCGGCACGATCACGCTTACCCGGGGTGAGCCGCGTCGGCTCCCCGGGCTGGTGCCGCTTGCCGACATGCTTCCCGCCGCGCTCGCACCGGATGATTGGGCAACGATCCCGGTGGGTCACGGCGAGACCGGCCAGAATGCGGGCTTTGACCTTTCGCTCGGACCGCACGCGCTAACCGTGGGACCGACAGGCTCGGGAAAGACCGTTGCGCTCGTCGCCGAGCTCGCTCAGCGCCTCGTTCGCGGGCACCGCATCGCCGTCATCGACCCGACCAAGGGCGGCGTCGATTTCGCGCCGTTCGAGCCGTATACCAGCGGCTTCGCCCGAACCTTTGGAGACTCGGTCGAGCTAATTAAAGCCGCCTACGCAGAAGGCCAACGCCGCAAGCAATTGCTGCTCACGCACGGTGAGGTGAAGTGGTCCGACCTGCCGTCCGATGTGCGGGAGCGAGAGGGTGTCACGCCGCTCACCGTAGTCATCGACGAGGTTGGCTCGCTGCTAGTCGAGCCAGAAATCCCGAGATCACTGGCCAAGGATGATCCCGAGCGCCTCGAACTCGAAGAACTCGCTGGGCAGAAAGCGCTCCTCAAGCTCTACATCGGCAAGATTGCCCGCGAGTTGCGCTTCGTCGGCATCTTCCTTGACCTCGCTACCCAGCGCCCCGACGCCTCGATTCTCGGCGGAGAGCTACGCTCGAATCTCACATCGACCGCCCAGCTCGCGAAGCCCGGCAGCCCGCCCACGCTCGACGCGATCAGGATGGTCTTCCCGGGCGACTCCGCGCAGGAGGCTTACGACGCTCTCCGCGCGCTCGATGACGGGCAGTCCCGCGGTCTCGGGGTTATAGCGGGCGATGGCGGGGGAGTAGCCGGTGTCCGCGTCGCGTACGCCCCGATGCGAGAGGTCGTGGAACTGCTCGAGCAGCGAGGTGTTCCACACGGTACCCCGCTGTTATCGGTTGAACAGCTGGTGGCTCGCGAGAGTGCTGCCGGGCGCCCGCAGTTCGGTCAGATCATCGAGGCCGCGGAGGAGGAGATCGACCTGGGTGAGATCGATTTTGGCGATCTTGATCTTGGAGATTTCACCACCGCGTCGCCCGACGAGCTGCCACCGGTGCATGCCGTGGAGCCCGCGCCCACCACCTACGACACCCCGGCACAGGCACCTCAGCTAGAGCAGCCGCCAGTAATTACAAGCAACCGCGCAAAACCAAATTTTGATGACCTCTTCGGATAGGAGCCCAGATATGACCCGCCACACCCCACCCGCCTCGCCGTTCGCCGACTGGATGCCCCTGACCGAGTACGCGCGAGCTGAGGGCATTCATATTGGCACGGCCCGAGTTCGTGCGTGGCGCTCGCTATCCGGGCGACGCGACGACCCCGACTTTGAGTTTGTCCGCACCGCGCCTGGCGAGCCACGATCTACCGTGCTCGCCCGTCGCCGCCTACACCCACGTCCACCCCAGTAGCCGCACGACCCTCGCCCACAGGAGGAACCTATGAACAAGCCAACCCGCCGCCTCAGCGCGGCACTCGCCACCGCCGTTATTGCTGGCGCAGCTCTTCTCGCCGTACCGGCGACCGCACATGCCACCGATCTCGACTGCGAGTCCGGCCGGATCGTCGCACCGGTCTCGACCGGCCTGACCGTCTACGACATGGACGGCCGCACCCCGCTCGGATCGCTAACGGCCCCGGTCTGCGCTGTCACCGGGGAAGCGACCGCACCGCCAGTAGTTAATACCGCGCAGCCGAGCTTCGAGGTCGAATACAAGGGGAAGCGGGGGTTGATCGAAGACTTCCAGGTGGCTGCCTACCCCTCGGTCACGCTCGAGCAGCTCGACGCGTTCTTTGCGATCCCGACCTCGGAGGAGATGCCCGAGAACTGGGTCGGGAAGCTCGGCGGTGCTTCAAGCGGGATTTTCGCTCTCCCTGCTGCCTCAGGTCCATTCTCGGATGGCCCACTGGAGACTGGCATGGCTGAGGGGACGGTCTACCGCTCCACCGGCGATCTCGACCTCGGAACCGTCGGGCAGTCCGCGCTCGCAGGCACGGTCTCCTGGCAGCCGATCGAGCACCGGGGTGTCGTGGCATGGATGGCGTCTGAATTTTTGGTTCCGCTCCCAACCGTCGACGACCGGTTCGCAGAGATCGAAATCGACGGCGCCGGATACACGCTTTACGCTGATCCGACGGATGCTAGCCCAGAGCGCCATGTCGATGCCGGCGAGACGTTCGAGACGACTCGTGCCGTCGCCGGTTGGGCGTTGACGAGCGACGGCGAGTGGCTCCGCGCACCGAGCGATGCGCAGCCGATAGATACCGAGAAAGCCGGTGCGGCCTGGGCCAAGGTTAAGGAGAAAGCTGGATCAGCCTGGGATTCAACGAAGGAGAAAGCTTCTGATCTTACCTCGACCGCGAGAGACAAGGTCGCCGAGAAAAAGGCATCCAGCAAGGCGCTCACTTTCGGCGCTATGGTCACCTCGACAATCCTCTCCGGCATCGCCGCCGTGCTCGCCATCCTCAGCCTCACCGTTCGCAGAGCCCGAGGTCTTGCGCTGACTACGCCCGCCGGTATCGCTCGCACCGCCATCGCGTTCGTCGCTGCACCAGCGTCGCTCGCCCTATCGATTGCGGCCGTCTCGACCGCCCCATTCGTCTGGGTCTGGCAACCGATCCTCGCCAGCGCTGTCGCCCTGTTCAGCGTCGCCACACTATACGTCTACGCCGCTCGTCTCCGCGGGGGGCATGCCCACGAGTCGCAGGAGGCTCTTGTCGCAGGCCTTCGTTCGCCGGTTGCCATCGGCGCAGGTGCTCTGACCGCCGCGCTGACCCTCGGTGCTTCAGCACTCGCGGGTCTCGCCTGGCCTGCCTACGTCGTCGCCGTGCTCGGCTCCATCGCCGCCTACGCAGGACTCGCTCTCACCGTGAAGCGCCCGCCGGAGAGCACCGATACCGACGCGGAGCAGGCCGATACGCCGGACAGCGAGCCAGACGAAGCGCCCGCCGAGGCCGAGCCGGTCGAAGCCGAGTAGCCGAACCAGCGGGCGGGGGAGAACTCGCCCCGCACAGGACTTCATACCTCACATAGGAGTAGAGACATGACAGAATTTGCCGACACCCAGGTCGACCTCGCGCAGGCGGCGCTCAGCACTGTAATCGATCTCCGCGAGGAGTTCGGGCTGCGCGGTGCGGAGGCGACCCTGTGCGCGGCAGCTGCATTAACGGCCGGGAACCCATCGCTCGCTGCGGGGTACTCTGCGCTTGCTGATGCGCTGGGCGAGGCGGAGCGGGAGGTCGCTGCGCTGGTTCGTGAGCATAGTGCGACCGTGCAACGGCTCGGAGGTGCGCAGTGAAGCGCCGGACTGTACGTGCGGCGTTGGCCGCTGCTGCGCTCGCCGCGATTGTGCTCGGCGCTGGTGCGCCCGCGCAGGCGGGGCCGGTAGACGCTGCGTCAGTGCAGGCCACGCAGCAGACTGTTCAGTGGGATCCAGAGACATGGCTTACCGATCTGTGGCCGAGCCTGCCCTTCGGTGATCGGGCGACGCTCGAAATCACCGATCTCTCCGCTGGGCGGGAGCTCCCGAACGGCTCGCACCAGCGCCTCGCCGGCTTCGTGGCTGTGGATCGGCCCGACGTTGTTCGGCTGGATCGTGAGTTTGTGGCATCGGTGAGATTCGGTGAACGGAGGCGACTTCTCGCTCTCAGCGTGCATGAGCTCACGCATTCCGCGATTTTTTGGGATGGCGGCACCCCGCCGCGCGATGTATTCGAGATCACCGAGGCTGACCGCGGCTGGGCGGGGCCGCTTTTGGACAGCGGACTTCGCGATCAGTGGCTCGCCCTGGAAGCCATCGCGGACTGCTCGACGCAGGCCGCCTTACCGCCGGGCACCGAGGTCTACTATCTCTCTGGGCAGTGCCCAACCGCCTACCGCGACGCGGCGTTCGAGTACCTCTCCGAGATCACGGGAGGCGCAGACTGGCGTCCGCAGGAGTTGAAGGCAGACCGCGCATTGTTCAACGCATGGAGCTTCCAGAAATTGACCCAGAGCTGATTGCCTCGCTGATCGCACCCATCCCCAAGCCGGCACCTGAGCCCGCGCGGACACAGGGCCGCTCCCTCGGCTGGTTCTGGGTCGCGGCCCATCTAGTTGACGAGGATGCTGGGACGACCGAAGAGCTCCCGCTCGATAGTCGTACCCAGTTGCGCGCGCTGATCGCGTCGCCCGACGGGTGGCAGGATCGCTGGCCGTACAGTCGGATTCGTAACCGGCCTTGGGGCGATCAACCGGGATTCCGAGACGCTATGATCTGCGGTATCGCAGAGACTGACGAGCTCATCGTCGAGCTCAGCGATCACCAGTACTCCTGGATGGTCGCGCGTGGGGGTGAGCACAGCCCGGAGTACCGGCACTTCCCGGTCACTTATGTCCGTGAGGGCTTGCCGCAGCCCACGATCTGCCTCGCGGACGAGATCCTCAGTCGGGAGCAGGCTTACTCCCTAGCGTTCAATTGGCTTCGGCGAGGCTGGATTCCCGAGGGATATGAGCTCCGCCGGCCTTACTTGCAGCCCGGCTACGAGTGGCCGGAGGAGTAGCGCTCACAACCGCTTGAATGCGCTGCGCCCGGTGCTACTCGAGCTGGCCGGAATAGGCGGGGCGTACTTCGGGCTTCTGCAGAGTCACGTTGCCCCGACTTATCTCGTAGGATTCGGATAGTTGAATTCATTCGAACTACTGAGGGCAGACATGACTGAGACCACCGCACCTAGAATCTTGCGGCCTGGCGAAGACTACTCACTCTGGCCGAACATGAAATGGGCGCGGGCTCGACAATTGGCTAGCGAGCTACTTCACTCGGTGAGTCTGCAATCGGCAAGTTCACGGGCTGGGCTCGATGTCGATATCTCAGAGGACAAGCTCTCTGCTACGTTCTCAGTCCGTGAGGCAGCACCAAAGCCGATCCACGAGTGGTCTCTTCTGTTTGCCGACGTGATTCACAATTATCGAGCTGCACTTGATGCGCTCGCATGGGAGATGGCACATCTCGATGGGAAGCGACCGCGTCCACAAGATGAAGCGCGCATCTACTTCCCAATCTGCACGTCTAAGACTCAATGGGAAAAGCAGGCAAAGGGGCCGTTAGCATCTGTGCCGCACTACATCCTTAGGCGACTGTTTGCTGTTCAGCCATTTCATGCTGAGCCGGTTGAGCAAGGCGTGCTTGTATCGTTGCACCGCCTCGACATCGCAGACAAGCACAAGGGACAGGTGAAAGCCAGCGTCTTAGTACGCCAAGGGGCCACGACATACACGAGTTTCCGGCTAGAGGAGGGCTACACCAATACCGTCCATGAGTCTCGGCCTGCTGAGGAATGGTTAACTGACGGTTCACCGGTTCGGAAGGGGCAGCCGGTCTTTAGGATCAATACTGGCTCACCTATTGCCTGGGCGGAGTCGCATATGCCTCTTCCTCTTAAGCTCGCAGTTGAGCTAGGGGGTAGGGAGATTGAGATCTTCCCTCTTATTGACACCATAGAAAAGCAGTTCGGCAGTGTCTTCCAGGTCATCAATACGGGCAGTTTGCCCGACCAGCCTGGGTTGGTCGTTGACGACTTTCCTTACTAACGTCTCATAGCCGCCCCGTCCGCCACAACACATGCTGCGCCGCTTCCCACTGATCCTGCGTGTGCGTCCCGAGGCTCGCCGTGAGCACATGCGCTCGCACCCACGGCCCGAGCACCGGCCGGTCGTCGTCGTTCTCGGTAGCTATCGGGAGCCGGTGGCGTAGCTCGACGAATCGGCGTGCGCGTCGGAGGTTTCGCCACCACTCGACCTCCCGCGGTGCCAGCTGCCAGCAGGGGATGTAGCGATCGATGTTCTCCCGCTGCCGTGGCGTGAGGTCTTGCTCATGTCGAAGATGGAGGAGCCATGCCGCCGGATTTGGGGTCATGTGGCGGTGCGGGCTGACCAGCGGGAGGCGGTGATGCGCAGCGTAGTGCCGATGCACGTAGCTCATGTTCCGCGCCCACTGCAGCCCGTTCGGCTCGACGATGTGCATCGGATCGAGAGCCACCGGCAGCGTGCCCACTACCAGTCCGCCGCCTGCCGCTGCTTCCATCTGTGGCAGCGCGTGCAGGTCGTCGTGCAGGCCGACCGCGAGGGCAGCATAGTCGGCACGGAGATGTCGTACCGCGCGGGTGTCGCGGGCGCGAGGCGTGAGGAAAGCGATGCTGCGGTCGAAGGCTTCGATGTTGACCTCGATGAGCGGTTTCACTTCCACACGACCTCGATGCGATGTAAGTTGATTCCCCGATGCCCCTTCATCCCCTCGGGGACTCGCTTCACGCGGATCCGCATCAGGCTGCGCACGATCCGGCGCTGGTCTTCCAGCGAGAGCTTCGCCCACGCCTCCCGCACGCTGCTGGAACCGGCGACATCCCTCACCTGCTGGTCGAGTCCTGCGAGACGTTCCAAACGCTCCTGGGCGGCGCGAATCTTCGGCTGGACGCGTGCCTCCTGATCGAAAAGGAGGCTGAGGTCACGCGTCGCCTCGGCCTTCACTCGCACCTCTTCGAGCCAGCGTTGATGCCCAGCGATCTCCTGCCGGAGTATCTCGCGCTCCACCTGTGTATCCGCCTCCTGCTGACCTACGACTACAAGGAAGTCGGGGCGCGACAGACGGGCGATGATGAGCTCAGTGACTGCGTGGTCGAGGTGAGATTGCTTCATGGCCACGTGGAAACCCGAGACTCCAGGCAACCCCTGGCAGATGTACGACCAGTAGCGCTCGCGGGGGACGGGGTTGCCTGCTGCGTCGAGCTTCCTTGAGCCGCGGTTCTGCGGGAAAACACCCATCCACGCGCTGCATTCATCGCACTGGGCGATCCCGACGAGCAGCCTTTTCGCCCGCGAATCTTTCGGGCTGCCAAAACTCACCCTGCTTGCGTTGATCTGCTGCAGAGCGTCCCAGTCCTCGCGGCTGACGAGGGGAGGCCAGACCGCCTCGGTAGATGCGACCCGGCCGTGGTGGAGTCTTACCCCGGTGTAGGCTTCGGCGTTCAACAATTGACTCACTGAGGATGAGCTCCATCCAGTGATGGTGCGCGGGGTTTTGAACTGCTGCGGGCGGCGGGGCGGGATTTTTGACTCGTTCAGCCACTTCGCGATGCTGTTGTATGACTGTCCAGCGAGGGCACGACGAAAAACCTCGCGCACGACCGGCGCCTGTTCGGGGTGCGGTTCGATGCGGAGAAGCTGACGCGTTTCGCTGTCATAGATTCTCTTGTAGCCGTAGAGATTCTTCCCATGCACCTGACCGCGCTCCGCCGCAGATTTCGCGCTGCGGCGCAGACGCTCGCTCGTCTTCGCGCTCTCGTACTCTGAGTCGACCGCGTCTTCGAGGAGCGACCTGCGGTCGCGCGCGTTCCTTGGATCGTAGAGGCGCTGGTGGGTGACGACCAAAACGCGCACGCCGCGCTCGGCCAGCAGGTCGAGCAGATCAACCCACTCCCCGGCGCGACGGCTGCCGCGCGACGATTCCCAGAGCACGAGCGCGTCGGCACCGAAGGTATTCTCCTCAAGGTCGGACATCAGCTGCTCAAAACCCTCGCGGCTTTTCTTGGCGTACCGTGAGGCGCTCCGGTCATCGTCGCGGTAGGGGATCGGGTGCATCGTCCAGCCGTTGCGCTTTACCGCTTCGACGTTATCGTGGTGCTGCTCGTCCGGCGACCGACCGGTGCCGTAGCGGTCCTTGGATACCCTGAGATACTCTCGACAGACCAGCTTTTCTTCGCTCCGCATTACTCACCCTTCGACGGCCAAAATTGGCTCTGCGTAAGTAATGCGCGGTGTCATCTGGGAAGCAATCGGTCTCCGGTGCGAATTCGGTCTAATGCGGGGTTCCGCGAAATTAGGGTTGCCCGGGCAATTGCACACGGGCCTGTAGAAATATTGATCAGGTTTGGGGCTCCAACAAACCTGGAGTGCATCCGCTCGTCGGGTACTAACGCCGTTACGGGTAACCATGTCGGAGTTTCATTCAGGCCGAACCAGGGGGCTAGGTTGCCTTAGTCTCTGACTGCTTTTTGAGCTTTAGGCGCAGTTAGACCCCGGCCTGAGATGAATCCCAATCCCAGATTATTCACGAAGCGACGTAATGCACTGTGACAGAAGTTCGTGAAGGTCTTCACGCTGTTGAACACTCAGGCCGGCGACCATTTTCTCTTCTATCGCATCAATTAGCGTCGCCGCGCTCGACAGAAGCTGCTGCCCATCATCGGTGAGCGCTGTAGGAAGTGCGCGCCCTCCGGCTGGAGAAGCCGATCGCTCAACAAGGTTGCGATACTGCAAGCTACGCAAGAGTGTGTTCATCGTCTGTCTGGTGACGAAAGCTCCGCGGGCGAGCTCGGAATTTGAAGCCCCTGGAGAACGCCCCAGAAGCTCAAGGCATGCATATTGGGGGGTCGTTAAACCAAGTGGGCGAAGTGCTTCATCCATTCGGGAACGCAGCACTGATTGGGTTTCTTTAAGCCGGTAGCCAATCAGTGCCTCGAGATGTTCGACATTTTGCGCCATGTAAGTATTCTGACATAGAGTGACAGTGTCAGCACGCTGAGATTCACTTGAAAGGAAATCACATGACTGTCACTGGCCCCTCATTTATTGCGCTCCAGGTGAAAGACGTTGCGCGCGCAGCAGCGTTCTATGAGCAGCAGGTTGGACTCACTCGCACTGACATGAACCGGCCTGGCGCTGTGGTCTTTGCAACCTCGCCAATCCCTTTTGCTGTACGGGAACCAATGCCAGGTACAGACCTGAATCAAGGGGTGCGGCCTGGGAACGGTGTCGCCCTCTGGCTACACTGCGACGCAACACAGGATCTCCACGATTCACTTACCTCTAACGGAGTAGAGATTCTGCGTTCACCTGAGCGAGGCCCGTTTGGGCTCATGTTTACCTTTGCCGACCTCGACGGGTACGCAGTGACCGTCCACGACCAGGCATGACCAACCCAAGCCTTACGTTGCCTCGGCCGCCAGGATTCTCCCTGGCGGCCAGCAGCCGGTTCGCAATGAATTTTCCAGCGAGTCAGCAAAGCGAGGCCTCAGCGTCCCTCGATCTCGCCTTTGCGCTTGACGACACCTGGCTGCCTGTTGGGGTTCATCTCCGGGAACATGATGATTCGATTCAGGCCCAAATTGTTTCTAACCCAGGAGGAGCAGGCACATCGCAGATACGAGAAAACATCACACGGATTCTCAATTTGCATGTCGTAGACGATCCCATCACTGCAATCGGGCAGTGCGACCCAGTCGTCAGCCATTTGCAACGGCAATTCGAAGGACTTCGCCCCGTGCAATTCCCCACCCCTTGGGAGGCGGCCGCCTGGTCTGTAATTGGGCAACGAATTCGCATCACCCATGCTGCCTCCATCAAGCAGCGGCTTTCAGAGCGATTTGGAACGCGGATGGAGTTTCCGGGCGGCCAGGTGCTCCATGGCTTCCCAGGACCCGACACCGTACTGGCGCTTCCTGCCATGCCTGGACTCACCCTGCGCAAGTTCGATACTCTTAGAGGAGTCGCACAGGCCGCTCTCGATGGTGCGCTCAGCTCAGCTCACCTGCTGCAACTCGAACCGGAAGCTGCTCTAGCTGAGCTGCAGCGGCTTTATGGCATCGGGCCCTTCTCCGCTGAGCTCATCCTGATCCGCGGCGCCGGGACACCGGATCTGCTTCCGGCTAACGAGCCAAGACTCTCAAAGGCTATGGCTGCGCTCTACAGGACAGAGAACGCCGCAGTTCACCAGCAGATCGCAAAACAGTGGCAACCATTCAGAAGCTGGGTCACTCTGTTGATCAGGCAGTGGCTAGAAGCCGAAACGCACGAGATCGCAACGGGCATTTCCGCACGCCAGATTCCAGTTCCGCACTTCGCAGCTACGCCTTAACAAGCATCCCGAGATTCTGAGCCTCACTGCGCTTATGCCCTGATCGCGCCTAGGCTCTAATTCAGAGCGCGGTACCTTTTCTGTCTACAAAAGTGTGCACATTTGGTTTTCGGCTAGGGAAAGAGATGGGTAGGTGCAAACTGGCCTGAGGTTCTTAACCGCCAATAGCAGCAATGCAGGTTGTCGTCGCACCCCAAACTTTGGCTCTACGTAAGTAATCTGCGCTGTCATCTCCCACGCGATCAGTCTCTGGGGCAAACTGCGCACTCGTGACGAGTGCCGTGGGATGGGCCCTTGCCTGGGCTGGGGCCGGCCGGAGGGTCCGGATCCTGGGACAGGGTGCGGCGCTCGCGGGCTTCGTTTTCGTCGTCGGCCCGGACCCGAGTGTGCAGCGTGCGGCAGTCATGGCCGCCGTGGTCCTGCTCTCCGGATACGGCGGGAAGCGCGCGGTCGCCTTGCCAGCGCTCGGGTCGGCGATCGTGGTGCTCCTGCTGCGGGACCCGTGGCAGGCACTCCACCCCGGCTTCGCGCTCTCGGTCGCCGCGACCGCCGGCATCCTGCTGGCCGTGCCGACGATTCGGCGGGTACTCGTGACTCGGTTCCGCCTCCCTGCGTGGCTCGCCCTGCCGGTCGCGGTCGCGATCGCCGCGCAGCTCGCTTGCGGACCGCTGCTCCTCCTCCTGCAACCGGGTCTCCCCATTGTCGGCGTGCTCGCGAACGTGCTCGCGGCCCCGGCCGCGCCGTTCGGCACCGGAACGGGACTGCTCGCGCTCGTGCTGCTCCCGCTCCTGCCGCAACTCGGCCTCCTGCTCGTGGCGCTGGCGTCCTGGTCCGCCCGGTGGCTCGAGGCGACCGCGGCGGTCACCGCGGCCCTCCCGGGCGCGCGATTGCCGTGGCCGGACGGGTGGGCGGGTGCGTTGCTCCTCGCCGGCGCGGAGCTGGCGCTCGCGCTGGCCTGGTGGGTGGGTACCGGCCGGGCGGACCGGAGCGGGGGCCGAGAACCCTGGGGCGGGACACGGCGGGTCACCCCGCGGGCGGCGCGGTGGGGGTGGGGGCTCGCCGCGACGGGACTCGGGGCGCTGCTCGGCCCCACCCTCGTGAGCCCGCTCGCCGTGCGCGCGGCCACTCCGGGCGACTGGAGCGTGGTCGCCTGCGACGTCGGGCAGGGGGACGCCCTGCTGCTTCGCGACCCGGCCGAACCGAAGACGGTGTTCCTGGTGGACACGGGTGACGACGCGGACGCGCTGACGGAATGCCTCGACCGCTTCGGCGTCGATCGGCTCGCAGCACTCATCATCAGCCACGACCATCAGGACCACTTCGGCGCGATCGATGCGGTCCTCGGGCGCGTGGATCGCGCGATCGTCGCGCCCGCACACCGCGAGTCGGAGGATGCGCGCCCGCTGCTCCTGGCGCTCGCGGCCGCGGACGTGCCCGTGGACATCGGTGTCGCCGAGCCGGTTTCGCGCGGAGCCACGCCCGCGGACGCTGCCGCGGGGACTGCCGCCCCCGCGGAGCCTGGCTCGGCCGTCACCTGGCGGGTGCTGGGTCCGCCGTCCGGCGTGGTGCCCGCGAACGCCAACGCGTCGAGCCTGGTCCTGCATGTCGAACTCGGGGAGCTTTCGGTGCTGCTCCTGGGGGACACGGGAGCCACCGAACACGCGGAGCTGATGCGGCGGCAACCCATGCTCCGTGCCGACGTCGTGAAAGTGGCGCATCACGGCTCGCGTGACCAGGCCCCCGAGCTCGCTGCGCGGGTGGGAGCTGAACTGGGGCTGGTCTCCGTCGGGGCCGAGAACCGGTACGGGCACCCCGCCCGGGAAACGCTGGCGGAGCTCGCCGCGGCGGGGACGGCAACGGCGCGGACGGATCGGCTGGGCCATATCGCCGTCAGCGGGAGCTCCGGGGCGCTGCGCGTCTGGGGCAGCCGGGCGGAGGCGGGCGACTGACCCGGCGACGCGGCGCCCGCTCTGGCGGCGAGTGTCGGTGGGCCCGGCTAGGCTGGACGGGTGGCAGCAGCACGAGGAACCCAGTCGAAATCCGCCCCGGCCAAGGCCGGGGCCAAGTCCGCTGCGGCGAAGATCACCCAGCTCGACTGGTCCGAAGCGCGCCCGGCCCCGGTCGTGCTCGTGAGCGGTCCCGAGACCTTCCTGGCCGACCGCGCCACACAGGCGATCCGGACGGCGCTCCACGAGGCGCATCCCGAGCTCGAGGTCCACGACGTCGACGCGGCCTCCTACGCGGCGGGGGAGCTCTTCACGCTGGCAAGTCCGTCGCTGTTTGCCGAGCCCCGGCTGCTCCGGGTCGAGGGCGTCGAAAAGAGCTCGGACGCGTTCATCGAGGACGCGAAGCGCTACGTTGCTGACCCCGCCGAAGACACGGTGCTCGTGCTCCGTCACGCCGGGGGGCAACGCGGCAAAGCCCTGCTCGATCTGCTCCGCCGCGGCACGCCGGGTGCCGTCGAGATTCCCTGCGCCGAGGTGAAGAAGGACGCGGACCGGCTCGCCTTCGCGCAGGCCGAGTTCCGGCGGCTCGGGGCGCAGATCAGCCCGGCCGCGTTGCGCATGCTCGTCGCCGCCTATGCCGGGGGGATCGGGGAGCTCGCGGGTGCTTGCGCGCAGCTCGTCTCCGACGTGGGGGCCCGCATCGACGAGGGTGCGGTGACCCGCGCGACCGAGGGGCGCGTTGAAACGAACGCGTTCCGTGTCGCCGACGCCGCCACGGCAGGGCGCGGAGCGGAAGCACTGGTGCTGCTCCGGCAGGCGCTCTCCACCGGAACCG
Organism: Leucobacter chromiireducens subsp. solipictus; assembly: GCF_016758195.1. Taxonomy (GTDB): domain Bacteria; phylum Actinomycetota; class Actinomycetes; order Actinomycetales; family Microbacteriaceae; genus Leucobacter; species Leucobacter solipictus. The sequence continues at coordinate 320,417 of NZ_QYAC01000004.1, read as the reverse complement.
ACCCGATCCCCATGCTTGCCGCACTCAACATGAAGGTGCGGGCCATGGCCCGCGTGTTCGGGGCGACAGGCAGCGGCGGCCAGCTCGCGAAGGAGCTCGGCATGGCGCCCTGGCAAGTCGACCGGGCGCAGCGCGAGGTCCGCGGCTGGCGCGAAGAAGACCTCGCCCGCTGCATCGACCAAGCCGCAGAAACCGAGTGGCTCCTCAAGGGCGGCACCCGGGACCCCGAGTACGCGCTCGAACGCTTCGTGCTCCTCGTCGCCCGCCGCGGCCGCGAACGAGCCTAGCTGTACTGACCTCGACGCGCCGTGCGCTGGCGGCCGCGCCGAGGCCGCGGCCGCGCCGAGGCCGCGAACGCGCCGAGCGCTGGCTGACGCGCCGAGCAACAGCGAATGCGCCTCGCGCGGGCTGAACCCGCCGGTCAGCGCTGAACCCGCCGGTCTGCGGCTGAACTCGCTAGTCCGGGCGAAACCCGCTGGTTCGGGCTGAACCCGCTGGTTCGGGCTGAACCCGCTGGTTCGGGCTGAACCCGCCGGTCCGCGGCGGAACCCGCCGGTCAGCGCTGGCGGACGCGGTGCCTGGGACGGCCGCTGGGGAACACTCCCCGGGAAACGCACAACGGGCCCCGCCGAAGCGGAGCCCGTTGTACTGAGATTCCTCAGAACCCGAAGGGGTGCGACTTAGAGCGCGGCAGCCTTCGCGGCGAGCGCCGACTTGCGGTTCGCAGCCTGGTTCTTGTGGATGACACCCTTGGAGACAGCCTTGTCGAGCTTGCGGCTCGCAGCCTGCACCTTTGCCTGAGCGGCAGCCTTGTCGCCGGTCGCGATGGCGGTACGGGCGGCGCGCACGGCGGTGCGGAGCTCGCTCTTGTACGCACGGTTGCGCTCGGTTGCCTTCTGGTTGGTCTTGATGCGCTTGATCTGCGACTTAATGTTTGCCACGTTGGGTTACGTCCTTACGGGGTACGACTGAATAAGGTGGATCCGCGCGGCGAGAGAGGGCACCTTGCGGGGTGTGTGGTGTGATCCACACGCAAGCCAAGAGTCAACTCTAGCAGATCAGGCCCGCGGCACGCGACGGTGCCGAGGGCGTGTGTCGCGGGGCGCGGCGGTCAATGGATCCGCACGGTTACGCGCGGTCGCCCGCGGGGGCAAGCGCGCCCGGAGCCATGACGGCGTCCCCGACGCGGATCGCTCCGCCGCGGCCTCGGGGGAGCAGGAGCCGGCCCAGGGTGGGGCGGCGCTGCCCGAGCTGCTGGGTCAGGGTAGTCAGGACGGGGAGGTCGCGCACGCCGGTATCGGGGTTCGCGTGGGTCGCGAGGCAGCGCACGATCTCGCCCTGCGGTGCGAACGCGACCTCGCCGAGACGCACCTCGTCGTCCCAGCGCAGTTCCGCCTCGCTCTCGACCCCAGCGATGACGACGTTCGATCGGAAGCGGCGGTGATCGACCGGGGCTGCGACGGCCTCGGCGAGCGCGGCGACGCTCGCTTCGCTGTGCACGGACACAAAACCGCGCGCGCGATCCTGAAAGCGGGAGGTGACGCCGTCGCCCACGAGCGCCAAGGGCAGCCGTCCGGGGCGCTCGAGCCGCGCGGCCTCGGGTGATGCGAGCACAAACTCCGCCATCGCTGCCTCGAGCCGCCGGCGCCCCTCGGGCTCGAGGTTCCCTTCGACGAGCAGCGCGCCCTCGTGCCAGAACCGGAGGAGCCGCTCCGACTCCCGGTACTCGAGGCGCAGCGCGGCGAGGGACGGGAAGTCCTGGAGCGAGAGTCCGCGGGCCTTGGGCCAGTAGTCGAGCCCGTCCTTCTCCTCCGGGGTGGCCGCGTTGCCGAAGCGGAACGCGAGCACGCGGTCGCCCGCCACCCGGCCATCGTCTTGCACCACGATCGAGCTGCGGGCTTCGGGGGTGAACCCCTTCACGGGATACCGGGAGAGTGCAACGACGCTGGCCATGACAGCCATTCTTGCAGGAACCCCAGCTCCCCGCGGGGGTCAAGGGTTCGTGGCCGCCCGCAGGGATCCTCGCGCGCGCGGCGCGCGTGTCCGCTCACGGATGAGCAACTCGGCCCCGCGGCGTGCGATAATGGCCCACAATGTCTCCACGCAGCCTGAACCCCCCAGTCCCGGCGTCGACCGACCCCGCGCGCATCCGCAACTTCTGCATCATCGCGCACATCGACCACGGCAAGTCGACGCTTGCCGACCGTATGTTGCAGGTCACCGGCACCGTGCCAGACCGCGAAATGCGGGCGCAGTACCTCGACCGGATGGACATCGAGCGCGAGCGCGGCATCACGATCAAGTCCCAGGCGGTGCGTATGCACTGGGACGTCGACGGGGTCGCGCACGCCCTGAACATGATCGACACGCCGGGTCACGTCGACTTCAGCTACGAGGTGTCTCGCTCGCTGGCCGCCTGCGAAGGGGCGATCCTGCTCGTCGACGCGGCACAGGGGATCGAGGCGCAAACGCTCGCGAACCTGTACCTCGCGATGGAGAACGACCTCGAGATCATCCCGGTGCTCAACAAGATCGATCTCCCGGCGGCGGATCCGGAGCGGGTCTCCCGAGAGATCGCGGACCTCATCGGGGGCGACCCCGACGACATCCTGAAGGTGTCGGGCAAGACGGGGGCTGGGGTCGAGGAGCTGCTCGACCGAGTCACGCAGCGCATTCCCGCGCCGGTCGGAAACCCGGACGCCCCGCCGCGCGCCATGATTTTCGACTCCGTGTATGACGCCTACCGCGGCGTCGTTACGTACGTCCGGATGGTTGACGGCAAGCTTTCGCCGCGCGAGAAGATCCAGATGATGTCGACCGGGTCGGATCACGAGGCGCTGGAGATTGGCGTGTCCGCGCCGGGCCCGACCCCGACCCAGGGGCTCGCGGTCGGCGAGGTCGGCTACCTCATTACGGGCGTGAAAGACGTGCGCCAGTCGAAGGTGGGCGACACGATCACGTCGAAGCGCGAGCCGGCCACCGAGCCGCTGCCGGGCTACACCGATCCGAAGCCCATGGTGTTTTCGGGCCTGTACCCGCTCGATGGCAGCGACTACCCGGTGCTGCGCGAAGCGCTCGACAAGCTCAAGCTTGAGGACGCGGCGCTGCAGTTCGAGCCGGAGACCTCGGTGGCGCTCGGATTCGGGTTCCGCTGTGGCTTCCTGGGCCTGCTGCACCTGGAGATCATCTCGGAACGTCTGCGCCGCGAGTTCGACCTTGACCTGATCGCGACCGCCCCCAGCGTGATCTACGAGGTCGCCACCGAGGACGGCAAGACGGTCACGGTGACGAACCCGTCCGAATATCCCGAGGGCAAGATCCAGAGTGTGCGCGAGCCGGTCGTGAAGACCGCGATCCTCGCCCCTAAGGACTACGTGGGCGCGATCATGGAGCTCTGCCAGAGCCGCCGCGGCTCGCTGCTCGGCATGGAGTATCTCGGCGAACGCGTGGAGCTGCGCTACAGCATTCCGCTCGGTGAGATCGTGTTCGACTTCTTCGATCATCTGAAGAGCCGCACGCAGGGCTACGCGAGCCTCGACTACGAGCCCATGGGGGATCAGGAAGCGGATCTCGTCAAGGTGGACATCCTCCTGCAGGGGGACAAGGTCGATGCCTTCAGTGCGATCGTGCACCGCGACAACGCCTACCACTACGGCACCATGATGACGGAGCGGCTGCGCAAGCTGATCCCGCGTCAGCAGTTCGAGGTGCCGATCCAGGCCGCGATCGGATCGCGCGTGATCGCCCGCGAGACGATCCGCGCGATCCGCAAGGACGTGCTCGCCAAGTGCTACGGCGGTGACATCAGCCGAAAGCGCAAGCTGCTCGAGAAGCAGAAGGAAGGCAAGAAGCGCATGAAGATGGTGGGCCGCGTCGAGGTGCCGCAGGAGGCATTCATCGCCGCGCTCTCCGGAGACGTGGAAGGCAAGGAGACGGCCAAGAAATGAGCGACGGCCAGCCCACGCGCCGCCAGAGTCACGTCGACATGCCGGTGAGCTACGCCGCGGTGGGCGCCTCGCGTGCCCCCGACCTGCTGCGCTACCCGCCGAACGGCAGCACGCCGTACGAGGAGACGCTGCGGCTCGGCAGCGGCCAGGAACGGTTCCTGGTGGCGTCGAGCCTCCTGATGACCTGGGGCGCGCAGCGCGGTGCCGGCATGACGGTCCGCGAGGTGCAGCGCGGGACCGGCAGCGAGTACCAGGGCCCCGAGTTCGACGCTGCGGGCACGCCCCAGGCGGCCGCGGCACCCGAGGAGCATTTCGGCCCGGACGGCGATCCCTATGTGGTTCCCGGCACGCGGGCGATGCTCGGCGCCGCGGGTCAGCCTGAGCGGGAGGTGCTGGTCATCTACACGGTGACGGAGGATCGAACGGTGGGCTTCGCCTGGGGCACCGCGGACGAGCAGGGTGTGGTCGGCGAACAGCAGTTCGGGATCGAACTGCGCGAGGACGACACCGTGTGGGCGTTTGCTCGTGGCTTCCTCGACGCGCCGAAGAGCGGCCTGCTCGGGCTGCGCGCCCGTGCGGAGCTGAAGCTCGCCGTGGAGCAGGTGCGCGCCCAGCTCGCGGCGCTCGCCCCGGGCGCACAGCCCGCGAGCACGGAGGGCCCGGGTGCCGAGCGTTCTGCCTGACGGCGATCCCGCGCCGGAGGACGGCTCGCTTCCTGAGAGCGTCCGTGCGGGGGCCGAATCCCGCCGCTTCGGCGTGTACGTGCACGTGCCGTATTGCCGGGTGCGCTGCGGGTACTGCGACTTTAATACCTACACGGCGAGCGAGCTCGGCGGGACGAGTCGCGCCGAGTACGCCGAGCAGGCGAGCTGGGAGCTGAGCTTCGGCGCCCGCGTCATGCGCGATGCGGGGCTTCCCGAGCGTCAGGTCTCGACGGTGTTTTTCGGAGGCGGTACGCCCACGCTCCTGCCCGCGAGCGATCTCACGGCGATGCTCGCGACGATCCGAGACGAGTGGGGGATCGCGCCGGGTGCCGAGGTGACCACCGAGGCGAACCCGGATTCGGTCGATGCCGCGTATCTGCGGGAGCTCGCTGCCGGCGGGTTCACCCGGGTGAGCTTCGGCATGCAGTCGGCCGTGCCGCACGTGTTGCAGACGCTCGATCGCACGCACCAGCCCGAGCGTGTGCCGCAGGTCGTTGCGTGGGCGCGCGAGGCCGGCCTCCAGGTGAGCGTCGATCTGATCTACGGCACCCCCGGCGAGTCCCTTGCGGATTGGGAACGGTCGCTCGACGCGGCGCTCGAGTGCGCGCCGGATCACATCTCCGCGTACGCGCTCATCGTCGAGGCGGGGACGAAACTGGCGGCGCAGATCCGGCGGGGCGAGGTCGCGGAGCCCGACGAGGATCTGCACGCCGAAATGTACGAGCTCGCCGAGGCGCGCTTTGCCGCGGCAGGGCTGCACTGGTACGAGATCAGCAATTGGTCCCGTTCTCCGGAGACCCGGTCTCGCCACAATCTCGCCTACTGGACGGGCGAGGACTGGTGGGCCGCCGGTCCGGGCGCGCACAGCCACGTGGGTGGGGTGCGCTGGTGGAACGTGAAGCACCCGGGTGCGTACGCGAGCCGGGTCCATGCCGGGGTGTCGCCGGCGCACTCCCGGGAGATCCTGAGCGCCGAGGCGCGGCGGGACGAACGCGTGCTGCTGGAAACCCGGATCGCCGAGGGCCTCCCGACGGAGGTGCTGGCACCCGGCGAGCGCGCGGCGATCCCCGGGCTGATCGCGGATGGCCTGATCGACGGCAGGGCCGCCATTGGCGGCCGCGTGGTGCCGACGCTGCGGGGTCGGTTGCTTGCCGACACCGTCGTGCACCGGATCCTGGGAGGAACCGGACCGTAGGACTGACCGTTTACGCAGTTGTTCCAAAGTGTTTCCTATGAGTAGCTTGTGTGAATTCATCCTATGTGCTATCTTTCACAGGGGTGGGAGTTGAGTGTGCTCTCGCGTTCACCCAACTTGGTTCAACGGTGAGGAAGGCAGCTTCATGCGAATGCGGCAAGTGTGCGCTGGCGCGACAGCGGCAGCATTGATCGTCAGCGGGGCGGTGCTCGGCACGAGCGCGGCGCAGGCGAGTGACGCGACGGACGCGGCGGGGCCGGACTACGTTCCGGCCGCGGAAATCACGAAGACGGCGACGCCCGAGGAGGAGACGGCCGCATATAATTCCTGGCACTTCGACCCCTCGAGGTCGCAAGACGTCACCCAGCAGCGCAACGGCGTGACGGTGCCGCGGGGTGCCGAGGTGCTCGTGCGGAAGGGCAACGGGAACGATCAGCTGGGGGCGGACGCGTCCGCCGAGGAGCGGGGTTCGATCGAAGACTTGGCCGCCAGCCTCGACATCGTCGCCTCGGATCTGAGCGCCGTGACATACCAGATCCCGGTGTTCTTCGACTACGACGAGGCGGGCAAGCCGAAGTACACCACGCTGCGGAAGCAGGCAGGCGAGGCCGCGGATGTGTGGACCACGAGCGGCGCAATCGGCACGGACTTCGCGGCGAATGCCAGCGGGGAACTCGGGGCGCTCGTCGACGCATTGGACGTCGACGAGGACGCGCGCGCCCTCGGTGCCGGATTCCTGGTCTACCGCCCCGCGAGCGACGTGCTCGTATCGAACTTCAGCGCCAGCGGGGTGACGACACAGTTCACGGCGGCCCCCGCGGCCACCACCCCGGGTGCCCCGGGCACCCCGAGCTTCGTCGACGCGAAGGATATCCGGCCCGACGAGAGCAGCTACCCGGGCTGGCATGAGGGGGTTGCTGCGGGCCCGGAGCGCGGCAGCTTTGCGACCGTCGTCGGCGAGCAGAAGAACCCGGCGGGCCTGAGGATCACGGGCAAGTCGCAGGTGCTGAACGGCTTCGCCGAGAACGACTTCCTGCCGAACGCGGCGGGTCTCGCCGCTGAGCTCACCGTGGTCGCGGACGCGGGCGGTGCCGATGTCTGGGCGCAGATCCCCGTATTCAGCTATCCGCAGGGCGTGGTCGAGCCGCAGTTCACGACGCTGCGTGCACTGGTTCCCGCGTCGGGGAAGCTCGCCGACGCGAGCGAGTGGGTGTCCTCGCGCGACATCTCCGATCAGGGCGGGGTGCTCATCGCGGCGAACACGCCGGCTCCGCTCGCCGCGATCGTCGCGGCACTGGGCGAACACGACGTGCTCGGCTACGGCGTGCACGTGGAGAGCGGCTCGGCCACGATCCAGTCGATCGTCTTCAACGGTGCGATCACCGAGTTCTTCACGGCCCCCGTGCCGGTCGATCCGGGTGAGGAAACCCCGAAGCCGAAGCCCGTGCTCACGGACGTGCCGAAGGGGCACAAGTTCTACGCGGACATCATGTGGATGCAGGAGCGTGGCATCACCACCGGCAACAAGCAGGTGGGCGCGGGCGGCAAGGTCACCTACACCTTCCAGCCGAAGGTTTCCGTGACCCGCGAGGCGATGGCCGCCTTCATGTTCCGCATCGAAGCTCCGAAGAACTACGTGGCCCCGAAGCAGTCCCCGTTCTCGGACGTGAAGCCGGGGGACAAGTTCTACGAGGAGATCGCGTGGATGTGGGACGCGAAGCTCTCGACGGGCATCAAGAACGGCGCGTCACTGCCGAAGTTCGCCCCGAAGGCGCACGTGAGCCGCGAGGCGATCGCCGCCTTCTTGTACCGCGACGCGGCCCCAAAGGGCTACCAGGCCCCGAAGGTGTCGCCCGTCTCTGACGTGAAGCCCGGGGACAAGTTCTACAAGGAGATCGCCTGGATGGTGGAAACGAAGCGCTCCACCGGGATCAAGCAGCCGAGCGGCAAGCCCAGCTACGCGCCGCAGGCGAAGCTGTCACGCGAGGCGATGGCCGCGTTCCTGCACCGCGCGGACGGGCTGCAGTAACGCGGGCGATCACGGACCCGTTCCGTAATCGCCAGAGCGCCGGGGCCGACAGCCCCGGCGCTCTTCGCGTTCAGCGGACAGCTGCAGTTCCCTCGGGCACCTGCGCTAGACTTGGCACTCAGGTTTCCCGAGTGCCAACCGGGATCGGACGGAAGAGTCGAGGAGGGGTCGTGGTTTCAGAGCGGAGTCTTGCCGTGCTGCACGCCATCGTCAGCGACTATGTCTCGTCGAACGAACCGGTCGGATCCAAGGCCATCGTGGACCGGCACCAGTTCGGGGTGTCCGCCGCGACGATCCGGAACGACATGGCGCTGCTCGAGGACGACGAGCTGATCGCGCAGCCGCACACCTCCTCCGGTCGTGTGCCCACGGACAAGGGGTACCGGCTCTACGTGGACACCCTCGCGAAGGTGCGGCCCCTCACCGCGGCACAGCGCTCGGCAATCGAGCGGTTCCTCGGCGAATCCACGGACCTCCACGACGTCATGGGGCGCACGGTTCGGCTGCTCGCGCAGCTCACGAACCAGGTCGCGGTCGCGCAGTACCCGTCGCTGCGCCGCACCGTGGTGCGCCACATCGACCTGGTCGCGATCGGCGAGGATCGCGTGCTGTGCGTGCTCATCCTCGGCAGCGGGGTCGTCGAGCAGCAGGTCGCGTGGCTGCCGGCATCGCAGGTCACGGAAGCCTGGGTGCACGGGCTCCGCGGCCGGATCGCGACCGCCGCGGTCGGCCGCGACGTGGAGGCCGCCGCCACCGCAATCGCGGATCTCGAGGCCACGATCGCCGACTGGGCCGGGCCCGACGAGGTCGATCTGGTGCGCCGTGTGCTCGACGTGGTGGGGACCCAGCTCAGCGCGAACCGGACCGACCGCATCGCCGTCGCCGGGGCCGCAAACCTCTCGCGGCCCGTCGAGTTCCAGGGGGCGCTGCCCGTGGTGCTCGAAGCGATTGAGGAGCAGGTGACGCTGCTGCGCTTGTTCGATGAGCTGGTGCAGGACGGTCGGGACGTCACCACCTCGATCGGTCGAGAAAACCACGCCTACGGCCTCTCCGCCGCCTCCGTGATCGCCTCGAACTACGAAGAGGACGGCACCGCCGTGGCCAAGCTCGGCGTGCTCGGGCCGCTGCGCATGGATTACGCCGGGAACATTTCCGCCGTGCGCGCGGTGGCCCGCTACCTGAACCGATTTCTGGGTGAGGACCGGTAGCCTTCGGCACCGTCCCGCCCCATCCGCTCGCAAACAATCTGAGGAGAATACCCCGTGGCAGATCACTACGAGACGCTGGGCGTGTCGCGCGAAGCGACCCCCGAGGAAATCAAGAAGGCCTACCGCCGACTTGCTCGTGAGCTGCACCCGGACGTCAACCCGAGTGAGGACGCCGCCGAGCGGTTCAAAGGCGTGACCCACGCCTATGACGTGCTGAGCGACCCCGAACAGCGCCAGCGGTACGACATGGGTGGCGGTCAGGGCGGTGCGGGCGGCTTCGGCGACATCTTCGAAACCTTCTTCGGCGGCGGCGGCTTCGGCGGGCAGCAGCGCGGCCCGCGCTCGCGCGCGGAGCGCGGCGACGACGCGATGATCCGGGTCGATGTGCAGCTCGAAGAGGTGATCTTCGGCGTCCAGCGCGACGTGACGGTGAACACGGCGGTCCTGTGCTCCGTCTGCCAGGGCGCGTGCACGCAGCCGGGCACGCACCCCGTCACCTGTGACGTCTGCGGGGGGCAGGGGCAGGTGCAGCGCCAGGTGCGCTCGCTGTTTGGCAACGTCGTCACGATGCACCCGTGCGGCAGCTGCCAGGGCTACGGCACGATCATCGAACACCCCTGCGTTGAGTGCGCCGGCAAGGGCCGCGTGCGCGAACGCCGCACCATCACGGTGGACATCCCCTCGGGCATCGACACCGGGACCCGCCTGCAGATGCGCGGCGGCGGCGAGGTCGGGCCCGGCGGCGGACCCAACGGAGACCTCTTCATCGAATTCCGCGTCATGCACCACGACATCTTCAGCCGCGACGGCAACGACCTCCTGTGCACGATGCAGGTGTCGATGACCGACGCGATCCTCGGCGCCTCGGCGAAGCTCAGCGCGCTCGACGGCGAGGTCGAGGCTGAGGTCGAGGCTGGCGTGCAGTCCGGCGACGTCGTGACCGTGCGCGGTCGCGGCATCCAGGGCCTTCGGAGCACCACGCGCGGCGACCTGAAGATCGCCGTCCAGGTGGTCACCCCGCACAAGCTCTCCGGGCGCGAAAAGGATCTCGTGCGGCAGCTCGCCGCGCTGCGCAAGGACGAGCCCCCGCACCTGGGTGAGTTCCAGCAGGGCTTCTTCGGCAAGATCCGCGACCGATTCTTCCGCCAGGGCTAGGCGTGGCGAACCTCTACTATCGCGAGGACCTCGGCGCGGACGCGTTCGTGCCGGGCGCGGAGATCGAGGTGACCGGGGACGAGGCGCACCACGCGGTGCGCGTCAGCCGACTGCGGCTCGGCGAACAGATCCTGCTCGGAAACGGCGCCGGCGCACTCGGCCGTGGCACCGTGACCGAGGTGTCGAAACAGCGTTTCGTGGTGACCCTCGCGGAGGCGCAGTCCCGTACGGTCGGGACGCCGCGCCTGGTGCTCGCGCAAGCGCTCGCCAAGGGCGACCGCGACGAGCGCGCCGTCGAGCAGGCCACCGAGTTCGGGGTCGACGCGATCATGCCCTGGGAGGCCTCGCGATCCGTCTCGCGCTGGGCTGACGCCGAGAAGCGCGAGCGCGGCCGCGCGAAGTGGCAGCGCATCGCGCGGGAGGCGGCGAAGCAGTCGGTGCGCGCGATCGTTCCCGAGGTCGAAGCTGTCGCCTCGCTCGCCGACCTCGTGACGCGCGCCCAGGCCGAGGGGACCGCGGTGATCGCGCTCCACCCGGCGGGAACGGCACCCCTCAGCGCGTGGGCTGCGGAGCACGCGGCCGCGGCGAGCGAACTGATCCTGGTCATCGGTCCCGAGGGCGGTTTCGCCGACGCCGAGCTCGACACCCTCCGCGCAGCGGGGGCGGAGGTGCTCGTCCTGGGAACGACGGTCCTGCGCACGTCGAGCGCGGGGCCGGCCGCCCTCGCGCTGCTGCACACGGTCCTGGGCCGGTGGTAACCCGTATGACCCTCGCGCGATCCGCCACGGCTCGCCGCAAGACGGTGTCGTAGACTGGCACCATGGCAGCAGATACAGTGTTCGGCAAGATCGTGTCGGGCGAGATCCCGGTAGAGCTCCTCGCGGAGACCGATCGGGTCATCGCGTTCCCCGACATGAACCCGCAGGCACCGGTGCACATCCTGGTGATCCCGAAGTCGACCGCGTACGACACCGTGGTCGAGCTCGCCGCGGCCGAACCCGACACCCTCGCCGAGATGGTGGCGGTCGCGCAGCAGCTGGCCGCGGAACACGCCAACGGCGAGTTCCGACTCATTTTCAACAGCGGCGCAACCGTCGGGCAGACCGTGTTCCACGTCCACGCCCACGTGCTCGCCGGCAACCTTGAGGAGCGTTCCCTCGTTGGATCCTGAACCAACGCACTCGTCCCCCCGCGATTCCGCGGACAGCCCGCAGCTGCAGCGGACGGTCCTGCTCTCCGGCGTCGACCTGGCATCCTTCCTGGGCCACCGCGACCAACTGGTTCGCGAACTCGAGGAAGAACACCCCCTCGTCGAGTTTCACTCGCGCGACGAGGTCCTGTCGCTGCGGGGACCCGTTGCCGCGGTGCGCGCCGCGGAGTCGGTGGTGCAGGAAATCCTTGAGCTTGCGCGCCGCAGCGGGGCGGTCTCCCGCTCGGACGTGAAAGAGGTGACCCGCATGGTGCACGAGGGCAACGGCCCGCGCGCCGCGCAGCTGCTGAGTACGCCGATCGTCACCGTGCGCGGCAACTCCGTACGCCCGCAAACCCGGGGCCAGCGAGCATACGTCGACGCAATCGACGCGAACACGATCGTGTTCGGAATCGGCCCCGCCGGCACGGGCAAAACCTACCTCGCGATGGCGAAGGCCGTGCAGGCGCTCCAGCGGCGCGAGGTCGCGAAGATCGTTCTGACGCGGCCCGCCGTCGAAGCGGGGGAGCGGCTCGGCTATCTGCCGGGAAGCCTCGAGGACAAGATCGACCCGTATCTGCGCCCGCTGTTCGACGCGATCGGGTCCATGATGGACGCGGACGTCGTCCCGAAGCTGCTCGCGAACGGCACCATCGAGGTGGCCCCGCTCGCCTACATGCGCGGCCGGACGCTGAACGAATCCTTCGTGATCCTCGATGAGGCGCAGAACACGACCCCGGAACAGATGAAGATGTTCCTGACGCGGCTCGGCTACGGCTCGCGGATGGTCGTCACCGGGGACATCACCCAGGTCGATCTGCCGCAGGCCTCGAGCGGCCTCCGCGTCGTCAACAAGATCCTCCGCGGTGTCGAGGACATCCACTTTGCCGAGCTCGGCGCCGACGACATCGTGCGCCACAGCCTGGTGGGCCGGATCGTGGACGCGTACGCGGCACACGATGAGGCGCGACTCGCCGCCCGAGAATCCGGAGCGAGCTCCGACACCACCCCGCAGCACACCAAGGAGAGCACGCGATGAGCGTCGAGATCAACAACGAGTCCGGCATCCCCGTCGAGGAGGATCGCCTGCAGCGGCTCGCCGCGTTTGTGCTGGAATCGATGCACGTGCACCCCGACGCTGAACTCGGCGTCGTGATGGTCGACGAGGCCGCCATCGAGCAGCTGCACGTGCAGTGGATGGACGAACCGGGACCGACCGATGTTCTGAGCTTCCCGATGGACGAGCTGCGACCCGGCACGCCGGAGGCACCGGCACCGGCCGGAATTCTCGGCGACATCGTGATCTGCCCGCAGGTCGCTCGGGTGCAGGCGGAGGCCGCGGGCCACGACCTGCTGCAGGAGATGTCGGTGCTGCTCACCCACGGGATGCTGCACGTCCTCGGGTTTGACCACGCGACACCCGAGGAAGAGGCGGAGATGTTCGGCCTGCAGCGCGATCTCCTGCTGTCGTTCGCCATGCGCGAGCGCGCCCGATGAGCGCGGGGGTCGTCGGACTTCTGCTCGGTGGGGCGATCCTGCTCCTCGGCGTCGGTGGCTTGCTCGCCGCGGCCGACGAGGCGCTCGGTGTCCGCTCGAAGGCGGAACTGCTGGCCCTCGCCGAGGCATCGCCGCGCACCGGTGCCGCGATCCGGGCGATCGCGGAGGACGAGGCACCACACACGAACGCCCTCGCCTTCACGCGGGTGTTCGCGGAGACCCTCGCGGCCGTGCTCATCACCCTGGTGCTCGTCACCACGCTCGACAATATGTGGCTCGCGCTCGTCATTGCGACGCTGGTGATGACCGGGCTGATCTTTGTCCTCGTCGGTTCCAGCCCCCGCATGGTGGGCACCCACCGGCCCGACCAGGTGATCCGCTTCGCTGCACCCACCATCCGCACGATCCGGATCCTGCTCGGGCCGCTCGCCACCGCGCTCGTGCGCTTCGGCGACCGCGTCACCCCCGGCCAGGTGCGGGGGAGTTCCCGCATTCGGGACGAGCAACAGCTGCTCTCCATCGTGGACCAGGCCGCGGAGCAGTCGCTCCTCGAAGACGGCGACCGGGAATATATCCACTCGCTGGTCGAGTTCGGCGACACGCTCGTGCGGGAGATCATGGTGCCACGCATCGACATGGTGACCATCGACAGCGACACGCTCGTGCGCGACGGGCTCGAGCAGGTGCTCTCATCCCGACACTCGCGCGTCCCCGTGATCACCGGCGACGTGGACCACGTTGCCGGGGTCGCGTATCTGCGGGACCTGAGCAGCTTTGTGCTGCGCCGGCCCGACGAAGCCGCGACGGCCCCCATGACGCGGGTGATGAAGCCCGCGGTGTTCGTGCCGGAGACCCAGCGCGCCGACACGCTGCTGCGCCGGATGCAGCAGGAATCCAATCACCTCGCGCTCGTCGTCGACGAGTACGGGGGCATCTCCGGTCTCGTGACGCTCGAGGACGTGATCGAGGAGCTGCTCGGCGAGATCAGCGACGAGCACGATCGTGACGTGCCCGAGGCCGCGCTGCAGCCGGACGGCTCCTACGTGGTGAGCGCCCGGCTCTCGGTCGAGGAACTCGGCGAGCTGTTCCACATCGAGCTCGACGACGATGAGGTCGACACCGTCGGCGGGCTGTTTGCGAAGCATCTCGGGCGGCTGCCCGAGCAAGGAGATACGACCGTGGTCGCGGGCATCGCGCTCACCGCGGTCGCGACGGAACGCCGAAGGCAGCGCTTGCTCGCCGTTGCCGCCCACTGGGTGGGCGACACGAACTCGGAGGACACGGAATGAACGATCAGCATACCCCGGCGGCAGGGGAGTTCCGCGCGGGCTTCGTCTCATTCGTGGGGCGGCCCAACGTGGGCAAGTCCACGCTCACGAACGCGCTCGTTGGTGAGAAGATCGCCATCACCAGCCCGAAGCCGCAGACCACGCGGCGCGCGATCCGCGGGATCTCGCACCGTCCCAACGGTCAGCTCATCATTGTGGACACCCCGGGGATTCACCGGCCCCGCACGCTCCTCGGCGAGCGTTTGAACGCGCTGGTCGAGGCGACACTCGGCGATGTCGATGTGATCGGCTTCTGCGTGCCCGCGACGGAGAAGCTCGGTCCGGGCGACCGCTTCATCAACGAACGGCTTGAGGACTTCCCGCGCGCGAAGAAAGTGGCGATCCTCACCAAGGTTGACGAGGCATCGCAGAGCGAGATCATCGATCAGCTCACCCGTCTCGGGGAGCTCCGCGAGTGGGATGCGGTGGTCCCCGTCTCGGCCCTCACGAACGATCAGCTGGACGTGCTCTCGGACGTGCTGCTCGAGCAGATGCCGCTCTCGCCGCCGCTCTATGACGCGGCGGACACGACGGACGAGTCCGAGGATGATCGGATTGCCGAGCTGATCCGCGAGGCCGCGCTTGACGGTGTGCGGGACGAACTGCCGCACTCCCTCGCCGCGACCGTCGACGACCGCGTGGAGCGCGACGCGGAGGAGGACGGCACGCCCGGTCTTCTCGAGATCTATGCGTCGCTCTATGTCGAGCGCGACAGCCAGAAGGGCATCGTGATTGGCAAGGGCGGGTCCCGCCTGCGTGATGTGGGCGAGCGGGCGCGCCGCGAGATTGAAGCCCTGCTCGGCCGACGGGTGTACCTCTCGATGCGCGTCAAGGTTCTGAAGGAATGGCAGCGCGATCCGAAGGCACTCGGTAGGCTCGGGTTCTAGCCCGCATTCCGGCGGGCGTCGATACGGGGGTCGGGATGGAACAGATTACTGATCAGGCACAGCTCACGGCGCTGACGCAGGCCGTGGGGCCGTTCGCGATTGCGTGGTACATCCTTGTGGCGATCGCGCTGTGGCGCGTGTTCTCGAAGGCCGGGTACCCGGGCATCCTCGCGCTCATTCCGATCGTCAACGTCTTCATCCTCGTGAAGGTTGCCGGCTACTCCGCGTGGATGGGCCTGCTGTACCTGATCCCGATCGTCGGCTTCATCTTCTCGATCTTCGTCGCATTCCGGCTCGGCGAGCGCTTCCAGAAGGGCGGCGGCTTCGCGTTCTTCCTGCTCTGGCTGCTCGCCCCGATCGGGTACCTGATCCTCGGCTTCGGCCAGGCGCGGTACCACCGGCGCTAGGCTCCGCTCGCCCGGGTTCGTTCGCCCGGGTTCGTTCGCCCGGCTTCGCTCGCCCGGCTTCGCTCGCCCGGCTTCGCTCGCCCGGCTTCGCTCGCCCGTACCGAGGCATTTTATCGAGCGCGAGGCAAATACCGGCGAAATGCCCTCGGTACAGATAAATCGCCATAGGGGCGTAGGGGCGTAGGGGCGTAGGGGCGTAGGGGAGTAGGGGAGTACGGGGTGCGGGGTGCGGGGCAGCGCCTAGCGGCCGCCGGCGAAGCCGCCGCCCCCGCCGCCGCCGGCGAAGCCGCCCCCGGTTGACCCGCCGGAGGAACTCGCCGAATACGTCGCGGCCGCGGAGATCGACGAGGAGACCTGCGAGATCGAGGCGTCGAGCCTGTCGAACCCACCCGCAAGCATCCCCGGGTACCAGAGCGGGAGGTAGTGGGGTTCCTGGGCGTAGCGTGTCGCGAGCGTCTTGCCCCACTCCTTCTCCAGGCCGAACAGCATGGCGTAGGGCAGCAGCCGCTCGTAGAGCTCGATGACGGAGTGCTCACCCGCGTCGCGGCGTTCTGCGGTGGCGACGGACTGCAGCATGGCCAGGCGGTCGGCCTCGGCGACGCGAATGAACTCCTTCACGCCGAGCAGATACCGTCGCGCCTCAGCCCCGCGCGGCGTCAAGACGCGATGGGGCACGAGGCTCACGATCCCGAGCACCAGCGTGATTGCCGCGAGCAGGATGGTAATCGCGGGGGTGTCCGAGCTGCGAGTCGCGATCCCGAGCACGATGAACACGCCGCACACCGCGGTCAGGCCGAGGCTCACCCAGCCGAGCACCCGCCCGAGCGGGCTGCGGGCGCGCTCGACATAGCCGCGCTTCATCGCCGCGTCGGACCCCGCCGTGGCGAGCCCGGTCATGCGGTCGCTGAACGCGCTGTCTTCCTCGGGTACGGGGAACAGCTCGTCGACGGTCCGCGCCGGGAACACGGCGGTGACCGCCGCGGCGTCGAGCGGATCGCCCACCCGCGCAGGATCGAGCAGCCGGAACGCGAGCTGTGGCTTCCGCGCCCGCTTCCCGTTCTTCCCGGGAAGCTCCTCGATGCGGGTCACACCGCGGAGCGCGAGGTGCACGAGCTCGGCGGGCGGGGTGGGCTTTGCGGCGCCAGCGATCGGCCCGGCCAGCAGCGGGGGCAGCTCCGCGGGCACGTCGTACTGGGCGATGATCGCCCCCTCGCCCCGCCGCGACCGCCGCAGGCGTGCGACGCTCAGAACGCCCGCTCCCGAGACGAGCACCGCACCGCCGCCCACGAACAGCGGCAGCGTGTCGAGCGCGAAGTTCGGGAGCCGGGCGGCGGGTTGGGTGACCGTGCCCGGCGCGAGGCCGATCGCCACGGTGAGGCCCTCGTGCGCGGGCAGCGCACCCGCGTCCACCGTCAACGTTCCCGGTGCGGCCGTCGTCGGGGCCGCGATCGCGCACTCGCGGGTGGACTCGTGGGCCCCCACTTAGCACCGCTGCTCGCCGGTGAGGTGCTCCGCGAGCGCGGGGTCGAAGGTGACCGACACCGTTGCCGCGTCGATGGGCTGCGCGCGGTTGAGCGGGATCATGTCCCAGTAGAGCTCGTCGGCCTGCTGGTCGTCGCGGGACAGGATGACGTCGTCGAGGGCGTAGCTGATGACGTACGTCTGGGTGCCGTGCACGAAGTCATCGGTGCCCGTCAGGATTGCGACAGCGTCGGCGCCGGCACCGACGTCCTCGCCAGACTCAAGGTCAAACGGCACGGCGTCGCCCGCGGCGTCGGTGACGGTGATGTCGCGCGGATCGGTCGACGCCCCCAGGTAGTCCTGCGGGATCAGGCGAATCATGCCCCGATTCTGGTCGTGCTCGGGAAACTCCGCCACGATGCGTTCGGTCACTCGCGCCGTCGCGTGTCCGTCGCCCCGCAGCGCCACGTGCATCTCGACATCCCAGCTCGCGTAGCTGAAGCGTTCAACCGCGGGCACCTCGTCCGCGGTGGCCTGCGCCGCCGGCGCGGTGCTGGCGAGCATGGGGAGCGCCGCGAGGACCGAGAGGAGGAGCATCGAGAGCCGCGGTGTGCGTGTGCGTCGAGTCATGGTCCCAGCCTATGAGCTTGCGTGATAGAGTGTGCCCATGCTGTTCGGCTCGCTGCTCCTTAGCTGCCGCGACGAGGCCTAATCTTCAGGCCTTCCTCGTCGCGGTGTTTGTGTTTGGCTGAGCGAATGTGAACCGATGAGAAAGACGAGCCCATGAAGAACACGCAGCAGCCCTCTGGTATGCCGATCCACCGCTACCGCCCGTACCACGAGATCATCCGCGTGGATCTGCCGGATCGGACCTGGCCCACGAAGACGATCACGAAGGCCCCGCGCTGGTGTGCGGTCGATCTGCGCGACGGCAACCAGGCCCTGATCGACCCGATGAGCCCTGAGCGTAAGCGGATCATGTTCGATCTTCTCGTCAAGATGGGCTACAAGGAGATCGAGGTGGGCTTCCCCTCGGCGAGCCAGACCGACTTCGACTTCGTGCGGCAGCTCATCGAAGAGAACGCGATTCCGGACGACGTGACCATCCAGGTGCTCACCCAGGCGCGCGAACACCTGATCACTCGCACCTACGAGTCGCTGATCGGGGCGAAGCAGGCCATCGTGCACCTGTACAACTCGACCTCGATCCTGCAGCGGGACGTCGTGTTCCGCTCCGATCGCGAGGGCATCAAGCAGATCGCGGTCGAGGGTGCCCGGATGTGCAAGGCGGCCGAGCCGATCGCTGCGGGGACTGAGATCTACTACGAGTACTCGCCGGAGTCCTACACGGGCACCGAACTCGAGTACGCGGTCGAGGTCTGCAACGCGGTGCTCGAGGTGTTCGAGCCGACGCCGGAGCGCAACGTGATCATCAACCTGCCGGCAACGGTCGAGATGGCGACGCCGAACGTCTACGCCGACTCGATCGAGTGGATGAGCCGCCACCTGGCGCACCGCGAGAACGTGATCCTGTCGCTGCACCCGCACAACGACCGCGGCACCGGCGTCGCGGCGGCGGAGCTCGGGTACCTGGCCGGGGCCGACCGGATCGAGGGCTGCCTGTTCGGGAACGGGGAGCGCACCGGTAACGTCGACCTCGTCGCGCTCGGCATCAACATGTTCACGCAGGGCATCGACCCGCAGATCGACTTTTCCCGTCTCGACGAGGTGCGTCGCACCGCCGAGTACTGCAACCAGCTCCGGGTCCCCGAGCGGAGCCCCTGGGCGGGCGACCTCGTCTACACGGCGTTCTCGGGGTCGCATCAGGACGCGATCAAGAAGGGCTTCGAGCGCATGGCGCAGGACGCCGAGGCGGCCGGGAAGTCCATCGACGATATGGAGTGGGCGGTCCCGTACCTGCCCGTCGACCCGAAGGACCTCGGGCGCTCCTACGAAGCGGTGATCCGGGTGAACTCCCAGTCGGGCAAGGGGGGCGTTGCCTACCTGCTGAAGAGCGACCACAGCTTGGATCTCCCGCGCCGCCTGCAGATCGAGTTCAGCGCCGTTGTGCAGGGCGTCACAGATTCCGAGGGCGGCGAGATGTCGAGCGAGGCGATCTGGCAGATCTTCCAGGACGAGTACCTGCCGGCCGAGTCCGCTGACGCAGCGCGTTGGGGCCGGTACGAGATCTTCCGGACCGCGTCGACGAGTGCCGGCGACGGCATCACCGAGCTCAACGTCGACTACCGTGACGGCGACGAGCAGAAGCAGGCGACGGGCCGCGGCAACGGCCCCGTGGATGCGTTCCTGAACGCATTGAACGACGACGGTCACGCGGTCACGCTGTTCGACTACGTTGAGCACGCGATGAGCACCGGCGGCGACGCCGTGGCGGCCGCCTACGTGGACCTCGAGGTCGACGGCCAGCGCCTGTGGGGGGTCGGCATCGACCCCGACACCACGCGCGCCACGCTCAAGGCGATCATTTCCTCCGTCAACCGCGCCGTGCGGAACGCCGTCCCCGAGACCGTAGGCGCGACGGCCGGCTAACGCGCACATCGACGGCGGGGGCCCGCCACACCCATCATTCGTACTTTTGTTCGAATGCCCGGTGTGGCGGGCCCCCTCGTCTGCGCCGGCATTCTAGGGTGGGGATGTGATTGCATCGATTCGTGGACCGGTTCTCGCAGCGGGCGCCGGATGGGCAGTAGTGGGCCTCGGCGGCTTGGGCATGCGCGTAGAAGTCCCGAGCGGACGCGTGTCCCAGGCGCACCCCGGCGACGAGATTGCGCTGCACACCTCCCTGGTGGTGCGGGAGGACGCGCTCACCCTGTTCGGGTTCGCCACCGCGGCTGAACTCGAGGTGTTCGGTCATCTCATCAGCGTGTCGGGCGTCGGACCCCGCAGCGCGCTGGGCGTACTCTCCGCGCTCGCGCCCGCGGAAATTGCGCGCGCAGTCGCGGCCGAGGACGAGAAGGCCTTCCGAAAGGTTTCCGGGATCGGGCCGAAGACCGCCAAGCTGATCATTGTCTCGCTCGCCGGCAAGCTCGCGGCCACCGATTGGGCCGCAGACGCGACGCCGGATCAGGCAGCCGCGACGCCGAGCGCCGCGGAGGGCGTGGTGGACGGGCTCGTCGGCCTCGGCTGGGGGCAGTCCGAAGCGCACGAGGCGGTCAGCGATGCGCTCGACGCGGGGGCGCCTGACGCGAGCGCCGAGCTGTTGCGCGCCGCCCTGGCGCTGCTGCAGGCCGGACGACCGGGATCCCGTGGGGGCACGCGGTGAGCAGCGAGGTCTCGCCGGAGGCGACCATCGCCGAGCAGCGGTACGAGGGGGCGCTGCGACCCGCGACGCTCACGGAATTCGTGGGCCAGGCAAAGGTCCGCAGCCAGCTGTCGCTGCTGTTGAACGCGGCGTCGCTGCAGCAGCGGACCCCCGATCATATTCTGCTCGCCGGTCCGCCCGGCCTCGGGAAGACGACGCTGTCCATGATCGTGGCGACGGAGCTCGACAAACCACTGCACCAAACCTCGGGCCCCGCGATTCAGCATGCGGGGGACCTCGCCGCGGTGCTGTCCGCGCTGACGCCGGGCGAGGTGCTCTTCATCGACGAGATCCACCGGATGGCGCGCAGCGCCGAAGAGATGCTCTATCTTGCGATGGAGGATTTCAAGGTGGACATCATGGTGGGGAAGGGGGCCGGCGCGACGTCGGTCCCGTTGGAGCTCTCGCCGTTTACGCTGGTCGGCGCGACGACCCGCTCCGGCCTGCTGCCGAATCCGCTCCGCGATCGCTTCGGCTTCACCGCGAACCTGGAGTTCTACGGCGTGGATGAGCTCGCGAGCGTGGTGCGCCGCGCGGCTGGGCTGCTCGGCTTCGAGCTGTCCGAGCAGGGGATCGAGGAGATCGCGGGCCGATCGCGAGGCACGCCGCGCATCGCCAACCGCCTGCTGCGGCGCGTTCGCGACTACAGCCTGGTGCACGATACGCCGGGCGACACGACCACGGTGCGTGCCGCGCTCGCGCTGTACGACGTCGACGAGAACGGCCTGGATCGGCT
Organism: Leucobacter chromiireducens subsp. solipictus; assembly: GCF_016758195.1. Lineage (GTDB taxonomy): Bacteria > Actinomycetota > Actinomycetes > Actinomycetales > Microbacteriaceae > Leucobacter > Leucobacter solipictus. Next base: position 299,352 of record NZ_QYAC01000004.1, on the reverse strand, counting down.
GGACCGCGAGGTCCTTCGCGCGGTCGTGGAACGGTTCGGCGGGGGACCCGTCGGGCTGTCGACCCTTGCGGTATCCGTTGGCGAGGAGGCCGAAACGATCGAGGCGGTTGTGGAACCGTTCCTCGTGCGGACCGGGCTCCTCACGCGCACACCACGCGGTCGTGTCGCGACGCGGCTGGGGTGGGAACACCTCGGCGCGGTCCCGCCGGAGGCGACGGGGGCGCTGTAGCGCGCGATTCCCTGGAAATCTCTGTGTTTCTGCAGGCGCGAACCCGCTAGAATCGAGAGAATTGTGCCCTCTGCACCCGCGCGGGCACGCCCACCGAAAGGACCGTCGTGGCTATTGACCCGATCACTCTGATGATGTTTGCGCTGATCGCGCTCCTGATCTTCTTCATGTTCCGGAACGGAAAGAAGCGTCAGCAGGCGATGCAGGAGCTCCAGAGTGGACTTCGGCCGGGTGCCGATGTGATGCTGCAGTCGGGGATCTACGGCACGATCGACTCGGTTGACGAGGAAGAGAACAAGGTCACGGTGCGCAGCGGCACGAGCACCTTTGTGGTGCATCGCAACGCGGTCTCCCAGATCGTGGCACCGGTCGAGGTTGCTGACGAGGCACCGGCCTCGGATCTCGCCCCGGACGACGACCCGGCATTTGGCGAGCGCCTCGCGAACGGCACCCCCGAAACGACGGCGACTCCGGAGGTCGACGCAGCCGATCTCGACCGCGGCACGGACGCCGCAGCGGACGAGTCGGGCACGCAGGGCCCCGATACTGACCAGCAGGGTGGCGAGCAGACGCCGAAGGCGTAGCTTGTGAAAGCCGCGGCTCCGGCCGCGGCTTTTTCCCCCTCCCTCTGAGAGAAAGCAGTCAGTTGTGGCTACTACACCAGCCGTGAGGCGAGCCCGCCGCTCCCTCGTGTTTCTTCTGGTTCTGATTGTCGGCCTCGCCGGCCTCATCACCTACGGAGTATTCCGGAGCGATGCGAGCTGGACGCCGAAGTTGGCACTGGATCTGCAAGGCGGAACCCAGATCCTGCTGGCCGCCGAGCAGACAGATGGCAAGGCTGTCACGGGGGAACAGCTGCAGCAGGCCGTCTCGATCATTCGGCAGCGCGTTGACGCGGCCGGGGTGTCCGAGGCGGAGATCACCACCCAGGGCAACCAGCACATCTCCGTGTCGATTCCCGGGAAGGCGGACGAGGAGACGCTGCAGCGCATCGAGGCCTCGGCGAAGCTCGACTTCCGCCCGGTGCTTGCCGTGGGGATCGGCATCGACATGAACCAGGTGCCGCCCGCGAACACGAGCGGCGAGGAGCCGACGGCCGAAGAGCTGAAGGCGCAGGAGGAGGCCGAGGCGCAGGCGGCTGAGGCCCGCGCTGCGGCCGAGAAGCTGGTCATGAGCGACCCGGATGATCTGTACCCGGAGCCCCCGCCCGCCGAGGCCGGCGACCTCGCCTGGGTGACACCGGCACTGCAGGCGAAGTTCGACGCGTTTACCTGCGACATGGAATCCGCGCTGGAGACCGGGAACGCTGCCGCGGACCGGCCGCTCATCACGTGCGACGACACCGGCACGCAGAAGTACCTGCTCGGCCCCGTCGAGCTGAGCGGAGACGTGATCACGGACGCCACCGCCCAAATGGAGACCACCCAGACGGGTGCCACCACGGGCGGCTGGGTCGTGCAGATCATCATGAACAAGACCGGTGCGGAGAAGTTCGGCAAGATCAGCTCGCGCCTCTACGGTGCCCCGGAGCCACAGAACCAGTTTGCGTTTGTGCTCGATGGCCGGGTGCTCTCGGCACCCACCATGCAGGGACAGATCCTCGATGGCCGTCCCTCGATCAGCGGCGACTTCACGCAGGAGACCTCCAAGGCGCTCGCGGATCAGCTCAAGTTTGGCGCGCTGCCCATCGACTTCTCGGTGCAGAGCCAGGAGGATATCTCCGCCACGCTCGGCACCAGCCAGCTCGGCGCGGGCCTGCTCGCGGGTCTCATCGGCCTGCTGCTCGTGGTGGTGTACTCGCTCTTCCAGTACCGCGCACTCGGATCGCTGACGATCGCCTCCCTGGTGATCGCGGGCGTGCTGACCTACCTCCTGCTCACGTTCTTCTCGTGGCGTCAGGGCTACCGACTCTCGCTTGCGGGCGTGGCGGGCATCATCGTCGCGGTGGGCTTCACCGCCGACTCGTTCATCGTCTACTTCGAGCGCATCCGCGACGCGCTGCGCGACGGCTTCACCATCGAGCGCGCCGTCGAGAACGGCTGGGCCCGAGCGTTCCGCACGGTCCTCGCCTCGGACGGCGTGAACTTCCTCGCCGCGGTGATCCTGTTTATTCTCGCGGTCGGCAACGTGAAGGGCTTCGCGTTCACGCTCGGCCTGACCACCCTCGTTGACGTCCTCGTTGTCGCGTTGTTCACGCACCCGATGATGACGTTGCTCGCCCGGACGCGGTTCTACCAGAACGGGAACAAGTTCTCCGGCCTGGATCCGCGCCAGCTCGGTGCCGTGTACCGCGGCCGCGCGCAGTTCCGCGAACCCGTGGTGGCAAGCAAGGGCGCGGGGAAGAAGGTTGCCCGGAGCCAGAAGGAAGCCGAACGCCGGCAGACCATCGCGGAGCGCAAGGCGGCCGAGGCCGTGGGCGCGACCACCGGAAAGGAGAGCTAATCATGGCTCGATCATTTGCCGAGTTCGGCAACGCTCTCTACACCGGCGAGAAGTCGATCAACTTCATCGGTCGCCGAAAGACCTGGTACGCGATCTCGCTGATCCTGATCGTGCTCTCGATCGTGGGCCCGTTGCTGCGCGGCGGCTTCACCTTCGGGATCGAGTTCACGGGCGGCAGCCAGTTCCAGGTGCACCTCACCGACGGGCAGGACCGTGATACCGCGGTCGCCGAGGAAGCGGTTGCGGAGGTGCTCCCCTCGAGTGCGCCCCGCGTCACCCTTGTCGGTCCCACCGACATTCGGGTGCAGACGGAGGCGTTGGCGGAGGCTGAGAACCGTGAGGTGACGGCCGCCCTCGCTGCGGCGTACGACATCGACGCCGAAGAGGTGACCTACTCCTTCATTGGGCCCGCCTGGGGGCAAGACATCACGAGACAGGCCGTGATCGCCCTGTTCGTCTTCCTGGTCTTCGCTTCCCTCGTGATGGCGCTCTACTTCCGCACCTGGAAGATGTCGCTCGCGGCGATCGCCGCCCTGCTGCACGACCTCGTGATCACGGCGGGCATCTACGGTATCTCGGGCTTCGAGATCACGCCGGCCGCGATGATCGGTTTCATGACGATCCTGGGGTACTCGCTCTACGACACGGTCGTGGTGTTCGACAAGATTCGCGAGAACACGCTGCCCGGCGAACTGACGGAACGCACCACCTTCGCGGAGGCGGTCAACCTGGGCGTCAACCAGACGCTGGTGCGCTCGATCAACACCTCCGTCGTGGCCCTCCTGCCCGTTGGCTCGATCCTGTTCATCGGTGCCTTTGTGCTCGGTGCGGGGACGCTGCGCGATATTTCCCTCGCGTTGTTCATCGGCATCCTGGTCGGCGCGTACTCCACGATCTTCATCGCGGCACCGATGTATGCGCATCTGCGCGAGGGCGAGCCCGCCGTCAAGCGGCACGACGAGAAGGTGCTGCGTCAGCGCGGTGGCTCCTCGAACGCGGCCGACTCGGCTGCGGCCGCGGGCTCGTCGGCGGACTCCGCCACCGCGAGCACCGCGTAGCCGTCCGATCGATTCGGCCGTCGCCACACCCACGGGCACCCAGTTGGTCAGAATGGGTGCCCGTGGTGTAGCGTTCAAACATTCGAGGAGGAGATCAGGTGGTTACGAACGATGTGGCGCAGGGCGGCACGACCGCGTTGCGTCGACTCGTGCCTCGAATCTTTTCCCGAGGCAGCGCCCCGGGCGCGGTAGACCAGCTGGTGCGCACGGTCCGTGGGAACTATCCGCGTGCGGATCTCTCGGTGATCGAACGGGCGTACACGACAGCCGAGCGCGCGCACCGGGGCCAGAAGCGTCGCAGCGGTGAGCCCTACATCACCCACCCGATCGCGGTGGCCCAGATCCTTGCGGAGCTCGGCGTCGCCCCGGTGGCGATCGCGGCGGCGCTGCTCCACGATACGGTCGAGGACACCGAGTACACGCTGGAGGAGCTCACGCGTGACTTCGGCGAAGAAATCGCGATGCTCGTGGACGGGGTCACGAAGCTCGACAAGGTGAAGTACGGCGACTCGGCCCAGGCCGAGACCGTCCGCAAGATGGTCGTGGCGATGGCCAAGGACATCCGCGTGCTGGTGATTAAGCTCGCCGACCGGCTTCACAACGCCCGCACCTGGGGCTTTGTCTCGAGCGACTCGGCGAAGCGGAAGGCGCAGGAAACCCTCGAGATCTACGCGCCGCTCGCGCACCGCCTCGGCATCCAGTCGATGAAGTCCGAGCTCGAGGATCTCTCCTTCGCGGTGCTCAAGCCGAAGCTGTACGCGGAGATCGAGAACCTCATCGCGCAGCGCAATCCCCAGCGTGACGAGATCGTCGGCACGGTGATCAGCACGATCGAAGCGGACCTGCGCGACGCGCGCATTCGCGGCGAAGTCACCGGGCGCCCGAAAGAGCTCTACTCGATCTATCAGAAGATGATCGTCCGCGGCCGCGACTTCGACGACATCTACGACCTCGTGGGCATCAGGGTGCTCGTGCAGTCGATCCGCGATTGCTACGCGGTGCTGGGTGCGGTGCACGCCCGGTGGACCCCGATTCCGGGCCGCTTCAAGGACTACATCGCGACGCCGAAGTTTAATCTGTACCAGTCGCTGCACACCACCGTGATCGGACCGGACGGTCGCGCCGTGGAGATTCAGATCCGCACCGTCGAGATGCACCAGCGCGCCGAGTATGGCGTGGCCGCGCACTGGAAGTACAAGCAGCGGGCGCAGGACCAGGCCGGAACCACCTCCAACGACATGGCCTGGCTCGCGCACATCTCCGATTGGCAGGCGGAGACCGAGGACCCGAGCGAGTTCCTGGACGCGCTGCGCTTCGAAATCGGCGCGAAGGAAGTGTACGTCTTCACCCCCAAGGGGCGCGTGATCGGCCTGCCTAACGGCGGCACCACGGTCGATTTCGCCTACGCGGTGCACACCGAGGTGGGCCACCGCACCATGGGTGCACGCGTGAACGGGCGTCTGGTCCCGCTGGAGACCGCGTTGCAGAACGGTGACGTCGTGGAGGTCTTCACCTCGAAAGACCCGAATGCCGGTCCCAATAAGAACTGGCTCTCGTTTGTCAAGAGCAAGCGCGCGCAGAACAAGATCCGGCAGTGGTTCACGAAGGAGCGCCGCGAGGAGGACGCTGAGAACGGCAAGACCGAGATCGCGAAGGCGCTCCGGAAGCAGGGGCTGCCGCTGCATCGCGTGATGAACTCCGAAGCCCTGCAGCAGGTGGCGTTGCAGCTGCGGTACGCCGACGTGACGGCGCTCTACGCCGCCGTGGGCGCGAGCCACGTCTCCGCGCAGTCGGTTGTCGAAAAGGTCACCGCGCTCGTGTTCGACGATCAGACCTCGACGGAGCCCGCGCTCGCGACGATGCCGATCATCGAGGCACCGCGGGCGTCTCGGGCCACGGGCTCGAGCGGGGTGATCGTGAAGGGTGCCTCGGATATCCTCGCGAAACTCGCGAAGTGTTGCACCCCCGTTCCGGGCGATGAGATCCTCGGCTTCGTGACGAAGGGACAGGGCGTGTCCGTGCACCGCGTGGACTGCCACAACTTCCAGAACCTGCGAAAGCAGGAGGACCGGATCATCGAGGTCGAATGGGCCCCGACGACCAAGAGCGTCTTCCTGGTGCAGATTCAGGTCGAAGCGCTGGACCGCTCGGGGCTGCTTTCTGACGTGACGCGCACGCTCTCCGAACACCACGTCAACATACTTTCCGCGACGGTGAACACGTCGACCTCGCGGCTTGCGATCAGCAAGTTCGTGTTTGAGATGGCCAATGCCACACACCTCGATCACGTGCTCAACGCGGTCCGCCGCATCGACGGCGTCTACGACGTCTACCGGATCACGAACTAGCGACCGCCGCCCGGGACGCATCACAGCTCCCTGAGGCGCTCAAGTGCCCGCTGGCGGTGCGGCGCCGGGCCACGGGCGAGTGCGTCGGCGATCTCCGCATCGCCCCACGCCGTCTGCAACCGGAGGACGCGACACGCGAGCCGGTGCTCCCGGGCAAAGTCCTCGCTCAGCCGCAGCAGATCGCAGAGCGTGCGCCTGCGCGTCGTGGTGGCCCCGGAACCGAATGCCACCGTGTCCGTCGCGGGAGCGCGAAACTGATGCACGCGCACGCCGAGTGGGGGAGTCCGGGGGCGAGCGCGCCGCCCGGCCGTGCTCACGTGCAGCGGCCGACCCGGTGTCGGACAGGCGTCCCACACCCACGCGGCGGTCATGAACACCGCGATGGTGCCGGTGGGGAGCCACGGGCGGAGCGCCGCGAGCCGCACCCTGGGGGTGTCCGGCCAGCCCACAGGGCGGACCCCCGGCCCGCAGGGGACGAGGCTGCCGCGCCGGAGTTCCGCGCTGCGCACGGCGGCGGGCCAGTGCGCCGTGTCTGGGACGCGTAGTTTCCCGGGCGAGGGGTGGGGAGAGGCCCGGGTGGCTGGGGTGGAGGTCATGCGTCCATCATCGGTGGCCCGCGCCGGAAACGCGAGGGGCCCGGCACCAAGTGTGGATAACTTGGTGCCGGGCCCCGCATCGAAAAGCTGTGAGCGACGCTCGGGCGGCGCTCCGCCGGTGCTTAGTCGCCGAGGGCGGCGAGCCAGGACTGCTGGGTGGCGAGCTTGTCCTCGGCCTCCTTCTGCGCCTTCGCGTTCCCCGCGGTCTTCGCGGCCTCGATCTCGGAGCTCAGCTCGGCGATCGACGACTCCAGCTGGCCGCGCAGGCCCTCGCTCCGGGCCTTCGTCTCCGGGTTCGTCTTGCGCCAGTGCTCGTCCTCGAGGTGCTTGACGTGGTCCTCGACCTTGCGCAGCCGGCCCTCGACGTCGCGGAGCGCCTCGCGGGGCACGCGCCCGATCTCGTCCCAGCGCAGCTGGATCGCGGTGAGCTGCTTGCGCGCCGCCACGCGGTCGGTGACGGTGAGGATCGGCTCGGCCTCGGTGAGCAGTTCCTGCTTCGCGACGAGGTTGGCCGCGTACTCCTCGTTGGTCTGTGCGACTTCCTCGGCCTTCGCCTGGTAGAGCACATCGCCCGCGGCCTTAAACCGAGCCCACAGCTGATCATCGATCTTGCGGCTCGCGCGACCGGCGGCCTTCCAATCCTCGAGCAGGTTGCGGTAGCTCGGGATGCCGTCGATGCCCTTGGGCGCGAGCGCCTCGGCGGCGGCGATGATCCGCTCCTTGCGCTGCTTCACGTCCTTGTTCGTGGCGTCCATCTGCGCGAAATGGGCGCGACGGGCGCTATCGAAGGTCTGGCGCGCGGTGCGGAAGCGCTTCCACAGCGCGTCCGCCTGGCCCTTGGGGACCTGGGGGCCGCTGCGCTGCGCGCTCTGCCAATCGGTGAAGAGCTGCTCGAACGCGAGGCTCGTGTCCTTCCAGCGGATCGACGCCTCGGGCTGTGCGGCCAGCCGCTCGGCCTCCACGACGATTGCCTCGCGCTTGGCGATGGCCTCCTGGCGAGCGGCCTCCCGCTCGGCCTGCTGCTTCTCGCTCAGCGCCGCGGTCTTGGTGCTGAGCTTCTCGACGCGGGCGCGCAGCCCGGCGATGTCGCCCACCGCGGCCGGCTCGACGAGCAGCGCTGTGAGCTTCGTGACGGAGTCGGCTGCGGAGGCGTCCGCCGTGCCGCGGGCGATCCGAGCCTCCAACAGGGTGACCTGACCCTCGATGTCGGCAAACTTGCGGGTGAAGTAGGCGAGGGCTTCCTCGGGCGTGCCGTCGGGGAAGGACCCGACCACGCGTTCACCGTCACCCTCGCGCACATACACGGTACGGTCGTCGTCGACTCGTCCCCAGGGCGTTTCGTTGGTCGCTTCGCTCACGGTTCTGCTCACTTAACGTGTGTGGGCCGGTCGCGCCGACCATACGGGATAGACCCCTCCACTATGCCATAGTGGGGGCGCTGCCGAACTGAACGCGCGCAGAAGTTGCCCCGCGCGCACCGGTATCCTGTGCAGATGACACGTCCCACCAGCTTCACGGTACGTCGCCCCCAGGATCGGCTGATCACGGGGTCGGCGTGGGGACCCACCGACGGCCAGCCCGTCCTGTTCGTTGCGGGTGCCGGGACCGGCAAGACCATGGCCTTCGGGGAAGAACTCCTCGCGGAGCGCGGCCTCCGGCTCATCACCCTCGACCGTCCCGGCATGGGCGCCTCGGACCACGATCCGGCGCGCACCCTCGCCTCGACCGTGGCGGACTACGCGGCGGTGTGTGACGCGGTCACGGGGCGGCCGGGGACCGCGGTGCCCGTGGTGGCGAATTCGCAGGGCGGCGTGTTCGGGCTTGGCTTGGCCGCGCAGGGTGCCGCGAGCCGGCTCGTGCTGGTCTCGCCCGCCGACGAGGTCGCGTTCCCCGCGGTGCGCGCGCAGCTCCCCGACGAGGCGGCGGCCCTCTCCGACCTCGCGCGCAGCGACCCGGACGCGGCTGCACAGATCCTCGGCGGCTTTTCCGCGGCGGCCATGGAGGAGATGGTGCTCGCGGGTGCGCACCCCAGTGATCGCGCCTGGTACGGTTCCGCGCCGTTCCGTGCGCGGTACCAGGCAGCCCTCGCGGAGGGGTTTGGGCACGACGCGGCCGGGTACGTGATCGACACGCTGATCGCGATGCGGCGCTGGGAGGTGGTGTTCGATCGGATCACCTGTCCGGTGACGATCCTGTTCGGCGAACACGACCTCACGCATTCGCCCGATCACGGGGCTACGCTGCAGTCTCGCATCCCCGGCGCGTCGCGCCGCGTGCTCCCGGGGGTCGGCGGGGCGCTGCTGTGGGAGCGCGCCGACGAGGTGTTCGCGGCTCTGGCGGAGTAGGCTCACGCTCCCGTGTCGGAGGTGATCGGTAGCATGGGGAACGTGGACACTCAGGGAATGCCAGCCGCGACCGCGCCGCTCGCGGTGCGCATGCGCCCGCGCTCGCTCGACGAGGTCGTGGGGCAGCAGCACCTGTTGCGCCCGGGCTCTCCATTGCGCGTGCTGGCCGCCGACACCGACGGCGGCGGCGGTGCCGTTTCGGTCATTCTCTGGGGCCCGCCGGGCACGGGCAAGACGACGCTGGCGCAGGCCATCGCGCACTCCAGTGGTCGGCGTTTCGTCGAGCTGTCAGCGGTCACCGCCGGGGTCAAGGACGTGCGGGTCGTGATGGAGCGCGCGTTGAACGACCGCGATCTCTATGGCATGGCGACCGTGTTGTTCCTCGACGAGATCCACCGTTTCACGAAGGCGCAGCAGGACGCGCTGCTCCCCGGTGTCGAGAACGGTTGGGTGACGCTCGTCGCGGCGACGACCGAGAACCCGTCTTTTTCGGTCATCAGCCCGCTGCTCTCGCGTTCGCTGCTGCTCACGCTTGAGCCGTTGCAGGAGTCCGAGCTTGCCGATCTGCTCACGCGGGCGATCGCGGACCCGCGGGGCCTCGCGGGTGCCGTTGAGGTGGCTCCCGACGCGATCGAGGCGCTGGTGCAGTTGGCCTCGGGTGATGCCCGCCGCGCCCTCACCGGGCTGGAGGCCGCCGCGAGCTCGGCGATCGCGCTGGGCGAGGGGGAGCGCGTGCCCCGGGTCACCCCGGAGATCGTCTCGGAGGCCGTGAACCGTGCGCTGTTGCGGTACGACCGCAACGGCGACCAGCACTACGACGTGACGAGCGCGTTTATCAAGTCCATGCGCGGATCCGATCCCGACGCCGCAATCCACTATCTCGCCCGCATGATCGAGGCGGGGGAGGATCCACGCTTCATTGCACGCCGACTCATGGTGCACGCGGCAGAGGACGTCGGCATGGCGGATCCGCAGGCCCTGGTGGTGGCGGTGGCCGCGGCGGAAGCGACCCAGCTGATCGGCCTGCCGGAGGCGCGGATCCCGCTCGCGGAGGCCACGATCTACATTGCCACGGCGCCGAAGTCGAACGCGGTGATCACGGCGATCGACGCGGCGATCGCGGACGTGAAGGCCGGTCGCTTTGGTCAGGTGCCGCTCCACCTGCGCGACGCGCACTACCCAGGGGCGAAGCGGATGGGCCACGGGAAAGGCTACCGCTATCCCCACAGCGACCCGCGCGGGGTGTCGCCGCAGCAGTATCTTCCCGACGAGCTCACCGGGCGTGAGTACTACGAGCCCACGAGCCACGGACACGAGCGCGAGCTCGCGGAGCGCCTGGACAAGATCCGGCGGATCACGCGATCGGAGTAAGCGCGTGCCCGTCGGCGTCCCCTCCCGTGATATGCTGAACGCTGGCCAACACTGAGTTCGTCGCTGGCTGCGGATGAACTCTTGTGGCAGACGCCCTGTAGCCGGGTTTCTGCGCTGGTCGTTCCCTCACCGAAACACGGTGTGCTGCGTCGCGTGCATTGCGTCCGAGAGGTCGTGAATGCGGGCGCAGCGTGGCCGAGAGAACACGCGATTCACCCATGGATCGCGGAACGCTAGAAACCTGAAAGGACCCACGTGTCGACTACGTCGCGTACCCGCTCACAGACCCGTCTTTCCCGCTCGCTCGGGATCGCCCTGACCCCGAAGGCCGCGCGCTACCTCGAGAAGCGCCCCTACGGACCCGGCCAGCACGGCCGCACTAAGCGTAAGAGCGACAGCGACTACGCCGTTCGTCTGCGCGAGAAGCAGCGTCTTCGCGCCCAGTACGGCATCCGCGAGAAGCAGCTCACCATCGCCTTCAAGGAAGCCCGTCGCCAGGACGGCCTGACCGGTGAGAACCTGGTCGAGCTCCTCGAGATGCGTCTCGACGCGCTCGTGCTGCGCGCCGGCTTCGCACGCACCACGGCGCAGGCGCGTCAGATGGTCGTGCACCGCCACATCCTCGTCGACGGCAAGATCGTCGACCGTCCCTCCTTCCGCGTGAAGCCGGGACAGCTGATCCACGTCAAGGAGCGCTCCGAGGGCACCGAGCCCTTCCAGGTCGCTGCTGCCGGCGGCCACGCCGAGGTGCTTCCCCCGGTTCCGGGCTACCTCGAGGTCGAGCTCGACAAGCTGCAGGCGCGTCTCGTGCGTCGCCCGAAGCGCGCTGAGGTCCCCGTGACCTGTGAAGTGCAGCTCGTCGTCGAGTTCTACTCGGGTCGCTAAGCCGCACCGAGCTCGTATCCCCGCAGGGGCACCGAAGAAATTCGGTGCCCCTGCGGCGTTTTCATGGGGAACGCATATCCAATGTTCGGGCAGTGCGACCCGCTAAGCTTGAGCTTGCTTTCTGGTGCGGCTGTGCCGTGCTTGCTCGCCGAATGGAGGAATGAGACATGCGCAAGCTGACGTGGCTGCTGGGCGGAGCCGTATTGGGATTCGTTGCCGCACACTTCGTGAATCAAACGCCGGAGGGGCGGCGCTTCTTCGACCGCGTCAACCGCGGGATGAGCGAGTTCAGTCGAGCGTTCACCTCGGGCTACGAGGCCGAGGCTGAACACGATGAGGCCACCACCGACGCCGAGCTCGAGGCCGCGCTGCGCGGGCTCTCGCAGAAGTCCTAACGTCCCCACCCCACCCCGCACCACCCCGACGTAGAAAGTACCCGGATGCAGACCGCTGAAATCCACCGCCGCTGGCTCGACTTCTTCGAGAAGCGAGGACACACCGTCGTGCCCTCCGCCTCGCTGGTCAGCGACGATCCCACGCTGATGTTCACCGTCGCGGGCATGGTGCCCTTCGTGCCGTACCTGTCGGGGCTGGTTCCGGCACCGTACCCGCGGGCGACGAGCGTGCAGAAGTGCATCCGCACGAACGACATCGAAGAGGTCGGTAAAACGCCACGGCACGGCACCTTCTTCCAGATGTGCGGAAACTTCTCCTTCGGCGACTACTTCAAATCCGACGCGATCAAGTACGCGTGGGAGCTGCTCACCACGCCCGAGGCCGACGGCGGTCTCGGCTTCGACGCGCAGGATCTCTGGGTCACGATCTACGAGGAAGACGACGAGGCCTTCGCGCTGTGGAAGGAACACTCCACACTGCCCGACGAGCGAATCCAGCGCCTCGGGAAAGACACGAACTACTGGTCTACCGGCCAGCCCGGCCCCGCGGGACCCTGCTCGGAGATCTTCTTCGATCAGGGCCCGGAGTACGGCATCGACGGCGGCCCCATCACCGACGACGATCGCTACGTGGAAATCTGGAACCTCGTCTTCATGCAGTACGAGGTCGCCGATGTGAAGTCGAAGACGGACTTCACGATCCTGGGCGAACTGCCGAAGAAGAACATCGACACCGGCATGGGGCTTGAGCGCGTCGCGTTCATCAAGCAGGGCGTGCAGAATATGTACGAGATCGACCAGGTGCGCCCGGTCCTCGATCGCGCCGCCGCGCTGGCCGGGAAGACCTACGGGGCCGATCACGCCGACGACGTCCGGCTGCGGGTGATCGCCGACCACGTGCGCAGCGGCCTGATGCTGATCGCCGACGGCGTCACGCCCTCCAACGAGGGCCGGGGCTACATTCTGCGCCGCCTGCTGCGGCGCGTGGTCCTCTCGATGCGTCTCCTCGGCTTCGAGGGCGCGAGCTTCGCCGAGCTGTTCCCCGTCTCGCGCGACGCGATGCAGGAGGCGTACCCGGCGGTCGCCGAGAACTTCGAGTTCATCTCCCGGGCGGCCTACGCCGAGGAGAAGACCTTCCTGCGGACGCTCGCCTCGGGCATCCAGATCCTCGACACGGCGGTCGCGTCCGCGAAGGGGGCCGCCGCCGCCGTTCCCGGCGACACCGCCTTCCTGCTGCACGACACTCACGGCTTCCCCATCGAGTTGACGCTGGAGATCGCCGAGGAAGCCGGAGTTGCGGTGGACCGGGGCGTGTTCACAGAGCTGATGCAGGAGCAGCGCGACCGCGCCAAGGCCGACGCGAAGGCGAAGAAGGGCCAGCGCGCGGACCTCTCCATCTACAAGGAGCTGCGCGGGCTGGGCGAGACCCTTTTCACCGGCTACGACGAGCTCACACAGGAGAGCCGCGTGCTCGGCCTCGTGGTCGACGGCGTCTCCGTGCAGGAAGCGCGCGAAGGCGAGATCGCCGAGGTCGTGCTGGCGGAGACCTCGATGTGGGCGGAGTCCGGCGGGCAGGACTCGGATCAGGGCCGCATCGTCGGCGACGGTTTCGAGGCCGAGGTGCTCGACGTGCAGAAGCCGGTGCCCGGGCTCGTGGTGCACACGGTGAAGGTCACGGTCGGCACGATCGGGCTGGACCAGCGCGCCGAGACGCGGGTCGACGCCGACTACCGGCGCGGCGCGACGCAGGCGCACTCGGCCACCCACATCGTGCACGCCGCGCTGCGCGATGTGCTCGGTTCCGGGGCCCACCAGACCGGCTCGTACAACAAGGCCGGGTACATGCGCCTCGACTTCTCGCACGGCGACGCGCTCTCGACCGAAACCAAGAGCGAGCTCGAGGAGATCTCGAACCTCGCCATCCGCGCCGACTACGACGTGGTGACCCGGGAGATGAGCCTCGACGAGGCGAAGGCGCTCGGCGCCATGGCCCTGTTCGGCGAAAAGTACGGGGACCGCGTCCGCGTCGTCGACATCGGCGGCCCGTGGTCGCGCGAGCTCTGCGCGGGAACGCACGTCTCAAGCTCCGCCGAGGTCGGCATGATCAGCCTCGTTTCGGAGAGCTCCGTGGGCTCCACGAACCGGCGCGTCGAGTCGCTCGTCGGCATGGAGGCGTTCCGGAACTTCGCCGCCGAGCGTGCGATCGTGCAGCAGCTGATGGGCGGGCTCAAGGTGCCTCGCGCGGAGCTTGTGGGACGCGTGCAGGATCTCGGGGCCCAGCTGAAGGCGGCAGAGAAGAAGATCGCGCAGTTCGAGGCGGCAAAGCTCGCGGAGCGGGTGCCAGAACTGCTCGCCGGCGCGGAAACGCTCGGCGACGTGCGCGTGGTCACCGCGGCGCTCGGCACCGTCGGGTCCGCCGACGACATCCGCGGACTCGCCCTGCAGCTGCGGGACCGCCTCTCGGCCGAGGCCGGCGTCGTTGTGCTCGCGGGCGAAGCGGCGGGCAAGCCCGTGGTGATCGCCGCGACCACCGAGGCCGCCCGCGGTGCCGGGGTGCGCGCGGGCGACCTCGCGAAGCTCGGCGCGAAGGTGCTCGGCGGAGGCGGGGGCGGCAAGCCGGACCTCGCACAGGGGGGCGGCACCGATCCCGGGCAGATCGACGCGGCGCTCGCCGAGATCCGGCGCACGCTCGGAGAGGCGGCGGGTGCGTAGCGGCGTTCGGCTCGGCATCGACGTCGGCAAGGCGCGGATCGGGGTCGCGCGGAGCGACCTGCACGGGATGCTCGCGACCCCGGTCGAGACGGTGCCGCGCGACCCGGAGGGGCGCGCCGACATCGCGCGGCTCCTCGGCATCGCCGCGGAGCTGGAGGCCCGAGAGGTCATCGTGGGCCTGCCGCTGAACATGCGGGGCGAGCGCACGCTGTCGACCGACGACGCGACCGGGTTCGCGGAGCGACTCGCGGCCGAGCTCGCCGCGAGCGCAACGCCGGTGCCGGTGCGCCTCGTCGACGAGCGGCTCTCGACCGTCTCCGCTCAGGGCCAATTGCGCCAGGTGGGGAAGAAGACGAAACAGACCCGGTCCATCATCGATCAGGCCGCCGCGGTCGTGATCTTGCAGCACGCGCTCGACAGCGAACGGGCGCAGGGCGCCGCACCGGGCCGCGCCGTCGAGCTCGCCGACGGGGAGTCAGAGGGGAATCACGCATGAACGCACGCACTCGGAACCGATCCGGGGGGACGGGGCGCAGAGTCGTCATCTCCCTCATCGTCACGGTGCTCCTGCTCGGCGGGCTCGCCGGGGCGGGGGCCTACCTGTGGTCGCAGTTCGGCACCCAGATCTCGCTCATGATGGGCTGGACCACCAACGACTACGAGGGCCCCGGATCCGGGGAGACGATCGTGGTGATCACCGAGGGCGAGATCGGCGAAGACATCGCCGCGAGCCTGGCCGAGGCCGACGTGGTGAAGACCTCCGACGCCTTCTACGAGCTGCTGCTCGCGCAGGATCCGGCCGTCGAGTTCCAGCCGGGGTCGTACCGCCTCAAGCTGCAGATGAGCGCCCAGGGCGCGCTCGACGCGCTCCAGGACCCGGCGAACAAGATGCAGCTCACGGCAATGATCCCCGAGGGCAAGACCGTGGGGCAGACGATCGAGCTGATCGCGGCCGGCGCCGACATTCCGCTCGCGGAGCTCGAGGCCGCCGTCGCGGATCCCGCCGCGTTCGGGGTGCCGGCGGGCGTCGACAGCCTCGAGGGCTGGCTCTTCCCGGCGACCTACGAGTTCGAGGAGGACACGACGGGTGCCGAGGCGATCCAGCGCCTCGTCGACCAGCAGCGCACGGTGCTCGACGAGTTCGGCGTCGCGGAGGCGGATCGCGAACGCGTGCTGAACATCGCCGCGATGATCCAGCGCGAGGGCGGGCGGATCGAGGACTTCGGCAAGGTGTCCCGCGTGATCCAGAACCGGCTCGATCAGGGCATGAAGCTCCAGATGGACTCGACCGCGCAGTACGGCATGGGGCAGCACGAGGACGGCTCCGTGTGGTCGACCGACGAGGCGCTCTCGGACGATAACCCCTGGAACACGTACGTGCACGAGGGCCTCCCGAAGGGGCCGATCGCGAACCCCGGGCGCGACGCGATCTCGGCCGCGTTGAATCCCGAGGCGGGGGACTGGCTCTACTTCGTGGCGATCAACCTCGACACGGGCGAGTCCGCATTCAGCGCGAACCAGGAACAGCACGACGCCGCCGTGGGGCTGCTGAACGAGTGGTGCGCGGCGAACCCCGGGAAGGGCTGCTAGGTGCCGGACCGGCCGGGCACGCCGGACCAGCTGGCCGTGCTCGGCTGGCCGATCGCGCACTCGCTGTCGCCGCGGATCCACCGCGCGGCCTACGGGGTACTCGGTCTGCCCTGGCGGTACTCGGCCGTGCGCTGCGCGGTGCCCGAGCTCGCAGCCTTCCTCGCCGGCCGCGGGCCGGAGTGGCGGGGCTTCTCCGTGACCATGCCGCTGAAGGAGGAGGCGTTCCGGCTCGCGACGACCCTCGACCCGATCGCGCGGGTGAGCGGCGTGGTGAACACGCTGATCCGACGTTCCGACGGTGCCGGCTGGGACGGCGCGAACACCGATGTCGCGGGACTCGCGGCGGCGATCACGGCGGCAGGCCTCGACGCGCGCCGCA
Source organism: Leucobacter chromiireducens subsp. solipictus (assembly GCF_016758195.1). Classification (GTDB taxonomy): domain Bacteria; phylum Actinomycetota; class Actinomycetes; order Actinomycetales; family Microbacteriaceae; genus Leucobacter; species Leucobacter solipictus. The sequence continues at coordinate 283,002 of NZ_QYAC01000004.1, read as the reverse complement.
CGGTGGTGCTCGGCACCGGGGCCACGGCGGTGTCCGCGGTGCTCGCCGCGCAGCAGCTCGGGGCCGAGCGGGTGTGGGTGGCGGGACGCAACGCCGCCGCGGCGGCGGCCATCCGCGACCGGCTCGCGGAGCGGGGCCCGGTGGTGCCGTGCGAGCCGACGGACCCTGCGCTCGCGCGCATCGACGCGAGCCTCGTCATCGCGACGCTGCCCGGGCCGGTCGGGCGCGACCTCCCCGTGCCGGCGTCCCTCCTCGGCGTGCCCCTCTTTGACGTCGCCTACGACCCCTGGCCCTCGCCCCTCGCGGCGCGCTGGACCGCGGCAGGCGGCGCGGCGCACCCCGGGACCGCGATGCTCATTGAACAGGCGATCGTGCAGATCCGCCGCTTCCGGGGCGGCGATCCGGCGACGCCGATGACGCGGGAAGACACGGTGCGGGACGCGATGCGCGCGGCAGCCACGCCCGATATGGGAGGATAGTGGGTATGCTGCGTTGGCTTACCGCTGGAGAATCCCACGGCCCCGAACTGATCGCTGTCCTCGAGGGCCTCCCCGCCGGGGTCCCCGTCTCGCTCGACGAGATCCGGGCTGACCTCGCGCGCCGCAAGCTCGGCTATGGCCGCGGCTCGCGGATGAAGTTTGAACAGGACGAACTCAACGTCTCGGGCGGCGTCGTCCAGGGCGTGTCGATCGGCGGCCCCGTCGCCATTCGTATCGGCAACACCGAATGGCCTAAGTGGTCCGAGGTGATGTCCGCCGAGCGCACGGAGCTGTCCGAGAAGTCCCGCGGCCGCGGTGCCCCGCTCACGCGGCCCCGCCCGGGCCACGCCGACCTGGCCGGCATGCAGAAGTACGGGTTCGACGAAGCGCGCCCGGTGCTGGAGCGCGCGAGTGCCCGCGAGACCGCGGCGCGGGTCGCGCTCGGCGCGGTGGCACGCGCGTTCCTCGCAGAGCTCGGGATCGGGCTCGTCAGCCACACCGTCTCGCTCGGCGACATCGCGGTTCCCGCGGGCGGGGCCCTGCCGCGCCCGGAGGACACCGCCGCACTCGACGCGGATCCGCTGCGCTGCTTCGACGCCGACACGAGCGCCCGGATGGTCGCCGAGGTTGATGACACGAAGAAGTCGGGGGACACGATCGGCGGCATCGTCGAGGTCCTCGCCTATGGTCTCCCGCCCGGGCTCGGTTCCTACGTGCACTGGGATCGCCGGCTCGATTCCCGCCTCGCCGGTGCCCTCATGGGAATTCAGGCGATCAAGGCGGTCGAGGTCGGCGACGGCTTCGAGACCACCCGGCGCCGCGGCTCCGCCGCACACGACGAACTCCACATCGCCGACGGCCAGATCGCACGCGAAACGGGTCGCGCCGGTGGCATCGAGGGCGGCATGACCACGGGCCAGGTGCTCCGCGTCCGCGCCGGCATGAAGCCGATCGCGACCGTCCCGCACGCCCTCCCGACCGTCGACGTCGCGACGGGCGAGGAAGCGAAAGCGCACCACCAGCGCTCCGACGTCTCCGCGGTCCCGGCCGCCGGGGTGGTCGCCGAGGCCATGGTCGCGCTGATCCTCGCGGACGCCATCACCGAGAAGTTCGGCGGCGACAGCGTCGCGGAGACGAAGCGAAACCTGGAGTCCTACCTCGCGTCGATTCCCGAGCGGTTGTCGACCGTCATCGAGTCGTGACCGGGCATCGCCGGGCCGGGCGCGCCGCGGGTCCGCCCGCGGCGGTGCCGAAGCCCGCGCCGCCCACGACACCGGAACTGCAGCACCCGACCGAACCCATCGGTCTCATCCCGCAGTCCCCGCGTGGCAGTGGGCGACCGCGGCGCCGACGCCGGCGCCGTTCCGGCGCGAAGCTCCCCGATCGCGCGGTAGTGTTCGTCGGCCCCATGGCCGCCGGGAAAACGAGCCTCGGCAAGCGCGTGGCGAGGGAACTGGGCATTCCGTTCGTCGACTCCGACGCCGTGTTCGTGCGCGCGCACGGGGTGATCACGGACTTCTTCGCGACGCACGGCGAGGCCGAGTTTCGGCGCCTCGAGGCCGAGGTGATCGCGGCCGAGCTCGCCGCGCCGGGCGCGCGGATCCTCGCCCTCGGCGGGGGAGCGGTGCTCACCGAGAGCACGCGGGAACTGCTTGCGGGGTACCCGGTGGTGCTGCTCATGACCACGCAGGAAGCGGTGCTCCGGACGGCAAATATTCAGCGCCGCCCGCTGCTGCGGGATGACCCCGAGGCGTGGGGTCGGATCCTCGCCGAGCGCCGGCCGCTCTACGAGGAGGTCGCCGACGTGACCTACCGCACCGACCGTGCCACGAAAGAACAACTCGCGCGACGCGTCGCCCAGTGGGCGCGCAGCTTTACGAAGCAGGCGCGCGAACCGAAGCGAACAGACGGTGGCACCCCGCCGTCGAACAGGAGCGAATGATGACCGACGCACCCGTACCGGCGGCAGACGAGCAGCCGGTGACCGAGATCCAGGTGACGGGGGAGAGCAACTATACGATCACCGTGGGCCGCGGCATTCTGGACCGTGTGCCCGCGGTGCTCGGCGATCGCGTCGCCAAGATCCTGATCGTGCACACGCCGACCGTGGGCCGCGTCGCGAGCGAACTCCGTGACGCGCTCCAGGAGCGCTATGAACAGGTCCTCCTCGCCGAGGTGCCCGATGCCGAATCCGCGAAGCGTATCGAGGTCGCCGCCTTCTGCTGGCAGATCATGGGCCAGGCGGACTTCACCCGCACGGACGCCGTGATCGGGCTCGGCGGTGGCGCCGTGACCGACCTCGCGGGCTTCGTGGCCTCGACCTGGCTCCGCGGCGTCAGCCTCGTGCAGATCCCGACGAGCGTGCTCGGCATGGTGGACGCGTCCGTGGGCGGCAAGACCGGGGTCAACACCACGGAGGGGAAGAACCTCGTGGGCACGTTCTACGCGCCGACCGGGGTGATCTGCGACCTGGACCTCGCGGCAACCCTGCCCCGCAACGAGATCCTCGCGGGCTTCGCGGAGATCGCGAAGTGCGGCTTCATCGCCGAGCCGGAGATCCTTGACCTGCTCGAGGCCGACGTGGCCCGGGCGACCGATCCGGCGTCGCCGGAGTTCCGCCGCCTGGTGGAACTCGCCATCGGCGTGAAGGCCCGCGTGGTCTCGGAAGACTTCCGGGAGGGCGGGCTCCGGGAGATCCTGAACTACGGGCACACGCTCGGCCACGCGATCGAGCACGCGGAGCGGTACCAGTGGCGCCACGGCGTCGCGATCTCGATCGGCATGATGTACGCCGCGGAGCTCGGGCGCATGGCCGGCGCGCTCTCGGATGCCGCCGTGGATCGCCACCGCGCGATCCTGTCGTCGCTGACGCTGCCGCTGAACTACCCCGCCGGTCGCTGGCCCGGCCTGCTCGCGACGATGCAGCGCGACAAGAAGGCCCGCGCCGGCATGCTGCGGTTCATCGTGCTCGACGAGATCGGCAAGCCGCGCGTGCTCGCCGGCGTCGACGACTCGATGCTGCAGTTCGCCTACCAGGAGATCGCCAGCTGACCACTACGCGTCGAAACGACCCCGAGATCACGCGAAATTGCGCGTTTTCGGGGTCGTTTCGTTGTTTCGGGGTCGTTTCGCGGGGCCGCGGTCGGCGGCGGCACCCGCCCCGGGTGTGACCGAATGTGACGGCGCATTCCGCACAGCGAAACACGAACCCGATAGATTAGCGGAATGACCGGCAACAGGGCCGGCACGTGTGTGAACCCGGGGAGCCCCTCATGAGTCTTCGTCGTCATTTCACCGGAGGGCTCGCGCTCATCGCCGGTGCCGCTCTGCTCACCGGCTGCGCCACGGGCGCGGCCCCGGAGGGCTCCGGCGACGTCGCCGACGCGCCGAAGATCACCTTCCTGTACTCGCCGTACGCGGACTACGCCCCGTTCTTCCTCGCGGAGGAGAAGGGCTACTTCGACGACGCCGGGGTCGACGTGGAACTGATCTCGAAGAGCGGCAGCTCGGGCGAGACCTACCAGCAGGTCAGCACGGGCAGCATCACCGCCGGCGGCGCCACCTGGGGTGCCGGCCTGTTCAACGCCACCGAGGCGGGTGCCTCGCTCTCGGTGATCGCGAGCGTCTCCCGGATCCCCGAGGAGGGGAAGAACCCCGCCCCGCTGATGGCGTCCGAGCAGTCCGGCATCACGGACGCGAAAGACCTGAAGGGGAAGAAGATCGGGATCCCCGGCGACGGCGGCTTCGGCATCTACTCCGTCAACCTCGCACTGGAGTCGGTGGGCCTCAGCCTCGACGACGTCGAACTCGTGAACCTCACCCCCGGCGACATTCCGCCCGCCCTCGCCAACGGGTCGGTCGACGCGAGCTGGACGATCGAGCCGATCTCCTCGGCGATCACCGATAAGCAGCTCGGCCACGAGCTGCTCGACGTGAGCTACCAGGCGGGCGTCGAGCTCGGGGCGCTCGCGTTCAACACCGAGTACGTCGAGAAGTACCCGGAGGCGGTGACCGCCTTCACTGCGGCGTACCTGCGGGCGGTGCAGGAACTCGAGGCGGGCGGCTGGGACGATCCCGCCTCCCAGGCGATCATCGCCGAGTACACGGAGCTCCCGGTGGAGACGCTCGCGTCCATCGGCCTCACGGTGCAGGATCCCGAGGGTGCGATCGACTGGAGCGACGTGGAGCGCCAGGAGCAGTTCTTCCGCGACCGCGACACGCTCGAATTCGAGGGCGCGTCCTCGATCAAGGACATCTTCCGCGCGGATATCCTCGCCGACGCCGTGGCCCAGGCGGACGCCGCCGGAACCGCGGACACCGACGCCAAATGACGGGCATCTCGATCCGGAACCTGTGGAAGGCGTTCCCGAACGCGGAGGCGAGCGGTGAGGTGCTGGTCGCCGTGCAGGACGTGTCGCTCGACGTGGCCGAGCGCGAGTTCGTGTGCGTGCTCGGTCCCTCGGGCTGCGGCAAGAGCACGCTGCTGCGCGTTGCCGCGGGGCTGGAGCAGCCGAGCCTCGGCACCGTGGAGACCCAGAGCCGGCCGTCGGTCGTGTTCCAGGAGCATGGCGTGTTCCCCTGGCTCACGGTCGCGGAGAACATCGCCTACCCGCTGAAGCTGCGCCGCGTGCCCAAGGCGCAGCGGCGCGAGCGGGTCGCCGAACTGCTGGAACTCGTGGGCCTCACGGACTTCGCGAGCTACTACCCGTCCCAGATCTCGGGCGGCATGCGCCAGCGCACCTCGGTGGCCCGGGCCCTCGCGGACGACGGCAACGTGCTCCTCATGGACGAGCCGTTCGGCGCGCTCGATGAGCAGACCCGCGTGGCGCTGCAGCAGGAGCTGCTCAGGATCTGGGAGCAGACCTCGAAATCGGTGCTGTTCATCACCCACAGCGTGGACGAGGCGCTGACGCTCGCGGACCGCGTGGTCGTCATGTCGCACCGGCCCGGCCGGATCATTGATGATATCGAGATCCCGTTCGGGCGCCCGCGCGACATCAAGGAACTGCGCCGCGATCCGCGGTACGGCGAAATCACGGTGAAACTCTGGGATCTGCTGGAACGGCAGCCCGACGAGGAGGTGGCCGCGTGAGCGCCGAATCGCAGACGGGTACCCCCGCCATCCCGGCCGACATCGAGCGTCAGCTCGTCGCGGCGGTGCAGCAGGAGAAGGGCTCGCGCTGGACGCGCCGGATCGGGCCGTACACGCCGATCCTCCTCATCCTGGTCTGGGAGCTCCTCAGCCGCGTCGGCGTGCTCGACGTCCGGTTCTTCCCGGCCCCGAGCTCGATCATCGAGACGTTCGTGAAGATGCTGCTCGACGGCGTGCTGCTCGAACACACGGCGATGACGCTCTCACGCATCCTCATCGGCTTTGTGCTCGGCGCGGTGCCCGGCGTGCTGCTTGGCGTGCTGCTCGGCTCGGTGCGCCCGCTGCGACAGCTCCTCGAGCCGATCTTCGCGAGCCTGCTCCCGATCCCCAAGGTCGCGATCTTCCCGCTGCTGTTGCTGATTTTCGGCCTGGGAGAGACGAGCAAGTACGTGATCGTGGCGATCGGCGTGTTCTTCTACCTGTTCTTCAACACCATGAGCGGCGTCATGCAGACGCCGCCGCTGCTCAACGATGTGGCCCGGGCGAACGGTGCGACACGCATGCAGCGGTGGTTCACGGTGTCGTTCCCGTACGCGCTGCCCTCGATCTTCACGGGCCTCAAACTCGCCACGGGCGGCGCGTTCGTGATCATCGCGGCCTCCGAGTTCGTGGGGTCGCAGAGCGGGCTGGGCTATCTCATCTGGAGCTCCTGGTCGACGTTCGCCGTGTCGAAGATGTACGTCGGCATCGTGACCATCTCGATCCTGGGGTACGCGGCGACCTCGCTGGAGGGCTTCATCGAGCGCCGCGTGGTTCCCTGGGTGAAGTACTGAGCGAGGAAACGGACACCATGACTGAGACGGTCACGCTGCCGGCGGTGGAGCTGCACCGGCAGCTCGTCGCCGCGCTTGGCTCGGGAACCGGCGACGCCGGATCGGCGGCGGACGCGGGCGCGGACGCGGCGCGAGCCTCCCGCTGGCTCACCCAGGCCGAGCAGCTCGGGCTGCCCGGCTTCGGCGTGGGAATGCTGCTCCGGGATCTGGAACGGGTCGCGGCCCCGGACGGCGCCGCGATCGGTGGCGACGTCCCGCCACCCCAGGGCTCAGCGCCGATCGCGGCGCTTGACGCCACCGGCGTCCCCGGACCGCTCGCCCTCGCGACGGCGACGCGACTCGCCGCGGCCGCGGCGGCCGCGCACGGCGTCGGGGTGGTGGGGATCCGGAACGTGGGCGCGCTCGGGATCCTGGGCTTCGCCGCACGCGATCTCGCCGCCGACGGCGCGGTCGGGCTCGTGGCCGCCCACGCGCCGGCGAAGGTCGCGCCGTGGGGCGGGACGCGCCCCGTGGTCGGGACCAACCCCCTCGCCGTGGCCGCTCCGCGCCCCGACGCGCCGCCGCTCGTCGCCGACTTCGCGACCGCGCCGATCACGCAGGCGGCCCTGGCCGCGCACCGCGCGAGCGGCACCCCGATCGCCGCGGACATCGCGCTCGACGCGGCGGGCGCGCCCACGCTCGACGCGGCGCAGGTCGCGACGATTCTGCCGCAGCACCTGCTCGGCTCGCTCGGCGGGCTGCTGGTCGAGCTGCTCGCGGGCGTCGCCGTGGGCGGGCGCGTCCCGGCGGGACACGCCGCGTCCGGCCGAGGGGCCCTCGTCCTCGCCCTCGATCCCGCACGCGCGGGCGGCGCGCGTGCGGCGCTGGACACCGCGCAGCTCGCCGCCGATTGGTCCGCGGCCGGCGGGCACGTCCCGGCGCGCTTCGACGCCCTGCCGCTGGGGGCCGCCGTTCCGCGCGGCGACGTGACGGTCGCGGCCGAGAGCCTCGCGGCCCTGCGGGCGCTGCGGGACGGGGGACCCCGATGAGCGCGGCGCTGCAGCTCACCGTGACGCCCGAATCGGGCCTGCTCTCGGAACGACGCCGGATCCGCGTGGCTGGCGCGGTGCCCGGCTCGCTCGTGACGCTCCGCGCCGAGACGGTGCGCGGTGCCGAAACCTGGGCCGCGCAGGCGAGTGTGCTCGTGGGCGCCGACGGCACCGTGGACCTGGATACCTCGGCCCCGGTCTCCGGCGACTTCCGTGAGGCTGACGCGATGGGCCTGTTCTGGGCGCAGGCGCGCGTGACGGCGCACGGCGGCAGCTCCGAACCGCAGGACGTGACGGTGCCGATCGTGACCCGGTTGCGCGCATGGGGCGAACCCGGCACCGGGTATCTGGACGCGCCCGCGAGCGGGGATCCCGGCGCGGAACGTGCCGCGGTTCCGGCCGACTCCGGGCCCGAGACCGCAGCCGAGGTGCGCGTGGAGCAGCACCTGCTCGCCCCGGGCGTGACCCGCACCGAGCTGCGCGAGGATGGCCTCGTGGGCACGATCTTCCGCCCGCCGGGCGACGGCCCGTTCCCGACGATCGTCGTGATGAACGGCTCCGGCGGCGGGATCAACGAGGCGCGCGCGGCGCTGTACGCCGCGGCGGGGATTCAGGCGCTCGCGCTCGGCTATTTCCGCGCACCCGGCCTGTCCCACTTCATCTCGCGGACGCCGCTTGAGTACTTCGAGCGGGCGCTCGCCTGGGTGCAGCGCGAGCTCGAACCCCTCGGGGGCGCGCCGCTCGTGAGCGGGCAGTCGCGCGGCGGGGAGCTCACGCTGCTGCTCGCCTCCCGCTTCCCGGAGCGCATCCTCGGTGCCGTCGCGTTCGTGCCCGGGGCGTTTGTGTTCGGCGCGCAGGGTGCCGCGGATCCCGCCGAGGGGTGGGACGGCCCCACCTGGACCGCGGGCGGCGAACCGCTCGAGTACCTGTGGCACGACAACGCGGGCGTTACCTGGCACCCGTGGCACGACGCACCGCCGCCCAAGCGGCACGCTGACGTGTACGTCGATGGGCTGCACGACCGGGAGCTCGCTCAGGCAAGCCGGATCCCGATCGAACGCTTCCCGGGGCCGGTGCTCTGCGTATCCGGGCTCGACGATCGCGCCTGGCCCTCGAGCTACGCGTCTCGGCTCGCCCTCGACACCCTCGCCCGCCACGGCCACGCCGCCGAGCGGCAGCACCTCGACTACGTCGACGCCGGGCACGGAATCACGATCCCGCACCTCCCGAGCACCGAGATCGCGCGCACGCACCCGGTCTCCGGGGTGAGCTACTCGAACGGCGGCACCCCCGGGGGCAACGCCCGGGCCAGCGCGGATTCCTTTGCGCAGGTGTGCGCGTTTGTGCACCGCACCGCGGCCGCACGCACCCCACTTTCCCCACGAACGAAGGAGCAGTAATGCCGACGACGGAGCATCTGGCAGGGCAGTGGCGCGAGTGGCGCCACACGCGAGTCTCGGAGCTGACCCGACCCTACGGCTGGACCGCGCTGGTGGCGCAGTACTGGCTGCACGAGGGGACCTCGGGGAAGACGCTCGACGGGCTGCCGGGCACCTGGGCCGTCACCGACGGCCGCGTGATCTTTACCCCGCCCGAGTCGGGCCCGAACCTGTCGGTGAACGGCGAGTACCCCACGAGCCCCGTCGAGATTCCGACGGGACGCAACCAGACCTACGGCCACGGTGCCAGCGTTCCCGTCTACTTCGGGGACCGCGAGGTGGAAACGGTCCCGCGTACCAACGACGCGGGGGATCGGATCCTCGGGGTGCGTGTGCGCGACCCGCACGTGTCCGTGAGCGCAGCGGAGATCGGGTTGACGGCCTTCGACTACGATCCGGCCTGGCGCCTCCCGGCCGTGTTCACGCCGGCGGAGCGCAACGACGTCGAAGCGGTGACGGTCGAGACCGGCGTCCGCGAGACGACCACGCAGATCGGCACGCTCGCCTTCGAGCATGACGGCGCGCGCTATGAGCTGGTGCTGATCGGGAAGGATTCCGCCCACGGCGTGCAGCCCGTCGCGCACGTGCGGGACCGCACGAGTGGCCCGATCAGCTACGGCGCGGGCCGGGTCATCGAGCTGCAGTTCTCGGAGGACGGCGAGGGGCGCATCGACGTCATCGATTTCAACTACGCGCACGCGCTGCCCTGCGCGGTCACGAACTTCGTGACCTGCCCGCTGCCGCCCGCGCAGAACTCGCTCGACTTCGAGGTGCTCGCCGGGGAGAAGAAACCGGCGAACGACGTGGCCCGGGTCCTCACCTACGAGGCGTAGACCGGCCCCGCCCCTCGGTCATCGGACCGCAATATGACCCCTGAGCGACGAAACGACCCCGAAATTACGGCAATTACTGTAATTTCGGGGTCGTTTCGTGATTTCAGGGTCGTTTCGTGGACCCGAGCGTCGGCTCAGCGCAGCTGGAAGCCCTGGCCCTCGAGGATCAGGGCGAGCACCCGCCGATCCTCGCGGTGCATCACGCCCTCCACGAAGCGCGAGAGCGCGTGGTCGAGGGACACGGAACCCGCGCTCGCGGCGACCTTCTGCACGATGGCGACGAGGGTGCGCGGCGCGAGCACCGACTCCTCAAGCCCGGGCCGGCCGTCGATCTCTCGCTCGGCGCTCACGTAGTCGCTGAAACCGCCGCTGGCCGCCCCCGCGAACACCTGCTGGCTGATGAACGCCGCGCGCGCCACCCGTTCGAGGGCGTCCGCGGACCACTCGCGGGGCAGTTCGCCGCGCTCATCCACGATCGCGGCGGCCGCGAGGAGCGCGTTCTCCGCCGGGTACGCCTCGAACGCGATCCCGGTGTCGGGATAGTGCACCCGGTAGCTGTTCGCGCCGAAGCGGTTCACGAGCTCGGCGCTGAGCCGGTCCACGCCGCGGTAGCGGTGCGGGGTCTGCTCGTTCGCGGTGGCCAGGATCGCGAAGCCCGGCGCGATGCGCACCTCGCGCCCCGCATCCTCCTGCACGCCGAGGGTGTCGCCGGGGCGCAGCTGCAGGATCCGGTTGAGGCGCTTCAAGAACTCGGGCGGCATCGCGTTCACCTCGTCGAGGATCACGGGGCGGCCCTCCGTCATGGCCCGCAGCAGCGGGCCCGGCGTGAACACGCTCACCGTGGCGCCGTCCTCCGCCCGGAGTTCGTGCGTGCCGATGAGCTGGGCCGAGGTGATATCCCCGTAGCCGGACACGAGCTCGGGTTCACGGCCGAGCACGGTGCGCGAGAGGTGTTCCGCCAGCGCGGTCTTCGCGCCGCCGGTTTCGCCGAGCAGGAGTACCGGATTGCCGCGGTGCAGGGCGGGTGCCGCCTCCGCGATGATGCCGCGCATCTGCCCGGTGAGGAGCAAGCCGGAGCGCAGCTGCGCGCGCGCCTCGCGCAGCCGAAGCGTGCCGTGCGCCGTGAGCGCGGTGTCGCGGGCGGTGTCGTCAAGCGCGGCGACGGCGGTGCTGGGCGCGGCGGTGCCGTCCGGCCCGCGCAGCTCGGCAACCCGCGCGCGTTCGCCCGCGGTGAGCGAACGGTTCTGCGCGATGGCCTCGGCCACGAGCGTGTCCGCCGCGGTCCCGCGGTCCCGCTCCGCGAGTTCCGCCCGCCGCTCGTTGACGGCAACGCGGAGCGCGGCGGCGCGATCGTCGAGGGCCCGATCAATGATCGAGCGGTGCTCTGGATCGGCCAGGATCTCGCCGAGCCGGCTATCGAGCCGGGCGAGGTCAACGGCGTGCAATTCGCGAGCCGCGTCGCGGGTGCTGAGTGCGCGCGCCTGCCGTACGCGGCGGCGTTCCGCGGCGAGCTCCCGAGCTTCTGCGAGGACCGGGTGCGCGTCAAATGGGAGCATGAGGCTCACGCTATCATCCGGGGTGACCGCGCGACCGGATGACGCCGCGCGAGCCTGCTGCGCCGGGCCGGAGCAGGAGGCACGCATGCGCCACTCGATTTCAAAACGTCGCATATGTGCACCGGATAATCCGCGTCACGGGGCAGGAAAGCGCGAACGGCGTGAAGGGGACGTTCCCCGTCCGCGACGCCGCCGCTAGGGTGAGTGCATGGACACCAGTGAGCGCGAGGTGCGACGCCGCGGCGAACTGCGTGCGCGGCTGACCGCGGCCGGCGCGATTCTCGGCGTGCCCGTTGAGGTCACCGATGACGAGACGTGGGAGCTTGTCGACGGGGCGCTGCGGATCGGACTGGGCTGGTACGGGGCGCGGGGTCACGGGGACGCCGAGGCGATCGCGCTGGCGCTCCTGCACCTGTGGGAGGGCCCGCGCGGCGAACTCGTCGAGGCGACCCGTGCACGCCGGGTGCGCTCGATCGCCGCGCAGCGGCCCGAGACCGTGCCGCTGCTGCGCGCCGTGGTCCGGCTGCAGTCCGCCGCGGAACTCGTCGCCGCGTTCCCGGGCCTCCGTGGGCCGCTCGAGGTGGCGATGGCGCGGGAGCTCCCGTCCGAGCTGCGGTCGCTGCCGCGGCACCTGCAGTGGGTGACGGAGCTGCTGCGGCGCGGCGGCGCGGCGGGCGTGGGAGCCTCCGGGCCCGCGGTCGACGTGGATCCCGCGGTGGCTGCGGAGCTCGCGGCGCTCGTCGCGCTCGGGCACGGGGGCTTCGACCCGCTGCGCCGGGTGCTCGCACCGGATCCCCGGCGCACGGCGTTGCAGCGCACCGAGCGGGCGCTCGCCCTCCTGCTCCCGAGCTACGACGCGCTCCGGGCGCTCGACGCGGCGGATCGCGGGCTGGACGCGGCGGGCGAGGGTTCGGCGGAGTCCGCGGACGCGGGGGCGGCGCTCGACAGCGGCGCGGGATCGGCCGGCGCCGACGCGAGCCCGGGCGACGCCCCCGAACAGTCGGACGCCCCGGACGCGGCGTCGGCGGATGAACAGGAGCACGCCCGGCCCGGAGAGGGCAGCGACTCGGCCGAGGGCGCCGATCTGTTCGCCGCCGAACACGCGGGATTTGTGGAGACCATGCTGAGCACCCCGATGCCGGCGTCCGGTGCCCTGCTCGACGGGATCGTCGAGCAGGGGCTGGAAGCCCGCGCGGAGGGGGAATCGAGCGACCGGGAGCCGGCGGGTTCCGGCGGCGGCGACGCCCGCGGCGGGAGCACGGCGCTCGCGGCCTACCGGGAACGGGCGGCCGCGCTCGCCCCCGCGATCGAGGCGATGCGCGAGGTCTGGGCGCGGGTGATCACGGAGCGGATCGCGCGGCGCCCGGCGCTGAGTCGGCGCGCGGAGCCCGAGGGGGAGGAACTCGCCACGGATGCGCTGCCCGCTGCGATCGCCGAGGTGCTCGCCGGGGTGGCCCGCCCGCGCGCGTACCGCCGCCGCGTGTCGCGGCCCCGCCCGACACGGCGCGCAGGCCACACCGACTACGTGTTCTTGATCGACCGCTCGGCATCCATGCAGGGCCGGATCGCGGCCGCCGCGTCGGACGCCATGCTCGTGCTGCTCGAGGCCCTGAGCGGCGTCGAACGGGACGTGCAGCACGCCGAGCGCGCGCTCGGAAGCAGCCTCGAACTCGATGTGCGCACCGCATTGCTGGTGTTCGACGCCGAGGTGGAGATCGTGAAGCCGCTCTCCAGCGGCCTCGACGACGGGGTGCGACGCCGGCTCGACGCCGCGATCCGCGCTCCGCAGGGCTCCACGAACGACGGTGCGGCGCTCCGCGCCGCGGCCGCGCAGTGGGGCGGGACGGGCGGCGGTGCCGGCGCTGGCGGTGGGGACGGCCAGGAACGCAAGCGCATCGTGTTCCTCATCAGCGATGGCGGATCGAACGACCCGGTGGCCGCCGCCCGCGAGCTGCGCGCGCTCCGGAATCTCGGCGTGCGCGTGGTCGGCTGCGGCTTCGGGAGCGACGAAATGACCAACCGCTACGCGCCGGACGGTCGCCGGATCGATGATCCTGCGCGGCTCGCGGAGACGCTCAGCGCGGTGATCGTGGATGAGCTACCGTGAGGAGCACGAGCATCACACCACGAGCAGGGGATCCGGGTCCATGGAACGACAGTCACACGCCGCGGAACAGCTGCGCCTGATCCGTGCGCTGTACCCGGCGCTCGCGGAGCGCTACGCGGCCGGCGCGGGTGCGGAGCCGAGTTCCAGCGCCCGGTTCGATGCCTGGCTCGACACGGAGGCGGGTGCGCTCCACGCTGGAGCGGCGTTCGGCGGGCAGGGCGACGCCGCCGTGACCGAGCGTTTCGGGGACGCCTTCCGCGCGGCGCAGCGCGTCGCCGCGGTGATCGGCGTCGCGGTTCCCGAGCCCGAGGCCTTCGCGGCGGCGGGCGTCGACCTGCTACATCTCGGGCACCTCCTCGGGGCCCAGCCCGAGCTCACCCCCGTGCCCGCACCGTACGGGCTCGGAGCGTCGCGGTGGCACGCCGCATTCGCCGAGGCGGCGCAGCGCCACCCCGAGGTGCTGGCCGCCGGGCCCGCCGCGACACCTCTGGTGCTCGGGGCCGAGGCGGCGCGGGGCTTCGCCGAGCTGGACCGGATCCCCGAGTCGGCGATCGCGCTCCCGAGCGTGGCGCAGCGCGACGCGGCGGGCGGAACCCTGCGGTGGACGCTCCGGCTCGTGCCCGCCGGATCGACCCCGAGTGTCTTGGGGCTCGGTTTCGCGCACGGCCCGCACGTCTCCCTCCCGGAAATGCTGATGCTGCAACTGATGCGCATTACGGGCGGCGAGGAGCCCGTGGACACGGGAACGTTCACCTGGCTCGCCGGCACCGTCGAGGGCGGCCGGCTGGCGGCGCGCCACGTCTACGACGCGGGGGATCAGGTGATCCGGATCACCTGTCGCGAGATCGGGAATCAGGGCCCGCACCTCGGTGCCCGCCCGCCGCTCGCGTAGCGCCGGGGTCAGTCCCAGCTGCTCACGGCCTCGTCGCGCGTGGACGGGAGGCGGGTGTTCTGCCCCCAGGCGAGGATCTCCTCGGGGACGTGGAACTCTTCCGCGCGGGCACCGGTCTTTTCGAGGATCTCGGCGACGGGCACCACGCCGCCGCTGCGGCGCAGGATCCGCGCGCGGACGATGGCCCGCGCGTAGATCTCGGGCCGTCGCTGGGCGTCCGGCCGCACGAAACGCTGCTCCATGTACACGGCCTGCGTGTCGAAGCCGAGGATCTTCGACTCGATCCAGAAGCGCTGCCAGGGGTTCAACGACTTGCGGTACGAAATGGTTTGCCCCACGACCACGGGATACCAGGCCTCGCGGGACATGACGTCCCACGTACCGTTGCGCTGGATCAGGTCGAAGCGGCCCACGTCCATGACGGAGAGGTACTTGCCGTTGTTCATGTGGCGCAACAGGTCAAGGTCGGTGGGCCAGACGCGGAATCGGGACCGGCTCATCTCGCCGAAACCGATGCGGGGACCGCGCCGCCCCACGAACCACTGGTGCCAGAGAGTGCGGAAAATCATGTGCATGCCGCGAGCCTAGGGGAGCGGCGCGGGGCCGGGGCGGGCGTTGTCGCTTCCGTGCGCGGATCGTCGCCTGCGGGGCCGCGAGCTTGTGTGCCTCCGCGAACGCTCGAACAGGTACCGCGTGCGCCCGAGGACGGTGCGAAATCGGCGACTCGCCGGGTGCACGCGTCCCGCCGGATCCCGCGCGCGAGCCACGGCGATCCCCGGGCTTCACGGGTGTAGTATGGTTCGGCGCGCTTCCGCGCTCGAACCTCACAGAATCCGGAGAACCCCTGCATGGCAACCTCGAACGACATCAAGAACGGCACCGTCATCAAGGAGGCTGGTCAGCTCTGGAGCGTGATCGAGTTCCAGCACGTGAAGCCGGGTAAGGGTGGCGCGTTCGTCCGGACCAAGCAGAAGAACGTCGTTTCGGGCAAGATCATCGACAAGACCTACAATGCG
This sequence comes from Leucobacter chromiireducens subsp. solipictus, assembly GCF_016758195.1. Taxonomy (GTDB): domain Bacteria; phylum Actinomycetota; class Actinomycetes; order Actinomycetales; family Microbacteriaceae; genus Leucobacter; species Leucobacter solipictus. The sequence goes on along the minus strand of NZ_QYAC01000004.1, from coordinate 267,727 downwards.
GGCGCAAAGATCGAGACGGCCAACGTCGACCGTCGCGACTTCCAGTACCTCTACCAGGACGGCGCGGACTTCGTGTTCATGGACCAGAGCGACTACGACCAGATCACGGTCTCCTCGGTGGTCGTCGGCGACGCCGCCAACTACATGCTGGAGAGCCAGCAGGTGCAGATCGGGCTGCACGAGGGCGAGCCGCTCTACCTCGAGATGCCCGCCTCCGTGGTGCTCGAAGTGACCTACACCGAGCCCGGCCTGCAGGGCGACCGCTCCACCGGCGGCACCAAGCCGGCGACCCTCGAGACCGGCGCCGAGATTCAGGTGCCGCTGTTCCTCGAGTCCGGCACCAAGGTCAAGGTCGACACCCGCACGGGTGACTACCTCGGCCGGGTCAACGACTAACCTTGTCGGCACGTACGAAGGCGCGCAAGCGCGCCCTGGACATGCTGTACCAGGCCGATCTCCGCGGCGAATCGATCGCGGCGATCGTGAAGGCCGAGTCGAAGCGCGCCGCGAGCGAGCCCGACCGGGCCGCCTCCTGGTTGTACGCCCGCGAGATCGTCGACGGCGTGAGCGATCACCGCGATGAGATCGACGAGCTGATCACGAGCTACGCGCAGGGCTGGACCCTGGAGCGGATGCCGCACCTGGACCGCGCGCTCCTGCGCCTGGCCTCGTGGGAGATCCTGTTCAATGCCGAGGTGCCCACGCCCGTCGCGATCGACGAGGCCGTGGAACTCGCGAAGGAATACTCGACGGACGATTCCGGTCGCTTCGTCAACGGAGTGCTGGGCCGCGTCGCGGACCACGCCCGGGACTGATCCCGCGCCGCGGTGTGAGACCGGCCCCGTGCACGTTCCGACACGTGCGCGGGGCCGGTCTCGCATCCGCTATGCTGGGGAGGAACAGCTTTTCTTTAACTCCCGTCCCGTGAGGCGGAGAAGGGGGGCTCGAATATGGGTACGCGTGTAGTGCTGGAAAGCGCTGAGATCTCGCGGGCGCTGACTCGAATCTCGCACGAAATTATTGAGGCGAACAAGGGCGTTGACGGTCTCGTGCTGGTGGGCATCCCCACGCGCGGCACCTTTCTCGCTGCGCGCATTGCGGAGACCATCTCCCGCATCGAGGGCCGCGCCGTTCCGAGCGCCAGCCTCGACGTCACCATGTACCGTGACGACCTCGCGCAGAACCCGACCCGCACCCCGCACCCGACCTCGATGCCGGTGTCTGGCATCGACGGCTGCACCGTGGTGCTGGTCGACGACGTCTTGTTCTCCGGGCGCACGGTGCGCGCGGCGCTCGACGCGCTGAACGACCACGGCCGCCCGAAGGCGGTGCGGCTGGCCGCGCTCATCGACCGGGGCCACCGGGAGCTCCCGATCCGGGCCGACTACATCGGCAAGAACCTGCCGAGCGCCAAGCACGAGCGGATTTCCGTGCGGCTGTCCGAGCACGACGGCATCGACGAGGTCACCATCTCCTCGGGCGACGCGGACAACGCGGCGGACGGGGCCCGCGCATGAGGCACCTGCTCGACACTCGGACGCTGAGCCGTGAGGACGCGATCCTGATCCTCGACACCGCCGAGGACATGGCGGCGACGCAGCAGCGCGAGGTGAAGAAGCTGCCCACGCTTCGCGGGAAGACCGTGGTGAACCTGTTCTTCGAGGATTCGACGCGCACCCGGATCTCCTTCGAGGCCGCGGCGAAGCGGCTCTCGGCCGACGTGATCAACTTCACCGCGAAGGGCTCTTCGGTCTCGAAGGGCGAGTCGCTGAAGGACACCGCCCAAACGCTCCAGGCGATCGGTGCCGACGGCGTCGTGATCCGGCACCCGGCGTCCGGCGCGCCGGCCCGGCTCGCGTCCAGCGGCTGGATCGACGCCGGCGTGCTGAATGCGGGCGACGGCACCCACGAGCACCCGACGCAGGCGCTGCTCGACGCCTTCACCATGCGTCGCCGCCTGTTCGGCGCGGACAGCCGGGGCCGCGACCTCGACGGGATCTCCGTCGTGATCGTGGGCGACATCGCCCACTCCCGCGTGGCGCGCTCCAATCTGTGGTTACTGAACGCGCTCGGCGCGCACGTCGCATTCGTGGCCCCCGAAACGCTGCTGCCCTACGGGACCCGCGACTGGCCCGTGGCTCATCACTACTCCCTCGATGAGGCGCTTCGCGTGGAGCGCCCCGACGTCGTGATGCTGCTCCGGATCCAGACCGAGCGCATGCACGCGGCCTTCTTCCCGAACGAGCGCGAGTACGCCCGCAACTGGGGCCTCGACGACGCTCGCCTGGAGCGGCTCACCGAGCGCGCGATCGTGATGCACCCCGGCCCGATGAACCGCGGCCTGGAGATCTCCTCCCGCGCCGCGGACTCGCTCCGCTCGACCGTGCTGGAGCAGGTCACCAACGGCGTGTCCGTGCGCATGGCCGCGCTCTATCTGCTGCTCTCGGGTGAGCGTGCCGCAGACCCCGTTTCCCCCGAATTCCGTGAAGGAGAACTCGTATGACCGCACAGCCCGGCTTTCTGATCCGCGGGGCGCGCCTCGCCGCCTCCCTCACCGAGCGCGGGGCCGAGCTCGCGACCGCGGCGCCGGTGGACCTGCGTATCGCCGACGGCATGATCGTGGAGCGCGGCAGCGGGCTCGCGGCGGCGGACGGCGAGCGCGTGATCGAGGCGGATGGGCTCGTCGCCCTGACCGGCCTGGTCGACCTCCACACGCACCTGCGCGAGCCCGGGTTCGAGCAGTCCGAGACGGTCCTGACGGGGACTCGCGCGGCCGCGGCCGGCGGCTTCACGAGCGTGTTCGCGATGGCGAACACGCTGCCGGTGCAGGACACGGCGGGCGTGGTCGAGCAGGTGCAAGCGCTCGGCGACGCCGCGGGCTATGCCACGGTGCGCCCGATCGGCGCGGTCACCGAGGATCTCGCGGGAGAGAAGCTCAGCGAGATCGGGGCAATGGCGCAGTCCCGCGCGCAGGTCCGCGTGTTCTCGGACGACGGCAAGTGCGTGCACGATCCGATGCTGATGCGCCGCGCGCTCGAGTATGTGACCACCTTCGGAGGCGTGATCGCGCAGCACGCGCAGGATCCGCGCCTCACGGAGGGCGCGCAGATGAACGAGGGCGCGCTCTCGAGCGAGCTCGGCCTGAAGGGCTGGCCCGCGGTCGCCGAGGAGTCGATCATCGCCCGCGACGTGCTCCTCGCCGAGCACACGGGTGCCCGACTGCACATCTGCCACCTGTCGACCGCGGGCTCCGTCGAGGTGGTGCGGTGGGCGAAGGCCCGCGGCGTGCAGGTCACCGCCGAGGTCACCCCGCACCACCTGATCCTCACCGAGGAACTGGTGCGGAGCTACGACGCGCGCTACAAGGTGAACCCCCCGCTGCGCCGCGAGGCGGACGTGCTCGCGCTGCGCCAGGCCGTCGCCGACGGCGTGATCGACATCATCGCCACCGACCACGCGCCGCACCCGATCGAGGCCAAGGAATGCGAGTGGGACGCCGCGGCGTTCGGCATGGTCGGCCTCGAATCGGCCCTCCCGATCGCACTCGCGACCCTTGTCGCCGCGGGGCACACCAGCTGGGCGGAGCTCGAGACGCTGCTCTCGCAGCGCCCGGCCCAGATCGGCGGCCTGGCCGGCCACCCGAGCGCACTCGAGCCGGGGCAGCCCGCGGATCTCGTGCTCGTCGATCCGAGCGGCACGAGCACCTTCGATCTCGACCGATTGCAGGGGCTGAGCGTGAACTCGCCCTATCTGGGCATGGAACTTCCCGGCAAGATCGCCTTCACGATGCGCCGCGGCTATCTCACTGTGGACGCGGGGGAGCTCGTTGACACCGCGACGGTGGCCGCCGCCGCCCTCACTGCCGGGGCCCGGCAGGACACCGCCACGGAGGTCGCCGCATGAGCCGCACCAGTTTCATCATCATGATGTCCGCGATCGCCGTGCTGGCGTTCGCCGGCATGTGGATCGCGTGGCGCGGGCGGACGCGACGGGGCGCGAGCGCCGCCGCACCGTCCACCGCACCGCTCTCCGGCGAGGTGCTCGCGAACTTCCCGCGCGCCAGCTACGTCTCGACGACCCCGGAGGGGGCACCCCTCGAGCGGGTCGCCGTGCCGGGGCTGCGCTACAAGGGGTTCGCCGAGGTGACGGTCCGCCGCGACGGGGTCTCGATCGCGGTCACGGGCGAAGCCGCCGTGCTGATCCCGCGCGCGCAGCTGCGCGGCACCGGGACGGCCTCGGGTCGCGTCGGGAAAGCGGTCGAGCGTGACGGCCTCTCGCTGCTGCAATGGCAGCTTTCCGGTGCGGGCGATCGCGCCCCGCAACCGGTCGAATCCAGTTTCCGATTCACGGATCCCGCGGAGCAGCAGCGCTTCGCGGACGCAGTTTCCGCGGTGCTCGCTCCGAGCGCCGCGCACACACCCACTCAGACCACGACCCAGGAGGACGCGTGACCACGAATACGACCGAAGTGACGGTACCGCCCGCATCCGCGGCGGCCGAGGGCGCCGCGGTGCTCGTACTTGAGGACGGCACGCGATACTCGGGCCGCGCCTACGGGGCGACGGGCCGCACGCTCGGCGAGGTCGTGTTCTCGACCGGCATGACGGGCTATCAGGAGACGCTGACTGACCCGTCCTACGCGGGCCAGATCGTTCTGATGACCGCGCCGCACATCGGCAACACGGGCGTCAACGACACGGACATGGAATCGCGCAAGATCTGGGTCTCGGGCTTTGTGGTCCGCGACCCCGCACGTCGCATCTCGAACTTCCGCGCGGAGCGCTCGCTCGACGAGGACCTCGTGAACGATGGCGTCGTCGGCATCTCGGGCGTTGACACGCGCGCGGTGACGCGGAAGATCCGCTCCGCGGGCGCGATGCGCGCCGGCGTGTTCTCGGGTGCCGATTTCGCGCTCTCCGACGACGAGCAGCTGGCGCTCGTGCGCGAGCAGGGCGGCATGGCCGGGAAGAACCTCTCCGAAGAGGTCACGACCCCCGAGCGCTACGACGTTCCCGTGACCGCGGGCGTTGAGCGCGTCGGGTCGATCGCGGTGCTGGATCTCGGGATCAAGCGTGCCACGGTGGGCTACCTCGCCGACCACGGCTTCGACGTGACCGTGCTCCCGGCGAGCACCACGCTGGCGGAGATCCGCGAACTCGCGCCGGACGCCCTGTTCTACTCGAACGGCCCGGGCGACCCCGCGGCGAGCGACGGCCACGTGGAGCTGCTGCGCGAGCTGCTGCGCGACGGCATCCCGTACTTCGGGATCTGCTTCGGCAACCAGCTGCTCGGCCGCGCGCTCGGCTTCGAGACGTACAAGCTGCCCTTCGGTCACCGCGGGATCAACCAGCCGGTCATGGACAAGCGCACCGGTCGCGTGGAGATCACCGCTCAGAACCACGGCTTCGCCGTGGATGTGCCGATCGAGGGTGAGGTGGACTCACCCGCGGGCTTCGGCCGCGTGCAGGTGAGCCACGTCAGCCTGAACGATCAGGTGGTCGAGGGGCTCGAATGCCTCGACATCCCCGCGTTCTCGGTGCAGTACCACCCTGAGGCCGCCGCCGGCCCGCACGACGCCTTCTACCTGTTCGACCGCTTCCGCGCCCTGGTCCACGACCGCGCCGCAGCCGCCGACACCACCACTCAGGGAGCCTAAGAAGTATGCCCAAGCGTTCAGACATCAATTCCGTCCTCGTCATCGGCTCCGGCCCGATCGTCATCGGTCAGGCGTGTGAGTTCGACTACTCCGGAACGCAGGCGTGCCGCGTGCTCCGCGAGGAGGGCGTGCGCGTCATCCTGATCAACTCGAACCCGGCCACGATCATGACGGACCCGGACTTCGCCGACGCCACCTACGTGGAACCGATCACCCCCGAGGTCATCGAGACGATCATCGCGAAGGAGCAGCCCGACGCGATCCTGCCGACGCTCGGCGGCCAGACGGCGCTCAACGCCGCGATGGCGCTCCACGAGCAGGGGATCCTCGAGAAGTACAACGTCGAGCTCATCGGCGCGAAGGTCGACGCGATCCAGAAGGGCGAGGATCGCCAGCTCTTCAAGGACATCGCGATCGCCGCGGGCGCGGGCGTCGCGAAGTCCTACATCGCGACCACGGTCGAGCAGGCCAAGGAGTACGCGCAGGATCTCGGCTACCCCCTCGTCGTGCGCCCCTCGTACACGATGGGCGGCCTGGGCTCCGGCTTCGCCTACACGGAGGAAGAGCTGGTCCGGATCGTCACCGACGGCCTGCACTACAGCCCCACCACCGAGGTCCTCCTGGAGGAGTCGATCCTCGGCTGGAAGGAGTACGAGCTCGAGCTCATGCGCGACACCAAGGACAACGCGGTGGTCGTGTGCTCGATCGAGAACGTCGACGCCGTGGGCGTGCACACGGGCGATTCGATCACCGTGGCACCGGCGCTGACGCTCACCGACCGCGAGTACCAGAACCTGCGCGACATCTCGATCGACATCATCCGCCGCGTGGGCGTGGACACGGGTGGCTGCAACATCCAGTTCGCGATCGACCCGGTCGACGGGCGCGTCATCGTGATCGAGATGAACCCGCGCGTGTCCCGCTCCTCGGCGCTCGCCTCGAAGGCGACGGGCTTCCCGATCGCGAAGATCGCGGCGAAGCTTGCGATCGGCTACACGCTCGATGAGATCCCGAACGACATCACGATGAAGACGCCGGCCTCCTTCGAGCCCGCGATCGACTACATCGTGGTGAAGACCCCGCGGTTCGCGTTCGAGAAGTTCCCGGCCGCCGATGACACGCTCACGACCACGATGAAGTCGGTGGGCGAGGCGATGGCGATCGGCCGGAACTTCACCACCGCACTGCAGAAGTCGCTGCGTTCGCTCGAGAAGCGGGACACCTCGTTCCACTGGGGCGAGGAGACCCGCTCGGTCGCCGAGATCCTCGAGACGATCACGCGCCCGACCGACGGGCGCATCGTCGACGTGCAGCAGGCGCTGCGCCTCGGTGCCTCGATCGAGCAGGTCTTCGCGTCCACCGCGATCGACCCCTGGTTCCTCGACCAGATCGTGCTCATCAACGAGGTCGCCGCGCGCGTCGCTGCGGCCCCGCAGCTCACCATCGACGTGCTGCGCGAGGCGAAGGATCACGGCTTCTCGGACGCGCAGATCGCCGCGATCCGTGGCCTGTCCGAGTCGGAGATCCGCGGCCTGCGCCACGGCCTGGGCCTCCGTCCCGTGTTCAAGACCGTGGACACCTGCGCCGGCGAGTTCCCCGCGCTGACCCCGTACCACTACTCCTCCTACGACGAGGAGACCGAGGTCACCCCGTCGGAGCGCAAGAAGGTCGTCATCCTGGGCTCCGGCCCGAACCGGATCGGACAGGGCGTCGAGTTCGACTACTCCTGCGTGCACGCCTCCTTCGCCCTCTCGGAGGCCGGCTACGAGACGATCATGATCAACTGCAACCCGGAGACCGTCTCGACGGACTACGACACCTCGGACCGGCTCTACTTCGAGCCGCTGACGCTCGAGGACGTGCTCGAGGTGATCCACGCGGAGCAGGCCTCGGGCACCCTCGTCGGCGTGGTCGTGCAGCTCGGCGGGCAGACGGCGCTCGGCCTCGCGCAGCCGCTGAAGGACGCGGGCATCCCGATCCTCGGCACCACGCCGGAGGCGATCGATCTCGCGGAGGAGCGAGGCGCGTTCGCCGGGATCCTCGAGCGCGCCGGCCTCGTGGCCCCGCGCAACGGCACCGCGATCGACAAGGACGGCGCGATCCGGATCGCCGAGGAGATCGGCTACCCCGTGCTCGTGCGCCCCTCGTTCGTGCTCGGCGGACGCGGCATGGAGATCGTGTACGACACGGAGTCGCTGCACGGCTACTTCGAGCGCATCGCCGGCCACGCCCTCGTCGGCCCCGGCCACCCGCTGCTCGTGGATCGCTTCCTCGATGACGCGATCGAGATCGATGTGGACGCCCTCTACGACGGCGAACAGCTCTACGTCGGCGGCGTGATGGAGCACATCGAGGAGGCCGGGGTGCACTCGGGGGATTCGAGCTGCACGCTGCCCCCGATCACCCTCGGGCACGATCAGATCAGCGCCGTCCGCGAGGCGACGCTGGGCATCGCCGCGGGTCTCGGCGTGCGTGGCCTGCTGAACGTGCAGTTCGCGATCGGCCAGGGCGTGCTCTACGTGCTCGAGGCGAACCCGCGCGCGTCGCGCACCGTGCCCTTCGTCTCGAAGGCGCTCGGTATCCCGCTCGCCAAGGCCGCGTCCCGCGTCATGGCGGGGGAGAGCATCGCCGAGCTGATCGCGGCCGGGCTGCTGCCCGAGCGGGACGGCTCGCGCGCACCGATCGACGCGCCGATCGCGGTGAAGGAAGCCGTGCTGCCGTTCAAGCGGTTCCGCACGCACGAGGGGCTGGTCGTGGACTCGCTGCTCGGCCCGGAGATGCGCTCCACGGGTGAGGTCATGGGCATGGACCGTGATTTCCCGACGGCGTTCGCGAAGAGCCAGTCCGCCGCGGGCAGCGAACTGCCCGTCGCGGGAACGGTCTTCCTGTCGGTGGCGGATCGTGACAAGCGCTCCGTGGTGCTCCCCGCGCTGCGGCTGCAGGAGCTGGGCTACCGCCTGTTGGCGACCCAGGGCACCCAGGTGGTGCTCGGACGCAACGGCATCGAGTCCGAGGTGGTGCGCAAGCACTCGCTCCAGGCCGAGGGCGACACGATCGTCGACCTGATCAACCGCGGTGAGATCGACATGATCGTGAACACCCCCTCGGGCAGCTCCGCGCGCGCCGACGGCTACGAGATCCGGGCCGCGGCGGTTGCCGCGGATAAGCCGATCTTCACCACGGTGTCGGAGCTCTCCGCGGCCGTGGGCGCGATCTCGGCGCAGAAGCTCGGGTTCGACGTGAAGTCGCTCCAGGAGTACGAGGCGGACCGCGTTGCTGCGCGCGCCGCGGCTGCGGAGGCGACGGCCTGATGAGCGCGATTCCGTTCGGCACCCGGCTCGCCTCGGAGCTCGCCGCGAAGCGGCACCTGTGCGTGGGCATCGACCCCCACGCGCCGCTGCTCGCCGAGTGGGGGCTCGCCGACGATGCGGCCGGGGCCGAGCGGATGGGCCGCGAGGTTGTCGCGGCCGCCGCCGGCGTCGCCGCGTGCGTGAAGCCGCAGATCGCGTTCTTCGAGCGCTTCGGCTCGGCGGGCTTCGTGGCGTTGGAGCGCATCTTCGCGGATGCGCGCGCGGCCGGGGTGATGGTCGTTGCGGATGTGAAGCGCGGCGACATCGGCTCCAGCTTTGCGGCGTACGCGGACGCCTGGCTGCGGCCCGGCTCGCCCCTGGAGGCCGACGCCATGACGGTGACGGCCTACCAGGGCTTCGGGAGCCTGGATGGGGCGGCGGGCTACGTCCGGGATCACGGCAAGGGTCTGTTTGTCCTCGCCGCCACCTCGAACCCGGAGGCCCGCGAGGTGCAGCAGGCCGTCCGCGCGGACGGCCGCACGGTCGCGCAAGCGATGGTCGCCGACGCGCTTTCCGCCGGGAACCCGGAGGACGACCACGTGAATTCCGTCGGCGTGGTGCTCGGCGCGACGCTGCAGCTGTCCGATTTCGGGATCGACGTCACCGCACCGCCCGCGCGCCCGGCGCTGCCGGTGCTCGCCCCGGGCTTCGGGGCCCAGGGGGCCCGGATCGAAGACGCGGGGGAGATCTTCGGGGGGCTCGGGTGGGCACTGCTCGCCAATGAATCCCGTAGCGTGCTCAGTGGCGGCGCACAGGGACTTGCCGCGCGGGTGCGCGATCGGGCCGACGCCGTGGCGACGGCGCTCACGGTGTGACACCCTGGGAGGAGGGGCACACTGGTGGGAAAATTGACGAGTGGAGACCAGATGAGTAGTCCAGAGAATCGTGCGGCTCGTGACATGCCCACGGTCGATCGTGTGGCCGCGAACCGGGCAGCGATTGCCGCGCGTCAGGCGCGCGCGGAACTGAAGCGACGCTTGCGCAGCGGTGAAGTGTCGCCGCTGCGCGTGCTCGAGCAAGCCGATGAGGCGGGAAGTCCCGCGGCAACGCTCCGGATCACCGACTTCCTCCTCTCCTTCCCCGCGATTGGTGTGGTGAAGGCGGAACGTGTTCGCGAGCAGCTCGACATTTCCGAGCGCAAGCGGCTCGGCGGTTTGGGCGTGCTGCAGCGCGAGCGTCTCGAGCGTTTTGTGCGCGAACGCACGGGAGCGACAGAACGTTCGGGGCGACCGCCCCTGACGGTGCTCGCCGGCCCGACGGCAGTGGGCAAGGGCACGGTCGCGGCGTACATTCGCGAGCACTATCCTGAGGTGCGACTGTCCGTCTCGGCGACCACGCGTGCGCCGCGCCCCGGCGAGGTCGAGGGCGAGCACTACTTCTTCGTCACCGACGAGGGTTTCGACCGGATGCTCGCCGCTGGCGAGCTCCTCGAGTGGGCGACCGTTCACAATAAGTATCGCTATGGCACCCCGCGCGGGCCCGTGCTCGCCGCGGCGGAGGCGGGCGAGCTGATGTTGCTCGAGATCGATCTGCAGGGCGCACGCCAGGTGCGCGCCAGCATGCCCGAGGCGTGCCTGGTGTTCCTCGCGCCGCCGAGCTGGGAGGAACTCGTTAACCGGCTCGTGGGTCGCGGCACGGAGGACTCCGAGGAGCGGGCGCGACGGCTCGAAACCGCGAAGGTGGAGCTGGCGGCCGCCGAGGAGTTCGACGAGGTCATCGTGAACGACGAGGTCCCGCTCGCGGCCGCCCGGCTGGTGGAGATCATGCGCGGCGGAGTGTCCGCGCCGTCCGGGGAATCCCCGCGGGCATGATCGAACACGTCGGCGAGCTCGATCCGAAACAGTTCCTGGGTATTCCACTCGCGCTCGTCGGTGCTGGTCTGCTCGCCTTCGGCGCGCAGTACCAGTCCCGCGGCCTGAACAAGGTGGAGCGCATCGTGGGGGAGAGCGCCGGATCCGGCCTCTCCTGGGCCCACGTCCGGAGCCTCCTGACCCGCCCCTCATGGGTGGTGGGCACGGTGCTCCTGGGCCTTGCGGTGCTGTTTCAGATCGGCTCGCTGGCGTTGTCGCCGCTCATCATCGTGCAACCCATCGGGGTAGCGGGTCTGATCATCACCTCGATCCTGAACTCGCGCATGAGCGGGGTGCACCTCGGGAAACGGGTGCGCGCCTCGCTCGGGCTCGCGGTGCTCGGGATCGTCGCGTTCGTGACGATCGCGGCGTTCACGGCGCGCGATCAACTCGTGACGGACGCGAAACTCACGACGATCCTGGTGACGTACGGGGTCGTGCTCGTGCTGGCGTTCGTGCTGTTTATCGCGTTCCGACATCGAGGCTACGCGCTGATGTATATCGTGGGCGCAGGTGTGCTGTACGGCTTCGTCGCGACGTTCGCGAAGGCCGTGATCGGGCGCCTGCAGCAGGGCGAGTTTGAGTGGCTGACGTGGGCGTGCGTCGCGGCGCTGCTCGTGGGCGCGCTCCTCGGGATGGTGTTTGTGCAGAACGCATACTCCTCGGGCCCACCGGATCTCGTGGTTGCAGGACTCACCGTGATCGATCCGATCGTGGCCGTCCTGATCGGGATCGTGGTCCTGCACGAGGCGGCAGGGGCCCCGGCGTGGGCCGTGGTCGCCTACGTGCTGTCCGGCGTGATCGCGGTGATCGGGGTGGTGGGGCTCGCCAGGTTCCACCCCCAGGCGGGCGGTGCCGAGCAGGACGCACCGGTGCCTCTTGACGAGACGCTCGCCCCGCCCGAGTGAGTGGGGGCCGGATCCGGTGTGCCGCGCGCCGCTGATCATCCCGATCCGGCGGCCCTGGATGCCCCGAGCGTGGGATACTGGCAGTCACGCAGACGCGAAGGAGTGGCCATGAACGAGCCCGAGATCCGGATCATTACCGCGGAGCCGCGCCGCGCGCCCTGGGGCGCCGTGCTGGCCGTGGGCATCGTGGTGCTGCTTGCCGGGATTGGCCTGGTGGTCTGGCCGTTCGTGACGGCGAGCAATATCCTGGCGGTGCTGTTCGGGATCGCGCTCATGGCAAACGGGCTGGCGATGCTCGTGCGGCAGGGCCCTGCCGGTGCCGCGCGGGTGGTCGGCGCGCTCTTCCTGCTCGCCGGGCTGCTCGCGATCGTGTTTGCGGAGTTCACCGTGCAGGCGCTCGTTGTGGTCGTCGGGGCCACCATGCTCGTGACCGGCGTGGTGTGGATCGCGCTCGGCGCGCGCGCCGGCGGGCCGCGGAGTGGCTGGCTGCTCGTCCCGGGAGTGCTCGCCATCCTCGGCGGCATTTTTGCGCTGATCTGGCCGGCAACGGCGCTCGGCATCGTCGCGTTCTGCGCGGGCCTCGCCATGCTCGCCTTCGGAGGCTCGCTGATCTGGGGCGCGATCGGGATGCGCAAGACGCGGATCGATCGCACCACGATCATCGTCGAGGACTGAGGCTCCGTCCGGCATACGCCGACGGGGGACTCCCGAATTCACGGCTGAACGCCGCCGTGAACGCGGCGGGAGTGGCATAGCCGAGCTCGTGCGCGACCGTCGTCACGTTCGCCTCCCGCAGTCGGGGAAGCGCGGACAGCAGCCGGGCGCGCAGCCGCCACGCCGCCGGGCTGTGCCCGGTGTCGGCGCTGAAGCTGCGACTCAGCGCCCGCTCGCTGCGCGCGCTGGCGCGGGCCCAGTCAGCGTTACTCACCCGCGCATCAGGGGTCGCGAGGTAGGCGCGACACAGCGCCGCAAGCGCGGGGTCGCGGGGGAGCTCCACGTGAAAGGGGAGCGTGCTCAGGGCCGCGAGTTCGTGGAGGAGCAGCGCGGCGAGGGCCGCGTCCCGGCCGCCCGCCGCGTACTCCGGTGCCATGTGCACGGCCGCGCCGAGCAGTTCGCGGAGCAGGGGCGACACGTCGACGACGGCGCACGACTCGGGCCACCAGGGCACCGCCGCGGGTTCGAGATACAGGCTGTGCGTCCGGACGCCGAGGAACTGGACCCGGTGGGACACGCCGGGCGGGATCACGACCGCGCGCTCTGAGGGGACGGTCCAGCGGCCCGCCGCGGTTTCCACGATCATCGTTCCGGTGGCGCCGTAGAGCAGTTGCGCCCGCCGGTGCTCGTGCCAGTCCAGGGTGTAGCTCGGTGGGTAGCTCGTGGCGATGGCGAGCACGGCGCGCGGCAGGCGGTCGCGCTCGGCCAGCACCGTGTGCGGGCGAAAGGCGGGCGGCTCGATCATGGGTCCAGGCTAGTGTCCAATTCTCGAAGAAACTCTGCGAACAATCGAATGTCAGACACCGCGAGTCCTGCTGAACTGGGTGCATGATTGATTTCTCGGGGTGGCCAGCCGTGTGTGGAATGCTCGTCCTGATCGGCGCGCTGAGCGGGCTCACGACCGTGCTGTTCGGTTTCGGGGGCGGCTTCGTGGCGGTCCCCGTCATGACCTGGGTCGATCGCGGCCTCGGCCCCGCGGCGATCACCGTGGCGATCGGGACCTCCGCCGCGGTGATGCTCGCGAACGCCGCGGTCGCGACGGCCGCCACGCCGCGCGCCACCCTCCGCAGGATCCGGGGCACCGGGTGGTTGCTCCCGCTCTTGGCGCTGGGCGGCATGGCCGGCGCGCTGCTCGGCATGTGGGTGCCGGGCCAGGCCGTGCGGTGGGGGTTCGTGGCCTACCTGGCGCTGACCCTCGCGGACGTGCTCGTGCGCCCGGGTTTTCTGCGGCCCAGCGCGCCGGCCGCCGCGCCGGCGTCGTCGCCGCGCGGCCGCCTGGGGATTCCGGGTGCGGCCGGGTTCCCGATCGGCGCGCTTGCGGCGGCGCTCGGCGTCGGGGGCAGCGTGATGACGGTGCCGCTGCTGCGGCGTGCGGGGGCGCCGATGGCGGTCGCGGCGGCACTCGCGAACCCGTTGACCCTCGTGATCAGCGCGCCGGCCTTGCTCGTGTTCCTCACGCTCGGATCCGGGGCCGCGCTCAGCGCCGCGCACACCTGGGGCGCGGTCGATCCCGCGGCCGCGGGCGCGCTCCTGCTCGGTGCCCTCCCCGTGATCGTCTGGGTGCGACGGCACCCGCCGCGGATTCCCGACCGGATCCATGCGATCGCCTATCCCGGCCTCCTCGTGGTGGCCGCGGCGGCGATGCTCAGCGGGGCGTCCGGGTGACGATCAGCACGGAGATTCTCGCGCGAGGTCCCCGATCGGGGGTCGGCGCTCCTGCGCGATCGTGAATCTCCTGCGGGTTCGTCAGTCACCTGCGGGTTCGTCAATCTCCTGCGGGTTCGCGGTGCGCGGCGGCGGCTTCGGCGAGCGCGGTGCGCACGGCCGCAAGCGCGGGGTGCCCCTGCTGCGCGGCGCGTGCGGCGCTGAAGACGGTGCGCCGCGGGTTCCCGGGGAGTGGCACGAGGCGCACTGCCCCGCTCACGTGGGCGAGCCCGGGGAGCACGCCCGCGGCGTTGCCCGTGGCGATGAGGCGGTGGTGCGCCTGCAGGTCGGAGGTTTCGAAGCGCACATCGGGCTCGAATCCCGCGGCGCGGCAGAGCTGCTCGGCCCACGATCGGGTCGCCGTGCCGGCCGGCTCGAGCACCCAGGGGAGTCCCGCCAGCTCGCCGAGCTCCTGGGTGGCGTCGAAGCGCGGGTCGCCCGCGCCGTGCGGCGGGAGCGCGAGCAGGATCGGATCGTGCACGAGCGGTACGCGATCGAGTCCCGCGAGAAACGCGCGCGAGTGGCCGGGGTATTCCTCGGCGATCACGAGGTCGAAGCCGCGGGCCGCCGTCTCCTGGAGCGCCTCACCCGGCTCCCAGTGAAGGACCTCGAGGCGCAGCTTCGGCGCGCGTGCGCGCAGGATCTGCAGGGCGGCGGGGATGAGGGCGAGGAACGCCGACTGGAACGCCGCGATGCGCACCGTCCCCCGGACCTCGTCGCGCGCGCGGTGCAGGGCGGCCTCGGCCCGTTCGAGGCCGGCGAGCAGCCCTTCGGCCTCGTTCGCGAGGACGTCGCCCGCGGCGGTGAGGACCACGTTGCGGCCGACCTTGCGGAGGAGTTGGGTATCGCTTTCCGCCTCGAGCAGGCTCAACTGCTGGGAGACCGCGGACGGGCTGTAGTTCAGCGCCTCGGCGACGGCGCGGATCGTGCCGCGAGCCTGGAGTTCGCGGAGGAGCCTGAGGCGTTTCATGTCCAGCACGGCGCGGGCTCCTTCCCGGTGCGCGGCTCGGGTGATCGTGTAGAGAATCTGAACGGTATCGGTCAATAGCGCGCGCTGTACTTCATCATACGGGCGCGGAACACTGGCAGGTATCCCCACCGGCGCGGAAGCCGGTGGCACCGAGAAAGGCCGGACGTGACCCCCACCCTTGCGCGACCCCAGGAACTCGCCGATGCCGCCGTCGCGCTCGCGCGGAAGTGGACGGCCACCGCGGCCACGATCCCCGCCGATGCCTCCGCGGAGCTCCTCGCCGGGGTGCTCCGTGATCCGCGGGGGCTCGACTTCACCGTGGGCTTCGTCGACGGCGTGGTGCGGTCGGAGGACGTTCGCGTTGCGGCGGCGCGACTCCGCGCGCTGGTGCCGCTGACCCCCGCGTTTCTCCCCGCGCCCATGCGCGCCGCCATCCGGGTCGGCGGCGCCCTGGCGCGCCCGTTCCCCTGGCTCGTCGTCCCCGTCGCCCGCCGCGTGCTGCGGCGCATGGTGCGCCACCTCATCGTCGACGCGAGCGACGCGAAGCTCGGACCGGCGATCAGAAAGATCACCGGCGACGGGGTGCGCCTCAACGTCAACCTCCTCGGCGAGGCGATCCTCGGAAACCGCGAAGCCGAGCGCCGCCTCGCCGGCACCCACGCCCTGCTTGCGCGGGACGACATCGATTACGTCTCGATCAAGGTGTCCGCGACGGTCGCCCCGCACAACCACTGGGGCTTCGACGAAGCCGTCGCCCACATCGTGACCCAGTTGGTGCCGCTCTTCGCGCGAGCGTCGGCGGCGACGCCCCGCAAATTCATCAACCTGGACATGGAGGAGTACAAAGACCTCGATCTCACCCTGCGCGTCTTCACCGAGATCCTGGAGCGCCCCGAGTTCCGCGACCTCGAGGCCGGGATCGTACTGCAGGCGTACCTCCCCGACGCGCTCGGGGCCATGATCCGGCTCCAGGACTGGGCTGCGGCGCGGGTGGCAGCGGGCGGTGCCCCTATCAAGGTGCGCCTGGTGAAGGGCGCGAACCTGCCCATGGAGCTCGTCGACGCGGCGATCCACGGCTGGCCTGCCGCCACCTGGGGCACGAAACAGGAGACCGACACGAGCTACAAGGCGGTGCTCGACTACGCCCTCACACCCGAGCGGGTGCGCAACGTTCGTGTCGGCGTCGCGGGGCACAACCTGTTCGACATTGCCCTCGCCTGGGTGCTTGCGCAGGCCCGCGGGGCCGAGCGCGGCGTCGAGTTCGAGATGCTGCTCGGCATGGCGACGGGCCAGGCTGAGGCGGTGCGTCGCGACGTCGGCGCGATCCTGCGTTACGTTCCCGTGGTGCACCCCGCGGAGTTCGATGTCGCGATCGCCTACCTGATCCGGCGGCTTGAGGAGGGGGCGAGCACCGAGAACTTCATGTCGGCCGTGTTCGAGATTGCCGACGACGCGTCACTGTTTGCGCGTGAGGAGGCGCGCTTCCGGGCCTCCCTCGCCGCCCTGACGCAGATCACGGCGGACGGAGACCCCGCACTCCTCGCGGTTCCCCCACCGAATCGGGTGCAGGACCGGCGGCGGTCGGTGACCGACGGGCTGGCGGCCCGCGTCGAGGCCCGCGTGCTCGCGGGCCGGACCGGATCGTTTGCGAACACCCCGGATAGCGACCAGGATCTGCCCGGAAACCACGAGTGGGCGCGCGGGATCGCGCGACGGATGGTGACCTCGACGCTCGGGCGCGAGCAGATTGCCGCGGCGCGCGTCGCGTCGGATGCCGCGCTCGACGAGATTCTGGACCGGGCGCGGTCAGCCGCGGCGTCGTGGCAGGAGCTCGGGGCCGACGGGCGGGCACGGATTCTGCACCGCGCGGGGGAGCTGCTGGAGGCCCGCCGGGCCGAGCACCTCGAAGTCATGGGGGCCGAGTGCGGCAAGACGCTCGACCAGGGGGATCCCGAGGTGTCCGAGGCGATCGACTTCGCCCACTACTACGCCATGCTGGGCCAGCA
The DNA here is from genome assembly GCF_016758195.1 of Leucobacter chromiireducens subsp. solipictus. Taxonomy (GTDB): domain Bacteria; phylum Actinomycetota; class Actinomycetes; order Actinomycetales; family Microbacteriaceae; genus Leucobacter; species Leucobacter solipictus. The sequence continues at coordinate 250,569 of NZ_QYAC01000004.1, read as the reverse complement.
GCTGGAGCGGGTCGACGGCGCCCGGTATCGTCCCGTGCAGCTCACCGCCGTGATCCCGCCGTGGAACTTCCCGGTGGCGATCCCCGCCGGCGGGACCCTCGCCGCACTCGCGGCCGGGTCGGCGGTGGTGATCAAACCCGCGACGAGCGCCGCGCGCTCGGGCGCGGTCATGGTGCAGGCGCTGTGGGACGCGGGCGTCCCACGCGAGGTCCTGCAGCTCGTGCAGTTCCCGGACCGCGAATTGGGCTCCCGCTTGGTCTCCGACGATCGGATCGACCGGCTGATCCTCACGGGGGCGTACGATACCGCGGCGCACTTCCGCGCGCTCCGTCCGGAGCTGCCGCTGCTCGCCGAGACCAGTGGGAAAAACGCCATCATCGTGACGCCGCACGCCGACCTGGACCTTGCGGCACGTGACGTGGTCCAGTCCGCGTTTGGTCATGCCGGGCAGAAATGCTCCGCGGCGTCGCTCGTGATCCTGGTGGGGTCAGTTGCGCGCTCGACGCGATTCCGCGCGCAACTGCTCGACGCGGCGCGGTCGCTGCGGGTCGGCACACCGGAGCAGCTGGACACGCAGCTGGGTCCCGTCATCGCGCCCCCGAGCAGGAAGCTCCTGCGCGGGCTGACCGAGCTGGGCCCGGGGGAGCGCTGGCTCATCGAACCGCGCCCGGTGACGCACGACAGCCCGCTCGCCCGAGACGAGCGCGGTGCCCCCACCCTGTGGAGCCCGGGGATCCGCGAGGGCGTCGCCCGCGGGAGCGAGTTTCACCTGACGGAGTACTTCGGCCCGATCCTCGGGATCATGACGACGGACTCCCTGGACGCGGCCATCGACGTCGTGAACGACATCGACTACGGGCTCACGAGCGGCCTGCACTCGCTGGATCAGGCTGAGGTCGGGCGATGGCTCGATCGCGTCCAGGCGGGGAACCTGTACGTCAACCGCGGCACGACCGGGGCGATCGTGCGGCGGCAGCCCTTCGGCGGGTGGAAGAAATCCGCGATCGGCCCCGGGGCGAAGGCGGGCGGCCCCAACTACTTGCACGCGCTCGGCAGCTGGGAGGACGCCCCCGGCGCGTGGGCGCGGATCGCGCCGCGCGCCGCGGCCGCACCCCTGCTGGACGCGGCGAGCAACGCCGGGATCTCCGAGGCCGCCTGCGGCTGGCTGCGCGACGCGGCAAGCTCCGATGCGCGCGCCTGGGACACCGAGTTCGGGCGTGCGCGGGATGCGTCGCAGCTCGGCGTGGAGCGCAACGTGTTCCGGTACCGCCCGGTTCCGGTGACCGTCCGCATCTCCGACGCTGCGCCGCTGCACCACGCCGTGCGGGTGCTGCTGGCCGGCCTCGCCGCGGGGGCGCGCATGACGGTGAGCAGCGGGCAGGAGCTGCCCACCGCGCTCGCCCGGGCCTGTGCGGAGGCGGGCATCGCCGCGACGATCGAGGATCGCGACCGCTGGGCCGAGCGCGTGCGGGGCCTGGCGGCGGTCGAGGGGCCCGGCGCGGCCGCGCGGATCCGGCTCGTCGCGGGCGAGGACCGCGACACCGAACGCGAGGCGATCACCCGGGCCTCGCTGGGGAAGCCGGATCTCGCCGTCTCCGACGGCGCGGTCGTCTCCGCGGGCCGCGTCGAGATGCTCCCGTTTCTCCGGGAACAGGCAGTGTCGATGACCGCCCACCGATTCGGGACGCCGATCGCCCTCGACCCCGGACTCTTCTGACCCCGCGGATCCCGCCCGCCGGGACCGCGATCGGCGTCAGGCGGGCATCCGCGCATCCGCGACTCCGTGGAGGGGGAGCCTGAGCACGGTCTCGTAGCCGCCCTCGGGGGTGGCCCCCGCGGCGACGGTTCCGCCCAGCACCTGCGCCCGCTCGGTCAGCCCGAGAAGTCCGAGTCCGGAGCCGGGAAGCGCGAGCGCCGCCGCCCGCGGCGGGGTGTTTCGAATGCGCAGTTCCATCGTCTCGTCGGCGTGCTGCGCCGTGACGGTGATCGAACTGCCTGGCGCGTGTTTGCGCGCATTGGTCAGCGACTCCTGCACCGTGCGGAACACCGCCCGCTGGGCGGGGATTGCGAGCGTGTCCGGCAGATCGAGATCGACGGAGACCGGGAGATCGGACGCCGCGATGAGCGCGGGGAGATCCGCGAGCGACGGCTGTGGGGCCGGGACGATAGGTGCCCGTTCCCCGACGCGGAGCACGAGCAGCATGCTGCGCAGCTCCTCAAGGGTCGCGACGCAGAGCTCGCGAATCGTTCGCGCGCCCTCCCGGGCCGCCGGGTCGGGCACGCTGACCTGGAGGGCGCCGGCCTGCACCGCCATCAGGCTGACCTGATGCGACACGACGTCGTGCATTTCGCGGGCGAGCGCCTCGCGTTCGGAGCGCACGGCCGCCGCCGCCGCCTCGGCGCGCTGCTCCTCGTGCACCGCGCGGAGCTCCGTGAGGCTCTGCACCAGGCGTCGCCGGGTCGCCCCGAGAATCCCGACCGCCGCGGGGGCGATCGCGAACATTGCGGCCGTCGTGACCAGTGCGACGGGATGGAGTGGGTACGGCCCGGTCAGCTGCCCGATCAGACCGGCGGCAAAGACCCCGGCGACGGCCGTCGCGAGCGCTGCCGATGCCCCGCGCCTGCTGGCAAGCGCGTACACCGCGACCACGGCGGCGATGGTTGCGCAGCCGAAGAGCAGGCCCGGGAGGGTGAGCACCACGGCGACCCCCGGCACTCGGGTGCGGAGGAGTACGCCCGCCGCGGCGAGGAACGAGAGGGCGCTCGCGAGCGGGGTCGAGTCCACGAGCGTCACCGCGGCCTCCGCGGTGGTGACGAGGAGGAGCAGGGCCGTGCAGAGGCGCGGGGAGGGGCTCATCGCGGCGGCTCCATGCCGAGGAGGTCAGCGCGCGCGGCGATCAGGGCGGCAGGCACACGACCCGTGACCCCGAGCTTCGCCAGGATCGCAGAGACATGATCCTTCACGGTGCCCTGGCTGAGGTGGAGCGCCCGGGCGATCTGCGCGTTCGAATCGCCCTGTGCCAGGTGCCGCAGCACGGACCGTTCACGGTCCGTGAGCGCGCTGACAAGCTCCGCGGCCGCGTGGTCCGTCCCGCCGGCACGAACCGCCGCGCGCATGCGCTGGGCGGGGGATCCGGCGAGCACGACCCCGCCGGCCGCAGCGGTGCGCACGAACTGGGGGAGGTGCTCGGGATCCGTGTCCTTGAGGAGATAGCCGGCGGCACCGAGTTCCAGCGCCGTCCGGACGGCGTCGTCCATGTCGAACGTCGTCAGCATGATCACCTGCGGCGGATCAGGCAGCCCCCGAAACTGCCGCAGGAGCGTCAGCCCGTCCGGCTCCGGCATCCGAATGTCGAGCAAGACCACCGCGGGCTGGTGCGTCGCGACCAGCGCGGCCGCGGCCGCGCTGTCTCCGACACCGAGGACGCGGATGTCGTCTGCCGCCTCGAGGATCAGGGTGAGGCCCTGCCGCACGAGCGCCTCGTCGTCGATGATCACAACGTGAATCGGTGCGTGGTGCGGCTCGCTCATGGGGACAGACTAGGCGCGCCCGCCTGAGAGGGAACGGGTGAACAAGAGAATTCAGCCGGTCGGCGGGGCAGTTCAGCCGGTCGGCGGGTGTCGGGCGGCGCGCCGACTCGGCCAGCCTGGAGCTGCGAGACACCCGGTGAGGTGCTCGCAGAAGGAGAACCATGAACCGGACACATGCCCCGCACCGTGACACCCTGAGGGCGGCCCGCACCGGCCGCCTCGGCACCGAAGACGTCGGACGGGCGCTCTTGCGCCTCGCACTCGGCGGCGTCCTGTTCGCCCACGGCCTGCAGAAGTTCACGGTGATGGGCGTGGACCAGGTCGGCCAGTTCTTCGCCTCGCTGGGTCTGCCCGCCCCTGAGGTCGCGGCGGCGCTCGTGTCCACGCTCGAACTTGTCGGGGGTGCCGCGCTGGTGCTCGGCGTCCTGGTTCGCCCGATCGCGCTCTTCGCGGCGCTCGAACTCCTGGTGGCCTCGGTCACCGCCCACGTCGGGTTCTTCGCAGATGCCGGGGGCTGGGAGCTTCCCGGCGTGCTCGCGCTGTCACTGCTCGCACTCGCCGTGCTGGGCGGGGGATCGCTCACCGTGCTCGGGCCGGTGGCTCGCCGGGTCCCGCCGCTCCTGCGCTAGGCCGCATCGGGACGCTGGCGGCCCGTGCAGGAGTATGCTCTCAGGGCACGGGGCCTGAAAGGGGACACGGATGGGCGCAGCGTCGACACTCAATTGTGGTGTGAGCCGGATGCTCGGGCGGAGCCCACACGAGCCCCACCGGGTCGCAAGCCCGCTCGAGCTCTTCTTCGACCTCGTGTTCGTGGTCGCCGTCTCGCAGGCCTCACAGAACCTGCACCACGGCATCGTTGCGGGGCACGCGGCCACGGCGACGCTCGCGTACGCCATGATCTTCTTCGCGATCTGGTGGGCGTGGATGAACTTCACCTGGTTCGCCTCGGCTTTCGACACCGACGACTGGCTCTACCGGAGCATGACGATCCTGCAAATGGGCGGTGTCCTGGTCCTGGCCGCGGGGGTCCCCGGTGCGATGACCGAGGGATCCTGGACGCTCGTGACGTTCGGCTACGTGATCATGCGGATCGCCATGATCGGCCAGTGGGTGCGCCTCGCGGTTTCGGATCCCGCACATCGGGTCGTGGCGACGCGCTGTGCCACGGGGATCGCCGTCGTGCAGCTGTGCTGGGTCGCGCGGCTCGCGCTTCCCGCGGAGGCCCAGATGTGGACCTTCTGGCTCGCGGCCGCGCTCGAGATGCTCGTCCCCGTCTGGGCGGAGCGGCGGCAGCAGACGCCGTGGCACCCGCACCACGTGGCCGAGCGCTTCGGGCTCTTCACGCTCATCCTGCTCGGCGAGAGCCTGCTGGCTTCAGCAAACGCCATCATCGACGCCGGGGCCGCACGGAACGCGTTTTCCGGGCTGATCCTGCTCGCCGTCACGGGGCTGCTGATTGCTGCGGGAATGTGGTGGATGTATTTCAGCTTCGAGCAGGGCGATCGGATGGCCACGGCCCGCTCCGGATTCGGGTTCGGGTATGGCCACTACGTCCTGTTTGCGGCGGCGGGTGCGGTCTCCGCGGGCATTGAGGTCGAACTCGATCTCGTGACCGGGGAAGCCGCCGACCTCGCCGCGCCGGTGGCCTCCGCGGCGCTCGCGGTGCCGGTCGGCCTGTTCATGTGCGCGGTGTGGTTGTTGCTCCTGCGCACGCGGCTCTCGGCACCCGCGAACGTGGTGTTCCTGGGCGCGGCTGCGGCCGTGCTCCTCTCAATCGTCGTGCCGCTCGCGACGGTGGTCGTCGCGGCGGTCGCGGTCGTTCTGGCCGTGATCGTCGTCGAGACGCAGCGCGCGCGGGCGTGACGCGGCGGCCTGGTCGGGCGGCGGCGTCGTCCCGGCGCGCGGCGCGGCGAAGGGATCCACGTAGCCCTCCGCCCACGCGATCCGGCCGAAGTCAAGTTTGGTTCGGATCGGGACGCCGCTCGCCGAATACTTCTTCTTCACGCGGTCCAGGTACTGCTTCGCGGTTTCCGGGCTGATCGTCATCTCGGCACCGAGCTGATCGAGCGTCAGACCCGAGGCGTAGAGCACCAGCGCCCGCTCCTCCTGCGGGCTGAGCTGCGGCCGTGCCGAATCCCCGGCGATCACCGCGGCGAGTTCGGGGGACATCCAGCTGGTGCCCTGAGCGCAGGCGGTGACGGCCGCCAGAATTTCGGCTTCGGTGTCTCGCTTCCCGACAACGCCAGTCACCCCCGCCCGCACCATCTGACGGACCACATGGGGAGACGCCAGTGCGGAAAACACGAGGATCCGGAGCCCGGCATCAAGCAACTGTTGCACCAGCGCGACGTCGACGCTCGGGCCGCGGTCCACCATGAGGTCGAGAATCAACAGGTGTGGCCGGGAGGCGGTGGGCGCGTCGCGCACCCACGCGGCGAACGCCGGGGCAGACTCGCCGCTGAACACCACGTCGAACGACCCCTCAGCATGGAGCAGTTCTTCCGTGCGTTTGCGTTGCAGCAGGTGATCCTCGACGATCGCCACACGGCACCGGGGCGCGTTCCTTCGGTTCATCCGTCCCACCCTTCGAGCCCGCTGTGTCCCTCACCTTGGATCGTACGGCACGTCAGAGCTCAGACTTGCTATCTTCGACACATCGGGAGTCCGGCGAGGGAGGCACGGGGTGCGAATGAACGCTCTGCTGGCCGCACTCACCCGTGACCTCCGTTCGGACGCGCCGGGGTGGGCTGGCACGGCGCTGACCGACGCCCTGCGGACCGTGACGCTTGTCCTCATCGCAGCGTGGCAGGTCGTCATGATCGGCGCAGCAGTGGTCTCGCTGGGCGGGGCCGCATGGCCACTCGCGCTGCTCCACGCCGCCCTGGGTGCTGCTGCCGCGCAGTCGCTCACGCTCCGACGCCTCCGACGGGTTCCCGTGTGGCCGCTCCCGCTGATCATGACCGCACTCGGGGTGCTCGATTACGTGTGGAGCGGAGAGCTCAGCTCGGTGCTGGTATTTGCCGCGTGCTGGCAAATCAACTTCGCGAGCTGTGCACTCGGCCTTATCCTGTTTCGGCCGCTGGTGATACCGCTCGTGATGCTGTCGGCCGCAGCGGTGAGCAGTGCGGTGCTCGCTTTCCTGCCGGAGTGGGGTCCCGATCTGCCGATTTCGGTCCCCGTGACCCAGGCGCTGATTATTCTGGCCCTGCGCACTGGCCTGCCAGCCCTGTTCGGGCTCGCGCGACAGGTTGACGTGGCGGAATTCGCGTCGGCGGGTGCCCGGGAACGCGCAGAGATCGTGCGCCGCGCCGGGGCGCAGATCGCCGATGACTCGCGCGTGCTGCACGACACCGCGATCAATACACTGGGGGCGATCGCGAACGGCGGCGCGGGGGTCGCCCACGACGCACAGGTGCGTGCGCAGTGCGCTCGGGACGCCGAGGTGCTGAGCGCACTTCAACGGAAGCGGGCTGCAACGGAGGAGACGGGCCTGTCGTTGCGTCGCGCGCTGACCTCCGCCTTCATCGCCGTGCAGCGCGTCGGTCTCACCGATGACGAGGCGGAAGCCCTGCTCGAGCACGAGGATCCTCGAGCGGTCCGCGCGTTCAGCGGCGCGGTCCAGGAGATCCTCACGAACGCCGCGAAGCACTCCGGCGTCCAGCTCGCGCAGGTCGGGGTGTTCCGCACGCCGGGCACCCTGGTGGTCGACGTGAACGACGATGGCGTGGGCTACGAGCCAAGGGCTGTCGAGATCCGGGGACTCGCCCACTCGGTGGAGGCACGAGCCGCGGAGTGGGGGTTCTCAGTCGAGTATCGCGCCGCGCCAGGCGCTGGGACGCGTGTCAGACTCGAACTGCCGCTCGGGTCGGAACCGGCGAGCCCAGAGACACCGCCGGATTCGGCGGAGCGAGTACACGAGACGACCCGGGCACTCGTGCACCGTGCGGCACTCCTCTGGGCGGGAGGGGTCACCCTGGTGAGCGTGGTCCTGAGCGCCGCGAACGATGCAAACTACCGGCCGTCCACGCTGGTGATGCTCGGGGTGATGGTGGGGACCTGGTTCCTGGCGCAGGCAGACCCCGCCCGACGACCACACGGTTTCCGCCGACTCGTGCTGGTCCTCGCACCCACCGTGATCTTCTTGTGTGCCGCCGTGACCACGGATTTCGGATCGACCGAACCGATCCATTGGCAGGCGCTCGCCCCCACCGGGCCGCTGGTGCTGGTGCTCTCCTGGCAGGATCGTCGAGCCACCCGGTTCGCGTTCTGGGTCTGGGGTGCCGTGGCGGGAGCGGTCATGTGCAGCGGGCTTCCCGAGACCAGTGAAGCCCAGGCGATCGTGGGAGTGGCCGGTGTCGTGGGTCTGGGCTTTGGCATCGTGTGGGTCCGGTTTCAGGCCGCGGTGGAACAGCTGTGCATCGCACGGTCCAGCGCGGCGAGGAAGTCGTTCTGGGCGCGGGTCGAGGCACGCTCGGCGCGGGCCGCGCAGCGCAGCTACCAGCGCTGGATCGCCGTGGGACTCGGGCCTGCGCTCCGGCTCCTGCGTGAGCTCGCGGACGGCCGCCGGGATGCGCGAAGCTCGGATACGCGGCGCGCGTGCAGCGTCGAGGAGCGGTACCTGCGGCACGTGATTCAGATCGGGCCAGAGCTCGTGCACTTGGGGCCAGCCGTGTTTCCTGCGCTGCGGCGCGCACACGACCAGGGCATCGCGCTCACACTCCGGCTCGGGGATCGGGACGCCGTCGATCACGACACCGCGCAGCGCATCGCGACCGAGATCACGCGCGTGCTCGATGCGGCGTCCGCGTCGGATCACGTCACGGCATCGCTGTTCCCCGTTCGTGACGGTGTGCAGTTGACGCTGGTTCACGACCGCAGGGACGACGGCGTGCCGGACCCGGATCGACCGCCCGCCCCCTCGCGCAATCCGTTCACCGCCCAGTTCGTGTTCGCCGGTGCCGCGCTGCCCACGGACTGAACGGAGCCCGGGGAGCTGCCGCGTCGGGGATCGACGGTGACCCCTACGCGTGGGTCATTTTGCCGGACGGCTTCCCTCGCCGCCTCAATCTGGTTATGTTCATACCGGACTGCGTGCATATCGGCTCAGTCCGGGGGGTGCGCCGCGCGGCGGTCACTCGGCGATCACGATCGAACGACAGGGTGGGCAATGGGGCAAACAGAATCACATACACGCGGCGCGTGGAGACGCTGGGTTCTCGCCGGAGCGGCAGCGATCCTCGCGCTGATGCTGCCGATCGGGCAGAGCGCCGCGATGGCGGCCATCGTGCCTGGCGAGTCCGTCTATATCGGCAGCAAGCAGGGCTATGGGGGAACCGGAATCTTCCCCATTTGGTCCGCGGTGCCCGAGGATCTCTCGAACCCGGGAGACCCGGATGTGTGGGCGTATTGCCTGGAGAATCAGGTGACCGCGAAGACGGGTGTCCCCGGAGTCGTGGGGGATCTCGGGAGCTACCTGGGGAGCAACGCCTTCACGGACCCGACGATTCAGGGCAAGGTCCTGTGGGTCCTGACGCACGGCTATCCGGCGGTGGACCTCGCGAGCCTCGCCGCAGCTGCGGGGGTCTCGCAGCTCTCTCGCAACGACGCGATTGAAGCGACGCAGTACGCAATCTGGCGGTACACCGACCTGGACTTCGATGCGGCCTGGGAATGGGAGACCGAGGACTCCGAAGCCGTGTACTGGTACCTCGTGAACGGCGCGAACGTCAGCGCGGGCGTCTCGCCGGCTGATCTCGTCGTGACCGCGAGTGTGTCGTCGCCGGACACGACCGCGCGGATCGGAACGCTCGTGGGGCCGTACGTGGTGCACACGAATCAGGCCTCAGTGAACGTGTCGGTCGATTCCGGGCTCGCGGTGACGGACGCCGCGGGGACGCCCATCGACCTCGCATCCGTGGTCGACGGAACCGAGCTGTACCTCGACCTTCGACACGTTGCGGCGGGGGGCAACGCGACGCTGCGGGTGACCGCCGCGGGCTCGGGTGCCACGGGGCACATCGTCTCGGTCCCGAATACCGTGGGCGGGGTCGCCACACCGGAGGACCACGCACAGTCGATCATCCTGGTGGCGCCGAGCACGGCGACGACGGGAGCGGAGACGCGCGTCGAGTGGGCAGCGGAGCCGAGCGAGGTGCCGCAGCTGGCCACCTCGCTCGTCGACGCCGCGGATCACGACCGGGTCCTCCCGTGGGACGGTGGCACGGCGATCGACACGATCGCGTACGAGCATCTCGTGCCGGGCACGGAGTACACCGTGGCGGGTGAACTCATGCGGAAATCCGATGGATCCGCGACCGGCCTCACGGGAACCACGACCTTCACCCCCGAGCAGGCACACGGATCGGTTGCCGTCACATTCGAGGTGCCTGAGGGGTACGCTGGCGAATCGCTGGTGGCCTTCGAATGGCTGTACGCGGGACCGACAGCGGCGGGTGCGGTCGTTGCCGAGCACACGGATATCGCCGATGCCGCACAGACGATCACGGTGGCGCACGCGCCCGTGGTGCCCGAGAAACCGGTGACGCCCGAGAAGCCGGTGGTCACTGAGACACCCGCGGTACCGTCGCAGCCCACCGTCGACGCGTCGGGGGCGCCCACTGAGCTCGCTCGAACCGGAGGGCATGGTCTGCCCATCGCGGGGACCCTCGCGGGACTCGCGCTGGTCGCGTGCGCGGTGGTGGTGCTCCGCCGGGCTCGTCTGGCGGGCTAAGCTGAGCGATCCCGGAGCCCGCCGCGCCTGCGGCGGGCTCCGGGCTCTGCGCTGCCGGGGCTCTGCGCTGCCGGGGAGCCGAGCGGCGGACCCGCCGCAGCGGCACCGCAGCACTGGCCGAGTAGGGCGGACGGGACTTGAACCCGTGACCGATGGATTATGAGTCCAGTGCTCTAACCAACTGAGCTACCGCCCCGCAGACAACCCCTCTATTCTAGGGGGTGTGCCCGGTTCGGGGCGCGTCTCGGGCAGGAAACCGGCGCGATCCCGCGCGGTCACCCGAACCCGAGGAGCCCCGATGCCGATGCCGGAGCGACGCGTCGCTGTCACCACTGTGCTGAACATGCGCGATCTCGGAGGGCTCCCCGTCGCCGGGGGCGTGATCGCGCGCGATCGTGTGTTCCGATCCGGCGCGCTCACCGGACTCTCGACCGCGGACGCCGCCACCCTGGCGGCGCGTGGCATCCGGACCATCCTTGATTTCCGCACCGCGAGCGAGGCCGCAGCGGCACCCGATCAGCTGCCCGACGGAGCGAGCACCGAGCTCCTGGACGTGCTCGCTGACAGCCCGGCCGCCGCAGCCGCGAACATCGCGGAGCTCCTCGCGGATCCGCAGCGGCTCGCGGCAGCGCTGGGGGACGGGCAGGGCGCCGAGCTGTTGCGCGCGAGCTACCGGGACATTGTCAGGCTGCCGTCCGCGCGCGCCGCATACGCGAGGTTCTTCCGGGATCTTGCGGATCCCCGCCGGGACGGCGCGCTGCTCTTTCACTGCACGGCCGGGAAGGACCGGACCGGCTGGGCCGCGGCGGCGCTCCTCAGCCTGTTGGGCGCCGACGACGACACGATCCGCGCAGACTACCTGCAGACCAACGACGATTTCCTGCCGGCGCTGCGCCCCATGCTGGATCGCCTCACCGCCGCGGGGATTGATCCGGCGCTGATCACCCCCGTGATGGGGGTCGATGAGCGCTATCTGGATGCTGCGTTTTCCGCGGCGACCGAGCAGTTCGGTTCGATGCGCGGGTACTTCACAACGGGCCTCGGCCTGGATGGCGTGACGCTGGACGCGGTACGCAGCCGGATGCTCGCCTGACGGTCGGCTGCGTTAGCGTCCCGCGGGCGCGGACCCCGCGAGCGGAGTGTCCTCCGCCTGAGCGTCCGGTGCCGTGACGTCGACCGTGACGTCGGACGTCGCCGCGGGGGCTTCGCCCGGATCGTAGCCGGCGCCGATCAGGGACGCCGCGCGCTCGGTCTGCTCGGCGAAGTCGAGCATGTCGGTGCGGAGGCCCAGGTCCCGGTCGACGTGAAGCGCCATCGAGTGCGCCGCCGAGCGCACGTCGCGCTCGGCGATGGCCTCGAGAATCGCGCCGTGGTCGAGGTGCATGGTGTCGATGGTGGTGCCGAGGATGACCCGGCCCTCCGCGGCGGCGCGCTGCAGCACCGACATCACCCCGAGGTAGAGGTCGAGGAGAAGCTTGCTGCCGCTGGCCTCGACGACCAGCAGGTGGAACGAGCCGGGAGTGGTGCTCCGATCGCAGGATTCGACCTGCTCGGGCGTGGCAGATTTCGCGCGCTCCACGGCGGCTCGCAGCTGTTCGAGCTGTTCCGGCGTGCGCTGCACCGCCGCGTGCTGCGCGGCTTCGATCTCGAGCGAGCGGCGGTACACGAGTACCTCTTCGAGGTCGTGGTCCGCGAGAAACTCGGTCAGGAGGGTGCTCACCGGCGTCCGGGCGCGCACGAAGGTGCCGACGCCGGGAACGGTTTCGAGCATGCCGAATGCGGCGAGGGAGCGCACCGCCTCGCGCACCGTGGATTTGCCGACCCCGATGAGCTCCATCAGCTCGGGTTCCTTGGGAATGAGGTCGCCAACGGCCCATTCGCTGCGAGAGATCTTGTCCCGCAAGAAATCGAGCGTGGCGCGAGCCTTCTGCGAACCGTGAGTTGTGGTGACCATCAACGACACTCCTGAGGAGAAACCGAATACGTGGCTCAACTATATCGAGCGGCGGATCACCCCCGCTGGGTGCCCGCCGCTCGCCGCAATATTTGTGCGCCGATCAGCTGCTTGCGAGCCAGCTTTCGATCTGTTCCAGCCCGGAAATGGTGTTCGCCAGGCCCAGCGCCTGGACCTCTTTTCCGGGGAGCAGGAGCGTCCGCCCGGCACCCGGGAGGGCAGCGACGGCCGGGTTTGCGAGGATCTCCGCGAACATGCGCTCGCCACTGCCGTTCATGTCGACGAGCAGGATCGCGTCAGGGTTCGCCTCAACGATCTGCTCCGCCGAGATCGGCCCGGTGGTCGCGATCCCGAGTTCGGCGCTGACGTCCCGTGCCCCGGCGAGTTCTAGAAGTCGCAGTGGGAACGCGTTGCCGGCGGTCACAAACGCGCGTCCGGCCTGGTTGCTGAGCACCAGGACGCGCGCGTTGCTCGGCTCGTCGGCCGGGGTGAGTCCCGTCTCAAGCTCCGTCACGAGCCGTGCGGCGGCGTCCTCGGTTGCGGTGACCTCCCCGACGAGTTCGATATTCGAGGAGAGGTGCGCGAGATCGGTCCACGAGTCGGGAAGCTGGAGCGTCGGAATGCCGGACTGCGTGAGCACGGTCCCGATCGTGTCCTCGGCACCGTGCCGCGGACTCATGACGACAAGCTCGGGTTCGAGCGAGATCACCGTTTCCGCTTCGAGCGCCATCGCGACGGGGAAGGTTTCGGCCACGCCGGCCATCTCCGCCACGTGGCCGCCGAGTGTCGGATTGGTGACCGCCTCGGGGACGAGCACGAGCTGCTCCGCGAGTCCGAGCTCCGCGAGCACTTCAGCGCTCTCGTAGTCAAGCGCGGCAATGCGGCTGGGCGCGGCGTCGAGGGTCACCTCGGACGCGTCCCCGCCGCGCGCCGCCGGGACGGTGACCGTGCGGGGGAACTCGGCGGACGCGGTGGTGCTCGGCTCGGTCGGGGCCGCGGGCGCCGGGGCGGTGGCGCCCGCGCAGGCGGTGAGCCCGAGTGCGGCGGCCGCGACAATCAGTGCGGCGGAAAGCGTGCGTGCAGACACGGAGGTCCTTTCGGTGGTGCGGGTGGTACGCGTGGTCGGAGCGGGGTGCGCTAGTCGAGGGATGCGGGAACGATCACGGCGCGCCCGCTCGGGGTTCGGTGCGTCTCGGTGCGCACGCCGTAGACGCGATGCAGGTGGTCTGGGTGGAGCACACGCTGCGGCGGGCCGGAGAGCGCGGTGCCCTGGCGGTCGAGGAGCAGCACCAGTGAACAGACGTTGAGCGCGAAGCTGAGGTCGTGCAGGGCGGTCACGACGGTCCGGCCCTCGGCCGCGAGCCGGCGGATGGTGTGCTCGACGGCGCGCTGGTGTGCGAGGTCGAGCGCCGACGTGGGTTCGTCGAGGAGCACGATCGGCGTGTCCTGGGCGAGCACGCGGGCGAGGTGGCTGAGCTGCCGTTGACCGCCCGAGAGCGTGCCGAATCGGCGGTCCGCGAGATCTGAGATCCCGGCCCGCTCGAGCGCCACGTCGACGGCGGCGACGGGATCCGGGTGTGCCGCTGCGCGGGCACCCACCGCGACAAGTTCGCGGACGAGGAACTCGGCGGGGGCGGCCAGATCTTGGGGAAGCAGCGCCAGGCGCTGTGCCCGGTCCCGGGGGCGCAGCGCGCCGAGGTCGACGCTGCCGTGCGCGCAGCGTCCGAGCGAGGCGACGCCGGAGTGAGCGATCGCGGCCAGCAGCGAGGACTTCCCGGCCCCGTTTGGGCCGAGCAGCCCGACGACCGAGCCCGCCAGGATCTCGAGGGACAGGGGCTCACTCAGCGCGCGGCCGGATCGGACTGCCGCGAAGTCCGCGAAAGACAGGGGGAGCCCCGCGAAGCGTGAGGACACCTGCTGCGGTGCGACGGCGGTGTGGGTGGTCATGCGGAACTCCGCTTTCGAAGAAGGAGGATGAGGAACACCGGCGCGCCGATCAACGCGGCGACGACGCCCGTCTGGACGACCACCGGGCCGAATGCGGTGCGGGCGATCGTGTCTGCGACCACCATGAACAGCGCCCCGCCGAGCGCCGAGAGCGGGAGGAGTCGGGCGTGCGAGGCACCGATGAGGAGTCGCATGGCGTGGGGCACCACAAGTCCGACAAAACTGATGATCCCACTGACCGCAACGGCGGCCCCGGTGACGAGGGAGGCGACGAGCAACAGGGTGAATCGTTCCCGGTGCACGTGCACGCCCGAGGTGGCGGCAATCTGGTCGCCGAGGGCGAGCGCGTCGAGCTGCCGGAACCGTGACGCGAGCCACGCGATGCCGGCGAGGATCGGGACCACCGCGATCAGGACGTGCTGCCAGTCGCGCAGTTCGAGATCGCCGGCGAGCCAGAACATCGCGCTGCGCACCAGCGCGTCGTCGCTGGCGTTGGCGATGAGGATGTTGATCAGGGCACCGGCGAGCGCGCTGAGTGAGACGCCGATGAGGACCACCGTCGCGGAGCCGAGGTCACGGCGCGTCTGGAGCACCAGCTGGAGGATCAGGGTGACGATCGCGGCACCGACGAAGGCGGCGATCGGGATGCCCCAGCGCGCCGAGCCAGTGAAGCCGAGGGTGATGCTTGCGACGGCCCCGACCGCGGCTCCGGCGGAGACGCCCGTGATCCCGGGTTCCGCGAGGGGGTTGCGCAGGATGGCCTGCATCACGACACCGACGGTGGCGAGCGCCGCGCCGACGAGCATCGCGACGAGGACGCGGGGGAGTCGGATCGACCAGATCACGGCGGAGGTGCGCTGGGGCACCGCGTCCGGCTGGAACAGGGCGGTGAGCGTTTCGCCGACGGGGAGCGTCACGATGCCGACCATGAGGGACGCAACGGCCGCGGCGATCGCGAGCAGCGCGGAGATTGCGGCGGTGAGCCACAAGCGAGAACGGGGCACCAGGAATCCTTGTCGAGGGGTGGAGAGCGTCGTCGCACCGAATTTCCAGCGGATCGCCAAAGCAGATGTGACACATCCGATCTTATACATCTGATCTACAGGAAAGCTGGTGATACGGTGCAGGGTATGACCGAAAACGCTCTGCCCGCCGTCTCGAATCCTCCCTCCGAACATCCCGCAGTGTTGCCCTACGACGCGCTGCTGGTCTGCTCCTTCGGGGGGCCGAATGGGACCGAGGATGTGATTCCGTTCCTGCGCAACGTCACCCGCGGAAAGGGGATTCCTGAGGAACGACTCGCTGAGGTGGGGGAGCATTACCACCATTTCGGTGGCCGGAGTCCGATCAACGAGCAGAACCTCGAGCTTGTTGCGGCACTGCGCGCGGAGCTCGCATCCCGCGGCGTGTCGCTGCCCGTCGTGTGGGGTAACCGAAACTGGCATCCCTACACGGTGGACACCCTGCGCGATGCGCGCGCATTCGGGGTCGGGCGCGTCCTCACCCTCGTGACGAGCGCGTACGCCTCGTACTCGGGGAGCCGCCAGTATCGGGAGCATCTCGCGGCGACGGTCGCGGAGCTCGGAGCTGACGCGCCGCAGATCGATATCCTTCGGCCGTTCTTCAACGACCCGGGCTTCGTCGCCGCGAATCTCGCCGCCATCGAGGAAGCGGGTGCGAGCCTCGAGGGTGGAATCGACGGCGCGCACATTCTCTACGTGACGCACTCGATTCCGGACACGATGCAGGACGCATCCGCCGTGACCGGCCCGGGGTATCGCGAGCAGCACGAGGACGTGCGTGCTGCCATCGATGCCGCCCTCGGCGCGCGGCTGGGCGCGCCGGTCGCGTCATCGCTTGCGTATTGCTCGCGCTCCGGGAATCCGGCGACGCCGTGGCTGGAGCCGGATGTCAATGATCACATCGAAGAACTCGCCGCGGCGGGCGTGACCAAGATCGTGATCGCCCCCATCGGGTTCATCTCCGATCACATGGAGGTCGCCTTCGACCTCGACGTCGAGGCGATGGAGACCGCCGGCGAGCACGGGATCGCTGCGGCGCGTGCGGGCACGGTCGGCGTCCGCCCCGAGTTCATCGGCGGGCTGGTCGACATGATCCTCGAACGCGCGGCACGCGAACGCGGTGAGGACGCGCAGGCGCAGACCGTCGGCGACCTCGGCGCGTTTCCGGATGTGGCCCCGGCAGGGAGCTGCCGCATGCGGCACGGCGAGGTCACGGGAATCCCGGTCCTCGCGGGACCGCACGACTAACCGCTACCGCAACTGGGCAGCCGCGGTGCCACCCCGGTGCCGCCCGGCCCCCCGAACTGATCGTACACTCAAGGAGCACACTATGGCCACCCCCTCCGGCGCGACCGCGCCCGTCGTTGATCACCGCGCGGTTGCCGAGCGCATCAACGCCGACACGAATTTCACGATGTTCGCGGTGTTTCGCGAGACCCGTCGCACCGCCGAGGTCGGGGTGTCGCCGGCATGGCGCAGCATCGCCCACGGACTCCTCGCCGAGCTCGAGGCGATCCCGGGCCTGACCACGCGCGGCTGGTATGACGTGTCGGGCTTCCGGGCCGACGCCGACGTGATGCTGTGGTGGCACGCTCCGGACACCGCGGCGCTGCAGCGCGCCTACCGGACGGTGCTCGAATGGACCGCCACGCGGCTCGAGCCGGTGTGGTCGAACATCGGGGTGCACCGCGCCGCGGAGTTCAATCGCGGGCACGTGCCCGCGTTCCTCGCCGGTGAGGCGCCCGGGGACTTCCTCTGCGTGTACCCGTTTGTCCGCAGCACGGACTGGTACCTCCTTCCGGACGCGGAGCGTCGCGAGATGCTGCGCGAGCACGGTGCGGCGGCGAAGGACTACGGGGACGTGCTCGCCAACACCGTGGCGTCGTTCGCGCTGGGCGACTACGAGTGGCTGCTCGCGTTCGAGTCGGGAGATCTCCTCCGGATTGTTGATCTGATGCGCGAGCTCCGAGCCACCGAAGCGCGCCGTCACGTGCGCGAGGAAACTCCGTTTTTCACCGGGCCGCGGGTCGATCCGGAGCAGCTCCTCGCGCGACTGCTCGGCTAGGCGCAGAATCCGGTACGGCGCGCCCAGGCAGGACGAAGCTCCTGCCTGGGCGTTCGCTGTACCCGCGTACCGTTTTCAGTATTTTACCGCCCGAACAGGGTATTTATCGGTGTAAGCGCAGCCTTTCCTTGCTTGCGCGTCACGAAAAAGAGCGTACCGTTGAGGGTACAAGTTCACATGAACGAGAGAGGGGAACCATATATGGCTACCAAGCAGATCACCATTCCCGCAGCCCAGGGCGACCTGGCCCGGCCGAGCGGCGTCGCGCAGTACCTCACCCCCGTCGTGCACGATCTCGTGGCCCTCGCGGTCAACGGCAAGCAGGCGCACTGGCACGTTCGCGGCACCAACTTCGTTGGCGTCCACGAGTTCCTGGACGAGGTCGTGGCCCACGCCCAGGCTGGTTCCGACGAGGTCGCTGAGCGAATCGTCGCACTCGGCCTGCCGATTGATGCGCGCATCGCGACCGTGGCAGACCGCACCACGACGCCCGTCCTCAGCGACGGCTTCCAGCAGTCGAACGTGACGATCCGTGAGATGGTGGCACAGCTCGACGCGACGCTCACGACGGTCTACGCGGCCGTTGAGGGACTCGACTCCGTCGACCCGGTGAGCCAGGACATCGTGATCGCGCTCGCACAGCAGCTCGACAAGGACCGCTGGTTCCTCGCGTCCCACGTCGCGGAGTAACGACACAGGCTCTCCGAGCAGCCGCTCGGCACAGCGCGAAGGCCCCCTCCTCGGAGGGGGCCTTCGCCGTGTGTCGGTGTTCCGCTCGGGTTACGCCTCGTAGGAACGGATTGCCACGACCGCGTTGTGGCCGCCGAAGCCGAAGGAGTTCGAGATGGCGAGCTGCGGGCCCGCCCCGAGATCCTGAGCTGCGCCCGCAATCTGCAGCGGAATCTCGGGATCCTGCTCGGACAGGTTGATCGTCGGGGGTGCGACGCGGTGCTGCACCGCGAGGATCGTGAAGATCGCTTCCAGAGCGCCGGTGCCACCGAGCAGGTGACCCGTCGCGCCCTTGGTGGCCGACACGGGAATCGAGTCGATCCGGTCCCCGAACACGTTGCGGAGTGCCGCGTACTCGGCGACATCTCCCACGGGCGTGGACGTCGCGTGCGCGTTGATGTGGGTCACCTCGTCCGGCGTGGCACCGGCCTGGGTCAGCGCCATCTCGACCGCGCGGCTGGCCCCGCGGCCCTCGGGATCGTTCGCCGTGATGTGGTACGAATCGGCGGTGACGCCGCCGCCCGCGATTTCCGCGTAGATCTTGGCGCCGCGGGCGAGCGCGTGCTCCTCGGTCTCGAGAACGAGCGCTGCCGCGCCCTCGCCCATGACAAAACCGTCGCGGTCAACGCTGTACGGCCGGGACGCGGTTTCGGGGGAGTCGTTGCGCTTCGAGAGCGCCTGCATCGATGAGAAGGATGCGATGGTGATGGGGTGAATCGCGGACTCGGAGCCGCCTGCGATCACCACGTCGGCGTAGCCCGACTGCAGGTGCTCGTACGCGGCTGCGATGGATTCGGTGCTCGACGCGCACGCCGAGGCCACGGTGCGCGCATACGCGCGGGCCGTGAAGTGCATGGAAACCGCAGCTGCGGGAGCGTTCGGCATGAGCATCGGGACCGTCAGCGGCATGACGCGGCGCGGTCCCTTCTCGCGCAGCACGTCCCAGGCGTTCAGGAGCGACCAGAGCCCGCCGATGCCGGTGGCCCAGTCAACGCCCAGGCGCTCGGGATCGATCTCGGGGCTGCCCGCGTCGGCGAACGCCTCCTTCGCGGCGATCAGCGCAAACTGGCTGGAGGGGTCGAGGCGCTTCGCGACCGGGCGCTCCAGCACCTCCTCCGGGCGAACCTTCGCTTCGGCGGCGAAGTGCACGGGAAGATCGTACTGCGCTACCCAGTCGTGTGCGAGGGTCTGGGTGCCGGACACGCCAGCGAGCAGGGCGTCCCAGCTCTCCGAGGCGGTGCCGCCGATCGGGGACGTGGCGCCAATGCCGGTAACGACAATTTTCTTCGTCATGGTGGGGTGCTCCGGTGGTGATTCAGAATCAAGGACTGGGCAGATGGGGTGGGCGGGAAGCCCGGGCGGGAGGCGGGTGAGTGCCCGCCTCCCTGCGGCCGGAACGCTTAGGCCTGAGCCTTCACGATGAAGTCGACCGCGTCGCCCACCGTCTTGAGGTTCTTGACCTCTTCGTCGGGGATCTTCACGTCGAACTTCTCTTCTGCGTTGACGACGATCGTCATCATCGAGATGGAGTCGATGTCGAGGTCATCGGTGAACGACTTGTCCGCTGCGACGACGTCAGCCGCGATCCCGGTCTCGTCGTTGATGAGCTCTGCAAGACCTGCGAGGACCTCTTCGTTGGTGTATGCCATGGTGTTTCTCCTTAGATTGGGCTGGCTGATGAAGTGTATCGGGGTGCGCGGGCCTCGCTCGGAGGGCGCGCGGCCCAGGTTAGGGGATCTCGACGACCTGCGCGCCGTACACGAGGCCGGCACCGAAGCCGATCGTGAGGGCGAGACCACCGGACAGCTCCGGGTGGCTCTCACGCAGTGCGTGCATCGCGAGCGGGATCGAGGCCGCGGAGGTGTTGCCCTGCATCTCGATGTCGCGCGCCACAATGACGTGCTCCGGAAGCTTCAGCTGCTTCGCGAACTCGTCCACGATGCGCATGTTGGCCTGGTGCGGAATGAACGCGGCGAGGTCGCCGGGCTCGATACCCGACTGTTCGAGCGTCTCGCGCGCGACCTTCGCCATCTCCCACACGGCCCACCGGAACACGGTCTGACCGTCTTGGCGGAGCGTGGGCCAGGCGACCTCGCCCGGGTTGTTGCGGTACTCCTCGAACGTGGAAGTCATGCGGATCGCATCCCACTTCTCGCCGTCGGAGCCCCACACTGTCGGGCCGATGCCCGCGTGGTCGCTGGGCCCGACAATGACGGCACCGGCGCCGTCGGCGAGCAAGAACGAAATGCTGCGGTCCGTCGGGTCGACGAGATCCGACAGCTTCTCCGCACCAATCACGAGCACGTTGGTGCACACACCGGAACGCACGAGCGCGTCAGCCTGCGCGACGCCGTACACGTATCCCGCGCACGCTGCGGAAATGTCGAAGGCCGCGGCGGGCGTCAGGCCGAGCCGATGCGCCGCGAGCGACGCCATCGACGGGGTGACCGCGACATTCGAGATCGTCGAGATGATCACGCCGTCGATCTGCGAGCGTTCCAGGCCGGATCGCTCAATCGCCTCTTCGGCAGCCGCGACCGCGAGGTCGACCGCCTCAACATCGGCGCTCGCGCGGCGACGCTGGATGATCCCGGTCCGCTGGCGGATCCACTCATCGGAAGAGTCAATCGGGCCCACGAGATCATCGTTCGGGACGTCCACGTTGCCGCGGGCCGCGCCGATCGCAAGGATGCGGGAGTGCTCGGGGCCAGTGGGCTGCACAAGAGGCGACATAGTCGGAAATCTTTCGTTTAGGCGGCGTCAGCGATGAGCGCGACCGCTGCGTCGAGATCGGCGGGGGACTTGATGGCAACGCTCGGCACGCCCTTGAGCGCACGCTTCGCGATCCCGCTCAGCGCACCCGCGGGCGTCAGTTCGATGAGCCCGGTGATCCCGGCGTTCTGGAAGCTCGCCATGCAGGCGTCCCAGCGGACCGGCTGCGCGATCTGGGAGACGAGAAGCTCGACGAACGTCGCACCCTCCGTCACGAGCGAGCCGTTCGCGTTGGTCCACAGCGGGAGCGTCGGATCGGCGGCGGTGACGTCGCTGGCCGCCGCGCGGAGCGCGGGAATCGCGTCTGCCATGTATTCCGTGTGGAACGCGCCCGCGACCTGGAGCTGGATTACGCGGGCACCGCGTGGCGCGTCCTCGGCGAGCGCGGCGAGCGCGTCACGCGCCCCGGCAGCGACAATCTGGCCGCCACCATTCCGGTTCGCCGGCGTGAGGCCGTGCGCGGTGATCCGGTCAAGGACGTCCGCTTCCACGCCGCCGACGACCGCGGCCATGCCGGTCGCCACCCGCGCGGCGGACTCGGCCATCGCGCGGCCACGCACGCCCACCAGGTGGAGGGCGTCGCCCGCGGAGAGGACACCCGCTGCCGTCGCGGCGGCGAACTCGCCGACCGAGTGGCCCGCGACGCCGACGCCGCTGAGCTCGGTGCGCTCTGCGAGCGCCCGCCACGCGAGGATGCTGGCGGCCACGATGAGCGGCTGCGCGATCGCGGTATCGCGGATGGTCTCCGCGTCGCTCACCGTGCCATGGGTCACGAGGTCCACGCCGGAGCGCTCGGAGGCCTCGGCCAAGAATTCGGATGCGCCGGGAAGTTCAAGCCAATCGGCGAGGAATCCCGGGGTCTGAGAGCCCTGTCCAGGGCAGGCGATGACAATCACGTGTTCCAGTTTCTCAGATCGGACGGCCGCGACCTGCATATTCCCCACCATAAATGAGAAAGATCGTTGTAGACCTCCGCGGTTATTGCGGAAAAGCGGCGCGCCTCGTGGCCTACTTCTGGCCGCCCGAGGGCTTCCGTCCGCTCTGTGCGATGGATCCGGCAATGAGCGCAGACTGCAGGATCAGTGCCTCACGCGCGCCCGTGGCGTTCCACCCGATCACCTCGGACACCTTCTTCAGGCGGTAGCGCACCGTGTTGGGGTGCACAAAGAGTTCCCGGGCGGTCGCTTCGAGTGAGCGTCCGTTGTCGAGGTAGCACCACAGCGTTTCGAGGAGTTCGCCCGAGTGGGCCGCGAGCGGCTCGTAGATGTGCTCGATGAGGGTGCGCCGGGCCAGCCCGTCGCCGGCCAGCGCGCGCTCCGGCAGCAGATCGTCCGCGAGCACGGGGCGTGGGGCCTTCCGCCACGACCGGGCCACGGCGACGCCCGCGAGCGCGGCACGCGCGCTGCGCGACGCGTCGACGAGATTCTCAACGGTGGGGCCGAGCACCAGCGGCCCGTCGGAGAAGCCGTCTTCGAGTCGCTGCGCGATCTCGAGGAACGTCAGCGGGGTGTGATCGTGCCCGTCGTTCGCATCGCGCTGCGCCGGATCGACCCGGCCCAGCACGAGCACGAGTCGCGTGCCCTGCAAGCCGATGAGCACGTCGGCGCCGGAGTGCCGGGCTGAGCGGCGGAGCTGATCGACGTCGACGGTGCGTTCGGCAGATCCGACGAGCACCGCGGCCTCACCATCGCCGTGCCAGCCGAGGGCGGCGATCCGGCTCGGGAGCTCGTCGTCGCTCTCGCCGGTCAGGATGGAATCCACCACGAGCGCTTCGAGTCGCGCGTCCCAGAGCCCGCGGGCCTCTGCGGCGCGGGCATAGACGTCGGCAGCGGCGAAGGCGACGTCCCGCGAGTAGTGCATGATCGCCTCGCGCAGCGCCTCGCTGCGTGGGGCGACCCGCTCCTCGACGACCGTCACGACCACGCGGATCAGTTGCAGCGTCTCCTGCAGGCTGATCGAGCGCAGCAATTCGCGCGGCGCGGCTCCGAACACGTCGGAGGCGATCCACGGCGTCGAACTCGGGTCCTCGTACCACTGGATGAAGGACGCGATCCCGGTCTGTGCGACCAGGCCGACCGCCGATCGCCGGCTCGGCGGCATGCTGCCGTACCACGGCAGCGTGTCGTCGAGCCGGGTCAGGGTCAGCGTGGAGAGCTCTCCCGTAATCGTACGAAGCCACGCGAGCTCCTGCTCCTTGGTCCGATCGTTCACCGGATAGCCCCCCACGCCAATCTCTGAGTTACGCGTCGCCGCCAGCACCACCCGTGGTGCCAGCGTTGACATCGTTGAGGCGGTACTGCTCCGCAGCACGCGCCGGGATGTCCGCAGCGAGCTTACCCTGCGCTGCGAGCCGCTGCAGGACCTTCACCACGACCGACTCGCGGTCGATGCCGAAGTAGCGGCGCGCGGCCGCGCGGGTGTCCGAGAAACCGAAGCCGTCGGCGCCCAGCACGGAGTAGTCCCCGGGCACGTACGGGCGGATCTGCTCGGGCACCTGCGTGGACCAGTCGCTGACGGCAACGACGGGGCCTTCCGCCTGCGCCAGCTTCTCCGTGAGGTACGGCGTGCGCGGAGCGGCAGTGAGATCCTGCATCGCTTCACGCTCCGCCGCGGCACCGTCGCGCTGCAGCTCGTTCCAGCTCGTCACGCTCCACACGTCCGCCGCGACATCCCAGTCCTGCGCGAGCAGCTCTGCGGCCTCGCGGGCCCACGGCACCGCCACGCCGGAGGCGAGGATCTGCGCCTTGTGGGTGCCGGCGGATGCCGCCTGGACCCGGTGGATGCCGCGCACGATGCCGTCCACGTCCGTGCCCTCGGGCTCGGCGGGGTGGATCATCGGCTCGTTGTACACCGTGAGGTAGTAGATCACGTTGGGGTCCGGGTGCGAGCCGCCGTACATGCGCTCGATTCCGGCGCGCATGATGTGCCCGATCTCGTAGCCGTACGCGGGATCGTAGGACACCACGGCCGGGTTCGTGGATGCGAGCGCGAGCGAGTGCCCGTCCGCGTGCTGAAGCCCCTCGCCCGTGAGCGTGGTGCGTCCCGCGGTGGCGCCGATCAGGAAGCCGCGCGCCATCTGGTCGCCGGCGGCCCAGAGCGCGTCGCCCGTGCGCTGGAACCCGAACATCGAGTAGAAGATGTAGACGGGGATCAGCGGTTCGCCGTGCGTGGAGTACGAGGTCCCCACCGCGGTGAACGCGGCCGAAGCGCCGGCCTCATTGATCCCCACGTGGATGAGGACGCCCTCCGGGCTCTCCTTGTAGGCGAGCAGCAGGTCTCGGTCCACGGACACATAGTTCTGACCGTGCGGGTTGTAGATCTTCTTCGTGGGGAAGAAGGAGTCCATGCCGAAGGTCCGCGCCTCATCGGGTATGATCGGCACAATGCGCTTGCCGAACTCGCCGTCGCGCATCAGGTCCTTCAGGAGCCGCACGAACACCATCGTGGTCGCCGCTTCCTGGGTGCCGGATCCCTTCGCGGCGATCGCGTACGACTTCGCCTCGGGGACCGCGAGGTCCACGTGAGTGCTGCGGCGCTCCGGCAGGTAGCCGCCGAGGGAGCGGCGACGCTCGTGGATGTATTCGATCGCCTCGTCCTGTGCACCCGGGTGGTAGTACGGCGGGCGGTACGGGTCGGCCTCGAGCTGCGCGTCCGTGATCGGAATGTGCATCGTGTCGCGGAACATCTTGAGATCGTCCAGCGTCATCTTCTTCATCTGGTGCGTCGCGTTGCGCCCCTCGAAGTGCGGTCCGAGGCCGTAGCCCTTGATCGTCTTCGCGATGATGACGGTGGGGCGACCCTTGTGCTCCATCGCGGCCTTGTACGCGGCGTACACCTTGCGGTAGTCGTGGCCGCCGCGGCGCAGGCCCCAGACCTGCTCGTCGGAGTAGTTCTCGACCAGGCGCAGGGCGCGCTCATCGCGACCGAAGAAGTGGTCGCGGACGAAGCCGCCGTTCTCAGCCTTGTACGTCTGGAAATCGCCGTCGGGCGTCGTGTTCATCAGGTTGAGCAGTGCGCCGTCGGCGTCGCGATCCAGCAGATCGTCCCACTCGCGGCCCCAGATCACCTTGATGACGTTCCAGCCGGCGCCGCGGAAGTAGCTCTCGAGCTCCTGAATGATCTTGCCGTTGCCGCGCACCGGGCCATCGAGGCGCTGCAGGTTCGCGTTGATCACGAAGGTCAGGTTGTCGAGGCCCTCGTTCGCGGCGACCTGCAGCTGACCGCGGCTCTCGACCTCGTCCATCTCGCCGTCGCCGAGGAACGCCCAGACGTGCTGATCCGAGGCATCCTTGATGCCGCGGTTCGTCAGGTACTTGTTCACCTGCGCCTGGTAGATCGCGTTGATCGGGCCGAGGCCCATCGACACGGTCGGGAACTGCCAGAAATCGGGAGCGAGGCGGGGGTGCGGGTAGCTGGGAAGGCCGCCGCCCGCGTGGCTCTTCTCCTGGCGGAAGCCGTCGAGCTGGTCCGCGGTGAGGCGGCCCTCGAGGAACGCGCGGGAGTACATGCCGGGGGAGGCGTGGCCCTGCACGAAGATCTGATCCCCGCCGCCCGGGTGGTCCTGGCCGCGGAAGAAGTGGTTGAAGCCGACCTCGTACAGCGACGCCGCGGACGCGTAGGTTGAGATGTGCCCGCCAACGCCGATGCCGGGGGCCTGGGCCCGGTGCACGGTCATCGCGGCGTTCCAGCGGATCCACGAACGGTAGCGCCGTTCCAGCTCCTCGTTCCCGGGGAACTCCGGTTCATCCTCGGAAGCGATCGTGTTCACGTAGTCCGTTGTGGGGACCTGCGGGACGTTCAGGTGGAGCTGACGTGAGCGTGCCAGCATGCTCGTCATGATCTCGCGCCCGCGCCCCGCACCGCGTTCCTCGACGACCGCGTCGAGAGATTCGCGCCACTCGGCGGTCTCCTGGGGATCCATGTCGTCGCTATCGGGTGCGTACGGATCCTGTGTGTTCACAGCCAAAGTAGTGCTCCATTCACCAGTTGCGTGCGGCGAGCCGAGGCGGCTTGGTGCGACTGCGCGCAGCACGAGAGGCGCCCGCTGGTTCGCGGGTGTAGTCCCACACTACCGAATTTTCCGCTTTTGCCGCGGAAGATACGAGAAAATTCTCATGCACCTGCATTTTGTTCGGCGATTATCGGTGAGACGGAGGGAGATGCGGATGAAGAGGCCCAGAAGATAGTGTGGGAAGCTCCGAGTCTTCATCCGGTGCGCTGCACCGAGAAAGGGGCACACTATGGTGCTCGAGGTAGGCGCGCAGGCGCCCGATTTCACCCTGTCCGATCAGAACGGCGAGGAGCTCACCCTCTCGGAGCTCGTGGCCGAGGGCCCCGTCGCCCTGGTCTTCTTCCCGCTCGCGTTCTCGGGAATCTGCACCGGCGAGCTCTGCGAGCTGCGCGACAACCTGGCGGTGTTCCAGGACAGCAAGGTGCGGCTCATCGGCGTGTCTGTGGATTCCGTGTACGCGCTCAAGGCGTGGTCGGATGCCGAGGGCTACGAGTTCCCGATCCTTTCCGACTTCTGGCCGCACGGCGCCGTGGCGAAGGAGTACGGCGTGTTTGTCGAAGAGGCCGGTATTGCGACCCGCGCGACGCTCGTGATCGGCGATGATCGCCGCGTGCTCGCGTCGTTCGAGACTGCCCCGGGTGAGGCTCGCGACTTCGGCGCCTACCGTGAGGCGCTCGCGGCAATCGCGTAATTTCTGTTCGTGGGGCGGATTCCCCTATAGTAGGGAAGTCCGCTTCGCACGGGCCTGTAGCTCAGCTGGTAGAGCGCCACGTTTACACCGTGGATGTCGTCGGTTCGATCCCGGCCGGGCCCACCATTGCAGCCCCCACCGATTCGCTCGGTGGGGGCTGCGCTGTGTTTTCGGGGTTCGCGCCGTGCCGCGTCAGGCGTGCGCGGGCGGCGTGCGCGCGAGCGCGTCCCTGGCAAGCGCGGTGACGTGCGTGACAATCGCGTCGCGGCGGGCCGCGGTGCCGAGGCCCGGGGCGATCATGGCGCCGACCTTCGTCAGTGTCCACCAGCTCGCGCAGAGCGCCACGATACTGAGCAGGAGTTGGGTGGCCTCCGCTCGCGATATTCCGGGAAGCGCCGAGTGGATCGCGTGAGACTGCGCGGCGCACGTGGCCGCACGGGACTCGGCCCCGGTGTCGCCTTCGTTCTCGCGATTCCCGGAGGCCTCGAGGCTTTCCCACGCGAGGAGTCGTGCGAGGTCGGGGTGTGACGCGAAGTGGTCGCACAGCGACCCCGCGTACGCTCCGACCCCGAAGGGGCCGGCGCCCACGGTCCCCGCCGCCTGGAGCAGGAGTGTGAGGCGGTCGTCAAGCACCGCGGCGAAGAGCCCGTCTTTGTTGCCGAAGTATTGGTACACGCGTTCTTTGTTGACGCCCGCATCGCGCCCGATGGCGTCCATGCGGGCACCCGCCAGTCCGTGGGCCGCGAATTGCCGCGCCCCGGCATCCAACAGTCGTTGTCGCGTTGCCGCAGTATCCCAGGCCATGGGGTCAGCGTACTCCATTTCCAACTAGGCGTTTGGAAAGTGAGGGCTCCTGTCGTACGCTTTCTCCAAACATACGTTTGGAGATTGCATGAGACCCGTTGAGTTCCCGATCACTTCCCGCCTCACCCTGGACGTGCCGCGCTCGGCCGCCGGGCCTGCGCGGCGCGGTGTCGTCGCGGTGCGGCGCACGCAATGAGGGCGCTGGTAGTGGGGGCCACCGGGGCCGTGGGCCGCGTGGTCAGCAGCGAGCTTCGATCTCGGGGCTGGGTGGTCACCGAGGGGAGCCGGAGGAACCCCGCCGCCACGATTGATCTGAGCGGGCCCGCCGGGTTCGACGCCCTGCGTCGGCTCGCGGAGGCGCACGACCTCGTGGTGAACGCTTCGGGCGTCGAAGACGTCCGCCTCGTCCGTGCCGCGGCGCCCGCCGCGTATCTCGACGTGTCCGCGACGGGCCGCGCCCTCACGGAGCTGCGCTCGGCGGCGGTGCCGGGCCAACGGGTGCTCCTCGGCGCGGGACTCGTGCCGGGCCTGAGCACGATGCTCATCGACGCGTTGCCCACGGCACCCGGGGATTCGATCGACCTTGCCGTGGTCCTCGGGACGGGAGAACCCCACGGGCCCGCAGCCGTCACCTGGACCGCGGGGCTCGCGGGTCGGCCGGTTTTCCAGCCGCCGGACGGCCGCCCCGTCATGAACTTCCGTGAGCATCGCGTCCTGCCCGCTGATCGCGGGATTCGTCGCTACCTGCGCGCAGACTTTCCCGATCACGTGCTGGTGGACCCCGCGCGGGCCCTCGCGATCCGGAGCTACCTGGCTGTGGGAAATCGGGTCACGACGCGCGCGCTCGCGTGGGTGGGGCGGGTCCCCAGGCTGGCGCCGCTGCTCGCTCGAACGCCCCACTGGGGCGACGACCGCTGGAGCGTCATCGGGGTGAACCGCCGCACCGGAACCCAGATTGGCGCGCGCGGGCGCGGGCAATCACGCGCCACCGGGGTGCTTGCGGCGCTGGGCGCAGACGCGCTCATGCGACACCCCAGCGCGACGATTCACACGATGGCGGATCTGGTGCCGCTGAGCGCGGTTCCGAACCTGGGTGCGTGACGCCCCGTGCGACCGGACACGCGGTGCGGGGTGCGGAGAGGAACCGGCACCGCCTACCGCGGCGCGGCCGCCCGATCGCGTCGGGTGCCGGGCACCCGATCCCGTGCCCGGACGCGGAGCCCGGACGCGATCAGTCGACGCACGAGCTCGTTGCCCGAGACGTGCACGGCACCGGCGGCGACCAGCGCCCCGTGGAGCTCCTCAGGCACGTCGTAGTGATCGTGGTCGAAGCCGCGCGCGGGGATCCCGTTGGCCGCCGCGAAGTGATGCAGCTCCTCAAGGGAGGCATCGCTCACGAGGTGCGCCCACAGCCGGTTGTGGGCCGGCCAGCTCGGCGCATCGATCAGAATGGTCACCGCTCGATGATACGCCCTCGGGGTGCCGACCGGCTCCCGGCTCAGTGCTTGGTCGTGTAGCCGGCATCCACCGGCAGTGCGACGCCCGTGACATACCGCGCCTCGTCGGACACGAGCCAGGCGATCGCGTTGCTGATGTCGCTCGGTTCGACCACGTACACGTCGCTGAACAGATTCGCCCGATCCGTTGCGGAGGCCCAGCGCTCGAGCGCCGGCACCGCCGCGGTTGCGACCATGTCCGCCATGGGCGTGTTCACCCCGGTGGGATGTACGGTGTTGACCCGGATCCGGTGCGTGGAAAGCTCCATGGCGAGGGTTTTCATCAGGTTCACGAGGCCCGCCTTCGCCGCACCGTAGTGTCCCCACGATGGCGCGCCCCTGAGGCCGTCGACCGAGGAGGTGAACACGAGGGAGCCGCCGGCGCCGCCGGCGATCATGTGCGGGATCATGGCGCGGGCTGTCTTGAACACCCCGGTGAGGTTGACGTCGATCATCGTCTCCCAGGACGCGTCGTCGATGAGGTAGCTCGCCTCGTGGACGCCGTGGACCGCCGCATTGGCGAGGACGATGTCGATGCGGCCGAACTCGGACATCGTGGCATCGGCGACGCGCTCCATGTCCGCCGTGCTGCGGACATCAGCCTGGAGTGCGAGCACCCGGCCGCCGAGGGCCTCGACCTGGCGGGCGGTCTCGGCGAGGTCCTCCGCACTGGAGAGCGCGTACTCGATGGTCTCCATGCTCGGTGTGGCCAGGTCCGTCACGACGATGTTCGCGCCGGCACCGGCCAACTTCAGCGCGTGCGACCGGCCCTGGCCGCGCCCGCCGCCGGTGATCACTGCGGTTTTTCCTGCAAGCGTGTTCACTGTGTCTCCTTCACGTCAGATGCTGATCGTTCGTGAGACCCCCGGGCTCAGGGCCACGATAGCTGCCGGCATCACAAAACGGAAGGGCCGCGAAAGCCGCTGAGCGCTACCGGGGGAGCGCCGCCTCGATCGCCGCGATCACCGCGGGGTCGGTCGGCTCGACCGCGGAGCGGAACCGCGTGATCGTGCCTCCCGGGGCCACGAGGAACTTCTCGAAGTTCCAGCGCACTCGCCCGGCTCGCCCGGCGGCGTCCGGGGCGTCTCGCAGGATCCGGTACAGCGGGTGGGAGTGCCGCCCGTTGACCTTGGTCTTCTCGAGCATCGGGAAGGTCACCCCGTAGTTCATGGCGCAGAACGTCTGAATATCCTCCGCAGAACCCGGCTCCTGGCCGAGGAACTGATTGCAGGGCACGCCGAGCACGGTGAAGCCGCGGTCTGCGTAGCGCTGCTGGAGCTCCTCCAGCTGGGCATACTGAGGCGTCATGCCGCACTTCGAGGCGACATTCACGACGAGAATCGCCCGGTCCCCGTACGCTGCGAGCGAGGTTCGGGCCCCGTCGAGCGTGGTGAGCGGAACTTCGGTCAGCTTCATAGCGTCCAGAGTACGCTGGATCGGTGGACCGCGACCGGGGAATGCGCCCGGAACGGCCCGCGTTGCAGCTGAGGTGGCCCTCGGCCGCAAATCACTCGCCGGCCGTGCGCGGGCGGCGCGAACAGAGATGGAGTGCACGAGTGAACGAGACTGACGCAATGGGGATGCCCGCGTATGATGCGGCAGGAACGACCGGCGCGGACGCGCTGAAGGCGGCGTTCCGGCAACACCCGGCGGGAGTATCGCTGATTACTGCGCACACGCCGGACGGCCCGGTGGGCCTCACCGCGTCGAGCGTGTCGTCGGTGGGCATCGATCCGCCCGCGCTCTCGTTCTCCGTGACTCGTGCCACCGGCAGCGCCGGCGGGCTGCTGCACGCGGACAGCTACGTGGTGCACCTGCTCGATGCGCGCCACGCGGCGATCGCGGCCACGTTCGCGGTGTCGGGAACCGAGCGTTTCACGCCCGAGCAGGGCTGGCGTGAGCTGGTCACCGGAGAACCCTACCTCCCGAACACCCGGGTCGCGCTCCGGTGCCGCACGCTGCACTCACTCGAGGTCGGTTCCTCCGTGATCGTTGTCGCCGAGATCCTCGGCGCGGTGTTCGGCGAGGAAGCGGAGCCGATGGTGCACGTCGACCGGAAGTTCCGCACCCTCGGCGACGTCGTCACGAACTAGGGGGCGACGACGGCGAGGCCCGCGGTATCGAGGCTGCGGGCCTTGTCGCGCCGCTCCACCCCGAAACTCACGAGGGCCAGGAGCAAGCCCGCGGTCGCGAGGCCCGCGCCGACCCACCCCGGGGACAGGTGCCCGAGTCCCGCGGCGATGACGAGACCGCCGAGCCAGGCACCCAGGCTGTTGCCCACGTTGAACGCCGCGTGATTGAGCGCGGCACCGAGGAGCGCCGCCTCTCCCGCGATGCGGATGAGCCGGGCTTGGATGGACGGCACGAGGATCGACGAGGTGATCCCGATCGCGAACGCGAGCGACACGAGCGCCGCGGGCCCCGTGGCGAACAGCGCGTACGCCACGAGCGTCGCGATGAGTGCGACGAAACCGCCGATGACCGCGGCAGGCGGGTTGCGGTCGCTCGCCCAGCCGCCCAGGAGATTCCCGATCGTCATGCCCACGCCCAGGGTCGCAAGCACCCACGGCACGGAATCGGCGGACATGCCCGCGACCCGGGTCGTCACCTCCGCGATGTAGGAGTACACCGCGAAGAAACCGCCGAAGCCGATCGCCCCGACCGCGACCATGGTCCAGATCCTTGGATTGCGCAGCGCCGCGAGTTCCCGGGCCGGATGGCGATCGGGGTTGCCCGGGACGCGGGGGAGCACGGCAAGGCCGAGCAGCAGCGTGGCCGTGAAGATCACCGCGACGAGCACGTATGCCCACCGCCACCCGGCGAACTGGCCGAGCCAGGTGGCCAGGGGGACCCCGATCACGTTCGCGATGGTCAAGCCCGACAGCGCGAGCGCGATGCCCTGGCCCTGCTTCCCCGGACCCATGATCCGGGCCGCGAGGAGCGAGGCAACGCCGAAGTAGGCCCCGTGCGGGAGCGCCGCGATAAACCGGAACACCGCGAGCGAACCGAAGCTCGGCATACACGCCGACGCGACGGTGCCGACCACGAACAGCCCCAGGAGCCAGAACGTGAGCGTGCTGTGCGAGGCGCGTGCGGCGAACACCGCGAATGTGGGCGCACCGACGACCACACCCAGGGCGTAGGCCGTGATGAGGAAGCCCGCCTGCGCGATGCCGGCCTCGGGGGCCGCGTCAAAGCCGGGGAGCAGATCCCGCGCGATATCTGGCAACAGCCCCATCGTCGCGAACTCCGTCACCCCGATCCCGAAGCCGCCCAGTGCGAGGGCGAACAGCGCGAGCGAGCGGCGCAGCGGGGAAAGCGGGGGCATAACAGCCTTTCGGACGAGGCGAGCGCTCCGCGGACCGCGGCAGCGAGCGCGGCAATGCGACCCGGCAAGACTACCCGAATGTCCCCGCCGGCCTACTGCCCCCGGGCGAGCCAGGCGTCGATCGCGGGGCGCTCACGCTCCACCGTCGTGCCGGCACCGTGACCGGGCTGGACGCTCATATCGTCGGGCAGCGTGAAGAGCTCGCGCTGGATCGACGCAATGATCTCGGGGAAGCTCGAGTACTCCCAGCGGGTCGCGCCGGGGCCACCCTGGAACAGCGTGTCGCCGGAGAACACGGTCCCCAGTCTCGGGGCGACGAAGCACACCGATCCGGGCGTGTGCCCGGGAGTGTGCCGGGTCACGAGTTCGACGTCTCCGACCTGGAAGACCGCGCCGTCGGCGAGCTCGAAATCGGGCAGCGCATCGCCATGGGTGTCGGCCCAGATGAAGAGATCGGCCGGGTGCAGGTACAGGTGAGTGTCGAGCCGCTGCGCGAGATCCAGCGCGGCGTTCACGTGATCCTCGTGACCGTGCGTGAGCAGGATGCCCAGCGCCTCACGCTCGCCCACCGCGGCGGCGATCGCTTCCGCGTCGTGGGCCGCATCGATGACGAGCACCCGGGCGTCGTCGCCGACGAGCCAGACGTTGTTCTCGAGGAAGACCCCCTCCGGGGGAAGTCCGGGCCGCCCGGCACCGATCGTGCCGGCCGTCAGCACCCGCTCGATGCGAATGTCTGTACTGGGGTGGGGGTGGGGCTGGGGATCCTGCGACATCGGGGCCGCCTTTCGTGAGGAGAGAAACCAGGAACAGCGACGGGGCGGGGTTCGTCGAAAGCCTCGACAAACCCCGCCCCGAATCGTGTGCGGTGCGAAGCGTTAGGCGCGCGTGACGATCACCGGGCACGGAAGCGCCTGCAGCACCCCGTGGCTGACCGAACCGAGCAACAGGCGGGAGATCCCACCACGGCCGCGGCTGCCCACGACCAGGAGCTCGGCCCCCTCCGCGGCCTGCACGAGTGCGGCGACCGGGGGAGACTGCACGATCTCACGCTTGATCTCGAGATCCGGGTACCGGCCTGCGAGGCCCGCCACACCGATCGCGATGGCCTCCTCAGCGGCGGAGCGCTGCGACTCCACGAGCTCCTCGCTCCAGAGATACTCGAGTCCGGGGGTCAGCGGCGGCATCCACGCGTACACCGCGATGAGGGGGGCGCCGCGGAAGGAGGCCTCCTCCGCGGCGTAGGCGATCGCGCGCTGCGAGGCGTCCGAGCCGTCCACGCCCACGACGACGCCCGCGTTGGGGCGTGCGTCGAGGTTGGGGATCACGGCGACGGGGCAGTGCGCCGTCGCCGCGACCTTCACGGCGCGCGTGCCGAAGAACGACCCGGCGAAGCGGGTGCCGCTGTGCTGACCCAGGATCAGCAGATCGGCCTGCTTCGAGGCTTCCTCAACCTCTGCGATCGGGTGACCGACCACGGCGGATCCGGAGATCTCGCCCGTGAACCCGAGGGTGCGCGCGTACGCGACCTCGGCCTCGAGCATCTGCTCGGACGCCTTCTGCGCTTCGGACAGGAACGCGACGCTTTCGGACAGGAACGAGTCGTCCGCAACGTGCAGCAGTTGCACGGTCGCCCCCCGCTCGGTGGCTCGGGCGAGCCCCCAGGCGAGCGCGACACGGCTCTGCTCAGATCCGTCGACTCCGATGAGGTATTTCTCCGACATCTTGCGTTCCTTTCGTTCGAGCGGTGGTGCGTTCGGTTCTCGCGATTAGGCGGTCAGCGCGGGCAGGTGCGCGGGGTGGCTCCCCGCGAGCTGCTCGATCACGCGGACCACCTGGCAGCTGTAGCCGTACTCGTTGTCGTACCAGACGTAGACGACGGCCGAGTCGCCGGTGACGATCGTGGCGAGGCCATCGACGATGCCGGCGCGGTTCGAACCGACGAAGTCGCTGGAGACGATCTCCGCGGACTCCACGTAGTCGATCTGCGTGCGCAGCGCGCCCGTGAGCGACACCTGCTGGAGCAGTGCGTTGATCTCTTCGCTCGTGGTCTCGCGCTCGAGCTGCAGGTTGAGCACGGCCATCGAGACGTTGGGGGTGGGAACGCGGATTGCGTTCCCCGTGAGCTTGCCCTCGAACTCCGGCAGCGCCTTGGCGACGGCCTTCGCCGCACCGGTCTCGGTCAGCACCATGTTCAGCGCCGCCGAGCGGCCGCGGCGGTCGCCCTTGTGGAAGTTGTCGATCAGGTTCTGATCGTTCGTGTACGAGTGCACCGTCTCCACGTGTCCGCGGGTCACGCCGAACTCGTCGTTGAGCACCTTGAGCACGGGGGTGATCGCGTTCGTGGTGCAGGAGGCCGCGCTGATGATGCGCTGCTCGTCGGTGATCTGGTCGTTGTTCACGCCGTACACAATGTTGAGCATGTCGCCCTTGCCCGGCGCGGTGAGCAGCACGCGGGCGATGCCCTGGTTCTGCAGGTGCTGGCCGAGGCCCTCCGCGTCGCGCCACTTGCCCGTGTTGTCGACGAGGATCGCGTCCTCGATGCCGTACTGCGTGTAATCGACGCTCGCCGGATCGTTCGAGTAGATGACCTGGATGCGGACGCCGTTCGCGACGATCGCGTTCTCGTCCTCGAGCACCTTGATGGTGCCGTTGAAGGGGCCGTGGACCGAGTCGCGGCGCAGCAGGTTGGCGCGCTTGACCAGGTCGTTCTCCGAGCCCTTGCGGACGACGATCGCGC
Organism: Leucobacter chromiireducens subsp. solipictus; assembly: GCF_016758195.1. Lineage (GTDB taxonomy): Bacteria > Actinomycetota > Actinomycetes > Actinomycetales > Microbacteriaceae > Leucobacter > Leucobacter solipictus. The sequence goes on along the minus strand of NZ_QYAC01000004.1, from coordinate 215,752 downwards.
GCAGGTTCAGGCCGTTGCCGCTGCCCGAGTGATCGATGATGATGCGGGCGAGCAGGCGCCCGATCCGGCCGAAGCCGTAGAGCACCACGTCGGTGCCGGTGCCGGGCTCGGCACCGATCGCGGGGGCCAGCACCTCGCGGAGGTACGCCTCGAGATCGTCACCGGCGGCAGCGCGGAAGCCGTTCGCGAGCAGCGCCAGGTCGACCGATGCGGGGCCGGGCTGGATCGTGGCGAGCGCCTCGACGATGGCCGAGGTCTCCGCGAGCGGCAGCTCAACGTCATCGATCTTCCGAGCGAAGCTGTGCGCGCGGATGATGTCGATGGGGGAGCGGCCGACCAGGCTCCGACCGTGCACCGACATCACCACGTCGTGGTCGCGGTAGAGCTGACCGATGAGCGGGATCATCCGCTCTGCGAGTTCCTGCTTCGCCTTCCAGTCTTCAAGGTGAGCATCAGCACGCTGGTTCATATGAACGGAGGGTCCTTCCAAACGGTGGTGAAAGTTGTGTCGGCCTGCCCGCCGGGACGCTGTAGCGTCACACTCCAGTATCCCACGAGGATGACGGAGTATGACACGCGGATTACCGCGTGGCGGGGATCATGCCCGATGCTAGAGAAGTTCCGCGCGGCGACTCGCACCGCGCACCAGCAGAATGAATGAGGACCTCATGACGATCCGGAAGCGCGGCATCCTCGCCGCTTCACTGACCGCGCTCGCTCTGGCCGCGACCACGGCGCTCGCCGGCTGCGCGAGCCCCGCCGCCGAAGACACCACCGTGAAGATCGGGGTCGTCCCCGGCGGCCAGCCCTACTGGGACACCTTCATCGACGCGGCCGCCGACGAAGGCATCACCGTGGAGATCATCGACTTTGCCGAGTACCCGCAGCCCAACCCGCTGCTGAGCGAGGGCGAACTGGACCTGAACCAGTTCCAGCACATCGCGTTCCTCGCGTCGCACAACGTCGACGCGGACGACGACCTGGTCGCGCTCGGTTCGACGGTGATCTACCCCATGAACCTGTTCTCGGCGAAGTACGACTCGCTCGAAGACATCCCCCAGGGTGGCACCGTTGCGGTCCCGAACGACGAATCGAACCGCGCCCGCGCCCTGCTCGTGCTGCAGAAGCTCGGCCTGATCGAGTTGAAGGACGGCGGCAACTCCGGCTCGACCCTCGAGGACATCCTGACGGACACGTCCAAGGTGAAGGTCACCGAGCTCGACGCGGCGGGCATCCCGGGTGCGCTGCCCGACGTCGACGCCGGTGTCGTCAACAACGACTTCGTCGAGCCCTCCGGCCTGAAGTTCTCGGACTCGCTCGGTTCGGACAGCGCCGAGGACGCGGCCGCAGCGCCCTACACCAACATCTTCGCAGCGCGCGCGGAGGACAAGGACAACGAGACCTACCTGAAGCTCGTCGACATCTACCAGAACAACGCCGATGTGCAGCAGGCCGTGCAGGACTACGTGGGTGAGGGCGCGGTGCTGCTCAACACTCCCGCCGCAGACCTCGCGAAGACCCTGAAGCAGGCCGAGGACGACTACCGGGCAACGAAGTAGTCCGGTTCGGCTCAGCCGGGACAGTTTCCGAATCGGGGCGGTGCGCATGTGGCGCGCCGCCCCGATTCGTCTCGTTCCGGCCGCACCCCCGACAATAGATTGACGTCGCGCCCACCCGCGGTGGCGGCCACACCGACCGAAAGGACCCCCAGGGTGACACGCGTGCAACTCAGCGGTGTCGGGAAGCGCTACCCCGGCCGCGGCAAGAAAGATCCGGAGATCGTCGCCGTCGACGACGTGTCGATCACGGTCGAGTCCGGCGAGATTCACGCCATCATCGGCTACTCGGGCGCCGGGAAGAGCACGCTGCTACGGCTCGTGAACGGCCTGGAACGCGCCACGAGCGGCACGATCACGGTGGGCGAAGACGAACTCAGCCAGATGCCCGAGCGCGAGCTGCGACGTGTGCGCTCGCAGATCGGCATGATCTTTCAGCAGTTCAACCTCTTCCATGCCAAGACGGTCGCGAAGAACATCGAGTACCCGCTCGTGGTCGCGGGCGTCCCGAAGGCGGAGCGGCCCGCACGCGTGGCCGAGCTCCTGGCCTTCGTGGGGCTGCAGGATCGGGCGGGTGCCTACGTCGATCAGCTCTCTGGCGGGCAGAAGCAGCGCGTCGGTATCGCGCGTGCGCTCGCCACGAACCCGGGTGTGCTGCTCGCCGATGAAGCGACGAGCGCCCTGGATCCCGAGACGTCGCGCGAGGTGCTCGCGCTCCTGAAACGCGTCAACGATGAACTCGGCATCACGATCGTGCTCATCACGCACGAGATGGAGGTGGTGCGGGAGATCGCCGACCGCGTCACCGTCATGGACGGGGGTCGCGCGGTCGAACAGGGCAATGTGTTCGAGGTGTTCTCTGCCCCGCAGAGCGAGACGACACGCAAGTTCGTGGCGACCGCACTGCCGAGCGAGCCTGCCGCCGGACATCTCGAACAGCTCCGCGAGCGCCACCGCGGCCGGCTCGTCAGTCTGACGTTCCGCGACGGAGACGTGGATCAGCCGGTCGTGTTCCGCACGCTCGCCGAGCGCGGCGTGGGCGTGAGTATTGTGCACGGCGGGATCACCGACGTGGGCGGCCGGAGCTTCGGAAAGCTCACGCTCGAACTGATCGGCGACGAACTTCGCGTGGAGCACGCCGTGGCGGCACTGGCGCAGGAGACTGAACTGGAGGTGCTGGCGTAATGGACCGGCTCATTGAACTCCTCGCGAACGGCAAGTTCCTCGAGGCGACGCTGCAGACGCTCATGTACGTGGTCGTGGCGATGGGGGTCGGCGGCGCGCTGGGCCTGGTCGTCGGCGTCGCCCTGACCGTGACGCGCCGTGGCGGGCTCTTGCAGAACCGCCCGGTGTTTGTCATCCTCAACTTCCTCGTGAACTTCTTCCGGCCGATCCCGTTCGTGATCCTGATCGCGGCCTTGACCCCGCTCGCACGGCTCGTGGTGGGGACCGGGATCGGTGACCGCGCGCTCATGTTCGTGCTCGTGTTCGCCGCGATGTTCGGGATCGCGCGGCTCGTTGAGCAAAACCTGCTCACCGTCTCGCCCGGAGTGATCGAGGCGTCCCGGGCGATGGGGGCGGGGCCGCTGCGCACCATCTTCACCGTGCTGATTCCCGAGGGGCTCGGCCCGCTGGTGCTCGGGTACACCTTCGCCTTCATCGCGGTCGTGGACATGACCGCGATGGCCGGTGTGGTGGGCGGCGGCGGGCTCGGGAACCTGGCGCTCCAGTACGGGTATCGCCAGTTCAACCCCTGGGTGACCTGGGCCGCCGTGATCATCATCATCCTGATCGTGCAGCTCGTGCAGCTGCTCGGCAACGTCATTTCCCGCAAGCTGCTTCGGAGGTAGATCGTGTCAGAACGCTCGCTCAGTGACTTCACCGCCTACGCGGAATCCGTCTGGCCCACGGCCACCGCGGAGAGCTGGGATCGCGTGGGCCTGGTGTCCGGGCACGCCGGGGCGCCGCTGACCAAGGTGTTGCTCGCGGTCGACGCGGTCGCCGAGACCGTCGAAGAAGCCCGCGAGTGGGGCGCGGACCTGCTCTTCACGCACCACCCGCTGTTGCTGCGCGGGATCCACACCCTCGACGAGCAAACGTCGAAGGGGGCCCTGCTCGCCACGCTGATCCGCAGTGGCTGCGCGCTGTACGCCGCGCACACCAACGCCGACGCGCCCGAGGGCGGAGTATCGGATATCTTTGCGCGACGACTCGGGCTCGCGCAGGCGGTGCCGATTGTGCCCGGCGCGGACCCGACCGCGGGCATCGGGCGGTGTGGAATCCTGCCGGAGCCGATGCCGCTGCGCGCGTTTGCGGAGCTCGTCTCCGGCGTGCTGCCCGCGACCGTCACGGGCGTGCGCGTGGCGGGGGATCCCGAGCGGCTAATCACCTCGGTGGCTCTGCTCGGGGGCGCGGGGGATAGTCTGCTCGACCACCCCGTGGTGCGCGGTGCGGACGTGTACGTCACCTCGGATCTGCGGCACCACCCGGCTCAGGAGTCGCTCGAGCAGTCCGCGGCCTCGCGCGGCCCCGCGCTGATCGATGTGGCGCACTGGGCGAGCGAGTCGCTGTGGCTTGAAGGCGCGGCGGAGCGGATGCGGGCCGCGCTTCCGGGCGTGGAGTTCCGAGTGAGCAGTCTCCGGACGGATCCGTGGACCTTCGCCGTCGGAGCCGCGGGCTGAGGCACCGCTAGGCTAGAGGTATGAAGGCCAGCCCTCGCCAGCAGCGACTCCTGCTCGACCTGCAAGAACTCGACACCACGATCGCGCGCGTGCGCCGCAAGCACGCCACGCTCCCCGAACGCGCAGAACTCGACGGGCTGAGCGGCGAGATCGCGGCGGCTCGCGAGGCGTACATGGCGGCGCAGCGCGAGCTCGACACCCACACCGCCGAGATCGAGCGCATCGAGGCGGACGTGAAGATGGTGCGCGACCGGCGCGCCCGCGACGAGGAGCTCCTCGCGCGGAGCACCGCGGCGAAGGAGGCGCAGGCGCTGCAGGCCGAGCTGGACACGCTCGCGCACCGCATGAGCGAGCTCGAAGACCGCGAACTCGCGGTGATGGAACAGCAGGAGCAGGCTCAGGCCGCGTTTACCGAGGCCGAGCGGGTGCTCGGCGGGGTGGACGCGCGCCGCGCCGAGATCCAGTCCGCGATCGACGCGGCCGAGGCGCAGTTGAAGCGTGAGTTCGACTCGAACACGGAGGAGCGCGCCGGCGTCGCCGCCGAGGTGCAGCGCGACGTGCTCGAGGTGTACGAGGAGCTGCGCGGCCGCATCGGCATCGGGGCGGCTCGGCTTCGCGGCACGGTGTCCGAGGCGAGCAACATGGCGCTGACCCCGGCGGAGCTCACCGAGATCCGCACCACCGCGCCGGACGAGCTCGTCTTCTGCCCGGGCACCGGCGCGATCCTGGTGCGCGTCGAGGACGAGGCGTAGCGCGCGATTTCGGGGCCTCCCGCGGTGTACGATAGGTCTCGGAATGGGTCGGTGAGGCGGTCGCGTCGCGGCACGCAAGTGCACGCGCCGAGGAACGTCCGGGCTCCGCAGGGGAGAACGGTGGGTAACGCCCACCCGGGGCAACCCGCGAGAAAGTGCAACAGAGAGTAGACCGCCAGGGGTGGCTTGCCGCCCCCGGTAAGGCTGAAAGGGTGGTGTAAGAGACCACCGGCGTTCGTGGTAACACGGGCGGCCAGGTAAACCTCGTTCGGAGCAAGGCCAGACAGAGGATGATGACGCGCCCCGCCGAGTCCTCGGGTAGGCCGCTAGAGGGCACTGGCAACAGTGTCCCGAGAGAGATGACCGTCAGAGTCGGCTTCGGCCGTCGAGACAGAACCCGGCGTATGATCCGGCCCATTCCCCCCCCGGTACGTGCCGCCCAGCGCTGAGCTGCGATGCGGGGCCCGGCGCTGCAACGCCCGTGTGTTACAGTCCGAGAGACGCCGCAGGTAGCGTGTTGCTGCCTGCACCGTCGATGCACCTGCCTCGGGGGCACGCCTGCTCGCGCAGCCCGATCCTCCGTGTGCGTCGGCAGCGTCATGAGACATGGGGGAACTCTTGCAGAAAAGTTACGTTGCGGGGGCACTGTCGCTCCTGCTGATCGGGACCGGCACCGGGATCGTCGCGAGTACCGCAACCGGTGCGCAGGCCCGGGCCGAGGTCGGGGACGTGGTGTGCGATGTCTTCCTGAGCGGCATCCGAAACATGCACGTTGTGCAGACCGGCGATCGGACCTTCGACGTCACCTACGTTGACCAGAACACCCTCGCCGGTGAGGACAACTCGCCCACGGCGAATGATGCGTTCGCGCCGCTGCCCGCGGAGTATCGTGATGCGCGCAACCTGGTGCATATCGGGCCGGACGTGACGATCTCGTCGCTGCGCGTGAGCCAGTCTGTGGTCACGGGTCCGGCCGACGACGGCGTCGATTCCGATTGGCAGGTCGAGACCGTGCTCGAGAACGAGGCGGCACCCTGGGAAGGGGCCGAGCTGAACGGTCGCACGATCACCTGGACCCATGACATCGACGCGCGCACGGAGACGAGCGGGGGCATCGCGGGCGAGCAAGTCCGTCCGAGCGACTTTCCCTTCCCCTGGAACTTGACCGACGACGCGGCGAGCGTGCTGCAGTTCACCGCAACATTTCCGGAGAGCCTGAGCGGGGAGGTTTCCCTCGTCGATGGCCTCACCGGAAGCTTCTGGAGCACCAAGTGGGTGGAACCCCCGTATGTGTGGGAAGCGGATCAGGAGGTGCCCTACGAGGGGCCAGGATGCACGGTGACGCTTGCGGACACCGCGACGGATCCGGCAACCGACCCGGGCACCGATCCCGCGACGGATCCGGCAACCGACCCGGGCACTGATCCCGCAACGGACCCGGCGACCGATCCGGCAACGGACCCGGCTACCGATCCGACAACGGACCCGGGCACCGATCAGGCGACGGACCCGGGCACCGATCCGGCGACGGACCCGGGCACCGATCCCGCAACCGACCCGACGAGCTCGGACCCGGGGACGAGTGATCCTGCGCCCCAGAAGCCGAGCGGCGCGCAACTCGCGAAGACGGGTGCCGAGGACGGGCTGGCCGGGCTCGGCGTCGGGGCGCTGCTGCTCGCCGCGGGCGCCGGAGTGTTGCTCGCCCGGCGTCGCGCGGCGTGAGGAACGCCGGGCGGGCTCTCCACTGAGAGCGCGCCCGGCGCGCTACTCCGAGACCGTGAGCAGTTCGAAGCCGTCCTCGCGGACCACGATCGTGTGTTCGAACTGGGCGGTGACGCTCTTGTCGCGGGTGGTGACGGTCCACCCGTCGTCCCACTGCTCCCATTCGTGCGTGCCCAGCGTGAGCATCGGCTCGACGGTGAACACCATGCCGGGCACGATCAGGTCGCCATAGCTCGGCGCGGAGTCGTAGTGGGGGATGATGAGGCCCGTGTGGAACGAAGAGCCGACGCCGTGCCCGGTGAAGTCGCGGACCACGCCGTAGCCGAAGCGCTTCGCGTAGGTTTCGATCACGCGGCCGATGACGTTCACGGCGCGGCCGGGCTTGGCGGCCTTGATCCCGCGCATCATCGCCTCGTGGGTGCGTTCGATGAGGAGATCGACCTCTTCGCTCACCTGGCCCACGCGGAACGTGCGGTTCGTGTCACCGTGGAAGCCGTCGAGGTATGCGGTGACGTCGACGTTCACGATGTCGCCCTCACGAAGCACGGTGTCGTCGGGGATGCCGTGGCAGATCACCTCGTTGACGGAGGTGCAGGAGGACGCGGGGTAGCCGCGATACCCGAGCGTCGAGGGGTACGCGCCCGCGGCCACCACGACGTCGTGAGCGACCCGATCGAGTTCGGCCGTCGTCACTCCCGGGGCGACAGCCGCCCCGACCGCGTCGAGCGCCTGGGACGCGATACGGCCCGCGGTGCGGATCAGCTCGATCTCGGCCTCCGTGTAGGTGTTGTTGCCGGTGTAGGCCGGGGGCACCTGGAGCCCGACGTACGGGGGTCGCGCAATGTGAGCGGGGACCGTCAGTGGGCTCGGGCGCGACCCGGGGATCAAATTTCCGTGTGCATCGAAGGGCATGCCTCTAGTCTATGAAGTACGCCCGGCATCTGTCGGGCACCGGCCGAGATGGAGGGAGACGGCTCATGAGCAAGCGGGACTGGGGGATCGACGATCCCGAGGAGACGTACTGGTTCAATCAGCGCACCGGGGAAGTCGAAGAGGGGCCGCAGTCGCTCTCGATCGACCGTGTCGGGCCGTTCCGCACGCGCGAGGAAGCCGCCCACGCCACGCAGATTCTCGCGGAGCGCGCGCGTCTGCTGCGCGAGGAAGACGAGGAAAAGGACGCCTAGGCCGCGTGGCTCGTGCCGCAGTACCACGAACGTCACGGGCGGGCGATAGTCTGAAACGGTGAACGCTGCCGCGGGACCCCGCGGCGGTGACCCCGAACGAAACGGAGTCGGTGTGAGCAAGCAGCGTGATTTTGTCCTGCGCACGATCGAGGAACGCAGTGTGCGCTTCGTGCGGCTCTGGTTTAGTGACGTCTCGGGAACCTTGAAATCGGTCGCGCTCGCGCCGGCCGAGGTCGAGGGGGCGTTCAGCGAGGGCATCGGGTTCGACGGTTCTGCGATCGAGGGGCTGACCCGTGCCTACGAGTCGGACCTGCTCGCTGTGCCGGATCCGAGCACCTTCCAGCTGTTGCCGTGGCGCAGCAAGGAAGCGCCGACGGCGCGGATGTTCTGCGATATTCGCACCCCGAACGGGGAGCCCGCGGTCGCCGATCCGCGCAACGTGTTGAAGCGGACGCTCGCGAGCGCCGCGGAGCAGGGCTTCACGTTCTACACGCACCCGGAGATCGAGTTCTATCTCCTGAAATCGAAGGTGTTTGGCCGGAAGGGTCCCGTCCCGGTCGACCGGGCCGGCTACTTCGATAACGTGCCCGGCGGCACGGCCCACGACTTCCGGCGCGAGAGCGTGGCCATGCTGGAGGAGCTCGGGATCTCGGTCGAGTTCAGCCACCATGAGGCCGGTCCGGGGCAGAATGAGATCGATCTGCGCTATGCGGATGCGCTCACGACCGCGGACAACCTGATGACGTTCCGGACGGTCGTGAAGGAGGTCGCGATCTCGCAGGGCGTGCACGCCACGTTCATGCCGAAGCCGCTCGCCGGTCACCCGGGCTCCGGCATGCACACGCATCTCTCCCTGTTCGAGGGGGACACCAACGCCTTCTACGATCCGGGCGCGAAGTACCAGCTGTCGCAGACGGGGCGCCGCTTCGTTGCGGGCCTGTTGCGGCACGCCCCGGAGATTACTGCCGTGACCAACCAGTACATTAACTCGTACAAGCGCCTCTGGGGCGGTGACGAGGCGCCCTCCTTCGTGAGCTGGGGCCACAACAACCGCTCCGCGCTCGTGCGGGTCCCCATGTACAAGCCCGGCAAGGGCGGTGCCGCTCGGGTGGAATACCGCGCCCTGGACAGCGCCGTGAACCCGTATCTCGGCTTTTCCGTGTTGCTCGCGGCGGGGCTCAAGGGTATTCAAGAGGAGTACGAACTCCCGCCCGAGGCGGAGAACAACGTGTGGGCGCTGAGCGACGGTGAACGCCGTGCCATGGGCTTCGACCCGCTGCCCACGAGCCTCGACCACGCGCTCGCGGTCATGGAGCGCTCCGAGCTCGTGGCGGAAACCCTTGGGGAGCAGGTGTTCGCGTACTTCCTGCGCGACAAGCGCCGCGAGGTCGCCGAGTACCGCAGCCAGGTGACGCCGTACGAGCTCACCTCGATGCTTGACACCGTGTGAGTTCCCGCGACCGGAGGGTGCAGGATCAGCACCCGTTCTCGCTTGCGGACGCGGCGCGGGTGGGGTTTCAGGAGCTGACCGCATCCCGTGACGCGCTCGCGGAGCTGCTGCCGGATCTCGGGGTCGCCCCGGGAGAGCTGCTCCGCGCGTTCGCCGCGGCGGCGGACCCGGACGCGGCGCTCGGCCGCGTCCGGGAACTGTGCGAGCGCTATCCCGAGCTGGTGCACGAGCTGGATGTGACGAGCCTCGAGCGACTGTGCCTGCTCGTTGGCGCGTCACCCGCGCTCGGCGATTTCTTTGCGCGCCGACCCGAGGGGCTCACGGAGCTGCTCGCTGGAGGGGGGGCGCTCGTCCCCGAAGCGCACGCGCACGCCGCGTTGCAGGCGGCGGTGCACGACGCCACCGGGGCGCCGATTCCGGGGGACGCGGGCTGGACGGCGCTCCGCGTCGCCTACCGGCGACTGCTTGCCAGCGTCGCGCTCTTCGACCTGGAGCGCACCACCGAAGGGCTCGCGGAGGAGGCCTTCGAGCACGTCGCCGGATCGCTGTCGGTGCTGGCCGGCGCCGCCATTGAGGCATCGCTGACGGTGGCCCGCGCGAGCCTCGCCGCGGGCGTGAGCGGTCCGCCGGTGCGTCAGGAACGGCTCGACGCGGTGCGGCTCGCGATCGTTGCGATGGGGAAGTGCGGCGCGGAGGAGCTCAACGTCGTCTCCGACGTGGACGTCGTCTTTATCGCGGAGAGCGCGGACGCGGATGCGTTCGACACGGACGCGTTGATCCGCATCGCGACCCGCCTCGCGACCGAGACGATGCGCGGGATCCATGATCCCGGGATCGAGCCACCGCTGTGGCAACTTGACGCGAACCTGCGTCCGGAGGGCCGGCACGGGGCGCTCGTGCGCACCCTCGGTTCGATGCTCGCCTACTACGACCGCTGGGCCAAGGGGTGGGAGTTTCAGGCCCTGCTGAAAGCGCGGCCGCTGGCGGGGGACCTCGAACTCGGCACCGACTTTGTGGACGGCACGCGCGAGCTCGTCTGGGCCTCGTCGTCGCGCGAGGATTTCGTGGGTTCGGTGCAGCGGATGCGCGAGCGGGTCACCGAGCACATCGACGATGATGAGCTCGACGTGCAGCTGAAGCTCGGCCCGGGCGGCCTCCGCGATATCGAGTTCAGCGCGCAGCTGCTGCAGCTGGTCCACGGCCAGTACGATGATCGCCTCCACGTCGCGGGAACGCTCCCGGCGCTGCGGGCGCTGGTGAGCGGCGGGTACGTGGCTCGCAGCGACGGCGACCGGCTGATCTCCGACTATCAGTTTCTCCGCGTGCTGGAGCACCGCCTGCAGCTCGAGGGGCTGCGGCGCACCGCGATCATGCCGCTCGATCCCGAGGGCCTGCGTGTGTTGGCGCGCGCGAGCGGGCTCGCCGCGACCGGCCCGGAACTTCTTGAGACCTGGCGGCGCACGCAACGCGAGGTGCGGGAACTGCACCTCAAGATCTTCTACGCACCCCTTCTGAGCGCGGTCGCGGCGTTGCCGGATGAGGAGCTCGTGCTGGGCAGCGACGAGGCGCGGGCCCGGCTCTCGAGCATCGGCTTCCGCGATCCCGATGGCGCCATGCGGCATCTGTCCGCGTTGATGCGTGGGACGTCGCGGCGGGCGCGGATCCACCGCAATCTGCTGCCCGTCTTGCTGCAGTGGCTTGCCGACGGGACCGACCCGGATTACGGCCTCCTCGCCTTCCGCCGGGTGAGCGAGGCGAATACGGAGGCACCCTGGTACCTCCGACTGCTGCGCGACGGCACCGAGGCCGCGGAACGGCTGACCCGCGTGCTGTCCTCGTCGCGGTTTGCCGCGGAGCTGCTCGAGTCGATCCCCGAGGCGGTCGCCTGGCTTGAACGCGATGAGCTCCTGCGCCCGATCGGTCTGACCGCGCTGCTCGAGGAGATGCGCGCGCTCGCGTCCCGTCGCGCCACGATTGATGAGGCCGCGGCGGCGCTGCGCACCGTGCACCGCCGCGAGGTGCTCCGCCTCGCTCTCGGGCGACTCACCGGCGTCACGACCGATGGCGACGTCGCCCGTGGCTTGGACTCGGCGCACACCGCCCTCCTCGACGGCCTGCTGCTCGCGCTCGGTCGCGAGGAGGTGGCGGCAGGTCGCGAACCGATCATTGCCTTCGCGCTGATCGGGATGGGCCGATACGGCGGGGGCGAGATGGGCTTTGCCTCGGATCTCGACGTCATCGCCGTGTACCGTGCCCTCGATGGCGTGGCCCCGGAGGCCGCGAGCCGCGAGGCGCTCCGCCGCGTCTCGGAATTGCGCCGGCTGGTGTCGGATCCCAGGTTCCCGGTGGATCTCGACTTCGATCTCCGGCCGGAGGGGAAGAACGGTCCGCTCGCACGGAGCCTCGATTCCTCGCGCGCCTACTACGAGCGGTGGTCGGTGACCTGGGAGGCCCAGGCGTTGTTGCGTGCCCGCCCCGTCGCGGGGGATCCGGAGCTGGGTGCGGACTTCGTCGCGCTCGCGGACGAGATCCGCTATCCCGCCGCGTTCCGCGAGGAACAGGTGCGTGAGATCCGGCGGATGAAGGCCCGGGTGGAGGCTGAGCGGCTGCCGCGCGGCGGGGACCGGACCCGGCACCTGAAGCTGGGCCCCGGGGGAGTGAGCGATGTCGAATGGCTCGTACAGCTCTTGCAGCTGCGCCACGGTGCCGAGCACCCGGAACTGCGCACCGTGTCGACGCTCACTGCCTTGCACGCCGCAGTTCGGCTGCACCTCATCGACGACGAGGACGCGGCGCACCTCGAGGAATCCTGGCGCTACGCGAGCCGGGTTCGTTCGGCGCTGAAGCTCTGGAACGGGCGCTCCTCGGATGCGCTCCCCACGGACTGGAACGAGCTCGAGGGGATCGCGAATGTCCTGGGACTGCCGCGCGGGAAGACCTCGGAGCTCGAGGAACGCTGGTTCGCGGTGTCCCGGCGGGCTCGGGCCGTGGTGGAGCGCGACTTCTTCGGGTACACCGACGAGCCCGAGTATCGCGACGTGCCGTAGCTCGGGAACGGCGCCGACACGGCATGTTTTCCCACCGTTCACCCACGAGGGGTAGCGGAATCCGTTACCGAAGCGTAACCTGATCGTTATGCAGTACTTACAAACACTCTTGGAGGCCCTGCTCGCCGAAGACGGGGCCGAGTTCGAGGACGAGCTCGAATCCTAGCGCCACCCAGCGCCGCAACAGCGACGTTGCCACCGGGCGGGACACCGCCCCAGCTGTCTGCATGATCCGAGCGGCCCGGCATCGAGTACGCGCCACGGGTGATGGACGTACGTGCGCGTGCACCACGCGTAGATCTCGGTGCCGCACCCCGCAGATTCAGCTCAGGGGGCTGGGGGCACCGGCCGGCCGCGGTTGACTCGGTCTCGAGGCACGGACAGCGCATCGGCACACCGACGCGACGTGGCTCTCACCCACACCCCCTGAGAAAGGTACGGCACCATGGCTGCGCAGAAATCCACACAGAAGAAGAAGATCGCGATCGCCGGCGGTTCGCTCCTCCTGATTGCCGGAGTCACCGTGGGCGGTGCGCTCGTCACCGCGAACAGTACGATCTTCGACAACGTGTTCCGCACGGACATCTCGGACACGAGCGCGGACGGCGAGCTCGTCGTCACGGGCGATCCGATGACCAACACCTTTACCGGCGAGATGGATGGCGAAGCGGTGACCGGATACTACACGGCCACCAACACCTCCACGAACGCGACGCTCACCGTGACGCTCGCGTCCCAGGTTCAGCCGGGCGGCGCGAACGGTGCGCAGCTCGCCGACGCGCTTGATACGCGCGTTGCGGTCGACGGCGGCACGCTCGTCGGCACCGGCTCGCTCGCCGACATGCGCCTCGACGGCAGCGACGCGTTTGAGCTCGCTCCGGGCGCAAGCGCCAAGGTCCGCGTCGATGTGTTTGTCGACGACGCCGCAGCGCTCCACGCAGCGGACCTCGACGACTCGCAGGTCACCGCCGACTACCTGTTCTCCAGCATCGCCACGAGTAACTAACGCGGAGGCGGCCCCAGACCCGTGGCGCCGAGCAGCCCCACCCCCCCCACCCCCCTGGGGATCCCCCTGCTCGGCGCCGCGCGCACGTTGCACACACGCCAGACCCGTCAGGGCCCACGCGGGCCGGTACCCGGAGGACACCATGCGAAGCTTCATTCTGACCCTGCGGACACTCGCGAGCCTCGCACTCGTCGCCCTCGCCGTCCCGTTTCTCTGGGCCACCGTGAGCGGCGACTACTACATGACGGTGACCGGCGTCTCGATGCAACCCACCTATGACGTCGGCGACGTGCTCGTCGTTCAGGCCCCCACCGGGAACGAACTCCGCACCCCAGGGCACCCCGTCGTGGTGTCGTTCTCAGCCGGCGATACCTCGGACCAGTACGTCCACCGTGTCGAGACCGTCACGGACGACGGTGCGATCCTGAAGGGCGACGGCAACGAGGTGAGCGACCCGCTTCCCGTCACCGCAGCTCAGGTCCTCGGCACCCCGCGGCTCGCGCTCACGGGGATCTGGGGAACGCTCTTCCGGGTGTCCGAGTTGTGGGCGGTCCGACTCATCGTGGGTGCCGTGTTCCTCATCGCCCTCTTTCTGCCGAGCCGGCGCACGGGCCGTGCGGCGCAGCCCGGCCACGCCGAATGACCGCCCGGCACCTGCGTGCGATGCTGCGCGCGGGAGGCGTGGCCGTCACCGCCCTCGCGGTCGCGGTGGCGGGTCCCGGCCCGGCGCTCGCGCAGCACGACGCGGCGGGTGCCGAGCGCATCGAGCCACTCACGGTCACGCCAGCACGGCAGCTCTTCGCCGTGACGCTGCACCCCGGCGAGCAGGTGCGCGCCACAGCGCGAGTGCACAACGGCTCCGGCAGAGACCTCGAACTCGCCCTCACGCCCGTGGTGGTGTCCGAGCACGGCGGGGGCGACGGCGCCGATGCGCTGTTCCTCTCGTCCCGCCGCTCCGCAGACTGCTCGGCCGAGCTCATGGCGGAAGCGCGGGACGGTACGCTCGCCGCGGGCGCACCCGTGCCGCACGGCATCATCGCCGCCGGTGCGACCATCGAACTGTGCGTGCAGGTGGAGTATCCCGCCGCGCGCGCCGGCGAAGGCGAGGCGGTGTCGGTCGTCGACCTCGCGTTCACGGGGATCGACCGCGGCGTTCCGGGGCACCCCGAGCGTTCAGACCTCGCGGGCACGGGCGGGAGCAGGCCCGCGCTGCTCGCCCTGCTATTCGGGGCGGCCGGGTTGCTCACCGCGGGTTCCGCCTCGATCCTGCGCCGCTCCCGACCTTCAGCTCCTGCGCGAGCGTGCTGATGCGCGATATCCTGCCGGTAGTGAACCACCGGGACGGGTGCCCGATGTCCCTCATCCAGCGGGGGCTCCCGCCGTGGCAGCAGGAGGGGGAGCCCGTGTACGCGCGAAACACCGAGGTCCAGCGCATCGTGAGGTACGTGATCGACGGCACGTCGGTGTCGGTGATCGGGCAGCACTGGTCCGGTCGGACCGAACTGCTCGGCCGCGCGGCGGACGCGCTGCGCGGGATCGGGCTCGCGCTCGTGCGGCTTCGCGGTATCGAGCACGCCCGGCCGCTCGAAGCGTTCCGGCTCGCTCTCCCGAACCTGCCGACGACCCGGCGACCCGATGCCGAGCTCAGCGGCGAGTTCTCGCTTGCCGTCACCGAGCTCCTGAGCGAGGGGCCCGCCGTCGTGCTCGTGGACGACATCGACCTGCTCGACCCCGCCTCGTGGGTGCTGCTCGAACAGATTCACAAGGCGACCGGCGTGCCGATCGTCGGCAGCTCGGCATCGCGAAGCGACATCGATCCTGGCGAGCGCCTGCTCATCCGCGTGGCGCATCCCGTCGTCAAGCTCACCCTCGACGAGTTGCGACTTGACGCGATCCACGACCTCTTGGAGGAGCGGCTCGGAGACCAGGTATCACCGTCGCTCAGCGGCCGGATCCACATGAAGTCCGGCGGGCTCCCGGGCTACGCGATCGCCTTCGCTGACAGCGGCAGGCGACACGCGAAGATCCGTCGGCAGGGCAACGTGTGGCACGACGGCGCAGACCTGTGGTCCGACGAACTCGACGGACCCTTCGAGTCGCTCCTGTACCGGTACCCCGAGGAAACGCGTGAGGCACTTGAGATGCTCGCCGCAACGGGCCCCCTGGCCGTCGACCAGGCGACCGCGCTCCTCGGCCAGGACGAGCTCGAACGGCTTGAGGGTCGGGGACTCGTGCGGCTCTTCACCGCGGGGGCCGGGCCGCGCGTGACGGTGAACCCCCCTGGGATCAGCGACTACTTCCGGCACCGAGCGCCGTCCGTGCGCGGAGTCCGGATCCGGCAGCAGATCGAGGAGGTGCTGGGGGCCGAGTTTGGCAAGGATATCGCTGAGCAGCCGCAGGTGCCGCGCCAGTTCGCCGATGTCATCCCGAGCCCCGATGTTCCGCTCCTCGCGCGCGCGTTCCGCGATCGCTTCGAGGCGGATCTCAGCCGAACCTGGGCGAATTGGTCGGAGCGGCCCGCGCCGGGGACGGCGATCGCAGCGCTTGAGCTGCGCCTCACGGGCGACGCACCGGACGGTCAGATCGCGGAGATTGTCGCGGGGACCGCGCTCGAGTCCGCCGCGCCGATGGAGGCGCTCTACTTCGGCTACCTGCATGCTCGGTGGCTCGTGACGCAGCGGCGGCCGCTCGCGGAGATCGAGACGGCTCTGCGGGCGAACGGCCGTTCGGAGCACCCCGCCGCGGTCGAGGCGCTGATCCTCGGCTTCCGTGCCGAGCAGGACGCGATGACCGATGAGATGCTCACCCGCATCGCGGAGATCGCCGAGCTTCCGGGCCTGGAGGGAGACGTGGGCGGGCTGGTCCTGGTCGCGATGCACGCGCTCGGCGGGCGGCCCGACACCGCACTTGCCCAGTTCGCGAAGTTGCCCAACACCGGTTGGGTGCCGCGGTTTGCGGCACCGCTGCGTGGGCTTGCCCTCGTGACGGCGGGCCGGCCGCAGGAAGCGCTGGAGTGGGCCTCGTCGCAGCTCTCGGTGGCCCGCGAACGATTCGATCGCTCAGCGGTCGTTGCGCAAGCGTACGTCGCGGTGATGGCGCTGCTCACGATGAGTCGCTACGCCGACGCCACGGCCGCGGGAAGCATCGCCGCGAGCGGCCAGTTCCAGGCGGCGAATCTGCTCTTCGGTCCTGACCGCGCGCTGATGAACGCGCTCGCGATCGCGGCCCGACGCAGCGGCCGGATCAGCTCGGTCGGCACCCTCATTGAGCGCGGCGCGTCATATCACGGCAGAAGCGACGCCTTGCCCATGGGAGCGCTCGGCTTCCCGGCCGCGCTGGTCACCGAGATCGACGGTACACCCGAGGAGACGAGCGCGCACTACCTCGCCCTCGCCGCCGAGCTGCGCGAGCGGGGCTACGAGTTCTCGGCCGCCGGCTCGACAATGCTCGCGTTGCTGCTCGATTTCAGGGTCGACGCGGCTGTGGCCGAGCGCGATCGGCTCGCCTATCTCGGGGGCACCGTGTTCCTCGCGTATCTCGATGCCCGGATCGCTCACCACACCGGGGACGCGGAGGCGCTGGTCGAGGCCGCCAGGCGTTTGCGTCGTGAGCACGCCAACGACTCAGCGCTGAAGTACTTCCTCGCCGCGGCGAAGCTGTTCCGCGAGGCTGGAGCGGAGGATCAGGCCATTGAGGTGCGCGAGGAGGTCGCGGCGCTCATGGCCTCGGAGGATCCCGCAACCGAGGTTGCGCTGACGCAGATCGAGTCGAGCCTCGGCTTCACCGAGCGCGAACGGGAGATCATCGACCTCGTCGCCGAGGGCATGACCAACCCGGAGATCGCGAGCGCGCTCACGCTGTCCGTGCGCACCGTCGAGACCCACCTGCGCAACATCCGCCGCAAGTCCGGCGCGCTGGAGCGCGAGGAAATCGGCGCATACGCGAGCCACCGGTAGCGGCGGGCGCGCCGGCTGCAGCGGCGAGCTCCGGCGCTCCGGAGAGCGCGTTAACGGCGGCGTCGCCATCGCCGTCCCCTGCGCCGGGCGCATCGCCTCCCAGGCTGGGGTCCGTGTCCGCGTCCGTGCCGTGGCCGGCCGGCGCTTCGGAATCGTCGGCCGGCGCTGGGGAAGTGCCGTCCGGATCCGCTTCGGCGGGCTCGGCCGGGTCCTCGGAGTCCTCGGAGTCCTCGGCAGGGCCGGTGGCCGCCGCGTCTGCCTCGGGATCGCCCGCTTCGGCCTTGTCGTCCGCGGTCCGGGCCAGCGCGAGATCGATGCGCGTCGGCGTGACCTGGAAGCCGGTCTCGGAAGTGCCCAGCCTGCCGCCGTTGTGCATGCCCCACCCGTAGAGCTCGTTGGTGGCGCCGAGCGCGAGGGCGTGCGCGTCGCCCGCGGCGATATCGACGATCCCTCCGGGCACGACAGGCAGGGGGACGAGCGTCGGTACGGCCGTCTGGTACGGCGTCGCATAGCCGAGGGTTTGGATTCCCCACGAGTACACGTGCCCGGTCTCGGAGAGCGCGAGCGACACGCCGTCGCCCGCGGCGAGCTTCGTAAAGCGGACCCCCTCCGGCGCCTGGATCTTCCGCGGCGTCCACACCGCCGCGGGCTGGGACCCGTCGACGCCGATTCCGGCCTCGCCGCCCGCATTCATGCCCCAGGCGATGATCTCGCCGGCATCGGTGAGGGCGAGGGCCTGCTGGTTCTCGGTGGACCCGTTCACGGCGAGCTGCACGATTCGCGCGTCGTCGGGCATCGGCACCCGCGTGAACTCACCCGTCTGCGCGACCCCGGTGCCCAGACCGAGGCGGCCGTTTGCGTTCGATCCCATGCCCCAGACACGACCGGCGGTGTCGACCCCGAACGTCGTCTGGTTCCCGGCGGCGAGCTGCATGAAGCTGACGTCGGCGGGCTGGGCGAGCGGGGTGGGCCGGTCCACGTGAGAGCCCGCGCCGCTGCTGCCGAGTGCGCCGGAGGCGCGGGAGCCCCAGCCCCACGCCCTGCCCGTGCGATCGAGCGCGAGCGACGTGCGCGTTCCCGCGGCGACCTGGGTGAACGCGACACTCTGCGTCGGGATCGCTTCTGTCGGGGTGAGGACCGTGCCTGCGGTGCCCTGCGGGGTCCCGGTCTGGCGATCGTGATCGGCACCCCAGCCGTAGAGCCGGAGATCGGCGCTCAGCCCGATGGTGTGCTGAGCCCCCGCCGCGACCTGCAGGTACGGCTGGATTCCGAGCGGACGGAGCCGGGTTGGGGCCGTCACCTGCGCTGCGGTCGTGCCCGATCCGACCTGCCCGAAGGCGTTCACCCCCCAGCCGTAGCCGTCCCGGTACGCCTGCGAGATCGCGATCGACTGGCCCCCACCCGCCGCGATGCGGCCGATCCCCGGCGGCGACACCCGGCCAGGAACCTCGGTGGCCATGCGCGCCTGGGCGCTCGTGAACCGTGCCGGCAGCGTCGCCGCAGCCGTCAGGGTGTACCCGTCGTTCCAGGCCTGGGGAGTGACACTCGCCGTGAACGCGCCGGTCACGGGCCCGTACTCCGCGCGCGGCGCTGTCACCGTCTGGGTGTGCGTGACCGTCCAGCCCTGGCCGACGCGCGCGCTGGTCCAGGAAGACGCGATGCCCGCGGCCTCCGTCGCGTCGGGAAGCGCGGCGGGGGAGACACCCGCGGGGAGCGAGACCTCGGTGCTCATCACGTCGCCCGGCACGAGCGCGAGGTACTCCCCGGCGTCCTCGGGGTGGCTCGCAAACGAGATGTCGACGGTGTTCGAGGCGCCGCCCGAGACTTCGAGCCCATAGACGCCCGCTTCCACGTTCCAGTGGGCGGGGATCACCGCGCGGTCGGTCGGGTGGGTGCTCACGTACCGCTCGGGGAGACGCGCGCTGGCCTCGATGGTGAGATCCTCCGAAGGGCGCACCTCGACCAGGTCGGTGGTGATCGGGAAGCGCGCTCCGGGAAGCGCGACCCGCCCCGTCGCGGTGGCGGTCACGGACTGGCTGACGGTCCACCGGCCACCGGTCTCCGCCGCTGCCCAGCTGCGCGTGTACCCGCGTCCGGCATCATCGGGGGCGAGATCGCCGGGGACGACGCCGGCAGGGAGCGCGACGTCGATCGTGATGGTGTCCCCGGCCTCGAGCTCGACCGCGTCGGTGCCCTCGGGCAGCATCGCGAAGCTCACCGTGCCGAGTGCCGGGCCTGGTCCGAACGCGGTGCCGTGCTCCGGCGTCGCGGCGAGCTCGTACACGCCTCCGGCGGTCCGGAGCGCGGTCGCGAAACGGTTGCCGTGCACCGTCGAGCGCTCGGTTGTCACGGCCCCGACGACCGTCGACGTCGCCCCGAACGCGACGACCATGCAGGCCGCCCCGATCGCGAGACCGAGGCCGGCTCGCCGCACCGCGGTGCGGTGTTGTGCGGTGGTGCGTGCGCTCTCCGTGCCCATAGCGGCCCCCTTCGTTGCCTCAAGTCAACGCGAACGCGGGAGGGTCCGCAGGTGCCCTGGGGCGATCTACGGGGCCGGAGCGCGGGATCTACGCGTGCGTCCTCGCGCCTACGTGTGTCTCGCACACGCTGCGCGGCGGCGGGCGACGAGGTCGCGGAGGCTGGCCCGGACAGTACAGCGCCCCGCACGACGCTGCGTCGTGCGGGGCGCTTCGGGGAGGGAGCCCGGGGCCGTTTCGGCCGCCGGGAGCTTACACCCCGTAGTACAGCTGGAACTCGAACGGGTGCGGGCGCAGCGCCATCGGCGCGATCTCGGTCTCGTTCTTGAGGTCGATCCAGGTCTGGATCAGCTCCTCGGTGAAGACGCCGCCCTCGAGCAGGAAGTCGTGATCCGCCTCGAGCGCCTCGAGCGCCGCCTCGAGCGAGCTCGGGACCTGCGGGATGTTCTTTGCCTCCTCGGGCGGCAGCTCGTAGAGGTCCTTGTCGATGGGCTCCATCGGCTCAATCCGGTTCCGGATCCCGTCGAGGCCCGCCATCAGCTGCGCGGCGAACGCGAGGTAGGGGTTGCCGGACGCGTCGGGAGCGCGGAACTCGATACGCTTCGCCTTCGGGTTCGAGCCGGTGAGCGGGATACGGATCGCGGCCGAGCGGTTGCCCGCCGAGTAGGCGAGGTTCACGGGCGCTTCGTAGCCCTTGACCAGGCGTCGGTAGCTGTTGATCGTGGGGTTCGTGAAGGCCAGCAGCGCGGGTGCGTGGTGCAGGATACCGCCGATGTACCAGCGCGCGATATCGGAGAGGCCGGCGTAGCCGTTCTCGTCGTAGAACAGGGGCTCGCCGTCGGACCACAGCGACATGTGCGTGTGCATCCCCGAGCCGTTGTCGCCGAGGACCGGCTTCGGCATGAACGTGGCGGTCTTGCCCCACATCTCAGCGGTGTTCTTGACGATGTACTTGAACTTCAGCACGTCGTCCGCCGCGTTGACCATGGTGTCGAAGCGGTAGTTGATCTCGGCCTGCCCGGGGGCGCCGACCTCGTGGTGCGAGCGCTCGAGCTGCAGGCCAGCCTCGATGAGGCGGAGCGAGATGTCGTCGCGCAGATCGGCCTGCTTGTCGACGGGGGAGACGGGGAAGTAGCCGCCCTTCTCCGGCGTGGTGTTGCCGAGGTTGCCGCCCTCGTCCGCGCGACCCGAGTTCCAATGCGCCTCCTCGGAGTCGATCTCGTAGAAGGTGTGCTGCGGGCTGTTCTCGTAGCGCACCGAATCAAGGATGTAGAACTCCGCCTCGGGGGCGAAGAACGCGGTGTCCGCGATGCCCGTGGAGACCAGGTACTGTTCGGCCTTCTTCGCGACCTGGCGGGGATCCTTCGAGAAGATCTCGCCCGTGCGCGGGTTGAAGATGTCGCAGATCACGATCAGCGTGCGCTCCATGCGGAACTGATCGATGTACGCGGTGGTCACGTCGGGGATCAGCTGCAGATCGGACTCGGCGATGCCCACGAAACCGCGGATCGAGGAGCCGTCAAACATCTGACCGACCTCGAAGAAATCGTCGTCCACGGTGGCCGCGGGGATGTTGAAGTGCTGCTGCACCCCGGGGAGATCGGTGAACCGGATGTCGACGAACTTGACGTCGGTCTCCTTGATAAAATCGATGACTTCCTGCGGGGTGGTGAACATGCTGCTCCTCATTGCTGGTGTGCCGATCCGGCACCGTTCGCTTACATCAAGCCTATGCGTGCTGAGTTTCCATCGCGTGATTCTCGTGTTTCACGAGTGTTACAGAGTGTGTTACCCCCGTACCAGGACAGTGCCGGCGATCTTGTCGTGGAATCCGCGCTGATCCGAATCCCACACCAGCAGCGGAATCACCAGGCAGAGCAACGCGGTGCGCACGATGGGCCGCCAGAAGCCGACCCAACCCCCCGCGATGGGGACGACCCGCATGCCCAGCAGTCGGTGCCCGATCGAGCCGCCGATGGTGGGGATAAACACGATCTGAATCAGCGCGAAGAACAGCAGATTCCAGAAGCTGGCGTTCGGGCCGCCGATCAGCATAAACGCGGGAAGTGCGGCCAGGCCCCAGTCCACGAAGAGCGCGAGGAAGCGGCGGCCGATCCGCCCCACCGAGCGCGGCCCGGACTCGGGGAGTCCGAGCCGTTCGCCCGGCCAGGCGCTGGGTTCGAGGTCGCCGAACCGTTGCGGTTTGGAAGCGGACATTGCTTAGCGGGGACGCTGCGGGCGAACGCGATTCGGGTCCATCCCCTTCGGGATCCCGACGGGAGTCGCCTGCAGCGAGGAGAGCCGGTTGTACACGGCGGCAACCTCGTTGCGGTTGAGCTTCGGCTTCAGCTTGACGAGCGTCTTGGAGAGCTGCGGCAGGGGGACGCCGTCCCCGTCCGGGCCGACATAGAGGTGCACGACCTCGACGTTGCGCAGCGCGCGCTTGAGCTTCCGCTCCTCCTCGGCGGCCATACGCTGCGTGCGGCTGCGCGAGCCCTCCGAGATGAGGACCACGCCACCGCGCCCGACGACTCGGTACACCGCGTCCTGGTTCTTGTTGATCGCGATCGGGACCTCGGAACCGCGCCACGAGCGGCGCAGCGCGCCCTGGACCACGGCACCCACCGCGCCCGGCCGGCCCTCGATCTGCTGGTATGCCATCTTCTCTGCGCGACGCCCGAGCACGATCATCGCGAGGAGGAGACCGACCAGGAGGCCGGTCAGGGGCCACAGCACCCAGCCGAACCAGCTTCCGGGGATCAGCCACGCGAGCAGCACCGAGACCACAACGGGCGCGATGAACACGAGCAGCAGCACCCAGGGGAGATTCCGGTCATGGACCTTCGTGGTCCGATAGACCTCAATCATCTGCTTGATGCGGCCGTTCCGCTTCACCTTCTCTGCCATGACATCTAGAGTATCGCGTTCGTCGGGTGTCCAGGAACGCGGCGCGTAAGCGGGCTTCGCGGTTCGCTCACAGCGGGTGTGCGCGGCGGGTGACGCGGCCGCCCTGTGGATGACTCGGCGCCGCACGGTGAACCACGGGGCGGGTGTGCGAGCCTGGGACCGAGAGAGGCGGTGCGGGCATGATCCAGGAGCATCACCGCGGTGCGGGGGCGCGGCTTGCGGCTGAACTCGAACGGCTGGGGGAACAGGGAATCCGGGCGCGCTCGTCGGGACAGTGTCTGGCCCAGGCCGCGGCCACCGGAAGGCACCGCCATGATCGGTCGTGTGCGGCGCTCGGCGTGCCGCTGCCGCGGATCGCGCGCCTCCTCCGGCGATCGGGTCACCGGGGTGCGGCGATGCTCCTGCAGGAGGCGGCTGATGCGGCCGTCTCGGAGATCGGCGAGTGGGGCACCGCCTGGCACCCCGACGGGGCGCTGGACGCGTGGCGTGCGGCGATTCGGGCGCGGATCACGCCACGCGGCCCGGGGCATCCCGGAGGGGCCGCGGGTGCGTGGCCGGACTCGGCGGAAGCGCCGAACACAGGCCGGAGGCCGTGGCCGCTCAGCTGAGCGGCCACGGCCTCCGGTGCGTTAGGGAATGGCTTAGAAGCCGAGGTTCCCCGCGAAGTCGCCGGCCTCGAGGCGCGTGCGCACCTGCGTGAGGAAGCGAGCGGCGTCCGCGCCGTCAACGATGCGGTGATCGTACGACAGTGCCAGGTACACCGTGGAGCGGACCGCGATGGCGTCGCCTTCGGGGCCCGACACGACCACGGGCTTCTTCACGACCGCGCCGGTGCCGAGAATGGCGACCTGCGGGAGGAAGACGAGCGGCGTGTCGAACAGCGCGCCGCGCGAGCCCGTGTTCGTGAGGGTGAAAGTGCCCCCACTGAGCTCGTCAGGCGTGAGCTTGTTGTCACGCGTGCGCTGGGCCAGATCCGCGATCTCGTTCGAGATCTGCGCGAGGTTCTTCTCGCCCGCGGTGCGCAGCACCGGGGTGAGGAGGCCACGCTCGGTGTCGACCGCAATGCTGATGTTCTCGGTATCGGGGTAGACGATCTGGTCGCCCTCCACCGTGGCATTGATGATCGGGTAGGTGCGCAGCGCCTCGGCCGCAGCCAGGGCGAAGAACGGCAGGAAGGAGAGCTTCGAACCGGTCTTGGCGAGGAACTCGTCCTTCTTCGCCTGACGGAACTGCGCCACCTTCGTGACGTCCACCTCGACCACGGTGGTGAGCTGGGCCGTGCCCTGCAGCGAGGCGACGGCGCGCTCCGCGATGACCTTGCGGAGGCGGCTCATCTTCTGCGTGGTGCCCCGGAGCGGGGAGACCTCCACGACGGGCGCGGCAGCAGCCGGAGCCGCGGCAGAGGTGGCGGTCGCAGCGGGAGCGGCCGAGAGCACGTCTTCCTTGCGGATTCGGCCGCCCACACCGGTGCCGGTGACCGTGGCGAGGTCGACGCCGCGCTCGTGCGCGAGCTTGCGCACGATCGGGGTGACGTAGCCGGAAGCCGACGCCGCCGCGGGGGCTGCTGCGGGAGCAGCCGGGGCCGGTGCGGGTGCTGCTGCGGGTGCTGCGGGTGCCGCCGCCGGTGCGGGTGCTGCTGCCGGTGCTGCTGCCGGTGCTGCCGCCGGTGCAGCCGGGGCTGCCGCGGGCGCGGGTGCGGCAGGAGCTGCCGCGGGTGCAGCCGGGGCTGCTGCGGGCTCTGCTGCGGGTGCCGGTGCGGCAGGTGCTGCCGCGGGTGCGGCTCCCGACCCAATGCGTGCCAGTGCGGCACCGACCTCGACGGTCTCGTCTTCCTGCACCAGGATCTCCTGGAGCACGCCCGCGACGGGCGACGGGACCTCGGTGTCGACCTTGTCCGTGGACACCTCGAGCAGCGGCTCGTCGACCTCGACGGTGTCGCCGATGTTCTTGAGCCAGCGGGTCACGGTGCCCTCGGTGATGCTCTCGCCGAGCGAGGGCAGAACCACATCCTCGCCGTCGCCGGCGGGGGCAGCGGCGGCTGCCGGTGCCGGTGCCGGCTCTGCGGCTGCGGCGGGCTCTGCGGCTGCGGCCGGCTCTGCGGGCGCGGCCGGTGCTTCTGCCTGTGCGGGGGCGGCGGGTGCCTCGGCGGCGGGGGCGGCTGCGCCGTCACCGACGACCGCGAGCACCGCGCCGACCTCTGCGGTCTCGTCCTCCTGGACGAGGATTTCCTGAATAACGCCTGCAACGGGGGAGGGGATCTCCGTATCGACCTTGTCGGTCGAGACCTCGAGCAACGGCTCGTCGACCTCAACGGTGTCGCCCACGTTCTTGAGCCAACGAGTCACCGTCCCCTCGGTTACACTCTCGCCCAGTGCGGGGAGGACCACCGATTCACTCATCGTGCATTTCTCCGTTTCGTTGCGTATCTGTGTGTGCCGCGGCGATTAGATCGCGTGGAGCGGCTTGCCGGCGAGCTTCAGCATGGCTTCGCCGATGGTTTCGTTCTGCGTCGGGTGGCCGTGGATGAACGGTGCCACATCCTCCGGGTAGGCCTCCCAGTTCACAATGAGCTGTGCCTCGCCGACGAGCTCGCCCACGCGAGCGCCGATCATGTGGACACCCACGACGGGGCCATCGACCACGCGAACCGCCTTGACGGATCCGGCGGTCCCGAGGATGGAGCTCTTCGCGTTGCCCGCGAGGTTGTACTCGTAGCTGGTGACGTTGGCGTCGCCGTACTGTTCCTTCGCCTTTGCCTCAGTCAGGCCGACCGACGCGATCTCGGGGTCACAGTAGGTCACCTTCGGGATGTTCACGTCCTCGACGATCACGGGTGCGAGACCGGCGATCTCCTCGGCGACAAACACGCCCTGCTGGTAGCCGCGGTGGGCGAGCTGCAGGCCGGGCACGATGTCGCCGACGGCGTAGACGCCGGGGACGTTCGTGGCGAGGCGCTCATTGGTGAGCACGAACCCGCGATCCATCTCGATCCCGACCTCTTCGTAACCGAGACCCTGCGTCGCTGGGCCGCGGCCCACGGCGACGAGCAGGTAATCCGCGTTCACGACGGTGCCGTCCTCGAGGTTCACGGTGACGCTGTTCGCATCCTGGCTGACCGACTGGAACCGGACCCCCAGCTTGAAATCGATTCCGCGCTTGCGGAACGCGCGCTCGAGCTGCTTCGAGACCGACTCTTCCTCGTTCGGAACGAGGTGGGGCAGGCCCTCGATGATGGTCACCTCGGCACCGAACGAACGCCAGACGCTCGCGAACTCGACGCCGATCACGCCGCCGCCCAGGATCGCGACGCGCCCCGGGATCTCCTGCAGCTCCAGCGCGTGCTCGCTCGTAATGACGCGGCCGCCGATCTCCAAGCCCGGAAGGGACCGGGAGTACGATCCCGACGCCAGCACCACGTGCTTGCCCACGATCCGGTCATCGCCGACCTGAACCGTGTTCGCGGCGACGAGGCGGCCTTCGCCCTCGATCACCGTGATCTTGTTTGCCTTCAACAGGCCCTGCAGGCCCTTGTGCTTTCCAGCCACCAGGTTCTCCCGGTAGCTGTTCACCTTGGCGATGTCGACACCGGCAACAGACGAGAGGATGCCGTACGACTCGCCGCTCCGCGCAACGTCTGCGATCTCCGCAGCGTGCAGAAGCGCTTTCGTGGGGACACAGCCGCGGTGCAGGCAGGTGCCGCCCAGTTTGTCTTTTTCAATCACTGCGGCACTGAGTCCAAGCTGCGTAGCTCGGATCGCGGTCGCGTATCCGGCGCTGCCGCCGCCCAGGACGACAATGTCAAACTGCTGTTCGGCCAAGTGGGGTCTCCCTCGGTTATGCGCAATGGAAATGGGCGTCCGCGAGTGAGCGGGCGTACCCTCCCCAACCCTACACCCGCGGCCACGGAAAGTGGCTGGTGCGCAGGCGGGTCGCAGGGTGGCGGATCCGCCGCTCCCGGTGGCGGGTCCGGGGAATAGGGGGTTCGCTGCGGGCGTGACGAGAATCACCTATTTTTCCGCCGATTTTCGTAGACTGGGGGCGTGACTGAATCGATCTTTTCCGCCGAGTACGCCGAGCGTCGGGCGACGGTGCCGCGGGGTCTGCCGCTGATCGTCGCGATGCAGGGCCTGACGGATGCCGGAAACGCGATTTCGCAACTTGAGGAGTACCTCTGGCGGCGCTACGCACCCGAAGAGGTGCTGCGCTTCAACGCGGACATGCTTCTCGACTATCGGGCACGCCGGCCGATCATCACCTTCCAAGAGGATCACTTCACCGACTATTCGCCCGAGGAGCTCAGCCTGAGCCTCGGCCGCGACGAGTTCGGGTCTCCGTTCCTGCTCCTCAGCGGGTACGAGCCAGATTTCCGGTGGGAGCACTTCATCGACACCGTGCTGCTCCTCGTGCACGAGTTCGAGGTGTCGATCACGGTGTGGTCGCACGCGATCCCGATGCCCGTGCCGCACACGCGACCGCTCTCCGTGACGGTGAGTGGTTCACGCGATGACTTGATCGAGGCGAAGTCTGTGTGGCGGCCCACGACCAAACTCTCGGCCTCCGCAGCGCACGTGCTCGAGTACCGGCTCCATAGCCTCGGTGAAGAGGTCGCGGGCTTCGCGCTTCTGATCCCGCACTATCTGGCGAACACGGAGTACCCGGAGGCGCTCCGTGCTGCGCTCGACGGCATTATGTCCGCGACCGGGCTGATCCTCGCCACCGACGAGGTGCGCGAGGCGTCCCGCCGCTTCGACGCGCAGTTGGACGCCCAGCTCGCAGAGAACGCGGAGTCCCTCGAGATGGTGCGCACGCTCGAGCATCGATACGACGCGTACATGGAGGACAAAACCACGAGGTCCCCGCTGATGAGCGAGGACGGCTCGATCCCGACCGCCGATCAGATCGCCAGCGAGCTGGAACGCTTCCTCGCTGAGCAGCAGTCCGAAGGTGACTCGGAGGCGGGGGAGTTTCCCGGCGCATAGTCGGGCAGCGGTCGGCGCGCGGGTGTCGGCGATGGTCAGCTTGCCGGGTCTGACCGTGCAATAATAGAAGGGACCAACCCATTCAATCCGAATGTGTTTTCCGCTTGTGAAAATCGTTCGGGCTTGACATGGGTTTTCATGCTGTGAGCACTCGGCGGCGTTTCGTCGGCGACACAGCGCGACATTTCGAAACAGAGAGGCGGCTGCGTGGCAACTGCATCCACCCCCAAGGCTCGTGCAAGCTCTTCCCGCGCGACGGCGGCTGAGGACGCCGCACTCGTGTCGGCGGAGACTGCCGAGGAGAACACGGACACTCCCGCGTCGGCAACGAAGCCAGCCGCGAAGAAGGCTCCGGCGAAGAAGGCAGCCCCGAAGAAGGCTGCCGCTAAGAAGCCCGTCACCAAGCGTGCGGCCGCGAAGAAGGCTGCGGACGCCGAGTTCGAGGACGACGAGCCCGAGATCGAGGAGGTGCCGGAGGAAGAAAAGCCGGCGCCGACGATCACGGAACCGCTTCCCACGGGTGCCATCGTGCTGAAGGCGAGCGAGGAAGAGGACGTTCCGACCGTCACCACGCTCATCCCCGGCGCGACGGCGGATCCGGTGAAGGACTACCTGAAGCAGATCGGTAAGGTCGCGCTGCTGAACGCGGCCGAAGAGGTCGAGCTCGCGATGCGGATCGAGGCGGGCCTGTTCGCCGAGGAGAAGCTCGGCACTGAGAAGGGCCTCCCCAAGAAGCTCGAGCGCGAGCTGAAGTGGGTGGCTCGCGACGGGCAGCGTGCGAAGAGCCACCTGCTGGGAGCCAACCTCCGGCTCGTCGTCTCGCTGGCGAAGCGATACACCGGTCGCGGCATGCAGTTCCTGGATCTGATCCAGGAGGGCAACCTCGGCCTGATCCGCGCGGTCGAGAAGTTCGACTACACCAAGGGCTTCAAGTTCTCGACCTACGCGACCTGGTGGATTCGCCAGGCGATCACGCGCGCCATGGCTGACCAGGCACGTACGATCCGTATCCCGGTGCACATGGTCGAGGTCATCAACAAGCTCGCCCGCGTGCAGCGTCAGATGCTGCAGGACCTGGGCCGCGAGCCCACCCCCGAGGAGCTCAGCCGCGAGCTCGACATGACCCCCGAAAAGGTCATCGAGGTGCAGAAGTACGGCCGCGAGCCGATTTCGCTGCACACGCCCCTCGGCGAGGACGGCGACAGCGAGTTCGGCGACCTCATCGAGGACACCGAGGCCGTGGTCCCCGCAGACGCGGTGGGCTTCACGATGCTGCAGCAGCAGCTGGAGCAGCTGCTCGATTCCCTGTCCGAGCGCGAGGCCGGCGTGATCCGGATGCGCTTTGGTCTGGGCGACGGCATGCCGAAGACGCTGGACCAGATCGGTGACACCTTCGGTGTGACCCGCGAGCGGATCCGTCAGATCGAGTCGAAGACGATGGCGAAGCTGCGGCACCCCTCGCGCAGCCAGCAGCTGCGCGACTACCTCGAGTAGGCCGTCAAGCTCGCGGATGGCGTGCGCGGGGCCCTGGACTGTTTCGGCGGTCCGGGGCCCCGTTCGCGTGTGCACCCCGGCCCGGTGTCCCGGGCCGCACACGCAGAGAACCCCCGGGCGGATGATCCGCCCGGGGGTTCTGTAGCTGCGCGTGGGTTACGCGTTCAGCTTGTGGCTCTCGTCGTGCCAGGACTCCGCCATGGGGCGAAGCTTGGCTTCGTGCTTGTTTGCGTGATGTGCGCAGAACAGCAATTCGCTTCCGCTCAGTGTCGCGCGCACGTAGGCCTGTGCGCCGCAGCTGTCACAGCGGTCAAGCGCGCTGAGCGGGCGATCCGCGGCATCGACCGTGGTGGTCCGATCCTGCTCGATAGTCGTCATGTCGACCTCCCGTTCATCTTTCGTTCGATTGCTACTATCCAAACACGTTCTCCCCGTGAATACCCCATTGGAGGCCTCCGGGTTCGCTCACCGCGTACCGTCGCGCGCCGTGTGCGGCGCGCTTTGCCGCTCGACGGTGCGGGACACCGGGTTTGTCGGTGGCCTCGATTAGGGTAGGGGAGTCAGTAAACAGAGGGGACCCCAGCACGTGGCGACGCAGAAATCAGCCGGGAAGCCCGCGGAGTCGAGCTACTCCGCGCGTCATCTCACCGTTCTCGAGGGGCTCGAGGCGGTGCGGAAGCGACCCGGCATGTATATCGGCACGACCGATTCGCGTGGCCTGATGCACTGTCTGTGGGAGATCATCGACAACTCCGTCGACGAGGCCCTCGCCGGCCACGGGAACGAGATCGGGATCACCCTGCACGCCGACGGCAGCGTGACCGTCGCCGACAACGGCCGTGGTGTTCCGGTCGACGTCGAACCGAAGAGCGGCCTCTCCGGGGTGGAACTCGTGTTTACGAAGCTGCACGCCGGCGGCAAGTTTGGCGGGGGCGGCTACGCGTCCTCCGGCGGCCTGCACGGGGTGGGCGCGTCCGTGGTGAACGCGCTGTCTTCGCGCCTCGACGTTGAGGTCGACCGCGATGGCAAGACCTGGGCTATGTCGTTCCGACACGGTGAGCCGGGGACCTTTGCGGGCGAAGGCCCGGACAGTCCCTTCACGCCGTTCGAGGACTCGTCCGAGCTGCGCGTCGTCGGAAAGGTGAAGAAGGGCGTCACCGGGACGCGCGTGCGCTACTGGGCGGATCCGCAGATTTTTCTCGCCACCGCGCAGTTCGAGCCGGAGTCGCTCACGGCACGGGCCCGACAGACCGCATTCCTCGTGCCCGGCCTCGCGATCGAGATCACGGACGCGCGCGCCGAGTCGCTCGACGAGTCGGGTGCACCGCAGGTGCACCGGTTCGCCTACGAGGGCGGCCTGTCGGAGTTCGTCGAATTTCTTGCCGTCGATGCGCCCCTCACCGAGACCTGGCGGGTGACCGACTCGGGCACCTTCACCGAGACGGTCCCGGTGATGGACGAGGAGACCGGACACCTGGTGTCCCGCGAGGTACAGCGTGAGTGCGAGGTCGACATCGCGCTGCGCTGGGGCACCGGCTACGACACCGCCGTACAAAGCTTCGTCAACATCATCGCGACGCCGAAGGGCGGCACGCACCTGACCGGCTTCGAGCAGGGGCTCACGAAGTTCTTCCGAAAGCAGATCGAGACGAACGCGCGCAAACTCAAGTCGGGCAGTGATAAGCCGGAGAAGGACGACATCCTGACCGGACTCACCGCCGTGGTCACGGTGCGCGTGCCCGAGCCGCAGTTCGAGGGCCAGACCAAAGAGGTGCTCGGTACCGCAGCCGTGCGGCAGATCGTCTCCAAAGCCCTGACGACGGGGCTCACCGAGCGCTTCGAGTCCACCAAGAAACAGGACAAAGCCCAGACGGGCGCGCTGCTCGAGAAGATGGTCTCGGAGATGAAGGCGCGCATCGCCCTGCGGGCCCAGCGCGACACCGCGCGGCGCAAGAGCTCGCTCGAGAGCTCCTCGCTCCCGGCAAAGCTGATCGACTGCCGCTCGAAGAATGTGGCCGAGACGGAGATCTTCATCGTCGAGGGCGACAGCGCCCTCGGAACCGCGCGCCCCGCGCGCGACAGCGAGTTCCAGGCCCTCCTGCCCATTCGCGGCAAGATCCTGAACGTGCAGAAGGCGTCCGTCGCCGAGATGCTGAGCAACGCCGAGTGCGGTGCCATCATCAAGGTCATCGGCGCGGGATCCGGCCGCGACTTCGACCTGGAGGCGGCCCGTTACGGCAAGGTCATCCTGATGAGCGACGCCGACGTCGACGGCGCGCACATCCGCACCCTGCTGCTCACCCTGTTCTTCCGCTACATGCGCCCGATGCTGGAGGCCGGGCGTGTGTATGCCGCTGTGCCGCCACTCCACCGCGTCATCGTGCAGAACTCGGGGCGCAAGCCCAACGACGTGATCTATACCTATAGCGAGCGTGAGCTGAACGCGCTCCTCGCCGATCTGCGCAAGCGCGGGAAAAAGTACCAGGAACCGATCCAGCGGTACAAGGGGCTCGGCGAGATGGACGCCGATCAGCTGGCGGAGACCACCATGGATCGGGAGCACCGCACCCTGCGGCGGGTGCGCGTCGAGGATGCTCACGCGGCCTCGCAGGTGTTCGAGCTGCTGATGGGCAACGAGGTGGCACCCCGCAAGGAGTTCATCATCGAGAACGCTGACGACCTGGATCGCGAGCGCATCGACGCCTAAGGCGCGCCTCTCACGCAGCGTGGGGCCGGCATCGGAGCGAAGTGTCTCGATGACGGCTCGGCGCCGACGCCCGATGGGCCCTCGGGTTGGGCGTGAGCCCCGGCCCGAGCGGGAATCTGAGCGCCCGTGTGCGGCAGGGCCGGTGCTGCGTGAGGGGGCTCCCGGAATCACTGCGGGATCGTGCTGCTCGCGCCGTCCGTACGTCACTCAAACCGTAGGAGATTCACGAAAACCTCGGAGATTCTTTGCCGAAAACCGGGCCGCGTCGCAGGATCTCCGTGGTTTCGGTTGCCGCTGCTGGGCCGCCGGGCTGCTGGGGTGCCGGGAAGCCATGCGGGGGACTGTGGGGGCCGACCGTGCGGGAGGAAGACTGTGCGGCACCTGCTAGGCTCGTCTTGACAGTGTCTAGGGTTCCGGGACTCGACGTCCGCCTGGTCCGAGCGACACCACGCCGCTTCTCGTGACGCGGCGTCATCTGAACGGACAAAAGCCTGGAGGAACCCGTTCGTCGCGCCCGCGGCGTTCAGAAGGTTCCCCGCATGTCGCTCACCGCGCTCCTCCTCGTCCTCACCGCCGCCGTGGCCCACGCGGCATGGAACATCATCGCGCACGGCGCAAGCCGATCGGGCATCCCGTTCCTGTGGTGGGCGTCACTCGGTTCCGCCGTCCTCTGGGCCGGGCTGATCCCGGTGACCGGGGGGATCGGGAGCGCGGGCGTGCGGGAGTTGCTGCTCGGGATCGCCGTGTCGAGCGTGCTGCACGTCGCCTACATGCTGGTGTTGCAGCGGGGCTATGCCCGGGGCGAGCTCTCGACGGTGTACGCCACGGCGCGCGGCTCGGGGCCGCTGCTGACCGTGCTCGTCGCCGTGCTGGTGCTCGGGGAACGTCCCGGCCCCGTGGCGCTGCTCGGAATCGGCGTGCTCCTCGTGGGCGTGGTGGGGTTCGGCCTCCTGGGGCGTGAGGCCCGCGGGCGGGGCCGCGCCCACCGGGACTCCACGCAGCGGGGCGCCGCCGGGCGGCTCGGCCGCGTGGACCCGTCGATCGGCTATGGCGTCCTCACGGGCACCGCGATCGCGGCCTATACGCTGTGGGACACGTTTGTGGTGACCGAGTGGGGCGTCAGCCCCGTGGCGTTCATGGTGGGCTGCGCGCTCGGGGAGGTGCCGTTCTTCACCCTCGCGCTGGTGCGGGGTGGCGCGGGCGATGGACTCAGGCGCTTGCTGCCCGAGCTGCGCGCGAACTGGCGGGCGCTGCTCGCCTTCGGCGTGCTGTCGCCGCTGTCCTACGTCCTGGTCCTCACCGCCGTCACCATCGCCCCCGTCTCGCTCGTTGCGCCGGTGCGCGAGGTCAGCGTCATCCTGGTCGGGCTCTACGGCGTCTGGCGCTTCCGGGAGTCGCGTCCGGTGCTGCGGATCCTCGCCGCGATCGTGGTGGTCGCCGGCGTGGTGCTCATCGGCCTGTAACGGCTCATCGTCGGCGTCCCCGCGATGGGGGGACGCCGACGATGCGGCCTACGGGGCCGCGCCGATGTACGCGGCCGCGCCGTCGATCGGTTGCCCGGAGCCGTCGCGCTTGCCGAGCTCACTCGGAAGCTTTCTCGCGGCACCGTCCGCCGCGAGGGCGCGGGGCTCACCGGTCCCGACCCAGGCGCACGCGATCTGATCTTCCCACTTCAGGAAACGCTGGATCCGCACGCCGCCGGTGGCGCGCCCCTTCGGGGGAATCTCCGCCCAGTCGGTCACCTTCGCGGTGGCGACGTCGGTGCCGGGCAGTGTGATGGAGCTGTCCGCGACCGTGACGACGCGCGCCTCGGCGTCCGCGGGCACGGCACCCGCGAACACGACGCGCGCGTCCGCTCCGAGTCGAATCCCGGCCATGCCGCCGGCAGGCCGCCCCTGGGGCCGCACCGATCCGGCGTCGAATCGGAGGAGCTGCGCGTCGCTCGTCACCAAGGCGAACTCGCTGCCGTCGGGCGCGGGGAACGCGGCGAGCAGCTGATCGCCGGCCTTCAGCCCGATCACCTCGAACTCGGGCTTTGCGGGAAGGTCGGTCAGGACCACCCGCTTGACGACCCCCTGCGCGGTGGCCAGACCCACGGGCTGTTCCTGGTCGAGGGGCACGACGCCAACCACCCGGAGCTTCGTGCCACTGAGGCCCAGATACTCCGTGAGCTTCACGCCCGCGGAGAACGCGACGCTGGCGGCGGGCACCACGGGAAGATCGACGGGGGTGAACCGGTGCAGCGTACCGTCGGAGAGCACCGCCCCGAACTCGCCGCGTACGGTTCCCTCGACGCTCGCCAGGACCGCGCCGTGCTTGGTCGCGCGAGAGGCACCACGCGGCGTTTCCGGCGCATCGGGATCGCGATCGATGCGGAGCGCGCGCCCCGTCGCCGACACCTGCACGGTGCACGGGGAATCCGCGACCTGCAGGGACGCCGACGCCGCCGCCGCGCGCGTGGGGCGGACCACGGCGCCGGTCAGGAGGGTGCGCCGAGGCGTGCCCCAGGCCGCGGCGGCCTGATCGAGTTCGTCGGCGACCACCTTCCGCAACCGAGCATCGCTGCCGAGGATCTCGAGCAGTTTTGCGATCTCCGCGTTCAACTCGTCACGCTCTGCCTCGAGCTCGACGCGGGAGAACTTCGTCAGCCGCCGCAGCCGCAGTTCGAGAATGTACTCGGCCTGCGCCTCCGAGAGGTCGAACACCTGCATGAGCCGGGTGCGCGCGGTCTCCGAGTCATCGCTCGTGCGGATGAGCTGGATCACCTCGTCGATATCAAGGATCGCGATCAGCAACCCCTCGACGAGGTGCAGACGATCGCGACGCTTGGCGAGCCGGTGCTTCGAGCGACGCGTGATGACGTCGAGCCGGTGATCGAGGAACACGCGGAGCATTTCACGCAGTCCCAGGGTCTGCGGCTGCCCCTGCACGAGCGCGACCGAGTTGATGCTGAAGGAATCCTCAAGCGGCGTGTATCGGTAGAGCTGTTCGAGCACGGCTTCGGGAGCGAAGCCGGTCTTCAGGGTGATGACGAGGCGCAGCCCGTTCTTGCGGTCCGTGAGGTCCGCGACGTCCGCGATGCCGGAGAGCTTTTTCGCTTCGACGCCCTGCTTGATCTTCTCGATGACCCGCTCGGGGCCCACGAGATAGGGCAGCTCGGTGACCACGAGTCCGGTGCGGCGCGGGCCCAGCTGCTCGACGGCGACCTTCGCCCGGGTACGGAACGCCCCGCGCCCGGTCCGGTACGCATCCTTCACGCCGTCAAGGCCCACGATCGTTCCGCCACCCGGCAGATCCGGCCCGGGAATGAACTCCATGAGTTCCTCAACCGTGGCCTTCGGATGGTGCAGCAGATGCTTTGCGCCGTCCACGACCTCGATGAGGTTGTGCGGTGCCAGGTTCGTCGCCATGCCGACGGCGATGCCGCTCGCCCCGTTCACCAGCAGGTTGGGGACCGCGGAGGGCAATACCTCGGGCTGCATGAGCTGGTTATCGTAGTTCGGCACGAAATCGACGACGTCCTCGTGCAGCGAGTCGGTCATCGCGAGCGCCGCGCCCGCGAGCCGGGCCTCGGTGTACCGGGAGGCGGCGGGGCCGTCGTCGAGTGAGCCGAAGTTGCCGTGACCGTCCACCAGTGGGAGCCGCATGTTGAAGCTCTGCGCCATCCGCACCAGGGCATCGTAAATCGACGAGTCGCCGTGCGGGTGCAGCTTGCCCATCACCTCGCCCACGACGCGGGCCGACTTGACGTGACCCTTGTCGGGCCGGAGGCCCATGTCGTCCATCATGTAGAGAATGCGGCGCTGCACCGGCTTGAGCCCGTCACGGGCATCGGGCAGGGCGCGCGAATAGATCACGGAGTAGGCGTACTCGAGGAACGAACCCTCCATCTCCTGGGAGATGTCGATGTCCTCGATGCGTTCGCCGTCGATCTCGTGGGGTGCACGGGGCGATTCGGTCATAATGGAGATCATGCTACCGACAGCTGCCGACAACGGCGCGAGGCTTGCCGCAATTCTGCCAAGCGGCATCGCCGCCGTCGCCCGAGGGCTCGGCCACGACCCGTCCGAGACACTCGCCACCGCGCTCGGGGGAGCGACGCACGAGCTGAGCGGTGTCCCGCTGCAGGGGGACGCGCTCCCCGAACTGCGATCGTTCGTCATGCTCGTTGTTGACGGGCTCGGACACGCCAATCTGCGCGCGCGCAAGGGGCACGCGCCCACGCTGGCCGGCCTGCCACAACGCCGGATCGAGACCGTGGCACCGTCGACCACGGGCGCCGCGCTGACCACGATCACCACCGGGCGCCTCCCCGGAACGCACGGGCTCGTCGGCTACCGGATCCGCCACCCTGAACTCGGACTCGTGACGACGCTGAGCGAGTGGGACCAGATCCCGGATCGTCGCTCGTGGCAACGCGCCGAGCCCCTGTTCCCGCTGGCGCGCCGCCTCGGCGCGCGCACCGTCACGATCGGTCGCCCCGCGCACGCGAGCGGGGGCCTCACCGAAGCGATTCTGAGCGGTGCCGAGTACCTCGCCGGGCAGCGGATCGACGACCGCTTCGCGCTGGCTTCGCAGGCGCTGCGCACGGGTGAGCCCACGGTGATGTATCTCTATGTCGACGAGCTCGACCGCGCCGCGCACGAGTACGGCTGGGAGAGCGCAGAGTGGGTGCGGCGCCTCGAACAGCTCGACTCCGCACTTGACGGATTCCTCCGCACGCTCCCCGGACACGTGGGCCTGGCGGTCACGGCGGACCACGGCATCGTGGACGTGGCTCCCGCGCAGCACGTGCTCCTCGATTCGGCACCGGAGCTGCTCGAGGGGGTGACCCTGATCGGCGGCGAGCCCCGGTTTCGCTCGCTCTACCTGGAAGCCGATGTCGATCCATCCGCCGTCCGCGACCGCTGGGCCGACGCGGAGGGGGATCGCGCCTGGGTATTCACCCGCGACGAGGCGATCGCGGCGGGGATGTTCGGCCCGATGGCGGCGGGAGTGGCGGATCGGCTTGGCGACGTGATGATCGCCGCGAGGAAGCGCGTGGCGTACACGCTGAGCACCGACACCGCGGGCGCGCACGCCATGATCGGCCAGCACGGCTCATTCAGTGACGAGGAGCGCGGGGTCCCGTTGGCCCTCGGCGGAGCGCTCGCGGGCACCGGCTTTGCCGCGACCGTGGCCACGGTGGCCGGGGCAGCAGCAGGGCGTTAGCCCGGGTCGCCGCTAGCTCGGGTCGTCGTCGCTGCGCGTGCCGAAGAGGATGTCGTCCCAGCTGGGGATTGACGCCCGACCCTTCTTGCTCGGCTTGCCCGCCGGTTCCTCGGCGGGGGGTGCGGGCGCGTCCGCGGGCGGCACGGCACGGAACTTCGGTGTCTCGGGAAGCCGGGCACCCGGCAGCGGCTCGGTATCGCTCGCCCCGGGACGGCGCGCATCGCCCGCACGTGACGGATCGGCCGACGCGGCATCCCGACGGGCCCCGAGCGGCGGTGCGGAACCGCTGACCCCGCTGGCACCCCAGATGCTTCGGGCTCGTGCGCCGGGGGCGGGCTCGACGGGGGCGTCGGTCTCGGGGGCGGCCTCCGCCGCGTCGCCCGCGTCGTCGGTCGACTCGCCCGACGCGCTCGCGGGTGAGAGATCCGCGAGCGCGGCAGCGCGGTGCTCCTGGTCGCGCTCCCCACGGCGTCGGCGCAGGGCGTCGAGCAGGTCAGCGGTCTGGCTCAGGTCGACCGGTTGCGTCTCGTTCGTCTTGATGGCGCGCTGATCGATCTCGCGGCGGCGCTCGTACACGGCGTCAGCGCTTTCGGTGGCGTTCGACTCGGCCGGCTCGGCATCACCGGACTGCGGCTCGGTCTCTGCGGCGTCTTCGGGCTGTGCCGCGGGTGTGACGCTGTCGGTGTCGAAGGCGCCGGAGTCGAAGCGGCTGGGGGCGTCCCCCGTGTCGACGGCGCGCAGCTTCGGGATGAGGCGGTCGCCGACGTCGCCCTGCTTGGACAGGGTCACCGCGTCGGGCGTGATGGGGGAGAGCGTGCCCTTGCGGTGCTCGAACGACCACACGGCCCGGTGTGCCACGTCACGGGAGATGAACTCGAGGCTCACCATCCAGCCGGCCTCCTCGTCACGCCAGGACGCCCACTCGCTCGCGTCCGCGCCGAGCGTGATGAGGCGCTCCTGAATGACCGCGCCGAACCGCTCTTCGGTATCGGTGTGCGCCTCGGTGCGCACCGGGACCGCCTGCGCGCGCTCAAGGATGTAGCGTCGCTCGGCGAGCACGGGCTCTTCGTAGCGTTCGATGTCGGCCTCGTCGAGGCCGGTCTCGGCCATCACCTGGGCGCGGGTCTTGCCGGAGCGGATCAACGCTTGGATTTCGCGCGGTCGAACCTTGCCCGCGGGCTTGTCCCGTCGGCTCAGGGATCGGAGCTCGCTCAGGATCGCGTCGTCAACGACGAGTCGGAACTCCTGGTCGGCATCGTTTGCGACGATGAGGGTCTGATCCTCGCGTCGCACAAAGCGCAATTCATCCATGGGCGCATCCCTTCCTCGCTCGCGAACCAGGGTGGCACATCTCGCCGCCACGGCGCTGGATTGACGCGGCGCGGGAGAAACTTCGCCCCCGCACGTTTCGCGTACAGAGAACTCCCCGGGCTAGAGTTTGCGCGAACGGGCACTCTTGCGGCAGACTGTGGCCGCTCGATGGTTGAGGTGCCGACACGCGGCACGAGATTGCAGGAGAGAATGGCCACTGATTACGACGCCCCCAGGAAGTCCGAAGAGGAAGCCGACTCCATTGAGGCTCTGAAAGAGCGCGGCCCCGCAAAGGGCGCGTCTGGCCTTGATTCGGAGGACGCGGACAACCCCAGTTTCGACCTGGGTGGTTCGGACCTTTCCGATGTTGAGCTGGACGTTGTTGTCCTCCCGCAGCAGGACGATGAGTTCACCTGCGTGAACTGTTTCCTCGTTCGTCACCGTTCCCAGATGGACCACCAGACGGACCTCGGTCCGATCTGCGCAGAGTGCTCCTAGGGAAGACGCGAAGCGTCTGACCGCATTCTGCGCTCGCGCTACTGCGCGAGGAGTGCTCCTAGGGAAGACGCGAAGCGTCTGATCGCATTCTGCGCTCGCGCTACTGCGCGAGGAGTGCTCCTAGGGAAGACGCGAAGCGTCTGACCGCATTCTGCGCTCGCGCCACTGCGCGAGGAGTGCACTGACCGGAGGCTTCGCTCGCGCGTCGGGGACCGTGCTCGGTGGGGGCACACACACTCACGGAACACACACGGAGGGCCCGGGTGCGGGAGGTCTGGAATCCAGACCTCCCGCACCCGGGCCCTCCGTGGTTGTCGTGCCGGCGGAAGTTTTGTGGCGTTTACGCCTGGGCGGCGCGGATCACCGTCGCGAGTTTCTGCGGGTGCCGGGTGGTCAGGATCCAGTACGGCGCGGGATCGGCCGGATCGATGTTCGTGATCCGCACGCCGCGATGGATCCAGCCGCGGACCAGCAGGTAGCTGCGGGCGTCGAGGCCGGGCCCGATCGCAGCGCGGAGTCCCTCGGCACCGAGGAGCTCGATCTCGCCGAGCTGTCCGACCGGGATTTCGGCGTGGCCGGCGATCAGGCGGTCGCCCACGACGCGGATGGTCGGGGCGAGCAACAGCAGCGTGACGGCTGCGATGAGGTAGACGATGATGCCCGCGGGGATGGCGATCGATGCGTTGATGGGGGTGAACACCAGCGCGACCGCGGGAAGGAGCAGTAGCAGCGCCAGGAACATGCCCGGTCCGGGGATCAGCCGCTCGCGGTAGCTCTGCGGGGCCGGGGATGCGGGGGCCGCCGGTGAGGCGGGAACGTCGCTCGTCATGGGGTCCATTATCCTCTGTGTCACCCAGAGAAGACCTGAGTGTGCGGCGGACATCAGTGATTCTGCGGGCCGAGCCGCGCTCTGATCCGATACCCTGGCGGAGTGACCGACGTTGTAGAAATCCCGATCCTTGCCGACACCCCGCCGCGCTACGCCCATCCGGGTGACGCCGGGGCCGATTTGATGGCCGCGGAGGGAGCGACGCTCGCGCCGGGCGAACGCGCGCTCATCGGCACGGGGGTGTCGATTGCGCTGCCCGAGGGCTACGCCGCGTTCGTGGTGCCCCGTAGCGGGCTCGCGGCGAAGCACGGCATCACGGTCGTGAACTCCCCGGGGACGGTCGACGCGGGCTACCGCGGCGAGATCAAGGTGACGCTGCTGAACACGGATCAGCGCGAGACCTTTGTCGTTGAACCGGGCGATCGCATCGCCCAGGTGATCATCATGCCGGTCTCCCGGGCGGTGTTTACGCCGGTGGCCGAACTTCCGGACAGTGTGCGGGGTAGCGGCGGCTTCGGATCGACCGGGGTTCGGGGCTAGGTTGTGGCGCGCCGCAGTGGGCGGCGTGAGCGATGAGTACGGAGCCCCGCGGGGCGCAATCAAGGAGTAAGGCGAGTATGAGCGACGAGAAGCGCGAACAGGACGCACCCGAATCGGAAGTGTCGAGCGGCGCAGACGCGGTCGAGCTGCACGAGGGCGGCCCGGAGGAGATTGACGACGCAAAGTCGGCCCCCGCGGATCGCGACACTCAGGGGCCGTTCGACGTCTCCGAGGTGCCCGCGATGCGTCCCTACGTGGACCTGGGCGGCATCAAGGTGGCCCCCCGTGAGGGGCTGCAGCTCCGCCTAGAGGTTGACGAACGCGCCAACCGCGTGGTCGCGGTCTCGCTCGAGTATCAGGAGTCGCTGCTCCAGGTGCAGGCGTTTGCCGCGCCGAAGACGACGGGCCTGTGGCACGGGGTGCGCGCGGATCTCGCGCAGCAGATGACCTCGCAGGGCGGCACGGCGACGGAGGAGACCGGTCCGCTCGGGCCCGAGCTCTTCGTCGAGACCCCGGCCGCGGCGGATCAGGGCGGCGCGCGACAGGTGCGGTTTATTGCGGTTGATGGCCCGCGCTGGATGCTTCGTGGCGTGATCATGGGGAAGGCCGCGACGGACGCGGCGGTGCGCGAGCGCGTCCTCGATCTGTTCCGGGAGCTGGTCGTGGTCCGTGGTGACCAGCCGATGCCGCCGAGCGAGCTCCTGCCGCTCCGCGTGCCCGAGGGCGTGCAGGCCCAGCGCCAGCCGAACCCCGGGCAGGCTCAGGGCGGGGCGCAGCCCGCGTGAGTGCCGCCGCCCCGCAGGATCCCGAGCAGGCGCCCGTCGGCGACGGCGTGGCTGCTGCGCCCGAGCCACACGAGGCGGGCGCAGATTCGGATCGGCTCGGCCGCCTGGGGGGCATGGCGCGCGCCGTGCAGGCCGGCGTTGCGGGGGAGGAGCTCTCCGCGCAGAGCGTGCTCGCCGCGATCGGGGGGTGGCGGGGCGTCGCCGAGACGCTGCTGCCGAGCCTGCTCTTCCTCGGGATCTATGTGCCGACGCAGGATGCCCGGCTCGCCGCGGTCATTCCGGGCGTGCTGGCCGTGATCCTGTTCGTGATCCGGCTCGTGCGTCGGGAAACCCCGGTGTCCGCGCTGTCGGGCATGTTGGGTGTGGGGATCGCCGTGCTGATCACGCTCGTGACGGGCCGGGGCGTCGACTACTTCCTGTGGGGCTTTGTGGTGAACGCGGCCTGGTCTCTCGGACTGTTGATCTCGCTGCTGGTGGGGTGGCCGGCGATCGGCCTGGTCATCGGATTCCTGCGCGGGGATCTGAAGGGGTGGCGCCGCGAGCTGCGTCTGAAGCGCGTGGGCACGCTGCTCACGCTGCTCTGGCTCGCCATGTTCGTGGCGCGACTCGCCGTGCAGCTGCCGATGTATCTTTCGGAGCAGGTTGCGGCGCTCGGCACGGCGCGGATCGTGATGGGCACGCCGCTCTTTGTTGCAGTCATTGTGGTGACCTGGTTCGGGGTGCGGCGCGTGACCAAATCATCTGATGATTCCCGGCCCGATAGTGTTGGGAGCATTGGGCAGTCAGCCCCTCCGGAGTGACGGCAGCGTCCAGAATTTCGGTGTAGAGTTATCTTGACATCGAGATAAATTGGAGGAGCCTCATGGGAGCCGTCAACAGCTTCGACGCGAAGAGCACCCTCGCCGTCGGCGAGCAGGAATACGAGATCTACCGGATCGACAAGGTCCCAGGTCACGAGCGTCTGCCGTACAGCCTCAAGGTGCTGCTGGAGAACCTGCTGCGTACCGAAGATGGTGCCAACGTCACGAAGGCGCACATCGAGGCGCTGGGCGGCTGGGACTCCTCCGCGGAACCGGATACCGAGATTCAGTTCACGCCCGCGCGCGTGATCATGCAGGACTTCACGGGCGTGCCCTGTGTGGTCGACCTCGCCACCATGCGTGAGGCCGTGGTCGATCTGGGTGGCACGCCCGACAAAATCAACCCGCTCGCACCCGCCGAGATGGTCATCGACCACTCGGTGATCTCCGACGTCTACGGCAGCGCCGGCGCGGCCGCCCGCAACGTGGAGATCGAGTACCAGCGCAACGGTGAGCGCTACCAGTTCCTCCGCTGGGGTCAGGGTGCCTTCGACGAGTTCAAGGTCGTCCCCCCGGGGACCGGCATCGTGCACCAGGTCAACATCGAGTACCTGGCCCGCGTCACGTTCACGCGCACCGTCGAGGGCACGCTGCAGGCGTACCCGGACACCTGCGTCGGCACCGACTCGCACACCACCATGGAAAACGGCCTAGGCGTGCTCGGCTGGGGCGTGGGCGGCATCGAGGCCGAGGCGGCAATGCTCGGCCAGCCCATCTCCATGCTGATCCCGCGCGTCGTGGGCTTCAAGCTCTCGGGCAAGATCCCCGCGGGCGTGACGGCAACCGACGTGGTGCTCACCATCACGCAGATGCTCCGCCAGCACGGCGTGGTCGGCAAGTTCGTCGAGTTCTACGGCGAGGGCGTCGGCTCCGTGCCGCTCGCCAACCGCGCCACCATCGGCAACATGAGCCCCGAGTTCGGCTCGACCGCGGCGATGTTCCCCGTGGACGACGTGACGCTTGACTACCTGCGCCTCACCGGTCGCAGCGAAGAGCAGATCGAGCTCATCAAGGCCTACACCCAGGCACAGGGCATGTGGCACAACCCGGCCGTCGAGCCCGAGTTCAGCGAGTACCTCGAGCTCGACCTCGGCACCGTCGTGTCGTCGATCGCCGGCCCGAAGCGCCC
Organism: Leucobacter chromiireducens subsp. solipictus; assembly: GCF_016758195.1. Classification (GTDB taxonomy): domain Bacteria; phylum Actinomycetota; class Actinomycetes; order Actinomycetales; family Microbacteriaceae; genus Leucobacter; species Leucobacter solipictus. The sequence goes on along the minus strand of NZ_QYAC01000004.1, from coordinate 172,671 downwards.
GCAGGATCGCATCGAACTTACCTCCGCGAAGACGCAGTTCGAGACCGATCTCAAGAATTACGCCGCCGCGGCGAACCCCGCCAAGGTGAAGGATCAGGCCGGCAACGAGTTCGAGCTGGATCACGGCGCGGTCACCCTCGCCTCGATCACCTCCTGCACGAACACGTCGAACCCCTCGGTGATGCTCGCGGCAGGCGTGCTCGCACGCAACGCCGTCGCCAAGGGCCTGAAGGCGCAGCCCTGGGTCAAGACGACGCTGGCACCCGGCTCCAAGGTCGTCACCGACTACTACGAGAAGTCCGGCCTGAACCAGGATCTCGAGGCCCTCGGCTTCTACACGGTCGGCTACGGCTGCGTCACCTGCATCGGCAACTCCGGTCCGCTGAACGAGGAGATCTCGCAGGCCGTCAACGACAACGACCTCGCCGTCACCGCGGTCCTCTCGGGCAACCGAAACTTCGAGGGTCGCATCAACCCGGACATCAAGATGAACTACCTCGCGAGCCCCCCGCTCGTGATCGCGTACTCGCTTGCCGGCACTATGGACTTCGACTTCGAGACCCAGGCCCTCGGCCAGGATCAGGACGGAAACGACGTCTTCCTGCGCGACATCTGGCCGGACCCGACCGAGGTGCAGCAGATCGCTGACGCGTCGATCGATTCGGACATGTTTGCCTCGAAGTACGCCACCGTGTTCGACGGCGACGAGCACTGGACCTCGCTCCCCACCCCCGACGGCAACACCTTCGCGTGGGACGAGAAGTCCACCTACGTGCGTAAGGCCCCCTACTTCGAGGGCATGACGCTCGAGACGGTGCCCGTCACGGACATCTCCGGGGCGCGCGTGCTGGCGAAGCTCGGCGATTCGGTCACGACCGACCACATCAGCCCCGCAGGCAGCTTCCGCGCGGAGACCCCGGCCGGTCAGTACCTGATCGAGAACGGTATCGCGGTCCGCGACTTCAACACCTACGGCTCGCGTCGCGGCAACCACGAGGTCATGATCCGTGGCACCTTCGCGAACATCCGCCTGCGCAATCAGCTGCTCGCGGCTGAGAACGATGGTGCCGGTGTCGAGGGTGGCTTCACCCGCGACTTCACGCTCGAGGGCGGCCCCAAGTCGTACATCTACGACGCCTCGCAGAACTACCAGGCGGCCGGGGTGCCGCTCGTGGTCCTGGGCGGCAAGGAGTACGGCTCCGGTTCGTCGCGCGACTGGGCAGCCAAGGGGACGCGTCTGCTGGGCGTGAAGGCCGTCATCACCGAGAGCTTCGAGCGCATCCACCGCTCGAACCTGATCGGCATGGGCGTGCTGCCGCTGCAGTTCCCCGCCGGTGAGAGCGCCGACTCGCTCGGTCTCGACGGTACGGAGACCTTCGAGATCTCCGGCGTCACAAAGCTGAACGAGGGCGTTACCCCGAAGACGGTCGCCGTCACCGCCACGAAGGAAGACGGCAGCGTCGTCTCCTTCGACGCGATCGTGCGCATCGACACCCCGGGCGAGGCGGACTACTACCGCAACGGCGGCATCCTGCAGTACGTGCTGCGTTCGCTGGTCTAAGCCACACGCGTGATGAGCTGAGGCCCGGGTGCAGACGCACCCGGGCCTCAGCCGTTCCTTTGGGAGGGGCGGCGGCCCCGCGCATGACCCGAACGGTGCCCGAGTGTCCGCGGTGGGCGATCAGGGGATGCCGCTGCGGGTAGACTGTGGGGATGCCCCGGCGCTACCGGTACGGGGCCGAAGGGGAGGTGTTCGGGTGGCGATCCTGGACGGAATCGACGGGCCACGAGATCTCGACGCCCTCACACCCGAGCAATGCCGGTCGCTGGCGGCCGAGATCCGAGAGTTCCTGATCGCCGAGGTCGCGAAGACGGGCGGACATCTCGGGCCGAACCTGGGCGTCGTGGAACTCACCATCGCGATGCATCGCGTCTTCGAATCGCCCCGTGACCCGATCGTCTTCGACACCGGGCACCAGAGTTACGTGCACAAGCTCCTGACGGGTCGGCGTGACTTCGAGATGCTGCGTCGCCGCGGGGGCCTCGCGGGGTACCCGCAGCGCAGTGAGTCCGAACACGACATCGTGGAGAGCTCGCACGCGTCGAGCTCGCTGAGCTGGGCCGACGGGATCTCCCGCGCGTTCCACCAGACGGGACAGGCGGATCGGCACGTGGTTGCGCTCGTCGGCGATGGCGCGCTTACCGGGGGGATGACCTGGGAAGCGCTCAACAACATCACCGATGACAACGACCGCAACCTCGTGATCGTCGTCAACGACAACGGGCGCTCGTACGCACCGACCATTGGCGGGATGGCGCGCTTCCTGAACTCCGTCCGGTCGAAGGAAACGTACCGTGACCTTCAGGAGGGCAGCGAGAAGCTGTTCTCCCGCTTCGGCCGCCCCGGCCGCACCATCTATCGCGGTGCGCGCGGCGCGCTGCACGGCTTCCTCAGCCGCGCGAGCAACAACGAGCACCTGTACTCCAACCTCGACATCAAGTACCTGGGCCCGGTCGACGGCCACGATCTCGTCGCCGTCGAAGAGGTGCTGCGACAGGCGAAAGGCTACGGCCGGCCCACGCTCGTCCACGTCATCACGGAGAAGGGGCGCGGCTACGCCCCCGCGGAGAACGACGAGGCGGATCAGTTCCACTCGGTCGGTCAGATCAACCCCGGCAACGGGGAACCCGTTTCCGTGTCTCGGGGACGCAGCTGGACCGGTGTGTTCCGCGAGCGGATGGTCGAGCTCGCCGACGAGAACGAGCGGATCGTGGCACTGACGGCGGCGATGCTCGCTCCCACGGGCCTCGACGCGATGGCGGAGAAGCACCCGAACCGGGTGTATGACGTGGGCATCGCCGAGCAGCACGCCGTGACGAGCGCCGCGGGCCTCGCCTACGGCGGGCTGCACCCGGTGGTTGCCGTCTACGCCACCTTCATGAACCGTGCCTTCGACCAGCTGCTCATGGACGTCGCCCTGCACCGTGCCGGCGTGACGTTCGCGCTGGATCGTGCCGGCCTGACCGGCCCCGATGGTGCCAGTCACAACGGCGTGTGGGATCTCGCGACGTTGCAGGTGGTTCCGGGGATCCGGATCGCCGCCCCGCGCGACGAGGCGACGCTGCGTGAGCTGCTCGGCGAAGCGACCGCGATTGACGATGGCCCGACGGTCGTGCGCTACCCGAAGGGTTCCGTGGGTGAGCCGCTGCCCGCGATCCGGCGGACCGCAGACGGGGTCGACGTGCTGCGCGAGGTGCCGCCGGAGGTCGAAGAGCGCGACGTGCTCTTCGTCACCGTGGGCCCGATGGCAGCCATTGCGCTTGAGGCGTCCGCGTTGCTCGAGGCGCAGGGGATCTCCTCGAGCGTGATCGACCCGCGGTGGGTCGTGCCCGTGGCGGATTCCGTCGTCGAGCTGGCCCGTTCGCACCGCCTGGTGATCAGCATCGAGGACGGGATCCGCGTCGGCGGTGTGGGGACCCGGATCCGGCAGGCGCTGCGCGACGCCGAGGTGGATACCGCCGTGAGCGAGCTCGGGACCCCCGACGAGTTCCCCGAACACGCGAGCCGCGAGGAGCTGCTCGCGGACGCGGGCCTGACCGCGGAACGGATCGCGGCAGACGCGTCCGCACAGGTGCGCGGGGTCAAGATCCCGATCGCGCGGCCCGAGCCGCGACCGCAGGCGAGCGCGTAACCCCGATGGCGGGGCGGCGCGGTCCACGGTTTCCGGTGCTCGAGCCGCTCGTATTGCCGCATCTGGAACCGGCCGGCGACGTGGGGCCCCACGCCCGGCACGACTACGACGGGATCGCCTTCCCCGAGCTCGACCTGGCCGCGGGGGACCTCGACGGCGCGAGCTTCACCGAGTGCTCGTTTCCCGGGCTCACGGGGGAGTCGCTCTCGCTGCGCGGGAGCCGATTCGCCGAGACCGCGATCACGGCCGTGAACGTGCCCACGGTGCGCGGCAGCCGCGCGCTGCTCCGCGATGTTGAGTGGCGGGGGTCACGGGTGGGCGCCCTGGACTTCGCGGACAGTGGCGTGCGTTCGACGCTCTTCGCCGAGAGCAAGTTCGGCTGGGCGGGATTTCGTGCTGCGCGGCTTACCCGAGTAATTTTCCGCGACTGCGTCTTCGCGGAGCTGGATTTCACCGGAGCGACACTCGAGGGTGTCTCGTTTGAGAACTGCCGCACCGAATCCTTGGAGGTGAACGCCTCGTCCCTCAGCAGCGTTGACCTCCGTGGGCTCACGATTCTCGGCACGGTGAGCGACGCGAAGGCGCTCCGCGGAGCGACGATCAGCGCAGCGCAGGCCGCGTCGCTGACCCGCGTGTTTGCCCAGCACCTAGGGATCGCCGTCGACGACTGAGGGGCGGCCAGCGCACTGCGCCGACCGCCCCTCATGCAGACGTTCGCCCCGCGACTAGCCCGCGGCCGCGATTCGGGGATCGTGGAACGTCGCGCCGAACACGCGCTCGCTCGCGCCCACCCGGTCAAGGTACGGGGTCGCGCCGCCGGCCTGGAACGGCCACCCCGCGCCCAGGATGAGGCAGAGATCGATGTCCTCGGCGGCCGCGACCACGCCCTCATCGAGCATGATCTTGATCTCGCCGGCGAGCTCATCTTCAACGCGCCGCAGGATCTCGGCCTCGGTGACGGCGGTGGAGCCGAGCTTCAGCGCCTTCTTGCCGGCCTTCGACAGATCCTCGACCTTGCCCTGCTTCGACTTCACCAGGGGTGCCTCGACGTCGGCGAGGGCGTGCAGGTTCGGGGACGCGTAGAACCGTTCGGGGAAGGCACCGACCATCGTGTCCTGCACGTGCGCCGCAACCTTCCATCCCACCAGGTCGATGAGCTCGAAGGGACCCATCGGGAGCCCGATCGGTGCGAGCGAGCGTTCGACGACGGGGAGCGGCGTCCCCTCATCGAGCGCGCGCGCCGCCTCGCCCATGACCTTCGCGAGGAGTCGATTCACCACGAAGCCGGGGCGATCCGCCGTGATCACGGCGCTCTTGCCGAGCTTCCGGGCGACGCCCATCGCGGTCGCGAGGGTGGCGTCGTCGGTTGCGGGGGTCTTCACGACCTCAATGAGCGGCATGACGGCGACCGGGTTGAAGAAGTGGAAACCGACCAGGCGCTCCGGGTGCGTGAGCTTCGCACCGATCTCCTCGACGGAGAGTGAGGAGGTGTTGGTGGCGATGACGGCGGTCTCCGAGATGATCGGCTCGATCTCGGCGAACACCTGCTGCTTCACGCCGAGTTCCTCGAACACGGCCTCGATCACCCAGTCGCAATCCGCGAACAGCGCCTTGTCGGTCGTGCCACTCACGAGCGCCTTGACCTGGTTCGCGTCGTCGGAGCTGAGACGTCCCTTCTCGGCCATCTTGTCGATCTCGCCGCGGATGTAGTCGAGGCCCTTGTCGACCCGCGACTGATCCAGGTCCGTGATGACCACCGGCACGCGGAGCTTCCGAGCGAAGAGCAGGGCGAACTGGCTCGCCATCAGCCCGGCACCGATCACGCCCACCTTCTTGACAGGCTTCGCGTGCTCCTTATCCGGGGCGCCCGCGGGGCGCTTCGCGCGCTTCTGCACCAGGTCAAAGGCGTAGATCGACGCGACGAACTGGTCTCCGGCAATGAGCTCGGTGAGGGCGTCGTCCTCACGCTCGAAACCGCGCTCCAGGTCGTTGTCCTTTGCGGCGCTCAGCAGATCCAGCGCTATGTACGGCGCTTTCGCCGCGGTGCCGATGCGAGCCTTCAACGTGTCCCGCGCGATCTTGATCGCGGCCGGCCACTTGGTGAGCCGCTCAAGCTTCCCGGGAACGTGCGGGCGGGCCACCTTCGTCTTCCCCGTGAGTACCCCGTCCGCCCAGGCGAGCGACTCCTCGAGGAAGCTCGCGGCACCGAACATGGTGTCGAACAGGCCCATCTCCGTGGCCTGTTTCGGCTTGAGCGTGCGGTTGTTCTTCAGCGGGTTCGAGACGATGACCTCGAGCGCCTGCTCGATCCCGATCAGGTTGGGCACGATCGTCGCGCCGCCCCAGCCCGGGATGATCCCGAGGAAGACCTCCGGGAACGCGATCGCGGCCGCCGAAGCGTCCACCGTGCGGTAGGTGCAGTGGAGGGCGATCTCGACGGCACCGCCGAGTGCCAAACCGTTCACGAACGCAAAGGAGGGCACCCCGAGCGTGCTGAGCTTGCCGAGAATGTGGTGCCCGTACTGCGCCATCAGCCGCGCGTTCTCGGCCGTTGCGAGCGTCGAAACCTTCGAGAGGTCCGCGCCCGCGGCGAAGATGAACGGCTTGCCGGTCACGGCGACCGCGGCGATCTCGCCGGCGGTGGCGCGCGCGGTGAGGTCGTCGAGCACGCGGCCGAGCGCCTCGAGCGTGCGCGGACCCAGCGTGTTCGGTCGGGTGTGATCGCGCCCGTTGTCGAGCGTGATGAGCGCGAGCGTGCCGCCGGAGGGCAGGGTCACGTCGCGGACGAAGGACTCGGTGATGACCTCGTCGGCCGACGCCGCGAGGAGCGGAGCGAAGTCGATGCTGCGGTAGTCAGTCATGGCGTGTTACTTGCCCTTCTTGCCGTCGAAGTGGGGGTTCTCCCAGATTGCGGTGCCGCCCTGGCCGAGGCCAACGCACATTGCGGTGACGCCGTAGCGAACGTCCGGGCGCTGCTCGAACTGGCGTGCGAGCTGGATCATGAGGCGAACGCCCGATGCCGCGAGCGGGTGGCCGATCGCGATCGCGCCGCCCCACGGGTTGACCCGGGGGTCCTCATCGGCGATCCCGAAGTGATCGGTGAAGGAGAGCACCTGGACCGCGAAGGCCTCGTTGAGTTCGAACAGGCCGATGTCGGAGATCGAGAGCCCGGCGCGCTTCAGGGCCTTTTCCGTGGAGGGGACGGGGCCGAGGCCCATGACCTCGGGCTCGACGCCGGCGAACGCGAAGCCGACGAGCCGCATCTTGGCACTCAGTCCCAGTTCCCGCGCCGTGTCCGCGCCGGCCATGAGCGACATGGTCGCGCCGTCGGTGAGCGGCGAGGACGTGCCGGCCGTCACGCGGCCGTGCGGCCGGAACGGGGTCTTGAGGCCCGCCAGGCCCTCCAGCGTGGTCTCGGGTCGGCGGCCCTCGTCCTCGGTGGCCAGCCCCCAGCCCGCCGCGGATCGGGTTGCCACCGGCACGAGGTCGGCCTGAATGTCGCCGCGGTCGTAGGCGGCCTGCACCTTGTGCTGGCTCAGCATGCCGAAGCGGTCAGCGCGCTCCTTGGTGAGCGCCGGGAAACGGTCGTGGAGGCGCTCGGCGGTGAGGCCCATGTTCAGCGCGTCCGGGCTCACGAGCTTCTCGGCCACGAACCGGGGGTTCGGATCCGCGTCGAGGCCCAGCGGGTGGCGTCCCATGTGCTCGACGCCGCCGGCAACCGCGATGTCGTACTGGCCGGAGCCGATCGCGGCACCCAAAAAGGAGGCGACGGTGAGCGCACCCGCGCACATCCGGTCCAGGGCGAACCCGGGGACCGTCAGGGGCACGCCGGCGAGCATGGATACCGTGCGACCGAGTGTCAGTCCCTGGTCGCCCTGCTGCGTGGTCGCCGCGATCCCGACGTCGTCGATGCGGTCGAGGGGAAGCGCCTCGTTCCGGGCGAGCAGCCCCTGCAGCGCCTTCACGGCGAGGTCGTCGGCTCGCGTTCCCGCGTACATGCCCTTGTCACCTGCGCGTCCGAAGGGGGTGCGCACCCCATCCACGAACACGACATCTCTCATTGCGGCCACTTCGCCTCCATCAGGTATGTGAATCTGCCTGACTCCATATTAGGGACGGAGTCTCAATCGTGGGGCATGCCGTGAGGGATCGGCGGAACTTTGCGGAAAACCGGGGTCGCGCTTATCGCAACTCTACAAAAGCGGCCGCGATAATTGGTGAGACAATCCCAAGCTGCCACTCCCGGGCACCGAGCTCCCTGAGACGCAGTGCGATGTTCTCGGCGCTCGGATCGGCCGGCGGACGCCAGACCAAGCGCCGGAGGTGATCCGGGGTGAGGAGATTCTCGATCGGAATGCCCTGGCGCTCAGCCTCTGCTTCCACGGCGGCGCGAGCCGCCGCCAGTCGCTCCGCCGCCTCCGGGTGCCGTTGCGCCCAGCCGCGGTGGTGCGGAATCGCGTCCGGATCGCGTGGCTTCGTGCCCGGCAGATCCTCGGTGGTTTTTCCGGCCAGCACCGCGCGCCACCACCGGTCCAGCTCGGTGCGGCTTGCCCGGCCCTTGAATGTGGCGAGTCGGGCGAGATCGTTCTTTGATCGGGGATTCGCGACCGCGGCCGCGACGACCGACGAATCCGGGATCAAGCGGCCCGGTGCCACGTCACGTTCGCGGGCGAGCTCGTCGCGAGCTAACCACAATTCCCGGGCGAGGGCGAGGCTGCGTGGCGATTTCAGGGCGTGGCCGCCGGACAGCTTGCGCCACGGCTCCGGGCTCTTCGGTTTCGCCGGTTTCGTGCGGACGGCCTCAAACTCCTGCCGCGCAAACTCGGCCTTGCCCTGCGCATCGAGGTCGGCGGCCACTGCGTCACGCAGGTCGGGAAGGAGCGCCACATCCAATGCGGCGTACTCGAGCCACGACTCCGGCAGCGGGCGCTGAGACCAGTCCGCGGCGGAGTGGGCCTTCTCCAGGTGGATGCCGAGCAGCTGTTCCACGATCGCGCCGAGGCCGACGCGCTCATAGCCCAGGAGCCGGGCGGCCAGTTCTGTGTCAAAGAGGCGGTCGGGGTGCAGACCGAGTTCGTCGAGGCAGGGAATGTCCTGGCTCGCGGCGTGCAGGATCCATTCCTCGTCGGCGAGTACCTCGGCGAGCGGCCCGAACGAGGAGATCCCCACCGGATCGAAGAGGAGCGGGGTCGTGCCGCGGCGATACACCTGAACCAGGTAGGCCTCCGAGCCGTACGTGAACCCGGACGCGCGCTCGGCGTCGACGCCGATGGGCCCGTCTCCGGCCGCAATCAGGGCGGCAGCGCGTTGCACGCCCGCATCGTCGGTGATCAGTGACCAATTGGTCTCGAGTTCCGACTGTTCAACCACGGGTATTGCGCTCCTCAGGTGACCGGCGCGTCCGTCGCGCCGAGATCGATTCGACTCCCTCTGCGTGGGGGAGACCGGCGAGTAAGCAAATGAGCTCTGACCAGGCTTCCGCGTGAGCGGAGAAGTCGGTGCCGAGCGGCGACCAGGAGGCGCGCAGCTCGATCTGAGCGGCATCGCCCCTCGACTCCAGCGTACCGAATCCACTCGAGATCGTCTTGGTGGCGGTGCCGGCGAGCGCCGTATGCCGCGCATCGCGCGTGTCGAGCGCATCGACGAGCCACGACCACGCGACATCGGAGATGAACGGATCGACCCCGATCTCGAGTTCGAGCGGCGCGTGCGCGAAGCACACGATCCGGAACGGGCCGCCCCACTCTTCGGTGGACGCCGGATCATGCATCAGGATGAGCCGCCCCGCCCCGTACGGGGAGTCGAGGGCGATGTCTGCGGCGTGCCCGCGACGGGGCCCGCGAGCCACTCCGGCGGCGAGCGCCATCGAATTCGGCGCGACCCGCTCGGGGGGCGCGATCTCCTGCGACACGAGCTCGCTGCGCAGCCGTGCGGTCCGGAGTTGCTCGGCGGCGACGCTGAACTCGAGCGCGGGTTCGCCGATCATTGCCATCACACTGGTGAGACTAGAGTTCCCCGCGAATCTTCCCGTGCAGCCACGCCGCGGAGTGTCGGATCGTCGTCGCGGCGGAGTGTCGGGGTGCGCGGCGGGGCCGGGGTCAGCGAAAGTGGAGGGTATGCGGAACTGGGAACGGGCGGTCGGCCGCGCGGTGGGAATCGGCGTGGGAGCGGCGGCCGTGGGCGCGGCCGGTCTCCTCGCGGGAGGCACGGCGCTCGCGCGCCGAGTGGTCACCCCGGAGGGCAGCACCGCGGAGCCGGTCACGATCACGCAGTTGACCCGCGACGAAGACCGGGTGATCGCCTGGCTCACGGGGCATCACGCGACGCTGCCGGGCCAGTACTCCCTGCTGTTCGACGAGGGGCGGGGTCACGCGCGGCTCGGTCCAGTCGTGCAGCGGACCGCGGCAGCGGTGGCGCGGGAGGTCATGCAGGTGGACCGGGGACGGCTTGCGCCCGGCACCCGCGGCCGGCTGACCGGGTGGTGGTACCCCGATCCCGAGTCGTTGGGGCTTGCCAGCTCGCGGATCACCTACCCCACCGAGCTGGGCGACGCCGAGGCCTGGGTGCTCAGGCCCAAGCGGGTCAAGCGCGGGCGCTGGGCGGTGCACGTGCACGGCCGCGGGGCGCTCCCCGAGGAGACGCTGCGCGGGGTCCTGCCACTGGCGCGCGCGGGGGTCACCAGCCTCGTGATCTCCTACCGCAACGATCCCGGCGCGCCAGCGGGTGAATTCGGCCGGTACGGGATCGGTGTCGCCGAAAGCCGAGACGTTGACGCGGCGCTGGCTGAGGTACGGCGACGCGGTGCCGATCGCGTCACCCTCGTCGGGTGGTCCATGGGCGGCACGGCCGTGCTCCGCTCTGCCACCACTGGGCCGTATGCCGCGCTGGTGGACGGCATCATTCTGGACTCGCCCGCCGTTGACTGGCCCGCGCTGTTGCGCCACCAGGCTGCCGGTGTTCCGGTGCCGCGACCCTTTGCGGACGTCGGGATCGAGCTGCTGCAGCGCGGCCTGGTGAAGGCGGGAGAACCCGGCGGGATCGACTTCCCGAGCCTCAGCCCGGAACGCGTTGCGGCGGCGTTGCCGGTGCCCACCCTGATCCATGCGAGTCGCGGCGACACCTTTGTTCCCAGTGCGGGTGCCGAGGCGCTCGCGGCGGCGCGGCCCGACCTGGTGCAGTTACGCCTCCAGCACGACGCGGAGCACGTGCGGTTGTGGAACACCGATTCGGTGGCCTGGGAACGCGTGACCGAGCAATTCGCGCGCGCGTTGCCGCGTCCGGGCTGGCGGGGAGAACTGCCGACGCCCCCGGTGCGGCTAGACTGATCCGCGATGTCCACTGAACAGCAGCACAGCGCCGCGCGCCTCGTCGACCGACGGCCCACCATCTCGGGAACAGAAATCGTGGCGACACTGGTGCCGCCGCGGCAGTTCGATCACGCCTCATTCGAGTCGTACCGGCCCGACCCGAACCATCCGTCACAGGCGGAGGCGCGGGACCTCCTGCAGGCCTTCGCCGGCACGGGAGCGCCCGTGGCTCGCGGCGGCGGGCTCTTCGGATTCGGTCGGAAAAAGCCCGCGGCCCCGGTGGAGACCCCGAAGCCCGGCGTCTACCTCGACGGCGGTTTCGGCGTGGGCAAGACGCACCTCCTTGCCGCGACCTGGCATGCGACGGCGGGCCGGAAATACTTTGGCACCTTCATCGAATACACCGCCCTGGTGGGGGCGCTCGGATACGCGGGTGCCGTCGGGGTGTTGCAGGGTGCTCGGCTGATCTGTATCGACGAGTTCGAGCTTGACGATCCGGGCGACACGATGCTGATGACCCGCCTGATCGGGGATCTCACCTCCACAGGCTCCAAGATCGTCGCCACCTCGAATACGCCCCCGAACGCCCTGGGCGAGGGGCGCTTCGCGGCCTCGGACTTTATGCGTGAGATCCAGGCGATGTCGGATCGTTTCCGCACGATCCGGATCGACGGCGTCGACTACCGGCAGCGCGATATCGAGGGGGACGCTCGCGTCCTCGAGCCGGACGCCTATCGCTTCGCGCTCGCGGACGTGGCAGCCGCTGGCGAGCGGATGACCGACGATGATTTCGCCGAGCTCACCGCACACCTCGCGACCGTGCACCCCTCCGCCTATTCCGGTCTCCTCACCGGCGTCGACTGCATCGGCATCCGCGACGTCCACGAGCTCACCGATCAGTCGGCGGCGCTGCGTTTCGTCGCGTTTATTGACCGGGTCTACGACGCGCAGATTCCGATCCGCGCGACGGGGCTCTCGCTCACGTCGATCTTCGGTGGCGGCATGATCGACGGCGGATACCGCAAGAAGTACCTGCGCTGCATCTCCCGGCTCAACGCGCTCACGGCGAGCGAGACTGCGGCATGAGCGAGTCTTCCGGGCGATGGGCGGAGTTTCTCCGCTCGTTCCTCGACGCGTTTCTGCGCGCCGCCCGGAAGGGGTCGACCCCGCCTCAGCAGGGGGCGGCCCGGCCCAAGCAGGGGACGATCCGCTCCGAGAAGGCCCAGCCGAAGCCGCGCCCGTCGCGCCCGGCATCCGCGTCCGGGACGTCGAGCGGTGCAGACTACTCGGAGAGTCCCGGCCAGTACGGTGCCGGCGCCACGCGCGACCTGACGCCGGCCGAGGCGCGCGGGCTGAGCGTCAGCTACGCGCCCCAGGTCGACGGCGACCCGGATCCTGGGGAGATCGTCTGGACCTGGGTGCCCTACGTGGAGAACGACGGCCGGGGCAAAGACCGGCCCGTGCTCATCATTGCCCGGCTCGACGCCGAAACGACGGCGGGCTGCTATCTCAGCACCAAGCAGCACCGTGGGTTTGTGTCGATCGGCGCGGGCCCGTGGGACAGCAAGGGGCGTGAGAGCTTCCTGTCCCCGGAGCGGCTTCTGCGCGTGACGCACGACGGTATGCGGCGCGAGGGCACCGTGCTCCCGCGGGAGCGCTTCGAACCCGCGGTCGCCGCGCTTCTGCGCGCCCGCGGCCTGGCCTAGCCACCCACACCCGGCCGGGTGCCGGCGCACAGCCTCAGTGCAGCTCAGCTCAGCTCAGTTCGGCTGTGACGGGTACTCGTGCGCGGTGAACGCTAGTGCACGGTGCAGAACGGGTGCCCGACGGGATCGAGATACACCCGGAATCCCTCCTGGGAATCAACGAGCCGAGCTCCCAGGTCGAGCAGCGGTGCCTCCGCCGCGGCAAGATCCGGCACCGCAATGTCCAGGTGCACCTGCTGGGCCCCAGCATCGCCTGGCCATTCCGGGGATTCGTAGCCCGGCACGAGCTGAAACCCGATGCGCAAACCGCCGCCGGGGAGGATCAGGTCGACCCAGTCGTCGCCGTCGGGCTCGATCACCCCGCCGAGCACGCCGCGATAGAACTCCGCCAGCACGGCCGGCTCGGGACAGTCGAAGATGACCCCGGTGAGGGAACCGATTGATCGTGCGTCGCTCATCTGCGATCCTCTCGTGCGCGTCGTGTCTCTAGTGTGGCCGGAAATCATGCTCGCGTCACCCCTCAGGCGCGCAGGCCCCCAGAATTCCTCACGACTTCCTGTTCAATTGCTTTTCAGAACCCCGGGAACGCGTCATAATGGCCACAAGCGGCCGAATCGTTCGGCAGCGCGTCTCACACGAAGGATGGGCAGATGAGCATCGAAGATCTGAGCAAGAAGGCCGGCGAAGTTGCGGGCAAGGTGGGGGAGTTCGCGAAGGAGAACGCGGATAAGGTCAGCGAGGCGCTGAAGAGCGATCAGGCCGAGTCGATCAGCGACAAGATCCTCGACGGTGCTGCAGACCTCGCCAACAAGGTGACCGGCGGCAACCACGCCGACAAGATCGCCGAGGTGCGCGACAACCTCGACGGCAAGATCGGCAACCAGTAGGTTCACGCCGAAACGGGCCGCGCCTCACTTCTGAGGCGCGGCCCGTTCGCGTGTGCGGGATCGCTCACTCCCGCACCACATCGTCTCGGAGCGCCGCGTAGACGAGGGTGTCCGTCCACTCGCCCTTGCTCCACCAGTTCTGCATGAAGTGCGCCTCACGCCGCATCCCCACGCGCTCGGCGAGGCGAGCCGAGGCGGTGTTCCGCGCATCGAGCTGTGCGACCACGCGGTGCAGCCCGGCCTCCCGAAAGGCCCAAGCGATGACGGCCGAGACCGCCTCGGTCGCGAAGCCGGCACCGCCCGCTGCGGGGTCGAGCACCCACCCGAGTTCCGCCTGGCCGCGCTCGGGATCCGTGAGCCAGAGCTGCACATCGCCGATCACCCGACCGTCGTGTTCGACCACAAGGGTCCTGGAGTGATCGATCCCCGACAGCGAGACCTGGGGGAGTCGCCGCGTGAGCGCGCGGTGGGCATCCTCGTGGGACCACGGCTCCTCAAGGAGATACCGGGCCACGCCGGGCTGGGAGTAGAAGCTGAGGAGCGATTCCGTGTCAGCACGCTCCACCGGGCGGAGGGTCAGCCGCTCGGAGGTGAGCTGGAATTCTGCGGCCTCCGGTAGCTCCCGCACAAAGTGACGGGTGCGCACGGAGGCGCCTGAGGGGGCGGTGTCCTCGCGGTCACCGAGGGACGCGAAGCCGGCTCGCTCCAGGCTCCGGATCGACGCCACATTGTCGGTGAGCGTGCGCGCGGTGAGCGAACGAATCCCGCTGCGCCGCGCGAACTCCGCGGCGAGCTCGATCGCCGCACCCACGCGCCCGCGTCCGCGGTGGTCTGGATCGAGCCAGAACCCGAGTTCTGCGGTGTTGCCTGTCGCGGTCTCCGCGACGTCGAAGACGACGAGGCTGCCGGCAAACGCATCGGTCTTCGGGTCCGCAATGGTGAGCACCGCGAGCGTGCCCGCCGCGAGGCCGTCGGCGATCGGCCCGTGAATGAGCGCAGTCACCGACTCCGGAGTGTATTCCGGCTCGGGAAGGTGGGCCCAGGCCCGCGTGACCGGGTCTTCGGTGCCGGCCGCGTACGCCGATGCATCGGCGGGAGACATACGGCGAAGCGTTGCGCGTGAGTTCGTGAGGGGCAGGACGGTGGGATCGAGCATTTCCTAAACTTAACATGGTTCGGTTAGTCTGAATCTGTGAGCTACTGGGAACACGCCAAACCGGTGCAGCGTCGACGCGCCGTGGACGCTGCCGCACTTGCCGATGCCGCGGTCAGGCTGCTCGACGCGGGTGGTCTCCGGGCGCTGACCGTCCGCGCGGTGGCCGCGGAGCTCGGGGTGACCCCGGCAAGCCTGTACTCCCGGGTGCGGGGGATCGACGACCTGTTCGATCTGGCATTGGATGCGGCGTTGGGTGCCGATGTCGATGATCTGCAGGCGCGCCCGGGCGAAGACTTCATGCAGCTCATGGGGGAGTACTACCGGCACCTCGTGGCGCACCCGTGGGCGGTGCAGGTCCTTGCGGCCCGGGCCCCGCGTGGCCCGCACTATCTGGCGCTCTCGGAGCGGATGGTGAGACTTCTCGAGGCCCGCGGAGTCCACGATCCGCTCGCGACCGCGTACACCGTCTCGAACTTCGTGATTGGGAGCGCCACGACCGCGTCAATGGCGTCCGCTGAGGTCGCTACTCCGATCCCACGCGAGCAGGCACCTCGGTACGCCGCACTTCACGCGGTGCAGAATCTGGATCCCGAACACTTGATGCACGCGGGACTTCGCGCGCTCCTCGCGGCGGGGCGGGTGCCTGCGGCTGATCCCGGACCTGAGGGGTAGGGGCCTCGCCGGGCATCTGACGCTCCGTGGGGGCCTGCGCGCGGGATAAGCTGTCGGCCATGACGACACGGGGCCTGAGCAATGGCGGTGGGGAAGTCGCTCGGAAGGCCCGTTCGCGGCAGCTACTCGGCGTGGACGATCCGATCACGAGCCCCGTCGACCGGGTGCTGGTGTGCGGCGTGAGTGGATCCGGCAAGACCACGCTCGCCCGCGCGATCGGCGTTCGCTGGGGGCTGCCGCACACAGAAATCGACGGCCTGTATCACGGGCCGGGCTGGGAGCCGCGCCCCGAGTTTCTTGCGGACGTGAGCCGGTTTGCGCGCGAGGCCCGCTGGGTGACGGAGTGGCAGTACACCAGCAAGGGGGCCGGTGAGATCCTGGAGCCGCGTGCGCAACTCGCGGTGTGGCTCGATTACTCTCGCCCGGTGGTGCGCTGGCGACTCTTTCGCCGCACCTTCGGGCGCGGGCTCCTGCGGACGCGGCTCTGGAACGGCAATCGCGAGGGGCCGGTGTGGCGCATGCTGTCGCGGGACCCCGAACAGAACATCATGGCCTGGCAAACGAAGACCCTGCACACCTGGCGTTCGCGGATGGCGGTGGTGCTCGCCAGGAACCCGGACCTCAGCGTGGTGCGGTTGCGCACGCCGCGAGAAACGCGGCGCTGGCTCGCGGCGCTCCCGGAGCGGCGGGCAGGGTAGGCGTGGCACTCTCGGGGCGGACGCGCAGCGTTCGCGAGTGCCGCGAGGTCACTGGTTCGTGGTGCAACGAAAAAGGGACCCGGCGAAGCCGAGTCCCTGTCTGTGCGCGATACTGGGATCGAACCAGCGTGGCACTCTCGGGGCGGACGCGCAGCGTTCGCGAGTGCCGCGAGGTCACTGGTCGTGGTGCAACGAAAAAGGGACCCGGCGAAGCCGAGTCCCTGTCTGTGCGCGATACTGGGATCGAACCAGCGTGGCACTCTCGGGGCGG
>NZ_QYAC01000004.1:0-156277 GCF_016758195.1 Leucobacter chromiireducens subsp. solipictus | reverse complement strand
TAACGAAAAAGGGACCCGGCGAAGCCGAGTCCCTGTCTGTGCGCGATACTGGGATCGAACCAGCGTGGCACTCTCGGGGCGGACGCGCAGCGTTCGCGAGTGCCGCGAGGTCACTGGTCGTGCTGTAACGAAAAAGGGACCCGGCGAAGCCGAGTCCCTGTCTGTGCGCGATACTGGGATCGAACCAGTGACCTCTTCCGTGTCAGGGAAGCGCGCTACCGCTGCGCCAATCGCGCCTACATGAGGCTATTCATTTGTTGAGAGGTGGCGACGGGATTCGAACCCGTGTATACGGCTTTGCAGGCCGCTGCCTCGCCTCTCGGCCACGCCACCGTATGGTGTTGCCACCTATTCATATTGCTAGGCAGTTGACCGTAAAGTCAGCTCCCAGAGCGGATGACGAGATTCGAACTCGCGACCCTCACCTTGGCAAGGTGATGCGCTACCGCTGCGCTACATCCGCACGTTCACGTTGCCGTGTACTTGAATGACTATAGGGGGTGCCCGGCAACCCGCGCAAATTTGGGCGTGCAGCCCGGGCGTGGGAGGGGCTTGTGTGTCCGGACTCGACTCGCTCGGAGTTCCTGACCGGGTCCCGAGATTGTGATGTGGCCGGCGAGAAGGAGGTGGCCTCTATGCGTGGAACGGCGCGCCGTTCGGTGTAGGGCGGACGCGGAGCGTTCGCGAGTGCCGCGAGGTCACTGGTTCGTGCTGCAACGAAAAAGACCCGGCCTGGGCCGGGTCTTTGGGAGTGCGCGATACTGGGATCGAACCAGCGCGGCACTCTCGGGGCGGACGCGCAGCGTTCGCGAGTGCCGCGAGGTCACTGGTCGTGCTGTAACGAAAAAGGGACCCGGCGAAGCCGAGTCCCTGTCTGTGCGCGATACTGGGATCGAACCAGTGACCTCTTCCGTGTCAGGGAAGCGCGCTACCGCTGCGCCAATCGCGCCTACATGAGGCTATTCATTTGTTGAGAGGTGGCGACGGGATTCGAACCCGTGTATACGGCTTTGCAGGCCGCTGCCTCGCCTCTCGGCCACGCCACCGTATGGTGTTGCCACCTATTCATATTGCTAGGCAGTTGACCGTAAAGTCAGCTCCCAGAGCGGATGACGAGATTCGAACTCGCGACCCTCACCTTGGCAAGGTGATGCGCTACCGCTGCGCTACATCCGCACGTTCACGTTGCCGTGTACTTGAATGACTATAGGGGGTGCCCGGCAACCCACGCAAATTTTCGCGGCGTCCCCGGGCGTGCCGGGCCGGCGCGCGGCTGTTTTCCGCGTTTTTCTCGCCGATCCGGATTTTTTGGCCCGAGTGTCGGTGGTGCCGGTTACTGTGGACGCATGGTGAAGAACGCCCGCTCCGCGCTTGCTCGGGGTCTGTGGATCGCGTTCTTCGGGGCGCTCGTTGTCGCGGTGTGCGTGGCGGTGAGCTTTCGTCAGGAGATCAAGGATCACTTCGCGGCGGTCGCCTTCGATCCGAGCGTGCGCGTGTCCGAGGTGTCGCACGACCTCCGTCTCACGGAGGCGGGGGAGCGCATATTCCTGGCGACGCATCCGACCGTGGATGGGAGCCAGCACTTCAACGCGCAGTGCGCCGGCGTAGACCACTCCGAACAGGGGCACGTGCTCGGCTGTTTCACGCAGGACCGGATCCACCTGTATGACGTGACGGATGAGCGTGTGGCAGGGATCGTCGAGGTGACCGCGGCGCACGAACTGCTGCACGCGACCTTTGCCCGCCTGGGGGAGGGGGATCGGGCGGCCCTGACGGCGAAGCTGCGCCAAGAGTACGAGCGCCTGAGCGTTGATGACGCTGAGCTGCGAGAACGGATGTCGGTCTACGAGCACCTTTCGGACAGCGCGTTCGCGAACGAGCTGCACTCGGTGCTGGGAACGGAGGTGCGTGAGCTCTCGGATGATCTCGAAGCCCACTATGCGCGGTGGTTCCGGGATCGCGGCGCGATCGTTGATACGTTTGCGCGCTACCACGCGGTGTTTGTTGACCTGCAGCGGCAGGCAGACGAGATCCAGGCCGAGATGACGGTACTGCGCGAGGACGTGGAGCGCCGGAAGGTGGAGTACGGGGCCGCCGTGGAGCAGTTCAATGCCGACGCCGCCGACTTCAGTGCTCGGAACGAGCGGTTCGAGTTCTCGGATGCGCCCGCCGCCTTCGAGCAGGTGCGGGGAGACCTGGAGTGGCGGCGTGCGGAGTTGGAGCTCACCCTCACCGAACTGCAGGGCGACATTGATCGGTACAACGCACTCCGGGATCAGCTCTCGGCGCTCAGCGAGGTGAGTTCGGCGCTCGACCAGCATCTCAACAGCGACTTGGCCCCGGTGACGACACGCCCGACAGAGTAGCGGCACTGGCGCATGAAATCGCGGAATACGTGGCCCTGGTGACGCGGTGGTGGCAATCCGTGTACTATCGATCAGGTTGGCGCAGCACGGAAACGAGCAGCGAAACGGGCGATTGGCGCAGTTGGTAGCGCGCTTCCTTCACACGGAAGAGGTCATCAGTTCGAGTCTGGTATCGCCCACCAGCACGAAAGCCCCGGCACCGCCGGGGCTTTCGTCATTTCCCGGGAGAACGCGCGAAATTGCGTTCTCGCCGATCGGTCGCGGCGGCCGTGGCGCGCGATGCGCCCCCGCGAGGGTTGTCCGCGATAGAATTGCGGGGTCCGTGTCACCGTACTGAAGGAGTGTGCCCCTGTGGCCGATGGCTTCTCCCTGTTTACCGATCGCTCGATCGTCGCAATGCGACTCAATGGCGAGCTCCGCGACCTGGCAACGGAGGTCACGGAAACGGACACGGTTGAGCCCGTTTCGGTCGACTCCGAGGACGGGCTGAACATTCTGCGTCACTCCGCGGCGCACGTGCTCGCGCAGGCGGTGCAGCGCATCAACCCGGAGACCACGCTCGGCATCGGCCCGCCCATCACTGACGGTTTCTACTACGACTTCGATCCGGCGGAGCCGTTCACGCCCGAGGATCTCAAGGCGATCTCCAGCGAGATGCAGAAGATCATCAAGCAGGGGCAGCGGTTCGTGCGCCGCGTCGTCACGGAGGACGAGGCCCGCGCCGAGCTCGCGAACGAGCCGTACAAGCTCGAGCTCATTGGGCTCAAGGGCGGCGCGGCGGAGGGCGGCGACAACGAGAGCGTCGAGGTCGGCGGTGCCGAGCTCACGATCTACGACAATGTCGACCCCAAGACGGGTGAGGTCTGCTGGAAGGATCTGTGCCGCGGCCCGCACGTGCCGAGCACCCGCGTCATCGGCAACGGCTGGGCGCTCATGCGCAGCGCCGGTGCGTACTGGCGCGGCAGCGAGGCGAATCCGATGCTGCAGCGTATCTACGGCACCGCCTGGCCGACGAAGGACGAACTGCGCGCCTACCAGACCCGACTCGAGGAGGCCGCGAAGCGCGACCACCGCAAGCTCGGCGTGGAGATGGACCTGTTCAGCTTCCCCGACGAGATCGGCTCGGGCCTCGCAGTGTTCCACCCGCGTGGCGGCATCATCCGCCACGAGATCGAGAACTTCATGCGCTCGGAGCTGCTGAAGAACGGCTACGAGGTCGTGAACAGCCCGCACATCACGAAGGGCTCGCTGTTCGAGACGAGCCAGCACCTCAACTGGTACAAGGACGGGATGTTCCCGGCCATGCACCTCGATGAGGTCGTTGACGCTGAGGGCAACGTCACGAAGCAGGGCCAGGACTACTACCTGAAGCCCATGAACTGCCCGTTCCACAACCTGATCTTCCGCTCCCGCTCGCGCAGCTACCGCGAGCTGCCGCTGCGCCTCGCCGAGTTCGGCACGGTGTACCGCTACGAGAAGAGCGGCACGCTCTCCGGCCTGACGCGCGTGCGCGGGCTGACGCAGGACGACGCGCACATCTACGTCACCGACGAGCAGGTCAAGGGTGAGATCAAGACGCAGCTCGAGTTCGTGTTCGAGACGCTGCGCGCCTACGGCCTGAATGACTTCTACCTGGAGCTTTCGACCCGCGATCCCGAGAAGTCGGTCGGAACCGAGGAGCAGTGGGCGGAGGCGGAGCAGACGCTGCGCGAGGTGGGCGAGGAGTCCGGGCTGGAGCTCGTGGCGGATCCGGGCGGGGCCGCGTTCTACGGCCCGAAGATCTCGGTGCAGGCGCGCGACGCGATCGGCCGCACCTGGCAGCTCTCGACGGTGCAGCTGGACTTCAACCAGCCCGAGCTGTTCGAGCTGGAGTACGCCGCGGCCGACGGGACCCGCAAGCAGCCCGTGATGATTCACCGCGCTCTGCTGGGATCGGTGGAGCGGTTCTTCGCGATCCTGCTCGAGCACTACGCCGGCGCGTTCCCCGTGTGGCTCTCGCCGACCCAGGTCGTGGGGATCCCGGTCGCTGAGCAGTACGGCGAGTACCTCGACGGGGTGATCGCTCAGCTGCGCGCGCAGGGCGTGCGCGCCGAGGTCGATCACAGCGATGACCGGATGCCGAAGAAGATCCGCAACCACACCAAGGCGAAGGTTCCGTTCCAGCTCATCGCGGGCGAGGACGATCGCGCGGCGAACGCCGTGTCGTTCCGCTTCCGCGATGGCACCCAGCTGAACGGCGTGCCGGTCGCCGAGGCCATCGAGCGCATCACCGGTGCGATCGCGGCGCACGAGCAGGTGTCGACGGCGTGGACGGCATAGAAGACCTCGGCACCACCGCCGCGGTGGGCACCCCGGACGACATGGAGCGTCTGTGGGTGCCGCACCGCATGGTGTACGTGAAGGACCACCACCAGCCGGATCACCGTGATTGCCCTTTCTGCGAGGCACCCACCAAGACTGACGAGGACGCGCTGATCGTGGCGCGCGGCGAGACGGCCTACGTGATCCTGAACCTGTTCCCGTATAACACCGGTCACATGCTCGTATGCCCGTACCGGCATATCGCGGGGTACGACGAGGCAAGTCCCGAGGAAGTTGCCGAGATCGGTGCCCTCACCCAGCGGGCGATGCGGATCGCCCGTGAGGTGATGGGCTGCGACGGTTTCAACCTGGGGATGAACCAGGGCGCGATCGCGGGTGCCGGGGTTGCCGCGCACCTGCACCAGCACATCGTGCCCCGGTGGGCCTCCGACGCAAACTTTTTCCCCATCATCGCGAAGACGAAGGCGCTGCCGCAGCTCCTCGGAGAGGTGCGCGAGAAGCTGGCGACGGCCTGGGCCGACCCCCCGGACGTTCCCCGGTAAGCAGCGCGCTCGCGCCGCGCGTCGGGAGACACGACACGCACCCATCCAGAAGTTCACCGCAGTACATTCATCGAGAAGGAGTCCCCAATGGCCGGACACTCCAAGTGGGCGACCACGAAGCACAAGAAGGCAATCCTCGACTCGCGCCGCGCGAAGGCCTTTGCCAAGTACATTAAGGTCATCGAAGTGGCCGCCCGGATCGGCGGCCCCGATCTGCAGGGCAACCCCGCCCTCGTCGATGCCGTGCAAAAGGCGAAGAAGAACTCCGTCCCCGGCGACAACATCGACCGCGCGATCAAGCGCGGTGCCGGGCTCGACGGGGAAGCCGTCGAGTACACGACGATCATGTACGAAGGCTATGGCCCGAACGGCGTCGCCCTGATGATCGAGTGCCTCACCGATAACAAGAACCGCGCAGCCGCCGAGGTGCGGACCGCCCTGAGCCGGAACGGCGGCACCCTCGCGGACCCGGGCTCGGTCGCCTACAACTTCGCCCGTAAGGGCGTCCTGACGGTTCCGGCCGCCGGCACGACCGAGGATGACGTCCTCATGGCCGTCCTGGAGGCGGGCGCGGAGGAGGTCACGCCGACGCCGAACGGCGAGTCCTTCGAGGTGCTCACGGATCCGTCGGAGCTCGTCGCGGCCCGCACCGCGCTCGTCGAGGCCGGCATCGACTACGATTCGGCGGACGCCGAGTTCGTGCCGAACGTGAAGATCGAGATCGACGCGGACACGGCTCGCGCGGTGTTCCGCCTCATCGACGCCCTCGAGGATAGCGACGACGTGCAGAACGTCTACTCGAACTTCGACCTGAGCCCCGAGGTTCAGGAAGAGCTCGGGAACGACGAGTAAGCCGGAGAGCACCGGGACGCGACGTGCGCATCATCGGGATCGACCCCGGGCTCACCCGCTGTGGCATCGGTATTGTCACAGCGGGTGCGGGCCGCCGCGTCGAGTTCCAGCACGTCGAGGTGCTCGGGAGCCCGGCCGGCGCGCCCCTGCCGGCCCGGCTCCACCAGCTGGGATCCAGCATTCGGCGACTCCTCGACGGCGAACGCCCGGACGGGATCGCGCTCGAGCGGGTGTTCGCGCAGCAGAACGTCGCGAGTGTCATGGGCGTCGCGCAGATCAGTGGTGTAGTCATGTATCTCGCCGAGGAGCGCGGGATCCCCGTCGCGATGTACACGCCGAACGAGGTGAAATCCCAGGTCACCGGCTACGGCTCGGCAGACAAGGCGCAGGTCACCACGATGGTGACGCGGCTGCTCGGCCTGGCGGCCCCGCCGAAGCCCGCGGATGCGGCGGATGCGCTCGCCCTCGCGATCACGCACGCGTGGCATCTGGGACGCGGCGGCAGCGCCGATCGCCAGCGCGCCGCGGCCGCGCCAGGGGAGACCCCCGCGCAGCGCGCGTGGCGCGAAGCCGAGGCAAAGGTCGGCCGGCGCCGGAGTGGCCCGCGGGGCTAGGCCTCCGGATCCCGGGCCGGGGGTGCGTCCTCGGTCGGGTTCGGCCGCATGTTCCAGAGCGGATCCGGCTGGACGTCCGGGCTGCGCCGGGCACCCGCGCCGGCTTGGGTCGTGCCGGATCCGGCATCCCCGGTGCCGCCGTCGGCCTCGCGCGCCGAGAAGTCATCGTCCTCGCCGAGATCCTCCAGGTGCGCGAGATCGATGGGCAGCGTGATTGCGCCGGTGTGCAGGGCCTCCTCGATCACCTGTTCCACCTGGCGCTGTCGGCGCATCCGGATCCGGCTGAGGGCGCGCTGCTCGGGCAGGCTCCAGCCGAATCGCACGGCGAGGAGCCGCAGCACGGCGGTGACGATCACGCACGCGATTCCGGCGATCAGCACGGGCACCCCGAGCGCGATGAGCACGGCGAGCGTCGCCACCCCCACGAGGCTCGCGACCGCGTAGAGCGAGCCGACGTGCATGAGCGCGATCGGAATATTCAGCATCACGTCGCGGAGCACGCCACCGCCCACCGCGGAGACGGTGCCGATGAACAGCGCGGGGATCACGGGCATGCCCATTGCGAGCGCCTTGGTCGTGCCGATCGCGCCGAACATGCCGATGCTGAGCGCGTCGAGCACCGTGATCACGGGATCCACCTTCTGGAGCAGGCGGGGGAGCAGCATGCCGATGAACGCGGCGCCGGTGGCGACGACGAGATAGAGGTTGTCCGAGAACGCGGCCGGTGTGACCCCGAGCAGAATGTCGCGGAGAAACCCCCCGCCAATGCCCGAGGCGATGCCGATGATGGCGACGCCGAGCAGGTCGATGCGTTTGAACCCGGCCGCGAACATCGCGCCCTGCAGGCTGCCGACGCCGACCGCGACGAGGTCGAGCGGCAGCGGGGTCTGGAACGTCTGGTCAATCACCTCACCATTGTCCCACCCGGCAGGGAGCTCGCGATGCGGGATACTAGAGGGGTGCCTCTCTATCGCGATCAAGGTGTGGTGCTCCGCACCCACAAGCTGGGTGAGGCCGACCGTATCGTGACCTTCCTCACTCGCGGCCGGGGGCTGCTCCGCGCCGTGGCGAAGGGCGTGCGGCGGACCTCCTCGAAGTTTGGGGCGCGGCTTGAACCGTTTATGGTCGCGGACATCCAGTGCTTCGAGGGCCGCACGCTCGACACCGTCACCCAGGCCGAAACGCTCGGGGCGTACGGCCCGGCCATCAGCGCCGACTACGAGCGGTATCGCTCGGGCTCCGTCATAGTGGAGACCGCGGAGCGCCTCGCCGAGGGCGATCCGAGCCCCGCGCTGTATGGGCTGCTGGTCGGCGCGCTGCGCACGCTGGCCGCCGGAAAGATCCCGGCGGAACTGGTGCGTGACGGCTACCTCCTGCGCGCCATGTCGATCGCCGGGTGGACGCCGGGACTGGTCGAGTGCGTGCGCTGCGGCGCGCCCGGCCCCCACACCGCCGTGAACGTGCAGCTCGGTGGCATGACGTGCGAGGCGTGCCGCCCGCCCGGCTCGCCGCGCCTGGACCCGGGGAGCGTGCAGCTGCTGCGTGCCCTGCTCGCCGGAGACTGGGACGACGCGCTCGCGGCGTCCGAGCGTGAGCGGGGTCAGGCGGCGGGGATCGCGGCGGCCTATACGCAGTGGCACCTCGAACGCGGCCTGCGCTCCTTCAGCACCCCGCGGCTTTAGACTGCTGGGTATGCGTGTTGCCCCCGATACTCTCGTTCCGGTCGACTGGACGGGCGAAGCCCCGCCCCGGTTTGCGGGTCCCGTGCCGAAGCACGTGGCGATCGTCATGGACGGGAACGGTCGCTGGGCGAACCAGCGCGGGCTCACCCGTGTGGAGGGCCATCGGGCGGGGGAACAGGCGCTGCTCGACGTGGTTGCCGGTGCCATCCAGGCGGGGGTGAGCCATCTGTCGGTGTACGCGTTCTCCACGGAGAACTGGCGCCGCTCGCCCGACGAGGTGCGCTTCCTTATGGGGTTCAATCGCGACGTCCTGCGCCGCCGCCGGGCGCAGCTGCACGCCTGGAACGTCCGCATGCGTTGGGCGGGGCGAAAGCCGAAACTGTGGGGCTCCGTGATTCACGAGCTGCGCGCCTCGGAGCGGGTGACCGCGAACAACACCGGGCTGACGCTCACCATGTGCGTCAACTACGGGGGGCGCAACGAACTCGTCGACGCGGTGCGCGCGATCGCGGCGGATATCGAGTCGGGCCGGCTGACGCCCATGGGGATCACCGAGCGAACGATCGAGCGTCACCTCTACGTCCCGGAGCTGCCGGACGTCGATCTGTTTCTCCGCAGTTCGGGCGAGCAGCGCACGAGCAACTTCATGCTGTGGCAGTCCGCGTACTCGGAGATGGTGTTTCTGGACACCCTGTGGCCGGACTTCAGCAGGCAGGAACTGTGGCGCGCCATCCAGGTGTATCACGATCGCGACCGCCGATTCGGCGGGGCCACAGACGCGCCCACCCCGGGTGCCGCGCAGTAGTCATCGCCGCATGAGAGAATAGGGAGGATATGACTTCCCAGACTCTCCGTGATTCCCGGCTGCGGATCGGGCCCCTCGAGCTCGACGTGCCGGTGGTGTTGGCCCCCATGGCGGGCATTACGAATACCGCGTTCCGTCGCCTGTGCCGCGAGTACGGTGCGGGGCTCTACGTGAGCGAAATGATCACGAGCCGTGCGCTCGTGGAGCGCACGCCCGCATCGCTGCGTCTGATCAAGCATCACGAGAGCGAAACGCCGCGCTCGATCCAGCTGTACGGCGTCGACCCGAAGACGGTGTCCGAGGCCGTGAAGTTCCTGGTGGACGAGGACCTGGCCGACCACATCGACCTGAACTTCGGTTGCCCGGTCCCGAAGGTGACCCGCAAGGGTGGCGGATCCGCGCTGCCCTGGAAGAGCGACCTGTTTGAGGCGATCGTCTCGGGCGCCGTGCGCGCCGCCGGGGACATCCCGCTCACGATCAAGATGCGCAAGGGCATCGACGCGGACCACCTCACATACCTGGACGCGGCGCGCGCCGCCGAGGACGCGGGCGTCGCGGCGATCGCCCTGCACGGGCGCACCGCCAACGAGTTCTACTCCGGCCACGCCGACTGGTCCGCGATCGCGACGCTCAAAGAGACGATCACGAGCGTGCCGATCCTCGGCAACGGCGACATCTGGGCCGCGGACGACGCGATCCGGATGATGCGGGAGACCGGCTGCGACGGCGTCGTGGTGGGTCGCGGGTGCCTGGGGCGGCCGTGGCTGTTCGGGGACCTTGCCGCGGCATTTCGGGCTGAGGCGGGAGAGATCAGCGCCGCCGAGGCCGAGGCCGCCATCGCGCGCCCGCCGCTGGGCTTCGTGATGGCCGCCATGCGACGCCACACCGAACTGCTCATCGAGTTCTTCGACGGCGAGGAGGATCGCGCCTGCCGCGACATTCGCAAGCACGTCGCCTGGTACTACAAGGGCTACGGCGTGGGCGGCGACACCCGCCGCGCGCTGGCCGCGGTCGAGTCGCTCGAGCAGATGGACGAGATCTTCGCGACGATGGACGGCTCGATCCCGTACCCCGGTGAAGGGGCCGAGGGACAGCGCGGCCGGGCAGGATCGCCGAAGCGCGTGCATCTGCCGGACGGCTGGCTGAACAGCCGCACGAGCGACAGCATTGACTACGCGGACCTCGCGGAGGCCGAGCGAGACGATTCCGGTGGCTAACCCGGGGCTCCCGCCGGGGTACGAACCCGCGGACGCCGAGCGCTTCGATCCGGAAACCCACAGCGGCGTCCGCAGTGACTTCGCTCGCGATCGTGCGCGGGTGCTGCACTCGAGCGGTTGGCGGCGGCTCGCGGCGAAGACGCAAGTGCTCAGCCCGACCGCGGGGATCGACTTCGCCCGGAACCGGCTCACCCACTCGCTGGAGGTGGCGCAGATCGGCCGCGAGCTGGCCGTCACGCTCGGGCTCGCCCAGGACGTCGTCGACACGGCGTGCCTGGCACACGATCTCGGACATCCGCCGTTCGGCCACAACGGTGAGAAGGCGCTCAACGAGTGGGCCGCGGATGCCGGCGGCTTCGAGGGCAACGCGCAGACGCTCCGCGTGCTGACCCGGCTCGAACCCAAGCGTGTCACCTCGGACGGCGTGAGCCTCGGGCTGAACCTCACGCGGGCCACGCTCGACGCGAGCTGCAAGTATCCCTGGAGCCGCTCCGAGGCGGCGCCCGGCAGCATGAAATTCGGGTACTTCGCGGACGACGAACCGGTGTTCGCCTGGCTGCGGGCCGGCGCGCCCGATCGCGTGAAGTGTGCCGAGGCGCAGGTCATGGACCTGTCGGACGACATCGCCTACTCGGTGCACGATTTCGAGGACGCGATCGTCAGCGAGTTCATCGACCCGGAGATCCTCACGGCGCGCTCCGGCCACGACTCCCTGATTCGCGCGGTCTCAGAGTGGGCGGGCGGCGACTTCACGAGCGACGAGCTGGGTGCCGCCTACGATCGAATCTCCGAGACGCAGACGTGGCTCACCCGCTGGGATGCCTCACGGGGGCACCAGGCGCAGCTGAAGAACTTCACGAGCGACATGATCGGTCGCTTCGCGCGCGCGGCCGTCGCCGCGACGCTCGAGGCCGCCGACGGGACACCGCTCGCCCGATACGGCGCGCAGATCGTCGTGCCCGCGGAGATCCGCGCCGAAATCGCGGTCTTGAAGGGGATCGTCGCGGCGTTCGTGATGTCGAGCGGGCGCCGGCAACCGACCTATCGGCGGCAGCGTGAACTGCTGGCGGAGCTGTTGGAAGCGCTGTGGGCGGCGGGTGCCGAGGGCCTCGAACCCGCCTTCGCGGTCGACTTCCGTGCGGCGACCGACGAGGCGGGTGCCCGGCGTGCGGTGGTGGACCAGGTGGCGTCGCTCACCGATCAATCCGCGATCGCCTGGCACAAGCAGTTCTGCGACATCCCGCTCGTCTAGCGCGCGGAACAACCCGCCGAGCCCGCGGCACTAAGCTGGCGGGTATGGCAGGCCGGATCCGCGCGAGCGACGTTGAGGAAGTGAAGCGACGCACGAACCTGGGCGATCTCGTGGGCGACTACGTCACCCTGAAGAACGCGGGAATCGATTCGATGAAGGGGCTCTGCCCGTTCCACGACGAGCGCAGCCCGAGCTTCCACGTCCGGCCGGCGCTCGGCTATTACCACTGCTTCGGGTGCGGAGAATCGGGTGACGCGTTCACCTTCCTGCAGCGGATGGATCACCTCACCTTCGCGGAGTCCGTCGAACGCCTCGCCGCCCGGATCCACTACACGCTCACGTACGAGGAGGGCGGGTACGCGCGGGAAGACGGGCCGAATCGCGCCCGGCTGCTCGCGGCAAACCAGGCGGCCGCGGCCTTCTACGCTGGACAGCTCATGAGCGAGGAGGGCGCGGCCGGTCGCACCTTCCTGGAACAGCGCGGCTTCGATGCGGCGGCGATCGAGCGCTTCGGCGTCGGCTACGCCCCCCGCGGGTGGAACGGGCTCACGGATCACCTGAAAGCGCAGGGCTACACGCCCGCCGAACTCACCCAGGCCGGACTCGTCTCCGAGGGTCAGCGCGGCGTGTACGACCGATTCCGGGGCCGGGTGGTGTGGCCGATCCGAGACACGAGCGGTCAGACCCTCGGCTTTGGTGCCCGGAAGCTCTACGAGGACGACAATGGCCCGAAGTACCTGAACACGCCGGAATCGCCGGTCTATCACAAGTCCCAGGTGCTGTACGGCCTCGACCTCGCCAAGAAGGCGATCTCGCGCGGCAAGCGCGCGGTGGTGGTCGAGGGGTACACCGACGTCATGGCCTGCCATCTCGCCGGCATCGACACGGCCGTGGCGACCTGTGGCACGGCCTTCGGGAAGGACCATATTTCGATCCTGCGCCGGATCATGGGTGACGACTCCGCCGCGGAGGTCGTGTTCACCTTCGACCCCGACGAGGCCGGCCAGAAGGCGGCGCTGCGCGCGTTCAGTGAGGAGAAGCGGTTCACCGCCCAGACCTATGTGGCCGTCGCCCCCGAAGGCTTCGACCCCGCAGACCTGCGGCTACACCGCGGCGACGAGGCCGTGCGCGAACTGTTCACGCGGAAACAGCCGCTGTTCGAGTTCGCCCTGCGCCAGGCCGTGTCGCGCTTCGACCTGAACTCTGTGGAAGGGCGGGTGACGGCGCTGCGGACCGCGGCCCCCATCGTCGCCGACATCAAGGATCCCTCGCTCCGACCCGGGTACGCGCGGGAACTCGCGCGGATGCTCGGCATGGAACTCAGCGAGGTGCAGCACGCGGTGCGGACCGCGGAGCGTGACCCGCGCGGCAGTCGGGAGGTGCCTCCGGAGCCGCCGCGTGCGGACGGCCCGCCCGGCGGCGGGGGAGCGCCCGGCCCCGTGCTGGGGCTCTCGGCGCTGCGGAACGCCCCCACGACCCGGCTCGAGCGAGACGCCCTCATGGCGATCCTGCAGCAGGGGGGCGCCGTCGGTGCGGAACTCGTGCACCAGGCCGTGACCGCGCAGGTGTTCGAGCCGAACCTGCGCGTGGTGCGGGACGCGCTCAGCGCCGCGCTTCCCGCGCTCGGCACGCCCTCCTGGGTGGACCAGGTCGTCGCGGAGGCCCCGGAGTCCCACCGCGGCCTCGTGCGGGAACTCGCGATGGTGCCCATGCCCGAGCGTCGCGCAGACCAGCTCGCGATCTATGCGAAAGACGTGATCGTGTCGTTGCTGGACCGCGATCTCGTGGGCCTGAAACAGGAACTGCTCGCCCGGATGCAGCGGATCGGAGACTCCTCCGATCCGGCATCGCGGCGACTCCAGGAGCAGCTCGTCGCGCTCGAAGCCGCACGCCGCGGGCTGCGCGACGAATAGTGCGGCATACCGGCGCGCACGCCGGCGGCCCCGACATCGGTCGATAGTGTAGGCACACGCGGAAACGCGTGACCCCGATTCGCCACACCCCGAGGAGTAAGTCACATGACTCACCCACACCTCGACGCGGACCCTACGATCCGTGTCTCCGACCTCTCGCTGTCCTACCCCGCACACGCCGGTGGCCGGGAGTTCGAGGCCGTCGAGGGAGTGAGCTTCGAGGTGGCGCGCGGCGAGGTCATGGCGCTGCTCGGGGAGAGCGGCTCCGGCAAATCAACGCTCGCGCGGTTCCTCGCCGGACGCGCCGCCGACACGGGGGAAAAGTCGGCCCGGATCAAGCTCACGGGTGGCGCCGCGACGGTATTTGACGTGCCCATGCGACGGCTGGGGCGGCGGGCGCGTTCCCGGCTCACCGCCTATGTGGGGCACCTCGCGCAGGACGCGGGCGCGACGCTCACCCCGGAGCTCAACGTCGGCGACATCCTGTTCGAGCCCATCGTGGAGCGCAGCAAGCACTTCGACCGCGAAGAGCTCGGCGAGCGCATCGCGGAGATGATGGACATCGTCGCCCTGCCGCTCGCCAAGCTGCAGGAGTACCCCTACGAACTGTCAAAGGGCCAGCGGCAACGGGTCGCCGTAATGCGCTCCCTGATGCTCGATCCGGCACTGCTGATCGCCGACGAGCCCACGCTCGGCGTGGACGCGAACAACCGTCCCCGGATCGTGGAGCTGCTGCGCTGGTACCGGGAGCGGACCTCCGCGACGATGCTGCTGATTAGCCACGACATCGGCATGCTCGAGGCGCTCGTGCAGGACGTGCTCGTGATGCAGGAGGGCCACCTCGTCGGTCACGGCGAGATCAACGAGATTTTCCGCAACGCCGACCACGGCTACGTGCAGCGACTCGCCCAAGCGCTTCGGGCCACCGCGTACGATGAGATTGCGGAGGAATAGCGCGGCACGCCCGGCGGTCCGGCTCGGATTTGCACCCGCTTCTCCGGAGTTGGTACAGTAAACGAGTTGCAACGCAATGATCCCCTGTAGCTCAGTTGGCAGAGCGCTTGACTGTTAATCAGGATGTCGCTGGTTCGAGCCCAGCCGGGGGAGCGACACAAACCCCCACCGAATCGGTGGGGGTTTTTCGTTTCTGACGAAGGGTGCAACATGACCGAGCAACACGCGCAGGGTGCCGCTGCCGCCGAGCCGGGGCCGCAGCCGATGAGCGCGACGATCCCCGCGGGGCTCGTGATCCCGCTCGATGCGGCCCGAACACCCGAGGTCCACGGCAGTGTCTGGCTGGCCCCGGGGTCCGTGGTGGTGGGCGCGGTGCGCATCGCCGAAGACGCGAGCATCTGGTACCACGCCGTCGTGCGGGGCGACTCGGACGCGATCGAGATCGGGGCCCGCGCCAACCTGCAGGACGGGGTTGTGATCCACACGCACCGCGGGGGACACCCCGCCGTCATCGGCGCCGACGTCTCGATCGGGCACAACGCCGTCGTGCACGGCGCCACCATCGAGGACGGCGCGCTGATCGGCATGAGTGCCACGGTGCTGAACGGTGCCACCGTGGGCACCGGATCGCTCGTGGCCGCGGGCGCGCTTGTGCCCCAGGGCGTGGTGATCCCGCCGCACTCGCTCGTGGCCGGGGTGCCCGCCCGGGTGGTTCGCGAACTCCGGGCCGAGGAGCGCGACTCGCTCACGGAGAACGCGGCGGCCTACCTCGGCTACACCGCGCTCCACCGCACCGCGACACGCGGCGCGGGCGACGAGATGGAAGCCGGCGCGCGCGATGCACTATGATCGGTGAGGTGCGAAACGCACACACGGGGATGTAGCTCAATGGTAGAGCCTCAGTCTTCCAAACTGATTACGCGGGTTCGATTCCCGTCATCCCCTCCAGATCCAGGGCCTCGCAGATGCGGGGCCCTGCGTGTTTCTGCTATTCCGGGAATCTCTGTGAACCCGGAACTGGCCTCGCGGGCTCGGCCAGCGCCCCACATCCCACTCGCCGGGTGCGTGAGTGCGTTCTCGGCAGTCGCGGCGGAGGTTCTGGGTCCTCCTCGCGTGCGGAGTGGGTGAGGGGATTTCCGCCGAGCCGAGCCTGTGTGCAACGAACAGGCGATTTCGGCTAGACTTGCTCAGGTTGCGCGCGGAGACGCGTGTTTCGCATGGGAACCTCACGGTTTTCGGGGCGTAGCTCAGCTTGGCTAGAGCGCCCGCTTTGGGAGCGGGAGGTCGCAGGTTCGAATCCTGTCGCCCCGACCAGGGTCGCCCGACCCGACGAGCTGGTATTGCAGCACGATTTCGATCATTGAGAGGCCAAATTGCCGAAGACGACAGCTGAGAAGCTCACTCCGACCCGCGCCAAGTTCAGCGTGGAGGTCACGCTCGACGAGCTGGAGCCCTACCTCAAGCAGGCGTACAAGACGATCTCCGAGCAGGTCTCGGTGCCCGGATTCCGCAAGGGCAAGGTCCCGGCCCCGATCATCGATCAGCGCGTCGGCCGTGAGGCAGTCATCCAGGAGGCCGTGAACGCCTCGCTCGACGACTTCTACCAGACCGCCCTCGCCGAGTCGAACGAGCGCCCCATGGGCCGCCCGACCGCCGACGTCGCGAACTGGCCCGACGCGGCTGACCCGTCGAGCACCCTCGGCCTGGTCTTCGAGGTCGAGGTGCGCCCCGAGTTCACGCTGCCCAACTACGATGGCATCACCATCACGGTCGACAACGCCGAGGTGGACGAGGCCGCGGTAGAGCTCGAGCTCACGAAGCTGCGCGAGCGCTTCGGCACGCTCGTCACCGTGGATCGCCCGGCCGCGAAGGGCGACTTCGTCGAGTTGGATCTGGTCGCGACGGTCGACGGCGCAGAGGTCGATCAGGCCAGCGGCGTCTCCTACGAGGTGGGTGCGGGCAACCTGCTCGAGGGCACCGACGAGGCCGTGGAGACGCTCACCGCTGGTGAGTCCACCACCTTCACCTCGCAGCTGCTTGGCGGCGAGCACGAGGGCCGCGAGGCTGAGGTTTCCCTCACGCTGACCGCGGTGAAGGAGCGCGAGCTCCCCGAGGCCGACGACGAGTTCGCCCAGCTCGCGAGCGAGTTCGACACCATCGCGGAACTCCGCGAGAGCCTGCAGGAGCAGGTCGGCCGCGCCAGCGTGTTCGCGCAGGGCCAGCAGGCTCGCGACATCTTCACCGAGACCCTCATCGAGCAGGCCGGCATCCCGGTCTCCGAGGAGCTCGTGGAGGAGGAAGTGCACCGTCACCTGGAGGGCGAAGGCCGTCTCGAGGACGACGAGCACCGCGCCGAGGTGCGCATCTCCTCGGAGAAGCAGATCCAGCTGCAGCTGCTGCTTGACGCGATCGTGGAGGCCGAAGAGGTCACCCCGACGCAGAACGAGCTCTCGCAGTACATCTTCCAGTCAGCACAGCAGTACGGCATGGAGCCCACGCAGTTCCTGCAGGCAATCAGCCAGGGCAACCAGATGAACATCGTGCTCGGCGAGGTCACCCGCAACAAGGCGCTCGCGATCGCACTCGCGAAGGCCACCGTGGTGGATCAGGACGGCAAGGCTGTCGACCTCAGCGAGTTCACCGCCGTCGATACCGACGACGAGACCGAGACCGAGGACGCACCCGCCGAGGATGCGCCCGCGAAGAAGGCACCGGCGAAGAAGGCTGCAGCGAAGAAGGCCGACAAGCCCGCTGAGTCGGCTGACGCGGCTGAGGACGACGAGGCTGCCAAGAAGGCAGCTCGCTCGGCCGCTGCCAAGAAGGCCGCTGCGACCCGCGCTGCCAAGAAGGCCGCCGCGGAAGCTGAGCAGGCCGCGGAGTAATCCTCCCGCTGTGAGATCGGAAGCCCTCGCCCCTCGGGCGGGGGCTTCCGTCGTCTCCGGACGCCCGCCACGCATGCGCCGACGGCGAACAACCACGCGGGCGCGTCCGCAACTCGATACTCTCGAATCAAGAAACAACGATTGGAGCGCCGAATGGCAGAACAGACGCCACCGAACAGTGTGTTCGAACGCCTGCTGAAGGATCGCATCATCTGGCTGGGATCCGAAGTGCGTGACGACAACGCGAACGAGATCTGCGCGAAGATCCTGCTGCTCGCAGCGGAGGACCCGGAAGCCGACATCTACCTGTACATCAATTCGCCCGGTGGCTCGATCACCGCGGGAATGGCGATCTACGACACGATGTCCTTCGTCCCGAACGACATCGTCACCGTCGGTATCGGCATGGCGGCCTCCATGGGCCAGTTCCTGCTGACCGCCGGAACCAAGGGCAAGCGCTACATCACGCCGAATGCGCGCGTGCTGCTGCACCAGCCCCACGGCGGCTTCGGCGGCACGGCCAGCGACATTCAGACGCAGGCCGCGCTCATCACCTCGATGAAGAACCGGCTGGCGGAGATCACCGCGGCACAGACCGGGAAGACCGTCGAGCAGATCAATGAGGACGGGGACCGCGACCGCTGGTTCTCCGCCGAGGAAGCCCTCGAGTACGGCTTCGTCGACTTCATCCGTGACTCCGCCACGGACGTTGTTGGCGGCGGCGGAACGAAGCGCTAGACCATGGGACAGGAAGCAAGCTTTTCGATGACGACTCCACAGATGCCAATGGCGGGCGGCTCGGGCCTGCAGATGCCCGAATCCCGGTACGTGCTCCCCACCTTCGAGGAGCGGACCGCGTACGGTTACAAGCGGCAGGATCCCTACGCGAAACTGTTCGAGGATCGCATCATCTTCCTCGGCGTGCAGGTCGATGACGCTTCGGCGGACGACGTGATGGCCCAGCTGCTCGTCCTGGAAAGCCAGGATCCCGAGCGGGACATCACGATGTACATCAACTCGCCCGGTGGGTCCTTCACCGCGATGACGGCCATCTACGACACGATGCAGTACATCCGACCGCACGTGCAGACGGTGTGCCTCGGCCAGGCAGCGTCCGCCGCCGCGGTGCTGCTCGCCGGGGGCACCCCGGGCAAGCGCCTCGCGCTCCCGAACGCCCGCGTGTTGATCCACCAGCCCTCCACCGGCCAGGGCGGTCACGGCCAGGCCTCCGACATCGAGATCCAGGCGCGTGAGATCATGCGGATGCGTGAGTGGCTGGAGGAGACGCTGTCCAAGCACTCGAAGCGGTCGGTCGAGGAAGTCCATCGCGATATCGATCGCGATAAGATCCTCAGCGCGCAGGAAGCGCTCGACTACGGGCTCGTGGACCAGGTCCTGACGAGCCGGAAGAACCCGCAGGCGGTCCTCCCGCAGTAGTCACGTCGGGCCCCGGGGGACACCCCGGGGCCCGCGGCGTGCCGCAGCCGATTGTCGGAGGTGGCCGCTAGTCTCGAATGAGTCCCCACAACCGAGTGTGAAGGAGCCGCACCATGGCGAAGATCGGCGAAAGCAGCGAGCTGCTGAAGTGCTCCTTCTGTGGGAAATCTCAGAAGCAGGTGCAACAGCTCATTGCGGGCCCGCAGATCTACATCTGCGACGAGTGCGTGGCCCTCTGCAACGAGATCATTGAGGAACGCGTCGCGGAAACGCAGACCAGCGAATCCTCCGACTTCACGCTCCACAAGCCGCGCGAGATCTCCGATTTCCTCGACGAGTACGTCATCGGCCAGGAGCGCGCCAAGCAGTCCCTCGCCGTCGCGGTGTACAACCACTACAAACGCGTGCGCTCTGCGGCCACGCTGACGAGTGCTGAGGTCGCCTCGGAACAGGTCGAGATCGAGAAATCGAATATCCTGCTGATCGGCCCGACGGGCTGCGGCAAGACCTACCTGGCGCAGTCGCTGGCGCGCCAGCTCGGCGTGCCCTTCGCGGTGGCGGATGCGACCGCCCTCACCGAGGCCGGCTACGTGGGGGAGGACGTCGAGAACATTCTCCTCAAGCTTCTCCAGTCGGCGGACTTCGATGTCCAGCGCGCAGAGACCGGCATCATCTACATCGACGAGATCGACAAGATCTCCCGCAAAGCGGAAAACCCCTCGATCACCCGAGATGTCTCGGGCGAGGGCGTGCAGCAGGCGCTTCTGAAGATCCTTGAAGGCACCGTCGCCTCGATCCCGCCGCAGGGCGGCCGGAAGCACCCGAATCAGGAGTTCCTGCAGCTCGACACGACAAACATTCTCTTCATCGTCGCCGGTGCCTTCGCCGGGCTTGAGGAGATTATCGGCTCCCGCCTCGGCAAGGGCGGCATCGGTTTCGGTGCCCCGGTCTCGAGCCGGCGCGACGACGACAGCCTGTTCGCCAAGGTCGAACCCGAAGACCTGCACAAGTTCGGGCTCATCCCCGAGTTCATCGGCCGGCTCCCGGTCGTGGCGACGGTGGATCCGCTCGACGTGCCGGCGCTGACCCGTATTCTCGTGGAACCCCGGAACGCGCTCGTGAAGCAGTACCAGCGCATGTTCGAGCTCGACGGCGTCGGGCTCGAGTTCGAAGATGCCGCGCTCGAGGCGGTCGCCGAGCTCGCCGTCGAACGAAAGACCGGCGCACGCGGGCTCCGTTCGATCCTGGAACGCGTGCTCGCCGACGTGATGTTCGAGGTGCCCTCCAGCGACGAGGTCGCCAAGGTCATCGTGACCCGCGAAGCCGTACTGGGGGAGGCCCCGCCGCGGGTGCTGCAGGCGCACGGGGGCCGCGAAAGCGCCTAGTCGCGCCAGGCGGGCGAGCAGCCCACTGCTGCGCAGACGCGTGGTGCCGCCGCTGAGCCCAGCCGACTGGGTTCAGCTCCGCCGTCCGCTCAGACGCGTCCAGTGGCTCAGCTCAGTTCAGTTCAGTTCAGCCAATCGTCGTCGTCGTCGCTCGAATCCGGTGCCGCGTGGGTGGTCAACCTGGCGGAGCCGCCGACGCCGTCCGCGTCCGAGTCGCCGCGGAGCGACGTCACCACGACTCGGGACGCCCCGTCAATGGTGACGAGCACGAGATCGTCGAGTGCGCAGCGCGGCCGCCCCTCCAGAAACGTGAGCGTCCAGGAGTGCGCGTCCGGGTGCGCGGCCTCCTGGGCCGCGATCGCCTCGTGCAGGGTCGGGGGCACGCCGCGGTGCGGCGTCTCGCCCGCGCGCCAGCGTGCCCCCAACTGCATGACTAGCCCTCCGCCTGCTCGAGGTGGATCTCGGTGACCGTGACGGCCTCCACCTCGGCCGCGTCGATGCGCAGTTCGGCGATGCGCCCAACCGCGGCGAGATCCGCTGC
Organism: Leucobacter chromiireducens subsp. solipictus; assembly: GCF_016758195.1. Taxonomy (GTDB): domain Bacteria; phylum Actinomycetota; class Actinomycetes; order Actinomycetales; family Microbacteriaceae; genus Leucobacter; species Leucobacter solipictus. The sequence goes on along the minus strand of NZ_QYAC01000004.1, from coordinate 135,513 downwards.
TGCCAGCGCGAGCCGGTCGCGGTCGGCCGCCGGTGCCTGCACCACGGCGAGGGTCACGGGCGTCTTCTGGGACGCCTTCGCGTCGGTCTTCGCCCCCCGGATCCCGATGAGCGCTCCGCCGACGAGCGCGAGCAGGCCCGCATCAGCGTCGGTACCGGCGAGCTCCCGGGTGTCCGCGGCGAGGGGCCAGGACGCCTGGTGCACGGAGCCGGTCTCGAACCAGGACCAGACCTCCTCGGTGGCGTAGGGCAGGAATGGCGCGAGCAGCCGCACAAACACCGACAGTGCCGCGCGCAGCGCGGTCACGGCGGAGGCGCGGGGCTGGCCCGTGCCGTCGTCGCCCGCCGCGCCGTGCGCGCGTTCCTTCACGAGCTCGAGGTAGTCGTCGCAGAACGTCCAGAAGTACGACTCGGTGAGCTCGAGTGCGCGCGCGTGATCGTAGTTCTCGAAGGCGCGGGTCGCGTCCTCCACGACGGTGGCAAGTCCCGCGAGCATCGCCCGGTCGAGGGGCTCCGACACGGTGCCGATGCCGCTCGTGTCAAAGCCGAGCGTGAACTTCGCAGCGTTCAGGAGCTTGATGGCCAGGCGACGCCCGATCTTGATCTGGGTCGGGTTCTGCGGATCGAAGGAGGCGTCCGTGCCGAGCTTTGCCGAGGCCGCCCAGTAGCGGACCGCGTCGGATCCGTGCTGCTCCAGCATGCCCGCTGGGGTGACGACGTTGCCCTTCGACTTCGACATCTTCTTGCGGTCCGGGTCGAGGATCCAGCCCGAAATTCCGGCGTTCTGCCACGGCAGCTGCCCGCACTCCAGCTCGGAGCGGAGCAGCGTCGAGAACAGCCAGGTGCGGATGATGTCCTGGCCCTGGGGGCGGAGGCTGTACGGGAAGACGAGGTCGTAGAGCTCCGGATCGCGCTCCCAGCCGCCCGCGAGCTGCGGGGTCAGCGAGGACGTCGCCCAGGTGTCCATGACATCGACCTCGCCCTGGAAGCCGCCGGGAACGCCGCGCTGGTCTTCGGTATAGCCCGCGGGCACGTCACTCGACGGGTCGACGGGGAGCGTCGCCTCGCTCGGGATGATTGGCGCGTCAAAGACCGGGTTGCCCTCGGCGTCGAGCGGGTACCACACGGGGATCGGGACCCCGAAGAAGCGCTGGCGCGAGATCAGCCAGTCGCCGGAGAGGCCCTCGACCCAGTTCTCGTAGCGCACGCGCATGAAGTCCGGGTGCCAGTTCAGTTCCCGGCCGTGGGCGAGGAGCCGCTCGCGGAGCTGTTCGTCGCGGGCACCGTTGACGATGTACCACTGGCGCGTGGAGACGATCTCGAGCGGCTTGTCGCCCTTCTCGAAGAACTTCACAGGGTGCGAGATCTTGCGGATTTCCCCGGTCAGTTCGCCGGAGGCCTGCAGCAGCTCGACCATGGTCTGCTTCGCACTGAACACGGTCTTGCCGGCGATCTGCGCGTAGGCGTCACGGCCCGCCTCGGAGGTGATCGCCTCGGGCGCCTCCTGGAGTACGCGACCGTCGAAGCCGAGGATCGCGCGGTTGGGGAGATCGAGCTCGCGCCACCAGATCACGTCCGTGACGTCACCGAAGGTGCAGATCATGGCGATGCCGGTGCCCTTGTCCTGCTTCGCGAGGTGGTGCGCCACGATGGGCACCTCAACGTCGAAGATGGGGGTGCGCACCGTGGTGCCGAAGAGCGGCTGGTACCGCTCGTCGTCGGGATGCGCGACCAGCGCGACACAGGCGGCGAGCAGCTCGGGACGCGTGGTGTCGATCAGGATGTCGCCCTCGCCGTCGGTGCGGTGGAAGGAGAGCGTGTGGTATGCGCTCGGCTGCTCGCGGTCCTCGAGCTCGGCCTGGGCGACAGCGGTGCGGAAGGTCACGTCCCACAGGGTCGGGGCCTGGGCCTGGTAGGCCTCGCCACGCTCGACGTTGCGGATAAACGCGAGCTGGGAGGCGCGGAGCGAGTCCTGCCCGATCGTGCGGTAGCTCTGCGACCAGTCCACGGACAGGCCGAGCGTACGCCACAGTTCCTCGAACTGCTTCTCGTCCTCGATCGTCAGGCGTTCGCAGAGCTCGATGAAGTTGCGGCGGGATACGGGCTGCTGATCCGCGGCCTTGATGCTCTTCCCGTCGCCGCCCTCGTGCGGCGGCACGAAGTCTGCCACGTAGGGGAGCGAGGGATCGCAGCGCACGCCGTAGTAGTTCTGGACGCGGCGCTCGGTCGGGAGGCCGTTGTCGTCCCACCCCATCGGGTAGAAGACGCGCTTGCCCTGCATGCGCTGGTAGCGCGCCACCGTATCGGTGTGGGTGTAGGAGAACACGTGGCCGACGTGGAGCGAGCCGGAGGCCGTGGGCGGCGGGGTATCAATGCTGAACACCTCGGCGGCCGTCGCGCCCTCGCGCGGGAACGCGTAGGTCCCGGAGGATTCCCAGACCGCCCCCCACTTCGCTTCGAGGCCTTCAAGTGCCGGCTTGTCGGGGATGGCGCTCATTGCAGCTGCTCCGTGTCTCGACGCGAGGTCGTTCGATGTGGGCGGCACCGCGTAGTCGGGCGCTCGCGTGTCACCGCGTGCGCCCTGGTGCCTGAGTGTCAACCGCTCCAGTCTACCCGGCCGGATCAGGAGAGATGGACGGCCAGCAGCGTTTCGTTCTGCGCGGGGTCACCGTCGGGGGTGGGCTCGGTCAGGTACTGTTCCCAGGCGACTCCGCTCGGGGTTTCCCCCGCCGCCGCCAGCCACGCGTAGAGATGCTCGTAGGCGGCACCGAGCAGGCCGTACTCGCCGCGCACCAGCAGCGTAGCCGCGCGGCCGCCGGGCAGCAGTTCGCTCCGCACCTCGCCCGTGTCCGCGTCGGGGAGCGGTGCCGCGATCGGCACGGCGACGCCGAGGTCGAGTTCTGCCCCCGGCTCGCCCCGGATCACGCCGCACGGCGGTGCGACCGGGGCCAGCTCGAGTCGCGCCAACGTCGCGAAGATGAGCGGGAAGGCCCGATCATAGAGCCCCGGGATCGCGTCGAAGGCGACGCGCTCGCGGACGACGGCGAGATCCTGGGCGGGGAGCTCGACGATCTCGGGCGTGGCGAATGGGCTCGGTGTGTCGAATGGGCTCGGAGTGGCGCTCATAGGGGCATCGTGTCACGCCGCCACCGAGCCGTCAATGCCCGGAGTGGCCCGAGTTCACGCGGTGAGTGCCCGCATGAACTCGGGATTCGCCTCCGCCCAGGCCGCGACGCCCACGGCGGGCTTCTCGTCGCCGTGCACGACGAACACCTGGCGCTCCAATTCCATGAGCTCGTCGGGAGTCATGCTGAACTCTCGGAGCCACTGCGCGACCTCGGGCTGCGCCTCGGGGAATGCGGTGCTCGCGTAGACGTGCTCCGCCTCGGTCTGCCCCAGCAGGCCTTCGGGGTCCTCGAGGTTCTTGATCGGGTACTCGAGATACGCCCAGTGGGGCTCCCACAGGGAGACGGCGATGTTCTTTCCGGTGTCCGTGGCCCCCTTGAGCGCCGAGAGCATCGCTGCGGTGGAGGAGGTCACAAAGTCCATGTTTTCCAGGCCGTAGCCGGGGATCACGGTGTCCTCCATCAGGATGGTCTGCCCGGCGCCCGGGTCGGTCCCGACGATCTCGTTGTCGAATGCGTCGGCGTGGTCTGCGAGCTCGGCGAGCGAGTCGATCGGGGCGTCCTCGTTCACCGCGACCGTGATCCGGGTCTCCTCGTACCAGGGCCCGAGATCCACGAGGTCGTCGCCATACTCGTCGACGAAGGCGCGGTGGATCTCGGGGAGCGTGATCTGGGTGGCGAAGTCGTAGCTGCCGTCGGCGAGCCCGATAAACACAGGGCTGAGATCCGCGGCGGTGATGGTGACGTCGTAGCCCTCGTCCTCGAGCGCGAGTTTCCACAGTTCGCTCGTCACAATAGATTCGCCCCACCCGGCGAACTGCGCAATGTGGACGTCGGTGCTGCCGGCCTGGGAGGCCGGGGCGCTGCATCCCGTGAGGGCGAGGAGCGCGGCGGCGCCCCCGGCGAGCAGGGCGGTGGTCCGGCGGGCCGGCGTGGTGACACGGTGCGTGCGGTGCGTGTTCATGGGTCTCCTGTTCGTTTCCCCCGCGTGGGTGTGCCGCGCGGGTCGTGTTTCTCTGGAAGAGGGCGCCATCCCAGCTCACGAGTGAGTGGAGATGACGCCCTCGGGTGATGCGGGTCGTGCGGGAGGAGTGGTTACGCGGTGAGCGAGTCCACGTACTCCTGGTTCTCGCTGATCCACTTCTTGACGATCGGCTCGTAGTCGCTGCCGTCGTACTCGTTGAACATCACGTTCTCAAGCGAGTGCAGCAGATCCGAGTCCATCTTGAAATCGGTCAGCCACTGAGCAACCTCAGGGAACTTGTCCTTCAGCTCGGTGCTGCCGTAGGAGTAGATGCTCTCGGCCTCGCCGAGCGTGCCCTTCGGGTCCTCAAGGTCCTTGAGGTCATACGCGTTGTATGCCCAGTGCGGCTTCCAGAGGGTGACGGCGACGTCGTCACCGTTCTTCATCGCCGTGTCGAGTTCGGTGAGCATTGCCGGCGTCGAGGAGATGACGTAGTCCATCTTCTCCAGTCCGTACCCGGGGATCACGGCGTTCTCCGTCGTCTCGGTGAGGCCGGCACCGGCCTCGATGCCGACGAGCTTGTTGCCGAACACGTCCGCGTTCGCGGCGAGTTCGTCGAGCGAGTCGATGGGGGCGTCCGCGTTGACCGCGATCGTCAGCTTCGCCTCATCGTTCCAGGCCCCGAGCTCGACGATGTCGTCGCCGTACTGCTCGATGTAACTGGCGTGCGTCAGCGGGAGCCAGACGTCGAGCATCGCGTCGTAGTCCCCGTCTGCCACGCCCTTGTAGACGGGCGCGGGATCGGCGGTCTCGATCTTGACCTCGTAGCCTTCCTCCTCGAGGATCGCCTTCCACAGGTTCGTGACGGCGATGCCCTCGTCCCAGTTGAACATGCCGAAGGTGACGGTGCCCTTGGAATCAGCATCGCCGCCGCCCGTGCCCGGGTCACTTGAGCACCCCGTGAGCGCGAGCGCAGCCGCGGCTCCGAGCGCGAGAACTCCGGTCATCATGCGTGTCTTCATGGTGTTCCTTTCGTCTGAATTCGGGTGGGTATGTGGGGCGTGCGCGGCCCGAAGGAGCGGCGCACGCCCGCGAGTCTTAGGCCGCGGCCGATGCGGTGGCCGCGGGGGCCGCCTCGGCGCTCCGCTTCCGTTTCCGGGTGCTGAGCGAACCCAGGGCACCGGTGGTCCGGTCGAGGATCATGGCGAGGATGACGACGGAGACGCCCGCCTCGAAGCCGAGGCCGATGTCGATGCGGTTCAGCGCCTTGACGACCTCGCCGCCGAGTCCGCCCGCGCCCACCATGCCGGCGATGACGACCATCGAGAGGGAGAGCATGATCACCTGGTTCACGCCCGCCATGATCGAGGGAAGCGCCAGCGGAAGCTGGATCTGGCGCAGGATCCGTCCGGGCTTCGAGCCGAAGGCGTACCCGGCCTCGACGACCTCGGGATCGACCCCGCGGATCCCCAGTTCGGTGAGGCGCACGCCCGGGGCGAGCGCAAACACGATCGTTGCGACGATGCCCGGGACGACGCCCACGCCGAAGAACATGAGCGCCGGGATGAGATACACAAACGCGGGCATGGTCTGCAGGAAGTCGAGCAGGGGCCGGATGATCTTCGAGGCGGTGTCGTTGCGCGCCGCGAGAATGCCGAGCGGGATGGCGATCAGCAGCGCGATGATGCTCGCGAGCAGGACGAGCGCGAGGGTGTCCATCGCGTTGCCCCACTGTCCGACGCTGACGATCACGCCGAGCCCGATCGCGGTGCCGAGCGCGAGCTTCCAGCCCTTCGCGAGCCAGGCGAGGGCGACGAGCACCACAATCACGAGCCAGAACGGCGGGGTCGCGAGGAGCCAGTCGAGCCCGGCGTACGCGCCCTTAAAGAGCGTGCTCAGGACATCGAACAGGCCGCCGGCGGCGTCGGTGAGCCAGTTCACGACGGCTTCCGCGCCGCGGCCGAGGGGGAGCGTCACGTCGTTCATGCCTGGACCCCCTCAGCGTCGTTCTCCGGCGCTTCGGGCGCGGGGGCTGGCCTCGTCTGTGCGAGCGTCTCGGTGATGACGGCCATCGGCACGTCGGGCGTCGGTTCGATAATCGGGATCTCCGTGGTGACTGCGGGGACGTTGGCGAGTGAGGCGAGCAGGGTGACCCGCGGCACGACGCCGATCAGGCGATCCTGATCGTCGGTGACGGCGACGGGCAGCGGGCTCTCGACGGCCATTTCGAAGAGGTCTGCGATGAGCTGATCGCGGTTGACGATCGACGGGGTCGGCCGCAGCTTCTCGCTGAGGTCCGTCCCGCCGGCGCGCACCTCGCGGAGCATGTCGCGGTCGCGTACGACGCCGAGCAGCTTTCGGCCGCTCGTGACCACGAAGCACGCCGAGGTCTGCAGGTCGCGCATGAGGCGGAGTGCGGCGCGCGGCCCCGCCGAGGCGGGGATCACCGCACGGGGCGGCTCCATGACGTCACCGGCGGTGAGCACGCGTGCCCGATCCACGTCCTGCACAAACTGCGCCACGTAATCGTTCGCGGGGTCGGTGAGGATGTCGTTCGGCGTGCCGACCTGGACGATCTTGCCGTCGCGCATCACCGCGATCCGATCGCCCAGGAACATGGCCTCGTTCAGATCGTGGGTAATGAACACGATGGTCTTCTTGAGCTCCTGCTGGAGCTCCACGAGCTGTTCCTGCATCTCGCGGCGGATCAGCGGATCAAGGGCGGAGAACGCCTCATCCATGAGCAGGATGTCGGTGTCTGCCGCAAACGCTCGCGCGATCCCGACGCGCTGCTGCATGCCGCCGGAGAGCTCGCTGGGGAGCCGGTCCTCCCAGCCCGCCAGGCCGACGCGCTGCAGCCAGTACTGTGCGCGATCCCGGCGCTCGGCCAGCGAGGCACCCTGCAACTCCAGCCCGTAGGCGACATTGTCGATCACCGTCCGGTGGGGAAGCAGCGCGAAGTGCTGAAAGACCATGGACATGCGGTCGCGCCGCAGCTTCCGGAGCTCCGGGGCACCGAGCTTGACGACCTCGGTCCCGAAGACCTTGATTGAGCCATCCGTGGTGTCGTTCAGGCCGTTCAACATGCGAATCAGGGTGGATTTGCCCGAGCCGGACAGCCCCATCACGACGAAGATCTCGCCGGGTTGCACCTCGAAATTGGCATCGATGACGGCCGCGGTTCCCTGACTGCGGAGCTCGTCGCGGCTCGCGCCCGCGCGCAGGCGCTTCACCACCTCTCGGGGGCGGCGTCCGAAGACTTTGTAGGCGTGGGACACGGTAATTGCGGGGGGAGTGGGGGCTGCCGAGTCAGTGGCGGGACCCTGCGATCCGGGGGTTCCCGGAGTCTCGGGGGCCGGGGTTCCGGCCTGTTCAGTTGTGTGGGTCACTCAGTACTCCTCCATCTGGTGGTACGACGAATCGAGAGAGCTCGTGCGCCGCGCACGGAAGCGCGGCAGGGCACACGGTTCTCAGTGGCCGTGTGACCGGCCTGATCTCGTATTGCGGGGCGGAACTCAGCGGGCACCGAATCGCGCACTCAGGCCGTCGGCTCTCGACGGTGGACCCAGTGGTGAGTTCGGCGCGCCAAGGCTGAATCGCACTCAACGCTGTCTTCGACGCTAACAAGGTTTCAATGAATAGTGCAAGGTTGTATGACGTGCAACAGCCCGCCAAACAGCGTTCAAGATCGTTCTGATCTGGGTTTTTCTGTGTCCGGCTTCGTTACGGCTTCGTTACCTGGGCGGGGTTCGGGCGGTGCGCGCTGGGCCCAAACGCACTCAGGACGGGGCCGGGAGCCTGCGCTACACTTGATGCATCGACCGCGATCCGGCCATCACCGGGGAGTCTTCGGAAGAACCGCACCATTCCGATGGTGCGCAGTAGAACCGAACGTCCGGGCCCGTTACCGCCCAAACGAAGGGGTTGCGACTCTCAGAGCTCGCGACAAGCAGGGTGGTACCGCGGGCCGTACGGCTCGTCCCAGCAGTGAGTGAACGTAGCCACGCCGGACCAAAGGACCCCGATGCCGTACCCCCAGCAGCCCACCGGAGCTTCCGCCGCACCCCACGACGCCACCCAGCGAGGCAGCGCCTTCGGCGTCGCCGCGTCCCCCCAGCTTCCCGCCCTCGAAGAGCGCGTGCTGCAATTCTGGGCCGAGGACGATACCTTCCAGGAATCGATTCGACAGCGCGAGGGCGCCGACGAGTGGGTGTTTAACGACGGCCCGCCCTTCGCGAATGGGCTCCCGCACTACGGCCACCTGCTCACGGGCTACGCGAAGGACGTCTTCCCGCGGTTCCAGACGATGCGCGGCCGCAAGGTGGAACGGCGTTTCGGCTGGGATACCCACGGGCTCCCCGCGGAACTCGAGGCCATGAAGCAGCTCGGCATCACCGAGAAATCCCAGATCGAGGAAATGGGCGTCGCCGCGTTCAACGAGCAGGCGCGCGAGTCCGTTCTGAAATACGTGGACGAGTGGGAAAGCTACGTCACGCGCCAGGCGCGCTGGGTCGACTTCGAGCACGGCTACAAGACGCTCAACCTCGGGTACATGGAGAGCGTGATCTGGGCGTTCAAGCGCCTCTACGATCAGGGGCTCGCCTACGAGGGCAAGCGCATCCTGCCCTACTGCTGGCGTGACGAAACCCCGCTCTCCAACCACGAGCTCCGCATGGATGATGACGTGTACCAGATGCGTCAGGATCCCTCGGTGACGGCGACGTTCCCGCTCACGGGCGAGCGGGCCACCGAACTCGGCATCACCGGGGTGCGGGCACTCGCCTGGACCACCACGCCATGGACGCTGCCCACGAACTTCGCGCTGGCCGTGGGGCCCGCGATCGCGTACGCGATCGTTCCTGCCGGCCCGTCCGGCGCGCACGACGGCGGCGACGCCGGCAGCGCCCGCTACCTGCTCGCGGTGGATCTCGTCGGCGCGCACGCGAAGGACCTCGGCTACGCCTCTGCCGAGGAGGCGAGCGCCGCCGTCGAACGCACGATCCCCGGTGCCGAGCTCGCGGGGGTCACCTACGAGCGGCTGTTCGACTACTACGCCGACACCGAGACGTGGGGGACCGAGCACGCCTGGCAGATCCTCGTCGACGACTACGTCTCGACGAGCGATGGCACGGGCATCGTGCACCAGGCACCCGCCTACGGCGAGGACGATCAGCGCATCGGCGCGGCGGCCGGCATCCCAACGATCGTGAGCGTCGATGACGGCGGCCGTTTCCTGAACGCCGTCACCGACGTCGCCGGTGAGCTCTGGATGGACGCAAACCGGCCGCTGATCCGGCTGCTGCGCGAGCGCGGTCGCCTGCTGCGCGAGGCGAGCTACGAGCACTCCTACCCCCACTGCTGGCGCTGCCGCAACCCACTGATCTACAAGGCGGTGTCCAGCTGGTTTGTCCGCGTCACCGAGATGAAGCAGCGCCTGCTCGAGGTCAACGAGGAGATCACTTGGGTCCCCGAGAACGTCAAGCACGGTCAGTTCGGGAAATGGCTCGAGGGCGCACGCGACTGGTCGATCAGTCGCAACCGGTTCTGGGGGAGCCCGATTCCGGTGTGGAAGAGCGACAACCCCGATTTCCCGCGCGTCGACGTCTACGGCTCGATCGCGGAGCTCGAGGCGGACTTCGGCACCCTCCCGCGCAACGCGGCGGGCGAGGTCGATCTCCACCGGCCGTACATCGACGACCTGACGCGCCCGAACCCCGACGACCCCAGCGGCGCGTCAACGATGCGCCGGATCGAGGACGTCCTCGACGTCTGGTTCGACTCGGCCTCGATGCCGTTCGCGCAGGCGCACTACCCGTTCGAGAACCAGGAGTGGTTCGACACGCACCAGCCTGCCGACTTCATCGTCGAGTACATCGGGCAGACGCGCGGTTGGTTCTACGTCCAGCACGTGCTCGCCACCGCCCTGTTCGACCGGCCCGCATTCAAGAACGTCATCAGCCACGGCATTGTGCTCGGCTCGGATGGCAACAAGATGTCGAAGTCGCTGCAGAACTATCCCGATGTGAACGAGGTGTTCACCCGCGACGGCTCCGACGCGATGCGCTGGTTCCTGATGGCCTCACCCGTCGTTCGCGGCGGCAACCTCATCGTGACCGAGGAGGGCATCCGCGAGGGGGTCCGCCAGTTCATCCTGCCGCTGTGGAGCAGCTGGTACTTCTTCAGCCTGTACGCGAACGCGGACGGCTTCACCGCGGAGCGCCGCACGGACTCGAGCGATCCGCTCGACCGGTACATCCTCGCGAAGACGGGCGATCTGGTGCGGGACGCGCAACGGCACTACGAGGGGCTCGACACCACCTCCGCCGCCGAATCGCTGCGCGCGTTCGCCGAGGTGCTCACGAACTGGTACGTTCGGCGCTCCCGCGACCGCTTCTGGGAGGGCACGCAGGGCGACACCGGGAAGCCGGAGAACGCGCAGGCCTTCCATACCCTGTACACGGTCCTCGAAACGGTCGCGCGGGTCGCGGCACCGCTCGCGCCGCTGGTCACCGAAGAACTCTGGCGCGGGCTCACCGGCGGTCGCTCCGTGCACCTGACGGACTGGCCGGACGCCGCGGAGTTCCCGAGCGCGCCGGAGCTCGTTGACGCCATGGACGAGGTGCGCCAGATCACCTCCCAGGCGCTCTCGCTGCGGAAGTCCCGACGGCTGCGCGTGCGGCTCCCGCTCGCCGAGCTCACGGTCGTCACGGCGAATCCGGAGGCGATCGAACCGTTCGCGGACATCCTCCGGGAGGAGCTCAACGTGAAGGCCGTGCGCCTGATCGCGCAGACCCCCACGAGCGCCGCGGATCACGGGATCGTGCACACCCTCGCCGTGAATGCCCGCGCGGCGGGCCCGCGCCTCGGCAAGCAGGTGCAGGCCGCGATCAAGGCAGCAAAGTCCGGCGACTGGGCGGAAACCGACGGCGTCGTGGTCGCGGGCGGGATCGCCCTCGAGCCCCACGAGTACGAACTCACCCTCCGGGTCGGCGACGACACCGATGGGGGGCCGGCGCTCGGACTGCTGCCGGGCGGTGGCTTCGTGTTGCTCGATACGGAGACGACCGACGAGTTGGAGGCCGAGGGGATCGCGCGCGATGCGATCCGCGCGGTGCAGGAGGCGCGCAAGCAGGCCGGGCTCGAGGTGAGCGATCGGATCGTGCTCGCGCTGAACGTCGATCCGGAACACGTGCCGGCGCTGCAGGCGCACGGGGCGCTCATTGCGGCCGAAACGCTCGCGGCGGGCTTCGCCGTGGAGGGCACGCTCGGCGTCGACCTCGTCGTCGATGAGGTGACCTCCCCGGGTGGGGGCGTCTTCATCTCCGGCGCCCGCGCCCTGGGCGTCGCGAAGAGCCCGCTCATCATCACCATCGACACCACGGGCCTGGATGCGCCCGAGGGTTGGACGCAGGGAGAGACACGATGACTCAGGATCCCGCGGCCCGCGTCTACGCGGAACTGCTCGAACGCGTGGGGGAGGCGAACCCGCGGCCCCGGATCGAACCGGTGCGCCGGCTCGCGGAGCTCGCGGGCACCCCGCAGCTCTCCTTCCCCGTGGTGCAGGTCGCCGGCACCAACGGCAAGACCTCGACCGCTCGAGCGATCGAGTCCCTGCTGCGCGCGCACGGCTTGCGCACGGGCCTCTTCACGAGCCCGCACCTTGTCGACTTCACCGAGCGTTTCCAGCTCGATGGCACCCCGATCGCAGCGGAACCGCTCGCGGAGGCGTGGGCGGAGCTGCAGGCCCCCCTCGCGCTCGTGGACGCGGAGCTCACGGCCGATGGTCAGGGCCCCATCACGTTCTTCGAGGCCCTCGCGGTGCTCGCGTTCGCGGCGTTTGCGGACGCTCCGGTCGACGTCGCCGTCATCGAGGTCGGGATGGGCGGCGAGTGGGACGCGACCAACATCGCGACGGCCCAGGTCGCCGTGATCACGCCGATCGACCTCGACCACACCGCGATTCTCGGCCACGACGTCGAGACGATCGCGCGGACGAAGGCCGGCATCATCAAACCGGGCAGCACGGTGGTGACCGCGGCGCAGGATCCGGCGGCGCTCGCCGAGCTCCGGGCCGCGGCCGAGCAACACGGCGCACGCATCGCGGTCGCCGGGGAAGACTTCGGCCTCACCGACGACCGACTCGCGGTGGGCGGCCGCGTGGTCACCGTTGCGGGTCTGACGGGCGGCAGCTACGCGCCCACCTTCGTCCCGCTGTTCGGGCACCACCAAGCCGAGAACGCGACGCTCGCGATCGCCGCGGTCGAGGCGTTCTTCGGGGGCGAGCGCGCGATCTCCGAGGAGGTCCTGGAGGAGGGGTTCGGGCAGCTCGTGTCGCCCGGCCGGCTCCAGCTGATCGGCACCGAGCCGGTCGTGTACGTGGACGCCGCGCACAATCCGCACGGCGCCGAGGCACTCGCCCGCGCCGTCGCCGAGTCCTTCAGCTTCGAGGAACTCGCCCTCGTCATCGGCGTGCTCACCGAGAAGGATGCCGCGGGGGTACTGCGGGCCCTCGCCCCGATCGCGCATCGCGTGACCCTCACCCCCGTCGACTCCGAGCGCTCCAGCAGCGCCTCGGATCTCCGCGAGATCGCGCTCGCCGAGATCCCCGACACGCCCGTAGAGCTCGCCGAGTCTCTCCCCGAGGCCCTGGACGAGGCCCGGGCGTGGGCGGGTCGGTCACCCGGTCGCGGCGTGCTCGTCGTGGGATCGGTCGTGCTCGCGGGTGAAGCGATCGCCTTCGCCCGCGCCGAGGGTTGGGGGACCGCATGAGCCGCACGCCTTCCGGAACGCCGATCGAGCCGGAGGAGCCCGAGCTGGTGCTCTCCCCGTCGGAGACCATGGCCCACAACTCCGCGATGCGCATCTCGGGAGCGCGGAGCGGGGTCACCTCGACCCAGCGCTCACTCGCATCGATCGTGCTCGGCTTCGAGCTCATCGTCGTCGTGCTCATCGGGCTCACGCTGTATGGCCTCGGCACGCTCGAGCCGCGCGAGCTCGGCCTGTACCTGGGCGGCGGACTCGCCGTGGTGATCATCTTGGGCCTCGCCCTGATGCGCCGTGGCCAGCTCGGCATCCGGATCGGCTGGGTCGTGCACGGGCTGATGCTCGCGACCGCGTTCCTGCTGCCGATGGCGCTCATCGTCGGGATCCTCTTCACCGCGCTGTGGGTGTACTGCATGGTGAAGGGCAGCCAGATGGACCGTGACCGAGCCGCTTGGATCGCGGCGCAGGGCTAGACTTGACGCTGGGGCGCGGTGCGCCCACAAGTCGTTCGCAACTGAGGAGCTGCATGTCCGCTGAAGAAACCCTCATCCTGGTCAAGCCCGATGGCGTCGCCCGTGGCCTGAGCGGGGAGATCCTTCGCCGCGTCGAGGCGAAGGGATACCGGATCACCGATCTTCGCATGGTCACCGCGAGCCGCGAGCTGCTTGCGGAGCACTACGCCGAGCACGAGGGCAAGCCGTTCTTCGAGCCGCTGCTCGAGTTCATGTCCTCGGGCCCGATCGTCGCCGTGCGCGCCGAAGGGGATCGTGTCATCGAGGGCTTCCGCTCGCTCGCAGGTGCCACGGACCCGACCACCGCCGCGCCCGGCACGATCCGCGGCGACCTGGGCCGTGACTGGGGCGTCGCGGTGCAGCAGAACCTGGTGCACGGCTCGGACTCGACGCTGTCGGCGGAGCGCGAGCTCGCCCTCTGGTTCGCGTAGTCCGACACTATTTGCCCACCGCCGATGAGCCGCGACACGCTCAGCCCCGCTGAGGCGCGCCGCGTTGCGCTCGCGGCGCAGGGCTTCACGCAGACCCCGCGGCTGCGGCAGCGCCGGCCGTTTGATCCGGCGCTGTCGCGGCTGCACGTGCTGCAGATCGACTCCGTGAACGTGTTCGCGCGCAGTCATTACCTCCCGGTGTTTTCCCGGCACGGTGGCTATGATCCCGCGGCGCTCGATCGGCTGCTGTGGCGCAGTGGCGAGTACACCGAGTACTGGGCCCACGAGGCCGCCTTCATCCCGGCCACGGATCGGCCGCTGTTCGCGTGGCGGATGGCCGACTTTCGCGACCGTTTTGAGCGGACCGGCCGAACGGCGGAGCTCGCGCCGGCCGTCGACCGCGTGCGCGCACAGCTTGCCGATGGGCAGCCCCGGCTCGTGCGGGAACTCGAAGACGGCCCGCGGGCCACACGCGGTCCCTGGTGGGACTGGAGCGACACCAAGCGCGCCGTCGAGCTGCTCTTCGCCACGGGCGAGGTCGTCTCGGCGGGACGCGAGGGCTTCCAGCGCCGGTACGCGCTCGCGGAGCATGCGCTGCCACCCGCCGCGCTCCTCCCACCGCCGGATCGTGCGGAGGCGCAGCGCACCCTCGTCGCACAGGCGGCACGATCGCTGGGCATCGCCACCCTGCCGGACCTCGCGGACTACCACCGGCTGAAGACGGCGGAGGCACGCGTGGCGGTGCGCGACCTCGAAGATGCCGGTGAGCTCGTGCCCGTGCGCGTCCGCGGCTGGGACGACCGGGGTGGCAGCCCGCAGCCCGCATGGTTGCACCGCGAGGCGCGCGTTCCGTCCCGGCTTGCGCCCGACGCGCTGCTCACGCCGTTCGACCCGGTGGTGTGGTTCCGGCCGCGCGCGGAGCGCATGTTCGACTTCCACTACCGCATCGAGATCTACACCCCGCAGGCGCAGCGGCAGTACGGCTACTATTGCCTGCCGCTGCTCGTGGGCGGAGTGATGGCGGGGCGCATCGACCTCAAGGCTGATCGGGCCGGCCGCGCGCTGCTGGTGCAGGCCGCGTGGCAGGAGGAGGTGGGGGCACCGGCGCGCACCGCCGAGGCTGCGGTCGCGCTCCTCGCGCGGGCCGCCGCGTGGCAGGGGTTCGACGAGGTCCGCGCCTCCGGCGTGGGGAACCTCCCGCTCCCGGCGCGGTTCCCGGCCGCAGACTAGTCGCTCCCGGGCAGCGCGCCGCGGCGGGGCCCGGGGCTTGCACGCGAGCTGGCCGACTTCCGAGTCCTGAAGCATATCGCTTGTCGATAGTATCGATAACCGATACGATCGGAGCATGTCCTCCATGATTCCCCCAGTGTCCGCAGAACGCACCGAGTTGCGTCGCGTCCGGTGGGTTGGCATCGTCACGGCGGTGGGGATTGCGATCTGGGCCGTGGTCAACGCGGTGATTCGCGGGACGAGCCCGACCGTAACATTCCCCATGCGCGTGAGTATCGCTGTGCCTCAGCCCATCGGCGAAGACGGAGGCCTCGTTGGCCACGGCGGAACCCTCACCACGCAACTCGCGACCTCGGCACTCCCGGAGAACTCGGTTGTTTGGCTGCGGCTCGGCGAAATTCTGCCCGCGTTCGCGGTCGCCGTCGCGGTCGCCCTGGTCACCTGGCTCGCGCAACGTGCGATCACCCATGGACTCTTCGATCGCGGGGCGCTCCGACGCCTCCAGCTCGCTCTCACGCTTGCTTTTGCGCTCGTTCTCGGTGCCCGCGTTCCACTCAGCGTGGGCTCCCGCATCGGCCTCGACGCGCTCGGCCTGGAAGCCACACACTGGCCAGCGGGGAGTGAGATCCCGTGGACTGTGGCGATCTTGCTCCTCCTATTCGTGGGGTGGTGCGAAGCAATGCTCCGCGCAGGGCAGCGGATCGCCCGCGATCAGGATGGGACGGTATGACCCCCACGGATCTGCCCGAGGACAGCGATCACCTCGTTGAGTGTCGACTCGACGAGCTCCTCACGCGTCGCGAAATGACGCTCGCGGAGCTCGCCCGACGCGTGGACATGAGTGTGGTGAACCTCTCCATCCTGAAGAACAATCGTGCGCGGGCCATTCGCTTTACGACCCTGTCCGCACTGTGCCGCGAGCTTGAGTGCACCCCCGGAGAGCTGTTTTCGATTCGGGCGGACTGAACCGGGTCCCGACTGCGACCGCCTACGGCGCAGCGCGTGACCAATCGTTACGAACGGGCGGGGACCCCAGGCGCGGGCACGGATCCACGCCCGCGCGGGGCGTCCCTCACGCCCCGCTCCGCGCCGCTCGACTGGACTCGGGCCAGGAACTCGACTAGGTATAGAGGGGGGACCCCAGAGCCTGCCACGCCGCCGTCGCGCGGCCCAGCGCCGGGTTCCCGTCGGACAGTCCGGCCCACGTGCCAGACCGCGGACGCCCCACGCACGCCGCCCCGGTCCGGCTCACCACGTCGGAAGGAAGACCTATCTCACCCGCGCGCCGATCCGCTCGCCTGCGCCGCCCCTGGCGCCTCATTGACCACTCCCAGCTGTTCGTCCCGAAGAGCTGTATCCCCATTTAGCGTGATTTCCTTCACTTTCGGTTCCCCGGCAAAGTTGCCGACCTCCGTACTTTGAAAGGACTTCACCATGACTGAGCTGCAACAGCTTTCGGGCCCCGTTGTCTTCGCTCTTTTCATTCTGTTTTTCGGCGCGAGCCTCATCATCTCGCTCCGCATCAGCCGCAAACGCGAGAACGCCGACGGCTACATGACCGGCGGCGGAAAGATCGGCTTCGGGATCTCCGCGGCCTCCATGACCGCGACGTGGATCTGGGCGGCGTCGATGTACGCCTCCGCCACTTCCGGGTTCCAGTACGGGCTGTCCGGCCCGATCCACTATGGGCTCTGGGGTGCCCTGATGATCCTGCTCATTTACCCCTTTGGCCGCCGGATCCGGCAGGTGGCACCGCGCGCGCACACGATCGCCGAGGTCATGTTCGCCCGCCACGGCCGTTCGAGTCAGCTGATGCTTGCCGGCTCGAACGTGCTCGGCAGCGTCATCAGCCTGACGTCGAACCTGATCGCGGGTGGCGCGCTGATCGACATGCTCTCCCCATTCACCTTCACGCAGGGCGTGATCGGCATTGGGGCTGGCGTGCTGCTGTACACGATTTGGGCCGGCTTCCGCGCCTCGGTGCTCACGGACTTCGTGCAGGTCGTGTTCATGCTCGGCGCCGTGGTGATCATCATCCCGGTCGTGTTCTTCGCGGCCGGTGGTCCGAGCCTCTTCGAGACCGGGGCGCACAACCTGACGCCGCAGCAGGGCGACTTCTTCTCATCCGATGCCTTCTTCAACCAGGGCGCGCCGTACATCGCCGCCGTGCTGGCGTATGCGATTGGCAACCAGACGATCGCGCAGCGCCTCTTTGCGGTCCGGGAAGACCTCATCAAGAAGACCTTCGTCACGGCGACGTTCGGGTACGGCGCCACCATCATCGGGGTTGGGATGCTCGGCGTGATCGCGCTCTACGCGGGGATCGAGCCGGTGGGCGGCGACGTCAACAACCTGATCCCGCAAATGGCTGCGACCTACCTGACCCCCGCCCTGCTCGCCCTGTTCTTCATCATGATCATCGGCTCGCTCTCCTCGACCGCGGACGCGGATCTCACGGCGCTCGCCTCGATCGTGATGGCCGATATCTACGGTCAGAACATCGCGGGCAAGTCGCGCGCGAACCCGCGCACGATGGTGCTGATCGGCCGGATCACGATGATCGTCGCGATCACCGCGGGAATCTTCTTTGCCGGGTCGCAGCTGAACATCCTCGATCTGCTCGTGTTCGTCGGCGCGCTCTGGGGCGCGCTCGTGTTCCCCGTGATCGCGAGCTTCTACTGGAACCGGGTCACGAACGCGGCGTTCACCGTCTCCGTCATCGTCGCGCTCGCGGCGTTCCTCCCGGTTCGCTTCGAGTGGATCGACCTGAGCGGCGGTCTCGGCATTGCCAGCGACGTCCTCGCGACGATCGGCATCGGCGTCGTGCTGGGGCTCATGGCGTTTGGCTTCTTCGGCAAGCGTGTCGCGCTGATCGTGGGCACGGTTTCCACGCTTGCCGCGGCCCCGTTCGCGATCGGGTTCCTGCACCTGTATCCGGTGCTCTCCGGCTCGCTGGTGGCCTACGCCGTGAGCACGATCGTCTGTGTTGCGCTCACCATGATGAAGAATGAGCGCTTCGACTTCGCGCTGATCAAGGTCCGCACGGGCGACTTCGATCCGGTCGAGGCCGAGCAGTCCACGGGGATCGACACCGCGCCCGCGGGGATCGACAGCGAGCCCGACAGCATCAAGGCCGGCTCCCTGCGCGACAGCATCGACTCCGCGTCCGCGCGCGACGAGGACGCCCTGGATCCCTCCGCGGATCCCGCGCCGGCCACCCGATAACCCAGCCGAAAGGAGCACCCCATGAATGTGAACACCGTATTGCTCACCCTGTACGTCCTGATCTGGCCGGTCTTGGTGGCGGGAACGCTGACCGTCATCGTCCGCGCTTTCCTCACAGAGTGGCTCGCCGCGCGGCGCGAGGGTCGTTCGATTATCTAGCGACACTGACGACGCGGCGGGGACGTGTGCCTCGCCGCGTCGTCGCGCTGCGGCGGCGTGGCTCGACGCGCCCGAGCGGCGTGCCCGGACGCGCGGTGGGGTCAGGCCGCCGGGTATCGCGGTGGTGTCATGCGGGCCAGGACACGCCCAGCATCGCCGCACTCTGCTGCCAGTGCGTGGCGATTGCGGCGGGATCCGACGCCACTCGGTGGCTCCGCCCGATCCGCCCGGGGGAGCCATAGTACGTCCCGGACGTCCAGTCCCTGCCCGGGACCCCCGTCACAACATGGGCGAGCCGAGCCCCACCCTGTTCTGGGGTACGCAAGAAGCGTGTGAGGGCGTGAAGTGGCGCTGCGTGTCCAAATCGGCAAAGTCGATGTCCCCGAATAGGCGTGCGCCAACGCTCGACGTGCTCACGGTCCGCGCGCTGCTCTCCAACAGAAGCGGCAGGAGGAGGCGCGTGAGCAGCACCGGCGCGAGATGATTCACCTGGAAGGTTCGCTCGAATCCATCGGCGGTCCGGACCGGGCCCGCAAACATTCCGCCGGCGTTGTGTGCGAGCACGTCGATGCGGGCGCACCGCGCCTGCAGCGCCGCGGCGAGCGACCGGACATCGTCGAGGCGCGTAAAGTCGGCGACCAGGGATTCGGCCTGCGTGGCCCGGGCGACGGCTGCCGTTTTCTTGGGCGAGCGGCCCACAATGATGAGTCGCGCGTTCCCGGCGGCGAGTTGGCGGGCGGCGGCTGCGCCGATCCCGTCGCTGGCGCCGGTGACAACGATCGTCTGCGGTGAGGTGTGCGTCATGACGTCGAGCTCCTGTGTCTGCCCCGAGGAAAGCATAAACGACACCGCCGAGAGTTTCCCGGAGGCGAACAAAGTTTCGAATGTCGGGGAATCGGATTATGCTGATCAGCATGGAACCCACGCGCAGCGTCCGCCCATTCGAGGTGATCAGCGAGTACGAGCCGAGCGGCGATCAGCCGCAGGCGATCGAGCAGCTCGCGAATCGGATCAACGCCGGGGAAACCGACGTGGTCCTGCTGGGTGCGACCGGCACCGGCAAATCGGCGACCACCGCCTGGCTCATCGAGGCCGTGCAGCGGCCCACCCTGGTGCTTGCCCACAACAAGACCCTGGCCGCACAACTCGCAAGTGAGTTTCGCGAACTGTTCCCGAACAACGCGGTCGAGTACTTCGTCTCCTACTACGACTACTACCAACCCGAGGCCTACGTACCGCAGACCGACACCTTCATAGAGAAGGACTCGTCGATCAACGCGGAGGTGGAGCGGCTGCGGCACTCCACGACGAACGCGCTGCTGAGCCGTCGCGACACGATCGTCGTCTCGACCGTCTCCTGCATCTACGGCCTCGGCAAGCCCGAAGAATACTACGAGGCGATGGTGCCGCTCGTGGTGGGCGATGTCCTCAATCGTGACGTCCTCCTGCGCCGCTTCGTGGACATGCAATATCAGCGCAACGACATCGAGTTCGTGCGCGGCAACTTCCGGGTGCGCGGCGATACGGTCGAAATCATCCCCATGTACGAGGAACTCGCGATCCGGATCGAGTTCTTTGGTGACGAGATCGAGGCGCTGTATTACCTGCACCCGGTGACGGGCGACGTCATCAAGCAGGTTGAGACGGTGTCCGTGTTCCCCGGATCCCACTACGTGGCGAGCCGCCAAGTGATGAACCGAGCCATGGGCACCATTACCGAAGAGCTCGATGGCCGGCTCGCCGAGCTGAAACGGCAGACCAAGCTCGTCGAAGAGCAGCGACTGCGCATGCGCACCACGTTCGATCTGGAAATGATGGAACAGATCGGCTTTTGCTCTGGCATCGAGAATTACTCCCGGCACATCGACGGGCGGGAACCGGGGGAGGCACCCCACTGTCTGCTCGATTATTTCCCTGACGATTTCCTCGTGGTCATCGACGAGTCGCACGTCACCGTGCCGCAGATCGGTGCCATGTACGAGGGGGATGCCTCCCGCAAGCGCACGCTGGTAGATCACGGGTTCCGGCTGCCGAGCGCACTCGATAACCGGCCGCTGACCTTCGGCGAGTTCAAAGACCGGGTGGGTCAGGTGGTGTACCTCTCGGCCACGCCCGGCAAGTACGAGTTGGCCGAGGCGGACGGGGTCGTACAGCAGATCATCCGCCCGACGGGCCTCATCGATCCCGAGATCGTGGTCAAGCCCAGCGAGGGCCAGATCGACGACCTGCTTGAGGAAGTCCGGGTCCGCGCGGCCCGCGACGAACGCGTTCTCGTGACGACGCTCACCAAGAAGATGGCCGAACAGCTCACCACGTTTATGGAGGAGGCCGGCGTTCGGGTGCGTTACCTGCACTCCGACGTGGACACGCTCCGCCGAGTCGAGTTGCTCACCGAGCTTCGCGCCGGGGTCTACGACGTGCTTGTCGGCATTAACCTGCTGCGTGAGGGGCTCGACCTGCCCGAAGTCTCGCTCGTCGCAATCCTCGACGCCGACAAGGAGGGCTTCCTCCGCTCGAGCACCTCCCTGATTCAGACCATCGGCCGCGCCGCGCGAAACGTGTCCGGCCAGGTGCACATGTACGCCGACACGATCACGCGCTCCATGCGCGAGGCGATCGACGAGACCAATCGACGGCGCGAGATCCAGATCACCTACAACACCGAGCACGGCATCGATCCGACACCACTGCGCAAGAAGATCGGTGACATCACCGCGATGCTCGCGCGTGAGGCCGCGGACACCGAGGACGTGCTCTCCCGCACCGGGCAGCACGCACAGCGCAAAGCCCCGTCCACCCAGCGCGCCAAGGGCAAGGCGGCGGCACGGGCTGGCGCGATCGCGGCGGAGGGCTCGGCCAAGCTCGAGGAGCTGATCGCGGAGTTGAACGAGCAGATGCTCGCGGCCGCCGAGGAGCTCAAGTTCGAGCTCGCCGCGCGCCTGCGCGACGAGGTGTCCGAGCTCAAGCGGGAACTGCGGAGCATGGAGGCCGCCGGGCACCTCTAGCCCGGAGGCACGCGCCGTGTACTCGGAGTGGGGTATCCCGGGCGTCGGGGTGGTGTGGCGTTCCGCAGGGGATGCGGCAACGCGCACCCTGCCCGCCGACGGGAGCGCGGATCTGATCCTGCGCGACGACCTGCTCCTCGTCGCGGGGCCGTCCACGCGCGCGTTTGCCGCGCAGGGTTCGGATGGTGGAGCGACCCTCGGAATTCGGTTTCTGCCCGGTCTGGCGGGTGCGGCGCTGCGTTTGCCCGCCGACCGGGTGCGCGACCAGCAGCTCGAGGCCGAGCATGCGCTGGATCCTGCGGTTATACGGCGGGGGACCACGGCGCTGCGGCGGATCCGGCGGCTGTCCGAGCCGCACGGGGCTGATGCGTGGGCTCTGGGCGGGCCGGATGGCGCGACGCGCACCGGTTCGCTTGGGCTCCCGCTACTAAGGCGTGAGATGGCTCGGGTGGTTCACCACGCACTGGGGGCCGATCTGCACGATCGCGTGATGGAACGCCGATGGGCGGAGCGGGCACGGCAGTCGGCGGTGCGCGGGGAATCCGCGCGCGAGCTGGCCCGCATCCTCGGCTACTCTGAGCGTCAGCTCCAGCGGCGCATGAACGCCGAGTTCGGCTACGGTGTCGCCGCGCTGCGCCGGATCCTGCGCGTCGAACGGGCGCAGCAGCTCATCCTCGTGGGGCATCCGTTGGCCGAGGTCGCCGTGGCGTGCGGATGGACCGACCAGGCGCACCTCACGCGCGAGTTCGCGCGAGTTGCCGGCCTAACTCCGGGGCGTTGGGCTGCGGCGCGCGGGGTCGGGCGTGGGGCTGGGGGCGGCGAGCACGAGCCCGGGGGTGCCGTGGACTCCGGGGTCGCCGTGGGCTCCGGGGTCGCCGTGGGCTCCGGGGTCGCATGGGACGCCGCGTCTGGCTTGCCGCCGTCCGTACGCGAGCCCGAACTGTAGGCTCGTCGTCCTGGGGTGTGCCGCGCGTCCGGGGGCGTGGTGGCCCGGCCGCAGTCGTTGGCGGCAGTCAGGCGTGCAGCCTGCGTGGCGAACTCGCCGGGCGCGCCAGGGAGCTCAGGGACATGCGCTCCGGGCGTCGCGCAGTCGCCCGGGGCACGGCGAGCGGCCCCGGGCGTCGAACGGGCTACGCGCTGGGGAGCGGGGCGTAGAGGTCGACCGTGTTGCCGTCGGGATCCTGCACGGTTGCGTAGCGCTGGCCCCAGGGTGCGTCCCACGGCGGTGTGTGCGAGGCCTCGGGGTGAGCGGCGGTCACGGCCGCGTACGCCTCGTCCACCGCCGAGGGATCCGTCGCCTCGCACGCAAAGCTCACGCGTCCCACGCCCTCGGGAAGTACGAAGTCGGGGTTGAAACTCTGGATGGTGCTCAGGGGGTCCCAAGCGAGCGTTACGCCGCCGCCGAGCGTGATCTCTACGTGCGGGGCGTGGTCCTGATCCGCCGGGATATCGAGCCCCAAGCTGCGGTAGAACGCGAGTGATGTGGCCAAATCCCGGGTGACGATGCCGATGAAGTTGAATGAAAGAGTGGTCATGGCTTCAGCGTATGCCCGGCGGGCGGTGCCGGGCTTGTATGTTTCGGACGCGTCGTGGGCGGGATGATCACTCGGGGCTGGGGGAGGGGCACCAAGAATGATGATGCGCGAGCGGCTGGTCATTCGACTAAATTCGAACAGAGTTTCGAATCGTTACTTTTCCGTGTCCTCTTCGGAAACGTACTACACCCATCAGGACTTCCTCCCGCACGCGTCCCCGAGCGGGTCAACTTCCGCGTGTTTTCAACGGTTTCGCGGGGTTCGTTGTCGGTGGTGTGTGCTGGAATGGGCGCATGACGTTCACCGGAGACACGCAACATCCCGAGCCCCTCCCAGGGGCTGGTTCGGGTGCGAGTTTTGGGTCGATGGTGCCACCCCGGATCGTGCGCGTCGACGCACTATTGACGTCACTTGAGGCGTGGGAGCAGGAGCAGCGGCGTCGTGACGCGGAGCGGTTGAGTATTCTCGCGGATCTTCACGAGGCCGCCCTAGGTGCAGACGCTGGCGCGGAGTCGGATACCGGCGAGGGCACGGGTTCTGGTGCTGTTGGCACGGGTTCAAGTGCTGCTGGCATTGGCACAGGTGCAGGTGCAGGCGCAGGTGCAGAAGCAAATGCCGATGCCAGTGCCAGTGCCAGTACTGACATTGATGCCGGTGCCAGTGTTGATCCCGGTGCCAGTCTCGACGTTGACGCCCCGGCCGATACCGAAGCCGCGGCCAGCGCCGGAGCCGGTGCCAATTCGAATGCGGAGGGCACTCCCGGCGACGCGAACCTCCCCGATACTCACCCAGCAGGCTCGACACCCGACGAGACCAAAGCCCCCACCCCATGCACGTCGCCGCAGTCGCAGGCCCAGTTGCGGGTGTCGCCCGCGTTCCAGGGGAAGAACAGTGAGCTCGCGTTCCGTTCTCTCCGGGCGATGGTCGCGATGGCCTGCCACACCAGCGAACACGTCGCCGCCCGTGACCTGGACCTTGCTTACGAGACCCGGCACACGCTTCCCGCGACGCTTGACGCGTTACGTGCGGGGACGATCGCGCTGCCACATGCACGCATCGTGGTCGATGAAGGGGCAATCTTTCACACCCTCACCACCCCAAACCCCGATACCCCTGATGCGCTCACGGTAGAGGAACAGCTCGAAGACCTGGCGAGGCGGCGCACCCTGTACGAGCAGGACGCGATCCGGTACGCGGAGAAGGAAACCCCGAACCGGTTTCGCCCGATCGCGCGCAGGCTCGCCGCGATGTACGCCAAGAAAACCCTTGCCGAGCGGCATCGGGAGGCGCTCAAGCGTCGGCATGTGCGGGTGGTGGAGCTTGATGACGGGATGGCGGAACTTCGCGCGGTGTTACCCGCGGAAGAAGCGTACGAGATCTACGACCGGCTCACGCGTCTCGCGAAGCATGTCCACGACCGCCCCACAGAACACCCCGTAGGACGCTCTGCAGCACACCCTGCAGCACATCCTGCGGAGCCCGCTACGAACCACACCGGACCCGGGACAGGAGCTGGTGAAACCAGTGACACTGACACGCAGGGCAAAGCCGGTGGGGGTGAAGCGGTGCGTGTGCCCGTGGATCCCGACACGGTAAACACGACTTGCCCCGCAGGGGCTGCTGACCCCTCGAAATCCGATGGCCTATCAAGCACGGTTCCCGGCACGAGCCCCCAGAAGTCTTCTGGCGCCCCGCACTCTTCTCCGGGTACCACCGGGAGTACCGGGGACGCCTGGAGTGGCGGGGACGCCGGGAGTACTGCGGGTACCAAGGGCGTCCAGGGCACCGAGAATGATACGAGCACCTCGGACAGCACCAGCACTGACATTGACGTCGACGTCGACGTTGACACCAACTCCGGCGCTGAAGGCGCGGACTCCGACGCTGTGGACGCTGCCGCCGTGGATGTCGACGCTACACACGATGACGCCCAGACCCGCCTCGGAACTCCCACCGAGAGCGCCGAGAGTGCTGAGAACACTCCGGGCAACACGACTACCAACACCGTCACCGGCACCAACACCAACACCAACACCAACGCCGAGCTCGACACCACCATCGAAGCCAGCACCCAGGACCCGACCCCCGCTGACCGCTCAGACGCCACCCCGGATGCGCGGTCGCGTGACGAACTCCGTGCGGATATCCTCACCGACCTCCTCACCGGGAAACACCATGATGACTACACGGGCATCCACGGCCGCATCCAAACCATCACCCCGGGCTCCCTCCTCGGGATCCCCGGCATCCCACTCCCAGACACCACCCCCATTCAGGGGACCGTGACTGCGGCCCCGGTTGCGGAGCTTGTCGGCTACGGTCCCATCGATCTTGATACCGCCGCACGGATCGCGGGAGAAGCGATCCGGTGGGAAGAGATCCGTGTCACCCTCGATGGGCAAGTCATGTCCACGAACACGTACACCCCGACACAGGCACAACGTCGGTATCTTGCTGCTCGGGATCAGCATTGCCGTACCCCTGGGTGCCGCGTCCCAGCGCACCGCTGCGATATTGATCACACTATCGATGCCGCACACGGCGGCCCTACCCGGGTCGATAACCTCGCACATCTCTGCCGTAACCATCACGTCATGAAACACCACACCGGGTGGACGTTGACCCAACACGACGCGGGGGAGGTGTCCTGGAAAGACCCGACCGGACGCACATACCAGGACCGGGCACCGAGCCGGGTCAGGTTCGTACCCGTCATCGAACCGCCCAACGACGACACACGAGAATCACCCGGCCAAGTTGAGGGCTCGAGTGAACACCCGTTCTAGGCAGCTCGCCGCGCCAGTATCCGAGCCGCACCAGGCGACATGCCGTCCTGCAGTTCGGCGGCGATGCCGTAAGGCGGCCAAGTCGTACGGCGGGCGAACCGCATAGCGGGGATTCTGTTCAGGGTGCGGGACGCGCAAGCCACGCAGGTCGCACAGGCCGTACAACACCGAACCGCGACACAGCGATACGGCGATACGGCGACACGGCGACACGGCGGGACGTCGTACCGGTACCAACACCAACACCAACACCAACATCAACACCCGCAGCGGCTACCGGCAGTCGCTACCGGCAGCAGCTCCCCAGCTGGCGCTCACGGTTCCTGGCCTCACCACAAGGCGACACGGTGCTGGAAGGAGTGATCGATGCCCCGAGCGAACACCTTCGCGCCCCGGTGTTCACCGAGAACGCAATACGAGACACCGCCCGCGACTCGAATTCGACGGGTTTCACCTATCTGCCGCGCTGACAGTGCGGGAGCCCGGTCAGGACGCAGCGCCCCGATGCGTCAAATCTGGAGACCGAGGCGGGTGTCCTCAGGGCCTCCATTGCCCACCGCCATTGAGCCTCAAGTTCCTGCGCCGGGTCACATCCTGGCCGACCCCATGGACGGCAGACAGCTCAGCGCTTCTTACTGCGTGGTCAACACCGCGCCTTCGCCAGAAATCACTCGGGGTCATACGGCATCCGCGATCGATCGGGCACCTGGAGTGCCAACAGTATGGGCGACCCCGATTGTCGAATATCCGACGCTGATGCACCAACTCGCAGCTTGACCCCGCGACCCCGAAACCCGAAGCCCGAACCTGCAACCCCGAGACCCGAAGTCCGAACCCGCACCCCGAGGTCGGAGCCAGGAACCCAATCCTCAGCCCGAAGTCTGGAACGCAGGAGCCCAGCCCGAAGTCAGGAACCCAAACCCGAGCCCGAAGCCCGAAGCCCGAACCCGCAACGCCTGCTCGAAGTCGTCTGCGAACGCTGCGCACCGAAACGCTCCGGCCCGCTGTGAAGCCGGTCGGTCGGCGGCCCGGGAAGAGAGCGGCTGCTCAAGGCGCGGACTCCCAGGCGCCAGACTTCCGGTGAATACCCACCGGGAACAGAGCGGGCACTAGATCTGGCCGACCGCCTCGCGCTTCTCTGCCTGGAAGGCGTCTTCACGGCGGCCGTAGGCCCAGTAGGGCGACAGGGAGAGCTGGGCGCGCTCGATGCCGCGCTCATCGGTGAAGTAGGGACGCAGTGCCTTCATCGCCCCGCGTTCGCCGTGCACGAAGACCTGCACGCGGCCGGGCCGCCACTCCACCGCGCGCACCGCGTCAACAAGGACGCTGGAGGTGCCGGCCGGAGCCTCGCCGCGCAATACCCACTGCACATCGATCCCGGCCGGTGCGGCGAGCTCGAGCCGGTCTTCGTCGGCGGCGACCTCGATCAGGGCGACGCCCGTGGCATCGGCCGGCATGGCCTCGAGCGCAGCGGCGATCGCGGGGATTGCCGCCTCGTCGCCCGCGAGTAGGTGCCAGTCGGCGCTGGGATCGGGCGCGTAGCCGCCGCCGATCCCGCGGAGTACGACTGGATCACCGGGCTTTGCGGTGTCTGCCCAGGGGCCCGCCGCGCCCTCGTCCCCGTGGGTGACGAAGTCGATCCAGATCTGGCCGCGCTCAAGATCGAAGCGCCGGATCGTATACGTACGGGTGCTCGGCATGTGTTCCGGGGAGAGCTCGCCCCGCAGCGCGTCGAGATCGTAGGGTGGGACGAGGTCGGTGCTCGGATGTGCGAAGAGCATCTTGCTGTAGGCGTCCGTGTGCGCGCTCGGCTCGATGGCGGTAATCCCGGGCCCGCCCGCGACGATGCGGACAAGGTGACGTGAGAGCTGCACCCGTTCGATCACCTCCAGGACAATCTGGGGGCGTACGGGGCGCGCCGGGCTTGCGGTGCGGGTCTCAGCTGCGGACATGCTTCTCCTTGATCGTCTGATGATTGCTCACCGCCCTCCAGCTTGGCACGTTGTGCCAGTTTCCGCCAGGGATGTGCGGAAACGTCAGGCCACCGGGGCCCACTCGTGTCGGGGCGGAACCGGTTGCCACTGCCAACGGAGCTCTGCCCCCGGTGCCTCGGTTCGGTACAGCGGCTCGCCGCGAATGCACAGCCCCCACAGCTTCGTCGCGTGGCAGTGCATGCACTGGAGAAAGCTGACGACGGTGTAGCGCAGCTCGGACTCCGCGAGGGGAAGCATGTCCTCGAGCGCGACGTCCGCCCGGAGCACGCGCATCTGACCCGCCGCGGTGCGCCGGATCAGGGCCGCTGTGGTGCGCTCGACATCGATCGGCCTCCGCGATGCCGTCGGGGGATCTGGGCGAATTGCCACGTCGTCGCACACGGGGCAGCTTCGGGAGCGAAACCCATTCAGGAGGGCCATGATGGCTCCAGTGTGACAGGGTGGGGTGCGGGTGGTGTTGATCCTCTGTCACTTGTGCGCGCGAGGCACATCGCATCGGAGCACATCGCATCAACTCTCGCACATATGTTCGAATTTTCAGGGGAGCGCGCATAAGATAGGGGAGTGACCTCGAAGAGCCCCGCCCCCATCCGTTCATCCGCCGCGCATGCCCACATCAGCGTGCAAGGGGCGCGGGTGCATAACCTGCGCAACGTCGACCTCGAAATCCCACGCGACTCCATTGTCGTCTTCACTGGCCTGTCCGGGAGTGGCAAGTCGAGCCTCGCGTTTGACACCATCTTCGCGGAGGGGCAGCGCCGCTACGTCGAGTCTTTGAGCGCGTATGCACGCCAGTTCCTGGGTCAGGTCGATCGGCCGGATGTTGACTTCATCGAGGGGCTGAGCCCGGCGGTGTCGATCGATCAGAAGTCCACGAACCGGAACCCGCGTTCGACGGTCGGCACGATCACCGAGATCTACGACTACATGCGACTGCTGTGGGCGCGCGTCGGGATCCCGCACTGCGCCATCTGCGGGGAGCGGATCGCGGCGCAGACGGTGCAGCAGATCGCGGATCAGCTCATGGAGCTGGAAGAACGCACCCGATTCCAGGTGCTTGCGCCGGTCGTGACTCAGAAGAAGGGCGAGTTTGTTGACCTCTTCCAGGAGCTCGCGGCCAGCGGCTATTCGCGCGCGCATGTCGACGGCGAACTGATTCAGCTTTCCGATCCGCCGAAGCTGAAGAAGCAGATCAAGCACGACATCTCGGTGGTGATCGACCGCCTGGTCGCGGGGCCCGACGTGCTCGGTCGGCTCACCGACTCGCTGGAGACGGCGCTGCGCCTGTCCGGCGGCGTCGTGTCGATCGATTTCGTCGATCGCGACGCCACGGCAGACGATCGCACGCAGCTGTTCTCGGAAAAGCTCTCCTGCCCCAACCAGCACCCCGTGCAGCTCACCGAGATCGAGCCCCGCACGTTCTCCTTCAACGCGCCTTTCGGTGCGTGCCCCGCCTGCTCCGGCCTCGGGACGAGCATGTCGGTTGACGAGGATCTCGTGCTCGGCGATCCGGAACTCTCGATCGCCGAGGGCGTGATCGTGCCGTGGACGAGCCAGGGCAAGAGCCTCTACCAGTACTACGAGAAGCTGCTCGTCGGTCTCGCCGATGATCTCGATTTCTCGCTCAAGACGCCCTGGGGCAAGCTCAGCGATGAGGTGCGCGAGGCCGTGCTCTACGGCAACAACTTCAAGGTGAACGTGCGGTGGAAGAATCGCTTTGGTCGTGAGGTGAAGTATTCCTCGGGCTTCGAGGGCGTCATCCCGTTCATCGAGCGCCAGTACCAGGAGGCGGAGTCCGACACGAAGCGGGACCGCTGGTCCGAGTTCCTGCGCGAAGTGCCCTGCCACGCGTGCCAGGGCCAGCGCCTCAAGCCCGAAGTGCTCGCCGTCACGGTGAACGACGAATCCATCGCCGGGGTGGGGGAGTTCAGTCTCTCCGACGCGAAGCGCTTCTTCGACGAGGTGACGCTCACCGAGCGTGAGGCGAAGATCGCGGCCCAGGTGCTGCGAGAGATCCGCCTCCGGTTCGACTTCCTCATCGAGGTGGGGCTGGGTTACCTCACACTCGCACGTGCCGCGGGCACGCTGTCCGGCGGAGAAGCGCAGCGCATCCGGCTCGCCACCCAGATCGGTTCGGGCCTCACGGGCGTGCTGTACGTGCTCGACGAGCCCTCGATTGGGTTGCACCAGCGCGACAACCGGCGCCTCATCGAGACGCTCGTGAAGCTGCGGGATCTCGGGAACACGCTGATCGTGGTGGAACACGACGAGGAGACGATCGAGGCGGCCGACTGGATCGTCGACATTGGCCCCGGTGCCGGCGTCGAGGGCGGCACGGTGGTGCACTCCGGCGAGTACGCGGAGCTGATCGCGAACACGGCCTCGGTCACGGGCGACTACCTTGCCGGGCGCCGAAGCATCGAGACCCCGAAGCGGCGCCGCAAGCGCGACCGGAAGCGCGAGCTCAAGGTCGTGGGGGCGCGCTCGAACAACCTGCAGAACGTTGACGCGACGTTCCCGCTCGGCGTGATGACCGCGGTGACCGGCGTCTCCGGATCGGGCAAGTCCACGCTGGTCAACGACATCCTGTACCGCGTGCTCGCCAATCAGCTCAACGGGGCACGTCTGGTCCCCGGGAAGCACACCCGCGTGACGGGGCTTGAGCACCTCGACAAGGTGGTGCACGTCGACCAGGCCCCGATCGGGCGGACGCCGCGATCGAACCCCGCAACGTACACGGGAGTGTTCGACAAGATCCGCAACCTGTTCGCCGAAACGCCCGAGGCGAAGACCCGCGGCTATCTGCCCGGCCGCTTCAGTTTTAACGTCAAGGGTGGCCGGTGCGAGGCCTGCTCGGGTGACGGCACCCTCAAGATCGAGATGAACTTCCTGCCTGACGTGTACGTCGCGTGCGAGGTGTGTGGCGGATCCCGCTACAACCGCGAGACGCTGCAGGTGCAGTACAAGGGCAAGAACATCTCCGAGGTGCTCGACATGCCGATCGCCGAGGCGGAGGAGTTCTTCGCGCCGATCTCGAGCATCCACCGCTACATGAAGACCCTCGTCGACGTGGGCCTGGGTTATGTCCGGCTGGGCCAGAGCGCCACCACCCTGTCCGGGGGCGAGGCGCAGCGCGTGAAGCTCGCGACCGAGCTCCAGAAACGGTCGAACGGGCGCAGCATCTACGTACTCGATGAGCCGACCACGGGTCTCCACTTCGAGGACGTGCGCAAGCTCCTGCTCGTGCTCAACGGCCTCGTGGACAAGGGCAACACGGTGATCACGATCGAGCACAACCTCGACGTGATCCGGAGCGCCGACTGGGTGATTGATCTGGGTCCCGAGGGTGGGTCCGGCGGCGGCACGATCCTTGCGGTCGGCACCCCTGAGCAGGTGGCGGAGCATCCCGAAAGCCACACGGGGCGCTTCCTCGCCGAAGTGCTCGACGGGTGGGCCGCGAAGTCCGCGCGGGCGCTGGAGGCGGGCACCAGGGCGAGCGCGTGATCCAGGAGTCCTCGGGGATCGGCGGGGACGCGGCACCCGCCGGGGAACTCGCTGCGGTGGATCCGGATCCCCTCGCGCCGTCCGCGGTGCGTGACTCGCGGACCGCCTTCCGGCCCGCTCAGGGCGAGATCCCGACGAGTCCGGGCGTGTACCGTTTCAGCGACAAGTACGGGCGTGTGCTCTACATCGGCAAGGCGAAGAACCTGCGGGCACGGCTGGCGAATTACTTCCAGCCGCTGCACTCGCTCCTGCCGCGCACCCGGCGCATGGTGACCCTCGCCGCCAAGCTCGACTGGACGGTGGTCGCGACCGACACCGAGTCGCTGGTGCTGGAGCACACCTGGATCACGGAGTTCAAGCCGCCGTTCAATGTCCAGTTCAAGGACGACAAGACCTATCCGTACCTTGCGGTGACGCTGCGGGAGGAGTCCCCGCGGCTCATCATCACGCGCAACGAGCGGATTCGCGGCGCGCGCTACTTTGGGCCGTACCCGAAGGTGTGGGCGTTGCGAGAGACCACGGGCCTCCTCCAGCAGGCATTCCCGATCCGCACCTGCAACGACGCCGACTATAAGCGCGCGATGTCGAGCGGGCGGCCCTGCCTCGCGGGGCAAATTGGGCGCTGCCACGGCCCCTGTTCTCAGCTCATCACGATCGATGATCACCGGGCCCGAGTCGACGAACTCGTCGCCTTTCTCGCGGGCGGCGACTCCGGCCACCTGAAGGCGCTCGAACGCCAGATGAAGGAGGCCGCGGTCGAGCAGCGGTACGAGGACGCGGCGCGGCTCCGGGACCAGGTGAAAGCCGTCGAGCACGTGCTCGAGAAGAACGCGGTCGTGCTGGGACACGACGTGAACCTCGACGTGTTCGGGCTTCGCGCCGACGAGCTCGCGGCGGCCGCGCACCAGTTCATCATTCGCGGGGGTCGGATCCGCGGCGAGCGGAGCTGGATCGTTGACGTCGAACTTGACGACTCGCCCAGTACGCTGCTCGAACAGGTCATCCAGTCGGCCTACGAGGGGGAGCGGGAGCCGCCCCCGGAGATCCTCGTCCCGCTCCTGCCCGAGGGGCAGCGGGAGCTCGAGGAGGCGTTGAGCGCCCGGCGCCCGCGCCGCGGACGGGTTGCGCTGCGCGTGCCCGAGCGGGGCGAGAAGGTGCAGCTCATGGAGCGGGCGGTGCTCAACGCGGGCGAGAACCTGATCCGGCACAAGCTCAAGCGTGCGGCGGATCTCACGGCGCGCACCGACGCCCTCGCCGAGCTGCAGCGCGCCCTCGACATGGCCGAGGCGCCGCTGCGGATCGAGTGCATCGACGTGTCGCACCTGCAGGGGACCGGAGTGGTCGCCTCGCTGGTGGTGTTCGAGGACGGCCTCCCCGCGAAGGGTGCGTACCGCAAGTACCGGATCGAATCGACGACCGATGACACCGATTCGATATACCAGGTGGTGTCACGTCGCGCCGCGCAGCTGAACCACGCGAAGGAATCGGGGGAGCAGCCGAGCGGCATCTACCGAGATCGGCCGCAACTGCTGATCGTCGACGGTGGCGAACCCCAGGTGAAGGCCGCCGCCCGCGCGCTCGCGGAGGCCGGAATCACGGACATCGCGCTCTGCGGTGTCGCGAAACGGCTGGAGGAGATCTGGCTGCCGAGCGATCCCTTCCCCGTGATCCTGCCCCGCACGAGCGAGGCGCTGTTCCTCGTGCAGCGTATCCGAGACGAGGCACACCGCTTCGCGATCACCTTCCAGCGGCAGCGGCGGAGCACCTCGATCGCGAGCCGGCTCTCCGAGGTGCCCGGGCTCGGCCCGAAGCGGGTGCAGGGGCTCCTCCGTCATTTTGGCTCGGTGGCCCGTCTGCGCGCGGCCTCGCTCGCGGAGCTTTCGGCCGCGCCCGGCCTCGGTCCCAAGCTTGCGGAACAGGTGCGTGCCCACCTGGGAGTTCCCGCGGATTCGGGCGAGCCCGACGCGCCGGCGGACGGTAAGCTGGGTGGAGGCGAAGAGCCGTTGCCGGGCGAGGAGGATGTCGTATGAATGAAGTGGTGTCCACGCAGGAGATCCTCATTGTGACCGGGATGAGCGGTGCGGGCCGCAGCACCGTCGCGAACACGCTCGAGGACCTCGGGTGGTACGTCGTCGATAACCTCCCGCTCACCATGCTGAAGACGCTCGCCGATATGGCCGATCGCTCGGGCGGGGCCCTCCCGCGTATCGCAGCCGTCGTTGACGTACGCGGCCGTGACCTGTTCGCCGATATTCAGCACACCGTCACGGAGCTTCGTGAGAACGCGACCGTTCGTGTGGTGTTTCTCGACGCAACCGATGAGATTCTTGTGCGTCGGTACGAGTCGGTCCGCCGGCCACACCCCCTGCAGGGCGAGGCGGGCAGCCTCCTCGACGGCATCCGACTCGAACGCGAGCGGCTGCAGGAACTGCGCGCGTCGAGCGACGTCGTCATCGACACGTCGCGATACAACGTGCACGATCTCTCGACGGCAACCCGAGAGCTTTTCTCCGACGACAACACGCCCGGCCTGCAGCTCTCGGTCGTGAGCTTCGGCTTCAAGTACGGGACCCCGACGGACGTCGACATGATGGTGGACATGCGCTTCCTGCCGAACCCCTTCTGGGAGCCCGAGCTGCGGGCCCTCACCGGCGTTGATGCCGAAGTCAAGGACTACGTACTCGGTCGCGAGGGCGCCGCCGAGTTCCTGGATCACTACGTTGCCGCCCTCACCCCGGTGTTGGCTGGCTTCCAACGTGAGAACAAGCGGCACGCATCCCTCGCGGTAGGATGCACCGGCGGCAAACATCGTTCTGTCGCCACCGCCCGCGAGCTCGCTGACCGACTCGCAGGCCTGCCAGGCGTCAGCGTCAGTCTGCGCCACCGCGACCTCGGTCGCGAGTAGTTGCAGCGCTGCGCCGCCGCTTCGCCAATTTCTTCCTGTGATCTGAAAGGACCCATTCGTGCTGTCGACCCAAGAGGTGAAGAGTGAGCTCGTACGTTTCCCGGTGCAGCGCACCGGAGAGCGTATTGCTGAGGTCGCGACGATCCTCCGCCTGGCCGGCGGGCTGCACACCATTTCCGGGCGCATCGCGCTCGAAGCCGAGCTGCACACCCCCCAGATTGTGCAGCGTGTTCGGAAGGACCTCGCGGAGCTCTACGGCGTCCGCTCCGAGGCCAAGCAGCTCCCGCCGTCCAGTACGCGCCCCGGCGCGCCCCAGTTCCTTGTCCGCGTGATCGACGGCGAGACCCTCGCCCGCCAGCTCGGCCTCCTCGATGCCCGACGCCGCCAGATCCGCGGCCTCCCGAACCGTTTGACCACGGGTGCGCAGCCCGAGCTCGCGGCCGTCTGGCGCGGGGCGTTCATGGCCCGCGGCGGGCTGACCGCCCCCGGCCGCTCGGCGAGCCTGGAGATCGTGTGCCCGAGCAACGAGGTCGCGATGGCGCTCGTGGGTGCCGCGAGCCGAATCGGGATCGACGCGAAGAGCCGCGAGATCCGTGGGCAGAACAAGGTGCTGATTCGCGACGGCGAGTCCATCGGCGAGATGCTCGGTGCCATGGGCGCGACCCAGGCGCGGACCAGCTGGGATGAGCTGCGCCGGGCACGTGAAACCCGTGCGACCGCGAACCGCCTGGTCAACTTCGACGACGCCAACCTTCGCCGCTCGGCACAGGCCTCGGTGGCCGCGTGCGCGCGCGTGGAGCGTGCGCTCGAGATCCTTGGCGACGAGATCCCGGAGCACCTGAAGTACGCCGGCGAGCTCCGCCTCGCGCACCGCGAAGCGAGCCTCGACGATCTCGGCGCACGGGCCGAGCCGGTGCTGACCAAGGACGCGATCGCCGGCCGGATTCGCCGCCTGCTGGCCATGGCGGACAAGGAAGCAGCGAACCGTGGCATCCCCGGCACCGAGGCGAGCCTGCCCGAGGAATTCGACCGGATGTAGCGCCGATCGGGGCGCGCGCGTACGTGGTCGGTACGCGCGCGCCCCGACGAATTTCCCGGTCAGCGGATTCACCCCACAGCATGCGCGCGCCTCGATAGACTGGGGCCGACCCTGTTCGCCAACAAGATTGGAGCGCCGCATGGCTGCCTACTCACTTCCCGAACTTCCCTACGATTACGCAGCTCTCGAGCCGCACATCAGCGGCAAGATCATGCAGTTGCACCACGACAAGCATCACCAGGCGTACGTGACCGGCGCGAACACGGCCCTCGAGCAGCTCGCGGAGGCCCGCGACGCGGACAACCTCGCCGCGGTCAACAAGCTCGAGAAGGACCTCGCCTTCAACGTGGGCGGTCACGTCAACCACACGATCTTCTGGAACAACATGTCGCCCGAGGGCGGCGGGCGTCCCGAGGGTGAACTCGGCTCGGCGATCGACGAGTACTTCGGTGACTTCGAGAAGTTCCAGAAGCACTTCACCGCGACCGCGATGGGCGTGCAGGGCTCCGGCTGGGCCGTGCTCGCATGGGACGCGCTGGGCCAGCGCCCGAACATCGTCCAGCTCTTCGACCAGCAGGGGAACCTCCCCGCGGGCACCGTTCCGCTGCTCATGCTCGACGTGTGGGAGCACGCCTACTACCTGGACTACCTGAACGTCCGGGCGGACTACGTCAAGGCGTTCTGGAACATCGCCAACTGGCAGGACGTCGCGAAGCGCTTCGACGCAGCGCGCACGCAGACGCCCGGCCTCATCTAATTCCGGCCTGACCGACTCTCTGCACCGAGGAGCCCGCCGCACACATGCGCACCATTGAATCCCTGGGATCGCTCACTGACCGCACGGTAGTCGTGCGGTGCGATCTGAATGTCCCGCTCGCCGACGGCGTGATCACCGATGACGGGCGCATTCGCGCCTCGCTCACGACGATCCGCGAACTGCGCGAGGCCGGGGCCAAGATCGTTCTCATCAGCCACCTGGGTCGCCCCAAGGGCGCACCGGAGGAGCGCTACTCGCTCCGCCCGGTGGCCGCCCGCATGGCGGAACTGCTCGGTGCTCCCGTGCAGTTCGTGGCCGAGACGGTGGGCGAGGCGGCGACCGCAGCGGTGGCCGCCCTCGCACCCGGGGACGTCGTCCTGCTCGAGAACCTGCGGTTCAACCCGGGCGAGACGAGCAAGGATGACGCGGAGCGCGGCGCGTTCGCGGCGCAGCTGGCAACGTTCGGGGACGCCTTCGTCTCCGACGGGTTCGGGGTCGTACACCGCCGTCAGGCGAGCGTGTACGACCTCGCCCAGCTGCTCCCGAGCGCGGCGGGCCGCCTCGTTGCGGGTGAGCTCGAGGTGCTGCAGCGCCTCACCGACACTCCTGAGCGCCCCTACACGGTCGTGCTGGGCGGCTCCAAGGTGTCCGACAAGCTCGGCGTGATCTCGCACTTGATCGAGCGGGTCGACACGATCCTGGTCGGGGGCGGGATGCTCTTCACGTTCCTCGCCGCGCAGGGGCACGCGGTCGGGGCCAGCCTGCTGGAGGCGGATCAGCTGGACACGGTCCGCGGCTATCTCGCCACGGCGGCCGAGCGCGGGGTCACGATCGTGCTCCCGAGTGACGTGGTCGTTGCGGAGGCTTTTGCGGCGGACGCCGCACACGAGGTCGTTGCCGCGGACGCGATCGAGTCTTCGAGCTTCGGCGCGGCGGGTCTGGGGCTGGACATCGGCCCCGAATCCGCGGCCGCGTTCGCCGAGGTGATCGCCGGATCCCGCACCGTCTTCTGGAACGGGCCCATGGGCGTGTTCGAAATGGAGGCCTTCGCGGGCGGCACCCGTGCCGTTGCGCAGGCCCTCGCCGACACCGACGGCTTCACCGTCGTCGGCGGCGGCGACTCCGCAGCCGCTGTGCGCGCACTCGGCTTCACCGATGATCGCTTCGGCCACATCTCGACGGGTGGCGGCGCCAGCCTCGAATTCCTCGAGGGCAAGACCCTCCCCGGCCTGGAGGTCCTGGCATGAGCGAAACGACCGACGTCCCCGAGACTCCCGCACGGCCGGCGTTGCCGCCCACGGCTCGCACGCCCCTGATCGCGGGCAACTGGAAGATGAACCTGGACCACCTGCAGGCCATCGCGCTCGTGCAGAAGCTGGCCTGGTCCCTGAAGGACGCTCGGCATGACTACGCCGACACCGAGGTGGCGGTCTTCCCGCCGTTCACGGATCTGCGTTCCGTCCAGACGCTCCTCACCGCGGACAAGCTGCCGCTTGCCCTCGGTGCCCAGGATCTCTCCCCGCACGAGTCCGGCGCCTACACCGGTGATATCTCGGGCGCGATGCTGCAGAAGCTGGGCGTGCACTACGCCCTCGTCGGCCACTCCGAGCGCCGCCACGGCCACGGAGAATCCGACGAGACCGTGGGCGCGAAGGCGCTCGCGGCACACCGCGCAGGCCTGATCCCCATGATTTGCGTCGGCGAAACCGCCGAGGATCTCGCCGAGCACGGGGCCGCGGCAGTGCCGCTCGCCCAGCTCGCCGCAGCCGTCGCCGATCTCCCGGCGGATGCCGAGGTCGTGGTGGCGTACGAGCCCGTCTGGGCGATCGGGAGCGGCCAGGCCGCCACGCCCGAGCAGGCGGAAGACGTCGCGCGCGCGATCCGTGAGGCGCTCCGCGACCTGCTCGGCGACGAGCGTGCCGCCGCAACCCGGATCCTGTACGGCGGATCCGTCACCAGTCAGAACATCGCCGGCTTCCTCGCCCAGGGGAACGTGGATGGCGCTCTGGTGGGTGGCGCGAGCCTGAAGGCCGACGAGTTCAGCAAGATCGTGCAGTTCCGCAAGCACGTTACTGCGGGCTAGGCCTGCCGCCGCCCTGATTTTTCCCAGCGCCGCTATACTGGACGCTGGCGCTTCACGCCCACAACCCCGGAAAGGTGATCTGCGTGCTTATTCTCAAGATCGCTCTGATCGTCATTCTCGTGATCACGAGTCTGCTGCTCACCCTGTTCATCCTGCTGCACAAGGGCCGCGGCGGCGGCCTCTCCGACATGTTCGGCGGCGGCGTGACCTCCAGCCTGGGGTCCTCAGGCGTGGCCGAGCGAAACCTCAACCGCCTCACCGTGATTGTGTCGATCGTGTGGGTCGTCTCAATCGTGGGGCTGGGCCTCGTCGCCCGTTTCTCGGTCGTCTAACACGACCGCACCACACCCACCGAAGAAAGGCAGTCCGTGGCTAGCAGCAATGCCATCCGGGGCGCCCGCGTCGGATCCGGCCCTATGGGGGAGAAGGATCACGGCTCGCGCGCCGACCGTACTCAGGTGTCCTACTGGGATGCTCTCGGCAACGAAACCGTCCGCTATTTCGCGGCCGACGTTGCTGACGAGGAGATCCCTGAGCAGATCGATTCACCGACCTCGGGCCTGCCCGCAGGCCGGGACAAGGCGAACCCGCCGCAGTTGCTCAAGAACGAGCCCTACAAGACGCACCTCGCGTATGTGAAGGAGCGGCGGACTCCCGAGGAGGCCGAAGAGCTCCTCGAGGCGGCGCTCTTGAAGCTGCGCCAGCGCCGCGGTACCGCGCGCGCCACGGCGTAGCCGCGCAGCAGCGCTCCGCTGCACCAGCACGCACGACGGCCCCGACGAGATCTCGTCGGGGCCGTTTGCTGTGTCGCGGCGAATCGCCGGTGCGGACGCCGCGCGGGCGACGGCCGCGGGCGCTGCCGGGCGTGCGGGTGGTGCCGGGCGTGCGGGCGCTGCCGGGCGTGCGGGCGGTACCCGGCGTGCGCGGTGCCTTGCGTGCGCGCGGCCGCGCCGAGACGGCTACCGCGGTTCGGGGACGACCGGTTCCCAGGCCGAGACCGCGTCGATGAGCTCAGGGATGAGGGCTGCGGGGTCGGGACTCCCGAGGGCAAACACCGCTCGGCCGCGTCCGGAGAGCACCTTCCGATCGCCGCGCGCCTGGGCCGCGATCAGCGTACCGAAGCCGGAATCGGACCCCGGGATCGCGAGATCGGGCGCGGCGGTATCGATCAGCTGCAGGAACGCGCCGAGCGCGGGGCCGCCCTTGTGGAGCTGCCCCACCGAGTGGAGATAGCGCGGCCCCCAGCCGAGCGAGACGGGAACACCCAGACGCTGGGCGAGCGCGTCGCGGAGTGCCGCCAATGCGCTCGCCGAGCCGCCGCTGGGGTCGAGATAGGCTTGCACGGCCAGGTAGCCCCCGGGCGGGACGGCGGCCTGGAGCGCCGTGAGCAACTCCGCCGCCGTATCCGGGAGATCCGCTGCGGCGCCGCGCAGCGACTTCGGCGGTGCAGCGACGAGCACGGCGGAGAGTTCCGCGATGGGCGTTGCCTTACCCGCCGAGCCCGAATCCTCCGGATGCTCCAGCACCGCGCGGGCCGCCAGCTTCGCAGACTCCACATCGGGCTGATCGAAGGGGTCGATTCCCAGCAGGTGTCCGAGCACTGCGGTCGCGACCTCCCAGAGCAGGAACTGCGCCCCGAGGCTGGCGGCGACGGTCAGCTCCGCGCCCGCCTGCGCCACCTCGGCCGCCTCGGACGCGCCGAGTCGGACCCGGATCAGATTCGCCGGCGGTGCGGCGAACTCGGGGGCCGTGCGGGGGAGCGCGATCGGGAACACGCCGTGCCCGTATTTCCCAGTGGACTCGGCGACGAGCTGCTCGATCCAGGAGCCGAGCCCCCAGTCAGTGCCGGGTGCCTCCGCAATGCCGAGCACAAAGCGCGACGGCAGGCCTGCGGCGATCTCTGCGGCGAGACGGAGGGCCGGGTTCGCAGGATCGTCGGACATGAGCAGCTCGCGAGCCGCGCAGGCGTCATCGAGCAGCTCGCGGACATCGACGCCCGCGAGCGCGGTGGGCACCAAGCCGAACGCGGTGAGCGCGGAGAATCGTCCCCCCACATCCGGGTCGGCGAAGCACACCCGTTGCCCGGCATCCCGCGCGGAGCGCTCCAGTGGGGACCCCGGATCGGTGATCACCAGGATCCGCTCGGCGGGATCGATACCAGCCGCGGTAAACGCCGCGGCGAACGCCGCGCGATGGCTCATCGTTTCGATCGTGCTGCCCGATTTGGAGCTGACCACGACGAGGGTGCGGCTGAGATCCGAGGTGAGTTCCGCGGCCAGGAAGCCGGGATGCGTGGAATCGATCACGGTGAGCGGGGTCCCGGACCACCGGGCAATGACCTCGGGCGCCAGGCTCGATCCGCCCATGCCGCACAGGACAACGCGGTCGATCCCGGCGCTGCGCAACTCATCCCGGATCTGTTCCGCGTCGGCGATCGCGGCGCGCGCGTTCGCTTCGAAGTCGGTCCAGCCGAGCCGGTTCGTCACCTGCGCGGAGTCGCTCCACAGGGACGCGTCGCGAGCGAACACGCGGCTCGCCACGCGATCCGACACCAGCCGATTCAGAATGCGATGGGCAGTGGTGCTCGGCGCGCTGGCGCCCAGGGTGATCGCCATTACGCGCGAGACTCCCGCAGCGCCGACTCGACCGTGTCGCAGAGTTCCGCCCACGACGCGTCGAACTTCTCGAGGCCCTCCCGCTCGAGTTGTTCAGTCAG
The DNA here is from genome assembly GCF_016758195.1 of Leucobacter chromiireducens subsp. solipictus. Classification (GTDB taxonomy): domain Bacteria; phylum Actinomycetota; class Actinomycetes; order Actinomycetales; family Microbacteriaceae; genus Leucobacter; species Leucobacter solipictus. The sequence continues at coordinate 94,781 of NZ_QYAC01000004.1, read as the reverse complement.
CGCCACATAGTCGATCCCGAGCGCGTCAACCGCGTTGAGCGCCTGGTTCGACTCGAGGTACTCGGAGCTGATGGTGTCCCCGCGGACCTCACCGTGATCCGCCACCGCCCGCAGCGTCGCCTCGGGCATCGTGTTCACGACCCCGTGGGCGACGAGCTCCGTGACGTAGCGAGTGTCGGGGAAGTCGGGATTCTTCACCCCGGTAGACGCCCAGAGCGGCCGCTGCGGGTTGGCCCCCAGCGTGCCCAGGTGACGAGCGCGTTCGCTGGAGAACGTATCCGTGTACACCTCGTACGCGAGGCGCGCGTTCGCAATTGCGGCCTGCCCGAGCAGCGCCTGCGCCTCGGGGGTCCCGAGATCGGCCAGCCGGGTATCGATTTCCGTGTCAACACGCGACACAAAGAACGAGGCGACCGAGTGAATCGTCGACAGATCGATCCCCGCGGCGCGCGCCTGCTCCAGGCCGGTCAGGTACGCGTTGATGACCTGGCGATAGCGTTCGATGCTGAAGATCAGCGTGACATTGACGCTGATCCCAGCCGCGATGGTCGCCGTGATCGCCGCGAGGCCTTCCTCGGTCGCCGGAATCTTGATCATCGCGTTCGGACGGTCCACCCGCGCCCAGAGCTCGCGGGCCTGCGCGACGGTTCCCGCCGTGTCTCGGGCCAGGCCCGGTTCCACCTCGATGGACACCCGGCCGTCAAAGCCGTTGCTCGCCGTGTAGACGTCGGCGAAAATATCGCAGGCGTCCGCAACGTCGGCCGTGGTGAGCTCCACGATGGTCTCGCTCGCGCTGAGGCCGCGTGCGGCACACGCGGCGATCCGCTCGCCGTAGCCGACGCCCCCACCGATCGCTCCCGCAAAGATCGTCGGGTTCGTCGTGACGCCGACCACGTGGTGCGTGGTCAGGAGGTCACGAAGCTCGCCGCTCTCAATTCGGTGACGCGACAAATCGTCAAGCCAGATGCTGACGCCGGCGCGACTGAGCGCAGCGGTGGGGGAGGTGGTCATGCCTGTACTCCTCTACAGTGATGCGATTGAACGAGGCGGGGCTACTGCGCGGCGAGCGACTCGCGCGCCGCAGCGACCACGGCCTCGGCCGTGATCCCGAACTCGCGGAACAGCGTCTCGAAGTCGGCGGACGCACCAAAGTGCTCGATCGACACCGAGCGGCCCCGATCGCCGACGAAGCGCTCCCAGCCCAGGCTCAGCCCGGCCTCGACACTGACACGCGCGGTGACCGCGGAGGGCAGGACCTGCTCCGTGTAGCTGGCATCCTGCTCGGCGAACCACTCCAGGCAGGGTGCCGAAACCACCCGCGCGCCGATGCCCTCGGCGGCCAACGTCTCTCGGGCGGCCACGGCCAGCTGGACCTCGGAGCCGGTTGCGATCAGCAGCACGTCAGTCGTCCCGGTGGGGGACTCGGCCAGCACGTATGCGCCGCGGCGCACCCCCTCAGCGGCCTGCTCGGCGGACGCGAACTCGCCACCGCGCGGCAGGACGGGCACGTTCTGACGGGTCAGCGCGAGACCGGCGGGACCGGCGTGCCGCGTGAGCATCTCGTGCCACGCGATCGAGACCTCGTTCGCATCGGCGGGGCGGACCACCGCGAGATTCGGGATCGCGCGGAGCGTTGCGAGCTGCTCGATGGGCTGGTGCGTCGGGCCGTCCTCGCCGAGGGCGATCGAGTCATGCGTCCAGACGAAAATGCTGGGCACGTTCATCAGGGCCGCGAGACGCACCGCGGGACGCATGTAGTCGCTGAAGATCAGGAACGTGCCGCCGTAGCTGCGCGTCTTGCCGTGGAGCTGAATCCCGTTGAGGATCGCGCCCATCGCGTGCTCACGGATGCCGAAGTGCAGCACCCGGCCGTAGGGGTCGCCCGACCAGGTCGACGTCGAGTGGCTCGCGGGCACAAAGGAGGGAACGCCGGGGATCGTCGTGTTGTTCGATCCGGCGAGATCCGCCGATCCGCCCCACAGCTCGGGCATGATCGGACCGAGCGCGGCGAGCACCTTGCCGCTCGCGGAACGCGTCGCGACGCTCGTGCCCGGCTCGAAGGTGGGCAGCGCCTCGAGCGCGCCGGCGGGGAGCTCGCGCGCCTCCACCCGATCGAAGAGCGCCTTCCGCTCCGGGTTCGCGGCGGCCCAGGCGTCAAAGCCCTGCTGCCAAGCCTGGCGCGCCTCGGCACCGCGCGCGACGGCACCGCGCGTGTGCGCGATCACCTCGGGTGCGACGGCGAAGTGCTCGGCGGGGTCGAAGCCCAGGGCCTCCTTCAGGCCGGAAAGCTCCTCGGCACCCAGCTTGGCGCCGTGGATCCCGCCCGTGTTCTGCTTGCCGGGGGAGGGCCAGCCGATGATGGTCTTCAGGATGATCAGGCTCGGCTTCGTGGTCTCCGCCTGCGCCTCCGCGATGGCCCGGTGCAGCTCGGCGACGTCCTCGACGTACGCGCCGGTCTTCTTCCAGTCGACCTCGATGACCTGCCAGCCGTAGGACTCGTAGCGCTTCGCGACGTCCTCGGAGAAGGAGATGTCGGTGTCATCCTCGATGGAGATCTGGTTGGAATCGTAGATCGCGATCAGGTTGCCGAGCTCCTGGTGCCCGGCGAGCGAGGATGCCTCACTCGTGACGCCCTCCTGCAGATCCCCGTCGCCCGCGACCACGTAGATGAAGTGATCGAAGGGGCTCGTCCCGGGCGCGGCCTCGGGGTCGAACAGGCCCCGCTCGTAGCGCGCAGCGTACGCGAAGCCCACGGCCGAGGCGAGGCCCTGGCCGAGCGGGCCCGTCGTGATCTCCACGCCGTCGGTGTGACCATACTCGGGGTGGCCGGGGGTCTTCGACCCCCAGGTGCGCAGCGCCTGGAGATCCTCAAGCTCGAGCCCGTACCCGCCCATGTAGAGCTGGACGTACTGCGTAAGGGAGGAGTGCCCGACCGAGAGGATGAAACGGTCGCGGCCCACCCAGGCCGAGTCAGCGGGATCGTGACGCATCACCTTCTGGTGAAGCAGGTAGGAGACGGGCGCCAGGCTGATCGCCGTTCCCGGATGGCCGTTCCCGACCTTCTCCACGGCATCCGCCGCGAGTACACGGGCGGTGTTGACCGCCAGGTCGTCGAGTTCGTCCCACTGCAGTTCGTTTCCCAAGACTGACCTTTCCGAAGGGAAGTACATATTTTTGGGGGCCGGTAAGGGCCCGCCCCCAATCCTAGCCGGAGCGGCTACCATAGAGGCGTGATGTCCACCCAGATTCCCACCCAGGCGGCACCGCAGCGTCGACCGTTCGGCCGCACCGTGAAGAACTACGTCGCGCTGACGAAGCCGCGGGTGATGGAATTGCTGCTGGTGGTGACCGTCCCCGCCATGATTCTCGCCGAGGGCGGCTTCCCGAGCATCTGGCTCGTGCTCGCCACGCTGATCGGTGGGGCGATGAGCGCCGGATCCGCCGGAGCCTTCAATTGCTACCTCGATCGCGACATGGATCGCAAGATGAAGCGCACCGAGAATCGGCCGCTCGTAACGGGCGAGATCTCCGATCGCAACGCGCTCATCTTCGCGTCTGTGCTCGGGGTGCTCTCCGTGGCGTGGCTGCTCGTCACGACAAATGTGCTGGCCGCCGCCCTGTCGGCCGCCGCGATCTTCTTCTACGTCGTGATCTACACGCTGCTGCTCAAGCGGCACAGCGAGCAGAACATCATCTGGGGCGGCATCGCGGGATGCTTCCCGGTGCTGATCGGGTGGGCCGCGGTGACGGGCAGCCTGGACTGGCCCGCGTGGGTGTTCTTCCTGATCATCTTCCTGTGGACGCCCGCACACTACTGGCCCCTCTCGATGCGCTACCGCGACGACTACGCCGCAGCCGGCGTGCCGATGCTCGGCGTCGTGCGCGGGCGGGCCACCGTGGGACTCCAGGTAATCCTCTACGCGTGGGCCACGGTCGCCTCGAGCCTGCTCCTCATCCCCGCACCAGGAGTGAGCTGGGTCTACGCCGCCGTGGCGCTGATTTCGGGCGGGTACTTCATTCTGCAGGCCCACCGGCTCTACGGCAGCGCTATCCGTGGCCAGGAGGGCAAGCCCATGCAGGTCTTCCACGGTTCCATCACGTACCTGTCGGTGCTCTCGCTCGCCATCGCCATCGACCCGCTGCTGCCCTTCTAACGCGGCGGGCCCCGGTCCGTCCGTCCGATCACTACAGTGCTGACTGACTGACTGACTGACTGTCTGGCTGTCTGACTGCCGTAGCCCTCAAAGCCTGCATGTCTGCATGTCGCAGGCCTGGTGCAGTCCTGCCGCAAGTGGAAACCCACCTTCGTCGAGAACGCGGTCTCGCGCGTTTCTCTGAGAATTCGCGTGCTTCGGTGGCACCTCGGCGTGTGGTGATGCGAGGCCTGGGGGCCTGAGCCATGGGGCTTGGGGCCTGCCTCATGGAGTGCAGGGCGATCATGGGTGGGCGAAGAGGCTCCTTTGGGCTGGCGTGTTGCCTGCGAAGCGTTGTCTGGTCGGTGTTGTCTGGTCGGTATTGTCTGGTCGGTATTGTCTGGTCGGTATTGTCTGGTCGGTATTGTCTGGTCGTTCTCGTCTCGTTGATGCGGGCGACCTCACTGGCCAAGTGGGCGCACCAGCTGAGGAGCTGCACGGGCCGTGCACGTCCACGCGCTGGGCCACGCGCGGCACTGGTCGGTCCGCACTCGGATGCCGCCAGGGGAGCATGCCGTGCCGTGCCGCCACGCTTCGCTTCACGCTTCTTGAGCGCTTTGAACGCCTCCCGTGCTTCAGTTCGCGCGGCGTGTCGACACCTGCCAGCGTTCAACACGCAGGCGTGCCAGCTCGGCGGGCACCCGTCCCGCGTGCGAGCTGCGCGCCGGCGCGCAACTCAGCGAGGGTCAGGGGCGGCCCCGGGCGCGGAGGTGCCGTGCACCCCGCTCACACGCAGCGAGACCGCAATCTCGCACCCGGTCCCAGTGAAACCAGATGCGTGATTGCGGTCTCGAGCGCAGTCGCGCACGCAGTGCGCGCGGCACGCGCGCTACGCGGCGGGCTCCGGCGCGGGGGAGGAGGGAACTGCGGGCGTGAGGCGCTGGCGCGTCTCGACCAGGGCGAGAAACAGGCCCGCGGCCAGGAGGCACGCGAGCACCATGTGGATGCCCACCAGGAGCGGGGGCAGGGCCAGCCGGGCCTGCGCGATTCCCACGCCGATCTGCACCAGCATGACGGCGATGGACCAGCCGGTCCAGCGCACGATGCGGTAGGCGCGCTCGCTCCGGGCGAGGAACAGCGCGACGGCCGTGAACAGCAGCGTGCCATAGGAGGCCACCGCGTGCACGGTCTGCAGCGCCTCGGACTCCAGGCCGTTGCGCGCGGCCCCGCCGTCCCCGGCGTGGGGGCCGGACCCGGTGGTGAGAATGCCGAGCGTGATGGTCACGAAGCCGAAGATCGCCGCGAGCCACACGGTCTGCAGCAGGGGCGCGGACACCGCGAGCTTTCGCGGTCCCGGGCCGGTGTAGACGCGCAGCACGAGGAGCGCCGCGAGGACAACGAGCACGACGCTCGACAGGAAGTGGATCCCCACCACGTAGGGGTTGAGGCCCGAGAGCACCGTAATGCCGCCGATGATGGCCTGGATGAAGACGCTCAGCGCCGGGACCACCGTGAGCCAGAACAGATCGGGGCGCTGCTTCCGGAAACGCCACACGGCGAGCAGCGCCAGAATCGCAACGATCTCCAGCAGGAAGAAGAGCGTCCGGTTGCCGAACTCGATGTACGAGTGGATCCCCATCGCCGGGTTGTTCACGAACGATTCGTCGGTGCACTTCGGCCAGGTGTCGCAGCCCAGGCCCGATCCCGTCAACCGAACCGCGCCGCCCGTGGCGACGATCAGCACCTGTGTGGCGAACACCCACCAGGCGAGGGCCTTTACCCGGGAGGTTACCCGGTCGGGCATCCACCTCGACAGGCGGCTTGCGCGTGCGGTTTCAGGCGTGGTCGCGCTCGACAACGGGACTCCTCTCAGGGGCCTCCCAGGTGATCCAAGTGCGCTGCGCGCGCCCCTCCCGCAAACGCGCGGGAACCTGTAGAATGGGAAGCTGTGGTTGCGTACGGCGAATCGCTCGGGTGCACAGCACCTGAACGGTTCCGTCCGAAGCCCAGACTACTGCACCGCTGCAGGGAACCCGATGCGTGCGCACGCACCTTCCGAGCCGGACCCTCCGGTCTCGCGACGGGTTGCCCGGCGAGACGAAGAATGAGGGAGGGATCATGCCGGAGGTATTGATCGACCGGCCCGAGCTTGAAGGCTTGGGTCAGTATGAATTCGGCTGGCACGACAGCGACGAGGCCGGTGCGCTTGCAAAACGCGGCCTGAGTGAACAAGTTGTCCGTGAGATCTCGGAGCTCAAGAACGAGCCCGAGTGGATGCTGCAGCGCCGCCTGAAGGCTTTGCAGATCTTCGATCGGAAGCCGATGCCCTCGTGGGGCGCCGACCTCACCGACATCGATTTCGACAACATTAAGTACTTCGTGCGCTCCACGGAGAAGCAGGCGACCTCCTGGGAGGAGCTGCCCGAGGAGATCAAGGAGACGTACGAGCGTCTCGGGATCCCCGAGGCCGAGCGTCAGCGCCTGGTCGCGGGCGTCGCGGCGCAGTACGAGTCCGAGGTCGTCTACCACCAGATCCGCGAGGACCTGGAGGAGCAGGGCGTCCTGTTCCTCGACACCGACACCGCGCTCAAGGAGCACCCCGAGATCTTCGAGGAGTACTTCGGCACGGTCATCCCCTCGGGCGACAACAAGTTCGCGGCACTGAACACGGCCGTCTGGTCGGGCGGTTCCTTCGTGTACGTCCCGAAGGGCGTCCACGTCGAGATCCCGCTCCAGGCGTACTTCCGGATCAACACCGAGAACATGGGCCAGTTCGAGCGCACCCTGATCATCGCCGACGAGGACAGCTACGTTCACTACATCGAGGGCTGCACGGCCCCGATCTACAAGTCGGACTCGCTGCACTCGGCCGTCGTCGAGATCATCGTGAAGAAGAACGCCCGCGTGCGCTACACGACGATCCAGAACTGGTCGAACAACGTGTACAACCTCGTCACGAAGCGCGCGATCGCGGAAGAGGGCGCGACCATGGAGTGGGTCGATGGCAACATCGGCTCGAAGGTCACGATGAAGTACCCGTCGATCTACCTCACGGGCGAGCACGCCAAGGGCGAGACGCTCTCGGTCGCGTTCGCGGGCCCGGGCCAGCACCAGGACACCGGCGCGAAGATGATCCACCTCGCACCGCACACCAAGTCCTCGATTCTCGCAAAGTCGATCGCCCGTGGCGGCGGCCGCAGCGGATACCGCGGCGAGGTTCGTGTGGAGGCGAATGCACATCACGCCGCCAACTCGGTGGTCTGTGACGCGCTGCTCGTCGACACGATCTCGCGCTCGGACACCTACCCGGCGATCGACATCCGCACGGACGACGCGACCCTCGCGCACGAGGCCACCGTCACCCGCGTCAGCGAAGAGCAGCTCTTCTACCTGATGAGCCGCGGCCTGTCGGAGGAGGAGTCGATGGCGATGATCGTCCGCGGCTTCATCGAGCCGATCGCTCGCGAGCTCCCGATGGAGTACGCCCTCGAACTGAACAAGCTCATCGAGATGAGCATGGAAGGATCTGTCGGTTAACGATGACAACGCTTCAGACTGAACAGCACGGCGCGAAGGCGCACAGCGACGGCGACTGGGACAACCGCGCGCCGGTGCAGACCCGGTCCGACCGCATGAAGTCCGCGAATGTCGCAGATTTCGCGGACGTCACGGGCCGCGAGGTGAACTGGAAGTACACGCCGGTCGCGCAGCTCGCATCGCTGCTCACCGGTGACCTCGCTCCCGGCGCCTCCGCGCTCGAGGTCTCCGATGCCGCGGGCGTCGAGGTCACCTCGATCCCGATGGACTCGGAGCTCGTGGGCCGTGGCGGCCTTCCCGAGGATCGCGCCGCGGCGAACGCGTGGGGCCAGGCCGGCACCGCGCAGCGGATCCTGCTCACCAGCGAGGAGCGCCAGACGGTCACCGTCACGCGCACCGCGCTGACCACTGCGCCGACCGCGTCGCACACGATCATCGAGGCGGCCGCACAGGCAAACGCCCTCGTGATCCTCGAGAACACGGGGACCGCGAACCTCACCGAGACGGTCGAGATCGTCGTCGGCGAGGGCGCGAACCTCACCGTCGTGTCGCTCCAGGAGTGGGACGAGGACGCGATTCACCTCGCGAGCCACAACGCGGTCGTCGCCCGCGACGGCAACCTCCAGCACATCGTCGTCTCGCTCGGCGGGAAGATCGTGCGGGTCAACCCGTCGATCCACCTCGACGGTCAGGGCGCGAACGGCGAGGCCTACGGCGCGTACTTCGCGGACGCCGGCCAGCACCTCGAGCACCAGGTCTACATCGACCACAACGCGCCGCACACCCGCAGCCGCGTCGCCTACAAGGGCGCGCTGCAGGGCGAGGCCGCACACGCGGTGTGGATCGGCGACGTGCTGATCCGGCGCGTGGCGACCGGCACCGACAGCTACGAGGAGAACCGCAACCTCACCCTCACCGAGGGCACGCGCGCGGACTCGATCCCGAACCTCGAGATCGAGACCGGCGACATCGAGGGCGCCGGCCACGCGTCGACGACGGGCCGCTTTGACGAAGAGCACATCTTCTACCTGCAGAGCCGCGGCATCTCCGAGGACGAAGCACGCAAGCTCGTGGTGCGCGGCTTCCTCTTCGAGGTCATTCAGCGCATCGGCAACGAGCAGATCGAAGAACGTCTCCAGACCGCGATTGAGGCCGAGCTGCAGCAGAGCGTGCTGGCGTAATGTCCCGGATGAAGGCGCTCGATCTGAGCGATCTGGTGCAGGATCAGGCGACGCGCGTCGTGCTCGACGGCGTACCGATGGCTGTGGTGCTGGACGGTCAGGGTGACGTCCACGCCATCGGCGACACCTGCACGCACGGTGAGATCAGCCTCTCCGAGGGATTCGTTGACGGTGACACGCTCGAGTGCTGGGCCCACGGCTCCGCGTTCTCGCTGTGCACCGGCAAGCCGCTCAACCTCCCGGCCTACGAGCCGGTACCCGTTTACGTCGTCGAAATCGAAGACGGCGTCGTATACATTGACCCCCACGTTACGAAAGAGATTGCCGTATGACTTCTGTGCTTGAAATCAAGGACCTGCACGTCAGCGTTGAGACCGAGCAGGGTCCCAAGCCCATCCTCAAGGGTGTGGACCTCACGATCCGCAAGGGCGAGACGCACGCGATCATGGGCCCCAACGGCTCGGGCAAGTCGACGCTCGCCTACGCCGTCGCCGGCCACCCCCGCTACGAGATCACCAGCGGGCAGATCCTGCTCGACGGTGAGGACATCACCGAGCTCGGCCCGGACGAGCGCGCGCAGGCGGGTATGTTCCTCGCCATGCAGTACCCGGTGGAGATCCCGGGCGTGACCAACGCCAACTTCCTCCGCACCGCAAAGACCGCCATCGACGGCGAAGCGCCCGCCATCCGCACCTGGATGAAGGACGTGAAGGACGCCATGGCGAACCTGCGCATGGACGAGTCCTTCGCGTCGCGAAACGTCAACGAGGGCTTCTCCGGTGGCGAGAAGAAGCGCAACGAGATCCTGCAGCTCGAGCTCCTCCAGCCGAAGTTCGCCGTGCTCGACGAGACCGACTCCGGCCTCGACGTTGACGCGCTGAAGATCGTGTCCGAGGGCGTCAACCGCGCCAAGGAGAACACCGGCCTCGGCGTGCTCCTGATCACGCACTACACGCGTATCCTCCGCTACATCACGCCGGACTTCGTGCACGTGTTCGTGGACGGCCGCGTCGCGGAAGAGGGCGGCCCCGAGCTCGCCAACCGTCTTGAGGAAGAGGGCTACGACCGTTTCCTCACGAACGCGTAGGGCGTAGGCTAGTCCTATGAGTGAGGAAGCAGTCACCGTTCCGCAGTCGATCGACCCGGACTTCCGGGAGCAGGCGATCGAGGCGCTGAAGAACGTGTCGGATCCGGAGCTCGGCGTGAACATCGTCGACCTGGGCCTGATCTACGATCTCGCCTTCGATCAGGAGCACGACGCCCTGGTGATCAGCATGACGCTGACCAGCGCGGGCTGCCCGCTCACGGACGTGATCGAGAACGATATCGCCGAGGCCCTCGACGGCCTGGTGACCGCGTTCCGGATCAACTGGGTGTGGATGCCGCCGTGGACGCCGGAGCGTATCACCGACGATGGTCGGGATATGATGAGGGCGCTCGGTTTCTCGATCTAAATCGCAACACCGACGTTCGGCCCGGGGTGGGTTTCCTGCCCCGGGCCGAACCGCGTGCGGGGCAGCCTCGCACGAACAACGACAGAAGAAGGACCCATGATTACCGTCGAGGATCTCGCGATTGATGTTGGCGCGCGTCGGCTCATGTCCGGCGTCACGTTTCGCGTGAACCCGGGTGACAAGATCGGGCTGGTGGGCCGCAACGGTGCCGGCAAGACGACCCTGACACGCACCCTCTCGGGCGAGCTTCAGCCCGCCGAGGGAAAGATCACGATCTCGGGGGAGCTCGGCTTCCTCCCGCAGGACCCCCGCACCGGCGATCCGGAGCAGATTGCCCGGCACCGGATCCTGGACGCCCGCGGGCTCGGCACCCTGCAGCAGAACCTCGCGAAGGCCTCCGCCGATATGGCCTCGGAGGATCCCGCTGTCGCTGAGAAGGCCATGAAGCGGTTCGGGAATCTGACCGACCGGTTCCAGGCGCTCGGCGGGTACGCGGCCGAGTCCGAGGCCGCTTCGATCTCGCACAACCTGGGCTTGCCCGACCGGATCCTGGATCAGCCGCTCAAGACCCTCTCGGGCGGCCAGCGCCGCCGCATCGAGCTTGCCCGCATCCTGTTCTCCGACGCGGACACCATGATCCTCGACGAGCCAACCAACCACCTCGATGCGGACTCCATCGTGTGGCTGCGCGAGTTCCTGAAGACCTACAAGGGCGGCGTGATCGTGATCAGTCACGACATCGACCTCGTGGGGGAAACCGTGAACCGCGTCTTCTACCTCGACGCGAACCGCCAGGTCATCGACGTGTACAACATGGGCTGGAAGCTCTACCAGCGCCAGCGCGCCGCCGATGAGGAGCGCCGCCGCAAGGAGCGCTCCAACGTCGAGAAGAAGGCGTCGGCGCTGAAGGATCAGGCGGCGAAGTTCGGGGCGAAAGCGTCGAAGGCGGCCGCGGCGCACCAGATGGTGGCCCGCGCCGAGAAGATGCTCTCGGGCCTCGAGGACGTGCGCCAGGTGGATCGCGTCGCGAAGCTCCGCTTCCCGGATCCGGCGCCGTGCGGAAAGACACCGCTCATGGCGCAGGGGCTGTCGAAGTCCTACGGCTCGCTCGAGATCTTCGCGGGCGTCGACCTCGCGATCGACCGGGGCTCGAAGGTCGTGATCCTGGGGCTCAACGGTGCCGGCAAGACGACGCTGCTGCGACTGCTCGCGCAAGTGGACGAGCCGGACACCGGCGAGATCATCGCCGGCCACGGCCTCAAGGTGGGCTACTACGCGCAGGAACACGAAACCCTCGACGTCAAGGCGAGCGTGCTGCAGAACATGATCTCCGTGTCGCAGCACCTCACCGAAACGGAGGCGCGGAAGGTGCTGGGTTCGTTCCTGTTCACGGGTGACGACGTCCTGAAGCCCGCCGGCGTGCTCTCCGGCGGCGAGAAGACGCGCCTCGCACTCGCGATGCTCGTGGTGTCCAGCGCCAACGTGCTGCTCCTCGATGAGCCCACGAACAACCTGGATCCGGCGAGCCGGGAGGAGATCCTCGACGCGCTGGCGCACTTCTCGGGTGCCGTTGTGCTCGTCTCCCACGATCAGGGTGCCGTCGAGGCACTGAATCCGGAGCGGGTGCTCATCATGCCCGAGGCAACCGAGGACCACTGGTCCAAGGACTACCTGGAGCTGATCGAACTCGCGTGATCTCCTGATCAGAAGCTGAGTGAACCCGAACGGGCCGCACACGACTCTTCCGTGTGCGGCCCGTTCGCGCTGTAATTGACGCATGACGTCCACAGCAGCTCTGACCGACCTCACCTTTTCCGTGTCCGGCCACATCGCACGTCCGTGTGCCGAGGTGTATGAGGCCGTGGCGGATCCCCACACGCTCTCGCGCTACTTCACGACCGGCGCTGCGCGGGGCAGGCTCGTCGCGGGGGAGACCGTGACCTGGGACTTCGCCGACTTTCCCGGCGCCTTTCCGGTGCGGGTGATCGAGGCCCGAGCTCCCGAAACAATCGTGATCGCGTGGGACGGGGAGGCGACGAGCGACGCCGCGGGGGAGACGACGGTGACGTTCACCTTCGCCCCGGTCGACGACGATACCCGCACGCTGGTGACCATCACCGAGTCGGCCTGGCAGGCCACGCCGGCCGGCGCGACCGCAGCGTTCGGGAACTGCGCCGGATGGACCGGCATGCTCGCGGCGATGAAGGCCTGGGTGGAGCATCGCATCAACCTGCGCGAGGGCTTCTACCGGTAGGTCGCGGGCGGCGCGCGGGGCGGGGGAGAGAGCGTGTGCCCCTGGTCCGGTCGGGGCGTGGGAGGCAATCCGCGTCGAGAGCGGGATCGAGATCGGGATCGAGATCGAGATCACGCCCGGCAGCTCCACGAGCGCCGACGGGCTATCGGTCGAGGAGCGCGTCCTCGATGTCGGCGTCGGAGGGGCCGCGGCGCACCTTGCGCTCGGCCGCGCGGCGATCCTGGGCGCGCACGATCTCACTGCCCGCGTTGAGGCTGCGGTACTCGCGCCGGGCCGCGACGTAGACGCCGATCCCGGCGATGAGGATAAACACGTACCACTGCAGCGCGTAGGAGAGGTGCGGGCCCTCGTCGCGCTCGGGCTCGGCGGGGAGCACCCCGTGTTCGCCCGCGGGGTCCTCCGAGATCAGCATCCCGTACGCCCCGGTGTAGGCCTCGCCCTCCGTGCCGCTCAGCCGGGCGAGCTCCGGCAGCTCGATACTCGCAACGGTCATGCCCGAGCTCGTGCGGCCATCAATCCGGGGTTCCGAGGCGCGCAGCCGCGCCTCGACCACGACCGGGCCGGACGGCGCCTGCGGGAGATCGCTCACCGAGACCTCACCGCGTGCCGCCGCGCCGCCGTCGACGGGTACCCAGCCGCGGTCCACAAAGAACACCTCGCCCGCGTCCGTGCGCAGCGCCTGGATCAGGTCCGAGCCGACGCCCTGGGGCCCGGGGCGATTGCGGGCAAGCGTCGGCTCGCCGATGTACTCGCCCCGCATCGACACGGTGCGCCACTTCTGCGCGTCAACGTCGAACGCGTCCAGGCTGGGGAGTTCCGTTGCCAGCGGCACCGCGGCGGAGCCGTAGTTCGCGTCCAGCCGCTCGATCTCCGCCCGGGCCTGCGCGCGACGATCGAACTGCCAGTTGCCCAGCAGGACGCAGGCGATGGAGAACACCACGAGCATCGTGAAGTATCCGAACCAGCGCCCCGAGCGCAGGAACGTCCAGCCGATCTGCGGCCCGTCGGGCGTTGACCGCGTGGCCTCGGAGGGGGCGGCCGGTGCGGGAGCGGTGTCCTGGGTCATACGGTCGTCGTCTCTCAGTTCTCGAGTTCACTCACGGGTACCACGCTGAGCGGGAAATCGCGCGACGCGAGGAAGTCCCGCAGCGTGTCGCGGTGTGGCTCGCAGGCCAGCCAGATCTTGCGGCGGTCTTCGGCGTGAATCTTCGGGTTGCGCCACTGGATCGCCCAGCTCGCCTCGTCCCGGCAGCCCGCTCGGGAACACGAGTACTCGTGCTCCGGGGGCAGGCCCAGCGTCACGATCGGATTGCTGATCCCACTCATGCGGCACCTCCGGCGTCGCCGGTGGTGTCGGGGGAACCGGGGGCGTCCCCGGGCCCGCCGCCGGGATCCGCCGCGGCGCGGCGCGTGGGCTCCACGTCGATGACGATCAGCTCGGCCGGCGCCCCCGGTTCGGCGAGCGACGCCTCGGGCGCGGCGAGCTGCTGCGGTTCGGGTGCGTCGGGGGCTTCGCCCGGGTTGTGCGCGACGGCGTTGCCGACCATCACGGCAAACCAGGGGAGGAGCACCGCGCCGGCGGCGACGAGGAGCACCCACCAGCCGCGCACCCAGAACAGGGACACCACGCACAGCACCCGCAGGGCCATGGCGATGAAGTACATCCGCATGCGGTGCGCGCGATCCTCGGCGGGGCTCACGCCCGCCGAGGTGACACTGTAGCTCTTGGCCATGCGCTCCTTCTCACGTACCGCTCCAGCCTACGCCGTTTGGCTGGAGAGCACCCCAACGTTCGCGGTTTCCCGGGCGGCCGCGCCGCGTGCCCCGGGCACGCGGCATGGGTGCTCCCGTAGGCTAGACCGCACTGTCTGAATGGAAGGACCCCCATGAGCACCTCCCGTACCGTACTCGTCACCGGCGGCAATCGCGGCATCGGCTTCGCGATCGCCGAACGCATGATCGCCGACGGCCACCGTGTCGCGGTGACCGCCCGTTCCGGCGAGGGCCCCGCGGGCTCGCTGACCGTGCGCGCTGAGATGGCGGACGCGGCCTCGATCGACGCCGCCTTCACCCAGATCGAAGCAGAGCTTGGCCCCGTCGAGGTGGTCGTCGCAAACGCGGGGATCACGAAGGACACGCTGCTCCTGCGCATGAGCGAGGAGGAGTTTACGAGCGTCATCGACACGAACCTCACCGGCACCTTCCGCGTGGTCAAGCGCGCCGCGAAGGGGCTGCTGAAGGGCCGTTTCGGTCGCGTGATCCTCATCTCCAGCGTCGTGGCCCTGTACGGCTCGCCCGGGCAGATCAACTACTCCTCGTCGAAGGCCGCGCTCGTCGGCTTCGCGCGCTCGCTGACTCGCGAGCTCGGGTCGCGCGGGATCACGGCGAACGTCGTGGCTCCGGGCTTCATCGAGACGGACATGACCGCGGAACTTCCCGAGGCGCAGCAGCAGCAGTACCTCGATTCGATCCCCGCCTCCCGGTTCGGGCAGGTATCGGAGATCGCTGGGGCCGTGTCGTTCCTCGCGGGCGACGACGCCGCCTACATCTCGGGCGCGGTGCTGCCGGTGGACGGCGGCCTGGGGATGGGCCACTAATCCCGGGTCACCCCTACAATCGCGGCCGGATCCGGCGTAGCCTGAGGATATGAACGCTCAGACTCATCCCCGGACCCCCACCCGCGTCGCCGTCGACGCGCAGGCCCTCGCACAGCTGTACGCAGCTCCCGAGATCCTGCGCGTCGTCAATGTCTGGGACGCCGCGAGCGCGCGCGTTGTCGCAGAGCTTCCCGGCACGCGGGCGATCGCGACCGCGGGCCACTCGATCGCCGCGAGCCACGGGTACGCGGACGGCGAGCAGATCCCCCTGGATCTTATGCTCGCGAGCATCGGCCGGATCGCGGCCGCCGCGGAGCACTTCCCGGTGACGGCGGATCTCGACGGCGGCTACGGCGACGTCTCGGAGACCGTCCGCCGCGCGATCGGCGTGGGGGTCTCGGGCGCGAACATCGAGGACCGGATGCGCCCGTTCGGGGAGTCCGTCGCGATCATGCGCGCGGCCGTGCGCACCGGCGAGCAGGAGGGCATTGCGTTCGCCCTGAACGCGCGCACGGACGCGCTGGTTCGCAATCCGGAGCGGCCCCGCGCAGAGGCCATCGCGGAGGCGATCGAGCGCGGCCGCGCGTACCGCGACGAGGGCGCGACCTGCATCTTCGTGCCGGGGGTGCTCTCCGAAGAGGACACGCTTGCGCTGGTCGCCGGGATCGGCCCGCAGGCCGTCAGCGTCATTGGCCTCCCCGGGGCCCTCACCGCGGCAGCGTACGAGAAGCTGGGTGTGGCCCGGATCTCGTACGGCCCGATGCCGCAGAACGTGGCGTTGACCGCGCTGAAGCGGCTCGGCGAGTCGCTCCACGGCGACGGCGTGATTCCCGCGGAGACCGAGCAGCTCAACAACTTCTGAGCCGCACCGCGAGCGCGCCGCGGCTACGCCGTGAGGCGGTCCAGGAGGGGGAGTGCCAGCGCCAGATCCCCCTCGATGGCCACGTCGGCGCGCTCGCGCACGAGCGGCTTCCCGTTGAACGCGACGCCGATCGCCGCGACGGCCATCATGTCGAGATCGTTCGCGCCGTCCCCGATCGCAACGGTGGCGCTCAGCGGGATGCCCGAGTCCGCAGCCCACTCCCGCAGCGCCGCGGCCTTCGCGGCCGCGTCGATCACGGGGCCGATGGTGCGCCCGGTCATGCGGCCGTCCGCCACCTCGAGGCGGTTCGCGCGCCAGAAGTCGAGGCCCAGATCCGCGGCGATCGGGTCCAGCACCTCGTGGAAGCCGCCCGAGACCACCCCGACCTTTCCGCCGCGCTCGTGCACGGCGGCGACGAGCTCGCGGATACCCGGCGTCAGGCGCACGCGCGCGTACGCGTCAGCGAACGCGGACTCCGGCGTGCCCGCCAGCGTCGCGACGCGCTCCGTGAGGCTTTCCGCGAAGTCGAGCTCGCCGCGCATGGCGCGCTCGGTCACCTCGGCGACCTGCTCGCGGGTGCCCGCGACGTCGGCGAGCAGCTCAATCACCTCGTCCTGAATGGTCGTGGAATCGCAATCAAGGACGATGAGAGGCGCTGCAACGGTCATGCACACCAGTCTACGGTTTCGGTGTGGCGCGCCGTGACCCGCGCGAGGCGCGGCACTCGTTAGGCTGGGGGTATGGTCAATGTCCTGCGACTCACCGATGTGTCCGTTGTCCGCGATGGCCGGCCGATCCTCGACGGGGTCACGTGGTCGGTCGATGATGCCGAGCGGTGGGTGATCCTCGGCCCCAACGGTGCCGGGAAGTCCACCCTGCTCGCACTCGCGACGGCGTCATCCCACCCCACCTCCGGCACCGTGGAGGTGCTCGACGAGCGGCTGGGGAACATCGATGTGTTCGAGCTGCGCAACCGCATCGGTGCGGTGTCCTCGGCAACGGGGCGTCGGATCCCGCCCACCGAACTCGTGCGCGACATCGTGCTCACCGCCGCCTACTCCGTTGAGGGCCGCTGGAACGAGGAGTACGAGGACCTGGACGTGCGCCAGGCCGAGCGCATCCTCGCCGAGTGGGACCTCGCCGGGTTCGCCGACCGCAGCTTCGGCACGCTGAGCGACGGGGAGCGCAAGCGCGCCCTGATCGCCCGCGCCGTGATGACGGATCCCGAGATGCTGCTGCTGGACGAGCCGAGCGCGAGCCTCGACCTGGGTGCGCGGGAGCGCCTGCTGCAGATGCTCTCGGGCTTTGCCGCGTCGCCCGCCTCGCCCGCCATGGTCATGGTGACGCACCACGTCGAGGAGGTTCCGCCCGGGTTCACCCACGTGCTGATGCTGCGCGACGGGCGCGTACAGGCGGCGGGCCCGCTCGCAACGACCCTGACCGCCGCGAACCTCGAAGCGACCTTTGGCATGCCGTTCGAGCTCTCTGTGAACGCGGGGCGCTACGCCGCCGTGGCGCGCCCCTAACGCTCAATCACGCATTTCCCCGCCTCGGTCTGCTAAAGTGGACCCTTGGCGCGGTAGTTCCGCAAGGCTTCGATGCGCTAGACGCATCATTCATCACCCACAATAAGGACACTCATGAAGACCGACATTCACCCCGAGTACAACGCAATCGTGTTCCGCGACCTGGCGTCGGGGGAGACGTTCCTCACCCGCTCGACCCTCACCAGCGAGAAGACGATCGAGCTCGACGGCGAGACCTACCCGGTCCTCGACGTGGAAATCTCCAGCGCATCGCACCCGTTCTACACGGGCAAGCAGCGCATCATGGACTCGGCCGGTCGCGTCGAGAAGTTCAACCAGCGCTTCAAGGGCTTCGGCGCCTAAGCACTGCGAACGCGAGAACGGGCGGCGGATCTTCGGATCCGCCGCCCGTTCTGCTGTGTCGCCTGCCGGAAGCCGGCCCGGCCCCCGCGCCTATCCTGCGCGCAGCGGCCAAGCCCCGTCCGCGACGAAATTCGGGTCACGGACGCGCCGCATGTACTCCTGGAAGCTCGCCGCCTGCTGGGCCGCCCACCTGACCTGGGAGGTGTGCAGCGCGTCGAGGTCATCGGGGATCACGTCCGCGTACTTCCGCGCGATGGCCTGCAGCACCCGGCCCGAGGCGATCGCGTCGTCGCCGGCGTCGTGGGCGTTCCCGATCTCCACGCCGTGGTGGGCTGCGACCGCCACGAGGGTGCGCTTCCCCTTGCGATAGCGGTCGAACTGCTTGTCGAGGATCAGCGGATCGATGACGGGGGCGATCGCCGCGGGGAGCGACACGCCGTGCCGCGCGGCCTCGGCGGACAGCAGCGACAGGTCATATGGGGCGTTATAGGCGACGACGGGGTAGCCTCGCTCCATCATTTCGGCGAGCTGCGCCACGATCTGCTGCACGCCAACGGCCGCGGAGATCCCCGTGGCGCGCGCAATCTCCGTGGTGATGCCGTGGACCCGCATTGCGGCCTCGGGGATCTCGATGCCCGGATCGAGCAGCCAGTCGTACCGCTCGGTGACTTCACCGCCGGGGCCGAGCAGCGCGATGGTGGCGCTCACGATCCGGTCTTCGGAGATGTCAATGCCGGTCGTCTCGGTATCGAACACGGCGAGGTTCGCGGCCCAGAGGGGGAGTTGAGCGGTCACGGCGCTCCTTTCGTTTCCTCGATCGTACCGAGCCGCGCGAGATCCCGCGCCCCGGGGCGGTGCGCGGCGCTTTGCCAGCCCGCGCCGCTAAGGTTATTTCGTGAGCTCCGTCCCCACTCCTTTCGCCGTCCCCGCGCTCGGGTCCGAGACCCGCGCGTGGCGCTATGGCGCGGCGGCGGGGCCGACCCTGATCCTCGTGCACGGTTTCCGCGGCGACCACCACGGGCTGCAGGGAATCGCCCAGGGACTTGCGGCCAGCGCGCCCGAACTCCGGATCCTTGTGCCCGATCTGCCCGGCTTTGGCGCGTCGCCCGCGATCCCGGGTCGCACCCACGACATCGCGCTCTACGGAGCATGGCTGCGCGCCTTCGCGGCGGCGACGGCACCCGACGGCTTCGCGATCCTCGGCCACTCCTTTGGCTCACTCGTCGTCTCGGCCGCGCTCGCCAGCGGGCTCGCGCCCGAGCGCACGATCCTCATCAATCCGATCTCCGCCCCGGCGCTCGAGGGCCCGCAGGCCGTCATGACGCAGCTGGCGATCGCCTACTACCGTGCCGCCGACCTCCTGCCCGAGCGGGCCGCGCGCGGCCTGCTCGGCAACCCGCTGATCGTGCGCGTGATGAGCGAGGTCATGGCGAAGACGCACGATCGGGAGCTGCGTCGCTGGATCCACGATCAACACGATCGGTATTTCAGCGTGTTCGCGGACCCCGGCACTCTGCTCGACGCGTTCCGCGCGTCCGTCTCCCACACGGTCATCGGCTGGGCCGACGCGTTCGTCGCCCCGACGCTGCTCATCGCGGGCGCGCGGGATGACATCACGCCGCTCGCGAAACAGCTCGAGTTGCAGCGCCGGATCCCCGGGTCGGAGCTGCGCATCCTGCCCGGCACGGGTCACCTCGTGCACTACGAGGCCGTCGCCGACGCGGTCGCCGCGATCCTCGCGTTTCTGCGCGCCAGCGCGCCAGCAGGCACCCCCCAGACGTCCCCCGAGTCGCCGTCCCCCGCCAAGGAGCCCTCCGCGTGAAGCTGATCCACATCGACGATCTCGCCGCCCCCGAGCTTGCCGACTTCACGCAGCTCACGGACGTGGCGCTGCGCCGCGTGCGCGAGCCGGAGGAAGGGCTGTACCTCGCGGAGTCGCCGAAGGTGATTGAGCGTGCGCTGCGCGCCGGACACCGCCCGCGAGCGTTGCTCATGGTGGCCGAGTGGCTGCCGCGGATCGAACCGGCACTCGCAGACTTCCCAGACGTCCCGGTGTACATCGGCCTGCCGGATCAGCTCGAACAGCTCACGGGGTTCAACATGCATCGCGGCGCCATTGCCTCGATGCACCGCCCCGCCCCGCTCGACCCTGCGGAGCTGCTGCGCAGCTCGCGGCGCGTGGTGGTCCTCGAAGATCTCGCCGATCACACGAACGTCGGCGCCGTGTTCCGTTCCGCCGCCGCGCTCGGGGCCGACGCCGTGCTCCTCACGCCGGGCTGCGCGGACCCGCTGTATCGGCGCGCGGTGCGCGTCAGCATGGGTGCGGTGTTGCAGGTGCCCTGGGCGCGGCTCCCGGACTGGCGCGAGGCCGGACCGCTGATCCGTGATGCGGGCTACGAGCTCACGGCGTTCGCGCTGCGCGATGACGCCGAGGACCTCGCGGACTACGTCGAGGACCTCCCGGAACGGCTCGCGATCATGTTCGGCACCGAGGGGCCGGGGTTGAGCCGACGTGCTCTCGCCGCGGCCACCCGCACCGTCTTGATCCCGATGGAGCACGGCGTGGACTCGCTGAACGTGGCCACGGCCGCCGCACTCGCCATGTGGGCGGTGCGCACGGGCGACCAGCGGGGGAGCGGCGCGGCCGCTCGGACGCTCACCACGGGGGTCCCCGGATGACGGGGATCGCGGTGGGCGGCCGCCGCCGCGCGCTGTGGTTCACGGTGTTGTGGGCCGCCGTGGGCGTCGGCTCGTTCATCATTGGGGTGCAGAGCGAACTGGGCCAGCGGGCCGAGGGGGTCGTCCTCGATGCCGCGGAGTTCACCACGAGTCCGCCCGCACCGCTCAACCTGGTGTCCACACCGGCGATCGCGGTCGCCCTGCTGATCATCGGCGTGCTCGCGCTCTTCGCCCACGGGATCCAGCGCGCCCTCGTGGTGACGCTGCTGCCCGCCGCGGCGATCGCCGCCTCGCAGCTGCTGAAGCTGCAGCTACTGACCCGCCCGCAGCTCTTTGAGTTTGATGCTCCGAACACCTTCCCGAGTGGCCACATGACGGTGTTCACGGCGCTCGTTGCCGGACTGATCTGGGCGGTGCCCGCCCGAATTCGCGCGTTCGTCGCGGTCGCCGGTGCCGCGTTGCTCGGTGCCGTGAGCTGGCAGCTGCTGGCCTACGGCTGGCACCGGCCGAGCGACATTTTGGGAGCGCTCGCCCTCGGAGTCCTCGCCTTTGCGCTCGCGTGCCTCGCACGCCCGGCCCGCGCCCGCGGCCGCGTCGCGCTCGGACGCACGCTCTCGATCGGGCTCGCGCTGATCGGCTGGATCGTGGTGGGCGCGGCGCTCGTGCTGGCGGGGATCGCCGCCCTCCAGAGCCACCCCGACCTGATGCTCACCGCGGGCGAGTTCGGTGGCGTCGGGGCGAGCGCGCTCGCGGCGCGGTCGATCCTGCTCCTCAGCGCTGGCCGGGCGTAGCGCGCGTCGGCCGGCATCCGGTCCGCCACCCGGTCCGGGGTGCGGCCCGGCGGGCCCGCGCCCCGCTATTCGGCACCGAGTTGCCCCGTCAACCGGCCGTGCAGCGTGCGTGTGTGCGGGTTCATGCCGATCAGCTCCACGCGGATCCCGTGCTGGTCGTACTTGCGCGTGATCGCGTCGAGCTCCGCCACGGTCGACGCGTCCCAGATGTGCGACTGGCTGAGGTCGATCACGACCCGTTCGGGATCCTCGGCGAAGGCGAAGTTCGCCCCGAGGTCCGCGACCGAGGCGAAAAACAACTCGCCCTGCACCGTGTAGCGCGCGTGGGACTTCCCGTCTCGGACGATGAGTTCCCGGTCGATGCGCGCCAGCCGTGAGACGCGTCGCGCGAAGAGCACGGAGGCCGCACAGACCCCCGCGATGACGCCGATCGCGAGGTTGTGCGTGGCGACCACGACGCCCACCGTCAGCACCATCACGGCGGTCTCACTGCGGGGGAGCCGGCGCAGCGTGCTCGGAGCGATCGAGTGCCAGTCGAAGGTGCTGACGCACACCATCATCATGATGGCCACGAGTGCCGCCATCGGGATCCTCGCCACTTCGTCCCCGAGGGCGACCACCAACACGAGCAGGAACACCCCCGCCAGGAACGTCGAGATGCGCGTGCGCGCGCCGGACACCTTCACGTTCACCATCGTTTGGCCGATCATGGCGCACCCGCCCATGCCGCCGAAGCACCCGGACACGATGTTGGCGACGCCCTGCCCCCAGCTCTCGCGGGTCTTGTTCGACGGAGTGTCAGTGATGTCGTCCACGAGTTTCGCGGTCATCAGGGATTCCAGCAGGCCGACGAGCGCCATCGCGAACGCGTAGGGGGCGATGATCGTGAGTGTTTCCAAGGTGAGGGGGACGTTCGGGACGAACAGCTCGGGGAGGCTGCGGGGGAGTTCACCCTGGTCGCCCACGGTCGGCACGGAGATCGCGAACACGACGACCACGGCGGTCACGACGACGATCGAGATCAAGGGGGCCGGAATAACGCGGGTGATCTTCGGCATCCAGATCAGGATCGCAAGGCCGAGCGCGAGGAGCGGGTAGACGGCCCACGGCACGCCGATGAGGTGGGGGAGCTGGGCGGCGAACACGAGGATCGCGAGCGCGTTGACGAAGCCGACCATCACGCTCCGCGGGATGAAGCGGGTCAGCTTCGCGACGCCGCACACGGCGAGCAGGATCTGGAACAGCCCGGCGAGCAGCACCGTCGCCACGAAGTAGTCCATGCCGTACTCGCGCGCAACGGGCGCGATCACGAGCGCCACCGCGCCCGTTGCCGCGCTGATCATGGCGGGGCGGCCGCCCACGATCGCGATGGTCGCCGCCATGATGAAGGAGGAGAAGAGCCCCACCTTCGGATCGACGCCCGCGATGATCGAGAAGGAAATCGCCTCGGGGATCAACGCCAGCGCGACGACCACGCCCGCGAGGACCTCCCGGATGAGAATGCGCGGGGTGCGCAGCGCGGTGCGGACCGAGTGATCCGTGCCGACGCCGGGGCGCGACGGGGCGAGCGGTGCGTGGCGAGTCATGTGCTCCTCAGAGTGTGCCGGGGCGGTGCCGAGCGCGGCGTGCCACCATGGGGGGAGGGTGCGTGAGTCCGGATGCGGGCGGACACCCGACAACACTAACGTAACGTGAGAGTTTTTCGAACAGGGAGCGCGATGCCCGAGGGTGACATGATGCACATTGGCGAACTCGCGGAGCGCACGGAGCTCTCCCTGCGCACGATTCGCCACTACGACGAGATTGGCCTCCTGACGCCCAGCGGCCGCTCGGACGGAGGCTTTCGCCTCTACACGGACGGCGATCTCGAGCGCCTGATGCTGATTCGCCGCATGAAGCCACTGGGGTACTCACTTGAGCAGATGCGGGACCTGCTGCGCGCGATCGACGCCGCGGGGGAGCAGGGGGCCGGCGAGCCGGGTGCGGCCACCGACGCGCAGAGCGCACTGGGCGACTTCCGGAGCGACGCCCGCGAGCGCCGCGCGAAGCTGGCCCGGCAGCTCGAGATGGCCGACGAGTTCCTCACGTTGCTCGAGGCGCGCATCCCATGACGGTGACCCCACTGAGCGGGCGCGGCATCTCGCTCACCGAGCTTCGGGACGCCGACGTCTCGCGCATCGCCGAATATTGCGCTGACCCCGCGTTCGAGCGATTCATGTCCACGCCCTGGCCGTACACGACGGCCGATGCCACCTGGTTCGTGCACGAGTACGCGCCGGCGGCGTGGCGCGACGGCACCGAGCTCGTCTGGGCCATCCGGCGGGATCCCGACGGGCCGCTCCTCGGGACCATCGGGCTCAAGCTGCCGCGGGGAGAGATCAGCTTTTGGCTGGGCGCGCCGCACCGCGGCGGCGGGATTATGTCAGCTGCGGTGGCGGTCGTCGTGGAAGCGGCGCTCCCTCCGGAGGGGGCCACTGGGCCACTCGGCCCGCGCGTCGCTCACCTCGCGGCGCTGCACTGGGAAGCCGTGGTCGGCAATACGGCTTCGCTTCGTGTCGCCCAGCGCGCCGGGTTCGCATACGCGGGCACGGGTCCCGGTTCGGTGCCCGCGCGCACCGGCGAGGTCACCGAGTGTTGGCACGGAGTGCTCACGCGGGCCGCGGCGTCGGCTGCGGCCACTGACGCCGCCGCTGGATCCGCAGGTCACCAACCGCCGTGGCCGGCGTAGCTGGCGCGGGTGCTCGCGAGTCGCCGGGGCCCCTCACCCACGCTCCACGCGCTCGTTGATAATCTATATTATGTCAGTTTGATCGTGTGCGGGGTGCTCCCCGTGCGCCGTTCTGCTCTGCCCTGCAACGATGCAGTGATGCAGTGATGCAGCGCAGCGCCGCAGCGCTACCCCCAGCTCGCGACGAGCCGCGCCGCCGCGGAGCGCTGGGGATCGACCAGGCCCAGGTTGTCGATGATCGCTTGCGCGGGTGCCACCACGCGGACCCCGTTGCGCGAGGCGCTGCCCTGCAGCGTCAGCTCGCCCGGCGCGCACAGGATCACGGAGGCCGCGGCAGGGTTCGCCACGGTCCCGCCCAGCCCGACGAGGTGCTGGAGCGCGCGGCCGGGATCCGGCGTCCAGAGAATCTGCACGGCAGCACTCAGCTCGGCCGCGTCGGCGCCCAGTGCCGCGAGCGCCGCGGCACCCGAGAGCGCCCACTCCCCTCCCGCCACCGCGCCGCAGGCGTCGAGCACGGCGGCGGTGAAGGTGCCGGACACCCCCAGGGCGTCGGCGCGGTGCAGGAGCGATGCCGCGAGCCCCGCCTCGGCCGCGATGCTGCCGAGCGTCGCGGGCTGAGCAAAGCGCTCAATGCGTGCCACCCACTCCGCGGTGGCCGCGGGCATCTCCCCCAGCTCGGCTGCGCCCTCCATGAGGACGCGTCCCGCGTCGGCGGCGGCCGGATCCGACAGGGGCCGATAGGTGATGATCGGTTCAACGCCACTCGCGAGCGCGAGTTCCGTCAGCGTGTCGAGGCGCACGTCGACCGTGCCCTCGCTTGCCCGGTACATCGTGGAGCGATTCACGCCGGCGCGCCGAGCGATCTCCGAACGGGTGCGCCCGGCACGGAGAAACACTTCCGAAAGCCCGCTATCCATGCACCAAAGCTAGCGCGGGTGATGCAGAAATGCAACATTTTGGTGCGAGGCGGAGCGCTCGGTGCCGACTCGGGCTCCTCCGAGAGCGCTGTTCGAGCCGCTATTCGTCCGTGAACTGCCGCATGATCTGCGTCATGACCCGGAGCTGCGCCGGGTTCAGGTGCTCCCGCAGGAGTGCCGCCATGGCGTCAAGGCCCGGGCCCGCGCCACCGTCCAGGCCCGCCGAGAGCTGTGGCAGTGCGGTCCCCTGATCGGCGAGAAACGCGGCAATCGCTGCGGCTCCGCGGTCTGCGAGCTCCCCGACGGTTGCCTCCGAGGCATGCGGCGGGAGTGCGAGCAGTTCCTCATTCACCGCGGTGAGCTCACGAGGCGCGTTCTGCATGGTCCGCGCGAAGCCCGGCATGTCCCCCTTGGGCAACATGCGAGCGAGGAGGATCGCGACATTTCGGGCACCAGGATCCGCGCCGAGCGCGTCAAGTGCCAGCACGGCCTCCGGGGAGAGATCCGGCGCGGCCCCGGCCTCGATCAGTCCGTCCAGATCGGCCCGCAGCCGGGTGAGCGCGGCAATCCGCTCGTCGAGCTCGGCCCGCACGTCGCGCAGCAGCGGTGCGCTCTGCTCGGCCGACGCCAGCATGGGGGCCACCTGATCCAAGCGGAACCCGAGGCTCGCGAGTCGGGCGATGCGGAGCGCGAGCACGAGATGCTGGGCGGTGTATTGCTTGTAGCCGTTGCTGAGTCGTTCCGGCTCGGGCAACAGCCCCACGTCGTGCCAGTGGCGGATGGTTCGCAGGGTCACCCCCGTGAGGTCGGCGAGTTGCCGCGTGCTCCATGCCATCGCTCCTCCTCCACCGCGCACTGGGCTTCTCGCTCTATTCTGTCCAATGTGCGGAACGCGGGCGCGACGAGCGCGATCACCGCGGTCACCGCCATGACCGCCGCGACGGCGAGTCCCGCCGCCGGGAGCCCCCAGCTCACGGCCAGAGCCGCGAGCGGCGCGGAGGTGAGTGCCGGGGCCGCGAGCATCAGCGCGTGCTGGGTGCCGAGCACGCGCCCGCGCATGCGATCCGGCGTCGCCTCGAGTGTCGCCACGCCCAGCGCCGCGGACATGGGGGCGCTGGTGGCCCCGATCACGACGGCACCCAGCACAACGAGCCAGGGCGCGCCCAGGACGCCGAGGACGGTGAAGCCCAGTGCCAGCCCGAGCATGCCGACGACCAACCAGCGGCGTCGGGTGATCCGGCCGATAGACGCCGCATACAGCCCGGCCCCGACCAGGCTGCCGAGGGCGAGCCCGGCAATCGCCATACCGCTGAGTTCCGGGAGGCGGTGTTCCGTGAAGTAGGCGGGCAGGACGGTGGCCTGCAGGCCGGCCAGCAGCGCCGCGAACACCGCCGATACGAGGCTCGCCCCACGCACGAGCGGGTTGCCGAGCAGGAATCGCCACCCGAGCACCAGATCCGTGAACATCCCGCGCACACCCGAGGTGGGGAGCGGCGCACCGTTCTCCGCGGCCCGGTCAAGCTCTCCGACCCGTGGGCTGAGGGCGAGCGTCAGCAGGGCCGCGGCGAGGCTCGTGGCCGCAGTGATGAGGAGCACCGCCGAGCTCACGCCCCAGAGCAGCACGAGGAGGCCGCCGAGGCCGGGGCCGATCAGGATCAGGGTGGCGGCGAGGGCTTCGCGGACGCCCACGAGCCGATCCAGCGCCCCGGGCTTCTCGCCAGCCAAGCGCACGAGGCGCGGCAGCATCGTTTCTCGGGCCGTCATGCCGGGCGCATCACCGAACGTGCCGATCACACTCAGCGCGATGAACCAGCCCAGGTTCAAGCCCCAGATCGCATCGACGACGGGCAGCGCGGCGATCGACGCCGCGGAGAGCAGATCGCTGACGATCGACACCGTGCGCCGATTGAGGCGATCCACGACCACCCCGGCACAAACGCTGACGATGGCCGCCACCGCCGCGTTGATCGAGGCCAGGATGCCCGCCGCGAGCAGGTCGCCGGTCCGCGCCAGGACCAACAGCGGAAAGAGCACCGCGGCGATCCCGTTTCCCAGGAGCGACAGACTGAATGAGCCGAAATAGACGAGGGTGTTTCTGTGCATGCCCCCATCAGAAACGATGCCGTCGCGGCACAGTCAAGCCGCGCCCGTAGCGGCTGCGCGCGGTATGAGCCGCTTCCCCGGCAGCGACCCCCGTACTGAGCCCGCCAGAACACCTTCAGCCGGGTCTCCCCGGTGCGCTCGACCCCGTCGAGACTACGGTACCGATACCTTTGTGGAGCGTGCCGCAGGGCCGGGCCAAGCCACTCCCCGTCCACTATTTCCCAATGTCGGGGTACCAAGCCACGGACTCGGATTCCGGCAAGGACAATACACGCACCCGCGATGAGGAGCATGATGCACGCGAGAGCCACAGCGCCAACCCTATTGGGCGAACGATTCGCTGGGACCGGCTGAGACCCGTGCAGGCCCGGTGATGAGTACGCACCGACGAGCGACCCAGCACAACACTGCTGGCAAACTCCGCTCTGAGGCCGCGGTCTCGGTGCCTTTCGCAGCGGCGCGCGGACGCAACATCACGCCTGCGGCTTTTCTCGCCGCGGCATAGCACGCCTCGGGATCTTCGATGCTGCGGTCACGTTTCTCCGCCATTTCACGGTCGTGCTCGGTCATCACCGGCGCGGTCGAATTGCGAGTGTTCATGTCGACCTCCTTCGCTGAGGCCCCTCCTCCGTGTGGAATTGATGGTCGGGAGTCCGAGCGGCTGCCTGCGCACCAGTGCCTGCATCTCAATACATGAGCGGTAATGGCGTGACCGTGAGCGATCCATTGCCCGCGATGGCAGCCGGCGAATGTCGGGTTCGTAGCGCCCCCGACCTGTTCGCACATCCGCCCAGACGTCGTCGCCCTCCCCGTCCTCGCCCTCAACGAACACCGGCACCGGCACCGGCGAATCACCGCGTCTTCGCTCAACGCCTCACCCGTCGACCAGCATGCGGATCAAGAGGGTCACCCTCAGGCGCTTCTCCCCCGGATCACTCATCGCGATCATCAGTGTCGCCGCGGCGAGAGCGAGGCTCGTGATGCGCGGTGTCCCATCGTTGCGGTTCAAGATCCCATTCCGGGCGAGGAACGTGACGAAGAGCACTGCAGCGCTGCGCTTATTCTCGTCCACCAGTGGGTGATCCTTCACCACCAGATAGAGCAGGTTCGCGGCCTTCTCCTCCGTCGAGACATAGAGTTCGTGGCCGTCAAAGCCCTGATAGATGGTTGCAACGACTGAGGCAAGCGCGGTGCCCTGCTCTCGTCCAAGCAGGCGGTCCTCTGGGAACTCGGCGGTGCGCTGCCGGATCACCTGCCGCGCCTCGTCAAGCGTGAGCACCCATCCCGGGACTGCAGTTGGTTGGGCATCGAGCAGGCCCTCGTCGTAGTCACGCAACAGGGTGAGTCCCGGGATGTACGCGGCGAGCACGTCAGCAACTCCTCCGACAAGGTCATCGTCTCATCGGCTGAGCCTCTGGACTACTGTCCCGAGCTCGGCGAGTCGCTGCTGATTGAGCGCGTACCCCTGGAGCAAGAACTCCCGGAGCCGCTCCGTGGCTCAGATTCGGAATTGCGTCGCCACCTTGCTCTTCACCCGGTACCCGACGGAGATGATCGCGTCGAGGTTGTACATGAGTACACGGCGACGCACGGATCGGGTACTCTCTGTGCGAAGTTGTAGGGATTCTTTACGGGTTGCGCTCTCAGTCAGATCCCCTTCTCCGTATACGTTGCGGAGGTGGATCGTGACGTTTTCTCGTGTCGTTCGGAAAAGCTCCGCAATCTGCTGTTGGCTCAGCCATACGGAGTCGTGCACAAGCCGCACTTCGAGCGCGGGAGCACCGTCTTCCTCCTGGTACACGATGACTTCGCCTGTTGAGTGATGGTCCATGGTGGTCATGCACGTGTACGTCCTCTCCGGTGAGGCGGTCGGCAACGGTTTCGTCGGTGGGGTCAGGCTAGGGGCGACCGCCGACATTCGCCGCGGGCACGGCATCGCCAGGCGTGACTGGGGCAACACCGGCCGATCCACCGAACGGGCACACTGAGAGGGTCGACCAGATCAGCCCGCTACAGGGCACCCGTGAAAGGCACCATGACACTCATCTCGCTCCCCACCCTGCACGAGGAACTGCGCGCCGAGGCCGAAGCGGCGGGCGCCCCGCTCGCGCGGCGTCACATTACCGCGGGTGCACGCCTGCAGCAGCTCGCCATCTGGCTCCCCGCGGGTGGGGTGCTGCCGGAACACGGGAATCCCGGGGAAGCGCGACTCCACGTCGTGCACGGACAGGTGCGGTTCATCGAGAGCGATGCGGACCGGACGCACACCCTGACTGCCGGGGACCTCTATCCGGTGCCGGATGCGCTGCACCGGGTCGAGGCCGATGCCGAGAGCCTGCTGCTGCTGAGTTTCGTCCCTGGGGCATAGCGCCACGGCGCGACCCGGCCTGACCCGGAGCAGCCGTTAGTCGAGGATCAGCGCGGCCGCCCGCGGATCCGGAATCACAAACGAATTGCGGTGGTAATCGATGAGGCCATCGGTCCTCATACGCGCCAGTTCCCGGGACAGGGCGGCCCGGTCGGCGTGCAGGTACTGTGCGAGCTCGATCCGCGTCAGGGGAATGCTGAACCGGGCAGCCCCGCGACGCTGCGCCCCGCGACGCTGCGCCTCGACGAGGAGATAGTTGGTGATCCGCTTGCGCAGCGAGCGGTGGCGGAGGATCTCGAGCTTGGCGCGGAGCCGCTCCTGTTTCTCGAGCACCGAGCGCAGCAGATTGTTCTGCACCACCGCCTTCGCCGGGCACGCCACCGCGGGGTCGGACAGGCGCGCAGGATCGAGGAGCAGCACGGTGCCGGGCACGGCCCCCACCGCCGCGCGCTCCTGGGGGCACGCCGCGCTCCCCCAACGCGGCGTCTGCCACCCTTCGCCGAACAGATCGCCGGGTTCGATGACGTCCACGAGTGTCCGGTCACCGTGCGGGTGGCGACGCACGTCGAGTGCGGCCCCGCTCAGAAGGACCCCGTAGGTGACGGGTCCCCCGGTGCAGGAGAGGATGTCCTCGTCCTTCTCGAAGGTACAGGCGTGCAGGCCGAGGCACGCCTGCATGCAACGAAGGTGGTCTTCGGTGATGCCGGCGAGGAACGGGCCCGGCTCAGTGCGGGGCGAGGCACCCTCCGTCGGTGGAATGGGAAGAGTTGTGGCGCGCATGGATGCTTTCTGTTGCTGGGGCAACCGTGGACGGTCGGCTGCGCTGTCAGACTACTGCACAGAACTTAGCCCACCCTCACCTACATCCGATGTAAGGTGATCGCCCCGAAAGGCCCCCATGTCCCGTTCCACAGTGCAGACGACCCTCCTCAGTATCGCCGCCCTGGGCGCCGTGCTGCTGAGCGGATGCGGCACGAGCGTCCCGACGGTGTCCGCCGACTCCGCCTCAGCCACCCCGGCCGAGGCCCCGGTGGCGGCCCCGGCAGAGGTGCGCGTCAGCGGTCCCGCCTCTCCCCCGAGCCTCCCGATCCTTCGCATGATCGAGGCCGACGCGCTCGGCGAAACGGACATCGTGTTCAATCGCTGGGAGAGCGCCGATCAGCTCACTGCGGCCGCAACCGGCGGACATGAGTTTGTCGCGGCCCCGCTGACCACCGGGGCGACGCTCGCCCGGGGCGGGGCTGATCTCAGCCTCCTCAACGTGAGTGCCTGGGCCGTCATGGGCCTCGTCACCCACGATCCGGCGATCCAGTCGGTCGCGGATCTCGCGGGGACCCAGTTGCACATCGCCATGCGCGCCTCCGCGGTCGACTACACCATGCAGCTCATACTCGAACAACACGGGCTCTCGGACAGTGTGGACATCGTCTACGTCGACCCGATGAACGGCCCCGAACAGTTCCTCTCCGGCCAGATTTCCTCGCTCGTCACCGTCGAACCCCAGGTCACGATGCTCCAGGCCCGGGACCCCGAAGCGCGAAACCTGATCGACTTCGCTGCCGAGTGGGCGGATCTCACCGACTCGAAGCTGCCGCTCCCCACCGCCGGCACCTTCGTCAACGGCAGCTTCGCCGCGGAACACGAGGAGACCACCGCCGCGTTCCAGGAGGCGTACGCCGAGGCGGCAACCTGGGTGTCAGAGCATCCGGAGGAAGCGGGAGCGCTCGCCGAGCGTGAGCTGGGCCTCCCGGGAGCCATCGTGGCCGCCGCAATCCCCAGGATCGCGTGGGATGCGCAGGCCGCGTCCGAAGCGCGCCCGGCGGTGGAACAGTACTTCAGCACACTCCTCACGCGCTGGCCGGAGAGCGTCGGCGGCGCGCTGCCCGAGGCGAGCTTCTACCAGCGGTGATCCCGCGTCGCTCGCCCTGCGCGGGGAATCCGAGGTCCGGGTTCCCCGCGCCGTGGATCTGGTCGTTCGCCAGCGTGCTCGTGCTCGGGCTCGTGTGGTGGATCACCGCACGCGCACTCCCCGCGATCGTTCTGCCCGGCCTCGGTGCTACGGCGGCCGCGGTCGGGGGCCTGCTCCGGGAGCCCGACACCTACGCCGCGCTCGGCGAATCGCTCACGACATTCGCGGGCGGCCTCCTCGTTGCCGCCGTACTGGGCGGTGCGCTGGGGCTCCTCGCGGGTCTCAGCGACGCCGCGCGCGCCGCGCTCGCGCCGCTCATCGCGATCCTCAACGCCGTCCCGAGCGTGGCCTGGATGGGCCTCGCCATGATCTGGTTCGGGCTCGGCGCGGGCCCCACCGTGTTCCTCGTTGTGGTCACGAGCGCCCCGATCCTCGCCGCGGCGCTGCAGCACGCGGTGCGGGATCGCGACCCCGGCTTCGACGAACTCGCCGACGCGTTCGAGCTCCCCCGCACCACCCGGTTCCGACACGTGACCCTGCCGCCTCTCCTCAGCTCCGCGCGCGCCGCGCTGCTCGCCATGGCGGGGCTCGGGTGGAAACTCACCGTGATGGGCGAATTCCTGACGGCCTCGCGCGGGCTCGGCGAGCAGCTGGTCGTCGCGAAGGCGCACATGCAGACCGACCGAGTGATCGCGATCACCGTGGTGCTCGTCTGCACGTGGGTGGTGATCGAGGGTGGGATCCGGCTGCTCACGGGGCTTCGGGGCACCGGGCACCGGAGCACGCCGGACGCGGCGCGCGTACGCCCCAGCAGCCGGGGGTGCGGTGGGCCGGAACGACCCGAGCCCTCGCGGGCACCGGCTCAGCCCGACGCGATTGCCTGCCGGGAGGTGTCTCTTGCGCACGGCGAACGTCTCTTCGCCGAGCACCTGAGCTTCTCCGCGGCGCCGGGCAGTATCACCGCCATCCTGGGTGCCTCGGGCATCGGAAAGTCGTCACTGCTGCGCGTGCTCGGGGGCACCGCCCGGCCCGCACACGGCACCGTCGAGCGCGCGCCGGACACGCGCACCGCGTGGGTATTCCAGGAGGATCGGCTCCTGCCGTGGCGCACCCTGGAGCACAACGTCGCGCTGTTCGCGGGCGTCTCCTCCGACGCGGCGCGCGCGCAGCTCGCGGCGCTCGGGCTCGCGGACGCCGCGCATCGCCGACCCGCCGAATTGTCGGGTGGAATGCGGCAGCGCGGGGCGCTCGCCCGCGGCTTCCTGCGCGACAGCGGCCTGCTGCTCCTCGATGAACCCTTCGCCGGGCTCGACGTGCGGCGGCGGCGCGCGCTGATCCACGACGTGCAGGCCATGCAGCGCGAGCGGCCCCGCACCATCGTCTTCGTGACCCACGACGTCGACGATGCGCTCGCCCTCGCGGATCGCGCGCTCGTGCTCGGTGGCGCGCCGGTGGCCCGCATCACGGAACAGCTCGATCTGCGCCACCTCGGCAGGGATCGCGCGCTCGATGATCCGGCGCTGACCGCGCCGCGCCGCGCCCTGCTCGCCGCGCTCCTCCACACCTCCGATGCGCTCCCGACGCCGCAGTCCCAGCTCTGAAGCACCCACCCCTGATCCACCCAGCCCTAATCCCCCAGCGAAGGAAGTCAGCGATGATCCACCACACACCCGCCGTCGAGACCGGCGTTGCGCGCGCGAATGACGTTCTGGGGCGACTCGCCGCGGTCGACGGCCTGCTCCGTGCCGACGCCGAAGCGGCCGATACCTCCGGTGAGATTGCCCCCGCGGTCACAGCGGCGATCCGGGAGGCGGGCGGGTACCGGCTCTCGGCGGGCGGCGAGTTCGGGGGTGCCGGGCTGGTTCGCGTCGCGGCCGGGCTCGCCCGCGTGCACGCGGCGGCCGCCTGGAACCTGGTGGTCTCGCACACCAACAGCCTGCTCGCGCAGTCATTTGCACGTCTTAGCGGGACCGCGTTCCCCGCGGATCCCGATACCCAGTGGTGCGGCGTGTTTGCGAGCACCGAGGCGCACGCGGCCCCGCAGGGTGCGGGCTCCCCGGACTGGGTGGTCGACGGCGTGTGGCGGTACGCGTCGAACAGCGAGCTGGCCGAGTGGGCGCTCCTGAACGTCGCCACCGCGGAGCACGGCGCGGGGTTCGTCTGGGTGCCGCGCGCGGCGCTGACTGTACACGCACGCTGGGCGGCGCTCGGCTTGCGCGCCACCGGCAGCCACACGCTCGCCGCCGCACAGCTGGTGGTGCCGAGCGCCGGATTCCTCCCGACCTCGGTGCTGTTCGCGCCCGAACCGGATGGCCCGCTCGCGCTGCGCGTCCCGAGCCGCCTCCGCACCGCGCTCGGCCTCGCCGCGGTGGGGGTGGGTGCCGCGGAGGCACTCGTCGCGGGGCTCGCCGCAGCGGTCCGGGGTGACGCGGATCGCGCGCGCGTCGCCGCGCTGCCGGGGCGCGGGATCAACCGGCCCGGCGTGGCACAGACGCTCGGGGCCGCACACGCGCGCGTCGCGGGGGCACGGGCGGTGCTCTTCGCCGCCGCGGACGAACTCGATGCCGCGGTCGCGCACGGCGAGCTGCTTCCGGCGGCGCAGTTGACCGCGGCCCGGATGATACTGGGCCGTGTCACCGCCGACGTCGCCGCCGCGACGCACGAGCTGAGCCTCGTCGCCGGATCCCGCGCCTGCCTGGAGGGCGACACCGTGGGTCGACTGTGGCGCGACGCGCACGTGATCACCCGCCACGCGGCGCTCTCCCCCGCGGTGGGCTTCGAGCTCGGGGCCCGCGCGCTCGTCGATCCGGGCGACGCCGACGCTCACGCGGCCGTCGGGCCGCTGGCGCCCGGGACCGCCTGATCCGGCGCTGCGGACCGTTCGGCGCTCAGGCTCGGTCCGGGCCGGCTTTCGATGTGTCGCCTCGCGGCGGGGCGAGCGTCACGTCGATCCCCGCCAGCACGACGCCCAGCTTTGAGACGAACCACGCGAACGGCTCGGCGGCGATCGCGGCGTGCACCCGCGTGTGGAGTTCCGCGGTCTCTGGAGCGTGGCTCGCCGCCTCGGGCTCGCCGCCGCCCGCACCATCCGCGACCTCACCGGCCGCCCACTGCTCAGCGACCCCGGCGCGCCCCGGCCCCGCGGCCCCCACGAGGGCGTCGAGCTGCTCGATCCCGCGCCGGTTATCGGTCACCAGATCGAACACGAGGTCACCGCTCAAGACCGCGTGTTCGGCGGTGAATCCCTCGCGCATCAGGGCGGTGCCGACGCGCGCGAACAGGCCGGTCATGCGCGGCGGGACGACGCCGCGCGCGATCTCCGTCGCCGAGCCGGGATGCGCGGCGAGCGCGTGCCAGGCGGCGTGCGCGTAGCTTTCGAGGAGCTGACGCCAAGGTGCGTCGAGCGGTGGCCAGGAGATCTCGGCAAGGGCGCGATCCAGGCCGATCCGCACGAGCGCGTCGCGATCCGGCGCATGACGGTACAGGGTGCTCTCCCCCACGCCGAGCCGCTCCCGCACCGCCGCGAAGGTGAGCTCCGAAAAGCCAACGTCGAGCACGGCGGCGGCGATATCCTCGCGACCGATGCGCGGCGGGCGCCCGCGCCGCGGTCCTTCGCTCATGTTGCGTCCCCTGTTCTCCACCGTCACCCGCGAGTGGGTGTTCCCACGAGCTGCCTGAAGCGGGGGTGCACGCACACGAAGCCGAACACCCCGGCCATGATCACTGTGCCCAGAATAACGGGGAGCGGGTGCCAGATTCCGTAGAGCGCGGTGCTCACGGTGGGTGCAACGACAAAGGTGAGTCCGTTCGTGGCACCGATGAGCCCGGCGAGGGCGCCCTGTTCGTCGCGGCGCATCAGGAGCGACGGGCCGGCCGAGTACCCAGGCATCGCAACCCCCAGGCCGAGACCGATCAGGAGCATCGCAGCGGCCAGCGCCACGGCACCGACGTTCGGAATGAGGATCAGGAACCCCGCGACAGCCCCCGCGGTTCCCACCCGCAGGAGACGCGTGGGTGCCCAGCCGCTGCGCGGCACGATCACGGCCTGGGCGACGACCATGCCGGCGCCGGCGGCAAGCAGCACGCCGCCGGTCGCAAGCCCGGTGCGCGCCGCATCGAGTCCGAAGCGGTCTTGCACGATGAAGCCCGCGATCACCTGGATGCACCCGAGCGCGGTCATCATGCCGAACCCAGTGAGGAGGAACGGCCACACGCGGGGGTCGGTGACGCGGACGCGGGGCGGATCGGCGATGCGTTCGTGTCGGGGCTCACGCCGCAGCCCGAACGCCACGATCCCGAGTCCGATCACGAGCAGCGCCGGGACGACGATGAGTGGCGTGAGGAGCCCGAATCCCGCGAGGGCACCGCCGACGACCGCGCCCGCCATCATCGCGACGCCTTGGACGGCGCCCACACCCGCCATTCCCTTCACGCGGGCCGCTTCACCCGGCGTCACGTCCGCGATATAGGCCTGTGCGGTGGGTGGGATCGCCGCGATCGCAGTGCCGAACCCGATCCCGCGGAGAAGGACGAAGAGCGCGAACAGAGCGGTCCCGGTCAGGGCGCCGCGCATGCCCGCGGCCGCCGTCACTGCGAAGCCCGTCATCGTCACTGCGGCGAGGGCGAGGGCGGCGACGAGCACGGCTCTGCGCCCCCAGGACTGCGAGCGTCTCCCCCACAACTGGCTGGTGGCGACCACCATGACGGCCGCGGTGCTGATCGTCACGCCCACCTGCCACTCCGCGAGCCCCACCTCCCGCGCGAGCGGTGCGATGATCGGGTTGAGCGTCATCTGCGCGAGGTACGCGAGGAATACCGCGGACAGCAGGAGCGGGATCTGTGGGCGGGGCGTTGCAGGGCTGCGGTGCATGGATCTCCGGAGGCTCGACATGATGCCCGCGCGGCGGGCCGGAAACACCGTAACACATTAATGGGTGCACACCCCCATTAATTGCGCACGCACGCCGCTCCGCCGCGCGTGCGCCACCTGGTCAGGACATGACCACGGTCTGATCAGGGGGTGATCAGGGAATGTGAGTAGCTTTGCACCCATCGCGCACGCATCGCCCTGCGCGATCGAACGTGTGACTCACTTCATGGACGTGAACCTCTGAGGACTTCCCATGGACTCATCTCAGGAGGACATCTATGTCTGCAATTGTTCGCCGGATCATCTACGTCGTGAGCTACGAAGCGCTCGCGATCCTGTTCATCACGCTCGGACTGCTCGCTCTCGGTCATGGCGGCGGAGGCTCCGGCCTGGTCGCGGTGGCATCTTCCACGGTCGCGCTGATGTGGAACTTCGTCTGCACCTCGCTGTTCGAGGCGTGGGAGAAGCGCCAGGCGTCGCAGACCCGCACGGTGCCGCGCCGGATCGCCCACGCGCTGGGTTTTGAGGGCGGCCTCGTGGTGTTTCTCATCCCCGTGCTCTCGTGGATCCTCGGGATCTCGCTGCTGGACGCCTTCGTCTTGGAGCTCGGCATCCTCGCGTTCTTCTTCGTCTACACCTTCGTGTTTGCGTGGGCATTCGACCTGGTGCTGCCGCCGGCGAGTGCCTCGGGGCGAAGCGGCGTTGGCGAGGGGGCGTAACGCCAGGCTCCCCCACGCTCCCACCCCAACAATGACCGTCGTGCGATTCCGTGGCGCGGCGGCAGCGTGCGCACGCAGCGGCCTCGCGTACTCCTCCGGAGATCTTGCGTACAGTGCGTTCCTACGCTCAGGTGGCATTGACTCTGGCGCTCAGTCGGCACCAGCGCATACGGTGGCGTCATGAGCAGAACAGATCGCGCGAGTCTCCTGATCCACCTGGACGCGGCGGAGGTGTTCGCGGCGCTCACGAGTTCTGACGCGCTGGCGGCCTGGCTTCCACCACAGGGGATGCGTGGTCACTTCGAGCGGTTCGACATGCGCGAGGGCGGCTCGTTCCGCCTCGTGCTCAGCTACGAGGACACCTCGGGCGCCCCAGGCAAGACCTCGGACGCCTCCGACGTGGCGGAGGTGCGCATCGCGGAGCTCGTGCCGGGAGAGCGCGTGGTGCAGGAGGTGGATTTCGAGTCGGAGGACCCGGCGTTTCACGGCACGATGCGGATGGAGTGGACGCTTCGCCGCACCGAGGATGGCACCGACGTCGAGGTGGTCGCGCGCAACGTTCCCGCCGGGGTCCGCGCGCGCGATCACGCCGCGGGGCTCACGTCCTCGCTCGCGAATCTTGCCGCGTATCTCGAGCCGTAGCCCCTGGGCAGGATCGCAGCACGGAAGCCCCGCGCGCGCGGGCGCGGGAGACCCAGCAGAACACCGCCGGGCCGCCCCGCGAGCGCCGCGAACTAGGAGACGAGCTCCTTCACCAGCGCGGAGGCCGCGCGGGAGTCAAAGTTCTCGAAACGGGTCTTCAGCTCAGCCATGACGACGCCGATGGCGCGGCCACCCTGGCCTGCGAGGCCCTGCTCCGCGATGATCTGCTCGACCGCAGCGCGGATCTCTGCCTCTGAGGTTTCGGCCGGGAGGAATGCGCGCAACGCATCGGCCTCGAGGCGCTCGGCGCGAGCACGCTCGGCTTCGTTAGCCTCGTCGTAAATCGCGGCGCTCTGCTCGCGCTTCGCGACCTCCTTCTTCACGATGGCGAGCTGCTCGGCATCGTCAAGCTCGCGGCGTTCCTTGCCCGCGGTTTCGGCCTCTCCCAGAGCACCGAGGGCGCCACGGATCGCGAGCAGGCGGCGGTCGGCGACTTCGCGCGCTTCGCCCGTGGCGGCCGCGCGCTCCTTCATCGCGGTCGGCTGTGCAGTCTCGAGCTCGGTCTTGATACCCATCGGGTGCCCTTCGTCGGTGGTCGTGCGTGCTCGGGCCTCCGCGGGCCACGCATCGGGTGCGATGCACCGTACACGAAATGCTACGGCACGGCGCTCCGGAACTCAGGTGCGGCGTGTTCGGATTTGGTGTCGGATCAGCCTGCCGCACACTCGACGCGGGCGCGCGCCGCGCCCCGGAGCCGCGCCATGCGTTCGGCGGCGTCCGCGAGCTGATCCCGTGCCTGACGACTCAGCGCGCCCCACGGGGCGAAGGTCACGTCGAGCCGACGCCCCCGGAGCCTGGCGCGCCAGCTCGCCACCGCGATCCCGTCGCGCAACGCCACCCCGGGCGCGCCGACCGTCCGCCACACCTCGGCGTGGCGCT
Source organism: Leucobacter chromiireducens subsp. solipictus (assembly GCF_016758195.1). Classification (GTDB taxonomy): domain Bacteria; phylum Actinomycetota; class Actinomycetes; order Actinomycetales; family Microbacteriaceae; genus Leucobacter; species Leucobacter solipictus. The sequence goes on along the minus strand of NZ_QYAC01000004.1, from coordinate 56,209 downwards.
CCCGCGGCACGATCACCTCGCGATCCGGCTGGCGCAGATACGGGTCGCTCGGCGGCAGCAGGCGCACCCCCTCGGCACCATCCGACAGTGCTCCCGACACCGGCCCCGACGCAGCCCCGGGCGCCGCCCGCGTTAGCGCTGGCACATCCGTGGCCAGGAGCCACCGCTCCCCGGCCTCGGTGCGCACGGGCGCGAGCTCGTCCGCGCAGAGCCCCCACCAGGATTCCGCGTCGCGGGATCCGACACCCACCCAATCCGCGAAGTCCGCGCGGGTCGCGGGACCGGAGCAGCGCAGGTAGCGGCGCAGCAACTCCGCACGCGCGAGCGCCGGATCACCCTGCGGGAGTTCGGCCCCGAGGAACTCGCGCACCAGCACGAACTGTGCCCGGGCTTCGGTGCGCGGCGCGATGCAGATGAGCCCCCGCAGCGCGAGCAGCCGCACCACGAAGTGGACCACGGCCTCGCCCTGCGATTGCCCCGGCGCGTGCGGCCCCTCCTCGCTCCAGAAGGCGCGCTGTGCGGCGCTGAGGCGCGGTTCGACCCGCGGCGCGAGCGCCGTCCCCAACTCGTGGATGTCGAGCTGCCGCCCGGCGAGCACCGCGGGCAGTTCGGCGGCCAACCGATCGGTCATCTCGGTCAGCGTGATGCCGAGCGTGTCGAGCGCCGGCACCACCCCGGGCAAGAATCGCCGCGCCGCGTCCTCGCTGGGTGGCCGCACTCCGCTCGTGAACAGCGCGGCATCCGCGGTGGGAAAGATATAGGGCGCGCCGCGCAGGCTCCACGTCTGCAGCAGCGAGCGCTCATTCGCGAGGGCATGCTCGAGGTGCGCGATGCTCGTGTCCTCCACGCGGGCGCCGAGCGCGAGGAGCGCGGCACCCGGCGGACTGTTCTGCACGCCGCAGCGGCTCGCGGCGTCGAGCATCGCGGTTTCGGGAGGCCGCTCACCCCCGTCCCGATCCAGTCCGTGCCCGCGCAGCCGGAACGCCCGGATCTGCTCGACACTCACACGCACCCGCATGTGGGCAGCCTATCCACCCGGCCCGCGTCCGGGGCACGGCGCCGCCCTCACACGCGAATGCGACGCGCGCCGGATCCGCTGTCTCCGAGTTCGTCGTCGGGGTTCAGGAGCCGGCACGCCTTCATGGACAGGCAGCCGCAGCCGATGCAGCCGGTGAGCTCACGCTCCAGCTCTTCGATCCCCTGGCGCCGCAGCTCGAGCGTGCGCTTCCACTTGCGGGAGGCGCGCTGCCAGTCCTCGTGGCTCGGTGGGGTTTCGAGCGGCACCCCCGAAAAGCTCTCCTGCACGTCGGCGAGCGGGATGCCGAGCCGCTTGGCGACCGAGATGAGCGCGACCCGGCGCAGCATGTACCGGGGGTAGCGGCGCTGGTTGCCGGCGGTGCGCCTGGACGCGATGAGCCCCAGCTCCTCGTAGTAGTGCAGCGCGGACACGGCGACGCCCGTGCGGCGGCTCATCTCCCCCACCGTGAGGAGTTCCTCGGGCACGTGCGCGCCCCCGAGGACCGGCTCGACCGCGTCTGACATGCGACTCCTTCCGCTTGACCTCAAGTGTACTTGAGGTTCTACGGTGGAGTCATGCACGTTTCCCCCACAGAGTCCCGATGACGTACGTTATTGCGCTCCCCTGCGTTGACCTAAAAGACCGCGCTTGCATCGACGAGTGCCCCGTGGACTGTATCTACGAGGGCGACCGGATGCTCTACATCCACCCGGACGAGTGCGTCGACTGCGGCGCCTGTGAACCCGTCTGCCCCGTCGAGGCCATCTACTACGAGGACGACCTCCCGAGCGAGTGGGCGGACTACTACACCGCCAACGTCGCCTTCTTCGATGAGATCGGCTCCCCCGGCGGTGCCGCGAAGGCCGGGGCGTACGACTTCGATCACCCGATCGTCGCCGCACTCCCGCCGCAGCTCAGCGAAGCTCACTAGCCGCGGGGCCCCGCCCCGATCCAGACCACCGCAACGCCACACCACGCGCCCCGCGATCCCGCGCCGCGCCCACCGAAAGGAATGCTGTCATGGCTGAATACACGCTCCCCGACCTGCCCTACGACTACGCCGCGCTCGCGCCGCACATTTCCGGCCGCATCATGGAACTGCATCACTCCAAGCACCACCAGGCTTACGTGACGGGCGCAAACACCGCACTGGCCCAGCTTGCCGAGGCCCGCGAGTCCGGCGACCTCCGCAACGTCAACAAGCTCGAGAAGGACCTCGCCTTCAACCTGGGCGGCCACATCAACCACAGCGTGTTCTGGGAGAACATGTCACCGAACGGCGGGGGCGAGCCCGAGGGCGATCTCGCGGAGGCGCTCGGCGCGAACTTCGGGTCGATCGACGCGTTCCGCGCCCACTTCGAAGCCACCGCTCTGGGGGTCCAGGGATCCGGTTGGTCGGTGCTGGCCTGGGATTCGGTGGGCGCGCGCCCGGTCGTGTTCCAGCTCTTCGATCAGCAGGGCAACGCGCCGCTCGGCGTCACCCCGCTGCTGCAGCTCGACGTGTGGGAACACGCCTACTACCTCGACTACCAGAACGTGCGCGCCGACTACGTGAAGGCGTTCTGGAACGTGGTCAACTGGGCCGATGTGCAGCGCCGCTTCACTGCCGCGCAGGCCCAGACCTCCGGGCTGATCGCGCCCGCGAAGTAGCGCCAGGCTGGGGGCCGCGGTCACCGCGGCTCCCAGCGCAGTACGCTGGGAGCGTCACCGAGGAGGCTCCCATGTACGTCAAGATCTGCGGACTGCGCACGCCCGAGTCCGCGCGGCACGCGGTACGCGCGGGGGCGGACGCGATCGGCGTGGTCATGAGCCCGCGCAGCCCCCGCCACGCGACGCCCGAGCAGGCGCGCGTGGTGCTCGCCGCGGCCCGCTCCGCACGCGCCGACGTCGATACGGTGCTCGTAGTGAATCGCATGGCCGCGGCGGAGGCCGCCGCGCTGGCCCGCGACCTCGGCTTCGACGTGCTGCAGCTCCACGGCCGATACCGCGCCGCCGACGTGCGGGCCGCGCAGGAACTGATCCCGCGGGTGTGGCGCGCCACCTCACTCACCGACGATCCTGCGCTCACCGCCGGCGCGTACGGCGAAGAACGCCTCCTGGTGGACGGCGCCGAGCCCGGCTCGGGCAGCACCTGGGACCTGAGCCAGCTCGATCCGGCGCGGCTGGGCACGGACTGGCTCCTCGCGGGCGGCCTCTCGCCCGAGAACGTGGCCGAGGCGATCGCGGCGGTGCGTCCGGGCGGCGTCGACGTGTCAAGCGGCGTCGAATCTGCCCCCGGCGAGAAGGACCTGGAGCGGATCACGCGGTTCATCGCGGCGGCGCGCCAGGGGCTCGCCCCGACCACATAGCGGAAGAAATTCCCGATCCCGGGTCTGATCCCGCCCGCGACTTTCGCGAACCGCGCAGAATTGACGCCGGTTCCGGCACTCGCCTCACTAGCGTGGCCTGAGGGGGCACGTCGATCCCGACCGCCCCGACTGCGTGAGGAACGGAGGCGGAGGCCATGCCCGAACCGCAACAGCCAGGCAAACGCACGCGCAAAATTACGCTGCCGACGCCACCGCCGCTGCCACACCCCGGCCTGATCCCCGGGATCGGCGTCGAGCAGACCGGGATGCGCTTCCCCACCAACTGGGTGGTGTTGATCGTGGCCCTGAGCCTCACGGTCGGTGTGATCGCGTGGGCGTTCATCGCCCCCGACATGCTCGCCGAGGTGGGGGCCACCTCCCTGGCCTGGGTCACCGAGAACTTCAGCTGGCTCTTCGGGGCGCTGGCCATCGCCGTCGCACTGTTCATGCTCGTCGTCGGCTACGGCCGTACGGGCGGCATCCGGTTGGGCGCGGACGACGAGGCCCCCGAGTTCTCCACCCCCTCGTGGATCTCCATGCTCTTTGCCGCCGGACTCGGCATCGGCCTCCTCTTCTATGGCCCGCTGGAGCCGCTCACCTACTTCCTGAACCCGCCGCCGGGGCTCAGCGAGGCCAGCGGCACCGCGGACGCCGCGCTCCCAGCGCTCGCCCAGACGATCCTGCACTGGGGACCGATCGCGTGGGCGTTTTACGCGCTCGTCGGCGGGGCCATCGCGTACAGCGCGTACCGCCGCGGCCGCGCCCCGCTCATTTCGGCCCTCTTCGAACCCGTTTTCCCCGGGGCCACGCACCGCGCGCTCGGCCGCACCATCGACATCTTCGCGATCATCGTGACGCTGTTCGGCACGGCCGTGTCGCTCGGAATCGGCGCGCTCCAGATCGAGAGCGGCTTCCGGATGGTCACGGGACTCGGACCACTGGGGAACACCTTCCTGGTGGGCGCGATCTCCGTGCTCACGGCGCTGTTCATCGCGTCCGCAGTGTCGGGCGTGAAGCGCGGGATCCGGCGCCTCTCGAATCTGAACATGGTGCTCACCGGCAGCCTCGGGCTCTTCGTCCTCGTGCTCGGCCCCACCGTGTTCCTCCTCAACTTCGTCCCCTCGTCGCTTGTGGAGTTCTTCCAGCAACTCCCGATGATGCTCGCCCGCAACCCGAATCAGGGGGCGCCCACGGCGGAGTTCCTCGCGTCATGGACCACCTACTACTGGGCGTGGTGGGTCTCCTGGACGCCGTTCGTGGGGATGTTCATCGCGAAGATCTCCCGCGGCCGCACGCTGCGCGAGTTCGTCACTACGGTGGTGCTCGTTCCCTCCGCCATCGTGATCGCCTGGTTCGTCGTGTACGGCGGCACCGCGATCTACATGAGCCTGAACGGGGTGAACCTGCAGACCGGCGATTCCGGCGAGGAGGTCCTCTTCCACCTGCTGCAGCGCCTCCCGCTCGGCATGCTGACCTCGGTGATCGCGATGATCGCGGTCGTCGTGTTCTTCGTGACCGCCGCCGACTCGGCCTCCATCGTGATGGCGTCGATGTCGCAGGCCGGCCGGCCGGAACCGTCGAAGTGGGTCACCATTATGTGGGGCCTCCTCCTCAGCCTCATCGCGATCTCACTGCTCCTGGCCGGCGGGCGCGGCACCCTCGGCGGGCTGCAATCCCTCATGGTCGTTTCCGCGCTGCCCTTCGCGTTTGTGGTGATCGGGATCATGATCGCGTGGGCGAAGGATCTCAAGACCGACCCCTACATCATCCGCCGCAAGTACGCACAGGCCGCGATCGCGCAGGGCGTGCGGCGCGGGATCGACGAGTACGGCGACGACTTCGTGTTCGGCACGAGCGAGGTCCCGGCGGACGAGGGCGCGGGTGCGGGCTTCGACAGCGCGGATCCGGTGCTCACCGAGTGGTACGTTGACGCGACCACCGGGCCGATCGAACAGGTCACCCCCGAGGACGTGCAGCGCACGCTTGAGCCAGGTCGGATCCAGCCCAAGGGTCCGGATCGCCCGGATCACGCCGCCTCCGGTGACGCTTCACTCACGGTCGGCGAGCGCGTGGATCACCTCCCGGAGGACCCAGAAGTCCCGCCGAAGGATGGGGCGTGATCAGGGAATGAACAAAAAGTTCGCAATTTTCAGGAGCGAACTGTAACCTGTTCGTTATCTTCAGCACGGCCGCACGACCGATGCTCCGCCAACCGAAAGTGTGCATGACCGACTCACCCACGGGCGAACGCAGCCCGTTCCCGTCCCGCAGATCACTTCGCGCGGTGCATTCCAGCACCCCTGAGGCGCGCCCCGAGGCCCCGGCGACCCCCGACGCCTCTGCCGCGTCGGCGGCCCCGGCCGCCTCCCAGGATCCGGCAGCCTCCCAGGATCCAGCACCCGCGCAGGATCCAGCACCCGCGCAGGATCCGGCACCGAGCCACCTGGTGAACGGTGCCGCGGAGTACGTCCGCGTGCCCGTGCGCGAGCACGTCCCCGCGGTGCCCTCCGAGGCGGCCACGACTCCGGCCGCGCCGCGCGCTCGGTGGTCCTTCCGCCGCCGCGTCGCCGGAGTGGTCGCGGCGGCGAGCGTGGGCGGCTTGTTCCTCTCCGCGGCGGTGCCGCTGCTGCAGGACAGCGAGGACACGCAGGTCGCCGCCGCACAGCAGCAGCTGTTCTCCGAGGTGTCTGCCGACGAGATCCCCGGAAGCCTCTCCGAGATCACGGCCGTCGACGTCGACAAGCCGATCCCGGGCAGCTACGCCTTCCGCGCGCGCTCCCTCGTGAACTATCCGTTCACGGAGACCGTGCTGCTGACTGACCCCTTCGGATACCGCACGGCACCCGTCGAGCAGTTCCACGACGCGCAGGACTTCGGCGCGGCCGCGGGCACCCCGATCCAGGCGATCGCCGACGGCAAGGTCCTCGAGGCAGGCTCCACCACCGATGGGTGCGGGTTCGGCCTCAAGCTCGAGCACGACATCGACGGCAAGACGGTCACGAGCCGCTACTGCCACATGCAGGACGCCTCCCACAGTTACCAGGTGGGTGACGAGATCAAGATGGGCGATCCGGCAGGCCGCGTCGGCGCGACCGGAATGGCCTTCGGCGCGCACCTGCATCTCGCGCTGCGCGTGGATGACGAGCCCGTCGATCCGATGCCGTTCCTCGCCAAGTACAGCCAGATGGATCGCGACGAGAAGGCCGTCGCTCCGACGACGACTCCCGTGCCGGTCCCCACGCCCGCTGCGGACTAGGCGCTTTCGCCACACGCATGAGGCCCACGCCACTCAGCTGAGTGGCGCGGGCCTCATGCGGCGCGAGGTGACCTCGCAGCCCCGCCGAGTTAAGCGCGGACGGCGCTCGTCGCCGCAGACCACTCGGCGAGCTTCGCCGCCCCGCGACCCGAATCAATGGCGGCCTCGGCGATGGTGAGCTTTTCCTGCAGCCGCTCGAGCAGCGCGCGCTCCACGCTCTCGGGATGCTTCGCGAGGTCATAGGCGACGAGGCCGGCGGCCGCGTTCAGGAGCACAATGTCGCGCACCGGGCCGCGCTCCCCCTGGAACACGCGGTGCACCACCTGCGAGTTCTCTTCGGGCGTGCCGCCCACGAGGTCCTGAATCTCGGCGCGCGCAATACCGAGCTCGCGCGGATCGATGTCGTGCTCGGTCAGGCCCCCACGGCTGACCTCCCACAGGCGCGAGTGGCCGGTGGTCGTGAGCTCGTCCAGCCCGTCATCGCCACGGAACACGAGCGCGGAGGCCCCACGGAGCCGGAACACGCCCACGAAGATCGGGACACGATCGATGTCGGCGACCCCGACCGCCGAGGCCTCGGGGCGGACCGGGTTGCACAGGGGCCCGAGGAAGTTGAAGACCGTGGGAATCCCCAGCTCGGCGCGGGCGGGTGCCACGTGCCGGAAGCCGGGGAGGAACCGGGCAGCGTGGACGAAGGCGATGCCCACGCGTTCGAAGGTCTCCTGGAGCTGTGCCGCGTCGAGTTCGAGCTCGACGCCGAGCGCGCTGAGCACATCGGAGGAGCCGGACTGGCTGCTCGCCGCCCGGTTTCCGTGCTTCACGACGGGAACGCCGGCCGCGGCGGCGGTGATGGACGCCATCGTCGACACGTTCACGGTGCCGAAGCGGTCGCCACCGGTGCCGACGATGTCCAGCGACATCGCCGGAAGCGCGAGCGGCATCGCCTCGGCGAGGATCGCGTCGCGGAATCCGATCACCTCGTCGACGGTGATCCCCTTCGCGTTGAGCGCGACCAGGAAGGCGCCGATCTGCGCACCGCTCGCCTCGCCCGTCATGAACCGGGACATCGCCCACTCGGCCTGAGACACACTCAGATTCTCCCGCTCGAGCAGGGTCGTGAGAACGGTCGGCCAGGTGCGCTCATCAATCATTACTCAAGTCTAGCGAGGAGCACGCCACGCGCGGGCGCCGCGACCCCCGGGCGGATTCCCGCGCGGCCGGCCGCGTGTCGCCACTCAAGAATGCCGAAAAAAGGACACCCAGAGCCGAAAAGCACGGCGTGCTGGCTTTGACCACCCCCGCGAAGCGGTAGGCTTGTCAGGAATCTCGCAGAAAGTTCGGCGCGCCGGTTACCAGTGAAAACGCACACCAAACTTTCAGCCATAATGGAGGGGTGACAACGACCACTATGAATACCAAGTCAGCCGTGCCGTCGGTCAAGCGACCGAACATCGTCGCCGTCGGCACGATCGTGTGGCTCGGCAGCGAGGTGATGTTCTTCGCCGGCCTGTTCGCGATTTACTTCACGCTGCGCGCGATGAACCCCGAGCTGTGGGCCGAGCAGACCGCGAAGCACAACTTCACCTTCGCCCTGATCAATACCTTGATCCTGGTCGCCTCATCCTTCACGGCTCAGGCCGGCGTCTTCGCCGCCGAGAACGGCCGTCCCCGTCGGAGCGGTGGCAAGTGGGGAACGGTGGAGTGGTTCTACCTCACCTTCTTCATGGGTGCCGTCTTCGTCTCGGGCCAGATCTACGAGTACGCGACCTTCGTCTCTGAGGGCATCACGCTCGGTTCCGATCCCTACGGTTCCGCCTTCTACATGACCACCGGCTTCCACGGAATTCACGTGGCGCTCGGCCTCGTGGCCTTCCTCCTCGTGATCGGTCGCCTCTACGCGGTCAAGAACTTCACGCACAAGGAAGAGACCACGGCGATCGTTGTGTCCTACTACTGGCACTTCGTCGACATCGTGTGGATCATCCTCTTCATCATCATCTACGTCCTCAAGTAGCGTCAGGAGTATCGACATCATGGCTCGCGCCAAGAAGAACGTCCGCAAGAGTGGCCGTCGCCACCCCCTTGCAACTGCCGCGCTGATCGCGGTCGGCCTGCTCGTCACGGGCGGCGCATACGCAGGCTTCAGCCAGACCTCCGCGACCGCGGAGATCGACCTCGAGGCCCCCGCGACCATCGAGGCCGGCGAGAAGCTGTTCGGTGCCAACTGCGCCACCTGTCACGGTGCCGCTGCGCAGGGCACTCCTGACGGCCCCACCCTGATCGGTGTCGGCGCGGCGTCGGTGGACTTCCAGGTCAGCACCGGCCGTATGCCCCTCGCCTTCCAGGGCCCGCAGGGCATGGTGAAGCCGACGCAGTTCACCGACGAGCAGACGCTGCAGATGGCGGCCTACGTGGCCTCGCTCGCGCCGGGACCCGGGCTCCCCGAGTCCCAGTACCTCCAGGCAGACAGCGACGACGAGGGCATTGCGCGCGGCGGGGATCTCTTCCGCATCAACTGCGCCATGTGCCACAACGTCTCCGCCGCCGGTGGCGCGCTGACGCAGGGCAAGTTCGCTCCGAAGCTGGGCGGCGTTGCACCGAACCACATCTACGAGGCAATGGTCACCGGGCCGCAGAACATGCCCGTCTTCAGCGACGCGAACATCTCGCCGCAGGAGAAGGCCGACATCATCTCGTACCTCAAGTACATCGAAGAGAAGCCCGCGATCGGCGGTGTGGCTCTCGGGTCCATCGGTCCCGTGGCTGAGGGCCTCTTCATCTGGGTGATCGGACTGGGCGCCATTATCGGCCTCACCGTCTGGGTCACGGCGAAGTCGAACTAGCGCTCGACAGCGCACAACGTTCATGAGTCAGGAGTCAAGGAGCAACATGGCAGAGGAAGCGAAAAACAGCGGCGGCACGGGTGCCGTTGTTGCCGCCCAGAGCCACAGCTCGGCTGAAGCTGCGGGTGGTACCGCGGTCATCGCGGCCGACGCTGTGCAGAATCCGGGCCTTCCGCCGCACCGCAAGCGCGTCACGGATCTGGACCCGAAGAAGGCGAAGAGTGCGGAGCGCACCGTCTACACCCTCTTCTACATCTCGATCGCCGGCAGCCTCGGTGCGGTACTCGCGTACATGTTCTTCCCGATCGAGTCGGGCGACCCGATGGCGATCCGGTTGCACACGCTGTTCGTGGGTCTGGGCATGGCGCTGGGCCTGCTCGCGGTCGGAATCGGTGCCGTCCACTGGGGCAAGGCCCTGATGGCGGACCACGAGTCCATCGACATGCGTCACCCCGTCCCCAGCGACGAGGAGACGCGCGAGGCGTCCGCTGAGATCTTCAAGGTCGCCGACGAAGAGTCCGGGTTCTCCCGCCGCTCGCTCGTGCGCAACAGCCTCATCGGCGCGCTGATCGCCTTCCCGCTGCCCGGCATCACCCTCCTGCGCGGCCTCGCCCCGCAGGATCGCGATCCGGTGCAGATGCTGAAGCACACCATGTGGACGAAGGGTGTGCGCCTGGCGCGCGACCCCTCCGGTGTGCCGATCAAGGCGAGCGACGTCACCATCGGTTCGGCGTTCCACGTCATCCCCGAAACGCTCACGCACGAGCAGTTCTCCGAGATGACGCTCGACGAGCGCGGCGGAAGCGACAACTTCCTCGACGCGAAGGCCAAGGCCATCGTGCTCCTCATGCGCCTGGACCAGGCCGAGCTCAAGGAGCTCCCCGAGCGCGAGAGCTGGTCGTACGACGGCATCGTCGCGTACTCGAAGGTCTGCACCCACGTCGGCTGCCCCGTCGCCCTGTACGAGCAGCACACGCACCACCTGCTGTGCCCCTGCCACCAGTCGCAGTTCGACGTGTCGGAGCACGCGAAGGTCGTCTTTGGCCCCGCCAAGCGCCCCCTTCCGCAGCTGCCCATCACCGTGGATGACGAGGGCTACCTCGTCGCCCAGAGTGATTTCCATGAACCTGTCGGCCCGAGCTACTGGGAGCGCCTCAAGTGAGCAGCACCGTAACCGAAGCGCCCGCGCGGAACGGCTCCAGCCGTTTCACTGCCGCTGCGGCGAACTATATCGATGAGCGCACGAAGATCGGCGTCGCGGTCAAGGAGTTCGGCCGTAAGGTCTTCCCTGACCACTGGTCGTTCCTCCTCGGCGAGGTCGCGCTCTACAGCTTCGTTGTCATCCTGCTGTCGGGTACGTTCCTGACGCTGTTCTTCCAGGCAACGATGATCGAGACCGTCTACACCGGCCCCTACGTGCCGATGAAGGGCGTCGAGATGTCCGGCGCGATGGCGTCGACTCTCGATATCTCGTTCTCGGTCCGCGGTGGTCTGCTCATGCGCCACGTGCACCACTGGGCGGCACTGCTCTTCGTCGCATCCATCGGCCTGCACATGCTCCGGATCTTCTTCACGGGTGCATTCCGCAAGCCGCGCGAGCTCAACTGGATGATCGGCTTCGTCCTGTTCGTCCTCGCAATGGCTGAGGGCTTCACCGGCTACTCGCTCCCCGATGACGTGCTCTCCGGCAACGGCCTCCGCATCATCGACGGCATCATCAAGGCGATCCCCGTGATCGGCACCTACCTCTCGTACTTCTTCTTCGGAGGCGAGTTCCCGGGTACCGACATCGTTGGCCGCTTGTACATGCTGCACATCATGCTGCTGCCTGCCCTGGTGATCCTCTTCGTGGCACTGCACCTCGCGTTTGTGGTCATCCACAAGCACGCGCAGTACCCCGGCCCGGGCAAGACCCAGCAGAACGTTGTTGGCTTCCCGATCCTCCCCGTGTACGCGGCGAAGGCCGGTGGCTTCTTCTTCATCGTGTTCGGCGTGATCGTGCTGATCGCCTCCATCGTGGGCATCAACCCGATCTGGGCGTACGGCCCGTACGATCCCTCCCCCGTGTCCGCCGGTACCCAGCCTGACTGGTACATCGGCTTCGCGGACGGCATGCTGCGTCTGGTGCCGCCGGGGCTCGAGACCGAGTGGTTCGGCTACACCTGGTCCTGGAACATGCTCCTGCCGCTGATCATCATCGGCATCTTCCTGGTCGCCGTTGCCGCCTACCCCTTCATTGAGGCGTGGGTCACCGGAGACAAGCGCGAGCACCACCTGCTGGACCGCCCCCGCAACGCACCGACCCGTACCGCGATCGGTGCCGCCGGTGTGACGTTCTACGCGGTGATGTGGGCCGGAGCAAGCTCCGACCTCATGGCCACCCACTTCCAGCTCTCCATGGAAGGCGTGATCCACGCACTCCAGGCGCTCCTGATTCTGGGCCCGATCGTCGCGTACATCGTGACGAAGCGCATCTGCCTCGCGCTCCAGAAGAAGGACCGCAGCATCGCCCTCCACGGCTACGAGTCCGGCCGCATCGTCCGGATGCCCGGCGGCGAGTTCGTCGAGGTGCACAAGCCGCTCGACGAGTACGAGAAGTGGGAGCTCGTGAGCTACCACGACTACGCTCCGCTCATGCTCCGCCCGAACGACGACGGTCGTATCCCGTTCTCCGAGCGCCTGCGTGCTGGCTTCAGCCGCTGGTTCTTCGAGGATCGGATCGTTCCCCCGTCGCAGGGTGAGATCGAACAGAGCAAGCACGAGGGCCACTAACCCTCCGCTTCCCCGCTGGCCCCCACAGGATTCGTCCTGTGGGGGCCAGCGTCGTTTCGGCCGCGTTCGCGCAGTCGTTGGCGAGCTCGGGCGACAGCCCGCGACCCTCCGCGGCCTCGGGTAGGCGGAGGCCCCGGAGCATCCTGCGCGCCATGCCCTCACCCAGCCACGCCACCCGCGGCCCGGTCCCGCACCCCACGCGGTTCTCGCGCAAGGAGACCCGGGCAGCGCAGCAGCCCTCTGCTGGGGTGAGGCACCGCGGTTCCCCGGCGCACATCCCCGCGCCATCCCCCCTCACACGACCGGCCGGCCCGGCTATCCCGGTACCCCACCAGTGGCGCGTTCGATCTCACTGGGCTCGCTCCGGCTCCCCGGTCACGGGCCCCTGAACCCGACGCCCCGGGCCCCCGGCTCCCCCGCCCCGCCACCTCCACCCAGGCGTTTTATCTAGAGCGAGTCAAATACGGGAGAAATTCACTCGTTCTGGCGAAAATGCCTAGGTTTGGGCGGGGCTTTGCGCGGGGGCTTGTGCGGGGGTTTGGGCGGGGGCTTGTGCGGGGGCGGGCGGGGCGTGTCACCCGCGGCTCAGATCTCGCCGTGGGCTCCCCCCGGCGCGCCGGGTTGTGCCCGGGCTCGCTCGACCCCTACGCCTGCCCGGTGGCGATCAGCCAGATGAGGAGCAGGTTGAGGGTCACGATCAGCCCGATCACGATCCAGGTGACCACGCGCAGCGCGGTGCCGTTGCGGAACACGCCCATGAGTGTCCGGTTCTCGGTGAGCCGCGCGAGCGGGATCAACGCGAAGGGCAGGCCGAGCGAGAGCAACACCTGGCTCATGACGAGCGCCCACGTCGGATCGACGCCCATCGCGAGGATGATGAGCGCGGGAACGAGCGTGATGGCGCGACGGGCGACCATGGGAATCCGGACGCGGAGGAGGCCTGACATGATCGTCGCGCCCGCGTAGCAGCCCACCGACGTGGAGGCGAGGCCGGAGGCGAGCAAGCCCACCGCGAAGATCACGCCGATCGTCGGGCCGAGCGCGTCCGTGATGGCCGCGTGCGCGCCCGCGATGGTGTCGGTGCCCTCGACGCCGCGAAGACTGGCCGCGGCGAGGAGCAGCATCGCGATGTTCACTCCCCCGGCGACGACGAGTGAGAGCGCGACATCCCAGCGCGTCACCGACAGGAGGCGTTTCAGGCCACGGGGCGTGTGCGCGGCGCCGTGACGGTCCCGAGCGAGCGCGGAGTGCAGGTAGACGGCATGCGGCATCACCGTGGCGCCGAGCATGCTCGCAGCGAGCAGCACCGTCTGCGTGCCCTGGAAGCGCGGGACCAGGCCCTCAAGCATCCCGGGTCCGTCGAGCGGGCTGAACAGGAGGCCCGCAAGGAAGCCGATCGTGATGATCCCGAGGAGACCGATCACCACGAACTCGAAGGTACGCTGCCCACGACGCGACTGGACCGCGAGCAGAAGCATGGAGACGAGCCCGACGATGAGCCCGCCCACGGGCAGGGGCACCCCGAACAACAGGTACAGCGCGAGGGCGCCGCCGATCACCTCGGCGACGTCGGTGGCCGCGGCAACGAGTTCGGCCTGCAGCCAGTAGAGGCGACGGGGCCACTTCCGCAGCCGGCCACCCAGGAGTTCAGGCAGGCTCTGCCCGGTCACCAAGCCGACCTTCGCCGAGAGGTACTGCACGAGCATCGCCATCACGTTCGCGGCCACCAGGACCCACAGGAGCAGGTATCCGTACTCGGCGCCGGCGGTGAGGTTCGCGGCGACATTCCCGGGGTCGACGTATGCGATCGCGGCGACGAAGGCGGGGCCGAGGAGGCCCACCCCGCTCGCCCGGCGCGCGGGGCGACCGGTGGCCGGGCCGGTGCGGGGAAAAGCCGAAGCTTCGCGGTGGCGCGTCATAAAGTTAGACTAGCCGAACAATTGCGAGCTGAGTGTCGAGTTCGCCCGAGGCTGAGTGCACCTTTCGGCGAAACGGGCGAAGCGCTGGCTAGCTGAGCAGCTCTGTCGCCGCTCGACTCAGGAGCTCGCCCATACGCGCTGCATCCACCGCTGTGAAGAGTGGGGCCAACTGCGCCCGCAGCGGTTCACTCAGGCTCGGCTCGGGGACCGCCGCGATCGCCTGGAGCACGAGGCGTTCGTCTGCGGTCTGTCCGTCACCCGCGAGGAGTCGTCCCACCGCGGCGTCGACACAGGCGAGGAACAGCTCGCGCTTCGTGCGGAAATTCGTGTACACGTGCGGTTGAGGGACCTGGGCGCGGGCGGCAATGCGGGCGGTCGAGGTCCCGTGATAGCCCGAGAGGCCGAACTCTTCGAGTCCGGCCTCAATCAGGTATTCACGATTCTCACCGGGCCGCCGGCGAGAGCGGCGCTCCGGCATCCGGTTATCCCAGGTCAAGAATCTTACGGTAGTGCTCACCCACGGGCTCGAAGCCACGGTGGTTGTAGAAGGAGCCAATCCGCGCGGTCGCGGTCGACAACTGCCGAACGCCGCGACCCATGCAGTAGTGCTCGTTCGCCTGCATCAGGCGATCCCCGATCCCGAGACCCCGTGACGCTTCGTCGACGACGATCTCCTGGAGGTGAGCCGTGAGACCCGGAGCGTGCAGCAGGCGCGAGACGGTGAGGAGCGAGTAGCCCACGACGGTGTCTCCCGCTTCGGCGACGAACAGGACGTTCGTCTCCTGATCGCGGTGGCGCAGGACGTTGTCGAAGGCGACCAGGAACTCGTCGCTCCCGATCGACTCGCGTCCCGTCGTGAACTGCCGGGCGAGAGCGAGGACGGCGCGGCCGTCCTCGCTCTGCGCGCGGCGAATCACGATACGTGACTCGGACGCCGACTTATCGGGCGAAGTTGCCACGGTAGTACTCGTAGACCCAGCCCACGACACCGACGAGCACCAGCGGGATCGTCAGGAACGAGAACCAGAAGTTGAAGCCGATGCACATGCCCAGAATCACGAGCGAGATCGCGAGCGCCAGGAACAGCGGCCACCAGCTCCAGGGGCTGAACTCGCCGAGCTCAGGGTCCCCGTCGTCGATGTCGGAGTCGAGCAGGTCCTCGGTGAGGACGCCGCCCTGCTTGCGCTGCACCAGCATCAGGTAGACCGCGATGAACGCCGTCAGGCCGCCCGAGAGCAGGATCGTGGTCGATCCGGCCCACTCAATGTAGCCGTGCTCGATGATGTTCCAGACGGTGTACACCGAGGCGAGCAAGACCATGTAGGCGGTCAGGATCCAGAAGATGACAATGTTGGATTTCATAGTGAGTGCTCCTCAGATCACTTCTGCTCGGAGAGCGCGGGAGCCGGTGTCGGCTGCTCCACTCCGCTGACCTCGGGGTGGTTGAGGTCGAATGCCGGAGACTCGGAGCGGATGCGCGGAATCGAGGTGAAGTTGTGACGCGGCGGCGGGCAGGACGTGGCCCACTCGAGCGAGCGGCCGTAGCCCCACGGGTCGTTGACCGTGACCTTGGACCCGCGACGCGAGGTGATGTACACGTTCAGGAGGAACGGGATCATCGACGCACCGAGGATCATGGCACCGACGGTGGAGAGCTGGTTGCCCCAGGTGATGCCGTCCGACGGCAGGTACGTGTAGTACCGGCGCGGCATGGCCATGACGCCCAGCCAGTGCTGCACGAGGAAGGTCATGTGGAAGCCGATGAAGAGGACCCAGAAGTGGATCTTGCCGAGACGCTCGTCGAGCATCTTGCCCGTCCACTTCGGCCACCAGAAGTAGAAGCCGGCGAACATTGCGAAGACCACGGTGCCGAACACGACGTAGTGGAAGTGCGCCACGACGAAGTAGGTGTCGGAGATGTGGAAGTCGAGCGGGGGCGATGCCAGGATCACGCCGGTGAGACCACCGAACACGAAGGTGACGAGGAAGCCGAGCGACCACAGCATGGGGGTCTCGAAGGTGATCGAGCCGCGCCACATGGTGCCGAGCCAGTTGAAGATCTTCACACCGGTGGGAACCGCGATGAGCATGGTCATCAGCGAGAAGAACGGCAGCAGCACGGAGCCGGTGACGTACATGTGGTGCGCCCACACCGTCATCGACAGTGCAGCGATCGCGATGGTTGCGTAGATCAGGGTCTTGTAACCAAAGATCGGCTTACGGCTGAACACCGGGAAGATCTCGGAGACGATGCCGAAGAACGGCAGCGCGATGATGTAGACCTCGGGGTGGCCGAAGAACCAGAAGAGGTGCTGCCAGAGGATCGCGCCACCCTCGCCGCTGTAGATCTGTGCGCCGAAGATACGGTCCGCGGCAAGGCCGAAGAACGCAGCCGCGAGCACCGGGAAGACGAGGAGCACGAGGATCGAGGTCACGAGCGTGTTCCAGGTGAACACCGACATGCGCCACATGGTCATGCCGGGAGCGCGCATCGTGATGATCGTCGTGATGAAGTTCACGCCGCCCATGATCGTGCCGAAGCCGGCAATACCGAGGCCGAGCACCCAGAGGTTGCCGCCCACGCCCGGGGAGTAGGTCATGTCAGACAGGGGCGCGTAAGCGAACCAGCCGAACGATGCCGCGCCCTGCGGGGTGAGGAAGCCGCCAACCGCGATGAGCGAGCCGAAGGTGTAGAGCCAGAACGCGAACCCGTTGAGTCGCGGGAAGGCGACGTCGGGGGCACCGATCTGGAGCGGCATGATGACGTTCGCAAAACCCGCGAACAGCGGGGTGGCGAACATCAGCAGCATGATGGTGCCGTGCATGGTGAACAGCTGGTTGTACTGTTCCTTCGTCGCCACGACCTCAAGGCCGGGGGCGAACAGCTGCGCGCGGATCACGAGGGCCATGAGGCCGCCGATGAGGAACCACACGAAGGAGCTGATCAGATACATGTATCCGATCACCTTGTGGTCCGTGGACGTCAGCCACGAGACGATGACGTTGCCCTTCTTCATGTTCTTGATATCCCTCATTACTCGTTCTGAGCCTTGGCCTGGTCGCCGTAGAAGCGATCCTGGTTCGGGTTCAGGTCAATTCCGGCCTCGCCGGTGTTTCCAGCCTCGCGCAGCGACGCGATGTAGGCGTCGTACTCGTCCTGCTCAACGACCTTGACTTCGAAGAGCATCATCGAGTGGTACTCGCCGCAGAGCTCGGCACACTTGCCCATGAAGGTGCCCGTCTTCGTCGGCGTGAAGCTCATGTAGTTCGTCTGGCCCGGGATCATGTCCTTCTTGTAGAGGAACTCCACCACCCAGAAGGAGTGAATGACGTCACGGGTCTCAAGACGAATCTCGGTGGTCTTGTCGACGGGGAGGTAGAGCACCGGCATGGTCTCTTCCGTCGGCTCACCCTCGGCGTCGGTCTGCACCTGCACGCCGGAGAAGAAGACGTCCTCGTTTGTGTAGTTGAAGTCCCACGCCCAGCGCTTGCCGATGACCTCGACGACGTTCTCGGGGTTCTCGTACCGCGACTCGATCTTGCTCTGCTCCTGCGCGGTGAACGCGAAGAAGCCGAGCACGAGGATCACGGGAACCACCGTGAAGAAGGTCTCGATCGGCATGTTGTACCGCAGCTGGACCGGAAGTCCGGTCTGGCCCTTGCGGCGACGGTAGGCGATCGTGGCCCAGATGATCAAGGCCCAGGTGAGCACGCCGACGGCGAGCAGCACGGTCCATGAGGTCACCCACAGCCCGGTGATGCCGTCCGTGTGGTTCGTAGCTCCCTCAGAGCCTGCGGGCAAGAAGCCTCGCTGCTGCTCCGGGGTGCAGCCTGCCAAGAGCAACGCTGCCGAGAGCGCTACCGGGGCCGCAACCCATTTCATTCGACGATTGGAACGCACCGCATACCTTTCGAAATGTTTCGTGCCGCCCGGAATGCAGGCGAAGCTGATTACTCCCTGTTAGCTTAGCGCGAACCGAGGCGTTCCCCGAACCAACGCAGGGTGTCGCGGAATATCGGTGCGCAATTCGCTTACCCGAAGCTGTCGCCGCAGGCGCAGCTCCCCTGCGCATTGGGGTTGTCGATGGTGAAGCCCTGCTTCTGAATCGTGTCCTCGAAGTCAATCGTGGCCCCGTTCAGGTAGGGGATGCTCATCTGGTCGACGACGACCTGGACGCCCGTGAAGTCCACGACCGAGTCGTTGTCAAGCTCACGCTCGTCAAAGAACAACTGATAAATCAGCCCCGAGCAGCCACCGGGCTGCACGGCGATCCGCAGGCGCAGATCGTCACGGCCCTCCTGGGCCAGCAGGCTCCGGACCTTGTCCTGTGCCGCGTCACTCAGTGCCACCCCGTGCGCCGGCTCCACGCCGGTCGTTGCGGCGTCCGCCGCGATCGTCTCAGTACTCATGACTTCTCCTCGCTCGCGCAGTAAATAGAGATGCCTCTAGTCTACCGCTGCGGCGTCGGCAGGAAACCCTCGAAGCAACACGGTATTCTGGGGCGCAGTGAGCCCACGCGTGTGGGTCAAGGACCGGGCGCAGCTGTGCGCACCAGATCGAGAGGACAGGCGTGTCGAAGAAGGACGCTGCAGGCGCGGCGGGCACGAACGAGCAGGACGCGGCCGCCCCGGTCGGCAAGGGCCGGCCAACGCCGTCGCGGAAGCAGGCCCAGGCCGCCAACGCGCGCCCCATCGTGGGATCGAAGGACAAGGCCCTCCAGAAGGAGCAGCGCCGCCAGCAGGCCGACGCGCGCGAGCGCGCCCGCCTGGGCATGATGGAGGGCGACGAGCGGTACCTCACGGTGCGCGATCGCGGCCCGCAGCGCCGCTTCGTGCGCGACTACGTCGACGCTCGGTGGAACATCGGCGAGATGCTCATCCCGATGATGCTGGTGGTCCTGGTGATGACGTTTATCCCCGGCATCGTCCAGGTGATCAGCCTTGTGGTGATCTGGGCCTTCGTGGCGCTTGCGGTGCTCGATGCCGTGTTCCTCGGCATGCGGCTGAAGCGCATTCTGGGCGAGAAGTTCGGCGAGGATCGGGTGCAGCCCGGCTTCCGCTGGTACGCCGCGATGCGCGCGTTCCAGTTCCGCCCGCTGCGGATGCCCAAGCCGCAGGTCAAGCGCGGGCAGCGTCCCGAGTAGGACTCCCCCACCGCAGCCAGAAACGGCCCCGCTTCGATCCGATCGAAGCGGGGCCGTTTCTCGTGGTGAACCCGGTTAGGCGGCGGCGTTCCCGCGATATCCGATCCGGGCGAGCCCGCGGTTGATCGCGCGCGCCCACAGCGGCCCCTCGTAGATAAAGGCGGTGAACCCCTGCACCAGCGTGGCACCCGCCAAGAGGCGATCGTGCACGTCGGTGGCGGTGGTCACGCCGCCGACGGAGATGACGCAGAAGTCTGGATCCGGCGCGGTCTCCCGGATGCGCCGCAGGACGGCGAGCGAGCGGTGCTTCAGCGGTGCCCCGGACACTCCCCCGGCCCCCATCCGCTCGAGCTCGCCCGCAGACGCCATGAGGCCCTCGCGAGAGACCGTCGTGTTCGTCGCGATGATCCCGTCGAGCCCGAGCCGGACCGCGAGCTCGACGATCCCGTCGATCTGCGCGTCCTCCATGTCGGGTGCGATCTTCACGAGCAGCGGCGTGCCCCCCGCCGCGTCCCGGACCGCCGCGAGCAGCGGTTCGAGCAGTTCGAGTTCTTGGAGCCCGCGCAGCCCGGGCGTGTTCGGCGAGCTGACGTTCACCGCGAGGTAGTCCGCGATCGGTGCCAGGCGCTCCGTGCTCCAGACGTAGTCCTGCTGGGCGTCGTCGACCTCGGTGATCCGGCTCTTGCCGATGTTCACCCCGATCACCGGCCGGTTGCGGCGCAGCCGTGCGCGCTCGATCCGGGGGACGGCCGCGGCGGATCCGCCATTGTTGAAGCCCATGCGGTTGATCAGGGCGCGATCCCCCACGAGGCGGAACATGCGCGGCTGCGGGTTGCCGTCCTGCGCGTGGCGCGTGAGCGTCCCCACCTCGACGTGGCCGAAGCCGATCTCGCCGAGGCCCGCGATTCCGATCGCGTTCTTATCAAAGCCCGCCGCAAGCCCGAACGGACTCGGGAATTCGAGCCCGAGCGCACGCACCCGCAGCTGCGGGGCGGGGCGGCAGAACCGGCGCACCAGCCCGCCGAGGAACGGCGTTGCCTGGATCACCCGAAACGCCAGGTGGTGGGCGGTTTCGGGATCCATGCGGCGCAGCACGGTCGAGAACAGCATCGGATAGAGGCGCATGACTACTCCTGGGTCGCGGCCGGTGACCCGGTCGTGCGGTCGGCGGGATCGGCGGCCACGGGCGGGTGCGCGCGGAGCTCGGAAATGGCGGCGTCAAAGTCCGCGAGCGATTCAAACGCCTGGTACACGCTCGCGAAGCGCAGATACGCGACCTCGTCGAGCTCGCGCAGGTGCGGCAGGATCGCGAGCCCGATCTCGTTCGCGTCGAACTGGGCGATGCCGCTGGAGCGCACGGACTCCT
Source organism: Leucobacter chromiireducens subsp. solipictus (assembly GCF_016758195.1). Classification (GTDB taxonomy): domain Bacteria; phylum Actinomycetota; class Actinomycetes; order Actinomycetales; family Microbacteriaceae; genus Leucobacter; species Leucobacter solipictus. Next base: position 35,543 of record NZ_QYAC01000004.1, on the reverse strand, counting down.
CGACCTGCTGCGCGAGCACCGCGAGATCGGCTTCGGTGACGGGGCGCCCCTGGCAGGCCTTCCGAACGCCGCTCATCACCTTGGAGCGGCTGAAGGGTTCGACCACGCCGGAGCGCTTGATCACGGTGAGGCTCGCCGTCTCGGTCGTGGTGAAGCGTCGCCCACACTCGGGGCACTGGCGCCGGCGGCGGATCGAGAGGCCGTCGTCGGCGGTGCGCGAGTCGATGACCCGGGAATCGGGGTGGCGGCAGAACGGACAGTGCATTACGCGGTCTCTTCCTCAAAACGGGTGCTGACGGCCTCGCCGTGCGCGGGCAGCCCCTCGGCGCCGGCGAGCGCGAGCAGCGGTGCCTCGGCCCGGGCGAGCGCGGCGCGGTCGTAGCTGACGATCTGCTGCGGGCGCAGGAACGTGTGGGCACCGAGCCCGGACGCGAAGCGCGCCGTGCCGCCGGTGGGGAGCACGTGGTTCGATCCGGCGAGGTAGTCCCCGAGACTCACCGGCGTGAAGCCACCGACGAAGATCGCGCCCGCGTCGGCGATGCCGGCGAGCACGCCCTCGTCGTCGCGGGTTTGGATCTCGAGGTGCTCCGGGCCGTATGCGTTGCTCACGCGCACCGCATCCGCGAGGCTGTCGACGAGGATCACCGCGGACTGCGGGCCAGCGAGCGCGGTCGCGACGCGGTCGGCGTGCGCGGTGCGCGGGGCGCGCGCCGCCACCTCCGCCTGCACGCGGGCGGCGAACTCCATCGAATCGGTGACGAGCACCGATGCGGCGGCCTCGTCGTGCTCGGCCTGGCTGATCAGGTCGGCGGCCACGAACCGGGGGTCGGCGGACTCGTCGGCGATGACGAGGATCTCGGTGGTGCCCGCCTCGGAGTCGATGCCGACCAGGCCGCTCACCACGCGCTTCGCCGCGGCGACAAACACGTTCCCGGGGCCGGTGACCACGTCGACGGGCTCCAGACCGATCTCGGGGACGCCATGAGCGAAGGCGGCGATCGCACCGGCACCGCCGATCGCGTACACCTCCTCGATGCCGCACAGCGCTGCCGCCCACAGGACGGCCGGGTGCGGCAGTCCGGCGTGGTCGCGTTGCGCCGGCGAGGCGAGGGCCAGGCTCGGGACGCCCGCGGTTTGCGCGGAAACGGCGTTCATGATCACGGACGACGGATACGCGGCCTTGCCGCCCGGGGCGTACAGCCCCACGCGCGAGACCGGCTGCCAGCGCTGCCGGATCACGGCTCCGTCGCCAATCCGCGTCTCCTGCGCCGCGGGCACCTGCGCGGCCGAGCCGAGGCGCAGCCGGGTGATCAGCTCCGTCAGCGCCTCCCGCACGTCCACGGGGCACGCGTCCAGAGAGGAGGTGATCGCCTCGGCGGGGACGCGCAGGGCGTGCCCGGTGACCCCATCGAAATCCCGGGCCTGATCGCGGAGCGCGGCCTCGCCGTGCTCCGCGACCGCGGCCACGAGCGGGCGCACCCGCTCGACGGCGACGTCGGCGCTCAGCGCCGCGCGCGGCACGAGTTGCAGGAGATCGCTGCGGGAGAGCTCGCGCCCTCGAAGGTCAATCGTTCGCATCACGGCGTCCATCCTACCGAAGGGGGCGGGGACTGCCCGGCATCACGCGTCTGCGAGGATGGGTGGGGCACGACGGAAGGCGGCACATGCGCGAGTCACACACGCACCGAACACTGAGCATCGGGGGTCCCCGGTGACGCTCGCAACGGCGATCCTGATCATCGGGCTGGTCGTCGTCGGTTCCGCGGCCCAACGGATGGCCGGCCTCGGCTTTGCGCTGCTCGTTGCCCCGTTCATGACGCTGCTCCTGGGCGCGCACTCCGGCGTGCTGCTCGTGAACGTGCTCGGCGTGATCTCGAGCGTGCTGATCCTGCCGCGGGTGTGGCGATCCGTCGACTGGTCGATGTTCCGCTGGTTGGGGGCCTTCGCGGTGGTGGGGGCCGTGCTCGGATCCTGGCTCGCGCTGCAGTTCTCTCCCGCGGTGATGGCGGTGGCCGTCGGGGTGATCGTGATCGTGGCGCTCGGAGCGTCGCTGGTGCTCTCGGGGAACCGCTTCGCGACGGATCTCCGCTCGCCCCGCGCCGCCGCGGGGTTTCTCTCCGGCCTCACCAACTCGCTCGCCGGGGTCGGCGGGCCGGCGGTCAGCGCCTATGCGGTGCTCACGCGCTGGAACCAGACCGCGTTCGCGGCGACGCTCCAGCCGTACTTCATCCTGACGGGCGGCGTCTCCGTGGTCACGAAGCTGCTGCTGGACCCGGTCGCGCTGCCGCGCATGGAGTGGTGGTTCTGGGTGCTCGTGTTCGTCTCGGTCATCGGCGGGATCGTGCTCGGCGAGCGGCTGCTGCGGGTCGTCACGCCCGCACAGGTGCGGCGCTTCGTCATCCTCCTGGCGTTCGCCGGGGCGACCGCCTCACTGATTCGCGGGATCGTCGACCTCGTCGGGTAGTGCGGGCCGCAGCATTCCGAGCCAGGCGAGCTCCCGGGCGCCCGCCACCACCGCGGCGCGGGCGGCCGCCGGGGCCACCTCCAGGAGCTGCGCGAGGGCGTCCGCAATCTGGCCGAGTGTGAGGTCCCCGTCGCTCGCGCCCACCGCAGCGGCAAGCAGCGGATCCGCCATCACCCGCCGCGCGATCGGCCGGTCCGTGACCAGGGTGATCGCCCGGGGTGCGTCCGATCCGGGATCGTGCACACGCTCCTCAGCGACCGAATCGCTCACCAGCCACCGGTGCGCGAGCACCTCCGTATCGCTGAACCGTGCGGCGGTGGACCCGGCGGCAAAGGCGCGTTCCAGGGCCTGACCGAGCGCGTCCTCGCTCCACGCCCCGGTGGCCTGCTCAACGTGAATCACGGACTCGGCGGCGTGATCCGCCGCGGCGTCTTCGCGTCGAATCCGGATCGATCCGAGGCCGATCGCCACGATCCGGCGCGCCGCGAAGTCGTCAAGCCAGCCCGTCAGCAGGGCATCGAATTCCGCACTGCCGGGCCGCGCGCCCCCGTCTCGCGCCCAGGTTTCGGCGTACTGCGCGGGGCTCACCCGGTCGCGCTCGATCACCCACGCCGTCAGCGGCACCGCCGCGGCGGTGAGCCACTCGCCGACACGCTGCAATCCGTTCCCGCCCCACGGGGTCTCCCAGTTCGCGAGGCAGAGGAGCGTCCCGTCCGGCGCGAGCGCGGCCGGCGCCTCGCGCACGACGGCCGCCGCGAGCGCGTCGCCGACGAGGCCCCCGTCGCGGTACTCGTAGACCGGCCCGTCACCCGTGCGCGGGGTGATCACAAACGGCGGATTGGAGAGGATCAGGTCGAAGCGCTCCCCGGCGACCGGCGTCAGAAGGCTCCCCCGCCGGAACTCGATTGCGTGCTCCATGCGGTTCAGCACCGCATTCGCCGCGGCCAGCCGGAGGGCGCGATCGGAGATGTCGGTCGCGATGACGCGGCCACCGCGCAGCGCGAGGTGCAGGGCGACGATGCCGCAGCCGGTCCCGAGGTCGAGGCTGAGCGCGGCATCGCTGGTGGGTGCCTGCGCGATCAGCGAGCGGGTGGCCCCGCCCACGCCCATGACGTGATCGGGGCGGGCGGGGCCGCGGCGCAGCTGATCGTCGAGGTCGGAAAGGATCCACCACTCCGGCGGCGTGTCCGCCCGCGCGTCGGGCACCGTCTCGGGGTTCAGCGACAGCGCGGCGCGCAGCCCGGTCGGCGTGTCGGCCACGAGCTCGAGTTCTCGGGCGCCCTGGGCGCCGAGCGTCGGCAGCGCCGCGTCGAGCAGCTCGGCGGACACCGCCTCCCCCAGGAGGAACACGCGGATCAGCGTGGCCAGTGGCGACGCGTCCCGCTCCGCGAGGGCGCGCGCGGCGGGGACAAATACGCCCCGCCGCCGCGCCGCGTCCGCGTCCTCGCCGAGGAGGCCGCGGACGGCGGCCGATCGGTAGTCTGCGGCACGGAGGTCTGCGCGGAGATGACGGATCAGTTCGAGGTCCATCCCTCTAGCGTAGAGCCGGGCCGGGACCTTCCGGTCCTAGTACGCGAGCGTGAAGCGCTGGCGGCGGTGCTCCGGCGTCTCGATCTCGTCGACCACGGCCACCCCGAAGTCGGCACCCGAGATGTTCGAGTTGCCCGCGTCGTCGGTGAGGATCACGTCGCCGCCCAGGCGGTACTCGCCGGTGTACTCGCCAGCCGCCCAGGGGCCGAAGCCGCCGGCCGGGCTGACGTAGAACCAATCGAGCCGTTCGGGGGTGGCGCGGAGGTCCTCGAGCACGTCGCCCATCTCGGCGGCCTCCGCCTGGATCTCGGCCGGGAAGTCCGGGCCGTCCATCACGCGCGGGCCGCCGGGTGCCTGCAGGAGTGATCCGGCACCGCCCACGACGCCGAGCCGCACGCCCGGTGCGGCGGCGTCCGCAACTTCCGTCGCGAGTTCCGCGATTGCGCGGCGCGTCTCGCCGGACATGTCCCCGCGCGGCGAGATCGCGACCACGATGACGTCGGATCCGGCGATCCAGCGCGCGCGATCCGCGGGATCGAGGATCGAACCGCGGGTGTAGGTGACCCCGCCAATCTGCTGCGCCACTTCGCCGCGCGTCACGCTCGTCACCGCGAAGCCGCGGACGGCCGCGGCCTCCGCGATGTGTGCCCCCGCGTAGCCGCTCCCGCCGACAATGGTCACTCGAGTCATGGGTATTTCCCTTCGTTCGGCTGCGTCGCGTGGTTCGCGGCGCTCGTGTCAGGCAACCGCGCCTGGGCTCAGCCTATTCCCGCGCAGCTGGCACGGCAAAGGCGCGTTCCTGGGCGCCAACCGGGCTGGGAAGCACGGTGCTGCCCGTCAGGAAACGGTCGGCGGCGGCCGCGGCGGAACGGCCCTCGGCGATCGCCCAGACGATGAGCGACTGGCCCCGACCGGCGTCGCCGGCCACAAACACGCCGGGGATTTCGGTCGCGTAGTCGTCCCCGCGCAGCAGCGCGCCGCGCGGGCCAGCGGGGAGCGAGAGCGCCGGATCCGCGATCGGTTCGGGGCCGCTGAACCCGAGCGCGACGAGCACGAGATCCGCCGCGAACCGTTGCTCGGTCCCGGGGATCGGGGCGCGCCCGTGCTCGGTGAATCCGGTCTCGGCGACGCGCAGCCCCGTGACCCGGCCGTCCTCCCCCACGCACTCGACCGTGGCGGCGAGGTAGCGTCGCTCGCCGCCCTCCTCGTGCGAACTAGACACCTCGAACAGGGTGGGATGTACCGGCCAGGGCTGACCCGCCGCGCGGGTCTCCGGGGGCTGGGCGCCGATCGCGAGGCTCGTCACCGAACGCGCCCCCTGCCGGTGCGCCGTGCCCACGCAGTCGGCACCCGTGTCGCCGCCACCGATCACGATCACGTGTTTGCCCGCGGCCGACAGCTCCGGCGGGACGACGTCTCCCGGCTCCCCCTGCTGCGCCCGGTTCGCGGCGGTGAGGAACTGCATCGCGGGGAGCACCCCGCCGAGCTCCTCGCCTGGCACCCCGAGCGCCCGCGGGACGGTCGCGCCGGTCGCCACGATCACGGCGTCGAAGCGGCGCCGGAGCTCCGCCCAGCTCATGTCCACGCCGATCTCCACGCCGCAGCGGAAGCGCGTGCCCTCGGCTTTGAGCTGCTCGATCCGGCGCGTCACGAGCGACTTCTCGAGCTTGAAGTCCGGGATCCCGAACCGCAGCAGGCCGCCGGGGGCCTCGTCGCGCTCGTACACGGCGACCGTGTGTCCGGCGCGGGTGAGCTGCTGCGCGGCCGCGAGGCCCGCGGGGCCGGACCCCACCACGGCGACGGTCTTCCCGGTGAGCCGCTCGGGCGGGTGCGGCACGACCCACCCCTCCGCAAATGCGGTGTTGATGATGTGGTTCTCGACCTGCTTGATCGTCACCGCGGGTTCGGAGATCCCGAGCACGCACGCGGATTCGCAGGGCGCCGGGCAGGCCCGCCCGGTGAACTCGGGGAAGTTGTTGGTCGCGTGGAGCCGTTCGATGGCCTCACGGCCGCGGCCCCGGTGCACCAGGTCGTTCCACTCGGGGATGAGGTTCCCGAGCGGGCACCCCTGGTGGCAGAACGCCACCCCGCAGTCCATGCAGCGGGACGCCTGGCGCGCCACGAGCGTCGGGTCGGCGGGGTCGACGACCTCGCGCCAGTCCAGCAGCCGCAGGGCCACCGGACGCTTCGGCTGGAGTTCCCGTTCCCGCACCGTGAGGAATCCGCGCGGATCAGCCATGTGTTGCCTCCAAGATCTCGTTCCACACGGGTGCCCCGTCCGGGTCGGCCCCGGCGGCGTGCGCGCGTGCGCGGATGGTGAGCACGCGGGCGTAGCCGCGCGGGATGAGCCGGGTGAAGCGGGCAAAGCCGCGTTCCGGATCGGTGTCCAGCTCGGCGAGCAGGGCGACGGCCCGGGCGGAGTCCGTCTGCTCCACGTGCCGCTCCAGCAGTTCCCGAATCCGGGCGCGAAGGGCTCGGGCCTCGCCATCCGGGATCGCGCCCTCGCCCTGCGCGCCCAGCGGCTGCAGCTGGAGCGCCCCCGAGGCGAGTTCCGCCGCGTTGACGTCGGCGGGATCCAGGTCCAGGATCACGGCCTCGCCGCCCGACATGCCCGCCCCGATGTTCCGGCCCGTCGGGCCGAGGATCAGCGCGAAGCCGCCCGTGAAGTACTCGAGCGCGTGGTCCCCGGTGCCCTCCACCACCGCGGTGGCCCCGGACCCGCGCACGAGGAACCGTTCGCCCACCACGCCCGCGATCCACAGGGCGCCGCTCGTCGCCCCGTAGCCGATGACGTTGCCGGCGATCACGTTCCCCGCCGCCGTGTGCGCGGCGCGCGGGTGGGGGCGGATCGTGATTTCGCCGCCCGAGAGCCCCTTCCCGACGTAGTCGTTCGCCTCCCCCAGGAGGCGCAGGGTGATCCCAGCGGGCAGGAACGCGCCGAGCGACTGCCCGGCGGAGCCCTGCAGGGTGAGGTCGATCGTTTCGGGCGCGAGCCCGGCCGCACCGAAGCGGCGCGTCACCTCGTGTCCGAGCAGGGTGCCGACCGCGCGGTCGACGTTGCGCACCGGCAGGTCGAAGACGACGGGCCGCCGCGCGGTGAGCGCGTCCTCGGCGAGCGCGATCACGGGCACGTCGAAGTGCGTTTCGAGTTCGTGATCCTGCTCGATGCCGTGGCGGCGGGGGGCGTCCGGGCCGAACGCGGGGCCGCGCAGGATCGGCGTGAGGTCGAGCCCCGACGCTTTCCAGTGCGAGATCGCTTCGCTCACGTCGAGGGAGGCCGTGTCGCCGACCGCCTCGGCGAGCGTGCGGTAGCCGAGCCCGGCGAGGATCTCACGCACCTCCTCCGCGATGAAGGTGAAGAAGTTCACGATGTGGGCGGCCTTCCCGGTGAAGCGATCCCGCAGCTCGGGGTTCTGCGTGGCCACCCCGACCGGGCAGGTATCCAGGTGGCACACCCGCATCATGATGCAGCCGGACACCACGAGTGGGGCGGTCGCGAAGCCGAACTCCTCCGCCCCGAGCAGCGCAGCGATGACCACGTCGCGCCCGGTCTTCAGCTGACCGTCCGCCTGCAACACCACGCGCTCGCGCAGCCCGTTCAGCATGAGGGTCTGCTGCGCCTCGGCGAGGCCGAGTTCCCACGGGCTCCCCGCGTGCTTGAGCGAGTTCATCGGGCTCGCACCGGTGCCCCCGTCGTGGCCGGACACGAGAATCACGTCGGACAGCGCCTTGGCGACGCCGGCCGCGACCGGGCCGATCCCGCTCTGGGCGACGAGCTTCGTCGAGATCCGCGCCGCCGGGTTGGCGCGCTTCAGGTCGAATATGAGCTGCTTCAGATCCTCGATGGAGTAGATGTCGTGGTGCGGCGGCGGGGAGATCAGCCCCACGCCCGGGGTGGCATGCCGCGTGCGGGCGATCCACGGGTACATCTTGCCGGGCGGCAACTGCCCGCCCTCGCCGGGCTTCGCGCCCTGCGCGAGCTTGATCTGGATCTCGTCCGCGCTCGTGAGATAGTGGCTCGTCACCCCGAAGCGGCCCGAGGCGACCTGCTTGATCGCGCTGCGCCGCGCCGGATCGTCGAGGCGGTCCGTGCTCTCTCCGCCCTCGCCGGTGTTGGATCGCCCGCCGAGCTGGTTCATCGCGATCGCGAGCGTCTCGTGCGCCTCGGGCGAGATCGAGCCGTAGCTCATCGCGCCGGTGGCGAAGCGCCGCACGATCGACTCGGCCGGCTCCACCTCGGCGAGCGGCACGGCCGGGCGCTGCGGTGCGAAACGGAACAGGCCGCGCAACGTCATGAGCCGCTGCTCTTGCTCGTTCACGCGCGCCGTGTAGTCGGCGAACACGTCGCGGCGGCCCGTCCGCGTCGCGTGTTGCAGCGTGAACACGGTGTGCGGGTCGAACAGGTGCGGGGCTTCATCGCGCCGCCAGCGGTACTCGCCGCCGGTCTCGAGGCGCTCGTGGGCCAGCGCCGCCGCGTCGTCGGGGTAGGCGGTGCGATGCCGGGCGGCGATCTCCTCCGCGAGCACGTCGAGGCCGACCCCGCCGAGCCGGGACGCCGTGCCCGTGAAGTACCGATCGACCACGGGCTGGCCCAGGCCGATCGCCTCGAAGGTCTGGGCCCCGCAGTACGAGGCGACCGTGGAGATCCCCATCTTGCTCATCACCTTGAGCATGCCCTTGCCGAGCGCGGTGATCAGGTTCGCCACGGCCCGCGTCTCGTCCACGCCCGTGATCGAGCCGTCGCGCACCAAAAGCTCGACGGTTTCCATCGCGAGGTAGGGGTTGACGGCGGCGGCCCCGTAGCCGATCAGCACGGCGACGTGGTGCACCTCCCGCACATCGCCGGACTCCGCGATCAGGGCGACGCGCATGCGCGATCCCGCCCGGATCAGGTGATGGTGCACGGCCGAAACGGCGAGCAGCGACGGCACGGGCGCGAGGGCCCGGGTGGAGTCGCGGTCCGAGATAATCAGAAACTCGGCCCCGGCCGCGATGGCGGCGTCGGCCTCCGCGCACATGGCGTCCAAGCGCTCGGCGAGCCCCGCGGCCCCCCGCTCCACCGGGTACAGGCCGCGCAGGGTCACCGCGCGCTCGCGGAGCGGATCGTCACCAAAGTGCTGGATCCGCGCCAGCGCGTCATTATTGATCACCGGGAAGTCGAGGATCACCTGGCGGGCGTGCGCCGCGGACTGGGTCAGAAGATTTTCTTGCGGCCCCATGCCCGCGCGCAGACTCGTGACGAGCTCTTCACGGAGCGCGTCGAGCGGCGGGTTCGTGACCTGCGCGAACTGCTGCACGAAGTAATCGTGCAGGTGGCGCGGCCGATCGGAGAGCGCCGCGATCGGGGTGTCGGTGCCCATCGCCGCGAGGGGCTCCACGCCGTCGCGCGCCATGGGCGTCAGGACGAGGCGGAGCTCTTCCTCGGTGAAGCCAAACGTGCGCTGGCGGCGGTTGATCGAGGCCGGCGGGTGGACCAGGTGTTCGCGTTCGGGCTGTTCGGCGAGCCGGATCCGGCCCTCGTCCAGCCACTGTCCCCACGGCGCGCTCGTGGCGAGATCCTGCTTGACCTCGGCGTCCTCGCGGATCTGTCCGGTCGCGAGATCGACGGCGAGCATCCGGCCGGGGCGGAGCCGGCCCCGGTGGGCCACGCGTTCCGGCGCGATGTCGAGCACGCCCGCCTCGCTCGCGATCACGAGCAGGCCATCCGTCGTGGTCAGGGTGCGGCCGGGGCGAAGCCCGTTGCGATCCAGCAGGGCGACGAGTTCGTTCCCGTCGGTCGCGATCATCGCGGCCGGGCCATCCCACGGCTCCATGAGGAGGGAGTGGTACTCGAGGAAGTCCGTGAGCTCGGCGCTGAGGCCCGTCTCCGACTCCCACGCCTCGGGGACCATCATCGCGAGGGCGTGCGGCAGCGAACGCCCCGCCATGACCAGCAGCTCGAGGACCTCATCGAAGCTCACTGAATCGCTCCCGCCGGGCGTGCAGATCGGGAGCAGCTGCCGCACATCCCCCAGGCGATCGGACTCGAGCTGCGCCTCCCGGGCGCGCATCCAGTTCCGATTCCCGCGGACCGTGTTGATCTCGCCGTTGTGGGCGACCAGGCGCAGCGGCTGGGCCAGGTGCCACGATGGGAAGGTATTCGTGGAGTAGCGGGAGTGCACGATCGCGAAGCGAGACGTGAAGCGGGGATCGCGCAGCTCGGGGTAGAACTCCGCGAGCTGGAGCGTCGTGACCATCCCCTTGTAGACGATGGTGCGGGCCGAGAGCGAGGGCAGGTAGGTGCCTGTGTCGTGCTGCGCACGCTTGCGGAGACGAAACGCGCGGCGCTCGAGTTCCTCCGGGGACAGCGGGGTGGCGTGGCCCGGTGCCACGATGAGCTGCGTGATCGTGGGCGCTGCGGCGCGCGCGCTCTCGCCCAGCACCTCGGGTCGCACGGCGACGGGCCGCCAGCTCAACACGGCGAGGCCCTCCTCGGCCGCGAGGGCCGCGATCCGGAACTGCACGGCGCGACGCTCGGTGGACTGGGTCGGCAGGAACGCGAGGCCCGCGGCGTAGCCCCCGAGTGGCGGGAGCTCGAGCGCGGGATCTTGCGCGGCCAGCTCGGCCCGGATCAACCCGTCGGGGAGATCGCACAGGATCCCCGCACCGTCCCCGGTCCCCGCGTCGGAGCCGACGGCCCCCCGATGCTCCAGGTGTTCGAGTGCCCGCAGCGCGAGGGTGACGATCTCGTGATCCGGGGTCCCCGTCAGCGTCACGACGGCCGCGAGGCCGCAGGCGTCGCGCTCGTCCGCGGGATCGTAGAGCCCGACCGCAGCGGGGTGTTCTGAGGGGGTGCGTGCGCTCATCGAGGTCCTCACTGTTCGGGGACTTCGAATCTAACACTCGTTTCTTCGGCGTTTTGACCACTTGAACGCAGTTCCTGCGGAGCATTCGGTGGACACCCGGGAGTTGTCGCAGATCATGCGATCATGCCGCCCGGGCACCGCAGGTCTGACGCGCCCGTAACACGCCCGAAACACAACCGTTTCGCCACGGAAATCGCGCCCGAGCAGGCCGTAGCGCGGTCGAATCCGATACCTGAAACCACGCCCCAGCTCGTGCCAACTATCGAACACGTCGCGGCCGGCCGCATGCACCGGTCCGAAACGCCGAAGGGTGAGGTGTGGCCGCTTCCGTACGCGGAAGCGGTCACACCTCACCCTTCGAAGCTCGCGCGCGGGAGGGGGCACCGCGCGAAAAGAATGGTGCGGGACGCGTTAGCCGCCGAAGCTGCTCGTGTCCCCCACGAGGCGGGTGTGGTCCGCGGGGACGGGCTCGACGGCGGCGAGGGCGACCTCGGCCGCGAACTCCGCGACGTTGTACAGGCGTCCGGCCTGCTCGCGGCGCTCCTCGATGGCGCCCGGGTTCAGGCGGTTGAGCAGGGTCGCGGTGACGGTGCCCTCGATCATGTCCCCGGAGACCACGGCGAACTCGATGCCGCGCTCGGCAAGCGCCGGAATGCGCTCGCGCAGCGCGTCCTCGCCGGCACGCTTCGAGCGCGCCACAGGCTCGTACTCGGGCATCGTGGGCGTGGTGTTGATGAAGTGCGCCTGGTGGCTCGTCACAAACACCACGCGACCCCCCTCAGCCATCAGCGGAAGTGCCGCCTCGAGCACGGAAAGCTGCGCGTCCCGGTTCAGCTGGAGCGCATAGTCCTCGGCCATGCCGCCCTCCATGCCACCGGATGCGTTCAGGACGAGGATGTCGAGCCCGCCAAACTCCTCGCGGATCGCGTCCATCATGCCCGCCACCGAGGCCGGATCCGTGAGATCCGCCCCCTGCACGAGCGCGCGCACGCCGAGTTCACGGAGCTGCGTGGCGAGCTTCTCGGCGCGGGGCGCCTTGTTCCGGAAGTTCACGACGACGTCGGCCCCGGCCTCGGCGAAGATCCGGACCGTGTCGGCCCCGACCCCGCGGGACGAACCGGTTACGAGCGCGCGGCGGCCGGAAAGACTTCCCGGCTCAAGATTCTGTGTCACTAGTGCTCCTCACATCGACGAAGTGAACGTACTCCAGGGTAGTGGAGGCGGGCGCGCCCCCGGGGCATGACCGGGCGAAGTCGCGCGCCAGTCCCGTGTCCGGCCCCGTGTCCAGCCCCACGGCCGCGCCTCCGGTTCGCTCCAGGGGGGCTTTCGGCGGGGGTGCCCGACGGAGTAGGCTGCGAGGCACGGGAGGGGCCGTCCAGACCGGCCCCGAAGGTGAGGAGGTCCAGCATGGCCGATCGAACACTTCGCGGGACGCGCATCGGCGCGACCAGCCTGCAGGGCGAAGAGGGCGTGGAGCTCTCGCCGCGTCGCACCGTCGAATACCTGACCGACCGGGGCACCCGCTTTTCGGTGCTCTTCGACGCGGACGCCGAGCCGCCCGCCGAATGGCTCGACCAAAAGAGTGGCGAACTCGGGTTCCTGGATGACGAGGCGGGTCGCACCGCGCGCGCCGAGTTCGAGGAGAAGGAGTCCTCGCAGCGCACCCCGTGGGACATGCTCATCGAACGCCGCACGCGCGAAGAGCTCGAAGAACTGCTGGAGGAGCGGCTTCAGCTCCTGCGCAAGCGCCGCGGCTCGTAGCCGAGCACCACACCGATCGCCGCACCCATCGCGCCGATCAGCATCCACGCACCCGCAATCACCGCACCGAAACGCACCGCGGGCGTCGTGCCGCTCACGAGCGGAATCTCCGCGACCATCGCGTCGGCGGTGAAGGGAGTGAGCCCGGTGAGCGTTTCGCCGGCGGGCGACACCACCGCACTCGTGCCGACAGTGGAAATGTTCACGAGCGGCCGGCCCGTTTCAGTGGCACGCAACCGGGCGATCTGGAGCTGCTGGGCGCTCTCGTCCGTACGCCCGAAGTCCGCGTTGTTCGTGGGGGCGAGGATCACCTGCGCACCCCCGTCCACCATCGCATCCGCCTGAGCGTCGAAGATGATGTCGAAGCAGATCGCGAGGCCCGCGGCGACCGTGCCCGCGGGCGTGTCCAGCTCGAGCACGGTGGACCGTGTGCCCGCCGTGTATTCGAGCTGCACCAGGTCCACGAGGTCCGGCGCGAGCATGTGGAAGAAGTCCCGATTCGGCATGTACTCCGCGAAGGGCACGGGGAAGCGCTTATCGTAGCGCGCGCCCGTGTCGCCACGCGCGTCCCACACCACGGCGCTGTTCGTGTAGCTGCCGTCCGGATCCTGGAGGATCGATCCCGCCACGATCGGGGCCCCCGCCCGGCGAGCGAGCCCCGCAACCTCGAAGTCGCGAAGCGTGTTGCCGGGCAGGTCGAACTCGGCGCTGTTCTCGGGCCACACGATGAGGTCAACGCGCTCCCCCGCAGCGTCAAGCTCGTCGAGCAGGCGCGTTGTGGCCCGGGCATGATCGCGGAACACCGCCCCCGATTCGCGATCATCGAAGATCGCGGACTTCGAGTTTCCCTGGATCGCGGCCACCCGAAGCGTGCCGTCCTGGGGCAGCGGCGCCGCCGGGACGAGCATCATCACCGCGAGCAGCGCGACGGCGCCCGCGACGGCCGCCGTCGTGCGCGTCCGGACACCGGGGCCGCCGCCACGCGCGCCCCACGCCGCCATTCCGGCCGCCACGCAGAGGGCCGCGACGCAGGCGATCGCCCCGCTCAACCCGGAAAACCCCAGCCACGATACGGACTCCGCGAGCCAACCCGTTGCTTGCGTGTGGGCGAGCCGCCCCCAGGCGAAGCCGCCGTAGGGCCAGGACCCCTGCACGGATTCACGCAGCACCCACAGGCCGGCGGCTGTCGCCGCCTGCGCCCCGAGGAGCAGGTTCGGGCGCGAGCGGAACACGGCGGCCCGGGCAAGCCCGCGCGTGCCGGCGGCCACGAGCGCACCGAACAGCGCGAACCACGCCGTCATCACGGCGGTGAGTCCGGCCCAGGGCACGAGTCCCAGGTACAGCGTCAGCCAGGAGATGTGCGGACCCCAGAACGCGCACCCGGCGACGGCGCCGGCGAGCAGGCCCCACCGTGCGCGCTGCTGCCACACGGCGAGGAGGATCAGTGCCGCCGCGGGCAGCGCAAGCGGCCACCATCCCAGTCCGGGGCCGGCCGCGTCGAGCACCAGCCCGCCCCCGGCGGCGGCAAGCAGGGACGTCCACCACCGCAGCCTGCGCGGCGCACGCGCGTCGTCGGGGTGCGCGTCGTCGGCGCGCGCGCTGCCGAGAACGGGGGCCGTGCTCAGCGGAGAGCCAGCCCCGGTCACTGCCCCCGTGGCATGCGCCCCGCTCACGACGTACTCGACGCTTCCACGATGCCGCGGCGCACCGAGCGCTTCGCGGAGCGTGCCAGCTGTGCAAGGTCCCCGAGGTCCGGGCTCGTCAGGCCGGCCCGGACGCCCGCTTCGCAGGCCTGTGCGATCTGATCGAGCAGGTCGATGGTCTGCTTGGTCCAGCGCACGAAGTCCCCAGCGCCGAGACCTGCCTCTTCGAGCACCCGTTCGATCGGCTGGCCGGAGGCCCAGGCGTGCATCGTACCGGCGAGGCCCGCGTCGGGCATTTCGCTGCGCGGCAGGCGCGAGCGCTCCGCGAGATCGTCCAGGCGCTCCCAGATCTCGAGAACGCGATCGTGCGCGGCGAGGAAGGCGCCGCCAGGAAGCCGCGGTGAGCCTTCCTCGTCGCGGCGCGCCTCGTAGCTCAGCACGCAGCACATCGCCGCGAGGCCGGGGGCGTCGAGGCCGCGGAACGCGTCCGCGCGGAGGCACTCGGCCACCAGCAGGTCGCGTTCGCCGTAGATCCGTCGCAGCAGCTCACCCCAGATGGTGACCTGGGGTTCGCCCGCGATGCGATCGAGGTACCCGAGTTCGAGCAGCATGTGCACCACCCGGTCGAAGGTGCGCGCGATCGTGCCGGTGCGCGAGGCAACCTGGCGACGGCCGCGCTCGATCCGGCGCCGCAGCTTGCGGGCCCGATCCTCCCAGCGCTTGCGGTCGGCTCCCTGTGCCTTCGCGGCGGCCCGGTCGTATCCGGCGAGCGAGTCTTGCTCGGCGCGGAGTTCCCGCGCCTGATCCACCACCGCGCGGTCCGCTTGGAACTGCGCGAAGGACAGTTCGAGCGTCTCCCGCACGCGCTCCTCGTCCATCCGCTGCAACAGGTTGACCGCCATATTCGGGGTGGGCCGGAAGCTGGACTTCACGGGAAACGACCGCGCCCCGGCGAGGTGCGCGAGCGCTTCAAGCTCGACGCTGTCGCTCCACACGACCACGGCGTGCCCCTCGACGTCGATGCCGCGGCGGCCGGCACGCCCGGTGAGCTGCGTGTACTCCCCCGAGGTCAGGGGCACCCGCTGCTCGCCGTTGAACTTGTCGAGCCGCTCGATCGCGACCGCCCGAGCGGGCATGTTGATGCCGAGCGCAAGCGTCTCCGTCGCGAACACGACCTTCACGAGCCGCTGCTGAAAGAGCCGCT
This sequence comes from Leucobacter chromiireducens subsp. solipictus, assembly GCF_016758195.1. GTDB lineage: Bacteria > Actinomycetota > Actinomycetes > Actinomycetales > Microbacteriaceae > Leucobacter > Leucobacter solipictus. Next base: position 20,096 of record NZ_QYAC01000004.1, on the reverse strand, counting down.
CCACGACGGCCTTGAACGCGGGCAGCAGCCCGGCGTGGTGGGCCGCGATCCCCCGCTCCAGGCCCGCGATCCACTCGCGCACGCCGAGGACTCGACGCTCCTCCTCGCTCATGTCGCGCGTCTCGGCCCGAGCGATGCGCCGGATCTCCTCGCGCTCCTCCCGGGTGGTGAGCGTGATGCCCTCGAACAGGCACTGCCGCACCGCCTGATCGCAGCCGTTCCGGCTGAAGATGAACACGATCGCGGGCAGCAGCTCGGTCTCGTCGAGCGCACGCACGATGTCGGCGCGGGACACCCGGCGACCCCGGCGCTGCGGGGCCCGGCCCCGCGCCCGATCGCGCCCGCCGCGCCCGGAGCCCCGGCCCCCGGCCTCCAACATCCGCAGCTCGGGGTTCAGCCGCCCGCGCTCCGCGAGGCCGCCGTCGCGCCCTACGTAGAGCGGCATCAGCTCCTTGGGCGTGAGCACGTGCTGGTAGAGCGGGACGGGGCGGTGCTCCGAGAGCACCACGTCCGTGTCGCCGCGCACCGCGTGCATCCAATCGCCGAACTCCTCGGCGTTCGAGACCGTGGCCGAGAGCGCGACGAGCCGCACCTCCCGCGGCAGGTGCAGGATGATCTCTTCCCACACCGCGCCGCGGAAGCGGTCGCCCAGGTAGTGCACCTCGTCGAGCACGACAAAGGCGAGATCCGTGAGCGCGTCCGATTCCGCGTAGATCATGTTCCGCAGCACCTCCGTGGTCATCACCACGATGGGGGCGTCGCCGCGGATGTTCAGATCCCCCGTCAGGAGTCCCACCTCGTCCTCGCCGTACTCGGCGCACAGTTCCCGGAACTTCTGGTTCGAGAGCGCTTTGATGGGGGCCGTGTAGAAGATGCGCGCGTCGCGCTCACGGCGCGCGAGATACACCGCGAACTCGGCGATGGTGGTTTTCCCGGATCCCGTGGGGGCGGCAACGAGCACGCTGCGTCCCTCTTCGAGTCGCTGACAGGCCGTGACCTGGAAGGAGTCAAGCGGATAGTCGAGACGGCCGGCAAAGAACTGCAGCGCCGTCTCTTCGGGGGTGGTGGTGGGCGCTGCAGTCTCGGTCATTCGTCGTCCTTTGTGGCTACGGGATCGAGGTCGTATTCCGCGAACTCGGCGGCGCGGCGTTTATCCGCCCGACGATCGTGCAGGATCGCGATGCCCGCGGCCGCGAAATACAGCACCGCGATGGGGGCCGCGAGCAGGAACATGCTCATGAGGTCAGCGGCCGGGGTCGTGATCCCCGCGAACAGGATGATCAGCAGGATCGCGATCCGCCAGCTCTTCAGAATCGACTGGCCGCGCAGCACGCCCATGAAGTTCAGCATCACGAGGAGCGCCGGCATGACGAAGCCGATCCCGACCGCGAGCAGCAGCTTGACGGCGAAGTCCAGGTAGAGCCGCGCCTGCAGGTAAAACGCGTCCTCGTCGGGCTGGAAGCTCGCGAGCAGCCGGACGATGTTGGGCATCACCATCCACCCGGCGAACGCGCCGCCCAGGAACAGGGGAACCGCCGCGCCGAGGAACCCCACGCCGTACAGCTTTTCGCGCTTCGTGAGGCCGGGGGCAAGGAACGCCCAAATCTGGTAGAGCCAAACGGGAGACGCGATGAGGATGGCGATAAACAGCGCGATCTGCACCTTGGTGTCGAACGCCCCCGTGATGTCGCCATAGGCGATGATCGCGTCCCGGCCCTGCTCCCCGAGCTGTTCGATCGGGCGGCGCAGCATGTCCCACACCCAGTCCGAGAGGAACCAGCCGGCGACGAGCGCAACGACGATCGCGATTGCGGAGATCATGAGGCGCTTGCGCAGCTCAACCAGGTGGTCGCCAAGGGTCATGCGCCCGTCCGGGGAACGCTTCGTGCGAGGCTCTCGTGCCATTCGATCAGTGTATCTCAGGACGGGGCGCGCCCCGTCGCGCGTCGCCGGTGAGCCGGGGCACTACGCGTCGTAGCTCGCGAGCGCGCGATCGGCCCACATCCGGACGGCATCGCGCGCGGACTCGGGCGACACGATCGCGATCTCCCCCGGCGCGAGTTGCACCAGTCGGATCGCGGTGTCCCGGTGCCAGGCGTCCACGCGGAGCTGCACGGAACCGTCCGCGTGCTCCTGCAGGATCGTCGGCTGGAATCCGGCGAGCCGGGGCACGGCGCGGGCCGCGACCCGAGCGACGATCGCGGAGAGCACGGGCGTGGCGCCCGGTGCCGGATCGGTGGGTGCCGGATCGGCGGGTGCCGGATCGGCGGGTGCCGGATCGGCGGGAATCGCCCCGTCGAGTTCGCGCAGCTCCGACATCTGCTCCACGCGGAAGGTGCGCTCCGCCTGTCGGTCGACGCAGTGGGCGCGCAGGTACCAACCGCCCGCGCGCTGTGTGAGCGCGATCGGGGCGACGCGCCGCAGCGTCGTCGCACCGGCGGCGTCGCGGTACACGAACTGCACCGGCTGCCCAGCGTCGATCGCGGCAACGAGGCGCGGCACCCGCGGATCTTCCGGCTCGACGCTCACGGTCATCGTGGGTTCCGCCCCGCCGAGCGCGGCGCCCAGCTTCGCGGCGATCCCGCGCGCAAGCTCAGCGTCCGCCTCGGGGAGCATCGCCGTGATCGCTTGGAGGCCCGCGACGAGCGCCGCGGTCTCCGCGGGCGAGAACCGCGGGGCCTCCTCCACCGCGACCGTGCGCGTCAGGCTGACCTCGTCATAGAGCTCAAGGGCGTCCCAGTCGATGTCGAACAGGTCTTCGTCCTGGTAGCTCAGCGTCTCTCCGGGCACGCCCGCGGTGCCGAGGAACCGCACGAGCGACCGGAGGAGTTCCGGGGTCACGTCAAAGCGCTCGGCAAGCTCTGCCACGGGCACCGCCCCATGTTCACGCAGGTACGGGACGAGCGACAGGAGCAGCAGCACCCGGTCCGGGCCCAGCACGGGTTTCCGCACGTTACACCTCCCCGGTATCTACCGAACGGTCCCCCGGGCCTGTGGCCGGGTCACTTCCGGGTGCCGTCGGTGCCGTCGCCGCGTGCGTTTCCGCCCCGTGCGTCGCCGCGATCCGGCGCAGGCCGGTCGTCACGAGCTCGCGCAGCGCGGGCGGGGCGACCACGGCAACGTCCGCGCCAAAGCTCAGCAGCTCGGCCGCCAGCAGATGCGGATCGAGCATGCCCAGCGACAGTTCCAGCGTCAGCTCCGGGTCCAGCGCCGGGTCGGCCTCGGCGTGCGTGCGTGCGCGCGGTGCGAGCCGCGCCTCCGCAATGGATCCGCGCCGCACCCGCACGGTGGCGCGCTGCTGCTCGCGCAGCGCGGCGAGCTCGGCCTCCGCGGCGGGGACCCGTGCCCGGAGTTCGGGATCGAACTCCTGCTTCTCAAGCGTGACGGGACCGTCGATCCGGGCGAGCAGAAACACCCGATCCGCTTCCCGATCGAGGTCCCATGAAAGAAGGTGCCAGCGGCCGTCGGCCCGGTGCAGTCGGAGCGGGGCAACACGCCGCTCGAGTGGCGCATCACGCCCCGGAAGCGTGTAGTCGAAGCGCACGATCCGGCCCTGGGTGATCGCGTCCTGCAGCGGCGCGGCCGCGGGTTCCAGCGTGCCGAGGCGCGGCGCGACACCGAGGTGCTGCACGTCGAGGCCGGCGCCGAGCGCCTCAAGCTTCATCGCGGCCCGGCGCGACTCCGCGCTCAGGCTCCCCTCTTGCCAGGCGAGGGCCGCCAGTCGCAAGAGCACGAGCTCGCGTTCGCTGAAGCGCAGTTCCCGCGGGAACTCAAGCCGTTCCTTCGAGATTCGGTACCGCGTGAGCTGATTGTTGCCCGGTTCCAGCGGTGAGTCGCGTGTCTCGATCTGGATGCCGAGACTCCGGAGCTGCTCCTTGTCGCGCTCAAACTGGCGTTCGAGTGCCGCCATGCCCGCGCCGCGCTGGTCCCGGCCGGCATACCCGTACACCGAGGAGAGGAGTTCACGCTTCGTGAGCCCCTCGGGACTCACGACAAGAGCGAGCACCAGGCTGAACACCCGCTGCTCGCTCGGTACCGTCGAACGGCCCGCCACTCGGCGCCTAGTTCACCCCGAGGACGTCGACGACCACTACGCGTGCAGCGCCGCCCTCGTTCTCGACGATCACCACCTGGGAGCCGAGCTGTGCGCCCGTAAGCTCCGTGCGGAACGTGTTGCCGGACTGCGAGATCTGGTCCTCGGAACCGAGCGCCATGAGGCCCGTGTTCCACGTATTCTGCTGCGGCGTACCGTCCCAGCCGACCGCCAGGACCTGGCCGATGACGTTGTCGTCGGCCTGCACGACCACGCCGTCACCCTCGATGCGCGTGGCCGAGGTCGTGCCCTTCGGCGCGGCGCGCGGCGGCAGCACGACACCCGGGACGCCATCTTCGTTCGTCACGACCGCGGGGTAGCCGTTCGGCAGGCCGCGGACGGGTCCCTGCGCCGCGAGCGGCGAGGTGGAGGTCACGTCGATGACGCCCACGAGCGCACTGCCCGGGGTGCCGCCGAGCTGCATGGCGAGCTGCATGCTCTCCTCCGGGGAGAGCGCGAGGGCGACTCGGTCCCCCTCGGCGGCGCAGCGTACGGCCTCGCTCAGCGGGTTCGCCATGTCTTCCGAGACGAGCAGGTACTCGGGGGCCATGTCGCCATCCACGAAGCCGGGGCTCTCATAGAGCTTCTTCCCGCTCTCCGCATCCACGAAGGCCATGTTCACGCCGACCAGCGAATTCTCGGAGGCAATCGAGCTGCGATCCGCCGCTTCCGTGATCACGGTGCGCTGCGAGGACAGGATCTCCGTGCCCTCGGGTGCGGTGATCTGCGGGCTCTGGCCGAACTCGCCAAGCACCACCACGTTGTCGCTGAGCGCACCGGGCGACATCGAGGGGGCGCAGTCTGCACTCGCCGCGCTCTGCGCGGTGCACCCGGTGACCCCGGCGATAAGCAGCGTCGCCACTGCGGTTGCGGGAACAAGTCGACGAAGCATATGCACCTCTCGCGGAAGCCTCAGTGTGAACTCCGCCATCCTATCGAACCTCGGCTGCGCATCCGCGCACCCCACCCCGAACGGCGATCACGCGTCCGTGTCGCCACCGTATGCGGCCGCCTCGGCACCGCGCTCGTCGGCCAGCGTGCGGGCTTCGCGCACCTTCTTTCGGAGCACCTTCTCGCTCTTGGGTCGCTCCCCCATCGCTTCCGGGGTCCACACCTCGTCCCCGCTCGCCTCGCCGGCCAGATCGGGCAGCCAGGTCGCCAGGTCCTCGTCGCTGAACTCCCCCTTCGAGGCGCGGCGCTTCAGGCTCGGCATCACCGTGTTGGGAGCGAGCCGGCGGGCGGTGATAAGGAAGCCCGTGTGCGCAACCATCCGGTGATCCGGGCGGACCGCGAGCCCCTCAACATGCCACCCGCGCACCATCGTCTCGGAGGACTGCGGGTGGGTGAACAGGCCGCTGCGCCGAATCTGCTCCGCCGTGCGCGACAGCTGGGTCACCGTCGCGACGTAGCAAATCAGCACGCCGCCGGGCTGGAGCGCGTTCGCGGCGACATCGACGCACTCCCAGGGTGCGAGCATGTCGAGCACCACACGATCCACCGTGCCGTCCGGGCACACGGCGGGCAGCGTGTCCTGCAGATCGCCCACCGACAGCGTCCAGTTCTCCGGGGCAGCGCCCGAGTAGGCAGCGACGTTTGCGCGCGCGACATCCGCGAACTCGTCGCGGCGTTCGAACGAGAACAGCTCACCGGTCGCGCCGATCCCGCGCAGCAGGTGGAGCGAGAGTGCGCCGGATCCGACGCCGGCTTCTACGACGCGCGCGCCGGGGAAGATGTCCGCGAGCGACAGAATCTGCGCCGCATCCTTCGGGTACACGATCGCGGCGCCGCGCGGCATCGACATGACGAAGTCCGAGAGCAGCGGGCGCAGCAGCAGGTACTCTTCGCCGCTACTGTTCACGACGACGGAGGCGTCCGGGAGGCCCACCATGTCCGCGTGCGGGATGACGCCGCGATGGCTGTGGAACTCGCCGCCCGGCACGAGCGTGATCGTGTTCAACCGCCCCTTCGGGCCGGTCAACTGCAGTCGGTCCCCGTAGCCCAGCGGGCCGCTCGGTGCCGGGGTCCCCATGACCGCTTCCTGTTCGCTCACGCGTGTGTGTCCTCTCGGGTGGGTGTGTCCGGGCGCGCATAACGCCGGAATCGTTCGGAAAGTATGTCGGCGTCCACGCCGGCGAGCGTGGGCCAGTGTTCGTGGGCCGGTGCCGCGTCGATGTTCAGGAGATTCGGGATCCCGAACGTCACCGCGCCGGATGCGCGCGCCGCGCGCACCCCGGTGAGCGAGTCTTCGAGCGCGACGCACTCCGTGATCGAAACGTCAAGCAACTCGGCACCCCGCAGATATGGCTCGGGGTGCGGCTTCTCGTGCGCGACCTCGTCGCCCCCGAGCACCGCCGCGAATCGCAGCTCGTCCGGGAGCAGCGCGAGCACCGCGTCGGCGATCTCGCGCACCGCCATCGTGACCAGGCCGAACGGGATCCCGGCATCGCGCAGGGAGCCCAGCAGCTCGATCGCGCCGGGCCGCCACTGCGGCCCCTCGGAGCGCAGGCCCGCGATGACGCTCGCCGTCCACTCGGCGATGATCTCCTCGATCGTCAGTGGCACGCCGAGCCCCTGGAAGGTCGCCGCGGCGGCGCGCAAGCCCGAGCCGATCAGGCTGTCACGCACCTGCTCCGTGAGCTCGATGTCGTAGCGGCGGAGCATCCTCAGCTCCGCCTCCAGCCACAGGGGTTCGGAATCGATGAGGGTGCCGTCCATGTCCCACAGCACGGCCGCGGGGGTTCGCAGAGCAGGATTCGAGGTCATCTGCACCATTCTATCCGCCCGGTGTCGTTATCCTTGAGGCAGGCCGCCGCGCGTGCGGCCAGACCTGTCGACCCGTAAAGGAGCACCCTGCAGTGACCGACGTCTCCCCCGGGTACCCCCGCGTACTCATTGCCGCCTTCCAGGGATGGAGTGATGCGGGCGACGCCACCACCGAGGTCCTCCAGCACCTCGGCGAACTTGTCGACGCGCAGGTGCTCCACGTGATTGGCTCCGAGGGGTACGTGGACTACCAGGTGCATCGCCCCAAGGTGGTGCTCGACGAGGCGGGCGATCGCAGTCTGGAGTGGCCCGACACGCGGCTGCTCGGCACGCTCCACCGCCCCGGCAGTGATGACGACCCCGAGGGCGACACCGTGCGCCGGATCGACGGCGGGCGGGTCACCGAGCTGTTCCTGCTTTCCGGGGTGGAGCCCGCCCGAGATTGGCAAAGCTTCGCCGACGAAATCGTTGAACTCGTCGACGTTTGGGCGATCGACACGGTCATCATCCTCGGCTCGATGTACTCCGACGCGCCGCACTCGCGCCCCGTCGTGACGACCATCACGAGCGAAAGCGCGGAGCGACGCGAGCTCACCGGCGCGACGCGGAGCACCTATGAGGGCCCCGCCGGGATCGCCACGGTCGTCGACCTCGCGCTCACCGCCGCCGGCATTCCGCCCGTATCACTGTGGGCGCAGGTCCCCCACTACGTGCACAGCACGCCGTCGCCGAAGGTCACGCTCGCGCTCCTCGACAAGCTCGAGGAACTCCTCGACGTCGTGATCCCGCGCGGGGAGCTGCTCGCGCAGGCGAACGACTGGGAGGCGAACATCAACCGGATCGCCGCCGCCGACGAGGACATGTCGCGCTACATTCGGGGCCTGGAAGAGACACGCGACGAGGCGCTCGCGGCGGAGACCACCGGCGACGCGATCGCCGCGGAGTTCGAGAAGTTCCTCGAGGACGGTTCGCACCAGGGGTCCGGGGCCCACGCGGGGAGCCACGACGGGAGCACCACCGGCATCGATGCGGGCGCGGCGGCGGCGTTCGACGCTGAGGCCGGGAGCGAGGCCGACGCTGCTACGGGCGCTCATGCTTCGGGCGCTGAGCCTGCGGGCATTGATGATGCAGCTGCAGACGCAGGTGCAGCTGCAGATGCAGACGCAGACGCAGACGCAGATGCAGATGATGCCGCGGTGCCCCCGACGGACGCTGATGCCCCGGCCGCGGGCCCCGGCGCAGCACCCGCTCCCCCATCCGATGCATCGGCTGACGATGCGGGCACCCCCTCCTCCGAGAACCCCGAATCCCGCTGATCGGGCCAGCCCGCGCCGCTGCAACCCGGAGGGCGTGCACCCCGAACTCGCGTTTTCGCGGCTTTTCCACGGCGTTCAGCTGCGCGATCGAGTTCTCGGCGCTCCACAGCCTGGTGGGGAGTCACTCGTCCCCGGGAGGACCCCCCGGGTGCCCGGAAGCCCCGAGAACCCCCGCGTCCCCGGGAATCCTAGAGCCGCACCCCGAGCAGGGCGAGCACCGCGTCAGCGATGAGCTCGGGCTGGTCCACGCCGCGGTCGAGCGCGGCGTCGAGCGTCGCGAGCATCACGGGCGTGTCGAGATCGTTCGCGAGCGCCGCACGCAGTTGCTGCAGCACGGTCTCCGCGGCTACGGGGTCCGTGCAGGGGCGCTCAAGGCCGGCACGCCAGGCGTCGAGCCGCCGGTTCGCGGTCGCCAGGTCGGCGTCCTGCCACTCCCACTCGGAACGGTAGTGGTGCACGAGCAAGCCGAGCCGGATCGCCGAGGGGTCGGCCCCGGCGGCGAGCAGCTTGGACACGAAGACCAGGTTGCCGCGCGACTTGGACATCTTGTGCCCCTGGTAGGCGACGAGGCCCGCGTGGCAGTAGGCGTGCGCGAGTGGCGTTCCCGAGAGCGCGGTGGCGTGGGCCGCCGTGAACTCGTGGTGCGGGAAGACGAGGTCCGCCCCGCCGCCCTGCACGGTGAACGCCCCGCCGAGCGCGCGGGTGGCGATCACTGAACACTCGATGTGCCAGCCCGGCCGGCCGCGCCCCACGGGCGAATCCCAGCTCGGCTCCCCCGCCCGCGCGGCGCGCCACAGCAGCGGATCGAGCGGCCCGCGCTTGCCGGGCCGATCGGGATCGCCGCCGCGTTCGGCGCTGAGGCGGCGCATCAGCTCGGGATCGTAGGGTGCGACGTCGCCGAGGCGCCACTGGGAGTCGCGCTCGGCCGCGGCCGTATCGAAGTAGATGTCGTCCTGTGCGGGATCCTCCGCGTCCGCGGTGTCGACCGTGTACGCGAAGCCGCGGGCGCGCAGTTCGAACACGGCCTGCGCGATCTCGTCGATCTGCTCGGTGACCGCGACAAAGTGCTCCGGCGGGAGCATGCCGAGCCGGTGCATGTCGGAGCGGTACAGCCCGATCTGGTCGTCGGCGAGCTCGCGCCAATCCACGTCGGTCGCTGCGGCCCGCTCGAGCAGCGGATCGTCGATATCGGTGATGTTCTGCGCATACACGGTTTCGATCCCCGCGTCGCGCCAGGCGCGCTGCATGATGTCGAACGTCAGGTAGGTGAAGGCGTGCCCGAGGTGGGTGGCGTCATACGGGGTGATCCCGCACACGTACAGCAGCGCTTTCCCCTCGGGGATCGCCGGGTACTCCATCCGCTGCGTCGCGGTGTTGAAGAGTTTCGGGGCGGTGCCGACGCCGGGGAGCTCGGGAAGCTCGGGCGGGGTCCAGGTCCTCACAGTGCGTGTCCTTCCAGAACGACCGCGGCCTGAGCGGCGGCGGTGCCGCCCTCAGCGGTCAGTACCCCGGTGCCCAGAAGCACGAGGATCACTGCGCCGAGCAGCACGCGGTAGATCACAAACGGCATGAAGCTGCGCTTCGAGATGTAGCGCATAAAGAAACCGATCACGAACAGCGCGATCACAAACGCGACGACCGTGGCGATGAGGGTGAGCCCCATCGGCGTCGTGTCAGCGGGGGCGCGCAGCGCCTTGGCGAGCTGGTAGAAGCCCGATCCGAACACGGCGGGGATCGCCAGCAGGAACGAGTAGCGTGCCGCGGCCTCACGGGTGTAGCCCATGAGCAGGCCCGCGGTGATCGTGCCACCGGAGCGGGAGACGCCCGGGATCAGGGACAGCGCCTGGGCGAAGCCGAAACCGACGCCGTGCTTCCAGGTGAGCTGCTCGAGCGGGCGCTGCTTGCGGCCGATGCGGTCGGCAATTCCCAGCAGGATCCCGAAGACGATGAGGCTGATGGCGACGAACCACAGCGAGCGGAGCGAGCCCTCGATCTGATCCTGGAACAGGAGGCCCAGGATCACGATCGGCAGCGTGCCGAGGATGATCCACCAGCCCATGAGCGCGTCGGGGTCCTTGCGCGGAATCTTGCCGGTGAGCGAACGGAACCAGGCACCGATGATCCGCACGATGTCACGCCAGAAGAACACGATGACCGCGGCCTCCGTGCCGATCTGCGTGATGGCGGTGAACGCGGAGCCGGCGTCCCCGATCCCCATCAGCTCGCTCGCGATGCGAAGGTGTGCGCTCGAGGAAATCGGGAGAAACTCGGTGAGCCCCTGAATGATTCCGAGCAGGATCGCCTCAAAGATTCCCACGATGTCCTTTCCTGGCCGGCACGCGGGGCGCACCTCATCAAAACGGGCCGCCGTCCAGACTAGCCCACGACCCCGGGCGACTTCACGTTGCGCGGGGCCGTGTTCTCAGCTTCTGAGACGCGGGTGTGCCAGTGCTAGTACGTGCGGAGCAGGTCCACGAGGACGCGATGGCCGAAATCGAGTGCGTCGAGGGGGACGCGCTCGTCGACGCCGTGGAACATGCCCGGGAAGTCGAGGTCGGCGGGGAGCCGCAGCGGCGCGAACCCGTACCCCACGATGCCGAGCCGGGAGAGCGCCTTATTGTCGGTGCCCCCGGACAGCAGGTAGGGCAGCACGCGCGCCTCGGGATCGTGTCGCGTGAGGCTCGCGGTCATTGCCTCGACGAGCTCACCCGCGAAGGGCACTTCGAGCCCAATGTCGGAGTGCACGGTCTCCACCTCGATGTCTTCGCCCACGATCCGCTGCACCTCGGCGAGCACGTTCGCCTGTTCGGAGGGCAGCGACCGCACGTCAACGAGCGCCTCCGCGGTGTCCGGGATGACATTGTGCTTGTACCCGGCGGTGAGCACCGTCGGGTTGCTCGTGTTGCGCAGGCTGGCCTGGATGAATCCGCCACCCTTGCCCAGCCGGAGCACCAGCTCTTCCGGGGCGACCTCCTTCGGGTCCTCACCGAGGATGGCGGCGATCGCGTCGACGAGTTCGCGCGTCGTATCGCACAGCGCGAGCGGCCATTCGTGGCGTCCCAGTGCGGCGATCGCCTCGGCGAGCCGCGTCACCGCGTTGTCGTGCCACACGCGCGAGCCGTGCGCGGCGGTGCCGCGGGCGCGGAGTCGGATCCAGTCGAGAGACTTCTCCCCCGTCTGCACCAGGTAGGCCCGCGTGCCCTCGATGTCGATGGAGTACCCGCCGACCTCGCTGATCGCCGTGCCCGCCCCCGCGAACAGTTCGGGCCGGTGCGTCACGAGGTGGTGAGCGCCGAAAATGCCGCCGTTCTCCTCATCGGCGAAGAACGCGAGGATCACGTCGCGCCGCGGCCGCTCGCCGGCCCGCAGCAGCTCTGCGATGGCCGTCAGGATCATGGCGTCCATGTCCTTCATGTCGACCGCGCCGCGGCCCCAGAGCATGCCGTCTCGGATCTCGCCTGCGAACGGGTCGACGGTCCAGTTGGCGGCGTCCGCGGGCACCACGTCGAGGTGGCCGTGCAGCACGAGCGCGGGCAGCGCCGGATCGGAGCCCGTGACGCGCGCCACGACGCTCGCGCGGCCCGGTGCCGATTCGATGATCTCGGGGTCGAGCCCCAAGTCGCGGAGGAACGCAGCGACGTAGTCCGCGGCGGGGCGCTCCGGCTCCGCGTCGCCGCCGCCGCGGTTCGACGTGTCGATCCGGATCAGATCGCGGGCGATACGGACGGTTTCCGAGAGCGCGTGCTCGTTCGCTTCTACAGTCATGCCCCCAGGCTACCGGGCAGCCCTCGGAATGTGGGCGGGATCACGAACTGTGTCAGCGCCGGGAGCGGCGGGAGCGCCGGGGCGACATGATCAGACTTCCCTGGGAGGCCGCCGCTTGGAATGGGGCGCACCGCGGGTCGACACTTGCCGTGAGGGCGGAGGACTTCTCGGGTTCCCTCGACATCAAGAAAGCAGGTCAAGATGAGCACACAGGGTGTTCCCGCACGCTTTGCCGGCAAAACGGTGATCGTGACGGGCGCGGGATCGGGGATCGGCAAAGCGATTGCGCAGCGCATTCTCGCGGAGGGTGGGGTCGTGGTGGCCTCGGACGTCTCCGCGGAGCGGCTGGAGGAGTTCGCCGCGGAGGCCGGCACCGACGCGCTGCGCACCGTCGTCAGCGACGTCACGGTCGACGCGGATATCGCGCGGGTGGTGGCGGCAGCGGACGGCCCCGTCGACGCGGTCGCGAACAACGCGGGGATCATGGACGGTTTCCTCCCCGCCGCCGAGGTTACCGATGAGGTATGGGACCGGGTGTTCGACATCAACGTGACCGGCGTGATGCGGCTCACGCGCGCCGTGCTGCCCGGCATGCTCGAGCGCGGCACCGGATCGATCGTGAATACCGCGAGCGCGGCCGGGATCCGCGGGAATGCGGCTGGCGCCGCGTACACCTCGTCCAAGCACGCCGTGGTCGGCTTCACCAAGCACGCCGCGTTCATGTACGGCCCGCAGGGCATCCGCGTGAACGCCGTCGCTCCCGGCGGCGTCGCGACCAACGTGGACGGCGCGTTCAAGTCCGAGGCGGCCGCCGCACGGATGGGTCCCCTGCTCCAGACGCTCGGTCTCCCGATTGCCACGCCAGAGCAGCTCGCCAGCGCCATCACCTGGCTCCTGAGCGACGATTCCGCGAACGTCAACGGTGTCGTGCTGGCATCCGATGGCGGCTGGTCTGCCCAGTAACTTGTGAATGCCGGAACCGGTCGGCGCAGACTCCGGTCACGTGACCGGCCCGGACCGGCCCGGGAATGCGAAAACCCCCTCTTCCGAAGAAGAGGGGGTTCTCGTTTACGTGCGCGGAGGGGGACTTGAACCCCCACGCCCTAATACGGGCACTAGCACCTCAAGCTAGCGCGTCTGCCATTCCGCCACCCGCGCTCACGTTGTGTTGTTCTGTTCTCCCGGTTTCTCACCGGCCGAACAGGGAATAACTTAGCACGGAACTCGATCCCCCATCCAATTCCTCTGGGAACTCGCGCGCGTCGCGGCCCGCGAGATTCCCAAAATTCACGTATTTCTGCCGATCGGCGCGAGGATCGCGTCGGTTGCGCGACACAGCGCGGCCGGGGCGAGTTCCAGGTCCAAGCCGCGCCGACCGCCCGAGACCAAGACCGTGTCGTGATCCATCGCGGAGGCGTCGACGACGGTGCGCAGCCGGGTACGTTGCCCCACCGGGCTAATGCCACCGACCACGTAGCCCGTGCGACGCTCCGCGAGCGCCGGATCGGCCATGCTCGCCTTCTTCCCGCCGAGCGCAGCCGCGAGGGCCTTGAGATCGAGCTTGCCGGCCACGGGCACGACTCCGACCGCGAGGACGCCGTCCACATCCGCGAGCAGGGTCTTGAAGACGCGTTCTGCGGGAACGCCCAGCTCCGACACCGCCTCGGCCCCAAAATCGGTCACCGCCGCGTCGTGCGCGTAGCTCCGCTCCGTGAAGGAGATCCCCAGCCGCGTGAGCGCGACCGTTGCGGGGGTCGACCCCGCCGACTTTTTTGCCATGGCATCCACCTTACGGTGGCGCTCCGGCCGCACCCCTGCGCTACGGCCGGAGCCGACGCCGGAGCAGGTCGATGCGCTTCTGCAGCTGCGTGACGGAGGCCTGCGGCACGGCAGGCCCGCCGCAGACGCGACGCAGCTCGGTGTGAATGTCCTTGTGCGGCTCCCCCGACACCTTCGAGTACATCCCGACCAGGCTGGAGAGCAGCTTCCGCTGTTCCCCGAGCGTGCGGTGCAGCGCTTCGGGGGCTTCCGCCCGATCCGGCGCGTGCTCCAGGATGCCCTGCTTGGTGGCGCTGCGTTTCGCTTGGCGGGCCTGCCGCTGCTGCAGGAGCGCCTTCACCTCCTGCGGTTCGAGCAGCCCGGGGAAGCCCAGGAAATCGAGTTCTTCCTCGCTCTCGACCTCGGCGTACCCGCCGAACTCAGCACCGTCGAACACGGCGCGGTCGAAGTGGGCGTCGGATCCGAGCGCCTGATAGACAAACCCTTCGCCCTCGAGCAACTCGGAAGACGCGGAGTCCTCCTTCTCGGCGGCGTTCATGAGCGCCGCCTCCGCGTCCCACATCTCCTCGGCGCTGCCGGGACCCTCGAGGACGTGCCCGCGCTCTTTTTCGAGCTCCGCGGCGAGCTGCATCAGCGTCGGCACGTTCGGGATAAACACCGTGGCGACCTCGCCGCGACGGCGGGACCGCACGAATCGGCCGATCGCCTGCGCGAAGAACAGGGGCGTCGCGGAGCTCGTCGCATACACTCCGACGGCGAGCCGCGGCACGTCGACGCCCTCGGACACCATGCGCACGGCAACCATCCAGCGCGAGTCGCCCCGGGAGAACTCGTCGATCCGTTCGCTCGCGCCCGCGTCGTCGGAAAGGATCAGGGCGACCTGCTCCCCCGTGATCTCACGCAGCTGCTTCGCATACGACTTCGCCGAGGCGTGATCCGTGGCGATCACCAGTCCGCCCGCGTCCGGAATGTCCTCGCGGACCTCCGTGAGCCGGCGATCCGCCGCCTTCAGGACCTTCGCGATCCAGTCTCCCGCGGGATCGAGCGCGGTGCGCCACGCCTGCGAGGTGATGTCCTTCGTGTTGCCCTCGCCGAGGCTCGCCTCCATCTCCTCCCCCGCGGAGGTCTGCCAGCGCATCTTCCCGGCGTAGACCATGAACACGACGGGACGAACGATGCCGTCGGCGAGGGCGCGGCCATAGCCGTAGTCGTAGTCGGTGAGCGACACGCTCGACCCGTCGCCCTGCGGGGCGTACTGGACAAACGGGATCGGCGCATCGTCGGACCGGAACGGCGTTCCGGTGAGGGAGAGCCGGCGGGTTGCCGTGCCGTACGCTTCGCGGATCGCGTCGCCCCAGCTCAGCGCGTCACCGCCGTGGTGCACCTCGTCGAGGATCACGAGCGTGTCGGTGTGCTCCGTGAGGAGGCGGTGCTGCACCGGCTTCATCGCGACCTGCGCGTAGGTCACGGCGACGCCGTGGAAGTGGGTGCCGTAGCCGAGGCCGTCGCTGTTCGCGTAGTTCGGATTCAGCCGGATTCCGGCGCGCATCGCGGCGTCGGCCCACTGCGACTTCAGGTGCTCGGTCGGTGCGACCACGATGACCTGGCGCACCGTGTGATTTGCGCGCAGGATCGCGGCGAGGCGGAGCGCGAACGTCGTTTTCCCGGCGCCCGGGGTCGCCGAGGCCAGGAAGTCTCGCGGCGCGGCGGCGAGATAGCGCTTGATGGCCTCCTCTTGCCAGGCGCGCAGTGTGCCGGCGGTGCCGTGAGCGGCGCGCTCGGGGTAGACCGGCGGCAGATGCTCAGCGGCACTCGTCCCTGGGAGGTGGAGGCCCGGGTCCGAATCTGTCACAGCGCTCTAGACTAGCGGTACTGTGTGTGCGTCAGGACCGTCGCACCCAAGGAGAATCGGAGTTTCGTATGGCAGAGGAACGGGCAGGCGTTGAGCTTCCCTGGTCACGCTTCGTGGCCATCGGCGATTCCTTCACCGAGGGTGTCGGCGACCCCGACGCGGACAGCCCGGGCGGGTTGCGCGGCTGGGCCGATCGCTTCGCCGAGGTGCTTGCGGAGTACAGCGAGGACTTCTCGTACGCGAACCTCGCCGTGCGGGGCAAGCTGATCCAGCAGATCACCGACGAGCAGCTGTCCGCCGCCGAGGATCTTCGCCCCGATCTGATCAGTGTGTGCGCCGGCGGCAACGACGTGATCCGCCCCGGCACCGATCCCGATGAGGTGGCGGCGAAGCTCGAACGCATCGTGTCTCGCCTGAGCGCCACGGGTGCGACAATCCTCGTCTTCACCGGCGTTGACACCGCGTTCCAGCCGGTGTTCCGCAGTATTCGTGGCAAGGTCGCGATCTTCAACGAAAACGTCCGGAAGGTCGCGCAGAAGTACGACTGCGTGGTTGTCGACCAGTGGGCGATCTCGGAGCTGCAGGACAGCCGGTTCTGGGCGGGCGACCGGCTGCACCTGAACGCGCTCGGCCATCACACGATCGCCCGGGCGGCCCTCGACGCACTCAACGTGCCGCACGAGTTGCCGCCGCTCGATCCTCCGGCGCTTCCCGAACGGAGCTGGCGCGAAGCACGGAAAGAGGACGTGGTGTGGGCACGCGAGCACCTCGTCCCGTGGGTGATCCGGCGCATCAAACACGTGTCCTCGGGCGACGGCATCGAGCCGAAGCGGCCGCAGCCGGAAACGCTGCGCCCCGCGCGCCACGGCTCTGTTGATGATGCGCCCGAGCAGGTAGGCTGACGCCATGGCATCTCTCACGAAGCAGCTCGCAGACACCGTGACGCAGGTCGGGGTGCACTCCGCCTACGGCGCTCCCGTCGAGGTCGATGGGGCCACGATCCTTCCGGTCGCGTGCACCACATACGGTTTCGGCGCGGGCGAGGGTATGGGTGAGGGCACTGGCGAACAGGCGCCCGCGCAAGGCGAAGGCTCCGGCGGCGGTGGCGGCGGGATGTCGGTCCCCGTCGGTGCCTACGTGACCCAGGACGGCGTGACGCGGTTCCAGCCGAACGTCATCGCACTGCTCGTCGTGGCGGTGCCCTTCGTCTGGGTGGCGGGCCGGGCGCTCGCCCGGGTCATCCGAGCCCTCAAGCGCTAACACACCCCGGTCACGACCCGCCCCAGCTGCTGCTCGACGAGCCGCCGGGGCGGGTCGTCGCGTTCGCCGACGGTGCCCACCAGTGGGCCGATCAGCGGCACCTACTGGCGGGGTGCTCCGGGTGCGCGCGGATCCCACGTCCATGGCGTGTGCGGAATGCGCGTCGGGTCGAAGCGCTGCAGCATCTCCCCTGCCGTGATGGCCTCTCCGGGTGCGGCGAGGCCGAGCGAATTCGCGATCCAGCTGCGCACCACGCCGGGGTTGACGCCGCGGCCGCTGAGATCCTGCAGGGTGACGGCCCCGTCGCGCTTCGCGAGCCGCGCACCGCTCGGGCCGAGGACGAGCGGCACGTGGGCATACTCGACCGCGGGCGGGGTGGGCAGGCCGAGCAGGCGTTGCAGCAGGATCTGGCGCGGCGTGGAGGGCGCCAGGTCGTCGCCGCGGACGATCTGGTCCACGCCCATTGCCGCATCATCCACCACGACGGCGAGGTTGTAGGCGACGGTGCCGTCGCCGCGCTGCAGCACGAAGTCGTCAATGTCGCCGCGGCTGTTCCCCAGCACGAGATCCGAAAATTCGAGCGAGCGCAGCCCCTCGGGTGCACGCAGCCGCAACGCCGGCTGTCGCGGCGCGATGGCGGCGCGGGCGGCCTCGCGTTCCACGGGGCTCCGGTCACGGCAGGTTCCGGGGTACGCGCCCGGCGGCGCGTGGGGCGCGCTCGGCGCCGCAAGGATATCCTTGCGCGTGCAAGTGCACTCGTAGACCAAGCCCGCGGCCGCAAGCTGCGCGAGCGCGGCGGCGTGATCGGCGGCGCGCTCCGATTGGATCACGGCGTCGCCGTCCCAATCGAGCCCGAGGCTGGCGAGGTCGGCGAGCTGCCGGGCGCCGGATCCGGCATCGCGGGCGCGGTCCAGGTCTTCGATGCGCATCAGGAAGCGGCGGCCGCTCGACCGGGCAAACATCCAGGCGAGGAGCGCAGTGCGGAGGTTCCCCAGGTGCAGGTCGCCGGAGGGGCTCGGCGCGTACCGCCCGGCGCCCGTCGTGTGCAGTGGCATGCCCTCATCTTCCCACGGTGCCACCACACCCCGCGGTTCCCGGCCCTGCCGTGGGCCGGGTTTGGGCGACACGCCGCGGCCGTCAATAGACTCGAGAACGGGCCCGTCGCACGACGGCTGAAGCGTTGACGAAGGAGACAACTATGGTGGAGCTGCAGGATCTCGAAAGCCGCCTGGGCGAGCGCCTGATTCGCGATCCGGAGCTCGTCGCACCGTATGCACGAGATAGTTCACGTGCGGAGCCCGAGGGGCAGCCGCTCGCGGTGGTGCTGGCTCGCGATACCGAGGACGTGGCAGCCGCCCTCGCCTGGGCCACCGAGCACCGCGTGCCCGTCAGCGTCCGGGGTGCCGGGACCGGGCTCGCTGGCGGCGCGAACGCGTACCCCGACGGTGTGGTCATCTCACTCGCGAACATGACCGAAGTCCTGCAGCTCGACGTGGCAAACCGTACCGCAACCGTGCAGGCGGGAGTCATCACCGCTGAGCTCGACGCTCTCGCGCGGGAGTCCGGACTGTTCTTCCCGCCCGACCCTGCGAGCGCGCGCACCTGCACGGTTGGCGGCAACATCGCGACGAACGCGGGAGGGCTGCGTTGCGTGGCGCACGGCGTCACCAACGATTCGATTGCCGCACTCGTTGTCGTGCTGGCCGATGGGCGCATCATGCGCACCGGGGCACGCACCCGGAAGAACGTGGTGGGCTACGATCTCACGAGCCTGTTCGTCGGCTCCGAGGGCACACTGGGCGTGATTACGGAGGCGACCGTGCGGCTCAAGCCGGTGCCGCCGGGGACGCCACGCACATTCCGCGCAAGCTTCACCACGCTCGAGGAGGCGGGTGCCGCCGTCACCGCGATCGTGAACGGCCCGGCGCAGCCCGAGGTGCTCGAGCTCATGGACGCGTTCAGCGTGGAGATCATCGAGTCCTTCCAGCCCAGCGGGCTCACCGTGCCCGCCGGTGCGATGCTGGTGGGGCAAACGGTCGGACTGGACGCCGCGGCGAAGGCAGAAACCATCACCGCTATTTGCCGCGCCGAGGGGGCGACCGACACGGAGATCTCGGAGTCCGATTCACTGCTCGAGGCCCGCAGGCTCTCGAACCCCGCCCTCAACGCGCGCGGACTCAAGATCAGCTGCGACGTCGGGGTGCCCGTCGCAGCGCTCTCCGAGGTATTTCAGGGCGTCGCCGCACTCGCCGCCCGACACGGCAAGCGGGTGTCGACCGTCGCGCATGCGGGCGACGGAAACCTGCACTGCACCGTCGAATCCCCCGATAGCGTGGCTGGTATCGCCGAGGCCGACGCCCTCATCGACGACATCACCAAGCTCGCGATCTCTCTGGGTGGCACCATCTCCGGCGAGCACGGCATCGGTTCCGTCAAACGGCACGAACTCCCGTGGCAGCTTGACGACGCCGCGCTCGACGTGCAGCGGGCCATTAAGGCGGCGCTGGATCCGCACGGGATTCTCACGCCCGAACGCGGGATCTAGCTGGGGGTCTCGTTCGGGTTGAGTCTGGTTGAGCTGAGTCTGGCTGGGCCAGGGTGGCTGGGCCTGGGTGGCTGGACCTGGGCCTGGGCCTGGGCTGAGTCTGGCTGGGCCAGGGTGGCTGGGCCTGGGCCAGGGCTGGCTGGGGCTGGTGCCAGCTGGGCCAGCTGACGTGGAATCTACCTGGGCTGGGGCTGGCTAAGGTGGGACCTAGCTGGGCTGGGCCTGGCTGAGACCGGATCTGTCTGGATGGGATCGAGCTGGGCGGGGCTGGATCTCGCTGAGCTGGGCCTGATCTCGGTGGGATGGGCCGGACCTTGGCGGGGCGGGCCTGGGTAGGACGGGCCTGGCTGGGACCGAACCTAGGCAGGACGGGCCTGCGGATGCCAGCGCTGGTGGGCGCAAGAATTAGTTACCCCTGGATGCAGGATCTCGCCGACGCAGGGTTCTACGGACTCCGGACATAGCAGGCGCCGGACTGAGGAGACGCGGGCGCGAACGGCCGTGATGCTGATACCTGGGGTACGTGGTGATCTGTGCGGCGTGGTTTCCGGAAAATGGAGCGAATACTCTCGGTCGGCCCTTCCTTGCACGTACCAGCCCGGCTGCGTGTTAGAACGGGTGGTCGTCTGAATCGTCGGCGGTTCCCGAGTTCCCGTGACCGTCGGGTGGCGGGGTACCCGGTGATGTTCCCCCGGCTCGATTTCGTGTGTCGTCGTTGGGTGG
>NZ_QYAC01000003.1 GCF_016758195.1 Leucobacter chromiireducens subsp. solipictus | reverse complement strand
AACGAGCAGGGGAACTAGACAGCTCCAACTCGACAACGAAGGTCTCTCCTATGTCAACAACCCTCCGGGTCAGTACATCTAGCGCACACGGGGTGACCACGGGAGCGCTCGGCCGCGCGGTGGAACGGTTCCGCAGCGGCATCATCCTGCTCCTCGGCGCCGGCGGGGTGCTCATCATCTTCCTGGCGCGCCCGGTGAACGCGCCGACGGTTGCGTGGGTGACCGTCGGCGTGCTCGCCGGGCTCGCGCTCGTCGAGCTGCTGCGCCGGCCCGAGTCGGCGTCGCCGGCGGCCGGCCCGGCGCACACCGACACCGCGGACCGCCCCGGCGGCCTCGCCGCGCAGGCTCCACGCGCGGAGTAACGCGGGGTCCCTCCGGACCGCTCCGTGCGCGTCGTGTGCCCGCCCGCTCCTGAGGGCCACCGCACTCCCCCGGCGCACGCGGTGGCGCGCGCAAGCCCGCTGCTTCGCACTCAATTGTTGATGCTCGGCCCTCAAAATTCACGCACGGTCTCCCGGTTTTCCGGCGAGGCCCCCGCCACGCACTGGTACTTTTTCCGCAGCTCCTAGCCCGACCATGCTCGTGCGCGGACCCCCTCATCCAGTGCAGTGTCCGCCCGATCCGACCGAAGGACACCGTGACGTTCCGTGACTCCCCGCTGCCCCGACACCATCGTTTCCCCGGCACCCGCCTCGGGCTGATCCTCGGCGCGGCGATCGTCGCCGTCGGGCTGGTCGCCGTGGCCCCGCCCGCGCACGCCGAGGCTCGGGGAACACCGACCGCACGCACGACTGACGCCCCGGCAGAGTCCGATTTTCCGATGCGCACGGAGATCGCCCGCTTTGACCCGGAGTCCGGGGTCAAGGCTGGTTACGCTTCGGCGATCGCGGGCGATTACGCCGTGCTGGTACACCAGCTCCACCAGAGCGTGCAGATCGCGCACCTCCGCGACGCTGCGGCGGGCGACTGGGACACCGCCATGATCGGCCCAGACACCGAGGTGCGGGGCTTCGGAAGCGCGATCGCGATCGCGCCTGACGCGTCGCGCGTGTACATTTCCGCAACCTCAACGGCGACGGTGTGGGTCTACCTCCGCAGCGGCACCAACGATTGGGAGCTTGAGCGCATCATCGCCCCGGACGCACCCCCCGAGCGCGTCAGCAGCTATGGCACCACGTTCGGCGAGTCCCTCGCGCTCTTTGGGGACCGCCTCGTGGTGGGCGTGCCCAACGCGACCGTCGACGGCCTCGGAAACGCCGGCATGGCCTTCAGCGTCGACCTCACCTCGGACACCTGGACGCCGCTCATCCCCAGCGCGCCGATTGCCAACAGCATCACGGGACAGAAGGTGGCCGTGCACGGCGACCGGATCGCGGTCGCCGCCATCCAAGCGCGTGACTCGCAGTGGGGCAAGGCCGGCGGGGTCTATCTCTGGGACGCACAGACCTACGCCGAACCGCTCTTCACCCAGCAACCACGCAGTGATCCGAAAGCGTGCCTCGATGCTTCGGGTGGCAGCCGTCCCACCTTTGGCGTGGCGCTCGCGTTCGACGAGCAGGCGCTCTACGTGGGTTCCCCACTCGAGGTCGACTACTCCGGGGATTCGCCCGACGACCCGCTCACCGGGTGCAGCGACGCGGCCGTGGCGGCGGGAAACACCACGCAGGGGGCGATCTACCGCTTTGACGACTCCCTGCAGCAGATCGGGGGCAAACTGATGCCGCCTCGCGGCTCCTACTCATTCGGCGGCTCGATCGGCGTCGCCGGGGACGCGCTGCTCGTCGACGCATACCAGCAGCCCGATGCTGAGGGCGAGGTGTATGTCTACGACACGCGGGAGCTCGAGACCAACGGGAGCGGCGACGAACTCACCCGACAGTGGCGCGAGCCCGCGCAGATGCTCGTCGCGTCCGACCCGGGTGCCGGTGCCTACTTCGGCAACCAGGTGTACGGTCAGGGGATCGCGGCCGACGAAGGACGGACGCTCATCGGGGCCCCGCGGGCACGGGGAGAGCGCGGCACGGCGTACCTGTTCTCGCCACTGATCCCGTCGCCGGCACCGACCCTCACGGCCGAGCCACTCGAATTCGAGTACGGGCAGGGCGGCGACATCCTCGCCGCGGTCACCGACGTGCCCTCGGGCGGGACGGTCCACGCCTCCGTCGCGGGCACGGATCTTGTCCCGGCACCCGTGCTCGACGGTGCCGCCACCGTGGGGGTACCCGGCACGCAGTTCGATGCCCAGCAGTACACGGTCATGCTGGATTTGATGGTCGACGGCGCTGCGGAGCCTGCGGCGCACGCCGAGGCGGCGCTCAGTGTGCTCCCGGCCCCGACGACCGTCACGCTCCGTCCCGTCCCGCTGAGTTCGCTGGTCCCGGACACACTCGGCAGCGGCGAGCGTGAGACATCTGGCGGCACGTCGGAACCGTCCCGCTCGCGCGGCGATGGACTCGGCTTCGAGGGCACCGTCACGGCCGCACACGGCACCGCGGCCTCGGGCACCGTTGCGGTGTGGGCCGGAGAGACCCGGGTGGGAGAATTCCCCGTCGCGACCGATGGCACGTTCCGCGGCGACGCCGACCCCGACTTTGAGATCCCGGACGACGTGACGCGGTACGAGGCGCGCTACTCCGGCGATCAGAACCACCTGGAATCGCGCGCCACCGCGAAGGTCCGGGCCCCCGGCGGTGACACCACCGACCCGGGCACGACGGAACCCGGCACCACGGAACCCGGCACCCCGGAACCCGGCACCACGGAACCGGGAACCCCAGTGCCGGGCACGGACCCCGGCCCCGAGCCGGGCGCGCTCACGCGCGCGACGGATCGGGGGGAGCCCGAACTCGCCGCCACCGGGCAGGGCACACGCGAGCTCTGGGTCATGACGGCCCTCGCGCTCCTGCTCACGGCCGGCGGTTTCGCGGTCGCCCGCGCCGGAGCGCGACGCCCGGGCGCAACCTCAGGGCGCTAGGTCCGCCGCCCGTCACTCCTCCGCGAGCGCGCGCAGGCGCGCCAGGGCGGCGGGCGCGGCTCCGGCCGCGGCGAGCAGGTCAGCGCTCGCACCAGCGGCACACGCGTAGGGCCCCGAGTCTGCGAAGAGGAGCGATCGCGAGTTCGCCTGCTCCTCGAGCGCGATCAGGTGGAAGGCGAGTCGCGCCTGCCGCGACTCCGGGACGGCAAGCTCATCGGCCGCGACCGCATGCCGGATCTGAGCTTCGACATAGCCGTACCATTCCTGGAGCACCGCGCGGACGGCGTCGTTGACGGCCCCGGGCTTCGAATCCACGTCCGCGGCCGTCGCCGCGAAGAAGCACCCTCCCGCGAACACCCGGTCGCGAGAATACTCCAGGACATTGGCGAGCAGCTCCGAGAGCCGGCGGGCACCTCGCGGATGTGCGCGGGCCGGCTCGATCACCACGCTCAGGAACACCGTGCGGGCCGCGGCGACGGTCGCGAGCTGCAGTCCCTCTTTCCCCCCGAATAGGGTCGCGATGCTGCTCTTCCGGTGTCCCGATCGCTCAGCGAGCGCCCCGATCGTGAGCCCGTCGAGGCCCTGCACGGATACCAGCTGCATCGCTTCGGCGAGCACCACGCGCCGGGAGGCGTCACCGCGCGCACGGCGCCCGTCGATGGCGAGCGGTTCAGTCATGCACACAGTATACGCACGATCGTGCGTATACTGTCGGGGTGGCGTCATCTCGCCCGGATCCAAAGGAGCCCTGTGGCCACCAGCATTCTTGAGACCGCGATCCGCGGCGGCATCCGCACCGCGGCAAGCCTCTCCCCCGCCCTCGGTGCCCGCGCGGCAGTGCCGGTACTGTTTCTCGCCGCGCCGCCCATGCCCCTCGGGGCATCGAGCCCGCTCGCCGCGGCCACGGAACGCGCCGCGGACACCACGTCCCTCATCGTGCGGGGCCGCCCCATCACGAGCTATGCGTGGGGGTCCGGGGAGCGGAGCGTGCTCCTGCTCCACGGCTGGCGTGGCCGCGCCACGCAATTTGCGCCCCTGATCGCGCAGCTCACCGCCGCGGGAATGCGCGTGGTCTCGTTCGATGCACCGGCACACGGCGCCTCACCCGGACGCACCACCGATCTCCGCGACTGGGTCGCAGCCGCCGGGCAGCTCCACGATCGTGACGGCGGCTTCGACGCCATCGTGGGGCACTCGCTGGGCGGCCTCGCCGCGCTCACCGCGGCCCGCGAGGTCGCCCCCACCGCGGCGGTGGCGGTCGTGTCGGCACCCACGAGTCCCGGCCGTATTCTCACCGAGTTCGCGGACGAACTCGCGCTCCCGGAGCCCGCCCGCCCCCACCTCACGCGACAGTTTGCGGCCCGCGTCAACGAGACGCACGCCACGCTGCGTGATCGATATGACGCCGCCGCGCACCCGTTGCCGAAATCCACCCGGCTGCTGATCATCCACGACCAGGAGGATCGCCGGATCCCGGACAGCGAGGCCCTCCGCCTGCACGACGCGCACGGCGGGCGGGCCCAGCTCATGCGCACGTCGGGCCTCGGCCACAGCCGCATCCTCGCGGCCGAGCCGGTGGTCACCGCGCTCACCGAGTTTGCCGCGGCCCGCTCGGAGGGAAACGTCTCCCTGGACGATCCGTCGGGAACCTGACCCGTCCGGTCGGGCGGCCCGAACCGCGCGGTGGGAGTGTGGAATCATGACCCACACTGGCCAGATCCCTACCGCCCCGCCCGCGACGATCCCGCATCAGCTCGCCACTCCCCGGCGCTTCCCGATCGCCCCGTTGATCGCGATGATGCTCCTGAGCTTCCTCCTCGTCACCTCGGAGTTCCTCCCCAACGGCGTGCTCACCGAGATGGCACACGGGCTCGGCGTCACGGCTGGCCAGGCGGGCCAAACCGTCACGATCACCGGATTCGCCGGCCTCCTGGTCGCCCCCACGATCGGCCTCATGGTGCCGCGCATGGACCGGCGGCACCTGCTCGCGTGGACCGCCGTGCTGGGTGCCGTCTCGAACATCATCGTTGCGGTGGCACCGTCATTCGTACTGGTGCTCGTGGCACGCTTCCTGCTCGGTGCCGCGATCAGCGCGTTCTGGTCGATGTCGATCACGGTCGCCGCGCACATCGCCGGGCCCGCTCGCCTCGGCCGCGCCGTGATGTTCACCACGGCCGGCATGTCACTCGCGACCGTCGCCGGTGTTCCCCTCGGCGTGCTGATCGCCACCGCCCTCGACTGGCGCATGGTGTTCGGCATCAGCGGGATCGCCCTCGTGCTCCTCGCGGGCGCGATCCTGCTCCTCCTGCCGTCGGTGCCGGCGTCGGGAGCACACACCCTCGGGGCGCTCTGGCGGGTACTGCGCCGCCCCGGCATCGCGCTCGGACTCACCGGTCACGTCCTCGTCGTCCTCGGCCACTTCGTCACGTACACGTACGTTCGCCTCGCGCTGGAGCGGGTCACCGAGGCATCGGGTGAACCGCTCGCGGCGTCCACGATCGTGATTCTCCTCGCGCTCTTCGGGGCCGGCGGCCTCGTCGGGAATCTCGTGATCGGCGTCGTGATCGACCGCGCGCTGCGCGTCATCTCGCTCCTGATCCCGCTCCTGATCGCCGCCGCCGTGCTCACGATCATCACCGCGCCGGGCGCGCTCTGGGCCGTGGCGGTCGCGATCACCCTGTGGGGATTCAGCTTCGCGTCCTGGCTGATCGTGGTCAACACCTGGATCGGGCAGCGCGTCCCGGACGGCTTGGAGCAGGGCGGCAGCCTCGTGGTGGTCGGATTCCAGGCGGGGATCGTGGTGGCCGCCGGGCTCGGCGGGGTGCTCAGCGACGCGCTGGGCGTTGCCACGGTGTACGCGGGCGGGGCCGTCGCCCTGCTCGTCGGCGCGATCCTGTTCGGCTGGTCACACCGAGTCGCCCGCTAGCGTGCCGCCGGGGTGCGCCGCGGGTTCAGACCGGCAGGCGCGCCCCGGAGGGTTCTTCGCGCGAGCGCCAGCGCGACGGCGAGACTCCCGTGTGCCGCCGGAACGCGCGGCTGAACCCCTCGTCTGAGGCGTAGCCCAGCTCGCGCGAGGTCTGCGTCACGGATGCGCCGGTCGCCAAGCGCCGCTTCGCGTCTTCCATCCGAAGGCGCGCGAGGTACTGCCCCGGCGAGGCCCCCAGCACCTCCCGGAACCGCCGCGCGAACATCGACCGGGACATCGTCCCGAGCGTCGCCAGCCCGTCGAGCGACCAGTCGTGGCCGGGGTTCTCGTGAATCGCCCGCAGCACCCGATCGAGATGCGGGTCCGCCACCCGGGCGGACCAGCCCGCCGGCGCACACCCCGCGGCATACCAGGCCCGCAGCACCGCCAGCAGCAGCGTGCGCGCCATGAGCTGGCAGATGACCGCGTCACCCGGCCGCAGCGGGGACGCCGCGCCCGCGGAATCGGCACCGACGGTGGTCTCCGATTCGGGATGCCCCATCGTGCTCGCGAGCGCCGCGACCGCCGGATCGTGCGCGCTGAAGCCCACCATCGTGAGAGGGTCGGGCAGCAGCGCGTGCAACCGCTGCGCGGTCTCGGTGAGTTCGAGCGTCACCACGATGAGCGTCGTCGCCACGGCCGCCGTGAACCGGTGTGAGGACCGGCCCAGGGCGAGCAGCGCGGATCCGGCACCCAGTGGGGAACCGAGTCCGGACCCGGGTCCGGCGGGCCCCCGATCCGGTGCACCCGCGGTCGCGACGGCGCACCGCCCCGGTGCCGTCGAACACGCCGCGATCGGGACGCCGAGCAGCTCCCCCGCGTCGAGATACACGAGACTCGTCGCGCCGGCCGGCGCCGTCCAGCGCTCGCGCGGCGCAAGCGTGACGCGGCGGGTGTGGGTGACGCTGAGATCGACGCTCTCGAGCAGCTGCGCAACCGAGGCGCTCTCCGGGGCAAGCATGCGGGGTACAACGCGGTGGCGCGCCGCCCTATTCCGTGTGCCGCGCCCGCGTGGTCGACCACGCGCGCATGTCCTCCTCGAACGCGCCGGGCACCCATCCGAGCGCACGAAAGAACGCATCGGCGGCGGGATTATCGGAGGCGACGTACGCCACCCAGTCGTCGCCCGGCGGATGCCCCTCCCACGCGAGCACCGCGGTGACGGCGCGGCGCCCGATCCCGCGCCCGCGCAGTGCTGGCGACACCGCGAGATCCGAGATGGTGTGCGGGTGCTCGGCGGTGGCCCAGACGACGCCGACGAGCGCGAGCGGCAGCTCGGGTGCGGCCGGATCGCTGGCGACGAGCTCCACCCCGCCCCGATCCGCCAGCACGTACTCCAGCCACTCCGCATCGAGCGGCCCGAGCTCGGCGTTCAGCCGCTCGTCCGTGAACCAGTCCTGGACCCACCCCCAGTCCTCCCGCTGGAGGCGCCGCAGAGCCAGCATCGGCTAGCGGTCGTCGAGCGCGGCGCCGCGCCGGTCGACCAGCCCCCAGGTCGCCGCGGCCGCGACGATGAAGAACGCCGCAAACACCGCGAAGGTGAAGGTGGTGCCCGCCCCCGCGAGCATCACGGGAACGAGCAGCGGCGCGACGATCGAGGCGATCCGCCCCACCCCGGCAGCCCACCCGGCGCCCGTCCCCCGGAGGGAGGTGGGGTAGATCTCGGGGGTGACCGCGTAGAGGGCGCCCCAGGCGCCGAGGTTGAAGAACGACAACGCCATGCCGGAGGCGATGATCGCGCCCTCGGTGTGGACGGTGCCGAACAGCACCGCGGAAACCGCGGAGCCCACGAGGAACACGGAGAGGGTGGGACGGCGGCCCCACTTCTCGATCAGCCAGGCCGCGACCGCGTAGCCGGGGAGCTGCGCCAGCGTAATGATCAGGGTGAAGCCAAACGAACGAACCAGGCTGAAGCCGGCATCGACGAGGATACTCGGAATCCAGATGAAGGCCCCGTAGTAAGCGAAGTTCACGCAGAACCACACCGCCCAGATCGCGAGCGTGCGGCCCCGGAACTCGCGCGTCCAGAGGCCCGCGACGCGGCTGCCCGCCGGGGCGGCGGGCGCGGCCGCGGCGGGCTCTCGCGGTTCCGCCACGGTATCGGGCGCGGTCACGCCCGCGGACGCCTCGAAGTCCGCGACGATCCGCTCGGCCTCGGCGACGCGGCCGCGCCCCGCGAGCCAGCGCGGGGACTCCGGGAGTCCCCAGCGCACGGCGAACGCGTAGATCGCGGGGATCGCGCCGATCGCGAACGCCCACCGCCACCCGTTCTCGGAGGCCGGGACGACGAAGTAGCCGATGATCGCCGCAGCGGTCCAGCCGACGGCCCAGAAGGCCTCCAGGATCACGATCAGGCGACCGCGGATGCGCGCCGGGGCGAACTCACTCACGTAGGTCGACGCGACCGGCAGTTCGGCGCCGAGGCCGAGGCCGACGACGAAGCGGAGCACGAGCAGCGCGGCGATCCCGCCGACCAGGGCGCTCGCCCCGGTCGCCGCACCGTAGACCAGCAGCGTGATCGCGAAGATTTGGCGGCGCCCGAACTTATCGGCGAGCAGCCCCCCGAGGCTCGCACCGATCGCCATGCCCGCGAACCCGATGGAGGCGATCAGGCCCGCTTCTCCGGTCGTGATCCCCCAGTGCTGGGTCAACGCCGCGATGATGAAGGAGATCAGGCCCACATCCATCGCGTCGAGCGCCCAGCCGAGCCCCGATCCGCCGAGCAGCTTCGCGTGCTTCCGGGTGAACGGGAGCGCGTCGAGCCGTCGGGACAGCGAGCGCGCCTGGCTCGCGGAAGAATCACTCATAGCATCATCGTAGGGGGAAGCGGGTGCCTTCGTCAGCACCGTCACCCGCGCCGTGGTGCGGAGGCGCTGTCCCGGCGATCAGCACTCCACGACGCCGACCGAGACGCTCACGGCCAGCCCGCCCATCGCGGTTTCCTTGTACTTGTCGCTCATGTCCCGCCCGGTCTCCCGCATCGTGACGATCACGTCATCCAGGCTGACGTGGTGCGAGCCGTCGCCCATCAGCGCCATCTTCGCCGCGTTGACGGCCTTCGCTGCGGCGATCGCGTTGCGCTCGATACAGGGGATCTGCACGAGCCCGCCGATCGGGTCGCAGGTGAGGCCGAGGTTGTGCTCCATCGCGATCTCGGCGGCGTTCTCGACCTGCTCAGGGGTGCCGCCGAGCACCTGCGCGAGCCCGGCGGCGGCCATGGAGGAGGCGGATCCGACCTCGCCCTGGCAGCCCACCTCGGCACCGGAGATCGAGGCCTGCTCCTTGTAGAGCACGCCGACGGCCCCCGCCGCGAGAAGAAAATCGCTGATCGCGGTCCGCCGCTCCGCCTCGCTCCAGGCGTCCGCACCCGGGGCGTAGTGCGTCGCGTAGAACAGCACCGCGGGAATGATCCCGGCCGCCCCGTTGGTGGGGGCGGTGACCACCCGGCCCCCGCTCGCGTTCTCCTCGTTCACGGCCAGGGCGACGAGGTTGATCCACTCCTGCCAGTACTGGGGGTCGCGGTGCGGATCCTGCGCGGTGAGGCGGCGATGCCACTCGGGCGCGCGGCGGCGCACGTTCAGGCCGCCGGGAAGCACCCCCGTGCGCTCCAGCGCGGAGTTCTTGCACGCCTCCATCACCTCCCAGATGTGGCACAGGCCGTCGCGCACCTCCGACTCCGGGCGGAGCGCCTTCTCGTTCTCCAGCATCAGCTCGGCGAGCGAGAACCCGGTCTCGCTCGCGTAGCGCAGCAGTTCGGCGGCCGTCGTGAACGGGAACGGCAGCACGGCGAGCGTGGATTCCAGGCGATCCTGGACCTGGGCTTCGGCACCCTCGCGCACGATGAAGCCGCCGCCCACCGAGAAGTACGTCTCCTCCGCGAGCACCTCCCCGGCCGCGTCGAGCACCCCGAAACGCATCCCGTTCGTGTGGGTGGGGAGCACCGTGAGCGGCCGCAGCACGATGTCGGCTTCGCGAAACGGCACGCTGACCGCCGCGGATGCCGGATCCGCTGCCCCGCCGCGCGGCGATCCGGCCCCCGACCCGGCCGCGAGCTGCACGCGCCCCGCGCCCTCGATCCGGGCGAGCGCCCGCTCGATCTCCTCGGGGAGCACGGTCTCCGGATCGAGGCCCTCCAGCCCGAGCAGCACCGCGGTGAGGGTGCCATGCCCCCGGCCGGTGGCCGCGAGCGACCCGAACAGGTCGACCCGCAGCCCTCGCACGCGCGGCAGCACCCCGGACGCACGCAGCTGCGCGGCGAAGCGATTCGCGGCGCGCATCGGCCCCACCGTGTGCGAACTGGAGGGGCCGATCCCCACGGAAAACAGGTCAAAGACGCTGAGAGCCACGATGATCTCCGTTTCTCCTGTGCCGGGCGCGCCGGCGATGAGGTGTTACCCGAGCGCCGCCACGTCCGGGTAGAGCGGGTGCGCGGCGGCGAGCGCGGCGACCCGAGCGCGCAGCGCGTCGAGGTGTTCGGGAGCCGCCCCGCCCTCCGCGGTCCCCGCGATCAGCGTTTCCGCGATGATGTCGGCCACCTCCGCGAACGCCGCCTCGCCGAAGCCGCGGGTGGCGAGCGCCGGCGTGCCGATCCGGAGTCCGCTCGTGACCATCGGCGGGCGCGGATCGAACGGCACCGCGTTGCGGTTCACGGTGATCTCGACCCGGGCCAGCAGATCCTCCGCGGCCTGCCCGTCGAGCGCAGAATTGCGGAGATCCACGAGCACCAGGTGCACATCCGTACCGCCCGTGAGCACGCTGATCCCGCGCTCGGTCAGGTCCTCGCGCACGAGGCGTTCGGCGAGGATCCGGGCTCCCATGACGGTGCGCTGCTGGCGCTCGGCGAACTCCGGCGTCGCCGCGATGCCGAAGGCCACGGCCTTGCCCGCGATGACGTGCTCGAGCGGCCCGCCCTGCTGCCCCGGGAACACCGCGGAGTTGATCTTCTTCGCGATCTCCGCGTCGTTCGTGAGGATGATGCCGCCGCGCGGGCCGGCGAGGGTCTTGTGTGTGGTCGAAGTGGTGACGTGCGCGTGCGGCACGGGATTAGGGTGGAGCCCCGCGGCCACGAGGCCCGCGAAGTGCGCCATGTCGACCATCAGATAGGCCCCGACCTCGTCGGCGATCTCGCGGAAGCGCTCGAAATCGAGCCGCCGCGAGTACGCCGACCAGCCCGCAATGATCAGCTGGGGCCGATGCTCCCGGGCGAGGCGCGCCACCTCGTCCATGTCGACGCGCAGCGTCTCCTCGGCAACCCCGTACGCCGCGACCTCGTAGAGCCGGCCCGAGAAATTGATCTTCATGCCGTGCGTCAGGTGCCCGCCGTGCGCGAGGTTCAGCCCGAGGATCGTGTCGCCCGGGCGGATCAGCGCGTGCATCACCGCGGCGTTCGCCTGGGCGCCCGAGTGGGGCTGGACGTTCGCGAACTCTGCGCCGAACAGCGCCTTCACGCGCTCGATCGCGAGGGTCTCGATCACGTCGACCTCTTCGCAGCCGCCGTAGTAGCGGCGACCCGGGTAGCCCTCGGCGTACTTGTTCGTGAGCACCGAGCCCTGCGCCTGCATCACCGCAACGGCCGTGTGGTTCTCCGAGGCGATCATCTCAAGGCCGCGGCGCTGCCGCGCGAGCTCCGCGTCGATGCGCTGCGCAACCTCGGGATCCAGCTCCGCGATCGGGGCGTTCAGCGAGGCCGAGGCGACCGGCGTGAAGCGTCGCATCACTCGACCCCGTTCTGGGCGGCGTACTCCTCAGCGCTCAGCAGCGGACCGAACTCGGTGACGGCGACCTTGAACAGCCACGCCGCGCCGTAGGGGTCGGAGTTCACGAGCGCGGGGTCGTCGATGACGGCCTGGTTGATCTCGACGACCTCGCCCGTGACCGGCGAGAACAGCTCCGACACCGACTTCGTCGACTCGATCTCGCCGCACTCGGCGCCGGCGGTGACGGCGCTGCCGACCTCGGGCAGATCGACGTAGACGACCTCGCCCAGCGCGTCGGCGGCGACCTGGCTGACGCCGACCGTGGCGGGCGACTCGTCCGTGATCCACTCGTGCTCGGCGGAGTACTGCAGTCCGGTCTGAACCTTGCTCATGTGTGTGTCCTTCTGGTGGGGCGCGAGCCTGGCTCGCGGGTGGTGGGTGTGGTGGGTGTGGTGGGATGTGTGTGGTGCGCGCTGCGCGCGGCGCGTTACTGGGCGCGGCGGTAGAACGGGAGCGCCACGACGGTGAACGCCTCCGGCTTGCCGCGCAGGTCGACCGTGAGCTCCGTGCCCACCTCGGCGTACGCGGGATCGATCGAGGCGAGCGCGATCGGGAAACCGAGCGTGGGCGACGGCTGTCCGCTCGTCACTTCGCCGATCTGGACGCCGTCGACGAGCACGGCGTAGCCCGCGCGGCCCGCGCGGCGGCCGGCCCCTTGGAGGCCGACCAGCACCCGGCTGGGCGTCTCCTCGCGCCGCGCTTCCAGGGCGTCCCGCCCCACGAAACGCTCCGCTTTCTTGAACGAAACGACGGGGCCAAGTCCGGCCTCGAACGGGGTGATGTCGCGACTCAGCTCATTGCCGTACAGCGGCATGCCCGCTTCCAGCCGCAGCGAGTCGCGGGACGCGAGCCCGGCGGGGATCAGCCCGTGGGCTTCCCCCGACGCGAGCACGGCACGCCACAGCTCGGCCGCGTGCGCGTTCGGCACGTAGAGTTCGAAGCCGTCCTCACCGGTGTAGCCGGTGCGGGCGAGCAGCACCTCGATGCCCGCCACCGACGCCGGGGCCGCGGCGTAGTACTTCATGTCGCTCACGAGCGCGCGCTGCGCCTCCGGCACGAGCTCGTGCAGGATCGCGACCGACGCGGGTCCCTGCACCGCGACGAGGCTCGTCTCGGCGGACTCGTCGCGCACCGTCACGTCGAATCCCGCGGCGCGCTCCGCGAACGCGGCGGCGACCGTGGGCGCGTTGCCCGCGTTCGGCACGACCAGGAACTCGGTGTCGCCGAGCCGGTACGTGATGAGGTCGTCGATGATCCCGCCGTCGGCGTCACAGATCAGCGAATACTTCGCGCGGCCCACGGCCGTCACGGCGAAGTTGCCGACGAGCGCGGTGTTGAGGAACGTTGCGGCGTCGGGGCCGGTCACCCGGATCTCCCCCATGTGCGACAGGTCGAAGAGGCCCGCGGCCTCGCGCACGGCGCGGTGCTCGGCCAGTTCGGAGCCGTACTTCAGCGGCATATCCCAGCCGCCGAAATCGGTGAAGGAGGCGCCGAGTGCGGCGTGCTCGGCGTGGAGCGCGGTGTGGGCGGGGCCGGCCTGGCCGGAGCCCGGTGCCTGCGTTGCGTCAGTCATGATCGTCCGTCCTTGGTTCGTGGATGCGTCAGTTCTCGAAGGCCTCGGGGGCCGGGCAGGAGCACACCAGGTTGCGGTCGCCGAAGGCACCGTCGATCCGGCCCACCGGCGGGAAGTACTTGTCGCTGCGCAACGCGGGCACGGCGTAGGCGGCCTGCTCGCGGGTGTACTCGCGATCCCAGCTGTCGCTCACCACCGCGCGGGCCGTGTGCGGGGCGTGCCGCAGCGGCGAGGCGTCGAGGCCGATCCGGCCCGCAATGATCGCGTCAATCTCGCCACGGATCGTGATCATCGCCTCGATGAACCGCTCGATCTCGCCGAGATCCTCGGATTCCGTCGGTTCCACCATGAGCGTGCCGGCGACCGGGAACGCGAGCGTCGGGGCATGGAAGCCGAAGTCGATGAGCCGCTTCGCGACGTCCTCCGCGGTCACGCCGGACTGGGCGGTCAGTTCGCGCAGGTCGAGGATGCACTCGTGGGCGACGAGGCCCGCGGCCCCGGTGAACAGCACCGGGAAGTGTTCGGTCAGGCGGGCCGCGATAAAGTTCGCGCTCAGCAGGGCGGTGCGCGTGGCACGGGTGAGCCCGTCGGCGCCCATCATCGCGATGTACGCGTAGGAGATGGGGAGCACCCCGGCCGAGCCGAACAGGGTCGCGACGACCGGGACGCCCTCGCTCACCGCGTAGGTGCCGGTCGGGTCGTTCGGGAGGAACGGCAGCAGGTGCTCGGCGACGCCGATCGGGCCGACGCCGGGGCCGCCGCCGCCGTGCGGGATCGCGAAGGTCTTGTGCAGGTTCAGGTGGGAGACGTCGCCGCCGAACTTGCCCGGCTGAGCGAGCCCGACGAGGGCGTTCATGTTGGCGCCGTCGATGTAGACCTGCCCGCCGGCCGCGTGGACGAGGTCGCAGACCTCGCGCACGTCCACGTCGTACAGGCCGTACGTGGAGGGGTAGGTGATCATGATCGCGGCCAGCTCGTCGCGGTTGGCGTCGATCTTGGTCCGGAGGTCGTCGAGGTCGATCGTGCCGGTCTCGGTGTTCTTGACCACGATGACCCGCATGCCCGCGAGCACCGCGGAGGCCGCGTTGGTCCCGTGCGCGGACGCGGGGATCAGGCACACGGTCCGCTGCTCTTCACCGTTCGCGCGGTGGTAGCCGCGGATCGCGAGCAGCCCCGCGTACTCGCCCTGCGCGCCGGAGTTCGGCTGCAGCGAGAGCCCGGCGTATCCCGTGATCTCGACGAGGCGGCGCTCCAGGTCCGCGATCAGCTCGCGCCAGCCCCGGCTCTGGTCTTCCGGGACGTAGGGGTGGATCCCGGCGAACTCGGGCCAGGAGATGGACTCCATCTCGGCCGTGGAGTTCAGCTTCATCGTGCAGGAGCCGAGCGGGATCATGGTGCGATCCAGCGCGAGATCGCGATCCGCGAGGCGGCGCAGGTAGCGCAGCATCTGCGTTTCGGAGCGCATCGAGTTGAAGATCGGGTGGGTGAGGTACTCGCTCGTGCGGACGAGGCCGCCCGCGAACGCGTACTCGCCCGGCGTGGCGGGCGCGGACCCGGCACCGGCGCCGAACGCGGCGAGCACCACGTCGACGTGAGCCTGCGTCGTGGTCTCATCGGTGGAGACGCCCACCGTGTCCGCGTCGATCAGGCGCAGGTTCACGCCCGCCGCGCATGCCGCGTCAACGATGTCCGCCGCCCGGCCCGGGACCGTGGCGACGACGGTGTCGAAGAACGCGGGCCCCGCGAGGGTGATCCCGGCCGCGGACAGGCCGTTCGCGATGGTGCGGGCGTGGGCGTGGGTGCGCTCGGCGATCGCGCGCAGGCCGGTCGGACCGTGGTAGACGGCGTACATCGAGGCCGTGATCGCGAGCAGCGCCTGCGCGGTGCAGATATTGCTCGTCGCCTTCTCGCGGCGAATGTGCTGTTCGCGGGTCTGCAGGGTGAGGCGGTAGGCCTGGTCCCCCGCGGAATCCTTCGAGACGCCGACGAGGCGGCCGGGGAGCGAGCGCTCCAGGCCCGCGCGAATCGCGAGGTACGCGGCGTGCGGCCCGCCGAAGAACAGCGGGACGCCGAAGCGCTGCGTATTGCCGACCGCGACGTCGGCGCCCTGTTCGCCGGGCGGGGTGATGAGCGTCAGCGAGAGCAGGTCGGCGATCACCGTGACCATCGCGCCGCGCTCGTGCGCCGCGGCGATCAGCTCGGACTGTTCGCGCACCGTGCCGTCGTTGCCGGGCTGCTGCAGCACGACGCCGAAGATCTCGCCCTCGGGCAGCCCCGAGGTCAGGTCCGCCACCTCGACCGCGAAGTCGAGGGCTTCGGCGCGGCCCTCGATCACCGCGATCGTCTGCGGGAAGACGTTGGCGTCCACCACCACGCGGGCCGTCGCGGGGGCCTTCCCGGCGCGACGCATCAGCAGCACGGCCTCCGCCGCCGAGGAGGATTCGTCGAGCATCGACGCGTTCGCGACGTGCAGGCCGGTGAGATCGGCCACCATGGTCTGGAAGTTCAGGAGCGCCTCGAGCCGGCCCTGCGAAATCTCCGGCTGGTAGGGGGTGTAGGCCGTGTACCAGGCCGGGCTCTCGAGCACGTTGCGGCGGATCACCGGCGGCGTGTGCGTGTCAGAGAAGCCCTGCCCGATCATCTGCGTCTTGAGCACGTTCTTGCTCGCGAGCGCGCGGAGATCGGCGAGGATCTCCTCCTCCCGCCGCGCGGCGGGCAGATCGAGCGTGCCCGACATGCGGATATCCGCGGGCACTGCGGCGTCGACCAGCGCATCGAGGTCTGCGTACCCCAGCGTGTCGAGCATCGTGGCGATGTCGTCGGGGGTCGTGACCCCGATATGGCGATCGGCGAAGGAAGCGGGCTGCGTGAAGCTCAAGAGGATCTCCGTAGGTGGGAGTACGCCAAAGCGCACCGGGTGGGATCCTCCCCGCTCTGTTACGGAACCTGAGAGATTCAGGCGAACCGATCGCGGGATCGGGCACCCTTGCACCGTCGGTGAGCCGGGTTCACCAGCTACTTTCCAGAGTTGCCACGCTGCAGCGGTACGGATGCCTGAGAGATTCCCGGGGAGGGTTTGCTCCTACGGCGCCAGGCTCGCACTCGCGTGCCACCTGGACTCTCCCGCCACAGCGTATTGGCCCATATTCATGAGTGGCCTCAGCTTAGCATCACCCGGCCCGCTGCGGCGCAGGACGCCGGCGCGGCTACACCCGACGGTACGTGAGATCGCGGATCGCGCGGCCCTTCTCGGTGCCCTTCCGCTCGAACGCGGTGCGGACGCGGCCCTCGTAGCGCTCGGCCCAGTCCCCCGCGAAGTCCCGCTCGAACTCGGCGGCCGCGTCGAGCACCTCGCGCATCTGCTCGGCGTAGTGCTCCCAGTCGGTGGCGAGCCGGATCACGCCGCCCGGGCGGAGCACGCGCGCCGCGATCGCCATGAAATCGGGGGCGATGAGGCGTCGCTTGTGATGGCGGGCCTTTTTCCACGGGTCCGGGAAGAACACCCACAGTTCGTCGGCCGATCCGGCGGGCAGGTAGCGCTCCAGCATTTCGGGAGCGTTGACCTCGGCCAGCCGCAGGTTGTCGAGATCGGCTTCCTCAGCCGCCGTCATGGTGCGGGCGAGCCCGGCACGGAACACCTCGAGCGCGAGGAAGTTCGTGTCCGGCCGCTGCGACGCGGCGTGCACGATGGCGTGGCCCTGCCCGGATCCGATCTCGATCACGAGCGGCGCGCGCCGGCCAAACAGTTCCTCGGGGTTGCCGGTGGCCCCCTCGGCGATGCTGGAGACCGCGGGACCGGGCGGCACGTTAATCAGGTAGCGCGGCGAGAGCTCGTCCCAGCCGCGCAGCTGCCCGCTGGTCATGCGACCGCTCCGGCGTACGAAGGAGACGGGCTTCTCCCGAAATGTGGTGGGATCAAAGCTTTTGAACGAAGGACTATCTGGCTCGGTCACCCCACCACGGTAGTCGCGCAAGCCCGCGAGGCCAAGCTGGGCGCGGTAGCATGTCCGTACCGCACGGACCAGGAGGCACACAATGACCCGGCGAATCTTGCTCGTCAACGGACCGAACCTGAACCTGCTGGGCACGCGCGAGCCCGAGGTGTACGGTGAGGAAACGCTCGCCGACGTGGAGGCCCTGACGAGCCGGGTCGCGGCGGACTTCGGCCTGGAGGTGCGGGCGGTGCAGAGCAATCACGAGGGCGTGTTGCTCGACGCGATCCACGACGCCCGCACGGACTGCGCGGGCATCATCATCAACCCGGGGGCGTTCACGCACACCTCGGTGGCGCTGCGCGATGCGATCAGCGCGGTGGCGCTGCCCACCGCCGAGGTCCACATTTCCAACGTGCACCGGCGCGAGGAGTTCCGGCACCACTCCTTCATCTCCGCGGTTGCGGCCTGCGTGATTGTCGGGTGCGGGGTGCAGGGCTACGAGTTGGCGGTGCGCCGGATCGCGACGCTGATCGCGCAGTAGCCCACGGGGCGGTCACGCCGCACGGCGGGATCACAGATCCGACCCCGTACCCGCTCGTCACACGCTGGGGCGCGGTGGCAGGGGCGCGGGGGCCCTACGGCGCCGTCAGGAACACGCGGAACAGCTCCGGGTTGTGCGCGTGCACGAGAACGGCGAACACGACCGCGTCGAACAGCAGGTGCACGGTCACGACGTAGCCGAGCGAGCGCGTGCGCGCGAAGATCAGCCCCTGCATCAGCGCAAACGGGATCGTCAGGAGTGGCCCCCAGGCCCGGTAGCCGAGCTCCCACAGAAACGACACGAACACGATCGTTTGCAGCGCGTTGGCGACCCAGAACGGGAAGTGCCGCAGCAGCAACGCGAACACCGTGCAGATGAAGAACAGTTCGTCCCAGATCCCCACCGCGCCGACCCCGAGGAACAGGCGGGCGATGAGGTCCGGCGTGTCCACCCGCGGCCAGTTCAGGTAGACCCCGGAGCTCAGAAAGTACCAGGGCAGGATCAGCCAGCCGAGCACGAGCACCGCCCCGAGCCAGCCCCAGTGGAAACGCCCCCAGCGCTGTCCGGCCCGCCACGGAAACGCGGTCGCCCGGTCGCGGTACACGAAGCGCGAAACGAGGTACGGCACCAGCACGGCCCCGCCGAGCGCCAGGGTGAAGCGGATCATCGAGCCGGTGTCGAGCTGGGCGGCGAGCGGGATCGTGCGGACGATCGCGAGGCCCAGCACGATGAGTGAGAGGTCGCGCAGGAGGGACGGGGGCCGCGGTGCCGTAGGGCCGGGCCGCCGCGCTGGATCCGGCCGCGCGCGGCGCCCGGCGCTCCGCCCGGCCCAGGCGGCGAGCGCGAGGCCGAGCAGCGCGAGCAGCGCGCCGAGCCAGAGCTGCTCCACCACGAACCAGGCGGGCGCGATCGCGCACACCGCGAGCGCCGCGGCGAGCGTGAGCGGCCGCACTCGGGCCGTCGCGCGGCCCGCCGGGCGGGCGTGGTCCCAGCTCAGAGGCGCGGCACTCGGGGGCATGCCGCGAGCTTAGACGATCACGGTGACGAACTGCGAGAAACCCCCGTTCAGAAAGCTCACACGCACGGTTCGCACGGCACACTACGCAACGTCGGAGCCGCGCGCTACGCTACCTCCATGAGCGCAGCCGACTCCGTCATCCACCCCGCCGATTCGCACGACCGCATCCGCGTCCAGGGCGCGCGCGAGCACAACCTGAAAAACGTCAGCGTGGATCTCCCCAAGCGCCGCCTCACGGCCGTCACTGGCGTGTCCGGGTCCGGCAAGAGCTCGCTCGTGTTCGCCACGATCGCCGCGGAGTCTCAGCGGCTCATCAATGAGACGTACAGCGCCTTTGTGCAGGGATTCATGCCGTCGCAGAGCCGCCCGGACGTCGACGTGCTCGAGGGGCTGACGACCGCAATCATCGTGGATCAGGAGCGCATGGGGGCCAACCCCCGTTCCACGGTCGGCACGGCGACCGACGTGAACGCGATGCTCCGGATCGTCTTTTCCCGCCTGGGCGAGCCGCGCATCGGGTCCCCCAACGCGTTTTCCTTTAACGTCGCCTCGGTGAGTGGCGCAGGCGCGGTGACGTTCGAGAAGGACGGCAAGAAGGTCAAGGAGCGGCGCTCCTTCGAGGTGCTGGGCGGTATGTGCCCCACCTGCGAGGGCCGCGGCAGCGTCAGCGACTTCGCCCTCGATCAGCTCTACGACGCGGAGAAGTCGCTGTCGGAGGGGGCGCTCACGGTGCCCGGGTACAGCATGGACGGCTGGTATGGCCGCCTGTTCGGCGCGCTCTTGCCGATGGGCACCCCGATCAAGGAGTTCACGCCGGATCAGCTGAACGATCTGCTGTACAAGGAACCCGTGAAGATCAAGGTGGATGGCACCAACCTCACGTATGAGGGCCTCATCCCGCGCATTCAGAAGTCGATGCTGTCGAAGGATCGGGAGGCGATGCAGCCCCACATCCGCGCCTTCGTGGATCGCGCGATCGTGTTCACGGCGTGCCCGGCGTGTGACGGCACCCGGCTGAACGAGTCGGCGCGCTCCTCGAAGATCGACGGACACTCGATCGCCGACGCCTGCGCGATGCAGATCAGCGATCTCGCGGAGTGGGTGCGCGGGATCGCGGACCCCGGCCTGGCCCCGCTCATCGCGAAGCTCAGCGACACCCTCGATTCCTTCGTGCAGATTGGGCTCGGCTATCTGAGCCTGGACCGGCCCACCGGCACGCTGTCCGGCGGGGAGTCGCAGCGCACCAAGATGATCCGCCACCTCGGCTCCCCCATCACGGACGCGACCTACGTCTTCGACGAGCCATCGATCGGCCTGCACCCGCACGACATGGAGCGCATGAACGAGCTGCTGCTCAAGCTCCGGGATAAGGGCAACACGGTGCTCGTGGTGGAGCACAAGCCCGAGATGATCCGCGTCGCCGATCACGTCGTGGATCTGGGGCCGCGTGCCGGCGTACACGGTGGCGAGATCTGTTTCGAGGGCACCGTGGCGGGGCTGCGCGCATCCGGGACGCTCACGGGCCGCCACCTGGACGACCGGTCCCGGCTCAAGGACGCCGTGCGGAGCGCGAACGGCGCGATCGAGGTGCGCGGTGCCGACACGCACAACCTGCGGGACGTGGACGTCGACGTGCCGCTCGGGGTGCTGTGCGTGGTGACGGGCGTCGCCGGATCCGGCAAGAGCTCGCTGATCCACGGTTCGGTGTCGAACCGTGCGGGGGTCGTGGCGGTCGATCAGGGGGCGATCAAGGGGTCACGCCGCTCGAACCCCGCCACGTACACGGGCCTGCTCGATCCGGTGCGCACGGCCTTCGCGAAGGCGAACGGGGTAAAACCGGCGCTGTTCAGCGCCAATTCCGAGGGGGCCTGCCCGGAGTGCAAGGGGGCGGGAATCATCTTCACCGACCTCGGCATGATGGCGACGATGGAGAGCCCGTGCGAGGTGTGCGAGGGGCGCCGCTTCAACGCCGACGTGCTCGAGTACACCCTCGGCGGCAAGAACATCGCCGAGGTGCTGGAGCTCAGCATGGCCGAGGCGCACGAGTTCTTCTCGGCGGGCGACGCTCGGATCCCGAAGGCCGCGAAGATCCTCGATCGTCTCGTGGACGTGGGGCTCGGCTATCTCACGCTCGGGCAGCCGCTCTCCACGCTCTCGGGCGGCGAGCGGCAGCGGCTCAAGCTCGCGATCCACATGCTCGAGGACGCGGATATCTACGTGCTCGACGAGCCCACCACCGGCCTGCACTTGGCGGACGTCGAACAGCTGCTCGGGCTGCTGGATCGGCTGGTCGACGCGGGCAAGAGCGTGATCGTGATCGAGCATCACCAGGCCGTGATGGCGCACGCCGACTGGATCATCGATCTCGGTCCGGGTGCCGGTTTGCAGGGCGGCACGGTCGTGTTCGAGGGCACCCCGCGGGAACTCGTGACCGCGGCGTCGCCGACCCTCACGGGGCAGCACCTCGCGGCCTACATCGCCCACTAGCGGCGCTGCGGCGTGGATTCCAGGGTGCAGTAGGGCCCCGCGCACGGGAGGAGCGGTGCACGCGGGGTCTCGCCCGCGGGCACCACCAGCAACTCGGCCGCGCGCTCGGGTGCCATGATCTGCACCCCGATCGTGGTCATCACCCGCCGCGACGCGTCACACCGCGGGTCGAATGGGGGCTGTACGTAGTCGAAGGCGCGGAGCGTTTCCGGCGCGAACTGCTCCTGGAGCGCGTCGACGCCCGCGAGCCGCTCGTCGGTCTGGGCTTCGAGCTCGGCGCGCGTCTCAGGATCGAGCTCGGCCAACAGCGCATCGCTCAGCGCATCGAGCTCGGCAAAGCGCGACTTCGGCGGCGGGCCCTGATCGGCCGAGATCACTGCGGACACCACGTGGGGCGAGGTGAGGATCGGGATGTCGGGGCCGCGCACCACGAGGTCGTAGCGGGTGCCCGGTACCAGCTGCACGTCGCGGCCGGGGTCGCTCGTACACGCGGCCTGTCGCTTGTG
The DNA here is from genome assembly GCF_016758195.1 of Leucobacter chromiireducens subsp. solipictus. Classification (GTDB taxonomy): domain Bacteria; phylum Actinomycetota; class Actinomycetes; order Actinomycetales; family Microbacteriaceae; genus Leucobacter; species Leucobacter solipictus. Next base: position 429,706 of record NZ_QYAC01000003.1, on the reverse strand, counting down.
CGTGACGCGGAACACCCCGCAGTCGGTGGGCACGAGCTTCTCGCGTGAGAAACGCGCCCGGCCGAACGTGCGCACGTTTTCGGGATTCCCGACCCGGCACTCGACCGCCGTGCGCTCGGGAAACGCCTCGTTCACGGCGGGCACGGCGAGGACCATCGGACCGGCGAGCACGATGAGCGCCACGGCCCCGAGCGACCAGCCGATCCACCGCAGCGCGCGGGAACGGGGCCGCGGTTTAGGCATCGACCGGGGCGGAGCCCAGTTCGTTCAGCGCCCGAATCAGCCGGTGCAGGTCACCGACCGCGCGCCTCCGCGGGGTGAACACGATCCGCGGCAGATCCGGCACATCACGGTCCGAGGACTCCTCCGGCCGCGCGGCCGCACGTTCGATCCGCCCGGTCTCGCAGAGCCCCGAGAAACGCTCGTTCAGTTCGTCGAGCTCCGCATCGCTCGGCTCGGCGCGCAGCCGGAGCACGAGTTCGGCACCGAACCAGCGCAGCGAGTCGTAGTTGCGCCAGAACCCGGTGATCTCCGCTACCGCGGCCTCCTCCGAGGTCGTGATGAGCACGCGGTCCAGGTCATCGACCGCGACGAGCCCGCTCGCGGCCAGCTGCTCGGTCACGAACGCCGCGAAGCCGCGCCAGAACGTGCCGCCGGGGCGATCCAGCAGCACGATCGGCACCGGATCCATCTTCCCGGTCTGCTGCAGGGTCAGCAGCTCGAACGTTTCGTCCATGGTGCCGAAGCCGCCCGGAAGGCACACAAAGCCGAGTGACTCTTTCACGAGCATGAGCTTGCGGGTGAAGAAGTACTTCATGGCGACCTGCCGCCCGTCGACCGCGACGAGCGCGTTCGGCTCCTCCTCGAACGGGAGCCGGATCGAGACCCCGAGCGAGCGTTCGGCCCCGGCCCCGGTCGCCGCGGCTTCCATGATGCCGGGGCCCGCCCCGGTGACGACGAGCCAGCCCTGCTCGGCGAGCGCCCGTGCGGTGCCGGCGGCGAGCTCCCACAGCGGATCGTGGGACTGCGTGCGCGCCGACCCGAAGATCGTGACCTTGGGGATCCCCTCATAGGGCGCGAACAGTCGGAACGCGGCGCGCATCTCCTCGACGGCGGCCGCGGTGATCTTGAGATCCCGCCGCGCCGTGCCGTCCTGCCCGAGCCCCACCCCCGTCTCCAGGATGCGCCGGATCAGGGTGCGGTGCGCCGTGATGCCGTGCTCGGCAAGGAGCTCGGTCAGCGTCGCGCGAAGCGCGGCCTGGGCCGCGTCGGAACCGGAAAGCTGCGGAGAAGTCACCCCCTCAGTCTAGGCATGCTCGCCGGTCTACCCGATAGGGTGAGGCCATGCCGGCACGGCGCACCCAATTCGCACCGCAGTCCACCCACGGGGAGCTCGCGGTAGCGCTCGCTGCGCTCCGCACCGAGTTTTCCGTTCCGAACGGGTTTCCCGAGGCGGCGACGGCCGAGGCCGCGGCCTCGACCCCGGTGGTCCCGGAGCTGGATCTGCGCGATATCCCGTTTGTCACCCTCGACCCGCCCGGATCCCGCGACCTTGACCAGGCGTTCCACATTGCCCGCGCGGGTTCCGGCTGGCTGGTGCGCTACGCGATCGCGGACGTGCCCGGCTACGTCCCCCCGGAGGGGCCACTCGATGCGGCGGCGCGGGATCGCGGGCAGACGCTTTACCTCCCCGACGGCACGGTCCCGCTGCACCCCCGCGTGCTGAGCGAGGGCCGCGCGTCACTCCTGCCCGGCGAGGACCGTTCAGCCCGCGTGTGGACGATCCGGCTTGATGCGTCCGGGGCGGTCGGTGACACCCGATTGGAGCGCGCGCTGATCCGCTCCCGCGCCCAGCTCGACTACCCCGGCGCACAGCGCGCCCTCGACGCGGGCACCGCCGCCGAACCGCTGTCGCTGCTGCCCGAGGTGGGGCGGCTGCGTCAGGCGCAGGAGCGGCTGCGCGGCGGCGCGAGCCTGAACATGCCGGAGGAGCGGATCATCGAGTCCGCGGCGGGGTACCGCATCGAACGGCGGTTCCCGCTCCCGGTCGAGGAGTGGAACGCGCAACTGTCGCTGCTGACCGGCATCGTGGCCGGCGAGCTCATGCTGGCCGGCGGAGTGGGGATCCTGCGCACGATGCCCAGCCCGGCGCCCGAGGCCCTGCGCGAGTTCCGCGGCCGCGTTGCCGCGCTCGGCGATCCGTGGGACCCCGAGCTGAGCTACGGCGAGTACCTGCACCGCCTCTCCCCCGACGCGCCGCACACCCCCGCGGTGCTCCAGGCCGCGGCGGCGCTGTTCCGCGGTGCCGACTACGCCGCGTTCGACGGTGTCTCGCCCGAGGAAACCCACCAGGCGGCCATCGCGGCCCCCTACGCGCACGTGACGGCCCCGCTGCGGCGGCTCGTCGACCGCTGGGGGCTCGTGGTGTGCTCCGCGCTCAGCGCCGGCACCCCCGTGCCGGAGTGGGCGAGAGCGAGTCTCCCGGAGCTCCCGCGGCTCATGCAGGCCTCGAATCAGCGCGCCTCGCAGCTCAGTTCCGCGGCGATCGACCGCGTCGAGGCCGCGCTGCTCCGAGACCGCGTCGGTGAGCGCCTCGAGGCGGTCGTCATTGAGGTGCGCGGCACCCGCGCCCGGGTGCAGGTGGTGGAGCCGCCCGTCACCACGCAGTGTCCCGCGGACGGCCTGACGGTCGGCACGATGGCGACCGTCCGCGTGGTGAGCGCCACGATCGCGACCGGCACGGTCGAGCTCGTCGCGGACTGAGCCTCGCCCGCGGAAACCGCGAGCGGGCCGAGGCCCGGAGGCCACGACCCGCCGCAGAGAGGTCCGACGCTTCGGCGCTACGCCGTGATGACCTCGGGGGCGCCCGTCTCGGAGTTTGGCATCTCGGCGGCGATGCGGTTCGCTTCCTCGATCAGCGTCGCGACGATCTCGCTCTCGGGCACGGTCTTGATGACCTCGCCCTTCACGAAGATCTGCCCCTTGCCATTCCCGGAAGCGACGCCGAGGTCGGCTTCACGGGCCTCGCCGGGGCCGTTCACGACGCAGCCCATGACGGCGACGCGCAGCGGGACGCTCATGCCCTCCAGGCCCTTGGTGACCTGCTCGGCGAGCGTGTAGACGTCGACCTGTGCGCGGCCGCAGGACGGGCACGACACGATCTCAAGCTTGCGCTCGCGCAGGTTCAGGGACTGCAGGATCTGCAGGCCGACCTTCACCTCTTCGACCGGCGGCGCGGAGAGCGAGACCCGGATCGTGTCGCCGATGCCCTCGGAGAGCAGGATCCCGAACGCGGTGGCGCTCTTGATGGTGCCCTGGAACGCGGGGCCGGCCTCGGTGACCCCGAGATGCAGCGGCCAGTCGCCGCGCTCGGCGAGCTGACGGTAGGCCTGCACCATGACGATCGGGTCGTTGTGCTTCACGGAGATCTTGAAGTCGTGGAAATCATGCTCTTCGAAGAGCGACGCCTCCCAGACGGCGCTCTCGACGAGCGCCTCCGGCGTGGCCTTGCCGTACTTCTGCAGCAGGCGGGGATCCAGCGAGCCGGCGTTCACGCCGATGCGGAGCGAGACGCCCGCGGCCTTCGCGCGCTTCGCGATCTCGCCGACCTGGTCGTCGAACTTGCGAATGTTGCCCGGGTTGACGCGGACCGCCGCGCAGCCCGCGTCGATCGCGGCGTACACGTAGTTCGGCTGGAAGTGGATGTCCGCGATCACGGGGATCTGGCTCTTCTTCGCGATGATCGGGAGCGCCTCGGCATCGTCACGGCTCGGGCACGCGACGCGCACGATGTCGCAGCCGGAGGCGGTGAGCTCCGCGATCTGCTGCAGGGTCGCGTTGATGTCGGTCGTCGGGGTCGTGGTCATCGACTGGACGGAGATCTGCGATTTCCCGCCGACAGTGACGGATCCGACCTTGATTTCACGGGACTTGCGCCGGGGTGCGAGGGTTACGGGGACCTTGGGAATACCCAGATTGACTGCTGCCACAGCGATCAGTCTACTCGCGGATCCTGCGAACGCGCCCGGGCGGGGCGTGCCGCCCGTACTGAGCGACCCCGCTACCCGAAGAAGTTCACCGGTTTGACCAGGTCCGCGTAGACGAGCAACGCCGTCATTGCCCCGAACACGATCACCACGACGAAGGTGATCGGCACCATCTTTGCGGAGTCCACCGGCCCGGGATCCGGCTTGCCGCGGAGCTTCGCGATACCGCGCTTCATGGCCTCGTAGAACGCGCCGAGCACGTGGCCGCCGTCGAGCGGCATGAGGGGCAGGAGGTTGAACACGAACAGCGCCACGTTCAGCGAGCCGAGCAGGCCGATCACGGTCTGGGCACGGGCGGCCACGGGGGCCTCGTCGAGACTCACGATCTCCCCGGCGAGGCGTCCCACGCCGACCACGCTCATGGGGCCATTCGGGTCCCGCTCCTCCGCGCCGAACGCGGCGTTCCAGGTCGCGACCATGCGTTGCGGCAGCTGGCTGATCACCCGGGCGACCTGGGCGACGTTGTCGCCGACAAAGCCGGGTACGGCGGAAAGCGGCTGCGGCACGGTCTCGCTCGCGGGGGTCGCCCCCACCATGCCGACCACCTCGGTGACGGGCGCCCCCGCGGCGTCGGTCACCGCGCGCCCCTGCGCGTCGACGACCACCCGAGCGTTGGGCTCGGGGGTCAGGGAGACACGCTGTTCGCTCCCGTCACGCAGGATGCCGAGCTGCATGGTGATGCCCGGGCTCGCCGCGACGAGGCCCCGGAATTCGTCCCAGTCCGCGATCGGGGTCCCATTCACCGAGATGATCTCGTCCCCGGGCATGAGACCCGCGGCCGCTGCGGGCGCTGCCGGATCCTCCGCCGCGCACTGCGTGGCCGTGCTCCCGGCGGGCTGCAGGCACTCGCTCACCTGACCGAGCGTGGTGCTGGACTGCGGCAGGCCGAAGCCGACGAGCATGATGCCGAAGAACACGAAGGCGAGCACGAGGTTCATCACCGGGCCGCCGAGCATGACGATGACCCGTTTCCACCACGCGAGCTGGTAGAAGGCGCGGTGGTCTTCGCCCTCGGCAATGGTTTCAGCGCTCGCGAGCCGGGCTTCGTCCACGAGTCCGGCGACCCCGCGCCGGGGGGCGTCAGCGGCCGCAGGCTCGGCGTCGCGCACGAGTTCAGCGGTGTTCCCGTCCTTCGCGCGCGGGTGGATCGGGCCCTCCTCCACCACGGAGTTGAGAAAGCCCGTCGTGGAGGCCCGAGGTGCCTCGCCCGGCTGCTTGGGCGGGTACATCCCGGTCATCGCGACGTAGCCGCCGAGCGGCAGCATCTTGACCCCGTACTCGGTCTCGCCCTTCTTCCGGGACCAGATCGTCTTCCCGAACCCGATCATGTACTGCGTCACTTTGACGCCGAACAGTTTCGCGGGGAGCAGGTGCCCGATCTCGTGCAGCCCGATGGACACGGCAAGGCCGATCAGGATGATGAGGATCCCGAACACGTAGAGCAGCACGTCAGTCACCGCTTCAGGCTAGTCGCTCCGTCCGCGGCGGCGCTGTGGGATTGCCGAGGGGTGGCCCGGAATCGGCTGTACTCGACGGTCTCGGAACCCCGGATCGCGCACCTACGCGCGGCCCGCGATCACCTTCGCTGCGTGCTCGCGCGCCCATCGCTCCGCCTCGCCGAGTGCCGGGAGCGTCAGCTGCGCGGGAGCGGTGTGCGCCTCGAGTACGTCGCGCACGGTGTCGACGATGTCGAGGAAGCCGATGCGGCCGGCGTGGAACGCGGTCACCGCTTCCTCGTTCGCCGCGTTGTACACCGCGGGATAGGTGAGGCGCGCACGGCCGACCTCCTTCGCGAGCTCCACCGCGGGGAACGCCGCGTGATCGAGCGGTTCGAAGTCCCAGCTGCTCGCGGTGCGCCAGTCGAGCGGGGCACCGATGTTCGGCAGGCGCTCGGGCCAGGTCAGGCCGAGCGCGATCGGCAGCCGCATATCGGGCGGGGAGGCCTGCGCGATCGTGGAGCCATCCTGGAATTCCACCATCGAGTGCACGATCGACTGTGGGTGCACGACGACCTCGATGTCGCTGTACGCGACCCCGAACAGCAGGTGCGCCTCGATCACTTCGAGTCCCTTGTTCATGAGGGTGGCCGAGTTGGTCGTGACCATCGGCCCCATGTTCCAGGTGGGGTGTGCGAGCGCCTCCCCCGGCGTGACCGCGCGCAGCTCGTCCCGGCTGCGGCCGCGGAACGGGCCGCCCGAGGCGGTCAGCACGAGGCGGCGCACCTCGGCGGCGCGGCCGGACCGCAGCGCCTGCGCGATCGCAGAGTGCTCGGAGTCGACGGGCACGATCTGGCCGGGCGAGGCGAGCCCGGTGACCAGGTCGCCGCCCACGATCAGGGACTCCTTGTTGGCGAGCGCAAGGGTGCGGCCCGCTTCGAGCGCGGCGATCGTGGGGCCGAGGCCCACCGAGCCGGTGATCCCGTTCAGCACGACGTCTGCGGGCACCTCGCGGATCAGCCGCACCGCGTCGTCGGCACCGAGCGCGGTGTGCTCGACGTTGAACTCTTCCGCCTGCTGGGCGAGCTGCGCGGCGTTCGACCCGGCGACGAGGCCCACCACCTGGAACTTGCCCGGGTGTTTCCTCACCACATCGAGCGCCTGCTCGCCGATCGAACCGGTGGACCCGAGGATGACGATGCGCTTCATGATCACCATTGTGCCGCACTCCGCCCCGCCGGAACGCAGACACCCCGCCGCCCGAAGTGGGCGGCGGGGTGTCTGCGGCGCGGCATCGTTACTCCGCGTGCACCGTTCCGACGATGTCGAGCACGAACACGAGCGTGTCGTCGTTCTTCACATCGAAATCGGGGTTCGACATCTTCAGCTGGCTCTCCAGGTTGTCGCCGTAGCCGTCCTTCGGCGGCACCACGGAGATCACCTGCGAGCCGACCTTCTGACCCTCGAGCGCCTTCGTGAAGCCCGGGATCACCTCGTTGGTCTTGAACGCCGCAGCCTCGCCGCGCTTCCAGCTCGAATCGAACTCCTCGCCGGTGCGCCAGATCACGCCGCGGTAGTTGACGTAGACGCGGTCGCCCGGCTCAACGGTCTCGCCGTCGCCCTCGATGAGCGTTGCGACCTCGAGCTCCGCGGGTGCCTTCTCGCCCTCGGGCATCGTGATCGTCGGGGCGCCGTCCTTGTCGAGCTTCACGGTCGGGAAGCCCGCGGGGGCCTCCTGGGCCTTGCCCTCGGCCTTCTTCAAGAGCTCGTCGGGTGCCAGCGTGCCCGGCTCCTTCGGCACCTCGCTGATCTCGCCGAACTCCATCACGATGACGATCGGGGTGTCCTTCGTCATTCCCTCGTAGCCGGTCTGTTCCGGATCCGTGGTCTGGAACATCTCCGCGTACGGGGCGATCAGCGCGATCTGCTGGCCGGGGACGGCGCAGCGGATGCCCTCGTAGGCCCACGACACGAGCTTGTCCTTCTCAAACGGCACCGGGCTCTCGGGGAGCTGGTCCATCTCGTCGCCGGTCGTGCCGTTGAACGTGGTCATGCTCACGGAGATCGCGTCGCCTTCCTTGACGACGCCCCCCTCGCCCTCGGTGAGCACCGAGCGCTCGAACTCGGTGGTCTTCAGCGGGGTCTTCGCATCGAGCTTCAGATCGACGCCGGTCGAGCCCGTCACCTTCACGGCCTCGCTCGCGGCACCGGGGGCGACACAGTCCGCACCCGCCTCATCCTTCGTGGGAGAGCCGCCGGCGGAGCAGCCGGTGAGGAGCAGGGCACCCGCGAGGGCGGCCGGAAGCAGGGTGCGGGAGAGTTTCACGAAGTCTGGGTCCTTACACGCGACGGGGCCGATGCGGCCGTGGATCGGATTCGAGTATTCCGTATCCCGCTGCCCGCAGGCTGAGAGTGCGGGGCGAAAACCATGAAAAAGCTATCGGCGGGCTGCGCGCCCCCGCGATTTCGGCACCTCACGGCGCGGCAGGAGCGCACCGGCGGCACCGGCGGCAGCGAACACGAGCAGGATCATCGTCGCCACGTCGCAGCCAATGTAGACGTAGTGCCAGATCGACTGCCCCGGGTCCGCCCCGTCGAGCACCTGATCGGTGCGCGCATTCAGCGGCGGGCGCACGAGCGTGATCTTCGCCACGTAGACGCCGGCGAGCGCGAGCCAGATCCACATCCGGGCCCCGCTGATCCGCGCGGCGAGCGGCCAGAAGGACAGCAGCGTGAACGCGAGCAGGATCAGCCCCTCCGCCACGTTCAGCGCGGCGAACACGAGCCGTCCGATCCCGAGGCCCAACGGGATGGTGATGCCGGGTGCCTGGAACTTCAGCGGCGCCTCGATGAACGAGATCGCGGCGATCATGCCGAACCACAGCACGGGCAGGGCGATCCGCCAGAGCTCGATTCCGACGTGCAGGCGCTGCGAAATCTGTGGGGCAGTCATTTCGTGTCCTTCACTGCGGGGGCGGCGGATCCGGCACCGCTGCCTGCGGCGCGCGCGGCGAGCGCCGCGGCGTAGAGTTCGCGGGAGGAGAGCCCGGTGGCTTCGGCGACCGCGCGGCTCGCGTCCTTCAGGCGCTCGCCCTCGGCGACGCGCTGGAGCACCTCGGTGAGGGCCGATTCTGGGGAGACTTCGGTCTCCGGGGCGCCGCCGACGACGATCACGATCTCGCCGCGCACGCCGTCTTCGGCCCAGGCGGCGAGCTCGCCGAGCGGCCCCCGGCGCACCTCTTCGTGGAGTTTCGTGAGCTCCCGGCAGACCGCGGCCGGGCGGGACTCGCCGAACGCCGTTGCGAGATCGGCGAGCGTGACCGCGAGGCGACTCGGGGCCTCGAAGAACACGAGGGTGCGGCGTTCCGTGGCGAGCGCGGACAGCGCCCGGCCGCGCTCCCCCGCTTTCCGGGGCAGGAATCCCTCGAAGGCGAACCGATCGGTGGGGAGCCCGGCGACGGCGAGCGCGGTGATCACGGCGCTCGGGCCGGGAATCGCGCTGACGGTGACGCCGCGCTCGGCGGCAAGCTGCACCACCCGGAATCCGGGGTCTGAGACCGTCGGCATCCCCGCGTCGCTGACGAGCACCACGTCTTCCGTGCTGGCGCGCTCGACGAGGGCCGCGGCGCGGTCGTGCTCGTTGTGGTCGTGCAGCGCAATGAGCTCCGGCCGGTTGTCGATCTCGAGGAGGCGCAGCAGCTGCGCGGTGTGACGCGTGTCTTCGGCCGCGATCACGGTCGCCTGCTCAAAGGTCTCACGGAGCCGCACGGACGCGTCTCCCAGGTTGCCGATGGGCGTGGCCGCAAGCAGGATCATGTCCCCATGCTACGCCGCGCAGGCCACGCCTGGACGCCCCCACCGTGCGCCCTGCCAGAATGGCAGGCATGAGTGACCCACTGCTCCCGCCCGTGCCGTCGGTTCCGGCGCCGCAGACCGCCTCCGGCGGCCCCCCGCGTGGCCGTGCGCTCGCGATCACGGCGATGGCGGTGGGGCTCGCAGCGCTCGTGACCGTCGCCGTCGCACCGCTCACCTCGCTGGGGTTTGCGGTCGGCGGGGCGATGCTCGGGATCGCGGCGATCATCGTCGGCGTGCTCGCCCTGGTGCTCCGGCAGCCCGCCGTGCCGGCCGTCTCGGGGCTCGCGGGCGGCGCGCTCGCGGTGGTGCTCGCGCTGGTCCTCGGCGCCGTGAGCGTGGGCTCGTACCTCACCTCCCTGGCGCCCGGTGCGGCCGGTCCGCGCGCGGAGGCGTCGCCCGACGCCACGACCCCGAACCCGCCGGGCGCGGGGACCCTGGTGTGGCCGCGAAACCTCGCCACGGGTGGGGTCGTGTTCACCGGCCCCGAGCGCACCGTGCGCCCCTCGGACGCTCCGCGCGAGGGGGCGGCTCCCGCGCCGCTCCCCGCCCGTGAACTCGGCGCACCCGCGCTCATCCAGGTGTATCAGGACTACCGCTGCCCGTACTGCGCGCACTTCGCGGCAGCCAACGGTGACACGCTCGACGCGGTGCTGGATCAGGGGGCCGCGGCCGTCGAGGTCCGCGCGCTCACGTTCCTCGACCGGGTCGCCCCCGACTCGTACTACTCGTCGCGGGCCGCCGGCGCGCTCGCGTGCATCGCGGACTCGCACCCCACGGCCGCGTGGGACGCGAACGCCGCGCTCCTCGATCCGGCGGTCCAGCCGTCCGAGAGCGCACCGGGCCCGGATACCCCCGCGATGCTGGCGGCGATCGAGGACGCCACGGGCCCGCTGCCGGAGGCGACGCGATCCTGCATCACCCGAGACACGTTCGTGCCGTTCTCGGCGGCGCTCACGGAGTGGGTGTTCGCGAACCCGGTGCCCCACGCGAAGGATCCCGGTCTCGGGGTGAGCGGGACCCCGCTCGTCGTGGTGAACGGTGTGCCCTACCCGGGAGATCCGGCGGACGCGCGCGCGTTCCGGGCGTTCCTCGCCCAGCAGGGCGTCGCGCTCTCGTAGCGGCGCCCCGAGCCACCCCGCCCGCCACCGCGGACACGCGCCTGATAGCCTGGGCCGGTTATGCAGGATCCGACGCCCACTCCCCAGGAGCCCACCGTGCTCTCCCGCACCGGTGCGCTCTATTTCCCCATCGCGCTCGTGGCCCGGCTGCCCTACGCCATGGTGGTCATCGGGGTGCTGACGCTCGTCGTGTCCGCGCGCGGCTCCGTGGAGCTGGGCGGCTTGAACTCGGCAATGGTGGGCCTGGGCGTCGCCTGCTTCGGGCCGTTGATCGGTGCCGCGGCAGACCGGTTCGGGCAACGCTCCACGCTCCTGATCATGGGGGCGGTCAACAGTGTGGTCCTCGGTGGGCTCGCCTGGGCGGCGTTCAGTGATCTGCCCATCTGGGTCGTGTTTCTCGGTTCGTTTCTGACCGGGGCCTCGGTGCCGCAGACCTCCCCGATGTCGCGCTCGCGGCTCGTCACGATCATCAAGACCGAGCTGCCGCCCGCCCGCCGCCCGCGCGCGCTCTCCTCGTTCCTCGCGTACGAGTCCGCGGCCGACGAGGTCATCTTCGTGTTCGGTCCGGTAGCAGTGGGCGCGCTCGCCACGACGCTCGGCGCCTGGGCCCCGATCGTCGGGGCGGCGATCCTGACGCTCGTGTTTGTCACGGCCTTCGCCCTGCACCACACGAGTGCGCCCGCGCAGAGCGCCGCCGAGCGCGCCGCGACGCTTGCCCCCGCCTCGGAGCTGTTCCGGCCGCAGCTGCTGATCACGGTGCTCGGCATCGCCTCCGTGGGCATGTTTTTCGGCTCCATGCTCACCGCGCTCACCGCGTTCATGCAGGATCGCGGCGCCCCCGAGCAGGCCGGCCTGATCTACGGCATCATGGGCGTCGGATCCGCGATCTTCGCGATCGGGGTCGCGTTCCTGTCGCCGAAGTTCACGCTGCGCTATCGCTGGCCGATCTTCGCCGCGCTCATCCTGCTCGGGACCGTACTGGTGCAGTGGGCGCACGATCTGCCCTTCATGCTCGTGAGCCTCGCGGTGATGGGCGTGGGCGTTGGCCCGCTGCTCGTCACCCTCTACAGTTTCGGTGCGGATCGCAGTCCCGAGGGTCGCTCCGCCACGGTGATGACCATGCTCGGGTCCAGCCTGATGGTGGGCCAGTCGGCCGCCGCCGCCCTCACCGGGATCCTTGCGGAGCAGCTCAGCACGGAAGCCGCCCTCGTCGTCCCGCTCGGTGCCGCGGTGCTCGCGGTGCTCTCGGGTGCCGTGAACTGGGGGCTGACCGGGAAAAGCGCCCCGAGGCGGGGGCGGCGGCCCCGTTCAGGCACGGAATAGTCACGCGCCCCAGACTGTTACAGGAATCGTGCCCCGGAACCCCGTTCCGGTGGAAGAATGGAGACCATGTCTGCTCGTGCGTTCACTCCGGCCGAGGTCGCTGACCTGCGCGCCGCGTTCCCCTACTTCGCCGCCCAGGACCAGCGCGAGGGTGCCCCGGCGTACCTCGACTCCGCGGCGACCTCGCAGCGCCCGGCGGTGGTGCTCGACGCGGAGCGTCAATTCCTGGAAACCGCCAACGCGGCCGTGCACCGCGGTACGAGCGGCGCGGTGGGTGCGGCAACCGAGGCGTTCGAGGGTGCCCGTGCCGCCGTGGCCGCGTTTGTGGGTGCCGAGGCTCCCGAGCAGATCGTGTGGGCGGAGAACGCCACTGACGCGCTGAATATCGTGGCGCTCGGCATTGGCGAGGCCAACGCGGGACTCGGCGTGGCGGGGAGCGAGCGCTTCGCACTCGGCGCGGGCGACGAGATCCTCGTGACGGAGGCTGAGCACCACGCGAACCTGATCCCCTGGCAGCGGCTCGCCGCGAAGACCGGGGCCAGCTTCCGGTTCATCCCCGTGCGCGAGGACGGCACGTGGACGCTGGATGACGCACGGGCCGCGCTGAACGCGCGCACGCGCATCTTCGCGTTTGCGCACGTCTCGAACGCGACGGGGTTCGTCGCCCCGGTCGCCGAGCTCGTGGAACTCGCCCGCGCCGTGGGTGCCATCACCGTGCTCGACGCGTGCCAGTCCGTGCCGCACATGCCGGTCGACTTCGCGGCGCTCGGCGTCGACTTCGCGGCTTTCTCGGGCCACAAGATGCTGGGGCCGAACGGCATCGGCGTGCTCTACGGCCGCCCGGAAATGCTCGACGCGCTGCCGCCCGCGCGCACCGGCGGGTCCGCGATCACGCGGGTCACCATGGAGTCGGCCCAGTTCATGCCGGCACCGCTGCGCTTCGAGCCGGGCACGCAGCCCGTGTCCCAGGTCGTCGGGCTCGGCGCTGCCGTCGCGTTCCTCACGCAGGCCGATATGGCGCGCACGGCGGCCCGCGAGCACGAGCTCGTGGAGCGGCTCGTCGCCGGCATCGCGGAGAACCCCGGGCTGCGGCTCCTCGGCCCCGCGGATCCGGCGCGGCGGGTGGCGCTCACGGCGGTGTCGGTCGAGGGTATTCACGCGCACGATGTGGGTCAGTTCCTCGATGAGCAGGGCGTGCTCGTGCGGGTGGGACACCACTGCGCGCAACCGCTGCACCGGGCCCTGGGCATCACGTCCAGCACGCGCGCGAGCGTGCACCTGACCACCACAGCAGACGAGGTCGATCGGTTCCTCGACGCGCTCCGCGGCGCACAGCGGTACTTTGGAGCGGAGGTGTCGGCGTGAGCGCGCTCGACGGGCTGTACCAGGAAGTTATTCTCGACCACTCCAAGCGCCCCATCGGGAAGGGCGAGCTGGAGGCCGCGGCGGGCACTCTGACGGCCACGCATCACGAGTTCAATCCGAGCTGCGGGGACGAGATCGATCTCGCGATTGCGGTGGATCCCGAGACGGGACGCATCACGAACCTTGCCTGGGAGGGCCAGGGCTGCTCGATCTCGATGGCTTCCGCGTCGATCCTGTCGCAGCTGGTGCGGGACGAAGAGCTGACCGTGGCCGGGGCTGAGGAGCGGATTGCCGCGTTCCGGCAGATGATCCAGGCCCGCGGCACCGAGGAGCCGGATGAGGAGCTGCTCGGCGACGCCGTCGCACTGCAGGGCGTCGCGAAGTTCGTGATGCGCGTGAAGTGCGCGATGCTGGGCTGGGTCGCGCTGGAGGCGGACCTCAAGCAGGTCGCCGCCCAGCAGGCCGGAGCCTAGCCGTGACCGCGCCCGCGCTCCACCCGGGAAGCACGGCCGCGGACGTCTCCGCGACCCTCGCCGCGCTGGAGGATCCCAAGGCCCGCGCGATCAACGAACGGCACGGCGACGATCACGGCGTCAACCTGACGAAGCTGCGCGCGGTCGCGAAGCAGCTGAAGCGCAACCCGGAATTGGCGCGCGAGCTCTGGGCGACGGGCGGCTCGCCGGAGCGGCTCGTCGCCCTGCTGATCAGCGGGCCGCGGGACTACGCCGCGGCCGACCTCGACGCGATGCTCCGCGACGCTCGGATCCCGAAGGTGCGCGACTGGCTCGTGAACTACATCGTGAAGAAGAGCCCGCACGCCGAAGAGCTGCGCGTGGCCTGGTTCGCGGATCCCGAGCTTGCGGGCTCCGGCTGGGCACTGACATCCGAGCGCGTCATCAAGCGCCCCGAGGGACTCGACCTTGCCGCGCTCCTCGATCAGATCGAGGCCGAGATGCGGGACGCGCCAGAGTCGCTGCAGTGGGCGATGAACGAGTGTCTCGCCCAGATCGGAATCCATCACCCGGAGCTGCGCGCGCGGGCGCTCGACATCGGCGAGCGGCTGCAGGTGCTCGCCGATTACCCGACGCCACCGGGGTGCACCTCTCCGTTCGCGCCAATCTGGATCGCCGAAATGGTGGCGCGGCAGGGCTGAGTCTCGCCCTGAGAGAACTTCTTAGACACCTGTCTAAAAAGTAGCTACGCTGGCCGTATGGCCACTGACGCAGCTTCTTCCCCCGCGGCGACCCTCCGCGCCGCCGACCCGCGCACCGCGCGGACCCGCGAGGCGATCGTCACGGGGTTCGCCACGCTACTCCGCTCCGGCTGCGCCGACGCATCGGTGCGCGACGTCGTGGCGAGCGCGGGGATCAGCCGGGCGTCGTTCTACACGCACTTCGCGGGTGTCGACGAGGTCGCGCTCACGCTGCTTCGCCGCATCTTCGAGGGCCTGGGTGCGGTGGTCGTGGCGGAGCGGGTGGCGCTCGGTCGCCGCACCGCAACGTCCGTCCGAGCCGGCCAGGAACGTCTCGCCGACGCATTCTGGGAGCAGCGCGATCTCCTGCGTCCGATGCTCGAGGGGCCCTCAGCGGGCCCCGTCTACGTCGCGATCGTGCGCGCCTTCGCCGAGACCATCGAGGCGCTGCTGCGCTCCGAACTCAGCCGCATCCCCGCCGGGATCGACGCTCGGCTCGCGGCGATCGGCATCGCCAACACCCTGCTCGGGATCCTCAGTGCCTGGATCACCGATGCCATCGTCGCGGACCGCGAGGCAGTGGTGGATCACCTCGTCGCCATGCTCCCCGCGTGGATCGCGACCCCTGACTCCCCCGACGCACACTGAGCGCGGGCGAGAGAGCCGGCCGCACACCCGCGACCGACCATTTCCGAAGAGAGGTTCTGCAATGAAGGCTTCAGTCACGACTGGCGTCGGCACGGGTTTCCAGACGATGGAGGTGAACATCGCCGATCCGATCGGTCGCGAGGTGCTCGTCGATATCAAAGCGTCGGGGCTCTGCGCCTCAGACCTGCACCTTGAACAGGGCGCGTCGAGTCGCACCGTGTTCCCCGCCGTGCTCGGCCACGAAATCTCGGGCGTCGTCGCGGCCATCGGTCCGGACGTGACCACGATCGCGGTCGGCGACCACGTGGTCGCCAGCCTGATCCAGTTCTGCGGGGCGTGCGTCGAGTGCCTCTCGGGCCGCACCTATGCGTGCGCGAACCCGGGCGCCACGCTCCGCGGTGCCGGCGAGCCGGCCCGCCTCACGGCGACGGATGGCTCGGACGTCACCCAGATCCTCGGCCTGGGCGGTTTCGCGGAGCGGTCCCTCGTGCACGAGAACCAGCTGGCCGTGGTCACGAAGGAGATCCCGTTCCCGCAGGCCGCGGTGCTCGGCTGCGCGGTCTCCACCGGTGCCGGGGCGGCGATCAACACCGCCGGGGTACGCGTCGGCGACACGGTCGCGGTGATCGGGACGGGCGGGGTCGGCCTGAACGCGATCTCCGGCGCGCAGCTCGCGGGCGCCACGACGATCATCGCGATCGACATCAGCGATGACAAGCTCGCCGTCGCCGCGAAGTTCGGGGCCACGCACACGATCAACTCCAGTTCCCAGGATCCGGTCGCTGAGGTGCTCCGCCTCACCAACGGCGGGGTCGACCACGCATTCGAGATCATCGGGCTCCCGGCCACGCAGGCGCAGGCCGTCGCCATGCGCGGTGTGCTCGGGAACGCCTACCTGATCGGCATCGCACGCCCCGGTACCACCGTGGAAATGCCCGCCGACGCGACCTCGCTCGTCACCCAGGCGGGAGTCCGCACCGTGAAGATGGGCTCGACCAACCTGAAACGCGATATTCCGATGTACGCGGAAATGTACGTGCAGGGACGCCTGAACCTCGACGATCTGATCTCGCAGGAGATCTCGATCGATCAGGTCAGCGAGGGCTACGAGGCGCTCAAGCGCGGCGAGGTCATCCGCTCCGTCATCACGTCGTTCTAGCCGAGCGGGCGGGGGCGGCGCTCAGGCGCCGTCCCCGCCCGTCCCCGGGGACCCCGGTCACCCGGGACACGAGCGCGCCCGTGGCGGATCCGGCCGCGGCGAGCCGGTCCGCGACCTCCCGGATCTGCGCCTGCAGCGCCGCCCCCGCCGGGGTCGGGGCCATGTCCGAGCGGCGCGCGAGGCTCACCGTTCGGGTCAGCTCGGATCCCTGCAGCGGGGTGGTGCGCAGCAGCGGCCGATCCACCGCGACCATCGCCGGCACCACGGCGACACCGATCCCGCGCTCCGCGAACCGGAGCGCCGCGTCCATTTCGACGCCCTCGACGGCCACCTCCGGGCTCAGGCCGGCGGCTCGGTAGGCGACGTCCGTGGCGACGCGCAGATCGTAGTTCTCCGGGAACGCGATCTGCGGAATCCGGGCGAGCTCGGCGAGGCTCACCGCCCGGGGCGCACGATCAGGGCCGGTCTTCCCTGTGCCCGCTTCCGCGCCCCGCGCGAACGGGTCCGGCCGGTCGGCGGCCGAGACCACCACGAGCCGCTCGGTCAGAATCGCCTCGCGCTCGAGTACGGCCCGGGCGTCTCCCGGGGCGACGCTCGTCACGATCAGCGCGAGATCCAGCGCCCCCTCCATGAGCGCGCTCAGCAGCGTCCGCGAGCCGCGCTCCAGGATCTCAATATCGACGCCCGGATACCGCTCGTGGAACTCCGCAATCACCTCGGCCACGAGGCTCGTGCACAGCGTCGGCGTCGCCCCCAGCCGGATTCGCCCGCGCCGCAGGCCCGCCAGCTCGGCCATCTCGCTGCGGGCCGTCTCGGCGTCCGCGAGCATCCGGCGCGCGAGCGGGAGGAGCCGCTCGCCCGCGCTCGTCAGCGCGACATTGCCGCGCACCCTGTGAAACAGCCCGACACCGAGTTCACGTTCCAGGGTGGCGATCTGCCGACTCAGGGAAGGCTGCGCGAGGTGCAACTGCTCGGCGGCCCGCGTGAAATGGCCGGTCTGGGCGACCTCAACGAAACCGCGGAGCTGATCGAGATTCATATTGATAGCCTACGCGCATGATCCTGATCAGTTCTATTCATTGGAGTAATTGAACCGGACTGCCTAGCGTGGTCCGCATGCACAGCACACCCGCCTCCGGGCGCACCGAACGCCTCCTGTCCACCTCCGTCCTCGTCATCGGCACCGGCGGTGCCGGGCTCCGCGCCTCGATCGAGCTCGCCGAGCGCGGCGTGCAGGTCCTCGCCGTCGGCAAGCGCCGCGCCCACGACGCCCACACCACCCTCGCCGCCGGTGGCATCAACGCCGCCCTCGGCACCATGGACCCCGAGGACAGCTGGGAGCAGCACGCCGCCGACACGCTCCGCGAGTCCTACTTCCTGGCCGATCCCGCGATCGTCGAGGTCGTCACCCAGGGCGCGAAGCAGGGCATCGAGGATCTCGAGCGCTGGGGCATGCCCTTCGCCCGCGAGGCAGACGGCCGGATCAGCCAGCGCTTCTTCGGCGCACACAAGTACCGCCGCACCGCATACGCTGGCGACTACACCGGCCTGGAGATCCAGCGCACGCTGATGCGGCGCGCGGCCGAGCTGCAGGTCCCGATCGTCGACACCATCTACATCACGCGGCTCCTCACCAGCGACGGCCGGATCTTCGGCGCGTACGGCTTCGACATCGTGGACGGCTCCCCCGTCCAGATCAACGCCGACGCCGTGATCCTCGCCGCGGGCGGCCACACGCGGATCTGGCGCAACACCTCCTCCCGGCGCGACGAGAACACGGGCGACTCGTTCCGGCTCGCCGCGCTCGCGGGCGGCAAGATCCGCGACGCCGAGCTGGTGCAGTTCCACCCGTCGGGCATCCTCGAGCCCGCGGAGGCCGCCGGGCTCCTCGTGTCCGAGGCCGCGCGCGGCGAGGGCGGGATCCTGCGCAACGCGCTCGGCGAGCGGTACATGGAGAAGTACGATCCCGAGCGGATGGAACTGTCGACCCGCGACCGCGTCGCGCTCGCAAGCTACACCGAGATCGTGGAGGGGCGCGGCACCACCAACGGCGGCGTGTTCCTCGATGTCTCGCACCTCCCGCGCGAGCAGATCCTCGCCAAACTGCCCCGGGTCTACCGCAACCTCATCGACCTGCAGATGCTCGACATCACCGAGCAGCCCATCGAAATCGCGCCGACCGCCCACTACTCCATGGGCGGGGTGTGGGTGCGGCCCGAGGACCACGGCACCGGCGTCGACGGCCTCTATGCCATCGGTGAGGCGTCCAGCGGCCTGCACGGCGCGAACCGCCTCGGGGGCAACTCGCTGATCGAGCTCCTCGTGTACGGCCGGATCACGGGCGCGGACGCCGCCGAGTATGTTTCCGGCGTCACCGAGGTGCGGCGCGATCCCGCGGCCGTCGCCGAAGCGCGTGACGAAATGACGAGCCTGCTCACCGAGCGCGGCTCCGTGAGCGAGAGCCCGCGCCGTCTCCAGCGCGCCCTGCGCGATCTGATGACCGAGCACGCCGGCGTCGTCCGCTCCGAGGAGGGCCTCACCGCGGGTCTCGAGAAGCTCGCCGTGCTGGAGGAGCGGGTGCAGAACGTGACCGCGCATCCCGACATCGCCGGCTTCGACGATCTCGCGCACGCCTTCGATCTCTACGGCTCGCTGCTCGCCGCGCGCGCCACCCTCGAGTGCGCCCTGGAGCGCCGCGAGACGCGCGGCTGCCACAATCGCTCGGACTACCCCGAGCAGAGCGCGGAGCTGCAGGGGAACTTCGTGTGGACGCCGCATGACGGTGCCCGCTTCGAACCGCTGCCGGAGGCACCCGAATCGTTCCGGGCGCTCGCGATGGCCGGCCTCGACGACTCCGTCGTGGGCAAGCTCGTCGAGTAACGGCCGGGCCGTGGGTCGGCCGGGCGTGGGTCGGCCGGGTCATGGGTCCGGCGGACCGTCGGTCCGGCGGGCCGCATGGCGTCCGCTGCCGGGCGCCCCGGCCCCGTCGAGCCAGCGTCGTCCCCAGGTGTGCCTTCGACACCCGGGGACGGCGTTTTCGCGGGATGCGTGTGGATAGCCCCGCCACCGCATCCCCCGCCCAGCGCAGAATCGCTGCATGACTCCGCATACGACCCCGCTCCCCGCCCGCCGTCCGACCACGGCCGGCTCACCCACCGACGCGCCGAATGCCGTCCAGGTCTTGCGCTGCACCACGCCGGCCGACATCCTGTCGGCGCTCCCCCGACTCTTGGGGTTTGACCCGGAAGACAGCCTCATCGTGCTGCGTTTCTCGGGGACGCGCTCGGTCGAGGCTGCCCGCATCGATCTTCCCCGCGTTCCGGGGCCCGAGAGCACCGCCCAGGTCCTGGGCCTGCTTCGCTCGGCGCTGCAGTCCCTCACCGAATCCGCGGCGCGGTCCGGCGATCCGACGCCGCCGCGGATCACCGGCCTCGGGATCGCCGTCGTCACGAGCGTTCGCTTCGGCCGGAGCCGCGTGCCGCCCTGGACGGAGCTCGCGGCCCACATCGCAACCGATTGCCGGGAGGCGGGGATCGCGCTCACGGTCAGCTGCTGTCGCGCGGCCGATGGCTGGGCAGACTACCGGGACGCGGACGCCGTGCCCGTCGGCGGTCGCCCGCTCGCCGAGCTTGCGGCCACCCCGCTCGCGTTCGAAGCCGCGCTCAGGGATTCCCCCGTCCCCACGCAGGCGGAATACGGCTCGCTCCCCGAACCGGACCCCCACCGATGCGCGCTCCTTGCAACGGAGCTCACACCCGATCTCGCGACGCTGCGCGCCGCCTCAACCAGCGGCAGCCCTGCCGCCACGCCGGTACCGCCAGCATCGGTGCCGCCCCAGCCGCCGGGGCTGCCCGTGTCGGCGGGTCGCGCAACGCCACGGCCGCTGCCCCGGGCTGTCCCTCCCGAGCTTGTCCCGCACGTCGTTGAGGTCGCCTCGGCGTTCCGGGAGGCCAGCTCCCTCAGCGTTGCGGACACCGTGCGCGCGGTACGCGTCCTCGCAGACCCGGGCCGCTGGCTGGGCGTGGTACTCGGGATCATGCTGCGCCCCGTCCGGGCCGGGGCGATGCTCCGCGACGCGGACACGAGCGCGCAGCTCCTCGCCGTACTGCAGCCAGATCCGGAACACGCGCTCGCGCCCTACCCGCGACTGCTCATGCTCCTCTCGGACGTGGGCGCGGCCTTCACCGAGCGCGGGCGGCTGGCGGCGGTCCGCGATCGAGTTGACCAGGCGCTCGCGGAATGCCCGCCGCCGCTCAGCGCCCCGCTCGCGGCACTGAGCGCCTGGCTGTGGTGGCTCTCGGGCACGCAGAGCGTGGCCCAGCGGCGCATCGATGCCGCCGCCGAACGGCACGCGGACCATGCGCTGCTGCGCACCGTTGCCGCACTCATCGCGGTGCCCAGCCACGTGTCGCGATTCGCCGATCCACAGCCGTTCTCGGATCACGGATCCGGCGCGGATCTCGGCGAGACCCCTCTCGGGACGGAGGTGCCGAATGCCGAGTAATCCGGCCCCCAGGCTCCCCGCGATGCTCCGCTACGCCCGGGTGCCGGTCGCCTTCCTGACCTCGGCTCGGAGCACCTCGACACAGCGTTCACGCACGGACTCTGAGAGCGGCGCCGGAAGCGTGCACCGCAGGGCGGTCTGCGCGAGTTCCGGTGCCACACCCATCGCGAGGAGCACGGGCGAAGGCTCTGACTGCCCGGCCGCGCACGCAGAGCCAGAAGAGACCGCCAGGCCGGCGGAATCCAACGCGACGAGCAGGGATTCCCCGCTCACGCCGGCGACCGTGAAGGAGGCGTGGCCGGGCAAACGCTCCTCCGGGTGCCCGGTCAATGAGGTGCCGGGAACCTCGGCGAGCACGTCCCGGATCAGCGCATCGCGGCTCGCCATGAGGTCGAGCGCCGCGCCTCCGATGCCGCCGGTCGCCGCCACGACCGCTGCTGCGAAGCCAGCGATTCCCGCGACGTTCTCGGTCCCGGACCGCACGCCGTGCTCGTGGCCCCCGCCGTGCAGCACGGGTTCGATGGGGGTTCCCGCCCGCAGCACCAGGGCCCCCACACCCTGCGGGCCGCCGAACTTGTGTGAGGCTACCGTCATCGCGGTCACTCCACGGCCGGGCCAGGCCGCGGGAGCGTTCTCCGCGTCGAGCCCCGAAGCGAAGGACACGGGCAGGCTCGCCGCGGCCTGCACCGCATCCGTGTGCACGGGCACCCCGAGCGACACCGCACCGTCGGCGATGGCCTGGATCGGCTGCACCGTCCCCACCTCGGCGTTCGCGAGGCCGATCGACAGCAGAGTCGTATCCGGGCGCAGGGCAGCCGCCACCGCCTCCGGCGCGACCTGGCCCTGCGCATCCACCGTCACGATCGTCAGCTCGAAGCCAAAGACGCGTTCGAGGAATCGGCACGACTCCAGCACCGAGGAGTGCTCAATCGCCGAGGTGACGAGGTGCCGGCCCCGGGGTCGAGCGAGCGCCAGGCCGACGATGGCGAGGGTATTCGCCTCCGTCCCCCCGGAGGTGAACACGATCTCTCCGGGCCGCGCACCCAGTGCCCGCGCGAGACGCTCGCGTGCGGTGTCCACCGCCGCACGGGCCCGGTACCCGGCCGAGTGCACGCTCGACGCGTTCGCCTGGCCGGCATCCCACACCGCCAGCATCGCCGCTCGCGCTTCCGGCCGCAGTGGCGCCGTCGCCGCGGCATCCAAGTACGTGATGGTCATCGTGGTGCTCCCTGCCCGCGTGCGTGGCCCGCACTCCGCGCACCGAGCGTCGCGTCCGGTGCGGCGTCCTGCCCGGCGTCGCGCCCGATCATTCGGCGTCCAAGCCCAGGTCAAGCGCACGCGCCCCGTGCGTCAAGAGGCCCACGGAGATCACGTCCACACCGGTCTCCGCGATCCCTGCCACGGTGTCCAGGGTCACGCCCCCGCTCGCTTCCACCACCGCCTGCCCCGCAATGAGGTCCACGCCAGCGCGGAGCTCAGCAAGCGAGAAGTTATCGAGCAGGATCCCGGTCGGGCGCGCAGCAAGTACTGGGGCGATCTGATCCACCCGGTCCACCTCCACGACAATCGCGGTCGTGTGCCCCGCGCGTTCGCGCAAGCCCGCGAGCGCGGCCGTGGTCGTGGCCGCGTCCACGGCGCCGAGGGCGGCGAGGTGATTGTCCTTGATCATGACCGCGTCCGACAGGCTGAAGCGGTGGTTCGAGCCGCCCCCAGCACGGACCGCGTGCTTCTCCAGGGCCCGCAGGCCCGGCGTGGTCTTCCGCGTGTCCGCGATCCGGGCATGCGTGTGTGCGACGGCGGCGACGAACTGCGCGGTCAGCGTCGCGACCCCGCTCATGCGCTGTGCAAAGTTGAGCGCGATCCGCTCGCCGGTCAGCACGCCCCGCGCGGGGCCTGCCACCCGCGCCAGCACGTCGCCCGCCTGAAACGGGGTACCCTCAGCCGCAAGCTCCGTGACCTCGATCCTCGGGTCCACCTGTCGGAACGCCTCGACGATCAGTGGCCCGCCGGCGAACACCCCCGCTTCGCGGGCGTTCAGTACGGTCCGCACCGAAGCGTCAGCGGGAATCGCCAGTTCCCCCGTGAGGTCTCCCCACGGCGCATCTTCCGCGAGCGCACGCTGCACAGTGTCGGTGATCAAAACGGGTGTCAGCATGAGGTCAGGCTCCTTGCACGGGGGGATGGGGTGGCCGCGGTACTCGCGGTGGCCGCGCCGGCGCCGGGTGGCACGACGCCGAACGGGGGTGCGGGTTCACACACCAGCGCGGTACGCCGCGCGGCGTGTGGGTCGGGTGCGGGAAAGTCTGCGCGCAGATGCGCGCCACGCGATTCTTCCCGTGCGAGCGCGGCCGCACAGATCAGGCCGCCAAGGAGGGCCGCGTCCGTGGTGTTCGCCGCGCACACGGCCGCCGTGGCCCGCAGCCCCGCGGCATCACGTTCGATGCCGAGCCCCGCGCTGATCGCGGCGCGCACCGCTGCGTGTGCGTCGGGAGCGGGGACGGCACCGCGGGCCGCGCCGAATGCGGCCGCTCCCGGCACCGTTCGAGCCTCCGCGAGCAACCGTCGAAACGCGGCTCCGCGACTCTCCCACCGCGGGCGGTCGCCCCCGGAAGCGTGAGCCCAGGAGGCCGCGGCCCGCCCAGCCGCTGTCCCGAACACGAGTCCCTCCAGCAGGGAGTTGGACGCGAGGCGGTTCGCCCCGTGCACTCCGGTCGACGCGACCTCTCCGGCCGCGAAGAGCCCGGGAACGCTCGTCCTCCCGTCGAGATCGCTCGCGACCCCGCCCATACTGTAGTGCGCGGCGGGTGCCACGGGGATCGGCTCGCGCCGCCAGTCGAGTCCGCGCGCCGCGACCGATTCAGTGATGCCCGGAAAGCGGCGGGCCAATGTGCCCGGCCCGCCATCCCGCTCGATGCCGGTCGCGTCCAGCCACACGGTCGGTTCCGCGCGTGCACGCAGCACCCGGTGAATCTCGCGCGAGACCACATCCCGCGGGGCGAGGTCGGCCTGCGGATGCCGCCCGACCATGAACTGCGCCCCTGATCCGTCACGCAGCACCGCGCCCGCGCCGCGGACCGCCTCGGACACGAGATCGCCGCTGCCCCCGGCAGCGACGGGCGCGAGCACGGTCGGGTGGAACTGCACGAACTCGAGATCCGCGAGCACGGCACCCACTCGTGCGGCCAGCACGACCCCGGACCCCTGCGCCCCCGGGTGATTGGAACTCCCGGGAAAGAGCCCGGCGTAGCCGCCGGTCGCGAGCACCACGGCGGCCGCGCTTCGCGGCACCGCGATTCCTCCGCCTACGCGCAGGACCGCCCCGACCACGGCGTCCTCGGGCTGATCCCCGATACGAAGAAGTCGCTCGACCACCGCGTGTTCGGTGACGGTCAGCCGCCCCTCTTCCAGAGCCGCACACACGCGCGCACGCAGGAAATCGTGGAGCGCTGCTCCGGTTCGGTCGCCGCCGGAGTGCACGATCCGGGGGCGACCGTGGGCACCCTCCAGACCGAGCGCAGGGCACCCATCCGCGGCGAGGTCCGCGGGGAACCCGCGCAAAATCAGGTCCCGGACCAGCTCCGCCCCCGCCACCGTCAGCTCGCGGACCGCGTCAGCGTCACTCAGGCCGGCCCCGGCCGTCAGGGTGTCCGCGGCGTGAGCCGCGGGATCGTCCCCCGCACCCAGCGCGGCGGCCACGCCGCCCTGGGCCAGCGCCGTGTTCCCTCCGCCGAGCGCGTCCGCCCGAGGCGTGAGGCTGCCGGGGGTCACCAGTTCCACCTCTGCCCCGGCGGCCCAGGCCGCCAGCGCACAGCTGAGGCCCGCGACACCCGAGCCGACCACGAGAATCATGGCCGAGCCGCGAGCATCCGTTCAAGCGCGACGCGCGAGTCCGCCGCCACGGCTTCCGGCACCCGGATCTGGTTCGGCGTTTCCCCGGCCAGCAACGACTCAAGCGTCCACGCAAGGTACGCCGGATGGATCCGGTACATCGTCGAGCAGGGGCACACCACGGGGTCGAGGCAGAAAATCGTGAGATCGGGTCGCTGCTGTTGCAGGCGATTCACGAGGTTGATCTCTGTACCGACCGCGATGACGCTCCCCGGGGCCGCCGCCTCGATCTCCTTGCGAATGTACTCGGTCGAACCGGCCCCGTCCGCGGCGTTAACGACGGCCGCCGGGCACTCGGGGTGCACGATCACCCGGACGCCCGGGAACTCCGCGCGGGCCTGATCGATCTGCGCAACGGTGAACCGCTTGTGCACCGAGCAGAACCCGTTCCACAGGATGACGCGCGCATCCTGCAACTGCTCCACGGTGTTCCCGCCGAGTGCGAGGTGCGGGCGCCAGAGGGGCATCTCGGCCTCGGTGATCCCCATCGCTTGTGCGGTGTTCCGCCCCAGGTGCTGATCCGGGAAGAACACGACGCGCTGACCGCGGGCGAAGGCCCATTCGAGCACCGTCCGCGCGTTCGACGAGGTGCACACGATCCCGCCGTTGCGACCGCAGAAGGCCTTAATGTCCGCGGACGAGTTCATGTACGTCACGGGGATCACCGGCTGGAGTTCGCCGTCTTCCACCGGGCCGAGTGCCGCCGTCAGTTCCTCCCAGCACGCCTCGACCTGCGTGATCGTCGCCATGTCGGCCATCGAGCAGCCCGCGGCGAGGTTGGGCAGGATGACCGCCTGTTCGGGCCCGGAGAGGATATCCGCGGTTTCGGCCATGAAGTGCACGCCGCAGAACACGAAGGCCTCGGCCTCGGGATGCTGTTTCGCGGCCTGCGCGAGCATGAACGAGTCGCCCACGAAGTCGGCGTGCTGCACCACCTCGTCGCGCTGGTAGAAATGGCCGAGGATGCGCACGCGATCGCCGAGCGCGGCCTTCGCCGCGACGATCCGGGCGGTCAGTTCCTCGTCCGTTGCGTCCGTGTAGCTGCGGGGCAGCGGGCCCTGGCGGGGAGCGTCGTTCGGAATCCCGTCCGCGGACGACGCGCCTGGGCCGTAGCCGGGGGCACGATCGATCGACCAGGGATCATCGGCGAGTTCCGTGTCGCAACTCGTCAGCCCCGTCGCTCGGAGGATGATGGGGCGGCGGTGCGCGGGCGTTGCCGGATCAGACCGTTCGTCGCCTCCCGTCGCACGAGTCGCGGCCTCGCGTTCGGCCGCACCGCGGATGAGTTCGTGGACGCTGGTCATGCTGTGCTCCTCGCTGAGGGTGTTCCTGGGGTGATGGGGTCGTGCGACGTTGCGGGTGGTTCCGCAAAGCGATAGAGCCGCGCGGGCCGGTGGCGGGCACCGCTCTCACGCTCACCGGTGTCGACGAGCGAGCCTTGTGCAAGCGCTTGTCGCCGGAAATTCGCGGGGTCCACGGGCTGTCCGAGCACCGCTTCGGTGACCGCGCGCAGCCGCCCGAGCGTGAACACCGGCCCGAGAAAACGGTGCGCGACCGACGCGTACTCGGTCTTCGCCCGGAGTCGACCCAGGGCGTGGTCAATGATCTCCCGGTGGTCAAAGGCCAGCTCGGGGAGCCGATCGGCCGAGAACCAGGCGACATTCCCCGCGTTCCCGGGGGCCGCCGGGGAGAGTCCCGCGGCGGCTGTCTCCCCCGCGCGTACGGCGGGCGCTGGATCGTCCCAGCGCCGCGGGCCGCGCGGTGCCGCAGGGGGAACCGTCGGTAGACCGCCGGCCGGAGCGACTGCGGGGTCGAGCTCGTGTTCCCCGTACAGCGCCCAATACGCGATGGTCACGAGGCGCTGCGCGTCGGCGGACCGTTCCACGCCGCCGAACGAGTACAGCTGTTCGAGGTATCCGGGGGTGCGGGCGGTTGCGGCGTGCAGGCTCCGGAGCGCGGTGTCCGCGAGCGTCTCGTCCCACTGGGTGGGGCCGCCGGGGAGCGCCCACTGCCCCAGGAACGGGGCACGAGTGCGCCGCACGAGGGGCAGCCACATCGTGGTGTCGCCCGCGTACGCGTCCGGGTCGCCCAGTTCGGCGTCGGCCGGCGGGCGGAGCGCGAACGCCACGACCGATACCGCCACGGCGGGCGGCAGGTACTGTCGCTCGCTCGCGCTGGTCTCCGCATAGTGCACGGTCACGCCCCTCGTTCCGAGTTATGGTCAAGCTGACTATAACTCACGCGCGCGCATTCTCCAACGCCGGCCCACCGCGCCCAGCGCACCACATGACGAGAAAAGACACAGGAATATCACGATTCCGCAACACAGCGCCCTGAGTGGGATATGCTCAGTCGCAAGACCAGTAATGCCGAACGTTGGGATTCACCAGCAAGTTTTGTCCGTCGCAAACACGCGGCACAGCTACCAGTCTCCACGTCGGCGCCGTCGCCGTGGCACCCCGGCCGCTCCTCGCGGCCAGCAACACAAAGGAAATACAGTATGGCCACCGGCACCGTAAAATGGTTCAACTCCGAAAAGGGCTTCGGCTTCATCACCCCTGACGACGGAGCTTCCGACGTCTTCGCACACTTCAGCGCGATCCAGGGCAACGGCCGCCGCGACCTGTTCGAAGAGCAGCGCGTTGAGTTCGACATCGAGCAGGGCCCCAAGGGTCTGCAGGCGAGCAACATCCGCGCCATCTAAGTTTGTGAATCGCGATGTTCACGCCCTTCTCGGGATGAACATCCGCAGTTCACCAACTGCGCGGTGACTACTCACCGCTCGGGGGAGGTCAGCCAATCGGCTGGCCTCCCCCGATGCTTTTGTAGAGGGTCGACACTTCGTTCGACACCCGCGGGTCCCGGCCGTTACAGTTCGGAACAGCCGGTCACCGTGTGGTGGCCGCCTCGCCCCCGCTCCGGGTGGGAGGACGCACGCTCACCCTGAGAGGGCCGCATGTCACCGTCGACGTATCCGCATCTGCTCGCCCCGCTCCAGCTCGGGAGCGTCACGCTCCCGAACCGCATCATCATGGGTTCGATGCACCTCGGCCTTGAGGAAGCGCCGGGTGGCTTCGCCCGCCTCGCGGCGTTCTACCGTGAACGCGCCCGGGGTGGTGCCGCGTTGATCGTCACCGGTGGAATCTCGCCCAACGAAGAGGGCCGCCTCACGCCGGGCTCGGCGCTCCTGCGTACGTCCGACGAGGTCGCGGAACACCGCCTGCTCACCGAGGCCGTGCACGCCGAGGGCGGGCGGATCGCCCTGCAGATCCTGCACGCAGGACGCTACGCGGCACACCCCGGGCTCGTCGCCCCCAGCCCACTCCAGGCCCCTATCAATCGATTCCCCCCGCGCGAGCTGAGCGACGCTGACATCGAACGCACCATCGACGACTACGTACATACCGCGACCCTGGCCCAACAGGCCGGGTACGACGGGGTGGAGATCATGGGCTCCGAGGGGTACCTCATTAACGAGTTCACGGCGCCCCACACGAACCACCGCAGCGACCGCTGGGGCGGCTCGTTCACGGGCCGTGCGCGATTCCCCGTCGAGATCGTCCGGCGCGTGCGGGAGGCAGTCGGCCCCGACTTCATCCTGATCACGCGTATCTCGATGCTCGATCTCGTCCCGAACGGCTCGACGCCGGAGGAAGTCCTCCAGCTCGCGCGCCTCGTCGAAGATGCCGGGACCAGCATGATCAACACCGGCATTGGCTGGCACGAGGCGCGCATCCCCACCATCGCCAGCTCCGTGCCGCGCGGCGCGTTCGCGTGGGTCACGAAGCGGCTCATGGGCGAGGTGTCGGTGCCGCTCATCACCACCAACCGGATCAATACCCCCGAGGCCGTGGAACAGGTCCTCGCCGACGGCGCGGCGGATCTCGTGTCGCTCGCACGGCCGTTCCTTGCCGACCCGGACTTCGTCCGCAAGGCCGCGGCCGGCACGCCGGAGCGCATCAACACCTGCATCGGCTGCAATCAGGCGTGTCTCGACCACACGTTCTCCGGGAAGCTCGCCTCCTGCCTCGTCAATCCCCGCGCCGGGCACGAAACGGAACTCGTGCTCTCCCCCACACGGCGGCGTCGCCGGATCGCGGTGGTCGGATCCGGCCCAGCCGGCCTTGCCTGCGCGACCACGGCCGCCGAACGCGGCCACGACGTCACCCTGTTCGAGCGGGACTCGCGCATCGGCGGGCAACTCAACGTTGCCCTCCAGGTTCCCGGCAAGAGTGAGTTTCGGGAGACGCTCCGATACTTCGGTGTGCGGCTCGCCGAGACCGGGGTCACCCTGGCGCTGGAGACCACCGCGACCGCGGAGTCGCTCGCGGCCGGCGACTTCGATGAGATCGTTCTCGCGACCGGGGTGCACCCGCGGATCCCCGAGTTTCCCGGCCTGGAGGACACCCGGGTGGTGACCTACCTCGATGTGCTGCGCGACCGCGTCCCGGTGGGAAATCGCGTCGCCGTGCTGGGTGCGGGCGGCATCGGCTTCGACGTTGCCGAGTTCCTCACGCACGCGGCACCGGAGGATCCCGCCGATGTGCCCGCATTCCTCGCGCACTGGGGCGTGGACCCGGCCGGGGTCACACCCGGTGGGCTCGCTGACCCAACGCCCGGGACCCGACCGACCCCCGTCGCGTCGCCGCGCAGCGTCGTGATGCTGCAGCGCAAGGAAGGGAAACTCGGGGCTGGTCTCGGCAAAACGACCGGTTGGATTCACCGCACCGAGCTCGCGCGACGCGGCGTGCAGATGGTCCCTGGGGTTGAGTATCGGGGCGTCGACGAGGCCGGGCTGCGGATCGTCGTGGAGGGTGCCGAGCAGGTCATTCCCGCGGACACGATCGTGCTCTGCACCGGCCAGGACCCCGCCCGCGAACTGCACGCGGAACTCGCCAGGCTCGGGATCTCCGCGCACCTGATCGGCGGGGCGGATGTCGCGAGCGAGCTCGACGCGAAGCGGGCGATCGACCAGGGCACCCGGCTCGCCGCAGCCCTGTAGACGGCAGGATCGAGGATCGAGGGTCGCGGATTGAGGGTCGAGGCTCGACGCTCAAAGCTCAAAGCTCAAAGGTGTCTGATGCACGTTTAGGTGACAGTTTGGTCAGGCAGCGAGCAAATCAGCTAGTCAGCCAGGCAGACCGCAAGTCACCCAGCAAGTCAGCAAGTCAATGAGTCAACGTCAGCCTGGGGTCCGGCAGCCAGGCAGGCAGACAGACGGGCAGACAGACAGGCAGCCAAGCAGCCGGCGAGCAAGTCAGACCGCAAGACCGCAAGACGGCAAGACCGCCGATCGGTCCGCCAGAGAGCCCGCAAGTCACCCAGCCAGCCACCCGTCAAGTCAGCAAGCCAAACAGCCAGCCAGCACACAAACAAACACCCGATCAGGGGGCACAGGGAAGAGCCTTTCGGGTTACGGCAGGAGGCGGCGCGCCTCGGCGAGGGCATCGGCGACCGTGTCCGCAAGGCGGTGCCGCCCGGCGCCGAGCTGCGCCCAGTGCCAGACCGCGGCGGCGAGCGCCGCGGCATACCCGGCACCGACCACCTCCGGCGCGAACGCCGCACTGGCCCCTGCGCCGACGCCCACCCCAGCACCCACACCGGCGCCAGTACCAGCACTCACGCCCGACCCAGAACCCGCACCCGCGGCGACGCGGGCGGCGATGGCCTGGGACAGGCGCAGCTGGCGCTCGGCGCGGCCCGTGGTGAGTTCCGCTTCGACCCCCATCGTGCGGGCATCGACGATTGCGAGGGCCAGCGTCTCGGGCGGCGGCCCGGCCGCGAAGCCGTCAAGCGCCTCCGCGAGCGGCACGGCCGGGTCGGCGAGGGCGGCGAGCACGGCGTCGAGGTGCTGGTCGAACACGAACCACAGGATGTCGGATTTGCCGGAGAAGTAGTTGAAGAAACTCGAGCGACTCACCCCGGCGCGACGCGTGATCTCGGTCACCGACGTCGCCTCGTAGCCCTGCTCGAGGAAAAGCTCGATCGCGGCGTCAGCGATCGTCTCGTGGGAGGAAGCGCGGGGGCGCCCGCGGGTCGGAGTGCTCACTCGCCCACTCTAGCCGCGTGCGCCGGGCGGGCCCGGGAATAGCGTAAGCTCTTCTTTGTTGCACTGAATCTAGAAACAACCCATGCGCGGGTGATCCGCGCGCTCACTCGCCGCGCGCCCGCGCCGGCCACACTCACGGGAGTCGCCGCACCATGCCCCACACCCCCGGTGTCACACCTGACGCCTTCGACACACCGGCCACCGCACGCCCCGCCGCCGAGCCGAACGGCGTCCTCGCCCGACGTCGCAGCCCGCGCGCGCGAGCCCTCACGCTGAGCGGCCTCGCCGCACTCACCGCTGCCGCCGCGCTCACGCTCACGGCGTGCGCCGCCCCGGGCGCGGGAGACGCCGGTGCCACGGGCACCCCCCAGGACGGCGGCACTCTCGTCTACGCGACCGGCGACGCGGAACCCACCTGCCTCGATCCGCACGTGGGCGGGAACTACCCGCAGGCGCTCATCTCGACCCAGTACCTGGAGCCGATGGTCGGCCGTGACGCCGACGGCACGATCACCCCGTGGCTGGCCAGCGAGTGGACCACGAGCGAAGACGGCCTGACCTGGGACTTCACCCTCCAGGAGGGCGTCACCTTCACCGATGGCACACCGCTCGACGCCGCGGCGATCAAGACCAACGTCGAACACCTGCAGGATCCCGAGACGCAGTCCTCCACCGGCTACCTCGCACTGGCCAAGGTCGCGGAGGTCGAGGTCGTCGACGACACGCACGCCCGCTTCCACCTCTCGGCCCCGGACGCGGCCCTGCTCGAGTCCTTGAGCCAGCAGTGGACGGCGATCCAGTCCCCCGCCGGCATCGCCCGGGGCATGGAGGCCAACTGCCAGGCACCGATCGGCACCGGCCCGTTCGTCGTCGAGGACTGGACCCCGCAGCAGAGCGTCACCCTGGTCCGCAACGAGGACTACCGCACGCCCGGGCCGGAAGCCGATCACGAGGGCGCGGCCCACCTCGACGGCATCGAGTGGCGCTTCATCCCCGATGCCGCGACCCGCTACGCGGCGCTCGCGTCCGGCGAAGTGCAGGTCATCGACAACCCGTTGCCGAACGACATCGCCGGGGCGGAGGCCGCCGGAATCGCGCACATCGACGCCCCACGGCCGGGCTCCGTGAACCGCATCGAGCTCAACTCGGCGCAGGCCCCGTTCGACGATATCCGCGTGCGCGAGGCGTTCATCCGCGCCGCCGATCCGAGCCCCGGCATCGAATCGCTCACCCAGGGAACGGCGACCCGCTCCTTCTCCCCGCTCGCGAGCACCGAGCCCGCCGCGACGAGCGCCGAGCAGCTGTTCAAGACGGACGCGGCCGCGGCCGCGAAGCTGCTCGACGCGGCCGGCTGGACCGAGCAGAACGCCGATGGTGTGCGCACGAAGGACGGGAAGGCGTTGACGGTGCGCTTCCCCGTGAGCACCAACCAGTCGGTGGCCGCCGAGCAGTCGCTGTTCGAGCAGATCCAGGCGAACACCGCCGCGGTCGGCTTCGACGTGCAGCTGGAGCCCGTGGACCTGTCCAGCTGGTACGCGGCGCTCGGCGCGAACGAGTACGAGGCGGTCAGCGCTCCGTACACGAAGGTGGGCCCGGACGTGCTGCGGATCCTCTACCACTCGGACGGGATCGTTCCGGCGCCCTCGGGCTACTTCGCGAACCACGCGCAGCTCGCGGACCCCGAGCTCGATGCCCTGCTCGACCAGGCCTCGGACACCCTGGACGAGGACGCCCGCACGAAGATCTATGCCGATGCCCAGCAGCGGATCCTCGAGAGCTTCACGGTGCTGCCACTCTATGATCAGCAGAACCACTTCCTCACGAAGGGTGTGGCCGGCGTGACGACCCTCGGGACCGTCGCAACGCCCACCTTCGTGAACGCGCAGCTCACCCAGTAGCAATAGCGCCGGGCGGTCCGGGCCGAACAGTCGGCCCGGACCGCCGCACGCGCGGACCGCACCCAGCACACCACCAACACCATCGCCACCACCACGAGAAAGGGCCACGAGACCCATGGGCCGGATCCTGCGCACGGTGCTCGGCCGCATCGCTGCCGCGCTGCTCGTCGTGTGGGTCACAGCCACGATCGTGTTCGTCGCGCTGCGCGCGACGGGGGATCCGCTCGAGGCGATCCTCGGCGGGCCGGGCTCGCAGGCCGGGCCGGAGGCCGTGGCCGAGGCGCGGCTCGCGTACGGCCTCGACCAGCCCGTGTTCGTGCAGTATCTCTCACAGCTCTGGCGCACCGCGACGCTGCAGTTCGGGGATTCCTACGCGCGCAAGCAACCGGTGGCGGATCTGCTCGCCGCGCACGTCCCCCCGACGGTGCTGCTCGCCTCGCTGGCCCTGCTCCTCGCCTGGGTGCTCGCCCTCGCGGGGGCCCTCGCCAGCACGGCGCGGCGGGGCTGGATCGGTCGCGCCACGCGCGCGGTACTCGCCGGGATCGAGACCATCGTCTCGGTTACCCCCCACTTTTTCCTGGGCGCCATCCTGATTCTCGTGTTCGCGAGCGGGCTCGGCTGGTTCCCGGCGACGAGTTCGGGATCCGCGCCGGCGGGGCTCGTGCTGCCCGTGGTCACCCTCGCCGTGCCGCTCGCGGGCTACCTCGCGCACGTGATGCACGGCTCGCTCGCCGAGGCCGACGCCGCCCCGTTCGCAACGACGGCCCGTGCGCGCGGCGGCTCGGAGGCGCGCGTGCTGCTCACCCACACCCTGCGACACGCGGCGCTCCCCGCACTCGCGCTCTCGGGCTGGGCCTACGGCTCGCTCCTCAGCGGCGCCGTGGTGGTGGAGGCCCTATTCGCACGTCCCGGCCTCGGCCGGCTCCTGCTTGAGGCGACGCTGGTCCGCGACGTGCCCGTGGTGGTCGGGGCGGTCGCCGTGATCGCGCTGCTCTACGTCGCGGTCATGTTCCTGACCGATCTGCTCGAGTGGGTGGTGGATCCGCGGTTGCGGCCGCGCACGCGCACGGCGGTGCCCGCGTGAGGCGCCGCCGGATCGGGCTGCCCGAGGCCCTCAGCATTCTCGTCCTGCTCCTCGTCGCGGTCGCGGTCGCGCTGCCCCACCTCCTCGCACCCGGAGACCCACTCGCGATCCATCCGGCCGCCGCCTTCCAGCCCCCCTCCCTCGCCCACCCGTTCGGCACCGATGAGTCGGGGCGCGACGTGCTCACCCGCGTGGTGCACGGCGCGGGCGCCTCGGTGGGGATCGGGCTCGCGGCCACCGGGATCGGCATCGGGATCGGCGCGCTGCTCGGGTTCACCGCGGGGCTCGGCCCGCGCCTCGTGGACGCCGCACTGGGCCGGCTGTTCGAGGTGCTCTTCGCGCTTCCGACGCTCGTGCTCGCGCTGCTGTTCATCGCGGTCCTGGGCGGCGGCCCGGCCTCCTCGATCCTCGCGATCGGCCTCGCGACGATCCCCGGCTACGCGCGGATGCTGCGCGCCCGCGCGCGCGGGGTCGCACGCAGCGGCTATGTCGAGTGGGCGCGCCTCGACGAGGTCACGCCGGTACGCATCTTTGCCCGCCACATCGCCCCGAACGCGCTCTGGCCGCTCGTGTCCGCCGCGACGCTCGGGGTGGGGCAGGCGATCGTGTGGGTGTCCGCGCTCGGGTTCCTGGGGCTCGGGGCCGCGCCGCCCGAGCCGGAGTGGGGGGCCATGCTGAACGCGGGCCGCGTCTACCTGACCTCCGCCTGGTGGATGACGGTGGGGCCCGGCCTCGCGATCGTGCTCACCGCCGCCGCGCTCACGGTGCTCGGCCGCAGGCTTGCCGACGGAGAGGATCTGAC
Source organism: Leucobacter chromiireducens subsp. solipictus (assembly GCF_016758195.1). Taxonomy (GTDB): domain Bacteria; phylum Actinomycetota; class Actinomycetes; order Actinomycetales; family Microbacteriaceae; genus Leucobacter; species Leucobacter solipictus. The sequence continues at coordinate 395,339 of NZ_QYAC01000003.1, read as the reverse complement.
GTGACCGCACAGACGATGACGCCCGCCACGACCCCGCCGGTCGGGCCCGCCCTCGACGTGCGCGGGCTCACGGTGACGCACCCGCGCGGCGGCGCGATTCTCGCGGGCGTGGATCTCCGCGTCGCCCCCGGCGAATGCCTCGCGATCGTCGGGGCCTCCGGGGCGGGCAAGTCCGTGCTCGCCCGCACCCTGCTCGGGCTCACGCAGGCCGAGCGGCACTGGTCGGTGAGCGCGGAGCGTCTCGCCGTGTCGGGACGGGAACTGCGCGGCGCGAGCCAGCGCCAGTGGCGCGGGGTCCGCGGGCGGACGGTCGGCCTGGTGCTCCAGGACGCCCTGCAGTCGTTGGATCCGCTCCGCACGATCGGGGCCGAGGTCGGCGAAGCCCTCACGGTGCGGGGCGTCCGGGGCGCGGCACGCCGGCGTGCGGTGGTGGACGCGCTCGGTGCCGCGGGGTTGCCGAACCCCGAGGCGCGCCTGACGCAGCGCTCGGGCGAACTCTCTGGCGGCATGCGCCAGCGGGCGCTCATCGCCTCAGCGATCGCCGCCGAGCCGGCGCTCATCATCGCGGACGAGCCCACGACGGCGCTCGATTCGGCGACCGCGGCGCACGTGCTTGCCACGTTCCGGGACATTCGGGATCGCGGCACCGCGCTCGTGCTCATCAGTCACGACCTCGGTGCGGTGGCGCGCGTCGCCGACCGCATCGCGGTGCTGCACGAGGGTCGGATCGTCGAGGCGGGGCCCGCGGCCCAGCTCCTCGCGGCGCCCGAGCACGCGGCGAGCCGCGCACTGGTCGCGGCGATCCCCCGCGGTCCGAAACCGGAGACCGTCGCCGACGGTGCCGGCCGGGAGACGCGGCCCGCGCCGGAGCTGCTGACCCTCACCGCCGGGGTGCGCGAGTTCCCCGCCCCCGGCGGCGGCACCGCCGGGCTGCGCGGCGTCGATCTTCGCCTGCACCGGGGCGAGGCGGTGGGGGTCGTCGGCGAGTCGGGCGCGGGCAAGACGACGCTCGCGCGCATCGTGGCGGGCGCGGAGCGGTTGGACTCCGGCACGCTCACGCGCGCGGAGGCGGGCTGCCGGATCCGGTTGATCCCGCAGGATCCCTTCGCGACGTTCGACCCGCGGTGGCGCGTGGAGCGGATCCTGCGCGCGTCGATCCGCGGTGCCGAGTCGCCGACGCCCGCCGAGCTGCTCGGACGGGTGGGGCTCGGCCCCGAGTTCCTCGGCCGCCGCCCGGCCACGCTCTCCGGCGGTCAGCGCCAGCGCGTCGCGATCGCGCGCGCCCTCGCGGCCCGCCCCGATGTGCTCGTGTGCGACGAGCCGGTCTCCGCCCTCGACATGGCCACCCAGGCGGGGATCCTGCATCTCCTGCGCGATCTCCAGGCGCGGGACGGCGTCGCCCTGCTCTTCGTCTCCCACGACCTCGCCGCGGTGCGCACGGTGTGCGACCGCACCCTCATCATGCAGGACGGTCGCGTCGTCGAGGAGGGTGCCACGGAGCGGATCTTCACCGCCCCGCGGCACCCCTTCACCCGCGATCTGATCAGCGCTGCGGCGTACTGACCCGCTTCGCGAGCTTCGACGGCCACCAGATCGCCCGGCCAATGTCGTACGTGAGCGCGGGCACGAGCAGCGAGCGCACGATGAAGGTATCGAGCAGCACGCCGAACGCGACAATGAACGCGATCTGCACGAGGAACAGGATCGGGATCACCGACAGCGCCGCGAACGTCGCCGCGAGCACGAGCCCCGCCGAGGTGATCACGCCACCCGTAATCGAGAGGCCACGCAGGATCCCCTCGCGGGTGCCGTGGGTGAGGCTCTCCTCGCGGACTCGGGTCATGAGGAAGATGTTGTAGTCGATCCCGAGCGCCACGAGGAACACGAAGCTGTAGAGCGGGACCGCCGGATCGACACCGGGGAACTCGAAGACGTGCGTGAACAGCCACCCGGCGACCCCCAGGGCGGTGCCAAATGACAGCACCGTGGTGGCGACGAGCAACAGTGGCGCGACGATGGAACGCAGCAGCAGCATCAGGATCAGGGTGATCACGAGGAGCACGATGGGGATGATGAGCGTGCGGTCGTGGATCGACGCATCGTTGGTGTCGATCGCGGTCGCGGTGACACCGCCCACCAGCGCGCTCGGTGCCGCATCGACGAGGTCGGCGCGGAGCTCGCGCACCGTGTCCGAGGCCGCGTCGGAATCCGCGGCGGCGGTGAGGGTCCCCTGCAGCAGCACATCTCCGTGCGACACGGTGGGCTCGGCCGCCGCGCCCGATCCGGGCATGCCCGCCTGGCCGGGCGGGCCGAAGGACCCGGTGCCCACGCCGTCAGCGGTCACGGGAAGCGTGCCGGTGGGTGACTCCGTCGCCGCGACGGTCACGCTCTCGATCCCGTCCGACGCGAGGAGCACGTCGGCGGCGTCCTGGAGCTGTTCCTCGGACACGATCACGGTGACCGGGCTGCCCGATCCGCCGGGGAAGTGCTCCCCGAGGGCCTGCTGCCCGTCGCGCGCCTCCGAGGCGCCAAGCACCAGATCGGACTGCGGCACGCCGGTCGCGTCGAGCTGGCTCGCCCCGAACACCCCCACGGCGAGCGCGAGCGCGGTGACGATCCAGATGGGGCGGTGGCGGCGCTTGATCCAGCCGGCGAGCTTGGCCCAGACCCCGCCGTGGACGCCGTGCTCTGCGGCGACAACCTCCGGCTCGAAGCGGGGGCGCTTCGGCCAGAACGCGGCACGGCCGAACGCGAAGAGGATTGCGGGCAGCAGCGTGAGCGCGGCCAGCATGGCGAACACGATGCCGATGGCGGCGATCGGCCCGAGCGAGCTGTTCGACTTCAGGTCCGAGAGCAGCAGGCAGAGGAGGCCGGCGATGACGGTGCCGCCGGACGCGAGGATCGGCTCGAGGGAGCCGCGGAGCGCCGCGCGCGTGGCGTCACCCCGGTCGCGCTGTACCCGAAGCTCCTCTCGGTAGCGCGAGACGTACAGCAGCGAGTAGTCCGTAGCCGCGCCGATGACCAGGATGAACAGGATGCCCTGGGTCTGCCCGGAGAGCATCAGCACGCCCCACTTCGCGAGCCACCAGTTGGTGAGCAGGGCCGCCGTGAGTGCCATGACGCTCGTCCCGAGCACGGCCACGGGGAGCAGCAGCGAGCGGTAGACCACCACGAGGATGATGAACACGGCGAGGAGGGCGACCCCCAGCAGGATTCCGTCGATTCCGGCGAAGCCGTTCACGAGGTCCGCCGTGAAGCCCGCGGGCCCGGTCACGTAGACCTCGACACCGTCCGGTGCCGCGTCACGCAGCGCATCCCCGACCGCCGCGACGGTGTCGCGCAGGCCTTCCCCGCTGTCGAGCGGCACAAAGGACTGCGCCGCGCGCCCGTCCTCTGACGGGATCACCGGCGAGAGCTCCTCGGAGACGCCCGGGACCGTGTCCGGCAGGTCCGCGACGGCCTGGGTCAGCGTCTCCAGCTCTGCCGGGGTCAGTTTCTCATCGCTCGCCATCACGACGACGGCGGGAATGTCTTCGGAATCACGGAACTCTCCGGCGCGCTGCTGGACCTGCGTCGCGTCCGCGGAGGTCGGCAGGTAGGTGGTCTGGTCGTTGGACGAGACCTCGCTCACTTTCCCGAAGTAGGGGCCGCCGATGCCGCTGACGGCGACCCACCCGATGATCAGGATCGCCGGCAGGAGGATCCGCAGCCAGCGCCGCCGCGGGCTCCCGTGTTGTGCGTTCATGTGCCGCTCCCCCATATATCTAGCCTAAGAAAATAATATCTCTTGGTTTACATCTTCTGCGGGCTAATATAACACCATGCGCATCCCTCCACCAGACGCGCCGCACCCCAACCTCGGCGTGTACGGCGTCGAGAGCAACGATCCCGACGGCCGCCTGATCGACCGTTCCGCGAGCACCCCGGAGGAACTCGCGGAGATCAGCGCGCTCATGGGGGCGCTCGGGGAACTCCGGGAGGCGGAGGATCAGCTCTCCGAGGCCTCGCTCACCTACATGCAGCTCGGCCGCACCGACATGCGCACCCTGCACTTCCTGATCGTGGCCGCCAACGAGGGGCGCATCGTCACCCCGGGCTCCATCGCCGCGCACCTGCGGATCACCACGCCCTCCACGACCAAACTGCTCGACCGCCTCGAGCGAGGCGGCCACATCACCCGCGCGATCCACCCCTCGGATCGCCGGGCGTTTGCCATCGACATCACCCCGGAAACCCGGGAGGCCGCCACCCGCACGGTGGGCACCCAACACGCCAAGCGCTTCCAGGCCGCGGCGGCACTCACCAGCGCCGAGCGCGCGATTGTCACCCGATTCCTGCGGGACATGGCGCAGCGGATCGACGTGTCCAGCGCCGAGTGGGCACCGCCGAGCCAGTAAGCTCGGACACTATGGCTATTGGCGCAACGATCCACACCTTTGACATCCAGGTCGCGGATGTGGACCGCGGCGTCTATGAAGATCTGACGCTTCGCGTCGCCCGTCACCCCTCGGAGACGGACCTCTTCATGGTGACCCGGATCCTCGCCTACTGCCTCGAATACGAGGAGGGCATCGCCTTCAGCGCTGGCGTCTCCACGACGGACGAGCCGGCCGTACTGGTGCGCGACCTCACGGGGGCGATCACCGCCTGGATCGAGATCGGCGCCCCAGACGCGCAGCGGCTGCACTTCGGGAGCAAGCTCGCGGAGCGCACCGCGGTATACACGCACCGCGACCCCGGGAAGCTGTTCGCCGCGTGGGAGGGCAAGACCATCCACGAGGCCGATCGCATCGTGGTGCGCGCATTCGATCCCCGCCTGATCGAGGCGCTCGCGGCCGCGGTGGATCGCCGCAACACCATGACGGTGTCGCTGACCGAGGGGCAGCTCTACGTCGATCTCAACGGCGCAAGCCTGAGCGGCGAGATCCTCACCCGCAGCATCGCGTAGCGCCGCGCGCCGCCGGCCTCAGCAGCCGGTCGCGATCGCCAGCAGATACGGCACGTGCACGGCCGCGACCACTCCCGCGAGCATGACCGCGTAGAGGCCCGCTCCGGCGGCGAGGGCGACGCTGATCGGCGTGCCGCGCTGGCCGATCAGGCTCTGGATCCGATCCGAGGCCGCGGCGTGCAGCACGCTGTGGGCGGGGTGCCCGGCCCGCAGCTGTTCCGGATCGGCGGGCGCGGCCCCGAGCTTCAGGAGCGCGCTCGCGAGTGCCGGAGTGCCTGTGATCCGCGTCGCCGCCCGGTCCGCCGCGATCTCGAGGGTGTGCGGCACCGCGTCGCGGATCGCACGGATGAGCGGCACCCAGCGAAACGCGTGCGTCGCGCCGAGGAGCAGCCCCAGCGCCCCGTGGTGCCGCTGTCGCAGGTGTGCGCCCTCGTGCGCGAGCACCGCGGACAGTTCCGGCCCCGAGAGCGCTCGCAGGGTCCCGAGCGACACGACGATCCCGGCGTCCCGGTGCGGCAGCGAGAACGCGCGAGGCGCGGCGTCATCGAGCAGCCGCACCTGGACCCCGCGGAGGGTCACGTCGGTCCCGCGTCGGCGCAGATCAGCGAGGAGCGCCGCACGCGAACGCCGCACCCGCCACCCCTCGCGGAGCAGCCCGGCCATGACCAGCGCGGCGCCGAGGGCGGGCAACGCGAGCGGGACGATCGCGGGAATGCCGAGCGCCGCGGCGCTCGCGCCGAACGGGCTCGCCTGCATCAGGCATCGGCCGCACACGCGAGCCGCGGCGTCCGGCAACCACGAGGGCCCGGCGCTCATCCACGCCACCACCGGCCCGATCGCCACGAGGCCGGCGATCCAGAGCAGCGCCGCGGCGATGAGCGCCCCCGAGGCGACGCGCGGCGCCGCGGCGAACGCGGGGGCGGCGGCCCGCATCAGGCGCGGCCCACCCAGTGCGGCGATGAGCAGCACGCTCGTGAGCAACGCGGTGATGAGCACGACACTCAGCGACGGCCCGGTGATCGCTCCGGTCACGCGGCGCCGCCCTCCGGTGGCGGCCCGCTGCCCAGGAGAAACTCTCGCAGCAGCTGCTGATCGCGTTCGGGCATGCTCCCGACAAAGTGCAGGATCGAACTGGCCCGATCGCCGCTCTCGCTCAGGGCGTGTTCCATCAGCCGGGCGGTGCGTTCCTCACGGCTCACGCAGGCCCCGTACAGCGTGGCCTGCCCCGATTTCCGGGTGCACACGAGGCCCTTTCGGCGCAGATTGGCCAGGACGGTCGCGATCGTGGTGTACGCCGGGTCCGACGGGAGCTGCGTGATCAGCGCGCGCACCGTGCGCGGTTCGCCGCCCCACAGGAGGTCCATGACCTGCGCCTCCAACGTGCCGAGCCGTGCGGGTGGCTCGGGAACCCGGGAATCGTGCGCACTCACGTCAGCTCCACTCTCTCGGCGACGGCCGGCACCGCTCCGGCGGGGGTGATCGGGCAGGACACCTGGCCGCGCAACCGCCACAGCAGCGCCGCGCCGGTGAGGACCATCCCCGCGAGCGCCAAGACCGGCTGCACGGGAGCGAACCAGGTGATCGCGCCCGAGTATCCCAGCGCCAGGAGCGCCAGCTTATTGCACACCGGGCAGCCGACCGCGAACCAGCTCAGCACGCCGCCCGCGAGCCCCCAACGCGCACCGCGACGCGCCTCCGGGGTGTCGGCCTCCGCTGCGGCTTCGGCACCCGGTGCCCGCAGGTAGGTGGCCGTGAGCATCCCGGCCCCCAGCGAGGTCAGGATCCACACGGGGTAGTTCCACCACACCGTGGCGATCTCGCGGGAGAACCACGGGTTGGGGATGAGCACGGTCGCGATGCCCAACAGCAGCGCGAATCCGAGCGCGGCGGCGAGCGCCACCAGGATCTGGCGCGGGCCCCAGAGCCGGAGCGCCTGCCGCGCGAGCGCAAGGGTATTCATCGGGTCTGCTCCTGTTCGAGAGGGTGTGGCACGGCGGATCGGCGGCGTGCCCGCCGGGTGATCACGAACCACGCGGCGAGCGCGGCTGCGGCGAGCGCGAGAATGCCGAGCACCTGCGCGGCGGGGCTCCCGAGCGCGGTCATCCGGGCCTGGAGCGCGGCCTGCACGGAGGCGGGAATGAGCGCGGGCAGCGCGACGAGTCCGTTCGTGGCCCAGAACAGCAGGCCGACGCCGATCATCACGAGGCCCGTGAGCACGGAGGTGGTGTGCAGCTCGCGGCCGAAGAGCGTGAACGAGCGTCCGCGGAGCCACCGCTGGCCGCGCACGCCGAGGCGCTGCCAGAGCGCGGCGATGACAACGAGCGGGATCACCATGCCCGCACCATACACGGCGAGGAGCACCCCCGCACCCCAGGCACTGCCCTGCCCCAGCGCCAGCGTCAGCACGGCCCCGAGGATGGGTCCCGCGCAAAACCCGGCCACCCCGCTCACCGCGCCGAGCAGCAGGGTCCGCACGAGTCCCGTGCGGGCGTGGGCCCGCTGGTGCAGCGCGCGGGCACCGGGCACCATCCGCGAGAGGTCGAAGCCGATCCCGAGCAGTTGCAGCACGCCGAGGCTCACGAGCAGGAGCGACGTCACCCCGATCAGGATCCCGCGGTGTTCCAGGAGGAGGGTGCCGAGCGCACCGATGCCGAGCCCAAACGGCACGAGGGTGAGCACGAGGCCGACATAGAACACCGCACCGTGGAGGAGGAGGGCCATGCGCCGCCCCACGGTTGCGGCGAAGAACGCGGGGAGCAGCAGCGCGCTGCACGGGCTGAGCAGCGCGAGCCCGCCGCCGAGGAAGGCGGTGAGGAAGCCGATCTCCACGGCTACGGGGCCTCGGTCCGGGCGGCGGCGAGCGCCTGGTGGAGCGCGTCGGTGAAGACGCCCTCGGGCTGGGCACCCACGATCGGGACACCCCCGAGCACAAACGTGGGCGTGCCGCTGATCCCGAGTTCCCGCCCCTCGGCCGCGTACTGCTGAACGGTGGCGAGCGTCTCGGGGGAGGCGAGATCGGCATCGAAGCGCGCCGGGTCCAGGCCGAGACCCACCGCGAGCTCGGTGAGCTGCTCGGCGCCGAGCTGCGCGGGCGTCAGGTGTTCGCCGTTCGGGAAGAGGGCGTCGTGGTATTCCCAGAACTTTCCCTGGCGGCCCGCCGCGTGTGCGGCCAGCGCGGCGCGCTCGGAGTCCGGCCCATACTGGTTGACGTCGCGCCACTCGATGCGGAGATCGCCGAGCCGCGCCGCGGTCTGCATCTCGGGCAGGATCTCCGCGGACCACGTCGCACAGAACGGGCACTGGTAGTCGGAGTAGATCACGAGCCCGACCGGCGCATCCACGGGCCCCATGGCCTGGACATCCGCCGGGTCACGCGCCTCCACGAAGGACAGGTCCGGCGGTTCGGGGGCGGGCACGGTGGCGTCGCCCGCGTCGGCGGCACCCCCGCGGAACTGCGCGAGCACCAGCGCGATCAGCACGCCGGCGATCACGACGATGCTCACGGGGACCACCCAGGATCGGAACCGCTCGGCGGCGGTCTGCGTGGACGCCTGCGGGGCGTGCGGCATGCGGGCTCCTCGGACTCAACGAACGTTACTATCCAGGATAGTAAACTATGCACGATAGTCGATCATGAGCGTCCGCTGAGAGGAGAGCCCGTGCCGCACCGCCCGCAGTCTCGCTCGCTTCGCGGGCTCATCCTCCTGTGCGTCGGCGCGCTCACCCTCGCCGTGGCGCTCACCCTTGCGGTGCCCCGATTCGCGCCGCCCGATGCTCCGGACCCCTGGCAGCGGAGCGATCCTGCCCCCAGCGCCACCGCCCTCCCCACGCTCGATGCCCCACCGGGCCCCTCGGGGACCGACGACGGAGCCCGGCTCGATCCCGGGTGGGTCGTCCCCCCGCAGCTGCTCGACGGCGTCTTCCTCGCCCCGCGCGAGCACCCGGCCGGCGGCCTCGAATACCTCGCCGTCGACGCCACCGGCGCGGTCCTGTGGACCGCCCTCCGCCCGCCGAGCTGCACCGGCTTCACGCTCAGCCGCACCGCGAGCGGGCGCGGGATCGCGGTGCTCACCGACCAGCGGTCGAGCGCCACGCGCATCTCGGAGCCCGTGGCCGCCGCCTTCGACCTGCGCAGCGGCACCCCCGTGTGGGGCCCCACCCCCGTCACCGGGCCGTTCAAGGGCCCCGGCCTGGTCTTTGCCGCCGCGCCCGACGCCTTCCTCGGTGACGTCGGCGAGAAAGTGGCGCTGGATCCGAGCACCGGCGCACCGCTCCTCCGGGAAGCCGAGCTGCACGGAGAACGCCTGCTCGCGGAGCACCGCGGCACCCTCGTCACGATCACCGACGCGCAGCTCATCGCGCGATCGGACGGCGCGGTCACCTGGTCCCTCCCCCTCGCCGGCCGCGACTGGGACGCGACGCACATCGCGAACGCCACCCGGCAGCACCGGCTCGGCGCGGACGTCCTCGTGATCCCCACGCCCACCGCGACCGAGCCCGACCGCGCCGCGCACCTCGACCTCCGCACGGGCACGCTGCGCGCCGAGCCCGCCAACGCCTCCGCCGCGCTCCGGGTCGCCGACCCCTCCGGTGCCGTCGCCGAGCAGCTCGGGCCCCGCTGGATTCTCACGCCGCGCGCTTAGCGCTGCGAGCCAGGGACCGGGCCGGAGCCGCGCGCACGTCACGTGCCATTCACCCGCGTCTGCCAGAGTCGCCGCGTGACCACGCGTGCCCCTTCCCCCCAGTCCCCGCTCCCGAGCCGCGCGAGCGCTCTCGCGCACATCCGTGCCGACGCCGCCGCACACCGCTTCACCGAGTGGGGTCAGTCCACCCTGATCGATGAGCACACCGGAGTTCCCTCGATCGATCAGGAGCTCTTCGACGCCCTCCACGCCGCCGCCGGCATCGCCGCCGCGTTCCCGATCGGTAACGCGGGCGTGATCCACGTCTACGGCTACTGGTTCTCGGAGGTCCCCACCCCGTTCGGGCTCAAACGCGCACGCTGGGCGGACGGCGCGCTCGCCGCCGCGTTCGGGCTCCCCCGCGACGCGTTTCATCTCACCGGCAGTCCCGCGGCGAGCGCGTCAGGCGCGCCCGCCCCCACGCCGCTCCAGCGCGTCGCCGCCGCGATGCGGGCGACACTGGAGTCCCCGCCGCCCGGCGCGCTCGTCGCCGATGCCGAGATCCCCGGACGCTCCGTCACGGGGGCGGGTGCCCGGCCCGGCGCCGGAACCAGCATCCCGCCCCAGCGCAGCCGCGTGGTGCTGCAGCGCCCCCACGACCGCCTCCCCTGGGCCCTGAGTTACGGGATCGCGGCCCCCGGGGCCGCCGCCGACGCACCCCTGCAGCTCCTCACCGCCTTCCCCGTGCAGGGCGATCCCGCGCCACTGATCGCCGAGTTCGCGGCCCACCCGGCCCTCCGTTGGAATGCCGTCAGCAACTCGTAAGCCCCCGTTCACCGTCCCATAGTCATCCCGTCCATCAGCGCTCCTAGTTTTGGATTGTTCGTCCACAACCCCCAAGGAGTGCACATGGCACCGAGCATCGTCTTCGACTTCGACGGCACCCTCGCCCTCGGCCACGGCCCCGTCCGTGCCTACGCGCAAGCCATCGCCGGTGCCGCCCAGCCAGGCTTCCTCGACCGCGTCGCACAGGCGCTCGTCACCTACGACACCGGAGACAGCGGCTATCGCGACGGGTACCACGTGGTGGGCGCGCTCGCCGCCGCCGACGGCGTCTCCCCGGCGGCGCTCCAGGACGCGTATGCGCGCAGCCGCGACATGCTCGGCACGCCGCACGCACCCGTGGCGACGATCCCGCGCCTGCCCGATTTCCTGGCGACGCTCGGCCGCTCCGCCCGACTCATCCTGGCCACGAACGCGCCCGCGCCCGGCATCGACACCGTGCTCGAATCGTGGGGCGTGAGCGGACGCTTCGACGAGGTGCACGTGTCCGTCGGCAAACCCGACGGCCTGCACCGGCTCATCGGCGTGCTCCGCGAGGCGGGGCCGGTGCTCGCCATCGGCGACATTGCCGAGTTCGACCTGGCCCCCGCCTGGTCCCTGGGCGCGGACACCGCGCTCGTGGGTGCCACCGCGGCGACCTCCCCTGCTCCGGTGACCATGCGCGGGCCCTCGCTCGACGCGCTGCGCACCGAGATCGAAACCTGGGCCGTGACCGCGGCTTCCAGTATCCCCGCGCCGACCGGCTCGGGACCCGGTATCGAAAGGTAATCCCCACATGCGTACTTCCGTTCTCGCCGTCGGCGCGCTCGCGACTCTCGCGCTCGGCCTCGTCGGGTGCAGCGCCGGCACCCCGGGTGACACCTCCGCCGAGGAGGCCACCGCGTGGCCCGACTCGATCACCCTCTCGCTCGTCCCCTCCGTCGAGGGCGAAGACCTCGCGGAGGCGCTCGACCCCCTCACGAGCTACCTCTCGGAGCAGCTCGGCATCGAGGTTGAGGGCGTCGTCGCCAACGACTACGCCGCCACCGTCGAGGCGCTCGGGGCCGACCAGGCGCAGGTCATCATCTCCGATGCCGGATCGCTGTACCAGGCGATGCAGCAGTACGACGCAGAGCTCGTGCTGCGCGACGTCCGCTTCGGCGCGACCTCCTACGCCGCGGTCGGCTTCACCAACAACCCGGACAAGTACTGCGCGGACACCCCGGTCATGGCGACGTACGCCGCGAGCGACATCGAGCTCTCCTACTGCAACGGCACCGAACAGGCCGGCACGGACGCCCGCGGTGCCGGCCCCGCGGGTATCGATTCCCTGAAGAAGATTGACGCGGGCACCAAGGTTGCCCTGCAGGCAGCGACCTCGCCGGCCGGCTACCAGTACCCGATGGTCGCGATGCGCGAGGCGGGGATCGATACGGACACGGGCATCTCCCAGGTCCCCGTCGAGGGCAACAACAACGCGGTGCTCGCGGTCGCACACGGTGACGCCGAGGTGAGCTTCGGCTACTGGGACGCGCGGACCACCGTCACGGCCGAGGTGCCGGACGTCGCGGAGAAGGTTGTCGCGTTCGCGTACACCGAGATGATCCCGAACGGCGGCGTCGCGGTCGCCCCGACGCTCCCCGACGATCTCGTCGCAAAACTCACGGAGCTGATGGCGGGCTACGCCGACTCGTCCGACGAGGCGAAGACCGTGATGTTCGATCTCGTCGGGCTCTCGGGCTGGACGAGCGAGACCGCCTCCGAGGAGATCGAGCGCTACGGCGAGATCCTCGGCGAGTTCGCGAACTAGTCACCCGCCCCATGTCCGTACCCACCGATCTGCGCCACGAGGCGAGCGCGCGACCCGCGTCGGCCGCCGCCTCGTGGCGCATCGCCCTCGACGGGGTGTCCGTCACCTATCCGAACGGCACTCGCGCCCTCCACGACGTGTCCCTCCAGATCGAGCCCGGCGAGATGGTCTCCATCGTGGGCCTGTCCGGTTCCGGCAAGTCGACCCTGATCCGCACGATCAACGGCCTCGTCCCCGCCACCACCGGCAGCGTCACCGTCGGCCCCCACCGCGTCTCCGAGCTGCGCGGCCGCGCGCTCCGCGAGGCGCGCGGCCACATCGGCATGATCTTTCAGGCCTTCAACCTCGCGGAGCGCGCCAACGTGTATCGCAACACGCTCGTGGGCCGCTTCGCGCACTCCCCCTCGATTCGCACGCTGCTCGGCCTCCCGAGCGCCGAGGATCGCCGGATCGCCCTCGCCGCGCTCGACTCGGTGGGGATCCTGGACAAGGTGTGGGCCCGCGCCGGCGCGCTGTCCGGCGGCCAGAAACAGCGCGTCGCGATCGCCCGCGCGCTCACGCAGGAGCCGGGCGTGATGCTCGCGGATGAGCCCGTCGCGAGCCTCGATCCGCCCACCGCGCACGCGGTCATGCACGATCTGCGGCGGATCAACGCGGAGCGCGGCCTGACCGTGCTCATCAACATTCACCTCATGGATCTCGCGCGGCAGTACACGACGCGCATGATCGGGCTGCGCGACGGCCGGCTCGTGTACGACGGCCCGGCCGCTGCGGCGAGCGACGCCGACTTCGAGCAAATCTACGGGCGTCCGATCCAGCCGCGCGACCGCCTGGGAACGAGCGCCTGATGGGCACCGCAGTCGAGGTGTCCGGGGCCCCGCGCGCGGCGGGCGGCCCTCCGGGCGAGCTCCGGCGCGAGCTCACGCTCCCGCCGCGACCCCGGCGCGGCGGGCGGATCGCGCTCATCGTCGCGGCCGTGGCCGTGTTCACGGCCGCGACGTGCCTCCCCGCGATCGGCGGCGTCGAGCTGGATCTCGGCGCGATCGCGCGCAACTGGCGCAATGGCGCGGAAAAGCTGGGGCAGCTCCTGCAGCCGAACTTCGCGTTTCTGCCCCGCACCTGGGGTCCCATGGCGGAAACCCTGCAGATGGCGCTCGTCGGCGCCGTGATCGCGGCGGCGATCTCGGTCCCCGTCACACTCTGGGCGGCAGCCCCGACCAACCCGAACCGGTGGACGCGGGGCGCGGTGCGCGCCGTCGTCAACGTGATTCGCGCGGTCCCCGACCTGGTCTACGCCACCGTGCTCGTCGCGATGCTCGGCGTCGGGGCGCTGCCCGGGGTCGCCACCCTGATCCTGTTCAACGTCGGCATTGTCGTGAAGCTCGTCTCCGAGGCGATCGACGCCGCCGATCACCGCTACATGGAGGCGGGCCGCGCAGCGGGCGGCACCCAGTTCCAGATCAACCGGGCGACCGCGCTCCCCCAGGTCTGGCCGCTGTTCGTGAACCAGTGGCTGTACACGCTCGAGGTGAACGTGCGGATCTCCGCGATCCTCGGCATCGTCGGTGCCGGCGGCATCGGCCGCCTGCTCGACGAACGACGCGGGTTCTACGCCTACTCCGACGTCTCCGTCATCATCCTCGAGATCCTCGTCGTGGTCATCGCCATCGAGGTCCTCTCCCATCTGCTGCGCCGGAGGCTCGTATGACCCTGCTCGACACCCGCCCCGCCCCGGCGCGCGATACCCCGCTCCCCGCCCTGCCCGCCCGCCCCTCGCGCCTCCCGGCCACCCTCTGGGCGATCCTCGCGGCCCTCGTGGTGCTCGGCGCGGCCGGCAGCCTCCAGATCAGCTGGGCCGACCTGCCGAGCCTCCCCGGCCGCATTGCGCAGTATCTCTGGCTGATGTTCGAATCCCCCAACTGGGACAAGCTGCCGCGCGCGCTGTTCGAAACGTGGCGCTCCATCTCGATGGCCTGGCTCGGGGCGCTGCTGTGCGTGGCGGTATCGATCCCGCTCGGCATGCTCGCGGCCAGCGGCGTCGGCCCGCTCTGGCTGCGCGGGATCCTGCGCGGGATCTTCGCCGTGATCCGGGCCGTTCCGGAGGTCATCATCGCGCTCGTGCTCCTCACCGTCACCGGGCTCACGCCGCTCACCGGTGCGCTCGCGCTCGGCATCGCCGGGATCGGGACGCAGGGGAAATGGGTCTACGAGACCGTCGAATCCGCCCAGGAGGGCGCCTCGGAAGCGGTGCGCGCCGCGGGCGGCACCACGGCGGAGGTCACCCGCTGGGCGATCTGGCCCGCGATCGCGCCCGCGCTCTGCTCGTTCGCGCTGTACCGTTTCGAGATCAACATCCGCACCTCGGCCGTGCTCGGACTCGTGGGCGCGGGGGGCATCGGTAGCATGCTGTCGAATTACACGAACTACCGCGAGTGGGACACGGTCGGGATGCTCCTGATCGTCGTGATCCTCGCCACCATGCTCATCGACACCGTGTCCGGGGCGATCCGTCGCCGCCTGATGCGCGGAGGATTCTAAGATGCCTGCACCACGACCCGCCGGCACCCGCTGGACCGGCTCCCCCGATGCGCCGCCGAGCGTGCGGATCGCCGCACTGGCCCCCGCCCTGCAACGCACCGAACGCCGCGCGGTGGAGGCCATCGCGCGCGACCGGGCACACGCGGTCGAGCTCACCGCCCAGGGCCTCGCCGAGTGGGTGGGGGTGGGGCGCACAACCGTGATCCGCACCGCGCAAACGCTCGGCTACGAGGGCTACCCGCAGCTCCGCGTCGCCCTCGTGCAAGAGCTCGCGCGCGAGAGCGCCGCCGCCGTCCCGTCCGCGGGGCGCGATCCCGAGACCGGCGCGCCGAGCAGCCTCGGGGTGCTCCGCGCGCGGATCGCCCACGTCGGCGCCCGACTCGGAGACACCGTCGCGGCGCTCACCCCCGAAACGCTCGAAGCGTTCCTCGACGCGCTCGACACGTCCGAGCGGCTCCTCATCGTCGCAAACGGCCTCTCGGGGCCGCTGGGCCTCGCCCTGGCGATGCGCCTCACCGCCGCCGGCCGCTCGGTCGAACACTTCACGGATCCGTTCGCCCAGCAGATCGCGGCGCGGCAGCTCGGCCCGGGTTCGGCCTGCCTCGTGTTCTCCGGATCCGGCGCGAGCCGCCCCACGCTCGACGCCCTCGCGGCCGCCCGGGACGGCGGAGCACGCATCCTCGCGATCACGTCGTTCGCGCGATCCGAGGTCGTCGGCCAGGCGGACGTGGCGCTCGTGGTGCCGCCCGTGAGCGATGGATTCAGCGACGAACTGCTGCACACCTCCCGCGCGGCGCTCATGCTCTTCACCGAGGAACTCGTGGAACTCTTCGTGTCCCGCCGCGGCGCGCGCGGGCAGGAAGCGCGGGCCGCGGCCCTCTCCGTGCTCGCCCGCGCCATCGAGGGATAGGGCACGACCCCGGCGAAAGTTGCTGGAACGGGCGGAAACGCTATTGAATGTGGAGGTGAGCCACACTACCCGGGCGGCCCAGATTGCCGCCGAACTGCAGCAGCGGATCCTCGGCATGCGCACCGGAGAGCGGTTGCCGGGTGCCCGGCAGCTCGCCACGGAGTTTCGCGCGAGCGCGGGCACGATCTCCGCCGCCCTCGCGACGCTCACGGCCCTCGGCCTGATCCTCACCGAACCCGGACGCGGCACCTTTGTCGCGAGCCGGGCCGTGCTCCCGGAACCGGATTTCAGCTGGCACACGCAGGCGCTCGGGCGGACGCGCGTCGACCCCGTGCGGGCGGCGCGCGTGGGCGCGTACGCCGGATCCGATCACATTCCGCTGTCGTGGGGGTACCTCTCCTCCGAGCTGCTCCCCACGGAGGAGCTGCGGCAGATCGGCGCTCGGGCGGCGCGCAGCTCCCGCGCCTGGGTGATGACCCCGCCGACCGGATCGGCCGCGTTGCGCCGTGTCCTCGCGGCCGACTACCAGGCCGATCCGAACGACGTCCTCGTGGTGTCCGGCGGGCAACAGGGACTCGTCGGCGCGATGCGCACGCTCGCCGAACCCGGCGCGACCATCATCATGGAGAGCCCCACCTACCCGGGAGCGATTCTCGCCGCGCAGAGCGCCGGGCTCGCGATCGCGTCCGTCCCCAGCGACCGTGACGGGATCCTCGTGGATCGCCTCGGCGAGGAACTCGCCCGCACGGGTGCCCGGCTCATCTACGTGCAGCCCAGCTACGCGAACCCGACCGGGGCCGTGCTGAGCCCGGAGCGCCGCACGCGCCTCATGGAGCTCGCGGCGCGCGCGGGGGCCTTCATCATCGAGGACGACTGGGCGCGGCACCTCGGCATCGAGCAGGCCGCCCCCGCCCCGCTGTGCACGCAGGATCCCCACGGCCACGTCGTCACCGTGCTCACCCTCTCGAAACCAGCCTCCCCCGGCATCCGGCTGGGGGCCATCATCGCCCGTGGGCCCGCGGGCGAGCGGCTGCGAGCGTCCCGCACCGCCGACGACCTCGGCGTCTCCCCCATCGTGCAGGAGATCGCCTTGGAACTCCTCACATCGCCGGTCTGGCCCCGCCACCTGAAACGGCTCCGCGCGGCACTCGCGCAGCGCCGCGACGCCCTCGTCTCCGCGGTCGGGACCTCCCTCCCGGCCGCCCGAATCGGGCTGATTCCGCGGGGCGGGCTCCACGTCTGGGCGCAGCTGCCCCGCGGCACGCAGACGCAGGAGCTGAGCGCCGCGGCCCACGCGGCCGGCGTGCTCGTGGGCGATGGCGCGCACTTTTTCGTCGACGAGCCGCCCGCCCCGTTTGTCCGGCTCTCCTTCGGCGCGGCCTCCGCACCACAGATCGCCGAGGGGGTGCGCCGGATCGCGGCGCTCAGCCCGACAACGTCCACAGGCTGAGCACCGCCATCGGTGCCACCATGCCGCCGAGGACCAGCAGGAGCGTGCGCTGCACCCGGCTTGCCTCCGCGGGGACGCGCGCGAGCCGCGTCGCGAGCTCCACGCGCGCGGGCGACGCCATCATCGCCGCGGCACCCGCCGCGTTGTGCGCGCCCACGGCGAGCGTGGCGTCGGCACCGAGCGCGCGCGCCACGTCAGCTTGGGCGCCCGCGCCGAGCGCGTTCGCCCCCGAGTTGGAGCCGGTGACCAGGCCGATCAGTGCCGCGCAGAACGGCAGCACGAACAGGAAGCTGGTGCCGAGCGCCGCCAGCTGTTCCGCGAGCGCCTCCGACATGCCGCTCGCCCCCATCAGCGCGCCGAGCAGGATAAACAGGACGGTCGCGGGGGCGACGCGGACCCAGGTGCCGCTCCCGGCGCGCCACACCGCCCGCAACAGCCGGGGCCGTGACGCCAGCTCCGTCGCCGTGGCCGCGCACAGCCACAGCGCCGGTGACGTGAGGACGCCGGCGGCGAGGGTCTCCGCGGTGCCCGTCATCGACACCACCGAGGTGGCCGTGAGCACCCCGCCGAGCACCACCGCGTACGGGACGAGCGCTCGGAGCACCGCGCCGCTGATCCGGATCCGCTGCCCGCGCACCGCGCGCAGGCCGAGGTGCGCGGACAGCACGCACAGTCCCCCGAGCGCGCCGGCGGGGGCCGTTCCGAGCAGCGTATTCGCGCCCCACACGGCGGCCCACAGCGCGCCGCCCGAGGCGAGGCCCGCCGCGACGCCGCGCAGTCGCGTCCCGGCGGGGCAGACGAGCAACGCCGCGGCGACCCCGGCCCCCAGAAACACCGTGCCGTTGAACCACGCGGTCGCGACGCCGAGCTGATCCACGCTCACCCCGGTCAGGTGCGCGGCGATCAGGGTTCCCGGACCGAGCGAGCCCCACGGGACCGCGCACAGGCCGAGCAGTCCCACGGTCGCCGCGACACGGCCGGACAGGCCGATCCCCAGCAGCAGTGGCACGGCGAGCGCGGCCCCGATCCCGTACCCGGTGAGCGACTCAGTGAGCGGGGTGAACCCGTGCACAATGGCGAGCACCGGCAGGATCCCGGTCCCGAGGGCGCGCGTGATCCACCGGCTCACCACTTCCTGGTGTCCCGTCTGGCGACCGGCCTCGGCGAACATGATGCCGCCGCCGACCACGAGCACCACCTCGGTCGCGACCGGGGCCCAGTCGCGCGCGAGCGCCACGAGCTCCGTCGAGTTCAGCGGAAATCCCCAGATCAGTATCGGGATCAACGCGACGAGGCCGAGCGCCGCGGACACTCGCGACGAGCGCCGCGCGAGCATCGCGCACGCGACAACGGCGAGCGGCACCGCGGCCAGGAGTGCGCGCACAGCTCAGCTCCTCGGGCTCGGACTTCGGCGGCGCACAGGTCGCCGCACTGTGGAGGTGGGGGCAGGAGTCGAACCTGCATACACAACTTTGCGAGTTGCAACCTAGCCATTCGGTCACCCCACCGGGTGGGCCGCCGGAACCGGCGGCCCCGCGGTTTCCCGCGGTGTTACTGTGCGAGCGCATCTCCGATCACGTCGAGCGCGTAGGCGATCTGCTCGTTGGTGACGGTCAGCGAGGGGAGGAACCGCACCACGTTGCCGAAGCTTCCCGCGGTGAGCAGCAGCACCCCCCGAGTCGCCGCGTACGCGGCGATCTTCGTCGCGAGCCCGGCGAGCGGCGTCGTGGAGCCCGGCTCGACAAGCTCGAACGCGATCATTGCGCCATGCCCGCGAATGTCGCCGATCACCTCGTGCCTGGTCGCCAGCTCGGCAAGCCCGGACACGAGCGCGGACTCGATCCGCTCGGCCTCCGCGAACGGCGTACCGCTCTCGAGCAGATCCAGCACCGCGTGCGCTGCCGCAATCGACACGGGATTCCCCCCGAAGGTTCCCCCGAGCCCGCCCGGGCCGGCGGCGTCCATGATCTCGGCCCGACCCGTCACTCCCGCCAGCGGCAGGCCGTCCGCGATCCCCTTCGCGGTGAGCACCAGATCCGGGACAAGGCCGAACAGCTCGCTCGCGAACCAGGTACCGGTCCGGCCGAGGCCCGCCTGGATCTCGTCGGCGATGAAGACCACGTCGTTCGCGGTCGCCCACTCCTGCAGCGCCGGCAGGTAGCCCTCGGCCGGAACAACGAAGCCGCCCTCACCCTGAATCGGCTCCGCAATGATCGCGGCGAGATCGGCGGCCCCGATCCGCTGCTCAAGATACTCGATGGTGCGCGCCGCGGCCTCGGCACCGGAGAGCCCGTCGCGCAGCGGGTAGGAGTTCGGGACGCGCTGCACGTCGGGGGCGAACGGCCCGAAGCCGGTGCCGTACGGGGCCACCCGGTGGTTCATCGCCATCGTCAGGCTGGTGCGCCCGTGGAAGGCGTGATCGAGCGCGGCGACGACGCGCTTGCCCGTGTGGGCGCGGGCGATCTTCACGGCGTTCTCCACCGCCTCCGCGCCGGAGTTCACGAAGAAGGTCTTCTTCGCGTGCGTGCCCGGGGTGTGCTCCGCGAGGCGCTCGGCGAGGCGCACATAGTTTTCGTAGGGCGTCACCGTGAACAGGGTGTGGCTGACCCGGTCGAGCTGGGCCTTCGCCGCCGCAACCACGGTCGGCTGGGTGTGCCCCAGCGTCGTCACGCCGATGCCGGATCCGAGATCCAGCAGCCGGTTCCCGTCGACGTCGGTGAGCCACGCCCCGTCCGCGTGTTCGATGTAGATCGGGAGCGCACAGCCGACGCCGCGGGGTACCGCTTGCTCGCGTCGCGCGTGGATCTCTCGGCTCTTCGGACCCGGGAGTTCCGTCACGAGTTCGGGGCGCTGCAGCGATGCCAGGTCTTCAGCGATGAGGGTCATCAGGGGTCCTTTCGAGTGGTGGTGGGGTTAGCGGACAGTGGAAATCGTGCCGGCGGCGCCGGGAACCGTTCGGTTCGCGCGCTCGGCGTGCGGGGCCGCCGCGAGCTCGCAGGCCGCCGCGAGGTCCTCCGCGAGCCGCCGCATGTCGGCGTCGGTGAGGCTGTGCACGGTCAGTCGCAGGGCGCGGTGGTGCTCACCCTGGAGGCCAAAGCTCGCGCCCTCGCGGGCGATCCAGCCGCGGCGCATCAGGTGCGTGAGCACCTCGCTCGCGTCACGCTGCGTATCGACCCAGACGCTCAGGCCGTCGCGGCTCGCGGAGTCGAGCCCCACGTCCCGCAGGCAGGCCGTGAACGCCGCGTTCCGCTCGGCGTAGAACGCCCCCGCATCCGCGATGAGCCGCTGCGTCGCCGAGTCGGCGAGGAGCGCGTGCGTGATGCGCTGGATCAGGTGGCTCACCCACGTGATGCCCCCGCTGATGCGGGTGGCCAGGCGCTCCGCCGTCTCCTCGTCGCTCGCCAGCACCGCGATCCGCATGTCCGGGCCGAGCGCCTTCGACATCGAGCGCACCAGCGCCCAGCGCTGCTGCGCTTCGCCGATGATCGTGGCGTACGGCGCCCGGGCGAGCAGCGAGAAGTGGTCGTCCTCGATCACGAGCACCTGCGGGAAGTCCGCGAGCACGGCGCGCAGTTCCGCGGCGCGCGCCGCAGTCAGGCTGGCCCCCGTCGGGTTGTGCGCGCGCGGCGTGCAGATCACGGCTCGCACCCCGCTCTCGAGCGCCTCCCGGAGGCTCTCGGGCAGCATCCCGACCGCGTCCAGGCGCACCGGCACGGCGCGATACCCGTTCTGCCGGATCGTGCTGATGCTCGTGAGGAAGCACGGGTCTTCCAGTGCGACGGCGTCCCCCGGCGCGAGCGCCTGGGCGAGCAACCGCTCGATCGCATCCACGGCCCCGGCAGCGACGGTGAGCCGGAAGGGGCGCGGCTGATCCGCCGCGATCCAGCGGGTGGCCCACTCCGCGAAGCCCGGGTCCACGGTCGCCTCGCCATAGAGGTGAGGCACCGCAGCGCTCAGGCGCACCTGGGTGGGGTCCGGCAGGAACGCGGGGTCGGGGTTGCCGTCTCCCACGTCGCGCAGCACCGTGTCCTGCGCGAACCCCTCCTCGTCGAGCTCCGCGAACGGGTCGATGATGAAGGTTCCCGCGCGGCCCCGGGTCTCGGCGAGATTCGCCTGTACGAGCGCGCGGTACGCCGCCGACGCGGTGTTGCGGTTGACTCCCAGTGTCTCCGCGAGCGAGCGCATCGGCGGCAGGGAATCACCGGGGCGCAGCGTCCCCTGATCGATCAGCTCGCGAATGCTTGCGACGATCTCTTCGACACTCGCACCGGAGATCCCGGCCGAGGTGTCACGGACAGGTGCGTGATCCGACATGCGAATCTCCTTTCTGAGGGCGGCGATGCGCGCCCTCCCCGAGTGTACACGAGCAGGTTTTGCTGACATATGCCATGTTAGCCTTTGTCCTATGACAAGGCAAGTTCACGGCGCGTCGCCTGCGGTGCAGCCGATCCGCGTCGCCGAGATTTCCCTGAGCGCGCTCCACCACAACATCGCGACGCTGCGGGCCCACGGCGGCCGCGTCATCGTCGTCGCGAAAGCGAACGCCTACGGCCACGGGGCGCACCTCGTGGCCCCGGCGGTGATCTCCGCCGGGGCCGAAATGGTGGCGGTCGCGGACCTCGACGAGGCGCTCGCCCTGCGCGCCACGGGCTTCACCGCGCCACTGCTCTGCTGGCTGCACGACACCGCCTTCGACGCCGCTTCAGCGATCCGGCACCGCGTCGAGCTCGGACTCAGCTCCGCCGAACAGCTCCGCCGCCTCGCCGCCGCCGCGGCCACCGCCGGGATGCCCGCGAGCGCGCAGCTCAAGCTCGACACCGGCCTCAGCCGCAACGGGGCGAGCCCCGAGCAGTGGGAGGAGCTCGCCCGCCTGGCCGGAGCGGCGCAGCGGGCCGGACTCGTCCGCATCACCGGGGCGTTCAGCCACCTGGCAAACACGAGCCCGGGCGCCGATCTCGCCCAGGCCACCCGCTTCGAGCGCGGCCTGGCCACGCTCGCCCGCGCCGGGGTGCGACCCCCGCTCCGACATCTGGCCGCCTCCGCGGCGGCGCTGCGCTCACCCCGGCTGCGCTACGACGCGGTCCGGGTCGGACTCGCCGCCTACGGCCTCGACCCCGAGCCCGGCCACCACACGCCACCCCCGGGCCTGCGCCCCGCCATGACCCTCACCGCGGAACTCGTGGACGTGCGACAGGACGCCGGCCGCCGCATCGGCGTGGTCCCGCTCGGGTACGCGGACGGCCTCCCGCGGCGGCTTGCCGGGGGCCACCTTAGCTTCCGCCTTCGCGGCGCACGCGTCCCCCTGATCGGCCCCGTCGGCATGGACAGCTGCGCCGTCGCACTGACCGGCCCGGCCGCGGCCGCCGAGCCGGGCGAACGGGTCGTGCTGTTTGGCGATCCCGCGGCGGGGCACCCGGCGGTCGAAGAGTGGTCGGCACGCCTCGGCACGATCAACTACGAGGTGATCGCCCGCATCGGGCCGCGGGTCCACCGGTGCCTCGCGCCGTAGGGCCTGGCCGCCACCGAGCCTGGGGCTGGCCGGTGCGTGCGCGCCCCACGCAGGGACGGGCCACTCACGCCGCACAGTCGGCGCAGGTCCCCCGAAACACGACCTCCACGGACGTGACCGTGCCCGCCGGAACGCCCACCGCGTCGAGGCAGTCTCCCCGCACGTGCGCACAATCGATGTCGACGACCCGACCGCAGCTCGTGCACTGCAAATGGTGGTGCGCATCCCCGACCCGCGTCTCGTAGCGCGCCACCGCGGATCCGGGAAACTCGACGCGTCGGAGGAGCCCGGCGCGCGTGAGGTCATTCACGACGTTGTACAGCGTCTGCACCGAGTTGCGGGGCGCGGCTTCGCGCAGCTCCCGGGCGACATCGGCGACCGAGCCGTGCGGGCGGGCGTGCAGCGCCGCCCACACCGCAACCCGCGCGGCGGTGACCCGCAGTCCGGCAGCGCGAATCCGTTGCGCCGCGTCGCGCCCCACCACACTCTCGGCCATGCCCACCCCCGATCCCCAGCTGCGTTCCTTCCCATGATACATTTTGTCCTATGACAAAGCCAGTCGCGGCGCATCGTCCGCTCCCCCACGCGCTCTTCCCCGACCTCGCCGGCCACGCCGTCCCGGACCCGGGCGCGGCCTGGATCACGGCGGAGAGCGCGCGCCTCCGCGCCGGGGAGTTCGGCGCCGCACTGGCGAGCCTCCCCGGTCCCGCCCAGCGCGCAGCCCTCGACGCGGGCTTCGCCGCGGCACACGCGCTTGCGGCACGCAGCGACATCCGCGTGCCCGAACCGGAGGAATTCTGGGCGGCGGGCGTCCGCCCGGTCCCGCCATTCGACGCCGAACCCGGCGACGCGCACCTGCCGATTCCAGCACCCCACGGCCTCGGCCCCGGCGCCTGGCTGGCGGCGTTCGCGGACGGCGCGCTCGCCGACGACCTCGCCCTCAGCCTCTCCTCCGAGGTGCGCCGCTGGTTCGCGGCGCTGGACGCGCCCGCCACGGCCCCGCAGCTCGTCCGCTCGGCCGCCCACGGGCCGGTCCGCTGGACCCTGCGGTGGCTCCCCGTCGGGTCGGCGGCCCCGGAGCTCGGTCCCGCGTACCGCGCCGACGTGGCCGCGCGCTACCCCTCGCTCCCGGAACTGCTCGTCGCCCAGATCGCCCGGGCCCGCGGCGGGCACCCACCGCTCGATCCGCGCTCGTTTACCTGGATCGGCGGCAGCCTCCCCGATGCGCGATTCGCCGCTCGGCACGGCACCGACACCGCGACGCACACCATCCGCATCGACACGCGGGAGCGCACGGCGCAGGGTCCGCACCTCGGCACGCGCCTGGCGGCCTGACCCGGCCTCAGTCGCCGGACACCGGCACCGGCACCGCGGCGAGCATAGCGCCGAGCGCGGCCGGCAGCTCACGCGCGCTCGCGATCCGGCGCACCCCCGCCCCGAGCAGCGACATGCCCGGTGCCGAGCCGATCCCGATCCCGCACACCTCGACGCCGCCCGCGCGGAGCTGCGCCACCACCGCGGCCAATTCGGCCGGGTCCTCGCACTCCCCATCGCCCACGAGCACCAACAGGCGGCGCCGCGCCACATCCCGGCCCGGCCGCGTTTCCGGCACCTCGCCGAGGATCACGCCGAGTTCGGCACCCGCCACGCGCAGCGCCTCAGCGGTGTCCGTCCGCCCGCTCGCGCTGCGCACCGAGGCGACCAGCGAGGCGCGCGTGTCCTCGGCGACGGCCCGGCTGAGCGGGGCCACGACCCGCGGCACGTCGTCGAAGACGATGAGTCCCGACCGCAGCGCGGTGCCGAGCGCGATCGCGTGCTGCTGTTCGACGCGGGCGATGTCCCGCGCGACGGCGGCGAGCGCCTCGAGGAGCACGAGCGCGGCGTCGGCGCAGGCCTCAGACGCGGCCCCGCCCATCGACGCGGAGCGATCGAGCACGAGCATCGTGTCGATGCGCCCCAGTCCCTCCGCGTCGCGGGCCCGGCGCTCCCGCGTCCGAAAGGCCGGGGGCCGTGGGACGCCGGCGCGGATCTCGGTCACCGTCGCGGCGAGCCGTTCCCGGTGCAGCACGACCCCCTCGGCCGCGGGCCGGCGTGAGAGCACCCGGCGCTCACGCTGCCCCGGGGCGAGCACGGATCGCCACACCTCGCGAACCCGGGCGATCTCTGGCTCCCACCGCCCCACGCGCGCGCGGTACTCGGCGAGGCTCGCCTGCGCCAGCCCGCGGCTCGGCCCCGGTGCGGATCCGGCACCTCCGGGAGTCCCACCCGCGGGTTCCCCCGCGGCGACCCCGGGCGGTTCGGTGAGCGCGCCCGAGGCGCGTGCGGGGAGCGGGACGTCGATCAGCGAGACCGGCGGCGTCTCCGAGCGCGACTCGGTGAGCGACGCCGTGTCGACCGGCCCGGGATCCGACGCCGCCGCGGCATCGGGCGCGTCCGCCTCCCCGGTGTCCGCGATCGTGTCGGCGGCGTCCGCGGCCTCGGCACCGTCGGCCCCGTCGGCGTCTCCGGCGGCCGCGCCGTGGCCGAGCCCGAGCTCCGCGCCGTCCGCGCCCGCCGTGTCGGACCCGGCGGTCTCCCCGCGACCGTCCGCGATGCCGCGCCCCGCACGGGCCCGCAACCGCTGCAGCGGCGGAACCAGCACCGCGAGGGCGCGGTCGAAGCGGGCCCCCGGCGTGATCCCGGGTTCCAGGCCGAGCACACGCTGCAGCACGCCCGGCGGAACGTGCCCGGGGGCGCCGCCCAGGAGCCGAGCGAGCTCAGCGCGAACCGGCTCGTCCACGCGGACGGTCGCCGCGCCGGCGCTGACCCGGAGCAGCGCCCCGCACCACTGCTCCTCCAGCCCGCGCTCCCGGAGCTCCTCGGGCACCCCGCGCAGCGTCGCCGCATCCAACGGCCGACGCACCCCGGGCATGGCCGCGCACAGCTCCGCGCCGGCGTGCGCCCGGTCGATCACCGCGAGCAGGGGCGCGAGCTCCGGGCTGCGCGCCGCCACGGCATCGCGCCGGTACGCGCGCGCCGGCGCCAGCCGAGGCACGCGGACCCCGGCCCAGAAGTCCCGGAGGACGAGGGCCGCGGTGTCCGCGTCCGAATACCCCCGCGAGCGGAAGAAGCCGAGCCCCACCGTCGCGTGCGTGGGGCCCAACTCCCACTCCTCGGCGTCCGTCACTGACACGTCCAGGCCCAGTACGCGTCCCGCGCTGCGGAGCTGCGCCGCGAGGTCGATGCCGCGCTCGGTCACGTCCACCGCACGCCCTGCCCTTCGAGGATGAGGGTGAGCGTGCGGCGATCCTCGGGGTGCATCACCCCGTCCGCGAACCGGCTCAGCGCCGCGTGCAGCGCATCCGCCGTCCCCTCCAGCGCCACCCGCTCCAGGATCGCGACGAGGGTGCGCGGCGCGATCACCGTTTCCTCGAGCCCGGGGGCGCGATCCGCCTGCTGCTCGGTCGCCACGAAGCGTTCGAACCCCTCGCCGGAGTTTCCCGAGAACACCTGCTGGCTCACAAACGCGGCCCGAGCGGCGAGCTCGATGTGCGCGGGGGTCATGCCGGGGGGCAACTCGCCGAGATCCGTCGCGACGGCGGCCATGGCGAGGAGTGCGTTCTCGCGCGGGAACTCGGTGTACCCGAGAGCGGCGTCCGGGTAGCGCACCCGAAAGGTGTGGGCACCGAAGCGGTTCACGAGCTCCGCGCTCAGCGGTTCAATTCCGCGGTAGCGGTGCGGCGCGTGCTCGTTCGCCGTCGCGAGGATCGTGAAGCCCGGGGCGATCCGGACGCGCTCGCCCGCCTGCTCCTGCACCGCGAACTCGGCGCCGGGGCGCAGCTGCAGGATCCGGTTGAGCCGTTTCAGGAACTCCGCCGGCATGGCGTTCACCTCGTCGAGGATCAGCGGCCGCCCCTCGCGCATGGCGCGAAGCAGCGGTCCCGGCTCGAAGTCGGTCACGGTCACGCCGCGGTCGTTGCGCAGTTCGTGACTGCCGATCAGTTGCGCGGTCGAGATATCGCCGTAGCCGGAGACAAACTCGGGGGCCTTCCCGGTGCGCCGCGCGAGCGCTTCGGCGAGGGCCGTCTTCGCGCCGCCGGTCTCCCCGATGATCAAGAGCGGCGCCCCGGAACGAAGTGCCGGAAGCGCGGCCCGGATCACGTCCCGCATTTGCGCGCTCAGGAGCAGTCCGGCGCGGAGTTCTCGCTGCGCCTGCCGCACCCGGAGCGCTGCGAGGGCATCCGGCACTCCGGCGGGCAGCCGCCGGCCGGCGCTGCCGGGTTTCTCGTCCCTCGCGGCCGCACGCACGGCGCGCTGTTCGGCCGGCGTCAGCGTGCGGCGGGCCGCGGCCGCGTGCGCGACGAGCTCGGCCGCGGCGTCCCGCGCGTCCTCGGCGCGGACGTCGGCGCGGTGCGCGACGATCGCGGCGCGCAGGGTCCGCGCGCGCTCCGTCAGGGCGCGGTCGAGCGCGCCCTCCGCCAGCGTCGGATCCGCGCTGAGCGTGGCGAGCCGGGCACGAAGCTCCCGCACGCTCGTCACCCCCAGCCGGATCGGCGCGGCACAGTCGTCGAGTTCGTGCGCGGGCGGTGCGGTCGCGGTGAGGAGCCGCTCCAGTTCCGCGGGTGCGCGGCCGGCCGCCGCCCAGTCGGCCCGGAGCGCGCGCCGGGTCTGCCGGAGCTCGTCCGCGACCGAGCGGAGCTCCGCGAGCAGGGCGTCCGGGGTCACCTGGATGTGCAGCATCAGGCACCCGCCGTCATGACCGCGGTGACCCCGGCGACGATCCGGTCCAGCTCGCCCGCGGTGAGCGAGGGGTGCACCGGGAGCGAAAGCACCTCGGCGGCCGCGCGGTCGGATTCGGGCAGCGGAAACTCGGGCGCGTACTGCCGCAGGGACGGCAAGCGGTGGTTCGGGATCGGGTAGTACACGCCGGTGCCCACCCCGTGCTCATCGTGGAGCGCCGCGCGCACCCGGTCACGCTCCGCCGCCGGCACACGCACCGTGTACTGGTGGTACACGTGCGTCGCCTCGGGCGCGGTGCGCGGCGTCACCAGGCCCCCGACCCCGCCGAGTTCTCGGTCGAAGAAGGCCGCATTCGCCTGCCGGGTGTGCGTCCACGCGTCGACCTTGCGCAGCTGGACGCGCCCCACCGCCGCGTGCATGTCGCTCATCCGAGCGTTGAAACCGACGACCTCGTTCGCGTACTGGGTTTCCATGCCCTGGTTGCGCAGCAGCCGCAGTCGACGCGCCGTGTCCGCGGTGCGGCAGGCGACCATGCCCCCCTCGATCGCGGTCATATTCTTCGTGGGGTAGAGGCTGAACATGGCGAACTCGCCGAAGCTCCCCACGGGGGCGTCGTTCCAGCGGGCACCGTGTGCCTGGGCCGCGTCTTCGAACAGCATGATTCCGTGTTCGGCGGCGAGGGCGCTGAGCGCGTCGACCTGAAACGGGTGGCCGTAGAGGTGCACGGGCATGATGCCCGCCGTGCGCTCGGTGATCGCGGCGCGCACGGCGTCGGGGGCCAGGGTGAAGTGGGTCGGCTCGATGTCCGCGAACACGGGGGTCGCCCCGGTGAGCGCCACCGAGTTCGCGACCGCCGCGAAGGTGAACGAGGGGACGATCACCTCGTCGCCCGGGCCGATCCCGCTCGCGAGGAGCCCCAGGTGTTGCCCGCTCGTGCCCGAGTTCAGGGCGACCGTGGGCCGCCCGCCCACGAAGTGCTCCGCGAATTCCGCCTCGAAGGCGGCCACTTCCGGCCCCTGCGCGAGCATGCCCGAGAGCAGCACGTTGTTCACCGCAAGCCGTTCCTCATGCCCGATCAGGGGCTTCGCGGCCGGGATCAGGGGTGGAATCGCGGTCGCGGTGCGCGGGGATGCCGCGAGAGTGGGGGTCGTGGGTGGGGTGGTCATGTGGGGTGCCTCCGCGTGCGATTCGAACCATTCGAGAACATTGTCATAGCCATGATAGCGTTTGTCCTATGTCAATGATGGTACGTGATGATCGTTCCCCTCGCACGGAACCGACGGCCCCGGGGCGTCACCCTCGCGGCCGGATCGCGGTGCGCGTCGAGGCGGCCGGATCGCTCGAACTCGATCCGCGCCCCACCCAGATCGTGAACTTCGGCTCGCAGGTGCTCCACGGGACGGTCGGGATCCCGGCCGCGCGCCGCGTCACCGAGGCCGCCGGGGTGCGCACGATCGACATTCCCACGATCCTGCTCAGCGTCCTGCCCCACTTCGCGTCGGTGCATCACGTCGACGTCCCGGCGGACTGGATCGCACACGCGCTCGAGGATGTTGCGGCGGCCGGCGCGCTCGACGAGCTCCGGCTCGTCACCTCGGGGTATTTCGCGGCACCGGCGCAGGCCGCCGCCGTGGCCGCGTGGCTGCGACCCCGGCCCGGCCCGGCGTTGCCGTTCCTCCTCGACCCGACCCTCGGGGACATCGAGCTCGGCTTCTACACCGATCCGGCGCTCGTCGACACGCTCCGCGACGAGCTCGTGCCCCTCGCGAGCGGCATGACCCCGAACCTGTTCGAGCTTGCCCACCTCAGCGGTGCGCCGCTCGCCTCGCTCACCTCCCCAGCGCCCATTGCACGGGCCGCGCGATCCCTGATGTCCCCGCAGACCCAGTGGGTGGTGGTCACCGGCGTTCGCTCCCCGGTCACCGCGAGCGTCGGCGAGGTGATCGTGACCGCCACCGAGCACTGCGCGCACTGGCACGCGCCGATCCGCACCTCCGCCAAGGGCCTCGGCGACACCTTCACCGCAGCGCTCGCCATCGAACTGCTGGCGAACCCGGATCCCGCGGCCGGCGCGTTCCCCGGGCTCCCCCAGCTCGCCGCCGCCGTCGACGCCGCCGCCGAGGCGGTACGCCGCGCAACCACGACCTCCCACGACCTCATTTAGGAGACCCGAATGACCATCACCATTCCGCGCGACCTCCTCCCCGGGGACGGCCGCTTCGGCGCCGGCCCGTCCCGGTTGCGCCCGGCACAGCTCAGCTACCTCCGCCAGGCGGAACCCGGGATTCTCGGAACCTCGCATCGCCAGGCCCCGGTGCGCTCGCTCGTGGCGCGAATTCAGGACCAGCTCCTCACGCTGTTCCGCGCACCGGAGGGCTCCGAGATCGTCCTCGGCAACGGCGGCTCGACCGCGTTCTGGGACGTGCTGGCGTTCAGCATCATCGAGCGTCGCGCCCAGTGCCTCGACTTCGGGGTGTTCGGCGCACGGTTTGCCCGAGCCGCGGCCGCGCCCTGGCTCGCCGCGCCCGATATCCGCTCCGCCCCGCACGGCACGCTCGCCACACCGCGGGCCACCGACGGGATCGATGTCTACGCGTGGCCCGAGAACGAAACCTCCACCGGCGTCGCGGCACCGGTGCGGCGTGCGGCCCCGGCGGCCGAGGCACTCACCGTCATCGACGCGACCAGCTCCGCGGGCGCGCTGGAGTTTGACGCCAGCGCGGCGGACGTCTACTACTTCGCCCCGCAAAAAAGCCTCGGTTCGGACGGCGGCCTCTGGATCGCCCTGCTCTCGCCCGCCGCGGTCGAGCGTGCGGAACGCATTGCCGCGAGCGGTCGGTACATCCCCGAGTTCTTGAGCCTGACGAGCGCGATCGCGAACTCACGGAAACACCAGACCACCAATACGCCGGCCATCGCCACGCTGCTGCTGCTCGAATCCCAGCTCGAGTGGTTGCTGGCGCAGGGCGGGCTCTCCTGGGCCGCCGAGCGGACACGACACAGTTCACAACTGATCGCCGAGTGGGCGGAGGCGAGCCACTACGCGGCGCCGTTTGTCACCGATCCCGCCCTCCGCTCCCCCGTCACCACGACCCTCGAACTGTCGTCACGCGTGAGCGCCCAGGACGTGTCGCGCGCGCTCCGCGCCAACGGCATCGTCGACATCGACGCGTACGCGGGCGTCGGCACCAACCAGCTCCGCATCTCGAGCTACGTCTCCGTGGAGCCCGGCGACGTGAGCCGCCTGCTCGCGTGTATCGACACGGTCGTCCCGAGATTGGCCGAACATGCGTGCTGAGCGTCTCCCCATCGACCCGCTGCCGCGCCGGATCGTCTCCTGGCTCACCTCGACCGACCACAAGCTGATCGGCTACTTCTACCTCGCGAGCTCCTTCGTCTGGTTCCTCGTGGGCGGCGTGCTCGCGCTGATCATCCGGCTCCAGCTCTTCGCCCCCGGGCTCGAAGTGGTCGCGACCAAGGAGCAATACAACCAGCTCTTCACGATGCACGGCACGATCATGCTGCTGCTCTTCGCGACCCCGCTCTTCACCGGCTTCGCGAACGTGATGCTCCCGCTCCAGATCGGCGCGCCGGACGTCGCGTTCCCCCGCCTGAACGCCTTCTCCTTCTGGCTCTACACCTTCGGCTCGCTGATCACCGTCGGCGGGTTCCTCACCCCGCAGGGTTCGGCGTCATTCGGGTGGTTCGCCTACGCACCGCTCTCCTCCGACGTCTACTCGCCGGGCGTCGGCGGGACCCTCTGGGTCATGGGGCTCGCGCTGAGCGGCTTCGCGACGATCCTCGGTGCCGTGAACTTCATCACCACCCTGATCTGCATGCGCGCCCCCGGAATGACCATGTGGCGGATGCCCGTGTTCTCCTGGAACGTTCTCGTGACCTCGCTCCTGGTCCTCGTCGCGTTCCCCGTACTCGCCGCGGCGCTCCTCGGCCTGGGGGCCGACCGGATCTTCGGCGCGCAGGTGTTCTCCGGCGAGGGTGGCGCGATCCTCTGGCAGCACCTCTTCTGGTTCTTCGGCCACCCCGAGGTCTACATCATCGCGCTGCCGTTCTTCGGGATCGTTTCGGAGATCTTCCCGGTGTTCAGCCGAAAGCCGATCTTCGGCTACAAGACCCTGATCTACGCGACCATCGCGATCGCCGCGCTCTCGCTCACGGTGTGGGCGCACCACATGTACGCCACCGGCTCCGTCCTGCTACCGTTCTTCTCCCTCATGAGCATGCTGATCGCCGTCCCCACCGGGGTGAAGATCTACAACTGGATCGGCACCATGTGGCGCGGGTCGATCACGTTCGAGACGCCCATGCTGTGGTCGCTCGGGTTCCTCGTGACCTTCGTGTTTGGTGGCCTGACCGGGGTGATCCTCGCCTCGCCGCCACTCGATTTCCACATCACCGACACCTACTTCGTCGTTGCACACTTCCACTACGTCGTGTTCGGCACCGTGGTCTTCGCGATGTTCGCCGGGTTCTATTTCTGGTGGCCGAAGTGGACGGGCAAAATGCTGAACGAGCGCCTCGGGAAGATCCATTTCTGGGTGCTGTTCATCGGCTTCCACATGACGTTCTTGATCCAGCACTGGCTCGGGGTGAAGGCGATGCCGCGGCGCTACTACAGCTACCTGCCCTCCGACGACGTCACCTGGATGAACCAGCTCTCCACCGTGGGCTCGATGATCCTCGCCGCGTCGATGCTGCCGTTCTTCCTGAATGTGTATCTGACCGCACGCCGCGCCCCGCGCGTCACACACACCGACCCGTGGGGCTTCGGCCGCTCCCTCGAGTGGGCCACGACGTGCCCGCCCCCGCGCCACAACTTCGTGTCGATCCCGCGCATCCGCTCCGAGTCTCCCGCGTTCGACCTGAACCACCCGGAGCTCGCGCCGAAACCGGAGCCCGCGGCGACACGAGATCCCGGGCCGGGCACATCGCCCGGAGCAGCAGCCGGGAGCATCCCCCGAACGTAGGAGATGGAGCTGAGACGCCTGGGGGGGTGGTGTCTCAGCTCCATCACGGGGCCAAAGCAGCACGCGCGGTCGGCGCAGCCGGCCGCACGCAGCTCGCTGCTTTGCGGTTGAGTCCAGATCAGCGGTGGTGCTGGGGAGCACCGGGGGGGGGGATGGCCGATCCGTCTCAGTTCTGCGGGCCGCTGGGGAACGGCCACAGCACTCAGTAAAGCCGAGATGGTCGCTGCCCCGGCGGTGAGACGCGCAATTCGGTACCCGGTGCCGCTCGGGTGCAGTACTCGGGACACGCCCCGCGCCCGGACGTCGAGGCGTTGCCGTAGCGAGCGCACGGTCACTCCGCACTCAGCGCCGAGGCGCCGCGGGGCCCGCTATCCGAGTCGCGGCCCCCGCGCTCCGGCCAGCTCCTCGACAAACGCCAGGTCCTGCCGGCGCTCCACCTGAGCCTTTTTCATAATTCGATGCATGTGACTCTCGACCGTGCGCACCGAGAGCACCAGCGCGTCGGCGATCGCCTGATTCGACTTCCCCGAGATCGCCAGCCCCGCGATCTGGATCTCTCGCGCAGAGAACTGGACGCCGCCGGATCGCACCCGCCGCTCACCGTACTCGCCCGGAGGCAACGACTCACGCAGGTGTCGCAACCGCAGCTCGTTCCGCTCCACCGCCTCCACGTCGTCCCGCTGCTTCGCCACGCGAATGCACTCCCGGTACACCCCCAGCGCGTCACTGAGCTGCCCCAGCTCCGCGAACTCCGCGGCGCAGCGCTCCATCGTCGCGAGCTCCTCCCGGAGCACCGCGGTGAGACAGCGCACCCGATCTGCGACGTACGGCGAGTCGATGTCCGCGAGGCGAGGGCGGAGCCGCTCCAGTCGTTCCTCCGAGAGGTCGTACTCCAGCGCGGTCAGATACGCGAGCGCCGCGTTCAGGTGCGCGCCGCGCTCCCAGAGCTCGGTGCCGCCCTGCTCCGCGTGATCCGCCCCCGCCACCGGGTTCTGCTCGGCGGCGATCACGCGCGCCGTCGCCCAGCTCCGGGATCCGCCCGGGAGCAGACTGTCGGGCACCGCAGAGTGCTCATACTGCGCCTGCAGGGCACGCGCGGCGTCCAGGTGCCCCTGGCCCACCGCGATCACCGCGCCCATCACCAGGAACGACAGGTGCACAAACGGCGGCTGCCGGATCGGCTCTCCCAGTGAGAACGCAAGCCGGATCGATTCCTCGGCCCGGCGGACCCGCCCATCGTGCAGATCCAGCAGCGCGAGCAGGTAACAGTACCCGCGGATCGCCACATTGTCGAAGGAGTCCTTCGCCTCGGCAAGCCCTTGCTCGGCGGCGCGCCGGGCCCGTTCGCAGTGCCCGGCAAAGTAGTCGCTGACGATCACAAACCCCATCCGGTCGACCGCCCCGGTAAACGGTTCCAGCGCGTTCGCGCCGTCGTAGTGCGCCTTCGCCTCGACCACGCGCCCACCGCGCAGGAGTTCGCTCCCGATCGCCATGTGCGTTGCGGCGCGCACGCGCGCGTCGAGTGTGGGGTCGTGGGGGTCCGGGAGGAGCGACGGGTCCGCGGCCGGAAACACGACCCGCTCGATCTCGAAGATCCTGACCCCGAACAGCGCCCCGAGCCGAGGAAACCGGCCCGCGGCCGCACGCAGGCTGTCGATGGCTCGCTGGAACTCCCCCGTGATGAACAGCCAGTGATCCGCCCGCAGAAACTCCCACCGCACGAGCATCTGCTCCGACTCGTGATCCGAGAGCGCGGCCACGTCCGCGAAGAGCGCCTCGAGTTCCTCCGCCGTCGCCCCGGACGCCACCGAGATCTCAATGAGGTTCGCGAGGGTCTCACGTGACGGCGAACGGCTCCACTCGGTCTGTGCGACCAGCAGCCGGTTCCGGAGGTGTTCGTGCACCAGCCGGACAAAGGGCGCGTCCGGGCTCTGGGACATCGCGGGAAGCCGAAACTGCACGCTCGTCTCGGTGCCCGCGCGCACGTGCGCTTCGAGCAGCGCGCTCAGGCGATGCCGGCGCGCAGCCGCCGGACGATGCCTGAAGAAATCGACGAGGAGCGGGGGCTGCACGGTCACCAGCAGCCGCCCGGCCGAGGGATAGAACCCGATCAGCGAGAGTTCCTCGAGTTGCGTCGGCACCTCCGGCCCCGTGAATTCCACGAGCGTGTCGATGTCGACGACGCCGAGGAGGGACAGGATCTCCAGGGCGTCCCATTGCTCATCACTCAGTTCCGCAAGCAGCGCATCGATATAGGGAATCAGGGCGCTGCTCCAGAAGGAGTCCGAAGTGGTCCACCGGCCGTGTTCGAGGCTCAACCGATCCTCATGGATCGCGGCACGCACCATGGTGATGGCCAGCCCCACGTTTCCGCCCGAACTCGCAAACACGTGACTCATCGCGCTCGAGTGCAGTGGCGTGCCGGTGGCCTGCGTGAGCGCCGCGCTCAGATCGTCGAAGCCCAGCGGGCCGAGGTGCACGCCGAACCCCGGGGCGATGCTCATCCCCTCCAATTGATTCCCGATCCGGTTCCGTGACGATCCCGGGAGCCGGCTCAGCAGCGTCGGCGTGTGGTTCGAGCTGCACACCGCCGAGAGCGCACCCCAGCTCGCGTCATCAATGAACTCCGCGTCCTCCAACACGAGCAGCGAATGCGGCGCGGCGAGCATCTCCTCGAGTTCGCTGACGACCACCCGCGGGGACCCCGGACGCCCCTGGGCGACAGAGTTCAGCCCGGCCAGGGCAAGACTCGCGAATGGCGTGTTCCGATACGCGTACAGCCCCCGCACCTCGACGATGTGCCAGGTGAGATTCCGGAAGTGTTCGACGACCTGAGAAATAAAGTGCGTCTTGCCCGAACCGTGAACGCCGATCACTTCGACGGACCCCGCCGCGGTGATGACGCTCGCGGTGTGACTCAGCGCCCTCGCTCGATTCTCCATGCTGCGCTGCCGATCTCTTCGCTGATCCGATTCGTGTGCATTGACAGTACTCCGACTTACCCAGCATCTGCAGCTTTGACCGTGGATTTCCGTTGCGCGGCGTGGTGATCACCGTGGGCCCACGCGCGGCGCACCGTGACCGGACGCTGCTGACCGCGACCTTCACGCTACTGAGTTCCGCCCCCGATTCCGCCGGCGCGCTGCTGCATCTGCGGCGGCGAGCACTGCACCGCCCGCCGAAATCAGTAGCCGGCCCACCCCACACTGCACACTGACATTCGGGCCCCGTGCGTCGTCCGCGCGGTCCCGTCTGTCGTCCCTCCCCGGCTGGAAAGGTTCACCATTGCGCCGACACCCTCCACGTGATCTCTCCCGACTCAGTACCAGCGTCCGTCGCGGCGCCAGCGTCAACATCACCGGCGAAGCGGGGAGCGGCCGTTCCACCTTGCTGCGCGAGCTCGATCACTCCCTGATCAGCCGGGACTGGACCGTCGTCCGGATCCTCGGCCACGCCGCCTTCCGGCAGACGCCGCTCGCGGCCCTCGCTCTCGCGGGGGTGATCCCGGGCAAAGACACGCGCCCGCAATCCTTCATCGCCTCCCTCACCGGGGCGATCGACGAACTCGTGTCCCAGGTCCCCCCGGACCGTGCCGCGATCCTGGTCGATGATTGGGACGACCTCGACGAGGCAAGCTGGGGAGTCATCTGCGCCGTACGCTCGCGCACGGGCGTCCCGGTGGTCACCGCCCGCACGCCCTGGGGCGCCGGGCGCGGACCGCGCCCCCGGTCCGCGCACCCCACCTACGGCACCGCGCACGAACTGCGGATTCAGCCGCTCGCGTTCTCCGAGCTGGAGCGGATCCTGCAGACGCACCTTGACGCCCCGCTGACGCGGAACACCCTCAGTCGCATCTTCGCCAAGAGCGGAGGAAACCCGGGTCTCGCCCTGGCACTCGTGGATGCCGCGGTCGCCGGTGGCAAGCTCACGCTGCACGACGGCCAGTGGCGCGGCGCCCAGGATCTCTGGACCGACACGCTGGGAGCGGCCGCACGCGTTCTCCTCGACCGGCTCACCCCCCGCCAGCGCGATCTCCTTGAGGTCCTCGCCACGGTCGGCACCATCGCCCTCGACACGGTGGCGCGGCAGGGCGACCTCGAAGAGATCGAACAGCTTGAAGCGGACGGCCTCGTCTCACTGTTCCCCTCGGACAGCGCGACCTTCGTCACGGTGGAGCCGCCCCTGCTCGTCGAGTATTTCCGTCACGAAACCGCCTACGCACGCCGGTACCGGCTCGCCACCGCGGTCGCGTCGGATCTCGGGAACCCCGCACTCGGCCGCCTCGCGATGCATCCGGAATCGCAGACCGAAACCCGCGACGCCCGACTGGTGCGACTCGTCCACGAACGGGCCCGCGACGCGCAGCACACCGCGCAACAGGACTGGCGACTCCACCCCTCGATCGCCTCGGCGACGCGAGCGGTCCGGGCCGGCATGCTCGCCACGGCCGCGTCGCGGGAGACTGTCGAGAGCATCGTCGCCGAGGCCGAGCACTTCCCCCGGACCGCGTTCGAGAGCGTGGCCTGGGTGCTCGCCCTCACCGACGCCACGCTCGCATTCGACATGGATGTCCCAGCCGCCCTCCGGCATCTGCGAGAAGCGGTCCCCGGCGCGGGCGAGTTCGCGGAGACGCTCACCGCCCGGCACGCGTTCGTATCGCTCCTCTACGCGGGCGATCCCCAGCCCGCGCGCGAGCTCGCCGACGCGACCGAGTCGGCACCCGTGTGCTCTCGGGCCGCGATCTGGATCACACAGGCCGTGCTCGCAGTGATCGAAGGGCGTATCTCGGAGAGCCGCGAGCTGTGGCACCGGCTCGACTCACTGCCCGCGGAAGTGCTGGCACAGGATCCCTCCCTCGAGACGGCCACACGAGTGTTCCGCGGCCTCACCGACTATCTGGGCGGCGATCCCGGGGCGGCCGTCGACGCCGCACTCGCAGACTTCTCGAACGCCCTCGCCGGCCGCGACGTGACGCTGATCCTCACCCAGGGGTCGCTCTGTGCCACCCTGTTGCTTCTCGAGAGCCGCCACGAGGAGGCCGGCGAGGTACTCGAATGCACGACCATGCTCGGCACCCCGGCGGTGACCCCGGCATTCGTGCCGCTGACGCTCGCGATTTCCGCGGCGGTGCTCGCGTCGCGCCGCGGCCACCGCGCGACCGCGGAGCAGCGCAGCGCGGAACTCGGGCACCTCCGCAGCCCGGACATTCCTCTTCCCGGGGGAAGCCGCAGCTGGGCGACCGTGCAGATGCTGACGAGCACCGGAAAGCGCCAGGAGGCGGCGGACCTCGCCATCGCCGCGGGCGACCAGGGCTGGGAACGCGGGGAACGCATCGCCGCCGCCTACGCCTACCTGGGCGCGCTCGATGTCGATCCGAACGCCGAGCGCCTGGCACACGTGGAACCCCGGCTAGCGGCCGTCGCGAGCCGCACCATCCAGGAACTGGCGCTGAGCGCCCGGGCCTGGGCGCTGCGGGATCGCGCCGAGCTGATGCGCCTCGCCGAACAGTTCGCACAGCAGGGGCGCATCTCCCTCGCGATTTCCGCGTACAAGCGTGCCGCGGTCATCGCGCGCACGGACGGACAGCCCGGCGAGGTCCGCGACATCGACGCGCGGCTGGCGCTCGTGCTCGCGCACGTTCCGGCGGGCCGCTACGATCCGCGACGCGGAAGCCACTCCATCGTGGAGCTCAGCACCCGTGAGCTTCGGATCGCCCAGCTCGCGCGTGCCGGACTGACGAATCAGCAGATCGCGGACGAACTGATCCTCTCGGTCCGCACGGTCGAGAGCCATCTCTACCGGATCATGCGCAAGCTCGGAATCGACCGGCGCGCGGAGCTCGCCGATCACATCACGAGCGAGCACGCGGACGCCCGGTAGCCCCCTCGCCCGACAACGAAACAGCCCCGGTCAGACTCCACCTCTGACCGAGCTGTCCCGCTGCCGGATAGTCTGATCGGCATGACCGGTACAGCCTCGGCACAGCAGCCCGCCACGAAGTTCTGGGGCTTCGCCGGCATCGGTGTGCTCGTCATGGTGCTCGCGTGGTCGTGGTACGGCCTTGCTCAGCTCGCGGCTGAGACTGATCAGGGCAAAGCACTCACCGCGGGCACCACGATGGAGGGTTTTGCCTTCGCCGTCGGGGGCATCCCGCTCATTGCCGCACACCTTATCGGCGCTGCGATTCTCCTGCCCCTCGGCAGGCGTCATTGGGGCCTGCCCGGTCTCGCATACGGCACCCTCGCAGTCGCCGCGGCGAGCCTCCTCGGGATGGGTGCCGGGCAGATGCTCTTCGGCGGGGAACTCTTCGAGCTCGGGCTCGGCCGGTACTCCGGCGACGAGGAGCGATCGCGCGCTATCGGCACGAACGAGTGGATGTGATTCCCATCTCGCCGCGCC
This sequence comes from Leucobacter chromiireducens subsp. solipictus, assembly GCF_016758195.1. Taxonomy (GTDB): domain Bacteria; phylum Actinomycetota; class Actinomycetes; order Actinomycetales; family Microbacteriaceae; genus Leucobacter; species Leucobacter solipictus. The sequence goes on along the minus strand of NZ_QYAC01000003.1, from coordinate 356,627 downwards.
ACCGCCCCCCAAAACGAAACAGCCCCGGTCAGAATTGCTTCTGACCGGGGCTTCTCGTCGGGATGACAGGATTTGAACCTGCGACCCCGTCCATCAAAAATCCTGATCCCGATTAGTTTCGAGACCATGCGGATGGCTACGGTTCCCTGGTGTTACTTGGGAATGTGGCGTTGCGCCAGTTCCGAGTGTAGCCGGTCGATTCGGGGTCGTCACGGTTGATTTCCATGGGCATTGCGTGGTCCGTTGCCGAGCTTGCTTCCTATCTTTCCCCGGCTACACACACAACGTTTCGAGCCTTGAGAACTAAACTCACGGTCTCTCATGATGCGGACGCTGGCAGACTCAAATCGGACGCGTGGAAGCGGATTGAGCTACAGATTTTGGCATGGGAGTTGACAGGGAACGGCGCCGCCGCCGACAGCTACTCTCCCGATTTAGTCGGCCCTGAAGCCGCGACCGCACCAGGGGATGCGTCCAGATACCTTGGACCGACCAAGAAGTGAACTACCCGAGATCTCGGAACCAGTGTGCATGCGATCACCCAACAATTCGACGTGCATTGCGCGACTGTTTGAGAGGAAATGAGATAAGACCAGCAAGGGGACAAATCTCAACCAATCGATCTAAGAGCAGATCATCCCGAAGGGGCGAGTGAGGCGGGCTTAGAGCTCAGAGTTTCTGCCACAGGTCGAGCTTTTCCCATCCCGTCGGAAATCCCATGACGTTCTCGAGTGTCATACCCCCAACATTCCCAAGTTTCTTCGCCTGTGTAGGGAGCGTGGACCAGGACCAATTCCCCGCAGGATTGACCGCTCGACTCAGATGTCCCGTCAGCGCAATTAGCAGGTAGATCTTTTGCCGCTGGTCATTGTCCAAATCATTGAGGTGGTGGAGCTCCCCTGGCGCTACTCGAGTTGAGAACTTCGGAGGCACATCGACAGTCGCACGGTTCCAAATTCTATTGTTGTGCGCGCAGTTATTTCGAAGAATATTGAGGGCTCTCAGCCATCGATGGAGCGTATCTGATGCATTGCCAGAAAGACCCAGTTCCGAGGCAATCCTCTCCCGGTCAGGCTTCTTCATGAATGAGTAGAGCCGTATTAGGCATCCAAAGTCCATAAAGCCCGTCGCCACCCAAATTGGGATCTCCCCGCCGTAGTGGAGGATATGGTGCTTAACATACTCTTCCTCCTTGGCGTCCTTCCGCAACTTCTCATATCTCTGTACCCATGCCATATGCGTAGTTACACCATCTGCATTCAGACGAGCGCAAACCGTCTCATCTAGACACTCCACTCTCAGATGACCATCGCCTGCTCGCTTACCAAGCACGTAACCGATCTTGGTAGCGAGGGTCACCTCAATCTCTTGCAGGGCCTGGAGCAAGACACCACGCAGCTTGCGGTCGAATTCGTAAAGTTTGAGAGCATCCTCCACGGTCGAACCAGAAACGAATGTCTCTGCACGAGTTCGCCCTGCCGCCCGATCTTCTTCCGTGGCGGGCTTTCTAAAAGGATAGGTGTAGGCAGAAAGCGGGTAGTATCCGATGCGTTTGAGCGCGCCCATCGCAGCAGGACGGTCTGAGGTCGCGAGTCCGCGGCCAAGCATCTTTGCTAGCTGGCCGTCGTAAGACAGATGTGGTTTCACACTTCAATCATGGCAAAAGAAAACCAGTCCATGTCTTCTCGGCGACTCGAAAGTCAATGAGAGACAGCGGGACTGGTATTTATGCCATTACTCTATCTGTCGACGCAGTCGGTTGCAATGGCTTTTACGTACTTTCTTAGCATTTTCGGTTTCTTAATCTGAGAAGTGCCCCGAACTCCAGGGATCCCTAAACTGCTATTCAATGCCAATAGATTCACCTATCGAACGGTAGAGCGCCAGAGGAATCAACGAGAACCCTGGTGCGCGGGGTAAATCGACGAGACCGGCAGTCTCGCCAAGGAAATTTCCTACCAAGTCGACGAATTTCGCCCTATTCACGCTTCCGTCGGAATTTGTCACATCGTCAACGTTATTTGTGGACATGCGGCTACCAAGTTGACCCACGACTCCAACAACCGTCCACTCTTGCTCTACCAAGCCATACCTAGAAATCAGTACTTCGGGTGACGAATCCAGGAAGCGGCGACCATCCTCAAGCCTCGCAGAGATTATGGGGCCATTGGGCCCTGCAGGCCTGAGGTGCAAGTGGACACCCTCCCCAAACACGCCTCGAGCAACCCTTATCATTCCGGAAAGCTGCGCTCGCGGAATATCCATTAGCGGCACTGTCTCACCCATCGGAAGAAAATCTTCTGGGAAGCGAGGCTCGCTTGGCGCTTGTTTTGCCGCGCGATCTGCTCGCTTCTGACTCTCCGACTTAGCTTTAGGCGGAAGGGGTGGCATCTGTTCGCCCATGTCCTGCCCGATCCCCATGTCAGCAAGCCCTTGAGCAGCGGTTGCTATTCCGACAATAGCGTCCGACATCTGCGCCGGCTGAAATAGAGTTCCAGGTGCCGTTATCCGCAACATGCGCCCTGGAGCTGCAATGTCTTCGACCGCATCCCACGAGTCTTCGCGCGCAAGGTCTTCGGAAACATCGCGGAGCAAACCTAGAGCCTCTAAGTCTGTTTCTAGATCTTTAAAGAGCGAATCTCCGAGATTGCGCTCAATTGAATCCTCGGAGGAAGCTCCTGAGCCGCCGCGCACGAGCTTGAGATCTGCCTCAAACTTTTTCTGACGTGCAGTAACGTTAGTCGCCTTCTCTGGAATCCCGTCATACAATTGACTGGCAAGGCCTGACACTTTATCTAGATCTACATATAGATAATCTCGCAAGAACATCTGCGCTCCATTCTCTTGGACCAGCGACAGTACCAATAGGCTTCGTCGACCAATTCAGTAATCGAATATATATTTCGAACAAACATTCGATATATTATCATTCATCTCTACCGTTTTTGATAAATATCGCAGGTTCCCGACGGCACCAATTTCAGGTCTCTGTGCTTCGACATTTGGGCCTTCATCATAAGACCTCCCTTGGCAAGGAGTTGCTTGCAACCGCACTTGCAAGACGCGTGGTAGCTCAGGGGTGGGGTGGACGGTGGACTCCTGCGGCCGGATAGTCTGGCTGCCTTTGGAACGATCTGTACCGGCCCGAGAGGTGAGCGTGAGAGCCGCACAGGGTTCGAGCGCTCGGTAGTGATCTGCGAAGTATCGATGACTTCTGCGAGAGCTGGACTCGCGCTACTGCGGCGTTCAAGGAGTGCAGCGGCATTACCCTGGCTGATGTCGCTCAATGGTGCGCGGTGCGCACCTATCTGGTGACGACCCTCAATTCTCAGAAACTATCGCGGAGCAACGACCATGCAGCACAGCCCATCAGCGCCCACCCAGTGGGTGAAGACTCTGCTCAGCGCAGAAATATGCGGTGCCGTCGAATCGACGGCAGCTGGCGGGTCGGCCAATGCGGTCGAGTCGATTCGACTCCACCGCGTGCCCCCGAAATACGGTGGTGCCGAATCGGCACCACCGTGGATTCCTGGCAAAGGCGACATCTTTCAACGACCTCAGCTATCGAAGTGTCTGGACACTGTAACTCCGACCGATGAAGATCGCTAGATCAGAAGCCCACCGAGTACCACGAGCCCATGGCCGCTCTGCGAGGCGATCCAACCCTCTATGGTTTCGCAAACGCACGCTCGAGAATCCACGCTGTGGCAGGGTCGACCATTTCGTTTCGACGGATATAGTACTGAATGGTGATGCGCGGATCGGTGTGCCCGAGCAACTCGGCGGCGAGTTCGGTGCTCGCCTCATCGTTGATCGCAGTGGCGACGGTGCGCCGGAACGTGTGCGGAGTGATCCCGCTCAGTCCGGCGAGTGAGAGCGCTTGCCGAAGCTGGCGACGCACATTCTCAGGCGTGAGTGGAGTTCCCTCCCTGCTACAGAAGAGCAGCGCTTCAGGCGCTGGGTCGGTGAGCTTGCTCAAGCGGCTGCGCACGGCTTCGGCGGTGAATGAGGGCACCGCGGTGGTGCGCCGAGACTTCGAGGTCTTCGGGTGATCCTGCCGTTGGACGAGTTCGCCTTTGGGCGTGATGATCGTGCCGGTGATCGACATCAGAGGCTCTGTGGCGGTCATGTCGATGTCCATGCGGCGAAACGCAAGGGCTTCACCGATACGCGCCGAGGTCCCGAGCAGTACCTCGATGATCTGCCCCAGCTGCCCGTCCGGTTTCGGACCGGAAGAGGAGAGGCCCGTCTCCCAGTGTGCGATGGCCGCGCGGCAGGCGTTCACCTCGGCCGGCGTCATTGCGTCGGGGGTTGCCTGCGGTCGACGCAATCTCGCAATGCTATCCATGGGGTTGCGCGGTAGCACCTCGTGCCGAACGGCCAGCCCGAACGAGAGTCGGAGCACATTGCGGGCCTGCTTCGCCCGGTTGTGGCTCTTGCGTGCAAGTTCCTTGATGAGGCGGTCGCACCGAGCGACTCCGATCTCGCGGAGTGTGAAGTCTTTGAATGCCGGCGTCACGAGTGTGCGCATGTTGCGTTCGTAAAGATCCTTCGTGCCCCTCGACAGGTGGTCGTCGAGTGCGAGGTCTTCGAGCCAGTACGTCACAAGCGCGGGGAACGGACTGTCGGGGGCGAGCAGCGTAGATGTGGGTTGGAACTCGCTTCGGGCGGCGAGCTTCGCCTTGAGCGCGGTTTCGGCAGCCTTCTGCGTGGCGGCCGTGGCCTGGACGAGGCGCGTGGCTCCGTCCCAGTCACGGAAGTTCGCACGAGCCTGCACGTTCCCGCGCTTGCCGCTCACAAACCAGATATCCCCGAAAGTGCCGATGGGAAGACGAGGGCGACTCATCGCGCTACCCCCGATCCGAGCGCGGAGTACCTGGCGTGGCTTCGCGCTGTTCTTCCATCCAGGAGCGCACGTCGGAGAGCGCGAACTTCAGGTGCTTCCCGAAGCGATAGGCGCGGGGCCCGAGCCCGCGAGTGCGCCAGTCGTAGATCGTGGAGAGCGGCACGCCGAGATATTCGGCAAGCTCCGTGATGTCGAGGAGCGGTTCGAGACCGGGGTGCGGGGGCGGCGTGGCTGTCATGGAGATCAGGTGCACTGTGTCGGCACCGATGACGAGCAATCAGCAGCATCCGCATCCAGCCCGACGGCCGATCTACCGAGAGTGCTACGAGGCGGAGTTCTACATGGGTTTTACGTGGCCGGTTCAAGTTCTACAACCTAAAAAGTCGCGGAAACCGTGAGGCTTCCGCGACTTCTCTGGTCGGGATGACAGGATTTGAACCTGCGACCCCGTCGTCCCGAACGACGTGCGCTACCAAACTGCGCCACATCCCGATTGCGCTTTCACGCAGGCTCTACTCTATCGGGTCAGATGCGTTTGCAAGAAATCGGGGTGGCCATTTCGTGAAACTCGCGCGGGTCGCGCCGGGCGTCACTCCGGAGCGACGGTGCTGAGCGTCGCAATCGTGACCGGAACCGACTGCCCCGCCCAGCTCGCGCGGAGCGCGTAGTGGCCCGTGCCACCCGCGGTGCCCGCCGCCAGCGCGTCGGCCGGCACCCCCGCGATCGGCCCGCCGGCGAGGGCCGCCGCGTCCAGGACGTGCGGGATCCGGAGCGTCGCAAAGCCGGTCTCCGCGGTGGTCACTCCGCCCAGCTCCGACACGGACGCGGCCCACAGCTCCGGGACCGCGTGATCCGGAGCCCCGGTGCCACGCAGGCGCGTCGCCGGTTCACGCGGCGTGCGCACCCCCGTCGGCGATTCTTCCCACTCCTCGGTTTCGCGCCCGCCGTGCACCATTGTTTCGGCGATGACCGTGCGGAACACGGGGTCGCCGGTGCCGTCGCTGATCCACCGCGTTCCCAGCACCCCGTGCGCCGTCGTATCGAGCAGGAACTCGTCGCCGTCCGCGAGCGGCGCCCCACGGTAGGTGAGCGGAACATGGTAGATCGTGTCGTCCCCGGCGGTCACGAGGTGCCCCTCGATGCCCACTTCCCCCTCGGGATCGTCCACGCGGTAGGCGGCGACGCGTTCGAGGCGCGTCACGTCGCCACGAAACCAGGACCGAGTCGGCAGCCAGGCGACGAGCAGCTCCTGCTTGGACGGGGACATCGTGGTGTCGTAAATAAGGGCCATGCCGCCGATCATACGCCCGCCCCAGGCGAATCGGCCGACAGCACGAAACCCCACCCCGGACGAGCCGGGATGGGGTTCCTGTCACGCTGCGCGGCACGCGAGGTGCCGGTTGCGCTACTTGTTCTGGTTCTTCACGCGCGAAGCGTTGCGGGCGCGGGACACCGCGTCGAGCTCCACCTTGCGGATCCGGATCGCCTCGGGGGTGACCTCAACGCACTCGTCCTCGCGGGCGAACTCGAGCGACTCCTCGAGCGAGAGCTGGCGCGGGGGCGTCATCGACTCGAAGGAGTCGGAGCTCGCGGCACGCATGTTCGTGAGCTTCTTCTCCTTGGTGATGTTCACGTCCATGTCCTCGGAGCGCGAGTTCTCACCGATGACCATGCCTTCGTACACCTCTTCGGTGGGGTTGACGAAGAACGTCATCCGCTCCTGCAGGTTGATCATCGAGAACGGGGTCACGACGCCCGCGCGGTCCGCGACGATCGAGCCGTTGTTGCGCGTCACGATCGGGCCAGCCCACTCCGCGTAGCCGTGCGAGATCGCGTTCGCGATACCGGTGCCACGGGTAGTGGTCATGAACTCCGAACGGAAGCCGATCAGGCCACGCGACGGGACGATGAACTCCATGCGCACCCAGCCGGTGCCGTTGTTCACCATGTTCTCCATGCGGCCCTTGCGGGCGGCGAGCAGCTGCGTGATCGCGCCGAGGTGCTCTTCCGGCGTATCGATCGTCAGGTGCTCGTACGGCTCGTGCGTCTTGCCGTCGACCTGCTTCGTGACCACCTGGGGCTTGCCCACGGTGAGCTCGAAGCCCTCGCGGCGCATGTTCTCGACGAGGATCGACAGGGCGAGCTCACCGCGTCCCTGCACCTCCCAGGCGTCGGGACGGCCCACATCGACGACCTTCAGGGAGACGTTACCCACGAGCTCGCGGTCGAGGCGGTCCTTGATCATGCGCGCGGTGAGCTTGTGGCCCTTGACCTTGCCGACGAGCGGCGAGGTGTTCGCACCGATCGTCATCGAGATTGCGGGATCGTCGATCTCGATCTTCGGCAGCGGGCGGACGTCCTCGGCATCGGCGATCGTGTCGCCGATCGTGATGTCCTCGATACCCGCGATCGCGACAATGTCGCCGGGGCCTGCCTTCTCGGCCGGGTAGCGCGTGAGCGCCTTCGTCAGCATGAGCTCGGTAATGCGGACGTTCTGCACGGAACCGTCCTGCTTAACCCAGGCGACGGTCTCGCCCTTGCGGATCTCGCCGTGGTGCACGCGCAGCAGCGCGATACGCCCGAGGAAGGGCGAGGAGTCGAGGTTCGTGACGTGCGCCTGCAGCGGGTGCTCGTCATCGAAGGTCGGGGCGGGGACGTGCTCGAGGATCGCACCGAAGAGCGCCTCCAGGGTATCGCCGTCGGGCAGCGTGCCGTTAGCCGGCTCGGTGAGGCTCGATGCGCCGGCGCGGCCGGAGAGGTACACGACAGGCACGTCGAGGACCGCGTCCACGTCGAGCTCGGGGTGCTCTTCCGCGAGGTCGGAGGCCAAGCCGAGCAGCAGGTCCTGCGCCTCGCCAACGACCTCGGGGATCCGGGCGTCGGGGCGGTCGGTCTTGTTCACCGCGAGGATCACGGGGTGCTTCGCTTCGAGCGCCTTACGGAGCACAAAGCGGGTCTGAGGCAGCGGGCCCTCAGACGCGTCAACGAGCAGCACGACGCCGTCCACCATCGACAGTGCGCGCTCCACCTCGCCACCGAAGTCGGCGTGACCCGGGGTGTCGACCACGTTGATGACGATGGGGCCGTTCGAGGCGTGCTCCCCCTCGTACGTGATAGCGGTGTTCTTCGCGAGGATCGTGATGCCCTTTTCGCGCTCGAGATCGTTCGAGTCCATCACCCGGTCATCGACGTCGGCGTGCGCGTCGAACGAGTTCGTCTGGCGCAGCATGGCGTCAACAAGCGTCGTCTTGCCGTGGTCGACGTGCGCGACAATGGCAACATTGCGGAGGTCTTCGCGTGTAGCGAGAGCCATAGAAGTGGTGTCCTAACGTGACGAACGGGTCGTCGACACGGCGGGGTGCCGGGCATCGCGAGATTGATCCCCGACGATGCCGAAGAAGCCGACGCACTAGTATAGCGGGTTCGGAGCCGATCAGGCCACTCGCATCGTATATGATCAGTGCATGACCGGTCGCCCCCAGCTCACCGCGGGCCTCCTAGCGGTGCTCTCGTTCCTCGCCGCCACGGGCCCGTTCGCGACCGACATGTATCTCTCGTCGTTCACCCTGATCGCGTCCGATCTCGGGGCCCCGGCATCGTCCGTCCAGCTGACGCTCACCGCGTTTCTGCTCGGCATGGGCAGCGGCCAGTTGGTGCTCGGCCCGCTCTCTGACCAGTGGGGCAGGCGTCGCGTGCTGCTCGGCGCGCTCACCGTGTTCGCGCTCGCGAGCGTTGCGATGGTGTTCTCCCCCACCGTCGAGGTGCTCATCGCCCTGCGCCTGCTGCAGGGCTTCAGCGGCGCGGCCGGTGTGGTGATCTCGCGCGCCATCGCGGTGGATCTCACGGAGGGTGCCGCGGCGATCCGGGCGATCAGCCTCATCGCCATGTTCGTCGGCCTCGGCCCGCTCATCGCGCCGCCCATCGGGGGCGCGATCGCCGCCGTCGCGGACTGGCGGACCGTGCTGGCGACGCTCGCTGGCCTCGCGCTCGCGATGCTCCTCCTCGCCGCGCTATTCGTGCCCGAGTCGCTGCCCCGGGAAGCCCGCAATGTCGCGGGGCTGCGCTCGGCGCTGGGGCACTTCGGGGCCCTGCTGCGCGATCCCGGGTTCCTGCGCCTGCTGGTCATCTTCTCGCTCGGGTTCGGCGGCATGATGGCCTACATTTCCGCGTCCCCGTTTGTCGGGCAGGTGATCCTCGGGATGTCGCCGTTTGTGTACTCGCTCGCGTTCGCGGCCGGTGCCCTCGCGATGATCACCGCGAACTTCGTGAACGCCCGGCTCGCCGGCCGGGTCCCCGCGACTCGGATGCTGCTGCTCGGCACCCTTCTCGCTGTGCTTGCGGGGGCGGGGCTCACGGTGCTCGCGTCGACGCAGACCCTGCACCCCGCGACCTTCATCGTGTGCGCGTTCCTGCTCACGGGAGGGACGGGCCTCATCATGTCGAACGCGAGCGCCCTCGCCCTCGCGCGGGCGCGGGAGGCGAAGGGTTCGGGATCGGCCCTCCTCGGCGCAGGCCAGTTCGCCGTCGGCGGGCTCGCCTCCCCGATCGTGGGAGCCTGGGGCGAGCACACCGCGCTCCCCATGGCGCTGTTCACGCTCACGGTCGCCCTGCTCGCCTGCGCGGGAGCCGCCCTCGTGCACCGCAGCACCCCCCGCTAGCCTGCCCCCGCCCCTGCCCGCGCCCGCACTCCCACCCACCGACCCCGTCGATGATTGCTTTTTGGTTGCTTCACGCCCTCCGAAACAACCAAAAAGCAATCATCGACGATGCGGGATCCGGGGGGCCAGGGGCCAGGGCCCGGGCTAGGGCTCGCGGAGGTCGCGGGCCCGCTCGCGCCGGATCGCCTGCTCGGCCGGATCCGGCACCGGGAGCGAGGCGAGCAGGCGCTGCGTGTACCGTTCGCGCGGGTTGAGCAGCACCTCCTCCGCCGGGCCGCTCTCGACGAGCTCGCCGTGGTACAGCACCCCCACGCGATCCGCGAGCGCGTCGACGACCGCGAGGTCGTGGGTGATGAACAGGGTCGCAAAGCCGAGTTCCGCCTGCAGCTCAGTGAAGAGCTCCAACACCCGCGCCTGCACTGACACGTCCAGCGCAGAGGTGGGCTCGTCCGCGATCAGGAGTTTCGGGTCGAGGGCGAGGCCCCGCGCGAGGGAGGCGCGCTGCCGCTGGCCGCCGGAGAGCTCGTGCGGGAAGCGGTCGCCGTATGCGCGCGGCAGCTGCACCGCTTCCAGTAACTCGTCGACGCGCGCACGCGCGGCCGCCGGGGTGCGCGCGAGCCGGTGCACCACGAGCGGTTCGGCCACGTTCTCCGCGATGGTGAGCACCGGGTTGAAGCTCGTCGCGGGATCCTGGAACACGAAGCCGAGATCCTTCCGCGCCGCCCGGAACTGGCGCTCCTTGAACCAGACCATCTCGTGGCCGAGCACGCGCAGCGAGCCCCCCGTCGCGGGGGTCAGTCCCGCGATCGCGCGGCCGATCGTCGACTTTCCGGAGCCGGACTCCCCGACGAGGCCGTAGACCTCCCCGGCCGCGATCTCGAAGTCGACGCCGCGCACCGCGCGGAACCCGGGCTTGCCGAGCCGCCCCGGATATTGGATCTCCAGCCCGCGGGCCTCGACCAGCACCTCACGGGCCGCCGGTGCCGCCGCGTCGCTCGCGGCACGATCCGCGATGCGCAGTCGGCCATCGCCCAGCTTCAGCACGGAGCCCAGGAGTCGCTTGGTGTACTCCTCGCGCGGCGCGGCGAACAGCTCTGCCACCGGGGCGCGCTCGATCACCTCGCCCTGATACATCACGGCCACGTCGTCGGCGAGGTCCGCGACCACGCCCATGTTGTGGGTGATGAGCAGGATCGCGGTCCCGAAGTCCGCCTGCAGGGTACGCAGCAGGTCGAGGATCTCGGCCTGCACGGTCACGTCGAGCGCGGTGGTGGGCTCGTCCGCCACGATCAGCCCGGGCCGGAGCGCGAGCGCCATCGCGATCATGACGCGCTGCTTCTGGCCGCCGGACAGCTGATGCGGGTAGGCGTCGACGCGCTCGTGCGGATCGGGGATCCCGACGCGCTCCAGCATGTCGATCGCCTGCGCCCGCGCGTCTCGTTTGGACAGCTTGCCGTGGGCGCGGAGCCCCTCAGCGATCTGCCACCCGATCGTGAACACGGGGTTGAGCGCGGTCGAGGGCTCCTGGAACACCATCGCGACGTCCCGGCCGCGCACCTGGCGCAGCTGCTCGCCGCTGAGGTGCAGCACGTCGCTCGTGGAGGTCCCGTCGCGGGAGGCGAGGATCACGGACCCCGCCGCGGTGGCGGTCTCCGGGAGGAGGCCGAGCACCGTGCGGGCTGAGACGGTCTTGCCCGAGCCGGACTCCCCCACCACGGCGAGGACGCGGCCCGGGGCAACGTCCAGGGAGACCCCGTCCACCGCGCGCACCGCGCCGTGGTCCGTGGCGAAGGTGACCTCGAGATCCCGGATGTCGAGGACGGATCCCGTGCGCGCCCCCGGCGTCACGGCTGCCGATGTCTGGCTCATTCGTTCATTCCTTCCCCGCGTTCCGGCGCGGCGGGCGAGGTCACCGAGGTGGCGGCAACCGCCCCGCTGCCGGCCTTCACGCGGCGGCGGCTGCGCAGTCGCGGATCGGCGAGATCGTTCAGGCTCTCGCCCGTCAGCGTCAGGCCCATCACCACGAGCACGATCGCGAGGCCGGGCCACAGGCTTGTCCACCAGATCCCGTTCGTGACGTCCGCGATGGCCTTGTTCAGGTCGTACCCCCACTCGGCCGCGGAGTTCGGCTCGATACCGAATCCGAGGAAGCCGAGGCCGGCGAGCGTGAGGATCGCCTCGGACGCGTTCAGCGTGAACACGAGCGGCAGCGAACGCGTCGAGTTCCGCAGCACGTGCCGGAACATGATCCGGCCCCGGCTCGCCCCGACCACGCGCGCGGACTCGACGAAGACCTCGGACTTGACCCGCACCACCTCGGAGCGCACCACGCGGAAGTACTGCGGGATGAACACGACGGTGATGGAGAGCGCCGCCGACCAGATCCCGCCCCACAGGCTGGATTGGCCACCCGAGATCACGATCGACATCACAATCGCGAGCAGCAGCGAGGGGAACGCGTAGATCGCGTCGGTGATCATGACGAGCACTCGGTCGAGCGCCCCGCCCAGGTAGCCGGAGACAAGGCCCAGCAGCGTCCCGGCGAAGATCGAGGCGAGTACCGCGATCACGATGACCAGTAGCGCGGTGCGGGATCCCCAGATCACGCGCGAGAGCACGTCGTACCCGGCGATCGTGGTGCCGAACGGGTGCGCGGGGCTCGGCGGCGTGCGGGATCCGAAGTCCCCGTCCGGCCCCGAGAGCGCGTTGAAATCGTAGGGCGCGATCAGCGGCGCGAAGATCGCGAGCACCGCGAACACGCCGACGAGCACGAGGCCCGCGACCAGCATGCCGCGCTGCAGCCCCACGCTCTGTCGGAGCTGCTTGATGAGCGGCCAACTGTGCCAGCCCCGGTCGGTGCGCGGGGCGGTGAGGATGGCCTCGGTGTGCGTTTCGGCGGCCATGTCAGTACCTCACTCGGGGGTCGATCAGGGCGGCGACGACGTCGACGACGAAGTTGCTGACCGCGACGATGACGGCGAGCAGCGCCACGATGCCCTGCACGGCGACGAAATCGCGCGCACTCAGGTAGTGGGCGAGCTGGAACCCGAGCCCCTTCCACTCGAAGGTGGTCTCGGTCAGCACGGCGCCGCCGAGCAGCATCGCGATCTGCAGGCCGATGACGGTGATAATCGGGATCAGCGCGGGGCGGTAGGCGTGCTTGGTGACGAGGCGGAACTCGCGCACGCCACGGGAGCGCGCGGAGTCCACGTACTCGCGGCCGAGCGTCCCGATCATGTTGGTGCGCACGAGGCGCAGGAAGATGCCCGCGGTCATCATGCCGAGCGTGAGCGCCGGGAGCACCGCGTGAGCGAGCACGTCGCCCACGTTCGCGAGATTGCCCGTGCGGAAGGCGTCGATGAGGTAGAACCCGGAGGGGCCGTCGAGCATCTGCAATTGCAGTTCGGTGCCGATGGAGGCCCGCCCGGACAGCGGCAACCAGCCCAGCCAGACGCCGAAGATCAGCTTCATCAGCAGACCGGAGAAGAACACGGGCGTCGCGTAGGTGAAGATCGCGAACACGCGCAGCGCGGCGTCGGGCCCGCGGTCGCGGTAGTACGCGGCGAGCATGCCGAGCGGGATCCCCACGACGAACGCGACGATCAGGGTGAAGAACGCGAGCTCCAGCGTCGCCGCACCGAAGGTAGTGAGGACCTCAGTGACGGGGCGATGATCGCTGATGGTGGTGCCGAAATTGCCCGTGAACACCTGTCCGAGGTACTCGAGGTACTGGGTGATGATCGGGCGATCGTAGCCGGCGTCGTGGATCCGCTTCGCGAGCTCATCCGGCGGCAGCTTGCCGCCGACGGCCGCGGTGATCGGATCGCCGATGCTCCGCATGAGCAGGAACACCATCGTGACGAGGATGAAGACGGTGGGGACGATGAGGACGGCGCGCCAGAGGATATAGCGCAGCAGCCCGCCACCGGAGCGAACCGTCGGTGCCTTCGTGGGCACCGGGGCCGCGGACGAGTCAAGAATAGTCATAGTGCCAGGCCCCGCTGGCGGGCGGGAGCGTCGCCGCCCCGCCCGCCCGCGGATACGCGGGTTACTGCTTGGTGATCGTTCCGAGGCGGAACTTGAAGGAACCGTCGAGCACGACCCCGTCGATCGCGTCGGTCGTGATCGCGACCTGCGTGCCCTGGAGCAGCGGGATCATCGGGACGTCCTTCGCGACCTCGGCCTGCGCGTCCTCGATCAGCTGGGTGCGCTCCGCCGGATCAACGGTGACGCGCTCCTTCGCGATGAGGCCGTTGGTGGTCTCCGAGTTGTAGTGGTTGTTGAAGAAGCCACCGTTCACGAAGAACGGGGTGAGGAAGTTGTCCGCGTCCGAGAAGTCCGGGAACCAGCCCAGCTGGTACATCGGGTAGGCGTCCGCCGGGAAGTCCTTGGAGTACTGGCCCCACTCGGTCGACTGCAGATCCACCGTGAACAGGCCGTCGGCCTCAAGCTGCTGCTTGATCAGGGCGTACTCCTCGGCCGAGGCGTCGCCGTAGTGGTCCGGGTTGTACTGCAGCTGCAGGGTGACGGGCGTGGTGATGCCTGCCGCCTCGAGGCGTGCCTTCGCGGCCGCGGTATCGGCGCCGCCCTCCGCGTCGCCGTAGAGACCCTTGAACGCTTCCGTGGCACCCGTGAAGCCCTGGGCGACCGGACTGTACAGCGGCGTGAAGGTGTCCTTGTAGACCTGCGTGGCGATCTTCTGCCGGTCGATCAGGTCCGCGGCGGCCTGGCGCACGGCCAGCGCCTTCGCGGGATCCGCCTCGGCGGTCTTCGCCCCGAACGGCTGCGTGTCGAAGTTGAAGACGATGTAGCGGATCGCGCCGCCGGGGCCGTCGACAAGCTTCAGGCCGTCGGTCTTGCCCAGCTTCTCCGTGTCGGTCGCGGACAGGCTGCGGAACGCGACGTCGATGGCCTTCGTCTCGATCGCCTGGCTGAGGTTGGTCTCGTCCGCGAAGTACTTCACGTTGACGTCGGCGGTCTTCGCCGCGCCCCACAGGCCGTCATACCCGTCGTACGCCTGGTAGGAGGCGAGGTCGTTCTTCTTGAAGTTCTCGAGCGTGTACTGGCCGGCGAAGGCCTTGCCCGCGACGATCTCGTCGTCGGTGGCGAGCTTGTCGGCCGGGAACACGTCCTCGTCCACGATCGGGGCGACCGGCGTGGAGAGCACTTGCGGGAACGTCTGGTCGTTCGCTTCCTTCAGGGTGAAGACCACCGTGGTGTCGTCCACGGCCTCGACGCTCGCGAGGTTCTCGAGCAGGCTCGAGGGCCCGCTCGGGTCTGCGATCGCGACCTGGCGGTCGAAGCTGTGCTTGACGTCGGAGCTCGTGAGGTCGTTGCCGTTCGCGAACTTCAGGCCGCTCTTGAGCTTCACGGTGTACTCGGTGGGAGAGGTGAACTCGGCCGACTCCGCGATATCGGGGGCGACCTCGCTCGAGCCGATCTCGTGGTTGAGCAGGAACGGGTAGATGCTCGTCATCACGGCGAACGAGCCGTTGTCGTAGGAGCCCGCGGGGTCGAGGGCCGTCACCACGTCGGTCGTGCCGATCGTGATCGATCCGGCGTCGCCGCCGCCCGAGCCGCCGGATCCGCCGGAGCCCCCGCTCGCGCATCCGGTGAACAGTACCGCGGCACCGAGCAGTGCGGCCGCAGACATCATTGTCTTCTTCAAGAGCTTCCTCCAGTGAGTGTTCACGCCTCAACGCTGAGTATTACCAGCAACGCCGCTGCGTGTGTGTAACAACATCCCTGAGCCTACCCATACTCAGAGCACAGATTGACCACTCGGGATCAATTTGTAACAAGCTGCTCACCTGGGCGCCGCAAAACCGGAAAATGACACCCAAAGCCCACAAATGCGGGGACAACATGTGCGAAATTCTGTCGCCTCGGCACGTTCTGAGCACGCGACGCTCCTAGTTGCGTGGTGCGCCCGTTCGCAGACGCACACGCGAACGCACACGCGGCCGCGCACACGTTGCGCGGCCGACGTCACCCACCACACGACGCAGCCCCCGGTCCAGTCGGACCGGGGGCTGCGTCGTGCACGGCGCTGAGGCTAGTTCACCCCGAGCTCGATGTGCGCACCCGGGATCGCCGCGAGGAGGTTCTTCGTGTACTCCTCCTGCGGGTTCTCGAACACCTCGGACGTGGTCGCCTGCTCCACGATCTTGCCCTGCTGCATCACGCAGACCCGGTCCGCGATCAGCCGCACCACCGCGAGGTCGTGGGTGATGAACAGGTACGTGAGCCCCAGCTCTCGCTGCAGCTCCGCGAGCAGATCGAGGATCTGCGCCTGCACGAGCACGTCGAGCGCGGACACCGCCTCGTCGAGGACCAGAATGTCGGGCTTCAGCGCGAGCCCGCGGGCCACGGCAACGCGCTGCCGCTGGCCGCCCGAGAGCTCGTTCGGGTAGCGCGTCGCCAGCTCGCGCGGCAGCGCCACCTGATCCAGCAGCTCATACATCCGGGCCTTGCGGCTCGCCACGTCGCCCACGTTGTGGATCTTCAGCGGCTCCATGATCGTGTTGCCGATGTTGTGCAGCGGATCCAGCGACCCGTAGGGATCCTGGAACACGGGCTGCAGCGTGCGGCGCAGCGCGAACAGCTCCGAGCGCTTCATCCCGGCGGTCTCGCGACCCCCGATCCGGATCGAGCCCGAGCTCGACGGCTCGAGCTGCAGCACCATCTTCGCGATCGTGGACTTGCCGGATCCGGACTCGCCGACCAGCGCCATCGTTTCGCCACGGTTCACCGTAAAGGTCGCCCCGGACACCGCGTGGAAGTCCTCGGACCCGAAGTTGCCCTTCCGGATCTTGTAGATCTTCCCGAGGTCCTTCACCTCGATCATCGGCTCGCCCTGCTGGACCGTCCGATTCGCGCTGTCCGCGAGCGCCGCGACGTCGAACGTCTCGGTGGGAGCGGTCGGCATGGTGGAATCGGCACCGATCCGGCGCGAGGCGAGGCTCGGCGCGGCAGACACCAGGCGCTTCGTGTACGGGTGCTGCGGGTTCTGCAAGATCTCGCGGCTCGGGCCCGACTCCACGATGTTGCCCTGGTACATCACGATCAGCTTCTCGGCGCGTTCCGCGGCGAGACCCAGATCGTGGGTGATGAAGACCACGGCTGTGCCGAGCTGCGAGGTGAGCGTCTCCAGGTGGTCGAGCACCACGCGCTGTACCGTCACGTCGAGCGCCGAGGTGGGCTCGTCCGCGATCAGCAGTTCGGGCTCGGCCGACAGACCGATGCCGATCAGGGCACGCTGCTTCATGCCGCCGGAGAACTGGTGCGGGTACTGCTTCATCCGCTGCTCAGCGTTCTGCAGGCCGGCCTGCTCGAGCACCTGGACGGCGCGCTCGCGCACCTCCTTGCGCCCCTTCGCGAGCCCGTTGGCACGGATCGCTTCCTCGACCTGGAAGCCGACCGACCAGACCGGGTTCAGGTTCGACATGGGATCCTGCGGGACGAGGCCGATCTCCCGGCCACGGATCGTCTCCATGTCCTTCCGGCCGATGCCGACGAGCTCGCGCCCGCGCCACAGGATCGAGCCGCCGGTCGTGCGGCCCGTTCCGGGAAGCAGGTTCATCACCGCGTGCATCGTCGTGGACTTGCCGGAGCCGGACTCGCCCACGATCGCGACGGTCTCGCCGGGATACACGTCGAAGGAGACGCCGTGCACCACTTCCTTGAGCTGCTTATCAACCTTGAACGCGACCTGCAGGTCACGAACGCTGAGCACGGGTTCCGCCGCGGCTGCGGCGTGTTCGGGGTGGGTGGCGTTCATCGACGAGCCCTCGCCTTCGGGTCAAGTGCGTCGCGGACGACCTCACCCAGCAGGATGAAGCCGAGCACCGTGATGGTGAGCGCGAGCGAGGGGTAAATGAGCGGCATGGGGTCCGTCCGCAGCGAGAGCTGAGCCGCACTGATGTCGTTGCCCCAGCTGATGAACTCGCCGCTCGGCAGGCCCACGCCCAGGAAGGACAGCACCGACTCGGCGACGATCGCGGAGGACAACGAGATCGTCGTCACCACGATCGCGGGTGCGATCGCGTTCGGGATCACGTGCTTGATCATCGTGCCGATGCGCGACAGCCCGAGCGACTCGGCGGCCATCACGAAGTCGGCATTTTTCACCCTGAGAATCTCACTGCGCACAATTCGCGCCGTGATCGGCCAGGAGAAGCCGCCGATCGCGAAGGCGATCACCAGCGGGTTCCGGTGCTCCGAGAGCACGCTCATCACGACGACGGCCGC
Source organism: Leucobacter chromiireducens subsp. solipictus (assembly GCF_016758195.1). Taxonomy (GTDB): domain Bacteria; phylum Actinomycetota; class Actinomycetes; order Actinomycetales; family Microbacteriaceae; genus Leucobacter; species Leucobacter solipictus. The sequence continues at coordinate 338,873 of NZ_QYAC01000003.1, read as the reverse complement.
GAGGATGTAGGGAATCGAGAAGAAGATGTCACCGACGCGCGAAAGCACCGCGTCGAGCGCGCCGCCGAAGAAGCCGGCGAGTGCACCCATGACGGTGCCCACGACGAAGGTCAGCGCGATCACGATCAGCCCCACCGACACCGAGGTCGAGGTGCCGTAGATGATGCGCGAGTACACGTCACAGCCCTGCTTGTTGAAGCCGAGCGGGTGGCCCGCCATGGGGTTCCCGTTCGAGAACTGCAGCGAGCAGGCGCGCGGATCGGCCTGCGTGAAGAGCCACGGCATGAGGGACACCGCCGCGACCACGAGCAGGATCGCCGCGGAGATCCAGAACATGGGACGTCGGCGCATGTCGCGCCAGGCGTCGCGCCACAGGGACGACTTCTTCTCGGAGATGCGGACCGCGTCAACCGCGGCGACCGGGGTCTCGGTGACCGGAGCGACGAAGTGCTCCGGGATCGGGCGCGCGCCGGCCGTGCCGGGGCGTTCAGCGTTCGTGGGCTCAGGCATAACGGATCCTCGGATCGAGAACTGCGTACAGAAGGTCGACGACGAGGTTCACGCCGAGGTAGATCAGCACCATCACGGTGACGAAGGACACGACGGTCGCGTTCTCACCCTTCAGGATGGCCTTGAAGAGGACGTTGCCGACGCCGGGGACGTTGAAGATGCCCTCCGTGACCGTCGCGCCGACCATCAAGATGCCGAAGTCCGTCGCGGTGTTCGTGATCGTGGGGATCAGCGAGTTGCGGAGCACGTGCACGGGGATCACGCGGCCGCGGCTGAGGCCCTTCGCGTACGCGGTGCGCACGAAGTCCTGGTTGAGCGTGTCGATCACCGAGGAGCGCGTCAGTCGCATGCTCGTCGCGTAGAGGCTCACGCCGAGCACGATCGCGGGCAGCAGGAGATCCTTCAGCGGTGCGCCCGCGCCCACGGTCGGGCTAAACCAGCCGAGTTTCAGCCCCAGGCCGTACTGCGCGATGAACGCGATGACGAAGATCGGGATACTCATGAAGATGAGGCCGATGATGAGGTTGACGTTGTCGAACAGCTTGCCCTTGCGGAGGCCCGAGAACAGGCCGATCACGACGGCGAGCACCAGCGACAGGACAATCGCCATGATGGCGAGCTTGATCGTCACGGGGAACGCCCGGGCCAGGATCTGGGACACCGGTTCACCCGAGAAGCTCATCCCGAAGTCGCCGATCAGGATGCCCTTGAGGTAGAGCAGATACTGAATGAAGAAGGGCTGATCGAGGTTGTACTGTTCGCGCAGGCGCTCGAGCACGGCGGGGCTCGGGACCTTTTCGCCGAACATCGCGGCGACCGGGTCGCCCGGCATCGCGAACACCATGAAGTAGATCAGGAAGGTGGTGCCCAGCAGAACCGGGATCACTTGGAGGACGCGGAAGAGGATGTATCTCAGCACTTGCTGGTCCCCTCCCGCACTATGGAGCTATGCATGTGAGTATTCTCTCGCAGTTGTGTTGCGCAGCAAACCTGAGAACTTCGGTGTTCCCGGCCCGCAAGATTGAGTGCTTGCCCCGACACGGGTGAGTGCAGTGACAAGGAGGAGGCCCCGGAGCGTACTCCGGGGCCTCCCGACGAAGGGCTACTTCTTGGTGATCTCGTTGAAGATCGGGACCGAGTTCCAGCCGAACGCGACGTTGTCGACGTTCTCGCTGAAGCCGCCCGTGGTGCCCTGGTACCAGAGCGGGATCGACGGCATGTCGTCGAGCAGGATCTCCTGAGCCTCGTGCAGCTTCGCGATCGACTTGTCGTGATCGGCTTCCTGCACGGCCTCATCGCGGAGGGTGTCGAACTTCTTGTTGGCGTAGAAGCCGTGGTTCGAGCTTGCACCCGTGTAGTACAGCGGCTGCAGGTAGTTGTAGGCACCCGGGTAGTCGGCCTGCCAGCCCGAACGGAACGGGCCACCGACTACGTCGGACTCGCGATCATCCAGGAAGGCCTGGAAGGTCGGGTACAGCTTCGGTGCCGCGGTCACGCCGAGGTTGTTTGCCCACTGGTTCGCCACTGCCTCGATCCACACCTGGTGCGGGCCGTCGGAGTTGGTCGCAACCTCGATGGTGCCCTCGTAGGGGCTGATCTTGTCGGCCTCAGCCCACAGCTCCTTGGCCTTGTCCAGGTTGAAGTCCAGGTTCTCGGAACCCTTCAGGTCTTCCTTGTAGCCGTCAACGATCGGCGAGGTGAAGTCCTTGGCGGGGATGTTGGTGCCCTCGAAGATGACGTCGATGATCTCTTCGCGATCGACGGCCATCGACAGCGCCTGGCGGCGCAGCTTGCCCTCTTCGCCCGAGAAGTGCTCGAGGTTCTCCGAGATGGTCAGCGTCGTCATGAGCGCGCCGGCCTGGTTGATGGCGCGATCGCCGAGCTCGTCCTGGAACACCGCGAAGGAGGTGTCGGGGATCTGGTCGAGCACGTCGAGGTTGTTCGCCAGCAGGTCCGTGTACGCGGCGTCGAGCGAGGCGTAGACCTTGAAGTCGATGCCACCGTTGGCGACCTCGCGGGGGCCCACGTAGTCCTCGTTCTTCACGAGCTTGATCTCGACGTCGTGCTTCCACGCGTCGTCGCTCGCGAACTTGTACAGGCCGTTGCCGATCGGCGACTGGCCGAAGGCTTCCATGTCCTCGAACGCAACGTCGGGGAGCGGGTAGTACGCCGAGTAGCCCAGGCGGTCCGGGAAGTCCGGGGTGGCCTCGATGGTGAAGGTGTGATCGTCGACGATCTTCAGCCCCTCCATCGCTTCGACCGGCTCGGTCTCGCTGAAGCCCTTGATCGCGCTGAAGAAGTACTGGTTGCCCAGTGCGTTGTCGATGTTCGCCGCGTAGTTCCACGCGTCGACAAAGTTCTTCGCGAGCACCGGCGTGCCGTCCGAGAACACCGCGTCGTCGCGGAGCTTCACGGTCCAGGTCGTGCCGTTGTCCGACTCGATCGACTCGGCAACGCCCATCTGCGTGGCGCCGTCGACGTCGTAGTAGACGAGGCCCTCCCACAGCGCGTCGACAACCTTGCCGCCGCCGACCTCGGTGGTGTCGGCGGGGATCAGGCCCTTCTGGGGCTCGGTCGCGTTAACGGTGATGATGCTGTCGCTCTCGCCACCGCCGCCTGCGGCTTCGCCGCCGCCCGACGTGCAGCCCGACAGGGCAAGCGCGCTTGCGGCAGCCAGGGCGATAAAGCCCAGAGCCTTCCGTGATCGCTTCACTAGTGTCCTCCTTGAGCATGTCCGTGAGGTGGCCGGGACACGACAAGGCGGCCCCATCCCCCCACGGGACTGGATGATTACGTGCTAAGCCTACCGATCCGGCAAGACCACATCTGACAATCGCGGGGCTGTAACTGCTTCGTGACCCAGAACTGTAGATCTCGGCAATAGCCGCGCGGGTCGGCGGGCCGTGATTTGTCGAGATCACCCATGCCGCACCAGCTTTCCTGCCCCGCACCAGCGGTACGCTGGTGCGATGAATCAGTCTGCGTCCCGGACCCGTCTGCGCTGGGAGATCGGCATCGTGCTCGCCCTTTCGTACGGTGCCTCGGGCGTGTACGCCATCGTCTCGATCGTGGAGAGCCTGACGCGCGATGCCGCGCTGTCGGAGCAGGTCACCACGATCAACCGGGCGCTCTCCGAGCGGCCGGCGTTCGACCTGGTGTACCAGTTGCTGTCCTTCAGCTTTGGGCTCGCGCCCGTCGCCCTCGTAGCGTTCCTGCTGTGGCGGTCCGCTCCCCCGCACCTCGGCCGGCTCGGGTTCGGGGCCCCGGTGCACACCGGGGCATCGCGCCGATGGTGGCTCGGCGAAACCGGATGGGGCTTCGGCCTCGCCGCGCTGATCGGGATCCCCGGGATCGCGTTCTACCTCGTCTCAAAGGCGATCGGGATCAACCTCACCGTGATCCCGACCGCCCTGGACACGTACTGGTGGACGGTGCCGGTGCTCGTCTTGCAGGCGCTGCGCGCCGCGCTCGGCGAGGAACTCATTGTGGTCGCGTATCTCTTCGATCGGCTGCGCCGCTTGGGCGTGGGCCCGCTCGCCGTTATCGTGACGAGCGCGCTGCTGCGCGGCAGCTACCACCTGTACCAGGGCTTTGGCGGATTCATCGGCAACGTGGTGATGGGGCTGGTGTTTGGCTGGGCCTACCATCGCTTCGGCCGGGTGCTCCCGCTCATCGTGGCGCACTGGGTCCTCGATATTGTGAGTTTCGCGGGCTTCCCGATCGCGCTCGCGCTCTGGCCCGCGCTCTTCGGTGCCCCCGCAAGCTAGCCGCGCGCCCGGCACCCACCGCGCGCCCCCTCCGGCTGCGCACCCGGCATCCGCCGCTCACCCTCCCCGAGCCGTTTTATCCTGCCCGAGTCAAATTCCGGCAAAAACGCGTCCCTCTAGATAAATTGCCTCGGTTTCGGCGGGCACGGCACGGCCCGGGGCGGGCGGAGCCGGCGAGCCGCGGCCGGCGGGGCCGGCGGGGCCGGCGGGCCGGGGCACCGGGCGCGGCGCGGCCCAGCGCGAGCCGCCGCCGGCGAGCGGCGGGCGGTTAGCCCGCCTTCATGGTGCCGACCCAGGCGTTCAGCAGGCCCCACACCTCGTCGTAGAGTTCCGGTGCCGCGGAGCAGGCGCTTGCCGGCTTCGCAACCTCAAAGGTGCCGTCCGGCTGGCGGTTCGCGCCCCACTGGGTGCGCATCGCCGCGCAGGCCTCGGGGAAGGAGTTGAACAGGTCGCCCGAGAGCCGCAGTTCCGCGTTGTCCTGACCGGAGAGCGCATAGGTAGCACCACCGAGGCGCACCGGCCACTGCGACGTGACGTTCCACTGCGTGATCGGGAATGCGTAGGTGTCCCCCACATCGACCACGGGCGGCTCGTCAGGATCGGGCTCCTCCGTCTCCGGCTTCTCGGAGGGACTCGGCGTCGTCGTGGGTGCCGTCGTCGTCGTGGGTGCCTGCGTCGTCGGCGCGGTCGTCGGCGCGGGATCGTCGCCGCCACGCGCAAGGTTGAGCACGACAATCGAGGCGAGAATCGCGACCACCGCGACGATTCCCACAATGATCCATGGCTTGGCCGAGGTGGTCCGGTCGCGGCCCGTTGCCGAGTCGTCACGGGGCAGAGTCGAGGTGCTGCGGCTCACGCTACGCTCGGCCGGGAGCTGCGCCGTGCGCACCCGCTCGGCCTGCTCGTGCGCGAGTCGCTCGCGGGCGGGAACGGGTTCGGGCGTTTCGTCGAACGAGCCGAACAGCTCCTCCAGGGGATCCTTATTCACACCCCCACCCTAACGACTCCCGCGCCAGATCCCACTCCCGCGGGCACCACACACGATTTCCCCAGGTTTATCGGAGCGCCGCCGCAACGGCGGAAATGTGCGGCACATCGGTGCCGCAGCACCCGCCGAAGACGGTCGCGTTCGGGGCGTGCTCGCGGAGGGCAAGCTCCCCCGCGGCAAAGGCCGCGGGGGCGTCGCCCGGGCCCTCGTCGCCGTGTTCGGCGGCGTTCAGGCGGAAGCCGATGATCCTGCCGAGCTCCGTCGCCTCGGCGTCGGGGATCAGGCCGCGCGTCACCTCGCTCGGGTGCGCGCAGTTGATCAGGAAGCCGACCGCGGCGCCGTTCGTCGCGGCGTCAGTCTCGGCGATCGCGGCGGCGACGGTGGAGCCGTCTCCGAGCAGGCCGTCGGCCCCGACCGCGAAGGAGACCGCGACGGGGATGCGTGCGCCCTGAGCCGCGCGCACGATCCCGATCGCTTCCGCCGCGTCCAGCATGGTGACCGCCGTCACGCGATCCGCGCCCGCCTCCGCAAGTGCCGCAATCTGCGGGGCGTGGTAGCGCTCGGCCTCCCCCTCGGTCATGCGTTCACCGGCCACATACTCGTCGAATCGCGGGCCCACGCAGCCGTTGATGAGCGTGTCACGCCCGGCGAGTTCCTCACCGCCGGCCTCCTCAAGAATCTCGCGGAGAAACGCGACCGCGTCGGCGTTTGCACGGTCGAGGGCGGCGGCGTCGGCGCCCACCCGCGCACCCCAGTCGGGGTTCGCCCGCCAGGTCGGTGTGTCGAGCGCGAGCGGGAGACCCTGTTCGGCCGCGAGCGCGATGAATGGCGCGTAATAGGCGCGCAGGGTGTCCCGACCCGCAGCCGTCGCCAGGAGCACGAACGCCGCAAACTCCGGCAGCTCCTGACCCAAACGGTCGGTCAGTGCGGTTTCGATGCCGCCGTCGGCGATGGTCACGGCCGGGGCCGGGGTGTCCGCAAGTGGGGTGGTCATGTGTCGCTCCCTCGCTTCGATGATGGGGCCTGCAGTGCGTCCTGAATGTGTGTGCGCCGGGCGGCGAAGCCGGATACCCGGGCGAAATGCCGGTCCATGATCCCCGCGTCGCGCAGCGCGATCGTGCCCGGGTCGTTCCGTTCCAGCCCGGCCCGCCACCGCGCAGCGATAAGCTCCATCCGGGCTTCGACGGCGTCAAGCAGGGACTCCGGCGCGACGTCCCCGTAGGCGCGCGCGGCGAGCGCGGTCCGGTGCGCCGCGTCCGCGGGGGGAATCTCCCGGAGCAGCGGCACGCCGCTCCAGCAGAGGAATGCGAGGTCCTCGATCGGCCGGCCCGGGCCCGCCCGATCCCAGTCGATCATGCCGACGAATGCGCCCCGGCGCACCACCCAGTTGTAGAGCCCGGGATCGTTGTGGCAAATGATCTCGTCGGGACCCAGGGCTTGCACGCCCTGCCGCCACTCGCGCGGCCCGGCGGGGAAGCCCCGCACCGCGTCGTGGAATCGGCGCAGCCAGGCCGCCGCGGACGCCAGCGCCGTATCGGCGACCTGCTCGGTTTCCGGATCGAGCGTGTCCCCGGGAAGGTACTCCAGCACCTCTCGCCCCTCGGCGTCGAGCCCGTGCACCGCCGGGATGCCGTCCAGGCCCGCGGCCGCGAGAACGCCCAGCAGCTCGTGCACGGCGGGAGTCCAGGGCCCGGTGGGCCGATGCACCCGGGTCACGCCGTCCGCGTCCACGACGCGCCACACGCCGCCCGATCCGCCTGGCAGGTGTTCGCTTTCCACGACTCGACCGTATCGCACGCCGGGCGACGCGGGCTACGCCCGGTGGATCGTTCGGCGTGCGTGGGGCGTCGCGGGCTCCGCCTTGCTGGCCCCCAGGTGGCGGATCCCGATGGGCCCCGTGTGCGGTGCCGGCGCACCGTGCAATTGGGCGTGCAACCGCTCCATGCGGGTGTCGAGTTCGGCCGCGGTGTCGGCGGCGTGCTTGAGTTCCCGGGTCAGCGTATCCGGCACCTGGCGCGCGTACTTGTAGTAGATCTTGTGTTCGAGGCTCGCCCAGAAGTCCATCGCGATCGTGCGGAACTGCACCTCCACGGGCACGTCGACCCGCCCCGTCGAGAGGTACACGGGAATTGACAGGATCGTGTGGAGGCTCTGGTAGCCGTTCGGCTTCGGCGTCTCGATAAAGTCCTCGACCTCGAGCACCGTGATGTCGTCCTGCTGCGTCAGCAGGTCGAACAAGCGGTACACGTCATGGATGAACGCGCAGGTGACCCGCACCCCGGCGATGTCGTGGATCTCGGCTCGGATGACCTCGAACTCGCTGCTGATCCCGCGCCGTTCCAGCTTCGCCACGAGGCTATCGACCGACTTCACCCGGCTCGACACGTGCTCGATCGGGTTGTACTCGTGCATGTGCAGGAATTCCTCGCGCAGGATCGCAAGCTTGGTTTCCACCTCCTGCATCGCGAAGCGGTACTCCAGCAGGAAACGCTGCATCTGATCGCCGAGAGTCCGCAGCGCGCTCGCGGAGATCGTAATCTCGTCGTTCGCTTCGTCGCTCTCGTCGTTCGCTGAGCCGAGGTCAGCTGCGGTGGTGCTCATGTCGTCAGCGTATCGGCGTTGTGTCGGAACCCGCTGTGACTTCGCGACCGCGGCGGGGAGCGCAGCTATTCGGCGCTGGGCCGCCGGCGCAATTGCTTCGTCGCCGAACGCTGGGTCTTCGCGGCGAGGTGGCGACGCTGTGAACCGCGTGTGGGCCGGGTGGCTCGGCGCGGTGCCGGATCCGGCGCGAGCGCCGCGGCCACCCGCTCCGCGAGTTTGTGCTGGGCGCGTTCGCGGTTGCGCAGTTGTGATCGCTGCTCCGAGGCGGTCACGGTGAGCACCCCGGCGATGAGGTGCGGGGCCAGCCGGCGCAGCGCCCGATCACGCCGCTCCGGGCTCAGCGCGGCGGCGAGCGCGCGTGAGCGGGCCGCATCCCAGAGCAGTTCGACCCGACTGTCGGACGTGTTCACGTGCTGACCCCCGGGCCCCGAGGATCGCGAGAATCGCCACACCAGCTCCGTTGCCGGAATGGTGAGCTCCCGAGTGACCTGCAGATCCATGTTTCTAGGGTCGCACGTCTAGTCGTCCGTGCAGACGTTCCCCTCGGCGGGAAGTGTGCCGTCGAGGAGGTACTGGGTCACCGCGGTATCGACGCAGTGTGACCGATCCGAGTACGACGCTGCGTGCCCCTGCCCGTCCAGGGTGAGCAGCCGGGCGTTGCCGAGCTCCTGGACGAGCTCCTGCGCGTAGGGGTACGGGGTCGCGTGATCGCCCGTGATCCCGATCACGAGGATCGGTTCCGCGCCCGGCGCGTCGAAGCTGAACGTGTCGGTAATGTCGAGCCCACTCTCCGGGAGGGTGTAGCAGGTGATGTCCACGAACGGCGCGAGCACGTCGTCCGTGATCTTGGGCCCGCCCAGCAGGCGCGGCACCCCGGTGCTCCGGATGTGCTCGAGCAGGCCAGGCACATCCGGCTCGATCGGGAACGAGTGGCAGGAGATGATCGTCATCGCGAGATCCACCGTGCCCTCGGCGTCGGTGAGGGGCGAGGCGAGGTCGTCGACCGCGTCCTGATCCCCCAGCAGCGCGAGCGCGATCTGGTCGAGCACGCGCCCGCGCTCGAAGTGGCTCGCGTAGAGCGCGCTCGTCAGGATCGAGCTCAGCGCTGCGCCGTCAATCTGCGTCCCGTCGCCGGCCACCAGCGGATCGTCATCAAGCTGATCCAACACGGTGAGCAGCGAGTCCTCGTCCACGAACGGGCAGACCTCCACCTCGTCGCGGTACTCGGTGCGGCAGGACGTGGCGAGCGCGACGGTCGCCCGCGCGATCGCGAGCTGCTGATCGAAGGTGTGAATCAGGTTGGCCCACTGCGCGTTCTCCGCGCTGTCGAGCACCATCCGCCCCACGCGCTCGGGGAACAGCGTGGCGTAGCTCGCTCCGAGCATCGTGCCGTAGGAGTAGCCCAGATAGTCGAGTCGTTCCGCCTCCATGAGGCTGCGCAGCAACTCCATGTCGCGCGCCACCTGGCTGGTGCCCATCGTGTGAGCGATGGGGTTGCCCGCAATGCACTCCGCCATCTGCACGACGGGGAGCTCAGATCCGGCACCGTCGCACTCGAGCGGCGTGCTGTCCCCCACCCCGCGGGGGTCGAACCCCAGGAGGTCGTAGCGCTCCATCACGGCGCCGAAGCCCGGGGACAGGGGCATGCCGATCATGAAGTCGACCCCGCGCTCCCCCGGCCCGCCCGGGTTCCCGAACAGGGTGCCGAGCGGTTGCGTTCCCGTCGCGGGGATGTGCACGATCGCGAGCTCGATCTGGTCCGGGTTCTCCGGGTCCTCCCAATCGAACGGCGCGATCACGGTGCCGCAGCGCATCGTCTTCGGTGCGACGCCCGCGTCGTTCAGCGCCGCGGCCGTGCCGGAGTCCAGGCCGTCATCGGCGGTGCAATCCCGCCACATCACTTCCTGCGCGTACGCCTCGGGGAACGCCGCGGCCTGGGCCGCGGCGGCGTCGCCGCGTGTGTCGGCACCCGCGGCGTTCCCGCCCGCTCCCGCGCCCGTCGCGCAGCCGGCGCACGCCAGCACCGCGGCAAGCACCGCCCCGGCCATCTGCCGCGCCAGACGTCCCCTGCCGCGTTCCCCCGTGTGTGCCATGGTCAGATGGTATCCCGGGCAGCGTCCGGGCGGTGCCCCCGAACGAGGTTCAGGGGCACCGCGCAGACGTCGCCGCACGAACACCGCCGGAGCGTGACCGCGCGGCGTCCGGCATCACGCGGTTTCCGCCTCCGCGACCGCGCGCTGCAGCGCGCCGGTCCGCACGAGTTCGATCGCGGCGCGCACACGCGGGTACATGACCACATCCTGCGTGAGGAAGTCGACGTGGCCGCCGTCGGAGGTGGGCGTCGACCGGATCAGATCGAGCGCGGCGCGGCTCGCGGTCGAGAGGGCCTCCCGCGGCTTCCCGCTCTGCTGCAGCCGCAGCTCAAGCGCCTGCGCGGCGAGCAGCAGCTCGATCCCGATCACGGCCTGCACGTTCGACGCGACCTGGCGCGCGTGCCGGCCCGCGTTGTTCGCCATCGACACGTGGTCTTCCTGATTGGCGCTCGTGGGGATGGAGTCCACGCTGTCCGGATGCGCCAGGGTCTTGCAGTCCGAGACGAGCGCCGCGGCGAGGTACTGCGGCAGCATGTACCCGCAATCCATCCCGACCTTCTCGCTGTCCACCAGCATTTCGGGCAGCCCGCGATTGAGCGAACCGTCTGTGAGACGGAACAGCCGCCGCTCCGCAATGTTCGCGATCTCGGTCGCGCCAATGGCGATGAAGTCGGACGCGAACGCGACGTACTGCGCGTGAAAGTTGCCGCCGGAGACGGCCTTCAAGGTGCGGGTGTCCGGGAGCTCCGGGAACACGAGCGGGTTGTCGGTCGCCGCGTTGATCTCCGTCTCGATGATCCCGCGCGCGAAGGCCAGCGTGTCCTTCACCGGGCCGAGTACCTGCGGGGTGCAGCGCAGCGAGTAGGCGTCCTGCGGCGGCTGGCGCACCGGATCGCGGTGCTCGGACCCGTCGATGAATTCGCTGTCCGCGAGGAGTTCCCGGATCCGGGCCGCGACCGCGATCTGTCCCGCGTGCCCGCGCGCCTCGTGCAGCTGCGGCAGGAATGCGTCACCGAATCCGCACATCGCCTCGATCGACATCGCCGCGGTGATCTGGGCCGCCTCGAGTGCGGTCTCGACGTCGGCGAGCGCGAGCGCCGACTGCGCGGTCGAGAAGGAGGTGCCGTTCAGCAGGGCGAGGCCCTCCTTGGGGCCGAGCACGATGCGTTCGATCCCGGCGTCCCGCATCGCGGCGATCCCCGAGACGATCTCGCCGTTGAGGTGCGCCTCGCCGGATTCTTCCTCTCGGTCTTCCCCCGCGGCGCGGGTCAGCACGATGGCGAGGTGCGCGAGCGGGATCAGGTCTCCGCTCGCGCCGAGCGAACCGAACTCCGGGACGGCGGGCAGCACGCCCTTGTCCATCATCTCGAGCAGGCGGTCCAGCAGCTCGGGTCGGCACGCCGAGTGGCCGCGCGCCAGACTCGCGGCGCGGATGAACATGGCCCCGCGCACCACTTCCTCGTCGAGGTAGCGCCCGATCCCGCCCGCGTTCGAAATGATCAGGCGGCGCGAGAGCTCGGCCGCGTCCTCGACGCTGTCGAAGGCCTGCTTGCCGGCCAGCGATCCGAATCCCGTGTTGATGCTGTAGATCGGTTCCACGGTTTCGCCCGCGCGCATCCGGTCCGAGATCGCGGAGACCCACGCCTCGCTCTCCTGCATCCGCGCCGTCGCCGCCGCGGATGGGCGCGCCGGGACCCGGTCCCGGGTTGCCGCGAGGAAGTCCTCCAGCGTCAGCGTGTTGTCGCCGAGTTCAATTGCGTTCACATCCAGTCCTTTCGTGTGGCGGGATTCCCCGGCCGGATCAGAGCACCTTCGCGAGGAAGGATCGCGTGCGCTCGTGTTTCGGGTCGACCATGACCTCTCGGGGGTCCCCGCTCTCCACCAGATACCCGTCTGCCATGAAGTGGACCACATCCGCGACATCGCGCGCAAAACCCATCTCATGGGTCACCACGATCATGGTCATGCCCCCGCTCGCGAGGTCCTTCATCACATCGAGCACCTCGCCCACGAGCTCGGGGTCGAGCGCGGAGGTGGGCTCGTCGAAGAGCATCAGGGCCGGATCCATCGCGAGGGCGCGGGCGATCGCGACGCGCTGCTGCTGCCCGCCGGAGAGCTGCCCCGGGTAGTGCCCTTCCCGGCCCCGCAACCCCACCTTTGCGAGCAGCTCCATCCCGAGTTCGACCGCCTTCGCTTTTGCCATCCCCTTGACCACGATCGGCCCCTCGGTGACGTTCTGTAGCGCGGTGCGGTGCGGGAACAGGTTGAAGGATTGGAAGACCATCCCGATGTTGGCGCGCCGCTTCGCGATTTCGCTGCTCCGCAGCTCGTGCAGCTTCGATCCGCTGCGGCGGTACCCCACCCGTTCGCCGTCGACCCACATTTCGCCCGCGTCGAGCTTCTCGAGATGGTTGATGCAGCGCAGAAAGGTGCTCTTTCCCGATCCGGAGGGTCCGAGCAGGCACGCCACTTTCCCCCGTTCGACCTCGAGCGAGATCCCCTTGAGCACCTCGACCTTGCCGAATTTCTTGTGCACTTCGATGGCTTCGAACATGGGGCGCTCCTCGACTGCGGCGTTCATGACATTCTCCCGACGTGCTGCACGCTCTCGTCGTCGACGATGAGCTCTCCGATGTCGACCGGCCGGGTGACCGTGTCGAGCTTCACCTTCCGCTCACGCTGCACGCGGCCGGCTTGGAATCCCTTGCTGTAGTGACGCTCGATGTAGTACTGGATCACCGACAGGATCGCGGTGATGAACAGGTACCAGATCGCTGCGACGATCAGCAGGGGGATCGTCTCGAAGGTGCGCGCGTAGATGAGTGAGGCCGAGGTCAGGAGGTCCGCGTAGCCGATGACCAGCACGAGCGCGGTGTTCTTCAGCATGCCGATCGTTTCGTTGCCCGTGGGCGGGATGATGATGCGCATCGCCTGCGGCAGGATCACCCGCGACATGGTCTGAAGCCGCGTCATCCCGATCGCCTCCGCCGCTTCCGTCTGGCCCTTGGGGACGGAGAGGAGCCCGGCCCGCACAATCTCACTCATGTAGGCGGCCTCGTTGAGCGCGAGGCCGAGGATCGCCGCGGAGAACGGCGTGATCAGCGAGTTCGTGTCGATCGCGAAGATCTCCGGCCCGAACGGCACCCCGAGCGCGACCACGGGGAAGAGCGCCGAGAGGAAAAACCAGAGCAGGAGCTGCACGAGCAGCGGGGTCCCGCGGAAGAACCAGGAGTACATCCAGGCGGCCCCGGAAATGATCTTGTTGGGCGAGAGCCGGGCTACGGCGAGCACGATGCCGAGCAGGATCCCGATGGTCATCGAGATGACCGTGAGCATGAGCGTCCGGCCAAGCCCGCTCAAGATCGACGGGTTGAACATGTACTTCCCGACGACCTCCCACTGGAAGCGCGGGTTCGTGAAGATGGTGTAAACGGTCGCGATCGCGAGGATGGCGATGACGATCACGGCGATCCAGCGCCCCGAGTGCCGACTCTCGACAACGGTGAGCGCCTCGCGCGGTGTCGCGGGTGCGGCTGCATTCATGGTGAGGTTCCCTGTGTGGAGGTGACGTTAGTGCGTGGCGCCGTTGATCACGAACTTGTCGATCGCGGCGTCGCTCTGCCCGTATTCGGCGAGGATCTTGTCGTAGGTGCCGTCCGCTTCGATGGCCTCGAGCGACTTCGTGAACGCGGCCATCAGCTCCTCGGAGCCCTTGGGGAAGACGATGCCGAACGGCCCGTCCATCTGGAACGGCGGAGTGATGGCGAGCGCGTCGTTGCTGGTTTGCGCGATGTAGCCCCCCGTGGAGTAGCCGAGCACCACCGCCTCGACGCGGCCGTTCTGGAGCGCCAGGACAGCCTCGTTCTGGCCGGGGAATACCGTGTGGTCCACGGCGGGCTTGCCTTCCGCGACGCATTCCTCGCTCTGGATGTCGGTCTTCTCGGCCCCCGTGGTGCCCTTGACGCCGCCCACGGTAATCCCGCAGAGATCCGTGATCGTTCCGATCTTCTTCGGGTTTTCCTTCGTGGTGAGGATCGCCTCGCCGTTCATGAAGTAGTCGAGGAAGTCGACCTGCTCCTGGCGTTCCAGCGTGTCCGACATCGCCGACATGGCGAGGTCGTAGCGCTTCGCGGCGAGGCCCGGCACGATCGAGTCGAAGGGGACGTTGTGGTAGACGATGGGGACGCCGATCTGCTGCTCGATCGCGTCGGCGAGGTCGCGGTCCAGGCCGATCACGGTCTCGTTGTCCTCGTCGTAGTACTCGAACGGCGGGTACCCGATGTAGCTTGCGGCGTTCAGCACGCCTGCCTGCTGCACGGCCTCCGGGAGCTGGTCGTAGAGCGGCGCGTCGGTGTTGACCTCGGCGGTCGGCTTCGCGCTCCCGCCGTCTGCGGTGGCGTCGCCACTCGAGCACGCGGCGGTGAACAAGAGCGCGGGGGCGATCAGGGCCGCGGCCGCGATCCGGACAGTTGAAGACGTACGCATGGGAGCTCCTTTGCTGGTGCGTGGCGGACCGGATGGCCCCGGGTTTTCGCTTGATTCTCGGCCGGGCTACTCTGCCCTGGGCGACCGGTCGATCCGGCGAATGCTCCAACTGTAGGGGCGGGGTTTCGCGGGCAGAATACGCATTCTCAACCGCTGAGAATGCCCACGCACCGGAACCCGAGTCCGGGATGCCAGACGTCTATTTCCGCTGGGGTCGGCCCCGGCACCGATCCGCGACCCGCGCCGCGGCACCGGCACCGGCCCCGGCCCCGGCCCCGGCCCCGAGGGCCTCCGGCCACGCACCGCGCCCCGAGGCCCAGTGCGGACCCCGGGGCGCGTGTGGCGGCGCGTACTGCCGGATGGCGGGAGCGCTGCCGGATGGCGGGAGCGCTAGGCGGCCTGCACCGTCACCGGAAGGCTCTCGTAGCCGCACAGCGTCGTGTGGATAAAGGGCTGCGGTTCCGCCGTGAACTCGAGCCGCCGCACGCGCTTGGCAAACGTGGTGAGCAGCACGTCCATCTCGAGCCGGGAGATCGGCTGGCCGACGCACTGGTGAATCCCCATCCCGAACGTGAGGTGGCCCGAGGCGTCGCGATCGATGTCGAACTCGTGCGCGTCCGGCCCCCACTTGGCCTCGTCCCGGTTGGCGGAGCCCAGGAAGAGCAGCACCTTGGTCTCCGCCGGGAGTTCGATGCCCCCGATCACCGTGTCGCGGCTCGTGGTGCGGTAGAAGGACTGGAACGGGGAATCGAAACGGAACGCCTCGTCGATCGCGAACTTCATGAGCCTCGGATTCTCGTGCACCCGGGCATACTGCTCGGGATGCGCCGCCAGCCACCGGATCGTGTTGCCGAGCGCGATGATCGTGGTGTCGAGGCCCGCGGAGAGCATCGCACGAACCAGGAGGGTCGCCTCCTCCGGCGGCACATTTCCGGCGTCCGCCTCCCGCCAGATCCCGGCCCCCATGCCCGCCGGGTCGAGGTTCTCGCGGCGGCAGGCCTCCAGCACCCAGTCGTAGGTGCCCTCGCCCGCCCGCAGGTGGCCCTGTGCGACCTCGTTCTGGGGCCCGAACGTCGCGAAGTTCGCCGCCCCCTGCGCGATGAGGTTCGCCTCACGTCCCTCGCGCGGGATCCCGACGGCGTCGGCGAAGACCCTGATCGGATACACCTGGGCGAAATCCGTGACGGCATCGAAGCTGCCCTGCTCGATCACCCGGGTCACCAGCTCGTCCGCGAACTCCTGGAACCCGGCGCGAAGCTTTCGCATCTCCCGCGGGTTGATCACCGCGTTCATGGCGTCGCGCATGCGCGTGTGCACGGGCGGGTCCACCTCGAGGATGCCGGGCTGCCGGCGGGGCGGGACGCGATGAATATTGATTTCCCCCACACCTGCCCCCGAGATGAACGTGCGCCAGTCCTCGAGGATCTCGCGCACCTCCGCATCGCGCCCGAACGCGTGTACCCCGTACTGCGGCAACCAGGCAGCGGAGCCGGCGGCGCGGAGCCGGGTGAAGAAGGGGTGCGGGTCGGCGAGGGTGTCCGGCGCGTAGGGGTCGTCTGACAGCTCGGGAACGGGGGTGGTGGTGACAGTCATGGGCTGAGGTGTCCTCTCTCCTTCGAGTGGTTGCCCCGAGGCTAACCTCGGGATCTGCCCGGCTCCGAGCGCGCGTCTCACCCTGCGAGAACGGCGCTTGGCACCGCGGGGCCGCGGGCGATTCACTCGTGAGTCACCGGGACTCCAGGCACGAACGAGCCGTCCCGTTCCGTCGCTCCCGACCGCCCAGGAGGCCCTGTGTCCGCGAACCCCGCCCCTCGCTCACCGTCGAGCACGATCCCGCCCGGGTTCGTCGTCGCCCACGTGCGTGAGCGGCGGGCCCTCACCCCGCAGGTGACCACGTTCCGACTCAGCCTCGACGACGCCCGCACCGCCGAGTCCGCTGCCGCGGGATCGCACATCGAAGTGCTGCTCGATCTGGGCGCGGGCGAGGAGGTGCGCCACTACTCGATCTGCGCGGCGTCCGAATCCGACATCACCATCGCCGTGCTTCGCGAGGCCGACGGGCGCGGCGGCTCCCGGCACCTCCACGACGAGGTGCAGCCCGGAACGGAACTCCTGGTGCGCGGGCCGCGCAACACGTTCCCCTACCGCGCAACGGGCCCGGCACTGTTCGTGGCCGGCGGCATCGGGATCACGCCCTTCCTCACGATGATCGCCGAGGCGGAGGCGGCCGGGGTCGACTGGCAGCTGCTGTACCTCGGACGGGACCGGGACCTCATGGCCTACGCCTCCGAGCTCGCGCGCCACGGCGATCGCGTGACCTTCTGGGACAGTGCAACGCGCGGCCGGGCCGACGTTGCGGCTCGGATCGCGGCGCTCCCCCCGCACACCACCGTGTACGCCTGCGGCCCGGAACCCCTCCAGCACGCACTGCGTGAGGCCGCCGCGGCCACCGGGCACGCGATCGTGATCGAGGATTTCGATTCCGGGAAGGCCGATGCCCCGGCCGCACAGGAGAACGAGGCACCCGCCGGGGCACCCGGAGGCGCCGTGTCCGCGGATGGCCGGCCTTCGCTCCCGTTCACCGTCGAACTCGCGGACGGCAGCGAGATCGACGTGGCGGCCGATCAGAGCATCCTCGACGCGCTCAACCAGGCGGGTTTTCGTGCGCTCAGCTCCTGCAAGCGCGGGACCTGCGGCACCTGTGAAACCCCGATCCTCGAGGGCACCGCCGACCACCGTGACAGCGTGCTCTCGGAGGAGGAGCGCGCGGCCGGCGAGACCATGATGATCTGCGTGTCTCGTGCCTGCGGCTCCCGGATCACACTCGACCTGTGAGGGAATCGACGCGGGGTGCGACGCCCCGGTCCGAGCGCCTCCGCTCAGCCTCGCTCTGCCGCCAGCGAGTACTCGCCGCCGCTCTGCAACAGCTCGGAGAAGCGCTCGGCCGCGTTCACGACGACGCGGCGAGCCTCGGCGATCCAGTTCGAGCCGCACCGCTGTTGCGGCCCCGCGACCGTGAGCGAGCAGACGACCTCGTTCCCCGTCGCAAACACGGGCACCGACACGGCCAGGGCGTTGGCAATGTACTCGCCCCGAGACACGCCCCAGCCCTCCTGGCGGATCCGAACCAGCTCCCCGGCGAGGGTCGCGGCCGGCAGGGTGCGCTCGGTGAGTGTCCGCACGCGCTCCGCGAGGACGTGGTCGATCACGCTCTGCGGGGCGTGTGCGAGGAGCACTCGCTGCGCCACCCCTGCGTACAGCGGCAGCAGCTGATCCAATCGGAAGGCGACCCGCTCGACGCTCGGCGACTCCACCTGCCGCAGGCACACCGCGTTGGTGCCCACCCGCACCGTCAGCGTGGACGTTTCGCCGGTCGCCGCAGAGATCTCCTGCAGGAACGCGTAGCCGAGTTCGAGCAATCGGGTCCGGGACACGTCGTGCCGCGAGATCTCGGAGAGCCGCCACCCCGTGACGTAGAAGCCCCCGTGTTCTTCCACCAGCTCGTACTCGCGCAGCGTGCGCAGGTAACGGTAGACCGTGCTCAGCGGCAGACCGAGTTCTTCCGCGATACTGCCCGCGCGGATCGAGCCGTTGTCCGCAATCGAGGACAGCACTCGCAGGCCGCGCTCGAAGGAGCTGTCGGCGCTCCCGGACTCCGTACGGTTCACCGACCGCGGCTTGGTGGTTGCACTACTCATCGCGCCAGCTCCCTTGCGTTGCGCGCCCCGGCCCCGTACGGGCGAGGACCATCCGACACCGAAAAAGATACCGGATCGCGGCACCCCGCGCGGACCACGCGCAGCCACTCGCTCCGCGCGCGACCCCGTCCTGGCCCGGCGCCCCGCAACCTCGATATTCTCGCTCCCACACGCTTCGACCCGACCGGAGGACCCCATGACCACGCACCCCACACCCGGCTCAGCCGCATCGTCCGCTGCGGAAACAGCGCACCCGGAGCAGGTCGTGACGGCGCTGCGCGCGGCGCTCGGCGCGCGCGTTGACACGGCAGCGAGCACCCTCGAGGCCGCCCGGGCCGATCGCTCCGGCCATGTCTCCCCCGGTGCCCCGCTCGCCGTGGTGCACGCCGAGTGCGTGGACGATGTTCAAACAACGATGCGGATCGCGTCCGCGCACGGCACGCCCGTAGTGGTGCGCGGCGGCGGCACCGGTCTGGCCGGGGCGGCGAACGCCGGGCCGGGCCAGCTGGTCCTCTCGACCGCCCGGATGAACCGACTGCTCGAGGTCCGCGCAGACGATCTCCTCGCGGTGGTCGAGCCCGGCATCCTGAACCTCGCCCTCGACGAGCAGCTCGCCCCCTGGGGCCTCTGGTGGGCACCGGATCCGGCAAGCCGGGACATCGCCACCGTCGGCGGGAACATCGCGACGGGGGCGGGCGGCCTGCTGTGCGCGAAGTACGGGGTGGTCCGGGACGCCGTGCTCGGCGTGGATCTGGTGCTCGCGGATGGCCGTCTCGTGCGGCTCGGTCGACGCACCGTGAAGGGGGTGTCTGGACTCGACCTCACCTCGCTGGTGATCGGCTCCGAGGGCCAGCTCGGCGTGATCGTGGGGGCCACGCTCAAGCTCCGCCCGCTCGTGCCCGGTGCAGCGTGCACCCTCACCGCCACGTTCGCGGAGGTGCGCGAGGCGGCGCGCGCGGCGTCCGCGGTCACCGCTGCCGGGGTGCAGCCGGCGATCATGGAGCTCATGGACGCGCTGAGCCTCGCGTCGGCGCATCGTCTCCTCGGGCTGCCCGCGCCCGCCGACGGCGCATCCCAGCTCACGATCCAGACGGACGGCCCCTCCGGCCCCGAGGACGCGGAGCGCATCGCCGAGCTGCTGCGCGCGGCGGGCGGGACCGTCGCGATCACGCTGGATCCGGACAAGGGCGAGCAGCTCCTCGCGGTGCGCCGGGCGATGCTCCCGGCGGTCGAAACGCTCGGCACCGCCCTCATCGAGGATGTCGCGGTGCCGCGCAGTGCGCTCGCGGATATGTTCGACGAGGTGGCGCGGGTGGAACGCGAATACGGCGTGACCATCCCCACGATCGCGCACGCCGGGGACGGCAATCTGCACCCCACGTTTGTGTTCGCGGGCCCCGACGTGCCGCCCGTGGTCTGGGAGGCCGCGGCCGATCTCTTCCGTTCGGCGCTGCGTCTCGGCGGCACGCTCTCCGGGGAGCACGGCATCGGGCTCCTGAAATCGCGCTGGCTGGCCGAGGAGCTCGGCGAGACGCAGTGGGAGCTGCAGCGCGAGGTGCTCCGGGTGTTCGATCCGGCGGGGATCCTGAACCCCGGAAAGGTGTTCGCCACCGAGGGGTAGCACCGGGGCGCGAGACCGGGGCGCGACACCGGGGCGCGACACTGGCGGGCGGCACCGGCGGGCGGCACCGGCGACCGGCTCCTGGCATCGGTGCGCGCAGCACTCGTCCGAGATATCGGACACTACCCGCGGAGGCCCCGGCCAGCCGCACGGTGCTGCGTGGTGGGATGAGATTCATTCGTTCCCCTCAGTGTCGAAAGGACGCAGCAATGGCTGATCTCCCGTACCCCACCGCCGACTTCTTCGGGTTCGAGGAGCTCCTCACGCCCGCCGAGCGCGCGAAGCTCCACGAGGTCCGCGCCTGGCTCGCGGCCGAGGTCGCCCCCATCGCGGTCGACCACTGGAACCGTCAGGAGTTTCCGCAGCACCTGATCCCGCAGATCGCGGAGCTCGACATTGTGAGCCCGGTGCGCCGACTCGGCCACTCCCACCTGTTCGCGGGCCTCCTCACCGCCGAGATCCACCGCACCGACGCGTCCGTCGGCACGTTCATGAGCGGCCACGACGGCCTGTTCACCGGGTCGATCGAGCTGCTGGCCTCCGAGGAACAACGGGCCGCCTGGCTGCCGGACATCTACGCGATCCGCAAGAAAGGCGTCTTCGCGATCACCGAGCCCGACGCGGGCTCGGATGTGGCGGGCGGGCTCACCACCACCGCGCGCCGCGACGGCGATTCCTGGGTCCTCAACGGGGTCAAGCGCTGGATCGGGAGCGTCACGTTCTCGGACTACGTCATCATCTGGGCGCGGGACGAGGCCGACGACCAGGTCAAGGGGTTCCTCGTCGACACCTCGCTCCCCGGCTTCTCGACCACGCTGATCGAACACAAGATCGCGCTGCGCGCCGTGCTCAACGCGAACGTCTTTCTCGACAACGTTCGGGTGCCCGCGGATCACAAGCTCGCCGGGGCCAACAGCTTCCGCGACGTGAACCGCGTCCTCACCGGCACCCGCGCCGTGGTCGGCTGGCAGGCGGTCGGGCTGCAGCTCGCGGCATTCGATATTGCGCGCGCCTACGCCGTCGAGCGCACCCAGTTCGGAAAGCCGCTCGCCGCCTTCCAGCTCATTCAGGGGCAGCTCTCGTCGATCCTCGCGAACCTCGTCTCGTCGACGTCGATGATGGCGCATCTGGCCCGCCTGCAGGACGCGGACGCGGCACGCGGCGAACACACCGCGCTCGCAAAGGCCCACGTCACGAAACTGACGCGGGAGAGCGTGGCGCTCGCCCGCTCGATCCTCGGCGGCAACGGCGTGGACACGTCGTACGGGATCGCGAAGGTGTTCGGCGACGCCGAGGCCCTGTACTCCTACGAGGGCACCTACGAGGTCAACATGCTGATCGCCGCCCGGTCCGTCACCGGCGTTTCGGCGTTCGTGTAGGCCTCGGCCCGACTGCGAAAGGACTGTCTCATGACCTCCGCATCCCAGACCCCGCCCCGCTCGCTCGAGGGCATCCGTGTCCTCGACCTCTCCCGGGTCCTCGCGGGCCCGTTCTGCGCCATGATCCTTGCCGACCTCGGAGCCGAGGTGATCAAGGTCGAGAGCCCCGGCGGCGACGACTCCCGGTTCTTCGGGCCGACCATCGGTGACGATTCCGGGTACTACCGCCTGTTCAACCGGTCAAAGGTGGGCATCACCCTCGACCTGAAACAGCCGGAGCAGCGCGACACCCTGATCGAGCTCGTGCGACGCAGCGATGTGTTGATCGAGAACTTCCGACCGGGGGTGCTGGAGCGGCTCGGGCTCTCCGTCGCCTCGCTCCGGGAGATCAATCCGCGGCTCGTGGCCGTCTCCATCAGCGGCTTTGGCCAGGAGGGCCCCCTCAGTCAGGCACCCGCGTACGACCTCGTCGCCCAGGCGATGAGCGGGCTCATGTCGGTCACCGGCTGGCCTGGAGGCCAGGGCACGCGGATCGGGATCAGCCTGGGCGACCTCATCCCCGGCCTCTACGGGGCCATCGGCGCGCTCGCCGCGCTGCAGGAACGCCACCAGACCGGGCTCGGCCAGCACGTCGATCTCAGCATGTTGGACAGCCTCATTTCGGTGCTGGAGTCGGTCG
Source organism: Leucobacter chromiireducens subsp. solipictus (assembly GCF_016758195.1). Taxonomy (GTDB): domain Bacteria; phylum Actinomycetota; class Actinomycetes; order Actinomycetales; family Microbacteriaceae; genus Leucobacter; species Leucobacter solipictus. The sequence continues at coordinate 317,052 of NZ_QYAC01000003.1, read as the reverse complement.
GCATGCGCGCGCTCCACGAACCCGACGTGCCCACCGCCGTCGGCAACGATCACGCGCTCACCGTCCCGTTTAGCACCTACGCGGCATCGGACGGTCCCGTCGTGGTCGCCGTTTCGAACGACCGATTGTTCGAGAAGCTCGCGGCGGCGCTCGACCAACCCGAGTGGCTCACCGATCCGCGGTTCCACGACTACGACGCGCGGTACGACCACCGCGACGAGATGCGGGCCGCGATCGAGGGGGCGCTCGCGCCGTTCACCGCGGACGAGGCCGTGCAGCGCCTCCAGCAGCACGGGGTGCCCACCGCGCGCGTGGCGAACGTGCGCGAGGCGCTCACGAGCGAGCACGCCCGGCACCGCGGCGTGGTCGCGGTGGAATCCGATGGTTTCCAGACGCTCGCTTCCCCGCTCCGGCTGCGCGGCTCGGTCCCCCCGTCGCCGGCCCCGCAGCTCGGGGAACACAACCACCTCATCCCCGGGTGGCTCGCGGAGGCGGCCCCCGCCGCCGCGGCAGCCGAAGCTGCGGCGAGCGCACGGTAGCTGCGCCCCCGCTATCCTGGCCACCTATGGACAGTCAGTCGTCGAGAGCACCTGCCGCGCGCCACACGCTGCAGGTGCTCTCGCACCTTGCGAGTCGCCGCGGCCCCGTGGGTGCCGCGGCGATCAGCCAGGCGCTCGGGCTGCCGCGCTCCTCGGTGTACCAGCTGCTGGCGGTGCTGCGGGAAGAGGGCTTCGTCGTGCACTTCCCCGAGGAGCGGTTGTTCGGCCTCGGCGTGCGCGCCGCCGAGCTGGCGTTCGCGTATAACCGACAGGATCCGCTCGCGCGCGTGGGGAAACCGATCATCGAGCGTTTGGTCGACACCACCCGTGAGAACGCCCAGCTCGCCATCCTGGACGGCCGTGACATCTACTACGTCGCCACCGAGCGTGCCCCGCACCGCCCCAGCATCGTGGCGCGCGTCGGGGTCCGTTTGCCGTCGCACGCGACCGCGAGCGGCCTGGCGATGCTCGCGGCCATGTCGCGGGATCAGGTCGACGCACTGTTCACCGGCAAGGGCGTCTTCCCCTCACTCACCGACCGGCAGGTCGTGGAGAACCGGCGGCAATTGCACGAGGAGCTGGATCGCACGCGGGCGCGCGGCTACGGGGTGGAGATTGAGCTCGTCGAGGAGCATATCGCCACCGTCGCGTGTCCCGTGATCGATCACCTGGGCACCCCCGTTGCGGCCGTGGGCATCTCGTATCTGAGTTGGCGGATCGACGCCGCACAGGAGGAGGCCTACGCGGCGCTCGCGCGCACCGCGGCCGAGGAACTGGGGCGACGGATCGGTGCGGGGATCCCCGCGGGCGTGCCGGACGCGGTGTCAGCGGCCACCCCAGAAACGATGCCAGAGGCGCAGCCGGACACCTGAGGCCTCCGCAGCCAGACACCTGAGGCCTCCGCACCAGACACCTGAGGCCTCCGCACCAGGCGGCATCGCCGAGACCGACTCACCCGCGCCTGCCGTCTGGGATCCCGGACGAAACTCGGCGTGGGCTGTCCCGTCCGCCGGCAAGATGCGATGTGATCGAAGCATGGAAACACCGTCGTTTCATTTTCTCTGCCCGACCCCGGCCCAGGGGTGTCCGTTCGCCTGCGTGACCGGGGCATCGCGATGAGGCCGGGCGAAGCCCTCGCGCTCCTGAATCTCACGCTGCCGCCCCTGAACGGGGAACGGCGACGACTCGCGGCGGCACATACGGTTGCCGAATTGCGGCGCATCGCGCGACGTCGGCTCCCCCGGTCCGTCTTCGACTACGTCGATGGGGGTGCCAACGAAGAGCACAGCCTGCGCGGCAATGCGCGCGCGATCCGGGAGTGGCAGTTCCATCCCCGAGCCCTGGTCGACGTCACCGAGACCTCCACCGAGACCACGATCCTGGGCCATCCCGCGGCCGCCCCCATTGGCTTTGCGCCCACCGGCTACACCCGCATGATCTCGCCCCTCGGCGAGCCCGCGGTTGCCGCTGCCGCGGGCCGGTGCGGCCTGCCCTACGTGCTCTCCACCATGGCCACGACCGCGCTCGAAGATCTCGCGATCGCTCCCGGGGCGGCCGACGCCGATCGCTGGTTCCAGCTCTACGTGTGGAAGGATCGGCGCGTCACACACGAGCTGATCCGACGCGCCGCCGACACCGGCTACCGGGTGCTCGAAGTCGCGATCGACACCGCGGTATCGGGGATGCGCGTGCGGGACGTCCGCAACGGATTCACGATTCCGCCGCAGCTCACCCCCGGCAGCGTGTTCGATATCGGCCTCAAGCCGAACTACTGGATGGGGATGCTCCGCAGCCCCGCCCTCGAATTTGCCAACGTGTCCGGCGGCACCACCGGATCCGACGAACCCCACGGGTTCACGATCGAGAACATCTCGCAACAGTTTGATCCCGCGGTCACCTGGGACGATATCGCAGACATTCGCGAGCGCTGGTCCGGCACGCTCGTGCTGAAAGGGCCGCTCAGCCCGGACGACGCGGTGCGAGCGCACGAGCTCGGCGTCGACGGCGTCCACCTCTCCAACCACGGCGGCCGGCAGCTGGATCGCACGGTGGCGCCGATCGATCTCGTCGCGCCGGTGCGCGCCGCCGTGGGGGAGGACTTCAGCGTGTTCGTGGACTCCGGCTTCAGTCACGGGGACGACATCGCCGTTGCCATCGCGCTCGGCGCGGACGCGGTGTTTGTGGGGCGCGCATATCTCTGGGGCCTGGTGGCGGCGGGGGAAGCGGGCGTTGCCCGCGTGGGATCGCTCCTCACCACCGAGCTGCGCCGCGCCATGCAGTTGCTCGGTGTCACCTCGATCGAAGAACTTCGCGCGCACGGCGCTTCCCTGGTGCAGCGGCGTGCGGGATCCACCGCCCCGATCACCGTCACACCTCGCATGGGCACCGCCCCATGACCCACCCGATCACTGACGTCCACCGCCGTACCGATGCACCCGAGCGATTTGGAGCCGACATGGAGCACTCGACCACCTCACAACTGACGGCCGCGCCCACCGCTCGCGCCGCAATCAGGCACCTCCCCCACTACAGCCAGTCAGCGGTCGCCGGGCGGGTGCGGTGGCGGGCCTCGTCAAACGAATCACCCGTGGCCCCCTCCCCCGGCGTCGTCGCCGCCGTCACCGAGGCCGCCGCGCAGTCGAACCGCTACCCCACGGTGTCGGGGGATCTCCTCGCGGCGGACATCGCCGCCCGCCTCGGGCTCAGCCCCGCACAGGTCGTCACCGGCGGGGGCTCAAACCCGATCCTGCAGTACACCCTGCTGAGCTACACGAATCCCGGCCAAGAGGTCGTGCTCGCCTGGCGCAGCTACGAGGCATACCCGATCCTGATCGGCGTGGCCGGCGGGGAACCGGTGCACGTGCCGCTCGATGACACGCAGGGGCACGACCTCGACGCGATGCTCGCGGCGATCACCCCGAACACCGCCGCCATCATCGTGTGCAACCCGAACAACCCCACGGGAACCGAGGTGACACCCGAGCGGCTCACGGCGTTCCTCGACAGCGTCCCCCGTCATGTCCTCGTGGTGCTCGACGAGGCGTACCGGGAATTTGGCGACTCCGGCGTCGACGGCGTCCCCCTGCTCGCCCAGTACCCCAACCTGGTGGTACTCCGGACATTCTCGAAAGCGTATGGCCTGGCCGGGGCGCGAGCCGGGTACATGCTCGCCTCGGAGGACATCGCGAACACCGTGCGCGCCGCTTCCCCACCGTTCGGACTCAGCCGCATCTCGGAGGCCGCCGCGCGGGCCGCCTGGGCGGACGAGGCGCACCTCGACGCGATCGTCGACACCGTGCGCACGGGACGATCTCGGCTGAGCGCTGCGCTGCGCGAACGCGGGCATCGCGTCCCCGTGAGCGGGGCAAACTTCGTGTGGGTCGAATCGGGGGACGCCACCCTCGCCCTCGAACAGGCGTGCGCGGACGAGGGCGTCTCGATCCGGGCGTTCCCGGGTGAGGGCCTTCGCGTCACCGTGGGTGAGCGCGAGGCGGAGGACGCCGTGGTGCGCGCGTTCGAAGCGCACGCGGCCGACGCTCCTGCGGAGTAGCGCGGCGCTCGTCACCATGGCGGCGCAGGCTGCGCGCGGACGCTGATCCGGCGCAGCCTGCGAGGCGAGCTACGCTCCGTCGTGCTCCGCCCGGTACACATGCACCAGCGCATTCGCGTGGCCGTGTCCCATTCCCTGCTCCTTCAGAAATGCGACCTGCTCCATGTGTTTCTGGCCGGCCAGCGGGCGCAACGCAGCGATCCACTCCTCAATGGTCTTGCCGTACTTCGCTTCGATCGACGGGAAATAGGACTTCGGTCCCGTGACGGTCTCGGTCATGTGATCTCCTCGCTGGTCGGGTTCGGGGTCGTCGGCTCCGCGGCTGCGCAGCTCACCCGCGCGCAACGGGGCAGGAGAACGACCACATCACGCCGTAGCGATCAAACACCTGGCCGTACCAGTCGCCCCACGGGGCCTCCTCGAACGGCATCCCCACGGTGCCGCCACCGGCGACAAAAGCCTCGATGAAGCCCCGGGCCTCATCAGGGGTGTCGGTCGTGTAGAGCAGCGAGTAGGCAGTGCCCCGCACCGGGTAGTCGGTGCCGGGGTCCATCGAATCTCCGCCCGCGATGACGCCCGCGGGGAGCGTCAAGGTGGCGTGGGCCACGGCCTGCGGATCCGGTTCGAACGGCATACCCTCGAGCTGCATATCGCCGTAGCGCAGGATCTCGAGTTCACCGCCCAACACCTCGTGCCAGTGGGTCATCGCGTCACCGGTGGTGCCGTCCAGCGAAATGTAGCTTGCGAGTGAGTGGGTCATGGGAACTCCTTTGACGCTCAGACGGGAACGCCATCGCCCCGTGTGCACACAGTATGCACCCGGGACACCCCGCAGGTCACCCCCAAATGTGCCGAGGATTAGCCAGCGCGCTTCACCACGCTCGACTTCAGCTTCATCTTGCCGAAACCCGGGACCCGTGCGTCGATATCGTGGCCGTCAGCCGCGCCCGGCACCAGACGGATCCCGGTCACCTTGGTGCCGACCTTGATGCTGCCACCACCCGCACCCGACACCTTCACGGTTTTCACGAGCGTCACCGTGTCGCCGTCCGTGAGGGTATTGCCCACCGCGTCGCGGATCTGATCGTCCTCGGCTTCGTGTTCCGCGTCCGCAGCGCCGCCCGCGACCCACTCGTGACCGCACATGGGGCACACGAGCAGCGCCCCGGATTCGTAGGCGTACTCGCTCGCGCACGCCGGGCACGGTGGCAGGGCGTCCGGATCCACTGCGGGGGCGGTGTCGGCGGTGGAGTCAGTCATCGTGCGTCCCTTTCTCGGGGGTCGATGGTGCTGCCCGATCCTTGGGCGAGCGGCACCAGAGTACGGCCGCCCCGATCATACACACGGCGCTCGCCCAGAGCGGCCCCGGTGGGCCGAGCAAGCTCAGCGCGACGCCTCCCAAGATCGGGCCGATTACGGCCCCCAGGTTGAGCGCGGCGGTCGAGAACGCCCCGCCCAGCGTCGGTGCAGCGCTGGCGCCGGCGAGCACCCGGGATATCAGCGTACTGCCGACAAGAAACGACACCATTCCCATGACGCCGCTCACCACCCATACCACGGGCGCGTGCTGCGACCACACCGCAAGACTGACCCACCCCACAATCGCGACGATCGAGCCGACGCTCAAGATCCCCGACCAATGCTTATCGGCGAATCGGCCCGTCAGCGTCACTCCGCCCAGCGCACCCACCCCAAATCCGGCGAGCAGCAGCGGAATCAGTGCTGCGGAGATCCCGGCCGCGCGTCCCGCCACGACCGCGAGGTACGTGAAGGAACAGAACACCGCAGCGTTTGCCAGCACCGCGAGCACAATCATCCGTCGTAACTCGGGCGAGCCGAGCGCCGCCAATTCGCGACGCAGGGATGGCGTGGCCCCCTGCGGCCGCGGGTCCCGCGTGCGTCCCAGCCAGCTGAGCGCGCCGAGCGCCGGGAGGCAGATCGCGGCAACGCCCCACAGGACTGCCCGCCAGCCCCACAGGTTCCCCGCCCACGCGCCCAGCGGTACCCCCGCGATCAGGGCAAGCGTGGTCCCGCCCAGCATCACCGCGAGCGCACGAGCCCGCCGCTGTGGAGGCACAATCCGCGGGATCACAGACATCGCGACGGCGACGAATCCCGCGTTCGCCACCGCGGCGATGACTCGGCTGAGGAGCAGCAGGCCAAAGCCTGGCGCGAGGGCTCCGATCACGTGTGCGGCCACGAACACGGCCAGAAACCCGAGCAACGCAGACTTCGCGGGGAGAGCCCGCACGAGCAGTGCCATCGTGGGCGCACCCACGACCATTCCCACTGCGAATCCTGAGGTCAGGAGGCCCGTCGTTCCGAGTGAGACGTTGAGTTCACGAGACATCGCCGGGAGCAACCCGGCGAGCATGAACTCCGAAGTTCCCTGCGCAAAAACTGCGAGCGCAAGAAGATATACCAAGACTGGCATGAGAAAAACTTTCCGTGAGGTGACGAATCAGAACCGTTCGGCACCACCGGCAACCGCGACAATTCCCGGGCACGCAATTGCGCTCACCGCGGAGAATTTCCCGCTCTCGGGCTACCGGCGTACCGATAGCCCCACGCGAATGGTTTCAATACACCCCATGCAGTTCAGTCTAGGGCAGCACGTGTTGGAGTGACGGGGTTGTTTGACCCTGTCGTTACGTCAAGGTTTAGCGTGACCTTCCATGAGCATCTCAGTGATCGATACCGCCACCACCATGCGCGCCGTTCTTACGGCACCCGAATCCGCACGCCAGAATCTTCTCCGTGAGCTCTGGGCCCCCGTCGCACCGATGTACTCGTTTGTGCCCGGGGGCGTCGACCTTGCTGCCGTGCACGCACAGAACTTTGGCTTCCCCACGACACACTCGATCCCGGAGGTGCTTGAGGCCTGCGACACGCTCGCGAACGCCCGAGCCTGGGAACGGATCGGTCACGCCCTGCAGCACGGGATTTCGGCACTCCGCGCCGCCAACCCGAGGATCACGATTCCCGATCTCACCGTGCTCCTGGTTCTCGGCGACCCGTCGAACCCACATTTTATGGAGGAAGTCCAGGGACTCTCTGGCTTCGGCGGGATCAGCGGCTTCATCGTGATCACCGTATGGCCCACCGAGCGGATCATGAGTCGTTTGGAGGCGATCGTGGTCCACGAACTGCACCACAACCTGCGATACTCCCCCGGCGGCGTGCTCTGGGATCCGCAGACCGTCACCGTCGGGGAGCACGTCGTTTCCGAAGGGCTCGCGGACGTGTGTGCCGTGGAGCTCACCGGCGCTGACGGGTTGACGCATTTTGTCAGCGCCGAGACGCGAGCGGACGATGCCGTGCTTGCACGGATCGCTACGGGCCTCGACGTCACGGGAATGGGCGATTTTGCGGCGTGGGTACTGGGCGACGCGACCGCCCACCTGTTCGGGACGGCACCTGTGGGTCTCCCTACCGGGGCGGGCTACGCTGCGGGGGCGCGGATCGTGCAGGCGTACCTGGCGGCCGAAGGAACCACCGCGGCCGCGAGTCTGCACACTCCCGCCGCGGAGATTCTGCGCATTGCGCTCCCGGCGCTGAATCTCGCTCCGCCCCAGAGTGCGGCAGACTGAAGCACCAGCGGAGACACCGGCAGGTGCCCAGGGACAAAGGACGACATGTATGGAATGGACGGTGCAGCAGCTCGCCGAGCGCGCCGGCATCAGCGCTCGCACGATCCGTCATTACCATCGGATCGGCCTCCTACTCCCCGACCGAGTGGGGTCCAACGGATACCGATACTACGGTGCGATCGCGGTGGCCCGGATCCAGCGCATCTTGCTGCTGCGGGACACCGGCATGCCGCTCGCGGAGATCGCCGCGGCGCTCAGTACGGATCCGAGCCGCCCGGGCGCCGAAGACTCCGAGGCGGCCGAAATTGTCGCCTTGGAGACGCACCTCACGCGCTTGGCGGGCGAACAACGGGCCCTGGAACGGCGGGTACGGGCCGTCGAGCACACCCTTGAGATGCGGCGCGCAGGCCGCGAACCCCGGATGGATGTCATGCTCGACGGATTTAACGACCGCTTCGAGGACGAGGTGGTTCGACGCTGGGGGCGGGCGGCATTCGATGCCTCGAACCAGTGGTGGCACGGGAAGTCGCTGTCGCAGCAGCGGGCGTGGCAACGCCGCGCAGAGGCCCTCCTGCGCACCTGGGCAGCGCTGCATGAGGCCGGGTCTCAGCCCGAGTCGCCGGCGGCGCAGGATCATGCCGCGGCCCACATTGCCTGGTTCGCTGAGATTCCCGGCACGCCGACGCATGCCGGGGATCCGGCTCGATCCGCGGCAATGGTGCGCGGGGTCGCCGCCACCTACGAAGCGGACCCCAGCTTCCTGCATCACTTCGGCGACCTGGCGGCAGCGCGTCTCGCAGCAAAGGCGCTCCGGCTATACGTTTCCGACTGGGGGTAGCGGGGAGATCACCGCTCTAACTCGGCGCGCAGCCAGGCGTTCCGGCACCGAATGAGTCGTTCCATGTACCGTTCGAGCACCAGCTTTTCGACGAGGCGCCCGAGCACCCCGAACGGGGCTCGAAACTCGATGCGATCGATCATGAGCGTTTCGGTGCCCTGGTCGCTGAACTCGTGCTCGTGCCACCAGCGCGCAAACGGCCCCGAGACCTGCTCATCGACAAACCGCACGGGGCGCTCGAACGCCGTAATCTCGGAGGTGAGCCGAAACGGAATTCCGAAGTGCCGGGCGCGCCACGTCACCCGCTCCCCCGGCCCGATCTCCCCGTGGGTGACCCCGGCGATGGCCCGTTCCTTGGACCCCGCCATCGAGTCCGTGTGCGCGTCGATCGACAGATTCAGCGCAAAGCACCGGTCGATCGGTGCCGCGATGCGTGTGCGAAGTTCGAAGCGGGGCATGGCTCAACGCTACGCGATACGCCACTCGATGCGACCGAGGGGCGTCGCCCCGCGGATAGGGTGGGATCATGTCCGAGCACGCCGATCCCGACCTTGAAGCCGGGGAGGAACCCGAGGACCACAACGCACCGCAGGTCCCGGGCGACGACCGAGGCGGCTGGAAACCGTTGTTCTGGTCGTTCGACGGGGGCGCGAACTTCTTCCCGACCTCGTGGAAATCCTGGGCGCTCCTGCTCGGCGGCACCCTCGTCGTGGTGCTCGGCGCGAACTGGCTCGGCGGAGTTCTCGGGCTCGGCGGCTAGCACCGTTCCGCTGCTCGCAGCGTGCGACAGTGTGGCCTGCCGTGGGGCCTCCGCCACCGAGCCTCGCGCTGTCGCGCTGTGCGACGCCTCGGGCTACTCCTCGTCGTCCTCCTCGTCCTCCTCGTCTTCCTCGTCTTCGTCTTCGTCGTCGTCGTCTTCGTCTTCGTCGTCTTCGTCGTCGTCCGTGGCTTCAGCGTCCCCGTCGAGGCGAGCTTCGAGGGCCGCAAGCTCGGCACGGACCGCGGCGAGCGCTTCGGGGTCATCCTCCCAGAGCTCTCGGAACTCCGAATCCTCGTCGAGGAACTCGGTGAGGAGTTCGATCCCGCGCTCCAGATGCCCATCCAGTCGCTCGAGGTCGCCCGGCCAAATGTATGGCCTGCCGAGGACTGTGAGGATATACCCCGCCGCCCGGATCTCGTCCCCATCATCGGTCGCGAACGCACGATCGATGTGGCCGTCAATGTCGATCCCGTCGAACAGACTGGTGAACCAGTCCGCCGCGCCGTCGTTGTCCCACGGCTGATGTCCCCAGGTTCCCATGTGGTGTCCTTTCTGAGATGGTCTGCCCACGCAGACCACGTGGCGCTCACGCGCGGCACAGTGGATGCCTCGCTGCCGTGGAGATTCGCGGCGTTCGCAGCGTAGCGCAGACTACCGACAGCGCGATACCGCGGTGTCAGCTGGCACAGCCGAGACCACCCGTTCTACACGCTTTCTGGGTCACGCAACGCCGTCATCGCCTCGATCAGTGTGTCATGGATGTAGGCGAGCTCGGGCGATACCTCTCCCCAGTTCGCATCACTATCCTCGGATGACCACTCCTGTTCGCCGCCCTGACCATCCCAGACGACGTCACCGTGCTGCCAGATCCACCAGAGGTTTGCACTTGCGTCTTGCACACGAGCGAATTGGGTGCCGAAGAAGTCTGTCGGCTTCGTGACCATGCGCGCGCCACGCTCAAGAGCGCGTTCGAGCACAGCGCCGAGGTCATCGACGTACACCTGCAACAGACTCGGGGTGAAGGGCCAGTCCGGCTTCCGCTCGGCAAGCATGATCGTCGTGGTGCCGACGCGCACCTCAGCTTGGAGGAGCAATCCGTCCGTGTCGATGGTGCGGGCTTCGGCGCGTTCTTCACCACCGAACACCTCGACAACGAATCGGGTCATCTCATTGGCGTCGGTCGTGATGATAAAGGGGTTCACCGTGGCGTAGCCCTCGGGTGCGGCGGGTACAGACATCAAATACTCCTGTGCTCATCGTGAATGCGATGTCACCAGTTCACCACGCTACGAAGATTCGGATATTGAAGATTCCCGCCATCTTTCGCCCGAGAGCACCTGCGCCGGTGTCTGGCCGTGGAATACCTGCAATGAGCGGGTCAAATGAGCCTGATCCGCGAACCCGCATCGCGCCGCACACGCACTTGGCGATACGCCCTGCAACAGCAACGCAAACGCCTCACGCGCTCTGGAGAGTTGCTGAATCTGTTTCCGGGTCAGTCCTGTTGCAGCGCGCACCCTGCGCTGCCGCTGCCGTTCGGAGTACCCCACGGCGTCTCCGGAGAGCATGCGCCGGACCTCCTCGTCCCCGCGGATAATGTCGAGCTTCAGGAGCCGGTCGGTGAAGGCCTCAAGCTCACCGAACTCCGGAAACGGCACCAGGTACTGCGCGAACCTGACGTGCCCGGCCTCGATAGCGAGCTGTTGCACGCCTCCGAGCAGGAGTTGCTTACTCACCCCCGGCACCACGACGTGCGCTTTCAGCTGAATGCCCCAGCTGTGCTCACCGATGGCCGATCGCATCCAACGATGGCCAAGGGTCGGTCCCGACATTCCGGCGTCAAGTGTTCCGTCCGGGGCGCGGGTGAACCACAGGTCCCAATACTCGACCGCCGGAACAAGATACTGCTCGTCCCGATTGGCCCTCGCTTGCCAGACACACTCCAGCACGGGCGAGTGGGGATGGCGCTCTTCGTATATGGGATCCATTCGTTGATTGTCACCCCCGAAGTCGTTTCCTCGGCGAAACATGAGTCCGACTTACGAAGCCCGCCCCACCTCGGTGGCCTCAGTCGACGGGTTGCCGAAGCAGCCCTACACGTTAAAGCGCCACTCGCAGACGTCGCCGTCCTGCATCACGTATTCCTTGCCTTCCATGCGAGCCTTGCCCTTGGCGCGAGCCTCGGCGACGGAACCCGCCTCGACGAGATCCTCGAAGGAGATGATCTCGCCCTTGATGAAGCCCTTTTCAAAGTCGCCGTGGATCACGCCCGCGGCCTGCGGCGCGGTCGCGCCCTTCCGGATCGTCCAGGCGCGCGCCTCCTTCGGGCCCGCGGTGAGGTAGGTCTGCAGGCCGAGGGTGTCGAAGCCGACGCGGGCGAGCTGGTCGAGCCCGCTCTCCTCCTGGCCGATCGAGGCGAGCAGCTCAGCGGCATCCGCTTCGTCGAGCTCGATGAGCTCGCTCTCGAGCTTTGCGTCGAGGAAGATCGCTTTCGCGGGGGCGACCAGTGCGGCGAGCTCGTCGAGCTTTGCCTGATCCTGCAGCACGCCCTCGTCGACGTTGAAGACGTAGAGGAACGGCTTGGCGGTCAGCAGACCCAGCTCGCGGATCGGCGTCAGGTCGATGTTCGTGGCCGAAAGCAGCGTGCCCTCGTTCAATGCGGCGAGCGCTTCCTGGGCGGTGCTCACCACGGCGGGATCGATCTTCTTCGACTTCAGTTCCTTCTCGAAGCGCGGCAGAGCCTTCTCGATGGTCTGGAGGTCGGCGAGGATCAGCTCGGTATTGATGGTCTCCATGTCGCTCGACGGGTTCACGTCACCGTCGACGTGGATCACGTCGGGATCGGAGAAGCCGCGCACCACCTGGGCGATCGCGTCGGACTCCCGGATGTTCGCGAGGAACTGGTTGCCGAGGCCTTCACCCTCGCTGGCACCACGCACGATGCCCGCGATGTCCACGAAGGACACCGGGGCGGGCAGGATCCGCTCCGAACCGAAGATTTCGGCGAGCTTGTTCAGCCGGGCATCGGGCAGGTTGACGACGCCAACGTTAGGCTCGATCGTCGCGAACGGGTAGTTCGCTGCGAGAGCATCGTTGTGCGTGAGGGCGTTGAACAGGGTCGACTTGCCGACGTTCGGGAGACCGACGATACCAATTGAAAGAGCCACGAGGGTACAGTCTACCCGGGTTCCCGTCGCCCGGGCACACGATGATGTGCGCGACCTCGACCGGAAGATGCCCGCGTGATCCCCCGCATCGGGATCCCGATCCGCCGCAAGATGTCAGCGGGGTGTGTCAGGCTGGGAGGGTGTCAGTAGATTTCACCGCGATCGATTTCGAGACCGCGAACAACCATCCGTCCTCGGCGTGCTCCGTAGGGTTAGCGCGTGTGCGCGATGGCCAGGTGGTGGATCGTGCGTACTGGCTCATTCGACCGCCCGCCGCGCACGCGCGGTTTCTCCCGTTCAACGTGAAGATCCACGGCATCACCGCGGACATGGTCACGGACGCGCTCGAGTGGAGCGCACAGCTCCCGGCACTTCAGGAGTTCATCGGGGACGACGTCGCGGTAGCGCACAACGCGAGCTTTGACATGGGGGTGATCCGGGCGGCCTGCGCCGAATCGATCAGCCCCACCCCGCGCCTGAAGTATCTCTGCAGCGTGCAGGTCTCACGGAAGACGTACGACATCCCCTCGCACCGGCTTCCGCTGTCCGCAGCGGCGGCGGGATACGGCGAATTTGCACACCATGACGCGATGGCGGATGCAGAAGCGGCGGCCGCCATTGTCTCCGATGCTGCACGCCGGCACGCGGCCACAGATATCCCCCAGCTCGTGCGCGCCACGGGCCTGCGGCTCCACCAGTTGAAGGCCATTCCGCTGAAGCTCTAGCGCTCCCCACGGGGCCGGGTTCACACCGTTTCTTGCCCCCTTCAGGATCTTCTTCACGACGGGATTTCGTCGGTCCTGAATGTCGGTGGTCCATGCTGGAATAGTCGCATGTCCCCCACCCAGCCCAGCGATTCGGAGCAGCATCGCGAGTCGGCCCAGCGCATCGAAGAGATCGCCGCGCTCGACGCCGTCGTGACCGGGCTCGAAGCGGTGGAACGGCAGCGGCGTGCGCTCGACGGCGAGCGCGTGCGTTTGCTGAGCGCGGCACTCGGACTCGCGGTGACGGGGCAGCGCTCCGGGAACGCAGATCTGCGGTACCGCGCCCTCCGCGCTGAGCTCGCGACCGCGTTGAACTGCACTGAGGCCGCGATCGAGGCCGAGCTCAGTGTGGCCGAGCGACTGGTCGAACGCTTCCCCGCAACGCTGCGCCAACTTGGCGCGGGCGACATAGCCTACGCGCACGCGCGGGTCCTCGCGGACGCCAGCGCGCCGCTGGGGCACGGCACGGATGGGGAGAGCACGCGCCGCCGCCGTGCCTATGAGACCGAGGTGCTCGCGGAAGCCCGCACCGAAACCCCGAACCGGCTTCGACCGATCGCCCAGCGGATCGCCCTGCGCTGTGCCGAACTGCCGCCGGAGGATCGACACCGTGAGGCTGCGCGCTGCCGCAGCGTTCGCGTGGTGGATCAGGCCGACGGCATGTCGGATCTGATCGCCCACCTGCCAAGCCTCGAAGCGCACGCCGTCAAGGATCGGCTGACGCGCATCGCACGGCACACCATGACGGCGCGGTCTCGGGCAAGCTCAGAGGCGAACGATCCCCCGGCACCGGATTCGAGCGCGAACAGCGCTGCAACGGCCGAGCCACCACCGCAGGGAACCGCCGGGCTCACGATCGACGCGGTGCGCGCCGACGCGCTCGCGGACCTGCTCTTAAGCCGTGAGCCCACGACGCTCTTCGCGGGCGACCCCGCCGAGGCGGTGCGCGGGCACGTACAGCTCGTCGTCTCCATCGACGCCGACCCGGCAGCGCCTGGCCCCAGGATCACGGAGGCAGAACTCGTCGGCTGCGGCCCCTTGGACCCGGCATCGGCATCAGAGGTCTTCGCCCGCACTCCCGTGTGGGAGCGAGTCCACGGCGATCCTCAGACCGGCACCGTGCTGGAGGTCGATCGGTACCGGCCGAGCGCAAAGATGCGTCGTTTCCTCGGCGCCCGGGACCTGCACTGCCGCTTTCCCGGATGTCGCGCGCCGCTGTCGCGCACCGACATTGACCATACGACCCCGGCCGCCCGCGGCGGACCGACCGCCACCACCAACCTCGCCCACCTCTGCCGGTCGCACCATACGATCAAGGGCGAGACGGACTGGGGTGTCAGCCAGGACGCCACGGGCACGCTGACCTGGCGCAGCCCCACGGGCCGCACCCACGTTGACCGGCCACCGAGTCGGGTGCGGTTCCGGCAGGTGCCGCCGGAACCACCCGAGCCGCCCGGGCCGGCCGGGCCAGCCGAACCGACTGAGCCGCCCAAGTCGCCGGCACCACCTGAGCCACCGGCACCGTTCTAGCCCGGTTCGCGCACCTCGCCAAGCATCATTGTCAGTGGTCCCTGCCATCCTGGGAAGCATGACCCCGATCACTCTCGCGCTGCTGTTCGTTCTGGTGGCCCTGCTTGCCGGCGGCGCCGGTGCCGCCATCGGCATGACCGTCCGCGGCCGAAGCGCCGCGCGCAGCCTGAGCGCCGCACTCGCCGAACACACGGCCGCCGCGGAACGCGACGTGGCGCTCGCGGCCCAGCACGCCCGGCTCGACGCCGAAGCGGGGGCTCGGCTCCTCCGCGAAGAGCTCGCCGCGGCAGAAACCCGAGTGCACGGACTCGAAGAACGGCTCCGGGATGCGCATCACCACGCACGAGAACGCGCCGAGCTCGAGCGCGAGGAGCAGCGCGTGCTGCAGCAACTGGCCCCGCTCCGTGAGAGCCTGGGCAAGCTCGAGCAGACCGTCACCACGATGGAACAGCAGCGCGCCACGCAGCACGGCGAGATCACCCAACAGCTGCGCCAAGCCGCCCTCGCCGAGGACAAACTCCGCGGCACCGCTGAGAGCCTCGCCGCCGCACTCCGCTCGAACAACACCCGGGGGCTCTGGGGCGAAACGCAGCTGCGGCGCATCATCGAGGCCGCCGGCATGCTTGAGCACGTCGATTTTGAGGTTCAGCAGCAGCTCACCACCGAACGAGGTGTGCTCCGCCCCGACATGGTGGTACACCTCCCCGGCGGCAAGGCCATCGCCATCGACGCGAAGGTACCGTTCGCCGCGTACCTGGAGGTGCAGCAGCTCGATGCTCAGCACCTCACCGCACCCGAGCCCGGTGCCCCGCACGACGACGTCCGGGATGCCCGTCGCACCGCGCTGCTCGCGCAGCACGCCAAGGCGCTCCGGGAGCACATCCTCGCCCTGAGCAAACGCGACTACGCCGCGGCGCTCCCCGATTCACCGGAGTTCGTGATCGCGTTCCTGCCGAGCGAGTCCCTGCTCTCAAGCGCGCTCGACACCGATCCGCTGCTCATGGAGTTCGCCTTCGAACGCCGCGTCGCGCTCGCCTCCCCGGTGAGCCTCTGGGCGATCCTCAAGTCGGTCGCGCACAGCTGGCGGCAGGAGTCGCTCACCTCGGAAGCGCGGGCACTCTTCGACCTGAGCCGGGAACTCCACACGCGCCTGGGCCGCAACGCGACCCACCTCGACAAACTGGGCCGCACGCTCTCCCGCGGGGTGCAGGACTACAACGCCTACATTGGTTCGCTGGAACGTCAGGTCCTCCCGACCGCGCGCAAGATCAGCGCACTCAACGGCGAACAGATCGCCCCCGCGCCCGCGCAGTTGGAGGACGCGGTGCGCCCGCTCGTTGCCCCCGAGCTCCGGCCCGAGGCCGAAGGAGCCGAAGCTGCCGAGGAAACCGAAGCTGCCGAAGCTGCCGCAGACACGGGAGGTCCCGGAAACACCGCAGGCACCGGCGATCCCGACCACCTCTGGTCCTAAGCGAAGCCACGGAAACGCAGAACGTCCCGAGCGAAATCGCTCGGGACGTTCTGCGTAGTGGGGCGTGCGGGGAGATTAGTCCCAGCGGCTCGGATCCATGTCGCTCACGATGTGGCGGATCGTGCCCGAGTGCGAGCGCATCACGATGCTCTCGGCGCGCACGAACGGGCCGCGGCGCTCCACGCCATCGATGAACTCAGCGTCGGTGATGCCGGTCGCTACGAAGTAGCAGTTGTCGCTCGACACCAGGTCGTTCGCCTCGAGCACGCGATCGAGATCGTGACCCGCGGCGAGGGCGCGCTCGCGCTCCTCGGCGTCCTTCGGCCACAGGCGGCCCTGGATCACGCCGCCGAGCGCCTTCACGGCGCACGCGGTGATGATGCCCTCGGGGGTGCCGCCGATGCCGACACACATGTCGATCCGGGAATCCCAGCGCGCCGCGTTCACGCCGCCCGCCACATCGCCGTCCATGAGGAGGCGGGTGCCGGCGCCGGCCTCGCGGATCTCCGTGATGAGCTGCTCGTGACGGGGGCGATCCAGCACCGCGACGCGGATGTCGGACACGTCGACCTTCTTCGCACGCGCCAGCGCGCGGATGTTCTCGCCGATCGGGCGGTTGATGTCGACCACGCCGACGCCCTCCGGGCCGCAGACGAGCTTGTCCATGTAAAACACGGCCGAGGGGTCGTACATGCTGCCGCGATCCGCGACCGCGATCACCGAGAGCGCACCCGGGCGCCCTTCAGCGGTGAGCCGGGTGCCGTCGATCGGATCCACCGCGACGTCGCACTCCGCGCCCTCGCCGTTGCCGACGACCTCGCCGTTGTACAGCCAGGGGGCGTCGTCCTTCTCGCCCTCACCGATCACGACCGTGCCCTTCATGTTCACGGTCGAGAGGAACCGGCGCATGGCGTCGACCGCGGCACCGTC
Organism: Leucobacter chromiireducens subsp. solipictus; assembly: GCF_016758195.1. Classification (GTDB taxonomy): domain Bacteria; phylum Actinomycetota; class Actinomycetes; order Actinomycetales; family Microbacteriaceae; genus Leucobacter; species Leucobacter solipictus. Next base: position 299,913 of record NZ_QYAC01000003.1, on the reverse strand, counting down.
GGCTGCGTTCTTGTCGCCGCGGCCAATCCACGGGGTTGCGCGCATTGCTGCGGCTTCGGTCGCGCGGACGAGTTCCATCGCGAGGTTACGGTCGGGCTGCCAGTCGCCAAGCGAAACGGGTTCAGTCATGAGCAGCAGTCTACCGCTTCCATCCGCGCGCTCCGCCGAGCCCCGGGGTGGGTTGCTGAGACGCGGGGCGCGCAAGGACCCCGCGTCCCCGGGGATTCCCCGCGCCCACCCCGTAGACTGGGCGCAAGACCCGGCCGCACGCCGCGCACTGGCGCCGCGGCCCCGCGACCCACACTCGAGGAGCACACATGCCCGTCGCCAGCCCGGAACAGTACGCCGCCATGCTTGACGCTGCCAAGTCGGGAAGCTTCGCATTCCCCGCCGTCAACGTGTCGAGCTCGCAGACGCTGAACGCCGCCCTGCAGGGCTTCGCCGAGGCCGGCTCCGACGGGATCATCCAGGTCAGCTTCGGCGGGGCCGACTACTTCGCGGGCCACACCGTGAAGAACCGCGTGGGCGGGGCCATCGCCTTTGCCAAGTACGCGGAAGAGGTCGCGAAGGCCTACGACGTCACGGTCGCGCTGCACACGGATCACTGCCCCAAGCAGCACCTCGACAACTTCGTGCTCCCCCTCCTCGCCGCGAGCGAGGAGCGCGTCGCGCAGGGCGGGCTCCCCTACTTCCAGTCGCACATGTGGGACGGTTCGGCCGTGCCCCTCGCGGAGAACCTCGACATCGCCCGCGAGCTCCTCCCCCGGATGGCCGCCGCACAGATGATCCTCGAGGTCGAGATCGGCGTCGTCGGCGGCGAAGAAGACGGCATCACGCACGAGATCAACGACCAGCTCTACACGACCCTTGAGGACGCCGTGGCGACCGTCGAGGCGCTCGGACTGGGCGAACAGGGCCGGTACCTCACCGCGCTCACCTTCGGGAACGTGCACGGGGTCTACAAGCCGGGCGGCGTGAAGCTGCGCCCCGAACTCCTCGCCGAGATCCAGGCCGGGCTGCAGGCGAAGTACGGCACCGGCGAAAAGCCGCTCGATCTCGTCTTCCACGGCGGCTCGGGATCCTCGGCGGAAGAGATCGCCGAGGCGGTGCGCAACGGCGTCATCAAGATGAACATTGACACCGACACGCAGTACGCATTCACCCGTCCGGTGGTGGATCACATCATGAAGAACTACGACGGCGTCCTCAAGATCGACGGCGAGGTCGGCAACAAGAAGCTGTACGACCCCCGCGCCTACGGCAAGGCTGCCGAGAGCGGCATGGCGGCGCGCATCGCGCTGGCCGCCGAGCAGCTCGGATCCGCCGGAAAGTCCGTGAGCGCCTAGTGTCTTCCGAACCCACCGGTCCCGCTGGCGCCACCGGCCCCACCGAGCCGACAAGCGCGCAGCAGCCCGCACAACCCGCACAGCCCGCACAGCCCGCACCGGCTCGCCCCGCCCAGCCCGCGTACGGCGAGTACGCGCCCGAGGGCTGGGAGTGGAAGCCCGAGGGCACGGCGGCGGACACCGCCGATGCCGGATCGCGCGGCGGCGTGCCCGCCGCCCCGGCAGGCGTGCCGCACAACCTCGGGGCACCCGCGCGCGACGGCGCCCCGGTGTCGCGTCCCCGTCCGGCGGCGGACACCCAGCAGGGTGCCGGCGAGCCCTACCGTGCCGCAGCACCGCAGCAGCCGCAGGCCTCGCAGCAGCCGCAGGCACCGCAACAGCAGAACGGCCAGCTGCCGCCCGCTTATCGGATGCCCGGTACCCCGACGCCCCGCCTCGGCGACCGCGTCGTGACCATCGTGTTGCTCGCGTTCGGTGCCTTCGGGGCCCTGAACGTCGCGGCCTCGTTCTTCGGCCTGGAGTCCCAGATCCGCCTCACCGCCTCGATGATCGGTCTTGATGACGCCACGGTCGCCGGCTGGGTCGGCCCGCTCGGGATCGTGAGCGGGTTGCTCGTGCTGCTCTTGTTCGCGCTCACCCTGATCTTCTCGATTCAGCGGATGCGCCGGCACAAGCTCACCTTCTGGGTGCCGCTCGCCGCGGGGGCGATCGCCTTCGTGCTCATGATCGTGATCCCCATGATCGCGCTCTCGGGAGCCCCGGAGATCATGGAGCAGTTGCAGAACGACCCCACCGGGTCGCTCGACAAGATGCTCAACGCGCTCACGGAGATGCAGACGCCGTAGTGCGGTGCCCGGGCTCGGGCTCACACACCCCGCAGCGGGGCGGCCTTAGGGCCGCTCCGCTGCACTCATGTAGGGCGGCGCAGGGCAGGTGCCGTCGGCCTCGATCTCCGAGAGCTCGAAGTGCCAGCGTTCGTTGTCGAAGGTCTGGCACAGCCCAAACTCGGCACCGTACTGTCCCATCCAGAGCGACTCTTCGAGCCCGCCGATGTCCACGGCCTGCCCGGTGACGTGACTCGAGCGCTGCGGCGTATCCACCCATTTCCGGGCTTCCGCTTCGCTCCCGTAGTTCAGCACCGCGTCGTCGAGGAGCTGCTGCTGCAGTTCGGCGCTCCGCCACCCGGATGTGACCCGCAGTTCGATGCCTTCGGCTGCGGCACGATCGGCCGCAGCGAGCACCGCGTCGTGCAGCGCGGGCTCCAGCCCCGCCATCGCCGCGTGCTCTGCGTGCACGGAGATCCCGTTCGGATCGTGGATCGACCCGTCGCCCAGATCCGCGGCGGGCGACGTGTCGGCGAACACCGTGCCGTCGCCGCCGGGCAGTTCAGGCGGCGCTTCCACGACCCCGAATGATCCCGCATCCGATCCGGCCTCGCGTGCCCCGGGCGCGCACCCGCCCAGAACGAGGAGGAGAGCGAGCACGACCAGGGTGAGCAGCGTCGCCGAAAGTGCGGCGAAGACGGCGGGTGACAGCGAACGAAACTTCGTAACCATAGCTCCAGTGAAGCGGGCCGGGTGTTGCATCAGTGTGTGCTCGAGCAAAACACCTCCCGAGTTTCTCACAGCGACGCAACATCGCCCTGCCTACACTGAGCACCATGCGCGTACTCGTGGTAGAAGATCATCCCGTCCTGGGCCCCGCCGTGCGGACCCACCTGGCTCGGGAGGGCTTTGCAGTCGACCTCGTCGCCGACGGCGACGCCGCACTCGAATCGCTCGCGGTGCACGGCGTGGACCTGCTCGTGTTGGATCGTGACATCCCCGGTGTGCACGGCGACGAGGTCGCCCGCCGCGCGCACCAGGATCACCCCGAGGTGCGGGTCCTCATGCTCACCGCGGCGGCCACCCTCCAGGACAAGGTCGACGGCTTCGAGCTGGGGGTCGACGACTACCTCACGAAACCGTTTGCGCTGGCCGAGCTGGTGATGCGTCTCCGCGCGCTGGGCCGCCGCCCGACCACCGCGCTCCCCACGACCCTGCGCTGGGGGTCGATCACGCTCGATCCGTTCAAACGAGAGGTGCAGCGCGCCGGGGCACCCGTCACCCTCACCCGCAAGCAATTTGGCGTCCTGGAGCACCTGATGCGTGCCGACGGCGGGCTCGTCAGCGCGGAGACGCTGCTCGAAAAAGTGTGGGACGAGCACGCCGATCCGTTCACCACCGCCCCTCGCGTCACCGTGTCCACGCTGCGCCGCGCGCTCGGTGCCCCGGATCCGATCGAGACCGTGGTGGGCGAGGGATATCGGATGGCCGCAGATGCGTAATTCACGTGCCCGCATCACGCTGACGCTCAGCTACACGGCCTTCCTCCTCCTTGCGGGCGGTGCCGTGCTCGCCGGGGTCTACGTGGTGGTGCGTTACCTCCCCGGCTACCCGCTCGTCTCCGACGATCCCTCGCGGATCCCCGTCGCGACGAGCCGCGGGCAGATCCTCGATACCCTCGTGGGGCTCTCGCTGTGGATCATGCTCGGGTTCCTGCTCATCGGCCTCCTGGGCGGCTGGGTGCTCGCGGGCCGGGTGCTGAGGCCACTGCGCGCACTCGAATCCGGTGCGCGTCGGATCACGGCGGGCGACCTCGATCACCGCATCGGCCTCGAACGGCGCGACGAGTTCGGCGACGTGGCCCGCGCCTTCGACACGATGGTGGAACGCCTCCAGAGCACGCTCGCGGCCCAGCGCCGCTTCGCCGCGAACGCCTCCCATGAGCTCCGCACCCCGCTCTCCACGATGTCCGTGCTCCTCGAGTCAGCCGCGGAGCATCCCGAAGACACCGACCCGGCCAGGCTCGTCCACGATCTCACCACGGAAAACACCCGGGCAATCACGCTGATGGAGGCGCTCCTGCGCCTCCACGCGGCCGGGGGACGCGACGCGAGCGCCGACGACGTCGTGGATCTGGCACGGCTGGCGCGTGACACCGCAGATCGCTGGGGTGTGGCGGATCCTGCGGCGGATCCTGCGGCCCAGCCCGAGCAGCCCGAGCACCCCGCGCTCGTCATCGCGGACCCGCTGCTGCTGCGTCAACTCGTCGAAAACCTCGTCAGCAACGCGATCCAGCACGGCTCGGGCGGGGTCCGCGTGGCCACCGCGCACCGCGCGCCCGGCTCCGACGGCGCTCCGGGCGAGGTCGTCCTCACCGTCACCAACCGCGGCCCGGTCATCGACGAGGCCACCCGTGCACGCCTCACCGAGCCCCTCTTCCGGGGCGCCGGGCGTGCGCAGCACCCCACCGAAGGGGTGGGACTCGGCCTCGCGCTCGTCGAACAGATCGTCGAGACCCACGGCGGGACGCTCCGGTTCGCCTCGCCCCCAGAGGGTGGGCTCAGCGTCACGGTAACGCTCCCCGCAGCGCCGGAAGACTGACGGCCGGGGCCGGGCGGCCGTGCCGGGCCCCAGCGGCCGTGACGGGGCCGGGCGGAGCCGGGCTCCGCGCTACTTCGCGGCGGCGCGCACGCGACCGCCCAGCGCGCGGGTGTCCCGCTTGCCGTTCGCGTCCTGACGCAGCTCCTTCGGGAGCGAGAACACCAGATCCTCCTCCGCGGTGACGGTTGCCTCGACATCGGAGTAGCCGGCGTCCGCAAGATCGTCGAGCAGTTCCTGGACGAGCACCTCGGGCACCGAGGCACCGCTCGAGACACCGATCGTGCGTGCACCGTCGAGCCAGGACTGCTGCACCTCGCTCGCGAAGTCCACGCGGTATGCGGCACGCGCGCCGTACTCGAGCGCGACCTCCTTCAACCGCACGGAGTTCGAGGAGTTCGAGGAGCCCACCACGATCACCACGTCCGCTTGCGGCGCGATCTTCTTGATCGCCACCTGGCGGTTCTGCGTCGCGTAGCAGATGTCGTCGCTGGGCGGATCCTGCAGGTTCGGGAACCGCTCGCGCAGGCGGCGCACGGTCTCCATCGTCTCGTCGACCGAGAGCGTGGTCTGCGACAGCCAGACCAGCTTGTCGGGATTCTTTACCTCGATCGAGTCCACCTCTTCGGGTGAGTTCACGATCGTGATGCGGTCGGGGGCCTGGCCGGCAGTTCCCTCGACCTCTTCGTGGCCGTCGTGTCCGATGAGGAGAATCTCAAGATCCTGCTTCGCGAACCGGACCGCCTCGCGGTGCACCTTCGTCACGAGCGGGCACGTCGCGTCGATCGCGTGCAGACCGCGGTCATCGGCCGCCTGCACCACCGCCGGGGAAACGCCGTGCGCGGAGAACACCACGTTCGCGCCCTCCGGTACCTCTTCGACCTCTTCCACGAAGATGGCGCCCATCTTCTCGAGCGTGTTCACCACGTGGACGTTGTGCACGATCTGCTTGCGCACGTACACCGGGGCACCGTACCGCGTCAGGGCTTTCTCCACCGCGACGACCGCGCGATCGACGCCCGCGCAGTAGCCACGCGGCGCCGCGAGCAGCACCTTTTTCGGTCCGTCCACGGGGAGGTCTTTCAACCGCCCCGATTCACGCCGCATGCGCGGCATCGCGAGACTCACCACGGGGGCACCGATGGTGCGCTGATCAGGCTGCGAAAGAGGGGTACTCATGCCGTCGATTCTACCCGCTGCTCCCTGAGCACCCCACTCGCTAGGCTGGAACGCATGGCCCCCACAGGATCCGGCGCAGCCTCCGGTACGGAACAGGCACCCGCCACACGAGAAACACCGTGGCCCGTCGCGCTCATGAGCGAGAAGATTGCGGCCTGGATCGACCGGCTCGGTCAGATCTGGATCGAGGGTGAGGTGACGCAGTGGCAGGTCCGCGGCGGGCACGTCTACGGCAAGCTCAAGGACCTCGGCCAGGACGCCACCGTCAGCTTCACCGTGTGGCGCTCCGTGGCGCAGCGCCTCACCAGCGATTTCGCGCAGGGCGACCGGGTGATCGCGCTCGTCAAACCCAATTTCTGGGTGAAGGGCGGCTCCCTCACCGTCCAGGTCTTAGACCTCGCCCACGTCGGGCTGGGCGAATTGCTGGAGCGGCTCGAGCGGCTGCGTCAGCAGCTCCTCCGAGAAGGCCTCTTCGATCCGGCACGCAAGCGCCCCCTCCCGTTCCTCCCGGGCCGGATCGGCCTCGTGACCGGCCGCGATTCCGACGCGGAAAAGGACGTGGTGCGCAACGCAACCCTGCGCTGGCCGGGCGTGCAGTTCCGCGTGCACTATGCCGCGGTGCAGGGCGACCGCGCCGCGGCCGAGGTCACTGCCGGGATTGAAGCCCTCGACCAGGATCCCGAAGTGGACGTGATCATCGTGGCGCGCGGCGGCGGCGACTTCCAGAATCTGCTCCCCTTCAGCGACGAGCGCGTCCTCCGGGCCGCCGCGGCCGCGACCACGCCGATTGTCAGCGCGATCGGGCACGAAGCCGACCGGCCGCTGCTCGACGAGGTCGCCGACCTGCGCGCGTCGACCCCCACCGACGCGGCCAAACGCGTCGTCCCCGACGTCGGCGAGGAACTCGCCGGAATCGACCAGGCGCGGGCCCGCATGTCCTCCCGGCTGGGCCACCTGCTCAGCTACGAAACGGACCGGCTGGCCCAGTTGCGCGGCCGCCCGGTGGTGAGCACCCCGGAGCGCATCGTCGATGACCGGGCCGAGGAACTGGTGCGCTGGATCGCACGCGGCACCGAACTGGCCGACCGCGCCGTCGAGGAGCGCGGCCGCGCGCTCGCAGATCTGCGAGCCCGACTCACGGCGTTGTCCCCCCAAGCGACCCTGGAGCGCGGCTACGGGATCGCACAGTTGCCCGACGGCCGCGTGCTCCGGGACGCCGCGGACGCTCCCGCCGGGACCGTGCTGCGCATGGCCCTCGCATCGGGCCGAATCACGGCGGTGTCCGAGGGGTGAGGCTGGCGCGGTGGCACCAGCGGCCCAGCGCTACTGCGTGATGCGGAGCCCCGAGCCATCCGGGGCCATCTCGAAGAAGGCCGCGTCGTAGGGGCCGTGGAGGCTGAACCTGACCGTGACCGGCCCGACGCTCTGCCCGAAGCTGTCGCTGTGCACGTCAGAGTCCGTGCTGCGCTGCACCGTGAAGTGTGCCTCAGCCAACACCTCAGAAGTGATGCCGGTGATCCCCGCGGCCTCGGCGAGCTTCGCCCCCTCGACGAGCGCCGGGCCGAACGCGTCCCAGCTCACCTCGTCGAGGGGGAACTGTTCCGCGGCGGCGCGGGGCTGAATGAGCGCGGGACCGCGATGCTCCACGACGCCGCGGCGCAGCTGCCATTCGTCGCTCGCCGTCCCCGAGTCCGGCACAACGGGGGCCTGCACGGTCATGAAGTCCTCGGTCACCACGACGTCGAAGGCATTCTCGTGCCCGATCGCCGCGGTCAGCGTCGCGATCGATTCCGGCAGGTAGGCGGGCTCGCGCAGATCGGCGTGCAGCCGGCCGTCCGCGAGCGCCGAGGCTGACAGGGCGAGGGCGGGGCGCAGCGGCCAGAGCACCGCACCCGCGGCGACCGCCGCCGCGAGGATGTACACGACCACGCGCGCCGGGCGACCCCGACGGCCCGTCCCGATGAGGGGCCGCCGCCGGGATCCGTCCGCGCGCAGCACGCCGCCCTGGGGCGTCAGCACCGCACCGGCCGCATCAGCCTCGGGGATGTCGACGCCCGCCCAGGCGACCGTCGCCACCGGGTCGTCGAGGAGGACCAGCTCGGGGCCCGACGCGCTGAGCAGCGCCGCAACATGCCGGGTCCCCGGTGCGTACCCGGCGATCTGGCTCACCGGGATCACCTGCCGGATCCGTACGCGGAAGGGCGCCGCCCCTGCGTCGGGCCCCGGTTGCACGGTCAACGTGAGTTCGCACAGCGGTTGTTCGTTCACGCGCGTCCCGGTCTCGGAGAGGACATCGACCCGGGCCACACCGAGCCGGTTCGCCGCCCGCGCCGCCGCAACCACCTCGGCGGGTACCACCGGGACGCCGCGGAAGGCTCGGGAGATCAGCACCAGGGTTCCCGCGACGATCGCGAGCGTGAGCCCCACCGGGATTTGCCAGCCACCGGCACCCGGCGGTCCCACAATCGCCGCGACGATGCCACCCAGCAGGCAGCCGATTCCGAGGAAGAACGCAATGCGAAGCACGCGTTGCAGTGTACTCGGGACCGTCCCGCAGCGTCCGTTAACCCGCGGAGAGTAGACTGGTGTTCATGTCTGTTTCCGAGGCCAGGGATCCCGCCGCGCTCAGTTATGAGGAAGCCAGGGATGAGCTCATCCAGGTCGTCTCACGTTTGGAACAGGGCGGGTCCACGCTCGAGGAGTCGTTGCAGCTCTGGGAGCGCGGCGAAGTGCTCGCGGCACGCTGCGAAGAATGGCTGCTCGGGGCCCGGCAGCGGCTCGAAGCCGCCCGGCAGGGCGCGGCTGCGAGCCCTGGCGATACCGCGGCCAGTGCGGGCACCGCGGGCACCACTCCGGGGGTGGACGCCTAGCCATGGCAAAGAAGCAGAAGGCTCCCGTCGTCGTCGCCGAGCTCGGCCGTCCCGAAACCGCGTACGAGACCCGCGTCCGGAAGGCGGAGAACAGCCGCCTCTATAAGCAGCGCAAGACGGTGAACAACCTCGTCTTCTCGCTGCTCGTCACCCTCGGCCTCGTGCTCGTCATCTACCTCGCCGTCCCGCGCGGCACCGGCAGCTTCGAGGATCGTGCCGTCAACGTCTCGCAGCTCGCAGAGGAGGCGGCCCCGAGCGCGGGCCGCACGCTCGCGGCGCCGGACACGGGCGACACGTGGAAGGCGAAGCAGGCGAACCTGCGCAACGCCCAGGGCATCACCTCCTGGCAGATCAACTACACGACCCCCGACAACGCGTACGCGGCCGTCGCCCAGGCGTTCACCGCCGACGGCACCCCGGTCAGTGAGACGTGGATCGCGCAGCAGCTGGAGCGGCAGGCCCCGACCGGCACCGAGCAGCTCGGCGGCATCGACTGGATCGTGTACGAGCACCCCGATCGCAGCCCCGAAGACACCAACATGCTGTTTGGCCTGCAGGGCACCTGGGGCGACGACACCATCCTGGTGTACGGCACGGACACCCCCGCCACGCTCCGCGTGCTCGCGACGCAGGTCGCGGAATCGCTCGGCGAGCCCCCCGCACCCACACCCAGCGATGCCGAGGAGGCCGCCGCATGACCCCACCGCACACCGCCCCGCGGGTGACCCCGCAGCAGGCCTGGGACACCTTTGCCGCCGGCAACGAACGCTTTGTCAGCGGCGCGTCGGCGCACCCGAACCAGAACGTGGAGCGCCGCTCCGAGCTCGTCAACTCGCAGACCCCGGACGTCGCGCTGTTCGGCTGCTCCGATTCGCGCCTCGCGGCCGAGATCATCTTCGACTGCGGCCTCGGCGACCTGTTTATCGCCCGCAATATGGGGCACGTCGTGGCGGAATCGATCACGGCCTCCATGGAGTACGCCGTCACGGAGCTTGGGGCTTCCCTGATCGTGGTGCTCGCGCACGACTCCTGCGGGGCCGTCGCCGCGGCCATCGATCAGTCGAGCCGCACCCCCTCGGAGACCACCGCGTCCGTGCGACACACGCTGGCCCCGATCCAGCCCGCGGTGCAGCAGCTGTGGCTGCGGAACAACACCGACACCCCGTACGCGGACGCCGCGAAGATCGACGCCAACGCGGTGGGCCGGATCCACCTCGCGGCGACCGTGAACGAGCTGCTGCGGACCTCCCGCGCGATCAGCGACGCGGTGGACGCCGGGAAGCTCGCCATCGTCGGCTGCCAGTACCGCCTCACCGAGGGCCGCGCCGTGCCCTACACGGTGGTCGGCCCGGTCGAGCTCGCGCTCGCCCCCCTGGACTAGTTTTCTTTTTCTCGTACCCACCCAACACCTCAGACAAAGGACTGCTGTGACTGAAGAGATTGAGTACCGCATCGAGCACGACACCATGGGTGAAGTGCGCGTTCCGAAGAACGCCCTCTACGCCGCGCAGACGCAGCGCGCCGTCGAGAACTTCCCCATCTCCGGCTCGGGCCTCGAGCCCGCACAGATCGTGGCCCTCTCGCGGGTGAAGCGTGCCGCGGCCATCGCGAACAAGGAGCTCGGGATTCTCGACGCCCCGATCGCTGACGCGATCGTCGCCGCTGCGGACGAAATCATCGGTGGCGCACACCACGACATGTTCCCCGTGGACACCTACCAGACCGGTTCGGGCACCTCCTCGAACATGAACACCAACGAGGTCCTCGCCACCCTCGCGTCGAAGCACCTCGGTGCCCCGGTGCACCCGAACGATCACGTCAACGCATCGCAGTCGTCGAACGACGTGTTCCCGACCTCGGTGCACATCGCCGTCACGGGCGCGCTCATCGAGCAGCTGAAGCCGGCCCTGAACCACCTCGCCGAGGCGTTCGAAGCGAAGGCCGAGCTGTGGAAGTCCGCCGTGAAGCCGGGCCGCACGCACCTCATGGACGCCACCCCGGTCACGCTGGGCCAGGAGTTCGGTGGCTACGCGGCTCAGATCCGCTACGGCATCGAGCGCATCGACGCGGCACTCCCCCGCGTCGCGGAGGTCCCGCAGGGCGGCACCGCCGTCGGCACCGGCATCAACACGCCGCTCGGGTTCCCGGAGAAGGTTATCGCGGAGATCGCGGCGTCCAGCGGCCTGCCCATCACGGAAGCCCGCAACCACTTCGAGGCGCAGGCAAACCGGGACGGCCTCGTCGAGGCATCCGGCGCGCTCCGCACCATCGCCGTGTCGCTGACGAAGATCAACAACGACATCCGCTGGATGGGATCCGGCCCCAACACGGGCCTCGCCGAGCTCCACATCCCCGATCTGCAGCCGGGCTCCTCGATCATGCCGGGCAAGGTCAACCCGGTCGTGCCCGAGGCCGTGCTCATGGTCTGCGCGCGGGTCATCGGCAACGACGCGACGATCGCGTGGGCCGGCGCCTCGGGCTCGTTCGAGCTCAACGTGCAGATCCCCGTGATGGGCACGGCGCTGCTCGAGTCGATCCGCCTCCTCGCGAACGCCTCCGTGGTGCTCGCGGACAAGACCGTCGCGGGCCTCGAGGCAAACCTCGATCGTGCCGCTGCGCTCGCGGGCATGAGCCCCTCGACCGTCACGCCGCTGAACCGCCTCATCGGATACGAAGCCGCCGCGAAGATCGCGAAGCACTCGGTGGCCAAGGGCATCACGGTGCGCGAGGCCGTCGTCGACCTGGGCTACGTGGAGCGTGGCGAGGTCACCGAGGCGGACCTCGATAAGGCGCTGGATCTGCTCTCGATGACCCACCCGGGCGTCGCGAAGTAACTTCCGCGCACACGACGGCGGGGGCCGGGATCATCGCGATCCCGGCCCCCGCTGTGGTGTGTACAGCCTCGTGTTCCGGGCTACTGTTCGGTGCCCGCGCGGTGCGGTCTCCGACGGGCCATCAGCAGGACCCCGCCCGCGAGCAGCGTGACGCCGATCGCGCCAGCCAGCCACGGCAGCATCGCTCCGACTCCCGTTTCGGCGAGCGCGGGGCCCGCGGCCCGGGCCACGCCTGTGTCAGCGTCCGTGCCGGTCCCGGAGCCCGTGCCGGTATCCGAGCCCGAATCTGTGCTGGTTCCTGGGTCCGTGGTGGGTCCAGGGTCCGTTCCCGTGCCCGGATCGGTTCCCGTGCCCGGATCGGTGCCCGGATCAGTGCCCGGGTCAGTGCCCGGATCAGTGGTCTCGGCGACCGCGACAGTGTGGGTCACGGTTTCGCCGTTCACGGTCAACTGCAGGGTCGCCTCGCCGGCTCCCGTCGCGGTGAGCTGCCCCGTGCTCGGGTTGAACCGGAGCACACCGCCCTGCGTGGCTTCCGCGGCGAGCGTGCCCCCCGCCGATGCCCCGCCATCGTCCACAACCACCCCGGTACCGCCCCACTGGGCGCTCATGGGCCAGTGCACCGGCACGACCCGTCCCCCGTCCTGCGTGATCGTCGCGTCCACCGTGATCGTGTCCCCGACCGTCATCCCGGCGGGAACCGCCGCCGTCGCACCGAGCACCACGTCGTCCACCCGCGGCTTGACCTCTGCCTGGAGCCAGTTCGTGCGGCTCGTCACGGGGGCCGGGTCGCTCCCCACGACGCCCGCACCCGGGTTGATCCCGAGCATGGCCCAGCCGGTGAAGCCGCCCTGATTCGGTGCGCCCGAGGGCGACTTACCACTGTTTCCGGTGAGCAGCGTCGACACACCCTCGGTGCTCGTCGCATGGAATACCCCGGCGTGGGCGTTCATCAGCGCAATGGACTTCCCGCTATCGGCGCGGAACTCCGCCAGTCGTTCCTGGAACTTCCGCGCCTCAAGGCGATCAGAGATCTGGCTGTCCTTGCTCGGCTTCGGATCGTCGGCGGGGTGGTGCGCGAATACGAGCACGCCCGTGATCCGGGAATCGGATTCCGCTTCCGCAAGGGCATCCTCGAAGAACCTCATCTGGGCCTTGTCCGAGCGATTCAGCGAGCCCTCCGCGGTGTTCAGGGTCACCATCATCGTGTTGCCGACGCGTTCTTTCCGTTTCGTCGCACCGAACTCGTCGATAAAGTTGGAGATCGGACCGCCCATGACCTCGTGGTTCCCGGGCACGTAGATCCAGGGGAGTTTGTCCCCGATCTCCTCGTCGAGGATCCGACGGGCGAGGTCAAAGTCCTCGGGTGCCGCCTCGTCCACGAAGTCGCCGGTGATCACAAACATCTCAGGCTGCGCCGCAAGGATCTCGCGGAGGGTCTGCCGCGCGCCCTGCACGTTCGGCCCCTCGGGGTTTCGCGCCACGAACTGCGCATCGCTCATCACCGCGATGCGCTGCGCGCGACCGTCGACGGTACCGTTCGTGACGATCAGGGGGTCGTGCACCACGGGCGCGACCGGCTGCGCCACGTCGGGCGCGACCACGGCGGTGAGACCGGCGAAGGAGGTGGTGCCCTGATACTGCTTCGCGGCCGCGGTCTCCATCATGCGGAACCGCTCCAGCGTGAGGGGGAATGCCGTGCCCGTGGGCACCGGGAATCTCACCTGCTGCCAGCCGGTCCACGTCGTGAAGGGGGCGTCCAGATTGATCGTCGTGCCGTTGCCCGTCTTCATCTGCAGGCGGGGCCAGGTCCCGTTCCCGTCGCCGTGCACCCACATCGTGATCGCCTGCGGCTGGCCGGGGATCGCGATCGGCGCCGGCGCGACGGCGTAGGCCCCGCGCGTCCCCGTCGAGCTCGCAAAGTCGTAGTTCAGTGTCAGCGCGGGCTCGCCGTTCGGTCCCGCACCGGGCACCAGCTCGCCCGTCGCGCGGTCGGACTTGAAGCTCCAGTCCGCGGCGTCGCTCAGATCCGTCACACTCCGCTCGTCGAGGCCCACGGTCACGGCAACGTCGACGCGCCGCTCCCCCGCGCTGAAGCTCACGGTCGCCGCACCGGACGCCGTCTGCGGGGTGATCGTGAAGGTGTCGGTGCCCGTGACCGTCACCGACACATCGTCGCCCGCGCTCACCGTCAGATCGGCCGCCTCGATCGGGGCGCTGAAGCCGTCCCGGTCCCGTCCGGTGATCTGCACGGTCGCGGTCGCGGCACCATCCGGCAGCGCGATCACGCTCGAACTTGCGCGCAGCTGTTCGAGCTCGCCGAGCACCCGCAGCTCGGTCGAGGCGGTCTTGCCCTCGGCCGCGTAGTTCACGGTGGCGGTGCCGGAAGAGGCGCCCGTCACGACGGCGGTGGTGCCGTTCGTCTGCGCCAGGGTTGCGCGGTCCCCGCTCACCGCGAAGGTACCCGCGGCCGGGGTGGCGGCGCGATTCGCGTCGAGCCCCGTGCCGGCGACGGTGCGCTGGAGTCCGGGGAACACGGCGTCCGCGTCCGCTGCGTCGAGCCCAGGACCCACCATCACATCGGTCACGCCGGCGCTCGGCGCGGTCGAGGAGAACACGAGACTGTTCGGGACGTTCCGGAGCTGCCCGTCCGAAGGCGCGTTCGCAACGCGCAGCTCCGTGGTCCCGGGCTCGCGCACGAGCAGAGAGCTTGAACCGCCGCCGTCGAGGTTGACCGCGTTGTGGGCCCCGAGCTCGATCATGAACTCGGCGAGCTCGTCGAGCATCATGCCGCGCGAGTGGCTCTGCCGCCCGTCGATCGAGACGATGTAGACCGTGCTGCCGTCAGCGCTCACCCCGGCCGCGGTCCGCGGCTCGCCGGCCGTGGTGGGTGTGCTCACCTCACCGTCCGTCACGAGGCGCTGCATACCTGCGATCGAGAGATCCACGTCGGAACTCGCCGCGACCGTCACCGGCAGCGCGTCGCCGGGCGCGAGGGCGGCAAACTGCGCGACGGCACCACCGCGGGCCAGGATCACCCCGTTCCCGGGGGCGATTGTCGTGGGTCCCGTGATCTCGGCGAGATCGGTGCTGCTGCGCACCACGACGCCGTCCGCGATCTCGACCCGGATGAAGTTCGGATCGATGTTGCCGGGCCCGCCGATCGCACGCGAGATCGGGTACTCGCCCCACACGCTCGTGAAGTACCCGATCCCGTCCGCGGGGATCGCGTGACTGTTGACCGCCGCGACCGGCTGCGTCACGCCCGCGAGCTCCACCGTTGCCGCCGAGCTGAGCGCTTGCACGGCCGCGATGCCGTCCGCGACCGTGAGGCTCTCGGTCGGCGTGCTGCTCGCGGTCTTCACGCCTTCGGAGGATGAGACGTTCGTACCGAAGGCGACGCCGGAATTGTTGATGTCGAAGAACGACCCGTTGACCGCGGCGACGGCCTGCTCACCGAGCGTGTGCTCGGTGACCGGGGCGGGGCGGGTGAGCGAGCCCGAGTCCCGCACGTCCATACTGAGCGTCGGCGTTCCCAGGTCGGCGACGAGCACATCGCCCGTCACCCATCCCTCGGGCTGGAGCCGGTCGAAGCTCGTGGCTTCGAGGCCGGGAGCGAGCTGGCGGCTCTCGGCGCGCAACAGGCTCGAGTCGCGCCCTCCGAGATCGAGGCCACCCGTGTTCGGGGCGGCGGCCGCGGGTTCCGCAAGGGAGGGGTGGGCGAGCGAGACGCCGCTCACGCCCAGGCCGAGACAGAGCCCGATGGCGAGGGACGTGCGGACGGCACGACGAGGAGACACAGTCACGAAGAACAACAGCCTTTCGGATCGGAGAAGCCAGCGCCACAACCGAACCGACGACGCACGGGAATCGCGTCCGTGCGTCGTCGGGGCGCTCCGATCAGGCTAGGGACACCGCGTAACGGCGGCGGAAACCCTGGGTGTCCGTGACGTGACCAGGTCGTGCCCCCTCCCCGAGGCCGTCACGGGGCCGCTAAGAGGCGGGGCCCTCCGCCGCGCGGCGGTCGCGCACGACCCGGGACACGAGCACGCCGATCGCGAACTGCGCGAGCGTTCCCACGACGAGCGCGATCAGCACGGCATCCCAAGACCCGAGTACTTGACGGGCGGCACCCGCCCCGAGCGGGCCGATCGTGGCGACCGAGTACCCCACCGACTGCACGACGCCCGACACTCGTGCCGACTCCTGGGCGTCGCGGCCGAAGCCGGCGATCAGGGCGAGCACGAGCGGGAATGCGCACATCCCGAGGCCCAGCAGCGCCGCCCAGAGCTCGGGAAGTGCCGCGGGCGCGGTCAGCAGCCCGATCAGGGCCACGGTGTTCGCCGCAGCCACGAGGCCGAAGCCGAGTCGCATGCCGCCCGGGGTCCGGCCCAGCGCCATCACGAGCACGGTGCCGACCACGCCGACCGCCATCGCGATGCCGAGCAGCATGCCCGCCCGCGACGCGGCGAGCCCCGCATCGGTGGCGATCGTCGGTAGCCAGCCCATCACCACGTAGCTGAGCAGGGCCTGCAGGGCGAAGTAGCCCGCGAGCAGCCAGGTCCCGCGCGGCAGCGGGCCCCGAGCTGCAGGGGCGGCGGCGCTCGCGGGCGCGACGGCGACGGCGCGGTCCCCACGGATCGCGAGCGCCCAGATGCCGAGCGCGAGCAGCGCGGGGATCGCCCATGCCCCGAGACCGAGCGAGGGCGAGCCGAGTCCGGCGGCGACGGGAACCGCGAGCGCGGCGGCCAGCGCGGCCCCGAGCGACATGACCGTGGTGTAGGCGGTCGTGACCGGGCCGATCCGCTGCGAGAACGAGGCCCGCACGACGGCGGGCAGCAGGATATTCACCATCGCGAGGCCGCCGGTCCCGATCACCGTGCCCAGGACCACGATCCACGGCTGCGGCACGGCCCGAATGAGGAGGCCGATGGCGAGTGCGGCCATGCCAGCGAGCACCATCTGGTTCACGCCGTATCGTGCCGCGAGCTTGGGGGTCCCAAGTCCCGCCACCGCGAACACGGCCGTGGGGATCGCAGGAATCAGCACGACGGTGACCGCGGTGAGCGCCCCGGCCTCCGTCAACGCGGTGAGGAGGGCGCTCGCGCTCGTTATGGCGAGGCGGAGGTTCACCGCGACCAGCAGAAGCGCGACGAACATCAGCACGACACGGCGCGGGGTGGTGGGGTGAGGCGGGTGAGCGCTCATGACAATCTTCCAAACATCTAACGTCTAACCTTTGTACGTGCACTATCATTGCACACATGAACCTCTCCGCAGTACCCCGAGCGTCACTGAGCGATCAGGTCGTCGAGCGGCTCCGCGCAGAGATCACCGACGGCCGGTGGCCGGTCGGCGAACGGATCCCATCCGAGCCCGAGCTCATGGCGCAGCTCGGCGTGGCGCGCGGCACGCTCCGGGAGGCGCTTCGCGCCCTCCAGTACACGGGCATGCTCGAGATCCGGCGCGGCGACGGCACCTTCGTGCGCGCGCGCAGCGAAGTGCCCGGTGCCCTCGCCCGCTCCGGCGGCACCCTCAGCGACGTTCTCGAGGCGCGCACGGCGCTCGAACCGCAGCTCGCCCGCCTCGCCGCGGAACGAGCGCAGGACGCCGACATCGTGCGCATCGCCGAGGCCTTGGCGGCGCGCGCCCGCGCCTCGGACGACGACTGGGTCGCCGCCGATGTCGCGGTGCACGAGGCCATCGCGTGGGCCGCCGGCAACCCCATCCTGTTCGAGGTCTACACCGCGCTCCTGCCGCGGCTTCACGAGTCCATGCGCAACGCGCAGACGCGGGAAGGATTCTGCCGCGACGAGCCCCGCGGCCACGACGAGGTGCTCGACGCCATTCGCCGCCGCGACCCGGAGGCCGCGGCGGCGAGTGCGGCCGAAAATCTTTCCGCCACGGGGAAGTGGCATTCCGACCTGTCGAGCGACGCCCCGGCTACTCCCCCAGTAGCTCCGTAACGAGTGCCGCGATTTCGCTCCGCTCGGACCGGGTCAGGGTCACGTGCCCGAAGAGCGGGTGCCCCTTGAGCTTCTCGATCACCGCCGCGATCCCGTCGTAGCGGCCGACGCGGAGGTTGTCACGCTGCGCCACGTCGTGGGTCAGCACCACCCGCGAGTTCTGTCCGATCCGGCTCAGCATCGTGAGGAGCACGCCGCGCTCCAGAGACTGCGCCTCGTCCACGATCACAAACGCATCGTGGAGCGACCGGCCCCGGATATGGGTGAGCGGGAGCACCTCCACGAGATCCCGAGCCACCACCTCATCAAGGACGTTCTCGGAGACGATCGAACCCAGCGTGTCGAACACCGCCTGTCCCCAGGGGTTCATCTTCTCCTGGTGGTCGCCCGGGAGATACCCGAGATCCTGCCCACCGACCGCGTACAGCGGCCGGAACACCATCACCTTGCGGTGCTGCTGGCGTTCGAGCACCGCTTCGAGCCCCGCGGCGAGCGCGAGCGCCGACTTGCCCGTACCGGCGCTGCCGCCGAGCGACACGATGCCGACCTTCGGGTCGAGGAGCAGGTCGATCGCGAGCCGCTGCTCCGCGCTCCGGCCGGTCACGCCGAACACCTCGCGGTCACCGCGGACAAGATGCACGCCGCCCGGCCCATCGATCCGACCCAGCGCCGAACCCCGCGGCGAGTGCAGCACAAGCCCGGTCCCCAACGGGATGTCCTCCGCAGCCGTCACCCCGTCGATCCGCTCATCCTCCCAGAGCACCCGCATCTCTTCCTCGTCGAGATCCAGGGCGGCGATGCCGGTGTAGGTGTCGTCGCTCGCAAGCTCGGCCCGGTACTCCTCGGCCCCCAGACCGAGCGCCGCAGCCTTGAGCCGGAGCGGCAGATCCTTCGAGATCACCGTGACGTCATAGCCCTCCGCGGCGATATTGTGGGCCACCGCGAGGATTCGCGTGTCGTTGTCGCCGAGACGCATCCCGGACGGCAGTGACTCCATCCCGGTGTGGTTCAACTCCACCCGGAGCGTGCCGCCCGCGTCGCCAACCGGCACCGGGAAGTCGAGCCGCAGGTGCTCGCCACGCAACTCGTCGAGGATGCGCAGCGCGCGCCGCGCGAAGTGTCCCAGATCCGGATCGTCACGTTTGCGTTCCAGCTCGATCACGACCGCGACGGGGAGCACCACCGAGTGCTCGGCGAAGCGGAACAGCGCCCGGGGATCGCTGAGCAACACCGAGGTGTCCAGGACGTAGGTTCGCAGCGCCTGGTCTGGCGTGCGGCCCGGATCCCCGTCTGCACGCGAAGCTGCAGGCGAGGTGGCGGATGGTGCGGGGTGATTGATGTTGGCCACGATGGCTCCTCTGCCCCGGGGCCCGAGCCCCGGATCAGCGAGACGACCGTCACTCCCATCGAGGTGGCTGGCCGCCTCGATCGGGCACCCTGCCCGATAGCTCACACGCTACGCGCTCCGCGCGCGCTTGTGTGCCGAGACACGCGCAAGTCCTCCGTGAACAGCAGGTGAGCAGTGGGCGACCGGCGCGAAACACGGGCGGACGAATAGGCTGGAGGGGGTGCGCTCCCACGCCCACGGCCCGCGTCCCGCGGTGTCGTCTCCGCCGCTCTCCGAAAGGCCCGCCATGCCGGTTTCTCGTGTCCGCGCCGCGCTCGGTGCGGGTGGTCTCGCCGCCGCCCTCGCCCTCACCTCTTGCGCTCCGGGAACGCCGGCCGATCCCGCACCCGCGGTGTCGGGCCCCACATTCGTGTACCTCACCGCCGACCCGATCGGACAAAACGGGTTCTTTACCTCCGGCAAGGCCGGCATCGAGGCGGTCGCGCGGTCCTTCGACGGCAAGCCGCGCACGCTCGAAGCGACGGACGAGTCAACACGCCGCGCGAACCTTGAGGCGGCCGTTGCGGAGGCACCGGAGGTGATTGTGATGCTCGGGGCGTCATTCGCCGAACCCGCACGCACCGTCGCCGAACAGAATCCGCAACAGCGTTTCCTCCTCATCGACACCACCGTGGAGGGGGCCCCGGAGAACCTGTACCAGGCCACCTTCCGGGAGCACGAGGCGGCCTACCTCCTCGGGGTCGAGGCAGCGCGGCTCACCTCCACCCAGCGCATCGGATCCGTCCTCGCGGAAGACACCCCGCTGCTGCACAAGTATGCGCAGGGTTTCACGGCGGGAGCGCAGCGGGTGAGCCCGGACATCCAGGTGCTCGCGAGCCCCGTCATCGGCGCCGAGCAGGCCCCCTATGCGAACCCCGAGCGCGGGGCTGAGCTCGCGAGCGGGCTCGCCCGCGACGGCGCGGATCAGGTCTTCGGGGTCGCGGCGCGCTCGAACGAGGGGGTGATAGAGGCTGCGAAGGCGCAGGGCTTCGCAGCCTACGGGGTCGACGAGAACCAGTGTCCGATCGCTCCCGGTTCAGTCGTCGACGGGACCGTCAAGTCCGTCGACACGGTGATCACCACCGTGGTCGGGCAGATCATGGCGGGCAAGAGCTCCTCCGAGGCAACCGCGTCCTTCGGACTCGCCGAGGGCGGGATGACCCTCGTAAGCCTCACGCCGGACGCCGAAAAATCCGAGTGCACCATCATGGATCACCCGGACGTGCTGGCAGAGGTGGCTCAGCTCCGCGACGAGATCGTCGCGGGAACACTCAAGATTCCGAACCCGGCGGCGTAACGCCCGGCGGCGTCACACCTGACGGCGTCACGCCCGGCTGTGTCACGCCCGACGGCGGAAGAACCGAGGCCGGTGCGACCGCCGGTCCGGGGGCCATGATCTTCGGCGGTCGCGGACCCGCGAGCGGCGGCTGCCGAGACGGCGCAAACTGCCCCGTGAGCACGAGCACGACGATCGCCACGGCGACCGCGATCCACCCAGCGACGCCCAGCGGCAGCACGAGCACCGGGTTCACCTCGACCCCGGACGCGGCGACGAGCACGACCATCGCCGCCCCGGCGTTGAGCGCGGCGTGCCCCACGACCGCCGGCCACACGGAGCCCGTGCGCAGCCGCGACCAGCCGAGCAGGATCCCCCAGAGCACGCACGCCACGGTCATCAGCGCAACGCCCCGCCAGTCAAGCAGGCCAAAGTTGTACCCGAGCAAGATCGCCGGGGAATGCCACACGCCCCAGATCGCGCCGGAGATCACGAGTGCCGGCCAGGTGCCGAGCGGGCGCAGCGCGGGCAACAGCCAGCCCCGCCAGCCGATCTCCTCTCCGAAGGTGAAGATGCAGTTATAGATCACCCCGAACGGCAGCGAAATCAGCTGCAACAGGACGATGGTCCCCGCCGGGGGCAGCAACGCGGCCGCCTCTTCCGGGACTGACGCCGCGAGCGTCTCCGCGAACCCCGAGAAGTTGACGAGATCGAGCGTCACCCACCCGAATGCCGCGGCGATGGCGATGCTCGCCGCGATCACCAGGAGCGGCGCGAACATCGCCCCCACCGTAAACCAGACCACGCGCTTCGCCGGGCGCAGCGGCCACATCCCGAGGAAGCGGAGCCGTGCCCCGCGGTGTTCGGGGCCACCGCGCGGCACCCGGAAGAGGAACACCACCACGAGCGTGGCCAGCGCCGGCGTGAACATCATCACCTGCACGAGGGGAGCGAACAGGGCCGCGGTCCCGGGCTCGGAGAGATCGCCCAGCCACAGCGGGAGCGCGATCAGCCACGCCAGCCCCATCGCGAGCAGCGTGAATGCCACGACCGCCCCCCAGGGGACACGGGTGAGCGGGGCGGCTGTGTGCGTCATCGAGTTCCTCCGTGAGATCGAGCACCACGCGGTGCGGCGGGGACCGGACCCCCGGCTCCGTGTCTCACTCCAGCGTATCCCCCAGCCGTCGCGCGCGCTTCGGCGCGTACCCGGAGCGCCACACCCACAGCCCGACCACCCCGAGACCCGCGCCGTACCCGACGAGCCACCAGGGGAACCCGGGGACCTCCGGCTGCTTTCCGACGGCATCAATGTCTGCCGCTGGCGTGGGCGTCACACGCTCGCCCGTGACGAGGATCCGGTGCGTATTCACCCCGAGCGGGGTGCAGGTGATGAGCGTCATCAGGTCCTTGCCCGGCACGGCGCGGATCTCTTCGGTGTCCTCGGGGGCCACGACCTTCACATCGAACACCCGATACGTGAACACTTCGCCGAGCACCTCGACACTGAAGGTATCGCCCTCCTGCACGCGATCGAGGTTCGTGAACATTGTCGCGTTCGCGAGGCCGCGATGCCCGGTCAGCACCGAGCGGGTGCCCTCACCGCCCACGGGCAGCGAGGTGCCCTGCAGGTGTCCGACGCCTTTCAGCAGCGTCGCGTCGCTCGTACCGTGGTAGACGGGGAGATCGAGATCGATCGCGGGGACCCGAAGCCGCGCCATCGTGCCCGTGGGATCAGCGTTCAACAGCTTCCAGTACTCATGGGGATCCACCATCCCCGGCAGCGCACCGCCCGTCCCCTCAGCGATGTTCGAGCCGGGCGCGAGAAACGCGCCGGATACGAGCGCGTCGTTGTACTCGTGGGCTTTCGCGAAGACCTGCTCGATCTTGTCTCTCGCGATCTCCGAGTTCGCACGGGTCTGGTCGAACACCACGTTCGACTGGTTGCGTTGCGACACCCAGGACGCCGCGGTCGGGTAGGTGACCAGCGTGAGCCCGCCGAGCAGCAGCACCGCGATGATGACGTTCAGCCACCCGAAACGCCAGGTCCTGACGACACGGCGATCCGGCGCGGTCTGGCTCTCCTCGGTGATCGCCACGTGTGGCCCCTCTCCCCTGCCTGGTGATGACAACAGGTGTGGCCGCCGGGTCTCGCCCGGCGGCCACTCGCCCCCGCACCACGTGCGGGGCCGCGCTGCGTGTTACTGCTGCTGCTTGCGGCGCGCGGCGATCAGTGCGCCAGCCACGAGCAGGAGCGCCGCACCGCCGGCAACCAGGAGCACATTGCCCATCGCGCCGGTGATCGGCAGCGCCGGGAGGTCTCCCTCGTCAGCCCCGATCTGCGTGTTGACCACGGTCACCGACGCGTCCTCGCCCGTGACCTCAAGCAGCATCCCGCCGCTCATCGGCTTGTAACCGGCGGGAACGCCGACCTCATAGACGCAGTACTTACCCTCGCCCAGCACCTGGTTCGGCGTCTTGCCGTCGGCACCGGACTCCGCGGCATCGATGACCTGGGTCGCGGCAGGATCGGGTTCTGCCGGGCAGTCCGTGAGCCCCTCGGCTGCGGTGTACACGTCGAACGTGGCACCGGCGAGCGGAACATTCGCGGCCGCACCCTTGTTCTTCGCTTCCTTCACGATGTGCGCCCCGGAGAAGAACTCCTCCGGATCGACGACCGAGGGCCCGGTGCCCGGGTCGGTCGTGGTGCCGTTGATCGTGATCTGCGCCTCGTTCGCGGTGCTGCCGGATCCGGTCGCGTCCGCAGTGATCTGCAGGCGGACCGTGCCACCGGTGTTCGCGTCGAGCTTCGCGAGGCCCGGGGTGAGGAACGTCAGCACAACCTCGTCGCCGCCCGTCCCCGCGCCGTCGGCGGGAGTCAGGGTGTAGTCAGTCCCCGCGACGAGCGTGACCGGACTCCCACTCGCGTCCTCGAACGTCACCGAGCCGCTGGTGTAGTTCAGGAAGGACCCGAGCTGATCGTTGACGCGCAGCTCGGTGTAGGTCTCCCCCTCGCCGAGCGGGGGGATCGGCACCGCAATGTCGAAGGTGACCTTGTCGCCGACGACTTCGCCGTCCTTCGTGGCTCCGCCACCCGCCAGGGTGTTCTTCGGGTAGATGTGCGGGGCGTAGTTCCAGGTGTCCTGTCCGGCCGCCCCGTTGCCCGGGTACGGGACGGTCACGAGGAACGGAGCCGCCGCCGGAATAGCGTTCTCGGCTACGGTGCTCTCGTACACGACATAGGCCTTGTCGGCCGGCAGGGTGAAGGCCGTCGTGCCATCGGATGCCTGGGTCATCTGCTCAGTCCCGCAGGTGAGCGCCAGACTCGTGCCGCCCTCGGTGGCAACCGGATCGCCGTTGCCGTCGAGCGTCAGGGTGATGCCCTTGAGCCGCTCCCAATCCGCGGCGTCCGTCAGATCGATGTCATCGATCGTGCAGACGGTGAAGCCCGCGACGAGCGGGGTTGCACTGGAGACGTCGATCTCAGAACCGTCGTTGGGGCCGAGGTTGCCGCCCTCGGGCTGCTCGAGTTTGTGGATGGTCAGGGTGCCGTCGCCGCCGTCGCCCGGATCCGCGAACGCGGGCCCGGCGAGGAGTGCGGTGGAGCCGAGAACAAGTGCGGCGGCGCCAACGAGCGCCGTCACCGTCCGTCGACGAGTGGGTGTATTCCTCACGGTGTGTCCTTTCGTCGCCGTTCACGAGCCGCGCAACAGCGCGTGAACGGAGTTGAGTGTGTTCCGTTGGTCTGGGTCATGATGCCCGGGTGTCGCAGGTGCGGCGGGAGCTCACCGCCCCCATGAGCACGAGGTGCGGTACCTCATTCACTCCTCCCGTCAGGACTCGGTCCGGCAAGATCGTCCCCCCGGAAGCTATCCGTCCCCGGGCCGGCCATCAGGAGGTACCGGCGGCGCAAATACGCTCCACCGGCGAGGGCGAACACTGCCGCCCCGCCCACCATGAAGGACCAGCTTCCGAGCCCGCCGGTGATCGGGAGCGCCGGAAGGTCCGCGGGCGTCGCCGCCACGAGCCGGAACACCGCGTGGCTCCCCTGGGCGAGGTTCGCCGTCGGATCACCACTCCCTTCGAGCGGGATCCAGCAGTCCTGCGGGGCCGCCGTCGCGTCCGGCGCGTGCGCGGCGCACTCGGCACGGGACAGGTCGAGCGCTTGGATCCCGATCAGGGAGAGCCCCTCGGGGGTTCCCGCGGTGAGGCTCACCTCACCCGGGCGGGCCACATCGCTGGGCACCGTATCGGTCAACGCCGAGGTATAGCCCGGTTCTGCACCGGTCACCCCGAGCGACCAACCTGCGGCCGGTGCCGTGGTTTGCCCACCCAGCCGTTGGGTGACGAAGCTCACCTGTGCGGCCTGATTCTTCAGGGTGCACGCGATCGGCTCGGCGACATCCAGATCCGCCGCGATCGTCACGGTGCTCGCGTCCGGATCCACCACGCCGTCGGGCAGTGGAGCCCCCTCGCCGTCGACGCACACGAGGTCACCGAGCTGCGTGTAGCGAGCCGCGCTCGCCTCGGGCGCGGGATCGGTGCGCAGTCGTTCCCCGACGGTGTAGACCGTGTCCCGGGAGAGCTCCGCCGGGGTGTCCCCGCTCATGACGACGGTCTCGTCACCGTCACTCGCGGTGATCTCCCAGTTCTCGGCCGCGGCCTCGGGCAGATCCGGGCTCGGGAAGTGCACCGGGACCACGATCTTCGTTCCCGTGGCGGGGACCGCGACGGCGACCCGCAACTCGCACGGCGGAGCGCTCACCGTGGACTCGTTGCCCGCCGCGTCAACCTGCGTCACCGTGAAGACGTAGTTCCCGTTCGTGAGCGCGGGATCCACCGTGTAGCTCCACCCGGACTCGGTCACGGTCGCCTCCCCGATCCGTTCCCCGTCCTGGGAGATGAAGACCTTCGCGCCGGCCTCGACGCCGGAGCCAGTGAAGGTCGGTGTCGTCTCAGTGGTGGGGGTCGCGGGGCACACGAACGCGGGAGCGGCCGGTGCGACGGTGTCGATCGTGAATGTCATCCCCCAGTCGCTCGGATCCGTCTCGGTCTGCGGGTTGGACAGACCGCTGGTGAGGTGGAAGTTCCCCGGCGTTTGGTCGGTCTGCACCGCCGCGACCGTATAGGTGCCGTCGGCGAGTAGTGTGTCGGGCGTGTACGTGAATGTCCAGTTTCCCGAGGCGTCCACCACCACGTCCCCGGCCTGCACGCCCTCGTGATCGCCATCCACCAGGGTGGTGAGCGTGGGGTCATTGACGTTCGTGATGCTGGTTCCCGCGATCAGTTTGAGTGAGATCGTATGCCCCGGCGTCCCGGTTCCCGAGATCGTGACGGTGGCATTCACGTTCGTGTGCGATTGATGCTCCGGAACCGTGATCACCGGCGGATCGGGCATGATGATGTCGTACTTGTAGTACGCGGTCCCGGGCGTCCACTTCACGCCATCGGCTTCGGGCGTGATCATCCCGTTCGCGTCGAACAGGTCGGCCGCTGTGTAGGCGATGCGGGGCGCGCCGTAATCACCGGACGGTGTGAGCGGGTCGCGCGCTTCCGGCCACGCCAGGAGTCGGTAGTATCCGGTTCCGCCCGCGTCGGTGAAGTCCACGGAGCCGTCGACGCCGACCCGCTCGGTGAGGCCCTGGGCGGCCTGCTCCGGCGTCCACCCCAACTGCGGTGCCGTATTTCCCGCCTGCTCGATGTTCTTGGAGATGAGAGTATTGGCGCTGTTGCCTCGAGACCGGGGCGTCACTCCCGTCACGTGGATCGGCGCGGTATTGATCGTGTCGATCAACGTGCCGTCCTCGTGCACCCAGGCGTACCAGTAGCTGTCGCTCACCGTTCCCGCGTTGCCCTGCTCGGGGTTGCTATTGCGCGTCGCGTTGTTCACGAGATCAAGAGGGATGGCGTTGGGCGGCAACACGCCCTCCGGGTAGCCATTGAGGCCGTAGTCGAGCGTCTGTCCCCAGTTCGCTTGACGGTTGCTCCACAGGTTGTAGATGCTGTCCCACTGCATCTTGAATTGCGGGCCGGTAATGGTGCGCTCCGCCGTGGTGCTTGCGGTTCTCCCCATATACGCCCAGTACCGCACGGTCTCCGTAGTGAGCGCGTTCCGGATCCAGGTGGTCGACGTCGTGGGGACACCCGTTTCGTAACTGAAGTACCAGTTCATGGGCGTTTCGTAGCCACCGGGCGTGTTATTCTCCGCCGCGTTGTCGAGGATATTGAGATCACCCTCGACGGAGATCACGAGGAAGTCGAACTTTCCGGACGGGATCACCTTGTGAACGGTGAAATACTCGTCCTGGTTCTTCGCCCAGTTCTCCGCCCCCGGCCGCCCCGTCCCCATCGTCTGCAGATAGCGCATGCTCCGCAGGGCGGAACTGGAGTTGTAGTCGTAGCCGATGTGAAGATATTTCCCGTCGACCGGCTGTTGCGCACCGGTGTCTGCGTTGATCAAGCCGTGGGGAACCTTGAGGACAAAGTCGGCACGGAGCTCGTCGATGACGTCGTCGATGCGGTCGTAGAATCCCTGCATCTTGTAGACCTCCGGGGCCGCGATCTCATCCGCCGCGTGGGCGGGATCGGCGGCGACCCCCCACTGCGCCGAGATCGCGCCGCTGGTGGCGACGAGCGCCGCGAGCCCTGCCAGTCCGAGTCGGCGCCACATCCTCCGGCCGAGGGACCGCGAGGTCCGTCTCGGGTCCTGCGTCATGCCGTGGCTGTGAGCGCTGCGTCGTACCAGTGTGACCACCCCCCAGTGATGGCCACAGCCTAGGCACAGACTTTCCTGTAAGTCCAGGAAACTTACAGATAAACCGTGCAAACAACTGTTATGGAAACTACGTGCGAATGCGCCTGAGCGGACACATAAGAAACGGTGGGATCAGGAATGATTCCCGATCCCACCGCTCTTGACGGTGCGCCGTGCGCTGAGCTCTAGAAGGCGGCGATCCCCGTCAGCGCGCGCCCGATCACGAGCTGATGCACCTCGTCGGTACCCTCATAGGTCCGCACGGACTCGAGGTTGGCCATGTGCCGCATCACCGGGAAATCGCTCGTGATGCCATCGCCGCCCAGGATCGACCGGCAGTTGCCAGCGATCTTGATGGCCTCGCGCACGTTGTTCAGCTTGCCCACCGAAATCTGATCGTAGGAGAGCGTGCCCGCGTCCTTCATCCGGCCGAGGTGCAGCGCGAGCAGCAGGCCCTTCTGGTATTCGAGGAACATGTCCGCGAGCTGCGCCTGGATGATCTGCTTCGAGCCGATCGGCGCACCGAACACCTCTCGGGTCTGCGAGCGCTCCACGGCGACCTCGAGGCACGAGCGCGCGGCACCCATCACACCCCAGGCGATGCCGTAGCGGGCCTCGTTCAGGCATTTGAACGGGGCCGACAGGCCCTTGGCGTCCGGCAGGATCGCGTCGAGCGGCAGCCGCACGTCCGTGAGCTCGATCTCGGTCTGCAGCGAGGCGCGCATCGAGAGCTTGTTCTCGATCGCGGTCGCCTGGAAGCCCGGGGTGTCGGTCGGCACGACGAAGCCGCGGACCACGCCTTCTTCGTCCTTCGCCCAAATCACGCCCACCTTCGCAATGGTGGCAAGGCCGATCCAGCGCTTCTTCCCGTTCAGCACCCACTGGTCACCCTCGCGGCGGGCGGAGGTGAGCATCGTGTTGGGGTCGGAGCCGCCCTGCGGCTCGGTGAGCCCGAAGAAACCAATTGCCTCACCGCGGCCCATCGCAGGCAGCCACTGCTGCTTCTGCTCCTCGGAGCCGAACTTGTAGATTGCGCCCATCGCCAGCGACCCCTGCACGGACAGCGCCGTCCGGAAGCCGGAGTCGACGGCCTCGAACTCCATTGCCACGAGACCGTAGGCGACCGAGGACGCGCCCTTCAGCCCGTAGCCCTGCATGTACATGCCAAACGCCCCGAACTCGCCCACGGCGGGGAGCAGCTCGACCGGGAGCCGGCGATCCTCAAACGCCTGATCGATGATCGGGCTGATCTTGGTCTGCGCGAACTCGCGCGCCTTCAGCTGCCACTCGCGTTCCTCCTCGGTCACGAAGTCGGCGACGTTGAACAACTGGTCGATGGTGGTGGTCATGGTGTGCTCCTCTAGCTGGAAACGGATGTGTCAAGACGTGGCGGCGGGCACGGCATTCCCGCCCGAAAGTTTGGGGCGATCAGGCCTCGCGCCAGGTCGCGTCCTGGTGCTCGCCCACGCCGGGCGGCGGCGCCGAGTAGCGGGCGGGCGTGCCGGAGAGCGAGATCGGCAGGGCGACCGAGCGCAGGGTGTGCGACGTGCCGTCCGCCGCAACCGCCGGCGTCTCCGCCACCGGAGCGAGGTCGAGGGACTCCGCGAGCTCGATGGCCTGCGCGATCGTATTCACGCGGCCCGCCGGGATGTTCGCCGCGGTGAACGCCGTGATCCACTCCTCCGCGGGGCGCGTGCGCAGCGGCACCTCGAGCGCGGCCCGCAGCTCGACTCGGTGCGCGACGCGCTGCGGGTTGCTCGCGAAGCGCTCGTCGCTCGCGAGCTCCTGCACCCCGAGCACCTCGCACAGGCGCGCGAACTGGCCGTCGGTCCCGACGGCGAGCGCGAGCGCCTGGTCCGCCGCGTCGAAGGTCTCGTAGGGCGAAATCGAGGGGTGCGCGTTTCCCATCCGTGTCGGTGAGATCCCGGTCTCCAGCGTCGACGACGCCTGGTTCGCAAGCGCGGAGAGCAGCGAGCCGAGCAGGGTCACCTTCACGTGCTGGCCGTGACCCGCCGTCGGCGAGTCCGCGGTGTCTCGCGCACGCAGGGCCGCCTGGATCCCGATCACCGAGTTCAGCCCCGTCAGGATGTCCACGAGCGCCACGCCGACCTTCGTCGCGTCGCCGCCCTCCTGCCCGGTGATACTCATCAGGCCCCCGACGGCCTGCACCAGAAGGTCGTAGCCGGGCAGATCGCGCCCCGCCGTGTCACCGAAACCGGAGATCGAGCAGTACACGACGCCGGGGTTCGCCGCCGCGACCTCCGCGTAGCTGAGCCCGAACTTGTCCATCGTGCCGGGCTTGAAGTTCTCGATGACCACGTCAGCCGTCGCGGCGAGTTCCCACGCCCGCTCACGGCCGGCCGGATCCCGGAGATCACACACGACCGAGCGCTTGCCGCGGTTCACCCCGGCGAAGTACGTGCTCTGGCCGATCGCGTTGGTCGGCGGATTCCACTGCCGAGTACCGTCTCCCTCGGGGCTCTCGATCTTCAGCACGTCCGCACCGAGATCCGCGAGGATCATCGTGGCGTGCGGACCGGCCAAGACCCGTGAGAAGTCGGCGACCCGAATTCCGGCGAGGGCGCCTGCCGTGG
Organism: Leucobacter chromiireducens subsp. solipictus; assembly: GCF_016758195.1. Taxonomy (GTDB): domain Bacteria; phylum Actinomycetota; class Actinomycetes; order Actinomycetales; family Microbacteriaceae; genus Leucobacter; species Leucobacter solipictus. The sequence goes on along the minus strand of NZ_QYAC01000003.1, from coordinate 270,291 downwards.
CCTGCTCCGCGTGGTCGTTCACAGTGAATCCCCGTCCGTTCGTCTCGTCGCTCAGGCGTCGATGCCGCGCTGCGCGTGTGGCCAGTGTACGTGTCGGGTGACGGATACCCGAGCGCGCCATTGCATACCCCCGGGCGCTCAACCTGTGCAAGAATCTCAGCATGGCGTCACTCTCCGATTTGCTCGCGCTCCCCCAGCTGGGGCTTACTCTCGTGCAGTCCGGTCCGGGGGATCCGGAGATCTCGTGGCTCTCGACAACCGAGTTGCTCGACCTTGGCGAGTACCTGGAGGGCGGCGAGATCATCCTCACGACCGGGCTCGCGCTCGAGTCGGGAGACCCGCGGTGGCGCGACTTCGTGGCGAGCCTGAGCCGGGCGCGGGTCGCCGCGATCGGCTTCGGCGTCGGCGTGAACCACGAGCGCATCCCTCCCGCGCTCGTGAGCGCGGCCAGCATGTACCGGGTGGCGCTCTTCGAGGTGCCGCTCCCGACGCCCTTCATCGCGATCAGCAAGGCCGTCGCCGGGCTCGTGCGCGCGGACGAGCTGCGCGCGGCCCGCGGCGCACTCCAAGCCCAGCAGCGGTTGCTCGACGGGGCCCGCGGCAAGCAGGATCCCGCCGAGGTGCTCGCGAGCATCGCGCAGGCCACCGGCAAGCAGCTGGCTCTGCTGACGTCGGACGGCGCGGTACTCGCGAGCACCGCGGGCTTCGCGGCCGCGACGAGCGCGACGACCGCAGCGACCGAACCGGAGACGATCCGCCTCGATCGCGAGGGCTCGCTTCGGCTCGCGGTCGCTGGTGCCACCCCGCTCACCCCCGAGGGGCACGCGGTGATCGCCGCCGGCTCGATCGTGCTGTGGCTCGGCCTGCGCGGCGCGGACGCCGAGGAGAGCCGCGAGCGCGAGCGCTGGGAGCGCTTCACCTGGGCGCTCCTCACCGGGAGCGCGACCCCCGCAACGATCGAGATCCTCTCCACGCGTGTGCGGCTGCCCGAGCGCGTGCGCGCCGTCGCCGTGCAGGGGTCCCCCGAGGACGTGTCCAACTGGCGGCGGCGGCCGCGCAGCGGCCACGACCGCTTCATCACCCCGGGCGGCCTCCCCGCGCAGGCGCCCGGCCTCGCCCTCGCGTGGCAGCTCTGCGCGGACACCCCCGAGGCGACGGCGCACCTGCTCGAGGTCGCCGCGGAACACGGCCTCGACGCAGTGTTGGGGCGCCCGACCGACCCCGCCACCGCCGAGCTCAGCCTCCGCTCCGCAGGCTCGCGGCTCAGCGCACTCTCGGCGACCGCGCCCCTCTACGCGGCTCCGCGCGTTCCGACGGTGGTGTGGGCCGACCGCGATACGCCGTTCCTCGAGGCACTCGTCGCACTCTCCGACCCCACCGCAGGCGCGCCCGGCGATCCCACAGGCCTCGCCCCGCACGACACGTCTCAGCTCAGTACTCGCGTGCTCGGCCCGCTCTCCCTCCACTCGACCGAGCTCCCCGGCGACGAGGCCGAGATGCTGCGCGCCACGCTGCGCGCCGTCTACGCGGCGGATGGGCAGCGCGGACCGGCGGCGACCGCACTCGGCATTCATCGCAACACGCTGCGCGACCGCATCACGCGGATCGAGCGGCTCACCGCGCGCACGCTCGCCGACGCCGACGACCGCGCCGAGCTCTGGCTTGCGTTGCGCGTGGAAGGCCTGACGGGACGCTAGGCGTTCTCGCCCGCGCCGGGCCGGGTGCCGAACTCGACCGGATCGAGCACCCGCGCGGCCGCGCGCTCGAGCGCCGCAACAACATCGTGCACCTCCTGGCGCACCTCGCCCTTCGCGTGCAGGATGAGCAGTTGTCGCCCGTCCCCCTCGCCGATGCCGAACGCGCGCACCCCCGGGTGCCGGTAGCTCAGCAGGCTGAGCCGCGGCACCACCGACACGCTCATGTCGCGCGCCACGAGTTCCTGCACCACCATGTAGTCGTCGGTGGCGTGGCGGATGTCGGGCACGAACCCCTCGCGCTCCGCGATGCGCAGGAAGTGCTGGCGGCAGGCCGGGCACCCGGTGACCCAGCGATCCCGCGCGTGCTCTACAAGCGGACGGCGCTTCGCTCCGGCTGAGCCGCGACGCTGCGACACGATGAGCTGCAGCGGATCCCAGCCGATCGGGATCTCGGTGACCTCCGCGCCGAAGTCCGGGGAGGCCTCCCCTTCATAGCGGAACACGAGCGCGACGTCAGCGGTGCCCCGCCGCAGCAGCTCGGGCACGGCGAACGGCTCTTGCTGCTCGAGCTCGATCGCGATGCCGGGTGCCCCCGCGCTGCCGCCCGCGGTGCCGCGCGCGAGCAGCTCGGACATGGCCGGGGCAACGATACTCGTGCACGCCGAGGGGAACGCGACCACGCGTACGGTGCGCTGGCCCTCGTCGACGAGCCCCGCCACCTCGCGCGCCGCGCGTTCGAGATGGCCATCGATGATTTCGGCATGGTGCAGCAGTCGGCGGCCCGGCTCGGTGAGCTGCACGCCCTTGACGGTGCGAGTCACGAGGGTGACCCCGAGGCTCTCCTCGAGCCTGCGCACCTGGCTGCTCAGCGCCGGCTGCGTCCACCCGAGCTCGCGCGCCGCCGCCGCGAACGAGCCGTGCTCTGCGACCGCACGAAACGACATCAAAGCCCGGGGATCAATCCCGTCTGCCATGCCTGCCTCCTTCGCGCCCGGTGCTCGTACGGCGCGGCGATCGTGTCGCCGGTTCGCTACGCCGCGCGCGGTGCCGCGGCGGCCGCGGCGACGAGACGCCGCACCGCCTCCATCGTATCCGCGTGGCTGAGCGCCGCATTGAATCGCACGCTGCCGGTGCCCGCGGCCCCGCAGGACGAGCCGTCCGTCACCACGACCTGCGCCGCCTCGCGCACCGCCTCGGCCGCGCTCTGCCCCTCACGCAGCAGCCCCGTTTCGCTGAGGTCGAGCCACAGCAGGTACGTCGCTTCGGGGGCGATCACCCGGATCCCGGTCTCCGCGGCCGTCGCTCGAAGCAGCGCCACCGCCTCATCGACGGTTGCGGCGAGCTCGCCCACGGTGTCGCGCAGCCACTCGCGCCCCTCGGCGTACGCTGCGGTCGTCGCCACCACGCCGAGCACGGCCGTCTGGTGCTCATGCCAGTGGCCCACCCGGCGCCACTCGGCGAGCTGCTCCGGGTTCGAAAAGATCAGCTGCCCACACTTCGCGCCCGGAATGTTGAACGCCTTCGTCGCCGAGGTCGCGGTGATCGTGTGCGCGGCGGCGCGCTCCGTGCGCGCCGCGTACACAATGTGCTCACCCGTGCCGAGCACGAGCGGAGCGTGGATCTCGTCGGCGAACACCACGCCGTCGAACTCCGCGACGAGCGCCTCAACTTCGGCGAGCTCGGCCTCCGTCGCGACCTTGCCGATCGGGTTGTGGGGGTTGCACAGCACCAGGAGCCGGGCCCCGGCCTCAAACGCGGCGCGCAGCGCGGGAAAGTCGTAGCGCCAGCCCGCCGCGCCATCGCGACGCATGGGCACCTCGATGACCGGGTGGCCGATCTGCTGCGGCACCGAGAGAAACGGCATGTAGCCCGGGGTGGGCACGATGATGGGCTGGCCCTCGGGGAGCAGGTGCGTGAGCACGGCGCGGAACCCCGCGACGAGGTCGGCTACCGGGCGGATCGAGTCGATGTTCGGCTGCCACCCGTAGCGCTCGCTCAGCCACGCCGCGACGCCGCGCTGCAACCTGGAAACATCTTCCTGCGCCAGATAGCGGAGCGCGTCTTGCGCCACCGCGCGCGTCAGTGCGTCCGTGACTGCGGGGGCGCACCCTCGCTCCATCTCAGCCAGCGGCCGGCCCAGCGACGGCCGCATCGATGACCCGGCGATCCCAGCTGTGATCTGCACGCCTGCTCCTTCGTTCGTGCACGGTGTCGTGCCCTGAACTCCAGGCTAGGTCTGGGCGCCACCTGCCAGCTCTTCGTTTCGGCTGGGGTGCTCTCCGTTTTGCTTGGGGGCCGGATCGCGGCGGCGCACATTACCCCGCAAGTCACCGCGCCGCGCCGCGGTGCCACATGCTCGGCTACGCTTTCGGCACCGGCCCCGTCCGCGCCGGTGGCTGCCCCGCGCCGCCAGTACACTCGATCCAGCACCCACCGCGACCGTGCGGGGGCGGAGCCACTCGGCTCCGGGTACGCAAAGGAGCGACACAGATGCACACTCACCCCACACTCGTGAGCCGCCGTGGCCGCGTGCGCCTCGCCGCAGCCGCCGCGATCGCCGCCACACTCGCTCTCGTCGGTTGCTCGGGCGGCGGCACCCCCGCCGAACAGCCCGCGGTCGAGCTCGTCGACACGGGTGCCGAACTCGATCAGGTCACGGTCGCGTTCCCCGGTTCGCTCGCCAACCTCTACATCGGCCAGGAGAGCGGGATCCTGAACTACAACCTCGCCGCCACCGTGCAGGAGGGGCTCGTGTCGCAGGACGCGAGCGGCGCGATCATCCCCGCCCTCGCCGAGGCCTGGGAGACGCCGGATGACTCCACCTACGTGTTCACGCTGCGCGCGGACGCGAAGTTCCAGAACGGCGACGCGGTCACACCCGAGGACGTCGTGTCCAGCCTGCAGCGCGCGCAGGATCCCGAGCTCTCCCCGGGTATCTCGTACTACCTGAACAACCTCGCGTCGGTCGAGAAGACCGGCGACCGCGAGGTCACCGTGACGAGCAAGGCCCCCGACGCCACGTTCCTCGTGAACCTCTCGAACTCGGGCGCCCTCGTGGTCACCCAGCAGAAGTTCTGGGAGGAGCACGCCGGCAAGGTCGGCACGAGCGCGTCCCTGCTCATGGGCACGGGCCCGTACGAGGTCACCGAGTTCCAGCCCGACTCGCACGTGCTCCTCGAGCGCGTGGACACCTGGTGGGGCGGCGTGCCCAAGGCGAAGAGCATCCGTGTGAACTTCATCCCCGACGCGAACACCCGTCTCGCCGCCGCACAGAAGGGCGACATCGACATCGCGTTCAACGTGCCGATCAACCAGGCTGCCGAGTGGCAGAAGATCAGCGACATGCGCGTGGAGTCGATGAACGACCTCTCGTACGTCGGGCTGCTCTTCGACCAGCGCGTGGCCCCGTTCGACGATCAGAAGGTGCGCGAGGCGATCGCGCTGAGCGTCGACCGCACCGCCATCGCTGAGAAGCTGCTGCGCGGCTACGGCGAGGCCGCCAGCGCGATCATGACCCCCGAGTCGCTCGCCCAGGCGTTCGACGGCGACGAGGCGCGCGCCGAGCTCGCGAAGACCCCGCAGCACGACCTCGACCTCGACGCGGCGAAGAAACTCATCGCCGAGACGGACGCGAAGGACCTCACGACCGAGCTCACCTACCCGAACACGGGCCCGCAGCTGGGCATCGCCGCGCAGGCGATTGCCGAGAACCTTGGCGAGATCGGAATCACGGTGAAGGTGCGCGAGGTGCCCATCGAGGAGTGGCTCGCCACCATCGGTGACGGCGAGCACGGCCTCGGATTCATGTGGTACTTCTCGACGACCGGCGACCCGGCCGAGGTAAACAGCTACCTCGTGGGCCCCGACAACCCGAACGGTTTCGAGAGCGACGAGGCCGCCGCACTCATCGCGGAGGCAAACGCGCTCACCGATCCGACCGAACGCGCCGCACAGCTGCTCGAACTCGAGACGCTCAATGCGGAGCACGTGGTGAACGCGCCGATCTGGTGGGGCAAGTCGGTCACGGCCTTCTCGAACAACGTGGGGCTCACCGACTACGGCCCGTACACCTTCACGGGACCGTGGGGCGCGCAGCTGTTCGCTGCTGAGGCGAAGTAAGCACCCCATGTCAGCCACACGCGCAGGCGGCGCCCCCGGTGGGCGCCGCCTGGCCCGCACGCTCACGCTGCGCATCGGCGGGGTGCTCGTCATCCTGCTGGTGCTCTCGTTCCTCACTTTCACGCTCTTGTACCTCGCCCCGGGCGATCTCGTGAAGAACCTGCTCGGCAACCGGCCGAGCTCGCCCGAAGCGATCGCCGCGATCCGGGCGCAGTACCACCTCGATGACCCGTTCCTCGTGCGGTACGTCGACTGGCTGTGGAGCGCCGTTCGCGGTGACTTCGGCGTCTCGATCCGGCTCCAGCAGCCGGTCACCGCGGTGATCGGCAGCCGGCTCGGCATCACCTCGCTGCTCATCGGGCTCTCGTTTGTGCTCGCGCTCATCACCGCGGTGCCGCTCGGCATCGTGAGCGCCGCGCGCGCCGGTACCCCCGTCGACCGCGTCGCGAGCGCCACCGCGCTCTTCGGGCTGTCTGCGCCGAGCTTCGCGCTCGCGATCCTCGCGATCACCGTCTTCGCGATCGCGATCCCCATCTTCCCCGCGTACGGTGCCGGCGACGGCCCGCTCGATCAGCTGTGGCACCTCTTCCTGCCCGCCGCGGTGCTCGCCGCAGGCATCGGAGCGATCCTGATGCGCATGACGCGGGCCGCGGTGCTCCGCGAGCTCGAGAGCGACGCGATCACCTTCGCACGGGCGCGCGGCATCCCCGAGGGCCGGGTGCGGCGCATCGCACTGCGCGCGGCCCTGATCCCGATCGTCACCAGTGCCGGGCTCATTCTGACCTTCATCATCGGGGGCACGATCATCGTTGAGACCGTCTTCGCATTGCCGGGCATCGGCCAGCTGCTGCAAGAGGCCGTGCTCTTCAAGGATCTGCCCGTCGTGCAGGCGATCACCCTCCTCGTCGCGGCGGCGATCGCGATCATCACCATCCTCGTGGACATGAGCTACCTGCTGCTCGATCCGCGAGTCCGAGCACGGGAGCTGAGCGCATGACCCCGCGGACCCGACAGGTCTCCCTGCTCAACGGCGTGCGGGTCGCGCCCGGCCGCCCCCGCGACTGGGTGTCTACGCTCGCCGCGGTGTTCCTCGCGCTCGTGGTGCTCGCCGCGATTGCCTCGCCGTTCCTCACCGAGCTCGCCACGACGCAGAGCATCCTCGATTCGCTGCTGCCCGCGGGCTCCCCCGGGCACCTGCTCGGCACGGACGAGCTGGGGCGAGATGTGCTGCTGCTCACGCTCGCGGGCACGGGATCCGCGGTGGCTGGCCCCGTCGTCATCGCTGCGGGATCGATGCTGCTCGCCATCCTCATCGGCACCGTAGCCGGCTACCTCCGCGGACCGGTCGATTGGATCGTGGGCCGCGTGGTCGACATTCTGCTCTCGCTCCCGGTCATGCTCGTCGCGCTCGTGGTCGCCGGTATCTTCGGCGCTGGCTACTGGGTGACCGTCATCATGCTGGTGCTGCTCTTCTGCCCCTCGGACATCCGGATCCTTCGCGCCGGGGTCACCGAGCAGGCGCCGCGGCCGTACATCGAGGCCGCGCAGATGCTGTCACTGTCACCCGCGCGCATCATGTTCAAGCACATCGTGCCGAACGTGTGGCCGCTCATCATGACCAACTTCATGCTGAACCTCGCGATCGCGCTCGTCACGCTCTCCTCGCTCTCCTTCCTCGGAATCGGCGTCGCGCCCGGCACCCCCGACTGGGGCCGCCAGATCACCGACGGCCGCGGCATCCTCGGCGACAACCCGGCGATGATGGTGGTGCCAGCGATTCTCATCGTGCTCGTCGCGATGGCCATCAACGTGCTCGGCGATCACCTCGGCGAGCGACTCCGCGAACGGGGGATGCAGTGATCACCTCATCGGACACACAGTTCAACGCTCAGGGCACGCCCCCCGGTGTTGCCGTCTCCGGTCTGCGCGTCGTGGCGGGCGAGCGAACGCTCGTCGCTCCCGTCGATTTCACGGTCGCGCCGGGCGAACTGCTCGCCGTGATCGGCGAGTCCGGCTCCGGAAAGTCGATGACCGCCCGCGCGCTCACCGGACTCCTCCCCCGCGGAGTGCACGCGACGGGCGATGCGCGCATCGACGACCACGCGTACGATCTCGCCTCCGCACGCGACGCGGATTGGGCGGCCGTGCGCGGGCGTCGCGCGGTGCTGCTCCTGCAGGATCCCTTCACGAGTCTCAGCCCAGTGCTGCGCTGTGGCGCGCAGATCGCCGACACGATCGAAGCGCGCGCCGCCGCAACCGGACAGCGCATCGGCACGTCCGTCGTGCGCGAGGAGGTGCTGCGCCGTCTCGCGGAGGTGCGTTTGCCCGAGCGAGTCGCGCGGCAGTACCCGGGTGAACTCTCGGGCGGCATGCGGCAGCGCGTCGCGATCGCCGCGGCACTTGCGGCCGAGCCGCGCCTCCTCATTGCGGACGAGCCGACCACCGCGCTCGATGCCAGCACGCAGGGCGAGGTGCTCGATCTCCTCCGCGAGCTGCAGCTCGCGCACCGGATGAGCCTGATCCTCATCAGTCACGATCTGGGGGTCATCGAGGGGCGGGCCGACCGCGTCCTCGTCATGCGGCAGGGCGAGGTGGTGGAGCGTGGCGTGACGGCAGAGGTGCTTCGCGCCCCCGAGCACCCGTACACGCGCCAGCTCATCGCCGCGAACTTGTCCGTCACGGATGAGCTGCGTGAGCCTGAGGCCCGGCCGGAGCCGCTGCTTGAGGCCGAGCACCTCTCCAAGCGGTTCGGCGCCACCACCGCGCTCGCCGACGCCACGGTGTCCGTCGCCGCGGGCGAGGTGCTCGCGATCGTTGGCGAGTCGGGATCCGGGAAGACCACGCTCGCGCGCGCAATCGCCGGCCTCGAGCGGCCTGACACGGGCGAAGTCCGGCTCGCCGGGCGTACGCTCCCCGCGGGTCGGCGCGGCCGCACCCCCGGCGAGATCCAGGTCGTGTTCCAGGACCCGTACTCCACGCTCAACCCGGTGTTCACCATCCGCGAGTCGCTCGATGAGGCGCTGCGCGCGGGCGGTCAGCGGGGCCGCAGCGTCGACGAGTTGCTGCGACTCGTCGAGCTCGATCCCGCGCTGGCTGATCGCCGGCCCGCGCAGCTCTCCGGCGGGCAGCGGCAGCGCGTGGCGATCGCACGGGCGCTCGCGCCAAACCCGCAGGTGCTCATCTGCGACGAGAGTGTCTCGGCACTCGATGTGTCCGTGCAGGCGCAGATTCTCGCGCTGCTCGCCCGGCTGCGCGACGAGCTCCAGCTCGCGATGCTCTTCATCACGCACGATCTCGGGGTCGTGGCGCGCATTGCCGACCGCATCACGGTGCTCCGGCTGGGCGAGATCGTTGAGCACGGCAACACCGCTGCGGTCCTCCGAGATCCGCAGCACCCCTATACCCAGGTGCTCGTCGCGGCTGCCGAGCGCGACAGCATCGCGCACGAGCGAGACACATCACTTCCACGAGAGGAGCGGGCATGACCTCCGCAACGCACGACATCACTTTCGATTCGCAGTCGGGGGCGGCGCTGCCCACTGAGCTGCGCGACGCTGCAGCTCTCGGCGCGAACGCGGCCGAGCGCGCCGCCCTCTGGGACGTGGAACGCGAGCTCTGGACCCCGCGCACCAGCACTGCGCGCGACAGCTCGGGATCGGTGCTGGGCGCAGCCCTCACCGCGGCCCGCCCCTTCTCCGCGTATCGCAAGATCGTGGATGTGGTGGCCGGGTCCGCAGAGGTGTGGGCGGCCCTCGTCGCCGCCGCGCGCGATGACCTCGCCGGCGAACCGGGAACCGAGGAGCACCCCGCACCTCTTGCCGTGCACTTCGAGGAGCACCTCACGCTCGCGCCACTCACCGAGGCCCAGCGCGCGGCGCTCGAAGCCGCCGGGTTCGCGGCGGCCGGCACCCCCGTGCCCTCGGTGCCCAGCACCCGCGCGGAGGAGCCCAGCGCGGTTGCGGCTTGGTCGTTCTGGCGCGTTCCTGCGCCCACGCGCACCGCTCCCTACTACGGGCAGACCACCGATGTGACCTGCGGCGCGGTCGCAGCGCTCACCGCGCTGGAGCAGCGTGGGCTTGGTGACTTCCAGGCCGACAACGGTGCCGAGAACCGGGCCGCGGAGATCGCGTTCTGGCGGCGCGCAACGAACCTCCCGGCCTGCGAGCCGATCGGCCTCGCGGTCGAGACGGCGAAGCTCGGCGCCGACTCGGGCACCCTGAGTGCGCGACCCCACATCTTCTTGAGCACCCCCGATCCCGTGTTCATCGAGGAATTCTCCGAGCAGACCTGGGAGCAGGAGCTGCGCATCGACCTACAGCTCGAATCGCTGCGCCAGGCGGAGGCGCTGGGCCTGCCGCTCGAACGGCGCTGGCTCGAGGTCGACGAGATCGTGTCATTCGTGCGCGGGGGCGCCCAGGTGCTGCTGCTCATCGACCTGACCGAGCTCATTGCCGACCCGACCCCGCACTGGGTGCTGGCCACCGAGGTCGTGGGCGACGCGCTGCTCATCGCGGACCCGTGGGTGCAGGCCCCGAACGGCGAGACCTGGGTCGACACGTTTGCCCTGCCGCTGCCTTTCGCCACGATCGACCGAGTGACCCGCTGGGGCGATCCGGCGTTCCGCGGCGCGATCGTGCTCCCGGCCGAACCGGGCTCACGGCCGGTCGGAGCGAGCAGCGAGCAGGCCTCCCCAGCCCAGAGCGGGCTCGCCGGCTAGTACAACAGGAACTGCGCGGTGCCGCTGCCCTGGGTTCCCGCGATCGACACGCGCAGGTGATAGGACGCGCCGTCCGCGTTCACCGGGTCCCGCGTGATACTGCAGGTCTCCGCACTGGAGCGCGTGCGGTCCCACTGCACGGCCTCGCTCTCGACCGGCGTGCCCGGATCAAGAATCACGGGCAGCGACTCCGGATTCTCCTGGCAGTCCACCGATCGCCACACCTCATCGTCACCGCTCGAGACGACGAGGGCCATGCCCGCGGTGCCCAGGTCCGCCGTGCAGGCGGCCTCGCCCGTGTTCTCGACCGTGAGCGAGAGCGCGGGCAGTTCCCCGGCGGCATAGTCGCCCTTGTCGGTGACCGGGGTCACGGTCAGTTGCCCCGCGGTGCAGGCCTCCGGGGCCGACCCGTCCGCGTCCGGCTCGGCGTCCGGAGCTTCGGTTTCGAGCCCCGCCGGGACCTCGACTTTCCCGGCTTCGGGCACGTCGTTCCCCGATCCGGGCTTCACGATCACCAGGACGATCACCGCGATCAATGCGAGCAGTCCGGCCAGGACGAGCAAGCGACGCCGAATGTAGACCTTCCGGTCCTTGGGACCGACGGGATCTCGCAGGGTCGACATGGCGCCAGCGTAGCCGCTCTCGCCTAGGAGAGCTGCTTCAGCATCCGCGTGTTGCCGAGCGTGTTCGGCTTCACCCGAGCGAGGTCGAGGAACTCGGCGACGCCCTCATCGTTGGAGCGCAGCAGCTCCGCGTACACGTCCGACGCAACGAGCTCGGTGTCCTCGCCGAGCTCGGCGAAACCATGCCGTTCAAAGAAGTCGGTTTCGAAGGTGAGGCAGAAGAGCTGCGTCAGCCCGAGATCGCGAGCGCGGTCCTCAAGGGCGTCGAGAAGGCGGTGGCCGATCCCCCGGCCCAGCCACTGCTCGGACACCCCGAGCGTGCGCACCTCGCCGAGCTGCTCCCACATCACGTGCACGGCACCGTAACCGATCACACGCTCCTCCGCATCGGTCGCGACGATGAACTCGGGGACGGCCGCGTACAGGTCCACGAGGTCCTTCCCCAAAAGGATACGTCGGGCGACCAGGGGTTCCATGAGTTCGACCATGCGGACCACATCGCCCGTTCGCGCGTTGCGGATGCGGATCTCGGGTGCGGCACTCATGGCTCAAGTCTAGTCGGCGCGGCGACCCCACACGCACGAAGGCCCCCTGCCGAAGCAGGGGGCCTTCGTGGGGCTGCGCGGAGCGCTGAGACTACTCCGCGGTGGTGTTCGGCGTCGCCGCGGTCGAGGCCACGGCGGCGGCCGCCGAAGCGGACGTTTCGCCGTGCTCCTTCGCGGAGCGGGACTCGGTCTCGAACGTGAACTGGCCGTCGGCCAGGTCGACCTTCACCAGGTCGCCCGCGAGCAGCTCGGCGCTCAGGATCTTCTCGGAGAGCCGATCCTCGATCTCCCGCTGCATCGCACGGCGCAGCGGCCGCGCGCCGAGCGTCGGATCGTAGCCGATCTCGGCGAGGCGCTCGCGCGCTGCCGTCGAGATCTCGATGTACATGTCGCGATCCAGCAGGCGATCCTTCAGCTGCTTGACGAACAGGTCCACGATCTGCAGCAGCTCGGGCTTCGTGAGCTGCGGGAAGACGATGGTGTCGTCCACACGGTTCAGGAACTCGGGCTTGAAGTGCTTCTTCAGCTCCTCGTTGACCTTGCCCTTCATCATGTCGTACCCGACCGAGGAATCGCCCTCGAGCTGGAAGCCGACCGGACCGCCCGCGATCGCCGAGGATCCCAGGTTGGTGGTCATGATGATGACGGTGTTCTTGAAGTCGATCACGCGACCCTGACCGTCGGTCAGACGGCCCTCTTCGAGGATCTGCAGGAGCGAGTTGAAGATGTCCGGGTGCGCCTTCTCGATCTCGTCGAACAGCACGACCGAGAACGGCTTGCGGCGGACCTTCTCGGTGAGCTGGCCGCCCTCTTCAAAGCCGACGAACCCGGGAGGGGCACCGAACAGGCGCGACACGGTGTGCTTCTCGCCGTACTCGGACATGTCGAGCGAGATCAGGGCGTCCTCGTCGTCGAACAGGAACTCCGCGAGCGCCTTCGCGAGCTCCGTCTTGCCGACGCCCGTGGGGCCGGCGAAGATGAAGGAGCCCGAGGGACGCTTCGGATCCTTGAGGCCCGCGCGCTGTCGACGGATCGTCTTCGCGAGCGCCGAGATTGCCTCGTTCTGGCCGATGACGCGCTGGTGCAGCGCCTCCTCCATGAACCGGAGACGGCTAGTCTCCTCCTCGGTGAGCTTGAACACGGGGATGCCCGTAGCCTGAGCCAGCACCTCGGCGATCAGCCCCTCATCGACCTCGGCGTTCGTCGCGACGTCGCCGGCGCGCCACTGCTTCTCCAGGCGGAGACGCTCGGCGATCAGCTTCTTCTCTTCGTCGCGCTTGTTCGCGGCGGCCTCGAAGTCCTGATTCTCGATGGCCTGTTCCTTGTCGGCGCGGACCACGGCGATCTTTTCATCGAACTCGCGCAGCTCGGGCGGGCTCGACAGGATCGAGAGACGCAGGCGCGCGCCGGCCTCGTCGATCAGGTCGATCGCCTTGTCCGGCAGGAAGCGATCCTGCACGTAGCGGTCCGCAAGGTTCACGGCGGCAACGATCGCGCCGTCCGTGATCGACACCTTGTGGTGCGCCTCGTAGCGGTCGCGGAGACCCTTGAGAATGTTGATCGAGTGCGGCAGCGACGGCTCCGCGACCTGGATCGGCTGGAAACGACGTTCCAGCGCCGCATCCTTCTCGAAGTGCTTGCGGTACTCGTCGAGCGTGGTCGCCCCGATGGTCTGCAGCTCGCCGCGGGCCAGCATCGGCTTCAGAATGTTTGCGGCATCGATCGCGCCCTCGGCGGCACCCGCACCCACGAGGGTGTGGATCTCGTCGATGAAGATGATGATGTCGCCGCGGTTGCGGATCTCCTTGGTGACCTTCTTGAGGCGTTCCTCGAAGTCACCGCGGTAGCGGCTCCCCGCGATCATCGAGCCGAGATCCAGCACGTACACGTGCTTGTCCTTCAGCGTCTCCGGGACCTCGCCCTTGACGATGGCCTGCGCCAGGCCCTCGACGACGGCCGTCTTCCCGACGCCGGGCTCGCCGATCAGCACCGGGTTGTTCTTGGAGCGGCGGGAGAGGATCTGCATGACCCGCTCCACCTCTTTCTCGCGCCCGATCACCGGGTCGAGCTTGCCCTCGCGCGCGGCCTGGGTGAGGTTGCGCCCGAACTGGTCGAGCACCTGCGAGCCCTTGGCCTCTCCGCCGGCCTGCTCCGGCGCGCCCACGGTCGCGTTCTCCTTCCCGGCCTGGTAGCCGGAGAGCAGCTGGATCACCGTCTGGCGGACGCGGTTCAGATCTGCGCCGAGCTTCACGAGCACCTGGGCGGCGACGCCCTCGCCCTCGCGGATCAAGCCGAGCAGGATGTGCTCGGTGCCGATGTAGTTGTGGCCCAGCTGGAGCGCCTCGCGGAGGCTCAGTTCCAGCACCTTCTTCGCACGCGGCGTGAAGGGGATGTGGCCGGCCGGCGGCTGCTGGCCGGTGCCGATGATGTCGGTCACCTGTGCACGCACAGCATCCAGCGAAATCTCGAGCTGCTCGAGCGCCTTCGCGGCGACGCCCTCACCCTCGTGAATCAGGCCGAGCAGGATGTGCTCAGTCCCAATGTAGTTATGGTTGAGCATCTTCGCCTCTTCTTGGGCGAGGACGACAACGCGGCGAGCGCGGTCGGTGAATCTCTCGAACATCTATAACCTCCCAGGCGGATCGCGGTCCAGATCTGCCGATGCACCCAGAGTACGGGCAGAACCGGAACTTTGGGGGCCTGTTCGCCAGCGGCGTGACACGGACGGCGCGTGGCGAAGCACCCGGGGCGCTCCCGTGCCGTGCAGGGCATTCCCGGAGCACAGGCGCTAGCGTAGCTGGCATGACCGTTCCGTCTTCCCCTCGACTCGCGTCCACTGGATCGGCCGTCCACCACATCGCTGTGGTGCGGCACGGTGAAACCGATTGGAACCTGGCCGGGCGCATCCAGGGGCGCACCGAGATTCCCCTGAATGACACGGGACGCGCGCAGGCCGCTGACACCGCGGCGGCACTCGCGCGGGCCGCCGAGACGCTGGGCCTGTGGCGGGGGCTGTTCGCCTCTCCGCTCTCCCGCGCGAGCGAGACCGCGGAGATCATCGGGCGCGGGCTCGCGCTCCCCGCGCCGCGCATCGACGAGGAGCTCTGGGAGCGGGACTTCGGGGCCGCCGAGGGGGTGTGCGTGCCGGAGGCGCACGAGCGCTGGCCGGGCCTGGAGATTCCCGATGCGGAGACGCTCGAGGCGCTCGGGACGCGCACGGCATCCGCGTTCGACCGGATCCTCGCGGCGGCACCCGGCTCGATCGTCGTCGCGCACGGGGCAATGATCCGAGCGGGCCTCGGACGGCTGACGGGCACGCCGATGCCGCGCATCGCCAACGGCGAGGTCTGGATCCTGCGGCGGCCCGATACCGCCAGCGACTCGGCGGCCCGGCATACGGCGATCAGGCTCGACGTCCTCGGCGATCTCAGCGCGCAGGGCACCGGCGATCGCGACCTGGAGCCAGCCAGCTCGTAGCCGACGGCCGCACGGGCGCTTCCCCTACTGCAGCGCGGAGGTGAGCCGCGCGAGGCCGTCGAGCAGCTGCGAGCGCAAGGGCTGCTGCATCCACTCGTCGAGCGTGAGCTCACGGGAGTTCGCTCGGTACTCGTCACTCACAGCGTCGAGATCCTGCACGAAGCTCCGCCCGTGCACCACCATCGAAATCTCCATGTTCAGGCCGAAAGAACGCTGATCCATGTTGGAGGACCCCACGACCGCGACCGTGTCATCGATCGTGAAATGCTTCGAGTGCAGGATGATGGGCGGCCGGTACATCCAGATCCGCACGCCCGCGCGGAGCAGTTCCTCATAGTAGGAGCGCTGCGCGTGGTACACCACGGCCTGATCTCCCGTTTCCGAGACGAACAGCTCCACTGCGACGCCGCGCGCCGTCGCAGCGCGGAGGGCGTTCATGATGGAGCCGTCCGGCACGAAGTACGGACTCGTAATGCTGATCCGGCGCTGCGCCATATACAGCAGGGACACGAACACCTGGAGATTGTTCTCGCCCTCGTAGCCCGGGCCGCTCGGCACGATCTGGCACTCCAGCACCCCGGGCTGATCCACCGCCTCCAGCGGGTCGATCAGGTTCGTCAGATACTCGCCCGTCTCCAGGTACCAATCGCCCTGGAACACCGCTTCGAGGCCGAGCACGATCGGGCCCTCAACGCGGACCATCAGATCCTTCCAGTGCAGACCGCGGCGGTGATTCGACGCCTTGTTGTAACTGGAGTCCACGAGGTTCTGCGACCCCATGAAACCGATCCGGCCGTCGACAACCACCAGCTTCCGGTGGTTGCGGAGGTCCGGACGCTGATACTCGCCGCGCCACGGCCGAACCGGCAGCATGTACGCCCACTCGGCCCCCATATCGTCCAGGCTCTGCGCCGTGCGACGCGTGCCCGGGTTCCGCACCGCGGAGATATGATCCAGCAGCACACGCACGCGCACGCCGCGCTGCACCGCGTCGCGCAGAGCGCTGAAGATCTCGTCCGTCGCCGCGTCGTGTACGAGGATGTAGAACTCGACGTGCACGTACTCGTTCGCCTCGCGGATCGCCGCCGCCATCTGCGCCAGCGAGTCCTCGTAGTCGATCGTCATCGTCGCGGCGTTCCCGCGCAGCATGGGCTGCGCTCCGAGGGAGCGGCCGAGCTGCACGACACCCCGGAGTTCCGGTTCGAGATGCTCTTCGGAGGCGGTGAGTCCGTTGTCCTCGCGTTCCGCGATCTGCGCCACGAACTGGTTGATCGCCTCCTGCTTTTCCTCACGCTCACGCGGCAAGCGTTTGCTCCCGATAATCAGGAACAGCAGCAGTCCGGGAACGGGGAGCAGGAAGATCGCGAGCAGCCAGGCCATGCCGGCGGTGGGGCGGCGGTTGCGGGGCACCACGAACAGCGCCACAATCCGGACGACGTTGTCGATGATCAGGAACGCAAGCGTCCACCAGAACGGCCAGTTCAGACCAAACCAGTTTGTTTCCATGCGCGCCCTCTCCGCAACAGCACCGTTCGTGGTGCGGCCACGCCCGATCCGGGCAGCGCGTACACGCGCCCACGCACCTTACTGTAGCGGGCCGGGGGCACGACGCCGCCCCTCGGGGCGGCTTCGCGGGCTACGTGTCGTCGCGCACGGGGAGGCCGGCCTTCGCCCGCTCCTCCGCGTTGATGCGCTCGTACACGCGGCGCTCGGTGCGATCCGCGCGCAAAATGAGGCGCAGCACGAGCCAGAAGAAGAGCCCGATCAGTACGGTCGGAGTGAGCGACCAGACCGCGTTCATCCACCAGTTATCCATGTGCCCCACTCTACCTGCTCTGCCCCCGGGAAGTCTGTGTGCGTGGGGACCACACGGCCCCCACGCGCCGCGGTGACGCTACTTCACCAGCGGGAACAGAATGGTCTCGCGGATCCCGAGCCCGGTCAGGGTCATCAGGAGGCGGTCCATGCCCATCCCCATGCCACCCGACGGCGGCATGCCGTGCTCCAGCGCGCGCAGGAACTCTTCATCGACACCCATGGCCTCGTCGTCGCCCCGGGCGGCCTCGGCCGCCTGCTGCGCGAAGCGTTCGCGCTGCACCACCGGGTCCACGAGCTCCGAATAGCCGGTCGCCAGCTCGAAGCCGCGCACGTACAGATCCCACTTCTCCACGACGCCCGGGATCGAGCGGTGGTGGCGGGTGAGGGGGCTCGTCTCGACCGGGAAGTCCATGACAAAGGTGGGGCGGGTCAGCCCGTCCTTCACGAAGTGCTCCCACAGTTCCTCGACGAGCTTGCCGTGGTTCGGCAGCTTCACCTCGACGCCCTCGGCATCCGCGATGGCCTGCAGCTCGGCCACCGAGGTCTCGGGGGTGATCTCGCGCCCGGCGGCCTCGGAGAGCGTGCCGTACATCGAGATGCGATCCCACTCGCCGCCCAGGTCAAAGAGGGTGCCGTCGGCCCACTCGACAACGTGCGTGCCCTCGCGCTCGGTCCCGACGTTTGCCGCGAGCGCGGCGTTCTGCACGAGATCCTGCGTGAGGTCGGCGATGCCGTGGTAGTCCGTGTACGCCTGGTAGGCCTCGAGCATCGCAAACTCGGGGCTGTGCGTGGAATCCGCGCCCTCGTTGCGGAAGTTGCGGTTGATCTCGAAGACGCGCTCCAGCCCGCCCACGACGGCGCGCTTGAGGTAGAGCTCCGGCGCAATCCGGAGGTACAGCTCCGTGTCGAACGCGTTCGAGTGCGTGACGAATGGGCGCGCGGAGGCCCCGCCGTGCATGGTCTGCAGCATCGGGGTCTCCGCCTCGATGAAGTCACGCTCGGCGAAGGTCTGGCGCAGGCTCGCCATGGTGCGAGCGCGGGTCACGACGTTGCGACGTGCCTGCTCGCGCTGAATCAGGTCGAGGTAGCGCTGGCGCACCCGCGTCTCCTCGTTCAGCTCGGCGTACATGTTCGGCAGGGGCGCGAGCGCCTTCGCGGCAATCCGCCACTCGCGAACCATAATTGACAGCTCGCCGCGGCGGCTCGAGATCACCTCGCCGCTCACAAACAGGTGGTCGCCCAGGTCGACGAGCTCCTTGTACTCGGCGAGCGATTCCTCGCCCACCTCGGCGAGGCTCACCATGACCTGGAGGCGTGTGCCGTCGCCGGCCTGCAGGGAACCGAAGCAGAGCTTGCCGGTGTTGCGCTGGAACACGACACGGCCGGCGATGCCGACCGTCGCCCCCGACGCGGTGTCCGGGGTGTCCTCCAGGTGGCCCCACTCCGCGCGCACCGCGGGGATCGTCGTGGTCACCGGCACGGCGACCGGGTACGCGCCCCCGCCCAGCTCGGCACCGGCGTTCAGCTTGTCACGCTTCTCCAGGCGCACGCGCTTCTGCTCGAACACTTCCTCGGCGCTGATGGCCGGGGCGGTCTCGTCCGGGGTCGCGGGTGCGTGGGCTGCGCTCTGATCACTCATTGGGGGTGGGTCCTCCGTTGGGGCTGACGTACCCGTCCATCCTAGGCCAGAGCCCGCCTGCGAGGGTGCCGCGGCCGTTCGCGGGCGCTCCGGGGCGCGTGGCTGGTGTGTCTCGGCGCGGCGGCGGGTGCTCGGGGCGCTACTCGGGCAGCTCGGGCTGCTCGGGCTGCTCGGGCAGCTCACGCCCGGCCGCCGCGAGGAGCTCCTCTTCCACGGCGGCACGCACGACCCCTCCGGCGACCCGGTCCGGGCGTTCTAGGCCCAGCTCGCGCAGCGCCTCGGTGGCCTGCCGCACGACCGCGCGCGAGAGCTCGCCGGCGGCGGCCATCGCGTCGGCGTACGCCGCCCGATCCTGCTCGCGCACCACGATCGGCTCCGCGCCCATCTCGACCGCGAGCGCCTGCCCGATCGGCAGCACCGGCGCGGGCGCGGTCACCGCGATGGTGGCACCCGACAGGCGCGACAGGTCGAGGCTCGTGCCGGTAAAGACGATCGCCGGGTGCAGCGCCAGCGGGATCACCCCGGCCGCGAGCGCCGGGGCGAGAACCGCCGTGCCGTGCTCGGGCGCCGTGTGGATCACCAGCTGTCCGGGCTGCCAGGCCCCGGTCGCCGCGAGGCCCGAGACGAGGCCCGGAAGCTGGTCCCCCGGCACCGCGAGCAGGACCAGCTCAGACCGGCGCACCACCTCGGGCACCTCCAGAATCGGCACGCCCGGCAGCATCGCTTCGGCCCGCTCGCGGCTCTCGGCGCTGACCGCGGAGATGCCCGTGATCGCGTGTCCGGCCCCCGCGAGCGCGCGGGCGAGAACGGGGCCGACGCGGCCGGCCCCGACGACGCCGACGCCGAGGCGGGACTCTGCAGCGCCCACGCTCACGGCTGCTCCGCGGCCGCGGCGGGTTCGCTCGGCGACGTGCCGCTCGGCCCGGGCGGTACCGGGGGCTCCGGCTCGCGGCCTTCGGCGTGGGCCCGGGCAATCCGCTGAGCCTCCGCCCCCTGGATCCTGAGCACGGCGGCCGCGAGCGCGTCGAAGGTGCGCTGCGCGTCGCCCAGCCCGAGCCCGCGCACCTCCATCCGCACCGGGCCGAGCACGGTGTGCGCCTGAATCGACGCGAGGTCCAGCGCACGGTGCACGAGGGGGCGGCGCAACTGCACGGACTGGGCGCGCACGATCGGCATGATCGACAGCGAACGGGTCAGCACCCCGCGCCGGATCCGGAGCGTCGCGTCCTCGCTGCCGAGGCCCTCGATCGCGATGCCGGCACGCGCACGGCCCCACCACAGCACCCAGCCGGCACGCGGCCCGGCACCCAGGTACCCGTGTGCCGGCCCGCTCAGGCCGTCACGGAGCGCCGCGATCTCGGCCTCGTCGTCACCGATTCCGGGAAGCAGGGTGTCGAGCACGCGCAGCACATCGGCCTCGACGCCCACGGGGAGCACCACGTTCTGCGAGCTGTTCTGCCCGCCCTGCGCGATGGAGTGGCCGGCGGTGGTGATCCGCACCTTCCACCAGCCGAGCGGGCGCCAGAACAGCGGCTGCCGGGCCTCGATGGCGTGGATCCGCCCGAAGGGAATCGTCTCCGTCATCGTGGAGGTGAGCCCGGCACCCGTGCGCACGGTGTCGCGCCCGCGCGAGAGCGTGAAATTGAAGCCCTTGTTGAACTGGCCGAGCATCACGCCCGCCATCACGATGATCATCGGGATGATGCCGAAGATCAGGTAGGGCGACAGAATCGCGCCGCCGATGACCACGG
Organism: Leucobacter chromiireducens subsp. solipictus; assembly: GCF_016758195.1. GTDB lineage: Bacteria > Actinomycetota > Actinomycetes > Actinomycetales > Microbacteriaceae > Leucobacter > Leucobacter solipictus. The sequence continues at coordinate 249,905 of NZ_QYAC01000003.1, read as the reverse complement.
CGAGCACCACGAGCACCAGCGAGACGGCCTCCCAGCTCAGCGCGATACTGCCGAGCAATCGCCCCACCGGCACCTTCACGAGCGACTGGGAGGCCAGCGCCTCCGCGTCCACATCGGTGTCGATGAAGTCCTGCGCGCGCCCGACGAGGCCGTCCGCGGCCTGGAGCACCGCGCCATCGAGCCCGACGGCGGCACCGCCCTGAATCTCAGCGAGCGGCGCCACGCCCGCGCCGGGCCCGTTCCGCTTTTCTGCCGCGCGGCGCAGGATCTGCTCGCGCACGGTCTTCGCGTCCTGGTGCCCGAGGTAGGCGAGCTCCACGGTGCCGCCCTGGCCCGCCGTGACGATCTGGATCTTGGTGAGCCCGAGGGCCCGCGCGAGCATGGGCCGCTGCAGGTTGACGCTTTGGATTCGTTCCAGCGGCGCGCGGCGGTGGTTGCGGAACACGATCCCGCTCCGAGTTTCGACGGCCTCGTCGGTGATCCGGTACGTCGCGAAGCGCCACATCAACCAGGAGATCCCGACGATCAGGAGGATCAGGACGAGCGCGCCGCCGAGCACCACCACGAGCAATCCGCGCTCCATGATGAAGGTGATCAGATCGGCTTCATCGACCGCGGAAGAGGCCGCCTCCGAATCCAGCAGGTCTCCGGCGAAGAACAGTTCGACCAGCCGGTCACGGAAATTCGCGATGACGATGCCGGCGATCACGAGCAGGGCGAGGCCGCCCCGCAGCAGCGGCGACAGCGGGTGCATCCGCCGCCAGCCCTCGGCGTCGGGGGTGCCCGGAAGGGCGGCGGAGGCCGCGGGTGCCGGTGAGGGATCGGGCTGGGCGTGCGCGTCGGGCTGGCTCACAGCCCGGACCGCCGCGTCTCGGCGAGCGTGACGAGCCGGTCGCGCAGCGCCTCGGCGTCCTCGACCTTGAGCCCCGGCAGCTGCACGCCGGTCGCCGCGGAGGCGGTTACGAACTTCAGCGTGGCGAGGCCCAGGGCGCGCAGCAGCGGGCCGCGGGTCACGTCGACGAGCTGCAGGCGGCCGTAGGGGACGGCGATGACCCGCTCGAACATGATCCCGCGCCGGAAGAGCAGGTCGTCCTCGCGGAGAATATAGCCGATGGCGCGCACACGCCGGAACGCCAGCAGCGCGTTGACCAGCAGCACGACCACCAGGGCGGCCAGGATGAGGATGGGGACGAGCCGCTGGTCGCCGGCGTTGAACCAGATGATGAGGCCGGCAACGACGCCCAGGCCGATCGCGAAGGCGAGATTCAGGATCAGGTCGGCCCAGGCGTACGCCGGGGAGACCCGCTGCCAGGCCTCCTGGCCGGTCGGCCAGCTGGGGTCGGGAGTCGTCGCATCGTGTGGGAGGGCGTCAGTAGTCACGCGGACCAGCCTATTCCACCTGTTCCCGGGGTCCTACGGCTTGCGGTACGCGGCCTGCCCGGCGGGCCCCGGCTCCTCGCCGGCGTCCTCGGTGCCGTCGCCATCGCCGGGCGGGACGCGGCACAGGTGTTCGGTGATGGCCGCGCACACGACGAGCACGATCCCGCCGCCCAGCACCAGGAGCATCGGCACCCAGGTCGCCGGCGGCGCGGGAACGCTGCGCCCGAGCAGCGACAGCGCGAGCCCACCCCCGAATCCGCCGAGCAGTCCCCCGACCAGCTGGCCGGCCCGGGCGGTCGCGAGCAGCCGCACCGCGTGGAACGGGTTCACGGCTCCGGCTCGCTTCAGCACGGTGCGGCGGAGCCGGATGCCCAGCGTCAGCACCACCGCGGCGATGAGCACGAGCATCACGGCGAGGGAGAGCGGCGGGATGAACGGCGCCGATCCCCGGCTGGAGAGGCCAAACTGGATCACCAGCCCGATCGCGATGCCCATAGCCCCGGCCGCGACGACGGCCAGCGGGTTGCTGCGTTCGTCACCGCGCATCGGTGACCCCCCGCGTCTCAGCGGACGGCTCAGGAGCGCCGGATCCTGACGCCGGCATCGCGAGTGGGCGCGTCGTGTCCCCCACCCGCGCCAGGAGATCCGCGACCCGGCCGTGGCCCATGAGCACGGCGTCGGGGTCGAGCGCGAGCCAGGGCGAGAGCACAAAGTCGCGCTCGAAGGCGCGCGGGTGCGGCACCGTGAGGCGGTCGTCCTGGATCGCGCGGCCGCCGTAGAGGATGATGTCGATGTCGAGGGTGCGATCCCCCCAGCGCACGTCGCGCGTGCGGCCGTGCTCCGCCTCGATCCGCTGCACCACGTCCAGCAGCTGATGCGGGGTGAGCGTCGTGTCGGCACGCGCGACCCCGTTCAGGTAGCGCGGGGCGTCCGGGTCCGGGCCGTCGGTGGTGAGCGCGATCGTCTCGCGGAGCGGGGAGGCGTGCAGATCCCGGATCCCGGGTTCGGCCGCCAGCGCCTCCTGTCCCGCGAGAATCGTCTCACCGCGGTCGCCGAGGTTCGCGCCGAACGCGAGCAGGACCGGAACGAGCTGAACGATCATTGCGCACCCCCGCGCACCACGGTGACGGACACATCCTGGAACGGGTGCGCGATCGGCGCGTCAGGCTTGTGCACCGTGATCCGGGCCTCGGCGACGCCCGCGAAGCCGAGCGTCACCTCGGCGATGCGTTCCGCGACGGTCTCGATCAGGTCGACCGGGTCGCGCTCCACCGCCGCGACGATCGCGTCGGCGAGTTCTCCGTAGTGCACCGTCTCCGCGAGCGCGTCGCCCGCGGCAGCGGCCCGCAGGTCGACGCTCACCTCGATGTCGATGAGGAAGCGCTGGCCACGCTCGCGTTCGAAGTCGAACACCCCGTGATGCGCAAACACCTCGAGTCCCGTGAGCGTAATGCGGTCGGTCGGCAGCGTCGCGGTGGGCGCGGCGAGCGCTCGGCTCGCCGCCCCGCCGGTCCAGGCCCGCTGCACGGCGAGCGCCTGCATCGTTCCGGCGACGTCGTGCACGCGGACGCCCCACGCACCGGCCTGGGCGGCGAACGCGCTCACCACGGCGGTCGCGAGATCTCGCTCGTGGCCGTTCGGTGCCGTCGCCCCGGCCGAGCTCGCCGCCTTCGGGAGTTCCGCGAGCGCGTCGCCGAGCATGCGCTTGCGCGACGCGCCCACGAGCACGGGAAAGCCGAGGCCGGTCAGCGCGTCGAGTTGCGCGAGGAGCCGCCACCCGTCCGCCGCGGTCTTATCGAAACCGAGGCCGGGGTCGAGGATCAGGTGATCGCGGGCCACGCCCGCGGCCAGCGCCGCCGCCGCAAGCCCGGCGAGCGCCGCGCGGACATCGTGAACGGCGTCGTCGTAGTCCGAGTGGGCGTGGTCGGGATCCGGGATCCCGCGCCAGTGCCCGGCGATGAAGCGGACACCGTGCGCGCGACTCGCGGTCGCGGCAACGGCGAGCATCTCGGGGTCGTGGAGCCCGCCGGAGACGTCGTTGATCACCCGCGCCCCGGCGGCGACGGCCGCGGCCGCGGTGCTCGCATGGATCGTGTCGATCGACACGTCGATGCCGCGCGCGGCGAGGGCTTCGATCACCGGGACGACGCGGTCCTGTTCGATCTCGGGCGGCACCGGCGCGGCACCCGGCCGCGTCGATTCCCCGCCCACGTCGATGAGGTCTGCGCCCTGCGCACGGAGTTCGAGCCCGCGAGCGATCGCGCGCTCCGTCGACTCGTACGCACCGCCGTCGCTGAACGAGTCCGGGGTCACGTTGAGCACCCCCATCACGAGGGTGCGCGCTCCGCGGATGTTCACGACGCGCCGTCCGAGCCGCCCTGGCCGAGCAAGGCGAACACCGCGGCCTGCTGCACGGGGTCGGCAAGCACGCCGCGCGAGGCGACGGTGACCGTCACCGCGTCGGCTTGCCGCACACCGCGGTCCGAGACGCAGCCGTGCCGAGCCTCCAGCAGCACGAGCACCCCCTCCGGGGCAAGCCCGTCTGCGAGCGTCTGGGCGATCTGTTCCCCGAGCCGCTCCTGCACCTGCGGGCGTGCCGCCAGCGCATCGACGACGCGCGGGATCGCGCTCAGGCCCACCACGCTGCGGCCGGGCCGGTACGCGATGTGCGCGCGGCCCCGGAAGGGCAGCAGATGGTGTTCGCACATCGAACGCAGCGTGAGATCGCGCACCAGCACGAGTTCCCCCGTGTCCGCGCCCACCGGAATCGCGTCGCTGAGGTAGCTGGCGGGATCCTGGCCCATGCCCGCGAAAAACTCGGTGTACGACTCGGCGACCCGAGCTGGCGTGCTCGCCAGCTCGGGGCTGTCCGGGTCGGCCCCAATCGCGAGCAGCAGCTCGCGCACCGCCGCGGCGACGCGCTCGCGATCCACGGTCTCACTCATGTCGTTACCGGGCGCGGCCGTCGGAATCGTCCGCGTCGCGCACGCCCAGGTTCCGCGGCGGCTCCGTCGAGGTGGGCGCCTGCGGTGCCGGGGCGTCGGGGGCCTCGGGCGCGGGTGCCTGCGGCGCCGGGGCGTCGGGGGCCTCGGGCGTGAGCGCCTCCGGTGCCGCCGGCTCGGGAGCGGCGGCCGGGGATTCCGCCGCGCTGTCGCTGATCGGGCCGTCGGCGCGCAGCACCGCGGGCACCTCGATCGGCGGGCGCTGCGACACGGGCCGGTCGTCGTGCGAGAGCCAGGTGGGGCGCTTCGGAAGCTTCTGCACGTCGCGGAAGATCTCGGCGACCTGGATGTGATCGAGCGTTTCCTTCTCCAGCAGCTCGCGGGCCAGGCGGTCCAGCACGTCGCGGTTGTTGACGAGCGCCTCGTAGGCCTCGTTGTGCGCCTGCTCGAGCAGTTCCCGCACCTCCGCATCGACCGACACCGCGATGCCCTCGGAGTAGTCCCGGCTCTGCCCGAACTCCCCCATGAAGGCGCCCGGCTGAGCCTGGCCGAGCTTGACGGGCCCGATCGCGGCCGACATGCCGTACTCGGTCACCATCTTGCGCGCCGTGCTCGTGGCCTTCTCGATGTCGTTGCCGGCACCGGTCGTCGGATCGTGGAACACGAGTTCCTCCGCCACGCGACCGCCGAGCGCGTAGGCGAGCTGATCCTGCAGCTCGTTGCGCGTCACCGAGTACTTGTCCTCGAGCGGGATCACCATTGTGTATCCGAGAGCGCGGCCGCGGGGCAGGATCGTGATCTTCGTCACCGGGTCCGAGTGATTCAGCGACGCCGCCACGAGCGCGTGGCCGCCCTCGTGATAGGCCGTGATCAGGCGTTCCTGATCCTTCATGATGCGGGTTCGGCGCTGCGGCCCCGCGATCGCGCGGTCGATCGCCTCGTCGAGGGCGCGGTTGTCGATGAGCTGCGCGTTCGAGCGCGCCGTCAGGAGCGCCGCCTCGTTCAGCACGTTGGCGAGATCCGCGCCCGAGAAACCGGGCGTCTTGCGCGCCACCACGCTGAGGTCCACGTTCTTCGAGAGCGGCTTGCCCTTCGCGTGCACCTGCAAGATCTTGAGTCGGCCCGGCATGTCCGGGGCGTCGACGCCGATCTGACGGTCGAAACGGCCCGGGCGCAGCAGGGCGGGATCGAGCATATCGGGACGGTTCGTCGCCGCGATCATGATCACATTGGTCTTCGGATCGAAGCCGTCCATTTCGACGAGCAGCTGGTTCAGCGTTTGCTCGCGCTCGTCGTGGCCGCCGCCCATGCCCTGACCGCGGCGCTGGCCGACGGCGTCGATCTCGTCGATGAAGATGATCGCGGGCGCGTTCGCCTTCGCTTCCTTGAAGAGGTCGCGCACGCGGCTCGCGCCCACGCCGACGAACATCTCCACGAAGTCCGAGCCGGAGATGGTGTAGAACGGCACCCCGGCCTCGCCGGCGACGGCGCGCGCGAGGAGCGTCTTGCCCGTTCCGGGCGGGCCGTAGAGCAGCACGCCCTTCGGGATCCGGGCCCCCACCGCCTGGAACCGCGTGGCGTCGTCAAGGAAGTCCTTGATTTCGTGGAGTTCCTCGACCGCCTCGTCGGCACCCGCGACGTCGGCGAAGGTGACCTGCGGGGTCTCCTTCGAAACGAGCTTCGCCTTCGACTTCCCGAACTGCATGACGCCGCGGCCCCCGCCCTGCATGGAGGACAGCATCCACCACAGCAGCAGGCCGATCAGGAGGAGCGGGAGCAGGAAACCGAGCAGCGACCACAGCGGATTCGGCTGCGGCACCTTATCGGTGAAGCCGTCCTTGAGCTTGGCGTCCGTGACGGCCTCGACCACGGCTTCCCCGCGCTGCGAGACGTAGTAGAAGTACACCTCGTCGGTGCCGAGCTTGGTGTCCGCCTTGGTGAGCGTGAGGTTCACGCGCTGATCGCCGTCGACGATCTCCGCGGCCTTCGCCTTCCCCTCGGAGAGCAGCTCGAGGCCCTGCTTCGTGGGGACCTCTCGGACGCTGCCGCCCGACAGGAGTGACCACCCGAGGAGCACAATCAGCGGCGCGAGCACCAAATACAGCAGGGGGCCGCGGAACAGCTTCTTGCTCTTCGGTGAGCTCTTCGGGGATTTCTCTGCCAAGTCAGGGCCTTTCGAAATAGGCGAGCCGGAGGATTCCAGCAGATGCAAGCGTAGCCAATGGCACTGACATCGCACTGGAGAAGTGCGTCATGTCCGCTCAGGGCGCACGCGGGTGCGGCCGCGAATCCCGCGGCCGCTGGGCCAGCGGGCTACGCGTCGCCGCCGTAGACGTGCGGGGCGAGCACGGCGACATCGCGGAGGTTGCGGTAGTCCTCGGCGTAATCGAGGCCGTAGCCCACGACGAACTGCACGGGGATGTCGAAGCCGACGTAGGCGACATCGACCTCCACCTTCAGCGCTTCGGGCTTGCGCAGCATGGTGCAGATGCGCACCGACTTCGCGCCCCGGCTCTCGAGGTTCTCCTTCAGCCACGACAGCGTCAGCCCCGAGTCGATGATGTCCTCGACGATCAGCACGTCGCGACCGGCAATATCGGCGTCGAGATCCTTCAGGATCTTCACAACGCCGCTCGACTTCGTCCCAGCCCCGTAGGAGGAGACGGCCATCCAGTCCATCTGCGCGTGGAAGCGCAGCTCGCGGGCCAGATCCGCCATCACCATCACGGCGCCCTTCAAGACGCCAACGAGCAGCGGCGGCTCCGCGGGATAGTCTGCTTCGATCTCGCGAGCCATCTCCGCGAGGCGGGCCATCAATTCGGCTTCGGTGTGCAGTACAACGGTGAGGTCATCCCCCAGATGATTGGCATCCATGTCGCTATGTTAGTCCGCGGCGCTGGATGATTTCCTCACGAGACGGCGAATTCACACGGGATTCGGCTCTGCCCCGCCGGGCGTGCCTCACGCAGCAGGGCCGCGCGCCTGCGCCTCAAACTGGAGCCGACCGGCCGCCCGTCGAACGCGGATTCCCGGCGCGGGGATCGGCCCCTGCCCACGCCAGTCGGTCACCAACGCCGCAATGGTCTCGGTGTGCTCCCGGCTGAGCTGCGCCCCGAACTCCGTGGCGGCGAGCTGCCGGATCACTCGGTTGCGGAGCGCCGCGGGCAGTCCCCTGAGCGTTTCGGCGTCGAGCGCGACGCCGCCGGTGTCCGCCTCGCAACGGGCCCGGTGCAACGCCTCGGCCGCGAGCGCATCGAGCGCGTCCGCGTCCTCCGCCGCGAGGTCCGCGGTGCGCGCGAGCGCCGCCGCAACCCCGGGTCCGAGCTCCCCCTCGATGGCCGGGAGCACCCGATCCCGCACCCGTACCCGCGCGTACCGTGGGTCCGCATTGTGCGGGTCCGACCACGGGGTCACGCCGAGCCGCGCGCAGCTCGCCGCGGTCGTCGCCCGGGTGATCTCGGGATCCGGGGCAAGAAACGGGCGGAGGAGAACGCACCCCGGACCCAGCTCCCGGTGCGGCGGGATCCCGGCGATGCTGCGCAGGCCGGAGCCGCGGGCCAGCCCGAGCAGGACCTGCTCCGCCTGGTCGCTCCGCGTGTGGCCGGTGAGGACGGCGCGAGCCCCAGACTCCGCTGCCGCCACCGCGAAGGCGTCATAGCGTGCCGTGCGCGCCGCCGCCTCGGGACCGCCGGGGGCGTTGTCGGGGACCGCGATCCGGCGCACCAGCACCGGATCCAGGTGCCACGCGGTCGCCTGCGCGGCGGCCGTCCGGGCCACCTCGGCGGATCCGGGCTGCAGGCCGTGGTCGATGACCAGCGCCCCCGCGCGGATCCCCAGCCGGGGTCCCTCCGCCGCCAGCGCGGCCGCAAGCGCGAGGGAGTCGGCCCCGCCGGACAGCGCCACCAGCACGAGCGGGGCCTCGCCCGGTGCCGCGATCGCGCGCCGCAGCGTCTCGCGCACGGCACGCCGGATCGCCATGAGCGGGCGATCGGCAGCCCGGTCCAGGATGGTGTGCGCGGCGGTCATGCTCCTCAGCGTATCCGCGGAGCGTGAGTCCGGTAGCCTAGTGGCTGCACGAATCCGTCGGGACCGGGAGCCGCCCGCCCGCCATCATCATTCGAAGGAGCGCGCATGACCGCAGCATTCGACGCCGTCATCGAGATCCCCAAGGGGAGCCGCAACAAGTACGAGATCGATCACGAGACCGGCCGGGTGTACCTCGACCGCGTGCTCTACACCGGTTTCGTGTACCCCGCCGACTACGGCTTTTTTGAGGAGACCCTCGGCGAGGACGGCGATCCGCTCGACGTGCTCGTGCTGCTCGACTACCCGGTGTTCCCCGGCGTGGGCGTGAAGGTCCGCCCCGTGGGCGTCCTCAAGATGAGCGACGAGGCCGGCGGCGACGACAAGGTCATCGCGGTGCAGCACAAGGACCCGCGCTGGTCGCACATCCAGGACGTCGACGACATCCCGGAGTACACGCGCAAGGAGATCGCGCACTTCTTCGAGCGGTACAAGGACCTGGAGCCCGGCAAGTGGGTCAAGGTTGACGCCTGGGGCTCGGCCGCGGACGCGGAGCAGCTCATCGTCGAGGCGCAGGAGCGTCTCGCCGCGCAGGGCCACTAAGCGCACCTCGCACAGACACCGAACGGCCCGGGATCGCGTGCGATCCCGGGCCGTTCTCTGTCTTCCGCGCGTCCGCGCCTAGTAGAAGTTGATGTACCAGGCCGGGTTGACGAAGCCGTACCAGCCGTCGTCCTGGTTGAGGCGCATCTCGAAGTGCAGGTGGCAGCCGGAGCTGGCCCCCGTGGAGCCCACGTAGCCGACGAGCTGGCCGGCCTCGACCCACTGGCCGGGGGCGACCGAGGCCCACTCGGCCATGTGTGCGTAGCGCGTCTGCCAGCCGGTCGGGTGGTTGATCGTCACCATATTGCCGCCCATGCCGAACTCGTGGTACGTCGCGCGGACCGTACCCGCCGCGGCCGCCACGATCGGCGTGTAGCAACCAGCCGCGAGGTCGATGCCGGTGTGGTCGGGGCGCCCAGGAGGGGCGAACTGCTCTGAAACAAAGCTGTAGGCCGTGGGGATCACCCACCCGTTCGAGGTGCCGCCGCCGGTGCCACCGCCACCAGTGCCGCCACCGCCGGTGCCGCCGCCGGTATCGCCGCCGCCACCGCCGCCACCGCCACCGCCGCCACCGCCGCCACCGCCGCCACCCTGGGCGGCCTGCTCGGCGGCTTCCTGCTGCTGCCGCGCCAGTTCGGCCTGCTGCCGCGCGTACTCCTCGGCGAGCTTGCGGAGCCGCTCCTCTTCGGCCTTGCGCTGCTCCTCCTCGATCCGGAGCCGCTCCTGATAGCCATCGACGGTCTTCGTCGTCGTATCCTTCAGGGCGGCGAGCTGCGCCTCGAGCTCACCCTGCTGGGCCTCCTGCGCGCGCACCTTTTCGCCCTGGTTGGTCATGGCGGCGGCGGCGGCCTCTTCCTTGGCCTTCACGTCGGCGCGGAGCTCCTCGCGCTCCGCCTCCGCCGCCGTGGCCTGCTTGCCCAGCGTGTCGGCGGTGTTGGAGGCCTGCTGCGCTTCCTCGGAGAGGAGTGTGTTGCGCTCGGTTGCCTTCGACATGGACGCGAGCCGCTCCAGCAACGCGTCTGCGGTTTCCGCGTCGGCGTCCAGGAAGAGTTCCATACTGCGGTCCACCCCGCCGGAGCGGTACATCTGCGCAACGAGCACGCCCGCGCGATCCGCCGCTTCCTCGGCTTCCTTCCGGCTCGCCTCGGTCTGCGCACGGAGCGTCTGCGCCTTCGCAGCCGCCGCGGTCAGATTCGCTTCGGCCTGGTTCAGCTCCTCCATCGTCGTGGAGTGGAGGTTGCGGAGCCGGTCAAGTTCCTTCTCGCCGTCGGCGATCAGGCCCTCGATCTCCTTCACCTTCTTGGCCGCGGTGGCCTGGTTCTGCTTGGCCTCCTGCACGTCATCCCAGGTGGGGAGATCCAGCGCCTGCGCGGGAGCTGGTGCCGCCGCAAGCTGGCCGCCGATCAGCAGGCTCCCGGCGATCGCGCACGCTCCGAGCACGCCGATGATCCGTCGCGTCCCGCCGGTGTTCCGCTTCTGCATAGTGCCTCGCATCCAGTTTCCAGGCAGAAAAATCCATCTTCACGGTAGCACCGTCCCGAAGTCGAGCGGGCCGACTGTCCGCGAAGTGCGTGGAAAAAGCCGAAAAACTGAGTGCGGGCCGCGGGCGCCCTACTCCCCCGGTTCCTCGAGCGAACGCTGGCTGGCGTCGATGAGTTCGAGCATCGCGCGGTGCAGCGCGGTGAGCTCCGCGGGCGTCATCCGCAGCCGCCGCGCCATCTCGATGGGCACCTGCTCAGCGCGGGCCCGCAGTGCTTCCCCCTCGGGCGTCAGCGTGATCTCCAGTCGCCGCTCGTCTGCGGCGCTCCGCTGCCGACGCGCGAGGCCCTGAGTCTCGAGTCGCTTCAGCAGCGGCGACAGGGTTGACGCCTCCTGGTGCAGCAGCTTCGCGAGCGTACTCAGATCGAGCGTGCGGTGCTCCCACAGCGCCAGCATCACCAGGTACTGCGGGTGGGTGATCCCGAGCGGATCGAGCACCGGCTTGTACGCCGAGACAATGCCGCGCGAGGCGACGGTGAGCGCGAAGCACACCTGTCGCTCCAGGGTCAACGGGTCGGGCGTACTCATATCGCCATTTTCGCAGATTCCATCTCGTGGCGTATCATTAATTCGTGCCCTAATCATTGGTGCATGAATCCTTGGAGGACGAACATGACGAACCAGGCTCCTGTCGCGCATCCCGGAACGCCCGCGACGCCCACATCATCGGCGAGCGAGACACCGGCGCAGCAGCGGTCGCCGTTTGTCCCGAACCCCCACCCGCGGCACGGGGCCACCACGATCATCGGGTTCTTGGTGTCCGCCATCCTCGTCTTCGGCGGCTTCTACATGATGGGGATGGCGTTTAGCGTTCCCGGCGCGGAGTTCCTGCTGTTCGCCGGTGGCATCATCGTCGACGCGATCGGCCTCTGGGTCGCCTTCGGCCTCATCCCCGCCCTCGCCGACCGGGGCCGCGACTAGCCACTCGCCCCCGGCGCGCCCCCTGCTGCCCGCCGCGCTTGTCGCCGCTCGCCGCCCGCCGCCCGCCGCCCGTCGCGTGCTTCGCGCCCTTCGCGCAGGAGCCACCAAAACCTCGGAGATCCTGCGCCGACGGCCGATTTCGGGCAGAAATCTCCTGCGTATTCGTAAATCTCCTGCACGTTGGTGAGAGCTGGGAGACCCGGCGGGCAATGCACTAGCGGCCTGGCAATCAGCGAGCGGGCAGCCACGTGCGCAGCGTGCGTAGGGAGCCAGGCGCCCGGATAGGCAGCGCGAACAGCTTCGGACAAGCCCGACTCCTCGCGCAGGAGTCACCAAATCCACGGAGATCCTGCGCCGACGGCCAATCTCGGGCAGAAATCTCCTGCGTAATCGTAAATCTCCTACGCGTTGGTGGGAGCTGGGAGACCCGGCGGGCAGTGCACTAGCGGCCTGGCAATCAGCGAGCGGGCAGCCACGTACGCAGCCTGCGTAGAGAGCCAGGCGCCCGGATAGGCAGCGCGAACAGCTTCGGACAAGCCCGACTCCTCGCGCAGGAGTCACCAAATCCACGGAGATCCTGCGCCGACGGCCGAATTCGGCGAAAAATCTCCTGCGTAATCGTAAATCTCCTGCGCGTTGGTGGGAGCTGGGAGACCCGGCGGGCAGGGAGCCAGGCGACCGGATGGGCAGCGCACGAGCCGCTTCGGAGAAGCCCGATTCCTCGCGCAGGCGCCACCAAAACCACGGAGATCCTGCGCCGACGGCCAATTTCAGGGAAAAATCTCCTGCGAAATCGTGAATCTCCTGCGCGTTGGTGAACGCTGGGAGATCCGGGCATCCAGGCCAAGCAGCGCGCGGACAGCGCGGACCGTGTAGGCAGGGGACCATGCGTCCGGGCAGGCAGCGCGCGAGCAGCTTGCGCGAGCAGCTTGGGATACACGCAACCCCTTCCCGCAGGAGTCACCAAAACCTCGGAGATCCTGCGACAACGGCCAATTTCGGGCAGAAATCTCCTGCGTATTCGTGAATCTCCTGCGCGTTGGTGAGGGTCCGGGGGTCCTGAGCGCCAGGCAGGCAGTGCCAGGCAGGTGCCAGGCAGGCAAGCTGGCAGCACCCGGCGGCCTGCCAGGCAGGCACCAGCCAAGCAGGCAGGCCCGGCGACGCCAGGCAGCCGCGCCCGGCGGCGCCGGCCCTACGCCTCGTCGAGCAGCGCCGCGGCGAACAGCGGGCGCGCGGCGTCGGCGGCCGGCGGGTGGAACATGCCCGCCGCGGCGTCCCGATACAGGCGACTCGCCTCGTGGCCGTTGTCGAAGCCGGATCCGCCCGCGCACTGGAGCGCGACCTCGGCCATACGCCGCGCGGCCGACGTGGCGTGCAGGCGCGCGCCCACCAGTCGCGGCGACCACCCGGAACCGTGGTCCACGAGCTCGTCGAAGTCGCGCGTGACCGAGTCGAGCAGCGCGGGTACCACGAGGAAGTCGAGGTGGGCGTCCGCGAGGCGCACCCGCGACTCGGGCACCTCGGCGAGCGTCGTCCCGCGCTGTGCCGACGTGCGCTTCCGGAGCCCCTCGGCCGCAACGTCGAGCGCCCGCCGCGCCACCCCGGCGTACACGGAAGCGATCAGCAGCTGGAAGTTCGCGGCGATCGCGAAGGGCAGGAGGTCCGGCTGCGGGCCCACCGGCAGCCGCCGCACCACGCGATCCGCCGCCATCGGCACGTCATCCAGGCGGGTCGCGCGGCTCTGCGAGGCCCGCATCCCGAGCACGTCCCAGCGATCCGAGACCGTGATCCCCGGCGCGGCTCGCTCCAGGAAGCCAAACACCAGCACCGGATCTGCCGGATCGCTGCGGTCCACACCGTGAGTCAGCAGTCGCGTCCAGACCGGCGAGAGCGAGGTGAAGATCTTCGTGCCGGTAATCCGGTAGCCGCCGTCCTCCTGCGGGACAGCCTCAGAGCGGGAGTCGCTCAGCACCCAGTCGTTGCCGGGCTCGCTGATCCCGAACGCGAAGATCTCGCCCGCCATCGCCTCGGCGAACACGTGGTCGAGCGCGCGATCTCCGCGCTCCCGCATGGCGAGCGCCACGCCCGTGCACATCAGGTGCATGTTCACCGCGAGCGCCGTTCCCGGCGCCGCCGTGGCGAGCCGCTGCTGGAGCCGCGAGACCTCGTGCAGCGTCAGGCCGGGGCCGCCGAACTCCTCGGGCACGAATACGGTGAGATACCCGTGTTCCCGCAGTTCGGCGAGGTCCTCGGTGAAAAACGTGTTCTCGCGGTCGGTTTCAGCCGCCCGCTGCCGGATCCGCTCGATCAGGGCGTCCGGCAGAAACCGCTCTGCGAGCTCCCGGTGGCGAGTTTCCCGATCGGTCATGCGCGTGCCTCCTGCAGTTCCCACGCGGGCGTGAACCCCGCGACCGTCGCCAGTCTAGCCACGGGTCGCGCTTCCCCGTACGATGCAGACATGGGGGACACACCGCATCCGAATTCCGGCAGCGCCGACAATGTCTTGCAGATCCGCTGGATCGCGCACTCCGACCGTCCCGCACCGGTTGAGGCGCACACCCCGGAGGAGGCGCGCACGCTCCTCAACGAGGGCAGCCTCGGCTTCGGGGCCCTGGGCACCACGGGCGGCGACATCGAGATGCGGCTCGACCCGGAAGCGCTCGGCTTCGTCAACGCGTCCGACGAGGACGGGATCCTGAATCAGGAACCGTTTGCGGCGGTGCTGAGCTGCTCGGACGCGCGGGTGCCGATCGAGCTCGCGCTGGGGCGCGGCGCCAACGACCTGTTCGTGGTCCGGATCGCGGGCAACGTGCCGGGGGCCGAGTGTCTCGGGAGCCTGCACTACGCCGCGGCCCACCTGCCGCGCGTGCAGCTATTCACGGTAATCGGGCACTCGCAGTGCGGTGCGGTGACCGCGGCCGTGGACGCCCTGCTCTACCCCGACACGTATCCGGAGGTGGCTCGCCTCGCGCCGCTGCGCGAGATCGTCGACTCGCTCTTCGGCAGCGTCCGCTTGGCCGCCCACGCGCTGCAGCAGGTCACGGGAACCGCCACCTTCCTTGCGGCCGCGGATTCGCCGCGGCTGCGCGAGGCCCTGATCGGTCTCAGCGCGATCGCGAATGCCGCGCTCAGCGCCAATGTCGTCGCCCAGAACCTCGGTCGTGCCGCCGCGTTCGGCGTCTACGACCTCACGCAGCGCACCGTCGGACTGATGCGCTCGGGCGGCTGGGAGCCGGGCCTGCGGAATGCGGCGCAGGACGATGCGGAGCTGCAGGAGACGCTGCGCGAGGCCGCGCTCGGCTACTTCGCGGCCGCGGGCTCCCCCGCGGTGTCCGGATCCGGCACCACATCCGCCACGGTCGCCCCGTAGGCCCGCGCGAGCGCATCCGCCTCGACGAGCACGGCCCAGCCATGCGAGCCGGATCCGACGGCGATGCGTTCGCCGCGCAGTCCGGCGTCGATCACGACGGGCCACGGGGTGTGCGCGCCGATCGGTGAGATCGACCCGCGTGCGTAGCCCGTCGCGGCGAGCACCTCCTCGGCGGTCGGGAGGGACACCCGGTTGACGCCGAGCACAGCGCGGAGCTTCGGCCAGGAAAAACGCGCGGCCAGATCGGTGATGACGAACACAAACTCGTCGCCGCGCTGCACCACCACGGTTTTCGCGACGCGCACGCCACCGACCCGTCCGTCCACGGGCGGGCCCTGTTCCTGCCGAGCGACGAACTCGATGGCCAGTCCCCGCGCCGCGGCGTCGTCTGCCGCCAGGCGCGGCACTTCAGAAACACTCATGCCGCCACACTAGTGCGGCGGCATGAGTGGTTCGCGGAGCGCGGAATCGGGGCGGATCCCGCGCGCGGGGCTACGGCGTGACGACGTCCGTCGTCTGGGTGTGGAGGTTCACGCCCTTCGGCTCCTTCACCAGCGACACCGCGACCAGCGAGATGATCGTGACGCCCAGGATGTAGGCGCCGATCGTCCACGACGCCCCGGTGGCACCGAACACGAGGTCGGCGATCATCGGGGCGAAGGCGCCGCCAAAGATCGCGCCGATCGCGTAGCCGATCGAGACGCCGGAGTAGCGCACGTCGGCGGGGAACATCTCCGCGTACAGCGAGGCCTGCGGGCCGTAGGAGAGGCCCAGGCCGATCGTCATGATGAACAGCGCGGCGAAGTACATCACGATGTTGCCGGTGTCGATCATGAACCACATGGGGATCGCCCAGAGGCCGAGCAGGACGTAGCCGATCTGGAAGGTGCGCACGCGCCCGATCCGGTCGGACAGGATTCCGCCGTACAGGGTGAAGATCAGCCAGCCAAACGAGGCCAGGGTCGTGGCGAGCAGCACGGGTGGGCGCTCCAGGCCGAGGCCGCCCGCCTCCACGGGGCGCGTTGCGTAGGTCGAGAAGAACGCGATCAACAGGTAGCCGGCGGCGTTGTTCGCGATGAAGATCAGCGCCGCGAGGATGACCTCGCGGGTGTGCTTCGTGAACAGGACCTTGATGGGGGCCTGCGACTCGCCCTTGCGCTCCTGAAGCTCCTTGAACACGGGCGATTCCTCGACCGTGCGGCGGATGAAGTAGCCCACCACGATCAGCAGGATCGACAGCAGGAACGGGATCCGCCAGCCCCAGGACAGGAACTGCTCCTCGGTGAGCACCGTGGTGATGACCCACATGCTCGCGGTGGCGAGAATCATGCCCAGTGGCACCCCGATCTGCGGGTAGGCCCCGAAGAAGCCGCGCTTGCCCTTCGGTGCGTGCTCGACGGACATGAGCGCGGCACCGCCCCACTCGCCGCCCGCGGAGAAGCCCTGCAGCACGCGGAGCAGGATCAAGAGCACGGGGGCCGCGATCCCGATCTGCGCGTAGGTCGGCAGCACGCCGATCAACGCAGTGGCGACGCCCATCATGACGAGCGTGAGGACAAGCATCCGCTTCCGGCCGAGCCGGTCACCCAGGTGGCCGGCGACGATCGCGCCGAGCGGCCGGAACAGGAAGGAAATGCCGAGCGAGGCCCAGGACACGACCTGACCCACGGTTTCCCCCGCCGGAGCGAAATACAGCGTGGCGAAGACGGCACCGGCCGCCTGCGCGTAAATGAAGAAGTCGTACCACTCGATCGTGGTCCCGACCACCGTTCCGGCGAGCACACGCCGCTCTTCGGTGCGACGCGAGCTGGCGCTCACCTGGGCAGTAGTTGTCATAGGAACTCCATCGTTCATATCCCCCGCGAAATCCTGACCGACCGGTCGGACTGTTTCCGAGTGTACATGGCCCCGGCTGAGCAGCAACAATCGTCCCGGCTCGCCGACGTGTTCGAGTCGGGGCGGGAAACAAGTCTGCGGATCAGGAATTCAGAGCCGCGGCTCGGCGTTCACCCGCCGGGAGGTTGGGGAAGTCTTCGAAGATCAACAGGGTTCGCGACGTCCGCACGGAGGGGATCGCCTGCACCTCCTCGAGCACCACGCGGCGCAGGTCACGATTGTCCCGTGCCCGCACGAGCAGCAGCACATCGAACTCGCCGCCGACGAGCGCGATGTGCTCGACCTCGGGGATCCGCATCAGCCGCGCGCGCACGTCCTGCCAGGCGGGCTGCTCCACGGAGAGCGTCACATACGCGGAGGCGTGCTGCCCAAATCTGACGGGATCGGTGCGCACGGTGAAGCCCGTAATGACCCCCGAATCGCGGAGTCGTTTCACCCGCGCGTGAGCCCCCGCGCGCGAGATGTGCACCTCCTCGGCCAGCGTGGTCATTGAGGCTCGCGCGTCGCTGCGGAGCACCTCGATAATCGCCCGGTCCGTCTCGTCCAGTTCCATGCCACTCCCGTCTCGGCGATTCGCGTCATTGCATGACCAATCGTACACTTTTCCGCGCAAATTTGCATGAAATGTCCACCGAAGCCGCGGCGAATCAAGACAATCGCTACGGTAAGGGGCACCACCACTGCGCCTCCGTTCACCAGGGAGTGCGCGCTAGCTCAAGGAGGAGCCGATGTCTCAATCCAGAGTGTCCGCTGAGGCCACCGCTCTCCTGCCCCGGGACGTCCCGGTGCAGCTCGTCACCCCCGCCGGTGACCACACCCCCGACACCGCGTACGCGACCCCCGACGATGGCGCGCTCACCCGCGCCTACGCCGCCCTCGTCGCCGGCCGCCGGATCAACGACCAGTGCAACGCCCTCGTGCGCCAGGGCCGCCTCGCCGTGTACCCCTCCTCGAACGGCCAGGAAGCGTGCCAGATCGCCGCGGCCCAGGTGCTCGAAGACACCGACTGGCTCTTCCCGACGTACCGGGACTCCGTCTCCGTGATCACTCGCGGCGTTGCCGCCGAGGACACCATGGTCCTGCTGCGCGGCGACTGGCACTCCGGCTACGATCCCCACGAGCGCCGGGTCGCCCCGCAGGCGACGCCGCTTGCCACCCAGCTGCTGCACGCCGTCGGCTTCGCCCACGCGGCAAAGCTGCGCGGTGAGGACACCGTCGTGCTCGCGATGTGCGGCGACGGTGCCACGAGCGAGGGCGACTTCCATGAGGCGATGAACTTCGCCGCCGTCTTCGGCCTCGCCGTCGTGTTCTTCATCCAGAACAACGAATTCGCGATCTCGGTGCCGCTGTCGCGGCAGACCGCCGCGCCGTCGCTGGCCCACAAGGCGATCGGCTACGGCATGCCCGGCCAACGGGTCGACGGCAACGACGTGGCCGCGCTCCTCTCGGTGCTCGGCGAGGCCGTCGATCGCGCCCGTCGCGGCGACGGCCCGAGCCTCGTCGAAGCGCACACCTACCGCATGCTCGCGCACACCAACGCGGACGACGATACGCGCTACCGCGAGCACGAGGCCGTGCAGGCGTGGACCGAGCGCGATCCGCTGGACCGCGTCCGCACCCTGCTGCGTGACCGCGGCGCGCTCACCGAGGAACTCGAGGCCGAGTTCGCCGAGGCCGCCGAGCGCACCGCAGCCGAACTCCGCGAGGCGATGCACGCCGAGCCCGTGGTCTCTCCCGAGGACCTCTTCACCCATGTCTTCGCAGAGCGCCCCGCGAGCCTCGACGCCCAGTGGCACACCCTGCAGGACGAGATCAGCCGTACGGAGGCCGACGCATGAGCACCGCAACCCTCACCCCCGCACCCACCGCAGCCCCGCAGCGTGCGGGCGCATCCGACGCGGCGCCAGGGTCCCAGGTCGAGACCATGACCATGGCGGCGGCGCTCAACCGTGCACTCGCAGACGCGCTCGAAGAAGACGGCCGCGTCCTCATCTTCGGCGAGGACGTGGGGGCGCTCGGCGGCGTGTTCCGGATCACGGACGGTCTCACCGAGCGCTTCGGCGAGGACCGCTGCTTCGACACCCCGCTCGCGGAGTCCGGCATCATGGGATCCGCGGTTGGCATGGCCATGAACGGCATGATCCCGGTCGTCGAGATGCAGTTCGACGCCTTCGCGTTCCCGGCGTTCGAGCAGGTCGTGAGCCACGTCGCGAAGCTCGGCAACCGCACCAAGGGGGCCACCCGCATGCCCATCGTGGTTCGGATCCCCTACGGCGGCGGCATCGGCGGCGTCGAGCACCACTGCGACTCCTCCGAGGCGTACTACGCGCACACCCCGGGCCTCACCGTGGTCTCCCCCGCAACCCCGCAGGACGCGTACTCGCTGCTGCGCGCGGCCATCGCATCGCCGGATCCCGTGATCTTCATGGAACCGAAGAAGCTCTACTGGTCGAAGGGTCCGGTCGACACCTCGATCGTCGCCGAGCTGCGACAGGCGCAGGTGGTGCGCGAGGGCACCGATCTCACGCTCATCAGCTACGGGCCGTCGCTCTCCGTCGCGATGGCCGCCGCCGAGGCGGCCGAGGCCGAGGGCCGCAGCGTGCAGGTGGTTGACGTTCGCACGCTCACCCCCTTCGACGACGCCACCGTGATGGACGCCGTCCGCAGCACCGGCCGGGCCATGGTGATCGCCGAAGCCCCCGGCTTCGCGAGCGTCGCCTCCGAGATCCAGGCGCGCGTGTTTGAGCAGTGCTTCGAGTACCTGGAAGCCCCCGTACGGAAGGTCGCGGGCTTCGACGTCCCCTTCCCCTCACCCAAGTTCGAGCATTGGAACCTGCCCGATGTGGATCGGGTCATGGACGCGATCGACACCCTGCACTGGGAGGACGCACGATGACCACGCAGACCTTCACCCTGCCGGACCTGGGCGAGGGCCTCACGGAGGCCGTGCTCGTGCGCTGGGCCGTCGCGGTCGGCGACGAGATCGCCCTCGACCAGGTGATCGCCGAGGTGGAGACCGCGAAGAGCATCGTGGATCTCCCCACCCCGTACGCGGGCACCGTGCTCGCGCTGCACGGCGAAGAGGGCGGCACGATCTTCACCGGGGCCCCCGTCATCGAGGTGAACGACGGATCCGACGCCGCCACCGACGCCGCCGCTCCAGCCGCACACGCCGCGGAGAAGGAGGCGTATCGCGCGGAGGAGCAGGCCGGATCCGGCAACGTCTTGATCGGCTACGGCACCGGGGCGGGCCCCGCGAAGGGCCGCCGGCGCCGCGCCGGATCGGCCGCACCCCGCGCTGCGGCGCCGACAACGACTCCGGCAGCGGCGGCGCCGGCGGTGCCAGCACCGGCCGCAGCAGCACCGGCCGCGGCAGCACCCGCACCGGCCGCGGCACCGGCCGCCGCCGCCCCGGGCCGCCCGGTCGCGGTGCGCTCGCCCATCGTGCGCCGGCTTGCCCGCGAGCTCGGGATCGACCCCCGCACCGTGCCGCCGACCGGCAGCGACGGGGCGGTCACCCGCGCCGACGTGCTGCGCGCCGCGGAGGCCGCGCGCACGGCACCAGCGGTCTCCCCCGCACCGCAGGCGTCGGGCGCGGATGCGGCGGGCACCACCGCGGCCAGGCCCACGGGCCCGCTCCGGGAGATCCAGCGCGAGCGCTTCTCACCGCTCCGGAAGGCGGTCAGCGCCACGCTCAGCCGGAGCCGCAGCGAAATCCCCGAGGCGACCGTGTGGGTGGACGTCGACGTGACGCAGCTCTGGGAGCTTCGCCCCCAGATGGCTGCGCCGGGCGAGAAGGCCCCATCGGTCACGGCGCTGTTCGCCCGCTACGTGCTGCTCGCACTCGAGCGTTTCCCGCTGCTCGCCTCGCGCATCGTGGGGGACGGCGAGGAGCTCGCACAGTTTGACGGCGTGAACCTCGGCGTCGCGGTCGACACGGCGCGCGGCCTCATGGTGCCCATGATCCCGCGCGCGGACACCCTCGATCTCCGGGGCCTCGACCGCGCACTGCGCGAGCTCGCGGTGACCGCGCGCGACGGGCGCACCCCGCCGGAGCTGATGCGCGATTCGACCTTCACCGTCAACAACTACGGCGGCTTCGGCGTCGATGGGTCCGCGGCGATCATCAACACCCCGAACGTCGCGATCCTCGGCATCGGGCGGATCATCGAGCGGCCGTGGGTCGTGGACGGCGAGATCGTGGCGCGCCGGATCACGCAACTCTCCCTCGTGTTCGATCACCGCGTCTGCGACGGCGGGTACGCCGCGGGCTTCCTGCGCGCGGTCGTCGACCTGCTCGAGCAGCCGCTCACGGCGTACGCTCGCGTTTAGGCACCACCCGAGGGGCTTCCGCGCAGGGTTTGCGTGGGAGCCCCTCGGCGCTCTATCCTGAATTCATTACCGACCGATCAGTCACTAATTCGATGTGGCCGACGGACGGGGCAGACGAGGAGGTCAACGCCCATGCCAGAGGCATATCTCGTAGGAGGGGTCCGCACCCCGGTCGGCCGCTACGGCGGCGCACTCGCGGGGGTCCGCCCCGACGATCTCGCGGCAATCGTGCTGCGCGCGGCGGTCGAGCGCTCCGGGCTCAGCCCGGACGCCATCGCCAACGGGGCGATCGACGAGGTCGTCTTCGGCGCCGCGAACCAGGCCGGCGAGGACAACCGCAACGTGGCGCGCCTCGCGGTGCTGCTCGCGGGCCTGCCCGACACGCTTCCCGGCTATACCGTGAACCGGCTCTGCGCCTCCGGTATGACCGCGGTAGCGAGCGCCTCGCAGGCGATCCGGGCCGGCGACGCCGACCTGATCATCGCGGGCGGCGTGGAATCGATGACGCGCGCCCCCTGGGTGCAGGAAAAGCCGGGACGCGCCTGGGCGAAGCCCGGCGCGCAGTATGACACCTCGATCGGCTGGCGCTTCACCAACCCGCTGCTTGCGGCACGGGACAAGGCCACCTTTACGATGCCGGAGACCGCGGAAGAGGTCGCCAGGGTCGACGGGATCAGCCGCGAGGACGCCGACGCCTTCGCCGTCGAGAGCCACCGCCGCGCGGTCGCCGCGATGGCGGCCGGTCACTTCACAGATGAGATCGTGCCGGTGAACGCCCCGAAGGGCCGCCAGTCCGTGATCGTCGACACCGACGAGGGCCCCCGCCCGGAGACCTCCGCCGAGGTCCTCGCGGGCCTGCGCCCGGTCGTGGCCGGCGGCAGCGTGGTCACGGCGGGCAACGCCTCCTCCCTGAACGACGGCGCCTCCGCGCTGCTCGTCGCGAGCGGCGAGGCCGTGGAGCGCTACGGGCTCGTGCCCCGCGCCCGCATCGTTACCAGCGTGTCCGCCGCCCTCGCGCCCGAAATCATGGGCCTCGGACCCGTCCCGGCGACCGAAAAGGCGCTCGAGCGCGCCGGCCTCACGGTCGACGACATCGGCTCGGTCGAGCTGAACGAGGCGTTCGCCTCGCAGTCGCTCGCGTGCATGCGCCGGCTCGGCCTCGATCCCGCGCGGGTCAACGCGGACGGCGGCGCGATCGCGCTCGGCCACCCGCTCGGCTCGTCCGGTTCCCGCCTGCTCGTCACGCTGCTGGGCCGCATGGAGCGCGAGAACTCGCGCTACGGCCTCGCGACCATGTGCGTGGGCGTGGGCCAGGGCACCGCCACGATCATCGAGCGGGTGACCGCGTGAGCGCCGCGACAAGGGTGACCGCCGAGACCGCTGGCGGGCCGCTCCGGATCGAGGATCGTGGGACGCACGTGCTCGCGACCCTCAACCGCCCCGAGAAGCGCAACGCGATCGATCAGGACCTGATCGACGCCCTGCACGAGCTCTGCGCCGAGCTGGAACACACGCCGCGCACCCTGGTGCTGCACGGGGCCGGCGGCGATTTTGCCGCGGGTGCCGACATCGCGCAGCTGCGCGAACGCCGCGCCGCCGATGCCCGCGCGGGCATCAACACCCGCGCGTTCATGCGCGTAGCCGGGCTCCCGATGCCCGTGATCGCGGCGCTCGACGGCTTCGCCCTCGGCGGCGGGGCGGAGCTGGCCTACGCCGCCGACATCCGGGTCGGGACCCCCGCCCTGCGGATCGGCAACCCGGAGACCGGGCTCGGGATCCTCGCCGCGGCGGGCGCGAGCTGGCGGCTCCGCGAGCTCGTCGGCGAGCCGCTCGCGGCCGAGATCCTGCTCGCGGGTCGGATCCTCGACGGTACGGAGGCGCTGGCGGCGGGGCTCGTCACCCACCTGCACGACACCGGCGAGGACGCCCTCGCCGCCGCGGAGAAGATCGCGGCACGGATCGGCAAGCTCGACCCCGAGGCCACCCGCGCCACCAAGCGCGTACTCCGCGCCCCCCGCGAGGCACACCCGGCAATCGACCTCGCCGAGCAGGCGAGCCTGTTCGAGAGCCCCGAGAAGATGCGCCGCATGACCGAGTTCCTGGAACGGAAGAAGAAGTGATGAGCGAGACGGATCAGACCGCGGGCAGCGCCGTTCCCGAGCGCGTCGGCGTGCTCGGCGGCGGGCGCATGGGCGGCGGGATCGCGCACGCGTTCCTGCTGGCCGGCGCCCGGGTCACCGTCGTGGAGCGTGACGCGGCCTCGGCCGATGCGGCGCGTGAGCGGATCGAGCGCAGCATCGACGCCTCGATCGCGCGCGGCTTCGCGGGCGACGCCGCGGTACTCCGTGCGGCCCTCACCGTCACCGCGGATCCCACAGGATTCCAAGGCGCTCAGCTCGTCGTCGAGGCCGTGCCCGAGGTCCTCGACCTCAAGCACACCGCCCTGCGCACCATCGAGGCGCAGCTCGACGAGACGGCCACGATCGCGTCGAACACCTCCTCGATCCCGCTCGGCCAGCTCGCCGGGGCGCTCAGCCATCCGGAACGGTTCATCGGGCTGCACTTCTTCAACCCGGTCCCCGCGTCCTCCCTGATCGAGGTCGTCGTCTGCGAGACCACGGCCGAGGCACTGCCCGAGACCGCGCGCGGGTGGGTGCGCGCCCTCGGGAAAACCCCGATCACCGTCGCCGACGCGCCGGGCTTCGCCTCCAGCCGCCTCGGCGTCGCGCTCGCCCTCGAGGCGATCCGCATGGTCGAACAGGGGGTCGCCTCCCCCGCGGACATCGACCTCGCGATGGAGCTCGGCTACCGCCACCCGGTCGGCCCGCTGCGCACCACCGACATCGTCGGGCTCGACGTGCGCCTCGGCATCGCCGAGCAGCTGCAGCGCGACCTCGGCGACACCTTCGCCCCGCCGCAGCTGCTGCGCGACATGGTCGCCGCCGGCACGCTCGGCCGCAAGAGCGGGCAGGGCTTCTACGCCTGGCCCGACACCCCGAACCCCACTGCTTGATGAACGGAGCCGCTATGACTCACCCGATCCTTCCGAGTTTTGTCCAGGGTGCCTGGTGGCAGCCCTCCGACGCGGATCTCTCCGCGCACCCCGCGGCGGAGGTGCGCGACGCCGTGACCGGCGAGATCGTCACTCGCGTGTCGAGCGCCGGCCTCGACCTCGCCGGCGCGATGGCCTACGCCCGCGACACCGGCCAGGCATCCCTCGGTGCCCTCACCTTCCACCAGCGCGCCGTGATCCTGAAGCAGCTCGCCCTCGCGCTCACGGAACGCAAGGCGGAGCTGTACGAGCTCTCCACCCGCACGGGTGCCACGAAGACCGATTCCTGGGTCGACATCGACGGCGGCATCGGCGTGCTCTTCACCTACTCCGGCAAGGGCCGCCGCGAGCTGCCCAACGCCCGCGTGCAGATCGACGGCCCCGTCGAGCCGCTGTCGAAGGACGGCTCGTTCCTTGGCCGCCACATCCGCACCACGCTGCCCGGCGTCGCCGTGCAGATCAACGCGTTCAACTTCCCCGTGTGGGGCGCGCTCGAAAAGCTCGCCCCCACCTTCCTCGCCGGCATGCCGACGATCATCAAGCCCGCGACGCCCGGCGCATACCTGACCGAGCATATGGTGCGCATCATGCTCGAATCCGGCCTGCTCCCCGAGGGATCCGTGCAGCTCGTCTCCGGCTCGATCCGCGAGGTCTTCGAGCACGCCCAGCTCGGCGATGTCGTCGCGTTCACCGGCTCCGCGAGCACGGCGGAAAGCCTGCGACGCCACCCGGCCGTGCAGACCGGCGGCGTGATCTTCGGGGCGGAGACCGACTCGATCAACGCCTCGGTGCTCGGCCCCGACGCGGTCGCGGGCACCCCCGAGTTTGACGGATATGTGCGCCAGCTCGTGTCCGAGATGACGACCAAGGCGGGCCAGAAGTGCACCGCGATCCGGCGCGCCATCGTCCCGGCGACGAGCGCTGACGCCGTGGCCGAGGCCGTGGCCGAGCGGATCGCCACGAAGGTGGTTGTGGGCGATCCCCGCGCCGAGGGCACCACGATGGGCTCGCTCGCCTCGGCCGAGCAGCGCACCGAAGTGCTGCGCCAGGTGCAGCGCCTCGTGGACGGCGGTGGGCGGATCGTGCTCGGCGGCGGCCAGGAGCCCGGCGGCGAGAGCGCGTTCGTCGATCCGATCCTGCTCCGCTTCGATGATCCGCAGGCCGAGCGCGTGCACGACACCGAGGCCTTTGGCCCCGTGTCCTCGATCATCACGTACGAGTCCCCCGCCGAAGCCGCGGCACTCGTGGTGCGCGGTGGCGGATCCCTCGTCACGAGTGTCGCGTCAGCGGATCCCGAGTTCGTCGCGCAGCTGACCCGCCGCATCGCGTCGAGCAACGGCCGCGTCCTCACCCTCGACCGGACGAGCGCCCGCGCCTCGACCGGCCACGGTTCCCCGCTCCCGAACCTCGTGCACGGCGGCCCCGGCCGCGCCGGCGGCAGCGAGGAGCTCGGCGGTGTGCGCAGCGTGTTCCACTACATGCAGCGCACCGCCATCCAGGGCAGCCCCGAGATGCTCACCGCGATCACGGGCGTGTGGCACGCGGGCGCGACGACCCGCGACGACGTGCACCCGTTCCGGAAGTCGCTGCAGGAGCTCCGGATCGGCGACCAGGTGATCTCCGAGCCGCGCGAGGTCACGCTCGAGGACATCTCGCACTTCGCAGAGTTCACGGGCGACACGTTCTACGCCCACGTCGACGAGGAGGCCGCCGCGGCCAACCCGTTCTTCCCGGGGCGCGTGGCGCACGGCTACCTGCTGCTGTCCTTCGCCGCCGGCCTGTTCGTGTCGCCGGAGCCCGGCCCCGTGCTCGCGAACTACGGCCTCGAGAGCCTGCGCTTCATCACGCCGGTCTCCCCCGGTGACCGGGTGCGCGTGGCGCTCACCGCGAAGCAGATCGTGCCCCGCGAGACCGACGAGTACGGCGAGGTTCACTGGGACGCGGTGCTCACGAACCAGAACGAGGAGATCGTCGCGACTTACGACGTGCTGACCCTGGTGTCGAAGACGCCCGAGCCCGCGGCGTAGCTCGCCCCTCTCGACACACACGTCGGCCCGGCACGCGTCTCGCGTGCCGGGCCGACGTGTGTCCGCGCACAGCCGGGGTCCCGGTCGGGCGCCGCCCGGGGTCCCGGTCGGGCACCGCCCGGGGTCCCGGTCAGGCACCGCCCGGGCACCGCGCCGGCACCGTACGGTTCGCGCACCGGCCGGGGATCCCGCGGATCCGCCGCCGCCGAGAACGAGGCATTTTCGCGCGCCCGAGCCAAATTCGGCCGGAAAAGGCTCAGT
This sequence comes from Leucobacter chromiireducens subsp. solipictus, assembly GCF_016758195.1. GTDB lineage: Bacteria > Actinomycetota > Actinomycetes > Actinomycetales > Microbacteriaceae > Leucobacter > Leucobacter solipictus. Next base: position 223,559 of record NZ_QYAC01000003.1, on the reverse strand, counting down.
TTGGCGAAAAAGGCGGGGGGAGGGTGCCGCTTGCGCGGGGTCGCGGGGTCGCGGGGTCGCGGGGTCGCGGGCACGCCGACGGGTGACGGCCGGCACGCGGCCGACTCGGTGCCCCTAGCGGAAGTCGCGCTGCTCGTTGACGCGCAGGCCCGAGCGCACGTACGACAGCACCGTGTCGGCGAGCGCGGCGGGCTCGTCGGGGCCGTCGGGGCGATACCACTCGACCAGTGAGTTCACGAGCCCGAAGGTGAGGCGGGCGGCCAGGCGCGGATCGATGTCGTCGCGCAGGTGGTCCTCGGCCTTGGCGCGCTCGAAGATCGTGCTCAGCCGAGAGGTGAGGGCGCGGCGACGCTCCAGCGCGCGCAGCTCGACCTCCGAGTTGCCGTGGAGGCGCAGGAGCAGCACGAGATACTGCTGCCGCTCGCAGGCCACGAGCACGGCCTCACGGACGATGCGCCGGATCTGCAGCACCGCGTCGACCTCCTCGGCCTCCGCGTCGTCGAACACTCGCTCGAGTTCGCCGAGCACCCGGTCCAGGGCGATCTCCAGCATCTCGGCCTTCGAGGTGAAGTGGTGATACACCGCGGACTTCGACAGGCCCAGCCGCTTCGCGATCATGTCCAGCGAGGAGGCGTCGTAGCCGCGATCCATGAACAGCTGCACGATCACCTCGAGCATGCTGTTCTGGTCGTAGCCCGGCCGGCCCCGGCGGGTTGCGGGCACCGCGTCGATCGTTGCCATCGGTCGCTCCTTCCCGCCGGGCCCCACGCGGGGAACCGGAACGCTCATCCGGGCAGGATGCCCCGCCCGGATCCAAGTTACCGCAGGTCGTACAGCCGCTTCAGCTTTCCTTCGGAGCGCGGCAGCGAGCCACAGGCCACGAGTTCTACGCCGACGGTCGTTCCGGCACGGTCCTTGATGAGCTTCTGCAGGCGCTTCCCCGCCAGCTCCGCGTCCGCGTCCCCAGTGCCCTCGCACGGCTCGACCTTCACGACGAGGTGATCCATGGTGCCGCGCTTCGACAGCTCCAGGATGAAGTGCGAGGTGAGCTCGGGGATCTCGCACGCGATCTCCTCGATCTGCGTCGGGAACAGATTCACCCCGCGCAGGATAATCATGTCGTCGTTGCGGCCCGTGATCTTCGCGATCCGACGGTGTGCGGGGCGGGCGGTACCCGGCATCAGCGAGGTCAGGTCCCGCGTCCGGTACCGGATCATCGGGAACGCCTCCTTCGTGAGGGTCGTGAAGACGAGCTCGCCCTCGACGCCGTCCGCCACCTGGCGCAGGTCCTCGTCGATGACCTCGGGGAGGAAGTGGTCTTCCCAGATGTGGGGGCCGTCCTGCGTCTCGACGCACTCGTTCCCCACGCCCGGTCCCATCATCTCCGAAAGCCCGTAGATGTCGACGGCCTTGATGTCGAGGCGCTCCTCCAGTTCGCGCCGCATCGAGTCCGTCCACGGTTCCGCGCCGCAGATGGCCACCTTCAGGCTCGACTTGCGGGGGTCCAGCCCGGCCTTCTCGAACGCGTCGGCGATGGTCAGCAGGTAGCTCGGGGTCGACATGATCGCCTCGGGCTGGAAGTCGTTGATGAGCTGCACCTGCTTTTCGGTCTGGCCGCCCGACATCGGGATCACGGTGCAGCCGAGGCGCTCGATGCCGGCGTGGGCCCCGAGACCTCCCGTGAACAGGCCGTAGCCGTAGGCGTTGTGGACCTTCCAGCCCGGGCGCACGCCCGAGGCGTAGAGCGAGCGGGCGATGAGGTCGGCCCAGTTCTCGAGGTCCCGATCGGTGTACCCGACCACGGTGAGCCGGCCGGTCGTACCCGAGGAGGCGTGGATGCGGCGCACATCCTCCATCGGCACCGCGAAGAGGCCGAAGGGGTAGTTCTCGCGCAGGTCGTTCTTCGTGGTGAAGGGCAGCTTCTCGATGTCGGAGAGCTGCTGAATGTCATCGGGGTGCACGCCCATCTCGTCGAAGCGGCGGCGGTAGAACGGGACGTTCTCGTAGGCGTGGCGCACGGTCCACTGGAGCCGTTCGAGCTGCAGCGCTTCGAGTTCCGCGCGGCTGAGCCGCTCTTCGGGGTGCAGGCCCGGGGCGTCGTCGAGGGAAACGTCGGAGAGGAGGGTCTGGGTGCTGGACATGGGTGCCTCAAATCTGGTGTGCGGCGGTGAACACGGGGGAAGGAATGGTGCGAAGGGGAGCGCGCGGCGATCAGGCCTCGGTGGGGAGCGGCCGATTCGTCGCGAAGGATCGGCCCCGGAACTCGGCGATCACGGTGCCGTACTGATCGGTGACGGTGATGTCGTAGAGCCCGTTCCGTCCCGACAACCAGCGGCGCGTGGCCACCGCGGTGAGGGTGTCCCCCGCGTGGCTGGCGCGCGTGAAGGTGATGTCGGCGCCGGAGGCGACGACTGCGGTGTCTCCCTCGTTGCACGCGTACGCGAACGCGGTGTCGGCGAGCGTGAACACCATCCCGCCGTGGGTGATCCCGAAGCCGTTGGCCATGTCGTCGCGGATCAGCATCGAAAGCACGGCGCGGCCGCGCTCGAGCTCCGTGATCCGGATGCCGAGGGCCGTTTTCGCCGTGTCCGTGCGGAGCATGGCCGTCGCCGACCAGCTCGGGTCCAGGGGCAGGTCAATCTCGGCGAGTGGGGCCTCTGCGGTGGCCGTTGCGGCCGTGGTCGGGTTCAGCGGTGAACTCATGTGCGCTCCGTTGCGATCGTGGTATGCTGCGTCTATACTTACTGATTGTTCGGTAAGTAATTCACTGATCGTCACTCTACCACTTCATTTCTTCCCGTGTAAGCGGGCAGCACCTGAGAACGATCCGCAACAGCCCTGACGCAAGGAGGCAGCAGATGGCACCCACGACCACACCCGAGCGCATCACCCGCAGCGAGGCCGAGGAGCAGGAGCGGTTCGACGCCATCATCGAGGCCGATCAGCGCATCGAGCCGCGCGACTGGATGCCGGAGAAGTACCGCAGCTCCCTCGTGCGTCAGATCTCGCAGCACGCACACTCCGAGATCATCGGGATGCAGCCCGAGGCGAACTGGATCACGCGCGCGCCCAGCCTCAAGCGGAAGGCGATCCTGATCGCCAAGGTGCAGGACGAGGCCGGCCACGGACTCTACCTCTACTCCGCGGCGCAGACGCTCGGCGTGACGCGCGAGGAGATGACGCAGAAGCTCATCGACGGCAAGGCCCGCTACTCCTCGATCTTCAACTACCACACCCCCACCTGGGCGGACATGGGTGCGATCGGCTGGCTCGTCGACGGTGCCGCGATCTGCAACCAGGTCCCGCTGTGCCGCGCCTCGTACGGCCCCTACGGCCGCGCAATGGTCCGGATCTGCAAGGAAGAGTCGTTCCACCAGCGGCAGGGTTTTGAGATCCTGTACGAGCTCTCGCACGGCACCCCCGAGCAGAAGCAGATGGCGCAGGACGCGGTCAACCGCTGGTACTGGCCCTCCCTCATGATGTTTGGTCCCAGCGACGACGCGTCCCCGAACTCGGCGCAGTCGATGGCCTGGAAGATCAAGCGCTTCTCGAACGACGAGCTGCGGCAGCGCTTCGTCGGCATGTGCGTGCCGCAGTTCGAGGCGCTCGGCCTCGAGTGCCCCGACAAGGACCTCCGCTTCGACGAGGAGACCGGCAAGTGGATCTCGGGCCCCATCGACTGGGACGAGTTTATGGCGGTCCTCGACGGCCGCGGCCCCGCAAACTCCGAGCGCCTCGATCACCGCCGCACCGCCCACGAGGAGGGCGCGTGGGTGCGCGAGGCCGCCGCAGCATACGCACGCAAGCAGCGCGAACGCGCCCGCTTCGCCGCCTAACGATAGACCAGCAGGAACAAGGAGACGAAGATGTCCACACCCGGAGAACTCGGCACTGAGGCATGGCCCCTGTGGGAGGTATTCATCCGCGCGAACCGCGGCCTGAGCCACGTCCACGCCGGATCGTTGCACGCCCCGGACGAGGCGATGGCGCTGCGGAACGCGCGCGATCTGTACACGCGCCGCAACGAGGGCGTGTCGATCTGGGTGGTGCCCGCCGCGGCCATCACCACGAGCGACCCCGACTCCAAGGGCGCGTACTTCGAGTCGCCGGCGGGCAAGAACTACCGCCACGCCGTCTACTACTCCCTCGCTGAGGGGGTGAAGCACCTGTGAGCCACGACCTCGACACCCACGGTGACGTCACCGTCGACGAGCTTCGCCTCGCCGACGAGCTCCCGGGCACCGGCGAGACGGCCACGCCCGACGTCGCAGAATACGCGATGTGGCTCGGCGACGACTCGCTGATCCTGTCCCAGCAGCTCGCCTGGTGGATCTCCCGCGCCCCCGAGCTCGAGGAAGACCTCGCGCTGTCGAACATCACGCTCGACCTGCTCGGCCACGCCCGCGCGCTGCTCCACTACGCCGGCACCGCCACCGGCCGCTCCGAGGACGATCTCGCCTACTGGCGCGACGAGCCCGAGTTCCGCAGCAGCTGGCTCGTGGAGCAGCCGAACGGCGGCTTCGGCGACACCATCGCGCGCCTGTTCCTGTTCTCCGCGTACCAGATCCAGCTCTACCGCGCCCTGCTCACGAGCGATGACGCGACGCTGCAGGCGATCGCGGGCAAGGCCGAGCGCGAAGTCACCTACCACCTGGACCACGCGGCCCAGTGGGTGCTGCACCTCGCGGGCGGCACAGAGGAATCGCGCGAGCGGATCATCGCGGGGTTCACGCGCGCCTGGCCGTTTGTCGAAGAGCTGTTCACCGACGAGCCGCTGAACGACAGGCTCGCGGGGATCGCGCCGCGCCCCTCGGAGCTGCGCGCCGGATTTGACCGCGCCGTCGCGACGGTCTTCGGCGAGGCCGAACTCGAGATCCCGCAAGTGCAGCCCGCCAGGGCCCGCGGCCGCTCCGGGGTGCACAGCACCCGCATGGGCTACATCCTCGCCGAGCTCCAGTGGCTCGCCCGCCGACACCCGGGTGCGTCATGGTAACCGAGCTGCGCCCCTCAGAACCCGCCGCGGCGCGCGTCTGGGACATCGCCGCACAGGTGCCGGATCCCGAGGTCCCGGTCCTCACGATCGAGGATCTCGGGGTGCTGCGCGACGTCACGGTGACGGAACGCGGCGCGGACGTGGTGCTCACCCCGACGTACTCCGGCTGCCCCGCGATCGACCAGATGCGGGACGACGTCACCGCGCGCCTCCACGAGGCGGGCTACGCGGAGGTCAACGTGACCACCACGCTCTCCCCCGCATGGACCACCGACTGGATGAGCGAGGCCGGCAAGCGCAAGCTTGAGGAGTACGGGATCGCCGCGCCCCACCCGCGTTCGGCGCTCGGCACCGGGCCGGTCCGGATCCAGCTCGGGGTCAAGTGCCCGCGCTGCCACTCGATCCGCACCCGCGAGGTCGCCCGCTTCGGGTCGACCGCCTGCAAGTCGCACTACGAGTGCCTCGCCTGCCTCGAACCCTTCGACTACTTCAAGACGCACTAGGTCTGCCGAAAGGACCCCCATGGCCGCCATTAACCTCGGCGCAAAGAAGCGCGCGACGTTCCACGAACTGCGCGTTGCCGAGCTCCGTCCGCTCACCGACTCGAGCGTGGAGGTCACCTTTGAGGTGCCCGATCATCTCGCCGACGACTACCGGTACCTTGCCGGGCAGCACCTCGCGCTCCGCACCACCATCGACGGCGAGGATCTGCGCCGCTCCTACTCGATCTGCCGCCCGCCCGCCGACGGCCGGATCTCGGTCGCCGTGAAGCGCGACTTCGGCGGCGTCTTCTCGGGCTGGGTGAACGACGAACTGCAGGTCGGCGACACCCTCCAGGTCATGACCCCGCAGGGTGCCTTCACCTCGAACCTCGACGAGCTTGCCGGTCGCCACGTCGTCGGGATCGCCGCGGGATCCGGCATCACGCCGATCATCACCATGGCGCACCGCGTCCTCGAACAGAGCGACACCTCACGCTTCGATCTGCTCTTCACGAACCGCTCCACCACGGACGTCATGTTCGTCGAGGAGCTCGCGGACCTGAAGGATCGCTTCCCGCAGCGCTTCGCCCTGCACCACGTCCTCTCCCGCGAGCAGCGCTCGGCCCCGATCCTGTCGGGCCGCCTCGACGAGGAGCGCCTCCGCACCATCCTGAAGTCCGTGATCCCCGTCACCATGACCGACGAGTGGGTGCTGTGCGGGCCGTTCGAGCTGGTGCAGCTGTGCCGCGACCTGCTCGCCGAGAACGAGGTCGAGTCCTCCCGGGTGCGCTTCGAGCTGTTCACCACCGGCGAGCCCGGGGAGACGCCCCGCGCGCGGCCCGTCGAGGTCCGCAGCGGCGAGAAGACCATCACCATCGACTTCACGCTGGACGGGACCTCCGCCTCGGTCGAGAGCCCGGTCGCCGCGAACGAGACGGTGCTCAACGCCGCCCTGCGCGTGCGACCCGACGTGCCGTTCGCCTGCGCGGGCGGCGTGTGCGGCACTTGCCGGGCTCGCGTCATCGAGGGCTCGGTCTCGATGACCGAGAACTACGCCCTCGAGGCCGACGAGATCGAGCGCGGCTACGTGCTCACCTGCCAGTCGCATCCCCAGTCCGAGCGCCTCGTCGTCGACTACGACGCGTGATCGAGAGAGAGTCAGTTATGGCACCAGACGTTCTGCTCACCATTGCCGACGGGGTCGCGGAGATCACGCTGAACGCGCCCTCCCGCCTCAACTCGCTCGGGCCCGACATGCTGCGGGAGCTTTCCGACGCCTACTCGGCGGCCGCCGACGCCGGCGTGCGCGCGCTCGTGCTGCGCGGCGAGGGTCGCGCGTTCTGCGCGGGCCGCGACATCTCCGGCGTCGATCCCCGCGAGGACGACGTGCTCGGGTACCTCGACGGCCTTGTGCAGCCGCTGCTCGAGCAGATGAGCGCGTTCCCCGCACCCACCTTCGCGCTCTCTCACGGCGCGTGCCTCGGGGTGGGGCTCGGCCTGCTCATCGCGACCGACGTGGTCTACGTGGCCGACACCGCCAAGATCGGCAGCCCGTTCGCGAAGCTCGGGGCCACCCTCGACTCGGGCGGTCACGCCCTGTTCTTCGAGCGGCTCGGCGCGCACCGCACCCTCGACCTGATCTACACGGGCCGGCTCATGAGCGGCGCGGAGGCCGTGGCCGCGGGCCTGTTCTCGCAGGCATTCCCCGACGAGGAGGCGCTGGACGCCACGCGCGCCGCCGCCGCCACCGCGGCGACGGGTGCCACGCAGGCGTTCCTCGCCTCGAAGACGCTCGTGCGTCAGCTGCGCGACGAGCGGGTCGGACTCTGGACCGCCATGTCGGCGGAGAACCGGGCGCAGGCCGCGCTCTGCGACACCGACGACTACCGCGAGGGCTTCGCCGCGTTCCAGGAGAAGCGGCCCCCCGTGTTTACCGGCGGCGCGGCCGGAGCCGGCGCGTGAGTGGCGCGGCCGCGGACGCGCAAGTGCACACGCAGGCGGCGGACCCGCAGCTCCCCGCCACCGCGCACCCCGACGCGGACAACTGGGTCGCCTCGAACGGCGCGGGCGAGCTCGTCGAGCTGATGGGCATCGAGTTCACGGAGTACTCCGTGGAGCGCACCGTGGGCCGGATGCCCGTCGTGGGCAACCGGCAGACGGTCGGGTTCATGCACGGCGGTGCCTACGTGGTGCTCGGTGAATCGCTCGGCTCGATGGCGGCGAACCTGCACGCGGGGCCCGGTCGGCTCGCGGTCGGCGTCGACATCAACGCGACGCACACGCGCTCAGCGACCCGGGGATACGTCACCGGCGTGTGCACGCCCGTGCACCTGGGCCGCACCCTCACCGTGCACGAGATCGTCGTGACCGATGAGGACGGCAAGCGCTGCTGCACGATGCGCATCACGAACCTCATCAAGGACATGCCCGCGCACGCGTCCTGAGCGGAGCGGGCCCCTGGGCACGCGCCTGCGCGAGATCCGCGGGGCCCGCGAGGCGCGCCGCGATGTGGCCGTCCGGGCGGACCAGCAGCCCCTCGCCGGGGGCAAGGCTGGCGCGGGAGGCGAAGGATCCCGGCACCGCTTCCCGCCGCGCGCCGCTCGTGACCGCAACGACGGGCACGGCCGCGGGACCGAGGGCCACCGCGGCTGCGTCCCAGGCGGGGTCGGGACGTTCGATCAGCACGAGCCAGCGGCGTTGCACCAGGTCAAGCGTCGACTCGGCGGCCGGATCGTCGGCGAGGGCGACGTGCGGGAGTCGCCGGCCGACCGCCCCGGACGGCGCATACGGATCGCCGCGCAGGGGCGGGGTCGCTCCGAGGTGCGTCCCCAACAGCAGCTCATCGTCGATGCCGTACCGCGCCCCGTAGTTGCCCGAGGAGATCGCGATGACCTCCGCGCCGACGGGCCGGCGCTCCGCCGTGTACTGGTCCAGCAACGCGTCGTCCGCCTCGCCGCGCAGCACGGCCGCGAGTTGCCAGGCGAGGGTCTCGGCGTCGCCGATTCCCACGTTCATGCCGTGGCCACCGGTCGGCGGGGTCTGGTGGGCGGCATCCCCGGCGAGCAGGATCCGGCCGGCGCGGTAGCGGTCCGCGATCCGCGCGTCCATGCGCCACACCATCGTGTCCTGCACCTGGACCGCGAGCTCCGGGAGCCCCGCGGCCGCGCGCACCAGCGCGGTCAGCGCTGCCGGGTCTGTCCGGAGCGCGGTGCCGTCGTCGCCCTCGGGCAACGGGTACTGGTACACCCACCGGGTGTCGTTGTCGATCGCGAGGAAGCCGCCCCGTCCACCCGTCAAGAAATACGAGGCGGCTTCTCGCCCGCGGACAGTCTCCCCGAGCTCCGCCCGGAAGCGGATCGACAGGAACCGCGCCAGGTCGCGCTCGCCCTGGAGGGGGATCCCCGCGGCACGGCGGACGGTGCTCCCCGCACCGTCACAGCCCACCACGTAGCGGGCGCGCACCGAGGTGCCGGAGAGCTCGGTGGCTGACCCCGAGGCGTGTGCCACCGCCACCGCCACCCCGTCCTGCTCCTGCGTCACGCCCGTGACTCGGGCGTCGAAGCGGATCTCGATGCCGGCCGCGCGGGCGGCGTCGAACAGCACGCGTTCCAGGGCGTCTTGTGCGCAGAGCACGCCCGGGCTCGGCGTGTGCGCGGAGTGCTGGGTGTCGGGCACCGCGCTCACCGTGCTCGCCGGGTCCGCGAGTGAGTCCCCGCGCGAGAAACGGACGTGCTCCGGCGGAAGTCCGGCCGCGCGAACCTGAGGTTCCAGCCCCAGGCCGCGGAAGGTTTCCATGGAGCGCGCGGAGATGCCTCGCGCTTTGGGATGCGTGGAGAGGCCCGGGTGCCGCTCCAGGACAACGACGCTGCGCCCGTGCGCCCGCAGCAGCAGCGCGAGGGTCAGCCCGATGGGCCCGGCCCCGACGATGACCACGTCGAGTCCCGCGGTGCCTCCCGCGGGCGCGGCATCGCGTCCGCTCATCGATTCAGTCATTCCCACCCCTCATCTGTAGCGCCTCCACAGAGTAACGCCTAAAACTCGTAACAGCGTTACACTAGGTGCATGACCACGCACAACGCAAGCCCCGCCACTCGACCCGCCCCCGCCGGGAGGGCGTCCGGCGCCGCCGAGCACGCGCGGCCCCTGGGGCTCCGTTTCATCGTCGCGGTCACGAACGAACCCTGGCAGGATCACGATGCCGCGCGGACGGCCGAGCGGTGGGCGACGCTGTGCGCGGAGCACGGTGACCCCGGCCTCGGCGCGGCCGTGACGCACGGCCCGGCGCTCCACGATGCGGTCGCCGAGATCCGGGCGCTGTTCTCCGAGACGGCGCCCCACGCCGCGGCCCGCACCCTGAACGCCGCCCTCGCTGCCGCGGGATGCCCGCCCGAGCTGGTGCAGCTTCCGGACGGTCGATGGGCGACCCGCCCGTCGCTGCCGAACGACGCCCCGGCGGCCACCGTGTACGGGACGCTCGCCGCGGCGGCACTCGCTGACTGGTTTGCGGAACGGGGCCGCCCCGCGTGGGGCCGCTGTGCCGCAGCCCGCTGCGACCAGGTGTTCCTCGATGAGGGTCGCCGCGCCCCGCAGCGCTTCTGCTCCCCGAGCTGCGCCACCCGCACCCGCGTCGCCGCACACCGCCTCAGCACCGCAGGCTAGCCCCCCCTCTCTTCCGCTGCCTCCCCTTCCCCTTTCCCCTTCCCCCCTTCTCCCCTTGCCCCCCCCTTCCCCCGCCGAACACCCGTCGAGAACCCGGAAACGCACCTTGTCGCCGCACGACAGGTGCTCAGCTGCGTTGTCGGCGCGCGTCCCGGGGCCCCAAGCTGGCCCGGCCCCCCGGGGCCCGGGGGCCCGGGGGCCCGGGGGCCGGGGGGCCCGGGGGCCCGGGGGCCCGGGGGGCCGGGCCAGCCTGGGCGGGAACCATGCGCGGGAGCGCGCCTGGTAGACTGAGCGCCATGGATCTGATTGAGGTGGATGGCAGCTAGCCGCCGCACGCCGGTGGCACACGCGCACAGCATCGCTGACGCGCGCGTCTGAGCTCCTCCTTCCGCACGAATCCGCCCCATCGGGCGTTGATCGCGGGCGAGCCGCCACCGCCTCCCACCATCACCCTTCGCGACATCGAGCGCGCCCGCACTCGGGCGGTTCCGCGCACCTCGCCGGCGGGCCCGGACGCACGCGCAGCGTGCGCCGCGGGCTCCGGGGCGGCGCACGCACGGCGTGCGCCGCGGGCCGCGGGCCCCGTCGCACCGGCCCACGCGGCGAACGCGCGCTCGACGCACCAAGAAAGCAGGCTTCATGTCTTCACACTCCGCCATCACACTGCACGAGCTCAGTTACGAGTGGCCCGACGGCACGCTCGCCCTCGACCGCATCTCGGGGACCTTCGCCACGGGCCGCACCGGCCTCGTCGGGGACAACGGCGCGGGCAAATCCACGCTGCTGCGCCTGATCTCGGGCGAGCTCACCCCCACCTCCGGGCGCATCGACGTGTCCGGCGACGCCGGCACACTCCCGCAGGATCTCACGCTGCGGGCCGAGGCCACCGTCGCGGAACTGCTCGGCATCGACCGCACACTCGCCGCGCTGCGCGCCATCGAATCCGGGGACGTCGCCCAGCAGCATTTCGACACCATCGGCGACGACTGGGACATCGAGTCCCGGGCGGCCGAGGCGCTCGCACAGATCGGCTTCACCGGCACCTCGCTGGACCGCCGCGTCTCCGAGCTCTCGGGGGGCGAGGCGATGCTCGTGGCGATCACGGGCCTGCACCTGCGGCGCACCGCCATCACCCTGCTCGACGAGCCCACGAACAACCTCGACCGGCCCACGCGGGCTCGCCTCGCGGGCCTCGTGGACGAGTGGCCCGGCACCCTCGTCGTGGTCAGCCACGACCGCGAACTCCTGGAGCGCATGGACCACACCGCCGAGATCTTCGCCGGATCGCTGACCTCGTTTGGCGGACCGTTCAGCGCGTGGGAGGCGCACCGGGAGCAGGAGGCCGCGGCCGCGGCTCAGGCCGCCAAAGCTGCCCAGCAGGCCCTGAAGGTCGAGAAGCGGCAGCGGGTCGAGGCCGAGACGAAACTCGCGCGACGCGAACGGACCGCCGCAAAAACCCAGCGGGACGGCGGCATCCCGAAGATTCTCGCGGGGAACCGGGCAAGCAAGGCGCAGGCTTCGGCGGGCGCGCTCCGCGGCACGCTCGACGACAAAGTCGAGGCGGCGCAGGCGGCCGTCGACGCGGCCGATGCGCGCGTCCGGGTCACGAAACACATCAATCTGGTGCTGCCGGATCCCGTGGTGGCCCGGGGCCGTCGCATCGCGGAGCTCACCGCGGGTGACCGCACCATCGTGGTGCAGGGGCCGGAGCGGGTCGCGCTGATCGGGCCGAACGGCTCGGGCAAGTCCACGCTCCTCGCGCAGCTCCTCGCGGGCGCGGCACCGGGACCCGGCCGCCCCCACGGCAGGCTCCTCACGGATCGTGTCGGGTTTCTGCCGCAGCGGCTGGACGGCCTCGACGAGGACGCGAGCGCGATCGCGAACGTGCGCGCCGTCGCGCCCGGGAGCACGGACGGCACCGTTCGCAATCAGCTGGCCAGGCTCCTCCTCCGCGGGGACGCCGCCGACCGCCCGGTCTGGACCCTTTCCGGCGGCGAACGCTTCCGCGTCTCGCTCGCTCGGCTGCTTCTCGCCGATCCCCCGGCCCAGCTCCTCGTGCTCGACGAACCCACCAACAACCTGGACCTGGCGAGCGTCGAGCAACTCGCCGAGGCGCTCGACGCGTATCGCGGCGCGCTGCTCGTGGTGAGCCACGACGTTCCGTTCCTCCGGCGTCTCGGGGTCGACACCATCCTCGAGCTCGACGCGCACGGCGCGATGCGGCAGATCCGGGAGTGGGAGGAGGCCCGGGTGTGATGCGAACCCCGGGGCCCGGTGGACCGGTGTGATATTCAGTAGGTATATCAATCAAGTGCTGGTACATATGTGACTAGGGTGGAGGCGAGCGCACGGGTGCGCGCCGGGTGCTGAGTGAGCACGCGGGCCGCGCCACGCGGCGCCGGAGACCCGGAGCGGGACCTCCGCGGCACCCACACAGATCGAGGACCCATGGCCGGCCCCCAGCACCCCACAGATCCCCCGCACGCCCCGGCCACGGCCGTGTCCCCCGATGCCCCGGTCGCGATTGTGACCGGGGCGACCGGGGGCATCGGCCAGGCGATCGCGCGTCACCTCGATGCGCGCGGCTACCGGATCCTCGCGCACGGCGCGGGCACGGCCGAGGCCGGCGCAGCGCTCGCGGCCGAGCTGCGCGATGCGCGCTACGTCGACGCCGACCTCTCGGACCCCGCGCAGGCCGCTGCCGTTGCCGAGGCCGCGCGGGACGCCTTCGGACGGATCGACGTGCTCGTCAACAACGCGGGGATCGGCATCCCCGTGCCCCACGCGGATCTGGACGCGGTCAGCCCCGACTTCTTCACGCGCATGCTCGGCGTCAACCTCGCGGGCCCGTGGTACCTGATCCAGGCGTGCGCCGCGGACCTCGCCCGGAGCGGGGCGGGCAGCGTGATCAACATGACGTCGATGGCCGCGACGACGGTCAGCGGCAGCTCGATCCCCTACGCGGTCAGTAAGGCGGGCCTCGAACACCTCACCCGGCTGCTCGCGGTCGCGCTGGGGCCGGAGGTGCGCGTGAACGCGATCGCCCCCGGACTTGTCGACACCGAGCGCACCCTCGGCTGGGACGCGATCCGCACACAGGTCATCGAGCGCGCCCCGCTCGCGCGATCGGGCACCCCGGACGATATCGCGCGGGCGTGCCTCGCCCTCATCGACACCGACTACGTCACCGGAGCGGTGCTCCCGGTCGACGGCGGCCAACGACTCGTCTAGGAGACACGGCATGACTTCGCAGACTTCGCAGACCTCGCACGCTCCCGTGGCAGGGGACGGCCCGGCCCCGAGCATCGGGTACCTGGGACTTGGCGCGATGGGCGGCCCGATGGCGCATCGCCTCATCGACGCCGGTCACGCGCTGCAGGTGTGGAACCGCACGGCGTCCCGCACCGAGCCGTTTGTGGCTCGCGGCGCCACACGCGCCGCGAGCGCCGCGGAGCTCGCGGCGAGCTCCGACGTGGTGCTCAGCTGCCTGCTCAGCACCGACGTCACGCGGCAGGTGTACCTCGGCCCGAACGGCATCGTGGCTGCGGCCCGGCCGGGCACCCTGATCGTGGAGCACGGGACCTTCGATCCCGCGCTCGCTCATGAGATCGCCGACGCCGCGGCGGATCGCGGGATCCTGTTTGTCGACGCGCCCGTGAGCGGCGGGGCGGTGGCCGCTGAGGCGGGCGCGCTGGCGGTCATGGCCGGCGGCCCGGCCGCGGCCGAAGCGCGGTTCCGGGAGGCCGTCGCCCCGTACGCCCGCGTCGTGGAGTGGCTCGGCCCGGTCGGGAGCGGGCTGGCGCTGAAACTCGTCAATCAGATGCTCGTGAGCACCCACGTCGCCGTCGCCACCGAGGCGGCGAATGTCGTGCAAAGCCTCGGCATCGACCCGGCGGCCGCGACCCGGGTGTTGGCGGGCGGCTGGGCGCAGAGCGCCATGCTGGAGCGCGCACTGCCGCTCGCTTTCGCGGGCGACTTCACGGCACCGTCCGATGCCACCATCGGCGGGCTGGCGGAGGCCCAGCGCCTCCTGCGCGAGGTCGCCGCCGCCGCGGGCGTGGCCGTACCGGTGTTCGATCGGGCCGCGGATCGCTTCGCGCAGGCCCGTGAGCTGGGCTGGGGCGACCGAGACCTGGCCGCGTTGGCCGGCCTCGGCGCGCCCGCGTAGGCCGGCGCGGGGCGTACGCCGCCCCGCGCGCCCCCGCTAGTACCCCGCGGCCGGATCGACCACCCCGTCGAGGGCATCCCCCGCGCGGAATCGCGTGAGGTTCTCGCGCACCCGCGCGGCGTACAGCGGGCGAATCATCTCGATGGTGTCCGCGGCGTGCGGGGTAATGAGCGCCCGCGGTTCGCGCCACAGCGGATGGCCGTCGGGGAGCGGCTCGGGATCGGTCACGTCGAGCGCCGCCCCGGCGATCCGGCCCGTGGCGAGCGCGGTCACGAGCGCGTCCGTGTCCACGAGCGCACCCCGAGCAATGTTCACGACGATCGCGTGGGCGGGCAACGCGTCGAGCACCGCCGCGCCCACGATCCCGCGCGTCTCCGGGGTCGCTGCGGCGGCGAGGACCAGCACGTCGGTGTCGGGCAGCAGCGCGGCGAGCTCGGCATCCGTGACGGTCCGATTCGCCCCCGGCACGGGCTCTGCGCGGCGGCGCACCACGGTGACGTCGGTGCGGAAGCACTTCACGAGACGCACGATCTCCTGCGCCACACCGCCGGCCCCGACGACGACCACGCGCAGCCCGTGCAGGGAGGTGCCGGTCGCGGGGGCCCAGCTGGTGGCGCGCACCCGCTCGGGCAGCTCGCGCAGCAGCGCCAGCGTGAGGGCCAGGGCGTGCTCGGCGACGGGGAGCGCGTAGGCGCCCTTGGCGCTGGTCCAGCGGATGCCCGGGTGCGCGGCGAGTGCGGCGGCGAACATCTCGATCCCCGCGCTCGGCAACTGCACCCACTCGATCCCCGAGTGGGCGGCCAGGAGCTCCGCGAGCTGCTGCGGGCGACCCCCATAGCTCACCACGATGCCGCGCGCCTCGGCGGGATCATCGACGAGCGACGCGCCGGAGGCCGCAATCTCGGCCATCAGCTCGGGGTAGGGGTCTCCGATGAGGTGAATGCACACCGCTGTGCTGTTCATGCTGGGTCCTTTTCGCTCAGTGATTGGGAAGGGCTGGGGGCACGGCGCGGCGGCGCGGCCCGCCCCCAGCGTAGGGACGCAACTGATATATCACAAACATATCTGAAATGTGCTTCAAGAGATTTTGTTGGTGCTAGATTCCTATATGTCCGACAGAGCAGTCGGAGAAAGCCGAGGAGATTCATGTCGCAACGGGGCATCACGGGGTCGGGCGGAGCGCTGTTCGGCGACGAGGGCCAGGACGGGCTCATGCACCGTGCATTTCTCCGCGGCGGGGGCGCCAGCGCCGAAGAGGTGCGTCTCACCCCCGTCATCGGCATCGCAAACAGCGCATCGGACCTGAACCCCTGCAACAAGGGCCTCGCGTATCTCGTCAAGGAGGTCAAGCGCGGCGTCCGCGACGCGGGCGGCCTCCCCCTTGAGTTCCCCACCATCTCGATCTCCGAGCCGTTCACTCGGCCCACGAGCCTCTACCTCCGCAACCTCATGTCGATCGACGTCGAGGAGATGATCACCGTCTCCCCCATCGACGGCGTGGTCCTCATGGGCGGCTGCGACAAGACCGTCCCCGCGCAGCTGATGGGCGCGATCAGCGCGGGCAAGCCCGCCACGATGGTCACCGCCGGACCCCGGCCGGTGTCCTGCCACCGCGACAACACCTCGCTCACCGTCGACGACGCGTGGCCCATGTGCGATCGCCGCCGCGTCGGCGAGGTCGACGACGCCGAATGGCTCGAGTTCGAGGGCAATCTCAACGCCGACGTCGGCACCTGCAACGTGATGGGCACGGCGAGCACCATGGCGGCCATCGCCGAGCTGCTCGGCTTCGCGCTGCCCGGCAGCGCGTTCGCCGAGTCCACGAGCGCCACCCGTCGCGAGATCGCCTACCGCACCGGCGTCGAAGCCGTCGCAGCGGTCAAGCGCGGCACCGCCCCCCGGGACCTCGTGACCCTCGCCTCGCTCGAGAACGCGTTCCGCACGGTCACCGCGCTCGGCGGATCCACCAACTCGGTGATCCACCTCGAAGCCATTGCGGGGCGCGCGGGCCACATGATTGGCCTCGACAACTTCCAGGAGTGGTCGCGCACCACCCCCTACCTCGCAAACGTTCGTCCGGGCGGCACCGAGACGCTCCCGGCGATCGAGGCGGCCGGCGGCGTGCCCAGCGTGCTCGCCCGGATGTCGGACCTGCTGCACCTCGACGAACGCACCGCGCTCGGCACGAGCTGGGGCGAGGTGCTCGGCGCCGCGAGGCCGGATCCGAGCCCCGCCATCGCGGAGCGCGCCACCCCGCTCGCCGAGCGCGGCGCGCTGGTCGTGCTTCGCGGCAATCTCGCCCCGGGCGGCGCGATCCTGAAGACGGCCGGTGCCGGTGCCGGAGCGACGCAGCCACACCGCGGCCGAGCGGTCGTGTTCGACGGACTCGACGACCTGAACGCCCGCATCGACGATCCGGCACTCGAGGTGGATGCGGACAGCATCCTCGTGCTCCGCGGCCTCGGGGCCGTCGGCGCCCCCGGGATGCCCGAGGTGGGCCACATCCCGATCCCCGCGAAGCTCCACCGGCAGGGCGTCACCGACATGGTCCGGATCTCAGACGCCCGCATGAGCGGCACCTCGACCGGCATGGTTGCCCTCCACGTCTCGCCCGAGGCGGCGGTCGGCGGCCCCCTCGCGTACCTGCGGGACGGCGACGAGATCGTCCTCGACCCCGAGGCCGGCACCCTCGACCACCTCGTGGACCCCGAAGCATTTGCGCTCCGCGAGCCGTTCCGATCCGCCGCCGGTCCGGCCCGCGGATTCGCGAGCCTGCACGTGCGCCACGTGCTGCAGCCCGAGTACGGCTGCGATTTCGATTTCCTCCGCGACCCGGGAGCCCCCGGCGCCGCGCCCCTGCCCGCACGACACTAAGGAAGTGACGCACATGACGATCACCGACCCCACACTCGCGCTCTCGGCGCACGGCATCCGAAAGAGTTACGGCGACAAGGAGATCCTGCGCGGCATCAGTGTCGACGTCCGCAAGGGTGAGCACATCGCGATCATCGGGCCGAGTGGTTCCGGCAAGAGCACGTTCATCCGCTGCCTGAACGCCCTCGAAGTGCCGGATGCCGGCACCATCGACCTCGGGGGCGAGCGCGTGTTCGACGCGGACCGCCGCACCCCGGTCGCGTCCGTTCGCGAGCTCCGCAAGCGCGTGGGCATGGTGTTCCAGTCCTTCAACCTGTTCGCGACGCACACGGCCCTCGAGAACGTCAGCCTGGCCCAGCGCCGGGTGCTCGGCCGCGACAAGACGCAGGCGGCGGCGCGCTCCGAGGAACTCCTGGAGCGCGTGGGCCTGCGCGAGCACATGCACAAGCTCCCGAGCCAGCTCTCCGGCGGGCAGCAGCAGCGGGTCGCGATCGCGCGATCGCTGGCGCTCGACCCCGAGGTGATCCTGTTCGACGAGCCCACAAGCGCGATCGACCCCGAAATGCGGGTGGAGGTCCTGAAGGTCATGAAGGAGCTGGCCGAGGGCGGCATGACCATGCTCATGGTGACCCACGAGATCCAGTTCGCCCGGGAGGCCGCGGACCGCGTGATGTTCATCGCGGACGGTGCCGTCGCCGGTCTCGGCACCCCCGAGGAACTGCTGGACGATCCCGAGCACGAGCGGATCCGGCGCTTCGTCAACGCACTGAACGGGGTCGTGTGATGCTCGACCCCCGGTACGTCCTCGAGGGGTTGCTGATCACCCTCCAAATCTGGGGCGGCGCGCTCGCGGTGTCGCTCGTGCTCGCGATTCCCGTGGCGATGCTGCGGCGATCCGGCAACCCCGTGGCGAAGGCCATCGGCGCGTTCTGGGCCTGGATTGCGCGCGGGATCCCGCCGATCGCCTGGCTCATCATCATCTACTTCGGGCTTTCGCTCGGCATCATCTCCGAAGTGCCCGTGCTCGCCGCGATCGTGGGACTCGGCATCATCAACTCGGCCTATATCGGTGACAGCATCCGCGCCGGCCTCGACTCGGTGCCTCGCGGCCAGTGGGAGGGCGCGGCGTCCGTGGGCCTCTCTCGCTGGGACACCCTGATCCGGGTGGTCCTCCCCCAGGCCATCCCCGTGATGCTCGCGTCGATCGCGGCGTACTCGATCACCCTCCTCAAGAACACGGCCATCGCGTCGATCATCGGCGCGAACGAGCTGGTGTTCTACGCCTACAACGCGGTGCAGGTGGGCGCGGACCCGGTGCTGTCGTTCCTCACCATCGGTGCCGTCTACCTCCTCGTTACCGTCCCCATCGGGATCCTGGCCCGGCACCTCGGGACCCGCAGCACTGTGAAGGTGGCCCACTGATGCAGGAGTTCTTCAGCCTTGTCGTCGCGCTGCTCCCGGGCCTTGGGACCAGCATTCTGATGGCCGCCGCGAGCGTCGCGGTCGGGATTCCGCTCGGCTTCTTCGCGGGCCTCGCCCTCAACAGCCAGCGCAAGTGGCTCCGGATCGTCGTCATCGTGCTCGTCGAAACGTTCCGCGGCTTCCCCGCACTGCTCACCCTGTATCTCGTGTACTTCGGGCTCACGAATTTTGTGACGCTGGATCGTTTCGCCTCGATCATGGTGGCGTTCGGCCTCACCACGGCGGCCTACACCGCGGAGATCTTCCGCGCGTCGATCGCGAGCGTACCCCAGGGTCAGATCGAGGCGGCCGAGGCGCTCGCGCTCTCCAAGTCGGATATCACCCTGCGCATCATCGTGCCGCACGTGCTGAACATCGCGGTTCCGCCGCTCATCGGCATCGTCATCATCACGTTCCAGGGCACCGCCCTCGCCTATGCCATCGGCGGCAAGGAACTGCTCGGATCCGCGTACTCGATCGGAATGACCAACCTGCGCGTCCTCGAACCACTGCTCGTCGCCGGCCTGCTCTACCTCCTCATCACCTCGCTGCTCGCGTGGATGGAGGTGCTCGCCGATCGCCGGGCCGAGCGCATCACCGGCAGCACCGCGCACCGGAAGCCGCCCCGGAAGCGGGGCGGGCCGCGCGGCCGGGCCGAGTCGGTCGCCCCCAACACGCGCGTCGTCAACATCGCCGCCGCACACACGTAAGACTCCCCGTTCGTTCACATCAAAGGAGAATCCCATGAAGATCACGACCGGTACGCGCTCGCGTGCCACGCTCGCCACGGTTGCGGCGGCGGGAGCAGCGCTGCTCCTGCTGACGTCCTGCGCCTCGTCCGAGACACCCGCCCCGGAGGCCGGCGGCGCCGTGGCGGAGGGGTGCACCCCGCTCCACGAGTTCCCCACCATCCAGGAGGGCGTGCTCACGGTCGCGGCGATGAACGCGGCACCCAAGTTCCACGCCCTCTCAGACAGCGGCCCGTTCACCGGCATCGACGCGACGCTCATCCCCGAGTTCGCCGCAGAGAATTGCCTCGAGGTGAAATTCAAGCCGATGACCGGCGCGGCCGCGCAGCTCGACCTGCGCGAGGGGAAGTCGGACATGTTCGGCGGGCTGATTCTGAAGACCCCGGAACGCGCCGAGGTCTTCGCACAGACCGAGGGCAGCATCCTCTACGAGACGCTCGGCATCACCTCCGCGAAGGAGAACGCCTACGACACGGTGGACTCGCTGCAGGGGAAGCGGGTCGGGACGCTTTCCGGCTCGTACTACGTCGAGCCGTTGAAGGCCGCCTACGGTGCGGGCAACGTCGAGGAGTATCAGAGCGACTCGAACGCGTTCGAGGATCTGAAGGCCGGCCGCATCGACGCGGTTGCGTGGCAGAGCATCCAAGGCTTCAACTTCACGGACCGTGACGACAACTACGTCACGAAGATCCTCGGCGACGAGGCCAAGTATCCCGAGCTCACCGTGCTGCTCGAAAACAACTGGCCCCACACGAAGGGCAACACGAAGATGACCGAGGCGATCGACGACTACTACGAGCGCGCGAAGGCCGACGGCACCGTCGCCCGCGTGCTGAAGGAGAACGAGATCAACGACGAGGCCGCCGCGCTGTACGTCGACGGCCGCTAGACCGGTGCGGGCGTTCTCCAGTGCGCCCGCACCTCGACGTGTCGGTGACGCCGCGGCTGCCCCCGCGGCCGCCGCGTCACCGACGCGTCACCCACTCCCGGAGTCGCTCCACGGTCACTCCGGTAAGATCACGAAGAATGGACGCAGACATGGTGCCGGGAGCCCCGCACGCAGATCCCACCACCGGCGAGGTGTCCGTCACCCAGCGGGTCCTCGAGCAGTTGCGCAGCGAGATCGTGACGGCGCAATTGGCCCCCGGGAGCGTGATCCGCGAGGCCGAGGTGGCCGCCCGGTTCCGGGTCTCGAAGACCCCGGTGCGCGAGGCATTGCAGCGTCTCCTCGCCGAGGACTTCGTGATGGTGTTCCCGCGCCGCGGCTACATGGTGCGCCCGGTGGGAATCACCGATATCCAGAACGTCATGGCCCTGCGGCTGTACATCGAGCCGCCGCTGTCGGCGCTCGCGGCGCAGCGCCACACCCCGGAGGTGCTGGCGCGACTGGCGGAGCTGCTCGCGTTCCAGGAGGACGAGCGCAACGCCCACGCGGATCGGCTGGCCGCGGCACCCGAGTTTCACCGGGTGATCGCCTCGCTCGCCCGCAACGACCGCGTGGATCGGCTGCTCCACACGTACTTCGACGAGACCACCCGGATGCATTACCTGTTCCCGCAGGCCACCGCGCACGTCACCTCTGAGGCGGAGCTCTCGGCGCACCGTGAGATTCTCGACGCGATCACCGCGGGCGATGGTGCCCGCGCGGAGCGGGCCATGGCGGATCACCTCACGGAGTCGAACGAGGCGCTGCTGCGCTCGTTCTACTAGTCACGCCCCGGTTGCGTGCCCCTCGCCTGAGCGCCCCGCGTTGGTGCTGTTGAGCCGCAGCCATTCCTGCCAATCGGAGGGCGTCCCCGAGATCTGGCTCCCGCTCGCCGCGACCGAGCGCAGCCCGTGCAGCACGTAGTCGAGTTCGCGCAGGTGAATCTCGCGCGAGCGTTCCGGTGACGCCGACAGCGTGGGGCGCAGGTGCGTGATCGTGAGCATGATGTCGGCGGGCCCGTAGTGCGCGGGGATCGTGCCGCGTGCGCGATCGACCGCTACGACGTCCTCGAGGGCCAGGCGGAGCCGCTCCGCGAGTCGATCAATCTCGGGCGTCGTCTCGACGTAGCGGCCGAAGGTGGACGCCAGCGGGGGCGAGGCGCTCTCGATGTGACGGCGGAGGAAGCGTTCGACGGCCGATCCGGCCCCGGCGGGACCCTCCGCGGTGCCGGCCTCCCGCGCCGCAGTCGCGGAGTCTTCCGCCAGCGCGCAGATCTGTTCGAGCGAGAACACCCGGATCGCGTTCACCAGGTCCCCCTTACTCGGGTACCGACGGTAGATACTCGCGACACCGGTATTCGCGCGGGCCGCGATCTCGGACATCGGTGCCCCCCAGCCGTATTCGCTGAACACCTCGCGGGCGGCTCGCAGGATCGCGCCGTCGTTGTTCTGCGCCTCGCGTGCACGGCCGCGCAGGGGCGCGGGATCTACCAAAGGGGACATCACCCTTCCACGCTACTCGCGTTTCCCGTAGAGTTCTATCGGAACGAAATATTCCGATCCGAATCGCACCGCCGAGCAGCCACAGAACCGAGGCCCGATGCCACCCACCGCACCCCAGACCGCCCCGACACCCGTCGCCGCCCCACGCCCCGCTCCGCGCGGTCTCGTCGTCGCGCTCGCGACGGCCGTGCTGTCGTTCTCGATGATGCAGACCCTGCTCGTCCCCGCGCTGCCCACGTTCATGCGCGAGTTCGGGGTCGATACCGCACTGGCCGGCTGGATCCTCACCAGCTATCTGCTCTGTGGGGCCGTGGCCGCACCCATTCTCGGGTCGCTGGGCGACCGGTACGGACATCGGCGCGTTCTCGTCCTCACCTTCGCGCTCTTCGTCGCGGGCGGCGTCATCGCGGCGCTCGCCCCCACGCTGCCCGTCCTGCTCACGGGACGCGTCCTGCAGGGGGCGAGCACGGCCGCCTTCCCCCTCGCGCTCGCGATCGTGCGGCGCCACACCACGGGCGCGGCGCAACGCTCCGCGATCGGCTGGCTCAGCGGGACGATGGGGCTCGGTGCCGGCGCCGCGCTCGTGGTGGGTGGCGTGATCGTCGAGTCCCTCTCCTGGCACTGGCTGTTTGTCACGGGCGCGGCCATGGGGGCCGTGTCGATCGCACTCATCCTCACCGCGGTTCCGGCCTCCGCCCGCGGAGCGGGGTCGCGGACCGACTGGCCCGGCACGATCCTGCTCACCGTGGGGCTCCTCGCCCTGCTCCTCGGCATCTCGCAAGGCGGCAGCTGGGGCTGGACGTCCCCGCTCATTCTCGGGTTGTTCGCCCTCGCCGTGGCGGCGCTGCTCGCGCTCATCGCCGTCGAGCGCCGCACGCCCGTACCCCTCATCGACGTCCGCACCCTCGCACGCCCCGCCCTCGCGGTGACCAACGGGCTCACCCTGTTCCTCGGGTTCATCCCGTACCTGTTCTACATCGGCTTGCCCGTGCTGCTGCAGAGCCCGGGCGAGCCCGGCTTCGGCCAGGGCTTCACCGTCACCCAGACCGGCATCGCCTTGCTCCCGGGCGCGATCCTCGTGTTTCTCGGCGGACGCTTCGCCCCGTGGCTGATCGGCCGCGTCGGGCCCAAGCTCAGCGCGCTGATCTCGCTCGCGGTCATGGGCCTGGGCAGCGTCGGCATTGCGGTCGCGCCGAGCAGCCTCCCGGTCATCGTCGCGTTCTTCTCGCTCGTGGGCCTCGGCAACGGCATCGGCTTTGCCGTCGTCGCCGAGCTCGTCGCGAACCTCGCGCCCCGTGACGAGATCGCTGCGGCCCTCGGCGTCAACGGCGTGCTGCGCACCGTCGGATCCGCGCTCGGCGCGCCCGTGGCCACCGCGGTCCTGGCGAGCGGGGCGTGGGCCAACGCGGGCGGGCCCACGGCCGCCTCATTCACCGTGCTCTTCGTGATCGGGGCGGGTGTGAGCCTCCTCGGCGCACTCAGCTCACTCAGCTTGCGCGCACAGTACTAGCGCTCGGCTATCGGGCGAGGACCGGCTGCCGCAGGATCGTGCGCAGTTTGTCGGGGGCCGTGCGCCTCGGATCGCTCAGGTAGATCTCGTGGTGCCGGCCCGTCATGCGCAGACCCTGCTGCGGAATGAACTCGTGATGCATCCGCGCCAAGATCGGGCCTTCCTCGGAGTAGGGCCCGAGATGCAGCGTCTGCACGCAGCGGCCCTCCGCGAGCGGGGCGAAGCGCACGTCGGCCAGCCTGGCCGGCGGTTCCTCCGCCGCGACCGCGGCGACCGCCTCCGCCACCATCGCCGCCGCCACCCAGTCCGGAACGAGAATCATCATGGTCCACCGCCACTGCGCCGCGTCACGGGATCCCGTAAACGCCTCCATGTCGTCGGCCCACCAGAGCCCCTCGAGCGGCGGCACCACGTAGTCACGCCCCAACTGCCGTTTGCTCGCGAACTTCACCGTGTAGGCAACCGGGTACAGGGCCTCGAGCGCCGCCGCGTACTCGGGGGCGGTGTTCGGATCCCCCGCCCCATCGACCATGAGGTAGTTCCGCTCGGGCAGGTCTACCACCTCGAAGGTGCCGCGCGGGGCGCGATAGTCGTCGAGCGTCTTCTTGAGGTCAACCTTGGGGTGCGGCGCGCTGAGATCAGCCATCGTGGGGTCCTTCCGTGGCGGCGGGTACTCGCCATTCTGACACCCCGCGCCGCGGTACGACGCCGCGAAAGATCTTTACGGAGTCTCCGTTTCGTCGGTGGGTTCGGTGGTGGGTAGGACGGCGGGTCCGGACGCCGGATCGGGCGCTGGCCCCTGCAGCCCCCGGGTCTGGGTCTCCCAGAACTGCCGATAGTGGCCCCGCCGCTGCAGCAGCTCGGCGTGGCTGCCACGTTGCACGATCCCACCGTCCGCACACACGAGGATCTGGTCGGCGGCCACGGCATGGTGCAGCTGATGGGCAATGAGCACGGTGGTGCGGCCGGCCCGCAGGGCCTCGACGGCGCGGTCAACGTCGGCGCGGTGCTGCAACCCGACGTCGGCGGTGGCCTCGTCGAGGATCACCGCGGCCGGATCTGCGAGCAGCGCCCGGGCGATCGCGAGCTGCTGGACCCGGCCGTCGTCGAGACCGGCGGCCGCCGCGTTCGAGCTTCCCGGTTCGCCTGCGAGGCGCCGCAGCGCCCAGTCGGCTCCTGCAGCAGTCAGAGCGTCAGAGATCTGAGAGTCGCTCGCACCGGGGGCCGCGAGCCGCATGTTGTCGGCGATGCTCCCCCGGAACAGGTGGATCTCCTGGGTCAGCACGTAGGGGACCGCCGCGGGATCGATGCGGATCTGTCCGCGGCCTGGCCGGTCATGTCCGGCGATGACGCGTGCGAGCGTGCTTTTCCCGGAGCCGGATGCGCCCACGATCACCGTGGTCGTGCCGGCAGGCACCACGAACGACGCATCGACGATGCCGCGGTCGGATCCGGGATATCGGAAGGTGAGTGAATCCACGGTGATCGCCGGATCGCTCCCCAGCTCGGTGCGCACCGTCGCGGAGTGTGGGGTGGCCGGTGATTCCGAGGCGAGTTCGATGACCCCGACGAGTCGCGCCAGCCCGATCGCGGCGCGCTGAATGTCGTCGAGCCCGAAGATGAGCTGGCCGATCGGATCGAAGAGTCGGTGGAAGACCAGGGCCGCGGCGGTCACCGCGCCCACGGTGATCGCGCCGTTCATGTGCAGCGCGAACCCCGCGCCCAGGATCGCGATCAGCCCCGCGGCCTCGCCGCCGTTCAGGGATCGGAACAGACGATTGCGGATCCCTACCCCGGTCACTTGGGTCCGGATTGATGCCTCGGCCCGGTGCGCGACACGCTCGAGCGCGATCTCCTGCTCGTTCAGCGCGGTGAGGGTGTCGTGTCCGTGGACCGCTTCGATGACGGCCTGGCTCCGGGCGGCCTCGCGCGCCCGAATCTCCCGGAACACGACGCGGGATCGACGCAGGAACGCGCGCGTCCCCAGCGCGTAGCAGGGCACGCAGGCGAGACCCGCGAGGGCGAGCCACGGGTTGAGCGCCGCGAGGGCCACCACGGAGACGGCGATCGCGAATCCGGCAGACAGCAGGCCGGGCACCACGTTCCCGCCGGCCTCGGAAACCGCGTCGACGTCTCCGGTCACTCGCGAGAGCAGATCCGCGCTTTCCGAATCGTCGACGTGTCGCGCCGGTAGCCGCATCGCCGAGGAGAACACCTCCTCGCGCAGCTCGGCGAGGACATCCTGCACCACGCCGATCAATACGCGAGCGGCCCAGAGCCCCATCAGCGCGGCACCGATTGCCCCCACGGCGACCCCGCCCACCCACAGCGCGATGGTGGCGAATCCTGCCCCGGCGGTGACGGCATCCACGATCCGCCCCAGGCAGGCGGGCATGACGAGCCCCAGCGCGGAGGCCGCGAGGAAAAGCACGGCCACGGCGCTCAGCCGCCGGCGGCGTGTCCGGAGGTGCCGCCGCAGCGCGTGCCACACCTGCCGACCGGTGGCGATCGGGAGGCTCGCTCCCAGTTGCGCGTTACCGACCATACTCGGCTCCCTCGTGTGCCGCTCCGGGGTGTTCGCCGGGCAGGTCCACCACCCGGTCGCACGCGGCCAGCAGCGCAGGCGAGGTCGTGATCGCAATCACGGTGCTCGGGTGGCGGGCAAGCTCGGCGGCGATCTGTGATTCGGTGAGCGCGTCAAGCGCTGACGTGGGCTCATCGAGCACGAGCACCTGGGCGCCCGCGTGCAGGCCCCGGGCCAATCCCACGCGCTGCTGCTGCCCGCCGGAGAGCCGACGTCCGGACTCCCCCACCTGCGCGTCCCAGCCGCCGATCTGAGCGACCGCATCGCCCAGCGCCGCCGTACGCACGGCGCGGTCGTCCACGCCCGAGGACGGCGCATCACCCAGGTCTGGGGTCGCCTCACCCCGGCCCCGCACCGCGTCTCGAAGGGTGCCGGTTGCCAGAGTATGCCGGTGCGGAAGGGCGACCACGTGCCGTCGGTATTCGACGGGGTCGAGCGTGCCCACCGGACGGAACACGCCGTCGATCAGGACCTCGATCTCCGCAGCGCTCGGGTCCTCCCGGAGTCCCAACTGGCGAGACAGCGCACGAGCAGCGTCGCTGCCCGCCGCGCGGATTCCGAGCAGTTCGCCGCGCCGCACTGCCACCCGCTGACCGGCGACGGTGAAGCTCAGCAGGGTCTCGGCGGGACCGGTCCGCGGCACTGGTTCGTCACCCGCGGTGTCGACCCCGTGCTCCCGAGGTTCCGGCAGGAGGTCCTCGGCGTTGATCACCGTGGCCAGCCGACGGGCAGACGCGAGCTTGTGGATCCAGTTGGAGGGGAACGATCCCGCGTGTGCCAGCGACCCGCTGATGAACTGGGCGAGACCCAGAACGGTGACGAGTTCGCCGATACTGATCGTGCCATTCGAGGCGAACCACGCCGAGACCCCGACGAGCACCGTGGTAGCGAGCGCTGCGAGGACCGCGCTCACGGCCCCGTATCCCGCGAGGGAGCGCCCGGCCAGGGTGGCCGCACGGCGGGATCGGTCGCTCGCCGTGTCGTAGCGGCGCACGGCTTCGGACCGGGCCCCCATCCCCACGAGCACCCGGTACCCGGTCATGAAGTCCGCCGCCACGGCCCCGGCCTCGGTCGCGGCGGCCTGCTCCGCCTGGCCGCGTCTCTCGAGCGGCCTGGACACCCATCGCATCACGAGCATCATGCCGACGGTCGCCGCGAACACCACGAGGGCGGCAACGGGCGAGATCACGAACATGGCGCACGCGGCGCCGGCGAGCGAGGCGAGCGTCGCGCTCTGTTGCGCCACCGACCATGCGACCCCGGCAACGCGATACGTGTCCGAGGTCACGTAGGTGAGCGCCTCGCCCGGCGTGAGCCGCAACTGGGAGAGCCTGGGCCGCAGGATCCGGGCGAGTGCGAGATGCCGGAGGGCCTGTTCCCCGGTGCCGTACACGCGAACCATGAGCCGAGAGGCGAGCTGGTAGCTGCTCGTCAGCACGAGGAACGTGCCGAGTAACGCGGCGAGCCAGATCCCCAGCGCGCGCGGATCCGACGGCAGCACCGCACGATCGATCGTGGCTCCGATCAACACGGGGATCGCGGCTTCTGCGAGCGCGTGCAACATGAGCAGCGCGGTTGCGCTCGCCAGAGCAAGCCCGCGTCCCTCGCCCGCGAGCGCGATCCGGAACAGCTGTCCAGGGCTGACGTTCACCCGGAGCGTCCTGCGCGTGCGGCCCGAGCCGAGCAGCGGCGACGCAGCCCACGGATGCGCACGAGCACGGACGGAGCGGGCACGCGTTTCCTTCCCTCACGACAGCCGGTGCGATCGCATGTGGCGAATCGAAGGGGCCGGCTCGCCCCTCGTTTCGATGCTAGTTCCGGGACACCCCCACCCGGTATCGCAAGACAGACCATCGGTGTCGCAAACGCGACACCGATGGTCTGCGCATCGGGCTCGGGAACACGCCTACGCGCGTCCCGTGCGAGCCGCCTACGCCATGCTGGCCGCGTACTTCGCGGGGTCCGCGTCGAATGCGGGGCCGCACCCGGCGCAGCAGAAGTAGTACCGCTCGCCCTCGAAGTCGCGGAACAGGCCGACCGCCACGGCCTGCGCCTTGCTCACGGGGGTGCCCGCCATCACCGGGCAGACGGTCATGTCATCGGCAGCGCCGCCGAGAAGGTTGCGTTCAGCGGGAACGTTGGGGGCCGCGCTTGCGGAGCTGGAGCCGCAGCAGCTGCCACTGGCCTGAGTGTCGTGTGTCATGGTGATGAGTGCCTTTCGGATTGGGTACAGCAGAAACTATGAGGCCCCGGTACGGAGCAGGCCCCGGAGCGATGGCTCCGGGGCCTGCCGGGGAATTACTTCGCGACGGACCTGAAGCCGCGCAGGCGCAGGCTGTTGCCCACGACAAACACGCTGGACAGGGCCATGGCCGCACCCGCGAGCATCGGGTTGAGCATGCCCAGCGCGGCCACCGGGATCGCGGCGACGTTGTAGGCGAAGGCCCAGAACAGGTTGGTCTTGATCGTGCTCAGCGTCTTCCGGGAAAGCCGGATCGCGTCAACCGCACTGCGCAGATCACCACGCACCAGGGTGATGTCCGATGCCTCGATCGCAACGTCGGCACCCGTGCCCATGGCAAGGCCAAGGTCGGCCTGGGCGAGCGCGGGGGCATCGTTCACCCCATCGCCGATCATTGCGACGACCTTGCCCTCGGCCTGCAGCCGGGTCACGACGTCGACCTTGTCCTGCGGCAGCACCTCGGCGATGACCTCGTCGATTCCCACCTCGGCGGCGATGTGACGAGCGACGGCTTCGTTGTCACCGGTGAGGAGCACCGGGGTGAGTCCCAGGGCCTTCAGCTGCACGATCGCCTCAGCGCTCGTCGCCTTGACCGTGTCCGACACGATGAGGATCCCGCGGGCCTCCCCGTCCCAGCCGACCGCGACCACGGTCTTGCCCTCGCCCTCGGCGCGGGCCTTCGTTGCGGCAAGCTCGGGGCTGAGCTGCTGCGACCACTCAGCGAGGAGCGCTTCACGGCCCACCAGCACGGCGTGGCCGTCGACCACGCCCTGCACGCCCTTGCCGGCGATGTTCGCAAAGTCCTCCGGCGCGGCGAGCGCGCCCACCTCTTGGGTCGCCCCCTTCGCGATCGCCTGGGCGATGGGGTGCTCGGACGCGTCTTCCAGCGCACCGGCGAGGCGCAGCAGTTCGGCGCGGTCCACGCCAGGCTCCAGCACGACGTCGACGAGCGTCATCTTGCCGGTGGTCACGGTGCCCGTCTTGTCGAGCACGACCGTGTCGACCTTGCGGGTGGACTCGAGCACCTCGGGCCCCTTAATGAGCACGCCCATCTGTGCGCCACGGCCCGTGCCGACGAGGAGCGCCGTGGGCGTTGCGAGGCCCAGCGCGCAGGGGCACGCGATCACGAGCACCGCGACGGCGGCGGTAAACGCGGCGGACACCGGGAACCCGGCGCCGAGCCACCCGCCCAGCGCGATGGCGGCAATGACGATCACGATCGGCACGAACACCCCGGAGATCCGGTCAGCCAGGCGCTGCACCTCGGCCTTGCCGGTCTGCGCGTCTTCGACGAGCTTCGCCATCTGCGCGAGCTGGGTGTCGGATCCGATCCGCGTCGCGCGGACCACGAGGCGACCCCCAGCGTTCGTGGTGGCTCCGGTGACGGTGTCCCCCTCGGCGACCTCGACGGGCACGGATTCGCCCGTGAGCATGGAGGCGTCCACCGCGGATGTTCCGGAAACCACCACGCCATCGGTGGCGATCTTCTCGCCGGGCCGCACGATGAACTCATCGCCGACGCTCAGGTCTTCGACCGGGATCTGGGTTTCGACGCCCCCGCGCAGCACCGAGACCTCTTTCGCGCCGAGCTCCAGCAGCGCGCGCAGTGCCGCGCCCGCCTGTTTCTTCGAACGCTTCTCGAAGTAGCGGCCCGCGAGGATGAACATGGTCACCCCGGCACCCACCTCGAGATAGATGTTCGCGGCCCCATCGGACGGTGCCAGCGCAAACTCGAACGGGTGCGTCATCCCGGGCACCCCGGCCGTTCCGAAGAACAACGCGTACAGGGACCACAGGAAAGCCGCGGACGTGCCCATCGAGATCAGCGTGTCCATGGTGGCCGCGCCCTGCTTCAGGTTTGCCCAGGCGGCCTTGTGGAACGGCCACGCGCCCCACACGATGACCGGCGCCGCGAGCGCGAGTGACGCCCACTGCCAGTACATGAACTGCCAGGCCGGAACCATCGCCATCGCGATCACCGGAACGGTCAGGATCACGGAGCCGATGAGCCGGTGCCGCAGCGAGATGAGCTCGGGGTCCTCCCCCGGTTCGGCGTCCGCCGCTCCGCGGCGCTCGTTCGGGGGCTTGGGCAACGCAGCCGTGTATCCGGTCTTCTCGACCTCGGAGATGAGCAGCTCGGGATCGTACCCCTCGGGGACGGTCACCTTCGCTTTCTCCGTCGCGTAGTTCACCGTTGCGGTGACGCCCTCCAGCTTGTTCAGCTTCTTCTCGATCCGCATGGCGCACGACGCGCACGTCATGCCGCCGATCTCGAGTTCGACCCCGGATCCTGCGGTCAGCGATTCTGCGCTACTCATGGTGTGAGTGCCTTTCTGCGTGGGCCGGTGGGCCGCACGCTTCGTGCGGAACGATCGTTAGTGGGACGGGGTGTGCGCCTGCTGCGTCCAGTCCGCAACAAATTCGGCGGGGACCACCGCGCCGGCGATGAAGTAGGCCGCCACGAACGCGACGACCAGCCCGATGCCGTAGAGGCCGAGGCGCGCTCCGGCGTTCATGAGGCGCGAACCGCGGAGTACCCAGCCTCGGTCACCGCGGCGAGGACCTGGGCATCGGTGACCTCTGCGTCGCTGGTCACGGAGAGCCTGCCGGTCTGCGCGCTCACCTCAATAGCCTCGACACCGGGAATCTCAGAGACTTCCTCCCGAATCGACAGCTCGCAGTGCCCGCACGTCATCCCGGTTACCTGGTATTCGTTTGTCGTCATCACGCGGCCTCCATTCACGATTGATACCCCAGGGGGGTGTACAGCCACCACTGTATACCCCCCTAGGGTATTTAGCAACGCGAAATTTTCCGCCCCACACGCTCCGCCCGGCCACCCGCCCGAGCGCGACGCCGCGCCCCTACGCGCGGACACCGCCGTCCTCATCAGCATCCACGACCGCGCGCAACAGTCGGGTGAATTCCCGCCGCTCCGCGGCGCTGAGCCCGGCCAGAAGCGCATCCTGTGCCCGAATGAGCGCCGCAGCGATCGCCTCATGGCGCGTCACGCCGCGCGGCGTCAGCGACACGAGGTTCTGTCGCCGATCCAGCGGGTTGGGGCGGCGCTTCACATACCCTTCACCTTCAAGCTCAGCCAGGGCACCCGCGGTGTCACTCCGGTCGACATGGCAGTAGCGCCCCAGTTCGGCCTGGGTCGCCGTCCCCAACTCTCGGAGCGCACTCAGCGCCGCGTATTGATAGCGCGTCGCACCCACTTCCGCGTACGCAGCCACCACCCGCCGATTCGTGAGCGTCGCCGCCTGCGCGATGAGCCAGCTCGGCGTCTGCCGAAGTTGCGTCGGTTCCCAACCCTCAGCCTGCACGCTCGCGTCCATCCCCCCAGTGTACGCGGCAATCGTTGGCGCTCCCAACGGTTGTGATACCGTTGGTGCCACCAACGAATTACGCTCCTCACCCCAGGATGGCCATGCCCGATACCGCTCCCCCGACCACACCCCCGCCCGCACACTCGGCCCGCTGGTGGGCGCTGAGTTGGATCTCTCTGACCCAGCTCATGATGGTGGTGGTCTCGACGGTCATGAACATTGCGGTGCCGTCGGCGCAGGCGGACCTGGGGCTGACCGACACGCAACGCCAATGGGTGATCACGATCTACCTCCTGGCCTTCGGCGCGCTCCTCCTCCTGGGAGGTCGCGTGGCCGACACCATCGGGCGTCGCCGGGCTCTGCTCATCGGCCTGGCAGGGTTCACCCTCGCCTCGATCCTCGGCGGGCTCGCCCCAAACCCGGAGACGCTGCTCGCCGCACGCGCCCTGCAGGGCGTCTTCAGCGCACTCATCGCCCCGGCCGCGCTCGCCCTCATGTCGCTCACGTTCCCCGCGGGCCCCGACCGCGCGAAGGCGTTCGGCATCTTCGGCACTATCATGGGCGCGGGCTCCGGCGTCGGCGTCGTGGTCGGCGGGATCCTCACGGACAGCTGGGGGTGGCGGTCTGCCATGTTCATCAACGTGCCGATCGCACTCGCGGCCGCGATTGGTCTCCTGATCGCACTGCCCGCCGATCCGGCGCACCGCGGTCGCGTCGACCTCCTCGGCGGCGCGCTCAGCGCACTCGGGCTTACCGCACTCACCCTCGGGTTCACGAGCAGCGAGACCTCGGGCTGGACCGCGCCCGCCACCCTGGGGCTCTTCACGGTCGGCACCATCGCGCTCCTCGGTTTTGTGTGGCGGCAGCACCGAGCCCCGGCCCCCCTCATGCCCCTCACGCTCTTCGCCGAACGCCGTCGCTCGGCGGCGTTCCTCGCCATGCTGTCGTGGGGCATTGCCATCATGCCGGTGTTCCTGTTCCTGAGCGTGTTCCTCCAGCAGATCGTCGGCCTGACCCCACTGCTGTCGGGACTCGCCTTCCTCCCCTACACGCTGGCGATCCTCGTGACCGTGCGCGCCATCCGGCCACTCCAGGCACGCGTGGCCCCGCGCGTGCTCATTTCCGCGGGCCTGCTCGTCATCGCCACGGCGCTCGTCCTCCTCTCCCTGCTCCACTCCGACGCCTCCTGGATGCAGGTGCTGCCGGTGCTCCTCCTCCTCGGCATCGGCACCGCGTCCGTGCAGCCCACCGCGCAGAGCGCCGCGACGTACCAGGCGGGACCCGCTTCCGGCGCCGCCGGAGCGGTAGCGAGCACCGCCCAGCAGGTCGGTTCCTCCCTGGGCATGGCCCTGCTCGGCAGCGTTGCCGCCACGGCGACGGCCGCGGCCGCTGGCGCGGGACACACGGCCGGTGCCTCGGTCGTCGCCGGCTTCGCGACGGCGGGCAGCGTCGGGGCCGCGATCCTCGCTACGGCGGCCGTCGTCACATTTGTGGTGGCCGGGCGCGATCGGGCCGCAGTCGCGCGCTAACACGACGAAGGGGCCCGGCCCAACGGCCGAGCCCCTCCCTGCCCGAAGCGGCACCCCGAGCGCCGCTCAGTTACGCGGCGTTCGCGCCCGCAATCTGCTTGGCCACGTGCGCCTGCACGGCACGGAGCCAGGCAAGCAGGAACTCGGCGGTCGACTCATCCGTGACCTCACCGGCGTCCGTGATCAGCCCCTCGTGCATCTGCACGTAGGCCTCCGGCTGCCCCATAGTGGGCGAGTCCAGGAAGGACAGGATCTGCCGCAGGTGCTGCTGGCCCGCCGCGGTGGCGATCTGCCCGATCGAGGCACCGATCACCGCGGTCGGCTTGCCCCCGAAGCTGTTCTGCCCCCACGGGCGGCTCGCCATATCGAGCGCGTTCTTGAGCACCCCCGGAACCGAGCGGTTGTACTCGGGCGAGACGATGACCACCGCGTCGACCGATTCGATGGCCTGCTTGAACTCCGCGGCCTCGGCGGGGATGCCGCCGTCGTGATCGGCCGAGTAGAACGGCAGCCCGGCGATGGGGATCTCTGTCAGGGTCAGTCCCGCCTGCGGGGCGAGCGCCACGAGCGCCCGAGACAGGCGACGGTTGATGGAGGTCAAAGAGATGCTGCCAACCAGGAAGCCGACGTTCAGTGTTGCCATAACGGTGAATCCTCTCGAAGTAAATGCACTTGCATCTATTTCAACAGATCTCGCGCCCATCCATTCCGCCCACAGCTGACAATCTCATGGGTGCGCGATCCCCCGCATCGCGCTAGGCGGCAGCATCGGTGCGACGCACACGACACCCGGCGAGCACCGAGCGCCGCCGCGTCGCCGTGTCGCGGGCACGCTACACGGAGGGAGCGAGATCCGCGTCCGCTCGGCGCGAGGCGGCGAACGGTCGCGGCCACGGGCGCTGATCGGCCGCCTCGATCGCCTGATTGAAGCGGGTCAGGTAGCTCGCAAAGGTGCTCAGATCCTCGGGACTCCAGTCCTGCGTGGCGCGCATCAGGCGACCCATGTTCTCCCGGCAGGCGGCGGCGAGCTGCTGCTCCCCCTCGGCAGTCACCACAAATTTGCGCGCGATCCCGCCCTCCGGGTCCGGGATCCGCTCGATCAGCCCGCTCCGCAGCATGGCGGCGGTCTGCCGGTGCAGCGTCGACATCTCAAGCCCGATCGCGTCGCTGAGCTGCGCCAGCGTCAGTGACCCGCCGCAGGTGAGGCAGCTGAGGATCGTGTACGCGCTGCGATCAAGCGAGTTTCCCTCGCACCGGTTCGCCGCGAGCGTGAGGTGCCGAGCAAGCAGCATTGCCTCAAGTTCGAGCGTCGCAATCGTTGGTGTCACCACGTGAGGCCCCTCTCCACGTTCGGGCCTGCCCGTGCACGGAAGTTGTAGGATACAATCAATATGTATTATACATATTCCTCTCCGAATCGAGGCCGAGATGACCGCCCCTATTCCCGTCGATATCTGGTCCGACATCGCGTGCCCGTTCTGCTACATCGGGAAGCGCAAGCTCGAGGCCGCGATCTCCAGCACCGGGATCCCCGTCGAGATCACCTACCACTCCTTTGAACTCGATCCGCACGCCACCGACGAGGCACCGGGCGCACACACCGAGAAGCTCGCCCAGAAGATGGGGGTCACCCCACAGCACGCGGAAGAGATGGGCCAGCGGGTCGTCGATGCGGCCGCGCAGGTCGGCATCACCATGGACTATTCCCGTGTCCAGGGCCCCCGCACCCGCACCGCGCACCAGCTGCTGCACTACGCCAAACAGCACGGCCTGCAGGCGGAGATGAAGGAACGGCTCATGTCCGCGTACTTCACGGACGGGATGCATGTCGGCGACATCGAACAACTCGCGGATCTTGCCGCAGAAGTCGGCCTCGACCGCTCCGACGTGGTGCGCTCGCTCACCGCAGATGAACACCTGGCCGCGGTCGAAGCCGACGTACAGCAAGCCCAGAACTACGGGATCCAGGGCGTCCCCTTCTTCGTGCTCGACGGCAAATACGCGATCTCCGGGGCCCAAGAACCCGAGACCTTTGCGCGTGCGCTGACGCAGGTGCGCGACGAGCGGGTGTCCGCGTGAGCGCCGCAGGGCACACGGCCGCGGCCACGCCGGACCCGGAGCAGCTTCCCGAGACCCCCGCACCGTTCACCATGCTGGGCGCCACCGGCGTCGGCGTCTGCGAGGGAGACGTGTGCGCCATGCCCGGCGCCGCGACGGCGCCCGTCGCTCCCGACACGACGGAGTAGCCGCGGGACGAGCCGCGCGGCGGGGCCCCGGGAAAATCCACCCCGGGGCCCCGCCGCGCTGCCCGCTACGCGCCGGGTTCCACGTGCACGGCCGTGACCTCAATGCGCGCCTCGCCCGCACCCCACTCGGTGAGCGCGGCGCGGATCGCGGCATACGCAGCCCGCACGACCCGCGGCGTCGCGGCGGTCGTTCCGACGCCCAGCGCGACCTCAACGAGGAACGCCTCTCCGTCTGCCCGCACCCGTACCGGGGATCCGGGATCCGGCGTACCGAGAGCCGGCGCGGCCCCTGCCGTGAGGGCGTGCACCGCGGCGGAGCTCGGCGGGTACAGCGCCACGACGCCGGGCACCGCCCGCACTCGCGCATCGATCAGGGAACGCACGTGGCGCAGCTCCTCGGTCATGCGTCCTCCTCCGCTCGGCGCGGGGTCCACTGCACGTCGCGCACCCGAATGTCCACGCCCGAGACGTTGAGCTCCGTGTGCTGCGCCAAGCGCGCGGCGACCTCTGCGCGCAGCCGGGCGACCCCCGCGGGAATCGGCACCCCGTAGCGCACGCTCACCTCAAGTGATACCCGAGTGGGTGCGCCCCACTCGGTGATCGCACCGTCGAAGCGGCAACGACCGATGAGCAGCCCAGGCACCGCGGCTTCCGCGGACCGGATCACCCCGCGTACCGCTCCCTCGGTCATTCCCAGCTGCCCGTCCGGGGGGCTCGTCACCGCCGTGCCGTCGTCACTGCCCGGGTCCCGCTCGACCACCTCGAGGTCCGGCTCGGCCGGCGCAATGGGGATGCGCCGGCCAGCCCGGACATCATGAGCGATCCCCGTGAGAATGCTCTGCACCCAGTCCTCGTCAGGCGTCGGCTCGGCAGCAGCCTCTGCGGCGAGCGCCGCCGCCGTGAAGCCGCGGAGCCTGCCCAGCGATTCCAGCGCAAGTTGGCACCCGGGTGAGGCTTCGATCGCGGGGTTCGGGGGCATGCGCCCGGCGTCCAGATACTCGGCCAACTCCTCGAGGGTGTGTCCGTCGAGGTCGTCGAAGGCACCGGGCGTCACGTCCGGGGTATCCCGGCCATCATCCACAGTCATCGCCACTCCTCCATCCGGACCAAGAGGAACTTCCGGGCGCGCGCCAGCAGGCCGCGCACCGTCGAAACGGAGACGTCAAGTTCGTCCGCGATCTCCTCATAGCGGTACCCTCCAATCTCTCGAAGCGCCCAACACGCACGTTGCGCGTCCGGGAGCTCGTGCAGTGCGGCCCGGAGCGCGGCGGTGCCGCTTCGCTCCTCCACGATGCGCGCTGGTGCGGTGCGCTCGGGTGCGCGGGGTTCCACATCGTCCACGTCGAGGTGAACCCGGGTCGCGCGAATCCGGTCGATCGCGGTCCGCCCGGTGATCCGCATGAGCCAGCTCCGCACCTTGCCGGGGTCCGAGAGCTCCTCGAGTCGCTGCCAGGCGACGACCCAGACCTCCTGCACCACGTCGTCAACATCGGCGGTGCCGGGAAGTACCTGCCGCGCGTACGCCCGCATCATGGGCGTGTGCCGCCGCACCAGCACCGCAAACGCCGCCGTATCACCGTCTGCAGCACGCCCCGCGACGATCGCGTCGTCGGCTGCGGACAGCGCGTCTTCGTGGGATTCGGCATCCATGTCTCCCCCTTCACAGAGGTCCGCCACGTGTGGACCGTCATTCTTTCCCGGGTTCCTGAACGTTCCGGGCACGGACCCGGCCGGGTACGCCGAGCATCAACGCACGCGGACCACGGAGCGCCAGCGGTGCCAGAGCCCGGGTCCCGCCAGGTGCAGCACCACCGGCATCGGCGCTCCGATGAGTGCGTCCCACTCCTCGACTGCGGTTTCGGCCCGAGCTACGACCTCGGACAGCACCGCTCCGCGCTGGGTCGTGACGTGCAGGATCAGGGCGGGCTGGCGCCGCACGCGGTAGGCGCCCAGCTGTACCGCCAGCACGCCCGGGCACGCACGCATGGCCTCGTTCAGCATGTCCGCGGCGACACTCCGATCCACCGTCGTCGTCCCCGCTGTTGCCGCCGCGCGAAGCAGGGTCGTCGTGCGTCCCCCGCCGCGCGTGGCAAGAAACCACAGCAGGAGGATGAGCAGCACGAGCAGGCCGGCACCGGCCCACGCCGCGATGCTGGGCGTCACCACCACGGCCCCCGGGTCCTGGAGCGCCGCGGACACCACCGATCGCACGCCAGTCAGAAACTCGGC
Source organism: Leucobacter chromiireducens subsp. solipictus (assembly GCF_016758195.1). Classification (GTDB taxonomy): domain Bacteria; phylum Actinomycetota; class Actinomycetes; order Actinomycetales; family Microbacteriaceae; genus Leucobacter; species Leucobacter solipictus. Next base: position 186,077 of record NZ_QYAC01000003.1, on the reverse strand, counting down.
CGCCCCGGGCAGGAGGCGCGCGACTACGTCGGGCCACATCGTGGACCCGAGCAGCAGGAGGCCACCGACCGCCAACAGGAGCCCGGCCACCACCAGCACCACCCGGTTCCATCCCCGGTTGCTCGCGTTCATGCGATCACCCCGCGCGAAGCCAGGCTCACCCGAACGGTTCCCGGGAACCCGGCATCCTCGAGGACCGCCTCCGCGGCCCGCCGTACGCTGTCGGCGTCCAGAGCGACCCCGCTCGTCGGAGTGACGTGTACCGCGACCGCGCGCTTGCCGACGCTGACGCGTGCCTGACTCCGGTCGAGTTCGCAGCGCAACGCGACCCCGTCGGCGACCGCGTTTGCGAGCACGGATGCGTCACACAGCACGGCGAGACGCCCACTCGTCCGCTGTCGCCGGGAGTTGCGTCCGGGGAGCACGCCCGCCCCGAGCAGCAGGAACCCCAGGAGCAGCAGCGCCGCCCCGACAGCAACCACCGCGGCGGGGGCGAGGGGCAGATCCCGTATCGCGGCGCCCACCCCATCGCGCAGCCGCGGGTCGAAGATGCCCCACACCGCCACGCCGACCGTGACGAGCACGACGCACACGACCACGACCGCGGGTGCGGTGCGCGAGGCGTGAGTTTCCCGACGCAGCACCCGCCGGTATACCGCTGACAGCTCGGTCATGCCACCCTCCGGGGACGTCCTCGGTGCACACCCGCGAACCGCACATCGACCGTCGCGACGCGCCGCCCGGCGAGATCCCGCATCCCGGTGATCACCGCATCGCGAAGCTCGGCACCGCGCTCCGTCACGGTGGGGCCCGGGAGTTCCGGGAGCGCGAGCGGGAGCGTGACGCCCGCGCGCAATGCCCCCTCCGAGTCGGAGAGCGTTACCCGCACGTCTCGGAACGGCACGCGGGCCGCGTCCCGTGAGAGCGCCGTCGCGAGGCGTTCCAGCGCACGCGGGGTGAGCACGGTGCGGCCGGGCACCGGGGCATCCGCGGTCGGCGCGGCTGCCCCGGTCACGACGACCTCCGCGGTCGGCGCGGCTGCCCCGGTCACGACGACCTCCGCCCGCGGAAGACATCAGCGAGCGCGCGGACGTCGATCTGGCCGTCGAGCACCCGGCCCACCGTCGCCCCCACGAGCATGAGAACGGCAACCAAGACGGCCGCCCAGAATCCCAGCACCACCCAGCTCAGCGCGATCACCGCGCCGACGAGAGCTCCGACCGTGCCGCCGCTCACAGGACTCGCGCCTCCGGTGCCTCGTCGCCGGCGCTCTGGTCGTCATCCGAGGGAATGTGCACGTCATTCACGGTGACGTTCACCTCGGTGACCTCCATACCGACCAACTCTCGCAGCGCCCGGTAGATCGACCCGCGCACGTCACCAGCAACCTGCTGCAGCGAGACCGGGTACTCCGCGACGATCGTGACGTCGACGGCGACCTGCGTCTCCCCGACCTCCACGCTGATCCCCTGGGTCAGATTGGTCGTGTTCAGGACGTCGCGGATCGCGCCAACGACGCGCGCCGCGCCGCCGCCCAGCGCGTAGACGCCCGTGACCTCACGCGCGGCGATACCCGCGATCTTCGCAACCACGCCGTCTTCGATCGTGGTCTTTCCCACCAGACCCGCGGCGGACGCCGGCGCGGCGACCTTCCCGGTCGAGGTCGGTGCAGCCGTGTTCGAACCCTGTGCCATGAGCGTCTCCTTCTCGTGTGGACCGCGCCGCGTGACGCGGATCGCTGAGAGCAGCGATACCTCTAGGACGGAGGCGGGGCACGATTCGTCACAAAAAATCCTGCGCCCTGGTCCGGCCTGCGTCAGCATCGCGGTGGTAGCATGGCCGCATGCGTCACCACTACTTCCTGTAACGGCCGAGCCCGCGCCACGCTCGTCGAGCTACTCCGAGCGCGCGGACCCACGCTCACCGAGACCGCACCGGTCGCCGTTATTTGGCGTACCCGTCGTCACCGTGCGACGGAATGCCCAGGCAGAAGGAACTGCACCATGCCATCGACCCATCGTGTACCCGCGCGCCACCGCGCCCAACTCACCGCAACAGATCTCGCCGTCATCCGCGGCACCATGCACGTCCTGACCGGGGTGAACCTCGCGGTTTCCCCCGCATCCCGCATCGCGATCATCGGCGAAAACGGCCGCGGCAAGTCCACCCTGCTGCACGCGCTCGCCGGCACGCTCCCCCCGAGCAGCGGGACGGTGCGCCGGATCGGGACGCTCGCCCTTGCCGAGCAAGAAATGTCCGCGCCCGTCGGGCGCACCGTCGGTGACGCCGTCGCCGAAGCGATCGCCGAACCGCTCGCCGCGCTCGCCGAGCTCGACGCCGCCGCCGCACAGCTCTCCGCGGGCACCGACGCTGCCGCCGCTCGCTACGCCGCCGCGCTCGAACACGCCGAGGCGCTCGATGCGTGGGACGCCGAGCGCCGCGTCCAGATCGCCCTCGCGGCCCTCGCCGCCGAGGGCGACCTCACCCGGGAGCTCGCCGCGCTCTCGGTGGGGCAGCGCTATCGCGTCAGGCTCGCCTGCGTGCTCGGTGCCGACGACGACTTCCTCCTCCTCGACGAGCCGACCAACCACCTCGATCGGAGCGGGCTGGAGTTTCTCACCGCGCAGCTCCGCGAGCGGCGCGGCGGTGTGGTGCTCGTCAGCCACGACCGGGCGCTCCTCGCGGACGTCGCCGAAACGATCGTGGACCTCGATCCCACGCCCGACGACCGGCCCCGGATCTCTGGCGGCGGGTACGCCGGGTACCGGGAGGATCGCGCCGCCGCGCAGGCACGGTGGGAACAGGCCTACGAGCGACAGCAGGCCGAGCACGCGCGCCTCCAGGACAACCTGAGCGCCGCGCAGAACCGGCTCGTTTCCGGGTGGCGGCCCGAGAAGGGCACCGGGAAGCATGCCCGGGCGACCCGTGCCGGCGGGATCGTGCAGAGCGTACATCGACGCCAGGAGGAACTCGACGCGCACGCGATCGCGTTGCCCGAACCGCCCCTTGCCTTCGCCTTCCCCGAGCTCCCCGTCCGGGCAGGGGTCGACCTCGTGTCGCTCGACGAGGCCGCGGTCACCGGCCGCCTGCACACGCCGGTCACCCTCGCGCTCACGAGCGGCGACCGGCTCCTCGTGACGGGCCCGAACGGCGCGGGCAAGACCACGCTGCTGCAGGTGCTCGGTGGGGCACTCGCCCCGAGCTCCGGGACGCGGCGGGCGGCGCGCACGGCACGGGTGGGGAGCCTGCCGCAGGAAAGCGCGCTGCCCGCCGCGCGACGCGCCAGCGAGTTCTTCGCGACGCGCGTGGAGGCGCTGATCGCTCAGGGGACGCTCGACCCGGCGGCGGCCGCGGGACTCGCGTCCTTCGGGCTGCTCCGATCGCGCGACGCGGGGAAACGGATCGGGGACCTGTCGATGGGGCAGCAGCGCCGGCTCAGTCTCGCACTCGTGCTCGCCGCCCGGCCGCACGTGCTGCTGCTCGACGAGCCGACGAACCACCTCTCGATCGCGCTCGTCGACGAACTCACCGACGCGCTGCAGGCCACTCCGGCCGCCGTGGTCGTGTCGAGTCACGACCGGCAGCTCCTCCGCGACACCGCGACCTGGCCCCGCCTCGCCCTCGCGGCGCCCTAGCGCCTCCCCGCCCGGGGGCGGCCCGGGCCCGCCCCGCTCGCCCCGGCCCGCCGCGGGCCCGCCATATACGCATCGATGGGTGAGTTTCTGGGGCTTCAGGTTCACGAAGCCCCAGAAACTCACCCATCGAGGGAATGAGCGGGAGGAAGAGGAGGGATAGTACGGCGTGGCCGCGGGCGGAGCGGGCCCAGGGGGCCGCGGGGCGGGTGGCGCTAGAGCACGCTGTGGAGGAAGCCCTGGGTGCGGGCGTGCTGGGGGTGGTCGATCACGTCGGCCGGGGCACCGGCCTCGACCACCACGCCGCCATCCATGAACACCACCTGATCGGCCACCTCGCGGGCGAAGCCGATCTCGTGGGTCACCACGATCATCGTCATGCCCTCGTTCGCAAGCTCCTTCATGACGTCGAGCACCTCGCCGACGAGCTCGGGATCCAGCGCGGAGGTGGGCTCGTCGAACAGCATCAGCTTGGGCTTCATCGCGAGGGCTCGAGCAATCGCGATGCGCTGCTGCTGGCCGCCCGAGAGTTGCGACGGGTAATGGTCCGCCCACGCGTCCAGGCCGACGCGGCGCAGCAGCGTGTGCGCCTCGGCGATCGCGTCCGCCTTGCTCCGGCGTGAGACGACCATGGGGGCCTCGATGATGTTCTCGAGCGCGGTCTTGTGCGGGAACAGATTGAAGCGCTGGAACACCATGCCGATCGAACGGCGCTGCTTCGCGACCTCGCGGGGGTGCATTTCGCGCAGCCGCTCCCCCTCGGGGCGGTAGCCGACGATCTCGCCGTCGACCGAGATCCGGCCCCCGTCGATCGTTTCGAGGTGGTTGATGCAGCGCAGCAGCGTGGACTTGCCCGAGCCGGACGGGCCGAGCAGCACCGACACCTGGCCGGCGTGCACATCCATCGAGATGCCCTTGAGCACCTCAAGGCTGCCGAAGTGCTTGCGCACCCCGCGGAGCTGGACGAGGGCGGTATCGCTGAGCTCAGCCATTGCGCTCCCCCTTCTTCTTTCCCTGGAACTGGACGGCGATCGCGCCGGTCATTTCGCGCGCCTTCTGCAGCGGCGAGGCCGGAGCATTGCGCTCCACCCCACGGCCGAAGTAGCGCTCGAGGTAGAACTGCGGGATCGAGAGGATCGACACGATCAGGAGGTACCAGATGCTCACCACGATGAGCAGCTCGACCTGCTTGAGGTTCTGCGCCGAAATCTGCGTGGCCCGGGTGTAGACCTCCATCACCGCGATCAGCGAGAGCAACGAGGTGTTCTTGATCATGGAGATCAACTCGTTGCCGAGCGGCGGGATGATCACGCGCATCGCCTGCGGCAGCAGGATCCGCGTGAAGGTGGCGAGCGGGCTCATGCCGAGCGAGGCGGCCGCCTCCTTCTGCCCGGCATCGACGGACAGCATGCCCGAGCGCACGATCTCGGCCGAGTACGCGGCCTCGTTCAGCGTGAGCGCGATGATGCCGGCCACAAACGCGGTGAGCAGCACGTTGGTGTCGATCTCCCAGAACACCACGTCGGTGAACGGAATGCCCAGGGTGATCTTCTCGAAGATCAGGCCGAAATAGCCCCAGATCACGATCTGCACGAGCAGCGGCGTGCCGCGGAACAGCCACACGTAGAACGAGGAGAACACGACCGCGACGGGGTTCCCCGAGAGCCGCATCGCCGCCAGGATCACGGCGAGCACGGTGGAGATGATCATCGCGATCGCGGTGATCAGGAGCGTCACGCCCACGCCGGACACGATCTCCGGGTTGAACATGTACTGCCCCACCACGGAGTAGTCGATGTTCTTGTTCGTCCAGAGGGCCTGCACAAACCAGGCGGCAAACAGGATCAGGGCGATCGCCCAGATCCACCGCCCCGGCCGCCGGAGCGGGAGCGCTTCGATGTCGAAGCTCCGATCCTGCGCCGGCGCCGTCACAGTTGAGGTACTCATGGTTCGGTCTTAGCCTTCCGTTGACGCGCCGTTGACGATGGCCTCGTCCGTCGCGAACTTCCCGAGGTTGTGGGTGTCGAGGATGTCCTGGTAAACGCCCTCCTCGATGAGTGCCTGCAGGGCGAGGCGCAGCGCCTCGGTGAGCTCGGTGTTCTCCTTGAGCGTGCCGATGCCCGTGTAGACGGGGTTGATCCCGGCGGGGAACTCCGGATCGTCGACCATCTCGAAGTCCTTGCCGTCGCCCGCGGTGGCCACGGTGTAGGCGGCGACGGGGGCGTCAACCGGGTAGGCCACCACGCGGCCGGCCTTCAGCGCGGTTTGCGGGTCCTGCGCGGTGGGCAGCTGCTGGATCACGAGTTCGCCCTTCCCCTCCGCCTTGCAGGTGGCAGCGAGCTCATTCAGCAGCTCGAGCTGGGCGCTCGCCTTCTGCACGGCGACCGGGTGCCCGCACAGATCGTCAAGCCCGGTGATGCCCTCGGGGTTGCCCTGCTTCACGACGATGGTGAATCCGGCGTAGATCTCTTCGATGAAGTTGAGGGTCGCCTCGCGCTCGATCGTGTCGTTCATGCCCGACATGATGATGTCGAACTTCTTGGCCTGCAGCGACGGGATCACGGTCTCGAAGGCCTGGTGCGAGATCTTGAACTCGACGCCGAGCTTCTCACCGAGCGCCTGAGCCAGATCCGGATCGAGGCCGCTCTGGGTCTCGCCGTCGAGCATGATGAACGGCGGGTACGGGATCCCCGCGGCGGCGCGGATCACGCCGGACTCGCGGATCGACTCGGGAAGCGCCGCCGCGGCGGCCTCGTCGATGCCGGAGGTCACCTGCGTCGCCGGATCGGCGGAGGGGGTCGCGGTGCCGCCGGTGTCGCCGCCGGAGCAGGCGGTGAGGCCGAGCATGGCGGCGAGCGCTGCGGCGGCGGAGATCTGAACGAGCTTCTTCATGGGGGTTCCTCTTCCTTGGGGAATGTGGTCGGGGGACGGTGTGGGTGGGAAATGAACGAGTGGGGCGCGAGGGGCGGTGGGCTAGGAGGCCCAGGCCTCCTCGCTCGGGCCGACATGATGGCCGAGGAACTCGGCGTAGGTCTGCCGGCGCACCGCGAGGCGGCTCTCGCCGTCGCGGCAGAACACCACGGCCGGCTTCAGCGCCCCGTTGTAGTTGTTGGAGAGCGTGTAGCCGTAGGCCCCGGTCGCGGCGAGCACGATCGTATCGCCGGGTGCGGGCGCCGCGAGTTCGGCCCGATCCACGAGCAGATCTCCGGACTCGCACTGACGTCCGACGAGTTGCGCGGTCGTGTCCGGGGCGGCGTTCGCCCGATCCGCCACGATCGGCGTGAATTCCATGTTCATGAGCGCGACGTTCATCTGGTCGGCGAGGCCGCCATCGACGGCGACGAAGGTCGCCCCCGTCCGCTTGACGTTGTTCACGCGGTAGGCGGTCATTCCCGTGCGCGCCACGAGGGAGCGCCCGGGTTCGATGATCAGGCGGCTGCCGGCCGGGAGTACCCGGGCCGCGGCGGCCGTAATCGCGTCAAGATAGGCGTCGAGGCTCGGGGCGTCGTGCGTGACGTTGTAGTTCACGCCGAGGCCGCCGCCGATGTTGTAGACGGGGAACTCGCCCAGCTCGCGCACGGCCTCGACCGCGCGCTCAAACGGCTCCACTTCGAGCACCTGGGATCCGATGTGGAGGTGCAGGCCGACGACGTTGATGAACGGGTGCGCTTCGAGCTTCGCGATGAGCTCCTTCGCCTGCGAGATCGGCAGCCCGAACTTCGAGGCGGACCCCCCGGTTGAGATCGCCTTGGGGACGTTCGGGTCCACGCCGGGAATGATCCGAATCAGCACGTCCTGGGGCCGCGTCAGGAGGTCGTCGAGGCGCTCCACATCGGCCTCCCCGTCGAGCACGATCGCGCCGATCCCGGCCTCGACCGCGAGCACGAGCTCCTCGTGGCTCTTCGCGTTGCCGTGCAGGTGGATCAGCTCTGCCGGCGCCCCGGATTCGAGGGCGAGCAAGAGCTCACCGGCACCGGCCACGTCGATCGCGAGCCCCTCGGCCGCGGCGATGGCGTAGGCGGCGAGCACGGGAAACGACTTCGAGGCGAAGGCCACCTGGCTGTTCGGCCAGCGGGCGGCGAGCCCCTCGCGGTAGGCGCGCATGCGTTCCCGCAGCCCCTGTTCGTCGATCACATACAGCGGCGTGCCGTACTCCTCGGCGAGCGCGGGGACCGAGCAGCCGCCGACCTCGAGGACGCCGTTGTCGCGGACCGCTGCGTTCGGGGGAAAGATCCGTGCGAACCGAGGATCGTGAAACCCGCTACCTGCCACTGGGGAACTCCTTTGTTTTCGTCTCTACCGACTGTAGAAAGCGAAAACCCCCGAACAGTTATCGGATTCGCTAATGTTCACCCGTGGTCTTATCGATTCCGCGCACCAGCGCCCTCCCTCCGCTGTCGACCGGGCTTCCCATGGGCAATCTCGTGAGCCAGATGGGGCACGGCGTCCTCACGGTGCTCCACGAGTCGCGGCGCCCCGCGGCGCTCATCGGGGTGGCGTACTACGACACCGATGTGGGCGAGCAGCAGCTCGCCGGGCAGCTCATCATGCTCACGGCGCACGCGGAACTGGGCACCGAACGTCTCGATGCGCTCTGCGCCCGGCTCGGCGAGGCGCGTGTGAGCGGGATCGTGGCGCGCGGCGCGAATGGCCCCGAGGGCGCGGCGCTCGTGGCGGCGTGCGCGCAGCACGACATTCAGCTCCTGAACCTCACCGCGGCCGTCGGCTGGCGAGAGTTTGATGCCCTGGTGAGCCGCCTCCTCGGGGAGCACGGGGCCGGCCTGCAGCTCGGCACGAACTCGGGCGATCGGCTGTTCTCGCTCGCGAACTCCGTCGCGCAGGCGTTCGGCGGCTCCGTCGCGATCGAGGATCATCGGCGCAACATCCTCGCCTACTCCGCACTCCCCGGCCAGGCGATCGACGCTCTCCGCGCAAACGGGATCCTGACCCGACGCACCCCGGACGGTCCGCTCAACGAGGTCCGCTATCGCCAGGTCTTCGCCGCCGACGGGATCTCACGGTTTCCCACGGAGAACGGCTTCGCGCCGCGTGCGGCGCTCCCGCTGCGGGCAGGGAACATTCCGCTGGGTTCGATCTGGGTGATCGATCCTGCGGGCGACGAGCTCACCACTCCGCTCTCCCCGGAGAAGGAGGAGGTGCTGCGCAGCGCGGCGGAGCTGGCCTCGGGGTACATCGTGGACGCCTGGCGCTTCGACCACGGCGATGAACGATCCAAAGAAACGGCGCTGCGCCGCCTATTCACGGGCACCCCGCACGAGAACGATTCGACCGTGCTGGGACTCCGGCCCGAACAGAACTGCCTCGTGCTCGCGATCGACAGCGGCGCGATCCTCGAGGGCGACCTGAGCGAGATCCGCACCGCCGCGTCCCGCCACCTGTCCGTGTACTTCCCGGGCAGCATCTGCAGCGTGATGGAGGGGAAAGTGGTGGCGCTTCTCCCCACGAGCTCGACGGGGCCCGTGGTGCGCTCGCTTGAACGCCTCCTGCCCGAGCTCGAGCGCCTCGTCGGCACCGCCTGCCACTGCGGGCTCAGTTACCCCCGCAAGCCCAGTTCCTCACTCGTCGAGGACTACGAGCGGGCCGTGCGCGTGGCCGAGTGCGCGCGCTCCATGCGCCTCGCGGTCGCAACGCCTGACGAGGTGCAGCCGCAGTTGGTGCTTCGGCAGTGCGCGGACGCGCTTCGCACCACGGACCTGCAACTCCCCGAGACGGAGACGCTGCTCGGCCCGGCAGAGGCGGAGACGCGGGCCACCCTCCTCGCCTGGCTGGAGGAGCGCGGGAGCGCGCCGCGCGTAGCGGAGCGCCTCAACATTCACGAACAGACCGTGCGGTACCGCGTGCGCCAGGCGACGACGCGACTCGGCATCGATCTGGAGGATCCGGACCGCACCCTCACGCTGTGGCTGCAGCTGCGACTGGCCGCGTTGGACTAGTCGTCTCCGGGCACGGTGCGGGACGTGGGGCGGAGAAAGCGCCGCGCGAGCGCGCGGTGGTCCGCGGCGGCCGGCGCGGTGCCCCCCGCGAGCACGCGGAACAGGGTCGGCCCGACGAGCTCCGCGACGAGCGCGTCGTCGCTCAGCTCGGGCTCGCCCGGCCCAGCGCCACGGATGCGCCGGATCACGGCCCGGGCGGCGTCACCCAGCACGTCCTGGCCGCGCATCAGCTCGGCCACCTGCGGGTCGTGCTGGGCCTCCCCGAGCAGCGCGCGGTACGCGAGGCCCGCGTCGGAGGCGGTGAGGAAGGCACCGAGCGCCGCGAGGAACTCAGTCACGACCGCCTCGGGCGGCCCCGCCGCGGCGACCGTGAGCTCCCGCGCCGCGTCGGCGGCGCTGGCCTCGAGCAGGATCTCCGCCTTCGAGGACCACCACCGGTAGACGGTTTGACGCCCCACACCCGCCTTCTCGGCGATGCCCTTCATCGTCAGCGCCGCGTACCCCTCGGCTACGAGGAGATCGTCCGCGGCGTGGAGGATCGCGCGCCGCGCGTCTTCACTCCGTGGGCGGCCCTGCGGGCGAGGTGTGGCGGACATGCCTCGACCGTACCATTTTCGAGACTTGCTGTCTTGGAAGTCCGGGAGTAGGCTTGCGATACACACTGTCTCGTTAATGCACCGGCCGCACGCCCGGCCCCACAGGAGGACACCGCATGCCCACACCCCCGACGCCCCACTGGGGTGCCGCATCCCGGCGGGCCATCGTCGCGACCGCGGTCGCGTTCGCCGTCACCATGATGGGCACCACGCTTCCCACCCCGCTCTACGCCATCTATTCGAGCGAGCTGAGCTTCACGCCCCTGACCGTGACGGTCCTCTTCGCGGTCTACGCGCTCGGCGTCGTCGGCGCGCTCCTCCTCTTCGGCCGGCTCTCTGACGAGCTCGGCAGACGCCCCGTCCTCATCATCGCGCTCGGATTCGCGCTCGCGAGCGCCGCCCTCTTCCTCCTCCCGCGGAGCCTCCCCCTGCTCGTGATCGCCCGGGTGGTGTCCGGGATCGGGGCTGGGCTGATGAGCGGGGCCGGCACCGCCGCCGTCATCGACCTGTTCCCCGCCGACCGCAAGGCGCTGGCCGCCACCGTGGCCGTCACCGCCAACTCGGGCGGCCTCGCGCTCGGAACGCTCAGCGCCGGCCTCATCGCCACCGCGGGCGGCGCACCCCTCGTCACCCCCTTCGCGCTCCACCTTGCCCTCGCCGTCATCGCGCTCATCGGCCTCGCCCGCTGGACGCCCGCCCCGACACAGCGCGGCCGGTTCCGGATCCGGCCCCAGCGGCTGCGCGTCCCGGCGCAGATCCGCGGTGCGTTCATCCGCGCCGTGTGCGCGGGCGGGATCGGCTTCTCGACCGCCGGGGTCCTGACCTCCGTCTCCGCCCTGTTCCTTGCCCGGCATCTCGGACTTCCGAGCCCCGCGCTCGCCGGGTTCGTGGTGTTCCTCACCTTCGCGGGAATGGCGGCGGGGCAGCTGGTCGCGCGACGGCTGCGCCCCGCCGTCGGGATCCCCGTCGGCTGCGGCGGCTTGGCCATCGGGGCCGGAATCCTCGCCCTTGCACTCGCATCCGAGACCCTCGCGCCGCTCCTCATCGCGTCCGCCCTGCTCGGAGTGTCGAGCGGCCTCTGCCTGAACGCCGGCATCGCGAGTACGGCCGAACAGGTCGCGCCCGCCGAGCGCGGCGGCGTGTCCTCCGCACTGTTCGCCGGGCTCTATGTTTTCCTCGCGATTCCCGCGATCGGCGTCGGCGTGCTGACCGGCCCGCTCGGACTCATCGCCGCGGGGCTCGTGTTCTGCGCGCTCGTGGCGCTGGGCGCGCTGGCTGTAGGGGGTGCGGCGCTCGCAAGCGCGCGGCGGTCAGGTGGCTAGCGGCGCGTCCTCGAACATGGGGAGCTCTGGCGCCAGCGCCCGGAGGTCTTCCCACACGCGCAGGAACCGCCGCCGCACGGTTTCGGGGTGCCAGTCACGCGCCCGGAGCTCCCGTGGCACCAGCGGATCGGCCCGCAGCGCCTGATCCAGAGCCTCGCTCAGCTGCAGCGCCTGCGCGGCGATCGCGACCCGACCGTCCGGGCGGGTACGCTCCGCGCGGACCAGCTCACGCCCGAGAGGCGCATACGCCGCAAGCGTCGGTTCGGCCGGCCAGTACCGTTCAGCGATCGCCACGTCATCCGCGCACCCCGGAACGTGGAGCTCGGTCGTTGCGGCTTCAATCAGCCGGGACTCGAAGCCCTTGAGCGCGAGGAGCCGGCCCACCTCGGGGCCGAGTTCGTGCGACGACAGGTACATCCCCGGTGCGAGTGCCACGGCCCCGAGGAGCGTCAGCGCGCCCCGCACAGCGTCTCGCTCGGCGCGCTCCGCTTCGGGGATTGAGAATGCGAGAATCCGCCACCGCCCATCCCACGGCGCACCGCCCGCATCCTGCGTGAACGCAAAGTCGACGAGCCGCTCCTCCGCCGCGGCCTCGGCGATGGCCGGGCCGGTACGCTCGAGCTGCCCCGCACGGCCACGCCCCAGCTGACGCAACGATCCCGCGGCTTCCATGCGCCGGATTGCGAGCCGCACACGCTGCTCAGGAACGCCCAGTTCGAGGCCTACGTCATACAGAAAGTCGAGCTGAGCTCGCCCGTTCACCCCCAGGCAGCCCTCGATGATCGTGCGGGGCGACACCTCAATGGTCTTCGCTTCCACCACCTCGACCGTCATACGGATACCGTATCGCGCTCAGGGGCCCGCCGGCGGCGTCCGTGCATCAACGCTCTCCCAGGGGTACCCGTGCCGCGTAAACGCGGCCGCGATCACAGCTTTCCCGCCCTCGACGTCGTCGTCGAACAGCACGCGCCCTGCCACCGACTCAATACGCACCTTGCCGCCGTGACGATAGACGCCACCGACCTGCTCCCGAGCCACGACGCGAACGTCATCTCCCTCGCGAATCTGGATCTGCCGGTCACTCAGCGTGAGCACCGCGCTCTGGGACGTGATCACGAACGCAATCACCAAGCCAATAATCCCCAGCACCGCCGGGCGACCCGCCACCATCAGGGGATGCTCAAACGAGCCCAGGAACTTCAGAACGTCGAGGTACGGGATCGGCCACGTCGCGACGTGCTGCAGCAGCCACGGCAGGGCAAACCCCAGCCCCACTCCAGCGCCACCACACACCCCCCATACCAGTACCTTGTCGGCCGCCGTCATACGCAGCACAGTCTCGCTGCGCGCCGGATCGTCATTCTGCGATGCACCCACTGCGCCTCACCCCTTTCGCACTTTTCTCTCTTTCTTGACACGATCGTATCAGAAAAGATAGATTCAGGAGTTCACCCCCGCGCGAAAGGACGCTCCCGCATGCACCCTCCACCCCCTGCTCACGCATCGCCGGAAGCTTCTGCCGGCCTCCCGGCCGAGGCAGGCGAGACTCCGCTCCGCTGGCGCCCGATGCGCAAGACCGATGCCGCACTGATCCATCGCCTCCATCTCGCCGCGGGGCGCGTCGACCATCCCCACGAACGTCACGAGCGCGCGACCGTCGCGTCGCTCTTTGCCGAATCGAACTTCGTGCCGCGACGCGACGGGGTTATCGCGATCGGCCCGGGCGGGACGGCACTTGCGTACGGTGCCTGCGTCCGCGAGGACGACCCGGCACCGGACCCCTTCCGCGCGATCCCTGCCCATATCGAGGTCCGCCTCGAGGGAACCGTGCACCCACGGATCCGCGGCCGAGGTGTGGGCCGGGCGCTCTTCGTATGGCAGCAGCACCGTGGCCGGGAACTCGGGGCACGCCCCGCCCCCACGGCCCGCACCCCGGATCATCCTGGGTTCCCCCAGCTCCTCACCGCCTTCGCACACACGCCAGGCTCCCCCGCGGCACGGCTGTACCGCGCCGCAGGCCACACTCCAGTCCGCACCTGGCTCCGGTTGCGTCGCCCCCTGGGCACCACGGCACCGGCGTCAGCGGCTCCCGCGCCGAGCATTCCCGTGCGCACGCTGCCGTCCGGGATCCAGCTTCGGCCGTTTGCCCTTCGATATTCCGAACGCACTCGGATCGCATTCAACGACGCGTTTCGCGACCACTGGGGTTTCACCCCGATCTCGCGGCGCGACTGGCGTCGCCAGGGGCGCGATCACACCTTTGCACCCGGCATTTCGCTGCTCGCACTGAGTGGGCGCGGGACACTACGGGACCCGCACCAGGTGGCGGGTTTTGTACTTGCCGCGGTCAACCGGAAAGAGTGGGTGCTGCACGGTGAGCGCTTCAGCGTGTTCGACGCGATCGGAGTCACCCGAGCTTGGCGTGGCACCGGGCTCGCCACGCCACTCATCGCGGCGGCACTGCGCGCCCACGAAGCCCGAGGGTTCTCGAGCGTCGAACTTGACGTGGATGCGGACAACCCGAGCGGCGCACTTGCCATGTATGAGCGGCTGGGCTTCGCTGAGCGCGATCGCTCCGTGAGCTACGGTCTCAGCGTGGAGCGTTGCGAGGGAACGGCACCCTCCGGGCCTCCGCGCACCCCTAGTTGAACATGAAGCTCGACGCGCACGTCCCGAATGCGACGACAAATGCGGCGAACAACCCCAGGGTGACCCAGGTATTCATGGGGAGCTTCTCCGGGCCGTCATCCGTCGCGGCGCTCTCCATGGCGGTGCTGTCCACGGTTGCCGGATCCAGCGCCGGCTCGGCGGCCGGATCGGAGTTCAGGGTCCCGTCGGTCCGGGGATCGGGTGCGGCGCTCATGCGGGGTTCACCATCCGCGTGATGTCGGAGACGAGGGCGATCGCCAGCACCGCGAAGACGAACACCATGAACCACGTGTACATCCACTTGCCGCGGTGGTCGCTGACCCAGAAGCGGCGCACGCTGATCACGCCGTTCACCACGGCGATCGCGCACAGCACTATGCCAACGGGCGCGGCCAGGACCCCGGCGACGCCAACGATGGGAACGAGGATCGGGATCAGGAGGTAGGTGATCAGGCACCGCACCCCCGAGATGATGATGGCAACCCGGAAGTTCCGGTGCGCGTCCCGGTCGATGAACGGGGTCTTCTTGATTTCGGAGACGCGCAGCAGGCGACGCATAAACCGGTCCGCTGCGGAGCGCTGGACGTCAGTTGTCTCTTCGCCTGTCGTCGGTGCGGTGTTCACGATAGCCATTGACTCTCCCAGTCGAGCGCAGTGCGTGCGGACGGACCCCATCTCGCGAAGAGCCTAACAGTCTTTTCCTGCTCATCAGATGTGGGGCCGACGGGCGCTCGCACGGCGACCGCCCGTCGGCCCGATGCGTTCCGTCGGCCCCGGTTTCTGCGCCCCGCTACACCCGTGGCTGGTGCTGCGTGATGCAGTGGATGCCGCCGCCGTAGCGGAAGATGTTGCGCGCGTCGACGCCGACGATCTCGCGGCCCGGGTACGCCTCCGCGAGTCGCGCTGCCGCGTCCGCATCCTTCGGGTCGTCGAAGGTGCAGGCGATCACGGCACCGTTGGTCACCAAGTGGTTCACGTAGCTGTAGTCAGTCCAGCCCTCCTCGTCGGTGACCCGGGTGGGTGCGTCGAGCTCGATCACCCGCCAGGGCGTCCCCGCGTGCGTGGTGGACTCTTCGATGACACGCTCGAGCGCCTCCCACAGGTGGAAATCCGGGTGGCTCGGGTCCTGCTGTCGGTGCACGAGCAGGGTGTCCGCGTCCGGCATGGTGGCCACGATGTCGATGTGACCGCGGGTGCCGAAGCGCTGCGAATCGCGGTGGAGCCCGCGCGGGAACCAGATCGCCCGGTCCGCACCGATCGTGCGCCGCAGTTCCGCCTCGATCGCATCGCGCGACCATCCCGGGTTGCGGAACCGGTCGAGCTGCACGGTGTCGGTGAGCAGCACGGTGCCTTGCCCGTCGACGTGGATGCCGCCACCCTCGGTGACGAGCTCGGAGCTCACGAGTTCCGCCCCGGCCAGCTCCGCGACGAATGCGCCGATGTGTCGGTCCCGTTCCCAGGCGGCCCAGGACTGTTGCCCCCAGCCGTTAAACACCCAGTCCACGGCACCCAGCCGTCCGCCGGATCCGCGCACGAACGTGGGGCCGATGTCGCGCATCCACGCGTCGTCGAGCGGCGCCTCGACGAGGGTGATCTCCGCGGAGAGCAGTCGCTGCGCCACCGCGCGGTCGGCGGGATCGACGACCATTGTCACGGGAACGAAGTCCGCCGTCGCGTGCGCCACGGCGGTCCAGGCCGCGCGCGCATCCTCGGTGTCCTCGCTCGCGTTTCCGAACGATTCCCCGCGCGGCGGGAACGCCATAAAGACGCGCTCGTGGGGGTCGGTTTCGCTGGGCATCTGCCAGGCAGGGGCCTGGGTCGGCGTGTAAGTCATGTGTGGGTCCTTTCGGTACGGGCAAATGAGGGAGGGGCAGGGACCACCGCTACTGGGGACGTTCGACGGCGGCGACGCCGTCGTTCACCCCGCGCTCCGGCCAGATACGGAGCGCGAGCAGGTACAGCGCGGCGGCAACGCCCACGGAGAGCGGCAGGCTGATGTCGAGGCCGCCGGCGACGTCGGCAAGCGGCGCCGCGTAGAGCTCGTTCTGCACGGTCAGCAGGCCGGCCAGGGCACCCACGAGGAGCGGGATCACGGCACGGAAGTTCCAGCCGTGACTGAACCAGTAGCGGCCGCCCGAGTGGCCCAGCCCGAAGCGCTGCAGCGCGACCGGGTCGTAGCGGCCGCGCCGCGCCACGAGGAACCCGATGCCGTTGATCACCACCCAGGGTCCTGCGAACGCGTTGAGCACCACCGTCATCGCGGTGATCGAGGAGATCGCGTCCGTCGCGATCACGCCGAGATACATGACGGCGAGCGCCACACCCGAGGTGATCAGCGTCGTCTGGGTGCGGCTGAGCCGCGGCACGATGGATTCGAGGTCGAGTCCGCTCGCGTAGATGTTGATGACGCCCTGCCCGAAGCCGCCCATGATCGCGAGGAGCAGCAACGGGACGAGGTACCAGCCCGGGGCGTGCGCCACCAGGTCGGCGACGTAGGACGGCGAGAGGGTCTCGAAGGTGCTCGCGGTGAACGCCCCGAAGCTCGCGGTCGCGAACAGCCCCGCGAAGATCCCCCCACAGCTGGCCAGGGCCACCTGTCGATCCGTGAACCGCCCGGGATTGATCCGGCGCGTGTAGTCCCCCACCGAGGGCGCGTAGGAGAGCGGTCCCCCGATCGAGATGGTGACCGCGAACAGCCAGGTCGGCCAGAACTCGCCGAGCAGGTACTCGCCGGACGTCCGGGTCGGGGAGAACTCGGGCGCGAACGCGATGAGGCCCACGATCAGCAGGACGCCCGCGATCGGGATGATGAACTTCTGCAGGGCCACGATCGTGCCGTGCCCGTAGAGCGCGATGAGGACCACCTCGACCGCGATGATCGCGTAGCCGATCAGCAGCGCGGTGCTGTTCTCCGGGGTCCCGAAGAGGCGGTGCGCGCCCGCGACCAGCGCCTCACCCGAGGTCCACACCGCGATCGCGGCGTAGGCGATCGCGAACATCAGGGTGAGCGTGGAGCCGAGGAGCCGGCCACGCATCCCGAAGTGCGCGCCGCTCGACACCGGGTTGTTGGTGCCGGTGCGTGCACCCAGGAGGGTCATCGGCACCATGAGCGCGAGGCCGATCAGCAGCCCGACCGCGCTCGACGCGATCGCCTGCCAGAAGTTCAGGCCGAAGGTGACGGGCAGCCACCCGAAGATCACGACCGACAGCGCGAGGTTGCCGCCCAGGAACACCCGGAAGAGGTTGCCCGGCGAGGAGGTGCGGTCGGCCGTTGGCACGTAGTCGACCCCCGCGCGTTCCACCGTGCCGAACTGGTCGATCAGCTTCGTCGCCGCTCCCGTGGCGGCTCGCTGTGGTCCTGCTGCGTTCACTTCGTTCTCCTTTGGAAACTCCGTCGTTCGGCGCTACAGTAACACTGACTGAATATTCAGTCAAAGCCGTTGTGACCCCAGGAGGCCCCGCTTGACCGCCGCTCTCGACCACGCGTCCATCGCCGAACTGCGCGCCGCGCTCCAGGCGGGGCGCACCACCGCCGAGTCGCTGCTCGCCCACCACCTCGAGCGGATCGCCGCCGCGCCCGAGCTCAACGCGGTGGTCGTGCGGAACCCGCACGCGCTCGCGGAGGCTCGCGCATCCGACGCCCGGATCCGAGCGGGCGAGGCCCGGCCGCTCGAGGGCATCCCGTTCACGGTGAAGGACTCGTACATGGTGGCGGGCCTCACCGTCGCGTCCGGCTCCCCCGCGTTTCAGGGCCTGATCGCACAGTGGGACGCGCACTCCGTGCTGCTGCTGCGCGACGCCGGAGCGGTACTCATCGGGAAAACGAACATGCCGCCGATGGCCGACGGCGGCATGCAGCGCGGCCTCTACGGCCGGGCCGAAAGCCCCTTTCACCCCGACTACCTCGCCGCCGCGTACGCCTCGGGCTCCTCCAACGGCTCCGCCGTCGCGGTCGCCGCGTCGCTGTGCCAGTTCGGCATGGGCGAGGAAACGGTCTCCTCCGGACGCAGTCCCGCCTCCAACAACGGGATCGTTGCCTACACGCCATCCCGGGGCCTCCTCTCGATGCGCGGAAACTGGCCGCTCTTCCCCACCCGCGACGTGATCGTGCCGCACACCAAGACCGTCGCGGACCTGCTCGAAGTACTGAACGTGCTCGTGCAGGACGATCCGGAACGCCGCGGCGACTTCTGGCGGGCCCAAACCGCGGTTCCCCTGCCGCTGCCCAGCGCGCACCGCCCGAGCGACTACCGCCAGCTCGCCACCCCCGGCGCGCTCCGCGGCGCACGGTTCGCGGTTCCGCGCCGCTACCTCGGGGAGGACCCCGACGCTCCGCTGGAGGTTCACCCGGACGTGCGCGCCCTCTGGGCACGCACCCGCGACACGCTGGAGGCGGCCGGGGCAACGGTGGTCGTCACGGACTTCCCGCTCATCGACCGCTACGAGGGCACCGATCCCACGCACGAGCAACTCGACACCTTCGCCGAGTTGCCCGCCGACTGGATGACGCACGAGTTCACGACCCTCGTCGCCGCCGCCTGGGACGACTTCCTACGCGCGAACGGCGATCCGGCGCTCCACCGCCTCGCGCAGGTCGACGGGGCCACCATCTTCCCGCTGCCCACGGGCACGCTCCCGGACCGCTACCCGGAGGTCGCCGACAACACGGATCGCTACTCGGACATCCTCGCCATCGTCGCGGCCCTGCCTCGCGCCCGGGACCACGACGGACCCGGCGTCGATCCCGCCGCGATCCCCGGTTTCGCGCGCGCGCTCGCGCAGCTCGAGGAACTGCGACGCACGCTCCTCGAGGAGTGGCTGGAGCGCGAGGGTTTCGACGCGGTGGTGTTTCCGGCGAACGCGGATGTCGGTGCGGCACACGCGGATCACGACCCGCGCGCCGCGGACCACGCTTGGCGCAACGGCACCCACTATTCGAACGGAAACCTCGCGATCCGGCACCTCGGCGTGCCGACGGTCACGACCTCGATGGGCACCATGCCGTCCACCGGCATGCCCGTGGGGGTCACCTTTGCGGGGGCCGCCTACAGCGATCCCCGACTCCTCGCGTGGGCCGCGGACTTCGAGCGTGTCCGCGGCCCACGCCCCGTGCCCGGCGCGCGCGGCCGCTAACGTAGAGTCCGTCCGCAGTCTTCGAGGGGAGCGATCAGCAATGGCAGATTCGACGCGCACGCGCATCCTCGAGGCCTGCGCCCGACGGATCGCGGCCGACGGCATTCGCGGAATGCGGGTGAGTGACGTCGCGAAAGAAGCCGGCGTCTCCGTGGGGTTGGTGTACTACCACTTCAGCGACCGGGAGGGGCTCATGTCCGCGACCCTGTCGTTCGTGCACGAGGCCTCGCGCGAGCGCCTGCCCGACCGGCACCCCGATTCGGTGGCGCCGGACACCGATCCGGTGCGCGCCACGCTCCTGACCGACATTGCGGACACCGCGGCCGTGCGCGACAACTCCATCGTGTGGAACGAGATCCGCGCGATCGCCGTATTCGAGGAGGCGCTGCGCGACTCCCTCGCGGAATCGACCCAGCAGTGGCAGGCCGACCTGGAGCGCGACCTGGCCGGCGCCGCCCTCCGGCTCCCCGCGGATCGCGCGGCGGTGCTCCTCACCGCGATCATCGAGGGCGTGTCCGGCCGCTGGCTGACGGGGCAATTGTCCACCGCCGAGGCCCGCGCGCTCGTCTCAGACGCGTGGCAGCTCGTCCAGTCGGGGCCCGGCGCGACCGACGACGCTCGCGAGCCCCGGGCATAGTCCGGCCCCCGGCCGCTGCGATGCGGTGACGGGGGCCGGGCCGGACCCGCGAATTACTCCGCGTCGGCCGGCGGCATCAGGACGCTGTCAACGAGGTACACCACCGCGTTCGCGGTCTGCACGCCGCCGCAGATCACGTTGGCGCCGTTCACCTGCAGCGTGTCGCCAGAACCGGTGACGTCAAGGCTGTCGCCCTCGACGGTCTCATGCGAGCCCGCGATGTCGTTCGGTTCGATCTGACCGGGCACCACGTGGTAGGTGAGAATCTGGGTGAGGAGCTCGCTGTCCGTCTTCAGGGCGTCGATGGTGGCCGCGTCGATCTTGCCGAAGGCGTCATCGACCGGGGCAAACACCGTGAACTCACCCCCATTGAGCGTGTCAACCAGGTCGACCTTGGGGTTGAGCTGGCCGCTCACCGCCGAGACAAGCGTGGTGAGCATCGGGTTGTTCGACGCTGCCACAGCCACGGGATCCTGGGACATGCCCTGAATCGATCCGGCACCGTCGGGCACCGCTTCCGCGTAGGCGCTACAGCCCGATCCGACGAGATTCGCGGCAGGATCCATCGTCCCAGCCGAGGTGTCGGGCGCCTGCGACTCCGACTGCTTCGGTGCAGCCGATTCTTCCGTGCCCGCGTCCGAGGACGCCCCCATCGAGCACCCCGTCAGTGTGGCTGCCCCAATGAGTGTCAGGGCGAAGGCGGTGCCGAGGGTCTTCTTCTTCGTGAACATGGTTCCTCCTCAGAATTCAATCCGCGGATTCTCGCGGCTTGTGAACGTCTTCGGAGCCCCGACCGGATCGGATTGCAGCTTTCTTGCAGAATTTTTCCTGGCCAGTCCGCTCACGCCCCAGACCGTCGAAAAGCAATCCGATCCGGCCCCCGCACCGAACCACTTCGCAACAGAGAGGGCTGCTCATGGATATTGTGCTCATCGGTCTGCTCGGCGGACTCATCACCGGGATCTCGCCGTGCATCTTGCCGGTGCTCCCCGTCATCTTCCTCACCGCGGGCGCGCACCCCGCGGCCCCCGGCAAGGCCCCGGAGGTGATTCCGGCGAAACCGAGCCGGCCGTACTGGGTGATCGCCGGGCTCGTCATCAGCTTCTCCCTGGTGACGCTGCTGGGTTCCCTCCTCCTCGGGCTGCTCTCGATCCCGCAGAGCACAATCCGCTGGGCCGGTGTCGCCGTGCTGGCCATCATCGGCGTGGGCATGCTGTTCCCAAGATTCGAACAGCTCCTCGAGAAACCCTTCCAGCGTCTCCCTCGGCGCACAGTGGGCGACGGCGGGAGCGGTTTCGGCATGGGGCTCGCGCTCGGCACCGTCTTTGTCCCGTGCGCGGGGCCGGTGCTCGCCGCGATCATCGTGGCCGGGGCGACCGGCGCGATCGGCGTGGAAACCGTGCTCCTCACGGTGTCGTTTGCGCTCGGCGTCGCGATCCCGCTCCTCGTGTTTGCGCTCGCGGGCCGCAGCGTCGCCGGGCGCATTCGTGGCTTCCGCACGCACGAACGCACCATCCGGATCGTCGGCGGCGTCGCCCTCATCGCGCTCGCAATCGGGCTCGCCTTCAATCTTCCCCAGACGCTGCAGCGACTCCTGCCCGATTACACGGCCGGCCTACAGCGCGACCTCGCAGAGAGTGACGCCGGGAAAAACGCGCTGCAACTGGGCGGCCTTGTCACGGATGAGAACCGTGACTTGGACCGCTGCGCACACAACGCGCCAGAACTTGCGGAGTGCGGAACCGCACCGGCGCTCCGCGGGATCGAAGCCTGGCTGAACACCCCAAACGGGGAAGCCATTGATCTCCCAGCGCTCCGTGGCCAGGTGGTACTCATCGATTTCTGGGCGTACTCGTGCATCAACTGCCAGCGATCAGTGCCGCACGTGGTGGCGTGGGATCAGGCCTACCGCGACGCGGGACTCACCGTGATTGGCGTGCACTCCCCCGAGTACGCCTTCGAGAAAGAACGCGCCAACGTCGAGGCCGGGATACGAGACTTCGGGATCGACTATCCCGTGGCCCTCGACAACTCGCTCTCGACCTGGACGAACTACCGCAACCGCTACTGGCCGGCACACTATCTGATCGACGCCGCGGGCACGGTGCGCCACATCTCGTTCGGTGAGGGGAATTACGCGGTCACGGAGCGGCTGATCCGCGAACTGTTGCAGGACGCCACCCCGGGTGCGACGCTCCCCGCGGCGACGGACACGAGCGACGCAACCCCCGAGCTCGGGAGCACGACCCCCGAGACGTTCCTCGGCTCCGCGAAAGACCACAACTATGCCGGCGCTGGTGCGTACCGCGCCGGGACCGGCGACTTCAGCTTCCCGGAGACCCAGCCCGGCGACACCTTCGCCCTCGACGGCACCTGGGACATCGAGACCCAGTTTGCCACCCCGGGCGACACCGCTGAGGGCACCATCCGCCTGAACTACCGCGGGCAGGAAGTGCGCACCGTCGTCGCGGGGACGGGAACCGTCACGGTCGACCTCTCGGGCGGCGGGACGCGCACCATCGAGGTGAGCGGCACCCCGCGGTCGATCCGGCTGGTCGAGGACGACGATCCCGACACGGGCACCCTCGAGCTCGCGGTGACGCCCGGCGTCGAGGTGTACTCGTTCACGTTCGGCTGAGACTCGCGTGGCGCAGACGGCGACAAATCGGAGGTGAGTACGGCATGCTGGAGGCGATGGTCATCGATGGGGTCGAGTTTTCGGAGGATGGCGGCACCGCCGATCCGGCCGACGCGGCGCTGCGGCGCGCAGCGCTCGGCGATCAGCGCGCCTTCGCCACCCTCTACGATCTCCTCGCAGCGCGGGTGTTCGGGTTGATCCTGCGGGTACTCGTCGACCGCGCGCAGAGCGAAGAGGTGCTACAAGAGGTGTTCCTCGAAGCGTGGCAGACGGCGCAGTCGTTCGACGCCGACCGCGGCCGTGCCCGCACCTGGCTCCTCACGATTGCGCACCGCCGAGCCGTGGATCGTGTCCGCGCGTCCCAGGCGTCCCGGCGCCGGGATCTGACTGCCGGGGCCCGCGAGGTCTCCGACGCCGTTCCCGGGGTCGACGAGGAGGTGGCCCTGCTCGTCGACGGGGGCCGCGCGGTCCACGCGCTCGACGCGCTCCCCGAACCCCAGCGCCGTGCCATCATCCTCGCGTACTTTGGTGGCTATAGCCACAGCGAGATCGCGGTGCTCCTGGAGACACCGCTCGGCACGATCAAAACACGAATTCGAGACGGCCTCACCCGGCTTCGAGCGGCACTGGAGGGAACGCGATGACCGAGCTTGAGTTCCGTGAACTCTCCGCGGTGCGTGCCCTCCACGCGCTCTCGCCGGACGAAGAACAGGCGTTCTCGCAGGCGCTCGCAGCGCACCCGGAGTGGCAGCGCATCGTCGACGAGGATCGCGCGACCGCCGCCGAGCTGTCGGCCGTCGCAGCACCCGTCGCCCCTCCTCCTGCGGCGCGCGCCGCGATCCTGGATGCGATCGCCACCACCCCGCAGTTCGAGGAGCCCCCACTCTGGGGCGAGTCACGCCCGGCACCGCGGCAGGTGCCACCGCCGTCACGCCCCGCGGCGGCGCGGATCCCCGAGCTCGAAGAGCTCGACGCCGACGAGTACGCCGATGAGCAGACGCAGACATCTCGGTCGCGGCGCAGCGTTGGCTGGCTGTTGGTGGCCGGGATGGTGGCGGTGCTGCTCGCGGTGTCGTTCTCGTTCCCGCTGAGCGGACTCCTCACGCCCCGGGACCCCGTCGTGGTGGCGCTCGACGCGGTGGCCAGCGCGCCGGACGCCGAGACGTCGACGGTGCGCATCGCCGGAGCGGGGAGCGCGACGCTGCACTGGTCGGACTCCGTGGGCCAGGCCGTGTTGCTTGCGGACGGCCTGCCGCAGCTCGACGCCGACCGCGACTTCGAGCTCTGGATCGTGCGCGACAGCCAGCCGGTCTCCCTCGGCGTGGTGCGTCCCGACGCCGAGCAGAACGCGGCCGTGCTCGCGGCCGGGTTCCGGCCCGGCGACGCGGTTGCCGTGACGGTCGAGGAACGCGGCGGCTCCCCGACGCGGCTCCCCACCACCGACCCGATCCTGGCGATCGCAACCCCCGCCGCCGATCCCGAAGCGGGCGGCATCGGCACCTAGCGCTCGCTGAGTTTCCCCTCCGCGACATGCCAGTGCCGGTCCAAGCGGACCGTGCTCAGCATGCGCCGGTCGTGCGTCACCAGGAGCAGCGCGCCCGTGTAGCTTTCCAGCGCCTGCTCCAGCTGCTCGATCGCGGGCAGGTCCAGGTGGTTCGTGGGCTCGTCGAGCACCAGCACGTTCACGCCGCGCGCCTGCAACAAGGCGAGCCCCGCCCGTGTGCGCTCCCCCGGCGACAGCTCGCCCGACGGCCGCACCACGTGATCGGTCTTCAAGCCGAACTTCGCGAGCAGGGTACGCACCTCGGCGGACGCGAGCTCCGGGACGAGCGCCGCAAACGCGTCCGCGAGCGGCGCGTCACCGTGAAACAGCGAACGCGCCTGATCCACCTCGCCGATGGCCACCGACGAGCCGAGCGTTGCCGATCCGGCATCCGGGGCTTGCCTCCCCAGCAGCAGCCGCAGCAGGGTCGACTTGCCCGCCCCGTTCGGCCCCGTGATCCCGACCCGCTCGCCCGCGTTCAGCTGCAGCGAGACCGGTCCGAGGGTGAACTCCCCCTGCCGGGCCACGGCCTCGTTCAGCGTCGCGACCACGGCGCTCGAGCGCGGAGCCGCGCCGATGGTGAACTCGAGCTGCCACTCCTTGCGCGGCTCCTCCATCTCGTCGAGGCGCCGGATCCGGCTCTCCATCTGCCGCACCTTCTGCGCCTGCTTCTCGCTCGACTCGGTGTTCGCGCGGCGCCGGATCTTGTCGTTATCGGGAGACTTCTTCAGCGCGTTGCGCGTGCCCTGGCTCGACCACTCGCGCTGCGTGCGTGCGCGCGCCACGAGGTCGGCCTTGGTGCTCGCGAACTCCTCGTAGTTGTCACGCTGGTGCTGGCGCACGATCGCCCGCTCCTCGAGGTACGCCTCATACCCGCCGCCGTACACGCGGGTGCTGTGCTGGGCCAGGTCGAGTTCGAGCACCCGCGTGACGCAGCGGGCCAGGAACTCGCGGTCGTGGCTCACCAGCACCGCGCCGCCGCGCAGCCCCTGCACGAATCGCTCCAGGCGCTCCAGCCCGTCGAGGTCAAGGTCGTTCGTGGGTTCGTCGAGCAGCACGAGGTCGAAGCGCGAGAGCAGCAGCGCGGCAAGCCCCACGCGCGCGGCCTGGCCGCCGGACAGCGACGTCATCAGGGATGCTTCCGTGACCGCCGCGGCCCGTCCCGCGCGGGATCCGGCGCCCGCGGGGCGCCCCAACCCCAGCTCCGCGAGCACCGCGGGAATGCGCTCCTCGAGATCGGCGGCACCGCTCGCGAGCCACCGCTCCAGCGCGGCCGAGTACACGTCAGCGGGATCCGGCGCACCGGGGGCCGCGGGCGCGGGATCTCCGAGCGCCGCGGCGGCCGCGTCCATCTCCGCGGTCGCCTGCGCGCAGCCGGTGCGCCGGGCGATGTAGGCGGCGACGGTCTCGCCCGCGACGCGCTCGTGCTCCTGCGGCAGCCACCCGACAAACGCGTCCGCCGGCGCTAGGTGGATCTCGCCCTCCTGCGGCGCGAGTTCGCCCGCAAGGATGCGCAGGAATGTGGACTTCCCCGCACCGTTCACGCCGACCACGCCCACGACGTCACCCGGGGCGACCGTGAGATCCAGCTGCTCGAACAGGGTGCGGTGGGCGTAGCCGCCCGCGAGGCCGTGCGCCACGAGTGTTGCCGTCATGCCTCAAGCGTAGGGCCGGTCGCCCCTGCGCGGGTGCCGCCGTGGGCCGCGGCGGAGCTAGAGGTGCTTGCCGCCCGTGACGGGGAGCACGGCCCCGGACGTGAACGAGGCGTCCTCGGACGCAAGATACACGTATGCGCCCGCGAGCTCGGCCGGTTGGCCTGCGCGGCCCAACGGCGTGTCCTGGCCGAAGCTGCCGAGCGCATCGTCCCAGCCCGTACCCGGGATGAGCGGCGTCCAGATGGGCCCGGGCGCGACCGCGTTCACGCGGATCCCGCGCGGCCCGAGCTCCTCCGCGAGCGAGCGCGTGAGCGACACCAGCGCCGACTTCGTCGCCGCGTAGTCGATCAGCGAGGGCGACGGCGCGAACGCCTGGATCGAGGCGGTGAAGATGATGCTCGCGCCGGGGCGCAGCAGATCGGCCGCCGCCCGGGTGATCAGCAGCGGTGCCACCAGGTTCGTGTCGAGCACCCGGAGAATCTCCTCCCGGCTCAGCGACGCGACGCCCGGCCGGTCCCGCTGATACCCGGCGTTGTGCACGAGAATGTCGATGCCGCCCAGGGTCGACGCGGTCTCGGTCACGATCGCCGCGCACGTCTCCTCCTCGCGCAGGTCTCCCGGGAGCAGGATCGCCCCGCGGCCGGCGGCGCGCACGAGCTCGGCCGTGGCTTCCGCGTCCTCCTGCTCCTCGGGCAAGTACGACAGGGCGACGTCGGCCCCCTCGCGCGCATAGGCGATGGCGACGGCGCGACCGATGCCGGAGTCGCCGCCGGTGATCAGCGCGCGCAGGCCCTCCAGGCGGCCGTGGCCGACGTAGTCTCGCTCCCCGTGATCTGGCGTGGGCGCGACCGCCTCGGTGAGGCCGGGCTGGGACTGCTCCTGCTCGGGAAAGCCGGAGGACCAGTATTTCGTGCGGGGGTCTGAGAGATGCATCTGGGGTTCCTTTCGGTGAGAGAACGGGGCCGCGAACCGGGTCGCCGGGGTCAGTGCTCGCGCAGCACCCGGATGAGTTCCGCTTTCCGGAGCCGCGAGATACCGCTGATTCCGAGTTCGCGCGCACGCTCCCGCAGCTCGGGAACGGTGCGATCCTCGTAGTCCTCGGCCTGGCCGCCGCGGCGGCCGACGGCGCTGCGCCCCTCGCGGGCCGCGGCGTTTGAAATCCGGGCCGCCTTCTCGGCGCTCGCACCGTCGTCGCGCAGGCTCTCGTACAGCTCGGGATCCTTGAGTTGCGGGGTCTTGTTCTGTGGCATCGGTTCCTCCAGTTCGGCTCGGAATTACGGGGTCAATTGCGGCAGCGCCGGCACCGGCTCGGGCGGCGCGGGGCGGTGCTGGGCATAGAGCTCGAGCACCCCGGCGATCCCGCCCGACTCGAACGCGCGGCGCTGAGCGGCCGCGGGGGCTCCGTGCAGCTGGAGCTCGGCGACGTATCGCCGCACCCGGTCCGCGTCGCCGAACCGCTGGAGCGCGGGTTCGATGTACTCGAGCAGCTCGGACAGCCAGGTCGTGGCATCGACCTCGCGGCAGACGCCGGGATCGACCAGGGTGTGGGCGAGGCCGTCGCGCGCGGCCCGCCAAAGCGCCGCGTTCACCTCGTCGGTGCCGTGCGGTTCGGCCGCCGCCGCACTGTCGCTCGCAACGATGGTGTCCACGAGGGCGCGAACCAGCGCCGCGAAGGCCACCGCGTGCGCGGGATCCGGCTGCACGTCGGCGAGTCGGAGCTCGATCGTGGGGAAACTCGAAGAGAGCCGCGCCACCCAGCTCACGAGCGCTCGGTCCCGGATCAGTCCCGCCTGGATCAGGCGGTCCACACGCGCATCGTATTCCTCGGCCGAGGAGAAGTGGGCGGGGAAGACGTTCAGCGGCCACGAGCAGCCGGTCAGGTGCCGCCAGCTCTGGAAGCCCGTATCGACGCCGCCCGAGAACGGCGAGTTTGCGGTCATCGCGAGCAGCAGCGGGGCCCAGCGCGCGAGCCCGTTGAGTGCCCGCACCCCGGCCTCCCGGGACTCGATCGAGACGTGCACGTGCATGCCGTTCACGTAGTGGGAGCGGGCCAGCCGACGGGCATCGTTCGCGATCATCAGGTAGCGATCGTTCTCCGTGACCTGGGATCCCGGCCCCGACGGCATCTCGAGCGGCGGCGTGCCGGTCGCGGCCAGGAGCACGCCGTGTTCCTCCGCCAAGCGCCGCGCGCCGGCACGGAGCGCGGTCAGGCTCGCTTCGGCCTCGTCCGCCGTCTCGCACGGCGGCGTGGCCGTCTCGACCTGGCTGTCGAGAAACTCGTGCTCCAGCGGGGTCTGCGGGGGCGCGTCGCGGATCAGCCGCGCGGCGGCACCCGGCACCGGCGTCCCGGTCACGGGGTCGACGAGGGCGAACTCCTCTTCAATCCCCAGCAGCCTCTGATGCGAACTCATGAGCGGCCTCCTGTCGTCGGACGCGGCGGGGCGACGCACCGCGCGTCATGGTCCTCCAGCGTACGAACCCGTCGGGCCCCCGGGGAGGGGGTCGACAAGCACCCCCGAGTCTCGCTACTATTCCCGATCACAGACCCCTTCCCGCGAGCACAGCGGCGCGGCGGCGAGCGCGCGGAGCCGGATGCCGCGCGGTGCCGCGGCCCGCGAGACGAGGACGGAGCACGCATGACCCAGGCCGAGGACCGCGATCAGGTGCGCGAGAACGCGCGCGGCGAACACCGGCTCCCCGCGGCAATCGCCACCATCGCCGCGATGCTGCTCTACGGCTTCCTGCCGAACGACGTCCAGCCGCTGTGGATCCGGCTCACGATCGTGGCGATCGCGGCCGTGCTCCTCGCGTGCATCCTGGTGGTCAACCCGCTCAGGACCCACCGGAACACACAAACGTTCCGGGTCGCCTCGCTCGCGCTCGCCGCCCTCCTCGTGGGGGCCAACCTCATCGCGCTCGGCCACACCATCGTGCTGCTCGTGACGACGAAGCCCGGGGACGGACCCGAGCTGCTCGCCGCCGCCGCCCAGGTCTGGGCGACGAATTTCATCGCGTTCAGCCTGCTGTTCTGGGAACTGGATCGCGGCGGACCGGCCGCCCGGCGGCAGCGTCGACGTTCGGAGCTCCCGCCCGCGGACTTCCGGTTCCCGCAGGACGAAGACGACGACACCAGCGCCGAAGTTTCGGAGCAGTCCGGCCCGGTGAGCAACTGGCGCCCCAGCTACGTCGACTACTGGTATGACGCCGCCGTCACCTCTATGTCGTTCGGCCCCGGGGCCGGGATCCCGCTGCGGCCGCGCGCGAAGATTCTCGCCACCGCCCAGGGCCTGATGTCGTTCGTGCTGGTAACGCTCGTGATCGCTCACGCGGTCGGGGCGCTGGGAGCGTAGGGAGAGGCATGGCTGAGAACGCAACACACGATCGGATCGACGCGCTCGTCGCGCGAATCGCCGAGCGCGCGCTCGCGCAGGGCGCGACGGTCGCGGTGGCCGAGTCGCTCACCGGGGGTCAGCTGTCCACCGCGCTCGCGGCGGGGCCCGATTCCGGGACCTGGTACCGGGGCGCGGTCGTCGCCTACGACGCGGAGGTCAAGTTCGCGGTCCTCGGGGTCCCGCGCGGGCCGGTCGTGACGGCGCAGACGGCCCGGGCCATGGCCGTCGGGGTGCGCGAGCTGCTGGGTTCCGACGTCGCCGCCGGGATCACCGGGGTCGGCGGACCGGGGCCCGAGGAGGGCCGCCCCGCCGGCACCGTGTATCTCTGTGCGCTGCGGGGCGACGCCGACCCGCCGGCGACGGAGCTCCACTGTGCGGGCGGCCCGATCGAGGTGCTCTCCACCGCCATCGAGGCGGCGCTGCAGGCAATCCTGGCCCAGCTCGATGCGGCGGACGCCGCTGCCCCCGGGACCGAGCCGAGCCGCCGCGGCGGCTAGATCCAGCCCTGCTGCCAGGCGTACTCCGCGGCGTCCTGCCGGTTCTGGCGGCCCAGCTTGGTCATCGCCGCGGACAGGTAATTGCGCACCGTGCCGGAACTCAGGAACAGCTGATCCGCGATGCCCTGGACGCTCGAGGTGACGCGAGTGGCCCGCAGCACATCGAGTTCGCGCTCGGTGAGCGGGCAGCGTTCGGCCGTGAGCGCCGCCGCGGCGATCTCGGGATCCACATAGCGTTTGCCGGCGGCCACGTCCCGGATGACCCGGGCCAGCTCCCCCGCGGGCGTCGACTTGGGCACGAACCCGGAGACGTGCGCGGCGAGGGCTCGGCGGAGCACCCCGGGGCGTGCGTGGCGAGTCACGATGATCGATCGGGTCTGCGGCTGCGCCGCGGCGATGCGCTCCGCGGCCTCGATGCCGTCCGCGCGCGGCATCTCGAGGTCGAGCAAGCACACGTCCGGTGCGAGCGCGAGAGCGAGCTCCACGGCGGTCGCGCCGTTGTCCGTCCCCGCGACCACCTCGATGTCGGGTTCGAGATCCAACAGCGCCTCCAACGCGCTCCGGATCAGCTGCTCGTCATCGGCGATCAGCAGCCGAATGGGCTCGCGTTCGCGCCCCACCTCCGGCTGACTCGGATGCTGCATCATGCTCCCGCCCCGGGTACCCAGACCCGTAGTTCGAAACTCGGCGACTGCTCCGCGCGCACGTCGTCGCCGCGCTGTACCGCTCCCGCACCGCGCAGCATCCCAGCTGCGACCGTGCCGCCCACCGCGGCCACGCGGTCGCGGAGTCCGGCGATCCCGGTGCCCGGGCCACCCGCGGCCGCGGCGGCATCCGCCGGGTCTACGCCGTCATTGGTGATCACCAGCTCGGTGCCCCCGCGCGCGGCCGCGAGGACAATGTCGGCTCGCGTCGCCGAGCTGTGCCGCAGGATGTTTGTCGTCGCCTCCCGCACCGCGAACGCCAGGACGCGCTCCGCGTCACTGGGCCGGACGGGTCCGTCCGCCTGCACGTCTGGCGCGGGATCGATCCGCAGGCTGCACTCCGCTCCCGCCAGGCTCAGCACGTCCCGCGCGTTCCCGAGCTCGTCCGCGAGGGCGACCTCGCGCAGCCCCGCGACAAGCGCCCGCGTCTCCTCCATCGCTTCCTTCGCGATGAGCCGGATCTCGCCGAGCTGCGTGGCGGCCTGCTCAGGACGCGCCTCCAGGGTGCGCTCCGCGAGCTCGGCTTTGAGCGCGATCACCTGCAGGTGGTGCCCCTGGATGTCGTGCAGGTCGGCCGCGAACCTCAGGCGCTCCTGGGTCACCGCCAGCTCTGCCCCGAGCTGACGGGCCTCGTCGAGGCGCTGCACGACGCGCCACATCCACAGGCTCGAGAGCAGCATTCCCGGGAGCATCGCGGCGTACACGGCGACAAACCACAGGGGGGAGCCGTCGCGGCCGGCGGTCAGGGCGACGCGCTCGGGACCGGCGACAACGACGGGGGCGAGCGTCAACGCGAGGAGCCCCGCGTACATGAGCCAGCGAGCGGCCCCGGGCAGGAAGCAGGCGAACAGCACCCCCGAGAACCAGAGCTGCGCGGCGGCGAATCCCGCGACCTCGGGCACCGCGAACGCGAGCCCCCACGAGGCCGCCGCGGGCGCGAGCAGCGCGATCGTCCACCCCCGATGCGGGATCCGGTGCTGGGGCGCCGAGCGCAGGAACCAGCAGTATCGGAGACGGGTGGCGGCGGACCCGATCGCGAGCAGCAGCACGACCAACACGGTGGACCGATGCCCCACGCGGAACTCCTGCAGGATGCTCAGGATCATGAGCACGTCCATCACCACGAAGAGGAAGACGATCGAGCCCAGCGTGTAATTCCAGGTGGCATTCACCCCGGCCCCGGGGGCTGGCGTGGGCGGCGAGTCAGGCATCTTCCCCAGCCTACGGGCTCGCGGGTTCTCGCGGCGCACCACCGCGGCGACCCGTGACAGATGTCACGGGTGCGCGCCGCGCGACGTCACACCGGGTCATGACATCCCGGCACTACCGCCGCCGATCCACCGCCGCGAAGCTTGAGGTATCGCAGCGCTCGCTGCCCGGCCGGCGGTCTCGCCGCGCCGCGTCTCCCGTTTGAAAGGCCGTCATGCTCACCACCCTCCAGGATTTCACCGCGTCGCTTCCCGAGGTGCTGCAGTGGCTCGGGGTCCTGCTGATCGCCGCGATCCCCTTCGTGGAATCCTATTTCGGCTCGGCCGTGGGGGTGCTCGTGGGGATTCCCCCGGTCGTCGCGGTCCTCGCGGCGATTGTCGGCAACGTGCTTTCGATGCTCGTGTTCGTACTCACGGCACACGGGGTCCGGGCGAAAGCGACGCAGAACCGAACCGAAAAGCCGCTGAGCCCGCGGCGCGAAAAGCTGAAGGCCCGGTTCGATCGTTACGGGGTCCCGGGCGTCAGCCTGCTGGGGCAGCTGTTCCTGCCGAGCCAGATCACCTCGGCCGCGATGGTGTCGTTCGGGGCGTCGAAGAACCAGGTCATCCTGTGGCAGGTGATCTCGATCGTGATCTGGGGCGTCGTGTTCGGCGTCCTCGCCACTCTCGGCCTCACAGCACTGATCAGCGGGGGCATCGTCGCGTCGCTCTAAGGCAGTGACCGCGCGACCGCGGGGCCAGGAGCGCATCGACGCGCCTGGCCCCGCGGTCGTGCGCGTCCGTCACGCGATGCTCTGGGCACCCGCCGGGCCGTGATCGCGATCGGCCACGCCGTGCTCGCCCTGTTCGCGGGCGCAGTGCGCGCAGCAGTACAGCGCCGTGTCGCTCTCGACGCCGTGGCCGAGAATGCGGCAGCCGCAGTGCGCACAGCTCGGCGCCATCGACTCGATGGCGCACTCGAAGCTGTCGAACACGCGCACGGTGTCGCCGCGCGTGATCGTGAACGTCTTGTCGTAGCGGTTCCCGCAGGTGTCGCAGACCGCGCTGTCGGGCGGGGGGATGATGTGTGTCGTACTCATGATCAACTCCGTTCGGGGGTGTGCTGGCCGCGGCGGGCGGGCGAGGAAGCCACGTCTTCGCCCTGCGCCTCAAGCGCATCCCGTGGGTCCGCGCCCTCGGGGTTCTCCTCCGCGGGTTCGGACTGGGGCGTGACCGCGGGGCGGTCCCGGTCACGCTGCTCGGTCACCGCGAGTTCCTCGTCGCCGTCGCGTGACTCGTTCGATTCCCAGATTCTGGCCATGGCTGCCTCCGTTCGTGTGGTGGGTGTGCGGCGGGGGTCACCGGGCCAGCTCAGACGGAGCCGCGCCAGGCCCCGCTCGCGAAGCCCTGCGATTCCATCAGCCGCGCGAACTCGCGCAGATCGGACGCGACCTGCGCGTCGTCGATCTGCAGCATCGCGCCCATGGTTTCAACGAAGCCCTCGGGCTGCCACTCGAGTTCGAGCCGCACACGGGTCTTCTCGGGGTCCAGGGTGTGAAACGTCACGACACCGGCGTGCTCCGGCCCGTCGAGACTGCGCCAGGCGATGCGGGCATCGGGGATCTGCTCGGTGATCTCCGCCTGGAATCCGCGCTCCGCGCCGCCGACCACAACATCCCACGCCAGGTGGGTGTCGTCGAGCTGGCGGACCGATTCCACACCGGTCATGAACGCCGGATAGCTCTCGAATTGCGTCCACTGGTTGTACACGGTGCGGACGGGGAGGTCGATGTCGATGTCGCTGCTGATCGTGGGCATAGCGTGTCCTTCCTCTGCGGACGGGGCGCCGCGTCCACGGACGGACGTCCCGGTCGATGCCCCGGCTCGAAGTCCGAAGCGGGACACCCCCGAGCGTAGGAGCGGTACCCGCGTGCGTCTGGGGGCTTGACTTCACAGCTCGGCACCCCGGTTCGCGCCCGACGCGCACGAATAGCCGATCGCCACCAGCGGTGTCAAGGGGGTGGCCGCCGCCCCGCGGGTCCCGGACACTGGGCAGCGTGACCGATCGGAGGCCCATGCCCACACGTTCCCGCCCCCAGACGCTCCCCCGCGTTTCCTGTTCCGCGCGCGGCCCGGTGAGTGCAGCGGTGCTGCGCACGCTCACCGCCGGAGATGCTGAGGCGCACCGCGAGGTCCGCGCACGAACCGACGCCGCGGTCGCAGCCACCACGGACGTGTGGCGCGATGAGGACCTCCAGCTCGCGCTGTTCGTGCTCTACGCCTCCGCCTACGGCGCGTTCGGGGACCTCGATCCGGAACTCGAGTGGGATCCCGAATTGTTGGCCGCGCGAGCGCGGATCGAGCGCGCCTTCGAGGCGCAGCTGCGCCGCGAGGT
Organism: Leucobacter chromiireducens subsp. solipictus; assembly: GCF_016758195.1. GTDB lineage: Bacteria > Actinomycetota > Actinomycetes > Actinomycetales > Microbacteriaceae > Leucobacter > Leucobacter solipictus. Next base: position 152,143 of record NZ_QYAC01000003.1, on the reverse strand, counting down.
CGCGCCGCCCCCTGAGCCCGCTGCCGACGCGGCGGAGGTCGCCGCGGCCCTCTTTGCGCTGACCGCAGAGCAGGGCGGGCCGAGCGTGCCCCGCTTCCTCGCACGTCGCGCGACGGAGGCGCACGCGCGGGAATTCCTCATCCAGCGTTCGGTGTACACCCTCCGCGAGGCAGATCCGCATTCCTGGGCGATCCCGCGGCTCACCGGCAGCCCGAAAGCCGCGCTCGTCGAGATCCAATCGGATGAGTACGGGGGCGGCCGGCCGGACCGCGTCCACGCCGAGATCTTCGCCCGCACACTCGCCGCGATGGGGCTCGACCCCGGCTACGGTCACTACGTCGATCGGGTGCCCGCGGTGACCCTCGCGTCGCAGAACGCGATGTCGATGTTCGGGCTCAATCGCCGCCTGCTCGGAGCGATCGTCGGCCATCTCGCCGCCTTTGAGATGACGTCCTCGATCCCCAACCGTCACACCGGCGACGGATTTCGTCGGCTGGGTGCCGGGCCGGACGTCACCGATTACTTCGATGAACACGTCGAGGCCGACGCCGTGCACGAACAGATCGCCGGGCGCGACCTCGCCGGCGGACTCGCGGAGGACCGCCCCGAGCTCCTCGCCGACATCATGTTCGGTGCCGCCGCCTGCCTCGCCCTCGACGGTGCCGCCGGCAGGCACATGCTCGACGCGTGGGAGGCCGGTCGGTCGTCCCTCCGTGACGAGGACCCGGCGTGAGCGTTGCCGATGATCCGGACGACGCGCACGGCGGGGCCCCGGCCCCTGGCGGTCGAGGCGGCGCGGCCGGCCCCGAGGTGCCGCCCAGCATCACGCCCTACCCGGACGGGCCCCTCATCGTGCGGGGCACCGTGGATCTCCGGGCCGCCGACGGCACCCCGATTCCGCAGCGGCGGCGCACCGTCGCACTGTGCCGCTGCGGCCTCTCAAGCATCAAGCCCTGGTGCGACGGCACCCACAAGGCCGCCGGGTTCCGCACGGACGACGGCGAGTGAGTCGCGACGGCGGCGGCTACGCGCGCGCGGCCTCCGCGTTCGGCTCGGGCACCAGCGTGAGGCCCGCAGCGCTGTTCGCCTGGAAGCTCAAGAGCTCCGCCCAATCCTTGTTGATCTCCACCTGTCCCAACTGCTCGAACGTGAAGTGGAGCGGGATCGACGGGTGCAACCAGATGGCCGCGCCCGCGCCGCAGTCCGAGGTCTGCCAGCTGAAGAGGAAGCTCTCGCCCTTGCGGAGCTTGTTCGCGATCACCAGCTTCAGGTGGTGCAGCAGCCGATCCTCAAACGTGAAGACGCTGTCCTTCGTGCCGTAGTGGAGTTCGCCCATGGTGTCCGCCCCTATCCTTCCTGCGCCGCCGCGAGCGCGGCAAATGCCGAATCGACCTGGTCCTCGCGCATCACGGTCATCCCCCGTGGCGTATTCGCTGTTTCGACCAGCACGTGCACCCACTTCGCATTGAGCGACGGGGGCGTGTTGCCCGCGAAGCGGAAAAACACGGGGATCGCGGGCGACATCCAGATCGTGACACGGCCGCTGCCCTGTTCCGCCGGGTTGGTCCAGTTCACGAAGAACGACTCCTGCCGGCGGAGCTTCGTTCCAATGGCCGCCTTCAGATGGGCGAGCACCCGATCATCGAACTCGAATTCTGTGACCCCATTGTAATAAAGAAACCCCATGGCTCTCATCATGGCCTCTGAGCTGGGAGAAAACCTCAAAATTCACAGGGTGTGTCGAGGCACCGCGGCGGAGAGCGCACGGGACAGGCTGCTCGCGAGCGCCTCGTCCGCCCCCGCCTCCGCGGTTCTGATCGGGAGCCGGGCCCGGTGCCGGCATCGTTCCACCTGCCGCTGCGCCGCCGCCACCCGTGCCGCGTGCTCGGGCGCGTCGACCGCGGTGCCGAGGGCCTCGCCGCAGCGGCGCAGCGCCGGAACCAACCGTCGGGACGCCGCGCGCGAGACCGAAGGCGTGTGGCCGCGCGCGCCCTCCGCCACGAGCTCCAGCATCACCAGGACGTGGCGACCGGCGCGCTCCACGCCGGCCGCCTCCGCGTCGAGCTCGGCCGACGCGGTGCGGGCGGTGCGGCGAGCTCGGGGGTTGGCCCGCGCGCTGCGGTGCGCGTGCTGCACACTCTCGCTCACCCCGGACACCGCTCGCGCGAGCTCGGCCGCGCGCCGGTCGAGCTCCGGGTGACCGGCGGGATCCTCGAGCACGCGGGCCACCGCCGTGAGGCCGTCCGCGAGCGCGAGCCGCGCCGCCGCTACGGCGCGCTGCGCCTCCCCCACGGTCAACGGCGGCAGCACAAGCCACTGCACCAACACCCCCGTGACGACCCCGAACGCCATCGTGACCAGGTATGAGATCGAGAACGCCGCGCCGTGCCCCTCGGTCAGCACGAGCACAAATAGGCCGGCCATGGGCAGCCAGTCCCGGCCCACGCCCCACCGGGGTGACCCCCCGAGCGCCACCCCGATCCCGATCACCCCGGCGACGCCGAGGATCCCGGGCACCCCGAGCGACACGGCCAGCACCGCTCCCAGGCCGAGCCCGACCCCGAGCGACAGGCCTGCCAGCGCCTGCAGCCCCGATCGGGCGGAGTCGAAGAAGGTCGGATACATACTCACCAGTGCCCCGAGCGGGGCGTAATACGAGTACTCCGGCTCGGCGAACGGGATGATCGGGGCCAGGTACCATGCCAGCCCGGCCGCGAGGGCGCTCTTCCCCGCCAGGATGAGGCGCGGTGTGCGCCAGAACCCCCGTCCGAAGCGCCGCACCCGTTCCCCGTGCCCGCTGCCCGCCGTTCCCGCCGGTGTGTCTGCCCCCATCGCGTCCCTCCCGCGCCGCACCCGCGCACGCTGCCTCGAGTACATCGCGCGGCCCGGGAGCCCGGCGAGGGCTTGCATTCCCAGCTTCCCGCCCTGCCGCGCCCGGGCGGACCGACGCGCGCGCGTGGCTCCCCGCATTCGGGAAGTCAAGGCCCTGCGCCTCCGGCCCCGAGGTCACTACCGTGGTCCGCACACGACCCCGAGGAGGCCCCATGTGCGCAATCGCCGGAGAACTGAACACCCGAGGCGGGACAGCGGACCCGCGCGTCGTCACCCGCATGGCGGAGGCGATGGCGGCGCGCGGCCCCGATGGCCACGGCACCCTGGCCCGCGGCTGGGTGGCCCTGAGCCACCGGCGGCTCAAGGTGATCGATCTGTCGGAGCGCGCGGCGCAGCCGATGCGGGACCCGGAGCTCGGGATCACTGTCGCGTTCAACGGCTGCATCTACAACCACGCCGAGCTCCGCGACGAACTCCGCGACGAGTTCACCCCGGCGACCCGCAGCGACACCGAGGTGATCCTGCACGCCTACGCCCGCTGGGGCACCCGATTCGTCGAGCATCTCGTCGGCATGTTCGCGATCGCCGTGTTCGATGAGCGACGGGACCGGGTCGTGCTTGCCCGAGATCGTCTCGGCATCAAGCCGCTCTACGTGAGCGAGGTGCCCGGCCGGATCCGGTTCGCGTCGACGCTCCCCGGCCTCCTCGCCGGCGGGGACGTCGATACGACGCTGGACCCCGTTGCGCTGCACCACTACCTGACCTGGCACTCGATCGTGCCGGCCCCGCACACGCTGCTCACGGGGGCACGGAAACTGCCGCCGGCGACCGTCCGAGTCATCGAAGCGGACGGCCGGTCGCGCGAGTGGACCTACTGGGAACCCGCGTACGCCCGCGTGCCCGAGCGGTCGGACTGGTCGGCCGACGACTGGTCCGCGGCGATCGAGGAGTCATTGCGCACGGCGGTGCGGCGGCGCCTGGTCGCGGACGTTCCGGTCGGCGTGCTGCTCTCCGGCGGACTCGACTCCAGCCTGCTCGTCGCGCTCGCGGCGGCGCACAGCCCCGAACCCCTGCACACGTTCAGTATCGGTTTCACGGCCGCCGGCGGGGAAACGGGCGACGAGTTCCGCTACTCCGACCGGGTGGCGGAGCAGTACGGAACCCAGCACCATCAGATGCGCATCGGCGAGGCCGAGCTTGCGGCGGCGATCCCTGACGCGATTGCGGCGATGACGGAGCCCATGGCCTCGCACGATGTCACCGCGTTCTACCTGCTCGCGCAGGCGACCGCGCCGCACGTGTCGGTGGTGCAGTCGGGGCAGGGTGCCGATGAGGTTTTCGCGGGGTATGGGTATCACGGGTCGGCGGCGGGGGCCGCACGCACGGACGCCGCCGCCCAGTTCCGCGCCGAGTTCCACGATCGCTCACACGCGGAGGTCGGCGCGCTGCTGCGCCCACCGCACCGGCTCCCCGACGACGCAAGCCGCGGCGTCGTGGACGCGCACCTGGCGCAGCCCGGCGCGGAGACCGCGGTGGATGCCGTGCTCCGGTTCGACACGCACGTGCTCATGCCGGACGACCCGGTCAAGCGCGTCGACAGCATGACCATGTCGGCAGGGCTGGAGGCGCGCGTCCCCTTCCTCGATCAGGACCTCGTCGAGCTCGCGGCGAGCTGCCCGCCGGAGCTGAAAACCCGGCACGGGGGCAAGGGCGTGCTCAAGGAGATCGGGCGGCGGGTCCTGCCCCGCGACGTCGTCGACCGCCCGAAGGGCTACTTCCCCGTCCCCGGCCTGCGACACCTCGACGGGGACGTGCTCGGGACCGTGACGGATGCGATGACGAGCCCCGAGGCGCGGCGGCGCGGCCTCCTCAGCTCGGACGCCGTTGCGGCGCTGCTCGCAGACCCGAACGGCGCCAGCGATCAGCGCGGCGGCAACGCCCTGTGGTCGCTCGCGGTGCTGGAAATGTGGTGCCAAGAGCACGGCGTCCGCGCATAGCCCCGCGCCGCCCCCACCCGCCCAACCACCCGCCCGCCCGCCCAAACCGAGGCATTTTCGCGAAACCGAGCCAAATATGTCGGAAAAACCCTCGCGCTAAATAAAACGCGTCGGTGTGGACGCGCCGGACGGCAGGATCGGGCGGTGTGGTCGGGCAGCGTGGCCGGGCCGGGCCGGGACGGGGCGGCCCGGGCGGGCCGGGCGTGGCAGGGCCGGGCGGCATGGCAGAGGCGGGCCGGGCGAGCGGGCGGGCCCGGGCCGCGGGGCGGGCAGATTCGACCCAGACAGCAGATGTTGCTTAGGATGTCCTTATCTTGATCCGACTATAGGGGATGGCGTGAGCAACCACACACAGCACCGGAGGTGGGCACCGCGGATCCTCGCGGGCCTGGCCGCACTGACGATCGGCACCACGGGTGCCGTCACCGCAACGGCCGCGCAGGCCGCCGAGCAGCAGGTCACGGGCCTGCAACTCGACTGGGGCTACAGCTCCTACGCACAGTACGGGGTGTTCGGCCCCTGGGCGATGGAGGCGGCCGGGGACGGCGTCTCGATCGCGACGGTGCCCGAGGCCGAGGTCGCGGGGGCGGTGCCCGGTGCGTCGAGCAAGGATTACCGCATTGCGTCGTTCGCGGACGGTGCTGGATCGCTCGACCCCGAGACCGGGGCCGGCACCATCACCTGGCCCGACGCGGGAATCCTCACCGTCAACCCGGTGCGGATGATGGGCGGGCCGGATCTGTTCTTCTCGGCCCCGATCCTCGAGGTTGCCGCCGACGGCACGGCCGCCCTGAGCTTCGACGTCGGGGCGGGCGCCGGCGCGAGCATGGGAGGCGCTCCCTCCCCCGCCCAGGATCCCGTGCGCACGACCGTGCTCACCCTGGCCGACACGCACATCGCGGACGGGGAGCTGACGGGCACCCCCGTCTTCGCCGGCCAGCACTACCGCAACGCCGAGGGCGTCCAGCAGACGCAGGAGGCGGGCGGTTCCTGGCTGCAGAGTTACATCGACCAGCTTCCCGACGCCGTCCGCGCGTTCCACTACATGACCGGAACTTCGACGCTGAATCAGCAGAAGGCGCCGCTGCCGTTCCAGGTGATCGGCGATCTCCCGGACGGGCCCGCGACCGGTGCCGCGCCGCAGATCGAGCTCTTCGCGGCGGACGGACAGACCCCGCTCGGCACCACCACCGTGAACCCGGGGGACGAGATCGTGGTGCGCGGCAGCGGCTTCGACCCCGAGGCGAACAACCCCGGTGGCGACGGCAGCGGGCTCCCCATCCCGAACAACCAGCCGCAGGGCACCTTCGTGGCGTTCGGCGCGGTGGGATCCCCCTGGAAACCATCGGAACAGGCCCCCAGCGAGAATCGCACCCAGGTGCGCGCGAACACCAAGTGGGTGCTGCTGGAGTCCGTGATCGCGGCGATGCCCGCGCCACTCCAGGCCACGATGCGCGCACAGGCGATCATCCTCGACCCGGCCACCGGCACCTTCGAGGGCCGGATCACCGCCGCGACCCCGAGCGAGATCCCGGCGAACGGGCAGTTCGGCGTGTACAGCTACGCGGGCGGCGCGGCCAACGCCACGAACCCGGCGCAGGAGCTCTTCATCCCCGTCACCTATTCGGACGCGCCCACGCCCGGCGAGGGCGGCGAGACCGAGACGCCGGTCACCGGCGAGCTCGTGTGGGGCTTCAAGAAGTCTTGGCGCGACTACGTGGCCAACGTCGCCCAGGGGGCCACGCACCACAGCGGACACGCCACGATCGACGAGGCCGGCCTCTTCCACTTCCCCCTCGCCACGGGCAGCACCTACGATCCGGCGACCGGCACGGGTGTGCTGAAGTACGAGGGCCGGATCCGCTTCCAGAGCGCCCTGCACGAGTTCGACATCGTGCTGCAGAACCCGCACGTCACGATCACGGACCCGAGCGCGCCAGGGATCCTCAGCGCGGAGCTGTCGACCACCACCACGGTCGGCGACCTCACGGTCTCCCGCGTGGATGTCGCAAGCATCGCGCTCACCGAACCGACGGTGGTGTCCTCCGCGATCGGTTCCGTTTCGGCCGTCGCCGCAGACCCCAGCGGCCCGGGCGCGGCACCCGCGGGCGACGCGACGTACCAGGCGAGCTGGACCGCGCAGGCCACGACGATCCTCGACACGATCCAGCCCACCGAGCTCCACGATTTCTACGCGGGCCAGGCTGGCGATCCCGTATCGTTCGGCACGTCCCAGCTTGAGACCGTGCCGGGCACGGATCCAGGCACGGACACCGACCCGGCCACGGACCCCGCCACCGATCCGGGCACGGGCACCGACCCGGCGACGGATCCGGGCACCAGCACGGACCCGGGCACGGGCACCGATCCTGCGACGGGCACCGATCCGAGCACCGGTGGGACCGGGGCCCCGAAGCCCGACACTGCGGGCAGCACGGGAGACGCCGGTACCGCGTCGGCGGAGGGCCTCGCCCGGACCGGCGCGGATCCCGCGCAGGGTGCCCTGCTCGGCGCGGCTGCGCTGCTGCTCGTCGGCGGTGCCGCGCTCACGCTCGCGCGGGCTCGGCGCTCGCGCACCGCTCGTGCCGCGGCGGCAAGCACCCCCTCCGAATAACGCGATCCGAGGTGTGGTCCGGGTGGCGCTGCCACCCGGACCACACCCCCTGACCCCGAGCAGACCCGTGGAGACCCCGTGCTGACGCTGCACCGATCCGCCCCGCCGCTCGCCGAAGCGGCGACCATGGAGATCCCGTGGATCCCCGACGGCTTCCTCCTGACGACCATCGACTTCGACGTCACCGGCCCGATCGATTGGCTGGAGCACGCCCACGCCGAATACGAACTCCTCTGGTCCCATCGCGGAATGGTGACGCTCGAGGCGGACGGCCGCGTGTGGGCGGTGCCCCCGGAGCTGGGCGTCTGGATCCCCGCCGACCTCCCCCACCGCGCCTCCGCCGAGGCGGGCGCGGAGGTCCGGGCCACCTACTTCGCGGCGGACGCCAGCCGTCTCAGCGCGATGCCAGATCGTGTCACCGGCGTCGCGATCAGCGACCCCCTGCGCGCACTCCTGCAACACAATCTGCACGCTGACCTCGACGCCGAGGCCCGTCTCCGCATGCAACGCGTCATCCTCGACCTCCTCGCCCCCGCACCGCAGGTCTCCTTCGACCTCAGCATGCCCAGCAGCCCGCACCTGCGCAGCATCGCCCGCACGATCCTCGCCGATCCCGCGGACAAGCGCACCACGAGCGACTGGGCGTCAATGTGCGGGATGCACTCGCGCACGCTCGCCCGGCAATTCACCAGCGAAACCGGCATGAGCTTCACGCAGTGGCGGATCCTCGCCCGTCTCCAGTTGGCGATCCGCGAGCTCGCGGCGGGACACCCGGTGGCCCGGGTATCCCGCCGCCTCGGCTACCGAAACACGTCGACCTTCATCGACCATTTCCGCACGCTCACGGGCCAAACCCCCGCCGCCTACACCCGGACCGACGCGGTGCTCCGGGCCTAAGGTGTTCCAAAACCGGTACAGCTTGTCGCCAAACCGCGCGCGCGGGCGAATACAGTAACCAAGGTCACCCTTACCTACGTCAGATGGGATCGCTCCCGTCTGACGTTTCTGATGTACCGAGCAGGAGCATGATGTCCCTCTTCCCCACACCCCGATCGCCACGCCGGGTCCTGGGCGGCCTCGTCGCCGCGGCCGCCGCCCTCGCCCTTGTCGCCTGCGGCACCCCCGGCGACAACGGCGCGGCCGACACCCGCAGCTACGAGAGCGATTTCGGTACCGTCGAGATTCCGCAGGACATCGAGCGGGTGGTGTCGGTCGATTTCTACACGCCCGCGGCCCTGCAAGACATCGGCATCACCCCCGTGGGTGTGGTGAACAGCTACTTCACCGACACCGCCGGTGATTCCATTCCGCTGGAATACAGCGAGCCCATCCGGGAGGCGGGCGTCGGATCCATCGGCGAGTACTACGAGCTCAACCTCGAGGCGATCGTGCAGGCGAAGCCGGATCTCGTCCTCGCCACCCAAGACTTCCTGCCGCTCGACGACCCGATGCGCGCGGAGATCGAAAAGATCGCCCCCATCATCACGTTCAATGCGCGCGACGGCGAGGCCTGGCGCACCCGCTCGGTCGAGCTCGCGAAGATCTTCGACAAGGAAGCCGAGCTCCAGCCCCTCGTGGACGAGTACACCGAGCGTCGCGACGAGATCGCAGCGACATTCGCGGAGCTCCTCGCGAACAACACCTTCACCCTGCTGGGCCCGGACCCTGACGAGTGGGGCACCTACGGCAGCACGCACTTCATGACCCCGATCCTGCGCGACCTGGGTGCCCAGTTCCGCGAGCAGCAGGACGATGAAGTCACCGACGACGGCTTCCCCGAGTGGTTCTCCTACGAAGAACTCGGACGCCTCAGCAACGCCGACATCATCCTGCTGCGCGACAGCCCCCAGGAAAACATCGACGCCCTCGCGAAGAACACCCTGTGGAACAACCTGCCCGCCGTCCAGAACGGCATGGTGTTCGACTACATCGACCGCGGGCCGACGGGCTCGTTCGGCTGGGCCCTGCAGAACCTCGACGACCTTGAGGAACGCTTCGCCGAGATCCAGACGAAGGTCGACGCCGCGCAGTGAACGACACGCTGTTTGTCGCTGAGGTGACGCGCACCGCCTGGGTGACCCCCGGGATGGTGCGCGTCACCTTCGGCGGTCCGGGGCTTGCCGGATTCACCACCACGGGCGTCGGCGACGAGTTTGTGCGCGTCAGGTTCCCCGGCCCGAGCGGCGAGCTGATGCTCCCCACGCGGGACGCGTCGGGCACCTGGCACGAGCCCCCGGGAAGCGACGCCCATATCGAGCCGTACACGATCCGCCGGCATGATGCCGCGACCGGGGAGGTCGACATCGACCTCGTGGTGCACGGTCATGGCCGCGCCGGCACCTGGGGTGCGCACGCGCGGGCCGGCGACCGCGTGGCGTTCGGGCAGCCGCGCGGATTGTACGAGCCGCCGGCCGACGCCACGGTGCAGGTGTTTGTCACCGATGCGACCGGGATCCCGGCACTGGCCCGGCTCGCCAGCCAGCTCGCTCCCGGCGTGCGTGCGGTGGCCGCCGTCGAAATCGCGGAGGCCTCGCACCGCCAGGATCTCGGCACCGACCGGGTGCAGGTCGAGTGGGTCGTGGGCCGGGGAAACGGTGTCGGCCCCAGCGCGATCACGGAAGCGCTCCGCGCGATGCCGATCACCGACGACTGCTACGTCTGGGTGGCCGGCGAGGCCGGCGAACTGCGCGATGCGCGGCGCTACCTGCGCCATGAGCGCGGCCTCGCCCCCGCCCAGTACGCGGTGATCGGCTACTGGCGCGACAAGCAGGAGGCCTGGCTGGAGCGCTACGACTCGCTCGACGCCGCCACGATGGCGGCGCTGCAGTCCATCTGGGACGGGAGCGACGAGGAGATCAACCGCGATCGCTACGATGCCCGCCTCGCCGAGCTCGGGCTGTAGGGCCGTGCTGCAGACTGCGGACGCAGCACCGGCACCGGATGCGGCGCCGGGGGCAGCACCGGCGCCAGCACCAGCACCGGCATCGGCGCCGGCCCCCGCCGGCACGGCCGCGAAACGCGTCCTCTTTCTCGCGGGCGCACTGCTCCTGCTCGCCGTGGTCTTCGCGCTTGCCCTCTGGGCGGGGGCACGGGCACTCGAATTCGGTGAGGTGTGGCGGGTGCTCTGGCACGCGGACGGCTCCGAGGCCTCGTACATCGTGCACGAGATGCGGCTGCCGCGCTCGCTCCTTGCACTCGTGATTGGCCTGGCGCTCGGCGTGGCCGGCGCGCTGATCCAGGCGCTCACCCGCAACCCGCTCGCCGACACCGGGATCCTCGGGGTCGGCGCGGGCGCGAGCTTCGCGGTGGTCGTGGGGGTTGCCTTCTTCGGGGTGACGGCCCTCAGCCAGTACCTCTGGCTGGCCTTCCTCGGGGCCGTGGTGGTCACGGCGCTGGTCTACGCCCTCGGGTCGATCGGATCGATCGGTGCCACCCCGGTCCGGCTGACCCTGGTCGGCGTCGCGCTGGGGGCGGTGCTCGGCGGCTTCTCCTCCGCCATCACCATGCTCCATCCCGACACGTTCTCGGACGTCCTGCGGTGGAGCGCCGGATCGCTCGCGGGTCGCGGCTGGGACACCCTCGGCGCGGTCGTGCCGCCCATCGGGGTCGGGGTGCTCATCGCGCTCGGCTGCGGCAGGCCGCTGAATGCCGTCTCCCTCGGAGACGACGCCGCGCGCTCCCTGGGGGCGAACGTACTGCGCACCCGGATCCTGGTCATCCTCGCGGTCACGCTCCTCGCCGGCGCGGCCGCCGCCGCGGCGGGACCCGTCGGGTTCGTGGGGCTGATGGTGCCGCACGTGGTCCGCTGGTTCACCGGTCCGGACCAGCGCTGGATCATCCCGTTCTCGGCCGTCGGGGCGGCGCTCCTGCTGCTCGCCGCCGACGTGCTCGGCCGCGTCGTGCTCGCCCCGCGCGAACTCGAAGTCGGGATCGTCACCGCGTTCATCGGCGCGCCCGTCCTCATCGCCCTGGCCCGTCGGAGAAACGTGAGCGCCCTATGAGTACATCGACCGCAGCCACCCCCGCCCCCGGCGCCTCCGTGGATTTCGGAAGCCGTCAGGTCACCGCACAGCGGGGCCGCTGGTCGTTCACCGTGTCGCTGCGCGGCGTGGTGGTCACCGCGATACTCGCGGCGCTCACCTGCGCGACCATGGTCGTGTCGATTGGATCCGGCAGCACCGACATCCCGCTCGCGGAGGTGCTGGGCGGGGTGCTCGGCACCGCCGATCACGGCACGGTCCTGGTGGTGCGCGAGTGGCGCTTACCGCGGGCGCTGCTCGCCGCCCTGTTCGGCCTCGCGCTCGGAATGAGCGGCGCGATCTTCCAGTCGCTCACGCGAAATCCGCTGGGATCCCCCGACATCATTGGTTTCTCGGCGGGCTCATACTCCGGTGCGCTCGTCGTGCTGCTCATCACCGGCGGCGGGTACGTCGCCGTTGCGCTCGGCGCGCTCACCGGCGGGATCCTCACCGCGGGTGTCGTGTTCGTGCTGGCGTATCGGCGCGGCGTGCAGGGGTTCCGCCTCATCATCGTCGGCATCGGCGTCTCGGCGATGCTCTCGGCGTTCAACACCTATCTCATGCTGAAGGCCGCCCCCGGCGAACAGCTCACGGCGGCCGTCTGGGGCAGCGGCTCACTCAACGGCCTCACCGTGGACACGCTCGTGCCCGTCCTCGGGGTGCTGGTCCTGCTGCTGGTCCCCGCCCTCGCACTGGCCCCGGCGCTGCGAGTACTCGAACTCGGCGATGACGCCGCCGGGTCCCTGGGCTCGCGACCCACCGCGATCCGGCTCGTCGCGATCCTCGTCGGCGTGGCCCTCACCGCGCTCGTCACCGCCTCCGCGGGGCCCATCGCGTTTATCGCGCTCGTCGCACCGCAGATCGCGCGCCGACTCACCCGCTCCGCGGGCGTCGGGCTCATCGCCGCGGGGGTGACCGGCGCGCTTGTGCTCGTCGTGAGCGACGGCCTCGCACAGCGACTGTTTGCGCCGCTCCAGCTCCCGGTGGGCATCGTCACCGTGTCGATCGGCGGTCTCTACTTCGTCTGGCTGCTGGTGCGCGAGACCCGTCGGCGGTAGCCCGGCGCACCCCATACCGTTCCCTCCACCTCCTGGAAAGACCACGCATGCCCGATCACGCGACGCCCGTTTCCCGCCCGCGACTGCACAGCACCGACGCGACCCTCGCCTACGACCAGCGGATCATCTCGGAGCGCCTGACCGTGGCGATCCCCGACGACTCGTTCACCGTGATCGTCGGCCCGAACGCGTGTGGCAAGTCGACGCTGCTGCGCGCCCTCGCCCGGTTGCTGCGGCCGAGCTCCGGTCAGGTGGTGCTCGACGGGCGTGCCGTGCACTCGATGCCGGCGAAGGCGTTCGCCCGCAGCGTGGGGCTGCTCCCCCAATCGTCGCTCGCGCCCGACGGGATCGTGGTCGCGGATCTCGTCTCACGCGGCCGGTACCCGCACCAGGGACTGATCCGACAGTGGTCGCCCGACGATGCGCGCGCGGTCGCGGCGGCGCTCGCCGCAACCCACACGACGGAGCTCTCGTCGCGGCTGGTGGATGAGCTGTCGGGTGGGCAACGCCAGCGCGTGTGGGTGGCCATGGCGCTCGCGCAGGACACACCGCTCCTCCTGCTCGACGAGCCCACCACGTTCCTCGACCTCGCCCATCAGATCGAGCTGCTCGAACTGTTCCGCCGTCTGCACGGCGCGGGGCGCACGCTCGTGGCCGTGCTGCACGATCTGAACCACGCCGCCCGATACGCCACGCACATCATCGCGATGAAGGATGGCCGGGTGGTTGCCGAGGGGCCGCCACACGAGATCGTCACAGCGGAGCTGGTGCGTGAGGTGTTCGACCTCGAGTGCCTCGTGGTGCCGGATCCGGTCGCCGGGAGTCCGATGGTGGTGCCGCTCGGGACGGCGGCGCTGACCGCTGCCTCGACGCCGGGGAACTCAGGGGTTCGGGGCCCGGGCATACCCGCTGCCTGAGCCCCGATTCCTACTTTGTTCCCGATTCGGTCGCCTCGCGCACCTCTTCTCGGAGATCCGGGGCTCCGGCAAGCGGGGCGGGAGCACCAGTCCGTGACGACGTCGCTGGTCCGCTCAGCGATTCCTGCGACGTATCCGAGCCTCCGGCGGCGATCGGGGTGTCCGAGATACCGTTGGAGACGATCACTTCCCCGCCGCGAATGCTGAACACGTTCCAGTACCGGCCCTCGCCCGTGCTGGGGACGTCGTATTCCCCCACTTTCTCGGATCCCCGGTACAGCACGACGTTCGCTCCGGAGGTCGAGAGCCGCGCTTCCCCGTGGTCGCCGGTGTAGTTGTGCACGAAAAAGGCGTACTCGCCATCGGGCTGCACGGCGAAGGTGGTGGTCTCGGGCCCAAATCCCGTCACGTCATCGACGTCGAGCTGAGCGATCAGTTCGCCGGTCTCCGAACTCCGCGCGTTTTTCGCTGAGTAGTAGACGTGATAGGAACCGGACGAGTCCAGGCCCACGAGATGCGAGTCCAGATCCCGCGGGTGCTCACCCCAGGTGAGGACGGCGCGATACTGCGTCGCGTCAAGTCGCGTCGACATTCGCACGTTCAACAGCCGTTGCTCACCGGCGCCCGCCTCAACGGTATGCGTGAACGGAATATACCCCTCGGCTTCCACGACCACCGAGAGCGCGCCAGCAGCCGCCTCGATCTCGTACTCGCCTGTCCCGTCCGACACCGCGTCATGTTGCGTGCCCGCACTATCGGTGACCGTGATCTTCGCACCCGGAATCGGTTCGGTCGTGGAGGCGCTGCTCACGGTGCCGTGGAGAAGCACCAGGTCGGAATCACCGTCCTCACCGTCTTCTCCATCGTCCTCGACCGGGCACAGGGGGATCACGACATCGTCAGTTTCCCAGAGCGGAATACGCACGTCTGCGACGGTGTGCGACCACGTGTCGCCGATCGTGAATCCCAGGACCTTCATTTTCGCATTGATGCCGAGCGCCGCGCCGAGAAGGAGCGCTCGCTTCGACGACATCGTGAATGTCCCGTCGGCCCCTGAGAGCTTCGCCGCCATGCCTGCTTCGACCCCGGCGTTGGCGGTGACTTCCGGCCCGAGGATCCCATAGATCTTCACGTTGCCCGCGATCGCGAGTGTGATCTTCCCGTCGAGTTCGCCGCTCGCGGTCACCTGCTGTCCCCATCCCAGACACTGACTTTCCGCGTTCGCTGGCGTATCGGGCGAAACCTCATCAACCGGACGCCAGGTGCCATTCCGATATTCAGCCCCATACTCGAAGGACTTTTCAACCGAATCAGCAAAGCTCACACTGTACTCACCATTGGCTTCGCCGGCGAGGGTGACGGTAGCTCCGGGAACAAGCACGACCGGCACCACGCCGACGGGAATCGTGATCGGTGCCGAACGCAGGTTCGCGAGTTCCTTGGTGAACGCGGTCTTCGCCGAGCCTGAGATCTGCGCCTTGTAGTTGTACGAGTACCCGCCGGTAAACGCCGATTTGAAGTACGTCAACGACGGATCCGGGATCCCCCAGTTCCAGTCGACCTGAATGTCGAGGACCATGACGACCCCCAACGAGGCCCGCACTTCCGCGTCAAACGCCAGCCCGCCCTCAAGCTTGACCTTTTTCTTCGCTTGACTCTGCTGTGCGGAGTTTGCGCGCGAGACATCCGTGGTCTTCCCCTTGCCCGTGAAGGGAACCGTGAGCTTCGCGGTCCCCGTGAGCACCAACTCCTTGGAGACTTCGACGCCCAAGCGCGGTGCTGCGGCTGCGGGTGCCGCACCGCCGCGTGCCATCGCGGCGGCTGGTGCCGCGGGCACCACGTCGTCCGCGGGGACCAGCGCGACGTTGTCGACTCCGTCATCGATGATGTCGGTGTCGTCGTCACTCGATTTCGGGGGAAGAAGCTCGGTGCCCTCGGGGAACGCAGAGTACTCGCCCCGGTGTTCGGCCTGCACGAATGCGTCGGTCAGCGCAGCCTGTTCCGTCCTGACGGTCCAACCGTCAGCGGTACGCTGCGTGGCAACGATCCTGAGCAACGCACCGTCTGGGGTGTGCTCCGAGACGCCAGCGACCATGATGTCGCCGGGAGTAAGTTGCGGGTCCGCAGCGAAACTCACGAGGCCCGGTTCCACGCCCGTGATCTGCTTCGGGTCGACGACAACCGTCCGCCCGTTCACCACAATGTCTTCGGCGTCAGGCATCATCACCTGCGTCACGCCACGGGCGTCGCCGGTGCCACCATCACGGGCAAACGCCTGGGCGCGAAACTCGATTTCTCCGCCAGCCGGGGCCGACGTGATCAGCCGCCAGTGTGCCCCTTCGTCGGAGTATTCGACGGCAGCCGTTCCGATGTGTTCGCCGTTCCCGAAGAGCTCAACACGATCCACCGGTGCCTCTGACCGGACCGTACCCGACAGCTCGAGTGTTCCAGATTCGGCAAGGTCTGCCTGCTCGGGGGCCTGCAGGGTCACGTCCACCCTGCCCGCGGTCGCGCTGCGCGCTCCGACGATGTCTCCCAATGGCATGACCCGGGCCTGGACGGCAGCGCCGCGAGAAAACACCTCGGTATCCGGGGTTGCGGCTTCAACGAGCTCGATCTGCGGAAGCGCACCCTGCTGCGGATCCACCAGCACGCCGCGGCTTCTCCCGGCGGGTGAGTCGCCCACGTTGAGGAAGGATCGGTGCCCGGATCCGCTCGCCGCTGCGGAGACCAACGCCACACTCATGGCTCGATCCTTCACACCCGGGACCACCACGGACGACGTTCCATCTGCGCCCACGCGAGCTTCGGACCACAGTGCGACCTCGCTGGGCACGTAACTCCCGAATGCGTTCGCGGCGCTCATGTCTTGTGTGGCACCGGCCACCCAGCCGCGAATATCGAGTGAGAGATGACCCCCGGCGCTGGAGCTGAGGGTGACGTTTCCTTCGGCATCCACGGCCGCGATCGTCGTCACGACGCTCCGCCCGGCGGGCAGATTCATCTCCTGACCGGAGATCGCGACGGTACCCGGGGACGGCAGCTCGACGGCAGCGGTCACATGCACTGCCCGGACGTCAGTACTCGGCACCCCGCCCACCCCGACAACACTGACCGGCTGAGGCTCCGGCCCGAGCGCGTCGATCCCCGTCCCCGCGGCCGAATCAACGCGGTTCACTACTGCAGGAAGGGCGACCGTGGCGCCGGGGGTCTCGGTATCGGCACCGAAGTGCGCCAGGAATTCGACGCGTGCGTTGACCGCGACGCTCGCTGCGATCGTCGTACCGCCATCGCGCACGGGGACCAACACTGTCGTTGACGCATCCCTGCCGGTTTCGGACTCGAGGACGGTACGCCCCGTGGCAGTGACCGAGACCGCCTGGTTCGGACGAAACACGCTGATGCGCACGAGTGCCGAACCATCCGGTACTCCGGGAAGGGCCACCACGCCACCGGCGTCAATCGGCAGTTCGCGCACGGTGCCGCTCTCGACCAGTGGCATCCGGTCAACCGTCACCACGTCAAGTTGCTCGGCGACGTGCACGACTCCCGCTCGGGGAGTCGCACTCCGCTCGGTGGCGTTGGCTGCCGGTCCCGGTGCCGAGAGCGTCAACGCGAGGACGCTCGTGAGAACGACGCCGAGACCTGCCAGATACTTCGTCCTCACAGCGCGGCTCCCTTCCTGCGACGCATCACCATTCCGAGGCCAACCGCAGCGCACGCGGCCGCCATCAGCACGACACCCCAGACCGCGTGTGCGCCGGTCTGCGCAAGCGATGAGCCCGGCGATTCGGGGCGGTTCGCTGTCGGGTCATCCGTGGGCGGATCGGGTGGCACGACGGTCGTCGATTTCGCGGGAAGGGTGACCAGTGAACTGCTTCCACCGCGCACACTCCCCGCCGCATCGGCGAAGGTGACCGAGACCCGAGCTTGGGTACGAGTCTCCGCAACGAGTTCCAGGGAAAAGCTGGGCGACGGGTCGATCACCTGGGCGGTGAGACCGGTCGGAGAGGCGACAAACGTCAGACTCGTCGGGACCCCGTCCGCGCGCAGGAAGCCCGTCACCGCGCCAGGATCGAGCGATTCAATCTCGATGTCGATCCAGACCGCTGTCGCGCCGTCCGGTGCGCGAAACTCGGGAGCCGGTTTGGCGTGTGCGGCGGCTGCGCCAGCAACGGCGAGACACAGGGCCAAGAGCACCCCCGCCGATCCGACAGCCCATCTCCGCACTGTGGTACACAGCGCGGCGCGCACCGCGCCCCTCGTTGAGTCGGTCACTCGATCTCCCCCCACCCTCCCGGCCTTCCACAGGTTTTGCGTGCACCGTCGAACGTTCTCCGGGCACCCAATGGAGAATGAACTTCCACTGGCAACCAACAGGCTTCAATGATTAAACATAAACTAAATCATTGTCTATGCATAAATTTATCGAAATGACCGAGATTCGCTCGCAGCTTGACCGCAATTTCCGAAATAACTTGCACACTCGTGTGCAAGTTATTAGTGTCGTTGTGTGAGACACAGCTGGCAGGTATTCAAACGGGACGTGATGAGGCTGGTCCGCGTCCGAAAGACGTGGGTCATCGTTATCGGGATCCTCGTCACGCCCGCACTCTACGCCTGGTTCAACATCAACGCGTTCTGGGACCCCTACGCGAACACCTCGAACATCACGATCGCGGTCGCAAACCTCGACGAGGGCGCCGAATCCGAGCTGACCGGCGAGGTCAACATCGGCGAGCAGGTCGTTGAGCAACTCCGCGAGAACGACCAACTGGGCTGGAAGTTCATGGCGGAAGGGGCCGCACACACCGCGGTGAAGCGCGGCGACGCCTACGCCGCCATCGTGATCCCCGCGGACTTCAGCGCGGACCTCCTGAGCATGACCACGGGCGAGTTCACCCAACCCGCGCTGCAGTACTTCGTGAACGAGAAGGCGAGCGCGATCGCCCCGAAGATCACCGACGTGGGTGCCTCCACCCTCGACGCACAGATCACCACCGCGTTCAAGGAGCAGGTGGCCGAGGCCGCCACCGAGGCGGTGAAGGGCGCGGGCGACTCCGTCGAACTCAAGCTCCTGAACGCCCGCACCAACTCGCTGAACGCCTTCGATCGCACCACGAAGGAACTCACGGAGGCCCGCGCGAGTATCGCGAAACTCCAGGAGGGCATCGAAGACTCCCGCGGGGGCCTCACCTCTGCGCGGACCACACTCGGGGATCTCGACGCCACGCTCGCGGACGTCAAGGTCGCCGTCGCGCAAGCCCAGTCGATCATCGCCGAAACACAGCAGCAGGTCGTCACATTCACGGACGCCGCGAGCTCCGCGTACCTCACGGGCACCACGCTGCTCGCCGACGCGACCGCCTCCGCGCACACCTCCGTCACCGAGCTCACCCACAGCCTGGACCAGCTCGGATCCCGCGCCGATTCGTCGATCGCCGCGATCACGGCGGTCGTCGAAGCGAACGAGGCCACGATCGCCCAGCTGCAGACGCTCCTCGCGACCTCCGGCCTCAGCCCCGAGACGTCCGCCCAGCTGCAGTCCGCGCTCGACGGCCTGCAGGCACAGAACGCCGCCCATCAGACCACCCTGCAAGATCTCACGGCCCTGAACACCAGCGCCGGCGACGCCGCCCAGTCGATCCGGAACGCGAGCGGCGCCCTGAACGATGCGATGCAGGGCACCGCGGGGGCCGCGGGCGATATGCGCGCGATCATCACGAACACCGTGCCGGCCGTCAACGCCGCCATGTCGCAGCTGTCGGCGAGCGCCGGTGCCTTCGGAGCGGCGATCGGGGCACAGCAGGCGACCCTCACGCAGGCGGACGAACTCCTCCGCGGGCTCGACACCCAGCTGGTATCGACGTCGGCGGCTGTCGGAAACTTCGATTCCGACCTCGCGAACATCGCGACGGGAGTGAAGAACACCCGCGCCGACGTCCTCGCGCTCGGATCGGCCTCGGAGTGGAACACGCTCCAGACGGTGACCGGTCTCGATCCCGCGCAGATTTCACAGTTCATCGCGACGCCCGTCACGGTGAACGAGCGGGCGCTGTACCCGATCGAGAACTACGGCTCGGCGATGGCGGCGCTCTTCACGAACCTGTCGCTGTGGATCGGCGCGTTTGTGCTGATGGTGATCTTCAAGGTGGAGGTCGACACCGAGGGGATCCCGGGCCTCACGGTGCGCCAGGCGTACCTGGGGCGGTTCATGCTGCTCGGCACGCTCGCGATGCTCCAGGCGCTCATCGTCTGTCTCGGCAACCTCGTGATCGGCATTCAGACGGCGAGCGCGCTCGCGTACGTGGGGACCGGCCTCTTCACGGCGCTGGTCTACGTCAGCATCATCTACGCGCTCTCGGTCGCGTTCGGCCACATCGGCCGCGGCCTCTGCGTGCTGCTCGTGATCATGCAGATCCCCGGGGCCTCGGGCCTCTACCCGATCGAGCTCATGCCCGGCTTCTTCCGCACGATCTACCCGCTGCTCCCCTTCTCCTACGGCATCGACGCGATGCGGGAGACGATCGCGGGATTCACCGGCGGTCACTACTGGCGCTTCGTCGGCGTGCTCGCGCTCATGGGGACGGTCGCGTTCCTCCTCGGCATGATCCTGCGCCGCCGCCTCGCGAACTTCAATCTGCTGTTCAACCGGCAGATCGCGGCGACCGATCTGCTGATCGGAGAGAAGGTGCAGGTCGTCGGTTCGGGCTACCGCCTGCCCGACGTGATCCACGCGCTCCGCAACCGCGGCGAGTACCGCGCGGACCTGGAGCGCCGCGCCCAACCCTTCACCCAGCACTATCCCGCGTTGCTGCGCGGCACCCTCATCATCGGTGCGCTCGGGCTCGTGGCGCTCGCGGTCATCGCCTGGGCGCTCCCCGGCGGAAAAGCACCGCTGCTCGGGGTCTGGGTGCTCTGGTGCCTGCTCATCATGGGGTTCCTCGTGGTCGTCGAATACATCCGCCAGAGCTTCGCGAGCGCCCAGGAAGTCGGCAACCTCGAGGATTCGGAGCTGCGCACGGCCATGCTCGCCGAGCGCACGGAGCTGCACGAATCCGTGGCGACGACGCAGGTCGCTGCGCCGGATCACGGTGCCGCGCCGGATCACGGTGCCGCGCCGGATCACGGTGCAGTGCCCGATCCCGATCCCGATCCCGATGCCCCGACCCGCCGTCTGCCCCGCACTGACCCCACGATGGGAGGCCCGCGCGCATGAGCGCCATGCTGCGACTGACCCGCCGCGACGTGCGGCACGCCACCCGGAACGTCATGGCGTCGATCGTCATCTTCGGGCTCGTCATCATCCCGTCCCTGTTCACCTGGTTCAACGTGATCGCCAGCTGGGATCCCTTCGCGAACACCAGCCGTCTGAAGGTGGCCGTGGCGAGCACCGACACGGGGTACCAGAGCGAGCTGATGCCCATCACGCTCAACGTCGGCGAGCAGGTGCTCTCCGCGCTGCGCGCGAACGAGCAGCTCGACTGGGTGATCACCTCCGAGGAGGACGCGATCGACGGCGCCCGCTCGGGCGACTACTACGCGTCGATCGTGCTCCCGCCCTCGTTCAGCACCGACATGATGACGTTCTACGCCGACGGCGCGGACCGCACCAGCATCGACTTCTACACGAACGAGAAGAAGAACGCGCTCGCCCCGAAGATCACCGAGCAGGGGGCCGAGGGGGTGTCCGCGCAGATCAGCGAGGCCTTCACGGTGACCCTCGGGGACGTGGCGCTCGGGCTCATTACCTCCGTTTCCGACTACCTCACCGATGATCAGACCCAGGCCGCGCTCACCCGCGTCGAGTCGCGCGTCGGCAACATCGGCACCCAACTACGGGCCAGCGCCCGCACCGCCGATACGCTCACGGCACTCGTGGATTCCAGCCTGCCACTCGTCGACAGCGCCGAATCGCTCGTCTCCACCGCGGGCGGCGCGTTCTCCGATACCTCCGCCGCAGTGGGGAGCGGTGCCACCGCGGCCGAAGAGCTCAAGCGCACCCTCCAGGATGCCACCGGGGCTCTGAGCTCCGCCCTTGCCGCCACGGCCGGGAGCTACGACGCGGTCGGCGCACGCATCGACGAGCTGTTCGCCAGCGCCGACGCCACCGGCGCGAACCAGGCGCAGCTGCTCCGATCCCTCGCGGACGGCGTCCAGCAGCAGATCGACCAGACCACGGCGCTGCGGGATCGCCTCGCCGCCGACGTCGCGCCCGCCCTCCCCGAGGCGGCGCAGGCCGATCTCACCCGGGTGCTCAGCCGGCTCGATGACGCGATCTCGCGCCAGGAGGGCGTGCGCGACCGTCTCACCCAGGCGGCGCAGGACATCACCGACGGCAGCGCGTCCTCGCAGCAGTCACGCCAGGGCATCGCCGACGCGATCGCCGGGGCGAAGGCCGCCGTCACCGACGCCCAGAACGCCTACGCAAACGGGCTGAAGCCGCAGCTCGACCAGCTCGCGGGCACCCTCGACGTGGTGAGCGCCGACATCGCGAAGATCCGTGGCGACCTCTCCGGGGCGGCGTCGAGCCTCTCCGGCGCGGGCGACTCGGTGCGGTCCGTGCTGAGCAGCGCGAGCGAGGCGACGCAGAAGCTCTCCACATCGCTCGGGAAAACCGCCGATACCTTCGGCGAACTGCAACGTGCGCTCGCACAGGCGGCTGACACGGGCGAGCTCTCGGAAGTCGCCGAGATCATCGGCTCGGATCCCGGCGTGCTCGCGACCTCGCTCGCCGAGCCGCTCCGGGTGGACCGCACCGCCGTGTTCCCGATCGCGGGCTTCGGGGCCGGCATGGCCCCGCTCTACACCGTGCTCGCGCTCTGGGTCGGGGCGCTCCTAATGACCGTGACGATCCGGGTGGACGTCACCCCGGAAATGCTGCCCGGCGAACCGGAGCTGACCCCCACGCAGAAGTACCTGGGGCGCTATGGGATCTTCGCGCTCGTCGGACTCGCCCAGAGCACGCTGGTGACCGCGGGCCTCGTGCTGTTCGTGCAGATCGAACCGGCGCACCCGCTGCTCATGATCCTCGCGGGCTGGGTGATCTCCCTGGTGTTTACCCTGATCATCTACACCTTCGTGGTGGCGTTCGGGAACGCGGGCAAGGCGCTCGCGGTGCTGCTACTCGTGATCCAGATCTCCGGATCCGGCGGGGCCTACCCGCTGCAGCTGCTGCCCGTCTGGTTCCAGAACATCAGCCCGTTCCTGCCCGCGACCTACGCGATCGACGCGCTGCGGGCCGCCGTCGCGGGCATCTATGCAGCGGATTACTGGGTCGCGCTCGGTACGCTCGCCCTGTTCACCATTCCGGCGCTGCTGCTCGGGCTGGTGCTGCGCCGCCCCCTCATGTCGTTCAATCGGGGGCTCATGGACGCCCTCGAGTCGAGCAAGTTGATGTAGGACGGAGCCGCATGTCTACCCACGCCCCCCGAGAACGCCCGGCCGCGAACCTCCCGCCCCGCGCGCGGCGGCGCGACGCCACCGCGAACCGGGAGACCCTGCTGTGGGCGGCGCAGGCGGCGCTCGCGGAACAACCGACCGCCTCGCTCGACGCAATCGCCCAGGCCGCGGGCCTCACGCGGCGCGCGCTCTACGGCCACTTCCCGGATCGCGACGCGCTCCTCCACGAGGTCATCACCGTCGGCGCGCGCCAGTTTCGTGAGATCGCGACCGCCGCAGCAGACCGCGATCCCCGTGTGGCCCTCGCACAGCTCGCGTCCCGGCTCTGGCACGCGGCCCAGGCGGTCCGCGCCTCCGCGCAGATCGCCACCAACCCCGCGTACGCCGAGGCGACCGCGCAGGCGCTCGAACCGCTGCGCGAGCGCCTGACCGTGCTCACCCAGCAGGGCGTCGGATCCGGCGCGTTCCGCCGCGACATGACGCCGGAGCTTCTGGCGTTCCTGATCGAGGAGACGGCCCGGGCAACGCTCCGCGAACGGCGCGTCGCCGAGACCGCCGGGGCCGAGACCGCGGTCAAGGTGATCCTCAGCATCGTGGGGCTCTCCTGGCAGGACCAGGGGGAGCTCCTCGCTACGCACCCCGAGGTGCTGAGCGACGCCCGATAAACGGGGCGCACGCGACACCGATCAGAGCGATGATCCCGGCGACCACAAACGCGGTCCGCACGCCCGCGGCCTCGCCCGCAGGGCCCGCGGCGCCGCTCAGCGCGGCACCCCAGGCGAGTCCGCCGACCATCGCGGCGATCCCCAACGCACCGGCGAGCTGCTGCATGGCGTTCACGATCGCGCTGCCGTGGCCGTACAGGCGCACGGGCACCCCGCTGAGCGCGTGGGTGAGCATCGGCGTCAGCACGAGCGACATGCCGATCGAGAACACAACGTGCATCGCGACGATCGTGGGGACCGTGGTCGCCGCGTCGATGGTCACCATCCACCACTCCGAGGCCGCCAGCAGCACCGTGCCCGGCACGACGAGCGGGAACGGCCCCACCGCGTCGTAGAGTCGCCCGACAAACGGCGAGAGCAGTCCCTGGGTGACCCCGCCGGGTAGCAGCATCAGGCCGGTCGCGAGCACGCTCATCCCGAGCACGGACTGGGCGAACATCGGGAGCACGATGACCGTGCCGAGCATGGTGCCCATCGCGATCATCACGAGCACCACGGAGAGCGCGAAGCTGCGCTCCCGGAACGGGCTGAGATCAAGCAGGGCGCGGCCCGAACCGCTGGCGACGAGCGCGCGCTGCCGGATCACGAACCAGACGAGCCCCGCGATGCCGACGACGCCGGAGATCAGGGGCACCAGCGATCCGTTCGCGAGATCCGACACCGTCGACGTCGCGGTGACCAGGCCGCCGAAGCCGAGCAGGCTGAGTACCACCGAGGGGAGATCGAGCGCGGCGCGGCCGCCGCCACCGATCCGGGGCATGAACGTCGCGCCGATCACCAGGGCCACGACCGCGATGGGCACCATGAAGCCGAACACCCAGCGCCAGCTGAACGCCTCGATCACGATCCCGGAGAGGGTCGGCCCCACGGCGGGGCCCACCGAGATGACGATCGAGTTCAGCCCCATCACGGTGCCGCGGTGCATCGGTGGCACCAGCGTCAGGGTCGTGGTCATGAGCAGCGGCATGACCATCGCGGTGCCCGCCGCCTGCAGCACGCGCGCAACCAGCACGACGGCGAAGCTCGGGGCGACCGCGGCGAGCACGGTGCCCACCAGGAACAGGGAGATCGCGACGAGGAAGAGGCGGCGCAGGGTGAAGCGCTGCAGCAGGAACCCCGTGGTCGGGATCACCACCGCCATCGTGAGGAGGAAGCCCGTGGTGAGCCACTGCACGGTCGTGGCGCTCACCCCGAAGTCGCGCATGAGCTGCGGCAGGGCGACGCTCAAGACCGTCTCGTTCAGGATCATCACGAACGCGGACACCGCGAGGATCGCAATGGCGGCGGTGATCGCCTTCGCGCTCAGAGCACGGGATGCCGGGGGTGCCGGGGGTGCCGGGGGTGCTGCGGCGGCGGGTACTACCGGGGTCGGGGCGGTCTGGGCGGAGGGGGAAGAACTCACTGCGACGGGGTCACTTTCACATCGGGGGCATACATCAGACGTTCATCTTGGCACACTGTGCCATCTTTTCGTAAGTGGGGCCACGCATCCGATAGATTCGTGAGCAACCGAGACCCGTGATCCAAGGAGTGCCGTGCCCACACGATCCGACGCCACACCCGCCGGAGCTCCGGACACCGAGGGGGTGCGGCAGCGCAACTACCGCGAGACGCACCAGCGAATCCACCTCGCCGCGCTCGCACTCGCGGAACGCGACGGCCTGCAGCACATGACCACGGCGCAGATCGCCGCCGACGCCGGGATCTCGCGCCGCACCTTCTTCCGCTACTTCTCCTGCAAGGAGCAGGCCGTGCTCCCCGGGCACCGCCGCTATCTCGACGCCCTCGCCGAGATCCCGCTCCCCCAGCCCGGGGCCGCCACCCCCGCCGACATCGTCGCCATCATCGACGCGGTCGGCGACCAGGTCCTGACGCTGGAGGGCGACCCCGAGCTCACCGTGCACCGCCGCGTCTCGGCCCTCCTCCACTCCGAGCCCGAACTGCGCGCCTACGGTGCCGCTCAGGACGCGGAGATCGCCGAGCGCATGGCCGAGCGCCTCACGGAGCGCTTCCCCGACGTCTCGCTCGCGGAGCTGACGCTCCTCACCGAGGTGGGGATCACGGCCTGGCGACACGGCTGGATCCGGTGGTCCGCGCAGGCCGAGGAGCCGGGGGCCGAAACCCCGGCCGAGAGCCACCGCGCCACGCGCGCGGCGCTCAGGCGCGCCTTCTGCGGGGGCACCGCGTGAGCGCGGGCCGCGCGCCGGACGCGCAGCTCCACCTCGTCGCCATGGTGAACCCGCCGACCAGTCAGTACGCGGAGAACTGGCGACACCCGCTCTCCCGCACCGACTGGCTCAGCGGCACCTTCTTCACCGATCTCGCGCGCACCCTGGAGCGCGGCTGCTTCGACATGATGTTCTTCGCCGACGCGCTCGCCGTCCCCGAGGACCGACACGGCGAGTACGCCACGACCCTTCGCACCGCGGGCAAGGGCAGCATCTACTTCGACCCGATCACCCTCGTTTCCCACGTCGCGGGGGCGACCACCCACCTCGGTCTCGGTGCCACCGTTTCCACGACCTTCGTGCCGCCCTACGCGATCGCCCGACAACTCCTTTCCGCGGACCACCTCTCGGGCGGCCGCGTCGCGTGGAACATCGTCACCTCCACGAGCAACGCGGAGGCGCGCAACATGGGGCAGCCGGGCATCGCCTCCCCCGCCGCGCGCTACGATCACGCCGACGCCGTCGTCGAAACGGTACGCGAGCTGTGGCGTTCGTGGCGGCCCGGCGCGCTCGTGCACGATCGCGTTCGCGGGGAGTTCGCGGACCCGGATCGCGTGCACCGCATCCCCGAGGGACTGCTCTCTCGCGGACCGCTCACCCTGCCGCGGAGCCCCCAGGGCGAGCCCGTGCTCATGCAGGCAGGGTCCTCGCCCCGCGGGCGCGCCTTCGCCGCACGGTGGGCGGAAATCGTCTTCGCGATCAGCGATTCGCCCGAGGAGATGCGCGCCATGCGCACCGAGCTCCGGGACCGCGCACGCCTCGACTACGGCCGCGATCCGGACACGATCCGGGTCCTCCAGGGCATCCAGCCGATCCTCGGCAGCACCGACGCCGCGGCACAGGCCACCCTCGCGGAGCTGCAGGCCGCCATCGACCTGCCCGAAGCGCTCACGAAGCTCGCCCGCCTCCTCCACGCCGACACGCTCGACCCGGCGGCCCCCGCGGTCGCGCTGCTCGACGCCCACCGCGGCGCGACCGGCAGCACCGGATTCGAGGACATGCTGCGCGCGGTGAGCGAGCGGCGCGGCTTTACCGTCGCGGATCTCGCCCGTGAGCAGGCAATGAACCAGCTCCACCCGCAACTTGTCGGCAGCCCGGAGGCCGTGGCGGACGAGCTCGAGCACCTCTTCCGCAGCGAGGCGGCCGACGGGTTCATCGTGTTCCCGGCGCTCTACCACTCCTCGTTCGAGGACTTCGTCTCCGGGGTGGTCCCGGAACTCCAGCGGCGCGGCGTTTTCCGCACGTCCTACGCGGGCACCACGCTGCGCGACCAGCTGCGGGCCTGACGCGGGACTTAGGCGGGGCGCGGGGCCCTGCGCGGGCGAAGGCACGGTGCGGGTGCCTGACGGGAGGCCTGAGCGCCGCAGCGGGCCTTGCGCGAGCCTCACGTGTGTCCCGTGCGGGCGAGGGCGCGGCGCCGGTGCGACAATTGCGCAGGAGATTCACGCGCCGAGCGCCGAGATCGGCAAAAATCTCCTGCGGAATCGTGAATCTCCGTTCTGTTCGACCCCGCGGAACCCCGCGGAACCCCGCCGGGGCGTAAGGCACGCCTCACGCCCCGGCGGGTCCTCCTAGCGCGCGCTCGCCGCGGCCCGGCGCTGCTGCACGAGGCCCACGATCGTGTCGACCACCACGAACCCGGCGAGCGTCCACCCGAGCACCGGGAGCATCACGCCGATCCCGATCGCGCCGAGCAGCACGAGCCCGATCCCCCACCAGGGGGCACCGCGCAGCGTGCCTCGCCGCGGCGGCCGGGCGAACTCCAGCGGCGAGGTCCGTGTGGGCCGGCGCCGCCACCACATGAGGTACCCGAGCACCACCAGCCCGGTGATGCCGACGGCGACCAAGAACAGCACGAGCTGATTCACGATCCCGAACAGCACCCCCATATGCAGGTCGATCCCCCACCGCGTCAGCTTCGCCAGCGGTGAGAACTCGCGGAAGTCCACGCGATCCACCACTTCCATGGTGCTGCCGTTGATGGCAACCGCGTCCGCCTCCGTCGGGAAGCTGGACTTGATCTCTTTCACCACCCAGGCCTGCCCGGGTGCCGCGGGAGGCGCGATTTCCACCTGTCCCGTGTTCACGTTGATGCGCTGCCCGATGGCGAGCATCGCGTCGAAGGTGTCGGGGTTCGCCTCGCCGCTCGGCGCGGACGCGGGCGCGCCGTGGCCGGCGTGCCCAGCGTGCTCATCGGCCGCCGCCACGTTTCCGTCGAGATTCGTGTCGACCCGCGGCGTGGTCCCGCCAAGCGCGGTGCGCACCGCCCCCACGTTGCCGCCGCCAAACTGCGACCAGGTGATACCGGTCACGGACAGGAACAGCGCGCCGAGCAGCACCCAGGCCCCAACGGAGGTGTGCCAGCTCAGCGATTTCCGGTAGCCGCGGTAGCGCCGGTTCGGCCGCACAAAGTCCTTCTTCGTGCGGGACTTCCGGATCCGCACCAGCCACAACCCGAATCCGGCAAGCGCGATGATCCCCAGCCAGGAGGCCGCGAGCTCGCTGTAGATCCGGCCGGCTTCACCCAGGTGCAGCGTGCGGTGCAGGCCCGACACCCAGGTGCGGAACGGCAGCTCCTCGTTCGAACTGTAGGAGAACAGGTCCCCGCGAATCTCCCCGGTTGCCGGGTCGACGAACACCGCGCGGGACACTCCCGCGTCGAGCGCAGGATCGGCGAACAGCACGCGGGTGGTGCGTCCCGATTCCGACGCGGGGCGCACGAGTGTGAGGGCCGCATCCGCTCCCGCATAGTCCTGCGCGGCGCGGATCTGGTCACCGAGTGACAGCTGGGTGTCGCTCGCGGGCGCACGGAGCGTCTCGGCGTACACGACCTGCTCGATCGTGGGCGTGAGCGCGTAGAGCCCACCCGATACCGCCGCGACCAGGATGAACGGGCCGACGAAGACGCCGGCGTAGAAGTGCAGCCGAAGCAGGAGCTGGGCGAACCAGCCGCGCTGAGGTCTCGCGGGCCGCGTCCCCGCGGACGGGGCGTGTGGGGCCGAGCCCGGGGCTGAAGCCGGGGCGGGCACAGACTGTGTCGAAGTCATGGCGCGACTCAGTGCTCGCCGTGCTCGCCGGCCGTGGCATCGCCGTGCTCGCCGGCGGTGGCGTCGCCACCGCCGCTCTCGTAGCTCTCGTTCGCGCCCGTGTAGTCCTTCACCAGCGCGTTCACCTCGGACGTCGAGCCGTCCGCGAACTCCAGGGTGAGGCGCAGTTCCTCACCCGCGGTGAGCGCTTCGGGCAAGTCCATCAGCATGATGTGGTTGCCGCCCGGTTCCAGGTCGAAGCGACCGTTCGCGGGGATCACAAAGCCGCCCTCGACCTCCCGCATCACCATCTGGCCGGACTCGTTCGGCACGGTCTCGTGCAGTTCGATCATGGTGGCCCCCGCGGAGCGGACCGACACGACGGTCACGTCGGTGGACGTCGTGTTCTGGAGCGCACCAAACGCGCCGGTCATCTCCCCGGCGTCGGCGGATTTGATCCACGCGTCGCTCAGGGTGACCGCGTGTGCCGCGCGCTCCACGGCGACGGTGTCGCCGGCGGCGCTCGATCCCGCGCTCGAGGCGCAGCCGGTGAGCGCGAGCAGCGCGACGCCGAGCGCGGCGGTCAGGGGGACGGTGCGTGATGTCATGTGTTTCATTGCGTGAACGCCTTTCAGGCAGTCGTGCGTGCGGCTCGGCGGAGTGTATCCGCGCAGGCCGACGCCCCGCCGCGGGCATGCCGCGGCGGCCAAAAAATAGGGATGCTGAAGGAGGGCAGGCGCGCGTCTTCCACCCGGGCCAACGCGATGACACGGATGGAATCAGTGAACGAGCCCGGCGCACACGGGCGGGCCGCGCCGGATCAGCACCGAGGCGCGCAGTTGCGCGAGCACGGTCCAGCCACGCGCGGGCGCGGGCTGCACCCGGGCCGGCGGGGGCACGGGCACGACGCGGAGTGGCGCCGAAAGTCGCCGATCGAGCCAGGCGGCGATTCGCTCGGCGAGGGCGCGGAGGCGGTGGATCGTGCGTTCACCGCGGTACAGGAACAGCACGGTGACGGCTGCGCCGATCGCGTGCGACGCCCACATTACGGTGTTGCCCTGAATCAGTTCCACGGTCTCACCCGAGATCGCGGGGAGGGCGAGTGCCAGTTGTCCGTGGTTCTGGTGCGGGCCGCCGCTCGGGACGCCCCCACCGCTCGACGGGGTGGCCCCCAGCACGAAGAGCGTGTGGAACAGGGCCTGGCTCGCCATGACCGAGATCGAGAGCCGGGTCAGCGACAGGGTACGACCCGCGAGCAGCACGCACACGAGGAGCGAGAGCAGGAGTGGGGCCACGATGCCGAGCGGGGCCGGCATCGCGCCGCCCGCCAGGACGTGAGAAAAAAGTGCCGCGTAGGTCGCGATCGCGGCCGCGCACGCGCCCCGCACCAGGTGCGGGAGGCGCGAGGCGGAGGTCATGCGCCCATTATCCCGCATCGCCGCCGGGCGTCACCGCGCGCTCGGCATTCCGCGCTCCCCCGTCGCGGGGGTCTGGGCCAGTCTCCAGCCGCGCCTGATCCGCCGCACCTGATCCGCCGCTCCAGCCAGCCGCGCCACCCACCAACACCACGGAGATCCACGGGCCACGGCCCCAAATCCCAAGAAAATCTCCTGCGCGTTCGTGAATCTCCTGCGCGTTCGTGAACCGTGCGAGGAGCACACCGCGGCAGAGACAAGCACCGGACGCGCGGCACAGCTCGGCCCCGGGTGCACTCAACTCAGCGCAGCGCCGCCCGGATCTACCCAGCCCAACCCAGCCCAGTTAGACCCGACATAGCCAGGCCAGGCATATCTAGTCCCAGTGCTGCCCCCGCAAGCACCGCGCGGCGCACGCTCACGAATACCACGGAGATTCACGGGCTACGGGCCTAAATCCCAAGAAAATCTCCTGCGCGTTCGTGAATCTCCTGCGCGTTCGTGAGCCGCGTGAGGGGCACACCGCGGCAGAGAGAGGCACCGCGCGGCGCACGCTCACCAACACCACGGAGATCCACGGGCCACGGGCCCAAATCCCAAGAAAATCTCCTGCACGTTCGTGAATCTCCGCCGCGTTCGTGAGCCGCGCGCCGCCTCACCCTCGATCGCGGACCACGGCGGCGAGCGCCCGGAACGCCTGATCCGCAGGGTGCGCGTGGTCCGGCAGATTCGACGCGTTCATGTACACCACGATGCTTGCCCCGGACCCGGGGTCGTGGAAGGTCGCCGCGGTAAAGCCGATCCCCTCGCCGTTGTGCCCCAGCCAGCCGTCCGTCTCACCCATGCCCACGGCGTAGAGGTCGTAGGGCGGCTTCTCGATCTGGTGCCCGATCTCCCGTAGCGCCTGCGTCTCGGATGTGACAAGCGCGCCGGATCCCAGGGTCTCGGCCCACACCCGCCCGTCGTCGAGCGTGGAGAACAGTGCGCCCGCCGCCCCGAGGATTGACGGGTTTTGGTCCTGGGGCGCGAGTTCCCCCGTGTCGGGGTCGGGCTGGTACCCCACGGGGTGTGGCGCCGTCCACTTGGCCACGTCGGTGATGTAGTGGGTGTCGCGCTGTTCGAGCGGGTCCAGGATGCGATCCTGCAACACGTCCGCGTAGGGTTGCCCGGTGACCTGTTCGATCACTGCCCCCAGCAGGTTCGTGTTGGCGTTCGTGTACACAAACTCGGTCCCCGGCGCGAATTGCGCGGGCTGGCCCACGACCCCGGCGTTGAGCTCGGCGAGCGAGTACACGTGCGCGGGATCCGCCGCGAACCTGGTCATGAACGCCTCGGTCACGTAGTCGGCGATCCCACTCGACATGTTGGCGAGCTGCAGCAGGGTGATCTCGTCGCCGTGGGTGACCCCATCCACGTATTGGTCGAGGGTGTCGTCGAGGCTGAGCGCCCCCTCGTCCGCGAGCTGGAGCAGCAGCGTCACGGTGTAGGACTTCGTGATGCTGCGGATCGGCCAGCTCATGTCCTCGGTCACCGCGGTGTCGCGCTCGGCGTCCGCGACCCCCACCGCCGTGGTCCAGGACCCCTCGTCCGGGATCCACACCCCGGCGGCGGCACCGGGCACGCCATACCGAGCCCGTGTCTGGTCGAGCGCCGCGTCCAGGGCGCGCTGCAGTTCCTCAGGGAGCGCCCCCGCGGGGGCTTCGGGGCGCTGGATCATGCTCGGACGCGCGGCCGATTCGTCGACGGCCGGATCGCCCGATCCGCCAGCGGCGCCACCGGCGCAGCCACTCAGCGCCACCCCACCCAGCGCGAGTCCCACGGCGGCGAGCGCCGCCCGGCGCCTGATCCGGCACCGCTGTCGAGTGATGATGCGGGTGTGCATGTCCCGGCTCCCTCGCCTCGCGGGACGAGCGATGCGGCGTTGGGCCGCAGCGGCACCCATCCCTGGTGAGAGTAATGGTGACACCGGTTCGGCGATCTGACAAGAGCCAGGTCTCGTGCCAGAGTGAGGGGGTGCCACCACGTCGCCGCAACTCCGCCACCCAGTCCGCGGCCACCCGCGCCCGCTATGCGCGCCGCCGCCGCACGCGGCTGTCTCGGGTCGACAACGATCTGACGGATGAGCAGTGGGCAATTCTGCTCGACGCGTGGGGGTGCTGCGCCTATTGTCAGGGCACCGGCCCCGCCCTGCAGCGGGATTGCGTGCAGCCCATATCTCGCGGGGGCCGCTACACGATCGGCAACGTCGTTCCCGCCTGCGCCTCGTGTAACGCGAGCAAGCACAATTCGGAGGTCACCTCCTGGCTGCGCCGCAAGAAGTTTGACGAGCGTGCGTTCCTGCTGCGCCACGCCACGATCCTGCAGCAGATCGTGCCGGATCAGGACGACTCCGAAGTCTCCTGAACCTGTGCTGCGGCCCGGCGGCGGGGTACGCTGTGGCTGCGGGGCACGAGCGCGCGGCACCCGGCGGCGCGCCGTGAGGGCGTCACGACGGGAGCGTCGCATGGCCGAGTACACCGCATTTCGGATGATGCTGGCACCCCGCGCGCGGGTCGCCGCGGTCCTCACGAACATCGCCGAGCTGGCGGAGTGGAACCCCGCGCTGCGGAGTGTGACCGCGCCGGATCGCGTCGCGACAACGGGCCGCGTGTATCGTGTCGCCACGCGAGTTCCGGGGCCCGCCACCCTCCGCTATGCCGAGATCGGCGCGGAGCGCATCGTGTGGACCCTCACGGTCGCCGGCGGTGCCGAGACCGGCGAGTGGCGGCTCCGCGACGCGGCGCTCCCCGACGGGCCAGCCACCCTGGTGACGCACACCATCCGGCACTCGGGGCCCCTGTTGCGGGCGCTGCACCGCGCGATGCGCCCGGTGCCCGCACGCCGTCTCGACCGGCTCGCCGCGCGCCTGTGAACCACGCCGTCACCGAGCACACGAACCTCACGATTCACGCGGGACCCGGGCCGGCGGGGCTGAGCCCGCGCCGGGCTCCGTGATGATCGCCGCAAGCCGAGCGCGGGCAGCGGTGTACGACGCGAGATCACCGTCGGTGCGCCCCGTGTCGGGAAACACCTCGGCGGCCACCGCAAGCGCGAGCGCGATCGTCAGTTCCGCCTCGTGCTCGGGTGGCTGATCGGGCAATCGGGCGTGATCCGGGCGCGTTTCAAGCCACTCGACCAGGATGCTGATCAGCCGATCACGGCTTTCTGCGTGCGTGGGTGAGACGGGCCGGATCGCACCCGCTTCACGGATGAACAGTGTGACGCGGTGTGGGCGAAGAGCGGCGGGCTCCGGACCGGACACCGACTCGTGCAGGATCCGGATCGTCGCGAGCACAAGGTCACTCGGGTGGGCGTGCAGCACGCGCGCTGCACCCGAGGGGTCGAAGGACAACGGGCCACCGTAGATTGCCCGGTCAAGCGAGGCGAAGTAATTGAAGAAGGTACTCCGCGACACCATGGCCGCCTCGCACACCCGGTCAACAGTGACCGTGTCCGCGCCGTTCGCGACCGCCATGGTGACGGCGGCGGTCTCGAGCTGCTCGTGTGTCCGTCGTCGTTTTCGCTCGCGCAGGCCCTCAGGCACGGTCGTGCCTTCCGGTCGAGGCCCACCCGTGGAGTGGGCGACTCCCGAGTGGGCTCCACCGCCGTGCTACCGCCAGGTTCCTTTCGCGCGCAGCAGCTCGAGCGCAAGCCCCGCGTCGGCAGCGGTGCGCAGTTCGAGCTGGACGGGGAGCATACGTCCGATCATGGGGACCTCTGCGACCCACGCGCACCCCGGGATTTCCGTGATCGGGTCCCGGTGGCGTTCCGCAAAATAGCAGGTGGCCGTGGCGTATCCCTCGCGAAGCGCAAGCCAGGCGAGGGTCTTCGTGCCGCGCTGCACGCGGCAGAGCCAACCGCCATCCGCGTAGTACTTCCAGGACGCTTGGGCGACCGGCTCGAGTTCCGCGCACCCCTGCAGCAGCAATTCCCAGGCGGGCATCGCGGGGCCGAGTAACCGTGCGATCCGCGCGGGCCCGGGTGGCCCGTCTGCCTTGCCGCCGGCCAGGTACGCGGTGAACTGCACGGTCTCCTCCTCGCGACGCGGGAGCACCACACGGGCCCGGCATCTCGCGATCCAGTATCGCAACCGCGCCGATCCGGAAGGCGGGCAATCGCGAGAATGCAGTATCGGAAGGTCGAGGATCCAGCGTTCCGCGGCCGCCCCTGCGACCGGCCGAGTCTCTCGCGGACGGAGACTCCGGGTTCGCAGCGCAGCGGCGGTCGCGGAACACGGTGGGCTAGCTCCGGCGCCGCGCGGACATGATCAGCGCGGCGGACCCGCCAAGAAGCGCGAGCCCTCCGAGCAGGAGCGGCGTGACTGCCGCGCCACCGGTCGTGGCGAGCGCCCCCGGGTGCGCGGTGGCCTGGCCGGGCTTCGCGTGGGGTTTCGGCTGGGTCGAGCCGTCGGGCGTGCCGCCATCATCCGGCCTGCCGTCATCGGGCGTGCCGCCATCATCCGGATGAGTGTCCGCGGTCACGGTGACCGCAACGGTCGCGGCGCTCCGCAACAGTTGCGGGGATCCGGGGGCAAAACGCAGCTCGACCTCGTGTGCGCCGACGGGGAGGCCGGCAAGGATCACCGTTCCCGTTCCGTCCTCGAGGGACACGGGATCACCGAGCGGCTTCGCTCCCAGGTACGCCTGGACCGTGCCAGCGGGAAGATCGATCGGCGCGTCGGAACGGTGCGCCGCCACTGCGGACCCGGTTTCGTCGCCGTCGCCGGATCCACCGTCGCCTGGTTCGCCGTGACCTGGTTCACCGTGACCTGGTTCGCCGTCGCCGGATCCACCGTCGTCAGTTCCGCCGTCGACGATCTGCGCCGTCACGTCCACCTGCGCGGGCCGCGTCGGAGTGCCACGCACTTCCGTGGCATGAGGGGTGAGGACCGTTTCCACCCCCAGGATCCGCAATGCGGCTGCAGTGCTCGAGGAGCCCGCAAAGCCGTCCGCTGGCACCAACCGCGCGGTCAGTTCGTGCTCACCGAGCATGAGTTCCGCGGGGTTCAACGTGGACACCGCGAGAGCCGTGCCCGGCGCCGTGTCGGCGTCCGTGCCCAGCTGAGCGGTGCGCACCACCTCGCCGTCAACCTGGAACTCGACGGTGCCGCGCGGAGCCGTTGCGCCATCCGCCGACTGCACCGTCGCCGTCAGCGCGACGGCACCGTCCGCGCGGATCTGCGGGGCGGAGAGTGAGAGCGCGGTGGTGGTGTCGATCACCTCACCCGCGAACGGCGAAAACGCCGAGGAGGAAGGCGCGTAGTTACCGCGGGTATCCCCCAGGTAGGCAACGCTGAGGGTGGTGGTGCCCCACGGTACGAGCACATCGTCGAACCGCACCGAGCCGTCGGCCGCAAGTTCGAGCGTCATCACCGGCGAGCCGTTTGCGAGCAGCGCCGCTGTTCCGTCGAGCCCCTCCAGATTGGGGGGTGGCTGGTCGGCGCTCACCCGCGCGGAGACGTCGATCGGGGCATCGATGGTGCCCGAGATGGGCGCGCTGGTGATCTCCGTCAGCGTGCTGATCTGCGCGACGCTGAACACCGCCGGATCACTCGCTGAGGCGAGGGCGTCGCCCGTTCCCGCGAACCGTGCCACCAATTCATGAGACCCCGCCCCGGGCGAAAAGATGAGCGGAACGAGCGTGCCGTACTTCCCGGATCCGAAATACAACAGCGGGCTCTGCCCGACTACGACGCCATCGAGCTCAAAGACCAGCGCTTCGCCGTTGAGCAGTGCGGGGCCGTCGAGGGAGACGAGTGCCGCGGCAACGAGATACTGCCCCACTCGGCTCGGGGTCGACTGGACGATGAGTTCCGTGTGCGTCACGACCCCTGCCGCGACTTCGGCGCTGGGGGTGCCCGGCTCGGTCTGCTGCGGGAGCGGAGTCGCGTGGGCGGCGCTTGCCGTGGCGAGCCCGGTACCGCCGAGGGCCAGCGTGGCCGCAAGCGCGAGGCCGAGGGTGCGACGGCGCGCGGGGCGCGACGATCGGGGCGAGAGCGGATCCGCAACGCTGTCGGATCGAAGACGGTGGTGTAATTTGTTCACAATCCAACATTAGACGACGTGCACCTGCGGTGTCACCTCATCCCCACACCCAGCTCCTCTCCAGGACAACCGTTGCTCGCGCGTCGGCCGCGGCTACCGCCGTGTTCTCGCACCGCAGCAGACGGGGAGTTCCGGTGATTGATCCGCACGGCGGCTGTGTGAGCCCAGACCACGCCGACACCTCGGTGTTTGCGCTGTGCGCCTCGGCCGCGTTCGAGGGTCTCGGCAACGCCCTCCTCGGCATGCCTCATCAGGCATTTGTTGCCCACGCCTCCCTCGCGGGCACGAAACCTCGGACACCGGCCGCGCCGCCGTATGACGCCCACGCTGCGACTGGATCCCCATCCCTATTCCGATAACGGGCACCGGCGACCGCGACGATCGCTTCGAACAGCGATGCGGACCATGCAGGACGAACGCTTCACTCAGCGCAACGCCCGCCTGATCCGGCCGCGCCCAGAGCTGTGCCTACCAGGTCCTCCGGCGCGGCGAACCGCGGGCTCCCTACTCCCCCGCGAGCGGCTGCCACTCCCAGTCCCGACCGTCCCCGCACGAGCGAATCACCGGGTCCACCCTGGGCTCCCCGCTCGTGTACTCCACGCCCGCACGCCAGGTTTCGGGCGCGAAGCCCGCGAGGTCCGGAGAGCTCTTGGCGTAGCTCGCGGTGAAGGCGCCCGGCGTCAGCTCCGCGGCCGTCTCCTGCGCGAACGCCATACCCACGGCGACGGTCCCGGTGGTGGTGAGCGCGCCCTGCGCGTACTCGGTGAACAGCATCACGGGAGCGGTGTCGGGCTCGGTCAGCACCAGCCGAAAGTTCACCCGGGCGGTGGGCGTCACCAGCGCCGGATCGAGGAACTCGCCCGTGAAGGTGACCTCGTAGGCGTCCGCGGTCTCCCGCACCTCGGCCGAATCGAGCGTGCCGAATTCGCCGCTGCTTGTCCCCTGGCCGGCCTCTCCCGAGGGGACGTTAGTGAAGTCGCAGCGCGCGTGCCCGGGTTCGACCACAACCCCCGCCTCCTGGGCGATCCGCGCTTCGGGGCTCGGCCCGTCCGATTGGGGCGCGGGGAGCGACAGCGGACTGCAGGCCGAGAGCGGCAGCAGCGCCGCAAGCAGGGAGAGAGCGGCGAGCGGACGGTGGCGAGTCATGTCTCCCATTACACCGCATCCGGGCGGGGCCGGGATGCCGCGGGCGAGAGCAGCGCGATGAGTTCCGCGGCGGTCTCCTCGGCGAACGCCCAGCCCGCGTTCGGATCTGCCCGCTCGGTACCCAGGTACTCGGCACTGGCTCGCTCGAGTACGGCCCGCGCCGAGGCGGAGAGCCGCGGCGCGGCGAGCGCTGCGGCAACCTCCTTGGACACGATCCGGCCCGTCTCGACGGTAACGAGGATGCGGGCGAGCGTGAGCAGCACGTTGCGCTCGTCCCCCGCCAGTTCGGTGCGGAGGTCTGGGGCCAGCGCCCGGGCCGCGGCACGCAGCTCAGCCTCCGGCACGGGGCGCAGCAGCTCGTCGAGCCGGGCCCCGAGCAGCCGCTGGTGCGCCTGCTGCGCGGCCGCGAGGAGGACGAGCACATCGGGGTCCTCCCGCGGCGCGGGAAGCTCCCCCGCCAGGAGTTCGGTGCGCGCCCACTCACCAAATTGGTAGTCGAGCCGTGGGGCGGGCAACGCCGGAAGCGGTTCCGTAATCGTGAGCACGGTGAGCTCGATCGGCCGGCGCGCCGCCACCTCCGGATAACTCGCTCGGTGTCCGCTCCAGCCGGAGAGCCCCAGCAGCATCTCGGTCACAGCGCGGCGCTCGGACGTACGCAGCGGATGGCGTGTGAGCAGCAGCAGGTCAATGTCGCTGTGCGGCCCGCCGGATCCCGCCGCCCATGATCCGGTAAGGAACAACCCGCGCAGATCCCCCGGGTTCTGCGCGGAAAGTCTTTCGGTGACAGCCTGCAGCACGCGGTCGCACGCCGGCCCAGCCGTGGGCGACTCGGTCACAGCGGCCGCCGGAACACCACGCGATCGAGCCCCGGGCCATCGTAGTCGCGGATCGGGGCGCTTACGCTGAAGCCCAGCGCCCGGTGGAAGGCGATCGAGCGCTCGTTGACCGGAGAGGTGATCGCTTTCGCCTCAGTGCAGCCACGCGAACGCATGTCTTCACAGAACCGCGCGTACAGGGTGCGCGCGAGTCCGCTGCGCCGGTGGGCCGGGTGCACTCCGGTGAAGTGGATGTAGGCCAGTGTGGGCTGGGCGGGGGACGGAAATCCCAAGACAAAACCCGCAAGCTCCTCCCCCTGCGTCTCCGCGATCAGGCTCGTGTTCGAGAAATGATCGAGGAACAGTCGGGTCAGGTCTCGGGACGCGGCTCGCCCCCACCACTCATCGATCACCGCGATGATCGCGTCGAAGTCGTCGGGACGAGCGCTGCGCAGACGGTACGTGGGCCGGGTCTCGGTCATGCCCTCCACGCTATGCGATCCTCGGCGTGGCGGCCATTCGGTGGCTGGGGCACCGAGGCCCGCGGTCACACACGCGGTGCGGTCACGACCCAGACGGGCCCGTGGCGTCGAGCCAGGCCCGGAACCGTGCGTCGATCCATGGTGCGATCCGCTGAAAGCTGCCCCAGGTGTCGGGGACCTCATAGATCGTGTCCCCCACGTCGTCGAATACGTCCACGTAGTCATCCAGATACGAGCCCGTTTCCCCGTCGTAGCCGGCGTGCGCGAAGGCGGTGCCCCGGGCGCTCAGCATCGCTTCGGACAGCGTGCCGCCGCAGTACTCGAGGAGCGCGCGTCCTGGGGTCGCCACGCGGCCGCGGAGCGCCTCACGCGCCGGACTCGGGAGCAGCAGACACTCCCCGTCCGGATCGCGGGCCTCAGCGAGCCAGGCGACAAACATCCCGATGTGCGTCGCCGCAGCATCCGGCGCGAGCCCCGCTGGAAACTCGCCGCCGGCATGCCATCGAACGTCGTCGATCGTCGCCATGGTCCTCCCTCCGGCCCCGGCACGCGCGCGCGTCGCGGTGCGTGGCCTGGTGCCGAGTCTCCCTCGCCCGGCTTGCCGGGGCGTGAACGCATCACGTCAGCTGGGTGAACGCACCGGGCGAGTGCAGTCGCCACGGTGCCCCAGGAGTCACTGCTCGCCCGATCCCCCCGTGGATTCCCGGTGCACGATCCGCCGCTGCAACTTCGCCGGATTTGGCATCCGTCGGCCATCAATGCCGGCCATAATCGCGGGAACCACCCGCTCAGCGACCGCATGCACGTCACCACTCACCGAAGACAATGACGGGACCACGTAGGGCAGCATATCCACGTCTCCGTAGCCGATCACCATCACGTCATTCGGCACGGAGAACCCCAGCTCGTGCACGGCTCGGCATGCCCCGAGCGCGAGTTCGTCGTTCACACAAAAGACAGTCCCGAACTGAGAGAGGGAAGCGGCGCGCGCCATCACCTCCCGGTACCCCGCGGCGTAATCCATCCCCGCGGTGAGTGTCACGAGCTCCGACCCCTCGAGCAATTCGGGGGCGGCACGGAGCGCTCGCTCCACGCCGATCCGGCGTTCCTCACTGAGGTACGAGGATGCGGCCTCACCCAGAAACAGGACCGGTTTCGCTCGCCGCTCGAGCAGCTCTTGGACCGCGTGCTCCGACGCGGTGACATCGTCGAACGCGACCGTCGTCCAGCCCGCGTCCGGCAGCTGCTGCCCGATCACCACAAGCGGCACGGTCTCGACCAACTGGTCCAGTGCGGCGCGCACGTCCGGTGCGTCGAGCCGATCACCGGTCGCGAGCACCATCCCGGCGAGACGGAGCCTCCTGGCACTCTCGGCGTGTTCGATCAACACCTCCTCCGAGTGTTCGAGGTCGTACACGATCGTCGTAAACCCCTGTGCGCGGATCGCCCGCCGGAGTTCCCGAATGAGTTTGACGTGCCACGGCTGCGAGATACTCGCGACCGCGATCCCGATCGCGTCGTTTCGCCCCTTGCGGAGACTCGCCGCGAACGCGTTCGGGGTGTAGCCCAAGCGCGCGATGACCTCTCGGACATGCGCTCGTGTCGCCTCGGTGACCGCTCCCGAGCCGTTCAGCACTCGAGAGACCGTTGCCGTCGAGACCCCGGCCTCCCGAGCGATGTCGACCACTCCCACTTGCTTCATGGATTTCAAGTGTAGACGGGGTCCACGGGGTGCTGCGCGAGCGAGTGAACGGTCACCGACATGTATGGCCAGACCGGCAGCGCGCTGATCACGCGGTGCAGTGCGGTTGCATCCGCCGCACGCCATAAGCCCCAGTTTTCCCGGCGCCCCGGCACCCGCCACATCCGCACCAGCGTGCCGGCCTGAGCAAGCTCCGCTGCCATCTGTCGTTCCTCTGCGGACACCCGCGCGATGGTCTCCTCGGAGAGATCCCGGGGCCAATCGATCTGAATGTTGACCAAGAACTCTTGCGTTTCGCTCATTGGGCGAACTCCTTCTGATTCGTGAGTAGGGACATCGCGGCGTTCCGTCCGGGCACACCGGTGACGTAGCCGCCAGGCCAGGTTCCGGCTCCGCCAAGCACCACGCCCGAGGCCTCCAGAGCCTCCGCAAAGGCGAGCCCGGGCCGTCCGTTCAGCATGTCAACGGGGAGCATGTCACCGTGGGTGATGTTGCTCCCGGTCAACCCGAACTCCGCTTCGATGTCGTGTGGTCCCAGCCATACGCGATCGACGATCCGGTCACGCAGGCCGGGGAAGGCCCGGTCAACCTGGGCGATGCATCGGTCCGCAAACTCGCGGCCGTGCTGTCGCCAGTACGCGGCACCGAGCGCGTGCGGAGCATGCCACACATTCAAGCTCATGAGATGCCGACCATGGGGGGCCACCACCGGGGAGGTGAGGCTCGGGACCAGGCCCCAGATGAGCGGGTTCTCCGACGGTAGACCCGCGATCCCGTCTTCGACGGCCCGGGTGATGTATCCCGGGTCCGGGCCGATCCGAAACTGCGCCGCGAAAAGGGTCTCCTGCGGCACGCCCGCCGGCGCGTGTGCGATTTCCGGTAGCCCATCGAGCGCGAGCGCGATCTTGAAGGCCGAGCCGGTCGGTGCCGCCGGCCGCTCGACATCCGAACGCCATGCGTTCGGCAGCAGCCCTGCCAGTTGCGAGGGCTCGAGTGTCACGATCACCGCATCCATGTCGGTGATGTGCTCCCCTGACTCGAGCTCAATCCCGGTGATGTCTTGGTCGTCGTTCATCGTCAACGCGCAGACCCGCGCGCTCGGCCGGAGCTCCACGCCGCGTGCGTGCGCCGAGGCGACCAATGCGTCAACGATCGCGGCCATCGAGCCGACGGGCAGCCCGACGGAGCCGCGAAGCGGGGCAGACGTGCTCCCCAGCGGATCGTGCGTCGCCGATGCGCGCGCGATCGGACGAAGCAACAGACCGAACGCGGACCCTGCCGCAGTGGGTGCCACGAGTTGACCGTTGAGCGCGAGCATCATCATCAGGCTCTTCACCTCGTCAGATTCCAGTGACTCATCCAACAGCTCGGTCAACGATCCGGCAATGAGGACCCGCTCGAATTCGTCGCGCCACGACGGGTCCAACCGCGCCAGCGTTTCCGCGAGTGAGCGCGGCCGCTGCCCGAACGTCACACCGGCCGCTGCCCCGAGCGCGTCGAGCCGCCCCACGAGTTGCCGGTGCCGACGGGACTCGCCGGGTGCGTAGCCATCCATCTGGCGTGCGACGGCTTCCGGGTCTCGCCACCCCACGAACAGGGACTCTCGCATGGGGTGGAGGAGCGTCACCTCGGGGCGCTCGAAGCGCAGCCCCCAACGGTGTAGCTCCAGCTC
Source organism: Leucobacter chromiireducens subsp. solipictus (assembly GCF_016758195.1). Classification (GTDB taxonomy): domain Bacteria; phylum Actinomycetota; class Actinomycetes; order Actinomycetales; family Microbacteriaceae; genus Leucobacter; species Leucobacter solipictus. The sequence continues at coordinate 110,010 of NZ_QYAC01000003.1, read as the reverse complement.
GTGCAGCACGGTCCCGTCGAACGAACCGGGCGAGTTCGTGATCGAGGCCGCGTAGCCGGGCAGATACTCGTACCGGCCGACCACCCCACCAAAGGACGCACGCGCTTCAAGGACCGTGACCTTCCAGCCCGCACGCGCCAGGTAGTTCGCGGCGACGAGCCCGTTGTGGCCGCCGCCCACGATGACCGCGTGCTGCGTCACTGCTGCGGCCGATCGAAGATCTCGCCGAATAGGCGGATCCAGTTTCCCCCGAGCACCCGATCGAGTTCGGTCGCGGAAAAGCCAGACTTCTCCATGGTGGAAACAAGCGACGGGAACGCTTCCGGGGACGAGAACCATGCGGGCCACTGCACAACGGGTGCCTGCTCGTCGATCGGCACCGGGCTTTCGCGCGCCCACCGCCCCATACGCCACCACTTGACGGCCTCAATCCCGTATCCGGTATAGAAGTCGGTACCCAGTGCGACGTGCTCGACCCCGAACTTATCGACGGTCCAGGAGATCATGTCCACGAATTCCTGCTCCGTCGTGCGGATGCCGTGCTTCAGCATCCGCACGTACGGGCTGAGTCCCACGACGCCGCCACGCTCCGTGAGCGCTTCGAGCACCGCTGTTGATTTCGGCCGCCGCCCCAGCTCCACGTCGGAGCCCACGAACTCGAGCGGATTCGCGTGGGTGACCGCGACCGGGGCGCTGCTCAGCGCAATCGTGTCGAGGCACGTGCGCTCGGAGCAGTGCGACAGATCGATCAGCATTCCCACGCGGTTCAGCTCGTCGACGAACTGGCGGCCCACGTGGGTCGATAGGCCGCTGTCTGCGTCCTCCCAGCACCCCGCGGCGATGCTGTTCTGCGTGTTATAGGTCAGCTGCACGATCCGCACGCCGAGGTCGTGGAATACCTGCACCAGCCGGATGTCGTCCTCAAGCGGAGCCGTGTTCTGAAATCCGAAGACGACGGCGGTTCGACCCGACGCTGCGATCGTCCTGATCTCCGCGGAGGTGCGCGCCAACGCCACCAGATCGGCGTTTTCCGCGAACAGATCGTTCCACTGCCCAATGACGCTCAACGTCTCGCGCGCGGTCTCCCACACCGCCAGGGTGACGTGAACGCATCCGACGCGCCCCCGCTGCCATTCGAGAAAGCGCTCTCGGGAGGGCTTACTGTATTCCAGGCAATCGACGATGATGGCCGGTGCCGACGAGTCCGACTCGACGATGGTATTCATGACGCGTTCTCCTCTGATGTGCGCTGTTCCTGTTCACCGATCCCGAACGGATCCGTGGCGTGGCCGCTCTCGACGACCACTGATTTCACCTGCTGGAACTCTCGGAGTCCCTCCACGCCGTTTTCTCGTCCGAGACCCGACTCCCGGTACCCGCCGAATGGTGTCTCCCAGTCCATGCCCCGGTAGCAGTTCACCCAGACGGTGCCGGCATGCAATCTCCGGGAGACCCGCTCGACGCGGCGCACGTCCGACGTCCAGAAGCCTGCGGCCAGGCCGTATCGGGAGTCGTTCGCGAGCGTGATCGCCTCGTCTTCGTCGCCGAACTCCCTGAGGGTGAGCACCGGACCGAATACCTCCTCATGCCAGACGGACTCCGTGCCGTGTGAGCTGCCGAGCACGGTCGGTTCAAACCAGAACCCGCCGCGCAGTTCCGCGGGGAGCGTGGACGGCCGCCCACCGCCGCACAGCACCTCGGCGCCCTCGGCGATCGCGGCATCCACCATCGCTTCGATCCGCTCGAGCTGCTGTGCCGTCGCGATCGGGCCGAGGTGCGACATCGAATCGCGGGGGTCCCCCACTCGCAACCGGCGTACCCGCGCGACGAGCGCGGCCCGGAACGGTGCCGCGATCGAACGCTGCACAAGCACGCGCGACCCCGCGACGCAGGTCTGGCCGGATCCGGAGAAGACGCCCTGCACAACCGCGGTCACGGCCTCCTCAATGTCTGCATCAGCGAACACCAGATGCGCGGATTTCCCTCCGGCTTCCGCGACGAATCGGCCGAGTCGGCCGCTCACGACACTGGCCACGTGCTTGGCTGCCGCGGTGCTCCCGGTGAAGGAAACCATGCCGACTGCGGGGTCGCTCACCAGGGCGCTGCCCACGTCTGCACCTCCCTGGAGCACGTGCACTGCGTCAGCGGGCAGGCCCGCGTCCCGGAGTATCGTCGCGAGGATCACGCTCGATCCCGGCGAGTTGACCGGTGGCTTCAGGACCACCGCGTTTCCGGCGGCGAGCGCTGGGGCGAGCTTCCATGTCGCGAGCGAGAATGCCCCGTTGAAGGGAGTGATCAGTCCGACGACCCCGACAGGCTCGTGGTCGATGCGGGTGCGCTTCGTCGGCGAGTTCTGAAAGTGTTCCTCTCGCAGCCCGCGCAGCAGTGCCGCGTAGTACTGCCACCACCGGCTCGCCGCCAGCACCTCGGCTCGCGTTGCCGCGATCGGCTTGCCATTGGCCCGAGACTCCAGCACCGCGAGCTCATCCGCCCGCGGCGCGATCCCGCGCGCGATTTCATCGAACAGATCTGCCCGCTCGGTGCGGGACCACCCGGCCCAACCCCCATCGTTGACGCAGCGCTGAGCGCTCGCGATCGCCTCAGCAACGTGGGCTGTGCTCCACTCGACGCGCCCCCATTCGGCCCCGGTCGCGGGGTCGATGAGCGCCTCACTCCTGTCTCCGGCGCGCGGCTCACCATCGATGACCGTCCCGAATCGTGTGTGTGCGTTGTGCACGTAATCTCCTCTTTCTCTCTCCGGAGCATCCCGTGGGGGAAGCTCCTTCTCTGCGTGTGCGTCTGCCGTGCGTCGTCAGTGCTGGTCGCGCCGGTTCCGCAGAAACAGCCGTCCGAGCAGTTCGACGCCGTAGTAGAGCAGGAGTCCAAGTGCCGTGAGCACGACAAGGTCAGCAAAGAGCAGTTCAGTTCGTAGATTGCCCTGCGCCACGATGAGCAAGTAGCCCAGCCCGGAGTCGCTGCCGACGAACTCGCCCACGATCGCGCCCACGATCGCGAATGCGACCGCGAGCTGCAGCCCCGTCAGGATGTGTGGCACCGCATTCGGGAACCGGAGGTACCGAAACACCTGCCATTGGCTCGCCCGCATCGACCGCAACAGATCGATCGATGACGAGTTCACCGATCGCATCCCCAGTGTCGCGTTGACAACCACCGGGAAGAACGCCATCACAAATGCGATCAACGAGGCGGTCGTCACCCCTGTCCCGATCCAGACCACCATCAGCGGTGCGATCGCGACCTTCGGGATCACCTGGGAAGCCACCAGGATCGGGAAGATCGCGGCACCCGCGAGCGGCCACATCACCATGACGATGGCGAGCGCGATTCCGACGACCGCGCTCAGGACAAAACCGATGAGCGTTTCCAGGAGCGTGACGCCAGCGTGACGCATCAGGAGATCCCAGTTCTCCACCATCGACTGCGCCACCGCGCTCGGGGCAGGGAGTAGAAATCGCGCGACGCCGGAGGCACGCACGCCGATCTCCCAGATCCCGATGAGCGCGACGAGCGTGACGACCGGCGCGATCCACGGCATGCGTGCGAGCCAGTGCCGCCCCGCCCGGTCGGGGCCACGCTTGCGTTTTCCGCGGGGTTGCCGGAGCTCCACGGCGACCGTTGCCGCACCCGTGTGTCTGGTCATTACTCGGTCTCCTGTGTCTGTTGCGGCGTGCTGTGGAATACGCCGAGCGATTCAAAGATCGAGGTCACTTCGGCGACGCTCGACACGAACTCCGGCTGCTGCCGGTGGTGCAGCTGTCGTGGTTGCGGCTGTTCGATACTCACCTCAGCGGCGATCTCCCCGGGCCGCGCCGACATCACGTAGATTCGGTCGGAAAGGAATACCGCCTCCGGGATGGAGTGGGTAACGAAGATGATCGTGGTTCCCGCTCGCGCAGCAAGGTCCGAAAGCTCCACGGAAATCTGGTCACGCGTCATCGCGTCGAGCGCCGCAAAAGGCTCGTCCATGAGCAGGAGTCGAGGCCGGTGCAGCAGGGCCCTGCAGATGCCGACGCGCTGCCGCATCCCGCCGGACAACTCGTGCGGATAGCTCGCGATGAAATCCCGGAGCCCAACTTGCTCCAGCAGCTCGGTTGCCCGCCGAACCGTTTCCGGCGACTTCTGCCCGCGCACCTCGGCCTGCAGGAGCACGTTGTCGAGCACGGTGCGCCAGGGCATGAGGAGGTCCGTCTGAAACACGACGCCCAGCTCAGGGTGCGCGCGCGTGACCGCTTGGCCGTCAATGCTCACCGTGCCCTCACACGCCGCTTCGAGCCCGGCAATGAGGCGCAGCAGGGTCGTCTTGCCGCAACCGCTCGGGCCGAGAAGCGAAACGAATTCACCCGGTCGCACCCGAACGGTGACCCGCTCAAGCGCGGTGACGGCGCCGGATCGCGTCGTGTACCGCTTCGACACGTCGTCGCAGCGGACTTCGATTGGGGTCGCGTGGCGCTCACTCATGCGGCAGCGCCTCGTTCGTGAACATGCTCGCCGGGGTGCGGTCGCCCTCGGCACCACCGAATTCCGTGAGCACGTCGACCGTGCTCGTCCAGTCCGCTGCCTCGTTGGTGCCCCACGCTGGGTCCGCGGGATCACCCACGAGCGGAAGCCACCCCTCGAGCTGGGACTCACAATCCTCTGGGAGCAGCGCGCCCTCAGATTTCTCCGTCAGCACCGTGCACGCACTCGCCGGATCCTCAATGGTGCGCGCGAGCGCCTCGCGGTATGCCGCCAGGAACCGGGTGACCGCCTCAGGCTGCTCCGCGAGAAACGCGTCGTTCGCCACGAAGCCGTGGTCGAGGACGTCGAGCCCCATGTCCGAATACGATTTCCCGGTCGCGGTGACGCCCTGGCTCTGCGCGCTGCTGACGTAGTAATACACCTGCCCGCTAATCGCATCGACCTCGCCGGTCATCAGCGCCGCGAATTTGCCGTTCGCCGGGAGATTCACGATGTCGACTGCCTCGGGATCGATGTCGTTCGCCCGCAAGAATGCACCGATCAGGGTCGCGTCTGATCCACCGGGGGTCGACCCGATCCGCATCCCCGGAACGTCTGCCGCGCTCTCCAGCGATGTACCCTCGAGAACCGTCAGCCCGCTCGCGTTCTTCGTTTGGACCGTCGCGACCGCCGTGACGGGCACCCCCTGCAGCATGGATGCGGCCGAGGTCGACAGGTCCGCCCAGGCGAGGTCGGTCTTCGCCGTTCCGACCTCGATGAGCGCGTCCCCAGAACCTCCCGGCATCGTCTGTTGCACGCTGAGCCCGTGTTCGGTCCAGATGCCCGACTCTTCCGCGAGTGCGAAGGGCGCGTGGTAGGCCACGTAGGAATTCCAGTCCAGCGAAAGGGTCAACGGCGTCAGGCCCTCCGGCGACGACTCGGCATCTGTCCCACCCTGAGTTCCCGCGGCGCACGCCGACAGCGCGGTCGCCGCGAGGATCGCGATGAGCGCGGAGCCCACCCTTCGGACGTGTGTGGACTCTCTCCGTGTGCGCATGCGACATCCCCTTTGATTGCAACTACCGCAAATGTAATCGTGTACATTGAGTTACGATACACACCAGCCACGGCAGGCGCAAGCACGGGGGCGAGATATTTGTAATGGATTACATTGCCGTGCGAACTCAGGGCGACCGGTGCACCAGTCGCCCTGATTCGCTCACCCTCGCACGGCTACCGAGCGGGGTGATCCAGCGGCACCTCTCGCCCATCGCGGTCAACGATCCTGCCGTCGATCACCGAGTCGCCGTCCTCGAACGCTTCCAAGTAGGCGATCGGGATACTGCGCGTGGGCGCGGCGGCGAGCGCCGACCCGTCCTTGCCCGCGCCGCCGAGGTGGTTGAACAGGAGGTTCAGGATGATCGCGGCAACCGCTGCCGAACTGATGCCCGAGTGGAAAATGGTGTTGAACCAGGCGGGCATCTGATCGTAAATAGTGGGAGCGGCGATCGGCAGCATTGCGATCCCGATCGAGGCCGCCACGATGATCAGGTTCATGTTGCCGCGGTAGTCGACTTTTGAGAGCGTCCGGATCCCGCTGGCCGCGACGCTGCCGAAGAGCACGATTCCGGCACCGCCGAGCACGGGTGTGGGCACGGCCGCGACCACGCGCCCCAGCACCGGGAGCAATCCGAGCACCACGAGCACCGCACCACCGGCGGTGACCACGAAGCGGCTCTCGACGCCGGTGATGGCGACGAGGCCCACGTTCTGCGCAAAGGCGGACTGCGTGAAGGATCCGAACACCGGGGACACCGCGCTCGAGAGCATGTCGGCACGGAGTCCCGCGGCGATCCGCTTCGAGTCCACCTTGGTGCCGATGATGTCGCCGACCGCAATAATGTCCGCGGTGGTTTCCGTCAGGGTGACGAGGACCACGATCAGCATCGAGATGATCGCCGCGATTTCGAAGGTCGGCATTCCGAACGCAAACGGGGTCGGGATCGCGAAGATCGGGCCGTCGAGCACCCCGCCAAAGTCGACCATGCCCATGTACGCCGCGATGATCGTGCCGATCACCATGGCAAGAAGAATCGCGAGTCGCGAGATCGCCCCGATCGGCACCTTGCTGAGCACCAGCACGACCACCAGCGTGAGCGCCGCAAGCAGCAGGTTCTGTTGCGAACCGAAGTCTGGCGCATCGCTGACGCCGCCCATCGCCCAGCCTGCCGCAACCGGCAGCAGGGTCAGGCCAATGGTGGTGATCACCACACCGGTGACGACGGGCGGGAAGAACCGGATGATCTTCGCAAATACCGGTGCCACCAGGAGTCCGATCAGGGACGCGGCGATCACGGAGCCGAGCACGGCGGGGAGACCGCCCCCGCTCGTGACGATCGCCCCCATGGTCGCCACCCCGGCGAACGAGACGCCCTGCACCAGCGGCAGCTGCGAACCGAAGAACGGCACCCCCAGGGTTTGCAGGATCGTGGCGAGCCCGCCCATGAACAGGCACGCGGTGATCAGCACCCCGATCTCCGCCCCGTTCAGGCCGGCCATCGATCCGATGATCAGGGGCGGGGCGATAATGCCGCCATACATCGTGAGCACGTGCTGGAGCCCGTAGGCGAGCGTGGCTCCGAACGGGAGTCTTTCGTCTTCTGGCCGGTCGACGGCCACGGTGTTCTGGTTCATATCGACCTCTTTGTCGTGGTGAATGGGAACGGTGGAACGGATTGGGTCTGGGAGGCTTATGCGGCGTGGCGGGCGAGGAGGCCGCGGGCGGCCTCACTGTGGTGGGCGATGAGCTGCGCAACGTCGAGGCCTTCGATCTGTCCGTCGGTGACGCGCCAGGTGCCGCCCACCATGACGCGGTCGGCCCGCTCGGCACCACACAGCAGCAGCGCGGCCACGGGATCGTGACTGCCGGAGAAGCGCAGCTCGTCGAGGGTGAACATCGCGAGGTCAGCCTGCATCCCCGGGGCGAGGGTGCCGAGGTCAGATCGGCCGAGGGCCCGCGCCGATCCCGCGGTGGCCCAGCCGAGCGCCCGCTCCGGGGTGACCGCCGCGGCACCGTAGCGCAGGCGCTGCAGGTACAGCGCCTGGCGCACCTCCTGGATCATGTTGGACCCGTCATTCGAGGCGGATCCGTCGACGCCGAGACCCACGGGGGATCCCGCCTGCTCGAGCTCCAGCGCACGCGCGATGCCCGAGGCGAGCCGCATGTTCGAGGTGGCGCAGTGGGACACGCTAGTCCCGGCCGCACCGAGCCGGGCGATCTCCGCGTCATCGAAGTGGATCCCGTGCGCGAGCCAGGTGCGATCGGAGAGCCAGCCGACGCTCTCGAGGTAGTCAACGGTGCGCAGCCCGAAAGTGTCGCGGCAGAAGTCCTCTTCGTCGAGGGTCTCGGCGAGGTGCGTGTGGAGACGGACGTCGAGACGTTCGGCCAACGCCGCGGTGTCGCGCATCACGCCGGTGGTCACCGAGAACGGGGAGCACGGCGCGAGTCCGATGTGCACGAAGGCCCCGGCACCACGCTCGTGGTACGCACCGACGAGGCGCTCGCTGTCCGCGAGGATCACGTCGGCGTCCTGCACGGTGCGCTGCGGGGGCAGGCCGCCGTCCGCCTCGCCGAGCGACATCGAACCGCGGGTGAGGGTGGCCCGCATGCCGAGCTTCCGGACGGCCTCGACCTGCACGTCGATGCCGTCCTCGAGTCCGTCCGGGAAGAGGTAGTGGTGATCGGCGGCGGTGGTGCACCCCGACAGCAGCAGCTCGGCGAGGGCCGCGGTGGTCGCGAGTTCCAGATCTCGTGGGGTGAGCCCCGCCCACACCCCGTAGAGCCCCTGCAGCCAGGGAAAGAGCTCGGCGCTCACGACGGGGGTCCACGCACGGGTGAGCGTTTGGTAGAAGTGGTGGTGGGTGTTGATGAGCCCGGGGATCACCACGTGGCGACTCGCGTCAAATTGCTGATCGACCGGAGCCGCGGGTGCGCCCCCGGCGGGCACGAGCTCACTGACGACGGATCCTTCGATCACGATCCCGCCTGCAGCGTCGGCGTCGGTCCCCGTGAAGATCCCGAGCGGGTTCTTGATCCAGAGGCGCGCGGTTGGCTGTGGCATGTGCTGACTCCATCCGTACGGTGGAACCGCCTGCCGGCCCCACGTGGGTGCCAGCTCAGTTTTTCCCTGTCTGCTGATCCAGGTACTCCGTCGTTGGAGTGCTCCATACCTATCACGGGCAGGATCAACGGGTCAATAGAAACTTCCGAATCGTGAAGATGCAGTTTCGCGGTGCGGAATATGCGCGGGCCGGTGAGATGCCCCGCCACCACGTCACTGCCTCTCACGAGCTCTGACGCAGCCCGGGCCGGATCGGCCCCTGACGCAGGCCGGACCAGATCGGCCCCGCGCCAACGCGGCGCACAGCCGAGCCCGCCGCGCCAGCCACACGGGGCCTGCCGCCGCGCCGGGCCCGGAGCGCCACCCGGGCGACTCAGCCGGGCGAGGCGACCGTCACACCGGCCGGCTGCACGAGCACTGCGCCGCGATCAGCACCGCCTCGCCACACTCGCACGCTCCCGCTGACGCGGCGGGAACGGCTGGGGTACCGGCAGGGAGCCCAGCTCCAGCCGGGGTCGCGGTCCCGGTTCCCGCGGAGGTCCCGGCACCTGCTCCCGCGGGGGTCGCGGTCCCGGTGTGCGCGGGGGTCGCGGTCCCGGCGGGCGCGGGGGTCGCGGTCCCGGCGGGCGCGGGGGTTGCGGTTCCGGCGGGCGCTGGCGATTGCGCGGCGGCGCGGCCCTCACGAGGCCAGGCGACGACCGCGAAGATAGCCCCGAGAACCGCGAGTGCTGCCAGGACCGACCACGCGGCCGTCAGGCCGGCCGCGGTGCCGAGCCATCCCGCGATCGGGTACGTCACCAACCAGGCCAGGTGGGACAGGGAGAACTGCGCGGCGAACGCGCCGGGCAGCCCGGCTGGAGGGGTCGATTCGCGAATCACGCGCCCCGTCGGCGTCACGATGAACGCCATCCCCGCGCCGATCGCCACCCAGATGGGCGCGGTCACCGCCGTCGACACGACGCCTCCGGCCACCATCGCCACCGCAGCCGCGACGCCCGCGAGCAGCACAGCCGCCCCCGTCATCATGATCGGGCGGTCCGCAACCCGGTCCAGCACGCGCGGCAGGATGAGCGCGACCACGAGCGTCCCCGCGCCGGACGCCGCGAGCATCCAGGCCACGTCGGACTGATCCCCGCCGAGCTGATCACGTACGTAATTCACCGTGTTCACCACAACGATCGAGCCCGCGGCGGCCACCACCAGATTCAACCCCATCAGGCCGCGCAGGCGCGGCGTGCGCACGAACGTGCCGAGCCCCGACGTGATGCGCTCCCACGCGCCGCCCGGAACTCCGCTGGCCGCGTTCGGGATCCGCGTCGACAGCACGAGTGCCGCGGAGATCAGGAATCCGACCGCGGTGCCCACGAACAGCCAATTGAACGACATGACGGCGAGCGCGAGGGCGGCGAGCACCGGACTCAAGAGGCTCTCCATCGTGTAGGCGACCTGAGACGCCGACAGCGCCCGCGTGTACTGGGCTTCCTCGGGGACGATGTCCGGGATCACGGCCTGGAACGTGGGCGTGAACGCCGCCGATGCCGCCTGCAGTACCCCGATGAGGACGTAGACCTGCCAGATCTCAGTGACAAACGGGAGCACGAGGACAACCGCGGCGCGCACGAGATCGAGGATCGTCAGGAACAGTCGTCGCGGCAAGCGGTCGGCAAAGGCGCCCGCGATCGGCGCGATGAGCACGTACATGACCATCTTGATGGTCAGCGCCGTCGCCAGCACCGCGCCAGCCGCAGGTCCGGCGAGCTCGTAGGCGAGCAGCCCGAGCGCGACCGTGGCGAGTCCGGTGCCGAGGAGCGCGATGATCTGGGCACCGAACAGGTGCCTGAAGTCGCGAATCGCAAAGAGTTTGACTACTGAGTCCTCCCAGACCGCCCGTCGTTCGGACACCATTCCAGCAACTGCATACCCCCGTGGGGCGTTCTCATAATGCGGCGCTTCCACCGTCACCCGGCGGGGATACCGCCGCGTGCGGGTGGAAGCGCCGCCGGGGCGCACCGCGCCGACGCGCTCAATGAGCCGCGTGATCCCTCTCAGAGGCAGCGGCGTCGAGCTGAAGCTCCGCGGTGAACACCTCACCGTCGACCTGGAAGTCGAAGTAGAGGAAGTACCGCCCGGCCGTCGGGGCGGTCACCACAAATCTGACCGTCGGCCCCGAGACCGAACCGGGGCCGGGTGCGGGTCCGTCCGGGTGGACATGCAGGTACGCGAGATCCCCCTCCCGCAGCGCGACGAGGTGACCGAACGCGCCGAGGTACGGCTCGAGAGCGCGCACGGGAGCGCCCGCCTTCGTGACGTCAATCGCGAGCTCGACCGGCGATCCCGCGATGAGGTCGCCGGAAGCCGATACCGTGAAGCCCGCGACCTTCGCCACCCGCGCGACCGGCAACGCCACGGGCGCAAACTCGCCCGGAACATGGACCGTTTGCGTGAGCGTGAGACCTTCCGCACCGTCCTCGGGCGGGATGAAGTCCGCGTATACGCGGTACGTGCCGGCCGCGGCCCAGCGCCAGGGTGTCGACCAGGTTCCGTCGCGATCAACCTCGGGATGCACGTGCCCAAACTCGGTGCCGTCGGCGCGCACCACGATGAGGTGCAACGCCTTCTCGTGCGATTCCGGGAAGCCACCCGCAACATGGCCGGCGGCGGTCAGCACCTGAAATCGGAATGCTCCGTCTTCGCCGATGGCCGCCGGAGCCTGAATCGGAGAGAGCTGATACCCGCCCGCGGCGAGCGACACTCCCCCGGCATCGTGCCCAGATACCGCCGCTCCGCCATGGTCATGTTCGTGTGCTTCGTGCTGCATGCTCATTTCCCTTCACCCGTCCTGTGATTCACGCCGGCCACCCGCGATCCGAGGCACAGCGCCCGCGTTCGACGCGGAAGCACATACCCCCGAGGGGTATGTCGATAACACCCAGCCTAGCCAGGGAACGGGCACTGCGCAATGGGGTCCACTGCGCGACCGGCACTCCGGCCCGTCATGTTCGCCTGAGGCCTAAGGCCTGAGGCTGGGGGTCGGGGGTCGAGGGCGCGATCGCCCCACACGGCGATCCGCGGGTGCTCATCCTGCCAGCGTCGCACGGAAACACCGGACTGAACCCGTTCACGACCTCCGACGCGTCAAAACCGGGAGGCCAGGTGGATCCGTCCATCGGCCCCTCCCCCACCTCGGAGGTTGCAGCACGCCTGGCTGTACCCGTCGGGTATCTCGCTGGGGCCGACGGCCCCCGAGGCGTCGAGGGGCCGTCGGGCCGCGGGGCGCGGGGCGGGCGGATCCGCCGCGGAAAGATGCCCGGCCTCGGGGAGATACCCCGCCGAGCCTTCCGTGCGCGGAATTGCGGGGCCGGCTCACGGACGTCCGCGTGCTCAGCTCAGTCGAGGGGTGTCTCTCCCCACCCGCAGCGTGCATGAGCGCTCGGCACGGTGCGCTCGCGCGGGCGTCGGTGCCGCAGTCCGCGGCGCGGAGCAGCCGCACCTCGCGGGGCGGCGACCCGCCGCGGCCTTTGGCAGCGCCGTGCGTCAGCGCTCAGGTCTGCGCGTTCCACGCATCCACGAATGCACGCCCATCCCGGGCCGCACCTTCGGTGAGCTCCGCGGCAGTGAGTCGCTCCGCCGCGGTGACGCAGAACGAGCCACGCCGCGCGGCATCAATGCAGACCCGATCCCCCGGCTCCGCATGCGGCTTCAACTGCCGCGCGTATGCCGCAAGGTCCGCATCGCTCGGGTCGCCGCGTGTCTCCAGCTCCGAGGAGAATCCCGGGGACAGCACGACCCGGGCCACCTCGCCGCGTTCCCCGAGCGCGAGCACGGTCGCCGCCCGCTCGGCGAGCGCACCGGGGGCACCCTCGATCGCGAGCGTCGGCTCGTCCGCCGGGCCCACACGGATCGTCACCGGGCCGAGGCCCGCCGCGGCGGGACTCTGATCGACCGCGGCGGCGATGACGGCGAGTTCCCGTGCGCCGGGGGCACCGAGCTGCAGCGCGTGATCATCGGTCCACAGAGATTCGATGCCCGCACTGGCGTCCACGGGGAGATCCGCCAGTAGCACCCGGGCGGATCCCCCGCTCGCCCCGGGGAAGAGCGTCACCAGATCGCTCTGGAAGTACACGCTCCCACCGTCGCCGTACCGCAGCGTCCCACGCGCGACCCCTTCGGCGCGCGCAAGATCCGCCTCGCTGGCGAGGGTGACCGTCACCGCGGCGGGATCGGCCTCGAACGCGGTGAGCGGGGCTGCGGCACCGAGCGCCGCGTATCCGGCACCCGCTCGGTCGGACCAGGCCCCGGGGGCACCAGTCAGCACGACACGCTCCGGAACTCCCGGTACCGTCGCCACGGTCACTTCCGGCATCCTGCCGAGCCCCGCGAACAGCTCCGGCGACTCCGCGAGCAGCGCGAACGCCGTCTCGCCGTCGGCAACTTCGAGTCGCGCCGAAGTCGCCGAGTCCGTGAAGTCCCGTGTCCCGAAGCCGCCCGTCTGAACGCGCGCATCTCCTCGGAGCTCACCGAATACTTCGAGCAGCGCGTTCCCCGCCTCCGGATCCATGAGCACGGGGAGACGCCACTCGTCGAGCAGCAGGGTGATGCGCACGCGCGAGGGATCGCTCGAGCCGGCCTGATCCGTCGCGGCACCGCCGTGGTCCGCACCGAACTCCCGCACTCGCTCCGCGAAGGCGCGCAGTTCCGCCTCGCCCAAGTCGCTGCGCAGCGTCACCTCGCCGCCCACGCCACCCGTGAACGGCATGTTGTCCGCGCTCGAGAGATCGAGGTCGACGACCGCGGGATCCCGCGCAAACTCGCGCGTGAACGCGGCGTGGACCCCGTCCCCGGTCATGCAGCCCGTCAGCCCCACGAGCAGCAGAACTCCGAGCAGCAGACCGCCCCACCGCACCTCACGAAGCGGCGCGAGGAGCCGGACCACCGCCCGGCGTCGCACACGGCGTGGCTGGATCGTCAGGCTCACGTCGCCTCCCCGGGGTCCCGCGCGGCGCAACTGCCGCTCCCGCGATTATTTCACTCGGGAAGTGCGATACGGCGGAGGACAGCCGGTTCTCCCAGGCACCAGCCTGGGCGATGAATGCGCCGCGGCGCAGCGCTCGGAGCGTTGCCACGCCTTCCCGGCCGGGGTCGGTGCACCGGCCGGAGTGGCCTGGGCGTTCGCCCGGGCGTTCGCGCTACGCGCCGACCGCGCGCAGCGACTCCCGCACGATCGCAAGCCCCGCGTCGAGCTCTTCGGCCGTGATGGTCAGCGCCGGGAGGAACTTCAGGACCTCGTCGGAGCCGCCGGAGGTCTCGATCACGAGTCCGCGTTCGAACGCCGCGGCGGAGACCGCGCCCGCAAGCTCGGGGCGGCTTGCCGAAGCCAGCCCGTACATGAGGCCGCGCCCGCGGACCACGAAGCCCGCCTCGGGGAACTCGGTCGCGATAGCGTCGAGCGCTGCGCGCAGTTGTGCGCTGCGCTCCGCCGCCTGATCCATAAACGCGGCGTCCGCCCAGTAGCTGTCCAGGGCGGCCCGGGCACTTACGAAGGCCAGGCTGTTGCCGCGGAAGGTGCCGGTGTGGGCGCCGGGCTCCCACACATCCACCTCGGGGCGCATGAGCAGCAGCGACATCGGCAGCCCGGATGCGGAGATCGACTTGGAGACGGTGACGAGGTCGGGGACGATGCCCGATTCTTCGAAGCTGAAGAACGCTCCGGTGCGGCCCACGCCCGCCTGGATGTCGTCGACGATCAGCAGGATGCCGTGGGCGGCGGTCAGCTCGCGCAGGCGCTGCAGCCACGCGGAGCTCGCCACGTTGATGCCGCCCTCGCCCTGCACGGTCTCCACGATCACCGCGGCGGGGACGTCCAGCCCTGAGCCCGGATCGGTGAGCATCTTTTCGAACAGGTCAAGGGTGTCGAGGTCCGCGCCGAGATAGCCGTCGTAGGGCAGTCGGGTGACCCCACCGAGGTCCACGCCGCCGGCGCGCCGATACTTGGCGTTGCCCGTGGCGGCGAGCGCCCCGAGGCTGAGCCCGTGGAAGCCGTTCGTGAAGGCGACGACGTTGGAGCGGCCGGTCGCCTGGCGCGCAACCTTGAGCGCCGCCTCCACCGCGTTCGCCCCGGTCGGGCCGGTGAACTGCAGCTTGTAGTCCAGGCCGCGGGGTTCCAGGATCCGGCGCTCGAATGCCTCGATGAAGTCCCGCTTCGCCGAGGTCGCCATGTCGAGTCCGTGCAGAATCCCGCCCTCGCGGAGGTAGTCGATCAGCGGCTCGGTCAGCTTGGGGTTGTTGTGCCCGTAGTTGAGCACGCCGGCACCCGCGAAGAAGTCGAGGTAGTCGCGGCCGTCCGCGGTGCTGAGCACCGAACCGTTCGCGCGCTCGAAGAGCACGGGGAACGAGCGGATGTACCCCCGGACCTCAGATTCACGGCGGTCGAAGGCTGCTAGTTCACTCACGTACGTCTCCCCAAAGTGGCCGTTGTCGACCAGCGAGTTGGGCCGGCTCCCCCATCAGGTGATCCCCCGAGCGGCAGGCGCGCGACCGTCCCGGCTGCGGATGTGCCCCGGGATCAATCCAGGATACCTGAGCGGTTCCGTGCCGACCGTCAGGGTGATGGACTGCAATCGCCTCTGAACACGGCATCCTTTTTGTCCGGGGTGATCCATTCGTAGGAAATCGCTATGCTCGACCGCATGACCGAAGCTGCGACGCCAAGCATCGACGAAGTTCGGAACCAAATCGATGCACTCGATGCCCGGATTGTGGAGCTCATCGCCGAGCGTCAGGAGTGGGTTCTCGCAGCAGGCTCGCTCAAGAAGGATGAGCAGGCGGTGCGCGCCCCGGATCGCGTAGAGCAGGTCATCGTCAAGGTTCGCGGCCTCGCGGAGCAAAGCGGTGCATCGCCAGAGGTCGTGGAACATGCCTACCGGGCGATGATCGCGGCGTTTATTGATTTCGAGCTCGCGCACCATCGGGCACGCTAGAGACTCGCCTGTACGTTTGAGCCGAGTGGTCCGCCATTGGGTGCTGGCTTGAGTTTGACTCGGCCTACTGCAGCCTTCGCCGCAGTCACCACAAGAACTTCCGCTTTCCACCGCGTGATCGAGAGAAGAGCCCAAGGCTCGCGTGCACCGCGACCCCGAATGCCGCATCCACACAACCAGTCACTCCAGACACCTGGCAAGTGAGATACGACATCGCTGACCCGGAGACGCCATCAGGTTCCGATCTGCAGGGAAGCTCAAGCACCTTGGGATTGGTCGAGGTCACGCCCGCGTCGAGCTCGTCTGTCTCGTCCACGCCAGTCACGCCGCCGGCATCACAACCACCAGGGAAGTCCTCGGCGAATACACCATCGACCCAGAAAAGGACTACCAAACGAAAAACACCTGAACTCGCGTTTCCGCGGGTTCAGGTGTCCCTGATGTCCTGAGACATCGCATTTGTCGGGCTGACAGGATTTGAACCTGCGACCCCTTGACCCCCAGGCAGACGGATCGGCCGATTTCCAATGCTTCGCTGGGGCTTCGCCGTTCCATACATTGCAGAGCGCGTCACGTTTTGCATGTTTTGCATGATGTTGACCACTTGATTGGCCCACTAGTTGCTTAGTTTGATGCGCGTCCGTTGGGCCCTGGGGTGGAATTTTTGGTGACTTTATGGCGATCAAGATTCAAGACCGGTCAGCAAACGCTTCCTCGGTGCGAGTCATCCCCAGGTTTGGATCTGGCCCTCCGGCTTGGTCATGTCAGAAAGCTTCCTGATCGAAAACCTTTTTGACATGACCGAGCAGCCGCAGGCCGATGCCGAACCCAGCTAGAGGCTCATCACCTGGTTACAGGTCCTCACGCCAGAGCTTGTTGTCTTCGCGCCAGACTTCTTTTTCTAAGAATTGATTCGATGGCTTCGGCCCGTTCCCGCATAGTTGCTTCGCTCATCATGTCCGTGCGCCAGAAGCGAAGGTTGTGGGAGAACTCCGCCCCCTAACGGTGGAACAGCGAAGAGGCCTCCAGGATGCCCTCGATATCAGACCGATCGGTTACTTTCCGAAGCCTTCAAACGCCTGGTTGACGTGAAAGAAGCATATCTGCCCTACCGCATTCAACCACTCGTCGAAGGGTGTCTGGTGTTCTTTCACATCCACCGTCTCGAAGAGTTGAAACAGTCGCGGCGCAGGTACTCGCCATCGTCACATTGAGAAGAGGACACAGCAAAGCTCTATGGGATCGCAACCCTTTCTGCACCTTCCTGGACGCGCATAAAGGGCGGCAAGAAGTGGCCTAGTTTCCATCCTTCACGACCGCCTCGACGTCAAACAGCGCGTTCGTGATGGCGCGGCGCGGCTTGCGATCACTGTCTTGCTTTGGCCAAGCGGTACCACACTCTTCGAGTTCAGTCACAGTAAAGACGGGCGTCGAAACAATCTTCTTTAGCAGTTTGGCCTGGCCTTCTTCGAGGGCTACAAGCTTAGAGAGCACTGTAAGTACTTCCAGGAGATCCTTCGTCCATTCACGCTCCCAAACCGTTGGGTTGAGATCGTCAAGCGGAGAGGTGCGCTTTCCAGCGGGCTCATTGGAGCGGTATCCCACCCATGACTTTAGGACGTTTCTCCCACCAACACTGTATTCAAAGACTTTCCGGGAGACAGGGCCAAACCGTCCTCCACCCACAATGATCTCCTCTGCAGAGGCATCGTAAGAAAGTCCCTGGGGCAACTCCTTAACTCGGTCTCGGATCATCACGCGACGGGGATCGTCCTGGGAATAGGCAATATCCGAGCCATCGAACCGTCCAAAAGTCTGAGCCGTTAGTAGATCCTTGCCAAGCTCAACCGCTTCTGCCCAAAGTGCATAATCTTTCGTCAACGGGACGCGGATCCCCGGCGTCTCAAGCTCGTCTGCAAAATCTAAAGTAAATCCCGGGTGCGCAGTCACAGCTGCAACATAGGCCAGCACATCAACGGGTTCAACTGGCTCTCCAAATTCTGATGTGAGCGCGGTAACCAGTCCCGAGGCGAGATTTGCAGTGCCGTCCGGGTGCAGGAACGGCATTGATCGACCACCACGGTTATTGAAATGGTGGTTATCAGGAATCCAACCGGAAAACAGCAGCCCCGGCCCTCCTGAGATGGAGTGAACATGTTGTTCGAAGACAAACACCTGACCCTGCACAAGCGCAGCTTCCCAAAGACCTTCTCGGGCACGGTGAATGAGGCGTGGATCTGCTAACAAGTATTGGCGATCGAACGCCCGGAAACCGACTTTGATGATTGGCTCCGCGTCACTCTGCGCAGTGAGTGAGGAAATCTTGGGCAGCCGCGCTGGATGCGGATAGCCTGGCAAATCCTTGAACTCTGAATGGAAAGCCGTTCCGGAGTCCTTCATGAGCTTTCGTCGTTCCTCTTGGTCAGCCTCTCCCACCAAGGTCTTCCAACGCGCCTCGAGCGTAGAGCTGGAAGGAGAATATACCCACGTCCGGGTCGGGAAGACACCCGGAGAGTACCAGGGAAAGATGTTGTCTACGGTGGGCCAGTCATCCCAAGAAGACGAGGCTGCCGCCGTGAACGGCGCCGTCCAGTCAGTGCGAACAGTTCGCCAAGAAGCGTCCGAAATCTCAAGTTTCCGAAGCTGGCTGAACTTCTCAGCACGCCTACCATGCACGGACAAGTAGCGAAGGTTGGCTGGGGTGGCAAGGTCGGTTTCTGGGCGGCGCACGAATATTCCAATGGCCAGCGGCTGCCGTACCTGAGGAAAGATTCGCGTTGCCACCTCCGGCGTCTGCCCTTCCGGCGTCAAGTCGATGATCCACCCGTCACTGGCGTGTTGACGAATATAGCGACGCATTGTCTTGAAAGCTGTGCCGGTGACATACCCAGATGTCGTGATAAAGCAGATGATTCCGGTCTCATCAGCCGGTGTTGATTCCCATACCTTCCATGTACCCCACCGCCAGAAATAGATGTAGAAGTTCTTCAATTTCGCGGCAATGCGACCCGGTACGTCTTCGAGAAAGGCACTAAGAACGCCCTCGCTCTCCTTGCCATCGGCACCGCTACCATGTTCAACCCACCCGCCAAGACCGGAAGCCAGCTCTCGATAGGGTGGATTGCCAATAACGACGTTGACCTTCTGGGAACGCTTGATCGCGTTCGCTCGCTTGCGAGAATTAGCAATCGGTTGAAGACCGGATGCGATCTGCGTCATATCAGCATTCGGGTCATCGAGTGTGTCGGTGACATAAAGTTTGAGTCCGTCATCGGGCAGTGAAGCATCAGCTTGCGTGAGCAGCTCTGCCACACGCAGCTCGGCCACTGCGTAAGGTCCCATCTGGATTTCGAATCCCACTAGACGTTGCGCCAGCTCAGTCAAAGCATCGGCGACGCCACCAGGGCCTTCCTCTATCTTCACCTGTTCCTGGACGGTTTCGACAATCGATTGGAGGAAAGTGCCCGTTCCCATCGCCGGATCTATCGTGTAGACATCGGAGGATGCGAAGCCCTGGTCAATCTTTAGTTCTTCCTGGAGAACCGTCTGCGTCAGGCGCACCATCTCGTCTACTAGTTCCTTCGGCGTGTAGTAAGTACCGGAGTCCTGCCTGAGCTCGTCATCGTACTCTGCCAGGAACTCTTCGTAGAGATAGAGATAGACGTCACGCTTACTGGAGCGAATTCTGTCCCAACGTACTGCGCCTACTACGGTGACCAGCAGGTCGAGTGACACCTTGAAATCAGTGGCCACGTCGTCAGTGAGCAGCTGGAGCGCTCGCCCCATGAGTGAATGTTGAAGGCCAAGCTCCCTACCAACTTCATGCAGGCTGCGGCCAGAGATTTCGATGTTGCTAGTGCGCGCGAGGAGAAGCGCGAAGGTCACCGCCTGCGCATACCCATCTGCAAAGGTCTCGTCCTCAGCCTGAGGAAAGAGCAGGCGACGCCAATCGCGGGCTAGTCCGATAAAGGGTTGTTCGTCCTCGAGCTCTCCGGAAGAGATACGTTTCCGCTCCGCGGCGAGCTGATCGAGAACCTCGCCTCTCAACAAACGAGTCAGCGGTGCGATTGCGCGGACCAAGGACCGCACCGATGTGATGGGGGCAGCCGTCCAGTTCAGGAACGCTCGAAATATAGCCTCGAGTTGAGGCGTGGCCTCTAGGTTTGCTCCGACATCAACCAGGGACTGGGGCGTCAGAATGGCCTGTTCAATCAGTTCCCCGCCGCGATAGTATCGCCAGTCCGTACCGTTGGTATAGAGCAGGTTCGGCAGATCTCGTTGTCGAGTCCACTGCTCCAGGTCATGTCCGGTCATCTCCGTCGGATTAATAGAGCGCCCAGGAGCTTTCACCTCGATGTACCCGATCATGACTCTATTGATGGAGACCCCGTAATCGGGGCGCACACGACGCTCCTGGTCTCGCACCTCGTCATGCAGCACAGCGGCTCTGCCCACGAGACTGCCGACGGACTTAATGAGTTGCTCAAGAGGGCCGCGAATCGCTGCTTCGCGGTCGCCAGGTCCATCGAGTTTGGCAGCGCTTTCGGCGCCGAAAGTGCTGAGCGCTGCGCTCCATGGTTCGATCGCTGGATTTGCCATACTCCTAAACTAGGGCACCTCTCAAGCAGCTCCTAGGAAACGCGAGGCGCGCCCAAGACAAACGGGCCGTCCGACAGCGCGGCACTTGACGCAGGGGGCGGCCTGTTCGTGCGGAACCTCAGAGACCTCGGTCTCTTTTACGGGTTTCAAGCACCCTCTGTAGATACCGCTTCCCTGAGGTACCAGCAACGATCGGGTTAGCGGTTTCCGACCAACGTTGCTTGATCCGAACCGAATCTGCGCCTACGGCTTCTGTTATCCGCAGCGGCTCGAGAGGACTGCCTGCCGCCTTAGTGAAATAGTCGCTCTTGGCTCTGTGCCTTAGAGCACCTCAGCAAGTAGGGCGGCCAAGTCACGTTTGACACGTCACAAGGGGAGATCCAGGCTAAGGCGTGGCTTCCAGTCGGAGCTGCTCGCTGCTGGCGTCGTCCGGAAGCAACTGCGCCTCAGGAGAAAGCCAGGTGTTGGGAATGAATGTTCGACCTTGTCTCCAGTTGTATATAACTGAGTTCGCGAACCAGTCATCCTCATAATCTGCGTGGTCGACAACGATGAGTTGGATCTGACCGTTGAGGGCGTCGGAGTAATCAGCGAAGAGTTTGAACATGTTCCGCACAGACTCTCGATCAGGATCGACGTACTCATCGTTTGGATCGCGAGGCCGATCCGACTGGAAATGGGCCTTGCTGGGTTGGTCGAACATGAGAAATCGAGGCACGGGGCGGCGCTGTTTCAAGAAGTACTCGTGGAGCGCCAAGTGCGCGGCAACATGGTAACCGACCCAGTTTTCACCGCTTCCAATATTGGGGAGAGGCAGCGGGCCGTCTTCAGTATCCACAACGATTGTGAGCTGGTGAACGTCCAGTCGAATCGGCATATCGGCTTGCTCGAGGTTGAGCCGCTGGCTGTAACTTCCCAGGAGGACACTTAGTGCGTTCAAGCGTGAGGTCAGCTGCTCTCGGGCTTCACCGCCGTCGAGTTCGCTCTCGAGCGCTTCGACCATTGCCTGTGCCTGTTCACGAGCGCTACGGAGCCTTGCCACTTCGGTGTCATCACGGCCTTGCAGATTACTCAGGATGGCATCGATGCGGCCGCGAACGAATTGTTGCGCTTCGCGCAACGCGCTCGGATTCATGTTGAGATCGGATACGGCGCTTCCGTCCATCGTCGCGTCGATGATGCTCAGCTCGCGTCGAATGCGGTCGATCTCACCGTCATTCTCTCTCAACGCCTGTTGCCGTTTGGGTCTTCTGGCCGTCACCTGCGAGAGTTCGTCACGCAGCTCGTACAGTCGGGAATTAAGGCTTTCGACTGTTGCGTCTGGCTGAGGCATCACCTGCTCACAGACCGGGCAAACATCCTTATGCCTGTCTCGATGAGGGATGAAGTCGAGCACGCTCAATCGCTCGATCTGGAGTGACAATGAATCGTCGTAATCGCCTTCTCCATCTCGTACGTCGAGTAGAAGCTCACGGTTGTTCATGTAAACGTTGAGCTCCTGCGCGAGCTCAAAACGTTTCTGTTCATTTCGGCGCCGTTCGTCCTGGGCAGCAAGATCGGCCTTGGAGATGACTGGTTCCGACAGTCTTGTAAATCTCACGTTGTTGAGCACATCCACGATGCTTTGTCCTGGATCGTCAACTCGCGACGTGATGAGGCCAACAGATCGAGCTTCGCTCAGCAACTCACGGAGTTCCTGGTGCTGCGCTTTGAGTCCTTCCTCGGCGGCGTCGAGTGCATTCTCCGCACGCCTGAGCTTTTGACGGGCTTCTCGCAGCCTCGCTCTCTTTGCTGCTTGTTCCCCGTCCACTGCGCCAAGGAAGAATGGGAGTGAGTCCCTGAGTCCTTGCGCAATTCCGTGCTCGTCCTGCCTGTGAAACAATGAGACTTTGTTGTCGATTTCATGCTGTTCCTGCAGCGTGAAGGGTACCGCACTCCCTAGCCCCACAGAGACCGGGCCCCTGGTTGAGTTCTCGCTCGATTCCAATTGCACGCCCGCCAAGCCAATGTGCGTTCCAAGCTGGGTCCGCAGGGCTTCTGTGTCGACATTCAGCCGCAGCTGTTCTGCGGGCGGAGCAACCATTTCGGAGTTCCCGAACTCCAGCATGGCTCGGTGGTTTGATATGCCGGGCGCATGCGGGATTCGCGCAACAAGAGCGCGGTTACCACCTGGCAGCTGGAAGACCACAGCAAACCAAGCGATGGCCTTGAACCATTTCGTGCGAGGGATTGAAGACTTTTTGCGCCCGAGGCAGTAGTCAACAATGTTGAGCAACGAACTTTTCCCCGTCTTGGAGTCGCCCGTAATGATGTTTAGGGCGTTAAGGCGGAAATTTACGTCTCTTCTCCGGCCATCCTGGTGATAAATGCTGATACTGACAATCTGCATTAGGGAGATACTCCAAACTGCGTGAATACGTTCACAGGGGTGCCAGATTTTGAGAAAATGCCTCCAACTGTGGCAGACGACGAGAGGATGCTCTTAAGTTCCGAATCTTCCGGAAGCGTTATTCCGGATCTCATTGATCCTCTGAACGTTGCGTCAGCGTTGAGGGTGAGCTGTCCGCTTCGAAGTCCATACCGAATACCTTCACGAACGTGGGAGGTGAACTTTTTTGCCCGCTGCGGGAAACCAGCCAAGACGCTCTGGTGGTTGTTAATCCAAACAGGAAGATGAGTAGTCGAAGTTTGTGGAAGCTCAAGCCGGGTGCGCTGATGAAAGACAAGCGGCACGATAAGGAAGGAGTACTCCCATGGCATCGACCGTTTGCCTGTGTCACTGTGCCGACGGCTAGCCCACTGAATCGACGCTGCAACGATTGCAGGGTTGAGGATAGCTGTGGATAATTCCGGCCGGTGACCAGGATCTGATGAGGTCATGCAGGAACTCCCAAAAGCTCTCGGACTCGCTCACGGAAATCTGGATGCCACCCGAGATCACCTCGATTAGCAATCACATGGCGGGTTCCTCCGCTAAGGAATCGCTCAGTGAACCCCGCCTGGATTACTACGTTGTTCATTTCATAGAGTTTTTCAAACAGAGAACGACCGGTTTCCACTTTGGCTGCATCATCAGTCGCCCCTAGCCGGTCGAGCCGGTCACACGCGTTCTCGAATTGAATCTCCCACTCTTCAACGAGCATCCTTTCGTACCTGCTGAGGTCGTCCTCAACAAGGTCTCCGTCCCGAAGCCACTTCGTAGTTTGTGCGTATGCCCGGTGGTAATCGATGAGCGCTCGCTGCATGTTCTTACCGCGAATCTGAATCCACTCGAGTTGCTGTACGAACGGTTTTCCTGAATGTTCGTCACCGATATCCTCAGCGGTAATTCCAGCCAGGCTATCGTCGATTGGAAGAGCGCCTTCGGTGTAGTGGTCACGAAGAGCGTTGAGTTTGGCCCGGAGCTGTCCGGCAGAGATCGTGGCTACCCCGTCCTTCGTGAGAACAGCCAGGCATTGTTGATGCCACCACCCCCAGAGCCGCTCAACGAAGTGGTCCATATGTTCATCGCGGACACTCTGAGACAACTCTTGACGGACAATCTCATCAATCTCGGTGACCTTGGGGTTATTTCCGATGACAAAGATGCGTTCGATGAGCGCTAGCCTGTCCGACTCTGGCGCGTCCTTCCACGCCGTCCGTCCTGCTTCGGTTTCCTTTGCGGTGTACCGTGCAGCTGCTTGGGTTAGGAGCGCGCATGCTTGACTCGTGTCTCGCGCTTCTTGTGTCAAGAACCATGCCGCTGAATCCTCGGGAACTGTCGCCGTCGTGATCAAATACAGTCGGGGGCCGCCACTGGCTCGGAGCACTGGTGTTTCTAGCCATACTCGCAAGGTTTTCCAGAGGTCAGGACTCGAGTTTGTAACTGGCGCGGGTGCTTCGTGGTTCTTTATCTGACTAGCCGAATGCACATCTCCGTCGGGAGTGAGTTGCGCAATGTCGTCGTAGTCTTCGATCGATAGGCTGATGGTCGCGTCACGCCGCATAGCTCGGAGGAGGTCCAGCAACGCCCATCTGAGTTGGTAGATGAAGCCAAGAGCTGAGGCGCTTGCATCAAACTGACTCATGGCATCACCGCCTTGCTAATCTGTGGCTCGACCTAAGTCAGCTCGTGGACAACACTTTCCCTAGTCTATGACGGCTGGCTTGTGTGGTGGCAACTGCCTGAGAACGCTTCGGGCTGTGGGTGGTTTGCCGCGGTGTTGGGATGTTAGATGAATGTGCTCGTATTCACATTCAGTTCTGAACAGAGGGTGGAAGCGCAGACCTACTTCCTTCTCTAGCGCCGCTTATCGGCGAACGGGTCGACAATGCTGTGCGCACCGTGCTCGGGGCAGACGAACATGATGCGGATGCCGTGCCCGTCTGCGCCGTTCGGCTCGGGAACGCAATCTCCACCGCATACCGGGCACGTGCGGTACCCGCTGTCCGGATCCCACACCCGGATCTCCAGGTCTTCCGGGATCTCGATGCCGCCGTCGCCCATGTCCCGACCTTACGTGAAGACCTGGATTCTGGGAACCGCGCCCCGACCCTCGTGATAGGGCGCGGTTCCCCGTGCGCGCTGGGCGACTATCCTCCGAATCGTTGTTCGAGCATTGATGCGGTGGCCGGATCTACAAGGTCGTTGCGGGCGATGTAGTGGTGCTGGGTGATTCTCGGGTCGGTGTGCCCGAGAAGGCCGGCCGCGAGATCGAGTCCGCCCGCGTGATAGATCGTGGTCGCTCCGGTCCTGCGGAACCGGTGCGGTGTGACTCCTTCGAGCCCGGTTTTGTCCATGATCGAGCGGAGTTGGCGGCGGACGTTGTTCGTGGTCATCGGGCCGCCGTTGCGGTTGCAGAACAGCAAGGCGTCGGGGTCGATCGAGAGCCGTTTCTTCATGCGGGCCTTGATCGCTTTCATCGCGAACGCCGGGAGCGCGATCCTCCGTACCGAGCGCGAGGTCTTCGGGTGATCCTGCCGGTGTGTCAGCTCGCCTTTCCGGCTGACGATCGTGCCGGTGATCTTCACCGTCGGGATCGGGCTGCGCAGATCGAGGTCGCACAGCCGGATCGCGAGCACCTCCCCGATCCGGGCAGAGGTGCCGAGGAGCACTTCGATGATCTGACCGAGCTGCCCATCAGGTCTCGGACCGGCAGTGATCTCCCGTTCTTCCCAGGCCTGCACCGCTTCGCGGATTAGCTCGATGTCAGAGTCCTCGAATGCGTCCGGAGTGCTGACTGGGCGGCGCAGCCGGGAGACGTGATCCATCGGGTTGCGCGGGATCACTTCGTGCCGAACGGCAAGGCCGAGCGCGAGCCTGAGGACGACGCGGGCTTGCCGGGCCCGGTTGTAGCTCTGCTTCGCGAGCTGCTTCAGGAAGTAGTCGCAGCGAGCAACCCCGATCTCGCGCAGGGTGAGCTCGGCGAAGACGGGTGCGACGAGGGTGCGCATGTTGCGTTCGTAGAGCTGCCGGGTGGTTTTCGAGAGGCGGTCTTCGATCTCCATGTCTTCGAGCCAGTAGTCGACAAGCGCGGAAAATCGGCTGTCGGAGCTGATACCGATGAAGCCGGGCTGGAAGAGAGAACGTTCGGCGAGCTTGCGCTTCAGCGCGAGTTCCGCCGCGGCACGAGTTAGGCCTCTGCATTGGACGGCGCGGAGCTTGCCGTCCCAGTCTCGGTAGCGTGCGCGAGCTTCGCATCGTCCCTTGCCTAGGCGGCGGTGACTGATCTTCCCGAAGGTGCCAATGGGTGTGCGAGGCCTAGCCATGCTGCCCTCCGATCTGATGGGCGCGAGGTGAGCAATGGAGAAGGGCTGGTCGGGGGTGCTGCTGGGGACTCTTCATCCTTCCAGCCTGGCCTCATGCGGGTGGCGAATTGAAACTGGAGATGTGCGCGGATTTCAAAGCGCGCCGAGTTCCTGAGCGACCAGGGTCAGTAGCAGATCGCCTGGACGTTCCGCTGCTGTCTCCGGGTCGTCGTTCGCATAACGCATTAACTCGATCAAGGCGACGCTCGCTGCGTCTGCGCCAATTCGAGAGATGAGCTTGTCGAAGCTCGCCCCGAATTGTCTTGCGCGATCTGGCTGACGGTCGTGGATGCATCCCGGCGTGCACGGTTCAAAGGTCCGGTTCTCGACCTCGGCGAGGGCTCGGCGGAACAGGGTTCCGTCCCAGTTGTGGGAGGTTGCGAGCAGGGCATCTCGGGCTTGTTCTCCGTCGGGGATGCTGATGCGGCAGAGCTCGCGGGCATAGGTGTCACTGGGTGCCGGAAGTGACCGCTCCAGCTCCGGCAATGTATAGGTGAGGGGATCTGCGTGAATGACTTCGTAAAACAGGACACGGGTGAGTGCCGACAGCGGGAGCCTGGTGTCGGCCCGGTACGGTTCTAGAAGTTGGTGCTCGGGAGCTAAGTAGTCGTGAAGTTTCACTTCGAGCTGACCGACGGTGTAGTCCGCGACACGCTGCTTGGGTATATAGGGCCTGGAGGCCTTGAGGTTCGTCGCGCCGCTAGTTACGGTCCAGATTGCCCGCATGAGATGCCCAAGCGAAAGCTGGTGGGCCGCGAATGTCAGGAGGTCGAGTGCGCGCGGGCGAATCTCATCGGAGATGTCCGGGAGACGATACTCGTCGTTGAGCTTGAACTTAAGGTAGCGGAGTGCCTCGTTTCCAATGAGCTCCGCCGCGAAAGTCAAAAGATCCTTTTGCTCAGCTGCGGTGAGTGCTTCGAGTTGCATGGATGCAACAAGGTTTTCGCGTGTGGCTTCCCACTTTGCCGGATCATGCTGGCCGAGCCCCAGATGTAATCGCGTCAGGAGTGGGTAATAGCCCGTCCAGCTCGGCTCTTCCCCGTCCGCCGGCGACGCCCAGGCAAACGCTCGCGTTGGGGTTGAAGGATGAGTGACCAGCAGACCTCCACTTGCTTCGTCAATGAGGTCAGCCCCCAGTTGGGGAGACGGCGCAAGCACGAGCTCTTGGTGCTCGACCGGCTCAACGAGCCCATCTCGTGCGGCGTAGTCCATCAGCGCGAGGGTTGTCAGTCGAGCTCGGAGACCGATGGATCGCGGATCTGGGAGATCCTGGCGATACTGCAATGGAAACTGTGCAGCAATCGCGCGACGCCGCTCGGTTTCGAGTGCGTCCAGTTGTCTTTGCTGCTCAGCTTTCAATTCTGCTTCTGCCTGCACCGCAGCCAGTCGCCTGGTCGCGTGCTGCTGCTGACGCAGACGCAGATCTTCAAGGTCGGAGCCGCCGACGCGAAGCACACTGTCCGCATATGTTGAGGTACAGTCACAGCAAACTGTATTCCGCCCGTTCCGTCCAGACTCGAACGCGGTACGAGAGGTGAGCGTCAGAGGATCTCCGCACTCGGCACAAGCCGCTCCGGGGAGCGCTGCGATTGCGCCAGCACCGGCCACATGGTGAACTGCGCCCCGCCATGCGGTGACCGAGATCGATTTCGTGGGCCTTGCCCAGACAACCTTGCCGTAGGCATCGACACCCGAGTGTTCCCAATATAGGCGGGCAATCTGCCACAGTTCTTCCGGCGCTCCATCGCGTCGGGTCAGTTCAAGTTCTGGCTCCACGCCCCCATTCTCCTACGCAGGAGGGTGCCGCCGCGTCTCCCGGCTGGCTCTCAAGCGTTCATCCTGCTGTGCGCTCGTCTACGTTGAGTCATCACCTCACGAGCGCGGGCGGCAAATAGCAAGACCAAGCTGATGGGGCCGAGCGCGAGGAACACGATCCCCATGACGAGGCACCACAGGAGCGGCAAGCTGAACAAGGCGTGCCCTCCATCCTCGAGAATGACTTTGAAGACGTTCGCGAGCAGGAAATAGGGCACCGCGAGGAGCATCGCGGGAACACCCCACTTGTGGCTGTCGCGACGGTGGACGACTCGCTGAATGAGCCGGAGGCTGGGAAGGTGACGGTTCAGCGTGGCGACCACGTTCGCGAATCCCGAGACGATGAAGTTCAACATGATGATTCCTCTCATTAGCGCATTGCGGTTAGCAGCGGCGCTAATGGAAGTGACCCGAAGGCCCGGCCCGGAGGCGAAATGTGTCATGCAGGTTTCTGCCGCTGTGCTTCCAATGTACGTCGGGCAGTCGAGAAGCGGAACCCTTCGCAAGTATCAGAGCGACCGTGCGCCCCGTCTGGTGAGCGCGTTCGCCGCGGCCTTCGGGCGCTCCCGCTGAATGGTGAGAGCTCGTGCGCGCTGGATCGCTTGTGCGGCGCGGGCCTGGTCGATCGTCTGCGCGATCCCGTCCGGGGCCGGGCCGAGGGCATCATCACTCGTGACGCCGTAGCGGTCACGGTATGCCGCGACCGTGCGCACATACCGCGCCCAGGCCTCCTGCTTGCGCGGATCGTCCGGTCGCGCCCCGAGTGCCTGCACCCATGGTGCACCATCGGCCGTGGCCCGCTCTGCGAGGGCGGCGGCGCGTTGCTCGATGAGCTGGTGCCGTTCCGCGAGCGCCTGCCGCATGTCCGGTTCGGTGATGCCGTCGGCGACGGTGATCAGGCCCGCGATCAACCTCGGTGCCTGTGCCGCGCGCCCATTTGTGGCAGGGTGCTGGGTGACGGTGGCGAGGCGCCAGCGCAGGACGGAGGCGATGTCGTCGGCGTCATCGAAGCCTCGCGCTTTCGCGAGCCGCGGGAAGAGCCGGTCAACGTCGTGATGGTTCGCTTCGGCCCGGCGCAGCTCGGCGGCGAGGGCGGCGAATGCTTCCGATGAGAGTGCTGCTTCTGTCTGCGTGTCGGTGAGGCCGGAGGTGCGGATGAGGGTGGCCCAGCGGTCGTGCTGGGCTTCGGTGGCGATCGTCTCATATTCGGCAGCGAGTTGCAGGATCGATCCCCACCTTTCCTGCTCGGCCTGGATCGTCTCGTGCACGGAGAGTTCAGCCCCGGAATGATGCAGTACCCCGTAGAGCACCCGACGGGCTGCTTCTTCTATGTCTTCGACCTCATGCGGGTGCGCGTGCGCGTCGTCCGGAGTGTCGGTGGAGACGTAGGCAAGGTTCGCTTCCTTGCCGCGGGTAAAGGCAACGTACAGGTTCTCCCGCGTCATCGTTGGATCGGCCAGCACATGCGAGGTATCGACGGTGACGCTTTGGGCACGGTATGCGGTGACGGCGTAGCCGAGGTCGAGGTGCTGGGCGACGTAGTCGGCGGGGAGCACGATCGACTCGCCGCGGTCTGGGCCGACTGGACGCACGGTCACTGATCCGTCGCGGCGCACTTTCGTGATCGTCCACCTGTTCCCGTTCTGTACCCATGAGAACCGGGTGCGCAGCTTCCTCTCGTTCTTCCGCGTGATCACCGTGTCGCCGACAGAGGCCTGGACCCCGCCGCTCAGCGTTACCTCGCCCCTGAGCGGGTGCACGACATCGGCGAGGATGAGCTCGGTACGGGCGCGCAGATTCAGCGCCGCCACCGCTTCGCCGGAGTCGGAGACGAGGATCGACGCGATCCCGGCTTCTCGGTCTGCCCGCCACGCCTCGTAGGCTCTTGCGGTCATGTCGTCGGTGGTGCCGCCGATGATCCGGTCGGCGTCCTGGTAGACATCAATCACGTCGGGTTCTCCGAGGCGGAGCCGCAGCGATGCTCGCTTTTCCCATTCGTGCGTGAAGCGGTGGATTGTGGAGAGCTCCGGGGTGTCGTGACGGTCGCCGGCGAGGAGCCCGAACGCACCGGCCGCTGCCGGGGATTGGAGCTGCCCGTAGTCGCCGACGAGGAGAATCTTCGCGCAGGCTTTCGCGGCGGCCCCGGTGATGCGGTCGAGGGCGAGGGTGCCGGCGAGGCTCGCCTCGTCCACGATCACGAGCTGACCCGCCTGGAAGGTTCGGCCGGTCATGATGTGCAGCGTCCACCACCTGGCGGTGTTCTCGGTTTTGATCCCGAGATCCCCGGCGAGCACTTCCGCCGCGACCGCCGACGGGGCCAGCCCGACCACGGACCCGGCACCGTGCTGCTGTTCCCATGCGGTGCGGAGCGCGAGCATCGCGGTCGTCTTCCCCGTGCCCGCCGGGCCGACGAGGAGATCAAGCTGACGGCCCGAGACCGCTATGCGGGTGAGTGCGTCTGCCTGGTCGGGGCCGAGCATCCGCCCCTCCCGATCCGGTCGCCTCGTGACCTTCTCGATGAGGGCGAGCGGGAGCTTTGTGCCGGTCAGGATGCGGGAGCGTTCGAGGAGCCGCTTCTCCGCATCGAGCAGCGCCTCGGAGGAATACAAGGTGCCGTGGCGGGGGCGGAACGCGCTCGACCCATCCGGCCGCTGGAACCGCACCGGCGTCGAGGCGAGCTCCGGCGGCGTGAGGCGCAGCGAGGCGCGCTCGGCAGCATCGACGACCATGCCGGTGACGGCCTCCCGATCCCGTACGGTCGCGAATCGGTACTCCATCGTCTGCCGTGCGGCCTCGGCCGTCAGGTTCCAGCGATGCCAGGTCGACCGCTTCTCACCCACGGCCTCCATCACGGCACGGCCGATCTTCTCGATCTCATCCAAAGGAAGGTCATCGGCACGCAGCACTCGTACGGGTGCTGCCGGGATCGCCTCACGCGCCCATTCCGATGCCTCCCGCCCCAGCCGCGTCGTGGCGCGCTTGCGCCATTCGGTCGTGAGGTCGGCGAGGGAGCGCACCTGCTTCTCGGGCCGGGTGGAGAGGGTGGCTTGGGCGCGGAGCTTGATGATCGTTGCCGCCGAGGGTTGCCGGCCGTGCTTCTGAACGTACTCGGCGATGAGGCGGTCTTTCTCGGCGTCGATCTGGCGGGCGCGGGTCGAGAACTCGAGCATGGGCTCTTCCGGCACCGTTCTGATCGCCCAGGCGGGGTTGCGGTCGCGGCCACGATCCCGCGCCTCCCACTCCACGCCGAGCAGCCGGGTGAGGTGGTCGGCGATGATCGCCTCGTGCAGTTCGGAGAGCGCGACGGTCGCGGCGTGCATCGGCCGCCCGTCCAGCGACCGCCACCGCCCGTCCAGCACGGTCTTCACCTTGTTCGACACGACGACATGCGTGTGAAGGTGAGGATCATTGCTGCGGGAGTCGTAGTGGTCGTAGGCGGTCGCGACGAGCCCGAAGGTATCGACTTGGGCGACTGCGCCGCCGTCGGCGCCGGTCATGCCGACGCGGGTGGCGGCGACTTCTCGTTCCATGAAGTCGATCACCTCGGCGATCGCTGCGTGGTGCGCTTCGGCGATGAGTGCTTGGGTGCCGGCGTCTGAGACCGCCCACAGCACCGACGCCGACTTCGGGAGCGAGAAGGTGTAGTCGTACCCGGCGACGGCCTTCCGGGCACCGCGCCCGTGTTCTTCGGCTTCGATCTCGGCGACCGCTTCCGCGCGCGAGGCCGGGCCAAGGTCCGGGTCGAGGGCTTCAACTCGGTCGGCGATGCGCTCGGCGGGGGTCTTGTAGACCGGGTAGGCACGGCCGAGCGGGTCACCTGTCACCGGGTCGCAGCCCATCCCGATGAGGAGCTGGAGCTGCTGCTCCGATACTTCCTCGCCAGGAGTGATACGGCCTTCGCCAAGTTGGGTGAGGCCAGAGCCGAGCCACCGGCCGGGAGGGCTCCCGGCCTCGGCATAGTAGCGAGTCAGCGGCGTCGCAAGGCTCCGGTCACCGTCACCCGCGACGACCGAGCGCAGGAGATACTTGTAGCCGTCCCCGGCGCTCATGATCCGCATCGAAACCGTCATGATGTATAGGTGGGCGAACGCCGCGCGGTTCTTGAAATCCAGACCGCCCTGGTGTAGCAAGATTAGGTTTGCAAAGGTACCTAGTTATTGCGTCTATATCATTAACGCGATTCTGGGTTCCCCATCTATCTACAATCCAGTACCGAGGTTCAGCGTGACGAACAAAGACGACAAGGTGGGCTTCCCAACACCCCTATACATTGTTGCGGCACCGCTTGGACCTGATGGAGCGGACTTCCAACCAGCGTTCATTCCTGATGAGCCGCAGCCCGGAACCTTTGACGAAGCCCTCCTGCCAGCCCTCATTGGAATCCACTATGCGATGCACCTTCCAAAGAACCGGTTCGAAACGCTCGACCTGCAAATACCGGCCGTCAAAGATCAGGTAGACGGCTTTCCTCGAGGTCACTCGATCGCCCTCATCCCAGATGTGCTGCTAGATGAGGCCGAACTCATGGCAGTATTGGCTGCTCCGCATGAACCGGCGCTCATCCTTGCATCCACTGACCGAATTGAGGCAGCACAGACAGCTTCGAGACAGATCGGCTCGCTGCTCCCGCCGGCCGCCTTCGATGCGCTAGATCAATCCTCTCTAGACGAACACTGGCGGCTTCTGGCTTCACGATGGCTCGATGACTGGCCGCAAGTCGTTGTCCTCGAACCTGCTACTCCGAGGTGGTCGTGGCCGATACGACAGGACGGCTCGCTTCTTTCGCTACAAAGACTGGCACGAATGATGGCAGTTCCGCTCGAACTCCCCGAAGAGCAGGTATCTCCTTTTCGTTCGGCGGCGAACGTCCGAAGGCTTCGAATACATCTTGAAGCCCTAGCAGAGCTTGAGCAGGAGGGAGTCGACATCGATTCGGCCGAAGCGCATTATCCCGCAGCTTTGGAGAAGAAATCAAACACCCGAATACGGTTAACGATGAGCCTATCCGGCACAGCACCTCGCTACGTCAGGTTCTCTTCTGGGCCAGATGGAATCATCGACGGCACCTTCAGGGATGACTACCCAGAAGTTAGAGCCCTGATGGTTAGCCATGTCGCATCGGCGGACAACTCGATGGGCATCGTCCTTGAAGATGTACTGACGCCAGAAGCGTTTCATGCAGTCGCCTCGCTAGAGCGCCATTGGTCTGAAGGGCCGCGTCCAGTGGCAGTTAAACGGCTTCTTCAACGCCTCAACGACGTCACTGAGTCCTTTTGGACCGACGAACTGGTCGCAGCTATACGCTGCGCATCATCCATTGAGGCTTTCACCAACTTCCCATTTGGGCTACTGACGATTCCCGGCGATTCCTCACCTATCTGCAATCGTCTCCCGATCAACTACCGTCCCATCAACCCTCTCACCCGTGCATTGCAGTTTGAACTCAGTCCACAGGTACCGCGCCTGTTGAGGGCGGGCTTCAAAGTTCTCGTGGCGGAGTGCATCCCGACCTCGGACCCCGTTGGTGCAGCATCTCGGACAGGATGGGCAAGTATCGCCGACGAGATGGAGGCCGCAGGCATTGGCTTCACAATCAGGGAAACGCTTACAAAGGATTCACTCCGTGAAGCGATCACCGCCTCAGCGCCGGACGTACTGATCCTCAGCGCACATGGTTTTCACGCGCCTGAACAAAACGTTGCCGGCATCGTTATCGGGGAGAATGAACGTAGCCTTGGCGATGACTTCGGTGCAGTCCCACCACTAGTGATTCTCAGCGCGTGCCATACCTCGCCGCGAGGCGGAGGAGTGGTGAACATCGGAGATCTCCTAATCAGAGAAGGCGCTATTGCGGTGCTCAGCACGCTAGTTCCAGTAGACGTGTTCCACAACGCGCAGACTGTAGCCCGGTTCCTGAGATATGTGGCTCTTGCCGTCAATGACTCCGCAACTGCCGCGAACTCTTCAGTTATGGATGTTTGGCATCAAGTTCAAGCTCTAAACGTAGTTATTGATCTTGTCCATGGGAACCGCAAGCTCATGGAATGGGCATTCACGCGAGTGGATGGCATCAGCCCGATCGAGCAGTTCATGACAGGCGACCATGGCATGAGACGCACGCACTTGTATCAGGATGCGGAAGCTCGACTTGTCAGCATCGCCGCACGAACCAACGACGAGCAACAGGTACGAGACTGGCTACGCTCACCAGGATATGTTCCCGAGAGTCTGATGTACACGATGCTGGGTAGGCCGAGCTTTCTCCTGGTCGGCTCACCCACCAATACCACGTGGTCGGCGGATCGGTAGGGCCGCCTGTCAGTTGAGCCAGGCCATCAAGACGAGGTTGCCGCATTTGATCCAGTCGACCTGACAGCGAACAAATGCTCAGACAAGTTGTCCCAGAGCAGACAAGGTGCGCATACCAGGACTGCCGAGCTGCGTGGGGTTGCATATAGCCAGAGACGCAACCCTAGAGCGCGCCGGTGACTAACTTTTTGATTGCATAGAGACCTCAACGTCGGACTCATATCGTGGTGCAGCACCACCAAGATCTGTGCGGGGCAGCAAGTGAGGCGGTGCCGGTTGTCCGATCGAGTGGATACGCCACCCGTGGAGTTCTGAACGCCATACGAAAGTAACGTAGGCGATCACGTCCTGCCTCGGCTGCTTCACTAGGTATGCGCCGTTATCGGGGACGAGCTTCACGTAGGCCACATCATTTGCTTCCTTCGGACGTAGCGCTCGCGTGGAGATGGCGATCGCTTGGTCAAAGAAGAACCGTTTGCCGTCTGTAAAGTCTCCCCAATCAGCACGAGCTTCTGGCGTCACAAACATCTCGAGGACAGACGTCAACAGGTCGTCCTGATGGAAAAGGTCGTTGAAGGCCTTCGCTACTCGCGACGGATGGTCAGCCGCCAACGTTTCAAAGGCAACCCGGGCGGAATCTTCGTCGGTCCACTGCATGTCGTTCATGCCGGAAGTATCTCCCGCACCGCTGACATTCCGCATCGCTATCTCTACGAACGAGAGACGGATAGCGGGGTGGACCTCATCTGCAAGACGCGTGAGAGCTCGGGAGCAGGGCGAGCGGCGAGGCTAGGTTGGCCGGTCTGGCTGCGCTGGCTGGGTGGGTCTCAGTGGTGCGGGATCTGCGCGAGAGGCGATGCGGTGGATGAGGGCGAGGTGCACCTGAGAGGTGACCATCCGGCGGCGATGAACGCGCGGGCCGGGATCGCCGATCACCCGGAGTTCCGATGCGAGAAGCCCAAGTTCTGCCCTCCGACCCTGCGCCACCGCGCGTCGGCTCCCTGTTCTCTGGTTACGGCGGCCTCGATCTCGCCGTGGAGCACGTCTTCCACGCGCAGACGATCTGGTTCTCGGAGATCAGCCCCGTGCAGCACGTCTTCGCTCACCACTGGCCCGATGCCCCGAACCTCGGCGACATCACTTCGGTCAACTGGGCCGGCGTCGAGCCCGTAGACATACTCTGTGGCGGGTTTCCCTGCCAGGATGTCTCCACCGTCGGGAAGATGGCGGGCCTTGCTCCCGGCACGAGATCCGGCCTCTGGTCGTACATGGCCGAAGCGATCGACCAGCTCCGCCCCGAGTTCGTTGTCATCGAGAACGTGCGCGGGCTGCTCTCTGCATCCGCGATCCGTGCAACCCCTGAAGGAGGCAATAATGCAACCCCTCACCCCGCAACCCTTCGCGACCTGGAACCCGGATACTGGGGTCTGGGAGACGACGCAACTCGACCTCTCCGGGCGGCCGGAGCCGTTCTCGGAGACCTGGCCGACATCGGGTATGACGCGCAATGGATCGGCCTACCCGCTTCCACCGTCGGTGCTCCGCACCCGAGGTTTCGCGTTTTCATCCTCGCGCACGACCCTGTTCCGCACCCCGCTCGCCTCCGACGCGGCGCGGGGCGGGGAGAACCTGGATCAGGTGAAAGCACGTCGCGGCACGATCGCGCTCTCGCATCAGATCATCGACATCGCATTGAACGGGCCGGCTGGCTCGGAGGAATGGAAGCCCGAACCCGAGACGTTGTGGTGGCTGATCGACGGCATACTCGGCGATGGGGCCGATACGCCGACGCCATCGCCAGATGGGAACACATCACCGGAAGGCAAGCCCCGGCGCCGACGATCCTGAACGATACGCCTCGCCCGAGGCCGGCCCCTGAGTTCGTCGAATGGCTCATGGGTCTCCCGTCAGGTTGGGTGACTGATCCGACGGATCTGCTCACGGCAAACCAGCAGCTCGCCGCTCTCGGTAACGGCGTACTACCGCTGCAGGCGAGGGCCGCACTTCAGCATTTGAAAGGATGAATCCCGTGACTTGCTGGGATTTTCAACCCGGAAGGCTCACGATTGCGTCGATTTCGACTTGGATCTCGGGACGGAACAGTGATGCAACGCCGAGCAGGGCGGATGCAGGTGGGTTGTCGCTGTTGCCCAAGAACTGGTCCCTGGCTGCTCTGATGAGCGGAAGCCGGTCTTCGCTGAGGCCGACGACGTAGATGGTGATGCGTATGAGATCAGCGGAGGTGGCGTGGAGATCCTCCAAAGTGGAGCGGAGGCTGGCGAATACCCGAGCGAGTTGTTCTTCGAATCGATCTGGCGCTTCGCCGTCTGCGGATATCGGAAGATGACCGGAGAGATATGCGATTCTGCCGTGTTCGACGATCACTGCCTGGGATATTCCGGGGATAGCGTCGTCTCCTCGAATATGAGCGAGTCGTGCGGTAGGAGAATTGGCTATCGTTGCATGGGTCATTTGAGTTCCTGACGTAGTGCGGCGAAATAGGGATTGAGGTGTGGGGCCTCGCCTATGGGGTGGCCCCACACTGCTCGGTCTTAGCTGTTCAGGGGTGCGTTCAAGCCGCCAAGTTCGGCACCGCCGTTGTCGCGTGCCGTGATCCAGGCGTCGTGAAGCCACATGGCGGTTTGCCTGTGTGAGTGGTCGCTGTTCCATGTGATGTCTCGCTCGTAGGTGACGATCTCGTTGTTTGCGCCGACGATCACCCAGGTGTAAAGACCCGAGGCGTGGCGGGTCTTCACCTTCATGCCGGTCACGGTGACGGGTGTGCCATCTGCGCCGGTGATGGTCTCGTCGTGCTGGTCGATCCATTGCACGGTGAGCCCGCTCGCGAAGCCTGGGTCGATGCTGTTCAGAAACTCGAGGGCGACTCGTTCGGCTTCTTCGCTGCTCGGCATTGCGTCGGCAGTGAAGGCTGCCGCCTGGCGGGTGTACCCGTAGATGGTTCCGTCTTCGCCGACGACGGTGGTGACGTGTTCGCCTCCGTAGTTCAGCTCGCCGTTGGCCTGGGCGCGGGTGACGGTCACGGGGTGGCCGTCGTGATGCTCGTCTCGGGTGGTGACTTGCTCGTAGGTGTCAGGGATGGTCAGGGAGGGGTGGATCGGCTGCAACATGGGCGTGCTTTCGGGTTCGGGGGCGGGCTTCGGCTGAGGGGTGGTTTCGGCTGCCGGGGCGGGGGTGTCGGCGTTGGCGTCGGGCGCCGCGCAGCCGGCGAGCGCCGTCACTGCGAGTGCGGCTGTTGCCAGGGCGGCTGCCGTTGCGATCGTGCTGCGGT
This sequence comes from Leucobacter chromiireducens subsp. solipictus, assembly GCF_016758195.1. Lineage (GTDB taxonomy): Bacteria > Actinomycetota > Actinomycetes > Actinomycetales > Microbacteriaceae > Leucobacter > Leucobacter solipictus. Next base: position 72,655 of record NZ_QYAC01000003.1, on the reverse strand, counting down.
GACGGAGAGTGGAGAATTTCATGGGGTTCCTTTCGGTGGGGTGCGGGGTCAGGCGGGGCGTGCACGACTTGCGGCCGCAGTGAGGGCTGCGGAGGCGAGAAGCGTTGCGGCAGAGATAAGAGCTGTTGTGGCGACCGGGTCGAGGTGCGTTGGGGCAGCAGCGCCGGTGGCGACTGGCAAGGGCGCGAGACTCGCGCCGAGGAACAGGGCGAAGGTGTAAAGCGCGGTGATGCTGCCGCGCTGTTCGGGTGCGAGGCCCGTGAGTGCCTGGATCATGGCTGGGGCGAGGATCGATACGCATGCGGCGAACACGAACAGGCAGATAGCTGCGCCGACGGGGTTGCCGCCGACGAGCGCGAGCGCGGCTGCGGCAACTGCCGCACCGGTGAAGCCGACGATCAGTCGCGATGACGCTGAGAACCGGGCAAGCCATCCCGAGGCGAAGCCGGCCCAGACGAGGGCGGGCAAAGCACTGAGGCGAAGCGTGAGCATCGCGTTCCCCGAAAATTGCGCAGTGTGCCCGAGGGCCGCGTACAGGGCGATGAAGGGGCCGAGAATAGCGAGCGTCGCGATGAGCAGCACGAGGATTCTGCCGTTGCCGAGCAGCGTCGCGAGTGCGGCGAATGGCCGCGACTGAGGCTGATCGGTTGCCTGATCGGCGTGCAGCACCCGGGCTGCCGCCCCGACTGCGATGGCGAGCAGGATCGCGCTGATGCCGAAGAACCAGCGCCACGACAGCGTGTCGGTGATCGCCTGTGCGGCGACCTGCCCCAGCACTGCAGCGGCGAGAAACGAGCTCGTCAGCACGGTGATCGCGGTCACCCGCGACGGCATTGGAAGGTGAGACCCGAAGTACGAGAACGCGGCGGGAGCGAAACTTGCGGCGGCGAGCCCCTGCGCGATCCTGCCAAAGATCAGCCAGGCCATCGTCGGCGAGAACGCCACGAATGCGGTCGTGAGCGCCAGGCCGATGAGGCCGAGCAGCAGGATACGCCGGGCGTCGAAACGATCGACAAGCGGACCCCAGGCGATGAACCCTGCGGCATAGGCGATGCCGAACGCGGTTTGCACGAGGCCGCCGCCGCCTGTTCCGAACTCGCCTGCGGCAGTCGGTCCGAGTACGAGCGCGCCGTAGAGCTGCGAGAGCACGACCAGCGCGAGCACCGCCAGGAGGACCACGGAGGCGGTCGAATATCCAGTTGAACCTGGATGAGATGGAGAAGCGGGGGAAGCGAGATTGGGAGGAGAAGTAGTCACGACCAACAAGTTACAACCAACCAGTTGGTTTTGCAACTAACTGGTTGGTTGCGTGATTTGCGCGCGAACTCTACGATGGAGGGCATGGCAGATCCCGAGGCAACCAAGCGCACCCTTCTCGACGCTGGGCGGGCAGAGTTCGCGAGACACGGGCTCGCTGGCGCGCGCACGGATCGAATCGCGGCGACGGCTGGCGTGAACAAGCAGCGCATCTACGCGTATTTCGGAAGCAAAGAGGGCATGTTCCAGGCCGTGCTCTCGGATGCCCTGAATGCGCTGCTCGGGCTCGTGCCTTTCCCGCAGGGCGATCTCACGGCCGCTGAGTTTCTCTCGAAGTATGTTGCTGCGGTGGGCGCGTACCACCGCGACCATGCCGAGCTGCTCCGCCTCTTGCAATGGGAGGCGCTCGAACTGGGCGCAGATGGGGTCGAAGACCCCGAGCGCACTTTGTTCTACCGCGAAAAGGTCAGCGCCTTCGCAAAGGGAGTCGGTGTGCCGGAGGCTGAGGCGGCCACGCTTCTGTTCGGGGCTATCGGCTTGGCCGCATGGCCGAACATGGTTCCTCAGCTCGGAGCATTGATGCTCGGCGAAGAAGAAGCCTCCTCACGAGTTCGGACGGCTGAATGGGCAACGCTCGCCGCTGCACAGCTTGCCCCCGCCTAGGCATCGACGGCGCCTTAGCCCTCACCAATCAGCGCGCGAGCCGTGGCCTCAAAACTCGAAATGATCCGAGCATCCTGCGTGTTCAGTGCTTCAAGTCCCACGCTGCCGGCATTCAGCACGTGTCGCATGGCGGCAACACGTGCAACTTCCGCTTCTCTGCGCTGCAGGGCATCGCAGAGCTCTTCAACTTCCGCGAGAGAGAGGTCAGCGCGCCCGGGTTGAGCCAGCGAAGTCATCCTGAGCGCTGTCGTGCGCAGATACAGAGCATCCAACTGCCGTTCAAGTATGCGACTCGACGCGCCACGGGTAAGCACCGAGTAGAACTGACCAATCGAGCTGACCATGGCCGGCACATCGCCAGCTCTCACGGCTACCGCGAAGCGATCCTTCCAATCCATCAGCTCAAGCAGCTGAGCTCGGGTGCAGTTCACAACGAAGCTGGCTGCCATCAGACCTTCAAGTGCAGCACGCGCAAGATAGATTTGGGCAGCTTCATCGCCCGTGAGCTCGGATACGACCGGGCCAGCATTCGGAATCAGGGCTATCAGCCCCTCCGCCTCAAGCGCCCGCAACGCCTCCCTCACGGTCGTGCGACTCACATCGAAACGCTCGCAAAGCCCGCGCTCGGTCAAGCGAGTGCCTGGCACGAGAGCGCCGGATCTGAAATCGTCCTTAATTGCCTCGACGACCAGCTCTCGCCGGGGAAGCGCGCCCGACGTTTGACCTTGAATCATGCGCTCAGTCTAACCCCGTAGCCCACAATTTCACGGAAACGTCTACCAATGCTTGCAAATCGTATGACAATCAATGTAGATTGTCATGCGTCATCGCAAGTACCAACAAGGAGGTTGGAATGTCCCTTACCGAAGCACCACGAGTCCGCAAGAGTTCGATGGGAAAGACGGCTTTTGCAGTCGGCATCGGAAACTTCATGGAGTGGTTTGATTTCGCCGTCTACGGGTATTTCGCCGCCGTTGTCGGAGCGCTCTTCTTTGCATCGGATGACCCGATGATCGGACTCCTCAGCTCGCTCTCCGTGTTCGCTGTCGGATTCGTGATGCGCCCACTGGGCGGACTGATCTTCGGGCCGATCGGCGATCGAAAAGGCAGGAAGTTCGCGCTGGTTCTCTCCGTGCTCCTTATGGGAGTGGCAACCACGCTCATCGGTTGCCTGCCCACCTTCCACGACATCGGCGTGACCGCAACGGTACTTCTCGTTGCTTTGCGCATGGTGCAGGGACTCTCCGCAGGTGGCGAGGGGGCCAGCGCAATCACCTTCCTGGTCGAGAGCGCACCCGCAAACCGACGCGGCCTCGTGGGTAGCGTGATCCCCGCCTCAGCAGCGCTTTCATTCGTTGCGGGCAGTTTTGCGGCGCTGCTTGTCAATTCGTTCCTGGGCGAGAGTGAGATGCTTGCCTGGGGATGGCGCATTCCTTTCCTCATTGCAGCTCCTCTGTCGATCATTGGCCTCTACGTGCGGTTGCGCATTGAGGAGAGCCCTGTCTTCGAGGCGCTCGTCGAGAAAGACGAACTCGCAACTAGCCCGCTCAAACTTCCCCTCGTGAATGGATGGCGCAGCCCGTTGGTCGCCTTCGCAGTCTCTGCTGTCGGCGGAACCGGCATTTACTTCCTCGCGACCTACATGAACACTCAGCTCTCCACCGTCGCAGGGTTCCCGAAGACCACCGCCCTCACTCTCATGACCATCGCCCTGATTTCTTACATGGCGCTTTGTCCGCTTGCCGGATGGCTCGCAGACCGTTTCGGTCGCCGCCCGATCAATCTCATCGGCACCATCGGCCACCTCGTACTTACCATTCCCGTGTTCCTGCTCGTGGGTTCCGGTTCCCAAGCAGCGGCGCTGCTCGGACTCGTGCTCATGGCAATGTCGCAGTCGATGGTCGTGGTGACCAACTTCGTCATCATCGTCGAGCTGTTCCCTGCTGCCAGCCGCTCATCCTCGGTATCACTCGCATACAACCTCGCGCTCGCCTTCGTGGCCGGCCCCGGCCCGTTCGTCGCCGCATGGCTCTTCTCGACCACCGGGAACCCCGTATCACCGGCGTTCTACCTCATCGGCGTCGCCGCAGTCTGCCTGCCGATCCTGCTCGTCTGGCTTCCCGAGACGCTCGGACGCAATCTCTTCCGTTCTCACTCGATCGAAGAAACCGCAACGCTGGAAACCGTGAGCACGAAGTGAGCGACACCTACGAGGTCTTCGCCGTCAGATACGCAACGATGCAGAATCGCGTGCGAGCACAGAACCTCATGAACTGCTGCGGCGAAGAAGCGAGCCACAGGATGGCCATGGACTACTACCTCTGGCTGCTCCGCAACGGGCAGGAAACCATCGTTGTCGACACCGGGGCGAAGACCGAAACGCTCACGCGACGAGGACGAACCCCGCTGCTTGACATCGCAGCGACCTTGCTTGAGGTCGGCGTCTCGACGGGGCAAGTGGAAGACGTGATCCTCACGCATCTCCACTATGACCATGCCGGCGGCATCGATCTCTTCCCTGCGGCGCAATTCCACCTGCAATCGAGCGAATGGGCATTCGTCAACGGCGGAGCGATGCAGCACAGCCTCATCTCCGGCCCCTATGAGTCAGCCGATATTGAGATAGTCCGGGCGCTCATTGGTACTGAGCGAATCCGGCTATACCAGGGCGACCACCAGCTCAGGCCGGGAATCGAACTGAGGCACGTCGGCGGGCATACCGAAGGCACCCAGATCGTTCGAGTCCGCACCGCGCGGGGATGGCTGGTGCTCGCCTCAGACGCCATGCATTTCCGAGCCAACGCGGATCAGCGCAGTCCGTTCCCCGTCGTCGCCGATGTCATCGCGAACCTCGACAGCCATCAGCTCTGCATTGCACTTGCCGACGCCGACGAACTCGTCATTCCCGGCCACGACCCAGAGACCGTTCGCAAGATCGAACCCGACCCCGCACACCCGCAAGTCTTCCAGCTTGCATAGGCCAGCCCTTCACTAAGGAGGACCATTCATGAACACCACCTCTCTCGCTCCGCAACCCATCGACTACTACTCGTCTGGAGTCAGATGCTCTGCGCTCCTCTGGCGGCCGGAGACGACCAACCCGGTGCCTGCGGTTGTGCTGTGCCACGGGTTCCGGGGCATCAAGGAGTGGGCGCTGCCCGACTTCGCCGAACTCTTCGTCAAAGCGGGGTTCGTGGCTATGGCCATCGACTACCGAGGGTTCGGCGAATCTGATGGAGAGCGCGGCCGGTTGGTTCCCAAAGAACAGGTCGCCGACATTCGATCGGCACTCTCCTGGCTGGAAGGCCAGACTTTCATCGATGCGGAACAACTCATGCTCTATGGCACCAGCTTCGGAGGTGCGAACGTCATCCAGGCAGCCGCTGACGATTCAAGGGTTCGGGCGGTGGTATGCCAGGTCGGGATCGGTGACGTTCGACGATGCTGGCCTGCTGCCTGGGAACGTATGGAGCCTCTGGTTGTGGATGACCGGCATCGTCGAGCCACAACCGGCGTTTCGGAACGAATCGACCCCGGAATGATCCTCGATAACAGCCAATCCAATGCTGCCTTCATCGAAGCAGAAGAACGCTGGCCGCAGATCCGCCAGACCTTCCCGATGGAAGCGGTCGAGAGCATCTTCGAGTTTGCACCCGAGCGCGACGTAGCTCGTATCTCTCCGCGACCCGTGCTCTTCCTCGGGGCGGGAGAAGACCTGGCCGTGCCCGTGGAGGAAACGGAATCGCTCTTCCAAGCGGCCAGCGAACCGAAAAGCATGCACATCTACAACATCACTCACTACGACATCTACGAACCGCCTCACAGAGAACGCGCCGTGGCAGATTCCCTCGCCTTCTTCGCGAGGCACGGAATCGGCGTGTCTAGGTAGCACGAATCACTTTCAGGAAAGCAGGAACACGATGGATACCACTGAATCAAGAATCGAAACAGGTCGCCGGATTCGCACGGAGGTGCTCGGCGCCGAGCACGTCGCACGTTCTGTCGGAACAGCAGACGAGTTCTCCATGCCCATGCAGGAACTCGTCATGGAGTATTGCTGGGGCGAAGTCTGGGCCAGACCTGGTCTCGACCGGCGCTCACGCAGCCTGTTGAACCTCGGTATGCTCGTCGCGCTCGGAAAAACGCACGAACTCGCAGTGCATGTGCGAGGCGCGCTGAACAACGGGCTGAGTCCGGAAGAGATCCGCGAAGCGCTCATGCAGACGGCGATCTACTGCGGCGTTCCCGCAGCGCTCGAAGCATTCCGGGTCGCCAAGAGCGTGCTCGATGAACGGAAGACGCAATGAAAATCGGCTTCGTCGGCCTGGGGCTCATGGGGCGACCGATGGTAAATCGCCTCATCAGCGCCGGCCATGCGATCACCGCATACGATGTATCTCCTGCCGCCTTCGACGGCTGGACAGCTCCGCCTCGAAAGGCAACGAGTCTCCGCGAGATGAGCTCCTGCGAAATTGTCATCCTCATGCTGCCCAATGGGAGCATTGTCGACGATGTTCTCTTCTACAGCGGCAAGCTCGCGTCCGCGCTTCCCGAGGGCTCGCTCGTACTCGACATGGGATCATCAGATCCAGAAGGATCCCGAGCGCGAGCTAGTGAACTCGCTGGGTGCGGGATCAGGTTCGTTGACGCCCCTGTTTCGGGCGGCGTTAACGGGGCTACTGAGGGAACTCTGACCATCATGGTCGGCGGTTCAGATGCGCTCCACGATGGAGAGCGGGGCATCTTGGAGGTGCTCGGCAAGACTATCTTCGAAGTCGGCCCCGTCGGCTCCGGGCATGCCGTCAAAGCCCTCAACAATGCACTCTCAGCCTCGTCGCTCCTCGCTATGGCCGAAGCCACTGAATCAGCTACTCGATTCGGAATCGAACCCGCAGTGTTCGTTGACATAATCAATAAATCATCGGGCAGGAGCTTCAGCAGCGAATGGAAGTACCCCCAGTTCGTCTTGCCTGGCACCTTTAACTCCGGTTTCTCGCTCTCGCTCATGACCAAAGACGTCGCTACCGCAGTGAACCTCTGCGAGCAACTCGGGCTCCCGGCACTCGCGCTTCGTACTGCAGGAGAGGCCTGGAAGAAGGCCAGCGGATCACTGGAATCGAGCGCGGATCATACCGAAATAGTCCGCTGGGTTGCTCGCCGCTGAGGCTAGTTCCTGCCAGGGGGCTTTTCCGACTCAGCCTGGGGAAAGCCTCCTCAACGGAATCCACGCGGTAGCCGACACTGGGCGCGACGACCGATTAGGTTCACTCGAATAGTACCCACAGTCCCTCCACGATCCAGGAACTCGACTGATTGTCCTATCCCATCTATGCGCATACCCGAGAAATGCGCCGACCAATTCGTCCGGGATTTTACAGTCGAGCCAAATTCATACTGGTTCGCGGCGGGTCAGGTGTCTTTTGCAGCGAATTTGGCAAGAAACGGGTGGTTCGCGGCGATGCGATCTTGATGGCATCGAACACTCTCTGCGGAAGCACCCCAGACGGTTCAACTACCTACACAACGGTCTATCTTGATCCCGAATACTTGATTGACCAAGTCCGCTGGCGTCATGCGCATCTATTGCACGACAAGCTTGAGGCTACCAGGCTCCTAGAAGATCTGTATCCGATCTCGACGATATTCTTCCGACTAGATCAGAATCGTGCCAAAGTCATTGCCGCATGGCTTGATGAACTCGTAGTGCTTAGCAGAGGAAGTGTGGGTCGGAACTTCCATCGCATGCAGGCGCTCTGGTCTTCCACGGCAAATCTCATATCGCCCTTTCTGCCCGACTTCCCCTCAGAGGTCGAACCCTTCGACCTCGAATCGATTTTCTCGCCAAATCGTTGGGCATTCCCGATGCGGGCCGAAGCCCGACTGGCAGCAGAGCTCCTTCGAAGCGAACCCGGAAAGTCCTGGACTCTTGCTTGTCTCTCAGCTGCTGTGCATCTGTCATCCTCGCAGCTTCGCGTCGTCTTCACAGAAGCCCATGGGAAGACTCCGGCTGCCTATCTCGCGGTGATTCGTGCGGAGCGCCTTGCAGAATTACTGCGGACTTCGGACCTCACGATTGACTCCGCGATGCTCACCGTTGGTTGGCGTAGTTCTAGCCACGGTACGGCTCTGTTCCGACGGATCGCAGGCATGACTCCTGGCGAGTACAGGCGGCGCCATCGACGACCAGGCTAGAACGCCGGTTTGTTCGATTCTCCGCCGGAAAGCACTGGATTCTTCTGAAAACACCTCTCGCCATACTGCTGTCCTGCTAGGACGGTGCCATGCCGGGTTCCTGCGTAGGGCTGAAAGCAGTGACGGTACTCCACGTCGCTGAACGCTCCAGCTATGTCTGATCGGCGCACCTTCAAGGTATGCCGCGTCTCACACATCGGGATTGCGGCAGACGTGAAGGAGGCGGATCATGGCTGCACCGAGGAGGACCCCCGAGGAAGTCCGCGCTGCGCGCGAGGCGAAGCTCGACGCGGTGCGCGAGCAGCTTAACGCGCAGGTCGAGAAGCTGGTCACGGGTGAGGACTGGAAGCGGGCGCTGTCGTTCGCGGCGAAGTTCCGGTCACGTTCGGTGAACAACTCGTGGCTGATCTTCGCGCAGCATCAGGCCGCGTGGGAGGCCGGCCGGGTGCCGGAGCCGATGCCGACGTATGTGGCGGGGTTCCGGCAGTGGGCGCAGCTTGGCCGTCGCGTCGAGAAGGGCCAGAAGGGGTACGCGATCCTCGCCCCGGTGATCGGGAAGTTCGCGTCGAAGACCCCGGCGAATCCGATGTCGTGGCGTCGGCTCGCGCCCCGCGAAGCGCCGCTGCCGGGCGAGAAGGTGAAGTCGGAGATGGTTGGCGCGAAGGTCGCCTACGTCTTCGATATTTCCCAGACCACCGGCCCCGACGTGGCCCTGCCGCCGTCACCGCAGCTCCTCGCGGGTGAGGCGCCGGCCGGGCTTCGCGAGGGCCTGATCCGGCAGGTCGAGGAGGCTGGGTTCACGTTTATGCCGGTGCCGCACGAGGGCATGATCCACGGTGCGAATGGCATCACGAAGTTCGATGATCGTCAGGTCGCGGTGCGCACGAACATGGACGATGCCGCCCAGGTGAAGACGCTCGTGCACGAGCTGGCGCATGTGAAGATGCACGGCCCCGACCAGGTGGAGGCGCGGCAGCATCGCGGGATCGGCGAGGTGGAGGCCGAGTCGGTCGCGCTCATGGTCGGTGCCGCGCACGGCATGGATACGAGCGCCTACACGATCCCATATGTTTCGGGGTGGGCGATGGCCGCCGATGGGAAGAACCCGATCCAGATCGTGCAGGCCACGGCCGAGCGCGTGCGGAAAGTCTCGCTCGAGATCCTGGACCAGCTCGACACCGTGCAGATCAGCGACGGCACCCCGCCCGGTCTCACCCGAGATGAGCCCGAGCGCGCGACTGCAAAGCAGGCCGAACGGAAGACACCGGCACGCCCCGCTGCACGAAAACCAGCGCAGACGGCGCCGGTTCGGGGGCTGTGATGGATGCCGAGCAGCTCCTCGCCCCAGTGGCCGGCCTGTCGCTGGCGGATGCCGCCCAGCACTATGCGAATCTCGGGGTGCCCGTGTTCCCGTGCGTGCCCGGTGAGAAGCGCCCGCTCGTGGCGCACGGCTTCAAAGACGCGACCGCTGACCCTGTCCAGGTGGGTGCATGGTGGCGGCGCTGGCCGGAGGCGAACATCGGCATCCCGACCGGCCCCGCCTCCGGGATCGAAGTCGTCGATGTCGACGTGAAGGGCGACGAACCGCGCGGGCCCGTCTCGTGGCAGCGCGCCACGCAGGCCGGCTTCCTCGACGGGTGGGCGGCGCACGTGGTCACCCCGTCGGGCGGGCTGCACGCCTACTATCCGGCGGCGGAGATCGAGCAGCGCTCGTGGGCGTCGGGGAACGCGCAGCTCGACTTCCGGGGCACCGCCGGCTACATCGTCGCCCCGCCATCTCGCACCCTCATCGACGGGCAGGTGGCCGCGTATCAGCTCCTCGATCTCGCCACCGGCGACGTGCAGCCGGTGGATGCGGCCGCATTGCGGGAGTTCCTCGACCCTCGCCTGGTGCGGCCGACGTGGCAAGGGCAGCCCTTCCGGGGCGCCCTCCAAGAGCGCACCCAGCGCATTGCAGCATGGCTTGGCGGACGGGAGCAGAGCGAACGGAACCAGGGCCTCTACTGGGCTTCCTGCCGTCTCGCCGAGAACGGCGCCACCCTTGCCGAGGCGTTCGCAGCGCTCGGCCCGGTCGCCGAGCAGATCGGCCTCGCACCTCCGGAAATCGCACGCACGATCCGCTCCGCATACCGTGGCCCCGTCTCGGCTTCCTCGCCGTCGCCCGCGCATGCGCAGCCGGCCGCCCAGCGGGGGCCGGTCGATCGAGGGCGGGTGCTCGCATGACCGCCACAGCATCTGAGACGCGAGTCGGACGGCTCCCGGTCATCACGGCAATCACCGGCACGATCGCCATTGCGGCGGGGGCGTTCTGGCTGTCGTTCATCGCGCTGACGAATCTTGCCCAGAGGTCGGGATACGCGGCGGAGCAGGCGTGGGTATGGCCGCTGATCGTGGACGGCATCATCGTCGTGGCGACCGTTGCCACGGTCGCAATCGCCGGCCACCGTTCTGCTTGGTACCCGTGGTTCCTCCTGATGTGCGGTGCCGGGATCTCGGTGACGGCGAACTTCATTCACGCGATACTGACCGCCGACCCCGAAGTGCCCTGGCTGCTCGCCGGCTCAGTGGCCTCCGTACCATCGCTGGTGCTGCTCGCGATCACGCACCTCACGATCGTGCTCAACCGGCATCGCAAATCACTGCTCACCACCCACGCACTGTCTATCCCAGAGGCGATGACGAATCCGAAACCGGCGCCGACGTCGATCCCAGTCACGGCCGTGGCGCGAGAGCACGCGCCCATCGAGAGCGACGGCATGGCCCCGACGAGCGGACACAGCGTGCCGACGGCGCGAGAAGCTGCCGAGGTCCTGCGGGCGGGCGGATGGTCGAACAAGAAGATCGCCCGCTATCTCGAAGTTCACCCCTCGACCGTCGGCCGATGGTTCGCCCACGACTCCGACCAGCCAGGCGAGCCGACGGGCGGCAGCCCCGAACCGGAACCGATGTCACCTCCTGCTGATGCGACACCTCTTGAGAACGAGGAGGAACCCTCATGAACCCCGAATACGAGCCCGCCGGCGGGCCGGAGGCGGCGCGGTCGCGCCTGCACCCCGCGCTCGCGGCGGCCATGCAAGCCGAAGCCGCCCGCCCGACAGACCCGGTGGCGGCAGAGGTCGCGGAGGCGCAGCGGTCGATGCTCGCCGTGCACCGCGACCCCACGCTGAACGCTCCCGAAGCAGATCCCGAGACCTCCGAGCCTGAGGCAGACGCTGAGGAGAAACGGCGCACGCAGGTGCGGTGGGTGCGGCCGACCGAGCTGGCGATGCAGGGCGGGGCTCGGGCGACGGGCTGGGGCCTTGATCTGCGGGCCAAGCTCGGGCAGCGGGTTCGCGACGCGCGTGTCGAGCGGAAGCAGGATCGGGCCGAGCGCCGCAGCGCACGGGCGGAGCGTCTGCCCGATCTGTCGATCTCGGGCCGCCGTGCTCGCCGCGCCTCATCGCAGGAGCGTTCGGGGATGGGGCTGAGGTGATCCGCCATGAATGCGACCAGCCGCGTCTTCGCGCAGGACCTGCCCGGGCCCATGCAGGCCGGGTGCACCTGCCTCCAAGGAGGTGCCACGACCATGAAGAGAACCAGCAGCACGAGAACCCCTGCCGCGCAGCCCGGAACCCCGGGCCCGCGGCGGGGGTTCGAGCATTCCGAGGGGCTGCGCGCCCTGCTCATCCGCCTGCACGAGGGAGGCCAGTGGGCGTGGCGGCACGATCCCGAGGTCGCCGCGCTCATGCGGCACGCCGCCGACAAGTACGCCGCCCTCGCGCGCCGGCACGGCCTCGACCCGTGGGAGGCAGCCGCGGCCGCGTTCGATGCGATGCGCACCGGCGCCGTCCGCCGGGCCGACGACCCGTGGGCGGTCATCACCCGTGCCGTCAAGGTCACCTGCATCGCCGAGGAGCGAGCGAACGGGTTGCTGTGCTCGGTGCACCAGGCACGTAGGCCGAAGTTCTCCGCGCACCACGACGCCGAACGGTTCTCGGACCGGGAGAACCCGCTCACCGACTATCACCCGAACCTCCGCGTGCCCGCCCCCGACTTCCCAGACGACGACCCCGACGACACGGAGACTTCGACCCTCGTAGTGCGAGCCGTGGAAGATGCCGTGGTGCTGTTCCATCTGCTCGGCTGGCCGGCGGAGACGGCGCGGGCGGGGATCGACTACATCGTGACGAGGCTGGCCGAGTCCTCCTCTCGGGCGCAGGCGTTCGAGTCGCTGCGCCGCGACTACCACGCCCGTGCGCTGCTCGACCTGCCCGCCGCCTCGTGGCTGGCGATGCTGCGCATCGTGCTCGGAACGCAGGACCCGAACCAATCCCACACCCGGGCGGCGCGCGGGGTGCTGTACCGGCTCGTGTCGGGCGAACCGCTCCGCGCGCTCCTCGCCGACGACACGGTGCTCGCTGAGATCGTGCGTTCCGCGCCTGACGGGGGTGGGTGACGTGGCTGCGAGTAGCCCGGGGCATATCGAGCTGGAACGCTCGCTCGATTCCATCGTCGTCGGCAAGCGGCATCGCACTGACCTCGGCGACATTGCCGCGCTGGCCGAGTCCATCCGCAGCGAGGGGCTGTTGCAGCCGATCACGGTCACCCCGGATGGGACGCTGGTCTGCGGGCGTCGCCGGCTCGAGGCGCTCCGCCTCCTCGGGCATCGCTCCACGAACGTGTGGGTGCGCTCGAACCTCTCGGACCGGCTCAGCCAGCTTCTCGCGGAGCAGAACGACAACGCCCTGCACAAGCCTCTCTCCCTGATAGAGGCCGAGTCGCTGTACCGGGAGCTCAAGGTCGTGCTCGCCGAGGAAGCCACGCGTCGGCAGGCAGCGACCCGCTTCGGTGCGGAGGCGGGAACACCGGAGGACTCTGCGGAAGTCTCCGGTGCCGTCGAATCGACGGCACCGCGATCGGCGGGCGAAGCGCGGGTGCAGGCGGCACGCATGGTGACGGGCCGCGGCTCGCAGACGATGCTTGAGCAGATCGGCCGGCTGAAGGATCTTGCGCACGATGACACGCGCCCCGAGCGCATCAGGTCTCAGGCGATGGCCGAGCTTGCTCGGATCGAGGCCGGCGGGAAAGTGCATGGCGCGCATCTGCGCATGAACGCGGCGCTCTCGCTCGACGAGCTCGACCGGATCGCAGCCGACCCCGCGCAATCGGAGCCTGTGCGGGCGCAGGCTGCCGCTTCGGCTTCCCAGGTGCGGGCCGCCGCGAGCGCGGAGACTCGCACGGCGGAGCTTGCTGCCCTCGCTGCCGAGGCGATCGCCCGGGTCACGGCCGAGGGCCGGGGCAAGGGCAAGAAGCGACAGGCGAAGGAACCCGGCCGGCCGGCGTTGACGCTCGTCATGCTGCCGCCGCGCGCCTTCGTCGCGCTCTGGGCTGATATGGATGGCTGGACGAGGAAGTACGACCCGGCCGAAATCGCCGCCGCCCTGACCGTCCCGGAGTGGGAGCGCGCCGAGATCGTGCTCGCAGAGACGGTCTCGTTCTTCGCCGCGATCCGCACCGTCCGCGAAAGCGCCGCACCGGCGGTTCCCGGCGCTGGGATGGAAGCCCGGTCGCAGGCGGGCTGATCCTGCCCGGGGTGCAGCTTGTGCACCTCCCGAGTGACGTTCTCACTTCGGCTTCGGGAGGAACCATGCGCACGCCCAAGGAATCGGGCCGGCAGTCCAGCCGCTTCCAGATCGCCCTCATCGCCGGCGGTCTCGCGCTCATGGTGCTCGTCGGCATCGGCATTTACGGACTCCTCCGGGGCCCCGCCTCAGACACGGACACCCGCGCAGACTCCTCGACTTCTGAGACCGCGGAGCCCGAGCCTGAGCGTGATCTCGCCCTGAGCCGGCTGTCTGCGGCCTCGGATGGGGAGCGGTTCGCCCGCGCGGTCGCGGTGCGGCTGTTCGCGTGGGATACCCGGCTCGGCCACGGCACGGCCGAGTACATGCAGTCCCTCATTGACATCGCTGACCCGGCTGAGGCGCCGGGTCTCGCTGCCGATCTCCGCAGCTACTACCCAGACGATGCCGCCTGGCGCACCTTGCAGGGCTACTCGACGAGGCAGTGGCTCGAACTCGACACCGCCACCGTGCCCGACACCTGGGCGCGCGTCACAGAAGAGGCACGACCGGGCACGCTTCCGCAGGGTGCGGTCGCCTACACGATCACCGGCACCCGGCACCGCGCAGGCTCCTGGGAGGGTCAGGACGTTTCGGATGCGCGCCCGGTGTCGTTCACGATCTTCGCCGCCTGCCCGACGGGTGATTCCTGCCGGCTGCTGCGGCTCTCGGCCGTCGATACCCCCATGCCGTAGCTCATGGCGAAGAAGCTGCTCGTCATCCTGCTGGTGCTGTTCTGCATCGGCCCGTCGACCGCGATCGTGAGTCTTGGCGCGTTCATGGGGCCGGCCGGGTTCTGCCTGAACAACTCCCTGCTCGTCGGCCCGATCCCCGACAGCCTTACCGCGACGACCGCCGACGGCACCCCGGTCACGCTCGACAAGCGGCAGCTCACCCACGCGGCGACGATCATCACCACCGGGGCCGGCATCCCCGGTGCCGGGCAGGCCGGCGTTCGCATTGCGCTGATGGCCGCGCTCACCGAATCGCGGCTGCGGATGCTCTCGAACACGGGCGCGTACCCCGAGTCCGGGAACTTCCCGAACGACGGCGACGCTTCGGATCACGACTCGCTGGGGGTGTTCCAGATGCGGCCTGCCGCGGGCTGGGGCACGGTCGCTGAGCTCATGAACCCGAGCTATCAGGCTCAGGCGTTCTATGGCGGGAAGGACGGACCGAACTACCCTTCGCCGCGTGGTCTGCTTGACATTCCCGGCTGGCAGTCGATGGATCCGGGCGCTGCGGCGCAGGCGGTCGAGGTCAGCGCTTATCCCGACCGGTACCGGAACTGGCAGCCCGTCGCCGAGGCGATCCTCACCGCTCTCACCAACCCCGCACCCGGCAACAGCCGGGGCGGCGGGGGTGGCGGGCAGGTGTCGGAGACTTCGCGCGTCGTGTTCCCGCTCCCGGAGGGCAGCTACGCGAGTACCGACAGCTTCGGGTGGCGCACCGACCCCTTCACTGGGGAGAGCGAGTTCCATTCCGGCTCTGATCTCGCGGCAGCCGACGGCACCCCGATCTTCGCCGTCGCCGATGGCCGCGTCGCGGTCGCGGAGTTCGGGGGCTGGGGTGGCCTCATCATCATCGAGCACACGGTCAAGGGTGCCCGCGTCGCTTCCTACTACGTGCATATGTGGCGAGACGGTATCTACGTTACGGCCGGCGAAACGGTCGCGGCCGGGCAGCACATCGGTGATGTCGGCTCGTCGGGCCGTTCGACGGGCCCGCATCTGCATCTTGAAATCCATCCTAGCGGGCAGGGTCAGCCGCCCGTGAACGCGATGGAATGGCTCGCCCAGCACGGCGCCGTGCCGAGCGACGGCACAACCACCGCGGTCGGGTGCCGCGCGAACTTCGGGAGCGCCGCATGAACGTGTTTCCCGACTTCGGCGGCGTCGGCGCATCCGACGGACTCGCCTCGGTGATCGGCGCGCTTCTCACGATCATCCTCATCGGCGCCGTGCTCGCCCTCATCGTCTCCGCGATCGTGTGGGCGGTGTCGTCATCGGCCGGGAACCCGTACACGGCGCAGAAAGCCCGAGTCGGCGTGTTCGTCGCGCTCGGGGCTGCCACGCTCGCGGGGGCCGGGGTCGCGTGGGTGAACTTCCTCCTCACCGTCGGCGACACCCTCTGAACCCACCGCTGCCGTCACTGGCCGGTGCACCTGCCTGTCGGACGATTCGCGTCCGACCATCGACCGGCAAGGAGCAGCACCTCATGATCGACATCGACCCGAACAGCGACGGGCTTCCGGGGATCGCGCAACTGCGCGACATCGTGGGCGCCGTGATGACCGTGGGATTGATTCTCAGCGTCTTGGCGTTGATCGTCTCGGCGATCGTCTGGGGTTTCGGCGCGAACTCCTCCAACCCGCACCTCGCCTCACGCGGGAAGACGGGCGTGCTGGTGTCCTGTGGCGCGGCGGTGTTGTGCGGTGCGGCCGTCACCTTGATTAATTTCTTCTGGACCGTCGGCCAGGCCGTCAACTAACCGGCGGTGATCCAGGGTGAGTATCTGCGACATCCCCGGCATCTCAACAGTCTGCACCGCGATCGGTGAAGGACCCGCCGGGCTCTTCTTCGGGTGGATCGCATCGGCGATGGGCCTCGGCGTGTCCACCATGTTCCAGGGCATGTGGGAGGTGTTCTCCACCTCCACCTCGGTCGATGTCACCAGCGACGGCTACGTGAAGGTCTACAACATCCTGTTCGGCATCGCCGTGCTCGTGACGCTGCTGTTCTTCTGCTTCCAGCTCATCGCGGGTCTCGCCCGCCGCGACCCCTCCGCGCTCTCTCGTGCCGCGCTCGGGGTGGCGAAGAGCGTGCTCGGCTCGTTCGTGCTCATCACCTGCACCGCGCTGCTCCTTGAGATCACCGACCAGCTCTGCGTCGGTGTCATCCAGGCCACGGGGCAGACCATCGAGAGCATGGGCGGCCGGCTCGCCCTTCTCATCGGCGCCGTCACCATCACCTCCGTCGCCGGCGGCGCAGGCGCATTGCTCACGATCTTCCTTGCAGGCTTGATGATCGCGGCGATCTTCATCCTGTGGTTCTCCCTCCTTATCCGGAAGGCCTTGCTGCTGGTGGCAATCGTGTTCGGGCCGATCGCGCTCGCAGGCCTGACCTGGGAGGCGTCTCGCGGCTGGTTCGGGAAGTGGGCAACCTTCGTGGTCGCGCTCATTGCGTCGAAGCTCGTGATCGTGGTGATCTTCCTGATCGCCACCGCCCAGGTCGCCGCTCCCATCAGTCTCGACCTGAAGTCGCTGTCGGAACCGATTGCGGGGATCGTGCTGCTGTTCGTCGCAGCCTTCGCACCGTACATGGCGTACAAGTTCCTGAGCTTCGTCGGCTTCGATATGTACCAGGCCGCTTCGATGGAGCAGGAAGCGAAGAACGCCCTCAACCGGCCGGTCCCGCTCCCGTCGCAGCCAAATGGTCCTGCGCCGAAGCAGGTGCTCAGCCGCGACGACTCGGCAAGCGCTCCGTCGGAGCCTGCTCCGGCCGCGCCTCCACCCGCCGCCGAGGCTCCTGCGATGGCTCCGGCTGCCGAAGGCGCTGTTGAAGGCGGCACTGCGTCCGTTGGCACGAGCGGCGCTGCGGGAGTCGCCGCACCCATCGTCGCGGGAGCGATCGTCGTGAAGGAGACCGCGACTGCGGGGCCGAAGCTCGGCGGAGCGATCGGCGATGCCGCAGACTCGCACGCCGGCAACGCCTCCGAGCAGGCATCCCCACCACCAGCATCCGCGGCGCAGCAGCCCCCGGCGGTGCTCCCGCCACCGACGCCGAAGACCCCGCCCGCACCGACCGGAAAGGGGTAGCCCCGTGACTTCGCAGGCGTCTACGGCCTCCGCACCAGAGCGGTTCGAGCTGCGGCCGGTGCAGTTCTCGCGCCTCACGCGCCGCGGCATCCTTCTCGGCCTCTCCCTCTCACAGCTCATCGTTCTCGCAGTGGCGCTCCTCATCGTCGTCGCGGGCCTCTACACGAACGGCGGCGCGGGCCTCGCGTGGTCGTCGCCTGCCTGGGCGTCGCTCGTCGCGGTCGCCTGGGTGCCCGTCGGCGGACGGAAGCTCATCGAGTGGGCGCCCATCGTGACCCGCTGGATGCTCCGCACCCGGGCGAAGCAGACCCGCTACCGCCGCCGCGTCGTGAAGCCCCGCCCAGCGGGCACGCTCGCGCTCCCAGGCGACATGGCCGCGCTCCGGGAATGGGTCGATCCCGAAACGGATGCGGCGATGATCCACGATCCCCACGCGCAGACCCTCACCGCAGTATGCGGGGTGCAGCACCCGGCGTTCGTGCTCCTCGACCCCGCCGAGCAGCAGCGCCGCGTCACCGGCTGGGGCCGAGTGCTCGCCGCCGCCTGCCGCTCAGGTCGCATCGCCCGCATTCAGGTCATGGAGCGCACCCTCCCCGATTCCGGGTCCGGGCTCACCGAATGGTGGCGGGCGCACGGCACCGACGACGGTTCCTGGGCGGCGACCACCTACCGGGAACTCATCGAGCGGGCCGGCCCCGCAGGCGAGCGCCACGCCACCACCGTGTCGCTGTCGATCGACATGCGCGCCGCCGCCAGGCAGATTCGTTCCGCAGGCGGCGGGATGAAGGGCGCGGCCGCGGTGCTGCGTCAGGAAATGCAGTCGTTCCAGACCGCGCTCCGCAGCGCCGAGCTCCACATGACCGGCTGGCTCACCCCGGGCGACGTCGCCTTGATCCTCCGCACCGCCTATGACCCCGCCGCAGGCCCCGCCCTGGAACGGCACGGCGCCCTCGGCCGGGATCTCGCCATCGCGGGCCCAGTCGCGGTGAACGAATCATGGGATCGGCTGCGCTCCGACAGCGCGCACCACGCGGTGCTGTGGATCAGCGAGTGGCCCAGAGCGCAGACCTTCCCGGGGTTCCTCGCTCCGCTCGTTCTCACCGGCGGCGTGCTCCGTTCGCTCTCGCTGCACTACCTCCCGGTCCGGGCGGATCAGGCGGCACGGGATCTGCGGAAGAAGAAGACCGAGATGATCGCCGACGCCGCGCAACGGCGGAAGATCGGCCAGGTCGAAGACACGCAAGCCTCCGCCGAGTACAGCGATGTCCTGCAACAGGAATCCGAGCTCACCGCGGGTCACGGCGTCCTGCGCGTCGTCGGCCTCGTCTCCGTCTCGGCACCGACCGCGAGCGAGCTCGATGCGGCCGTGTCGCAGATCGAACAGGCCGCGATCCAGGCCTCCTGCGAAACAAGAAGGCTCGTCGGCCAGCAAGCACAGGCCTTCACCGCAGCGGCACTGCCGCTGTGCCGATCCATCTGACCACTGCACCCTCTTGAATGGAGTCCCGATCATGCCGACCTTCACCAACCCTGCCGCCGACGCGGCCGAGATGTACGAGGCGATGCGCGGCCTCGCCCACGCGAGCATCGTGCTCGACCAGCCCGAGCGCATGTACGGGATGCTCGGCGACCTCCTCGGCGCGGTGCGATCCCTCGAACAGGTGCTCAGCCAGTTCGCGAAAGGCCACACCGACGCCCGCGGGCGCGCAGCGAATGACGCAGGTGATCGTGCCGCCGGCACCCAGGACGCGCTCACCGCAGCGGCCGAGCTCCGCCAGGCCGCCGCCCTCATCGGCGAGGCAGAGCGGCGACTCGACGCAGGTAAGGCGGCGGCCGGCCGGATCGCCTGGCAGCCCGCCGTTCAGACGAGCGAAGCCCCTTCGCGGCTCATCAACGTGGTGTTCCTGCACGGCGGCGAAGCCGACCACGCCCTCGACCTGATCGAAGCCGGGGGCGCGGATGCCGCGATCCAAGAACTCGCCGGCTACGACTTCGGAGACGAGACCGTCGAAGCCGCGCTCGAGAACGGGTACGTCTACGACTCAGTGCCCGTCGCGCAGCTCGACCGCATAGCGACGCTCAACGCTTACACCCTGGTCTATAACCAGGACCACCGCCACATCGCCCTCTACCGGGCCGAAGACAGCCTGCCCAGCCCCGTACTGCTCGGCATCGCTGACCCCCGTCCTGCCGCACCAGCCGGCACCCCGGAGCACGACGGTGCTGTTGCGGAGTCGCGGCAGGCGCGGCGGGAACGTCTCGGAACCCCGACGATCAACCGACAAAACTACGTGAACCACCCCGCCATTCGGGGCCTCGGACGATGAGTCACGAACCAGGCGAGGCCGAGCCCGGCCGGCTCCATACCTCGGTGCTCGTCGGCCCGGAAGGAGAGCTGCGCAGGCATCGCCGAGCCCGCGCGCAAGCCGCAGCCCGCCTCCAAGCCGAAGCGAGAGCCGCCGCTATCGCCGCCGCCCGAGCACAAGCAGACGAGGAACGCAAAGCTCGCCGCGCGACCCGCTACCTACCAAGGGCCGGCGAAGACGGGCCCGCGGCGTTGCGGACGCCTGGCCGGTTCCGGCTCCCACGCCACCAGGACACCTCCGCCACGCTGTCGGGGCACTACCCGTTCCTCGCGGAAGGCGGGCTCGGCTCAGCTGGAACCTTCATCGGGCAAGACCTCTACTCGGGCGGCTCCTTCGTCTACGATCCCTGGCAGCTCTACAAGCAAGGGGTCATCACCGCCCCGAACATGATCCTCGCCGGCATCGTCGGCTCCGGGAAGTCCTCGCTCGCGAAGAGCCTCTACACGCGGGCGCTCCCGTTCGGGCGCCGCGTCTACATCCCGGGAGACCCGAAAGGCGAGCATACCTCCGTCGCTCGCGCCGTCGGCGGGCGCGCCATCGTGCTCGGCCCCTCGCTCCCGACCCGCCTGAACCCCTTGGATGAGGGCTACCGCGCGGCTGGCATCCCGGATGAGGACTGGGCGGCACAGGTCGCAGCCCGCCGCCGGGATCTCATCGGGGCGCTCGCGGAGACCGTGCTCGACCGCCGCCTCACACCGGTGGAGCACACCGCGATCGACGTCGCCCTCGCCGATGCGGTGCGCTGCGCGGAAGTGCCGATCCTGCCAATGGTCGTCGACCGCATCCTCGCACCCGCGAAAACCGACGACCCCGACGGCCGACTCGCCGAAGACGGCCGCATGGCCGGGCACGCACTCCGCCGACTCGTCGCCGGCGACCTCTCAGGCATGTTCGACGGTCCCAGCACCGAGAAGTTCGACCCCACCCTGCCGATGCTCTCGCTCGATCTCTCAAGAGTGGCCAAGAACTCGGCGCTGCTCGCGGTGCTGATGACCTGCGCGGCCGCGTGGATGGAAGCCGCACTCCAAGACCCGAACGGCGGGCAACGCTTCGTCGTCTACGACGAGGCATGGCGCCTCATGTCCTACCCGAGCCTTCTCGCTCGCATGGATGCGCAATGGCGGCTCGCCAGGCACTACGGGCTCGCGAACCTGCTGGTCTTCCACAAGCTCTCAGACCTCGAAAACGTCGGCGACCAGGGCTCACGGATGCGGGGCCTCGCCTCGTCGCTCCTCGCAAACGCAGAGACTCGCATCGTCTACCGGCAGGAATCCGACCAGCTCGGCGCCACCGCACAGACCCTCGGCCTCACCGGCACTGAGCGATCCCTGCTCCCAGGCCTCGGCATCGGGCAGGGCCTGTGGAAGATCAAAGATCGCAGCTTCGTCGTGCAGCACCAGCTCCACCCCGCCGAACTCGAACTCTTCGACACCCGCGCACGCATGCTCTGAATTCCCCGCAAGTTCAGGAATTCTGAAGCCGGATCGGTGTGAAGATGCGGGTTGAGGTGTCGTTGGGCGTGGTGTGAGGTTGCGTGTTCGTGGAAGATGCGCCCTCACTCTGCTCGTCGGCGTCGGGGGTGCGGCGTTCCACGAGGGTGGTGTCGCGCCAGCGGCCGGCGTGGGGTCCATACGTCATGCGGGCGATGCGCTCTCGTCGACCGACGACACGGAACCCGGCGCGTTCGTGGAGGCGCAGGCTCGCGGTGTTCTCGGGGAAGATCGACGACTGGATGGTCCAGATGCCGGCCTGATCCGCGAGATCGAGAAACGTGCTCAGGAGCTGGGTGCCGACGCGGTGCCCTGCGGCTTCGGGGTGGATGTAGATGAAGTGTTCGACGACGCCCGCGTACACCGTCCGCGCCGACACAGGAGATGCGGCAGCCCAGCCGAGGGTGCGGTCGGCGGAATCGACGGCGATGACACTGAGATGCGGGTGCTTGCCTGCGGCGAAGGCCACCCAGTCTGCGGGTGGGGCTGTTTCGAAGGTCGCGTGCCCGGTGGCGATCCCCGCCTGGTAGATCGTCGCGACGTCGGGCCAGTCGGGCTCGATCATCGGCCGGAACCGGAGCGGCTGCATCAGGCGGTGAATGCCCGTGCGGCGTTGGCGAGGGCGCCGATCGTGGGCTGGTAGTACGCCCACTTGCCGCGCTGCTCACGGGTGACGAGCCCGGCTTCGACGAGCAGCTTCATATGGTGCGACACCGTCGGTTGGGAGAGGCCGACAGGGGCGGTGAGGTCGCACACGCACATCTCCCCGCTCGCACTCGCGGTGATCAGCGAGAACAGCTTGACCCGGTTCGGGTCCCCGAGCGCTTTGAACACCTTCGCGAGCTCCAGCGCAGTCGCGTCGTCGACCATGGCGTCGACCGGAGGCGGGCAGCACGAGGCCTGCGCGGATGTCGTGTCGAGCGTCACGGGGAGAGCGGTCATGCTCCTATTCTCCATCACGTATTGACAGTTGTCGATGGGTTGGGCAGGCTTGATCCATCGAAGATTGTCAATGTGTGGAGGTTGGTATGGAACTCGTCGTCGTGATCGGGGCCGGTCCCCAGGGGCTGGCCGCTGCGGCTCATCTGCGTGAGCGCGGGCTCGAACCGCTCGTCCTGGAAGCCGGCGATGGTCCCGGGGCGGCGGTGGCTGAGTGGGGGCATGTGCGTTTGTTCTCGCCGTGGTCGGAGCTCACCGACGCCGCATCTCGTCGCCTGCTGGAGCCGTCCGGGTGGGTGGCGCCGGAGAAGGGGTATCCGACCGGGGCGCAGTGGATCGATGGCTATCTCGCCCCTCTCGCGGCAGTGCTCGGCGACCGGGTGCGGTATGGGGTGCGGGTCGTGGGCGTGGGCCGGAAGGGGCGAGATCTCTCGGTCGATGCCGGACGTGCCGAGCAGCCGTTCGTCGTGCACGTCCGCCGCACGGACGGCACGGAGGAGCGGATCGAGGCGGGCGCAGTGATCGACGCGTCGGGCACCTGGCGCACCCCGAGCCCTGCCGGAGCTGACGGCCTTCCCGCGCTGGGCGAGCGGGCCGCAGCCGATGCGGGACTCCTGGATCACCGGATGCCCGCGATCGAGGACGCCACGGGTCTGGCCGGCCGGCATGTCGTCGTGGTCGGCAACGGGCACTCTGCTGCGACCACGATCGGGATCTTGTCGCGGGTCGCGAAACGGGAGCCGGGGACGCGGATCACGTGGGTGCTGCGCCGCGGCACGGTCGGGAACACCTTCGGGGGCGGGACCGCGGACGAGCTGCCGGAGCGCGGCGCGCTGGGTCAGCGGGCGAAGCAGGCCGTCGAGGACGGATTCGTGGACCTCGTCACCGGGTTCCGCACCGACCAGGTCGTCGTCGAGAACGGGCAGGCGGTGCTCGTCGCCGAAGACGGGCGCAGGCTGGACCCGGCGGCGAAGGTGTTCGTTTCGACCGGGTTCCGGCCCGACCTGTCATTCCTGTCCGAGATCCGTCTCGATCTCGACCTGCGGCTGCAGGCGCCGGCGAGAGTCGCCGTCGAAGTGGACCCGAACCTGCACTCCTGCGGCTCGGTCCGGGCGACCGGGGCCGCGGACCTGGAGCACCCCGAGCCGGGGTTCTACATCGTCGGGGCGAAGTCCTACGGGCGCGCGCCGACGTTCCTCGCTCTGACCGGGTTCGAACAGGTCCGCAGCGTCGTCGCCGCGATCGCCGGCGACCGCGAGGGCGCCGAGCGGGTCGACCTGGTCCTCCCGGACACCGGCGTGTGCGGTGGGACGGGACTGTTCGACGCCCCGGACGAGGCCGCCAGCACGGGGTCGTGCTGTGCGCCTGCACCGCAGCTCTTCCAGCTCGGTACCAGGACGGCGGGGTGAGTCGCGGGCGCTGCTGCTCGTCGGCGGGGACCAGCCCGGCCTAGCTGCCGCCTGTGCCGGCCAGGGATCGCGGGTGGGAGCCGGTCGTGCTGGAGGCTGGCCAGGAACCGGTCGGGTCGTGGCCGGCTCGGTGTCGAAATCCGCACGAACCATCGTGTCACCGACATCAGCGCGGAGCGCACAACGGACTCGTTGCGGGGTTCGAAGACGGCGGCTGGGTGGCCAGGGAGGCAGTGATCGCGGCAATGGGTTCGTTCCGGAATCCGTGTCTGCCGCAGACCCTGGGGCGGGACGGGTTCGGGGGCCGGGTGCTGCATGTTGTCGACTACCGGTCGCGGGAGGTGTTCGCCGGTCAGCGGGTGCTGGTGATCCGGGCGGGCATTTCCGCGATCCAGGACGCCTACGAGCTCACTGAGGCCGCGAACGTGTCGCTGGTGGTGCGGGATCGGATCCGGTTCGCACCCCAGGTGATCGCGGGGCGGGACCTGCACTGGTGGCTGACGCGCACGCGCGTCGTCCTGCTGCCACCGGCGGTCTTGTACCGGATCGTCACGGGCACCCGGTTTCGGGGTGAAGTTCCAGCGGTCGTTCTCCTCGAACACGCTGCTCTAGGTTGCTGCGCAGTTACCGGATGGAGGTGGCGGCGTGCGACTGCGCAGTGGTGGTGGTGGTGTACGGGATCTGGGTGGGGCGTGTACGGGCGGCGCGGAGGCCGTTGCCGATCACGATGACCTCGGCGACTTCGTGGACGAGGACGACGGTGGCAAGGCCCAGCGTGCCGGTGATCGCGAGCGGGAGCAGCACGACGATGATCGCGAGGGACAGGACGATGTTCTGGTTGATGATCGCCCGTCCGCGTTTCGCGTGCTGCAGGGCTTGTGGGATGAGGCGCAGGTCGTGGCCGGTGAACGCGATGTCGGCGGACTCGATCGCGGCATCGGAGCCGGTGGCGCCCATCGCGATCCCGACGGTCGCTCCGGCCAGGGCGGGGGCGTCGTTGATGCCGTCGCCGATCATCGCCGTCGGCCGCTCCGTCGCGAATGCTGCGACGAGGCGGGCTTTGTCCTCGGGGCGGAGCTCGGCGTGCGTGTCGGTGATGCCGGCCTCGGCGGCAAGAGCATCTGCGGTGCGGGTGTTGTCGCCGGTGAGCATCGACACGGCCACCCCCTGTCCGGTGAGCGTGTGGACGACGTCGGGGACTTCGGGACGGAGCTCGTCGCGAACCCCGATCGCGCCGATCAGCATGTCGTCGCGGGCGACGAGGACGCAGGTCTGCCCGCCGGCCTCCATCGCCGCGACATCGGCGGCGAGCGGACCGGGGGCGATCCAGCGGGGGCTGCCCACGGTGACCCGGCGGCCGTGGATGGTTCCGGAGATGCCGTGCCCGGCCTCCTCGGCCACATCGGCCGCGGCAGGGATCTCGGATGCGGCCGTGGTGATCGCGGTCGCCAGCGGGTGGGTGGAGTGCTGCTCGATCGCCGCCGCGAGACGGAGCACCTCGGCGTCGCTCGTATCCACGTCGGGGGCGGTGACGACAGCGGTGACGGTGGGCTGGTTGCGGGTGAGGGTGCCGGTCTTGTCGACGGCGAGGCGGCGGATCGTGCCGAGGCGTTCGAACGCGGCCCCGCTCTTGATGACGACACCGAACCGGCTCGCTGCGCCGATCGCGGACACCACGGTGACGGGCACCGCGATCGCCAGCGCGCACGGGCTGGCTGCGACCAGGACGACCAGGGCGCGGGTGATCCACGTCTCCGGGTCGCCCAGGAGAGATCCGAGGACGCCGACGAGGACGGCGAGGATGATGACGCCCGGGACGAGAGGTTTCGCGATGCGGTCGGCCAGGCGCGCCCGTTCGCCCTTCTCCGCCTGGGCCTGTTCGACGAGTTCGACGATCGTGGTCAGCGAGTTGTCTGCCCCGCCTGCCGTCGTGCGCACCTCGAGCGCGCCGGCGGTGTTGATCGCCCCGGCAGACACCGCATCGCCGGGAGCGACTTCGACGGGAATCGACTCGCCGGTGATCGCCGAGGTGTCCAGACTCGACCGGCCCGACAGGACGATCCCGTCGGTCGCGACCCGCTCACCGGGCTTGACGACGAGGACCATCCCGACAGTGAGCTCGGCGGCGGGAATCTCCACCGTCGCATCGTCCCGGCGGATGGTCGCCGTGTCTGGCACGAGCTTCAACAGGGCGCGCAGGCCGCTGCGGGCATGATCCATCGCCTTGTCTTCCAAGGCTTCGGCGATCGAGTACAGGAAGGCGAGAGCGGCGGCTTCCTCGACGTAGCCGAGGACCACCGCACCGATCGCGCTGATCGTCATCAGCAGCGCGATCCCGATCTTCCGGCGTGTCACCAGAGCGCGGAGCGCGCCGGGCGCGAAGGTGTACGCGCCCAACAGCAGACCCGCCCAGAACACCCCCAGCGCCACCGTGTCCTGCCCGGACCATTCCAGGATCAGGCCGGTGAGGAACGCGAGACCGGAGAGGATCGGGATCAGGATTCCCGGATCCCGCCACCATGACCGCGACGGCTCATCCCTCTCATCCCCGACGGAGGCAGCAGGTGCGGCGTCGGGGGCGCAGCAGTCGTCGCTCACGAGGCATCCTCGTCGGCGTCGGCGGCCGTGCCGCAGCAGCCGGGCACCGAACACTCCGGGTCGATGCACGGCACCTGCTCGTCCACCGCGAGCGTCACATCCACCAGAGCCGTCAACGCCGCCGCGAGATGCGGGTCGGCGATCTCGTACCGCGCCTGCCGCCCCTCGGGCTCGGCGACCACGATCCCGCACCCGCGCAGACACGCCAGATGGTTCGACACGTTCGTGCGGGACAGCTCCAGCTCCCGGGCAAGCTTCGCCGGATACCCCGGCGCGACGAGCAGCGACAGCAGGATACGAGACCGGGTGGGATCGGCCATCGCCCGCCCGAGACGATTCATCACATCCACACGAGAAGCAAGAGTCAGCATGCACTGACCATACATCAAATGCTGACCAGTCAGCAATCGATGACCTATAGTGGGAGTGTGAACTCGGGCGAAAGGAACGCTGTGCGGATCGAAGTTTTGAGCATCGAGGACTGCCCGAACTCCCGGCTGGCCCTCGCAGAGACAGAAGCCGCCCTGGCATCGCTCGGACTTTCGGCGATCCCGGTCATCGAGCGCCGCGTGACATCACCCGCGGACGCTGCGGCGATCGCGTTCGCCGGGTCGCCGACCGTGCTCATCGACGGCGCGGATGTGATCCCCGGGACCATGCCGACCGGGAATCTCGCCTGCCGTATCTATCGCACCGAGACCGGCACGGCCGGATACCCGAGCCGGACGCAGATCGTCCACGCGATCCGTGCCCGCACGGACGCGCAGACATAGCCCTCGGCCTTCCCCGCCAACGGCCCGAGTCCGAAGCCTGCGGTCATGCCCGCGCCCGCCGGATTACGGTGCCGCTGGGGTGAGCAGGCTGTCGATCAGGGTCTGGACGCGTGTCTTGATGTCGTCGCGGATCGGACGCACGGCGTCGATGCCTTGCCCGGCGGGGTCGTCGAGCTTCCAGTCCTCGTAGCGTTTGCCGGGGAAGAACGGGCACGCGTCGCCGCAGCCCATCGTGATCACGACGTCGGAGTCCTGCACGGCCTCGGTGGTGAGGATCTTGGGCTGTTCGGCGGTGATGTCGATGCCCTCCTCAGCCATGGCCTCGACGGCGACCGGGTTGATCTGGTCGGCGGGCATCGACCCGGCCGAGCGCACCTCGACCCGGTCTGCGGCGAGGTGGCGGAGGTAGCCCGCGGCCATCTGGGAGCGGCCGGCGTTGTGGACGCAGACGAACAGCACGGAGGGCTTCTGATCGGTCATGTTCGGTTCGCTTCTTTCGTTCAGTGGGTGAGGGTGGTGAGGAGTGCGCGGACGCGGGTTTCGATGTCGTCGCGGATCGCCGCGGCCCCTTCCGGGGAGGCGAGGGCCGGGTCGCCCACGGCCCAGTCCTCGTAGCGGACCCCCGGGATGATCGGGCACACGTCGCCGCACCCCATCGTGATCACGACGTCGGCAGCGCGGACGGCGTCGTCGGTGAGCGGCTTCGGGAACGCCGTCTCCGCCTCCGGTTCGCCCTCGATCTCGGTCAGCAAAGACCGCACGTGCGGGTGCACGTCGGCCGCGGGGGTCGACCCGGCTGAGCGTGCGATGACGGTGCCGCCGGCGAGCTGGTTGACGAGGGCGGCGGCGAGCTGGGAGCGGCCGGCGTTCTGCACGCATACGAACAGCACCTGCGGCACCCCGGCTTCCCAGTTCCGGGTGAGATCGGCCAGGCGTTGCCGGGCGAACCGCTCGGTGAGCGGGATCAGGTGCCGGGTCAGCTTCGCCGAGCGGACCAGACCCGCGTAGGATTCCCGGACGATCGCGATCACGAGGTCCCGGTTCAGGCCGGTGAGCTCGTCGGCGAGTTCCTCGGCGAGACGGGTGACGCGGGCGTCCATGTCACGCAGCGCCTCAGCACGGTCCTCGGTCTGCTCCGGCTCGTCGGCCACCGCGGCCGGCGCGAACGCGTCCAGGAGAGCGGCGACGGCGCGCTGCCGGGCCGGGGCGATCCGGTACCAGACCCATGTGCCGCGCCGTTCCGACAGCAGCATCCCCGTCTCCTTGAGCACCTTGAGGTGGTGGGACACGGTCGGCTGGGACACCTCGGCAAGCTCAGCGAGGTCGCACACGCACGACTCGCCCCGCGGGTCGGTGGCGATCACGGACAACATCCGCAACCTGAGCGGGTCGGCGAGCGACTTGAGTGCGCCGGCCACGGTCGCGGCGGCATCCTGTCCGATCGCGTGCGTCGAGGACGGTGCGCACGCCTCGACGTCGGGGATGACGGTCGTGTCGGTCATGACGTCCTCGATCCGGTCGGCACAGCGGTCGGCGTGTAGGGGTCGGTGTGGAACCAGGCGCGCGCGGCCCAGAGGGAGACGTAGACGAGGCCGACGAGCACGGGCACCTCGATGAGCGGGCCGACCACGCCGGCGAGCGCCTGACCGGAGGCGGCGCCGAAGGTGCCGATCGCGACCGCGATCGCGAGCTCGAAGTTGTTGCCCGCCGCGGTGAACGCCAGCGTCGTCGACCGCGCGTACCCGAGGCCGAGGGTCTTGCCGAGCAGGAGCCCGGCGAACCACATGAGGCCGAAGTAGACGAGCAGCGGCAGTGCGATCCGGGCCACGTCGAGCGGGTTCTGGGTGATCGCGTCGCCCTGCAGCGCGAACAGCAGCACGATGGTGAACAGCAGCCCGTACAGCGCCCACGGCCCGACCCGGGGAAGGAACGTCTCCTCGTACCATTCCCGGCCTCGGCGCTTCTCACCGATCCAGCGGGACGCGAACCCGGCGATCAGCGGGACGCCGAGGAACACGAGCACGTTCAGCGCGATCTGCCACACCGAGATCTCCAGACCCTGCGTATCCAAGCCGAGCCAGCCGGGCAGGACGGTGAGGTAGAACCAGCCCAGCACGGAGAACATGACGACCTGGAACACGGAGTTGACCGCGACGAGCACCGCGGTGGCTTCGCGGTCGCCGCAGGCGAGGTCGTTCCAGATCACGACCATCGCGATGCACCGGGCCAAGCCCACGATGATGAGGCCGGTGCGGTACTCGGGGAGGTCGGGCAGGAAGATCCAGGCGAGAGCGAACATGACCGCGGGGCCCGCGATCCAGTTCAGCACGAGCGAGGAGGCGAGGAGGCGCTTGTCGCCGGTGACGGCCGCGACCTTGTCGTAGCGGACCTTCGCGAGCACCGGGTACATCATCACCAAAAGGCCCAGTCCGATGGGCACGGAGATCCCGCCGATCTCCATCGCGGACAGCGCGTCGGAGAGCGCGGGAACGAAGCGGCCCAGCAGCAGGCCCGCGACCATCGCGAGCCCGATCCACGCCGGCAGCCACTTGTCCAGCGTGGACAGCCGCTTCGGGGCCGCCGTGACGGGGGAAGTGTTCGTCTGGGTCATGCGAGCAACTCCTCGATCTTCGCAGCGTAGACGGGCTTCGGGTGCGCGCCGATCAGCACGTCCACCCGTTCCCCGGCCCGATAGAACCCGAGCGTCGGGATCGAGGTGACCCCGGCCGCGGTCACGGCCTCCGGATTCGCATCGGCGTCGACCTTCACGATCTTCACCCGGCCCGCGTACTCGGCGGCGAGTTGGTCGAGGATCGGGGCGATCGCCTTGCACGGCCCGCACCAGGACGCCCAGATATCCACCACGACCGGCAGCTCGGCCTCGATCACCTCGCTTTGGAACGTCGCGTCAGTGACATGGGTGACGGGGTTCATGCGGAGACCTCCAGAACGAGAGCCCGCTGGGCGGCGGGGGCGAGATGAGAGAGATAGTGCTGGGCGTCCTGCGCTGCGGCGCATCCGGTGCCCGCGGCCGTGATCGCCTGCCGGTACGTGTGATCGACCAGATCACCGGCCGCGAACACGCCCGGCAGGTTCGTGGCCGTCGACGGGTGCGCGACCCGCACATACCCGTCCGGATCGGTGTCAATCTGCCCGGTGATGAGCTCGGAGCGCGGGTCATGCCCGATCGCGACGAACACCCCGGTCACATCCAGCACCCGTTCGGCACCGGTGACCGTGTCCCGCAGCCGCAGCCCCGTCACACGGTCGTCACCGAGGACCTGGGCCACCTCGCTATTCCAGGCGATCTCGATCTTCGGATCGGCCAGCACCCGCTCGGCCATGATCTTCGACGCCCGGAACGCATCGCGACGGTGCACGAGCGTGACCTTCGACGCGAACCGCGTCAGGAACAGAGCCTCCTCCATCGCGGAATCCCCACCGCCGACCACCGCGATCTCCTGGTCGCGGAAAAAGAACCCGTCACACGTCGCGCACCACGAGAGGCCGTGCCCCGACAAGCGCTCCTCCTCGGGGAGGCCGAGCTTGCGGTACGCGGACCCCATCGTCAGGACCACCGCTTTCGCCCGGTAGGTCTCACCGCTGCCGGTCGTGATCGTCTTCACCGGGCCTGCCAGGTCCAGACCGGTCGCGTCATCCATCAGGATGCGCGCGCCGAACCGTTCTGCCTGCGCCCGCATCGACGCCATCAACTCCGGCCCCTGCACACCGTCGATGAAGCCAGGGAAGTTCTCCACCTCCGTCGTCGTCATCAACGCCCCACCGGCTGTCACCGATCCCGCCACCACGACCGGGGCCAGCCCCGCCCGCGCCGCGTAGATCGCCGCCGTGTACCCCGCAGGGCCAGACCCGACGATCACCAACTCCACCTCTTGCATCGACATACTTCTATATTGACACCCATCGAAACAGGTACGCAAGCCCTGAGCAGGTATCGGAGCGAGTGTTCATCCGCTGTTCAATCACGGAGTGCGCCCGGGGTGGGCGCTCAGGGGTGACTCGGCGCGGTCGGGATCGGCGGTTCGAACGGACTGGGTGGTTCGAGGATCGTGGCGGAGTAGCGCAGCGCGGTCTCGATGCCGATGCCGAAGAGGTCGCAGATGCGCCTGACGTCGCCGCCGGTCTGTTCGACTTCGTAGAGAATCCGGTCGGTGCGGAGTGCTTGCGCGGTCACGCCGGCTTTCTTCCAGGGGAAGTTCCGGCTGGGCGGTGAGAGACGGGGCGCGGTCTGGATGGTGACGAGCAGGTAGGGGTTCTTCGTCTCCGGCCAGCGTTTGGCTCGGTGGTCGAGCCAGGCAGCGAGGCGGACGAGCACGGGTTTCGCGAGCGGGATGAAGCGGCCATCAGGCATCCGTAGCCGCCCGTCGATGATATCGGTGAGCTTGATGTGCTGCACTTGCGAAGTCATCAGGGCGTGGAAGGCGACGAGTGAGACGGCCAGCGCGACCGCCGGATCAGGGTTGACCAGGGCGTCGCGGATCGCGGTGGGCTCCATCGGCAGCGGCATGTTGCGCTTGGGGCCGCGCAGCGGGATCGCTTTCGTCGGGTCGAGGAAGATCTGCTTGCGGCCGCGCAGAATCGTGAACAGGCTGCGGAAGCCGAGCATCATGGTGTGACGGGGCGAGGGATCGTCGGGAAGCGCGGCGAGGATGTCCTCGGTGTCGATGCCGACGAGGCTGGTGCGTCCGCCTTCGACCCAGCGGGTGATCGCGGGGAGGATGCCATACATCTGGCCCTTGACGGTCATCGTGTCGCGGGGCTGGCGGCGCGGCGGGGTCTTGGAGCCGTCGACCATGATGTCGCGCCAGAGCTCGAGCTGGGAACGCATCGGCTCGGGAAGGGCGTGGGTCTTGCGTTCGAAGAGCTTGGTGAACGAGGGCACGCGGTCATCGATGAGGAGACCTGCGTCTTCGAGGACTTCGATGGTGGAGCGGATGTTGCCATCGTCGTCGTATGAGCGCATCGCGAGGATATCCGAGGCGCGGAAGCGCAGATTCGCGCCGGGGAACACGAGCTGCAGGACTTTCAGGGTGCGCCGGACCTGGTTGGTCTGTCGCTTGCTCCAGGCGTATTCGCCGGCTCGGGCGTAGAGGAAGTGATCGGTGCGGGAGGTGATATCGCGCAGCCGGATCTCGTTGGAGCGCTGCCGGAGCAGTTCGGGGTCAGGGTCGATGTGGAACAGCACCGGCTGGTAGCTGGTGGGAATCGGCGGCGGGGTGTTGATGACCCGGATCGCTTCGCTGATGCTCATCGCCATCGGCAGGTGGAGTTCGGCCGGCCGGCGCGAGTCGTTCATCGAGGCGAGGAAGAGCTGCTGGCCGTACTTGTCGGCCGCGTCGAGGTCGAGGGGCTCACCGGGCGACTGGTGGTAACGGGCGGTTTCGAGGCAAAGGCGGCAGTAGCCCTGCTCGCCGATGGTGACCTCGCGATGGCAGGAGACGCATTCGCCCTGCGGGTAGTGGGTGAACCACCAGCGGCATTTCCAGCAGCGCCAGTTGCGCCCACGGTAGACGCCCCAGGCCAGGCAGTCACGGCAGGAGCCGGTGAAGCCTGGGCTGCCGGGGTGGCAGTGGGCGCAGAGCCCTTGACTGTAATACTCGGTCGACCCGCACATGCTACAGGTCGGCGGGGTGAACGGGCCGCCAGGGATGCAGTCGTAGCAGAAGTCGATGCGGGGTGTGAGCCACGCGGCTGGCTTCACTCCGCACCCCGTGCAGGGCAGCGGCGGACTCAGAGGTCCGTTCGGGCCGCGCGCTGGGCTCATAACGGCGGAGCCGGCCGATCATTCTTCGGTCCGAACCGGGGCGTGACGATGTTCGGGCCCCCGTTCGCTTCCTGCTGCTTGGCGCCCGGTTTACGAGCGGTGACCTTCTCTGGTTCGGGCACGAGCAAGTCGGTCGGTGAGCAGTCGAGGACGTGGCAGATGACGTCGAGGTCGTCCAGGCGGATCGTGGTCGGGTTGCCCGTCCATAGCCCGGACATCTTGCCGACGCTGATCTCCAGCCCCGCATCGGCGAGCATCCGTCGCAGCTCTGCCGACTTCCAGATGCCGCGTTCGGCGGCTTGGACGCGCAGGTTCCATTTCATCGTGTCACTACATCCCTTCGAATCGGGTCTCCAGGCGCTGGTTCGCCTGCCTCCACGAGTCCTCGATGTGCTGGTCCGAGACGTGGATGTACTGCGTCGTGGTCGACAGCCACTGGTGGCCGAGCAGTTCTTGCAGGGCCTTCAAGTCCATGCCGGCCAGATACAGCGATGACGCACAGTAGTGCCGGAGCACATGGGGCGTCATTCGCCCGTCGGCCCAGGCAGGTAGGAACCGCTCAGTGGCCAGGGCGAGGCCGCGTCGGAGCACATCGTCGCTGGCTCGCCACGAGCGGCCGAGCTCGTGATCGAACCGTTCGGACGGGATCATCGGGGCGTCCGGGTTGTCCCAATCGGGGCCGAAGCGGTGTCGCACATCGCCGAGCCACCAGTCGATGAGCTTGTCCGCGCCATTGATCGCAGGCACCAGCCGTTGCTTCGACCCGCGGCCGCGCGAGCCCTTCCCGAACCGGACATGCAACTTGCCAAGCGCGCCGAGATCGGGTCGCCAATCACGAAGGTCGAGCTTCGTGCTCTCAGTGATACGCACCCCGACCCGTCGCCAGAGTGATGCGGCGAAGTAGTTCCTGGCAGCGGGCAGGTAACGCCGTTCGTTTTGAAGGGAGGCTGCCCAGCCGCCGAAGAGCCGATCGATCTCCGCATCCGATGGCGGCACCCTGACCTTGCCCAGCGATGCGCCGGACTGTCGGTTGTACTCGTCGACGGGCTGCTCGATCACCCACTCGGTCAGCGCGTTGATATCGCCCTGGTAGCGGGCAATGGCGAAGTCGTAGAACTGCGCGATCACCCCAACCTTGCTCGCACGGGTCGTGACCGCGAGACCTGCCCGGCGCAGCCCGGCAAGGAAAGCGTCCGCGTCGGAAGGCCTCGCCTGCCAGAGTGGGGCATCGAGGTGGTGCCGGAACTCAAAGACGACTGCTCTGGACTGCGCAATGTAGCTGTCACTGAGTCCCGCTGCGGCCATCGCGAGGGCGTACTGGTCGATGATCTCCTGCTCGAAGTCCGCAGCATCTTCCTCAGACCGCCACCCCCTGGCAGTCCCGATGCTCCGCAACGCGGCGAGCTTCATCGCCTCGCAGCTTCAGGAATCGTGACCATGCATCAAGAATACCGCGAAAGCTTCAGGAATCATGATGATTTGTCAGGATTCCTGACCACCGAGGGGTCCAGCTCGGGGGCTGGGGAGACGCACCTAAGCGGCATGAAGATCAATCAGGAACATGCGGGTCTAGAGACAAAAAGACTAAGCGGAGCCCCGTGACGGGGCTCCGCTCGTTCGTTGATCCAAGGTGGCTAGCGAGGTCCCAAGGACCCCAGCGCCCGCCGCCCAGATGGTTTCGAGCAGGTACTGCCAGAACCTCCTTTGCGTTGCGGACTGACTCACGGGGGCACTCACCGGAATAGCTTTCATTCGATTCTCCTTTCGCTTGTTCCTTGCGGGAATCTCACTGAGGAGGCGGACGAACGCCAGGGGCAGGGCCACCGCCAGCCACACTGTGCCGAGCCACATGGAGGGCTCGCTAGCACCTTGAACCAACGACATACCCATTCTGCCGCCGTCTGCGGCTCGCGTCTACGCGTGTGCCGCAGGTTCAGAGCCGCGGCGTTCGGGACACGCGGCGTTCGGGACTCAGGCATGACGGTGTGCACCTGGCTGTTGGCTGCCGTCATTTCTGGCGGTGGTCTTCCATCGTCCAGTCAGGAGTTCCCATGTCGAATACCGTGCTCGTTCCGCCCGGCGTAGCGAGACCGCCCAGCCGCGCCGCCGCTCGTGCGGCGGCGCTTCTCACGATCCTGCTCATGCTCATCAGCGGTCTGTTCTTCACCGCGCCCCCGGCGCAGGCGGCGACCCTCGGTGTCGGCTACGGCAACGAGTCGCTGTGGCTGGGGTCGTTCTCCTCTCATGGCCGGCAGGCGTACTGCATGGATCTGGATTCGCTGCCGCCGTATGGCACGACCCAGCATCCTGAGCTGAAGACCACGCTCGAAAGTCTGAGCGATACCGAGCTGGCTCGTCTCAACTACGTCATGGGCCGCTGGGGCGAGTCACAGGACCCGAATGTGACGGCGGCGGTGCAGATGTACGTGTGGGATGTCGCCGATCACGGCAACTACGCCGACCGTGGCGGGGATGCGCACTTCATCACCCGCGTCCCGGCAGGCGCGCAGGGCACCGTGATCGCGAACCTGGGCGCGATGCGCGACGCTGCGGCAGCGAACGCAGTCGCGAACCCGTCGGTGTCGCTGTCGATCAGCATGAGCGACCAATACAATGGGCAGGTCACGGTCAGCACAAACCCCGCGTCTGCGACGGGCACCGTGACCCTCACCAATGCCACCTTCGCGAACGGGTCGGCCACCGCGACGCTCGGCGCGGGTACGCATCAGATCGTCGGCACCCCGCCAGAGTCGGCTCCCGACTACCAGATCACCGCTGCCATGCAGGCTCCCGCGATCGGGTACGGGGCGGGCGTCGATCTCTTCTACACGCCCGGCGAGCAGCGCATTCTCGCGGCCGCCTCCTTCGAACCGCTGTCTGCGACCGCGAAGTCCCCGGTGATCCCGCTCGACTTCCAGCCGGTCATCGAAACGGTCGTCTCGGCGAAGTTCGTGCAGGCCGGCGACGTGTTCACCGACAAGCTCGCCGTATCGGCGACGAAGCACTCCTGGATCAAGGTGAACGGGAACCCGGTGCCGGTGCTCGCCGAAGGCACCCTGTACGGGCCGTTCGATGCGCAGCCGGCCGAAGCGAACGCGCCCCCGCAGGGCGCGCCCGTTCTCGGCACCGAAACCCTCACCCTCACGAGGCCAGGCGACTACGTCTCGCCCGGCACCCTCACCGCCCCGGAGTCGGGCTACTACACGTGGGTGTGGAAGATCGACAAGCAGCAGCAAGGCGGCAACGCGAAGTACCTCACCGATTCCTTCACGGATCGCTTCGGCAGGGTCGCTGAGACCTCGATCACCCCGTTCCAGCCCGAAGCAGTATCGAAGGCGAACGGACGGCTCGTGAAGCCCGGCGATGCCGTGACCGACACCATCACCGTAGAGTCGAGCAACGGCCGGTGGCTGAAGCACAACGGCGAACTGATCCCGGTGGTGTTCGAGGGCACCGCCTATCAGGCGCCCGGCACTCTGCCGCCCGCGCAGGGGGCTGAGGTTCCGGCGGGTGCGGTGCCGATCGGCACGGTGCAGGTCACCGCGACCGGGCCGGGCACCTACGAGTCGCCCGAGGTGATCCTCCCGGATGCGGGCTTCGTGACCTGGGTGTGGCAGGTGAAGAAGGCGTCGCAGCCCGAGTGGGTGCGCCCCTACATCGCTTCCGATTGGCAGGACGACTACGGCATCAACATCGAGTCGCACTCGGTGCGCTGGCCGCTGACGATCACCTCGGAGGTGCGCGAGTACAACGTGCATCCCGAAGGTAGAGCGTTCGACCGGATCACCGTCACCGGGTTCCCCGACAATCACCCCGAGTTCGAGGGCGACGGCTACTGGGGCCCCGACACGAAAGAACTCGAGCACACCGTCTACGGACCTTTCAAGACCGATGCGGAGCTGACAGACGATCTCGATCTGTCGGATGCGCCGATGCTGACCCGGATCACCACGCCCGCGAAGAACGGCGTCTACGACATCGGCTACACCAACGAGGATCGCATCCAGCCGGAAGACCCCGGCTACTACGTCGTGGTGACCATCTTCGCGGGCGACGACCGGGTGCAGCCCTTCAAGAGTTCTGCCTCGGACATCTGGGAGCGGTTCTATGTTCCCGACGACGAGCAGCCGCTGTCGGTCATCACGCAGGCCACCCCGGCCGCGGGCGTCGGCGAGGAGTTCGACGATGCCGCGCTCGTGCAGGGATCGAAGATCCCCAAGGACTCGTATCTCGTGTTCCGCGCCTACGGCCCCCACGACCCCGAGGCTGAGCCGGTGTGCGAGACGCCGTTCTTCACCTCCGAGAAGATCCCGGTTACCCAGGCTGGTATTTACCGTTCCGGGAAGACGAGCGTCGACCGGGCCGGGCACGTCTACTGGGTCGAGACCCTCTACGGGAAGGACGGGAGGGTGCTCGCCGAAGGGCGCTGCGGTGCACCGGGCGAGACCACGGTCGTGACCGGCACCCCGCCGAAGGTACCGCCGACACATGAGGTGCCGGATCTGCCGAAGCTCCCGCCTGGGCTCGCGGTCACCGGCGGGTCCGGGTTCCCGTGGATCATCGCCACAGGTGGTGCGGTCGCGCTTCTCGCGGCTGGGTTCACGCTGTGGTTCGGGCGCCGGCTCGCGCTCTACCGGGAGCGCAACGGCTACTTCAGAGAGGAGGACGAAGGTATCGAAGAACTCATGAACGACTAGACACCCCCACTGAGCGGGCGGAACCGGCAGACCCTACCCCCAGGTCTTGCGGTTCCGCCCGCTTCGTC
Source organism: Leucobacter chromiireducens subsp. solipictus (assembly GCF_016758195.1). Classification (GTDB taxonomy): domain Bacteria; phylum Actinomycetota; class Actinomycetes; order Actinomycetales; family Microbacteriaceae; genus Leucobacter; species Leucobacter solipictus. The sequence continues at coordinate 35,001 of NZ_QYAC01000003.1, read as the reverse complement.
ATGCCTGCCCGGTGCACCTGCCCTCTGACAGCAATCAGGCTCAGGAGGCGACGGTGACCGACTACACGGAAGACATGATCGCGCGCATGACGCTCGCGGCGCTCACCGACCCGGGAGACCCGGTCACAGGGAAGCTCGTGCAGGCCATCGGCCTCACCGAGACCCTCGCGCTGCTCCGAGACCCTGGCGCTGCGATTCCCGCCCAGGTCGACCCGCTCGAAGGCATCCGCTGGCGGCAGGAAGCCGCTTCACGGCAGAAAGACGCCCTCTCAGACGAACTCATCACCCTCACCGAAGGGGGCGGGCTCAGGCTGCTCACGCCGGGGCGCGCGGGGTGGCCGGCAGACCTCACCGATCTCGGGCCTTCGGCACCGCTGGTGCTGTGGGCGAAGGGGAACCCGGAACTGCTCACCTCGTCGCTCACCTCCCGGGTGACGATCGCCGGCGCACGCGCAGCCACCGGCTACGGCGTGCACGTCACCCGAGAGCTCGCCGGCCAACTTGCCGAGGCTCCGCGCATCCTCATCTCCGGGGGTGCCTACGGTATTGATGCCGAAGCGCATCGTGCCGCGCTCGCTGTGCGTTCCGGCTCGACGATCGCGGTGCTCGCGGGCGGCGTCGACCGCCCCTATCCGGCCGGGAACGCTTCTCTGTTCCAGAGCATCACCGACAGCGGCGGCCTGTTGCTGTCCGAAGTGCCGCCCGGACTCGCACCGAACCGGGATCGCTTCGTCGCCCGTGCCAGGCTCATGGCCGCACTCAGCGCAGCAACAGTGATTCCCGAAGCCGGATTCCGCTCGGGCAGCCTGCGGGTCGCGGTCGAGGCCCACGATCTCGGCCGCCGCGTCGGCGCGGTGCCGGGCCCGATCACCTCCGCAGCCTCGGCCGGCTGCAACCGGATGCTCGCCGAAGGCCTCGCAGAGGTGGTCACGAACGCGAGCGGCATCGAATCAATGCTCGATCCCACCCCGACGCCGTACCGCCTCCCGCCGGCCTATCAACAGGCTGCCCGCCGCGCCGCACCGGATGCGAGCCGCACGGCGGGTCGGGCCGCCCTCTGACCCTCATTCCAGTCCTGGCCCTGGCGTGCCTGCGCGTCAGGGCCGAGCTCTGCCCTCGACCACTTACGAAGGAGATTCCCGCATGCCCAAACGCGATCACTCGAAGCACTCCGACCCAACGGCCGTGATGGTGCGGATCGTCGTCGCAGACGACGGCACACTGACCGTCACCGTCGATGGGGCACCCTACCTGCCGCCCGAGTTCTCGCCGCCCTGGCGCCGTGCGTCGTTCCCCGCGATCGTCGACGCGATCAGCCAGCAGACCGGCCGCACCCTCCGCGTCGACGTGATCGAAACCGACGGCCGCACCATCACCGACTTCTACACCCCACGCACGCCCCGCAGGGCCGACCCGCAAACGCCCGCCGCTGAGCCCTCTGAGCAGGTTGCGGCCGCAGTGGTGCCAGCCCCGGCGCCGTCGCGTCTGATGCAGTTCGCCGGGTCCGGGATGATCCCCGGCGAAGAGGTCGCGGTGGCGATCATCATCGCGCACGCCGAGTCAGGGCCGGACGGGATCGCCCGTGCACTGATCGACTCCCGCTACCTTGAGCATTCGCCCACGGGCGAAGCCGTGCTGCTGGGCCGCATCTCCGCAACGGTCTGCCTCGGGCAACCGCAATGAGTTCCCCGATCCGCCCGACCGGCAGCCTCGGCGACGAGCTCACGAACGCCTCACTCGTCGGGCTTGCCGCGCTTGCGATCCTGGCGGCGATCCTCCGTGGCGCGGGAAGCGTCGCTGCGTTTCTCACCGGTTCGGCGCCGCCCGCCGGAGGGATCGGTGCTGGTGCCGGGGTCATCCTGCATCCCGGCGACCCAGCCACTGCACTCGATGCGCCCGGCCTGAACCCGGTCGTCTACTGGCTCGTCGCAGGCGTGCTGATCGTCGCCGCCGGAGCGGCTGGCTGGTGGGTATGGTCGGCGATCCGGCATCACGGCCGGCGTCAGGCGATGGACCCGTACCGCATCGCAGGCATCGCCACCCGGGCCGAAGTCGCCAGATCCGGATCTCCGCGCGCCCTGCTCGCACGCGCCGGCAACCTGCGCTCCTCCCTCGAACACCCGGAACCGGCTGATGTCGGCTACCGGGTCGGGGTCTCGCGTGGGGTCGAGGTGTGGGCCTCGGTCGAAGACTCGATCCTGCTGATCGGGCCGCCCCGAAGCGGCAAGGGGGTGCATATCGTCATCAACTCGATCCTCTCCGCCCCAGGTGCCGTGGTGACCACTTCGACGCGGCCTGACAATGCGACCGCGACCATCCGTGCGCGCGAGCGCATCGGCCCGGTCGCGGTGTTCGACCCGCAAGGCCTCGCAGCAGGCATCCCGGCTGGGTTGCGCTGGTCGCCCGTCCGTGGATGCGATGCGCCGCTGACGGCGATGATCCGGGCTGCGGGCCTTGCCTCGGCCACTGGACTCGGGAAGGGAGGCGTCGAGGGTGGTGACTTCTGGGAAGCGAAAACCCGCGTCGCTCTCCAATGCCTGCTACACGCCGCAGCCCTCGACGGCCGGCAACCAGCCGATCTGTTCCGCTGGACGCTCGACCCCGCCGCCGCAGGCGATGCCGTCTCCATCCTCGGCACGCACCCGCGCGCTGCCGGAGGCTGGGCAGAGGCCTTGCAGGCGATGCTCGAAGCAGACCCGCGCACCAGAGACTCGATCTGGCAGGGCGTCTCCCTCGCACTCGCCGCCCTCGCCGACCCACGCGTGCTCGACGCCGTCACCCCGGGCCCGGATGAAATGTTCGATCCCGAATCGTTCCTCGAACAGAAGGGCACCCTCTACCTCCTGGCGACAGCCGCCGGCGCGAACAACAGCGCCCCGCTGGTTGCCGCGCTCATCGAAGATGTCGTGGAAGCAGCCCGCCGCCTAGCCGCTCGCAGCCCGGGGGTAAGACTCGACCCGCCCCTACTGCTCGCGCTCGATGAAGTGGCGAATCTCAGCCCGCTTCCCTCGCTGCCGACGCTCATGGCTGAGGGCGGCGGCACCGGCATCACGACGATGCCGGTTCTGCAGTCGCTCGCCCAGGCGCGGGAGCAATGGTCGGACAACGCGGCATCCGCGATCTGGGATGCCGCGATCGTGAAGATCATCCTCGGCGGAGCCTCCAATAGTCGCGATCTCCAAGACCTTTCGACGCTCATCGGCGAGCGGGACGAGATCACAGACTCCACGACCGTCGGCGACCATGGTTCACGATCCGCGCAGCGCTCGATCCGCCGCGTCGCGATCATGCCGCCAGACACCATCCGCAGGCTCCCATTCGGCACCGGCCTCGTGCTGCTGCGTTCCGCGCCGCCCATCGTCACCCGGCTGCGCCGCTGGACTCAACGGGCAGACGGCTCACAGCTCGTAGCTGACCGAGCAGCCGTTGAGGCCAGTCTTCGGCGCGATGCGACCGGATGCGGGGCGAGCGCACCTGATTCGTAGAGGTCGCGCACCGTGCGCGACGGTGACTGCAAAGGACACAGAGATGGACATTCGAACCAGAAAGTCGATCCAGGGATACATCGCTCGCCGGCCACAGCTCAAGCGCCTGCCCGACGATCTCTCGCTGTTCATCGCCCAGCTCGGACAGAAGCACTACCGAAACGAGAACGACGGCAGTTTCACCCTCCTTGGCACCAGCTACATCAAGCTGGTGATGCTCGGCGAGAACGCCGAGGAGGCCTTCAACGACTTCGCGGAAGGCGACGACGTTGTCGCCCTCGGCGACTTCAAGACCCGCACCTACGAGCATCGCGGCAACAAGATCGAGGAACAGCAGTTCCTGACCGCCAAGCTCCTCTTCGATACCTCACGCCGCCGCTACACGGTCGAACGCACACCCCGAACGATTGCACCGGCTCAGCACGAGCCGCCGACTGCTGCGGCCGCCGTCGAGTTCCGTACACCGCCGGTAGCCCGGCCGGCCGCGTTCAGCTTGTGACTGCCATGAACGACCTCTCCATTGCTGGCAACCCCGAAGTCGAACCCAACGACGACCTCGACGCCGAGTTCGAGGAAGACGACCTCTACGACCGCCTCATGGCCGGCACGACGCTGCCAGAGCCTCCCCGCCCGATCAACTGGAACCTTCTCTCCTCGGGCGACGCGGAAGCCGAATGGCTCGCGCTCAACCAGTGGGTCGATTGGCTGAGGATGACCTACGGCCTGCCGGCCAGCGTCGTGCCGCCGTTTTGGTACCGGCACCCAGAGCTCCTGTGGGAGCTGTCGGCACTGCATCTGCACTGGGTCGCGAGCTACGATCCCGAGCAGTCAGGATCGGGGCCCATCGCCTGGCACACGGATTTTGCGCTCGCCCGGGAACGGCTGCGCGAGTGGGTCGCTACGTGCGGTACTCGGATCGACCGCGATCGCCCGACACGGCAGACGACATGGCCGGGCGAGAACCCTCAGCCGCCCATCGAAGATGCGGTGATACCAAACCGAGACGAAGACTTCGTTGCGTTCGTGGCTGCCGATGTCCAGGCACGGCAGGACATCGAAGACGAGTTCATTCGCGCGAAGCGAGCGGCTGATCGTGTGCGCGACGCCAGATGAGGTGGAACCATTGTGGAACTCGCGTGAGGCATCCGAGTTCCTGAACGTCTCGCAGGCAACCCTTTCTCGCTGGCGGCGCCAGTCCGAAGGCCCACCCTTCGTCAGCGTCGGAGGGGTTGCCCGCTATAACCCGCCGACCGTGCGGTCCTGGGTACTGGAACGCGAGCGCGATCGTGGCTGACCCGCACCAGCACAAGATGCCTCCCGTCGGCGTGAAGCTCTCCACCAGCGTCGAGCGCCGCGGAAACGGATACCTCGCCCGAGTGCGATGGACCGATCCGCAGACGAAGAAACGCCCCAGCCGCTCCGAGTTCGTCGAGACAACGGACCAGGCCGAGGCCTTCTTCGAAACCATGCGGCAAGCGACGGAGACCGGCGCGAACCTCCTGGTGACGCTCGCAGACTATGTGGAGTCCATCGGCGATCGCTGGCAACGAGGGCTCGACGTGACCTCCACCGTCTCGGGATACGACGCAGGGCTCAGGCTCCGAGTTCTGCCCGCGCTCGGCCATCTGAAGGTGAGCAAGATCACGACGGGAGTCATCGACCGCACGATCGACCAGTGGGAGACCGAATACGGACCCTCCACGATCAAGAACTCCATTGGGCCGCTCGTGCGAGTCCTTGACGTGGCGGTGCGGGACGAGGTGATTCCCTCGAACCCGGCGAAGAATCGGGCGCGTCGCACGCTCAATCACGACTCAACGCTCAAGCCCGGAGCCTTGCGTGCCTATGCGATCTCCGACATCGAGACGCTGACCAGGCTCGCTGAGAAGTGCGCGGAGGTGCACCAGAGCTACTCGGACCACGTCATGCTCTGTGCGCTGCTCTCTGCACGAGGCTCCGAAGTCGCAGGATTGGAAGTCGGCGACATCGACTGGAAGAACCGGATCGTCACCATCGAACGGCAAATCTACCCCGGCAAGGGCGGTCTCGTGCGCAAGCAGACCAAGGGCCGCAACGTGCGCTACGTTCCGATCCTCGATGCACTCGAACCGGTACTCATCCGCCTGTCTGCGGGGAAGCAGCCCGGAGATCCGCTCCTGCGAGGCCCGAGAGGTGGAGTGCTCACCACGGCGACTGTCCGGGATGCAACGAACTGGGATCAGCTCGTGGACGAGCTCGGATTGCCGAACCTCACCAGGCACGGCCTCCGTCATACGGGAGCCACCTGGCTCGCAGACGCAGGGGTGCCGCTCCACGTTCTGCAACGCATCCTCGGGCATGCGTCGATCGAGACGACGAAGGGATACCTGCATCCCGACCATCGACAGCTCAACGAAGCTGCGAAGCTCGCAAACCAGTTTCTCGCACGCCCCAAGAACAGGAAGGAGGAACCCCGCCGACACGGACCACAGCTCTAACCCACCGCGCCATCTCACTCGGCCCCGTATGGGGTCGAGATATCACTGTGCCCGGATTCTGGCCCACTAGATTTCCACTATTTGGCCCACTAGAACCGTATCGAGCGACCAAGCAGCTCGAGCCGAGGCCAGCGATCCCGGTCCATCGCGACCCTCGAGCCGAGGGCTCCCGAGGTCACCAGAAGCGAAGGAAGCCCTGACGAGAAATGGGTTCTCATCAGGGCTTTTCCGTCGGGATGACAGGATTTGAACCTGCGACCCCCTGACCCCCAGTCAGGTGCGCTACCAAGCTGCGCCACATCCCGTTATTCAGTTGTAAGTCTTCGTGCTGAGGGCTATTGCCTTTGACCCCCAGTCAAGTGCGCTACCAAACTGCGCCACAGCCCGTTGTCATCGCGATCGCGAGGCCTCCGCGAGGAGGTCCACCATCATGGCAACCCCTCTATCTTACCCATACTCCGCGGCACACGAAGACCACGGGGCGAACTTCGCGTTTCCCGGGCGCGTCTCTCGGCTACGCGGCATGCACAGAGCGTCAGCCGTGCTGCACGTCTTCGCGGCGCGGCTCCTCGCCGAATCGGAAGGCGCGGCCCGTCACCGACGCCACGCTGATCCGCACGAAGGTGGGTTTCAGTGTCGGGATCAGCGGCTGCAGTGGAAGCTGTGCTGCGGCGTCGATCTCGGACTCCGACTCGAGCGCACGCGCGTCGCCGTGGAACACGAGACTCCAGCCGCCCAGCGCGTCGAAGCGGTCGATCTGGAAGACCACAGAACTGTTCACTGTTAGCCCGGAGAGCTTGCTGCCGGCGGCCGTGCGGAACACCAGGGTGCCGCCGTCTACGACGTAGTTCACCGGGGCGATGTCGATGATGTCGCCGACCCGGGTGACGAGTCGGCCGACCGACGCGGTCGCGGCGAGCTCCCAACACTCGCCCGGATCGAGCACATCCACTCCGTCTGCGTGTGTCTCCATGCTCCCATCCTCTCCCCCGCGGCGAGCTCGGGGAAGGCCGTCGCGAAAAGTCTCACCGGGCATCCAGCCGCCGCAGCTTCTGCGCCCAGGGCCGTAACGAACGGGAACTTCCAGGCGCGCGCCCCGGACCCCGGGATACCCTGGAGGCATGAGCGACCTTCGAGACCCCGGCGACGCGTGGGTCACTGCCGAGGACGGAGGCCGCTACTGGGGCCGCTACGGCGCGGCCGGGCTGCTCGCCTACGACCGCGACCTGGACGCGATCCTCATGCAGCACCGCGTCACCTGGAGCGACCACGGCGACACCTGGGGCATTCCCGGCGGCGCGCGCCACGAAGGCGAATCAGCCATCGACGCCGGCATCCGCGAATCGCAGGAAGAAGCCGGGGTCCCCGACGACGCCGTGGCGCCCCGTTTCACGCACGTGCTGGATCGGGGCGGCTGGACGTATACCACCCTGATCGCGGACGTCGCGACGCCGTTCACGCCCGAGATCACGGACCCAGAGAGCCACGCACTCGCCTGGGTGCCGGTGGCCGAGGTCGAGAACCTGGCGCTGCACCCGGCCTTCGCGAACAGCTGGCAGATCCTGCGCCCGCTGTTGCGCGGCACCCCGACGGTGGTGGTGGACGCCGCCAACGTCGTGGGGTCGGTGCCGGACGGCTGGTGGAAGGATCGCCACGCGGCCGCGGTGCGGCTGCGGGATCGGATCGACGCCCACGCGGGCAGCGGCGCGGGAATCCGGTCCGGGTTCTTCGATCTCCCCGAAACGCAGGTCCCCGGACTCGTCGACGCCTTCCCGGACTGGGTCATGGTCGTCGAGGGTGCGGCGCGCGGCGTCGAGGACGGCGCGCACGTGCGCGTGGTGGAGGCCCCGCGCCTCGGGGACGACACGATCGTCGAGGCGGTGGAGCAGTTGTCGGCGGCGCGCGCGGTCGTGACCGTGGTGACGAGCGACGTCGAGCTGCAGGCCCGCGTGCTCGCGGCCGGAGCGACTACGACGCGGGGCGCGCAGAAACTGCTGCAGGCGGTTCCGCCGCTGCCCGACGGCGCAGCGCAGCGATAATCCCCGCCGCGATCAGGCCCTGGCCCAGCGTGTAGGTGAGCATCACCATGCCGCTGGTCCATGCCGGCATCGCCTCGGGCAGGAAGATGCGGAACGACAGGATCGCGTCGGAGACGAGGAACCAGGCCCCGCCCCACGCGATCACCGGCCCGCAGCGCGAGGCCATCGCCGCGGTGCCCGCGAGCAGCAGGCCGTACAGGATCACGGGCACGGTGAGCGCCCCGGTGTGCTGGATCAGGACCGCGATCATCACGGCGTACGCGAGCGCGTAGACGAGCGCCCAGCGCGGGATTCGCTGCACGGCGACACCCCGCGCCCGCCACATGAGCAGCAGGTACCCGACGTGCGCCAGCCCGAAACAGAGCAGCATCATCGGCAGCTCGTCGTCAAACATTGGGAAGAAGGTGCCGGACCCGTCCCCCAGCCACGAGAACAGCACGGACGCCACGAGCAGCAGGACGACCCCGCGCGGCCAAGGCCGGATCGTGGCGGACGCCCAGAGCACGCCAAGCGCGAGCGCCGGCATGAGCCACAGCTTGCTGGGAGCGTCGAGCGGATGCTCCGCGAACCGTGCGGTGACGTGCACGATCGACACGATCGCGTAGGGCAGGAAGGGCAGCAGCGCCCGCATGCGAGTCTTCACACTGCCGATCCTAGTGGCGGTGCCGCCGCCACCTCGGCAGGCGAGAAACGCGAATGTGACGCAATGGCCGAGGCAAACGCGAATGCAAATGCGGCGCAAAGGCTGACACGAAAGCGGAAGGAAGTGGGAGGACGAAGGCCAACGCAGAAGCGAAAGCCGGCGCAAGAACGAAAGCCGACGCAGAAGCGAAAGCCGGTGTAAGGACGGAAGGCAGTGCGAAGGCGAAAGCCCAATCCGAGGGCGAAGCCCGAGCCAAAGCCCGACGCGAACCCCGAGGCGGTGGCCGGTCGGCGTTACGCCTCGACGAGGATCCCGTCCTCGTCGCACCACACGGTCGCGCCCGGGCGGAACACGACGCCCGCGAACTCCACGTCGACGTCGACCTCGCCCGCGCCGGTCTTGGTGGACTTCGCGGGGTTGGAGCCGAGCGCCTTCACGCCGAAGGGCAGCGTGCCGATCGCCACGCGGTCGCGGATCGCGCCGTGCACGATGAGGCCGGCCCAGCCGTTGTCGACGGCGAGGCCCGCGATGACGTCGCCCACGAGCGCGGTGGCGAGGGATCCGGCACCGTCGATGACGAGCACGGCACCGTCGCCGGGCGTGCCGAGGACCTGCTTGAGTAGCGCGTTGTCCTGGAAGCAGCGGACCGTGCGCACGATGCCCGTGAAACCGGTCATGCCCCCAATGTTCTGGAACTGGAGCGCGACGGACTGCAGCTGGTCCCCACGTTCGTCGTACAGGTCGGCCGTGCTGATCTGAGCCATGTCAGGTTTCCTCCTCGGGCTGTGCCGCGGCGCGGCTGCCGGACACGAACCACGCTACCGGCAACCTCTGACAAACGGGGCGATTTCTCTGCACAGTCGACACCTTGCGTCACACAGCAAGTTAATGTACAAAAGTACATGTACAAAAGTACACTTGGGGCTGTGGGGAAGGGGCCGGGACATGGCTGAGACGCGCGACACCGCGGCACCTCGTCGCCGGGACCCCGAGGCACGCCGCCGCGAGATCCTCGCCGCCGCCGCCGAACTCGCGGCCGAACACGGCCCCGCAGCCCTCACCCACCGTGCCATCGCCGCCCGTGCGGGGGTCCCGCTCGGGTCCACTACGCAGCACTTCGCGTCGATCGACGAGCTCCGCGACGCCGCCCTGCAGCAGCTCGCCGAGGAGATCGACGAGTCGCTCGCCGCGATCGAGCCGTTCGCCGCGGACTTCGCGAGGGATCCGTCCCGGGCCGCCGCCGAGGTCCTCACCTTCCTGCAGGATCGCCGCGCCGTGCTCTCCGACATCGCGCTCATGACCAGCGGCACCACCGATCCGCGGCTCCGCGCCCTCGCGCTCCGCTGGAACGACCGCCTGATCGAGATGCTCACCGAACCCATCGGCGCTGAGGCCGCGCTCGCGCTCTCCGTCTACCTCGACGGCGCCACGATCCACGCCGGCCTGCACGACGAACCGCTCTCACACGCCCACCTCACGCGCGTGTTCCACGCACTGGTCGGCGGCGACGCCCCCGCGGATCCGGAGCGACGCACCCGAGACCGACGGCCGGCGGACCGGCCTGATCTCTCCGGGGACTCTGGGTCGCGGCACGCGCCGGATCCCGCAGCGTAGCCGCACTCCCGCCCCTCCCCACCCCAGGATCAGCACCGCCGCACTCGCGCAGCCGGTCCCGCCCCGCAGCCGCTCCCGACGCGCACCCGCTCCCGGATCGCTTCTGAACCGGGGACGGCCGCAGCACCACCGCGGAAACCAACGCACTCCGCTCACCGGCACCGCAGGCCGGATCCGGCACCCACCGGCCCCGCAGTCGCAGGCGCCGCCCCCAGTCCCCCTCACTTTCTTCCCCGTCACGATCCGTCACCACCCGAACACCGAAAGGTAGGACCCATGTCCACCCCTCCCGCACCCCAGGCCCCCGCGCAGCTCCTCAGCCGCGGTCGCCGATGGGCGGCCGTCGCCCTGCTCACCGCGAGTTTGCTCGTGATCACGATGGACATGACCATTCTCAACATCGCGTTGCCCGAGATGGCCGCCGAGCTGCACCCGACCTCGGATCAGCAGCTCTGGATCATCGACGTGTACTCGCTCGTGCTCGCGGGCCTGCTCGTCTCCTTCGCGGCGATCGCGGATCGTTGGGGCCGCAAACGCATGCTGATGCTCGGCTACACGATCTTCGGCGGCGCATCACTCCTGATCCTGTTCGCGAACAGCGCCGAATCCGTGATCGGCGTCCGCGCCCTGCTCGGCGTCGGCGGCGCGATGATCATGCCGATCACGCTGTCCCTGATCCGCGTCATCTTCACCGATCCGAAGGAGCGCGCCACCGCGCTCAGCATCTGGGCCGCGGTCTCCGGGCTCGGTGCCGCGGTGGGGCCGCTCATCGGCGGGTTCCTGCTCGAGCACTTCTCCTGGCACGCCGCGTTCCTCGTGAACGTGCCGCTCATGCTGGTCGCCGTCATCGCGGGCACCATCCTGCTCCCCGAGTCGCGGGTCCCGAACCCCGGTCGCTGGGACGCCTTCGCCGCGCTCCTGTCGCTCGTGGGCATGACCCTGCTCGTGTGGGCGATCAAGACCTTCGGCAAGGAGGCAACGTTCCTCGTGCCCGATGCGCTGATCGCGTTCACCGCCGGTGCGGCGCTGCTCGCCTGGTTCGTGCTCCGCTGCATCCGCAGCGACGCGCCGCTCCTGGACCTCAAGCTGTTCCGCAACCGCGAGTTCTCCGCGGGCGTGATCGCCGCGCTCGGCTCCACCTTCGCGATGATCGCCGCGCTGCTCCTCATCGCCCAGTGGCTGCAGCTCGTCGACGGTGCCTCCCCCATGGAGGCCGGGGCGCGCCTCATCCCGATCGCGATCTCCGGTGCCATCGCCTCGCTCCTCGCACCCCCGGTCGCCCGCGTGATCGGCGCGCGGGCGGTGCTCGCCGGCGGCATCGGCCTCGCCGGAATCGGCATGATCATCGTCGGGATCCAGCCCGGCGCCCTCACGCAGCTCACCGTCACCATCGCCCTGATCCTCGTGGGCATGGGCAGCGGTTCGCTCGCGATCGGCTCCGCGATGATCATGCACGGCTCCCCCGAGGAGAAGGCCGGCAGCGCGGGCGCGATCGAGGAGACCTCCTACGAGCTCGGCGCCGTGCTCGGGGTCGCGATCCTCGGCAGCATCGCCGCGCTGCTCTACCGCGCCGAGTTCGTGGCCTCCGGGATCACCGGCGGCCTCGATCCCGAGCTCGCGGGCCAGGCCGGCGAATCCCTCGGCGCGGCGGTGTCGATCGCGGAGGAGCTGCGCCTTCCCGAACTCGCCAGCGAGGCGGGCGTCGCGTTCACCCACGCGCTACAGACGACCGGGATTACGGGCGGCATCATCATGCTGGTGGTCGCCGCCGTCGTGTTCGTGCTGACGCCCAAGGGCACCGACGTCTCGGAGGCCGCGCACTAGTCGCGCCGCGGGCGGTGGCCGGGGTTCGATTCCCGGTCGCCGCCCGCCACTGGCCACCGCTCGCCGACTCCCGAACACCGCCTGCTCAGCAACCAAACGCTCGGAGATTCACGAACAACACGGAGATCTGGTGCCGGATCCGGCACTTCGCCCGAGAATCTCCGAGTATCTGGGCGACGCGGTCCCGGGTGCCGCTTGCGTCGGCCGCGCGACGCTCCCCAGGTGCCCGCCGCGCGGCGCACCGCGCGAACGCCTACGCCAGACCTCCGAATCAGACCCGCGTACCGCTCGCGTCAGGGAATACCCCGACCGCGGACAGTACCCGGGTATGACGGGGACAATACCGGGGCAGGACGCGCCGCACCGGGGTACCGGCATACCGTTGAAGCATCAGGACAGGGCCCCACCCGGAGACCCGCCTCTTGCGCGAAAGGAGCGCCCCATGAACACCACCGCGATCCTCCCCGACGCCGTTCCCACCCCGAACGGTCAGGACGACCAGACCACCAGCGTGATCCCCGGCGAGACAACCTTCGCCGCCCCGAACACGGCACCGGGTGCCACCTCGCAGGGCGCGCCGGATCCCGCGCAGCAGTGGGCGCAGCCTGCCCCGCAGGGAGGCCCGCAGGCGGCCCCGAACCCGGAGACGACCCGCATCTTCTCGATCGTGAGCTTCGTGCTCGGCATCGCCTCGATCGTGAGCGGCTGGACCTTCATCGCCCCGATCACGGGCCTCGTGTTCGGCATCCTCGCGCTGCGCCGCGGCACCACGGAGCGCACCCTCACGCTGTGGGGCATCTGGCTGAACGCGATCATGCTCGCGCTCACCGCGATCGCCGTGCTGATCGGCGTCGCGGTTCTCGGGGTCGGGCTCCTCGCGATGCCCTTCGCCTGGCTCTAAGCCGGGGTGTCGGATCCGGCACCGCGTCCCCGCCGTTCGTCGGCCCCGTACCCGCCTCGTCCACAGGACGGGGCGGGTACACCCATGTCACCATCACGACCGAGATGATCATGAGCAGGAACCAGGCGATGAGCTTCTGCGGGGACACGAGCTCCCAGCCGCCCTCCTGGTGCGGGTACAGCCACGCACCGCCCCAGGTGGCGATGTTCTCCGCGATCCAGATGAACACGGCAACGCCCGCGAACACGAGCAGGAGCGGCACCCGCAGCGTCACCCGCCACACCCGGAAATGCATCACGGTGCGCCACCACAGCAGCACCACGAGCGCGAGCAGCACCCAGCGCAGATCCACGATGAAGTGGTGCGAGAAGAAGTTCACGTAGATCGCGGCGGCCACGACCGTGGTGAGCCACACCCGCGGATAGTGCGAGAAGCGGAGCCGATGCAGGCGGTACACGCGCACCATGTACGAGCCGACCGCCGCATACATGAAGCCGCTGAACAGCGGCACCGCACCGATGTGGAGCACGCCCTCGGCCTCGTACGCCCAGGATCCGACGTCCGTCTTGAAGATCTCCATCGTGGTGCCCGCAATGTGGAACAGCACGATCACCCAGAGCTCCCGCCCGCTCTCGAGCTTGAACACGAGCATGCCGATCTGGATCAGGACCGCGGCGATCGTGAGCGCGTCATTGCGGGCCAGGATCGCGTCGTCCGGGTACCAGAGCCGCGCCGCCACGATCACGACGAGGAGCAGCGCGCCGAACACGCACGCCCACGCCTGTTTCAGGAGGAACACCGCGCTCTCGACGAGCACGGCGCGGACCCCGCACTGCGGCGCAGTGGCGAGAATCCGGTGGGCGGCCCGGTCGATCGTGCGCTCCAGCGGGGTCATGCGTTGCTCCCCCGGCACGGATTCGTTCTGCATCCGAATACCCTATTCCAACCGTGCTGAACGTTCCGGGGTGGCTGGGGTCTGCCTGCGCGCCTGCCTACCTGCCTGCCAGCCTGCCTGCCCTGCCCACGCGAACGCCCCCGCGACCCCAGGCTGGGTCCGCGGGGGCGTCCAACACTCCGAAGATCCATCGATGGTTGGATTTTGGTTGTTTCCCGGGCCGGGAAGCAACCAAAATCCAACCATCGATGCGGTGTCTGGGCCCGGGGGGGGCCCGGGCCCGGGGCCCGGGGCCCGGGGCCCGGGCTAGGCGCGCTGGCGCTTTTCGCGGATGCGCATGTTGATCACGATCGGCGAGCCCTCGAAGCTGTACGTCTCGCGCAGGCGGCGCTGGATGAAGCGGCGGTACCCGGGGTCCAGGAAGCCCGAGGTGAACAGCACGAACGTGGGCGGCCGATTCTGCACCTGCGTGCCGAACAGGATCTTCGGCTGCTTGCCGCCACGCAGCGGGTGCGGGTGCTCCTGCACGAGCTCGGCCACGAAGGCGTTGAACTTGCCGGTCGGGATTCGGGTGTCCCAGGACTCGAGGGCGGTCTCCAGCGCGGGGACCAGCTTCTCGAGGTGGCGGCCGGTGCGCGCCGAAATGTTGACGCGGGGTGCCCAGTCGACGTGCGCGAGGTCCTGCTCGATCTCCCGCTCGAGGTAGCGACGGCGGTCGTCGTCGAGCAGGTCCCACTTGTTGAACGCCAGCACGAGGGCGCGGCCCGACTCGAGGACCAGGTCGATGATGCGCAGATCCTGGTCGCTGATCTCCTGGGTCACGTCGATCAGAACGACGGCGACCTCCGCCTTTTCAAGGGCGGCGGCGGTACGCAGCGAGGCGTAGAAGTCGGCACCCTTCTGGAGGTGTACGCGGCGGCGAATACCGGCGGTGTCGACAAACGTCCACACGCGGCCCGCGATCTCGACCTGCTCGTCCACGGGGTCACGGGTGGTGCCCGCGACATCGGAAACGACGGCGCGCTCTTCGCCGGCAGCCTTGTTCAGCAGGCTCGACTTGCCCACGTTCGGGCGGCCGAGCAGCGCCACGCGGCGGGGTCCCTGCAGCTTCGGCTGTGCCACGGCGGACTCGTCGGGCAGGGCGGCGATGACCTGGTCGAGCAGGTCGGCAACGCCCCGGCCGTGCAGCGCGGAGACGGGGTGCGGCTCGCCCAGGCCGAGCGACCACAGCTGCGCCGCCTCGGGCTCCTGGACGATGTCGTCCACCTTGTTGGCGACGAGGAAGACGGGCTTCTTCGTGCTGCGCAGCAGCTGCACCACGCGCTCGTCGGTCGCGGTCGGGCCCACGCGGGAGTCGACCACGAACATCACGACGTCGCAGAGCTCGATGGCGACCTCGGCCTGCAGCGCGACGGACGCGTCGAGCCCCTTCGCGTCGGGCTCCCAGCCGCCGGTGTCGACGAGCGTGAAGCGCTTCCCCGTCCACTCGGCCGGGTAGCTGACACGGTCGCGGGTCACTCCGGGGAGGTCTTCGACGACGGCCTCGCGCCGGCCCAGGATGCGGTTCACGAGCGCGGATTTGCCGACGTTCGGGCGTCCCACGATCGCGACGACCGGCAGCGCCTCGGCGGGGGTCTCCGAGAAGCCGAGGAACTCGCCGTCCTCGTTCACGATGACCAGGTCGTCCTCTTCGAGGTCGAAGCCGTCGAGGTTGGAGCGCATGGCGCGCATCCGCTCCTCGTCGCTCAGGGTGAAGTCGTCTCCCTCGGGGCTGAAACCCTCGCCCGTGATCACCTCGGACGCTTCGACCGCTGCGGGATCGAACACCTCCGCCTCGTTCGCGTCGGCGTTCACTGCGCCGTTCTGCTCCGTGCTCATACTGTGCTCTCTTCCGCAGCGTTCTGCGCCGCTCGTACGATATCGATAACAGCCTGCACCGACTGCTCGAAGTTCAGATCGCTCGTGTCTACGAGCGTGACCCCCGGGGCGGGGGTGATGAAGTCCACCACGAGGGCGTCCTTCGCGTCGCGTGCCTGCAGATCCGCGAGGACCTGCTCGGGGGTGAGCCCGGGCAGTTCCCCGGCCCGGCGGGCGGCGCGCACCTCGGGTGAGGCGGTGAGGAGGATCCGCACCGGGGCGTCCGGGGCGACCACCGTGGTGATGTCGCGGCCCTCGATCACGACGCCCGGCAGGCCGGACTCCGCGACGATGGTCCGGAACATCGCGTTCAGGCGATCCCGCACCGCGGGGTGCTTGGAGACTCGGCTGACTTGCCCGCTGACCTCGTGCTCGCGGATCGCGGCGGTGACATCCACCGGTGACTCGAGCTCGGGATCGGCCGCGGCCAGTCCCCCGGCCACCGCGACAGTCACCTGCTGGGTGCCGCGCAACGTGATCCGGTACTCCCACGCGTCAAGGAGGTTCTCCATCGCGGCAGCGTTATCGAGGTCGAGGCCGAGGCGGCGCGCCGCCCACGCGAGTGAGCGGTATGCGGCACCGGTGTCGAGGATCCCGAAGCCGAGCTGCTCGGCGGCGGTGCGAGACACGCTCGACTTGCCGCTGCCCGCGGGCCCGTCGATCGCGACGAGGATCGGGGCGGCGGCGCCGTGGTCCCGGTTCTCCTCGGTTGCAGCGTGCATCACAGTGTCCTCCATCCCCGTCCGGTGAGATCGGAAATCGCGCGCTCCGCGACCTCCGGCAGCACCGCGATCTCCGCAAAGCCTATTTGTGCGCCCGGCGAGTGCTCAAGACGCAAGTCTTCCATGTTAATGCCCAGTTCTCCGAGTTCGGTGAGCAGCAGGCCGAGCTGGCCCGGCGTATCGTCGATGAGCACCGTGATCGTGGTGAATCGTTCCGAGGAGCCGTGCTTGCCCGGGATCCGCCCGACCCCGCTGTTGCCCGCGGCGAGGAGGTCGGCGATGCGCCGCTTCGCGCCCGGTTGCGCCGGATCGCGCAACGCATCAGCGAACGCCGCGATGTCCGCCCCGATCGCGTCGAGCAGCTCGACGACGGGCTCCCGGTTGGCATCGAGGATCTGCATCCACAGTTCGGGATCGCTCGCGGCGACGCGCGTCGTGTCACGCAGCCCCGCGCCCGCGAGCCCGATGGCCTGCTCGGCGGCGGGCACCAGCCGGGCTGCGAGCAGACTCGACACGACCTGTGGCAGATGCGAGACCAGCCCCACCGCCCGGTCGTGTTCCTCGGGGGTCATCTCGATGAGTACGCCGCCGAGATCCAGCGCCACGTCCTCGACGAGGGCGAGCGCGGACGCGGGCGTCGCCTCGTCCCGGCAGATCACCCAGGGGCGTGCCGTGAACAGATCCGCGCGCGCCATGATCGCGCCCCCGCGCTCACGCCCGGCCATCGGGTGCGAACCGACGTAGTTCGTGAGGTCGACGCCGCGACGGGTGAGTTCCAGGTAGGGGGCGAGCTTCACGCTCGTCACATCGGTGACCACCGCGTCCGGGAATGCGTGCAGCGCGCGTTCGACGGCGTCGGCCGCGACGTCGGGCGGCGTCGCCACGACTACCAGCGCGGGCGCGGGATCCTCGGCCGTGCGCACGCGGCCGGCCCCGTAGTCGGCGGCGAGCGCGACCGTGGTCGGCGAGAGGTCCTCGAGGGTCACGTCGACGCCGCGCTCGCGCAGGCCGAGGCCCACGCTCGCGCCCAACAGGCCCGAGCCAATAATGTGCACGAGCCCCTGCGTACGGGCGGCCTTCGCAGGCTGCGGGGATGCGAGTTCAGTCACCAGTCGCCTCGTTTCTGCTGTCCGCCGCGGGGTCCGCGGTGACGGTCGCCATCGCGGACCCCGTCACGACCGGTACGGAAATCATTGCCGCGGCCGCGCGCGGTGCCGCCGTCCCGGGATCCGCGGAAGTGTTCGTCACGGGTGTTGCCGGATCCGTCGGTGCGAGATCCGTCGGTGCGGGATCGGCCCGAACGGTCGCCGTGGTCGCGCGAGCCATGCGCGCGGTCGTCACGCGAGCGGTCGCCGTACGAGCGGTCGAACCCACGGTCGCGGCCGCCGCGGAACCCGCCGTCGCGGTCGCCCTCGCGGAACCCGCGGGCCCCCAGATCACGCCGGCCGGAGGACGACGTGCCATCGCGCCCGCCGCGCGCACGGTCGAAGCCGCCGTCGCGGGAACCACGCGAGCGGTCGAAACCGCCGGCACGGCCAGCCTCGCGCTCGCCACGCGAGCGGTCGAAGCCGCCATCACGGGAACCACGAGAGCGGTCGAACCCGCCGGCACGGCCAGCCTCGCGCTCGCCACGCGAGCGGTCGAAACCACCCTCACGGAAACCACGCGCACGGTCGAAACCACCATCACGGCCAGCCTCGCGCTCGCCACGCGAGCGGTCGAAACCACCCTCACGGAAACCACGCGCACGGTCGAAACCACCGTCGCGGCCGCCGCGGAATCCGCCCTCGCGGCCCGCATCGCGCCCACCGCGAGCGCGCGAATTATTCGCACGCGCGGAGCGGCCGCCGGCCGTCGCGTCGCCCCGGCCCCCGCGGCCCGCCTCGAATCGACGGTCGTCGGATCGACGCTCCCGGCCCGGGCGCTCTTCGCGACCGAAACGCTCGTCGCGGCCGTAGTGTTCGTCGCGGCCGCCGCGAGCATCACGGGTCGAACGTTCGTCGCGGGCCGAAGCGCCGCCACGGCC
Organism: Leucobacter chromiireducens subsp. solipictus; assembly: GCF_016758195.1. Taxonomy (GTDB): domain Bacteria; phylum Actinomycetota; class Actinomycetes; order Actinomycetales; family Microbacteriaceae; genus Leucobacter; species Leucobacter solipictus. The sequence goes on along the minus strand of NZ_QYAC01000003.1, from coordinate 16,458 downwards.
GAAGCGATCGCTACGCTCGCTACGCTCGCCACGATCATCGCGGCCAGAACGGCCATCGCGAGCCGATCGCTCGCCGCGCTCACTCCGAGCATCACGGTCGTAACGATCGCCGTGCCCGGCACGAGCGTCACGCACGTCCCGACTGCCGCGCACGTCACGGACGGGGCGACCGCCGCGCTCCTCACGGTCGAAATGATCACCGCGCCCGCCGCGACCACCACGCTCGTCACGGTCAGGGCGACCACCACGCTCGTCGCGGTCTTCCCGCCCGCCGCGTGCGTCCCACTCACCGCGCCCGCCGCGGGCCTCGCGGGGTCCGCCGGAGCGCGAAGTGCCCGGGCGGGATCCCGCGCTGCGGGGCCCGCCGACCCGGTCGTCGCCCGATGACTCGGCGCTTCTGCGGCCGTGCGGGTTGCCCTTTGCGGCGATCCCGCGCATCCCGCGCGCGCCCTTGCCATCGCCCGGACGCCCCGAGGTGACGGTCCGGCGTGCGCCGCGTGCGCCGGCAGTCCCCCGGCCACGCTCCCCCGACCCGGCACCGTCACCGTTCGCGGTGGTGTCATCCACGGAGTCCGCGGAGAGCAGCGCGCCGCGTTCGGCGGGCGCGAGCTCCCGCATCTCCCCCACGCGGAGCGTCCCGAGGTGCAGCGGACCAAACTGGCGGCGCACCAGTTCAACAACGGGGTGCCCCACCTCGGCGAGCATGCGGCGCACAATGCGGTTGCGGCCGGAGTGAATGGTGAGCTCGACAAGCGAGTGCGACTTGCCCGATCCGCCCGGCAGGAGCTTGGCCCGGTCGGCGTGAATCGGCCCGTCCGAGAGCTCGACCCCGTCCTTCAGCTGTTGGATCACGGCGGCCGTCACCCGGCCGCGCACCTTCGCGATGTACGTCTTCTGCACGCCGAAGCTCGGGTGCGCCAGCTTGTGGGCGAGCTCGCCGTCGTTCGTGAGGATGAGCAGCCCGCTCGTGTCCGTGTCGAGGCGGCCAACGTTGTAGAGCCGATCCTCGACCCGGTCGGTGAATTCCCGCAGATCGGGGCGTCCGTGCTCGTCGCTCATGGTGGAGACCACCCCGGTCGGCTTATTCAGCACGAAGTACCGCTTGCTCGCGTCGAGCTGCACCACGACGCCGTCCACGCGCACCTCGTCGGTGGCCGGGTCGATCCGCGAGCCCAGCTCAAGCTGCGGCTCGCCGTTGACGGTGACCCGGCCGCTCGTGATCAGCGTTTCGCACGCACGGCGCGAGGCGATCCCAGCGTGAGCAAGCGCCTTCTGCAGGCGGACGCGGCCGTCGTCTTCGGGCGCATCATCCGACGCGTCCTCGGCGCGCGAGCGGTCGCCCGGCCAGCCAAACTCGGCGAGGTCCACCTCGACATCGGAACCGTCGACGGAAAACGATCCGCCGAACCCGGACTCAGAGCGACTCATGGTCGAACCCTTCTGCTGGATCATCAAGGAGTGGGGCGATCGGGGGAAGCTCGGAGATGTCTCCGATCCCCAGGTGCCCGAGCAACGCGTCGGACGTGCCGTACAGCGTTGCGGTGGTTTCAGGGTCGTGGCCGACCTCGGTGATCAGGCCACGCGCGAGCAGGGTGCGCACCACGGAGTCCACGTTGACGGCGCGGATCGACGCGATCGCACCGCGCGCGATGGGCTGGCGATACGCGATCACCGCGAGCGTTTCGAGCGCGGCCTGCGAGAGCCGTGCGGGGGTCTGCTGCTGCACGAAGTCCGCGATCAGCGGGTCCAGGCTCTCGCGCACGTAGAAGCGGTAGCCGCCCGCGACCTCGCGCAGTTCGAAGCCGCGCGGGGTACGCGCGGGAGTGCCGGATCCGGCACCGCTCGCGCTGGATCCGGCACCGACGTCCGTGCCGTCGTAGTCGGCGGCGAGCGCGGTCAGCGCCGCGCGCACCTCGCGCACCGGGCGGTCCGTGGCCGTGGCGAGGCCGACCGCGCTCAGCGGTTCATCGGCCACGAGCAGCAGCGCCTCGAGCTGCTGCGCGAGCGTGTGCGCGGCGCGCACCTCGGCGAGCGCGTCGGCCGCGCTGGCGGCCTCGCTGGCGGCCTCGCTGGCGGCCTCGCTGGCGGTCTCGTCCGGCGCGAAGGTCGGCGAATCCGCGGGCACCTCGGGTACCGCGGGCACCTCGGGTACCGCGGGCACCTCGGGTACCGCGCGCGCCTCGGCGGGTGCCGGATCAGTCTCAGTCATAGTCATTCCCCAGTGTGGCAAGTTCATCGTCCGACCAGCTCTCCCCGGTCCACTGCACCAGCAGCTCGCCCAGCGGCTCGGCCTGTTCAAAGGTGACCGCGGCGCGACGATACAGCTCGAGGATCGCGAGGAAGCGCGCCACGATCACGCCGCGCTCGGACACGCCAACGATGAGTTCGCGGAAGCTGCGCACCCCGTCGCCGCGCAGTTGAGCAACAACGATCGCGGCCTGCTCGCGGATCGACACGAGCGGTGCGTGCAGGTGGTCGAGCCCCACGGTCGGGAGCTCCCGGGGCGCAAACGCGAGCGCAGCGATCGCCCCAAAATCGGCGGCGGAAAGCGTCCACACGAGTTCCGGTCCACGCTCACGGTACTTCGCGTCGAGCGGCACGAGCCGCGGATGCCGGGATTCCTCGGCGGCCAGGCGCTCCCGGAACCAGGCCGTGGCCTGCTTGAAGGCCCGGTACTGCAAGAGCCGGGCGAAGAGCAGATCCCGCGCCTCGAGCAGCGCGATGTCCTCCGCGTCGACGACCTCGCCCTGCGGCAGCAGGCTCGCGATCTTCAGGTCGAGGAGGGTCGCGGCGACCACGAGAAACTCGGAGGCGCGATCCAGCTCGATGAGCCCCTGCCCCTCGATCGACGCGAGGTACGAGATGAACTCGTCGGTGACGAGGCTCAACGAAACCTCGGTGATGTCGAGTTCGTGCTTGCCGATCAGGTTGAGGAGCAGGTCGAACGGCCCGTCGAACACTTCCAGGGTGACGTGGAACCCGGTTTCGGGCGCGCCCGCAGCACCGGACGACGCATCGCGCACGCCCGGCTCCTGGTTCGTGTCGAGCGCTGCCATGATCGGAACTTAGGCGACCACACCCCGCTGCACGAGCTCCCGCGCAAGCTTCAGATACGCCTCGGATGCGGCATTGGTGGGGGCGTAGTCGAGCACCGGCTGCGCCGCGATCTGCGCGTCCGGGAGCTTCACCGTCCGGCCGATCACGGTGTCGAACACCTTGTCGCCGAAGGTATCGACGACGCGCTCCAGTACCTCGCGGGCGTGCAACGTGCGCGCGTCATACATCGTGGCGAGGATGCCGTCGAGTTCGAGCGCCGGGTTCAGGCGATCCCGCACCTTGTCGACGGTCTCGACGAGGAGCGCGACGCCGCGCAGCGCGAAGTACTCGCAGGCAAGCGGGATCAGCACGCCGTGGCTCGCGGTGAGCGCGTTCACGGTGAGGAGGCCGAGCGAGGGCTGGCAGTCGACGAGGATCACGTCGTAGTCGGCGGCGACCTTGCGCAGCACGCCGGCGAGGATCTGCTCGCGGGCCACCTCGGAGACCAGGTGCACTTCGGCGGCGGAGAGATCGATGTTCGCGGGGATCACGTCGAGTCCCGGTGTGCCCGTCTGCTGGATCGCCTCGTGGGGATCCTTCGACTTGCCGAGCATCAGGTCGTAGATCGTGACGACGTCGTGGGCGGGGACGCCGAGGCCCGCGGACAGCGCCCCCTGCGGGTCGAAGTCCACGGCGAGCACGCGCCGACCGTAGCGGGCGAGCGCGGCCGCCAGGTTGATCGTGCTCGTCGTCTTGCCGACGCCGCCCTTCTGATTGCACATCGCGATGATGCGCGCGGGGCCGTGCCGGTCCAGCTTCGGGGGCGCGGGAATGATGCGCTCGGGTCGGCCGGTGGGACCGATCTCGACCTGTGTGTTCGCCATTCCCGATTCTCCTCCTGCAGGTGCTCGCTAACGCTCCATCCTATCGCGGCTTTGGGTAGGTCTCTGGGCGCGCTGCGGCGCGGGGGCGGATCGCCGGGGGCGGCGGTGCACACCGCGCTTTGTCGGGCGCTCACCTCGCGCCGGTATCATCCACAGAGCGGTACCGGCCTCCGCCGGTACCGCCGCGCGGATCGCCGCACCAGTGTGCGCCACGATCCGCGTCTCACCGCCAGGAAAGGACGATCTTGAGCACCGACCCCTACGCGGCACTGCCCGCGGTTCCCGAGTTCACGCTGACGTCGGACACCCTCGCCGACGGCGAACGGATGCCCCTGCCCCAGATCTCCGCCATGCTCGGCACGGGCGGCGGAGACCGCACTCCCCAGTTGAGCTGGAGCGGTGCTCCCGCGGGCACGCGCAGCTTCGCGCTGACCTGCTTCGATCCCGACGCCCCCACGGCGAGCGGCTTCTGGCATCTCGCGGCCTACAACCTGTCCCCCGAACTCACCTCGCTGCCCGAAGGTGCCATCATGCTCGACTCGGTCGCGCCCGAGTACGCGTCAGCGTTCTCCCTGCTCCGCAACGACGGCGGGGTGCGCGGGTACATGGGGTCCGCTCCACCGGAGGGTCACGGCGACCACCGCTACATGTTCGTGGTGCACGCGCTCGACGTGGACGCGCTCGAGCTCGACGAGCTGGCGTCGCCCGCGTTCCTGGGCTTCAACATGTTCGGCCACACGCTCGGCCGCGCCCGCCTCACGGGCATCTTCGGGCACTAGCGCGGCCCCGGCGCCGCCCACGCCCGCCGCCCAAACCGATGCAAATTATCCTGCCCGAGTCATTCTCCGCGATAAAACACTCGGGCAGGATAATTTGCCTAAGGTTGGGCGACGATTGGGCGGAGCTTGGGCGACGGTTGGGCGACGGTTGGGCGGCGTTTGGGCACCCGGGGGCTACCGGGCCCGGGGGTGGGCGAGCAGGTAGTGCTCGCGGAGCGTGTCCGCGGTGACCTGCGTGTAGATCTGGGTCGTCGTCACCGAGGCGTGGCCCAGCAGTTCCTGCACCGTGCGCACGTCCGCCCCGCCGGACAGCAGGTGGGTGGCGAAGGAGTGCCGGAGCGTGTGCGGCGACACCTCCGCCGTGATCCCGGCACGTTCCGCGGCGGCGCGGATCACGAGCCACGCGCTCTGCCGGGAGAGCCGCGCCCCGCGGGGCCCGACGAACAGTGCCGGAGTGCCCTTCCCCGCCGCCACCATCACGGGCCGGGCCCGCACCAGGTACGCCGCAAGCGCGCGCCCCGCATAACTCCCATAGGGCACGATCCGCTGCCGCGACCCCTTGCCCGTGACCTGCAGGAATCCGCCCTCGCCGAGCGCCTGCTCGGGTGCCCGCCAGGCTTCCCCCTGGCCGGTGCCCGCGAGCAGGTCGTCGAGATCGAGCGCCGTCACCTCGCTGATGCGCGCCCCGCTGGCGTAGAGCAGTTCGAGCAGGGCCCGATCCCGCAGCGCGACCGGATCGTCGGAACCCGCCGCGCCGGATCCAGCCGCAGCGGCAGGGCCGGCCGCAGCGCCGGATCCGGCACTCTCGACGGTCCCCCCGGCCGCGGCGAGGAGCGCTTCCACGTCCTCCACGGAGAGCGCCTTGGGGAGGCGCTGCGCGCGCTTCGGGGTGCGCACCCCGCTGCCGGCGTGGGTCTCGAGCAGCCCCTCTTCGAAGAGGTAGCGGTGCATCCCGCGCACCGTGGACAGGCGGCGCGTGATCGATGCGGGCGCGAGCGGAGGCTCCGCTCCGCTCAGCTCGGCCACATAGGCGGAGAGCGTCTCGGGCGTGACCGCCGCAAGATCTTCGATCCCGCGCGCCGCAAGCCACGCGGAGTAGGCGACGAGGTCCCGTCGGTAGGCCGCCTGGCTGTTCTCGGACAGGCCGAGCTCGAGGGCGACGTGGCGCAGGAAGCGCTGCGCCCCCTGGGCCGCGCTCATCACCATCAGGCCGAGCGCTCTCCCCGGGCGGCGGCGCGCGCCGTCCACGGCAGTTCCGGATCGCGCAGCGAGGCCCAGTCCTGGGCCCGGGCAACGGCGGCGGCCAGCACGGCGCTCACCGTGACGGCGTTCTGGATCCGGCCGTCGAGCGCGGCAGCGACGGCCTCGTCGAGCGGTACCCAGTGCGGCACGAGCTCGGCCTCCTCCTCGGAGCGCACGTAGTCGTGTTCGACGGCGTGCACGTCCCGCGCGAGGAAGATGCGCATCGCCTCGCTCGTCCCGCCGGGTGAGAGGTACAGGTCGAGCAGCAGGCCCCAGGATTCGGCCCGGAGGTCGGCTTCCTCGGCCAGCTCGCGCTGCGCGCCGGCGAGGCCGGACTCGCCGGGCATGTCCATCAGGCCCGCCGGGATCTCCCAGTCGCGGTGCCCGATCGCGTGGCGGTACTGCTGGATCAGCAGGACGCGATCGTCGGCGTCGATCGCGAGCACCGCGACCGCCCCGGGATGGTCGAGGTAGTCGCGCACGAGCTCGGTGTCGCCGAAGCGGAACCGGTCGCGGCGCACGTCCCAGACGTGGCCGCGCACGAGCAGCTCAGTGTCGAGCACCTCGACCTCGGCTGGCGCGTCCGCGAGGGGCGCGCCAGCCGAACCGGGCTCGTTACTCACCGCCGTTGACCTCGAAGAGGCGTGCGGCGTCGCGGCGCTCGATCGCGGCACCCGCGAGCCCCGCGAACAGCGGGTGCGGGGTGCCGGGGCGCGAACGCAGCTCGGGGTGCGCCTGCGTGGCGATGTAGAACGGGTGCTTCTCGCGCGGCAGTTCCACGTACTCGACGAGGGCGCCGTCCGGGCTGGTGCCCGAGAAGGCCAGGCCCGCGGCAGCGATCTGTTCGCGGTACTGGTTGTTCACCTCGTAGCGGTGGCGGTGGCGCTCGGTCGCGGTCGGGGCCCCGTACAGCTGCGCGGCGAGGGATCCCTCGGCCAGCGCGGCCTCGTAGAGACCGAGGCGCATGGTGCCGCCCAGGTCGCCGCCGTCGATGATGTCGACCTGCTCGGCCATCGTCGCGATAACGGGGACCGGGGTCTCCGGGTCGAACTCGGTCGACGAGGCGCCCTCGAGTCCGGCGACGTTGCGCGCGTACTCGATGACCATGCACTGCAGGCCGAGGCACAGGCCCAGGGTGGGGATCCCGTTCTCGCGGGCAAAGCGCAGCGCGCCCAGCTTGCCCTCGATGCCGCGAATCCCGAAGCCGCCGGGCACGCAGATGCCGTGCACGTCGCCGAGCGCCGCAAGCGCACCCTCGGGGGTCTCGCAGTCGTCGGACGGCACCCAGCGGATGTTCACCTTGGTCGAGTGCGCGAAGCCACCGGCGCGCAGCGCCTCAGTGACCGAGAGGTACGCGTCGGGCAGGTCGATGTACTTCCCGACGAGCGCGAGAGTGATCTCGCCCTTCGGGTGGTGCACCGCGTCGAGCACCGGCTGCCAGCCGGTCCAGTCGACGTCGTGCGCACGCTCCTCGAGCCCAAGGTTCTCGGTGATGATCTTGTCGAGCCCCTGGTCGTTGAGCAGGGTCGGCAGGTCGTAGATGCTCGGCACATCGATCGCGTTCACGACCGCGCGCTCCTCGACGTCGCACATGAGCGCGATCTTGCGGAGGTTGTCGTCCGTGACGGGGCGATCGCTGCGCAGCACGAGCGCGTCGGGCTGAATGCCAATCGAGCGCAGCGCCGCAACCGAGTGCTGCGTGGGCTTCGTCTTCTGCTCGCCCGAGGCACCCATGAAGGGCACGAGCGACACGTGCACGAAGAACACGTTGCCGCGGCCGAGCTCGTGGCGCACCTGGCGTGCGGCCTCGAGGAAGGGCTGCGACTCGATGTCGCCGACCGTGCCGCCGACTTCGGTGATGATCACGTCGGGCTGCGGATCCTGCTCGGCCTGCAGGCGCATGCGGCGCTTGATCTCGTTCGTGATGTGCGGGATCACCTGCACGGTCTGGCCGAGGTACTCGCCGCGGCGCTCCTTGGCGATGACCTGCTGGTAGATCTGGCCGGTCGTCACGTTCGCGGCCTGCGACAGGTTGATGCCGAGGAAGCGCTCGTAGTGTCCGATGTCGAGGTCGGTCTCCGCGCCGTCGTCCGTCACGAAAACTTCGCCGTGCTCGAACGGGTTCATCGTGCCGGGATCGACGTTCAGGTACGGATCCAACTTCTGCATCACGACGTGGAGCCCACGCGCGGTCAGGAGGTTTCCGAGGCTCGCGGCGGTCAATCCCTTGCCCAGCGAGGAGACGACACCTCCGGTCACGAAGATGTGCTTAGTTGTCCGGGTCTGGTCCGTGCTCTGCTCTGTTCCCACGGGCTTCGATCCTATCAGTAGTGTTGGGGTGCGGGGGACGGGTTTCAGCTCGCGCTCAGCGGAGTTCTTGCCGTGGCACCCACACCTGCTTGACGATCATGAGGACCATGGCGGTCACCGGGATCGAGATCAGGGCTCCCAGGAGTCCGAGCAGCGTGCCGCCCGCCAGCGCGCCGATCACGACCAGCGCCCCGGGCACAGACACCACGCGGTTCATGATGCGCGGCGTGAGCAGGTACGACTCGACCTGCATGTAGACGAGGTAGTAGCCCGCCGCGATAATCGCGGTCATCGGCGAGTCGAACAGCGCGACCGCGGACACGAGCACCGTCGCGACGACGGATCCGATCAGCGGGATCATCGCGAGGAGGAACACGCCGACCGCGACCAGGCCCGCGAACGGGACGCCGACGATCGTCATCATGACGAAGCCGAGCACCGCGTTGATGAAGGCGAGCACGACCATGCCGCTCACGTAGCCACCCACGGACTTCGTGACCTGCTCCGTGATGTCCATCACCTTCGCGCGGCCGGTGCGCGGCACGAGCGAGTAGAACGCGCGCTTGATGGTGCGCAGCGAGGCGAGGAAGTACAGGGTGAGGATCAGCACGATCAGCCCGGCCGTGAGTCCGTTCGCGATGCCGATGCCCGCCTGCCACACGCCGCCCGCGACCTGCGCCCAGTTCTCCGGCTTGCTGACGAGATCCTGCCCCATTTTGAGGAGGCCGTCGAAGTCGACGAAGCGGCCGAAGTTCTCGTTCAGATCCATGAACCACTGCTGCGTGGTGACGTCTCGGAACAGCGCGGGCGCGCTCTTCACGAGCAGGGAGATCTGGTTCGCGATCATCGGGATCACGATGGCGAGCAGCGCCGCGATCAGGACGACGAATCCGCCGAACACCACGCCGATGCCGAGGCCGCGCTTCAGGCCCTTGCGTTCCAGCCAGCGCACCACCGGGTCGAGGCCGAGCGCCACAAACAGCGCGGCCACGACGTACATGATGATGGTGGAGAGCTGTCCGACGATGTCGCCGAACAGCAGGGCGACGAGAACGCCGAGCGTCACGGTGAAGCCGAGCTGGAACGGCGCGCGCACGACGAACTCACGCGCGGACGTCTTGGATCGTTCCTCGTGCGCGTCGAAGGCCGCCTCACGGGCGTCGCGGTACATTTCGCGCGTGTCCGCGTCCATCTGCTCCACGTCGGCGTGCACCACGTCCGGGTGATTGTCGAGGTAGGCGGCTTTCGTCTGCTCGTCGTCTCCCACATCCGGTATCGCGGGGACCCCCTGCTGCCGACGCCGTCGGAAGATCTTCACCATGTGTTGGAGCGTAGCACCCGGGTGCGCGTGACCGGCGAGAAAGCTTGTGCGATTCGCGTCGGCGCGTCACACACCCCGGCCTTGCGGCCCGAAATCCCGAGCCGAGCTGGGGTTACCCGGTGGCGCGTGCGGCGTCACCGAGCTCTAGCAGCTCCGCAGCGTGTTCGAGTGCGCTGGAGGAGTCGCTGAGCCCGGAGAGCAGGCGGGCCATCTCGGCGAGCCGGTCGTCGCCGTTGAGGCGCTGGCAGCTGGACTCGGTGAAGCCGCCCGCCGAGTCTTTGACGACGCGCAGGTGGTTCCCGGCAAACGCCGCAACCTGCGCGAGGTGGGTCACCACGATCACCTGCGAGCTCTGCGCGAGACGGGCGAGCCGGCGGCCGATCTCGATGGCGGCCGCGCCACCCACGCCCGCGTCGACCTCGTCGAATACGAACGTCGGCACCGGATCGACGCCGGCGACCACGACCTCGAGGGCAAGCATGACGCGGGACAACTCGCCGCCGGAGGCGCTCTTCGCGATGGGGCGGGGCGTGGCACCCGGGTGCGGGCTGAGGAGCAGTTGCACCTCGTCGCCGCCGGATCCACCCAGGGACTCGAGCGGGAGCACCCGCACCATGAAGTCGGCGTCGGGCAGCGCGAGCTGCCGCAGCTCGACCGTGACCAGCTCAGAGAGCCGCTCGGCGGCCGCGGCCCGCTGCGCGCTCAGCTGGTCCGCGAGCGTACGCTCGCGGACACCCGTCTCGTCGAGCTCCGCGGCGAGCTGGTCGATCAGCTCGTCGTCCCCTTCAAGCTCCGTCAGCCGGGCCGCCGAGGTGCCGGAGTGCTCGATCACCGCGGCAGAGTCGACCCCGTACAGGCGGAAGAGCCCGTTCAACGCCGCAAGCCGCTCGTTGGCCCGGGCCAGTTCCCCGGGGCCCTCCACGTCGAGATCTCCCACATAGGCGGCGAGTTCGCGCGCGGTATCGGCGAGCTGGAAGCTCACGCTGCGCAGCGTTTCCAGCACGCCGCTGAGCCGTGCATCGTGTGCGGCAACCCGCTCCAGCTCGCGCACGGCGGTGTCGACCAGGCTCGCCGCGTCCTGGCTCATGGGATCGTCAGACTCGGTCACGAGCGCCTCATGCGCGCCCGCAGTGGCGGAGCGCAGCGCCTCCACGTTGCTCAGCAGCTCGATCCGCGCCGCGAGCTCAGCCTCCTCGCCGGGCTGCGGATCGACTTCGGCGATCTCGTCGAGCTCCGCGCGCAGCCGCACCGCCTCGGCGGCGCGCTCGTCGCGGGCCGCTGTGAGCTCCGCGACGCGCTCCCCCAGCTCGCGCCGGGCGCGGTGCGCGTCGCGATACTCGGCAAGGGTGGCCGCGAGCTCGGCCCCGGCGAAGCGGTCGAGCGTCTCGCGCTGCGCGGCGGCCGAGCGCAGCCGCAGCTGCTCGGACTGGCCGTGTACGGCAAAGAGCCGCTCGGCCAAGCGGGTCAGGCTCCCGACGGGAGCGCTCGATCCGCCGACGCTCGCGCGGCTGCGCCCCTCCGCACTGACGGTGCGGCCGAGGATCAGCACCCCGTCTTCGACGTCGCCGCCGAGCTCATCAACGAGATCCACCACCGCCGGATCCGCCGTGTGCACGACCCCGTTGACGCGCGCCTGGCGTGCGCCCGTGCGCACCGCCCCCGCGTCGCTGCGTTCGCCCATGAGCAGGCCGAGCGCGCTCACGACCATCGTCTTGCCAGCGCCCGTCTCACCCGTAATCGCGGTGAAGCCGGGGCCGAGCGGCAGCGTCGCGTCTGCGATCACCCCGAGATCGCGGATCCGCATCTCCTCGATCATGCACGCACCTCCCGTCCGTTGCCACGCCACCCGGACACCGGGAGGTGGAACTTACGCACCAGCCGATCCGAGAACGGGGCCGCGCTGAGCCGCGCCAGGCGCACCGACAGCGGGGAGCGCCGCACGCGCACGATCGACCCGGCGGGCAGCTCCGTGCGGCGGCGGCCATCGCACCACAGCACGCCCGGCCCAATGTTTTCGGGGAGGATCCGCACGCTGAGCTCCGAGTCGGTGCCCGTCACGAGCGGCCGGTTGAAGAGGGCGTGCGCGGCGATCGGCACCATCAGCATGGCCTGCACTCCCGGCCACACCACGGGACCGCCCGCGGAGAAGGCGTAGGCGGTCGACCCCGTCGGAGTGGCGACGACCATGCCGTCGCAGGCGAACGACGAGACCGGCAGCCCGTCCACGCCGATCTCGACCTCGAGCATGCGGCGACGCTTTTCCACGCTCGCCTCATTCAGCGCCCACGTGTCCGCGATCATCTCGCCGTCGCAGCTCGCGCTGACCTCGAGCGTGAGGCGTTCCTCGACGGTGTAGTCGCGCCGCAGCACGCGATGGATCGTCGACGCAAGGTCGAAGCTCTCCATCTCGGCGAGGAACCCGACGTGCCCCAGGTTGACCCCGACGATCGGGCATGCCGATCCGCGCAGCACCTCCGCGGCCCGCAGGATCGTGCCGTCACCGCCGAGCACGATCGCGACCTCGAGGTCCGCGATCGCCGCGTCGGTGCCGAGCACCCCGATTCGGGAGACATCAAGATGCGGCGCGAACTCGTCACGGTCCTCCGCGACAAACACGGGGACCACTCCGGCGTTCTGCAGCGCCGACACCGCAGCGATCGTCGCCGCGATCGCCTCCTCACGGTGCGTGTGAGAAACAATGAGGAACCGCCGGGGCTCCCCCTCGTGCACCGCTGTCATCGCGCTCCCTCGTCTCGCTCCGGATCCGCCCCGTGCTGCCGCGTCGGGGCGCCGATAAGCTCCGTGATCCGCCCCTCCCATTCTGTCGGATGCGGCGACGCGGCGCGCGAGAAGTATCCCAGGAACTCACGATTCCCGCTCCCGCCCGCGATCGGCGACGGGGCCAGGCCGCACGCGGCAAAGCCGTTCTCGGCGGCGGCGCGCAGCACGATCCGGATCGCGTCCGCCCACAATTCGGGACTCGTGACGACGCCATCGCGGACCCGGCCGACCTCGAACTGCGGTTTGATCAGCAGCACCAGCTCAGCATCCGCCGCGGCGACCCGGACGATCGCGGGGAAAACTAGGGAGAGCGAGATGAACGACAGATCCGCCACCACCAGTTGTGGCGACGCCGCTTCGCCGGTGTCCACGGCAAGGTTCTCCGCGGTCAGCTCGCGCGCGTTGCGGCCCTCGACGAGCCGCACTCGAGGGTCCGCGCGCAGCTGCGATGCCAGCTGATCGCGTCCCACGTCGATCGCCTGCACGAGTCGCGCGCCACGCTCGAGCAGGACCTGCGTAAAGCCGCCCGTCGACGCCCCCAGATCGAGGGCGAGGCGATCCGCCGGGTCGATGCCGAAGGTGTCGAGCGCCGCGATCAGCTTGTGCGCGGCCCGGCCAACGTAGTGGTCGTCCCCCGACACCTCCACGCGGGCACCCGTCGCCACGCGGACTCCGGGCTTTCCCGCGATGGCACCGTTCACCACCACACCGCCCGCGGCGATGAGCTCACTCGCTCGGCTCCTCGACCGCGCGAGTCCGAGCTCGGGAAGCACCCGATCGAGACGCTCCGGGGCACCGCCCCACACCGCGCTAGGCGTCGCCATGGTCACCCCGTTGGAGTTCCGCGAGCAGCTCGTCGTGGAGCTGCTCGAAGCCGGCGGCCCGCTCCGCGAGCGGCTGCGCCTCGATCACGTCGACGCGGCTCAGCAGGCTCGCCTCGGGGTCAGCTGACGCATCGCGCGGCTGAGTGCTCGGGGGCGGGTCCTGGCGTTCCATGTCCCCAGCTTATCCGTGACCCCTGACACAGCCAGGAACGCCCGCGGTCCCGATCCGCACGCTGGGCGAGCGGATCGGGACCGCGGGCGTGGGCGGTGCGTTAGTTCCAGTGATCCTCGTACAACCGCTCCGGAACCTTCAATCCATAGATCGCAAGCCCTGAACCCCAGATCGCGGCGCAGCCGGCACGCAACAGGTTGATCGGCGAATCGCCTTCGGCGTCGATGCGCACGATGTGCCCATCCATCCCCACCCGCGCAGTGCCCACCTGCATACTGCCATCCTTGCGCTGCACGGTCTCCGGGTACGGTTCGTGGAGTTCCGCGAGCGACGCAACAATGTAGTCCGGGTGCATGTCCTTCGACGCGGCGACGAGCTGCTTCGGGCGATCGACGCCGGTCAGCACATGCAGCGACGGGATCCCCGCGGCACGAGCGCCCTTCATGTCGGTATCCAAGCGATCGCCGATCATGAGTGCGTTTCGCGTACCGAAGCGTTCGAACGCGGCCTCAAAGATGGGCGTCTCGGGCTTCCCGGCAAACACGGGAAGCCGCTGCACGGCGGTGTGGACCGCGGACACGAGCGTCCCGTTGCCCGGCGCGAGACCACGGGCGACCGGGATCGTCCAGTCCGTGTTGGTTGCGATCCAGGGCAGCGGTGGCTGGCCCGGCTGCTCAGCGAGGGCGAACGCGGCCTCCGCGAGATGCACCCACCCCACTTCGGGGGCGAACCCCTGCACCACGGCGGCCGGATCGTCCTCCGCGCTACGCGTCACCGCGTAGCCCGCCTTCGTCAGTTCGTCAGTCAGCCCCTCGCCGCCAATCACGAGCACCCGAGCCCCGGGGGCCACGGTCTCACGCAGCAGCGTCACCGCGGCCTGCGGAGACGTCACGACGTCGTCCGCGGCGGCTCGGAGACCCAGTTCGCTCAGGTGAGCGGCGACGTCCCGGTCCGTGCGGGAGGCGTTGTTCGTGATGTAACCGAGCCGCACCGACTCGGCCGCACGGTTCAGCTCCGCCACGGCACCCGGGATCGCGCCCAGGCCGCGGTACACGACACCGTCGAGATCCGCGAGCAGAAGCTCGCGATCTGCGATCGGCGCCGCGCCCAACGGTGTTGCCTTCCGCCCGAACAGACTCACTTGGACTCCTCCTCCGCCTCCGTCGACGTCTCGGTGATACCGGCCTCGGCCAGCAACTCATCAACCTCCGCGGCCACGGACTCCGCGAAGGAGAGCGGTGCATCGTCGGAATTCTCGCCCGGCGCGTCTGCGCCCGGCGCGTCTGCGGCCGGTTGCTGGACCGCGGCGTCACTCGGTTCGCCCGAGGCATCAGCATCAGCATCAGCATCAGCATCAGCATCAGCATCAGCATCAGCATCAGCATCAGCATCAGCATCAGCATCTGACGCAGGATCCTGCATCTCAACCGGCTCCGCAAGCGGCTCGGACTCCAAAATCTCGAAGACTTCGAGTTCGTCCTGAGAACCATGGTGATCCGCGAGCGCGGCCAAGGCACGATCGGCGTGCTTCTGCCAGGTCGCTGCCTCTGAGGTACGGCCCAGATCCTCCAGAACGGCGGCGTAGGCCGCGAACAGGTCAGGGCTCCAGGAGAAGGCCTTGTTTGGGTTCAGCTCGGGGATCTCGAGTTCGAAGAGCGCCTGCTGGGTCTGTCCCAGGTCCAGACGCGCGCCGGACATCGCGATCGCGAGGTGCACCCGCTGGTCCGTCTCGAGCGTCTTCGGATCCGCCTCGAGGCCGGTCTCGATCGCCTTCTCGGGGCGGCCCAAGCCACGCTCGCAGTCGACCATCAGTGCGAGGTGGCCGTCGAGTCCACTCAGGCGACGGTAGGTGCGGAGTTCGCGCAACGCGAGGGCGAAATCGCCCGTGCGGTACGCCGTGATCGCGAGCGTCTCCCGAGCGACCGGGATCCGTCCGGCCCGACGGCTTGCCGACAGCGCGTGCTGGTGCGCCAGCTCGGGGTCGTCATCGATGAGGAACGCGACCATAGCGAGGTGCCGGGAGACGCGCTCCTGGACGTCTGCCTGCAGCGTCTTCAGCTCGTTGCGGGCCGACGGGTGCAGATCGCGCGGTTCGACCTCGTCCGGAAGCACCGGGTCCTGGTGCTCGGCACGAACGGGACGCAGCTCGTGCTGGAGCCGCTCTGCCTCGGTGAACTCACGGTCGCTGCCGCCCCGGTCGCTGCGCCCGCCGCCACGGGTGCCGCCGCGACCGTAGTTGGCGCGAGGATCGCGCTGGGGGCGCTCGGAACGGTCGTCACGGTTCCCGCGGTACGGGGGGCGCGAATCGCCATCGCGCTGCGGACGGCGATCATCACCGCCACGGTACGAGGGACGAGCATCCCGGTTCCCACGGAACGGCGCACGGGAATCACCGTCACGCTGCGGACGACGGTCGTCGCGGTTCCCACGGAACGGGGGACGCGAATCACCATCACGCTGCGGACGACGGTCATCTCCGCCACGGTAGGGCGGGCGTGAATCCCCGTCACGCTGCGGTCGACGATCATCGCCGCCACGGTGGGACGGACGATCATCCCGGTACCCACGGAACGGAGGACGCGAGTCACCATCGCGCTGGGGGCGACGGTCGTCGCGGTTGCCACGGAACGGGGGACGCGAATCACCATCGCGCTGCGGACGACGGTCATCGCCGCCACGGTAGGACGGACGATCATCACGGTTGCCCCGGTACGGCGGGCGCGAATCACCGTCGCGCTGCGGCCGGCGATCGCTGCCGCCACGCGGAGCGTAACCGCCACGCTCGTCACCACGATCGCGGCGCTCCGGCCGGCTCGACCGGTCGTCACGCTGCGGTCGCGAGTTGCCCGAGCGATCGCCCCGGTAGGGGGACCCTTCGCGCTTCTTCCGGGGTGCGCCGTCGTCCGGGCGCTCTCGTCGATCCCGTTCGTTCATACTGGTGCCTCCCGCAATACGCTATTCAAAAAGGGTCCTGAAATGAGTCGAGGGCCGCATCCCGGCACCATCACTGGTGTCCAGGATACGACCCTCGATAAAAGGTGTCCGGCGGTGTCCTACTCTCCCACACCCTCCCGAGTGCAGTACCATCGGCGCAGTCAGTCTTAGCTTC
>NZ_QYAC01000002.1 GCF_016758195.1 Leucobacter chromiireducens subsp. solipictus | reverse complement strand
AACGAGCAGGGGAACTAGACAGCTCCAACTCGACAACGAAGGTCTCTCCTATGTCAACAACCCTCCGGGTCAGTACATCTAGGCGCCCGCGAAGAACGCGCCCGTCGCGCGTGCCAGGCCGTGCAGATCGGCGACGTGCGCGAGCTCGCGTGCCGAGTGCATCGACAGCAGCGGGACCCCCACGTCCACGGTCCGGATCCCGAGCCGCGTGGCGGTGATCGGGCCGATCGTCGAGCCACAGGGCACCGTGTTATTCGACACGAACTCCTGAGTCGGGACCTCGGCCGCCGCGCACGCCCGCGCCCACAGCGCCGCCCCGTGGGCGTCACTCGCGTACCGCTGGTTCGCGTTGACCTTCAGCATCGGCCCCCGCCCGGCGAGCGGACGCACGTTCGGGTCGTGCTTCTCCGGGTAATTCGGGTGCACCGAGTGTCCTGCGTCCGCGGAGATACACCACGAGCCCGCCATCGCCTGCGCGGCCTCGTCTCGACCCGCACCCAGTCCGGCGCGCAACCGCTCCAGCACGTCGGCGAGGAACGGTCCGGCCGCGCCGGATCGCGTCTCCGAGCCGAGCTCCTCGTGATCGAACGCGGCGAGCACCGAGATGGTCCCCGCAGCGGGATCCGACTCGAGCAACGCAGCGAGCCCCGCGAAGGTGGAGCTGAGGTTGTCGAGGCGCGGCGACGCGAAGAACTCCGCGACCGCGCCGATCCGCTGAGGCGGCTGCGTGTCAAAGAGCCGCACGTCGACGCCCGCGATGTCCTCCGGCGCGAACCCCGCGTCCCCGGCAGCCCGCGCGGCGTCGCTGAGCAGCCCGGCAACGGTCACTCCCTCAGCCCCCGCACCGACCGCGAGCACCGGCTGCGTGTGCCGCTGCTTGTTCAGCGTCAGGCCCGAGTTCGCCTCGCGGTCCAGGTGGATCGCGAGCTGCGGGATCCGCGCCACGGCACCCGTATGGACCAGGTGCTCGACACCGTCGCGCGTCACCACGCGGCCGGCGATCCCGAGGTCCCGGTCCAGCCAGGAATTCAGGAGCGGGCCGCCGTAGACCTCGACCCCGGCCTGCGCCCAGCCGTCGGCACGGAAATCCGGCTGCGGCTTCAGCACGAAGCCCGGCGAATCGGTGTGCACGCCGAGCACCCGCACGGGGCTCGTCGCACTCACGCCGGCTCCGGCCCGCCACGCGATCACGGCACCGTCGCGCACCACGAAGCCGCTGCCGTGCGCGGCGTCCGCGGGCCAGGCCGCGTCCTCCGCGTGATCCGTGAAGCCCGCCGCGGCAAGCCGGGCGGCAACCTCACGGGCGGCGTGGTACGAGGTCGGCGACGCGGATACGAAGTCCGCGAACTCCCGAATGTAGGCGTCGAGATCGCGCAGCAGACCGGCCACGACTACTCCCCCGAGGTGGGGGCGACGAAGTCGTCGGCGAACTGCGCGAGCAGCCGGGCCCCGAAGCCCGTCGACCCGACCGAGCGCCACAGATCGTCACTCTCCGCCTGCATCGTGCCCGCGATGTCGAGGTGACCCCACGGGGTGCCGTCGACGAACTCGTCGAGGAACAGTGCGGCGAGGATCACACCGCCGTACTGGCCACCGATGTTCGACAGATCCGCCACGTTCGACTTCAGCTGGTCACGGTAGCGGCGATCCAGCGGGAAGCGCCAGATGTTCTCGTCCGTCGTGTCCGCCGCGGCCTGCAGCTGCGCCGCGATCTCGTCGTTGTTGGCGAGCATGCCCGCGGTGCGGGTTCCGAGCGCCATCTGCACGGCGCCGGTGAGCGTCGCGATGTCGACGATCGCGTCGGGGCGACGATCCGCCACGCTCGCGTCCTCGGTCGCCAGCACGAGTCCGTCGGCCATCACCAGGCGGCCCTCGGCGTCCGTGTTCTTCACCTCGACGGTCTTGCCGCCGCGCATCGTGAGCACGTCGCCGAGCTTCGTCGCGCTGCCCGAGGGCATGTTGTCGGTGCACATCAGCCAGCCGGTCACCGCGGTCGTGACGCCCAGATCCCGCAGCGCGGTCATCGAGGCGAACACCGATCCGGCACCCATCATGTCGAACTTCATCGCCGCGTGCATCGCGTTCGACGGCTTCAGGCTGATCCCGCCCGAGTCGTACATGATGCCCTTGCCGATGAGGGCGAGGTGGCCGTCCATGTCGGCCGGGCGGTAGCTGACCTTGATCATGCGGGGCTCCTCGATGGAGCCCGCGTTGACGCCGAGCAAGCCGCCGGTGCCGAGCTCCATGAGCTGTGCCCGGTCGAACACCTCGACCGTGAGGCCGAAGTCGGGGGCGAGGCGCTCGATCACGTTCGCGAACTTCTCGGCGCTCAGGTGCCGCGGCGGGGTGTTTGCAAGGTCGCGAGCCAGGGCCGCCGTGCGGGCCTGCACACGACCGCGGGCCACACCGGCCTCGGCGGACTCGGTGGCCTCAGCGGGCACGCCGAGCACCAGCTCGGTCAGCTCGACGGTCTTCGCCTCGCTCTTCAGGGCATCGAAGCGGTAGCGCGCCAGGAGCGCGCCCTCCGTTGCGGCGAGCGCAGCCTCATCCGCTGCGATCCCGGCGGCGATCGCGTCGCTCAGATCGACCGCGAGCCGCGGCGACTCGTGTGCCGCGCGGGTGAACGCGGCGACCGCATCGCGCAGGGCCGCGCTCGTGGTCAAGCCGGCGCCGGTACCGACCAGCACGCACAGCTGCGCGCCCGGCAACACGAGGGTCTGATTCTTGCCGCCCGTGAAGCCCGCCGCGGCGAGCGCGTCACGGGTCATGCCCGCGAGGCAATCGCAGGCCGGCAGCTCACCCTCGGCGGGCACGAAGCACGCGCGCGCCGGAGCCGCAGCGACGGCGGCCGCATCGGCGACGCGCACCTCCACCGTGTGGCTCAGAGAAGGGACGGGATCGAAACTGGGGTCAATCACAACGCTCATTGCTCCAGCCTATCCCTGCGCGCGCGGCCCCGCCCGGGAATCCCCGCGCGCCCGACCGCGTTCACGAGACCCCGTCGCGCCCAGCCGCGTTCGGGGACCCCGTCGCGCCCGCACGCGTTCACCGGCCCCGTTCACCAGACCCCACCTCCCAACGCGCAGGAGATTCACGAATCCACAGGAGCGATTCGCATCAGCGATGCCGCACTTCGGTGAATCTCCTAGGCAACGGTGACGGCACCACTGTCGACCGGCCCCAGCTCGGCCCGACCTTGGGCCCACCGGCCACAGCCCCAAAGCACGAACGGCGCAGGACCGCCTCACCAACGCGTAGGAGATTCACGATTCCACAGGAGCGATTCGCTTCAGCGGTACCCGAACCCGAAGGATCTCCGAGGGTTTCGTGACTGCCGGGGCAGACGAGGGGAGAGCGAGGTGCGGTGCGGTGCGCCGCGGTGCGCCGTGGCTGCGAACCCCACCGATTGCGACTTCCCACAATCACCCCGGGATCCCGACCCCACCCGTCCACCGCCCAACCACCCCTATTCCACGGCTCCCCTCACCAACGCGTAGGAGATTCACGAATCCACAGGAGCGATTCGCTTCAACGATGCCCGAAACCGAAGGATCTCCGAGGGTTTCGTGACTGCCGGGGCAGACGAGGGGAGAGCGGGGTGCGGAGCGGTGCGCCGTGGCTGCCAACCCCACCGATTGCGACTCCCCCACCCGATCCGGCATTTCGGCCCTACCGGTTGTGTCTCCCCCAGCGACCCCGGGATCCCGGCCCCACCCGTCCATCACCCAACCGGCCCTATCCCACAGCCCCTCACCAACGCGCAGGAGATTCACGAATCCACAGGAGCGATGCGCATCAGCGGTACTCGAAACCGAAGGATCTCCGAGGGTTTCGTGACTGGCGGGCAGACGAGGCACGAGGCGGTGGGCCGTGACAACCGGCACGAACCAGGACGGCCAGGACCGGGAAAGCCCCGTCCGGGAAGGCCCAGGCCGGGAAAGCCCGGGCCCAGCACGCCCGGACCAAAAGGCCCGGACCGGGAAAGCCCCGTCCGGGAAGGCCCGGGCCGGGGAGGCCCGGACCAGAAGGCCCGGGCCCGGGAGGCCCCGGGCCACAACCCGGGCCCTGCCCTGCCCCTAGTCGACGGCGAGGGCGGCCACCGGGGAGACCCGGATGGCGCGGCGGGCGGGCGTGACCGCGGCACCCACGGCGAGCACGAAGCCGAACAGCACGACCCCGGCGACAACAACCCACGGCACGGTGGGCGGGGCCATCCCCGCCTGCGACCCGAGGAGCGACTGCGCCGCAACCCAGCCGTAGAACACGCCGAGCACCAGCCCGAAACCGAGCGCGGCAAGCGTCATCTGGCAGCTTTCGGCGATGACCATGCGACGCACCTGGCCGCCGGTGAAGCCGAGTGCGCGCAGCAGGCCCAGTTCGCGGGTGCGCTGCAGCACGCTGAGCGACAGCGTGTTCACCATGCCCACCGCGGCGATGATCGCAGAAAAACCGACCAGTCCAGTGAACACGGCGGTGGTAATGGCGAGCGTCTCGGTGAGAGCGGCGGCCAGCGCGGGATCGTTGTCGAACGCGATCAGCGTCATGGTGCCGTATGTTTCGAGCGCGACAGCAAACATGATGACCAGCGTGACGCCGATCACAAGGCCGATCGTGGCGCGCGAACTGCGCTCAGGGAACCGCACCGCGTTGGCGGCGGCGAGCCGTCCGGTCGGTCCCTGGCCGAGCAGTTTCCCGGTGAGGCGCAGGATCGGCGGCATGATGAGGTGCGCACCGAGCGCGATCCCGGTGAAGGAGAACAGCCCTCCGAAGAAGGAAACGAGGAGCGCGAGCGGGGTGAGCATGCCGAGCAGGAGGCCGAGGGCAAGCAGCACCGCGCCGATGATGACGAGAATGATCGCCCACACGGTGCGCCCGGTGCGGCCCCGGGCGGCCTCGGGGCGCAGCTCCACGGCGGCCCCGGTCGCGGCGATGGGCGAGACGGAGCCGACGCGGCGCGATCCGGCCCAGGCCGCCGCCCAGGTCGTGAGGGCGACCACGGCGACCGAGCCCAGCGTGAGCGGATCAAACAACGGGTAGTCGCGCCCGGCGGGCAGCCAGCCGAGGCCGGGACCCCAGGTCACTGCGGCGAAGATCAACAGTTCGGCGAGCACCCAGCCGATCGCCCCGCCCAGCAGCCCCATCGTGAGCCCCTCGGCGGCAACCCGGGCACGGACCTTCCGCGAGGTGGCCCCGACGAGCCGGAGCAGCGCGATGGTGCGGGTGCGGCCGGCGATAATCGTGGCGAAGGTGTTCGCGGTCACGATCGAACCGACGTAGAGGGCGATCACGATGAAGACGAACGACACCATGAGCAGCACCATGCGGAACGTGCCCGAGCTTTCGATGAGATCCGGATCGAGCGCCGCGGACATCACCCCGGTGAACAGGATCAGCGTGCTGGCGAAGAGAGAGCTGAGCGCGGCGACCACGACGGTCGCGCCGTGCTCGCGGATTCCTGCCCCGGTGTTCATGCCGCGGCCGCGGCTTCAAGACTCAGCATGGCCTCGGAGATCTGTTCGGGCGACATGGCCTCCCGGTCGGCGACGATGCGCCCGTCGGCGAGGAACAGGATCCGGTCGGCGTGGCTCGCGGCGATGGGATCGTGGGTGACCATCGCGATGCTCTGCCCCCGTTCGACCACGGCGGCGCGCAGCAGCGCGAGCACCTCGCGTCCGGTGCGGGAGTCGAGGGCGCCCGTGGGTTCGTCGGCGAAGATCACGTCGGGCTGCGTCGCGAGGGCGCGGGCGATCGCGACGCGTTGCTGCTGGCCGCCCGAGAGTTCGTGGGGCCGGTGATTCGTGCGGCCCGCCAGGCCGAGCGCGTGCACGAGCGCGTCGATGCGCTCGCGATCCGCCTGGGGCACCCCGCGCCCATCGAGTTCGAAGGGCAGGCGGAGGTTGCCCATGACGTCCAGCGTGGGGACGAGATTGAAGGCCTGGAACACGAAGCCGATCCGGCGGCGACGCAGCCGCGTGAGTTCGGTGTCGCCGAGGTGGGTGATCTCGTCGTCGCCGAGCCAGACCCGACCCTCGGTCGCGGTGTCGAGACCGGCCATCACGTGCATCAGCGTGGACTTGCCGGATCCGGAGGGGCCCATGATCGCGGTGAACTGGCCGCGCCGGATCCCGATGGAGACGTCGTTCAGTGCGGTGACCCGGTGGTCGCCGGATCCGTAGTGCTTGCTGAGGTGCGCCACGCGCGCCACCAGTCCCATATCGCTCGGTTGAATGTCCATACTTCGACGCTACGAGCGCGGGTGTTCCCAGGGATCACCCAGGGGTACCATCCGGGTCGTCCCCCGGTGCCACGTGCGGGCGGCACCGCGGGCCCAGCGCCGGATCCCGAGCCGCCGACGCACCCATCTATATGCACGGGAATATAGTTTGGCTCGGGCCGTTGTACCCTGCATGAGAGCTTTTGGATTCCTGTCATTCGGCCACTACGGCCCCGTCCCCGGGTCACGCGTGCGCACCGCCGGGGACATGCTGCGCCAGACCATCGAGCTCGCCGAGGGGGCCGACGAGATCGGCGTGAACGGGGCCTACGTGCGCGTGCACCACTTCGCACGCCAGGCGGCCTCGCCTATGCCGCTGCTCACCGCAATGGCGGCCCGCACGAAGCGGATCGAGGTCGGCACCGGCGTCATCGACATGCGCTACGAGAACCCGCTCTACCTCGCCGAGGAAGCGGCCGCACTCGACTACATCGCCGACGGGCGACTCGCCCTCGGCGTGAGCCGGGGATCCCCCGAGACGGCGCTCCGCGGCTACGAGGCGTTCGGCTACACCGGATCCGAGGATCCGCGCGGCGCGGACATTGCGCGCGACAAGTTCGAGCTGTTCATGCAGGCGATCGAGGGTGAGGCCCTCGTGGAGTCCGACCCCCAGATGGCCCCGCCCGGACGCCTCGCGATCGAGCCCCTGTCCCCCACCCTGCGCGACCACATCTGGTGGGGTGCCGGATCGCGTGATTCGGCCGAGCAGGTGGGCCGCCAGGGCCTCAACCTCATGAGCTCGACGCTCCTCACCGAGGCCACCGGCGAGCCGCTGCACGTGCTCCAGAAGGATCAGATCGATCGCTTCCGCGCCGCATACAAGGCCGCGGGCCACACCGGCGCGCCGCGCGTCTCGGTGAGCCGCAGCGTGTTCCCGATCGTGACCGAACAGGACGAGATGTACTTCGGCCTGCGTGGGCGCGACGGCCAGGACCAGGTCGGCATCATCGACGGGATGCGCTCGACGTTCGGGAAGACGTACGCGGACACCCCGGACAAGCTCATCGAACAGCTCCTCGCGGACGACGCGGTGATGGCGGCGGACACGCTCATGCTGACCATCCCGAACCAGCTCGGCCCGGAGTACAACCTGCACGTGATGCAGGCCTTCGCGGAGCACGTCGCCCCGGCGCTCGGCTGGAAGCCGAACACTGAGGGACCCGTGGTCGGGGACGCGATCTAGGACGTCTTGGGGGCGCGGCGGAGGGAACTCCGCCGCGCCCCGATGCGTGCGCTAGACCCCGCCCGCAACGCGCAGCGTGGTGCCGGACACGTAGCTCGCGGCGTCCGAGAGCGCGAACGCCACGACCGCAGCGACCTCGCTGGGGTCCCCGGCGCGGCCCATCGGATGCCGCCCCGCGACCCGCGCCGCCCGATCCGGATCGCCCGCGCCGGCGTGAATCTCGGTGTCGATCGTGCCCGGAGCGACCCCGACCACGCGCACCCGCTGATCCGCCGCCTCGATCGCGAGCCCCTTCGTGAGCGCGTCGACCCCCGCCTTCGCGGCGGCGTAGTGCACGTATTCGCCCGGCGATCCGGTGGTTGCCGCGCCGGAGGAGATGTTCACCAGGACGCCCCCGGCGGGAAGGATCTGCAGGGCTCGACGCGCCACCAGGATCGCTGCGGTGAGGTTGAGCTCGACCACCCGCCGCACCGTGTCCGGTGCGGTGTCCACGAGCCGTCCGACGTGCAGGGTAGCCCCGGCATTGTTCACGACACCGTCGATCCGGCCGGCCCACGCGAGCGCGTCCGAGAACAGGGTGTCGATGCCCTCATCAGTGGTGAGATCCGCGGCCACAGTGCGGCACCTCACGCCCGCGGCACACACCGCGGCCTCGACCCGAGCGGCCGCAGCGGTGTCGTGCGCATACCCCAGCACAAGGTCGCAGCCCTCCGCGGCGAGCGCGAGGGCGCACGCTCGGCCGATGCCTCGGGTGCCTCCGGTGATCAGTATCGTTCGTGTGCTCACCGGCTCAGCGTAACAATGCGGCGCGATCACGGAGATCGCGATCTGACCCGCGGAGGCACTGCCCACAGAACGGATACGCGCGGTTTCGCCTAGTCGACGACCTCGTCTTGCACGTCCTCGTGCCAGGCGGGTGCCAGATCCCGCGGCGAGAGCGCCGCGCACAGCACCCCGTAGAGCATTGCGCACATCGTGCCAAACATCGCGAACCCCACGTGGGGAGGGACACCCGAGTCGAGCGCACGAGTCATCGACCACGCGCTGAGGAGCACCGTGACGAGTGTCGCGGCGATCGATCCGACAAGCCCCCGCTGCCAGCGCCGGTTCACTTTCCACCGTTCTCGGGTTCCCAGAATGCCCACCCAAGCGCAGAGCGCCGCCGCGAGCAGCGCCAACGTGGCGAGGATCCAGCCCGAGTCGAACCGAGCGACCTCACCGTCGCGGCCGAAGAAGGCTGCGAGTGGGGTGGACCAGACCGCAGGCGTGCACAGCAGAAACAGGAACACCACGGCGAACGGGACACACATGAGCCCGAGGCTGACTCGTTCCCGGAGCGCGACACCGCGCTGGGGCGCTGGCGAAGCACCGAACGACTGCATCGCACCACTTCTCTCCCCCACGATATGCCTCCCAGAGCCACCCCCATACTGCCAAGTCGACGCCGCATTCGCACGCGATGGCCGTGGGCCGGGCCCGGGGAAGCACCGCGATCGATCGCGCGACAGTTCCGTTCGTCCCCGCCTTGCCATACTGGGGTGATGAGTGCCTCGGTGACGTGGATGGAGCGGCGGCAGATCACGCTGTACCTGCTCGCGCTGGCCGCAGGTGCGGCCGCGGGACTCCTCCTCCCGGGGGTTGCCGATCCGGCCGGGCTCGCGGTCACCCCCGCACTGGGCCTGCTGCTGTACGCCACCTTCCTCGGAGTGCCGTTTGGCAGGATCGGGATCGCGCTGCGCGACTGGCGCTTCCTCGGCGCCGTGCTCGCCCTGAACTTCCTGGTCGTGCCGGTGGTGGTGTTCACACTGACCCGCGGGATCGCGCACGATCAGGCGCTGCTGATCGGCGTGCTCTGCGTACTTCTCACCCCCTGCATCGACTACGTGATCGTCTTCACGGGGCTCGCGGGCGGCGCACAGGATCGGCTACTCGCCGCCGCCCCGGTCCTGATGCTCGCGCAGATGCTCGCGCTGCCGCTGTACCTGTGGCTGTTCGTCGGGGGCGAGCACATGGGCTGGATCGATCCGGCACCGTTTGTCGAGGCGTGTGTCACGCTGATCCTGATCCCGCTCGGCGCGGCCGCGCTCACCCAGTTCGCCGCCGCGCGGGTGCGCTGGGGTCGAGTCCTCTCAGACGTCGCGTCGCAGTCCATGGTGCCGCTCATGATGCTCACCCTCGCGGTCGTCGTTGCGTCGCAGATCGGCGGGGTGCGCGGTCACCTCGGGGCGCTGGCCCCCGCGATCCCAATATTCGTCGCCTTCGCGGTGCTGATGGTTCCGCTCGGGGCGGTGGTCTCGCGGGCCGCGGGGCTCGATCTCAGTGGCCGCCGCGCAGTCGTGTTCAGCGGGGTGACCCGCAACTCACTCGTGGTGTTGCCGATGGTGCTGGCACTGCCGGCTGGCTTCGAGATCGCGCCGCTCACGGTCGTGCTGCAGACGCTGATTGAGCTTCTCACCATGGTCGTGCTCGTCCGGGCGCTCCCGCGGCTGATGCCCCAGACCCGGGCGTCGGCTACCGTGGAGTGATGGTCGACAGCGTACTGATGGGCATGGCCTCCGCCGCGGTACTCCTCGGGGGCAGCTTCGTGGTGCTCTGGCTCGGACGGGCCTCCGCGCGTGGCGCGCTCGGACGCAACCACAGTGTCGGGCTGCGCACCCGGTGGACGCTCGCCTCCGACCGGGCGTGGGACGCCGGCCACCGCGCGGGCGCGCAGCGGGTGCGCGTTGCCGGGTGGGGCGGCGTGATCGGAGCCGTGGCCACCGTCGCCAGCGGGTTCCTTCCCGTGGCGGGCGCCTCGGAGAACCTCACGAACGGGGTGATCACCGCGGGGATTCTCGGGTCGTCCGTGTGGCTGGTTGCCTGGGTCCTTGCCGCCGGGATGGCCGCGAACCGGGCGGCGCGGGCGGTCTCCGAGCGGACGGTCTCCGAGCGGACCGCGACCCCGCACTCCGACGGGACATAGCA
This sequence comes from Leucobacter chromiireducens subsp. solipictus, assembly GCF_016758195.1. Classification (GTDB taxonomy): domain Bacteria; phylum Actinomycetota; class Actinomycetes; order Actinomycetales; family Microbacteriaceae; genus Leucobacter; species Leucobacter solipictus. The sequence goes on along the minus strand of NZ_QYAC01000002.1, from coordinate 532,778 downwards.
CCCCGCGCCCACGCGCGTCGGCCGCGACGTCACGCGCGCGGCGTGGTGATGACGAGCACCCCCTCGCCCGGGCCGGCGACAACCCGGTACCGGTGCGCCGCGGCACTCGACCAGCTCGCTGATTCCCCGGCGTGCACCACCGTCTCGGCACCGAGTGGCCCCACGCCGAGCGCGCCCCCGATCACCATCAGGTGTTCCGTCACCCCGTCCCCGTGCCCCGGCGAGGTGTGGCCGCCGCCCGCGGGAAACTCGACTCGGAATACCTCGACCGTCCGATCCGGCAGGCGGCGGACCGAGAGGAGGATGGTGCGCACCCCGGCGTCCGTGGTTGCGTCGACGCCCGGCGTCTCCCCCAGGATCGCGGTGATCGGCACGTTCAGGGGCGCGCAGAGGGCGTACAGCGTTTCGATGGTGGGGTTGCGTTTTCCCGCTTCGAGTTCCGAGAGCGAGCTCTTACTGACACCGGCCAGGCGTGCGAGTTCCGACAGGCTCAACCCGCGCGTTGCCCGGATCCCGCGCAGATTCTCCCCGATGTCTCGCAGCGTCATACCTCAAATGATACGTTCTGTTTATGAAACGTTCGGGAGAAAGAACAGGTGCGGCGTCCGTTCGCGTCCCGATCAGCGCTGGCATCCTGGCCAGCATCGTCGCGTTCAGCGCCGCGTTTTCCATCATCATCGCCGGGTTGGAGGCCGCCGGCGCCAGCCACGCCCAAGCGGTGTCGGGACTCGTCATCCTCGCGGTCGTCAGCGGCGGAATCTCCGTGTTCATGTCCTGGCGGACGCGGATGCCGTTGACCGCGGCCTGGTCCACCCCGGGTGCCGCGCTCCTCATGGCGACGCCGATGGTCGCCGGCGGGTGGCCGGTCGCCGTGGGCGCATTCGTGGTCTGCGGGATCCTCCTCGCCGTCACCGGGCTCTTCCCCGTCGTGTCGCGCCTGGTGCAGCGGATTCCTGCCACCCTCATCCAGGCCATGCTCGCCGGCATTCTGTTTCCGCTCGCGGTCGCGCCCGTCTCCGCCGTCGCGAGCCACCCACTCACCGTCGCGCCGATCCTCATCGTCTGGCTGGTCCTCAGCCGCGTCCGCCCCCAGTGGGCAATCCTCGGTGCCCTCGTCACGGCGCTCACGGTGATCGGATTCCACATTGGCGGCACGGGCACCGCGTTCAGCACCGCGGAGTTTCTCCCTCGCCTTGAGTGGACCACCCCCGAGTTCACCCTCCAGGCCCTCATCAGCCTCGCGATCCCGCTCTACATCGTCACGATGGCGTCGCAGAACATTCCCGGCGTCGCGGTGATGCAGAGCTTCGGCTACACCATCCCCTGGCGTTCCCCCCTCACTCTCACCGGCCTCGGCACCGTGCTCACCGCACCGCTCGGTGGGCACGCCATCAACCTCGCCGCTATTAGCGCCGCGTTGATCGCCGGCCCCGAGGCAGGCCCCCACGGGCGGCGCTGGATCGCGGGCATGTCCGCGGGGAGCACCTCGATCGTGCTGGGGGTCCTCAGCCCAGGACTTGCGACGCTGATCCTCGCGGGCCCCGCCGGGGTCTTGCCCGCGCTCGCCGGTGTCGCCCTGCTGCCCACGTTCGTGTCCGCGCTCTCGCAGTCACTCGCGCTTGCGGCGCAACGCGTTCCGGCCGCAGTCACGTTCCTCGTTGCCGCATCCGGCGTCAGCGTCCTCGGACTGAGCTCGGCGTTCTGGGCGCTCGCCGCAGGCCTCCTCGTGCGCGCGGCACTCACGATCGGGCACCCGCGCCGCACGGACGCCCCGGAAACGCCCGTGGACACCGCGTAAACTCGGACCATGACAGGTGAGTGGGATGCCCGGGTGGACGCGTTCTGGCGCACCGTCGAGGACATGCCCGCGGACCAGGTGCTCCCCGGCATGCGCCGGATCGTGGCGGAACGCCCCGCGGACGATCCCGCCGCCGTGTACGAGTGGGCTTCGGCTCACGACTATCTGGGGCGGGAGGACGCGGCGATCCCGCTGTACGAGGCGGCGCTCGTGCAGGGACTTTCGGGCGAACGCCGTCCGCAGGCGGTAATTCAGCTCGCGAGCTCGCTGCGCAACGTCGGGCGGGCCGAGGAGGCGGTTCGACTGTTGCAGGGCCTCGGCACAGACCCCGTCACGGGCGACGCGGCCCAGGCGTTTCTCGCGCTGTCCCAGTGGTCTGCCGGGCGGCCCGCCGAGGCATTCCAGACCGCCCTCACCGCACTGTCACGGACCCTGCCGCTCTACCGACGCTCGATCGAACGCTCCGCCGCGGAACTCAGCGCAGAGGCGAAATCTGATCCGGCGTCGGCTCCGGTGCCGGCTCCGGTGCCGGTGCCGGTGCCGGTGGAGCCACGGTCGGATCGCGCCGGATCTCGGCCGCTGGTATTGCGGCCCGTGCACGGCCCGAGTGAGTACCCCGCGCTCGTGGCGATCTGGCGCAGCGCCGTACGCGCCACCCACGACTTCCTCAGTGAGGACGATTTCCGCCGGATCGAGGCGCAGCTCGCCCCCGCCTACTTCCCCGCCGTCACACTCACCGTGGCCGAGCGGGACGGGGCGCCCGTCGGCTTCGCGGGGACTGTGGACGGCGGCCTCGAAATGCTGTTCGTATCTGATGCGGCACGCGGCGGCGGTGTCGGCTCAGCGCTCCTCGCGGACGCGATCGCCCGCCACGGCGTCACCCGGGTCGACGTCAACGAGCAGAATCCCGGGGCTGCCGGGTTCTACCGCAGCCGCGGTTTCGTACCGACAGGGCGGAGCGAGCTCGACAGCGACGGTCGCCCCTACCCGATCCTGCACCTCACGCTCCCGGAATAGCGCCAGCCGCGCGGCCCGCCCGCGCCCCGGCTGCGTGCCGGGTGCGTGCCGGGTGCGTCCCGTGCCAGATCCAGCAGGCCGCCCCACCACACAGCTGTGGCCTCGGCACCATGCCGAGGCCACAGCCGCACACCGCTGAGCGCGTTACTTCTTCAGCTCCGCACGGTGCAGGAACGCGGCGGTCGCCTCACGACTCGTCGCCCCCTTCGGCACAAACTTCACCGTGCCATTCGACTGCTTCACACCCGTGGTGATCTTGTTCGACGCCATCCACTTGATCTCCTTCGCGAACTTGTGGTTCGCCGGGATATCCGTGAAGTTCTGCGGGGCCGAACCCACAGGAATCGACTTCGCGTACTGACGGTACATAAACGCGGCCATCGCCTCGCGGGTGATCGTCGCCTTCGGATCAAACTTTCGCTTGCCGTTACCCAGGTTGATACCCGTGGTGACCTTGTTCTCGTATGCCCACATGATCTGCGTGTAGAACTGGTCACCCTTCTTCACGTCCACAAACGGGGACGCACCCTTGGGCGTGTAATTCTTCACACCGTTCGCACGGTACAGGAACGCGATCATCGCCTCGCGCGTCACGCTGTCCTTCGGCAGGAACTTGTAGCTGCCGTTCGTTTGCTTCACGCCGGTCGTGATGCCCGAATCGGCAAGCCACCGAATATCCGCGTAGAACGGGGCCCCCTGCTTCATGTCCGTGAAGGTCGGGGCCGTCGGCTTCGGCTTCGGTGCGAAGTGCGAACGGACGTCAATCGGCTGCAGGCGCAGATGCTGGGAAGCCGCGACCTTCAGTGTTGACGCCTGAGCCTTGGTGGTCGTCCCCGTAGCGACGCCAGGCTGCGCGCTCTTTCCGCTGTAGTAGACCGTCTTGCCGTTGTTCAGTCCGAAGCTCAGGAGGTAATTCCCCGGTGCCAGAATCGGGCACCAGTACAGTTCCCCAGCGCCCCCTGCCTGGCACACTCCGGCGGCTGACAGATCCGAGAACGGGTTCGACAGCAGGCCAAGTCCGTTTGGCATCACCGTCGCGGTCACGGCTTTGCCGGTAGCCGTGTTCGTGAAGGAGATCGAATCGATCTTGTCTTTTGCTCCGGTGGGGAGCGCGAATCCGAGCGTCGCCTGCCCCGTGACCTGCAGCTCAGTGGTCAGCCCGGACACGTCCGAGCCGGCAACCGTCACCTTGCCGGGCAACAGTTGGTGGCCGTTGGCGGCGAGCCAGGTCCGATATTCCCCGGACGGCACATCCGTCGCAGACCATGCCCCGGTCGCGGTGTCCAGCGTGGCATTCACCCAGCGCGCCCCCGGGGTGTTGGCCCCGGCAAGGTATGCTGCGTTCACCAGGCCCATCGGCGGGTTGGTCAGTTTCATTCCTGCGGGGATCGTGATCGTCCCGCTGGCACTGTAGGTGTCGGCTGCCGCCGGGGCATCAGCGGGGGCGGCCCCTGCGCGTTCGTTCGGTTCAAGCGCGGGGGCTTCGAGGGGCTCCTCGCTCAGGCGGAGTCCGTCTGCGCCAGGAAGCTCGAGTGTGGTTTCCGCCTGCCCTTCGCCCCCGGTGCCACTTTCGAGATCACCCGGTGCCTCGAGTTCCGCGCTCACCGGCGCTCTCGGCAGCTCAGGATCCGCGACCGCGAAGGCGGCCGATCCGCCAAGTGTGAGTGCGGGGATGAGCGCGCACGCGAGCGCGATCCCCGCAATGTTCTTCTTCGAACTGACAAGTTCCTTCGATATGGCAGCCCTGGAAAAAGGCATCAAACTTCTCTAGCCTAGCTCGCACTCAGCGTACACCGATGTTTCACAGTGGCGATATCGAGGGAAAGAAGAGAATTACCCCTGGGTACTCACGGCTCTGCCGCGCCAGGCCGAGGAGAGCGTGGCGCTCCCACCCTGGGTCCGCGGCTCAACTCCCAGCCGTCCCACAAGCGGCAGATGATCCGCGGAGATCCCGAAGCGCGCGTGCAATCCGGCGAAGAGCGCCAGAGCGATGAAGCTGCTCAGGAGTTTGTCCATCACCGAGGTCGTGATGTTGGAGAAGAACACCGCGGGGATCAGCGGGACCCCGGCATCGGTAAACCGCCCCCAGATCAGGTCTCCGGCGTGGCCGTTGCCGCCCCCAAATTGCAGGACCAGGATCGGGACGGCGACGATGCTGCACACGACGGCGGTTCCGATCGCCAGGAGGAAAAAGCGTGAGAAGTCTCGGCCCATGTTGAACTTGCGGACCCCGTACCCCCACGACAGGGCACCGGCAACGGCAACCAGGCTGAACAGGAGCGTGTGGCCCTGCGCAATCGGGAGGGTAGACAGGTTCGAGAGCAGCGCAACGCCAACACCCCACCAGGGACCGAGCACAATCGCCGCCGTCGCCGTCCCGATCATGTCGAGATAGACGGGCAAGCCCACGGCGCGCACGGTGATGTCGCCGACGTAATTGAGGATGATGCAGCCAAGCAGGAACGGGATCAGGAATCCTCGGGGAAGCTGTGCACGCGCGAGGAACTGACGGGCAGGCTTCCGAGGTTCCTGGCCGCCGTGCGGTGTCGCGTGCGGGCGTGGGGCGGGCGCGACCGGGAGCGGCCGCTGGGCGTCACGGCAGCGAGCGGCCCACGCGTCTGCTTCCTCGTCGGTAGCTCCCAGCGCGAGCACGATATCCCGCACCAGAGCGACATCGACGCGCACCCGTCCCTCGCGGAATGCGTCGTACACCGTCGATCGCGCCGGTGCCGCGGTCGCGGGGTCCACGCCGCGGGTGATCCGCTGCTCGGTGATCCTTCGCACGAGTTCCGCATACGACACTGAGGCCGAGGCCTTCAACTCTTGCAGCTCCAACGCGATCTCGTCGAAACGGCTGACGCACTCTCGTTCTTGAGGTTCCGGGTGCATCGATACCTCGTTTCTTACCTGTTCAGCCCGGCCAAGCTCCGGGCTCTCAGCGTACCTTCGAAATCCCAGGCGTGGAGTTGGTGCGGCGAGTTTCCGCCCGCAGTTGTCTGAATCTCGCATACACTCGTCCAGTTCCCACCATCGACTCTCGAGGCTTGGAGAAGCATGTTGCAGCGCACCACAGGCGACGGGCACATTGTGGTTGGGGCGGGAATCGTGGGAGCTTCGGTCGCGTATCATTTGAGCGCCCTCGGCCAACGCGTCACGCTCATCGAGAGCGGTGAGCCTGGCTCTGGCGTGTCAGGTCGGTCCTTCGGATGGGTGGGGCGTCCGCCGGGAATCCCCAGCCCCACAGGTGCCCTCCGGCACATCGCCCAGACGGAGTACCGGCGCCTTGAGTCGGAAATACCCGACCTGAACATCCTTTGGACCGGGTCGTTGACCTGGGACGGTTTCAATCCTCACCCCACACCTCGATATGCCGTCTCCGACGCACACGCGCGGGAACCACGGCTCCGGCAGCCGCCCGGCACGGCGTACTTCAGCCCGGACGATGGGGCGATCGATCCCGCCCACGTCGCCCGTCGCTTGGTTTCTACGGCGCGCGATCTCGGCGCCGTGGTACACGCCGATACTCCGGTGACTGGCCTCGTGGTGACTGACGGGCGGATCGCGGGGGTGCGAACGTCCCGGGGCAATGTGGCGGGTCGCAGCGTCATCCTCGCAGCAGGTGCAGGATCTGCGACCCTGTTCCCGCCGATCGGCCGCCATACGGTGGCGTACACGTCACCGGCAGTGCTCGTCAGGCTCCGTGCAGAGGCCGGGCTGGTGCGCGGGATCGTGGGCACCGCGGATTTCGAAGTGCGCCAGTTCCCTGATGGGACGCTCTGGTGTCCACGGGAGTATTCCGGCGAGCAGACTCGGGCTGATCGCGACGCGACGGCGCGCGCGACGATCGCGGATCTCGAGGCACACTTCGCTCGTGTGGGACGGGTGGAGCCAATCTCCGTCGAGGTGGGCTGGCGGCCGATGATCGCGGACGGGGAACCGCTGATTGGCCCGCATCCCGACCTTCCGGGCCTCACCCTCGCGGTCATGCATCAGGGCGTCACGCTGGGGGCGGCGGTCGGCCGTGTCCTCGCTGAGGAGCTGGTCTCCGGAGTTGCCGCGAGCGAACTGGCCGGGTGCCGGCCAGCGCGATTCTCACTCAACTGAATCACCGTCCGCGCCGTCACGCGTGAACACGAGTACGGATTGTGACATTTCGACACCACGCACGACCACGGTGTGTTCCGCTTCGACGCGAAAGCCGTGCGCCAGAAAGAACGGTCGCGCGGTATCGCTTGCGTAGGTGCGCACGTGAGAAAGGCGGCGTGATGCTGCGTGCGCGAGCGACTTCGTCAGGAGGGCTGCGGCGATGCCGCGCCGCCCGAAGTCCGGGTCAACGAACAGCATGTCGATCGTGCCCGCTGAGTCGAGGTCGATGAAGCCCAGCACACGGCCGTCGATCTCCGCGACCCAGGTGTCCGCGGCGGAACGGTCCGCGTGCCACGCCGGGACGGTGCGCCCCTCGCGGTGCGCCCAGGCCGCACGCTGCGCTTCCGAGTAGTGTGCCCGTGCGGTGCGATCAATTGCGCGGAAGAACACGGTGAGCGTTGCTTCGGCATCTGTGTCGGTATAGCGCCGAATCAGCATGTTCTCCCCTGCTCTGCGCGTGTGCCGCGCATCGTTGCGGCGGGCTGCGCGCTCGGTTCCGGTTCGTTCCCTTCCCGAGTCACGTTTCGGGTCGCGATGAGCGTCCCCACCGGGCGGGTGCCGCCGTCCGTGCGGGAACGCACGGACACGACCTCGAAGCCCGCCTCCTCCACGAGCGCAGTAATTCCCTCGGCGGACCAGGTGAACGCGGTCGTGATCGCGTGATCGAACGGCTCCCCGTGGGGCCCGTCGAAGTACCCGAGCGCAAGGCCCCCGCCGGGTGCGAGGGCGCGGGCAAACTCTGCCAGTGGGCGATCGAGCCGCGCGGGTTCCGAGTGGATCAGCGAGAACCACGACAGCACGCCGCCCAGCGTGCCATTGTGGACCGGCAGTGCCGTGGCCTCCCCGAGCGCGTAGCTCACGTCGGGGTAGCGACGCTGTGCGTCCGCGATGAAGCCGCGTACTGGGTCGATCCCCGATATCTTCAGGCCGCGTGAGTGCAGCAGATGTGTCCATTGCCCAGGCCCGCACCCGACATCCAAAATCGGGCCGGCGAGGTCTTGAGCCCACGCCAGGATGTCGTCCTGATCAACACGAGCCGCCCGGTCGATCGTCCCGACTACGTCGATGTACTCCGCGACACGCGCCTCGTAGGCCGCGCTCACGGCGGCAGTGCCCGCAGCCATTTTTTCCCGCTTCCCACTGGTCACCATGTTCCTCCAGGGTATGTGCCCTCCGGGAGAGCGAAGCACGGCGATCCCGAGGCGATGCGGATCACGCCGGGTTCGCCCTCCGCAACGATGTAATTCTCCACGCCGTCCGGCGCGATGAGTTGGAGTTCATGTTGGCCCACGACGTTGAGTCGAGTGCTCATCGTGAATGTCGTGTGGTCAAAACGCGACTCGACGTGATTCACCGCCTCGACCGGGTCAATCTCTGCTGCGAGTGTCACCTCTGTTAGGCCGTTCCAGGTCTTCTCGTCGGCCCCACAATCAAGAAGGAAGCCGTCAGGGGTTTGCAGGGTCTCTACGACCCACGGCTCCGGAATTGACTCAGCGATCTCTCGTTCCCGAGCTTGCGTGCTGCGCTTTGCTTCGAGCCAACTAGGGCCATTTTCTTCGCTTGTCACGGAGGCACCGTGCCCTTCCGAACAGCCAGCAATAACGAGCACGCAAAGCACGACATTCCACATCACTGAGCGTTTCACTTGGTTCATTGACTGACCAACCTTCTGACGTCTTCGAGGATTCGCCGATTCGCTGGGCTCGCCGTCACAATCAGGTCGTGGTTGCGCGTGAGCACGCGGAGCTTTTCCGGGGTGTCACGAAGTGATGGGCTTGCCAGCACACCGTCGTCGGGCCCCTGATACAGCGGAAACTTCGCGAAGCCGGGGTGATTGCGCGGCGTATTTCCGCGCCACACGTATCCCTGCCGTTGCGCCCCTTGCAAGATATCTGGGTAGCTCAGGTCGAAGTATCCTGTCGTAGCTCGGGCTCGCCAGTCCGCGGGCATGCCAGCCCCGGACAGCGAGATGACGGTGTCGTACCGCGCCCCAGCGATCTCCGATGCGGTGAGATTCGCGAGACCCCAACTGTGACCGATCCCGATCTGCGTCACGCTGGCGAGCGCCGGATCGCTCCGCAGGGCGGCACCGAAGCGACTCAACTGTTCACCGGCGCGGAGCGCAACCTCCGAGTGGTTCGCTTCTCGAATGCGCAACGCTTGCGGCCCACGGCCCGAGGGTTCCTCTCCGGGAAACAGTCCGTCCTTGTACACGAAAACGAGCGTCCCCGGCGTCCCTTGGATGAGTGCGTGTCCGATCTGTTGCACCCGCCCCGTAAAAAAGGAGTCCATACCGGTATAGGTGCCAGGCACGTAGGTGACCGCGCGTTGCGTTGCGGCGGTGGGGCTGCCGAGGGCCTCCACAATGCGCGATTCGCCTCGGTCATACAGCACCAACTGCACCTCGCCGTTGCCGACACGACCCAGGTAGGCGAGCTCATTTCTGAGCAGTTCGGCTCGCCTGTTGCCCGCTGACGTTCCGGCACCGTCCAGGTCACGGAGTTCCGCTCGGACCTCGCGAATGAGCCCCGGCACGCGGAGGGCGTTCGCCCGGATTCGCGCGGCGACGGGGAGCCCGTCGAGACTCCCCCACACCTCCGGCATGCTCCGGAGGAGCAGCGCCTGGCGCGGACTCAGCTCATCACCGCTCTGCCCGTCACCGCACTGCCCATCACCACTGTCGCCCGCAGCCATCCGTGCCCACCATGCCGCGATCGTTCGCGCATCGAGCTGTTGCACCTGCACGCCGAGCCCAGGAAGCGCGGCACGCAGCGCGACCACGTCCGCGTCGCTTGCGGTGGCGAGCGACGCGAGCAGCTCGACGGTGTCCCGATCGCGTGGTCGGGTCGTGGCAAGTCCACGCATCGCGCTCGGGTGCAGCACCCCGCCTCCGGCCGCCACGAACGCCTCGGCGACCCGAGTCACCCACTGCGCATCTGCCTCGTTCTCGGCCAGGTACGCCTGGAATCCGTGCAGGACGGTGACGGACTCGACCCGCACCCAGGGTGACGAAGTGAGCACCCCCGTCCATGCGTTCCACACCGCGCTGAGCTGCCCCTCAAGCTGGCGGGTGCTCGCCCGAGAGCGTGACACGAAGACCATCAACTGCTCAGGGGTCGCTCCGCTGCGCCCCTCGGCGGTGCGATGCGGTTCACGGACCCGACGACGCGCGCTAAAACGTGCGGAGAGCGTGGGCGGGGCGATCGCAACGGTGCTCGGACGAGGATCGCCATTGAGTGGGCTGGGATGCGCGAGGCCGCTCGCGTGCATCAGGGCCGCGACGGGCGAGGTGAGCTCGTGGGCGCGGAGTACCTGGCGCGCCTCCCACTCACTGAGGAGACGCTGGCGAGTGCGTTCTTCGCGAGCACGCACCTGGGCCTGCTGCACCTGCTCGGCCAGCTCGATGAGCACACCGGCGAGCGTACCGCGGTCGTCCGCTTCCCCGGCGCAGACACGTTCCAGGAGCCTCACTACGGGGCCGACGCACCCGGTGAGCACGTACTCCGCGGCAGCCCGGCGCGGCGCGGCCTGCGCGTGAAGCTCTTCAGCGGCCGTTCGCGCTGCACGGGTGAACCGTTCAGCGGCGACCTCATCGAATTGCACGGGCATTCGTCACCTCCGCGGCGTTCGACCGGTCGGCGGTCATCGTCTGGACGAACACCGTTTCCCCGCCGGCGCACAGGTACCCCCGTCCTGGGGTGACGGGAACGGGGGCGCGGCGCGGCAGCCGCACTCCCAACAGCTCCCCGTCGAGGTCCGGGTCTGGCTGCAGGAGTATGCCGGTGCGCGCAGCGCGCACGTCCGCCGTCCAGTGGACGTAGCGAGATCTGAGTTCTGCGCTGCGCCCGGCACACACGAGGTGGCACTGCGGCGGCACCGTCCGCAGGAACACGTCGAACGCGGTGTCGCTCCCGGTCAGACGATCCGCATCATCGACAAGGAGTAGCACTCGATCGCCCGAACGCCCGAGTGCAACAAGCTCTGTCAGGAGCTCATCGATGCCCGCGCGGGTGCTGGCGGTGCGATCGAGCGGCGCGGAACTTAACGGCGACCGGGGTGGGGCGATCCCCCAGACCGCGATACCCGGGGTCGCTACCGTTCGGAGTAGCGTGGCGATCCCGAGCAACAGTGAGGAGCGGCCCGAGCGCGGCGGTCCGGCAATCAGCGCGTGCTCGCCGTCATACAGCTCAAGCGTGGCGGGTTCCAGGGTGTCTTCTCTCACCCCGACCGGGATCAGGATCGGTTCGCCTCCGAGCTCCGGCTGACGCGCGATATCTCTCGTGGTCACGACTGCGGGGAGCACCCCGACCGGGTCGCGGAGAGCGGGGTGTCCGTTCCATCGTTCGCTGATCTCTTGCACCCGATCGCCGAGAGGCTCCGTCGGTCGCGCGATCTGCAACTGCCGCTGCGTGGCGAGGTCCACGCAGCGGCCGGGAACTGCGACCGGGATCGCAGCCCCGCGGATCCCAAGCGCAGCGTATGCACTCGCATCAGGGAGCCGAAACACCCAACGCTGCTCGGTCGTGTCCTCGAGCATTGCCGGCACCGCCCGTGGCCGGGTCGCGGTCATCGCAAAAGAGACCCCCACCTGCGGTCCGTCCGAATAGGCCTGCAACAGGCCCTCCCAGAGTTCTAGAGTCTCCGGTTCGTCCAACTCGTCACGCAGTGCAGCAAGCCCATCAATAAGCACTACCGTTCGCCGCCAGGGGCCGGTGTCGCGCTGCCTCCGACGAATCTCCTCGGGTATATACCGGAGGAGGCGGAGGCGTCGCTCACGGTCCCCCTCCCCGACCCACACACTCGTGTGTGGCAGCGGCGCGAGCTCGCGGAGTCGCCCGGCACCGGCGTCGAGACAGAGGATCTCCAGCTCCTCCGGCGCGTGCGCGTGTGCGAGCACCACCCCGATGCTGTGCAATGCGGTACTCGTACCGCTTCCAGGCAGACCGATCAGCAACAGGTTTCCCTTGGCAATCTGCCATCCGGCGGCCACCTGACGTTGCCGCTCGGGCTCGTCCGCGAGCGCAACATTCGCGGCGACACCTGTGCCGCCTGGGAGTTGAGGAAGGCTCACGAGATCAGCGCACGTACCGAGTGGTGGGGGCCAGACAGGCCGGGGTGGGGCGAGGCCACTTTCGCGGTACGCGCGACAGATCACGTCGATCACGCCGTCCAGCTCCGTCGGCGCGCCAGGTTCGGGCCCGCTCTTCGATGCGGATTCCGTCGCCACAGGACGGATCGGTACCCCGAAGCCGTCGAGGCTCCGAACGGTCACCGGTGCGCCATCACCCGTCTCCGGTTTCCCGGTCACAAGCGCCGTCTGCACCGAAACGAGGTCGTCCGCGCCGCGCCGGATCAACGCTCGCCCGGGGAGATGTCGCGAAATCTCAGCGGCCTCCGGCGCGCCAATCACACTGGTGGAGTCCTCCCGGCTCTGCACTCGCAAGGCGATACGCAGGTTTGTGTTCGTCAGAATGTCCTCCGTCACCACGCCCGCCGGTCGTTGCGTTGCGAGGAGCAGGTGTATTCCGAGGGTGCGCCCCACCGCGGCGATACTGACGAGCGAGGCTAAGACGTCCGGAAACTCCTGTGCGAGCATCGCGAACTCGTCGATCACCAGCACGATCCTGGGCATCGGAGACGAGGGGCGCGAGGCGACGTAGGCGGAGAGGTTTTCAATGCCCGCCCCGGCGGCCGCGAAGAGCCGCTGCCGACGCCCCAATTCGGCCGTGAGTGCACGGACCGCGCGAGACGCGAGCCCGGCGTCTAGATTCGAAATGGTCCCGATCGTGTGCGGCAGCCGCTCGCAGGCTGCAAAGGCTGCCCCGCCTTTGAAATCAATCAGGATGAAATTGAGTCGGCTGGGATCGTGACTCGCGGCGAGACCGGCCACGAGCGTCCGGAGGAACTCGGACTTCCCAGATCCCGTCGTTCCCCCCACGAGCCCGTGGGGGCCATCGGCCACGAGATCTACCGAGCACACGTCATCGCCGGTCCGCCCGATCGGGGCCGACAGCCCTGAGGCGCGCGCCCAGCGTGCCCGAATCCCTTCCGAAGTCAGTGGAGCGGGCGCGAGCACGCTCGAAAGCGGCACCTCACGCGGAAGACTGGCATCAGCGCGGCGAGACTCCGGGTCTGTGAACCGGGCAAGCGCACGCGCGGCGGCTTCTGCATGCGAGAGACCGACACTGCCCATCGTCACATCGTCGAGGCGCATCGCGGTGCGCGTATCGAGCACGGATGCCCGCCCCGCGGCACTGAGCGACACGACCGTCGTGCAGTCTGCCGGGAGATCGGTAGCCCGACGGACCAGCACGATCCCACTGACCTGAGCAGGCGTCAGCTCGTCCCGGGGGACCTCACGAGGCCGATCTCGCGCGGCTTCGGCGCGTCGACCCGATCCGAGGAGCGACCGCGCGGGCGACTCTTGATTCCGCAGCAACTCGACGGAATCGATGACAGCCACGTGCGCAGGATTCGCGCCGCGAGCGACGGCTCGTGCGAGCTTCCGCAACATCTCTTGCCCCGCAGGCACCGTGCCCGAGAGCCATCGCGCGCCCTGCGGGTCTCCCGGCACGCCGGTGTGCGGGAGCCACCCAGCCCACCGCCACGCAGCTTCACTCCTCTCGTCGCTACTCACGCTCACCGTGAGATCCGCTGGCCCACTGTGCACCGTCGCCTGCAGGATCAGCCCCCGGGCAACGGCCTGCGCCTGTTCGCGATCCCCCACGATCCCAATCACCCCGGCGTTCCCCAGGTCTGCGGCGAGCGCTGCGTCAGGTAGCACGGTCTGGTCGAGAACTGCGCGCACCCGGTCGTCCAGCGTCGTGCCCTGCGTCGACTCAACCGGAGGCACCCAGGCCTGGGTGGCGATCCCGAGATACAGGCGCAGAAAGTCCGAATCCACCGCGCGCTGCTGCCACAGCTGGGTGGAGGCGGTGAATGCCCGGCGGAGCACCACCGCGAGATCCGGTGTTGCCTCGAGACGACGCCGCGACTCCGCGCTCGCCGCCGTTGCGACACGGTCACGAAAGTCTGCGAGCGCGACGCGCATCCGGGCTTCCTCGGCGCGGATCTGCACCCGTCGTCGACGGCGCTGATCCAAGTGTGATCCCAGCGCCAGCACCGGGCTCAGGAGGGCGAAGAGGGCGAAACGGAAGTCTCCGAGCACGATCACGAGTGCACCAGACGCGATCAGCGGCAACAATATTGCGGCCCAGTTCAGCGGGGTCGTTTCGGGAATCTCCTGCGGTGCAGGGACGGAGACCGGACTCACCGTGTGGGTCTCACGTATGCGCGGCGGCCGGTTGAAGGGGACCGTTCCGAGTGAGGATCGCTGCTCGCCAGCAGCCAGGGCGGCGCCTCCGGACTCCCGGCGGTGAGCGACCGTCAGCACCGCATCCCCAACTCGGAGTACCTGATCCGAGGTGACAACCACGCCGTCGCGGCCGAGCCGTGATCCCCCGTGCACGGTACCGTTGCGGGAGCCGGCATCCAGAATGCGAACTGCGTCCCCTGCGCGCTCCAACGTGCAATGAAGCCAGGATGCCGATGCGGACCGCACTGTCACATCGGCCCGCGGCGACCGTCCCACCGTCAACGTCGCCCCGTCAGGCAGCGCGACCGCCGCCTCTGAGTCGGAGCCGGCAATGACCGAGACAACCCAACCGTCACTCGGCATCTCGGAGCACGGCAGTTCGAGCCCCGTGGGCCCCTGGTCTGCCAGGGCAATGGCGAGCGTGCTGCCCTCCCACAACCCCGCGTCGCCCAGCGGGGTCTGCACGCTCATGCGCGTTGAGCGCCCCCTGCCCGCGCTCTGATCGACGGTCACCGTGGCGTCCGCCGCCGGACTATGCCCTCGGTTGCGGAGGAGGTCGCGAATCGTCGCGTTCGGCGACCACCGGAGCAGCTCGCACGTATCCACCACTCCTGCGTGCGCTATCGAGATCCGCATCTGCACTCCGTTCGCCGTTCACCGATCCCGGACGGGAGTTCGGTGGCCACGAGTGTACGAAGCTCGCCACGGAACCGCCGGGGTTATCCACAGGCCTGCTTCGTTCTCGGCAGATTGGCGCTTCCGCGGATCCCGTGGACCACGCGACCGCCGTCCACAGGTGTCCCCGACTCTTCGTTATTCACAGATTGGAGCCGAGCGGCCCTCCGCTCAGAGCCCCATGTCTATCGTGGTGTCCACCAGCCCGACCCGTTCGGGTATCCCCCTGCGAACCGGAGGTTCCCATGTCACGAGTCCTCACGACCGACGAGGCACGTTCCGCCATACGTCAGATACAGTCCATCATCGGCGGTGGCTTCACCGAACAAATCAGTCGCCTGGATGCTCAGGGACGGATCCTGTCGGATGCAAACGTGTGGGACGGGCCGTTGGCGGCCCAGTTCCGCGGTTCCGTCTGGCCCGACACGAAATCCGCCTTGGACACCGCCAAGAACGAGCTTGAACAGTTGCGGGTGCAGCTGGATCGGATCTCACAAGATATCTTCGCCGCTGGAGGAGCCACGTAGATCCGTCCCGCGCCGCGGTGGGAGGCTCCGCTCCCGGGGCGTGCGCCCTTACTTCGACGCCATGTGCGCTCTGCGACGACGCAACAGGGCCGCGCCCGCGCCGAGCATCACGAGCAGGATTCCTCCGATCAGGAGCGCGCCCGAAGCGTCCGCGCCGGTCTTCGCCAGTTCGGGTGACCCCTCGCCGGGGCCGGATCCGGTCCGAGCCTGAGACGACCCATCGGTTACGGTGCCCGGATCGGTGCGGGGATCGGTCGCCGGATCGGTGCCCGGGTCCGTGGCCGGATCGGTACCGGTACCGGTACCAGGGTCCGTGGCGGGATCGGCACCGGTACCGGGGTCGGTCGCGGGATCGGTGCCCGGGTCCGTCGTCGGATCGGTGCCGGGGTCGGTCGCGGGATCGGTCCCGGGTTCCGTACCCGGATCGGTGCTGGGGTCCGTACCCGGATCTGTTCCCGGCTCAGGCTCGACGAGTTCCACCGAGACGGGTTCTGCGACCGCGGCGAACGTGTCCATCGATCGATTCTCATAGGTGACGACCCGGTTCGCGGTGTGCCGGAGCAGCGTCCCCACTCCGTAAGAAGTGCCCTCGGCCAACGCCCCCGCGGGGACCTGGATCACGGTTTCAAACCCACCACCGAAGTAGTTCATGTACGCCTGGTAATACTGCCCGTACCGTGAATCCTCGGAGGTGCTCACCCACCGCGGGTCCCCTCCCTGGCCAGGTACCCACTCCTCTTCGGAGAACAGCGCGACATCAAGGGCGTAGCTTCCGCCCTGCTCCGAGTCGGGAATCGTGAACCCGGCCCCCGAGACGGCGATCGCGCCGCCGTTTTCTTCGCTGAAGCCCGGGAGCTTCCACGCGCTGACCTGCGGGCTGTTGCCCCGATCGGCAACGGCGTAGGGCACCGCTTCGGTTCTCACCGTGAAGCCCTTCTCGGCGACACCGGGAATCCTTCCGGTGGTCGCAACGCCACGCAACACGGTCCCGTTGTCTGCGGCGGTCGCAGCCGGCAGCGTGAGCTGATCCAGGCGTCCCTGTTGCGCCTTCCGGTAGCTCGTCCCCTCGACCGTCTGCCAGCTCTTCCCGCGGTCCCGGCTCTGCTCCACCGTGAAGGTCGTCGCGGGGGGCGACCCCTCTGCGGTGAACGAGAACACGGGCTTGTTCCCCACGGTCGTGTGCACCGGCATCGGCTCGGCCGTGATCGCGAGTTCCTGGAACGGCACGGTACGGACGTACAGGGAGCCCGCGGCGACGGTTCCGGCTGAGTTCGTTCCCGACATTCGAACGAATCGGTCGTTGAATTGCTCGGCCGTGACCGAATCCACGGACCAGGTCTGGGTTGTCTGACCCTCGATGACCGTCCACGGCCCCTCAGGCTCAGGGGCGATCTCCCAGGTCACGGTGTCCGCTCCATCGATCACGGCGGAGAACGTCACCGGGTGGCCCACGATGAGCGGGCGCGGCCGGTCAATCTCGACGTGCTGCATCACCTGGGGAATCGCTACTGGCTCGTCCTTTTCCCCCAGATCAATCACGAGCGGCGTTCCCGGCTTCGCGCCGTCGCCGCCGCTCCCGGAAGAATGCCAGTAGCTTTCGAGTCCCGTTTCGTAGTGGAAATCGACGAAGCTCTCCGGCCAGGAGCCCCACGCGGGGTTCGTCTTGGTGACCGACGATGCGGACACCCGGGGCGACGCGGGATCGCTGGGATCGGTGAGCTTGAAGTAGTCAACTCCGGCGTAGTCGGGCGTGAGTCGCAGAGTTTCGGTGCCGACTTCCACATTCGAGAACGTCGCAACGGTCACCGCCCGCGGGGTGAGCGGGGTTTTCTCCGTGGGGTTCTCCAGCGAGGAGGCCCACCCGCCGGCCGTCGCGGTGAGCACGGCCGTACCGTCTCCCGCAAACGTCAGCGTCGGGTCTTGGATCCACCACGGCACCATCCCGCCGTACCCGTTCGCGCTGGCGGCTCCGGCCCACCGCAGGGTGCCCGCCCCGGTGTCCGGGTCGATCTGCCCGACGCCCCCGTTGAACTGCATGCGTTGGCCCAGTTCCGTCCCGGTTTCGCCGAGGCAGATACTGTTCTTCGTTACGGGAACCGAGGTTCCGTCGGGAGCACGCTTCACGATTCGTACGTCCCCGGCCTCCGCGGCAAAGTCCAGCTGCGTGCCCGCCGAGAAGAAGGAGCACCCGGTGCCGCCCGGGCTGGGCGACTGGTACACCTCGTTGACGCCCCACTCGAGGCGCACGTCGGAATAGCTGTCTGGCGCAGTCTGCCCGTCGGTCGCTCCCGCCGGGCTGGGGGCGCTCAGCCCCATCATCACTGCTGCGAGCGCAGCCACGCGTATTCCGGCACGCAGGCCGGCCCCCCACCGTGTGTTCATGTCCCCTGTGTGCTTTCCCCACGCGTTCGCGTCGGCTCAGTATTCGGGCGGCCCATCACCGCATTCGGGGATCATCATATCGAGGTAAGGCTTCCCTAAAAGAAGAAAGGCGCGCGACACGCGGAGGCGGCGGAAAATACGCCCCGGGGGTACCCGCGCGACCGCCCGAGCCCCCAGCTATTCGGTGCCGGGCCGGAGGGCGAGGTACGGCTCCCGGAGTGCGGGATAGTACTGATCGAACTCAGCGCTTTCCGTCCCCTCGGTCGCGGCAACCAGGAGGTCCAGGTAGTACTCCCAGCCGGGGCCGATGTCCCCCACGTCGGAGTCGGCATCAAGGTGGTGGACAAAGCGCAGCAGGGTGTCCTCCGCACCGTCTTCCTCAAGGTGCAGTTCAAGCTTCCAACTGCCGTATTCGTCGACGGTGTTGAGCGCCAAATGGTTCGGCGCGTTGCAGGCGACGATCTGGGCGCGCACCGCCGGGCCGTTCTCCTCAAAGCGCATTCGGATCCGCACGCCGCCGCCGCGACGCCCATCTCCCTCCCACGGACCGAACCACTGCTCGGTCAGTGCCGGATACGTCAGGTAGGCCCAGGCTTCAGAAATCGGGAGCGCCAGAGACCGAGCGAGCACCAGGTCCACTCCCTGTCGCGACGTGACGAGTCGTCCGCTAATGTCCGTCATCATGTTGGTGTCCTTCGTACGGCGGTCAACGAGTTCGGGTTGACGCGGCTGCGATGTGAGGTGAATAGGTGGGGTTGCGCGATCACGGGTCGGACCACGTACACTCGAGACTGTGAAGAACTAACACGGCACACGTTTCGCGCATGAGGCGCCCGAACGTCGCTCTCCCGGATCAGGCTACCTTGCGGTGCCGCCGGTGGCAGGCTTTTCGTTCGTTCACAGCCCCGCGGAACTCCTGTTCGGTTCGAAAGGCGGCTCGCATGCCCGCATCATCTCACACGTCTTCCCCCAGCCTCAGCGGTGCCGACCGCGCCGTATCGCACGCCGCAGCGCCGGGCGGACAGGGGACCCCGGCGGCGCACCTCAGCGTCGACGGCGTCTCGTACTCGTACCCGGATCGGCGGGTGCTCAGCAGTATTTCGTTCACCGCAAAGCCCGGCGATCGCATCGGGCTCATCGGGGAGAACGGGACCGGGAAATCCACGTTGCTCCGCATTCTCGCGGGCGACCTCGCCCCGAGCCACGGCGCGGTGCACCTGCCGGGGTCGGTGAGTCTCCTCGCCCAGGAACTCCCCTACGCCGAGGACACACCGCTCTTCCGGGTGCTCGACGACGCCCAGGCGGGAGCACGCACCGCGCTGGCAGCGCTGGATCGGCTCGGCGCGGCCCTCGCAGAAGCTCCGAGCGATCCGGCGGTGGCGGATGCCTACGCCGAGGCGCTCGACACCGCCGAGCGCACGGGTGCGTGGACCGCGAATGCGCACCGCGGCGACGTGCTCGCTGGACTCGGCCTGGGCGGGATCTCTGCGCAGCGCCCGATCGGCCAGCTCTCCGGCGGCCAACGACTCCGGCTCTCGCTCGCCGCGCTGCTGCTCACCGCACCGCAGACACTCCTCCTCGACGAACCCTCAAACCACCTCGACGACGCCTCCGCCCGCTACCTCGAACGCGTGCTCCTCGAGTGGCCCGGCATCGTCGTCGTCGCGAGCCACGACCGCACATTGCTCGATGCAGTCACCACCCGGATCCTCGATCTGGATCCGCTGCCCCTCCCAGCGCGCGAGCTCGCCGACGCGGCGCAGGATCCGGACAGCGACTCCGGCACCGACGATCCCGGGGCGGGGTTCGGCGCGCGCATGTGGGGCGTCGGCTACTCCGCAGCCCGGGCCGAGCGACGCGCGGAACTCGCACGATGGCGGGCGCGCTATGCGGCCGAGAGCACCGAACTTGCGGCGCTGCGCCACGAGATCGCGGTCGGCGCACACGAGGTGAACCGCAAGCAGGAATCGAAATCGGAAAGCCGGATCACCCGAAAGTTCTATGCGGACAAGGACGCCCGGGTAACGTCCCGCCGTGCACGAAATGCGCGCGTGCGCGAGGAGACCCTCGAGCGCGAACGGGTGCGGCGCCCCCCCGAGCCACTCCGCTTCGCTGGGTTCTCAAGTGAGCTCGACCGACACGCCGAGACCGGCACCCGCGAGCAGGCCGCGGAATCCCACGACCAGACCCCCGCACTGACGGCCACGGCGGTCGGCGTCACCGGGAGACTCGCGCCCGTCTCGCTCACGATCCCCAGGGGTGGACGGCTCCTCGTTTCGGGCCCGAACGGCGCGGGCAAGTCCACGCTGCTCGCAGCCCTCGCCGGCGCGCTCGAACCCGACACCGGCAGCACGAGCCGGTGCGCCACGCTGGGCTACCTCCCGCAGGAGGTCACCTTCCCGCGCCCCGAGCGCACGGCGGAGCAAGCCTACGAGGACGCGCTGGGATCTGAGCGCGCGGCGCGCCATCCGCTCGGGACGAGCGGGCTCCTCGCCGCTCGCGATCTCGATCGACCGGTCGGGGTATTGAGTGTGGGGCAGCGCCGGCGTCTCGCGCTCGCCCTCCTCGTCGCCGATCCCCCGGAGATCCTGCTGCTTGATGAGCCCAGCAATCACCTCTCGCTCACACTCGTCGAGGAACTCGAAGAGGCGCTCGTTCGGTTCCCCGGCGCGCTGATCATCGCGACCCACGACCGGTGGCTGCGCGAACGCTGGCGGGGTGACGTCGTACGACTCGCCGCCCCGGAGTGAGCGGGGGCCCAGCGCCACGACGGTCGGGGCGTGTTCGAGATGTCGAACCTGTTCTCGGCGTGTTGCCGAAGCACGGATTCGCGTCTCCCCGAAGCCGTGTGGAAGGCGTGAGCGAAGCGCGAGATCGTGTCATTTCGAAGCCCCGAGCGCGGTTCTCCCTCCCCGTCAAAGCTTGCTACGGTGGCTGTTTACGCGCGGCATTACGCGGGTTGCGAGAGGGAAGACAGATGAGCGAGATCAACATCGCACACCCACATGAGTACGACCACCGGCACGCAGATATCTCGTCGGGCTGGTTGCGTGCGACGGTGTTTGGGGCCATGGACGGGCTCGTCTCCAACGTCGGACTCATCGCCGGCATCGCCGCCGCGGGAGCCTCCCCGGGCATGGTCGCCATCACCGGCGTCTCCGGCCTCATCGCCGGTGCCGTATCGATGGCGCTCGGCGAGTTCACCTCCGTGCGCACCGCAAACGAGCAGCTCGACGCGGAGGTCCGCACCGAGCAGGACGCGCACCGCCGCAACCCCCAAGGCGAGCAGGCCGAACTCGCGCTGATGTTCGAGAAGCTCGGCATGCAGCAGGACACGGCGCGCATCGCGGCCAGCGAGGTGCACACGAGCGGGGATCACGCCGTGCGCGTGCACCTGTCGCACGAGCTGGGCATGAGCGAGGACGAGCGCCCGTCACCCTGGATCGCGGCGATCTCCTCGCTGCTGTCCTTCAGCGTGGGGGCGCTCATCCCGATCTTGCCGTTCATCTTTGGTTTCGGCACGCTGGGCTGGGGCCTCGCCTTCGGCGGCCTGGGCCTGCTGCTGGCGGGTGGGCTCGCCGCGCGGATCACCCGCCGCAGCTGGATCGCGGGCGCGATCCGGCAACTCACCTTCGGAGGGATCGCGGTCGCGGCGACCTTCACGATCGGGAAACTGTTGGGAGTTTCCGGGGTCGCGTAGCCGGGTGCACGCCATAGGCTAGTGCCATGCCCAGCCCCGAATTCATCGACGCGACGCTCGCCGTCGTCGCTCGAATCCCCGCGGGGCGAGTCATGACCTACGGCGACGTGGCGCTCGCGATCGGTTCGAACGCACCCCGCGCGGTGGGGCAAGTGATGGCCCTCTTCGGTCACGCCGTGGCCTGGTGGCGGGTGGTCCCCGCCAGCGGGCACCCGCCTCAGGGACACGCGAATCTCGCACTCCCGCGGTATCGGGAGGAGGGGACCCCGCTCCGGCACGCGGACTCTCCCGACTACCGGATCGCCCTGTCGGCCGCCCGCCTCCCGTACACGCACGAGATCTACGCGAAAGTGGCGCTATGAACGACCTCTCCCCGTCTCCCGCCCCGCTGCGCCTCGCGTTTGGACGCGGCATGGCTCCCTCCCGGTGGGCGGAGCGCTGGGAGCAGATCTCGGGGGTGCCGCTCGAACTGGTGCCGGTGAATATCGCCTACGGCCGCAACGACCGCATCGAATCCGAGGTGACGCTGGAGCGGGTGCTGCCCGGGGAGCTACCCGTGGGAAGCACCGAGCCAGGGCGCACCCGGCACGCGATCCAGCTCTACACGGAACGGCTCAGCCTGGTTGTTGCGCGGGATCACGAGCTCGCGGAGCAGGACACGATCTCCCGGGCCGAGCTCGCGACGGTGACCCTCCTCGATCACCCTCAGCACCCGGCCGCGTGGCCCGCGCCGCAGCCGTGGGCGGATCCGAGCTGGATGCCGACCACGCTGCGCGCGGCGCTCCAGCTCGTAGCCACGGGCGCGGGGGGAATCATCCTGCCCACCATGCTCGCACGCCACCTCAGCGACAAGCGCGAGCACGCCCTGCTCGCACTCTCCGACGCGGAAGCGCTCCCCGGCACCACCGTGTGGGCCACCTGGGATGTCAGCCGAGACGCCGCCGATGTGCAGGAGCTCGTCGGCGTGCTCCGGGGTCGCACTGCGCGCAGCTCCCGGTCCGGCACCGACGCCGAGACGGCCGCCGCGAAGCCCGCCAAGCGCGTCGCGAAGCAGACGCCCAAGAGCACCAAGTCCGGCCCCAAGCCGGGTTCGCGCGGTGCCCAGCTTGCCGCGACCCGTAAGAAGCCCCCGCACCGCGGCCGCCGCTAGGTCCCGACTCGCCCCGCGGGGGTACCCTGACACCATGCCCGCACCGGAAACGCTGACCGCGTTCATCATCGCGTCCGTCGCACTCATCGTGGTCCCCGGCCCGAGCGTGCTGTTCGTGATCGGCAGGTCCCTGAGCTACGGCCGGCGTGGCGGGCTCATGAGCGTGCTCGGCAACGGCCTCGGCGTGCTGCCGCTCGTGGCCGCCGTGGCACTCGGGATCGGGGCGATCGTCGCGCAGTCGATCCTGCTGTTCACGCTCATCAAGATTCTGGGTGCCGGGTACCTGATTTTTCTCGGCGTGCAGGCGATCCGCCACCGCGCCGACGGCGCCGATAACACTGCGGCCGTCGGGACGCACCGCATCTCCCCCGCCGTCATGCTGCGGCAGGGTTTCGTGGTGGGGGTCACTAATCCCAAAGCCATCGTGTTTCTCGTCGCCGTACTGCCCCAGTTCGTGTCAGTGAGCGCGGGGGCGGTGCCCGCCCAGATCATGCTGCTCGGCACAATCTTCGTGACCATCGGACTCGTGTGTGACGCCGCGTGGGCGGTGCTCGCCGGATCAGCGCAGCACTGGTTCGCCCGCTCCCCCCGCCGCATGATCGCGGCCCGCGCGGCCGGTGGCGCGCTCATGGTGGGCCTCGGCGGAGGACTCGCCCTGACCGGGCACCGAGACTAGAGCTGCGCGGCCGGCACGTCGAAGGTGCCGCACGCTGTGGGACCCTGCTGGTACCCGATCTGGAACCAGCGCTGGCGCTGCTCCGCCGTGCCGTGGGTGAAGCGCTCCGGGTTCACCCGCACGCCCGCGGACTCCATAATCCGATCGTCCCCCACTGCCGCGGCCGCGCTCATGGCGTCCGCGATCTCCTGCTGGGTAACGGGCTTCAGGAACGGGACCCCCTGATCGTCGGTGACGTTGGAGGCGTTCTGTACCCACGCGCCCGCGAAGCAATCCGCTTGGAGTTCGAGGCGCACCGAACCCGAGGTGGGGCCGGACTCGCGCCCCACGCTCTGCAGCGTCCCGATCTGGTTCGAGATGTGATGGCCCCACTCGTGGGCGAGCACATACATCTGCGAGAGGGATCCGCCCGAGGCACCGTAGTCGCGGGTGAGGGTATCGAAGAACGACACATCCACGTAGATCGACTCGTCACCCGGGCAATAGAACGGCCCCGTGGCCGAGGACGCCGCCCCGCACGCCGACTGCGTCTGCCCGGTGAACAGCACCACCGGCGCCGGGGCACGATAATTGCCGACCTGGGTCGCCCAGTACCGGTCGAGCGAGTCGCTCGCCGCGGCCATGCGGCATTCCACGTCGCGGTTCGCGTCCGCGCCAGCGGCGCATCCCTCCAGCGATCCGGTTCCGGGCTGGGGTTCGGAGATGACCGTGCCGGATCCGAGCGCCTGGTTCAGCGCGGGCGCGAACACGTTCAGGTTGACCCCGAGGAGCTGCGAGCCCAGGGCAAGGAGAAGCGCGACGCCGATCCCGCCGCCCGCGATCATGCCGCCGCGGCGCGCTCCGCCGCCACGCTTCGATACCTTGCTCGTGTCGATCCGCACGTTGTCGTTGAAGGTCACCGAGTTTCCCATCTCCCGTTGCCCGGATCGGTCCGCACTGACGTCGTGCGGTGCCCCGGCAGTTCCACTAGTGCCGATTCTAGTTGTTCCCGATGCCCCGGGAGGAGCGGAAACACGAACCGCGAGGCGGGAACCCGGTGGGGTCCCGCCTCGCGGTTCGTTCGACCAGCGCTACAGTTGAGCAGCGCCCGCCGCGCGCTCCGCAGCGCGGCGGCGCAGCACGAGCAGTGCACCTCCGAGGGTCAGGATCACTCCCAGGGCAGCCGCAACCCCAAGGGTCCCGCCGGTCACGGGGAGCCCGGCAACGCTCAGTACCGGAGCGGGCTCCGGAGCTGTCACCGCCACCACGGCGAAACTCGCCTTCGCGGCACCGCTCCGCTCACCCGAGAGTGTGACCGTGTGCCTCCCCTGTTCGATACGTTCTGGGAGGGTGAAGTCGAATGTCACTTCGCCTCGCGCGTCGGCGATCAGGATGCCCAGATCCACGGGCGCGGATCGCAGCGTCCCCGTCACCGCTTCACCGGGTTGGAAGCCCTGACCGACTGCGATCTGCGCGTCGCCGGCCCGCCGCTCAGCGTGCGCGACCGTCACCGTGGGAAGGCCCACGCGAACCTGGCCGAGCTGCGACACGTTCCCCGCCCGATCGACTGCCTCCACCGAGATGTTGGTGCCGGACTGTGGCTTCGGGCGCAGGGTGATGGAGAACCGGCAGTCCTCACCGGCGACTCCCGTTCCGATCGCGGTGCCGGCGGCGTCTCGGATGATCACGGTCGATCCTGGCTCCGCACAGCCCGTTGCGACCGAACCGTCGGTGACGTCGAGCTCCGGGGACTTCGGCGGGATCGCATCGATGACCACCTTCACCGGTGCCGAGGAGTTGCCAGCCGGGTCGGTGACCACGGCGAACACATCGTCCCCCTCGCCCAGCGCGGTGTCGGGCACAAATCGGAAGGTCCCGTCCGAGTGCACCGTCACCGTGCCCGGGATTGCGGTGCCTGCCGCGTCGACGAACACCAGGGTGTCGCCCGGCGCGATCACGCCGCCGGTCACGGATTTCCCGTTCGACACGTCCAATTGCGGCGCATCGGGCGCGGTCGTATCCACCACCACCGGCACCGGCTGCGAGGAGTTCCCTGCGGAATCCGTCACCACGACAGACACATCCTGCCCCTCGGTCAACGGCGTCTCCGGCACGAACACAAAGCTCCCGTCCTCGTTCACCGTCACCTCGCCCGGGACGGGCTTCCCGTCCGCGTCAACAATCGTCACTGCGTCGCCCGGCGCGATCACGCCGCCCGCCACGGACTTCCCGTTCGACACGTCCAATCGCGGCGTATCGGGCGCGGTCGTATCCACCACCACCGGCACCGGCTGCGAAGCGTTCCCTGCGGGATCCGTCACCACGACAGACACATCCTGCCCCTCGGTCAACGGCGTCTCCGGCACGAACACAAAGCTCCCATCCTCGTTCACCGTCACCTCGCCCGGGATCGGCTTCCCGTCCGCGTCAACAATCGTCACCTTGGCGTCCTCCTGAACGCCGGCGCCCACAATCGTTTTCCCGTCCGACGGCTGCACGGTGATCGCGTCGGGCGCGGTCGTATCCACCACCACCGGCACCGGCTGCGAGGAGTTCCCTGCGGGATCCGTCACCACGACAGACACATTCTGCCCCTCGGTCAACGGCGTCTCGGGCACGAACACAAAGCTCCCGTCCTCGTTCACCGTCACCTCGCCCGGGACGGGCTTCCCGTCCGCGTCAACAATCGTCACTGCGTCGCCCGGCGCGATCACGCCGCCCGCCACGGACTTCCCGTTCGACACGTCCAATCGCGGCGCATCGGGCGCGGTCGCGTCGACGCGCAGTTCAGCCTCG
Source organism: Leucobacter chromiireducens subsp. solipictus (assembly GCF_016758195.1). Taxonomy (GTDB): domain Bacteria; phylum Actinomycetota; class Actinomycetes; order Actinomycetales; family Microbacteriaceae; genus Leucobacter; species Leucobacter solipictus. Next base: position 506,617 of record NZ_QYAC01000002.1, on the reverse strand, counting down.
GGCGAGTGAAACCCATGCGTGTCCTCCGCGATTGCAACGATTCTCGTGTCATGTCCCATCACGGGACTCAGTTCGATCGTGAAACTGCCGTCCTCGCCCGCGACGCCGGTTCCGAGCAGGGTGCCTGCCTCGTCCCACAGGGAAACGGTGTTCCCGGGATCCGCGACCCCCGTCACACTCGTCCCATTGGACGGCTGGAGTTTCGGTGCCGAGGGGGTCGCGACGAATGTCGTGACGGCGTTCGCGTCCGCGTATTCCTCGTTGATCGTGAAGCCGAGGATACTCTCCCCGGAGGACTCCGAGGTCACCGTTGCCGTGTGCCGCCCCTCCCCCTCATTGGCTACCGCGGAGAGATCGCCACGGCTCGCAGTGATGTCCACCGTGCCATCGGTATCGGCAACGAGGTTGCCGTGCGCATCGCGCAACGTCACCGTCACGACGCCCTGATCAGTCCCGTTCGCCTCGAGCACGTCTCGGTCAATCTCCACGGTCGACGTCTCGGTCGATGCCGGCCCCGCGATGAACTGCAGGTCCGCGCGGTCACCGACGGGTGCGTCACCGATCAGCGCGGCGGCAATGGAGTCCCCCACAACGGTCGAGCTGAACGCGACGTTCACGATCCCCGAACTGTTTGACACGAACGGTGCCATCCCGACTGCGACACTCTTCGCCGCGGCGAAGTCGACGACCTGCCCCGCCACCGGGTTTCCGAATCGGTCGACCACGGTCACGGTGCCGGTGTAGACGTCGACTCCGTTCGCCACGACGGTGCCGCCGGGCGTCACGGTCCAGGAGGAATGCTCCGCCGACGCTGCGCCAGCGACAAAGCGCACGCTCCTCGGACTTCCCTGGAGAGGAACTCCCTCGACCGTTGCCGAGATCCGAGCGTCGCCCGCCGTTTCGCTCGCGATAGTCGTGGTCGCCACGCCCTCCGCATTTGTCGTCGCCGTCGCCGGATCGAGCTGGGCTCCATGCTCGGCGCTGAAACGGACCTCCGTGCCAGAGACAGGGTTCCCGTGCGCATCGGTCACGGTCGCCGTAGCCTCATGGGTGTCCGCCCCAACGACAGCGTCGCCGTCCGAAGTGGTGAGGGTCGATGCTCCCTCGGCGCCCAGCGAGGGAGCCCCAGCGACAAAGGTCACATCTTGCACGGTGCCGATCCGATCCGCGCCCAGCACCGCCCCGATCGGGTAGCTGCCGGCGATCGTCGACGCGAAGGTCGCGGTCGAGACGCCCTGTGCGTTGGTCGCGGTCGGTCCGGAAATCAGCGTCACGCCCACGGGCAGGATCACTCCGGGTGTCTCGCCGTCCGCGGGCGAGTTCTGTTTGTCCCGGATGGTGAGCGTGGCGGTAAACGTTTGCTCACCGTCGGCCACGACGGCCGTATCGGGAGTGACGACCCACGAGGAGTGCGCCGCGCTCGCGGCACCCCGCACAAACTCAGCGATCACGGGGGCTACACCGATGGCCGTCGGACCGAACGTTGCCACCACCGCGAAGGACCCGGCGGTCGTCGAGGTCAACGTCGTGCTCCATACCCCGTCGTCCCCTGTCGTACCGCTCGCAGCATCCAGGACCGGACCATCCACGATAACTTCCACGGTCGCTCCAGAAACCGGATTGCCGAAGGCATCGCGAATCGTGGTGGTCACCCGGTGCTGGGCCTCCCCGTTGGCCTCCACCGCGCCATCCGTAATCGTTACCGTCGAGGTGCCGTCGACGCCCACCGACGGGGCTCCCGCACCAAAGCTCACGGTCCCCGGGCTACCGGTGATCTCCGTCCCGCCGAGCGTGGCTGCAACGGGGAACGCCCCTGCGCGCGTGGAGCCGAGGGTCACGGTGGCGGTCCCGTCCGCGGCGGTGGTCACGGTCGTCGACCCCGCCACTTCCAGCTCGGTGTCGAGCTCGACGGTCGCGGCCACCGGGTTGTCGAACGCATCGCGGGTCATGATCGTCGCGGTGTGTTGCTCGCTGCCCGCGACTTTCGTCCCCGTGCTCAGCGTCAGCTCCGAGTTCGCCGCTGCCGCGGCACCGGCGACGAAGTTCAGCGTCGCGGGGCTGCCCGGAATCACCGACAGCCCGCGGGTACCGAGGAGCCCAAAGTGCGCCTGACCGGTCAGCGTGAACTCCCCGGCGCGCGTCGCGGTGACCGTCGCCTCATAGACTCCCGGGGTGGCGGACTCGGTGACGGCCGAGAGCGCCGCCCCCTCGGCCGGATCCAGCCCGAGCGAGATCGACGATGCGAGCCCGGGCACGGGATGATCTCGCTCATCGTTCAGCGCGATCGTCACTCTGTGAGCGTCGGTCCCATCAGCGTCGCGGGGGCCCTCGCTCACCGAGAGCGAAGAGGTCGCAGCGGTCGTCACCCCGGCGGTGAACGCGACCTGCGGCTGTGCGATCAGGGCCTTGCCGTTCACCGTTCCGGTGATGGTGCTCGTTCCCGGTCGGCCGGACGTCAACACCGCGGTAAACGTCCCGTCACCGTTCGGTGTCACCTCGCTGAGTTCACCCAGTGTCGCCTCAAGCGTCACCGTGTCGCCCGCCTTCACGACGGGATTGCCCAGAGCGTCCAGGAGGGTCACCGTGATCGTTGCGGGGCTCGTGCCATCGGCCACCAGCTGTGCCGGGGTCGCCTCGATCGTGGACCGATCGAGACTCGCGTTGGCAGTGACGGTAACCAGCGAGCTCGTCCCGCACGGGGCAGGGTTCTCGGGGTTGCAGGGCGTCACGTTGATGCCAGTCGTTGCGAACTCCGTGATCGCCACCTCGTGGGTACCGGCCGCGACCGCTCGAAGCGTCAGTGTCACCTCGCGGGTGGTTCCCGTCGGGATCGATCCAATGCTCCAGCTCCGACCATCCGCACTCACGGTGCCGTGCCCCGCAGCGCTGACGTATTCAAGCCCCTCGGGCAGCTCCAGTTCGGCAACCGCATGTGCTTCATCTCCGGTACCGGAGTTTGACGCGGTCACCGTCACCTCGAACTCGTCCGCGATCCCCACGTCCGTAGTTTCCGGGCCAACCCCGCCCTGGAGTGCAACCGTGGAAACATCCTCCGCGTAGGACGTGTAGTAGGTGAAGGTACGGCTTTCGCCCGCCGGAATCGTCTCATGCCAGGACGTCCCGAACGCATTGTCGATGTCCGGGCTGTCGCACGGAATCAGGGTTCCCGAGAAGTCCACGCAGCCATTCGGGAGCTCGTCACCACGCTCGATCGCATGTAGGGCACCGAGGTACCCCCCGCCCACGAAGCGCGCACCGGGAGTGACCGTGATGAGCGAGATCCGCTCGGAGCCGATGGGATCCCTCGGGATGCAATCGATCTTCCCGGGGCTGATCGCGTTCGTCCCAACGTCCGACTGCCCAAAGTAGCAGTCGCCAAACACGCCCGGAGCCACCTCCCAGTCTCGTGAAGAGGCGTTCGATACGGTGATGTCGCTTCGCACGTACTCGGTGCCGAGGGTGAGCGACTGCTTATGCGCGAAACTCAGACCCGGGACCTCTTCGGTCAGCGACGTGGACTCTTGCATGATCCAGGCGGGATCGGTGGCGCTTCCCGTGCCCCCTTTGGAGCTCGTCTGGGCGTTCACCTCCAGGTACTGGTAGCTGCTGCCTATCTTGACCGGGAAGATCGGGTGGTAGACGGTGGTGGAATCGAATCGATAGAACGGATCCCCGAACTCCTGCGACACGAGTCGCGTGGTCCAGGGGAAGGCCCCATTCTCGTTCGTCAGCTCAGTGATGGGGTTGTCGGCGACCAGGATCTGTCGATCGGTGTGCGTGGTGATCGTCGGGACAACAGCGTTCGCGGCGACCGGCTCACCAATGGCTGGGCCCGCCACGACGAGCGCGGCCGCGAAAACTGCGAGGGACCGGCGGAGCCGTAGCCCAATGCGGGATCGGACCGGCGGTGCCGCCGATTCGAGGATGTGCGGAGGATGGAAAGTCATGGGCGATCTCCAGGTCACGGGGCAGGGAAGCTGAGCCCTCATCGCACGAGCGCGAGGCGGCACTCTGCAACCGTAAAGATTTCCGGGTTCCTCCCTCACGAGATTCACCGATTTCCGTGGCGGTACCGCACACTGCAGTACACCGCCGATCCGGTGCTCAGTAGTGACGCGCAGCGGCCCCCGTCACCCCATTTCTCCTCCGCACACACGAACGGGACCCGCCCGAGCCCGCTGCGAGCGGCTCGGACGGGTCCCGTTCGGCCCGCCTCGGCGTCAGGACGCCCGCTGCGCTGCCGCTTCGCGGCGCTGTGCCTCCTGCGCGCGCTTGCGGAGTTCCTTCTCGTGCACGGGCCACGTCCCCGCAGCCTTGGCCGCCTCAACGTAGGCGTGCGCTTCGTCCTGCCGTTCGGCTTCGATGCCCGTCGCGATCTCGGCGCGGAGCATCTCGGGGGTGAGCCCGAATGCGTCGACAAGGTCAAGCGCGTGGTCGCTCAACCGCCCGATCAGCCGGTCAATGTAGGCGGTCACCGCGGTGGCCCGCTGGCCGGAGATCCGTCCCTGCACGAGGTACCATGCGGCGTGACGCTCGATCAGCTCGAAGCCGAACAGATCCCGCAGCCAGGTGAGCACCTGTCGAGAACCGGGGTCGGTGATCTGCTCGATTCCGTCCGTGAACGCTTCCCATTGCAGCAGCTCGGCGTGCGCGCGGGCCGCCTGGATGAGCTTGTGCTGCTGCGCGTTGAAGGCGTCCTCGCTCGCCTGCGCGTACCCGCGCTTGTCCCCCTTCGGGACGTGCTTCGTGCCTTCCCGCAGCGCCTGCGCGATCTCGGCCACCATTGTCTCCACACGATCTGCGAGCAGGGCACGCTGCGCTTCCGGCGAGCGCAGGCTTTCCACCGAACGCGCCATCTGGCCCAGATCTGCGATGCTCTGCCCCAGCTGCCGCAATCCGAAGCGGCTCACCCGGTCTCCGAGCTGGCTCGCCGCGGCCTTCGCCAGCGCCGCCTTGTCGCCCCCCGCGAACTGCTGTGCGTAGTCCGTGAGGAGGCGCTTGCCCACCAGCTGGAGCAGCACGTTGTTGTCGCCCTCAAAGGTGACGTAGATGTCGAGGTCCGCACGCAGGCCGACCAGCCGGTTCTTCGCGATGAAGCCGGCACCGCCGGTGGCCTCGCGCGCCTCCTGCAGGGTGTCGAGCGCGGCCCAGGTGGACAGCGGCTTGAACGCCGCGGCCAGTGTCTCCAGGTCCTCGCGGTTCTCGTCGGTGTCCTTCGCCCCGGAGAACACTTCGTCAAACACGGTCAGCAGGCGCTCGCTCGCAAACGCCATCGCGTAGGTCTCGGCCAGGCGCGGGATCAGGCGACGCTGGTGCAGCCCGTAGTCCATCAGCACGGTCTCCCGGCCGGAAGCCCCCGGGAACTGGCGTCGCTCGCTGCCGTAACGGATCGCGATCGTCAAGGCCGCCATCATCGCTTTCACCGCGGACCCGTCGAGGGAGACGCGCCCCTGCACCAGCGTGCCGATCATCGTGAAGAAACGACGTCCCGGGCTTTCGATCGGCGAGGAGTACGTGCCGTCCGGCGCGACGTCACCGTAGCGGTTCAACAGGTTGGTGCGCGGGATCCGCACGTGCGTGAAGTGGAGGCGCCCGTTGTCGATCCCGTTGAGCCCGCCCTTGACCCCGTCATCCTCGGAGCCGACGCCGGGGAGGAGGGTCCCATCGGGGGTACGAATGGGCACGAAGAATGCGTGCACGCCGTGGTTCACGTCCTGCGTGATCAGCTGGGCGAAGACCACCGCGGCTTGGCCGTGCAGGGCCGCGTTGCCGAGGAACTCCTTCCACGCACCCGTAAAGGGCGTGTGGATCTCGAACTCTTCGGTCTCCGGATCGTAGGTCGCCGTTGTTCCGACCGAGGCGACGTCCGAGCCGTGCCCGATCTCGGTCATCGCGAACGCGCCGGGCAGTTTCAGGCTCATGACGTCCGGTAGCCACTGCTCGTGGTGCGGCCGCGTCCCCAGGTGGAGGATCGCGGCACCGAACAGGCCCCACTGGACCCCGCTCTTAATTTGCATGGACGGGTCCGCAAGGACCAGCTCCTGGAACGCGGCGATGTTTCCGCCGTGGTTGTCGCTGCCGCCGAGGTCCGAGGGGAACGCTCGCTGGATTGCGCCCTCTTCGACAAGGATGCCGAGCTGGCCGAGCACTCGCTCGCGGTGATCGTCCATCGTCTGCCCGTTGATGGTCTGCAGACGCGGGTCCGCGACCAGGGCGCGGGACTCCAAGCGCTCGCGCTTCCATTTGCCGAGCAGCGCGTCGCTGACGACTTCGGTGTTGAGGCGCGGGTTCGGATGGGAGGTGGTGTCGCTCATCGTGGCTCCTTCGACGTGACAGGCGGGATCGCGGAAGCGATCCGCACCGCATAGTGCCAGGCTAGGCCGGGCCCCGCCCGGCGACAAGCAGCCCGAACTCACTCCACAACCGGTTCCTCGCCGCAGCAATCCAACTTGTCGAGAACCTCCAAGTTCACCCTCCCCGCACTGGAGAGTGCAACCAAGCGCCGCGGGGGCGCGCAGGCTAGCGGGTCCGCTTCGCTCCGCCCGCAGCCTTCGGCACGAACTCCCCGAACTGCTCGGCTTCGATCCCCGCATGCTCCAGGATCTCGCGCATCGACTGCTCTCGGGGCTTCGGGATCACGGTCACCACGCGCCCGTCTCGGCCCGCCCGGCCCGTGCGCCCGGCCCGATGCAGGTAGGTCTTAAAGTCGTTCGGCGGATCCGCCTGAATGACCAGGTCGACGTCATCCACGTGGATCCCGCGCGCCGCCACGTCGGTGGCGACGAGCACCGACGCCTTCCCCGTCGCGAAATGCGCCAGGTTGCGCTCTCGCCGTGACTGACTCAAGTCGCCGTGCAGGGAGGTGACGCGGAGTCCCGCCTCAGCGAGCACCTCCGTGATCTGCTCGGCGTATGCCCGCGTCCGGCAAAACATGAGCACCCGGCCCGGCGTCTTCGCGAGCTGCACCAGGGTCTGCTCCTTGTGGTCGCGCGCGACCATGTGCACGCGGTGCCGCACACGTCCGCTCGCCGCGGGCTCGGCCTCGTGCACGGCCGGATCGCGGAGGAACTCGGCGACAAGCTCGGACACCCCGCTGTCGAGGGTCGCCGAGAACAGGAGCCGTTGTCCGTCGCGCTGAGTTTCCCGCAGCACCCGTTGCACCGGTTCCAGGAACCCCAGATCGCACATGTGGTCTGCCTCATCGAGCACGGTGACGAGCACCTCGCGGAGGTCGAGCTTCCGACGGGTCACCAGATCCTGCACTCGGCCCGGCGTACCGATGACGATATCGACGCCGCGCTCCAGCGCGTGAATCTGCGGGTCGATCGGAATGCCGCCCACCATCTGTGCGGTGTAGAACCCGACGGAGCGCGCGATGGGCTGCACCGTGCGGTCGATCTGCAGCGCGAGCTCGCGGGTGGGGGCGAGGATCAGCGCGCGCGGGTTCCGCGTGGCGGTGCGCTGCACCCGCACCCCCCGCTGCGCGCGCGGGGCTTTGCTGCCCGGCTTCGCGCCGAATGCGCCCTCGGCTTTGAGCTTGAGCATCCGTTCGACGAGGGCCGCACCAAACGCGATGGTCTTGCCGGATCCCGTCCGCGCACGGCCGAGAATGTCGCGGCCCGCGATCGTGTCCGGGATGGTCGCCACCTGGATCGGGAACGGCTGCTCGGCGCCGAGTTCGCCGAGCACCCGCACGATGTTGCCGCCGAGCCCCAAATCCGTAAACCGCACGCCCGCGGCATCCGCTGCGGTGGTGATCTTCGCCTCAAGTTTGGGCAACGGGGTGGCCGCGGCCCGCGGCTGGCGCGGGGCGCGAGGTGCCACGCGCTGCGCTCCGGCGTCCGCGCGTTTCGGCTCGGCCGGATCACGCTTCTTCGCGGCGGCGTCGGCGCGATCCCGACGAGTCGCGTCAGCCTCGGTCGGCCGCCCACCCCCGTGAAATTTCCGCCCGCGGGGCTTTCGCCCCGGTTCGTAGTTCGCGGGTGGTTTGAAGCCCCGCCGCCCCTTCTGCGCCATGTCTACCGTTCAGTGTCATCCGGAGCGACGCCGTGCGCGCCGCCCTCATTCTTCGAGGGCTCCGCGGCCGAGCTTCCCTCGGAGTTCGAGGCGCCTGCCGCGACTTCCTCGTCAATCTCTTGTGTTGCCTGCCACAGCAGCTGTTCCCAATTCAGCTCCCCGGTGACCGGCGGCGCGGGAGCTTCCGCGACTTCCGGGACATCCGTGGCATCCGGGACATCGGGCCGCGCATCGATGGGATCTGCAGCGGGATTCGCCGCGGGTTCCCCACGCGGCTCGTCGACCGCGAAGTCGAATACCTCAGGGGTGAACGCCGTGGGATCAGCCTCCATCGTAGCGGCTTCCTCCTCACGTGGAGCGGTGGTGGCCTCCGGCTCGGGCGCTGACGGGACGCTCGGCTCGGTCTCGGTCTCGGTCGCGGCACTGCCACCCAGCCGGGCGTCAATGGGATTGTCGGCCCCGACGAAGCCCAGATCTTCAAGATCGAGCGACATCTGCTGCGTGTTCGGTCCCATCTCGGGGGCCGGGGCGTCCGGCACCGATAGCGGTGCCGGATCGGCTACCTCGGGCTCGCGCACGTCAGCCTGGGGTGCGTCAGGCTGGGGCTCGGCCGGCACCGTTCGCGGCTCGGGCAGGACGATCGGCACGGGTGCAGACACTGGCTCAGGCACGGGTGCAGACACGGGCGCGGCCACGGGCGCGGCCACGGGCGCGGCCACGGGGGCCGGCACTGGGACCGTCTCGGTCCCGGGCTCAGCCGCCGCCAGTTCGGTGTCTCCCCCGCCCTCGGTCACCGGCTCCGTCTCGGCCACCGGCCCGGTCCCGGGCTCGGCGACAGGCACCGGCGTCACATCACCGGCGCTCTCAGCATCGAGGTGACCGGCACCCGAAACACCCGAAACATCCGAGACGCCAGTGGCACCCGCAGCACCTGCGGCACCCGCAGCACCCGCGACATCCGAGACACCCGCGTGGTCGACAGCGGCGAGTGCCGCCGCCCCGGCGAGACCGCTGCCCGCGAGCACGAGGCCGTCCGGGCCGGTCGCCCCGGCGGTGCCAGCGGCCTGCGCCGCACCGCGCCGGCGGAGCGGCCCGCGTGGACGCTTCGGCTCGGGATCGGCCCCCGGATCCCGCGGGCCACCGCGGCCCTCCCGTCGGCGCTCGACCGCGTAGTACAGCGTCGGCAACACGACGAGGGTGAGCACGGTCGAGGACAGCAGGCCACCGATCACGACGACGGCGAGCGGCTGGGAGATGAAGCCGCCCTTGCCCGTAATACCCAGCGCCATCGGGGTGAGCGCCAGGATGGTCGCGAGCGCGGTCATCACGATCGGACGCAGACGCTGCAGGGAGCCGTGCGTCACCGCTTCCTTCAGCGGTTCCCCGCGGTCGCGGTACTGGTTCACGAGGTCGATGAGCACGATGGCGTTCGTCACCACGATCCCGATCAGCATGAGCACGCCGATGAGGGAGGCAACGCCGAGCGGGATGCCGGTCACGATGAGGAGCAGGATCGCCCCCGTCGCCGCGAACGGCACCGAGATGAGCAGCAGCAGCGGCTGCAGGAGGCTGCGGAACGTTGCCACCATGACGACGTACACGATCAGGATGGCGGCGAGCAGCGCGATACCGAGCTGTTCGAAGGCCTCGGCCTGCTGCGACATCACGCCGCCGATGGTCGCCTTCGCCCCCGCGGGGAGGTCCACCGCGTCAAGCGCACGGTTCACGGCCGCACTCGCCGCGGTCAAGTCGTCGCCCTGCGGCAGCGCCGAGATCGTCACGACGCGCGCGGTGTCCTCGGTCCGGATCGTCACCGGGCCGTCAGCGACGGCGACGGTGGCGAGCGCGCTGAGCGCCTGCGGTCCGACGGCGGTCTGGATCGGCAGCGCGGCCACGCCGGCCTGGTCCGTCGGGGCCACGGTGTCCGCAAGGTACACGGAGGTGGTGGTCGAGTTCAGGGTGATCTGGCCGATCTGGTTCGGCTGCATCTGCTGCGCCACCTGACCGGCGACCCCCGCCTCGGTGAGCCCGGCCGCGGCGGCGGCGGCCCGGTCGACGGTGATGGCGAGGTACGGGCGGGACAGCGCCAGGTCGCTCTCGACCTGTTTCAGCCCGTCCTGATCGCGGAGCTCAGCGAGAACCGCATCGCTCGCGGTCGCGAGGGTGTCCTGATCCGGCGCGCTCACGACCACCTCAATGGCGCTCGACATGGTGACGCCACCGCCCGATTGGCCGAGGGAGAACTCGCCGGCATCGCCGAGGCCGTTCACGGCGGCGCGGATCGCGTCCTGCGCCTCCTCCTGGTTCGCGTTCGGATCGGTCGTGAGCGAGTAGTTCACGGCACCGTCGCCGCCGCCGCCGAAGATCGCGGCCATGCCGCCGCCCGAGCTGCCAATGGTGACCTGTACGGTCTCGACCTCGGGCAGCTCGGCGAGCACCTGCTCAACGCGTTCGGCCTGCGCGAGCTGGGCGTCGAGGCTGGTGCCCGGCGCGAGGGTCTGCACGAGGCCGACGGAGTTCTGCTCGTCCGCGCCCATGAAGTTCGTCTTCATCAGCGGACTCGCGGCGATCGTCCCGCCGAACACGAGCGCGGCGATCATGAGCGTCACCGCGGGGCGGCGCAACGTCCAATCGATCACCGGGTGGTACCAGCGCTGCAGACGCGTCTGCGCGGGATCTGCCTCGGCGACCGCGGTCTCCCGTCGGCGCGCGTGCCCCGGCTTCAGGAACCAGTACGCGAGCACCGGGACGATCGTGAGGGACACCAGGAGCGAGGCGACGAGCGCGATCGTGACGGTGAAGGCGAACGGCCGGAACAGTTCGCCGACCATGCCCGCGACGAACGCCATCGGCAGGAACACCGCGACGGTCGTGATCGTGGAGGCCGTGATCGCCCCCGCGACCTCGCGCACCGCCATCGTGATCGTGGCTGCGCGGTCGGTGTCGGAGACCAGGTGCCGCTTGATGTTCTCGACGACCACGATCGAGTCGTCGACGACACGGCCGATCGAGATGGTGAGCGCGCCGAGCGTCAGCATGTTCAGCGTGTAGTCCGCGAAATTCAGGCCGATGAAGGTCAGGAGCACGGACGTGGGGATCGAGATCGCCGTGACGAGGGTGGCGCGCACCGACATCAGGAACACGAGGATCACGAGCACCGCGAAGAGCAACCCGAGCAGCCCCTCGGTGGTGAGGGTCTCGATCGAGTCCTCGACATAGGGGGCCTGGTCGAACACCACGTTCAGCGTGATCCCGCCGAGCTGATCCTCGAGTTCCGCGAGCTGGTCCTGCACCGCGTGCGACACCTCAACGGTGTTCGCCGCGGAGGTCTTCGTGACCGCGATCGTGAGTGCGGGGGCACCGTCCACCCGCGAGATGCTCTCCACCGGGCCCGGTTCGAGCCGCACCTCGGCCACGCTCCCGATGGTGATCGGGGTGAGCGCGGGTGCGGGCTCGGCCTCGGGCTGCGCCCCCGGACGGGTCGGGACCTGCTGCCGGGCAAGCTCCTCCTGCTGGGCCATCATCTGCTCGGCACTGACCGGGAGCGGGAGCGCCGCGATGTCTTCGGCGGAGGCGACCGTGCTGCCCGCCTGCACGGACAGGGTCTGCTCGCCCTCGGTGATGGATCCCGCGGCGACGAGCACACCGCTCTGCTGCAGCGTGTCGGTGATGGCTTGGACGCCGATTCCCTGCGCACCGAGCGCCTCGAAGTTCGGGACGATCGTGATCCGGTCCGGCCGCGCACCCGAAAGCTGCGCGTCGCGCACGCCGTCGAGGTCGCTGAGGTCCGCGATCGCGATCCGCTCGACGATCGCCGCGGCTTCCTCGGGCGTCTGCCCATCCGCGGGGGTGACCGCGATCTGGATCACCGGGAAATCGTCAATGCTGCCCGACATCACCTGGGTGTCGGCCGCCGCGGGGAGCAGCTGCGAGATCCGGCTGACCGCGCGCTCCACTTTCTGCTCCGTCGCCGCGATATCCACCCCGTAGGTGAACTGTGCGAGCACCATCGACGCACCCGTGCTGGAGGTCGCGTTCGAGGATTCGAGCTGTGGCACCCCGCGCAGCGCCGTCTCGATGGGTGTCGACACTTCCTTGTTGACGACCTCGGGTGAGGCGCCCGGGTAGCTCGTCACCACCGCGATCGCGGGGAACTGCACGGACGGCATCAGTTCCTGCTTGAGCGATCCCACGCCCAGCAGGCCGAAGACCGCCGCGACGATCGTCACGAGCGCAATCAGGGCACGATTTTTCAGGCTCAGCGCCGTGAGATGGTGCATAAGTCCTGATTCTCCCACGTTGCCGCGGCAAACCACGCATTCGATTCGTCAAACTCGTCAGTGTAGGCATCCGTGACCAGCGATAATGGCGTCATGGCGTCCTCACGAAATGCCCGCACACTGGGTGCGGTCACCCCCGCAGACTTCGCGCGGCTTCGCGACCTCAGACGGATGCAGGGCATCGCCGTCGGGCTCCTGATCGGGATGGCCGTCATCTTCGTCGTGTCGTTCGTGCTGCAGGATCGGTACCCCTGGCTCGGCTATGTGCGCGCCGCGAGCGAGGGCGGCATGGTGGGCGCGCTCGCGGACTGGTTTGCGGTGACGGCGCTGTTCCGGCATCCGCTGGGCATCAAGATCCCGCACACCAACCTCATCTCCAACAAGAAGGACGAGATCGGCGAGGGCTTGGGGGCCTTCGTCGAGGAGAACTTCCTCGCCGACGATGTGGTGCACGAGAAGCTCTCCCAGGTCAGCGGGGCCCGGATGGCCGGCGACTGGCTCTCGCAGCGGCCGAACGCGGAGCGCGTCGGAGAGATGGTCGCGAGCGCCGGGCTCGGCGCGCTGACGGTCCTCGACGACGGCGACGTTCAGGAACTCATTGAGGTGCTGGTGCGACGGCATGTCGTTGAACCCGAGTGGGGTCCGCTGCTCGGGCGCGCAGCCGAGTCGTTCCTGGAGGGCGGCCATCACGAGGCGCTGCTCGACATCGCGGCGGATCGCCTCGAGGACTGGCTCGTGCAGCACCCGGAGGCGTTCGACCGGGTCGTGTCCTCGCGGCTGCCGTCCTGGGTGCCCAGCATCGTGGACCGCTTCGTCGACACCAGGCTGCACGCCGAGGCCGTACGGTTTGTGCAGACCGTGGCCGCGGATCACCAGCACCCCTTCCGGCTCGCGGTCGGCAAGTTCCTCGGAGACCTCGCCCGGGATCTCCAGGAGCAGGAGCGCCTGCAGGAGCAGCTCGAGAGCTTCAAGCACGAGGTGTTCGATAGCCCACGCATCCGGGCGCTCGCGGCAAGCACGTGGGAAACGGCGCGCGCGGCGCTCGTCGCGATGCTCGAGGATCCCGCGAGCGACCTGCGGGTGCGAATCGTGAGCGCCGCCCAGGACTTCGGCTGCAAGCTCGTGAGCGATTCGACGCTGCAGTACAAGATCGACGTGTGGGTGATGGGGGTCGTGGAGCACCTGGTGCACCGCTACCGCCACGATCTCGCGGGGGTCATCAGCGAGACCGTGCAGCGCTGGGACGCCCGCGAGGCGGCCGAGAAGATCGAGCTCCAGGTCGGCAAGGACCTGCAGTTCATCCGGATCAACGGCACCGTGGTGGGATCTCTGGCGGGCCTGGCGATCTTCAGTATCGCCACGCTCGTGATCGCCCCGCTCGTGGGGTAGCTGCGCGCGTTCCGCTTAGTCGCCGAACGCGACGGGCAGCAGCATGTCCTGGACGCGATCTTTGGCCGCCGTGTGGTCGGCGCGCGTTGCGATGGCGCACCGCTGGTCACGGCAGTCGAAGCCGTCAACGACCGGATCCGGCACGGTGAGCGTGGCGGTAAAGGTACCCCGATCGGCATCGGCGTAGCCCTGGGTGGCGAACGCGCGCCACGCCCACGCGTCCGTGATCCACGCGCTCGAGAGTCCCGCCTGTGCGCCGGCATCGCCGGCCTCAGCCCCCTCGGGCACACCGCCGAGGCACGGGCCTGGCTTCTCGTCTGCGGAGGCCGGAATTCCGCAGATGGCAAGATATATGCCGATTCCCGCATCAAAGCCGTCGCCGGTCACGACCAGCGTGTCTCCGGGACGCAGCGAATCGAGCTCAGCAGGCTTGCCATCAGGGGTTTCCACGCTCAGAGTCCGCGTTCTCCCGTCCTCACCGGTAGCGCTCACTGCCGCAACATAGCCCGTCGGGATCTCCTGTCCGGAGCCGCCAGCACTCTGGTGCGTCAGGATCGGGAGCAACACCACGAGGACGCCAGCCAAGACGAGCACCGCGATCCCGAGCAGCACAAAAAGGACGATCCGGAGCGGGCGTCGGGCGGTGCGAGTCATACACACATCGTAACGGGGCGACAAGCGCTGATGCCGGTCATGCTAGAATCTGCACCATACGTCTATAAATTGGTACCTGCCTCGCGGCGCATATTGCGTGAGGCCCGACTGTGTAAGGGGGTCACGCATGGGGCGCGGCCGTCAGAAGGCAAAGCACACCAAGGTCGCACGGGAGCTGAAGTATTTCAGCCCCGATACGAACTACTCGGCGCTTGAGCGAGAGCTCGCATCTGAATCCGAGAAGCACTCGAGCGAAGACCCCTGGGGCGAGTACGCAGAGAAGTACAACACCGACGAGAAGGACGACGACTAACCCCGTCCCCGTCGACTCCCACCTGAGCGGACTCGGACGCACACCGCTGCGTTCCGGTCCGCTCGAGTGTTTGTGCCGCGCCACCATGCGCGAGCCAGGAGTTCGCTATCCAGGAGTCATGCTCTCCCCGACCCGGGGATGCTGAGCCAAGAAACGCCAGTGGCCTCGCGGTGGTGACGTTCACCGCGAGGCCACTGGCGTACCCACAGGCGGCTCGGACTAGTGCTTGCCCTGTGCCGCGACCGCGGCGGCAGCGGTCGCCGCGGCCTCAGGATCGAGGTACTCGCCCGGCGCCGCCGGGGTGCCGTCCGCGTTGATCTGGTAGACGAGCGGCATGCCCGTGGGGATGTTCACCCCGGCGATGTCCGCATCGGAGATGCCGTCGAGGTGCTTGACGAGCGCGCGCAGCGAGTTTCCGTGCGCGGTCACGAGCACGGTCTTCCCCGAGTTCAGATCGGGCAGGATCGACTGCTCCCAGTAGGGCACCAGGCGGTCGATGACGTCCTTCAGGCACTCGGTCTGGGGACGCTCACCGTCAATACCGTCGTAGCGGGGATCGTTCGCCTGCGACCACTCGCTCGCGTCATCCAGCGCGGGCGGAGGGGTATCGAACGAGCGCCGCCACTCCATGAACTGCTCCTCGCCGTACTTCGCGAGCGTCTCAGCCTTGTCGAGCCCCTGCAGCGCGCCGTAGTGGCGCTCGTTCAGCCGCCACGAGCGCGTCACCGGGATCCAGAGGCGGTCCGCGCTGTCGAGCGCGAGGTTCGCCGTCTGGATGGCGCGGCTCAGGAGCGAGGTGTGGAGCACGTCAGGCTGCAGTCCAGCGGCCGCGAGCTGCTCGCCGGCGCGCACCGCCTCGCCGCGGCCCTGCTCGGTGAGGCGCACATCCACCCACCCGGTAAAGAGGTTCTTCTGGTTCCACTCGCTCTGTCCGTGGCGAAGCAAGATCAGCGTGTTCGTCATGCTGGTAGCCTACCGGTCGTGGGGGAATCATCCCCGCGCACCCCGGGAGGTCGCGGCCGATTCGCACAGGAGCACCATGCCCAGCGAGCTTCCTGCCCCGGCCAGCAGGATCCGGCAGGCCGAACGTCTGCGGCGAGCCCACCGTGTCCGCACCGTGGACCGAGCGCTCCCCGACGGGGGTCGCTTCCGTCTCGCCTACACCCGCACCGGACCTCCGTCGCAGAGCCCGGTCCTCGTCTTTCCCGGCGGCCCCGGACTCGGATCGGTCGTGCCCTATGCGGGTTTGCGCCGACGGGCGAGCCGCCTGGGTCTCGACCTCATCATGGTGGAGCACCGTGGCGTGGGTCTGTCGCGGAGCCGCGTCGACGGTGCGGATCTTTCCCGCTCAGCACTACGAATCGCGGCGGTGGTCGACGACGCGGCGGCGGTGCTCGACGCGGAGGGGGTCGCCCGCGCAGTGATTGCGGGCTCGTCGTACGGAAGCTACGTGGCACAGCGCTTTGGGGCGGGTCACCCCGACCGTGTGTCAGCGATGGTTCTCGACTCTGCAATGCTCGATGAGCGCAGCCTCGCACCGGCCTCCCGCGCGCTGCATGAACACTACTGGGAGGGGTCCGTGAGCGAGACGGCACCGCTCGCCATGCGGGTCCAGCATGTCGCGGGGCAGGATCCTGGGCATGAAGACGGCCTGGGCTTTGCGCTGCAACTGCTGCATGAGTTCGTCGGACCCGCCGCCGTCGCGCGGTACCTGTCGCTGCTCGAAGGGCACCGCGGGCGCAACTTGACCCGCTGGGCAGCGACACTGGGACGCGGGGAGCTTTCCCGGGTCGTGCCGTTTCAGATGGAATTCGACCTGGTCGGCGAAATCGCGTTCCGCGAGCTCGGCTATGGCTGGGAAGACTTCGACACGCAGCTCTCCAAGTCGGGCCATTTTGCGAACACTGCGGCCAACTTCTCGCCGTTCACGCCGCCGAGTGTGCCGTTGTCCGCGCTGATCGACCGCTTCACCTGGCCCACGGTGTTGCTCTCGGGCGACCGCGATATCCGAACACCTCGCAGCGAAAGCACACGGATTGCCGCGCTCGTGCCAGAGGCGCACCTCATCCCGATTCGCACGCACGGACACAGCGCCCTCGATTTCGCGCCCCAGCTGGTGCTGGGCGTGCTCCAGGCCGTCACCTCAGGGATCGGTGCCGCAGGGAGTCTCGGTGACCGTCTTCCCCAGGACCTCGTGGCCCCACGGAGCCTCGCCTCGCGGATGATCGGGGCGCGCCTCGCGGCCGCAGAGTTCCCGTTGGCCCGCTGACCCAGCTGGGCAGCCGACCCCACCCATCCCGACGCTGCTACAGCCGCTTGAGTCGCGGGACATCCCGCGCCGCGCCGGCGTCGGCGGGCACGATGACCTCCTGCGTTGCGGCGAGGACCTCGGCGACCTCCGCGTTCGGATCGTTGCCCGTCTCGCCGCCGCGCACCTCAAGCTCCGCGTCTTCGGGAACCGACCGCTTCAGGAGGACCAGAGCGATCGCCCCCCACTCGTGGTGCAGCGCGGCGCGGGTGACCCGGCCCACCGGACGAGCCGCCGGATCCTGCGCGCCGCCGGCGAGGTGCACGAGCGCGCCGGGCACGGGCAGCGAGCCGCCCGAGCCATCCAGGTGGAGCAGTGCGAGTCGCCGCGGCGGGTGTCCCAGGTTGTGCACTTTCGCGACCGTTTCCTGCCCGCGGTAGCAGCCCTTCGTCAGGTGCACCGAGGTGCGGAGCCAGTCAAACTCGTGCGGGATCGAACGATCATCCACGTCGCCGTGCTGGGTGGGGCGCCAGGCCCGCACCTCCAGCGCGTCGAGTGCGAGCGTACCCGCGGCGCGGACCTCGCCCGCGCGAACCCGCTCCGCGAGCCCCTCGAGTGCTGTGCGCGGAAACACGAACTGCGAGGCGGACCACTCGGCCCCGGCGTGCTCGGTGCCGCGCTGGTACTGGATCCCCCCGGGCAGCACGCCCGCCCACGGGTCGCGCCACTCGGCGACGGGACCCGCGCCGCGCAGAAGTTCGGCCGCCGGCCCGGCGAACGCGAGCACCGCCGCGTACTCGTCCGACGCGTCACGGACCGCCACTCGCAGCGCAAACCGCATGCGGGTGAGATACGCCGCGAGCGGTTCAGCGGAGCCTTCGTCGACCAGCAGCCACGCCCGCTCGCCATCGTCCACGAGGCGGATCGCGCGTTCGATGCGGCCGTTCGGGTCGAGCAGGAGCGTTTCCGTGCTCTCTCCCGGGCGGAGACCCGTGAGCCGCTGGCTGGTCATCGAGTGCAGCCAGCTCAGCCGGTCCTCGCCCTCGACGATCACCACGCCGCGGTGGGAAAGATCCACGATCGCGGCTCCCGCGTCGAGAGCGCGCTGCTCCGCGAGCGGCTCTCCGTAGTGCGCGGGCACACCAAGCTCAGGGACCAGCACAGCCCCGGGAAGCCCACCGAAGGGAGTCATCACATCACCGCGGAATCGGGCGAGACCAGCTCGGGGTTACCGCTGACCTTTGAAGAGCTTGTAGATCACGGTGCCGGAGACCCAAGCGATCGCCAGGGACGCGAGGCCCAGGAGGCCGATGAAGAAGAGTTCCAGTGCAAGCAGCATGGCACCAGTCTAGCCGAAGAGCGTCCACACGATGTCGATGACCGCGATGACCAGCACCGAACCCGCCACGCTGAACGCGACGCGCGTAATAAAGCCGACCCGCTGCGCGGTCCCCAGCTGCAGTCCGAACGTGACGAGGGTGCTCGCACCGATGGCGAACGCGAGCCAGGAGAAGCGCTCCTCCGTCGGCACACAGAGCGTCACCAGCACCCCGATCACCGCGGCAACCGCCCAGGCGATGATGAGACGCGGGACGTGCCAGGAGTGCACGTCAGGCATCTCAGGGGCGGTTTCGGGCTTCTCGTCGGTCACGGGGCCATCCTCCCATACCCGGCCTGATCAGGCGGCACGTTCACCGGCGACCCCGCGACGACACGCCCTACACTGGTATTCTTCGGTACGAAACGAGGAAGGGAGCACGGCAATGGAGCTGCTCTGCCTCACAGACCGGGACCCCGCCGAGTCGCTCCCCGCGCTCGATCTCCTCCCCCACGTCGTCCGTACCTCGCCGCTGTCGCTCCCCGTCACCCCCACGCTGCTCGCCCGGTTCGACGCGCTGCTCGTCGACGGCACCCTCGATGCGCGCCGGGCCCGCGCCGCGTGCCTGAACGTCAGTACCGGATCCGACACCCCACGCGTCGTGATCCTGCCCGAGCTCGCCCTCACCGCGCTGACCCCGGAGTGGGGCGTCGCCGAATTCGTGCTGCCCACCGCGAGCCCCGCCGAGATCGAGGTGCGCCTGCGACTTCTCGAACAGCCCGTATCCGCGGCACCGCCCGCGGCGGTCCACTCGGCCGGCGTGGTGATCGACGAGTCGAACTTCACGGCGAGACTGTTCGGGCATCCCCTGGACCTCACGTACAAGGAGTTCGAGTTGCTGCACTTTCTCGCAGCGAATCCGGGCCGCGTGTTCACCCGGGATCAGCTGCTCAGCGAGGTCTGGGGCACTGACTACTTCGGGGGCACCCGCACCGTCGACGTGCATGTCCGACGCCTGCGTGCCAAACTCGGCGATCACGAGGCACTCATCAGCACCGTGCGCGGCGTCGGCTACGGCTTCGCCCGCGCCCGGTCCGAGAACGAGAGCGAGGAGTCATTCGCATGATCACCCTGCACCAGCTCAGCGCGGCCCCCGACGCGGCCCTGACCGCCGCGCGTTCGCTGATCGCCGACGCCACCGCGGCGGACGGCCAAGACCCGGTTTCGGATCAGGCGCTCCTCGCGGTGACGCAGGGGCAGCGCGAGCTGACCCTGTTTGCCGAATCCCCCGTGGGTGAACGCATCGTGGCCGCGGGGATCGTCGGTGACGGTGAGGTCGATCTCGTCGTGCGCCCCGAGGAGCGCGGTCGCGGCGTCGGATCCGCCGCCCTCGCAGCGCTCATCGCCCGCGCAGATGAAGCGGCAGCGAGCGCCGAGCGCCCCGTCCAGCTACGCGCCTGGGCGCACGGCGACAACCCCGCAGCTGAAGCGCTCCTGCTCGGGGCCCAGTTCGTTCCGGTGCGCTCGCTGTTCCGGATGGCGCTCGATCCGGCGCTGCTGCCGCACACCGCCCCGGAGCGCGCCGCCACCGATCCCGCGCTCGCCCTCTCACGATTCGACGCCGCGCGCGACGCCGCCGACTGGGTCCGCGTGAACGCGGCCGCCTTTGCCACGCATCCCGAGCAGGGGCGGATCACCGAGGCCGACTTCGCGCTGATCCGCGAGGAGCCCTGGTTCGATCCCGAGGATCTGCTGCTGCTCCGGGACAACGACGGTTCGCTCCTCGGTTCCGCCTGGATCAAGACAGTGCGCGACACGGCGTCCGGGGCCGTCGAGAGCGAACTGTACGCGGTCGGCGTGGACCCCGCATCCGCCGGGCGCGGTCTCGGCCGGGTGCTCCTGAACGCGGCGCTCGCGCGAATGGCGGAACACTCCCCGCGCGGCGTCACGCTGTACGTCGACGGCGACAACGAGCGTGCCGTGAAGCTCTACGAAACCGCGGGGTTCACCATTGATTCACGCAGCCGACAGTGGGCGCGGCGTGCCACAGACGACGCAAGTGCAAGAATGAACGCATGAGCGAAGCAACGCCCGTCACCGCCACCGACCTCGCCCCGCTGCCCGCGGACCGGTACATCGATCGCGAGCTGAGCTGGCTCGCGTTCAACCAGCGCGTGCTCGAACTGGCGGAAGACCCCACCGTGCCGCTGCTGGAACGGTCGAACTTCCTCGCGATCTTCGCGTCGAACCTCGACGAATTCTTCATGGTGCGCGTCGCGGGTCTCAAGCGCCGCATCGTGACCGGACTCGCGCTTCCGACAAACGTAGGCCGCGCCCCCACCGACGTGCTGGCCGACATCAACCGCACCGCGTACGAGCTGCAGCTGCGGCACGCCCGCTGCTTCCGCGAGCAAGTGCAGCCCGCGCTCGCCGAAGCCGGCATCAAGATTGTCGACTGGGATGAGCTCGACGCCGCCGACCGCGAGGTGCTGACGGAGTACTACGAGCAGCGCGTCTACCCGGTGCTCATGCCGCTCGCGGTGGATCCGGCCCACCCGTTCCCCTACATTTCCGGCCGAGCGCTGAACCTCTCGATCCGGGTCCGCAACCCACGCACCGAGAAGGTCGAGTTCGCGCGCCTCAAGGTGCCCCAGATGATCCCGCGCTACGTCCGCGTGGATCGCCGTGAGGACGAGGAGCACATCCGCTTCATCCCGCTCGAGGCGCTCATCGCGAACCAGCTCGATGGGCTGTTCCCCGGCATGGAAGTGATCGACCACCACGTCTTCCGCGTGACGCGCAACGAGGACATGGAGATCGAAGAGGACGAGACCGAGAACCTGATCCAGGCGCTCGAGAAGGAGCTGCTGCGCCGCCGCTTCGGCCCGCCCATCCGTCTCGAGATCTCGGACGACATGGATTCCGCGACGCTCGAGTTGCTGGTGCGCGAGTTCGACATCGACGAGGAGCAGGTCTACACGCTGCCCGCACCGCTGGATCTGAGCGGGCTGTTCGCGTTCGCGCGGATCCCGCGACCGGACCTCAAATTCAAGCCGCACATCCCCGTCACCCACCCGCAATTCCGGACGAATAGCCCGAGCGAGGCCCCGGACACCTTCGCGGCGATCGCGCAGCGCGAAGTGCTCGTGCACCACCCGTACGAGTCGTTCTCGACCAGCGTGCAGGCGTTCCTCGAACAGGCCGCCACCGATCCGGATGTGCTGGCCATCAAGCAGACCCTGTACCGCACCTCGGGCGACAGCCCCATCGTCGCGGCCCTCATCAAGGCCGCCGAAGCGGGCAAGCAGGTGCTCGCCCTCGTCGAGGTGAAGGCTCGCTTCGACGAGGAGGCGAACATCACCTGGGCGCGCAAGCTTGAGCAGGCGGGCGTCCACGTCGTGTACGGCCTCGTGGGCCTGAAAACCCACTGCAAGCTGGTCCAGGTGATCCGCGAAGAGGGTGGGCGGCTCGCCCACTACTGCCACATCGGCACCGGCAATTACAATCCGAAGACCAGCCGGATCTACGAGGACTTTGGCCTGTTCACCTCGTCGCCCGAGGTCAGCCGCGACGTCACGAAGCTCTTCAACGTGCTGTCCGGATACGCCATCGAAACCGACTACGACCGCCTACTCGTTGCGCCGCTGCAGCTGCGCAGCGGCCTGCTCGAGCGGATCGAACGGGAGGCCGACGCCGCCCGGGCCGGGAAGCCCAGCGGGATCAAGCTGAAGGCGAACTCGATGGTCGACGAGGCCATCATCGACGCCCTCTACCGCGCAAGCCAGGCGGGGGTGCCGATCGAGGTGTGGGTGCGCGGCATCTGCTCGATCCGCGCTGGCGTGCCCGGCCTATCCGAGAACATCCAGGTGCGCTCCGTGCTCGGCCGCTACCTCGAGCACTCCCGGATCTATGCCTTTGCCAACGGCGGGGAGCGCGACGTGTTTATCGGCAGCGCCGACCTCATGCACCGCAACCTCGACCGCCGCATCGAGGTGCTCGTGCGCCTCACCGACCGGGAACACCTCGCGCGGGTGGACCGCTTCTTCGAGTACGCCTTCCGCGATGACGTGTCGTCGTGGCGCATGCTCCCCGACGGCACCTGGCAGCGCCGGGTCATCAGCGAGGAGGGCGAACTCCTGCCCGATCTCCAGGATCTCGTCATGACGGACCGGACTCAGGCGAGGGCACGGCGTCCTCGGTGAGTAGCGAACTCCTCGCCGCCGGCACGGTCTGCTGGCGGCGAGTCCCGTCCCCGACCGGCGAGCGGGTGCACGTCCTGCTGATCCACCGCACCAAGCAGCGCGATGTGTCGTTCCCGAAGGGCAAGCTCGACCCCGGTGAGAGCATGCCACAGGCTGCCGTACGCGAGACGGCCGAGGAAACCGGGCTCCAGGTCACGCTCGGCGTGATGCTCGGCACCATCCACTACGCGCTCGCCGGCGGCCGGCAGAAGACCGTGCAGTACTGGGCCGCCGAGGTCACGAGCGCCGCCGCCCTCGCCTCAACGTTCACCCCGAACAATGAGGTCCAGGCGCTCGAGTGGGTGCCGCTCGAAGACGCCCGACGCCGCCTCACCTACAAGGCAGACCGGGAACTCTACGACGTATTCCTCAGGCTTGCCGAGCACGAATTGCTCGATACCTTCGCCGTGACGCTCCTGCGCCACGCCAAGGCCGAACCGCGCGGGACGGACACCCCCGAGGACCATCTGCGGGAGCTCACCGCGGACGGCGTGCGACAAGCCCAGACGCTCGTGCCGATCCTGGAGGCGTTCGGCCCGCGACGGATCCGCTCCTCGACGGCCCGGCGCTGCCTCGACACGGTGGCACCCCTGGCGGAGCATCTCGGCAAGCGGGTCCGCGCGTCCGAAGCGTTGAGCCAGGACTTCTGGGACGCGGGAGATCTGACGGCGACCCGGCGGCTCATGGGGAAGATCATTACGCGGGGCAAGAGCACCGTGGTGTGCAGCCACCGCCCCGTGCTGCCGGATCTCGCGCGCGAACTCGTCCTTGCGACGGGCAGTGTCCCGGGCGACTACCTGGCCGAAGCGGCCGGGCTGCCGCCCGCGGGGTTCTCCGTGTTCCATTTCTCGCGCACCCGCCCCGGCGCCGGGATCCTCGCGGTGGAGAGCTACCCGCTCAAGCTGATCCGGGGCTAAGGCGCGGAGTCGCGCGGTGCGACCCCACGCGGGCAGATATGTCGCGCATTCCCGCGGAGATCCTGCGGCCAGGTGCCGGATCCGGCCCCGGATCTCCTCGAAATTCGTGAATCTCCTCGGGGTTCGTGAACCGGCCCACACGCCCCGGGTGCGCCAGCTGAACCCGGGGTGACGGGGAGGTGCCGACACGCGCCAACTCGCAGCACCCCCGATGCCTCTCGTTCACCCGCTGTTCACCCACTGGCAGACCGCGCTTCACTCAACCCACCTAGCGTGGTGGTGTGGCCAGGAACGGCCACCTCAACTCCACTCTTAGATTGGATCACCCCACGTGAAGCTCTCAGCACTGACCAAGGTCGCGGCCATCGGCGGACTCGCCGCGCTCACGCTGACCTCCTGCGCCGCAAACGAGTCGGGCAGCACCGCCCCGGCCGAAGGCGGCAGCACGTCCTCCCTCTCGGGCGAGCTTGTGGGCGCCGGCGCTTCCTCGCAGGGCTCCGCCCAGGAAGCCTGGGTTGCCGGGTTCCAGACCGCAAACGCCGACGTCACCGTGAACTACGACCCGACCGGTTCGGGCGCAGGCCGCGAAACGTTCCAGGAGGGCGCCAGCTCCTTCGCAGGCTCGGACCGCGCGTTCAAGGCCGAGGAGATCACTGCCGGCCCGTTCGCGAGCTGCGCCGCTGACACGGGGATCGTCGAGTTCCCCGCATACATCTCCCCGATCGCCCTCATCTTCAACGTGGACGGTGTCGATTCGCTGAAGCTCGACGCGCCCACCGTCGCGAAGATCTTCTCGGGCCAGATCACCAAGTGGAACGATCCCGCGATCGCGTCCCAGAACGAGGGCGCAACGCTCCCCGATCTGAACATCACCGCCGTGCACCGCTCCGATGAGTCGGGCACCACCGGCAACTTCACCGACTACCTCGCCGCGGCGGCGCCGAGCGAGTGGACCGTCGGCTCCATCGAGTCGTGGCCGACCGAGTTCGGCGGCGAGGGTGCGCAGGGCACCTCCGGCGTTGTCGAGGCCGTCACCAACGGTGTCGGAACCATCGGCTACGCCGATGCGTCCCGCGCGGGCGAGCTCGGCACCGTCGAGATCAAGGTCGGCGACGAGTACGTCGCGTACTCCCCTGAGGCCGCCGCCGCCATCGTTGACGCCTCGCCGCTTGAAGAGGGACGCACGGCGAACGATCTCGCGATCAAGCTCGACCGCACCTCCAGCGCCGACGGGGTCTACCCGATCGTGCTCGTGAGCTACCTCGTCGGCTGCGAAGAGTACGCCGATCCGGCAAACGCCGAGATCGTCAAGGAGTACTTCAGCTACATTGTGAGCGAGGACGGCCAGAAGGTCGCCGCGGACGCCGCCGGCTCCGCGCCGATCTCCGCGGACCTGCGGTCGAAGGTCCAGACGGCGATCGACGCCATCAGCTAGTCCCGACGGTGTGGGGTGCGGGTCTCCCGCACCCCACACCTGGGTCCGCACCCACCATCACCCGCCACAAACCAGGAGCCTGAGTGTCTGTCGCCTCTGCACCTTCCAAACCGGTCCTGAGCCTCGGAGATCGCGTCTTCTCGCGGTCCGCGGTGTTTGCCGGCAGCATGATCCTCGTCACACTCGCCGCCGTCGCGATCTTCCTGATCGTGCGCAGCCTCCCGGCCTTCGTGGCGACGGAGGACAGCGCATCCCTGCTCAGCAGTAACTTCTGGGCATACGTCGGCCCGCTCGTCTTCGGCACGGTGTGGGCCGCCGCTCTCGCGCTCGCCCTCGCGCTTCCCCTGGCCATCGGGATCGCCCTGTTCATCTCCCACTATGCGCCGCGCCAGCTCGCGCAGCTGCTGGGCTACATCGTCGATCTCCTCGCGGCCGTTCCCAGCGTCGTGTTCGGCCTCTGGGGCATCGGCGTGCTCGCCCCGGCGGCCCAGCCCGTGTACGCCTGGCTGAATGACCACCTCGGGTGGATCCCGCTCTTCGGCGGCGTGGTCACCGGCACGGGCCGCACGATTCTCACTGCCGCCCTCGTGCTCGCCGTGATGATTCTCCCGATCATGACCGCGATCTGCCGCGAGATCTTCCTCCAGGCCCCCGTCCTCCACAAGGAGGCGGCGCTCGCGCTCGGCGCGACCCGCTGGGAAATGATCCGACTCGCGGTGCTCCCCTTCGGGCGTCCCGGCATCATCTCAGCGGCAATGCTCGGCCTCGGCCGCGCGCTCGGCGAGACCATGGCGGTGGCGATGGTGCTGTCGGCGACGGGAGTCGTGAGCTTCCGCCTCCTGACCTCGGAGAACCCCTCCACGATCGCCGCAAACATCGCGCTCGCGTTCCCGGAGGCCTACGGCGAGAACATTAACGTGCTCATCGCGACCGGCCTCATCCTCTTCGTGGTCACCTTCCTGGTGAACGCCCTTGCGCGGTGGATCATCAGCCGCCGCGCCGAGTTCTCGGCGGCCAACTAATGCTGCAGACTGACGCCTCAAGGAGCACGCCCGTGGCACTCACCGTCCGGCCCGTCAACGCCGGGTCCGCCCTCGCCGGGAACCGGCTCTCGCGCCGCACCCCCTGGATCACCCTGGCCGCCAGCCTGGTCGGCGCGTTCGCGCTCTTCGCCCTGCTCGCCGCGGCATCCGGAAGCGAGTTCTCGGTGGTCGGCGCAATCCTCGTCGGGGCGATCGCCTACGTGCTCGTGATCTCGCTCCTCTCCGGCTTCGTCGAGGGCCGCCGACAGGCGGTCGACCGCTGCATCACCGCGCTGGTGACCGGCGCGTTCCTCCTCGCGATGGTGCCGCTCATCTCCGTCGGCATCACGGTCGTCAGCAACGGCATCGCCCGCTTCGACATGGAGTTCTTCAGCTCGTCGATGCGCAACGTCACCGGCGAGGGCGGCGGCGCGCTGCACGCCATGGTGGGCACGCTGATGATCACGCTCGCCGCGACCATCATCTCGGTGCCGCTTGGGCTGATGACCTCTATCTACCTCGTCGAGTACGGCCGCGGCCGGCTCGCGAAACTCATCACCTTCCTCGTGGATGTGATGACGGGCATTCCCTCGATCGTGGCGGGCCTGTTCGCCTTCGCCCTGTTCGCGGTGTTCTTCGGCCCCGGCGTGCGCATGGGCATCGTCGGCGCGGTCGCCCTCTCGGTGCTGATGATCCCGGTGGTCGTCCGCTCGAGCGAAGAAATGCTGCGCCTCGTGCCCAACGAGCTGCGCGAGGCCTCCTACGCGCTCGGCGTACCGAAGTGGCGCACGATCCTGAAGATCGTACTCCCGACCTCGATCGCGGGCATCACCACCGGCATCATGCTCTCCATCGCCCGCGTCATCGGCGAGACGGCGCCCCTGCTGATCACCGCGGGCTTCACGGCCTCGATGAACTACAACCTGTTCTCCGACCGCATGCAGTCCCTCCCCGTGTACGTGTACACGCAGTTCGCCAATCAGGGCAACCCGGCCTTCGCGTTCCTCGAGCGCGCCTGGGCCGCGGCGCTCCTCCTGATCCTGATCGTGATGGCCCTCAACCTCTTCGCCCGCCTCATCGCGAAGTGGTTCTCCCCCAAGTTCGGCCGCTAACGCGCCGCCCCAGACCCGCAGCCAAAGGAAAGCACACCGCATGTCGAAGCGCATCGAGGTCTCCGATCTCAACGTCTACTACTCGAAGTTCCTCGCAGTCGAGGGGGTCACGATGAACATCGAGCCCCGCAGCGTCACCGCGTTCATCGGCCCGTCCGGCTGTGGCAAGTCGACCTTCCTCCGCACGCTGAACCGCATGCACGAGGCGATCCCCGGCGCGCGCGTCGAGGGCGAAGTGTTGCTCGACGGTGAGGACCTGTACGGCGCGGGCGTCGACCCGGTGCTCGTGCGCCGTCAGGTGGGCATGGTGTTCCAGCGCCCCAACCCGTTCCCCACCATGTCGATCCGTGAGAACGTGCTCGCGGGCGTGCAGCTCAACAATCGCAAGATGTCGAAGGGCGACGCCGACGACCTGGTCGAAAAGTCGCTCTCCGGTGCGAACCTCTGGAACGAGGTCAAGGATCGCCTCGATAAGCCCGGCTCCGGGCTCTCGGGCGGCCAGCAGCAGCGTCTCTGCATCGCCCGCGCGATCGCGGTGTCGCCGGAGGTGCTCCTCATGGACGAGCCCTGCTCCGCGCTGGATCCGATCTCGACGCTCGCCATCGAGGACCTCATCGACCAGCTGAAGAAGGAGTACACGATCGTGATCGTGACGCACAACATGCAGCAGGCCTCCCGAGTGTCGGATCGCACCGCCTTCTTCAACATCGCCGGCACCGGCAAGCCGGGCAAGCTCATCGAGTACGACGACACCTCGACGATCTTCTCGACGCCGTCGATCCAGGCAACCGAAGACTACGTTTCCGGGCGCTTCGGGTAGATCCGGCGGCACCGCCCGGGCAGAGAAATACCGAGCCGCAGAAACGCCTCTCGGCGGAAGGCCGCTCGAAGCGGCGAAAATTGGAGCCCGGGGTTACTGCGGCCCGGCACCTCCAGTGTACCGCAGTCGCTTTTCCCGGTCACTGCGGCTTCGGGCCGGGCGCGGCACGCGGCGGGGCACCCTACGCGAGGGTGCCGTCTCGCCAGCGCCGGGCCCCGCCCTGGAGCTCGTGCGCGAACGTCGAATAGCGCAGAGCCCGCGTCGTGAGTTCCGCGGCGTGTGCGTCGTCGAGGTCGTCACGGGTGTCCGCAAGCTCGGCCGCACCGAGCGCCATCACGCGGCAGTAGCTCGCAGCCCGATCCAGCGCAGCTCCCAGGTCCCCCGCGAAGACGCCACGCAGGATCGTGTCGCACAGCTCTCCGATCGCCGCGGGGGACACCGGATCCGCGGCCCCCGCCACCACAGGATCGATCGTCGCCGCCGCCGCTTCGGCCCCGCGTCGGAACTGCTCCGCGGCCCCCTCCGGGTCCGCGTCCACCACCCGCCGGAGCAGGTAGAGACGCCAGAGCACGCCGGCGAGCGCGTGCGCCGACTGCGAGGCCCAAAGCTCCGCGACGTCGTGCAGCCCGTCCCCGGACGCGAGACGCACGACGCGCTCCACCACCTCAGGGTCGGCACCACCGCGCACACGATCCAGCAGCGCCCAAGAGGTCTCCTGGGCGACACGGTGCGCGGTGCCCGCCTCATCAGCGCCCACCACCCAGTCGAACTGGGTCGCGGGCTGCAGAACGGGGCGCATGTACTCTCGGGTCACAGATCTCCTGATGGGTGTTTCGTGGCGGTGGGAAGTGCCGAGGCGGATGCTCGGGCAGGTGTCGTGGCGGACCCCGCGAGTCTACGCCGGGGGCGTGAACGGCGCGTGCACCGAGCGCCCGGGAAAACACGATAGATTAGAGAGGTAGGGGCCTCTAGCTCAGTTGGTAGAGCATCGGACTTTTAATCCGCGGGTCGCCGGTTCGAGCCCGGCGGGGCCTACTGCACACGTCCTCGGCGCGCGGCTTCTGATCGCGCGCCGGGGATGTCTCATTCCTGGGGTCCCCGGCCGCTCGAGCCCGCCACGCCCTAGTGCAGGAACACCAGCAGACCTGCCACGGCGATAAAGAGGATCCCGAACACGGTGTTGAGCGTACGCTGCCCGCGCACCGTCGCGGCGAAGCGTCGGAACGGTTTGGCCGCGGCTGCGAAGAACCCCCACATCACGATCACGTCGACGCCCACCACGGTCGCCACCAACACCAGGTACTGCGGCAGCAGCGGCTCGGCCGGGCGGATGAACTGCGGCAAGAACGCCAGGAAGAACACGATCGCCTTCGGATTCAGCAGGTTCACCCAGAAACCCCGCCGCAACAGCTCCCAGTTCCTCGTCTCGGTCGGTGCCTGCGCGGCGGCCTCCGGCGTGGGCCGAGCGAGGATCATGCGCACGCCGAGGTACACGAGGTATGCGGCGCCCAGCCAGCGGATCGCGTTGAATAGCGCCGGGGTCTGCGCGACGAGCACCCCCACTCCGGCGGCCACGATCAGGATGTGGGCGAGCAGGGCGAGCTGTTGGCCGACGATCCCCCAGAATGACCGACGCCAGCCGACCGTGAGGGAGTTGGCCATCGTGTTGATCGCCCCGGCTCCCGGGGTCAGGCTGATGACCACCGTGGCGGTGAGCAGGGAGATCCAGAGCGCAAATGTCACCCGCACAGTGTAGTCGCGCGCGGCGGCTCGGCCGGCCCGGAGCGGCGTCGCGCAGTGTGTCGCCCGGGGTGTTGAGTACGGGTGTCCCCTACGCTTCGTCGGGCTGCGCGACGACGCCCGTGCCGTGCACCGGGCACAGCTGCACGATGTCGCCCGTGAGCTCGAGCAGTCGCTCTGCCGCGGCGAACAGGGCGAGGATCTGCGGCGTGTGCCGCAGCGAGTAGACCGACGCCCGCCCCTCGGGCCGAGACATGACGAGGCCCGCGTCCTTGAGCGAAGCGAGGTGCTTGGACACCGTGCTCTGCGAGAGGCCGAGATGCTGAGTCAGATCGACGACTCGGTGCTCGCCGAGCTGCAGGTGCTGCAGGATCACGAGCCGAGAGGGATCGCTGAAGCTCTGGAACAGGTGCGCAGCGGGGGTCAGCGCGGAGACGTGCTCTGCGCGTTCACGCCCGAGCGGCGGCTCCGATTCAGCGTTCGTCGTCATAACCTCGATCCTACGCTGCGCGGGCCGCACCGCCGGGGCAGGCCCCACACGATGGCTGCCCCGGCGAGCCCTAGTGGCTGTGGCCCACGTGCATTCCTCCGCTCACCGAGGGCGCCGAGGTCAGCCCCGCAAGGTCGCGGTGCATGGCACCCTCATGCGCCAGGTGTTCGGCGCTCTCGAACTGAAAGGTGCAGTGCTCGATCCCGAACTTCTCGCGCATACTCTCGGTGAGGGCATCGAGCGTGCGCCCGTCGTTGCCCGCGCGTGACACCTCCGGATCGGGGACGATGTGCGCGGACAGCACGGACACGCCGCTGGTGAGGCCCCAGACGTGCAGACTGTGGAGATCCTGCACCCCGTGGGTGTTCTCGATCTCACGCTGCACCTCCGGCAGCTCGATGTCGGCCGGCACCCCCTGCATGATGAGGTTGATGGCCTGTTTGAGGAGCATGAACGCACGTGGCAGGATGATGACGCCGATAGCCGCGGCCGCAATCGCGTCGCCCTGATTCCAGCCGAAGAGCAGGTTGAGGACTCCGGAGATGATGATGGCAGCCGCCCCGATCCCGTCGCTCATCACTTCCAGGAACGCCGCCTTCACGTTGAGGCTCTCCTTGGCGCCTCGACTCAAGAGTACGAGCGAGGTACTGGCTCCGATCAGGCCCACCACGGCGAAGATGATGACCCCGCCGCCGGCGACATCCGAGGGGTTGAACCACCGCTCGACCGCTTCGAAGAGGATGAACCCGCCCAGGCCGAACAGGAGCAGGCAGTTGATCAGCACGGCGACGATCTCCGCGCGCATCATGCCGTAGCTGCGTTTCGTATTGGCTTTCCGTGTGGCGAGGAAGGTCGCGATCAGCGCGATGAGAATCCCGCTCGCGTCAACCGTCATGTGCAGCGCCTCGGCCATGAGCGCCAGGCTATTCGTCACGAACGCGCCGATGGCCTGCGCCACGACGATCGCCGCGTAGATGCCGAGCACGATACTCAGGCGGCGTCGATACGCCCCGGTGGCCGTCTGCACCCCGCCCTGACCCGCCGTCGCCGCCCCGTGATCATGATTCTGTCCGAGTCCCAATTCCACTGCTCCTCATTCTCAGCGCAACATCGTTTCGCTTCGCTTTCATCGCCCCATAGCGATGTTAGCCACAAAAAGAGATTTATGCCAGAGGTGGGTGGGGCTGCGGGGAATTGCCCGTCACGACCCTCACCCCGCCGTGCGCACACCCGGGCCCCGGGCGCGAGACTGCCATTTCGCTCGCTGTCTCGTCCGCGGAGGGCGCTCAATTGGCATCTCGGCGGGATGCACGGCGGCTCGGCCGAAAGTGGCGATGCCGGGCGAAGAGAGAACATCGCCGAAACAGGAGCTCGAAATGTGTCGCGGCGACGAGCAGGGTGACCGAACCGGGCTGCGCACGACCGCAGACTCGGCGCAGTCGCCCGTGATCACCCGAATACGGCGAAGCCTTCCGAGAACACACGGATGGCCGCGGCGGCGATGAATATCAGTCCGAGGAACAGTGCGATGAATCCAACAGCAAGCGCTGTGCGGTCATGGCGTCGCGGATACCACAGCAGCAGAATGAGGCCGATCACGGCGGCGACCGCACCGAAGGCTGCGTTCCGCGCAACATCGAGTCGCAGGGAGAGGGCGGAAGCTGCGACGAAGACACCGAATACGCACCAGACGCCACCGGCGAGGCGCAGTACGCGTTGCGCGAGAGTGCGTTTCGGACCGGTCATCTTGCCAACGTATCGCGGGCCCGGCCGATGATCGCGACACTCGCGCAGAAGTAGCAGACGTTCATGCTTCGGACGCTCGTGGCGATGCACCCCGTGTCGAGCCAGGACCGCCGCTTTCCTTGGTGCTCACACCGAGCTACCCAACCAGCCGACCGCCGTGTCAATGTAGTTGCGGACGACAGCCGCCTCCGCGCCCGCCAGCTCGAACCCGTGCGGGGCTCCGGGGACCACGACGACCGTGGCCGGGACGCCGGCGGCGCGCAGGGCCTCGGCATACGCGACGTCCTCGTCATGGAAAAGGTCGATCGATCCGACCCCGATCCAGGTAGGTGGCAGTCCCTCAAGCTCGGTCTCCCGCGAAGGCACCGCACCGAGTGGGACCGCGGGGCCGCCGGCGGGTGTGGCGAGGAAGGACCGCCAGCCGATCCGATTGCTCTGGTTGGTCCACCCGAAATGGCCTTGCGCGTCGAGCTCGCGGTTCGCCGCCGTACGGTCATCGAGCATCGGGCACAGCAACCATTGCGCCGACGGCCGGACGCGCGCAGCGGTTCGCAGCCTCAGAGCGAGCATCGCAGCCAGCCCACCCCCGGCGCTCTGCCCTCCGACGGCGATTCTCTCCGGATCGACACCCAGTTCGGCGGCGTGGGCGACCAGCCACTCCCACGCTTCGTGACAGTCGTCCACCGGGGTGGGGAACGGGTGTTTCGGAGCGAGCCGGTAGTCCGGGCTCACTACCGCGATACCCAGTCGTCGCACGATCTCACAGCACAACGCGTCGTTCATCGCAGCCCGCCCAATCACGAACCCTCCGCCGTGGATGAACAGCAGCGCCCCGGTCCCGCGGACGCCCTCGGTGGGAAGGTAGACGCGGGACATCGTCGATCCGGTCGGCCGAGTCGTGATCGACACCCCCGTGGTATCCGCTCGCAACGTGAACTTCATCGCCGCGTTGATCAGCCAGCGGCCGGCCGCGGTGCCGAGCACACTCGCGGGCAGCGCGACGGGCCGCGCGTACATGGGCCGAAGGTCTTCGTGGACATCGTCGAGCGTGAGGGGTGTGGGCACTTCTGTCTCCATCAACTCGTTCGCGGACATGCTGGGGAGGCCCGCGGCATGTATATTTACGTTTACATACTATGTGAACAGCCGTTCACTTGACTACTGAGGAGGTCGCGATGGCGCGGCACGTGACAATCACCGGGTCCTCGTCCGGAATCGGCAGAGCCCTCAAGGCTCGACTCGAAGCACAGGGCGACACTGTGGTCGGCATCGACCTGCGTGAAGCCGACATCATCGCGGATCTCGGCAACGCCGAGGACCGCCGCACGCTTCCTGAGCGCGTGCGTGAGCTCTCGCCTCGGGGACTGGACGCCGTCATCGCGGTCGCCGGAGTTACGCTGCCCAGTCCCGTGACGGTGCAGGTGAACTACTTCGGCGCCGTGGATATCCTGCGCGGTCTCCGCCCGCTGCTGGTATCGTCACCGGCCCCCAGAGCAGTCGCCGTCAGCTCGTTCTCCGTGACGCATCCGTTCGACGAAGAACTTCTCCAGGCCATCCTCAGGGAGGACCAGGAAGCCGCTACGAAGCGGGTGGCCACGCTCGCGCAGGGTCTCGACGCGCCCCAGGCCATCGCCGTCATCTACGCCACAAGCAAGCGCGCACTGTCTGAATGGATCCGGCGGGAGTCGATCTCCGACGAATGGGCGGGTGCCGGTATCCCCCTGAATGCGATCGCGCCCGGCGTCGTCAACACCCCGATGATGGCCGCCGCACTCGCCACACCCGAGGGACGCGCGGCGGCATTCCAAGGCGTGCCGATGCCGCTGAACGGCGCCGCCGAGCCGGAGTCCGTCGCGGCGCTCCTTGACTGGCTCGCCTCCGCGGAGAACACGCATATCACTGGACAGACCATCTTCATCGACGGCGGTGCCCAGGCCACGGTGTATGAACAGTCCCGCGAAACCTTATGACGGCGTCAAGACGCACCGAGGATGCCGTCCGCGCGGGAGCTCGGGCAGTATCTTCGGTACGCTCGAAGCTGACCGGCGCGGAAAGCGAGAAGCGGAAGGATCGATATGGTCGAACACTCCCAGACACGACCCCGGTCGCGCGACGCGCACGCGACGAAGCGAGATCTACTCACGGCCGCGACACGCCGATTCGCCCGCCAAGGGTACGTGAACACCACACTGAGGGAGATCGCTGGCGACGTCGGCGTGAGCGTGGGACTTGTCAACCGCTACTTCAATTCCAAGCAAAGCCTGTTCGAACAGTGTTTGGCCCAAGCCCTCGCGACCACACAGGTGCCCGCACTCGTGGCCGCGAGCCCGACGTCGGTGGCCGAGATCATCGCGTCCGAAGTGACGGATGCCTCAGCCGGACTGCCCGGCGGCGACGTTCTCCTCCTGCTGCTGCGCGCATCCGGAAATGCCGAGACCGAACAGGCCCGAGTCCGCGCCCTCAACCAGATGGCCGACCTTATCCACGAACTCATCCCGCCCCACGTACCCGACAGCAGACTCCGCGCACAACTCGTCCAGGCGACAGCAATCGGCGTGTTCATGCTCCACACGACGGAAGCTCTCGGCCCGCTGGCACATGCGAGCTATGACGAACTGCTCCCTCCGCTTCGCGACATGATACTCGCAGCACTCGAGCCCCACGCAGGCGCTTCGTAATAGTCTGCGTGAGACCACACGTGTCTACGCAGGCTGACGCGGGGGATGGCTCCTGTGTGCTCCGGCGTCGGTCCGGACAGTCCTTGCCACGAAGCCCAGGGATTCAATCAAAGATCTTCCCCAGCGACACCGCGAGGGTAGGTTCGAATGTTCGCCGTAATATTTGACGCTGAGGGGCGGCGGTTGCTCACAGCGAACGCGCCAGCGTTTCCCCATCCCGAGCGATTCCCCGAAACGAAGAAAAGCCCCGCGGAGCGGAGCTTTTCGGAGTGGATCTGAGGGGCCCGGGATGGTCAACGGAAACGCGCCAGCGTTTCCCCATCCCGAGCGATTCCCCGAAACGAGGAAAAGCCCCGCCGAGCGGAGCTTTTCGGAGTGGATCTGAGGGGAATCGAACCCCTGACCTTCTCATTGCGAACGAGACGCGCTACCAACTGCGCCACAGACCCTGGTGGGAAATAGCGTAGCAGCCGGGTGGGGTTCCTGCGAAATTGGGGCCTGCGAGTTGCGCCGGGCAGTTATCCGGCGCTGCGCCGGCGACGCAGCGCCGCGTCGAGATCCGGAAGGCCCTCGCTCGTGTCCCCGATCACGCCCATCTCGCGGAGTCGCTGGGCTGCGGCACCGCGCTGCGCCTCGGCGGCGGACATCGGGGCGCGTGGGGCGCTGACCTGGGCCCGCGGCGCGGGGGCAGCGGCGGGGCTCGCCGGTGCCTCGTCGGCGGGAGGGACGGACGCCGAAGTGCCGGCGCGATCCCGGGCCACCTGTTCGCGCGCTTCACGGAGCAGCATGGAGTCTGGCTGGTTCTCCTGAGGACGCGCCTGGTCCGCCCGATCCTGTGCCCGGTTGCGGGCCAGGGAGCGTGCACGCTCGATGCGTTCCGCAGCGGCCCGCTGAGCGGCGGCGTGCGCCTCGGCGGCGGCCTCGGTTTCTCCGGTGGCGACCGGCTCGGCCTGCGACGCGATGACGGGTGCGGCGGAGGTCGTGGGAACCTGCTCCGCCTGGATGGGCTGCACGCGAACTCGACCGGGTGCAAGCAGGACGAGCCCGCCGGCGGAGGCGAGCGCGATCAACGCCGAGCAGATCAGCACGCCGGCACCGCTTCCCGCGAGGAGCAGGCCGATCCCGACGAGGGAGCCGAGGATCCCCACGAGCGCGGCTGCGGCCGCGAGCGCACGAACGCGGCGAGCGGCGGGCCGACGGAGCCGTGCCGAACGCTGGGCGGCGGCCTGTCGCCGACGCATCTCCTGGGCGCGGATCTCTGCCCGCACGGACGCGGCGCGAGCTTCCGCGAGATCGGCCGCGCGTTCCGCCTCCTGCTGACGCTGGGCGGTGCGCAGGAGTTTCTCGTGGGCGAGTGCCTCGCGGGCCGTCGCTTCGATGGTGAGTTCCTGCGGCACCTCAGCCGTTTCCGCGAGGACCCGGAGCGTGCGCTGGAGGCGCATCGCGTTCCGCTCTGCGGCACGGAACTCGCGGCGGCGAGTCCATGCCGGTACGAGCACGGCGGCCCACAGGAGCGCCGCGACCACAAAGATCACACCGCCGCCGAGCACACCGCCTGTCATGTGCTTCACTGTACGACGTTGCCGCGGCCCCTGTCCCCCGGCGCGCCGCCGCGATGGATTCCCGGACGGGCATGTGTGGACGGCTCGGGCGTGTCCGCCACCGCGCGCTGTGGCCCGCTAGCCGTGTGAGTTGCCCGCGCGGTGAAGTCGTTGCACCATGGACCCCTCACCACGGAAGGCGACGAAGCACTCGTGATCCCGCCAGGCACCGTCGATGTGAATGTAGGCGGCGCGACGCCCCTCGGGTCGCAGGCCGAGCTTCTCGACGACGCGCAGCGACGCAACGTTTTCGGGACGGATGCAGATTTCGACCCGGTGCAGGCCGAGCGCCCCGAAGAGGTAATCGATCGCGAGTGCGACCGCCGTGGGCGCGATGCCGCGGCCCGCAACGTGCTCGGACACCCAGTACCCGATCTGCGACGACTGGAGGGCACCGCCGGAAAGCTCGGAAACGCTCAATTGCCCGACGACCTCACCGTCGTAGAGCACGACAAACGGGACGCCGCTCCCCGCTGTGAGCTGGCGCCGGTACGCGCGAATGGTGGGGCGCATCGAGACCGACCCCGGTTCGATGCTGCGCCCTGAGGGGTGGGTGGCTTCCCAACGGCGCAACCACCCACGATTACGTTGCAGGAGCTGGCGCAATGGCTCCGCGTCGCGGCCCCGCACCACGCGGAGCGTGACCCGGCCCGCGGTGAGCGGGCCGGGATCCACGATCGCGCGGCCGAGGGGCACGGTGGGTTATCCCTCGCGGCGTGCGCGCAGCTGTTCGGCGAAGTCGATGACCCAGTCGGAGATCTCCGTGCCGAGCTCATGGTGGTCGACGCCCAGCAGCACGTTGGCCTTGATCCAGTCGGCGCGGTCGCCCGTATCGTAGCGGCGGCCGCGGAAGATGACGCCGTAGACGGGGGCCTCGCCCTTCCCCTCGGCCAGGTGGTGCAGGGCGTCGGTGAGCTGGATCTCTCCGCCGCGGCCGGGCTCGAGATCGTCGATGATGTCGAAGATCTCGGGGCGCAGCACGTAGCGGCCGATCACGGCCAGGTTCGAGGGCGCCTCAGCGGCAGCCGGCTTCTCCACGAGCCCGGTCACGCGGACCACTTCGGGATCATCGGTCGCCTCGACGGCGGCGCAGCCATACAGGTGGATGGACTCCTGCGGCACCTCCATCAGGGCGATGATCGTGGCACCGCGTTCGTCGTGCTCGGCGATCATGCGATCCAGCAGCGAATCACGCGCATCGATGAGGTCGTCGCCCAGCAGCACGGCGAACGACTCGTCGCCGACGTGACCGCGCGCGCGGCCCACCGCGTGGCCGAGGCCGAGGGGCTGGCCCTGGCGCAGGAAGTACACCTCGGCAAGCTCGCTCGCCTCGTGGACCTTGCCCAGCTTCCCCTCGTCACCCTTCCGTTCCAGCGAGTACTCGAGCTCGGGAACGCTGTCGAAGTGGTTGACGAGATTGTCCTTGTTGCGCCCGGTGATGATGAGGACGTCACCGAGGCCGGCCGACGCCGCCTCTTCGACGACGTACTGGATTGCCGGCTTGTCGACAATCGGGAGCATCTCCTTGGGCATCGCCTTGGTCGCCGGGAGGAAGCGCGTTCCGAGTCCTGCCGCCGGAACCACTGCCTTCGTAACGGCACGCCGGGGCGCGCGCTGGGATTCAGTCATGGAGGCCAGCCTAATATCGCGCGCGGCCTCCGCAAAGTTGGGCACACCCCGCACACTGCGTAGCAACTAGGCTGTGGCCATGGCTCGCGACGCGGACGCACAGAAGCGGCACGTCCGCGCGGCGGTGCGCGCCGCCCGCGCAGACCGCGACGCGGCGACCCGAGATCGGGCGGCCGCCGCCCTGTCCGCGCAGCTGATCGCCCTCGTCTCCGAGGCGGGCGCGCGCCGAATCACCTGTTACCTCCCCACCGCCGGCGAGCCTGATCCGTCGGAGTTTCTGGCGTGGGCGCTCGATCACGACGTGGAGGTCCTGTTACCCATCTCCCTGGCGGACCGGAACCTCGCGTGGGCCCGCCACAGCACCCGCATCCCCGAGGCTGGGCGACACGGGATCCGGGAACCGGTCGGGCCCCGCCTCCCGTCCACAGCGGCCGCGACGGCGGACCTCATGCTCATTCCGGCCTGCGCGGTGGATGCCTCCGGAACGCGGCTCGGGTGGGGGCTCGGCTACTACGACCGTTGCCTCGCCGCGCTGGATCCGGTGCCTCCCGTCTACGCCGTGGTGTTCGACGAGGAGATCCTGCCCCGGCTGCCACGCGATCCGCACGATGTCCCCGTCACCGGGGCCGTCACTCCGGGCGGCATCCGCCGCTTTCCCATAGAGACCCGCTAAGCTGGGCTATTGTGCCTACCTACGCTTACCGGTGCGCCGATTGCGGCCACGCCTTTGACGTGTACCAGTCGTTCACGGACGACGCGCTGACCACGTGCCCCGAGTGCGAGGGAACCCTGCGCAAGGTGTTCGGTTCGCTCGGCGTGACCTTCAAGGGGTCCGGCTTCTACCGCACGGATTCCCGCTCGGGCGGCTCTTCTTCGAGCTCGTCGGTTCCCGCGAGCTCCGGATCCAGCGGCTCTGGATCCAGCAGCTCGGGATCCAGCGGCTCCGGATCGAGCTCGTCCTCCAGCTCGTCGAGCTCCTAACCCGACGGCGGCGCTAGCCCCAGTGGGGCGGACGATCGCGACGCAGACGGTCCTCGTTCGCGCGCTCCGCGGAACCGCCGGGCGCGGTTCCCCCGTCGCCCCACCCCTCCGCGCGATCCTCGCGCGCCGGGGCGTCGAGCGGGTGCTCTGACGGCCGCGGATCCACCCCGTCCGGGGCGGGCCGCTGCGCCCGACGGGGCCGCCGACCTGCTGCGTCGGTCACGCCTGCGCCGCGCCGCTTCCCGGCTCCGCGCCGAGGCCCAGAGTCCGCGCGATCCGCCGCGCCGCCTCTTCCGGGTCCGCGAAGAGATCGAAGCTCTGCACCCGGTGGTAGTGCCAGCCGAGTCGCCGCAGCACGGCGGGGCGCAGGCGAAGCGTGTCGCGCAGGCTCTCCGCACCATCACCGAGGTCGATGTCGACCGCGATGGCCCGGCCGTTGGCCGAGGCAGCGAGCGGAATCACTCCGCGATAGTCCAGGGCGACGGTGAGCCCGAGCGCTTCCATCCGGTCGGCGAGTTCCCCGATCATCGGGTCACGCTCGGCGGGCAGCGCGGGGGCCTCCGGCTCCGGATGCTCCATCGCGAGCAGCTCGGCCAGCTCGACCACGCCGTGCTTGATCCGCACGGAGTCGAGATCCTCCGGCTTAAAGCAGCTCACGATCGTCATGGCGCGCCGGGCGCGGGTCATGGCCACGGCGAGCAGCCGTTCGCCGCCGGGGCGACCCAGGCCACCGAAGTTCGACAGCACGCGACCGTGCGGGGTGCGCCCGAACCCGACCGAGAAGATCACGCGATCCCGGCTCTGGGCGGTGGCCTGCTCCAGGGTGAGCACCGCAAACGGCTCCGCCCGCTCGCCCAGCAGGAAGTCCCGGTACTGCGGGAACTTCGAGAAGGCCTGGAGCACCGCCTGGTACACGCGCACCGCGTGCCGCTCGCTCGCGGTAATCACCATGAGGGATTCGGTTGCGCGTTCGCTCGCGTGTTCGAGGACCAGCTGCACCACGCGCTCGACCTCGGCGTCCGTGCTCTCCACGGCCCCGCTCTGCGGGTCGGGAAGGCCCTGACCGCCGCGAACGAACTCGTAGGTGAGGCTCGAGTGGCCCAAGAAACTCCCGGCCCACGGCAGGGACTGGATCGCGCCACCGTAGAAGCGGGAGTTGACCAGGTTCGTGAGGTCCTCGCCGCCGGCGCGATAGCTGCGGGTGAGCGTCAGCGTGGGGAGCACGTCGCTGAGCAACGCATAGGCCGAACGCTGATGCAGCTCCTCGGCGTCCGCTGCGTCCGGCTCAGCCGCCCCAACGGATACCTCGAAGTGCGCGGGAGTCTGCGTCATCGTGTCGCCGAAGGCCACGACCTGCTGTGCACGCCGGATCGCGCCCAGGTTCTCCACGAGGGTGGTCGCGCCCGCGTCGACGAGGAGCACGGTGTCGAAGCGCATCCCGTCTGGCAGCTGCGCCACCTCGTACGGCGACATGGTCCACACCGGGGCGAGTACGCCGAGCAGGTTCGGGGCCCCCTGAGCGAGCATCGTCGCCGTTGTGTCCGAGCGGCGCAGTGCGCCACGCATCGCGAGCGCTTCCTGCTTGTGATCCAGCACCGCCACGCGCCAGGCGTCCGCGAGGCTGGCCGCGAGCAGCGCGCCGTTCGCGCCCGCGTGGGCGTCGTCCACGAGGCGGAAATCGGCCTCGAGCCGTTCGATCACGCCCGTGTTCGCGCTCAGCAGGGCAGGGTTCGTCTGCAGCATGCGCTCCAGCACCGACTGCCACCACGCGAGCTCGAGCTCCGCGGCCACGTCCTCCGCCGGCACGTGGCGGGCGGACAGATCGTCGAGCAGGGGTTCCAGGTGCGCGGCGCGCATGCGCTCCACGATCGTGGTGCGCTCCTGAATGTTCTGCAGCACCTCGGATTCGCGTGCGAGATCCGAGATCCGGCTCGCGAGCGCCCCGAGCGTGAGGTTCTTCAGGCGGTTCGCATCGCCGACCACCCCGAGCACGCGGTCAAGCTCGTCAAGATCCTGGTACGCGGACTGGAAGGCCACGACCACGTCCGAGATGCCGAGCGGCACCTCCGGCCGCGCCCCGACCACCGTCGTGTACCGCTGCCACAGGACGCGCTGCTGCTGGATCTGCACCAGGCGCGAATACATATCGGTGATGTGCACGCCGGGGCGCACGTACTCGCGGGCGAGCTTCTTCAGCCGTCGCTTGTTCGCCGCGGTCATCTCCTCGCCGCTGCGGCCGGGCGCGTGCGCCGCAATCACCTCGGTGAGCGAGCGGTCGTAGACGGCGGGCGTGAAGCGGTCGAGCGTGTCCCGGATCCCCATGAGCAGGCGGAGGTACACGCCCAGTTCCGCGATCGTCTCGTAGGGGCGCATCGAGGTCTGGCCGATGACCTCATTAGCCATCGAGATCAAGCGCGGCAGCTGCGATTCGGCGAGGTCCACGGCGAGACCGTAGGCGGTGCGCGCCTCCTCGGTCGTGTGGAAGCTCACTCCGTACCAGGGTGAGTCCTCGGGGCCATACTGGAACTGTCCGAGCCGGGCGACCTCGGTGAGGGCCTCCGCCATCGAGCTCCGGTCAAGCGTGAGCTGGCCGAGCGCCTGATCGTCGAGGCGCACCGTCGTGCTCGGCGGCCGCTCCCCCAGCGCCAGCTGGGTCAGCCGGCGGAGCGCGTCGAGCGGCGACACCCCGAAGCGCTCGTCGGTGCCGGAGAGGGCACCGCGGTAGTCGCTCAGGACCCCGCGGAGCCGGATCAGCGCGGCATCGACCTCGCCCAGCTGCTCGGCGCGGGCGTTCTCGTTGCGACTGATCGATTCGACGAGGGTGCGGCGCAGGCGGCGCGGCGACACGGAGAGCCCGGCGAGGCCGGCCCGCGTCAGGCGGTGCGTGATCCCGTCGAGCGTGGCGCGCCGCGGCGACACCACGAGCACCCGCTTCCCCTCGCGGACCAGGCTGCCGATCGCGTTGACCACGGTCTGCGTGCCGCCCGTCCCGGGGAGGGCGTGCACCACGAGGGAGTGCCCGGCGTCGATCTGCGCGAGCACGTCGTCCTGCTCGGCATCCGCGTCGTACAGGTAGCGGTCCACATCGGGAGAGCGCTCGTCGGCGGGGGTCGCGCTCACGGGCCGGTAGGCCGCCGCGAGCTGTTCACGCGCGGGCTCACTCCCGCAGAGGGCCGCGAGGATCGGGGAATCGAGCTCCTTCACCGCGTCCACCATGCCCTGGGAAACGCTGTGGAAGGAGGAGACCACGAGCCGGGGCTGCACCACGAACCCGGAGACGCCCGCCACCATTTGCCGCACGCGGTCGATCACGGGCTGCGGCTTGAACACGCCCTCGGACTGCGAGAGTTCTACGAGGCTGCGAGCGTCGAGCGTGATCCCGAACTGCTCATTCAGGACTCGGATCAGCTCACCGTTGACGACCGGGAACTGCTTGAGCTTCAGCTCGAAATCGCGGCCGTAACGGCGGATCGCGAGCGGGCGCAGCAGCACGGGGGCGCAGAATTCCTCGCCCTCGAACGTCCACTTCGCGATACCGACGCCGAGGTGGACCGTTTCCAGGCCCCGCACCGTGCGCATCTCGATCGCTTTGTCGGTGACCCGGCCCGCAGCCACGCGGGCGTGGCGCAGCGCCAGATCGTCGCGGATCAGGGCGGAGAGCAGGATCTTGTTGCCCGTGATGAACTGGGGCAGGCCGCCCGGGTGCGTCGTCGACAGTTCGATCCGGTTCGCCGGGCTGTCGTCGAAGTGCAGCATCGGGTTGCGGCCACCGATACTCGCGGCCTCGCGCCGCCAATCGGCGTGCTCGTCGGCGTAGGCGTCGACGAGAGACACGGGACCGGTGAGTTGCGTCGTCAAGTCTTCCTTCGGCTGAGTGTTCGACTCGGGGGCGGGTACCGGGGCACCCTCGGTAGCGGGGATCACCGCCTCGGCGGTGACGCCCTCCGCATCATTCGCGACCTGGTCCGTCTCCGGACGTCGTCGCCGCTCTACACTCCACACACCGCCACCCTAAGCGGTGCATGCGGAATCGACCGTAACCCCGGCGGAGTTTCGCGCGCCGGGGTGACGGTTTCTCAGGGCTTTACCGGGTTAGGGCGTCGTCTCTTCGGCGGGGGCGGTGACCACCGGATCCACCATCTGCATCTCGCCGCCGCGCGCCTTCGCGAGGACGCGCATCAGGTGGTAGACGCCGATCGCGGCGATCGTGCCCAGCGCGATGCCGTTGAAGACGACCGAGCCGAACTGGATCGTGAAGTCCGCGATGCCGACGATCAGCGGCACGGCCGCCGAGAACTGGTTGATCGGCTTGGAGAAGTCGACCTTGTTGTCGATCCAGATCTTCACGCCGATCAGGCCGATCAGGCCGTACAGCGCCACCGTCACGCCGCCGAGCACGGCCGGCGGGACCGAGAAGATGACCGCGCCGACCTTCGGGGAGAAGCTCAGCAGCACCGCGATGCCGCCCGCGATCCAGTACGCCGCGGTCGAGTAGACGCGCGTGGCGGCCATCACGCCGATGTTCTCGCCGTAGGTGGTGGTGCCGGATCCGCCGCCGAAGCCGGCGAGCATCGTCGAGAGGCCGTCCGCGAGGAGGGCGCGTCCCGTGACCCCGTCGAGGTCGCGGTTCACCATGAGGCCGACGCTCTTCACGTGACCGACGTTCTCGGCGATGAGCACGAGCACGACCGGGAGGAACGCGGGCAGCAGCCCCCAGAGCGAGGGATCGGCGAAGGGGTTGCCGACGGCGTGGAACGCGGGCAGCCCCACCCAGTCGGCCTCGGAGACCGCGGTGAAGTCAACAAGGCCGGCGATCACGGCGATCACGTACCCGACGGCCATGCCCAGCACGATCGACAGGCGTCCGATCAGGCCCCGGAACAGGACCGTGATGAGCAGGATCGCGATGAGCGTTGCCAGCGCGACCCAGGAGGACAGCGCCTGATCGACCTCGGGGTTCGCGGCCGGGTTGCCCGTCCAGTTGTTCCGGACGGCGGGTGCCAGGTTGAAGCCGATCAGGGCGACGATCGCACCCATGACGACGGGCGGCATGAGCGCGTTGATCCAGCCCGTGCCGAAGCGGTGCACCACGAGGCCGACGATTGCCATGAGCACGCCGATGGCGAGGATCCCGAAGGACGCCCGGCCGAGATCGTCGCCGCCCGCGGTTGCTGCCATGATCGGCGCGATGAACGCGAACGACGAGCCCAGGTAGCTCGGGAGCCGATTCCCGGTCAGCAGTAGGAACAGGATCGTGCCGAGCCCGGAGAAGAAGAGCGTGGCGGTGGGGCTGAAGCCCGTGATCAG
Organism: Leucobacter chromiireducens subsp. solipictus; assembly: GCF_016758195.1. Classification (GTDB taxonomy): domain Bacteria; phylum Actinomycetota; class Actinomycetes; order Actinomycetales; family Microbacteriaceae; genus Leucobacter; species Leucobacter solipictus. The sequence goes on along the minus strand of NZ_QYAC01000002.1, from coordinate 462,680 downwards.
CGGGACGAGGAACGTCGCGCCGAACATGGCGACGACGTGCTGCGCGCCGAAGCCGAAGGTCCGGCCCCAGCTCAGGCGCTCCTCGGGGAGCACGATCGCGTCGGGCGCGACGTGCTTGCCGTCGCCGTGCAGTTTCCAGGGCAGGGCCATGGGGGCTCCTTCAGGGGGCGAGCGGTCCGAATGTGCTGCGCGTCCGCCCCGAAGGCGCGCGACCAAGCGATTATCTTACAGGGAACGCTCAGCTTCGCGCGAGGCCCGGTCCAGGCACACCTCAACCGAGGCTTTTTCCCGAGACTGAGCCAAACTCCGCGGAATTTGGCTCAGTCTCGGGAAAAAGCCTCGGTTAGGGTGCCGTGCGCCGGCGCGCTACGCCTCGGCGATGTAGATCTTGCGGATGTGGTCCGCGACGGTCCAGCGGGTGCGGGTGCCCGCGACCAGCCGCATCGCGTCTCCCGGGCCGACCTCGACCACGCGAGGGGCCTCCCCCGCAGCGGCGTCGCGCCCGGGCTCGTGCAGGAGCTCGATCGTTGCCCCGCCCGAGAGCACGATGAACAGTTCATCGACCTCGGTGTCGGTCACCGTGCCGCCGCGCAGTTCCCAGACCCCGGCCTCCGCGCCGGCGATCTGCCCGAGTTCGAGCACTCCCTGGACGGGCGAGCCGGACACGACGTCGGCGGCCGGGACCGCCTCAAGCGCGACGTCGGCCGTGACCGCGCGGACGGCGTGGTTCGCCCCCTCGGGCAGCTGTGCGCCGCTCACGAGTCGAACCCCAGGCCGAGTGCGTCGAGCGTCTTGAGGAGCAGGTTGCGCTTGCCCTCGTTGTGATCGGCGCGATCCATCGCCCAGCGGGTCAGGTTGATGCCGATCGACGCGGCGGGCTCCGGCGGGAACGGCAGCGGCACGTCCTGCACCATCTTCAGCTCGGTCCGCTCGGTCACGCGACCCTCGAGCCGATCGACGATGACGTCGGCGGCGAAGTGTGTGGCCCCCACCCCGAGCCCCGTGAACCCGGCGACGTACTGCACGCGGCCCCCGTGCGCCTGGCCGAAGAACGCGCAGAAGCGCGTGCTCGTGTCGATCACGCCCGCCCAGCGGTGCGTGAATTTCACCCCCGCGAGCTGCGGGAAGGTCGTAAAGAAGTGGCTCGCGAGCTTCCGGTGGCTTTCCATCCGGTCTTCGTGCTCGGGCCGGATCTTGCCGCCCGCGAAGTACACCGCGTCGTAGCCGCCCCAGAGGATCCGGTTGTCCTTCGTGAGTCGCGAGTAGTGGAACTGGTTCGCCATGTCGGCGAGCCCCTCGCGCCCCGACCACCCGATGGAGGCGAGCTGCTCATCGCTCAGCGGCTCCGTCATCAGGACGTAGTCATACACCGGGACCGTGTGGAAGCGGTAGCGCTTGAGGAGCGACGGGAACACGTTCGTGCACAGCGCGACGCGCTCAGCGGTGACGGTGCCGCGCTCGGTGCCGAGCTGGATCGGGGTGTCCGCGCCGCCGTCGAGCCGCTTCACGGGGGTCTGCTCGTGGATCTCGACGCCGATGCTGGCGGCGTGCCGTGCGAGCTCCGCCGCAAGCTTTGCCGGGTGCAGGTTGGCGTTCTCGTGCGGGGAGAACTCGCCGCCGAGGAAGGTGGGCGAGGCGATGCGATCCTGCACTTCGGCGGCGTTCAGGGTGACCACCGAGGGATCGTCGCTCTCCCCGAGCCACGCGACCTGGTGCGGCGCGTTTGCCACGGACAGTTGCCCCGTGCGTTCGAAGTCGACGTCGAGCTCATGCTCCGCGATGAACGCTTCCATCGCGTCGAGGTTTTCGTAGCCGAGGCGGCGCAGCGTGCCGGTCTCTTCGGGCCAGCGCGCCTCGGCGTTCGGCTCACCGTGCGTGATGCTCGCCTCGCAGAAGCCGCCGTTGCGGCCGGATGCCGCCCAGCCGATGCGCATCGCCTCGAGCAACACGACGCGGCGTTCGGGGTGCTCGGTCTTGAGCTTGATCGCGGTCCAGAGCCCGGCGTAGCCGCCGCCGACCACGGCGTCGTCGACCCGAGTGTCGCCGGCGAGCGGCGGGTAGGTGGCCGCGGTGCCGGCCACGTCGTCGATCCAGAAGCACTCGAGCTTCGTGTCGGCGAGCGCATCCTCGACGATCTTCGCCGCCGGGCGGTTGGTTTCAAAAATAGTGGGGTGCATGGGGTCCTCGTCTTCGATGTCCTGCTCGATCCTCGCACAATTTCACGCGGATGTAAATGCCCATGTCAACGCCATTGACATGGGCTTGTGTCAGAGTGCAGGATCGGCACCTCACCGCCCCGGTCCGGGCAGGACGCAGCGCCCCCGCTCACCGCCCAGGGCACCGCGCCACCGCGAGGCGCTACTCCGCCGGCGGCTTCATGATCGCCCCGGCCGCGAGGCCCACCGCCAGGCCCGCGGGCAGCCACAGCCAGAACTGGCTGATCGCGCTAATGACGAGGCCCATCACGGCACCCATGATGAGGCCGACAATGATCTGCTTCCGCCGCGCCTTCGGTGAGGGCTCCGGGGTCTTGCCCGCGCCACGACCGCCCTGCGGCCCGCCGGATTTCGCTCGCTTACTCATGCGTCCAGCCTACGCGCCGCTGCCTGATCGGCGGCGTCAAGCGCTTCGAGGGCCGCGAGCTGCGCCGCGTCCGCCCCGCGAGCCCGGGCAAGCCCGACGAGCCGCCCTGTGGCGCGAGCGATCTTGGCCGGGCTGGCCGACGGAACGGCACCCGCGCCCCGCAGCGCCGGATCCACCGCATCGAGTTCGGCCTCCGCGGCCCCCGGCAGCAGCTCCGCCTCCCACTCGCGCCATGCCCGGCGCACGCCGGCCGCGAGATCCGCGGCGACCACGCGATCGTCGGCGATCTCGATGCGCGCCGCCCCGGCGGCGTCCCGCAGCACCACCACGGTGCGCTCGGTGGCCATCGTCGCGCGCGGCTCGACCCGATCGGCCGCGTCTCCGACGAGCGCTCGCAGTTCCGCGCGCAGCGGGTCCGGGAGCTCCTCGGACAGCGGCCATTGGAGCTCGCGCACACCGCCCGGCTGTCGCACCTTGATGTGCCATCCGGCGTCCGCTCCGCCCTCACGCACGCGCAGCGCGACGCCAGCCCGGGCCAGTTCCTCGTCGGTGGTGTCGAAGTAGCGCGCCCGGAGTCCGAACGTCGCCGCCGGATCGGCGACAAAGCCGACCGCCAGGAATTGCTCTGGCGTCGGCAGCTGCGCCGCCACATCGACCTCGTACTTGCGCTCGATCTCGAGCGATTCACGCGCTGCGTCTGAACTCACGCTCTCAGCCTACGCCGTGGGCGGCGGATCCTCGGCGGGCGCGGGTTCGGGTGCGAGCGTTGGTGTGGGCTCGGACGCAGGCCCGGGCTCGGGCTCGGGCTCGGGTGCGGGCGCCGCCGCCGGCCCGTGTCCCCCGGACAGCCACACGATCCCGGCCCCCGCCCCCACGACGAGCACGATGCCGAGCACCGCGATCGGCGTCAACAGCTGGTTCAGGAACAGCGCACCCAGGATCGTTCCCACGACCGGGTCGAAGGCGAACAACACCCCGAGAACACGCGCCGAGGTCAGCTTTCCCGCGATCGTATCGACGGTAAACGCCAGTGCGGTGCCGAGCACCGCGGACGTCAGCAGCGCGAGCAGGTGCTCGGGTCGCACGAGAGGCATGACGGGCACGGAGAACGGCAGCGTCAGGATCGCGGCGACGGTGACCGAGAGGGCGACGCTCGGCAGACCGCCGTCGGACTGGCCGACCTGCGCCGCGAGCAGGGTGTACAGCCCGAAAGCCGTCCCCGCGAGCGCCGCGAAGAGCAGTCCCAGCGGGTCGAGCGCCCCGCCGAAGCCGGCGATGAGCGCCACCCCGAGCAGCGCCACGACGGCGAGCGCGCCCTCGCGTGCGCGGCGGGACGCGAGCAGCGCCACCATGCACGGTCCGAGGAAGTCGATGGTGGTGGCGATGCCGAGCGGCAGGCGGGAGAACGCGAGATACAGGAACGCATTCATGGCGGCCATGGCCACACCGTAGAGGATGATGCCCACCCACTCGCGCCGCGTGCGCCCGCGCAGCCGGGGACGGAAGATCGCGAGGAGGATCACCGCCGCGATCACCATGCGGAGCGCACTCGTACCGAGCACCCCGAACGCCGGAAACAGCCCCACCGCGATCACGGCGGAGAACTGCATCCCCAGCGACCCGACCAGCACCAGCAGCATGGCGCGAATCGTTGCGGACCGAGTGAAATGCTGCGCTGTCGACGATGAGCTCATCAGACCAACTCTAGTGCCGGATACACTGTCCGAGTGACCGCTGCGCAAGACTTCGAGGCGGCCCTCTCCCGGGCCACGGATGCGTGCGCGGACACCGCCGCGGGTCTCGCCGCCGCCGGGATCCCGCCCGAGCATCTCGCCCGCGTCGTGACGCCACGCAAGATCTTGCTCTGGGCGCGCCCGGACACAATGCAGGAGTTCGGTTCCGCGTGGCGTCTGGGCACCGTTCTCCTCGGCACCGACGCTCGGCTCTACGCGGCGGGCCGCGCCACTCGCGCCGCCGAGCGCGGACGTCCCGGCTACCAGTCTGTGTCGCGCGAGGAACGCCGCGAAATCGCGGCGGCGGCGCTGCGGGGCGGCATTCCCGCGGGCGAGCCCGTGAACTTCGATGCCACACCGATCCCGCTGCGTGACAGCGAGATCCTCCCCGACGCGCGCCTCGCCGAGCTCCTCGCGGATCCGGAGCTTCCCGTCGGCTACAGCGCGGGCGAGATCCGGGTGCGCTGGCGTGCGGGTGCCCCGCTCGAGGGCGCACCGAGCCTGGCGGATTTCCTCCGCGAGCGCGCCGAGTTGCTGCGGCACCCGCGGCCCGAGTAGCGCCGCCGCGGCCCACCTCACCACCCAGCTTGCCCTGCTAGCATCGCTCCCCGGAAGCCAGACGGGCCGGGAAAGGGGGCAACATGCGCGCACGATCGTTGCGAGTTCCGCTGCTCCTGCTCATCATTTTTTCCCTGTTCATGCCCAGCTTCTGGATGATTGACATCATGCAGGCCCAGGGCGCGCTGCGCGATCCGGATCCGACGCAGTTGACCCTGCGCTTCGATGAGTCCCGGTCGAAGCAGGAAACGCTTGAGGACGCCGACGTCGACGCTCTGCTCGAACAGGCAGCGTTCGCCCCGGTCGACGAGATCGACGAACCCGACGGCGTCATGACCGTATTGGCACCCGCCTTCGGTCCCGGCTCCGCCATTGCCGCACTTGAAATCCGGCTCCCCGCACTGACCGCGGGCGAACTGCACCGGATCACGCGCTGCGTGCTCCCACCCGATCCGTTCCGCGAGGTCCCGACCACTCCCCCGTTGATCGCGGCCTGAGCGCCCCGTACGGGACACCCGGTGTCCCGTGCCCCGCGGCGCTCGACCGCTGCCCGGCACGCCCCTCGCCGCCCCAGTCTTGGGGGGCGTCTCGCGTGCGCGGGCTTTTCCGATCAGCTCCTCACGGGATGGACCCCCATGCTTACTCCCCCACGCACCCCTCGTTCGCGGCGTCGCCGCCTGATGACCACCCTCGCCGTTACCCTCGCCAGCGTGCTCCTCCTCACGGGGGTGGGCATCGCCATCGCCTACCACGCCGTGACGAGCAACATCGTCCGCTCAGACTTCACGTTGCCCCAGGTTGACGACCTGGAGACCGATCCGGGCGAACAAAACATCCTGATCATGGGCATGGATAGTCGCGTCGATCAGAATGGCCAGCCCCTCCCCGAGGAGATCTACGATGCCCTCCACGCGGGCACCGCGGATGACGGCGGCTACAACGCAAACGTGCTCATGCTGCTGCACATCCCCGAGGACCGCTCGCAGACGGTGGGAATCTCGATCCCCCGCGACGACTACGTCGAGCTCGCCGGAGCGCCGCTCGGGATCACGCACTCGAAGATCAAGGAGGCCTATGGGCTCGCCATGCAGGAGCGCATGAGCGAGCTCGTGAACGACGCATCGATGAGCGATGCCGAGCGGTACCAGGCGGCGCGCAGCGCTGGTCGGCAAGCCCAGATCGAAACCGTGTCCCACTTCCTCGGCGACGTCAGGATCGACCACTTCGTCGAGATGACCATGGGTGGCTTCGCCTACATCTCGCAGGCAGTTGCCCCGATCACGGTGTGCCTGAATCAGGCGACCGAGGACGTGTATTCCGGGGCGAACTTCGTCGCCGGCGTGCAGGAGCTCGATGCGGCGCAGGCCATGAGCTTCGTGCGGCAGCGCCGCGACACGGGCTTCGACGGCCCGTACCTCACGGATCTCGACCGCTCGCGCCGCCAGCAGGCCTTTCTCGCGAGCGTGGCCCACGAGCTGACCCAGCGGAGCACCCTCACGAACCCGAAAACCGTGTCCGCGCTCGTCGACGTGACCCAGAATCACGTCGCGCTCGACACGGACTTCAACGTGCTGGAGTTTCTGCGGATCGCCGTGGAGGCCTCGAAGTCCGGGGCCCGGTTCGTCACGCTGCCGATCGTCGACTTCGAGTTTGTCGACGGGGCCTCGGTGAACACGGTGGACCTCGATGAGGTACAGGGCGTGGTCGCCGCGATCTTCGCGGGAACGTACTTCGCGGCACCTGATGCGGGGGGCGATCCAGATTCGGGCGAGGGTGCGGGCTCGCAGGCGGGCGCGGGCGAACCGGGCGCGGAGCTGCCGGACGCCGGCGAGCCGGACGCGGGCGAGCCGGCGGAAGCCCCGGTCGATCGTCCGGAGCCCCCGGCCCCCGGCTTCGCCGTGGTCGAGACCTGGGACGAGCCGATCCTTGCGGGATCGCTCCCGTGTGTGAACTAGGGCGACCGTGGCAGCTCGGTCGAGCCGCCTCCGCCTTCCCGCGGCGCGGCCGACCGGCTTCGGTGGGGTCCCCACCGAAGCCGGTCCTCTCCGGAGTCTCACCACGGTGCTCCTCGCATCGGTGTGCCTCCTCGTGGGGCTCGGCATCCTCATGGTGCAGTCCGCCAGCCAGGTCACCGCGATCGCCGCGGGCGGAAGCCCGTTCTCCGGGCTGATCCGGCAGGGCGGCTACGCGGTCGTCGGGATCGCGCTGCTGCTGGTGCTGAGCCGCACCCCGACCGCGCGGCTTCGGCGACTCGCCTGGCCGCTGCTCGGCGTCGGGCTCACACTGCAGCTGCTCGTGTATACCCCGTTGGGCTACGAGGCCGGCGGGAACCGCAACTGGTTGCGGCTCGGCCCCCTCTCCGCGCAGCCCGCCGAGTTCATGAAGTTCGTGCTGCTCGTCTGGGTCGCCACGATTCTCGCGGCGAAGCGCCCACTCTTGCGGGAATGGTGGCACGTGGCGATCCCGATCCTCCCCGTCGTGGCCCTTTCGATGGGCATCAATGTGATCGGCGGGGACCTCGGAACACTCATGATTATCGCCGCGCTCGTGTTCGGCTGCCTGTACTTCTCGGGGGTGCGCTTTCGGTTTCTCGTGACCATCGCGGCCATTGCCGCCGCAGGCATCGCCGTCATGACGCTGATCAAGCCGAACCGGGTGATCCGGATCGTGCAGTTCATGGAGATCGACTGCCTGACCGACGCGGAACACGCGCAGGGCATGTGCTGGCAGTCACTGAATGGATTCTGGGCGCTGGCGCACGGCGGGATCTTTGGCGCGGGGCTCGGCAACTCCACCGCGAAGTGGGCCTGGCTCCCGGAAGCCGACACCGACTTCATTTTTGCGATCACCGGGGAAGAGCTGGGGCTGCTCGGGGCCGCGGCGGTCCTCGCCGCGTTCGTCGCCATCGCGCTCGCCCTGGTCGGCCTGATCGGCCGCCTGGACGACCCCTTCGCCACCGCCGTGCTCGGCGGGGCGACCGCGTGGATCAGCGCGCAGATGGCTGTGAACGTGGCCGTGGTGCTCGGGTTCATTCCCGTCCTGGGAGTGCCACTCCCCTTTGTTTCCGCCGGCGGCACCTCCCTGATCTCCACGCTCATGGCCGTGGGCGTGGTGCTCGCGTGCGTCCGCGAACAGGCGGAGCGGGAGGCCGCACCACCCGAGCGCACCTAGCGGTGCGCGGGGAGACCCACCTTCGGCTTCGCCCAGGAGCGGCCCTGCGTGTCCTTCAGGATGTCGTACTCGACGTCGACGTGGGGCTCGATCGCGCTGTACTTGTCGTTCGGCGCGCCGATGATGAGCTGGAACCCGAGCCCGCGCCACGCCCCGATCGCGCGCTTCGTGAAGTGCGCGTCCGCCTTGATGAGCGCCTCGTCGAGGAACACCGGGGCGTAGCGCGGGCGCTCGGCGTCCGCATCGCCGAGCTGGTAGCGCAGCGCCGCCCCGACGATGAAGGCGATGAGCTCCTGCGACTCGCCACCGGACTTCTCACCGATGTGATCGTAGAGCGCCGCGTGCTGTCCGGTCTGGGCGTGCACCTTTTCCGCGCTGACCCGCACGTGGTTGCGCACGTCCACGAGTTCGGCGAAGTCGGGGGCGGTGCGCCGGATCCGGCCGATCAGCCGGGCCATCCGCTCATAGGCGAGCTCGCGCTCGGCGTCGCTCTGCGCCCCCGCGATGAGGGCCCGGACGTCCCGGAGTTCGGCGCGGAAGCGCCGCCGCGTTTCGGACTGCGTCTCGCGCGGCGTGATCTGCAGGCGGTGCTCGTCATCGTAGAACGGCAGATCCCGCATGATGCGGTTGATCGGTTCGATGCGTTCCTTGATCTCGCGCAGCGCGCGGCTCAGCGTGGAATCCAGGTTCGTCAGGTCGTTGCCCGAGAGCTTCAGGAGGCTCTGCTTCCACTCGGCCTCCAGCTCGTGCAGGCCGCTCGTCTCGAGCTCCGCCAGGATCCGTTCGAAGTCCTTCAGGGAGGCATCCGGGTCGGCCCGCAGATTCGGGTTGGGCCAGCTTTCGAGGAAGCCTTCCAGCGCGCGACGCAGATGCCCGCGCTGCTCTTCGAGGGTCGCCTGCGCGGCGGCCTGGTCCTCGTGAAGCAGCTTCGCGGCCGTGTCGAGCGCCGCGTCGAAGCGGGAGAGGGCGTCCGTCCGGTTCCGGGCGCGGCCCGTAGCCGGCGTCTCGAACCGCTCGCTCAGATACGCGGCGTGCGCGTCCCCGAGTTCGCGGCCCGCATCCTCGGCTTCGTCGACCGACTGCTGCGCCGCGTCCACCTCGTCGGTGATCTCCGCCCACTGCCGCGCGATGCTCTCCTGCTTGGCCTCCGCCCGGCCCACCTTCTTCTGCTGCGCCTCGATCTGCGTCTTGAGCGCGGCGATCTGGCTCTGCAGGTCCTCGATCTCGGGATTCCCCTCGACCAGGCCCGCGACGATCCGCTCCCAGTTGTCACGCTCCTGCTCCACCGCGGCGACGTCGATCTGCTCCCAGCTCAGCTCGACGAGCTTCCCGTAGGCGGTGTGCCGCGCATCGATCGTGTCGAGCGCTCGTGCAGCCTCCTGCTCGGCCTCGGCGGCGGCCTGCAACCGTCGCTCGCAGTCGGCGACCTTGTCGCCGAGCTCGGCCAGGCGGCGCTGGTTCGAAAACCCGAGCACCGAACTGCGCCCGTGCCCACCGTGCGCGCCCCGGCTTCCCTGCGACATCTGACCCGTGATGCTCAGCGCCATGCGATGCTCCGCAAACGCCGTCGCGTCATCCACGCACACGAACCCGAACTGATCCGCCAGGCGCTCCTGGAGCCAGGCGGTGAACGGGCCTTCGCGATAGTCGAGCCGGCCCGGCAACTGCTGCGCGTCCAGGCGGGGCTTCCCCGCGGTGCCGAGCCGCACCCCCTCGTACCGCAGCCGGGACGGCACCCGCACCTCGTTGATCGCGGCCCGGAACCGCGGCAGGTGCTCGGCGTCGATCAGCAGCGTGGTCGCGAAGCCGCCGAGCGCGAGCCCGAACGCATCCCGCCAGGGTTCGAACTCCGTGCGCACCTCGACAAGTTCGCCGACAAAGGGCAGGTCCTCGGCCGAGAGCCCCGCCGCGTGCGCCAGCAGTTCACGCGACTCGTGCAGGGCGCTCGGGATGTTTCCGCGCAGTGACTCCGAGCTGCGATGCTCCGCTTCGAGGCCGGTCAACTCCGCGCGGATCGCGTTCGTCGTGCCCCGCGCATCCGCGTACGCGTCGCGCACGGCCGATTTCGCCGCCGGATCCGCGAGTTCCGCCCGGGCCCGGGTCACGAGCGCGCGGAAGGCCTTCTCATTCGGGATCTCCTCCCCGAGCCCGAGCAGGAGCGATGCGAAGCGCTCGCGGGCCGCTCGCGCCTGCTCGAGGCGCGTCTCGACCAGGCCGAGATCACGCTCCGCCCGCTCGATGCGGTCGCCGCCCGAGTTTCGCAGCACCTCGACGAGCCCGGCGCGCTCGGCTTCCGCGGCGGCGGCGAGCGCCTGCTGGGCGCGCACCTCCGCGTCGGCGGCCCCCTTCTCCTGCTGCAGCTCGGCCTCCACCTCGCGCAGCAGCGCGAGCCGGCGGTTCGCACGCCACAGCGCGGCCAGCGAATCGGGATCTCCGAAACGGCCGATCTCGTCGAGCAGGCGGAGCTGATCCGCGGCCGCCACGATCCGCTCCCGCATCTCACGAATGGGCCGGAGCGCCCGGACCTGCTTCTGCGCGGTCACCATGCGCTGCCGGGTGCTCTCAAGCTCGTCGAAGTGCCCCACGACCGCGTCCGCGGTCGCGAGCGAGTCGGGTTCTTCGAGCACCATCCGCTTGTACAACTCGTCAACGGTGGTGATCTGCTGCCCGGCCTGGATTCGGGCGAGCAGGCTCATGGCCTTCGCCCCGGCCCCGGCCGCCCCGATCCCGAGCACCGTGTGAATTTTCGCCGAGAACTCGCGGTCCGTCGCGTAGGTGTCGAGTCCCGCGGCCTTCACCGCGGCGTCGGAGAGGCGGTGGGCTGCCGCGGTCTCCAGCGCGCTCAGATCGAAGGGTCCGTCGATCGTGGCGCGCACCTTCACGGCGTCATCAAGCAGGCGGGCGGACGCCGGGAAGTACCAGGCGCGCACAGCGGTGAAGCGCGAGCCGTCGTGATCCAGCCAGGTCATCGCGAGCGCCGTCCAGGTGTCCTCACCGTCGCCGCGCAGCACGCGCACCCGGGTGCCCTCGTCGGTGCGTGACTCGTCGAGCTTGCCGCGACCGTAAGACAGGATGTTGCGCTGCTCCTCGCCGCGCGGCCGGCCCGTGACACCGCCGTTCGAGGCCCCGTTGAACGGGGTCGTGTGGGGCATCATCAGCGCGATGTAGCCGTCCATCAGGGTCGACTTGCCGGATCCCGATCCACCGCACAGCAGCGTCGCGTTCGAGGAGAACCGCACCCGGTGCGCGCCGTCGTAGCCACCCCAGTTCACGAGCCGCAGTTCGTCCGCTACCCACTGCTGCCCGCGCGAGGCCGCGGGAATCATGCCGAAGAGCGTGTCGATCATGGTCATGCGGTGGGTTCTCCCTGATCGGTGTGGCGGGGCTCGGCGGCGTGGTCACGGGCGGGCTCGGGCGTGGGACCGGAGGTGGGATCGTGCGGGTCCGGGGCCACCTGCTCGCGCAGCCAGCTCAGCAGTTCCCGCAGGCGATCCGCGCTCAGCACGATCTCGATCAGCGGCGTGATGCGGTAGCGGCCCTCGGATTCCTCATCGATGATGCCCTCCTGGCGGAGACGCCCGAGCGCGCTCTTGATCGTCTTCTGCCGCGCGGCCGGACTTCCGTCGCCGTCGGTGAAGTAGCTCAGCACGGTCTGCTCGATGTCCTCGACATCGACCCACACCGCACGCTCCCCCGCCGTTGACTCGCGCTGGTACACCGTGCGCAGATACACGAGCACAAGCGTTTCGGCGCGATTGTACGACTCGTCGCGCAGCAGCACGGGCACGTCCAGCTCATCGGAGCGCACCTGCTGCTTGTACGCGACCCCGCGTTCGAGGTCGACGATGAGCCGCACGAACAGGTCGTGCAGCCGCGACTCGATCACCTGCTGGTTGTCGAGCAGCACGGCCCACTCGTCCGCGTTGCGGTCCGCGAACACCACGCGGCGCTGGAGCAGCCGCACGAGCACGCGGCGCACCGCCGGCTCGAGCACGCCGCGGTCCCCGGCGAAGCTTCCGTCCGGGTCGTTCTCCATCGCCACGGCCTCGATGAACGGGGCCGCGGCGTCCGGGGCGGGCGTCGAGTCGGGCACGGCCGGGGTCTCGGGCTCAGTCAACATCTGCGTCTTCCTTCAGTGTGCGCGCGGTCACGGCCGCGAAAGCGAAGCGGCGGGAGGTGCCGTCCGGGCGAATCGCCTCGACCACCGACACGGTGTCCCCCTCCAGGCTGCCGTTGCGGTGGGCGAGTTCCAGGAGGCCGAGCAGATCGGCGGGGCGGCGCGCGCCGTCCGCCGCGATCCCCTCGAACGCGGTGGCGAGGTCGAAGCGTTCCGAGTCGAGCCCGGCGAGGTATTTCTCGAGGTCCCCGTAGTTGGGTCCGCCCCACGCGCGCGTATCCGCGTCCACGAACTCGGCGTCGGCTGCGGCATCGCGCAGCGGGGCGGGCGGGTTCGGCGGCCGCAGATCGTTGAGCGACTGACGCAGGTGACCGATCCCGCCGGTCGGGAGGCTCCGCAACGGCTCCACCCGGTCGCCCGCCTTGGATTCCGGCATCCACGATTGCAGCCCGGCCATGACGCCGCGGAGCAGATCGTCCACCTCGCGATCCCGGATCGGGTCGTGCGTGCGCACCTGGGTCGTGATCACGTGGGAGGCGCGCCGTTGCGCGTTCAGCACCTCCTGGACGCCCTGTTCCACGCGCTTCGCGATCGCGCGCAGGTCGCCGCGCTGCTCGGCCGACATGAGCCGGGTGAAGGGCTGGGCGAGGATCCCCTGAAGTTGATCGGTGAGGTGATCGATGTGCTCCGGGTCGCCGATCAGCTTCAGCGCGCCGGAAAACGCGCGGCCCTCGGGGGTCGCGTCCATGACGTGTTCACCGCGCTGCAGATATTCGCGCAGCACCTCGCCCGCGGGGCGCTCGTCGCGGCGCAGCTCCGCGATCACATCGCGCTGCATCGCGTTGATCGACTCCGCGACGCGCACGAAGTCGGCGGGCAGTTCCCGGGACAGGTGCAGGATGTTCTCGGTGTCTTCGAGCAGCTGGTCGTCGTCGATCGGCTCGAACGGCACCTCATCCCGCTCCAGCCGGGCGATCTCCGCGTCGATCTCGTCCCGCTCCGCGCGGAGCCGCGCGAGCCGCTTTCCGGGGTCGGTCTCCGCGCTCTGCGTCAGCTGCTCCACCGATTCCAGCAGGGTGCGCACGCGAGAGCGCGACACCTTCGCCCGCCCGCCGCCGGCACGGCCCGCCACCTCGAGCGCGCCGACCGCCTGCGCGGACAGCCGGTACAGTTCGATGCCCTCGTGGATGTGAGGCACCAGCCAGCCGACCCGCACCCAGTAGCGGCAGATCTCGCGGCCCGATCCGGCCGGGATCTGGCGATCCTCGGTGGCCACGCCCGCCGCCCGTATCTCCTCGACAAACGCGCCGACCTCCACGTGGGCGTCGGCCACGGGGACGGACGCGCGCTCGGCCGAGAACATGCGGGTGAGCACGGCGACGACAAAGGGGGCGTACCTGCCGTGCAGCAGATCCAGCGTCGGGTTCTTGAACGCTGCAACGGCGCGCAGATATGCGGCCTCGGCCGGGGAGTGTGTCACCGATCAAGGATACCGCTGCGTGGCTCCCGAACCTGACGGCCGGCGGGGCGCGGGCCCGCGCCCGGCGGACACCGCGCGCACCCCGTTACCAGATCGTAATGTCCACGGCAAGGGCCTCACCGGGACATTCTCCCGGCGGTACCGTGAGGAAACACACGCGGGAACCCGCGCTGGTTCGACCCAAGGTACAGACGAATGAGGGGGAATGGGAATGGCACGTGTCGCAGTTTTGCCCAGCGATGTCTCAGACCATATCGGTGTGTTCGATCGGTTCGCGGAACGCGCGTCCGGCCTCGCAAGCCGAGCCTGGTTCTTTTGCTTCTGCGTCCTCTTGGTGGTCCTGTGGGCCCCATCGATCATCTTCATTCGCAGCGTCGATACGTGGCAGCTCATCATCAACACCCTGACGACCATCGTGACCTTCTTGTCCGTCGCGCTCTTGCAGAACAGCCAGACCCGAGCGAACCAGGCGGTGCAACACAAGCTCAACGCCATCGCGGACGGACTGAGCGACTGGATGGCCGCGAACGGCCACCCGCGTGACGCCGAGGAACTGCGAACCGCCGTGGGCCTCGAGGATCTCGAGAGCACCAGCAAGAACCTCGTACGCCCGGCAAACGCGGATGCGAATGCGAATGCGAATGCGAATGCGAATGCCGAGCGTGGCGCGCCCGTGCGCGTGGGGCCGCGCGCCGGGGGCTAGGCGCTACCGGCCGCCCGCGGCCGTGCGATGCACCGCGTCGACACCGCAGAGCGCACGCCCGGGTCACACCGCCCCCGGCATGCGCCACGGCACACGATCCACTCCCTCGACCCGAGGGACGCACCTGGACGGTCGCCCGTCCCTGACGAACTGGAGGAACACATGTCTCAGCACACACTCGACACCCCCGAAGCGCTGTTCCACTACGCGCTGCGGAGCGCGCTCATGATGGAGCAGCACTCGCTGGAGGCGCTCGACGATCTGCATGCGGCCGCGCGCGACCAGAAGATCAAGAAGCTGTTCACCCACCACGCCGACGAGACCCGGGAGCAGATCGACAACCTGGAGCGGGTCCTGAAGGATCTGGGCTACGAGGCGACGACGGCCCCGTCGCAGGCGACGACCGGGATCAAGACACAGGCGGCAAGCCTGCTCGAGAAAGCCGATCCGAAGCTCCACAACCAGATCGCGCTCATGAGCGCGCTGGGAAACGAGCACTTCGAGATCGCGAGTTACACCGGGCTGATCATGCACGCAGAAGCGCTCGGCGCGGCGGAGTCCGGCAAGCTCCTCTCCGCGAACCTCGACCAGGAGGTGCACACGAGCGAGGAGCTGCGCACCACCCTGCAGGAGATGCTCAGCTCAAGCTAGCACTCGCGCACACCTGGGCCCCGTCGCTCGCCACTACGGTGGCGAACGGCGGGGCCCAGGTGTGTGCGCACATGCGCCCCAACCGACCTTCCCGGGGATGCCCGAAGCTGCGGTCCGCGGCGGGTGGTGACCGAGGAAAGCACCGGGGCGGGAGCTGTTGTGCCCTGGAGAGGAATCGAACCTCCGACACCTTCTTTAGGAGAGAAGTGCTCTATCCACTGAGCTACCAGGGCGGGATCGCGGGAAGGCGACCTTTGGGAGTCTAGCGCACCGGGGCCACCGTGCACGGCGCGTTCGGCGCCGCAGGCGCAGCCCGGAAACGCAGAACGAGCGGGACCGAAGTCCCGCTCGTTCTGGGTGAAAGCTCTTAGCCGAGGCGGACGACGTCGGGCGTCGCGCTCGGGGAAGCGTAAGTGTTGACCACCGTCTGGTTGCCGCCCCAGCCACCGTGCACGGCCTGGCCGTTGCCGATGTAGATCGCGACGTGCGGTGCGCCGGCCCAGATGAGGATGTCACCGGGGGCGTAGTTGCCGTCGGTCACCGGGGTGCCGTAGCGGTAGAAGTCGGAGACGCCGTGGTCGTAGCCGCCCATGTCGCGGCGCTCGGTGAGGCCGATGCCCGCGAGTGCGTTCTGGACCAGGTCGGTGCAGTCCTGCGAGACGCCGACCTGCGCGAGCGCTGCGGCGACGAGGCCCTCAGCGCCGACACCGGCGGGGACGTCTGCCGAGCTCTTGCCCGCGGGACCGGCGGTGGCCGTCGCTGCCGACGCAGCGTTCTGGCCTGCGGCGAGCTGAGCGGCCGCAGCGGCGGCAGCCTTCTCTTCCTTTTCCTTCTCCTTGCGCTCCTGCTCAAGGATGTCCGCGCCGACCTCGCCATCGAGGGACACGACCGGGGAAATCTGGACGTCCGTCATCGGGGTGACGAGCTGCTGCTGCGTGATGTCCGCGTCAGGCGCGCCCTCGACCGTCGGCGCGACGGCGTAGGCGGGAAGCCCGAAAGCGCCGACCAGTCCGAGGCTCAGTGCGGCAGCTCCAGCCATCTGTCCGATGCGCTTGGCCTGCGAACGTGCGGGCTTCGCAGCGTCGTTCGCAACCGCGACCGCCGTGCTGGGGTTCTGATTCACGAGAATAATCTGCCTCTACCTTGGTTGGTGGTCATCGTGTGCACCCCTTCCGGGACGCGACCGTTCAAGAGTAACCGATGATTACGGGAATGTCACGCTCAGGTCACGAAGCTCTCAGAAACCCTGTCCACGACTCGGAAAAACACCAAACCGGGCCGGTCGTTTTGCTTCACGTGAAGCAAAATGACCGGCCCGGTTCCCGGCTCCGCGGCCTAGATCACGCCCTGCGCCAGCATCGCCTGCGCCACGGTGACGAAGGCCGCCGAGTTCGCCCCGAGCACGTAGTCGCCCGGGCGACCGTAGCGCTCCGACGCGTCGAAGGTTGACTCGTGCACATCCCGCATGATGCCGTGCAGCCGGGACTCGCTCTTGTCGCGGTCCCAGCGGGAACGCGCGGCGTTCTGGCTCATCTCGAGCGCTGAGGTGGCGACGCCGCCCGCGTTCGCAGCCTTGCCCGGCGCGAACAACACTCCCGCGTCCTGGAACATCTCGACCGCGCCCGGGGTGGTGGGCATGTTCGCGCCCTCGGTGACGGCGCGCACCCCGTTGGCGATGAGGGTCTTCGCGTGGGCGTCCGTGAGCTCATTCTGGGTCGCGCAGGGGAATGCCAGCTCGGCCGGCACGTCCCACACGGAGCCGCCGGCGACGTAGCGGGCGCTCGGCCGGCGCTCCGCGTACTCGGAGATCCGGGCCCGCTCCACGCCCTTCACCTGCTTCAAGAGATCGAGGTCGATTCCTGCCTCGTCGACGATGTAGCCGCTCGAGTCGGAGGCGGTGATCGCTTTGCCGCCCAGCTGCTGCACCTTTTCAATGGCGTAGGTCGCGACGTTGCCGGATCCGGAGACCACCGCCCGGCGCCCCTCGATGCCCTGGGAGGCGCGCGCCAGCATCTCCTGCGCGAAGAACACCGCGCCGTACCCGGTGGCCTCGGTACGCACCTCGGCACCGCCCCAGCCCACGCCCTTGCCGGTGAGCACGCCAGCCTCGTAGCGCTGCGTGATCCGGCGGTACTGTCCGAACAGGTATCCGATCTCGCGTGATCCGACACCGATGTCGCCCGCGGGGATGTCGGTGTCCTCGCCGATGTGGTGCACGAGCTCCGTCATGAAGCTCTGGCAGAACCGCATCACCTCTGACGCGCTCTTGCCCGCGGGATCAAAGTCCGAGCCACCCTTTCCGGCACCGATGCGCTGGGAGGTGAGCGCGTTCTTGAAGATCTGCTCGAAGCCGAGGAACTTGATCACCGACAGGTTCACGGTGGGGTGGAAGCGGAGTCCCCCCTTATAGGGGCCCAGCACCGAGTTGAACTGCACGCGCATGCCACGGTTCACCTGCACGCGATTCTGGTCATCGGTCCACGGCACGCGGAAGATGACCTGCCGCTCGGGCTCGACCAGGCGGTCGAGGATCCCGGCCTCAATGAACTCGGGGTGTTCGGCAAGCACCGGCCCCAGGGTGTCGAGCACCTCGCGAACGGACTGCAGGAACTCTTGTTCACCGGCGCTCCGGTGCTCGACGATTCTGGTCACGTCCCGTAAGTGTGTTTCGGGGGTGGGCAGCGTCACGGTCGACTCCTCTGTCTATCAACTCCTGTGGTAGCAGCCCGGAATTGGGCACGCTTAATACCATCGACTCCGCGGAGCCATACCCGCTCACGCGGGCACTCGCTCTACTGTGAGACGAAAATGTGCGCGGCGACCTCGGCGGGGAGGTCGATCGCTTCATGTGATCCTTCGACCTCGACGTGCACGGTGTGCCCGCGTCGAACGAAGGAAGCCTTGTTGCCGGGCACGACACCGGCGTCCGCGAGCTGATCCAGCAGCTCCGGATCGACCTGCAGCGGCTCCGCGAGCCGGCGGATCCGCGCGGTCATGGTGACCTCGGGCTCGATCAGCAGCTCCGTGAGGCCGCTCACCCCGGTCTGGAAGGACCCGGCGCGCGTGGACCCGAGCTCCTCGAGCCCGGGAATGGGGTTGCCGTAGGGCGACTCCGTCGGGTTGCCGAGCATCCCGAGCAGCTTGCGCTCGACGCGCTCGCTCATCACGTGCTCCCAGCGGCACGCTTCTTCGTGCACATACGCCCACTCCAGGCCGATCACATCGGCGAGCAGCCGTTCGGCGATGCGGTGCTTCCGCATGACGCGCACCGCCTTGGTGCGCCCGGTCTCGGTGAGTTCGAGGCGGCGGTCGTCGGTGACCACGACAAGCCCGTCGCGCTCCATGCGCCCGACCGTCTGTGAGACCGTGGGACCCGAGTGGCCGAGCCGCTCAGAAATGCGCGCGCGCAGCGGCACAATCCCTTCCTCTTCGAGCTCCAGGATCGTCCGCAGGTACATTTCCGTCGTATCGATCAGATCTGTCATCAGCAATCCTCTCGTTAGCCCAGATTCCAGCTTAGGGCATGACCCTGGGTCGTTCCCACGCCCGGTAGAATCTCGCTATGGCCGATATCTCACTCCCCGCTGCCCTCCTGCCCGCCGATGGACGCTTCGGTTGCGGCCCCTCGAAGGTCCGCGACGAGCAGCTCACCTTCCTCGCGTCCCTGCAGCCGAGCGTGCTGGGAACCTCCCACCGCCAGGCACCGGTGAAGGACCTGGTCGGCAGCGTCCGCGCCGGCCTTGCGGAGCTGTTCCGCGCCCCCGAGGGCTACGAGATCCTGCTCGCCAACGGCGGCGCGACCACGTTCTGGGATTCCGCAGCGCACTCGCTCGTGGAACGCCGCAGCCAGCACCTCGCGTTCGGCGAGTTCGGCGCGAAGTTCGGCAAGGCGACCGGCGCCGCCCCCTTCCTGGAGGCCCCGGATATTCGGAGCGCGGATGCCGGATCGCGCTCGCAGGCCGAGGCCGTTGCCGGGGTCGACGTGTACGCCTACCCCCACAACGAGACGTCCACGGGGGTCATGGCACCCGTGGTCCGCGTGGCGGGCGACGCCGGTGCGTTGACGGTCGTCGACGCGACGAGCGCGGCCGGTGGCATCGACTTCGACGCGAACGAGGCGGACGTCTACTACTTCTCCCCGCAGAAGAACTTCGCCTCGGACGGCGGCCTCTGGTTTGCCCTCGTCTCTCCCGCCGCGATCGAGCGGATCGAGCGCGTCACGTCGTCGGGTCGGTATATCCCCGAATCGCTGAACCTGGCCGGGGCGATCGAGAACTCCCGCAAGAACCAGACGCTGAACACCCCGGCACTCGCGACGATCGCGATGATGGACGAGCAGCTGCGCTGGATCAACGGGCAGGGCGGTCTCGCCTGGGCGTCGGCCCGCACCGCAGAGTCCTCGCAGGTGCTGTACGACTGGGCCGAGCGCACCCCCGTCGCGACCCCGTTCGTTGCGAACCCGGAACACCGTTCGCAGGTCGTTGTCACCATCGACTTCGACGACAGCGTCGACGCCGCCGCGATCTCGGCCGCGCTGCGCGCGAACGGCATCGTGGACACGGAGCCGTACCGCAAGCTCGGCCGCAACCAGCTGCGTATCGCGACCTTCACCGCGATCGATCCCGAGGACGTACGTACCCTGACGGGCGCGATCGACTACGTGCTCGAGCGCCTGGTCTAGGCCGGATCACCCGCGGCGTGTGCGGGCCGCCGCTTCGCGCGGCCCGCATCGCTCGCGCGCGTACGCACCCGGCACGACGCCACGACATAGCCGGTGATCCCGGTCAGCGCGAGCGCGGACCATACGGCCCACCACGGGAACCCGGGGACGGTCGGATCTTCCCCGGCGGCGTTCAGATCGCCGATCGGCGTCGGGGTGACCCGCTCCCCCGTGACCAGGATCCGGTGGGTGTTGATCCCGAGCGGGGTGCAGGTCACGAGGGTCGCGAGGTCCTCCCCCAGGACGGGGTAGAGCGACTGCGTCTCATCGGGTTTCACCACCTGCGTCTCGGTCACCCGGTAGGTGAGCACCTCACCCCACGTCTCCACGGTGAAGGTGTCCCCCTCCTGCACCTGATCGAGGTTGTCGAAGAGCGCGGCCTTCGCGAGGCCGCGGTGCGCGGTGAGCACGGTGTGCGTGGTGGGGCCGCCGACCGGCAATGCCGTGCCCTCGAGGTGCCCCACACCCTGTTCGAGGACGTCGTCGCTCGTGCCGTGGTAGATCGGCAGGTCGACGTCAATCGATGGGATCTTGATGCGCGCCATCAGGCCCGTGCTGTCGGCCGCCAGCAGCCGCGTGTACTCCTCGTCGGCCGAGCTTTCCACGGCCTGCGGGATTCGCTGCCCCGCGGCGACCACTGCGGCCCCGGTGAGTTGTTCGTTGTATGCCCGAGCTGCGGCAAGGGCCGTCTGACGCCGTGCTTCATCCGCGCTTGAGCTTTCACGGTTCAGGCCCATGATCTCCTGGGAGTAGTCCCGCTGCGAGAACCAGGTGGCGATGCTGGGAAGCTGGAGCAGCACCACGCCCGCGAGGGCGAGGAGCGCGACGAGGATGACCACCGGGCTCGGCCGCCGCCATCGGCGGGCCGAGCCCGGTGTCCCGGGAGACGGCGGATCCGAGACTGCACGTTCTGCCGCGTGATCAGGCTGGGGTGGCGTGACCAGGGTCTGTGAGTTCGTCACCGTATCTCCCTTTTTGTGGAGGATGGGTGAGCGCTACGGGGGGACGCGCTACTCACCCACCCAGCTGTTACTCTGCGCCGGCCGTGCGGCGGCGAGAGAGCAGAATCGCGGTGCCCGCGGCTGCGATGAGCAGTGCGCCGCCCGCGACGGAGAGCATCAGGGCCCCGGAGGAGCCGGTCAGCGGCAGGCCGGGCACGTTCTGCTGAACGTTCTTGACCGTGACGTCCAGCTCAGCCGAGACGCCGGTCTTGACCGCGACCGGGGTGAAGGCGGCATCGCCGGTCGGCGTGACGTAGCCCGCGGGTGCCGCGGTCTCCTTCAGCACGTAGCAGCGCTGCGCGGCGTTCTCCGGCGCGTTGCTGCTGTCGCTCACGAAGAGGCCCGCGATGGTGACGCGGCCGTTGGCACCGGTGGTGAACACCGTCTCACCCGAGACCGCAATCGCAGCGCCGGTCGGCGTCGCCGCCGAGCAGTCAGCGGCGTAGGGCTCAGCCGCGGCGTACACCTCGAATTTTGCGCCGGCGAGCGTATCGCCAGGGGTCCGGGCGTTCACCTTCTCGATGAGCACGTCGCCCCAGTTGGTGGTGACGGGGTTCGAGGTGATGCCGTTGTTCCGATCCGGATCGTTCACGAAGCTGGTCGCCTCGTTCACGATCGAGCCGTTGCCGAGCGAGGTGACGGTGCCCTGGAAGGTCACCACCACACTCTTGCCGGATCGGGTGGCAAGCCATGGGAGGCCCGGCGTCGCGGTGAAGGAGACGTCGATGGTCTGTCCGGTCACGGACACGGTGTAGTTCTCCGCGGGAACCTCGGTGCCGTCCACCGTGACGGTCTTCACGCCACCCTGCACGCCGAACGAGGCACCGGTCGGGGTGAGGCGAGGATCGAGCGTGTCCGACACGGTGAAGCTCGTCAGGCTGCGCCCGGCGGCGAGCGCGGGGATCTGCGCGCTCACGGGGAACTCGACGATGCTGCCGAGGCCGAGCCCGGTCGGGGTGTTCACGGTCTTCGTGATGCCCGTGATGCCGTTCTTCGGGTACACGTTGACGTCGTACAGCCAGCCGTCCTCATACGGGTACGGGATCGTCACGATGAAGGGGGCCGCACGGTCCACCACCGTCGCGGGCGCGGCGGTCTCGCAGACCACGTAGACGCCGACGGTGGCGGGGATCGTGGCCTCGCCGTTGGCGTCGGTCGTGACGGTCGGCAGCGCGGTGCCCAGCGTGTACCCGGCCGGCGCGGTGCACTCGGCGCCGGGCTGCAGATCTTCCAGCGCGTCCCAGGCAGCGGGGTCGCTCAGGTCCACCGGCTGACCGTCCTTGAGGAGCGGGGCGGCGGTGAACTGTACGTCCTTGATCCCCGGGCTGGGGATCGCGGGGCCGGATCCGTCCGGATTCTGGGTGACCGGGCTCGTGCCACTCTGGTGCTCGTGCTTGTGGACGATGATCGAGCCTGAGGCGTCAGGGTCGATCCCGCCGAAGCTCGGCGCGGCCATGGCCGGCGAGCTCGCGGCGACAGCACCGAGCAGTGCGATGGCTGCCGCCGCAAGCGCGCCGATAACGCGCTTGGGGCTTCTCCCGTATCCGGTGTGACTCATGGTGGGGGTCCTCTCTTGGTGGTGCGTGGTGGCGCGTTCCGGGTTTCGGAACGGCAGGAGACGCGCGCGCGGGGCGAGTCTCCGGGTCAGTGGGGCGCGCATCAGGCGCTCGTTTCGGCGCGGCGGCGGCGCGACCAGCTCAGGCCGCCGACGAGCAGCGCGAGAGCCGCGAGGCTCGCGCCGGCGATGCCGAGCGCGTCGGAGCTGAGGCCGCCGGTCAGCGGAACCTGGAGGGCGGGTGCCGGGCGATTCACAAAGCGGTAGATTCCGTGCTGCCCGAGCCCGACCGTGACGGGCGCGCTTTCGTCGATCGCCACCCAGGTGCAGGCACCGGGGTTCCCCGGCTGCGGTTCGCACCGTTCGACGCGGTTCAGCAGGTAGGACAGTGGTGCGCTCGGATCGCTCGCGGCCTCGGACAGCGCGTAGCCCTGGTCCGGGGTGACGCCGAACGTGTTGGCTGCGGATCGGGTCGTGGCACCGGACACGGTGAACGGGGTGCCGCCCTGACCCGGGTCCGCGGTGAGCTTCCAGTTCGCTGGGCTCGCCGTTCCATCTTCGACGGTCTTCAGCAGGGTGAGCTGCGAGACGCAGGTCACGACGTTCGTGATCTCGAAGGTGTTGGCCCCCGGCGTGAGCGTCGCCGAAGCGGGCAGCGGGTCCGCGGCGCTCGCCGCACCGCGCTTCGTCAGCGTGTTCGAGGTCAGGGTGCACCCGGGCACGAGCGCGGCATCGATCGTGACCCGCTCATCGATCCCGACGGTTGCTCCGGTCGTGTACCCGGCGCGCGGCGTGCCCCAGTCCTGCGGCGTCGATCCTGCCGCGCCGGGCCCGCTCAGCGAAAGCTGGCCGCTCAGCCCCGCGGGGAGCTCGGACTCGTCACCCGGCTGGCGGTACGTTCCCAGATTCGTGCCCGAGGCGTCCTGGATCTTCCAGACCTTATCGACCTGCACGGTCGCCGCCCGGCTCGGGGCCCGGTTGTACACGATGCAGTTGATCGTTTCCCCGTTGGGGACTGCCACGCGCACCCCGTTCGTGGGGTTTCCGCTCGGTACCGTTCGCGTCCCAGTGTTCAGGTTGGTGCACACCGCGTTCTGCCCGTTCACGGGCTGCAGGGTGTACCCGGGCTGTTGGGTCTCGGTCACGGTGACCTCGGCGCTGCGGGTCGTCGGCGTGAAGGTGAACGGGAAGGCGATCGTCCCGGTACCGTCGTCCTCCGTGGTCCGCACGGGCGGGTTCGGCAGGGTCGCCCCGGATCCGGGGTTCGCGACTGTGAACTCCCAGCCGGCACCTGCCGGCTGGGCGCCGGCGATGGATCCGGCCGGTGCCGAGTCCGGGACGATCATCTTGGTGACCGTGAGCTGCCCGGCGCAGTTGCCGAGCGCGAGCGCACGGAGCGCCTGCCCCGCAGCCTCATAGTTGGAGGTCTGATAGTAGTCGCTGCCCTTCGTCGGGCCCGAGATTGCGCTGAGGTTGAGCGCGCTATTCGCGTCGGTGACGCCGCTGCCCACACCGAAGGCGATGATCCGGGAACCTGTCGCTTTCAACGCGTTCGCGGAGAAGACGCCGTTCTCCGTCTCGATGAGCCGGGTGCTGCTGCCGGGGCCGGAGGTGCCCGGCCCATAGAACGTGGGGTTGCCGTCCGTGATCACCACGGTCACGTCGTAGGGCGTGGGGTTCGTGGCGGAGGCCTCCGCCGCCACCCCGATCCCGCGGTCCCAGTTGGTTCCGCCCGAGGGCTGGAGCCCCGCGTAGCGGGTCTTGAACGTGTTGGCTTGCGCCTGTGTGGATACGGGCGTGAGCGCCGGGTAGTTCGGAGCCCCGGTCTCGGGCGAGTTTCCGGCGAAGGAGAACAGCGCCATGCGCGATTGGGTCCCCACGAGCGCGTTCACAAAGTTGTCGGCCGCCGCCTTGAGATTCGGCATTGACGTGCCCACCGAACCGGAGCGGTCCAGCACGAGGGCCACGTCGATGCCACAGCTCTGCGGCAGCTGCGGGTTATTCCGGGACACCGCCCAGGTGCCCCCGGAGGAGGTCTCCGTGGAATTGTCGGGCGCGGTCATAAAGTCCTGGCCGGAGCGGTAGGTCGCGTCGGCACGGAGTTGGCTGCCCAGCCGGAACTGATACGTGGTTGCGGTGCCGCCGCTGGCACCGCCGGTGCGCAGCGACGCGTTCGCGAACCAGCCGCTCGGCGCGCTGCTCGCGGCGGGTACCACCCAGAGCCGCTTGTCCCGGTTCGCGCCGTTGCGTTCCGTGTCCGGCACCTCGAAGATGCACTCGCCATTTGAGTCGGAGACGCAGCGTGCCCAGCCGGCGCCATCGCCGCTCACCCCGTCGGGCCTCGTGGCTGTCGGCGCGGGAGTAAACCAGCTCCCGTTGTCGTTCTTGAGCAGCAGCGTCACCCCGGCCAGCGGCGTGACGCCGGTCGTCCCGGTCCGGTCGCCGCCGGTCTTGACGATGATCCGCGCGGTCGGCGTCGCACGGGCCGCCACGTCCGCGCGCTGCGGGCTCGGCTTCGCGGCGGGCGGTGCCGTGGTCTCGGGAATCGTCGGAGCTTCGGGGGCCGGGTTGACCTCGGGAGCGGGATCTTCCTCGGGAGCCGGCGCTGCGGGGTCGACAGGCGCTGCGGGCTCTGCGGGCACGCCGGGCTGTTCGGGGACCTCGGGGGCCACGGCGGCCGGGTCAATCGTGACCACGGGAACCGCGTCGTCGCTCGTTGCTGGCGCAACAACGCTCTGCCACGCCGAGTCGGCCGCGGGTCCCTCGGACGTCGCTACGACCCGGAGCTGCAGCGTCTCGCCCGGCGTAATCGTGTGGCTTCGAGCTGGATCGTTCTGATCCACCAGCGTGTCAACGGCGAAGGCTCCGGGAGTCGGGTCCAGATCGATACCTGCATCGCCCGGCTGTCCCCCGTTGTCCACGATACGCGCGGTCACGGGCGGGAGCCCGGTCGCCGCGGAGGTGGCGTCCTGTGCGGCCCGCACCTCGAACGAGAGTCCCGCCTGCAGGGTGCTCGTGGCATCCTCGGCACGCCAGCTCAGTCCGGCCGGCGCGGGCGTCCCCGCGTCACCCGGCGCGGTGGCCGGTGCCGCCCACGCGGGCACCGCGCCGAAGAGTCCCATCGCGAGCACCGCTGTGGCGGCGGGCACGCTCACGCGCGGTCCCCCCAGTGCTCTTCGACTGCGCTGATGCAGTCTGCGGTCGCGAAATTCCGCGTGCCTCATTGCGTTCCCCATCCCCAGAAAATCGCGGGGACGCACGGCAATCAGCTGAGATTCCGTGTACGTTCCCCGCCCCGGGAATAGGCTATGAATCCGGTGTGGAGGTGGGATCCGGGAAAACTACGTATCTTGTGTCCCCAAATGGGTACGCACAGAAAAACACCAACGGCCCGGAGTCCGGGCCGTTGGTGTTGGTGTGACTACTGGCGGTCGTCGCCGTCTTCGTCGTCCGTGTCATCATCGAGGTCGTCGGGATCGTCGTCGAAGAGTTCCGTCTCGTCGGACTCATCGGTGCGATCCTCGTCCGAATCCTCGTCCACATCGTCGTCATCGTGGGCACTGAGCTCATCGATGTCAACGCCGTCGAGCTCATCGTCGAAATCGTTGTAGTCGTTGTCCATCAGCTCGTCGTCGTCCTCATCGCCGAGCTCCGCAGCCGCCGCGGCGTCCGCCGCGCTGTCTTCTTGCGCCTGACGCGCCTGCGTTTCCCGATACTGCGCGAGGCGCTCGGACCACGGCACCCACTCCGGTGCCGTCACGGCCCCCGGCCCGGGCAGCAGTTCAACCTCGAGGACGGTCACCGCGGCGGTCTCATCGACGCGTGCGAGCGTCGCGGCCCACCGCCACCCGGGGTAGCCCGGAAGCCGGCACTCAAACAACAGGGTGAGCACGTGGGCCTCGTGGACCTCATGCCCGTCCTCGGCACCGATGGTGTCGGCCGGGGTGATCTCTTCAAGCGCGGCGCGCGCCTGATCCCGGGCCGCGAGCAGCACGGGATCAGCGCCGAGTTCGTCGTGCGTCGGCACGTTCACATCCTCAGGCATCGAAGTCATCCGCCACTCGGCGCAACATCGCCGCCACCTGCCGGGACTGCGCGCGCTCGGGGTACTGCCCGTTCTTCAGCCGTCCCCCCAGCCCGTCAAGCAGCTTCACCAGATCCTCGATGATGATCGCCATCTCGTCGGCAGACTTCCGGTTGCGCTTGGCCGCTTTGGGGGCGTCAAGGACGCGCACCGACAACGCCTGCGGCCCGCGGCGACCGTCCGCCACGCTGTACTCCACGCGTGTGCCCGCCTGCACCTCGACGCCGTCAGGAAGCACCGACGCGTGCAGGTACACCTGCGCGCCGTCTTCGCCCTGAATGAAGCCAAAGCCTTTGTCTTCGTCGTAGAACCTGACCTTGCCGTTCGGCATGCCTCGTCCCTTTCCGTCTCGGCGGGTGCGCACCCAGCCCACCGCGCTTCGGTGCAGCCTGCCGCACCCGCATATCCTCACCAGTGTAGTGCCCGATCTTCCACCCACTGAGAGGCAGAAGGCGCTAAAATGGAGCGGATGTCCACAGAACCCAGCACCCCATCACTTCTGGAGCGGATCCTCGCGATCAGTTCGCTCTCGATCATCGCGGTCGCGCTGCTCTCGTTCTTTGCCACCCTCATCGTGGGAATGAACGACCGCCAGGCCATGGCAGAGGGGCTCTGGCCTTTCGTCTACGGCGTCTCGCTGATCGGATTGCCGATCGGGTTCGTCCTCCTGATCTTGCTCCTGATCCTGACGCAGGCCCGCCGTCGGCGCGAGTTCCGACGGAATAACGGGAAGTAGAGCGGCCGTCACGATGAGCGGCACACTCGCGCTCGCCTCCGCCATCGCCGAGATGGATCGGAGTGCGCTGCGCGGTGTGGTCGCGCAGCGCCGCCCCCAGGCGGCGGCGAGCATCACCGATCCGATCGGGCTCGCAACGGATCTGCTCCGCAGCGACTCCATCACCCGCGCCATCCTGCCGCTCGACCGCGCGGCGCTCCGCGCGCTCCTACTCCTCGCGGAGCGGCCCGGCACCGCCGATGCGGCGACCGTGGCCACGCTCTCCGCGCGCGGTCTCGTCGGCACCGATGGCGGTGCCCCCGCCGCGCTGCCCGAGGTCACCGCGGTCGTGAGCGAGACGCTCGCCGCTGCGGGGCTCGCCCCTGCCGCGCTCATGGCCGAGGAAGCCGACCGTCCCGGTGGCGGTCCGGCGGCGGACCCGGCAGCGTCCCCGCGCGACACGGATACCTGGTACTCGCCAGCATTCACCGCGGTGGGGCAGGCCGCCGAGTGCCTCCGCGTCCTCGCCCTGCGCCCGGGCAAGCTCAACCGCAACGGCACCGTCGCGGTCGTATCCCTCCGCGCTCTCGCCGATGCGACGAGCATCGACGTGACCTCGGTGTCGCGCATCCTGACCGCGCTCGGACATGCCGGCCTGACCGTGCCCCGGCGCGACGATCATCTGCTCGTTGTCGGCGATGCGGCCGCGACCTGGCTGGCGAGCGATAACCGCGAGCGCTGGCGTGTGCTGGGTGAGGCTGTTATGCGGGCGACGCCCCCCTCGTTGCGCGCCGTACTGCGCGCCACGCCGAACGATCTCGCGGCCGGCGCCGCGGCGATCCCTCATTTTTTCCCGCTTCTCCCCGAGGCCGAGGTCGAGGCGGCAGCGGCCTTCGTTGCCGTGGCCGAGCAGCTCGGACTGACCGTGGGCGGCCGGCTCAGCACCCCGGCCGCAGCACTCGGGGCGGGCGAGCTCGCGACCGCACGCAGCCTCATCGCCGAGCAGACCCCGGGACAGGCGCCCGGCGTCTACGTCCAGCCCGATCTCTCTGTGGTGGTGCCGGGCCCGCTCGACCCCCGCGACGAAGCGATCTTGAGTGCGATCTCGCGCGCCGAGCAGATCGGCGTGGCCTCCACCCGGCGGATCACCGACGGAAGCATCGCCGAGGGGATCGAGCAGGGGGTCTCCCCCGACGCCGCCCGCGAACTCTTCGCACGGATCTCACTCACCGGGATCCCGCAGCCGCTCGAGTATGTGCTCGCCACGCGGGCGCAGCGTCTCGGGGATCTCGTGGTCGACGAGGTCGACGACGATGACGGGCGCACCCGGATCACGGTCGGGCGCCCGGATCTCGCTGAGACGCTCCTCGTGGACCGTTCGCTGCAGCATCTCCAGCTCACCCGGCAGGCGCCGACCCCCCTCACGCATTCGGGCACCGTCATTCTGCGGTCTCGGCTGCGCGCCGATCACGTGATCTCCGCGCTCACCGACGCGCGCTATCACCCCATGAGCGGCACGGCGCTCACCAGCACCCGCCGTGCCCCGCTCCCGAGGCACCCAGACCTCCCCACCGCGGCGATCCCGATCGTCTCCGCGGACCCGCCGCCTTCGCCGCCCGAGGATTCGGAGCCGCTCGCGGAGCACTACACCGCGCTCGTCGAGCGGGTCCACGAGGCGGCCCGTGCCGAGCCCGGTACGGGCGACTTCACCCGTCGTCTCGAACTCGCGATCCGGGACCGGAGCCCGGTGCAGGTGACCGCGGAGGCCCGCGGCCAGCAGCACACCTTTACGCTGCTCCCCGTCTCCGTCACCGGCGGCCGCCTCCGCGCGACCGATCAGCACGCGGGGGTGGAGCGCACGCTCCCCGTGAGCATGATCACCGCAGTGGAGCCGGTCTAGCCCGCACGAACTGTTTTCATCCTCGCCAGCTACACTGGTTCGCTATGACACTCGGCCCACTCATCGTGCAGAGCGACCACACCGTCCTTCTGGAGGTCGCTCACCCGGACGCCGAGGACGCTCGGCACGAGCTCGCCGTGTTTGCGGAGCTGGAGCGCGCGCCCGAGCACATCCACACCTATCGCGTGACCCGGCTCGGGCTCTGGAACGCGCGGGCCGCCGGGCACACCGCCGAGGAGATCCTCGAGACCCTGAACACGCACGCAAAGTTCCCGGTCCCGTCCGGCGTCGCCGAGGAAATCGCGGACACGATGCGGCGCTACGGCCGGCTCACGATTGAGCGCGATGCCGAGGGCGAGCTGATCCTGCGCTCCGAAGACGCCGCCGTGCTGCGCGAGGTGACGAGCGCGAAGAAGATCGCACCCCTGCTCGGCAACCGGCGCGACGAGTTCACCTACCCGGTCGAGGCGTGGGCGCGCGGCGAACTCAAACAGCAGCTCGTCGCCCGAGGCTGGCCTGCCGAGGATCTCGCCGGGTATACGCCGGGCGAACCCTACGACATCGCCCTCGCCGAGGAGGGCTGGGAACTTCGCGACTACCAGGCGAAAGCCGTGGAAGCCTTCCAGCGCGGCGGCTCCGGGGTGGTCGTGCTGCCCTGCGGCGCGGGGAAAACCATCGTGGGCGCGGCCTCGATGGTGGCCGTCGGTGCGAAGACGCTGATCCTCGTCACGAATGCCGTCTCCGCGCGGCAGTGGCGCGACGAACTTCTCCGCCGCACGAGCCTCACCGAGGACGAGATCGGCGAGTATTCCGGGCAGGTGAAAGAGGTGAAGCCGGTCACGATCGCGACGTACCAGATCCTCACGAGTCGCCGGAAGGGCGAGTACGCGCATCTGTCGCTGCTCGACGCCGAGGACTGGGGCGTCATCGTCTACGACGAGGTGCACCTGCTCCCCGCGCCCGTGTTCAAGCTGACCGCGGACCTGCAGGCGCGCCGTCGCCTGGGGCTCACGGCGACCCTCGTCCGTGAGGACGGTCGAGAGGGCGACGTCTTCAGCCTCATCGGGCCGAAGCGCTACGACGCCGCGTGGAAAGACATCGAGGCGCAGGGCTTCATTGCCCCGGCCGCCTGCTTCGAGGTGCGCGTGGGGCTCACCGAGTCCGAGCGCATGGAGTACGCGATCGCGGAAGATCAGGACCGCTACCGGATCGCGGCGAGCGCCCCGGTGAAGGAGCGGGTCGCGCGCCGGATCATCGACAACCACCCCGGCGAGAGCGTGCTCGTCATCGGTCAGTACATCGACCAGCTCGAATCCATGTCGGAGGCGCTCGGGGCCCCACTGATTACGGGGCAGACCCCGGTGGACGAGCGCGAACGACTCTTCGGGGCGTTCCGTTCCGGCGAAGAGAAGATCCTCGTCGTGTCCAAGGTGGCGAACTTCTCCGTAGATCTCCCGGATGCGTCCGTCGCGATTCAGATCTCCGGATCCTTCGGGTCCCGGCAGGAGGAGGCGCAGCGCCTGGGCCGCCTGCTGCGCCCGAAGGCGAACGGGGCGACCGCGTCGTTCTACACGCTGATCACTCGCGACACCGTCGATCAGGACTTCGCCCAGAACCGGCAGCGGTTCCTCGCGGAGCAGGGCTACGCGTACACGATCCTCGACGAGGATCAGGTCTAGCGAGTCTGCCGCCGGCCCCCACGGGCCCCGGCCCCGCAATCGCGCCGCCGCGACCACCACATCCACAGGAGATCCTGCGCCCAGGCCCGATTTCGGGAGAAAATCTCCGCGGATTTCGTGAATCTCCTGTGGTTTGTGCGACGCGCGAAATGGGTGCGCCGCGCAATGCGACAGACCCGCCGCGCCTCCGCTCCCGTCCCTAGACGCGGGAGGAGAGCACCCACATCACCCGCGTCCGCTCGGTCTCCGAGGGGTTGCGCCAGATGTGGGCGTGCCGCGCGTCGAAGCTCATGGTGTCCCCCTCGGCGAGGAGGAACGTCTCGGCCTCGATCCGGAGTTCCAGTTCGCCCGCCAGCACGACCACGAATTCGCGGTCCACGGGAAGCCGGTAGGGCTCAGGCTCGAAGCCGCCACCCGGCTCGACCCAGGTCTCGATGACCTGCACGTCGCTCTGCCCGGGCGGGGTGAGGATCGTGTCGGCCACGCCGTCGCCCATGAGCATGGCCGGCTTCCGCTCCGCCAGGCGATTGACGTAGATCTTCGGCGGGTCGAAGAGCCGCCCCATCGGCATGGTGAGCGCGTCGCAGATCGCGGCGAGTGAGGAGATCGAGGCCGAGGCGAGGCCGCGCTCGACCTGCGAGATGAAGCCCTTGGTGAGGCCGGTGAAGTCGGCGACGCTGCTGATCGTCATGCCCCGTTCCTCGCGGGCGACGCGCAGCCGGAAGCCGATCTGCGCCAGCTGTTCAGACGCGCCCGTGTGGGGCTGACGCACCGTGGTACTTCGTTCGGTCATGCACGGAGTCTACCGTTGACGAAAGCCGCGACTGCTGTTTAGTATGACCTCACAGAGTATTGTCACATAAAACACGGCGCGGACGACGAGGTCCGCAGAAGGGACGCAGCACATGCGGCTCGGCCAGGCCATCAGCTCACTGCTCAGCGAATACGGCATCTCGCAGGTCTTCGGAATCCCCGGGGTGCACACGCTCGAACTCTTCCGCGATATCGACCGGAGCGGGCTCAGCGTCACCATCCCGCGCCACGAGCAAGGTGCCGCGTTTATGGCGGACGCCTACACGCGCGTCTCCGGCACCCCCGGCGTGTGCTACCTGATCACCGGGCCCGGGGTACTCAACGCGCTCACACCGATCGGGCAGGCCTGGCACGATTCCATCCCCATGCTCGTCATCGGGTCCACGGTCACGCGCGAACAGCTCGGCGCCCACCGCGGCACGCTGCACGACACCCCGGACCTCGCCGAGGTGCTCCGCCCGTTCACCCTGTTCAGCGAAACCGTGACCACGGCCGAACGCGTGCCCGAGCTCATCGACGAGGCCTTCACCCGCTGGGAGCGGGAGCGTCCGCGCCCCGTCTACATCGGGATCCCGCGCGACCTCCTTGCGGAGGAGGTGGGCGAGCTGCACCGGCCCGCGCCGAATCCCGAGGCCGCACCCGATGCCGCACCCGCGCCCCGCCTCGCGGCGGAACTTGCACGACTTTCGGCGGCCAGCTCCCCCGTCATCATCGCGGGCGGCGGAGCACGCCACGACGGCCCCGCCGTGCAGGCGCTCGCCGAGCGCCTCGCGGCCCCCGTCATCCTGACCGGCAACGCCAAGGGGCTACTGCCCGAGGCGCACCCGCTGAACGCGGGCATCAGCATGCCGTTCCCGCGCACACAGGAACTCGTCAGCGCCGCGGATCTCGTGATCGGCCTCGGCACCGAACTCTCCGATTTTGAGGTGTTGTTCACCGGCACCCCGGAACCCCGGCTCGCGGACGTCCTCCGCGTGGACATCGACCCCGCGGTGACCCACCCGGACCAGCACCAGCCGACGCTCGCGCTCCGCGTCGCCGCGTTCGCCGAGGCCGCACTCGCGGCACTCCCGGCACCGGACGCTGCGGCGAGCGCCGCCGGAACGGCACGAGCGGCGGCGGCCCGCGCCGGTCTCGCAGCTGAGCGCGCCGCGGATCCGCACACCCCCTGGATCGACGCGGTGGCCGATGCCCTCCCGGAGGGCGCCATTCTCACCGCGGACTCCGCGCAGCTCGCGTATCAGGCGCACCACTTCCTCCCGCTCGACACCCCGGGACGGTGGCTCGCACCCTACGGCTACGGTACCCTCGGCCCCGCGCTCCCCATGGCGATCGGTGCCGCCATCGCCGCCCCGGACACGCCCGTCGTGGCGCTCGCCGGCGATGGCAGCGCACTCTTCACGCTGCCGGAGCTGGCCACAGCGCGCGATCTCGGTGCGAACATCACGTTCGTGATCTGGGACAACGGCGGCTACCGCGAGATCGAAGTCTCGTTCGCCCGCACCGACATCCGTCCCGCGGGCGTGCGCACCACCGCACAGGATCTCGGCATGATCGCCGCGGGTTTCGGTGCCGAGATCGCGCGCCCCACCAGCCCGGCCGAACTCACCGCGGCGTTGCGCGCCGCGACCGCTGAGCCAGGCCTCTCCGTCATCGTGGTGCAGGCCCCGGCCGAGCACCGCGTCGAAGCCGATGCACTCCAGGAAGGCACCCCCGCATGACCCTCGAACTCCCCTACACCACCGGCGTGAGCCGCGACGGCCGCCCCGTCACCGGCCAGGTCGATTTC
This sequence comes from Leucobacter chromiireducens subsp. solipictus, assembly GCF_016758195.1. Taxonomy (GTDB): domain Bacteria; phylum Actinomycetota; class Actinomycetes; order Actinomycetales; family Microbacteriaceae; genus Leucobacter; species Leucobacter solipictus. The sequence continues at coordinate 429,428 of NZ_QYAC01000002.1, read as the reverse complement.
TCCCAGGTGCCCCGCTTCGCGGGCCCCGGCACCTTCGCAGGCCTGCCCAGCCTGGCCGAGGTCGGCGAAGCGCAGGCCGGGGTGATCGGCATCCCGTTTGACTCGGGCGTCACCTTCCGCCCGGGCGCACGCTTTGGCCCCGAGGGCATCCGCGGGGCCAGCCACCTGATCCGCCCCTACAACGTCGAACTCGATTCGTTCCCGTTCGCCGCGCACCAGGTCGCCGACGTCGGGAACCTGGCGGTCACCCCCTTCGGCGTGGACCGCGCCGTCGATGCCATGCTCACCGGGCTCGCCGCGGCCCGCGAGCGCGCCGGCAAGCTGGTGCTCCTGGGCGGGGACCACACCATCGCCTACCCCTCGATCAAGACACTGGCGCGGCACCACGGCCCCATCTCCGTCCTCCACTTCGACGCACACATCGACACCTTCGGGACCTACTTCGGGGCCGCCATGCACCACGGCACCCCCTTCCGGCGGGCTTCGGAGGAGGGCCTGCTCGACCCCGAGGGCTGCATGCACATCGGGATCCGCGGGCCGCTTTACGGTCCGCAGGATCTGTCGGAGGATCGCGCGCTGGGCTTCCAGACCGTGCACTCGAGCGAGTTCTCCACGACCGGGCTCGAGGGGATCCTCGACCAGATGCTGCGCCGACTCGATGGCCGGCCCGTGTACGTGTCCGTCGACATCGACGTGCTCGATCCGGCGTTCGCGCCCGGCACCGGCACCCCGGAGCCCGGCGGCCTCACCAGTCGCGAGCTCCTGTACCTGATCCGGGGCCTGGCCCCGTTGAACATCGTCGGCGCCGACGTCGTCGAGGTCGCCCCGGCCTACGACCACGCCGACGTCACCTCGCTCGCCGCGGCGCACGTCGCGTACGAGTTCCTGTCCCTCTGGGGGCGCTGACCCACCCCATCCCGCGGGTGCCCACGGGCACCCGCACGACGAAACGGAAGAATCAATGACGACCCTCTCCCGCTCACTCACCCGCCCGCTCTCCGCGGTCGCGCTCCTCGGCGCCGCGGGGATCCTGCTCGCCGCGTGCGCGAGCCCGGCCGCCGAGCCCGCGGCCGACCGCGACTTCGGCACCCCCGTCGTCGGCGAGATCCCCGAGGGAATCCTCGCCGGCACCACCCTCACCTACGCCGGACCCGGCGGCATCTTCCAGGAGGGCCAGGACGAAGCGATCTGGCAGCCGTTCGCGACGGCCTCGGGCGCGACGATGCAGATGGACGCATTCGACTCCGGCAAGCTCAAGGCCATGGTCGACGGTGGCAATGTGGTCTGGGACATCGTCGACACCTCGCAGGTCGACACCGCGCGCGGCTGCGGCACGCTCTACGAGAAGATCGACCGTTCACTGATCGACACCTCGGAGCTCCCCGAGGGCACCATCACAGATGAGTGCATGATCCCGAACGTGATGTACGGCTTCGTGATCGCGTACAACACCGAGGCGTTTGGGGACAATCCGCCGAAGAGCGCCGCCGACTTCTTCGACACCGAGAAGTTCCCGGGCAAGCGCACCGTGCCCCAGACCACCTACGTCGACCCGCAGAACCTCGAGTTCCCGCTGCTCGCCGACGGCGTGGACCTCGACAATCTGCAGCCGGAACACATCGACCAGGCCATCGCGAAGTACGAGAGCCTCGGCAGCGACATGATCGCGTGGTCTACCGGCGCCCAGGCGCAGCAGCAGCTCGAAAGCGGCGAGGCCGTCATGGGCTTCGTGTGGTCCGGTCGCGGCTACGGTGCCGCGGAGGCCGGGGCCCCGATCGCCCCCGTGTGGGATGAGTGGCTCGTCGCGATCGACTCGACCGCGATCCCGAAGGGAGCGAAGGATCCCGCCGCCTCGCACGCCGCGATCAACTACTTCCTCGGGGCGGAGCAGCAGGCGGGGATGACCGAGCTGAACTCGATGTCGCCGGTGAACGTCAACGCGGAGCCCCAGGTTGACGACGTGCTCGCCGAGTGGCTCGCGAGCACGCGCTTCGAGACCGGCCACGTCCCGAACTTCGACTTCTGGGTCGAGAACTACGACGCGATGTCCGATGCCTGGGCGAAGTGGGTGACCGGGGCGTAGGCCGATCCTGCGCTGCGTGTCGCCGGGGCCGGTGCCCGCTCCGTCCTGGGCCCGGCTCCTGCTCCGGCTCCGGCTCCGGTCCAGCTCCGGCTCCGGCTCCGGCGACACGCGGACCTACCTTCCAGCTAGTTCATAGCAAACAATCAGAGACTGGGAACATGAACACTCAGCCAAAGGGACCCCGGATTCTGATCGTTGACGACGAGCCCAACATCCGCGAGCTGCTCAGCACGAGCCTCCGGTTCGCTGGGTTCGGTGTGCGCGCCGTCGCCAACGGCGCGCAGACCATCTCCGCCGTACTGGAGGAGGAGCCCGACCTGATCGTGCTCGACGTGATGCTGCCCGACATGAACGGATTCAGTGTCACGAAGCGGCTCCGCTCCGCCGGCTATACCGCACCCATTATCTTCCTCACCGCGAAGGACGACACCGAGGACAAGATCGAGGGCCTCACGGTCGGCGGCGACGACTACGTCACGAAGCCGTTCAGCCTCGACGAGATCATCGCGCGCATCAAGGCCGTGCTCCGCCGCACCATCCAGGAGGACGAGGACTCGGTCCTCACGGTCGGCCCGATCACCATGGATCAGGACACCCACGAGGTCTCCGTCGGGGGCGCCTCCGTGGAGCTCTCCCCCACCGAGTTCAAGCTGCTGCGGTACCTGATGCAGAACGCGAACCGCGTCTTGTCGAAAGCGCAGATCCTCGATCACGTGTGGGAATACGACTTCAACGGCGACGCCGGCATCGTCGAGTCCTACATCTCCTACCTGCGCCGCAAGCTTGATCCGCTGACCGAGGAATCGCTGATCCAGACGAAGCGCGGCTTCGGGTACATGCTCAAGACCGAAGCAAAGTAGCGTGGCCCGGCAGAGCTTCACCGACCGATGGGCCGACATCTCGCTGCGCGCGAAGATCACCGGGGTCACGGTGTTCATCCTGTTCCTGGGACTCGTCGTTGCGGGAGTCGGCACCCTCTCGGTGCTGCGGCCGATGCTGCTCTCCAATCAAACCTCCTCCCTGCTGCAGCTGCGCAAGGATCCGACCGCCGCACTCGCGGTTGACGCGAACGGTTCGCAGCTCAGCCCGGAGGACATTCGCTACGCGAACCAGCAGTACTACGTGGCGCTCTTCGACTCCTCAGGCGCGCTGCAGTACGACAACACCCTGGGGCTGCGGCCCTCCTCCGTGCCTGAGCTGCAACACCCGATGACCCTCGACTCGGTCACGCAGGATCCGGCGCAGATCATCCAGATGACGAGCCCGGACCGCGTCGATTGGCGTGCCATTGCGATCCCGATCCTGGTACCGGGCGAGCAGAGCGCCATCCTGCTCATCGCCTCTTCCATGGCGGGGATCAATCAGGTCGTCGCGCAGTACGTCATCATCTTCACGGGCTTCGGCATCGCCGTGATCCTACTCGGTGCGGCGCTCACGCGGCTCCTCGTCACCACCACGTTCCTACCCCTCGCGGAGGTCGAACAAACGGCGCTCGAGATCGCCCGCGGCGACACCTCGAAGCGGATCATGGTGGCAAGCCCGCACACGGAGGTGGGGCACCTCGGGGAATCCCTGAACATCATGCTCGATCGGCTCGACGGGTCCATCGAAGAGCAAGCGCACACGATCGACCGGATGCGCCGCTTCATCGGTGACGCGAGCCATGAACTCCGCACGCCCCTCGTGTCCGTCCGCGGCTACGCCGAGCTCTACCGGATGGGCGCGCTGCAGGACACCGAACAGGTCGGACAGGCGATGGAGCGGATCGAGAAAGAAGCGATCCGCATGACCTCCCTCGTGGAGGATCTTCTGGCCCTCGCGCGCCTCGACGAACGCCGGCCGCTGCAGCTTACGTCCCTCCCCCTGAACCAGCTTGCCCGGGACGCCGCCCTCGACGCCCGCGCACAGGCACCCGACCGAGAGGTCACCGTCGTCGAGGACGCGGCCGACCCCACCGTGACCGGCGACGAGCACAAGGTGCGACAGCTCCTCACGAACCTCATCGGCAACGCCATGCGGCACACCCCCGAGGGCAGTCCGATCGAGATCGTGGTCTCCGCGCCGCCCGTGGCGGAGGGCGCACCCACGATCGGCCGCTTCGAGATCGTCGACCACGGCGAGGGCGTGCCCGAACAGATCCGGGACAAGATATTCGGCCGCCTCTGGCGCGCGGACTCCTCCCGCAACCGGGAGACGGGCGGCTCCGGGCTGGGCCTTGCGATCGTGCAGTCGATCGTGGAGGCGCACCGCGGCACCGTGAGCGTGCACGATACCCCGGGCGGCGGCGCAACCTTCCGCGTGGACCTGCCGGCGCACGAGCAGCCCGCCACCGGCTCCACCCCGCTCCCCGCGGGCGACTAGCTGCGAGGTCTGGGGTCGGGCCTGGGGTTGGACCCGAGCCTAGGCCTAGGCCTGGGCCTCGGGCCCGCGCTTCAGTCGAGCGGGGAACCCCGGTCCTCCCGCGCCCGAGTCTCATACACCGTGGCTTTGGCTCACCAAAACCACGGAGATTCACGAGTCCGCAGGAGATCTCCAAGGGCAAACGTCCCCTGGCCGATGGATCTCCTAGGGACCTGTCACCGCACGACGCACCGCGCCGTGGGCTGACGGGCACCCGGGGCACCCCGGGGTCCCGGGTGCCCCGGGTGCCCGCGTGTTTGCGCACCAGCGAGCCCGAAGCCTCGGGCACCGTGGCCCTGGCTCACCAAAACCACGGAGATTCACGAGTCCGCAGGAGTTTTTCTGGGGCAAATGCCCCCTCGCCGAAGGATCTCCTAGTGACCTGTCACCGCACTCGAAGTCTCATGCGCCGTGGCCCTGGCTCACCAAAACCACGGAGATTCACGAGTCCGCAGGAGTTTTTCTGGGGCAAATGCCCCCTCGCCGAAGGATCTCCTAGTGACCTGTCACCGCACTCGAAGTCTCATGCGCCGTGGCCCTGGCTCACCAAAACCACGGAGATTCACGAGTCCGCAGGAGTTTTTCTGGGGCAAATGCCCCCTCGCCGATGGATCTCCTAGGAACCTGTCACCGCACGACGCACCGCACCGGGGCAAGTGGGCACCCCGGCACGCCCGTGCGCTCAGGTGCTCGTGTGCTCAGGTGCTCGTGTGCTCAGGCACCCGTGTGTTCGGGTCTCCCGGGCTCGGGCCTCCTGCACTGGCTCACCAAAATCACGGAGATTCACGATTCCGCAGGAGATTTTCAGAGGCAAACTTCCCCTCGCCGAAGGATCTCCTGGGCGAACGTCGCTGCACCGAGGCAAGCACCGCACACCCGAGCGAGCACCGCGCACTGGCCAACGCCGCGCGCGGACGAGCACTGCGCCGACGTCAGCCCGGGAGCTGCGGGCGGGCACGCAGCTGCGACAGCGCCGTCATAATGAGCCGTTGCACCTCGGGCCAGTCGCGCTCCACTTGGCGCGAACTCACACGGATCGTCACGTACCCGTTCACTGCGAGTTCGGCGTCCTGAAGGTTGTCGGCGTCGCGCTGCGGCCCGACGTGATGCCCGCCGTCGATCTGCAGTACCAGGGCGCGCTCAATGAGAAAGTCCACGCGGTGCCCCAGCACCCAGGCCTGCGGCACCACGTGCAACTGGAGTGAGCGAAGTCGGTGGCCCACGTAACTCTCTAGACCCGAGTCCGAGAACTCACTGCAGGCGTCCAGAAGCCCCCGCTCACGCCGGTTGAGCGCGAGCAATGCGAGTCTCGCCCGTGTCGTCGCGCCCCGCCGCAGTGCCGACTCCCACACGGCGAGCGCGTGCTCGGTTGGGAGGCACGCGGCGGCGAACACGAGTGCGTTCTCCAGGTGATCCACTACTTGGAAGGGTGCGCGGCGCAGCTTCGGCATCGCCCAGTGACAGACGTGGTCGCCAGGAATGACCTGTGATTTTGGGGTGCGCGACGCGACGTGGGGGCGCACCAGGGGTGTCGGCATCCATAGGCCACGCAGTTCGACAACCGACATGCAGCTCAGCACGGCACCGTGTTGTACCGCGTGTACGAGCTGCGGGGCGACATCGGGAAGCGCGATCCACCCGTGTGCAGGGCGCACCAATTGCGCACGAGCCACGAGCGCTCGGATGCTGTGGGCGCTCAGGCCGCGCTCGATGAGCCTGCGGGTGCGCGAGATACCGTCATTGCGCTGGAGGTACCGTATGGGGTTCATCCCTCCAGTGTTCGACACGCTCGCGCTCCGCGGTGACCCCACCGCCTCACTGTGGATAACTATCGCAGCCAGCGCTGTATCCCCACCCTGGTCCGCCAGGCTTACTCGGGCCGCCGACGTCGCGCGCCCGACCTGGCAACGACGAACCCACAGGAGATTCGCGAACGCCTAGGAGGTTGCACCCCCGAACAGGGTCGAGGGCGAAGAATCTCCGAGGTATTGGTGATCCGGGATCACGCCGCGGTCGCGTCGCCGGATCCGCAGGGATCACGCCGGATTCGGGCCGCCGCTGGACCCCGCGCACACGCGCACATGTACCCCGCACCCTCGCACACCCCGCGCCCTCGCCTAACCGCCCCAGGCAACCGCCGCACCCCGTACAAGCCACACCCCTGAAAACGCCACAGGGGGCCGCGCCCGAAGGCGCGACCCCCTGTGAAGGTGCAGGACTTAGAAGTCCATGCCACCGGTCGGGTCACCAGCCGGAGCGGCAGCAGCCGGCTCGGGCTTGTCGGCAACGACGACCTCGGTGGTGAGGAACAGGCCGGCGATCGACGCGGCGTTCTGCAGCGCGGAGCGCGTCACCTTGGCCGGGTCGAGGATGCCCTGCGCAGCAAGGTCACCGTACTCGCCCGATGCAGCGTTCAGGCCGTGGCCGAGGGGCAGGTTTGCCACGCGATCGACGACAACGCCCGGCTCCAGGCCCGCGTTGAGCGCGATCTGACGCAGCGGTGCCTCGATGGCAGCCTGGACGATCTTCGCGCCGACGGCCTCGCCCTCGGTGAGCTCCAGCGAGTCGAACACGTCCTTGCCCGCCTGGATCAGCGCGACGCCACCGCCGGGGAGCACGCCCTCTTCAACGGCTGCCTTCGCGTTGCGAACGGCGTCCTCGATGCGGTGCTTGCGCTCCTTGAGCTCCACCTCGGTTGCGGCGCCAGCCTTGATGACGGCAACGCCACCGGCGAGCTTCGCGAGACGCTCCTGGAGCTTCTCACGGTCGTAGTCGCTGTCGGTCGACTCGATCTCACGACGGATCTGGGTCACGCGGCCCTGGATCGCCTCTTCTTCGCCGCCACCCTGAACGATGGTGGTCTCGTCCTTGGTGATGATGACCTTGCGAGCGGTGCCGAGCATGTCGAGGGTGGTGTTCTCGAGCTTGAGGCCCACCTCCTCGGAGATGACCTGGCCGCCGGTGAGGATCGCGATGTCCTGCAGCATGGCCTTGCGGCGATCGCCGAAGCCCGGGGCCTTGACGGCTGCGGACTTGAAGATGCCGCGGATCTTGTTCAGCACGAGGGTCGCGAGCGCTTCGCCCTCGACGTCCTCAGCAATGATGAGGAGCTGCTTGCCCGACTGGATGACGGGATCGACGACGGGGAGCAGGTCCTTGATGTTGGAGACCTTGCCGTTGACGATGAGGACGTAGGGGTCCTCGAAGACCGCTTCCTGGCGATCAGCGTCGGTGACGAAGTAGGCGGAGAGGTAGCCCTTGTCGAAGCGCATGCCCTCGGTCAGCTCGAGCTCGGTGCCGAAGGTGTTCGACTCCTCGACGGTGACGACGCCTTCCTTGCCGACCTTGTCGATCGCCTCAGCGATCAGGGCACCGATCTGCTCGTCGGCTGCGGAGATCGAAGCCGTTGCGGCGATCTCGGAGGTCGTCTCGATCTCCTTGGCGTTGGCCAGGAGCTGAGCGGTCATCGCGGCAACAGCCTTCTCGATGCCCTTCTTGATCGCGATGGGGTCGCTGCCCGCAGCAACGTTACGGAGGCCCTCGCGGACCAGCGCCTGTGCAAGAACGGTTGCGGTGGTCGTGCCGTCGCCCGCGACGTCGTCGGTCTTCTTCGCGACCTCCTTGACCAGCTCAGCACCGATCTTCTCGTACGGGTCGTCGAGCTCGATCTCCTTGGCAATGGAGACACCGTCGTTCGTGATCGTGGGGGCGCCCCACTTCTTCTCGAGGACGACGTTGCGGCCGCGCGGGCCAAGCGTCACCTTCACGGCATCAGCGAGAATGTTCAGGCCTCGCTCAAGCCCACGACGTGCTTCCTCATCAAACGCAATGATCTTTGCCATGTAATTCGCCTCTCCTGGACGTTCTCGGTGTGGTGAGCAGCGCATCAACACGGAGCATCGATGCGCGAAGCTTTAGCACTCAGTCGATTCGACTGCTAACACCAATCTTGGCACTCACGCGGGGTGAGTGCAAGCGGTATCGCTCGCGTACAGCGAACAAGGAGCGAGGGTCCGGGAGGCCTACCGACTAGGGAGTGGCTGCGGCAGGATCCACCGCGAGGCCCGTCGCCGGGTCCACGGGCAGCCCCGTCGCCGGATCGATCGGGAAGCCGGTTGCCGGATCAATTTCCCAGCCGGTCGCCGGATCGATCTCGGGTTCCTCGCTCGCACCGTTCCCGGCACCGCCCATGGAGATCGACCCGTCAGTTCCAGGGTCGGTGTCCGCGGCGATCTGCGCCGCTTCGGTGAGCCCCGGGCCTTGGTAATCCGCGCCGATCAGCACCACCAGCTGGGCCCCGTACTGCTCGTAGTCCGCGGTCGTGTACGTCGAGAGTCCACCGAGTTTCGCGGCGAGCCCGGCCGCGGCCCCCTCGTCCGCAGGGTCCGAGTAGAACACCGCCGAGATCTGCACGTCCGACGCGGAGGCGCTGCCCGAGAACAGGATCTTGCCCCAGGCCTCTTCCGTCACGATCTTGTCGACCGCGGCCGCCAGATGCTCCGTGGTGGTCCCGTTGAGCACCGCGATCGTCGCATCCGGGTTAATCTCAGCGTCGGGCTTCTCCTGCGTGGCCGAGGAGGTCAGGCTGTCGCCACGGATGGGCAGCTTCCCCGCATCGCCGATCGCGTGCACCGCGAGCACGCCGAGCGTCGTCAGAATCGCAAACCCCAAGAGCCCGGCAATGACGTACTGCCACGTGTATCGCGGCCGCGCGGTCACCCGGTGGGCCCCCACTCGCCCACTCCGCGAAATACGGTCGAACCGATCCTCGGGGTAGTCCTGACGGCCCCCCGGACGCGCCCCTGCGTCTTCGGTTCGTTTCGCCACGCGGTTCTCCTCGGTCAGTCTGCGGTGGATCACCACGATGAAACCGCAGGATCAGCCCCTAGAGTACAACGTGATTCCTGCCAGGACGGTGGATCCGGCACCGAATCCCCATGGTCATGGGCGAAAGCTTCGCGCGGGAACGGCCCGCGGGCCCTGGCGCGTCACGCACAAACGCGCTCACGCGCGGTCGGTCGAGCGAGGCGCTCAGGCGCTCAGGTACTCCGTCAGCGAATCATCCCCCGGGCTACGCCCGTCGGCTGGGCGCGCACGCGCACCCAGCACCGGATCGCATACCGTGACAGGAGCCCCGGCGCGACCCGCACGAAAACGCTCACGCGTTTTCATGTGAGCGGGACGCGCACGTTACCCCAGCGAATCCGGTGCATACACCGCGCGGGCGAGGCCGTCGATCACGTCCGGGATCCGCGTGCCGCCGGCGAACAGCAGGGTGTCGTCCACGTCGATGATTCGGCGATTCTTGCCGGCCGTCGTCAGCGCGATACTGGGCTGCGCCTCCAGCAGGCCGTCTACCCCGCCGGCGCTCTCCAGGCCCTTGGTCATGACGAGAATGACATCGGGATCGATCGCGATGAGCGCCTCGTCCGTCATCGGCTTTTCGCCCTTCCACCCGATCTCCGCGGCGACGTCAACGGCGCCGATCGACCGGATCAGGCTATCCACGCCGCTGCCCTCACCAAACAGGTAGTAGATCCCCGAGGTGCCACGAACGTAGAGGAATGCCACGCGTGGGAGCTTCTCCGGGTCCTCGGGAAGGAGCGTCGCGACCTCCGCCTCCTTGGCTGCGATCGCCGCCTGCAGCGTATCGATCAGCGGCGGTGCCGAATCGGGCACCCCCAGCGCGTCAGCGACCTGCTGCGCCGTCACGAAGGTGCTCTCCGCGTCGACCGCGCGATCCACGGTGATCACGGGGATCCCGGCGTCACGCATTTGCAGCACCACGTCCGTCGGGCCGATCGACCCGTCCGTGAGGATCACCGTCGGGCTCAGCCCCAACACGCTCTCGGCATCAATCGAGTGCCCGTCACGGGTGACGATCGGCAGATCCTCCGAACCGGGGAAGTTGGTCGAGATGTCGCGACCCACCAGCTGATCCGAGAGGCCGTAGGCGTGCACAAGCTCGCCGAGCGAACCGCTCAGGGACAGCGCGAGCACGCGGGAGGTGTCGGTCACCGTCACCTCGGTGTCGCCGGATCGGTCGTGCGAGGTCACCGTTGCGGGCAGCTCCGGCGTGGGTGCCTCGGCGACGGGCGCGATCGAGGGGCCCCCGATCAGCGCGGTCGTGGGGCCTTGAATGTTGCTCGGATCCGGCGCGGGGGTGAGGTCCGAAATCGGGGGCAGCTCCACCGTCTCGGCGGACTCCAGGCCACCCGGGGCACCAACGCTCTGGCACGCCGTCAACCCCAGCCCCAGCAACGCGACGGTGGCGAGTGCGAGAGCGCGACGCGTGCGCCGACCGCGGAACGTGTGCATGGGGTCCCTTCGATTCTGCGATGCGTCCCGGGACCGATGGTGCATCAGGCATCACACGCCCCTGCGCATTTCCCGTACGCCAGCGGGGGTAAGTCTAACCTAGTGAAGGTATGATGAAGCTACAGGGTCGTCGCGGGGACGTGGCACTCGGCGCGTGCGCGCGCCCGGGATCCTGACCCACGAACTCTCACGAAAGCTGTCCTTCGCACGCATGACTGCCCTTCAGAAACGGACCGGTTCCCGGCACGCCGCGAAGACGACGATCCTGTTCACGTCGCTCGCGGTCGCGCTCATCGTCTCAGTACTCGTTTCCGCCGGCACCGGCCAGCTCGGGGTGCCCCCGCAGGAGGTCCTCGGATCCCTGCTGCACCGCGTCGGGATCGACTGGCTCCCCATGCCGAGCCACCCCGCCGGCGATCAGACGCTGTGGGCGATCCGGTTCCCACGCGTCTCGATGGCAGCGCTGGTCGGCGCCGGGCTTGCGGTCTCGGGTCTCCTCATGCAGGCGATCTTCGGGAACCCGCTCGCGGAACCCGGCGTGATCGGCATCTCTTCGGGTGCCGCTGTGGGCGCGGGGCTCGCGATCGTGTTCGGGCTGACGCTGTTCGGCGAGTGGACCACGGCGATCCTCGCCTTCATCTTCGGCCTCGGCGCCACCCTCATCGTGTACGCGATGAGTCGCGCCGACGGGAAAACCGAGGTGGTCACGCTCGTCCTCACCGGTATCGCGGTGAACGCGATCGGCGGTGCCGGGATTGCGCTCCTGACGTTCCTCGGGGACACGCAGTCGCGTGAGCAGATCGTGTTCTGGCAGCTCGGCAGCCTCGCTGGCAGCCGCTGGTCGCAGGTCCTGATCATCGCCCCGATCATCGCGGTGGGGCTGCTCGCGGCCTATATCGCGGCACACAAACTCGATCTGCTGGCGCTCGGCGAGCGCAACGCGCGGCATCTCGGCGTCAACGTCGAAGCACTCCGGATCGTCATGATCTTCGTCGTCGCCCTGCTCGTCGGTGCCGCCGTCGCGTTTGCGGGCATCATCTCCTTCGTGGGGCTCGTGATCCCGCATCTGATGCGCATGATCCTGGGCCCGGCGCACCTCCCCCTCGTCACGGCGAGCGCCCTCGGCGGTGCGCTCCTGCTGACCCTGGCGGATCTCGCCGCCCGCACCCTGGTTCCCATGGCGGACATGCCGATCGGCATGCTTACCGCCCTCGTCGGCGGCCCGTTCTTCTTCTGGCTGTTGCGACGAACCCGCAAGCGAAGTGGAGGTTGGGGATGAGCGCGCGACACTTGGCGCTCCCGACTCGCGCCGCCGTCGGCGAGGTCGTCTGCGCCGCAGAGAACGTGGGCCTGAAGCGCGGCGGCCGCGCACTGCTGGATCAGGTTTCGCTCGAGGTCCGCGCGGGCGAGGTGCTCGCACTGCTCGGACCGAACGGTGCCGGGAAGTCAACGTTGCTGAGCGTGCTGTCCGGTGACGTCGCGGCCGATTCGGGCGTCGCCCGCTTCGGCGGTCGTCCGATCGCAGAGTGGTCGCTCGGCGAGCTATCACGCCGGCGCAGCGTGTTGCTCCAGGACAACCAGTTGCTCTTCCCCTTCACGGTGCACCAGGTCGTCGAGATGGGCCGCGCGCCCTGGCGGAAAACCCCGTTCGAGGACGAAGACAACGAGGCGATCTCCGAGGCCATTGCGTCCGCCGACATCGCCCACCTCGGCAACCGCCGCGTCCCCTCGCTCTCGGGTGGGGAGCGCGCCCGAACCGCGTTCGCTCGGGTGATCGCGGGCCGCACCGGCGTGCTGATGCTCGACGAGCCGACAGCCGCGCTGGATCTCGGGCACCAGGAAGCGGTGCTCGGACTTGCGCGGGAGCGCGCGGCTGCCGGTGACGCGGTCCTCGTGGTCCTGCACGATCTCAATCTCGCCGCGGCGTACTCGGATCGGATCGCGCTGCTGCGCGACGGCAAGATTTACGCCTGCGACGCCCCCGCAGAGGTGCTCACCGCGGAGATCGTCAGCGAGGTGTACCGCACCCCGGTCGAGGTGATCCCGCACCCCGTCACCGGGCAGGGGATCGTCATGCCTAAGCGCGCGTAGCGCGACGCACCGATACCGGCACCGGGCACCAGCACCCGGCACCAGCACCGGCACTCGGCGCCCCGCACTGCCACCGCCCAGAACCGACCCGCTCCTTGCATCACGGCCCCGAACCCACGGAAATTCCGTCGGTTTCGGGGCCGCTGTGCCAGTTCGGGGTCGGATCTCCGAGCGCCGGACTAGGGTGCGTCGTTTCCGGGGTCGGTCTCGGACGGCTGAGCGTTCGGCCGCTTGCGTCCGCCAAGCAGCATCCCGCCGGTCACTCCGATGACGAGGAGCGCGACGGCACCGATGCCGATCGGCAGCCACGGGATTGCCGGGGCGGCGTTCTCGGTGTCGGTCGCGCCTGGAGCCGGCGTCGGTGCGCTCGGCATCTCCGTCTCGGGCATGACCACCGCGGTACTCTCCCCCAGCTCGCAGCCGGACACGGTTGCGGTGAGCGCGATCGGGTCGAGCTCCTCCCCCGCGACATAGCTGCCGTACTCGCCGTTCAGGGCGGCAGCCCCCTCGGCGGTGAGGCGCGGGATCGCGCTCTCCAGGGAGAGCTCGGTGCCGCCCGCGGTGACCGCATCCGTCAGGTCGATCTTCGCGGCGCGCAGCGTCTCGGCTGTCGCCTCGCCCCCAGCATCCGCGGCATCGGTCGCCCCGATCGTGAGCGTCAGGTAGGCCGTGTCGTCACCGGTGAACTCGAGCTTCGGATCCGACAGATCCAGCTCCATCGCGCCGCTATGCCCAGTGAAGTGGATCGCCCCGGTGAAGGCGATAGTTCCCTCGGCCAGGTCGCTCGAGACGGCCCCAGTCACCTGGTCCCAGATGAAGCTCGGGGTTTCGTAGCGCATGTCGTCGCTCACGGTCCACTCGCCGTTGGCGATGGATCCGCTGATGTACGAGCGGAAGCTCTCTTTCACGCCCCAGGTGAGCGTCCCGGAGCTCACCGTGCACGTTGGGTCCGCGGTGGTCGCGGTCGCCGAGAGCGGCGTTGCCGGCACCGGGCCCGCCGGTGCCGCGGTGGCGGCCGTCGGGACGAACAGCGCCCCCGCTGCGATGAGACCTCCGCCGACCAGAGCGAGCGCGCGTCGCGGGTGTCGACGCCCGAGGTCCTGAGGGTTCTGCACGATTGAGTCTCCTTGTGTTCCTGGGACGGGATAGTGCCCGGTTCGGGCGGGGGCGCTCCAGTTCTGGAGCCTCGCCCACCCACGATACGTGATGGTCCTACGATCCGGATCCGGGTGTGTGGGCCGCGGCGGCGTTCCGACGCTGCGCGACAACCAGTCCGCCCATGACCCCGGCGACGAGGAGCAGGCCGAGCGAAGCCGCCCACCACATCCAGGTCGCCTGCGCCTCGGCGGCGGGAAGCACTCCCGCCGCAGCTGGCTCTCCGGCCTCCGCCTGCGCCGCGAGTTCGGCCACGCGCTGCTGGTTCGCCGCAGCCTTCGCCTTCGGCTCGGGCTTGCGCACTTCCATGACCGCGCCAGCGTCGGTGCTCCCCTGCACGGTGATCACGTACTCACCGAGGGGCAGGTCTTCGGGGATCGTGCCGATCCAGCGCACGGTTCCGGAGGCGTCAGCACCTGCGGCCTCATCCAGAACGATCACGCCGGGGTACAGCACCACGAGGGCCTCTCGTTCCTTCGCAGTGAAGCCGGGCGCTTCCAGCTCGATCTCGCCACCGGGAACGATCTTCTTCGTGTCGGTGAGGATCCGGATCCCGCTCGTCGTGGGCGCGCTTGCCGCGGCCGTCCGCTTCAGCGAGTCGTTACTCACCGCGGTGGATCCGTAGCTGACTCCGCTCGCGGTGCCCACGGTGAACGTCAGGGGGTCCGCCGCGAGGGTGTACTGGCTGCCGCCGGACGCTCCGCCCGAGAAGCCGCCGCTCACCGGAACGCCGCTCCACGTGACCTCACCGTTCGGTCCCACCGATTTCGAGGCTGCCGCGAGATTGAGCGTGCCCCACTGGGCGCCCCCGTTGTAGATCACTCCCGTGTCGGGGCCAGTGACCTGAATCGTCGGGTTGCTCATGCTTTCGCTCAGCAGACCCTTGTGGCCGGTGAACGAGATCACACCCGAGTACTGCACGGAACCGGTCTGAGTGGCGGTGTCCCAGCTCCCACCCGCGGCCTGCGGGAAGAGGTAGCCGCCGCCGGAGCTGCCGACCCCACTGGTCGTGACGGCACCCTTCGCGATCGGACCCGTGACGTAGCTCGAGAACGCGCTCGAGACCCCCCAGCTCAACGAACCCGCGGCCTGCGCACCGGTTGCCCCACCGTACACGGTGGTGGGCGGCAGCGGCTTCGGGACAGGCTTGGGGGTGGGCTTGGGCTTGGACGTCCCAGGTTTCGTTGTCGGGGGCTTCACGGGTTGCTCGGTCTTCGAATCCGCACCCACCGTGAAGGTGAGCGGCGCAAGCTCCATGTCCGCCGACATGTACTCCTCGAAATACACGTCCCGGCCGTCCGCGGTCAAAGTCACTTGTGTGTTGCGGAACTGCACCGAACCGTCGGGAAGCACATTCTTCGACGCAGACTTCGCGCTGAGGTCGATGGTGGCAATCTTCAACATCTTGCCCGCATAGGGGACGTTGAGTTCCGCGCTATTCGCATTGCGGACCGTGACTTCGGGGTTCGCAAGGTTCAGGTCGAGTACACCGTCGTGTCCCCAGAAGTTCACGAGACCGGCATACTTCACCGTTCCGGTGAGTGTCTTGGGGTCCCAGGTGTTCGAGGTCTGCGGAAAGCGGTACACACTGCTGCCGGTCGCCGGCTTCTGAACGGTGATCTTCCCTTTGGCGATTCCGCCGGTCACATACTCGCGGAACTTATCCCGGAGGCCCCAGTCAAAGCTGCCCACCGCGGCCTTCTCGTTCCAGTCCGGCTGCGGTGGGACACCCAGGAGCTGCTCCCACTGGGCTGCGGTCACCGCGGCGTCCGCGCGGGCAAGGATATTTGCGGGTTCGGGCTTCGCGTTGTTCGGCCACAGCACCACGACGTACTGCGTTCCGCGCGTGAGCCGCTCGACCGGAGCAATCAGAGGGAAGCTCGCCTTGCCGTCCTGCACCTGCGGCTTCGGCGACGCCAGCGCCGGGATCTGGTTTTCAGGGCCGAGCAGACTCGCTTCATCACCGGTCGGAATCAGCGCAGCTGAGACTTCGGCAAAGTCGGCCGGGAGCCCGGTGGCCGTTACTTGCACGCTCAGGCTCCGTTTGGCCTTGACCGTGGTCGTCAGTTTGAGGGCAATGTCCAGGGGTGCCTCCGGCTGCTCCGAGGGCACCGCGGGTTCACTGGTTGCGGCAGACGCTTCGGGCGTGGGCTCCACCTGATTTGAGTGCTCCCCCGGAACCTCGCTCGCCCCCTGAGGCCCTTCAGGTGCGGTGTTAGAGGCCGGGTCCGGTGTGTGTTCGGACCCCACCGCACCGGATTCGCTTGCAGCAGTGTCTGCGTCCGGGTTCTCTACCGATGCACTCAGATCCGTATTCTGAGGCGCAACGTGCTCCGACGCATCGGCCACCGGAATCGCGGATTCTGTCTGCTGCGCTGCGGTGTCGACCGACTCTTCCGCAAAGGCGGGTGTGCCGAGTGCGCCGCCCACGACAAGTGCTGCAGACAACGTCGCTGCTGCGAGCCCCCGGAACACATTTCGTGTACGCATCTGTTCAGTCTCCCTGCGTGTGACGCATTCTCTGCGTCGGTCTTCTCGCGGCGTGAGTACCCGAGTTCACTATCGTCTCGTGCAGTATTTCCAGTCTGCTGAACATCATCTGATGTTGCAACTTGATGCGGAAATTTCGTCCAGCACCAACGGGTTCGGGCGTGAGTGCGACCGAAGTCACCCTCACGCCCGAGTCCGAATTTCCTTACGGCTGTGCGCGGTAGAGGAACGCCGCCATCGCCTCACGCGTCACGTTCGACTTCGGCGCATACGTCGGCTTGCCACTGGGCTGCTTGATACCCGTCGACAGACCGCTCGAGTGCATCCACGCGATTTCCTTGAAGAACTTATCGCCCGGCTTCATATCGGAGAACGGGGACACCTTTGGCGTCGCCGGCTTCGAGCCCTCGTCGATCCGGTACATGAACGCCGCCATCGCCTCACGGGTGATGCTCGACTTCGGCAGGTACTTCACCGTGCCGTTGGCCTGCTTCACGCCCGTCGAGATCTTCGCGTCCTTCATCCACGCGATCTCCTTGTAGAACTTGTCACTCGTCTTCACGTCCGTGAACGGCGACTTCGCGGGTGCCTTGTAGCCCGGTTTCGCGTACTGGCGGAACAGGAACGCGGCCATCGCCTCACGCGAAACGTTCTGCTTCGGCGCGTAAATCACGGAACCGTCAGGCTGCTTCATGCCGGTCGAGAGCTTGCTCGTGTACATCCACGAGATCTCCTTGTAGAACTTGTCGCCCGACTTCATGTCGGTGAAGGGAATCTTCGGGGCGACCGTCGGGAACACGGTGTCCCACTGTGCCTTGGTCACGTTGAGCTTCGTCTGAGCAAGCAGGTTTGCAGAGTTCGGGAACGACTTCGACGGCCACACGATCACTTCGTACTGCTTCTTGCGGTCAAGCTCAGCTTTCGGGAGGGTCAGCTTCACTTTCGCGGCCCCCTCAGAGAATGCGCTTCCGCGCACCCATTCTGCGCCGATTCCCATATCCTGCTGGTTGACATCGCCGATCTTTCCAGCCTCAATGACAGTGATATACGCACCATCTGCATTAAAGACATTCTTGATCTCAGCGTCCAAGGTAAGCCCGGTCTTAGTTGCGGAAACCTGAGCGGTAACGCTTGAGGCAGGTGCGACAACAGGCGGGAACACTGCATCCCACTGGGCTGCCGAAACGACAAGCGGCGCAAGACTGAGCGTTGTGTCGGCACCAGGCATCGTGTGCCCCTTCCACACGAGCACCTCGTAGTTCTTCGTGCGATCAAGCCCGGCAGAGGGGACCTCGAGAGAATTCTGGGCTGCCCCATCGACGAGATCCGCAGGACGCACCCACGCAGAGGCGACTCCCATGTTGTCACGGGAGATGTTCCCCGAAGTACCGGCCTCAATAACCGCAACGTATGCGCCGTTCGGGCCAGGAATATTCGCCAGGTCGGTAGCAACAGTCAAGCCCGCCGTGGTAGCCGCTGCAACCGTTGACACAGCCGAAGGAACCGCAGCCTCAGCAGCGAAGTTCAGGACCGCCTTTGCATCCTGCGAACGGTCCTGCATCGCCAAATGGTTGGCGATAGTGAAGACCGCGGTGGACTCAGCTCCGGCCTTCGGTGCGACCTGCAAGGTCGTCGAGAAGGTGCCATCGGTCTGGAACGCATCGGTCCCCGGCGTCGACTCCGCTCCCAGCTTGATCTGCTTCGCCCCGCTGGTGCACCCCTTGTTGATGTAGGTGAAGTCGAGCTGCTCCAGGGCGATATCCGCGCATGTCGTCACATAGATCGGCTTGTTCGGGTCATAGCCCGAGCCAGAAACAGTCACCGTAGCGCCGGAACGGTCGAGATCAACGTTCGGCGTAACCGTAATTGTGGGGCCGGCGGGTGCCTCCTCGGCGAACGCCGCGGCCGGAGCCATCAAGGCGCCGCTGGCGGCGAGGAGTACCGCCGTGGCGGTGGCCAGCACCGAGGCGGAGCGCCTCCGCCAGCTCGTGTGTGCAGTCATGACGATTGCAGTCCTTTACGCGTCGGTGGCCTGCACGCTGTCGTGGAGGCGCTCATCGGATCGAAGTGAGGTGCACCTTACCTCAGCACCGTCCTATAGTCTGACGAATATCGTCTGACGATGCAAGTTCGCTGAGCATACCGGGCTTCCGGAGCGCCTGATTTGGGTACTTTCCCTCCCTGCTTTCCAGGATTTCTGACGTCACCGCATACCCCAAAAGGGTTCGACCCCCAATGCCACGAATATGAGCATCGGGGGTCGAACACGTCACTCGCTAGCTATACAGCGCGTTCCGGTACAGGAACGCCGCCATCGCCTCTCGGGTAACAACGGTGCCGCCCTGGTAGTTGCGTTTGGTGCCTGAGCGCACCCCGGTGGACAAACCCGAGTCGTACATCCAGGAGATCTCCGTGAAGAACTTGTGAGAGGTTTTCACATCGTCGAAGCGTGAGTACCCGGGTGCCCGGTACGACGATGGCGCGTACTGACGGAACATGAACGCCGCCATCGCTTCACGCGAGACCGGCTGCGTGGGTTGATATGTCCGCCCCGCCGGCGTCTTCACGCCGGTTGAGAGCCCCGACGTCGACATCCACGCGATCTCCGTATAGAACTTGTGGGAGGTCGGCACGTCGATGAACGGTGACTTCGCAGGGGCGCGATAGTTCGCGGGAGCGTTCATACGGTACATGAACGCGGCCATCGCTTCCCGGGACACCCCCGTCTTGGGGAAGTAGTACCGTCCGTCGGATCGCTTCGTTCCCGTGGAGGTCTTGGAAACGTACATCCACGCGATTTCCTTGTAGAACTTGTGGTTCGACTTCACATCAACGAACGGGGAAACTTGGCCTGAGCTGCCCGTCCGCAGAGTCCCGTTGATCCCCCTGGCGATGTTGCTGCCCGTGAGGGTGATCCGCGTCGAAGCCTCACGCGAGGCCTGCGTGTTCCACCATTCGCCCTTGGCAACGTCACGCCCAGTCTTGGCCGTAAACTCCACCGCGTACTCACCCTGAGCGAGCGCGATCCCGGTGTATTCGGGAGAGTTCTGCCATGCGTAGTACGTGGGGAACCAGTTTCCGTCCACCTTCTGGAAGACGTTCGCCGCACGCAGGAAATCTTTCGGCAGCCCACCTGCAACATCGATGCGGCCCTGGATCTGAGATTTCGCCGCGGTTCCGGCCAGGTTGCGGGTTGAGCGGACACCGAGCGGGAGCGTGTGTTTCGTTGAGCCACCGGTGCGGAGGAACTGCATCATCTGCAGGTTGTACTGGGCGTCGAACGTCACTACCTGGAACCAGGTCGGTTGCACGGGGAGCCGGGAGAAGGTGTACGTGCCATCAGCACCGAGGTAGTAGACATCCACCGGGGTCGCACTCGCGTCGAGCGCGTACACGCGGCTCCGATTCAGCGCGAATCCCGACGGCAGCGATACTTTCCCGGAGATCGTTGCCCCGGGCTTCACCGAGGCGTTGATCCCCGAGGCGTTTCGCGAGCGCAGGTCGACGTAGCGGCCTTCGCTGAGCGACTGCGCATTCGGGAACCAGTTCGTGACGGTGATACGGGTGTCGTACGCCGGGGGCTCGGAGCTGAACTGCACCTTGTACTGCGACGGCGCGACCGTGGCTTCCCAGGCTCCCGTCGTCGGGTTCACGTTCACCAACCGGGAGTTTCCGGACACGTTCGGGTCGTAGACGAACACCTTCATAGTCGACAGCCATGACGTTTGCGCCGCGGGGAGGGTGACCTTTCCGGAGATGGTGCGTGTTGTCCCTGCGGCTGCGGCATACACGGGTTCGCCGACTCCGCCCCAAACTGACGTGACGGGCTTTGGCCCGTCAACGGCACCTTGCACGTGTGGATCGTTCGGGTTCTGCTCGGCCGTAGCCTGCTGCAGCCGCTCGCTCGCGCTCTCCTCGGTCTGCGCACGCAAGAGCAGGTCGGCGAGCAGCTGCTCATCCTCGGTGTCATGGTCCGAGAGCCCGGTCGGCTCAGATGCTTCGGGGGCGGGCGCTACTGAGGGCGACAGGACCGTCGCCTCCGCGGGCGTAAGCTGTGCCGGATCCTGCGCAACCGCGTCGGCGTCAGGTCCACCGAGGCCCCTGGCCCCGGCACCGTCAGCGCGGGTGAGCACCACATCCACGTTCGACTGATCCGCAGCGAGGACATCGACGGAGGCACCCGTCGGCAGCACCGCACTCTGGCCGTGGAATGTCGTCGCAACGTGCGCAGCCGCATCCCCCTGGGTCTCGGCGACGACGCGATACGTCCCGGGCTCCAAGCCCGAGATCATATACTCCCCGGACTCAGCGATCGAGCCAGGCACCCCCTCGGTGACCGCTTGTCCGTCGGCCAGGGCACGCAGCTGTACACCGCTCAACGCCGTGGTCGGCACCTCGTCGGGGAGTACCACCGTGCCCGAGATGGTGCGCGTGCCGTCAGCCGCCCGGGCGCTCGGGACCCCTCCGGGCAGGAGCGTGAGAATGGAGAGCACCAAGGTCGCGCCGAGAGCGAGCGCTACAGCTCGCTTCGGCAGCCCGGTGAGTCTTCTGACAAGAAGCTGCATAACCGTCCGTCCAGTGTGTCCGATGTGCTGCGCAACGCGCAAAACCTGATCGTACTGCGCACAGAACCCTGCGTTGACGGGCCCCAGACAATGCCGGTGGCTTCCGCTAGCTCTGCCGTGCCTGGGCACCCAGCAGAGAGGGCTACGCTGGGCCCTGCAGTACTCGTTGCGCAGACTACGGAGGCACTCATGACGAAGCCCATTGATTCTCCCGAGTATCCGGTGCAGCTCTCCCAGAGCGACTGGCGTGAGCGGTTGAGCCCCGACGAATATGCGATCCTGCGCGAAGCCGCGACGGAGCGTGCCGGGACCGGGGCTCTCCTGAATGAGGAGCGCGACGGCCTGTACCGCTGCCGCGCCTGCGGGAACGAGCTCTTCGTCGCCGGGACGAAATTCGACTCCGGGTGCGGCTGGCCCAGCTTTTACGAGAGCGTCCGGCCGGAAGCCGTCGAACTGCTCGAGGATTCGTCCCTGGGCATGGTCCGCACTGAGGTCCGGTGCGCGGACTGCGGCTCGCATCTGGGCCATGTCTTCCCCGACGGCTTCGGCACACCCACCGGTGACCGGTACTGCATGAACTCGCTGGCGCTGACCTTCGACGCGGGCGCGACGCCCGAAACCGACGAGTGAACGAGTCTGCACCGGCCGCCGCCGCGGTCCGGGACCGTCGTTCCCACTCGAAGGTCACCGATACTGCACCCAGCCGCGCAGAGCTGAGAGATCTGATCGCTGCGCTCGCGAGCATTGCCGATCATTCGGGACTCCGCCCCTGGCGGATCATCGAGATGCGCGGTGACGCACGTCTTCGGCTCGGCGAGGGGCTCGCCGCCGCGGCCGGAGGCAAGCGGGAGAAGTACCTCGCGAAGGCCACCCGCGCCCCACTCGTCTTGGCACTCGTCGTTTCCCCTCGGCTGAAACACAAGGTCCCGGTGTGGGAGCAGGAGGCCGTGGCCAGCGGTGTGGCCCACACGCTGGGCTTACTGCTGCACGAGGCGGGGTGGGGCACGTTCTGGCGCACCGGCTCGCTCACGCGGACGCCCGAGGTCCATGCGGCCCACGAGCTCAGCCCCGACGAGTATCTCCTCGGGTGGCTCTACGTCGGCGGCGTCCCTGAGCGGGATCGGAAGCCGAAGCCGCGGAAGCCGCTCGATCCGGATCGATATCTCACCGAGCTCGAGCCGAGCGCCCCGGCAGGGCCGCAATAACGACCGCGAGGAGGGCGACCGCGGTGCCGGCGATCATCCCCTGGCTCAGCCCGCCGCTCAGTGGCGCGCCCGCATCAAACGCGAGGGCTGCGAGGAGCTGACCCGCCACGTTCGACATGCTCAGGAGCAGCACGCCCGCGGTTCGCACGAGCATCGCCGCGACCGCGATGAAGATGGTCCCGATCACCCCGCCGAGATAGTAGAGCGGCGACGACGGCCAGCTTGTCGGCCACCCGGACACGAGCACCGAGACAACCGCGATGATCCCGAGCAGCGTGGTCCCCACCACGAAATTCACAAACGTGGCCGTGATCGCGCTCTGCGCCGCGGAGCGCACGAGCCCATTCACCATCGACTGCGCCGACACGAGCACCCCGACGATCACGGGAAAGACCACGAGCCACAGCACGCTCCCTTCCGCTGCGCCACCGCTGAGGCCCACCGAGACGAACACCGCGACCACCGCGAGCACGGTGCCCACGATTCGGGTTGGTGTGGGATCGATCCGTCCGCCCGGGCCAAGCCCGATGCGATCGAGCACCAATCCGCCGAGCACCTGGCCGGCGACGATCCCCACAGTGAACAGCGCCAGGCCCGTGAGCGGTGCGACGAGCCCCTGGCTCAGCACGAAGAACGCCCCGCCCGCTCCGCCGACCAGCGTCCATGCGGGAAGCCGCCCGGCCCGAACCTCGGCGCGGACCTGCGTGAGTCCTGCCCGCCCTCGCCGCGAGAGCAACAGCACCACCGTCATCACAATGAGGCCGATGCCAAAGGAGACTGCCGCGGTGACGTAGCCGTTGCCGAGCTCTTGGCTGAGGCCCCCGTTAATGCGGGATTGCAGGGCCACGAGGACGCCCGCCAGTCCCGAGCCCAGCAGCGCGGCCCACACGGGGAAGGATCGAGAACGGTTCACCCCGCTACCCTACTCGCCTCCGGCAATCCGCAGGCACCCGGGCCGGCCATCGACGCCCAACCGGACGAGTGCCCTCCCCCACCCCTCAGGCGGCTGCGCCGAGAACGCAATAGAGCACCCGCGCCGCTGAGAATACGCGCGTCTTCCCGCCCGACAACGCAATTGCGCACCATTCGCGCGGCAATAACGCGCACCATTGCCATCTCGGCTGGGTGCGGCGCACCGAGCACAGCGAGTGGAGCCGGACGCTCCGCGACAGTGCTCATCTGCACGTGCCGCAGTGGCGGCACCGACTCCGGTCGAAAACGCTTCGCGTTTTCTTACTGGAAACCGGACGCTCCGCGACAGTGTCCATCTGCAAGTGCCGCAGTGGCGGCACCGACTCCGGTCGAAAACGCTTCGCGTTTTCTTACTGGAGCCGCCTATCGGACTTGCTTGACGCGCTCAGGGCAACGCGAAGCGTTGCGCGCGGCAAGCCGGCGAAGCGTGCTTCGCCGGGATCGGTTCAGAGTCCGATAGGCGGCGACACGCAAAAGGCCCCGCGAAGCGGGGCCAGCGTGGAGCCGCCTATCGGACTCGAACCGATCACCTGCGCTTTACAAGGGCGCTGCTCTACCAGATGAGCTAAGGCGGCACTGTGGGGCGGCCGCATGCGGCCGCCCCATGAGTAGTCTACTCAGATTTCTTGGCGTCGGACTTCTCCTGAGCCTGCTCGTACTCGCCCTTCACCTTCAGGAGGTACGACTCGAGGTCGCCGTCGCGGGCCTGGTTCCACTGCTGGCCGTTCACGATCACGGTGGGCGTGGAGACCAGGCGCTGCGGGCCGTCCGCGGGCTGCGGGGTGGCGCCGTCGCTGCTCAGCATCAGCGCGCCCTCGGCGAGCCCCTTGATGCCGGTCTCGCTGGCGGACTTGTAGTTCGCGGAGATGAAGCTTCCGAAGGTGACGTCCGAGACGCAGGAGCGCAGTTCGGGGGTGACCTCAGCGCCCGCGGCCTTCGCCTCTTCGAGGAGCTGCTCATCGCTCAGCCCGGTGGTGCCTTCCTTCGGCTGCACCTCGGGGCTCAGGAGTCGGGTGTGCAGCGAGAAGGCCACGTCGGGCTGCTCCTCGACCACGCAGGCGAGGAGGTTCGCGGCGCGGGTCGAGTACTTCGAGCCGAGCGATGCGCCGTCGAGGAAGTTCAGCGGGTAGATCTCGAGCTCGATATCGCCGGCACCGACGTAGTTCTCCAGCATGGTGCCGTACTGCTGCTCGAAGGCGCCACACGCGGGGCACATGTAGTCGGCGTACACGGTCACGTCGAGGGGCAGCTCATCGCGGTTCACGGTGCGCGCCTGACGCTCCGCGCCGGATTCGAGTGCGGGACCCTCCACGACCTTGAGGTCCTTGCTGAACACGACGCCACCGGACGCCATGTTCTCGGGGCCGGGGCCCGCGGGCTTCATGGTCTGCGTGAGGACGAGCGCCACGATGCCGAGGATCGCGAGGACACCGATGACGATGCCTCCCTGCAGGAAGAGGCGATTGCGCTTCTCCCGCTTCTTCTCCTGTTCCCGGGCCTTGCGCGCCTGTTCGCGCGCCTGCGTGCGTCGCTCGTTCTTGGTCAGACGACCGGTGTTCTCGCTTGCCATTCGGTATATCTCCCCATCGGTCCGCGAGTGCGGAGCACGGTCTGGTGCGGGCGGGTCGCCCTACTTCTTCTTGCTTGCGCGGCGCTCGGCGCGGTTGCCCGCAGCCCCAGCCCCGTCCGCGGGAACCTGCTGCCCAAACGCGCCGCGCTGAGTGGCCTGGGCCGCCTTCGCTGCAGGATCGGGAGCACCGCTCACCGCCGGAGTACCATCTTCGTCTGGCGCGCTGTATGAAAGCTTGGACTGATCCGGGCTCTGCTGTTCCTCAAGGCCGCCACCCTCCAGGTGGACGTGCCCCTGATGCTCAACGTCCTCACGAACCTTGACCTCGAGGTTGTAGAGCAGCCCCATGGACTCTTCCTTGATCTGCCCCATCATGCCCTCGAACATGGTGTAGCCCTCGCGCTGGTACTCGACGAGCGGATCGCGCTGGGCCATCGCGCGCAGCCCGATGCCCTCCTTGAGGTATTCCATCTCGTAGAGGTGATCGCGCCAGCGGCGGTCGATCGTGGCGAGCACCACGCGGCGCTCCAGCTCACGCATCGCCTCGCTGCCGAGGGTCTTTTCGCGGGTTTCGTAGGCGACGATCGCGTCGGAGAGGATCTCGCGGCGCAGGAAGTCGCGGTCGACGCGGCGGCCGCCGGTCTCGGCGAGGAGCTCGTCCACGGTGATGCCCACCGGGTACACCTGGCGCAGGTCGTTCCAGAGCGCGTCGAAGTCCCACTCGCCATCGGTGCCGTGCGAGTCGAGGATCGCGTCGATCGTCTGCTCACGGAACGCAACGATCCGCGTCTCGATCTCTTCGCCGTCGAGGATCTGCTGGCGGTCGCCGTAGATTGCCTTGCGCTGACGATCCAGAACGTCGTCGTACTTGAGGACGTTCTTGCGGATCTCGGCGTTGCGCTGCTCGACCTGGCTCTGCGCGCTCTGGATGGCGCGGGAGACCATCTTCGACTCGATCGCGACGTCGTCGGGGAAGCCGTCGCGATTCATCAGCGCTGCGGCGGCACCCGAGTTGAAGAGGCGCATCAGGTCGTCGGCGAGCGACAGGTAGAAGCGACTCTCGCCGGGATCGCCCTGACGGCCAGATCGGCCGCGCAGCTGGTTGTCGATACGGCGCGACTCGTGCCGCTCCGTCCCCAGCACGTAGAGACCGCCGACGGCGGCGACCTTATCGGCTTCCTCCTTGACGGCGTCCTTGACGGCCGCGAAGACGTCATCCCAGGCCGCCTCGTAGGCGTCCGGATCGTCCTCGGTCGAGAGGCCGCGGGCGGCCATCTCCTGCACGGCGAGGAACTCGGCGTTGCCGCCGAGCATGATGTCCGTACCACGGCCGGCCATGTTCGTAGCGACGGTCACGGCACCCAGGCGGCCGGCCTGCGCGATGATCGCGGCCTCCCGCGCGTGGTTCTTTGCGTTGAGCACCTCGTGCCGCACCCCGGCCTTTGCGAGCAGGCGCGACAGGTACTCGCTCTTCTCGACGCTGGTGGTGCCGACGAGCACGGGCTGCCCCTGCTCGTACCGCTCCGCGATGTCCTTGACGACCTGCGCGAACTTCGCCTCTTCGTTCTTGTAGACGAGATCCGGCTGGTCCTTGCGCTGCATGGTCCGGTTGGTCGGGATGGGGACGACCCCGAGCTTGTAGGTGGACATGAACTCGCCCGCCTCGGTCTCGGCGGTACCGGTCATGCCGGAGAGCTTCTCGTACAGGCGGAAGTAGTTCTGCAGGGTGACGGTGGCGAGCATCTGGTTCTCGGCCTTGACCTGCACCCCCTCTTTCGCCTCGATGGCCTGGTGCATGCCCTCGTTGTAGCGGCGCCCGGCGAGAATACGGCCGGTGTGCTCGTCAACGATCAGCACCTCGCCGTTGAGCACGACGTAGTCCTTGTCGCGCGTGAACAGCGCGTTGGCCTTGATCGAGTTGTTCAGGAAGGAGATCAGCGGGGTGTTCACGGACTCGTAGAGGTTCGTGATCCCGAGGTGGTCCTCGACCTTTTCGATACCGGGCTCGAGCACGCCGATGGTGCGCTTCTTCTCGTCAACCTCGTAGTCGACGCCGGGCTTCAGCTTGCGCGCGATCCGCGCGAACTCGGTGAACCAGCGGTTCGCCTCGCCCGAGGAGGGGCCCGAGATGATGAGCGGCGTTCGCGCCTCATCGATGAGGATCGAGTCGACCTCGTCGATGATCGCGAAGAAGTGCTCGCGCTGCACGCGCTCCTCGGCGGAGGATGCCATGTTGTCGCGCAGGTAGTCGAAGCCGAACTCGTTGTTCGTGCCGTAGGTGATGTCCGCGCCGTACTCTTCGCGGCGCTTCGCCGGGTCCTGGCCCGCGACGATGCAGCCGGTGGTCATGCCGAGCGCGCGGAACACGCGCCCCATGAGCTCGGACTGGTAGCTCGCGAGGTAGTCGTTGACCGTGATGATGTGCACGCCCTTGCCCGCGAGGGCGTTCAGGTAGGCGGGCATGGTCGCGACGAGGGTCTTGCCCTCACCGGTCTTCATCTCGGAAATGTTGCCCATGTGGAGGTTCGCACCGCCCATGACCTGCACGTCGAAGGGGCGGAGCCCGATAGTGCGCTTCGCGGCCTCGCGGACCGCGGCGAACGCCTCGGGGAGCAGATCGTCGAGCGTTTCGCCCTGGGCGAGGCGGCCGCGGAACTCTTCGGTTTCGCCGCGCAGCTCCTCGTCGCTGAGTTCCGAGAACGAGTCTTCGAGCTGGGCGACGAGTTTCGCCTGCCGCTCGAGCTTCTTCAGGGTGCGACCCTCGCCGACGCGAAGGAGCTTTTCGAGAACTGTCGCCACGTTGTCTCTCCTGTAGGTTGACACGCTGCGCCGCTCTCGGGGAGCTCGCACAGCGCCGTTGTCAAATTGTGACAACTGCCTCAGCTTAGCAACGCGTCGAGACGACCCGCTGGGAATGTCGCTTTTTTGAATGATTCAAAAAAGCGATACACTGGAGGCATGACCCCCCGCGCACCACGCTCCGCCACGGACGCTCAGCTGAGCTCCGCTGGCCTGCGTTCGACGGCGCCGCGACGTGCGGTGCTCGAGATGCTCGAGCCGGGTGGTCATCTGGACGCGAGCGGCGTTTATGAGCGCCTGCGCACCACACTCCCCGGCACCTCGCTCCAGGCGGTGTACGGGGTGCTCGGCGCACTCACAGACGCGGGGCTCGTGCGCCGCGTCGCTCATGACGGCGGGCCCGCCCATTACGAGGCTCGGGTGGACAATCACCATCATCTGGTGTGTCGCTCCTGCGGGCGCATCGAGGATGTGCCCTGCGTCATCGGCCGCGCCCCCTGCCTCACCCCGGCGGAAGACCACGGCTTCACGGTCGATACCGCCGAGATCACGTTTTACGGAGTGTGCGCAGCCTGCACTGCGGCGTCGCAGTAGCCCGCGCCACGGGCACCTCGTCCCGCACGCACTCCCCACGGACCACCTTCCCGACCCGACCCTGAAAGAGGCACGATGTCTGAAAAGCAGCCCACTACCACCCAGACCGGCACGCCGGTCGCGAGTGACGAGTTCTCGCTGACCGTTGGGGCCGACGGCCCCACCGTGCTCCACGACCGCTACCTGGTCGAGAAGCTCGCGTCCTTCAACCGTGAGCGCGTGCCCGAGCGCAACCCGCACGCCAAGGGCGGCGGCGCGTTCGGCGAGTTCGTGGTGACCGAGGACGTGTCCCAGTACACCCGTGCTGCGGTGTTCCAGCCCGGCGCGAAGAGCGAGACGCTGATCCGTTTCTCCTCCGTCGCGGGCGAGCAGGGCTCCCCCGACACCTGGCGCGACGTGCGCGGCTTCTCGCTGCGCTTCTACACGACCGAGGGCAACCTCGACATCGTGGGCAACAACACCCCGACGTTCTTCATCCGCGACGGCATCAAGTTCCCCGACTTCATCCACTCGCAGAAGCGCCTCGGCGACTCGGGTCTGCGCGACGCGGACATGCAGTGGGACTTCTGGACCCTCTCCCCCGAGTCCGCACACCAGGTGACGTACCTCATGGGCGACCGCGGCCTGTCGAAGAGCTGGCGTCACCTGAACGGGTACGGCTCGCACACCTACCAGTGGGTCAATGCCGCGGGCGAGCGGTTCTGGGTGAAGTACCACTTCCTCTCTCAGCAGGGCGTCGAGCACCTCTCCCCCGAGGTTGCCGAGCAGCTGGCCGGATCCGACGCGGACTACTACCGCCGCGATCTCTTTGACGCGATCGCGCGCGAAGAGTACCCGTCGTGGGACGTCTACGTGCAGATTATGCCGTACGAGGAGGCGAAGACCTACCGCTTCAACCCGTTCGACCTCACGAAGACCTGGCCCAAGGCGGACTACCCCCGCATCAAGGTCGGCACCTTCACGCTGAACCGCAACCCGGAGAACTTCTTCGCGCAGATCGAGCAGGCGGCATTCTCGCCCGGCAACCAGGTCCCCGGCACCGGTATCTCGCCGGACAAGATGCTGATGGCGCGCGTGTTCTCCTACGCGGACGCACACCGCTACCGGATCGGCACGAACTTCAACCAGCTGCCCGTGAACCAGCCGCACGCGGCCGAGGTGCGCAACTACATGCACGAGGGCAACATGCAGTACCGTTTCAACGGCCCCGAGCACCGCACGTACACGCCGAACTCCTACGGCGCTGCCGGCGGTCCCGCCGCCGACCCGCAGGCGGGCGTGGAAGCGAGCTGGGAGTCGGACGGCGAGCTGGTGCGCAGCGCGTACACGCTTCGCGCCGACGACGATGATTTCGGTCAGCCCGGCACCCTGTACCGGGATGTGTTCGACGCCGCGGCCAAGGAGCGCTTCCAGGCGGTCCTCGGCGGCCAGGCCAAGGCGATCACGGTGGATGAGATCCGCGAGCGCTTCTTCCAGTACTGGTCGAATGTGGACGCGGAGCTCGGCCAGATCCTGCGCGCGAACTACGCCGCGTAGGTGCATTCGCTGACGGGAGGTCGCCCTGCGGGGCGGCCTCCCGTGTGCATTCCCCACCGTCCGCGGGGTCGCGAACCTCACACACTCTGACAGGATGGAAGCGATGGATCGCACCGAGACGCCGCCCCGGGACGCCCCGCGTGGCGAGGTGCTCGTGCTGCTCCCGACCTACAACGAGCGCGCGACGCTGCCCGCCACGGTCGCCGGAATCCTGCATCATGTTCCTGACGCGCACCTGCTCATCATCGACGACGGCAGCCCCGATGGGACCGGGCGGATCGCCGACGAGCTCGCCGCAGACCCCCGGGTCAGCGTGCACCACCGCACCGGCAAGCTCGGGCTCGGCACCGCGTACTCCTGGGGCTTTCAGGCGGCGCAGGATCGCGGCTACCGCTACGCCGTCGAGATGGATTCCGACGGCTCACACCTCGCCGCAGAGTTGCCAGCGCTGCTCGCGGCGGCGCGGGCGGGAGCCGGGCTCGTGATCGGCACGCGCTGGATCCCGGGCGGTCGGATCGTGAACTGGCCCTGGTATCGGCGCTGGATCTCCCGCACGGGCACTTCCGTGGCGCGGCTCGCGCTTCGTTCCTCGCTGCACGACCTCACGAGCGGGTTCCGCGTGCTGGATACGCGGTGGCTGCAGCACCTCGACCTGCGTGAGCTCGATTCGCAGGGGTACGCGTTTCAGGTGGAAACGGCCTGGTCGCTCGAACGTCTCGGGTGCCCGATCGCCGAGGTTCCCATCACCTTTGTGGAGCGGACCGAGGGGCGCTCGAAGATGAGCGTCGGCATTGTGTGGGAAGCGCTGGCAGGCGTGCTGCGCTGGGGCTGGCGATTGCGCTTCCCCCGTCGGGAGCCGTAACCCCGGGCGCGGCCGCACTCGTGTGCCTTCCCGCGGTGCACGCAGAGAACTGCCCCCGGCCCCGCAGATTTCACGGGGTCGGGGGCATGCCATCCTGTGGCGTTCAGAGCCGCTCAGGAAGGCTACACCTCCGCGAGCGAGATGACGCCGTAGTTCCATCCCTTCCGACGGTAGACCACGCTCGGCTTCCCGCTTTCGGTCTCCACGAACAAGAAGAAGTCGTGACCCACGAGCTCCATCTGGTCGACGGCATCCTCAACGGAGAGCTGCTCAGCGGGGAACTCCTTGCTGCGGATCACCACGGGCGAGTACTGCTCTTCCGCACCATCACCGCCCGCGGGCTCGCTGCCGTTCGCGACCGCCTCCAGCACCTCGAGCGGTGCCGGTTCGATATCGACCATGCCAAAATCATTCGCGGTCGCATCTCCCAGCGACACTCGGCCCCGCCCGCGTCGATCCTGCAGTCGGTCCTTCATTCGCCGGATCCGCTCGAGCACGCGCCCGTAGGCGATGTCGAAGGCGGTGTACTTGTCGCTCCCGTGGGACTCCGCACGAATCACGGGTCCCGGTCCCACCAGGGTGATCTCCACCTGGTCGCCGTTTTGGGGGCTCCGGTCGGTTTGCCGGGACACCCGAATCTCAAGCGACTGCGCCTTCGGCAGCAACCCCGCGACCTTCTCGGCCCGCGACTCGACATACTGCTCGAAGCGATCGGTGATCCCGACGTTCTTTCCGCGAATGTTGACGTCCATGGTGACCTCCCAGGGGACTCAGGCGGGTGGGCCAGTGCGGCGCACCGCTACGCCTTTCCCGAACTCTACTCCACTCCGCGATCCGGTTTCCACCCCCTCATCTGAGCATTTTCCCGACGCCGGTGGTCTGCGCTCCGCCACGCAGAGGACCGCGGTCGCGACGACTCGGGCACCCGCCGTTTCGAGGCATGCCCGCGCTGCTCGCAGGGTGGCCCCCGTGGTGAGGACGTCATCGACGAGCACGATCTCCCGTCCCCGGAGTCGGGCGCGAGCCCGCGCTCGCACGGCGACTCGCGCCGCATTCTCCGCACGCTGTGCCGGGCTGAGTCCCACCTGGCTCCGGCGCCCACGACGTGTGCGGAGCGCACGGACGGGCCGGTACGGCCGTCCGAGCCGCGCCACAGTGACCGCGGACCGCACCAGCACTTCGACGTGGCGATACCCGCGTTCGCGCGTCCGAGCCGGGCGAGACGGCGCGCACACGACAAGCGGCGGCGCCGGACCGGCCGCGGCGGCAATCCCGGCACCGAGCGGCCCCACGAGCTGCCGTCCCAGTTCACGCGCAAATCGCACGTGACCTCCGTGTTTGAACGCGACCAGCAGCGCGGCGATCGGCCCCTCGTATCTCGCGCGGGCGAAGCACGAAATCTCCTCCAGCATGCTCCGGAGCAGGACCGTCTCGCGCACCACTTGCAGGCACCGCGCGCAACAGTCACGGTCCGGGGTGCCGCAGCTCACGCATGCCGTCGGCCACAGCACGGCGAGCAGGTCGAGGCCGAGTTCTCGCAGCCACGGGAGGATTCGCATATCCCCAGTGTCCGCCCTTCGCGCGGCAGCCCCACACCGGGTGCGCCAGGTGTGGAAAACCTGGCGGCGTTGCCCGATGCCGCACGGGTTGTGAGCGACGCTACCCGCGCTTCGCGAGTACCTCGATCTCGTCCTCGCTGCGTTGCCACCCCGCGCCCTGCGGCGAGAAGAGGTCCCCATCAGATCCCAACACCCGCAAGGCGGAACGTCCGCCGCCGCCGCTCACGTGGATGCCCCCGGGGACCGACGTCCGTTCGATCCCGAACAGACCGACACCGCCCACCGTGACCTTGCCCGCGGATCCGACGCCCGTCAGCGCCGCAAAGCTGAGCTGTCCCACCCAGTCCAGGTCACGCGGGGTTCCCGCCGCCCAGAGCTTCGTGTCCGCGCCCTCCACGGTGCGCAGCGGCAGGCCGCTCTCGTCTCGGATAACGCCCGAGACGAGCACGTGGGATTCCTCCCCATCCGCGACCAGCGCGGCGACCCTGCTGCCGTCCGGCGACAGCCGCACCGCGGCGGGCGAGCGCCCGGCAAGCCAGGGCGTCGGCACCTCCGTTGCCGTTCCATCCGGGGCGGTCGCCAGCAGCGCGGCGGAGTCCGAGCGCGACACGGTCCACACATAGCCGAGCGGATCAAGGCTTGGATCCAACAGATCTTCGCGTCCGTCGACGAGAATGGCACCGTTGGCGTCCACTCGGGTCACGCCGGATTCGTTCAGCACGGCGGCCGTCTGCTCGTCGGCAGACAGCGTGATCGATTGCGGATCGAAGTCGTGCAGGCTCGCGCCCAGGCCCTGCCAGGCGGAGAACTCGCCCGAGACCACCGTGCCGAACTCGTCGCCGATCATGACGGCGGGGGCCTGGGTCAGGGTGACCGGGCGGGGTGCCGTGGCGTCCTCCTCCGGGGTCGGCCGCAACGGTGTTCCCTCCACCAGCAGCTCGAAGCCGGTCACTCCAGGTACGGTCTGCAAACTCGTCTTCAACTGCTGACGGATCTGCCCCATCGCTTCGGGGCCGGCTTCGAGGACCGTGTTGGTGAGGTCGATACGCGCTTTCCCGTCCACGACCGGCACCGAATTCGATGCGAGAGACGTGCCCGCGGGGAAGCCGCTGCGGACGACCTCGCGCATGCGCTCCCCGGGCCCTTCAAGAAGCGCGCCGACGATCTCGGTCACCAACGCGGTTCGCGTGAGGAACCAGCGGGTCTCGGGCACCAACAGGTTCCCTGCCCCCACGAAGTACAACTGGTGAGACGACCAAATCGTGGAGAACGTGTTTGCGTCGAGGATGATCCCGCTGGGGGCCGATGAGATCCGCCACTCCCCCGCAACGCGCTCGAACTCGAACCGCATCTCCATGCTGGGCCCGGGGGCGACGGGCAGCATGTCCCCCGCGGAGTCCAGCTTGGCGGTGGTCGACAGCGAGAGTACGCCCGCGGTGTTCCCATCCTGTCGGTACGGCCGGGTGCCCTCGTCGATGAGCACGCCGTAGTACGGATCCCACTGGCTCGAGTACTCCGCGGTCAGGAACTCGCGCGCGGTGGCGTAGTCGTCGACCGACGAGGTCGCGGCGAGAACAAACCCGCGCACGAGGTCTTCCTGGCTCGCCCCGGTAATCGGCCCGGAGGGCTTGTACTGGTACACCTGATCCACCTGCTGCAGGTCTTTCAGGCCCCCCTGCACCGGACCCGAGTTCGGGATCGCGGTGCACCCCGCCAGGAGCATGCCGCCCGCGAGAAGCGCCGCAATCGCGCGTGCTCGGGGGCGTCGGGACTGTGCAGGAGTCGTCATCGCCGCTTGTCCTTCCGAATCCGTCGCCCGGGCCGGCGCAGCCAGCCACCGGACGGCCGCGGGTCGCCCGCTTCCACTTCAACGCCCTCCGGCACCAGGGGCAACGGCGACACGAAACTGGTGATGTGTTCGTCGCGCGGGAGCGTCAGCCGGAAGTTGGTGCCCACACCCGGGCGCGACCACGCCTCGAGAATGCCTCCGTGCACGGCCGCATCTTCCTGGGCGATGGCGAGGCCGAGCCCCGTGCCCCCGAGCGTGCGTTTGCGGGATGGATCGGCGCGCCAGAACCGGTCGAAGACCTGCTCGAGTTCGGCCGCCGTCATCCCCACGCCCCAGTCTCGAACCGACAACGCAATCGCGGACGCGTTCGAGTCGATCGTGATGTCGATCGCCTGATCCTCACCGTGCTCGATCGCGTTCCCGACCAGATTCGAGATGATTCGCCGCACGCGTCGCGGGTCCACTTCGATCGGGGCATACCCGCCCAGCGCGTGCACCTCGATGGGCCCGGGTGAGAGGGTCCGAAGGCTGTCGACGACCTCGGTGGCGAGCGCAACCAGGTTCACCGACTCCGTTTCCAGCGTCACTCGACCCGCGTCGTAGCGGGAGATCTCGAGCAGGTCGCCCAGCAAGACCTCGAACCGCTCGACCTGCGTTCCCAACACTTCCACCGCGCGCTGCTGGCCCGCGGGCAATCCACCCGCGGTGCTCTGCAGGACCTCGCTCGCGAGCCGGATCGTGGTGAGCGGTGTCCGTAGCTCGTGCGACACGTCCGAGACGAAGCGCTGCTGCATCTCGGAGAGCGTGTCGAGCTCTTGAATGCGCGCCTGGAGCGTGTCGGCCATGTCGTTGAAGCCCTCCGACAGCACGTCGAAGTCCTCGTCGTTCTGCTGCGGCATCCGCGCATCGCTCTCGCCCGCCGCGAGCCGCCGGCTCGCCGCGGCCGCGGCCCGGAGCGGGCGGAACACGATCCGGGACATGATCCACACCAGGATCCCGATGAACGCCATCATCGCCGCGGCGGTAATCAGGAGCGTGCGCTGCACGAAGCTCAGGGTCGACTGGGTGTCCGCGAGGTTGTAGCCGATGAACAGGTCGTAGGTTCCCGCGCCGGCCGGAAACTCCAGCGTGGACCCCACGATGATGCCGGGCGAACTCGAACCGTCCTCCCCGAGGAACGTGACCGCCTGCCAGTGCTGCGGTTCACGCTCGGACACGAGCGCCTCCGAGAGTTCCGGCGTGACCGTGTCGATCAGCATGTTCGCCGTGGTGGTGGGGGGCGGAGCCTCCGGAAACGCCGCCTGTCCCGGCTGGCGGCGCAGGTACATGAGCTGACTCGATGAGGTGTCTTGCACCATGCGTCGCACCGTGGTCGAGAGGAGCGAGAGACCGCCGCGATCCGAGGCATCCGAGGCGTCAATGTGCCGTTGGGCCGCGAGGGTGGCGCGCGCCGAGTCCTGCAGCGCCTGCTCTTTGCGCGAACTGTACAGATCGTTCCCGATGCTCGTGAGGATGAAGACCCCCGCGATGAGCACCATGAAGCCGGTGACGAGCCCCGTGATCGTCATGGTCCGCACCATCAGGGAGCGGCGCCACCGCGCACGAAACGGCCCGAAGACGGGCTGCGACCAGCGCGTCCAACGGAGCTGCAGCCGGCGCAGGGCGATCGCGAGGCGCGAGCGGCGGGTGCGCACGGTGCCCGCGTTACTCGACAGGCGCACCGGCGCGGTACCCCACGCCACGGACCGTCGTCACGATGGTCGGATGGTCCGGATCCTGCTCGATCTTGGCGCGCAGCCGCTGCACGTGCACGTTGACGAGCCGCGTATCGGCCTTGTACTGGTAGCCCCACACCCGTTCGAGCAGCACCTCACGGGTGAACACCTGCTGGGGTTTCCGCGCGAGGATGGTGAGCAGGTCGAACTCCAGCGGCGTCAGCGGGATCGCCTGCGCGCCGCGGCGGACCTCGTGCGCCGCGACATCGATCGTCAGGTCGCCGATGCGCAGGGTCTCCGTGGCCTCCTGTTGCGGCTCACGCAGCCGGGCCCGGATCCGCGCGATCAGCTCCACCGGGTTGAACGGCTTCACCACGTAATCGTCGGCACCGGCCTCGAGTCCGCGGACCACGTCGCGTGTGTCCGTCCGAGCCGTCAGCATGATGATCGGGGTGCCAGATTCAGACCGGATCTTCTCGGCAACCTCGATGCCGTCGAGGCCCGGGAGCATCACATCAAGCAGTACCAGGTCTGGCCGCATCTCACGAAATCGCTCTACGGCGTCCGTGCCGTCGAAGGAGAACTCGGTCTCGAAGCCCTCGCCCTGCAGCACCATGCCCAGCATCTCGGCAAGCGCCCTGTCATCATCAACCACCAAGATGCGCGCACTCATGCTCCCATTATGGCGGTGCCACCTGAAGATTGTGGGGTTCCACCGTGTCGTGCAGTGTTTTGTCATAATAAAATTACCTGTGGAAATGCCCGGGATTCTCAGAAAGAGAGCTGTTATGACTGGAACCGCCCGCAGTGCGGCGGCGGAAGCACTCGCCACCTTCTTGTTTGTGTTTGTCATCGTTGCGGCGGTGAACAACGCTGGCGGCCTCACGCCCATCGTCATCGGCTTCGCGCTGATGTCACTGATCTTCGCCACCGGCCATATCTCGGGTGGCCACCTCAACCCCGTCGTCTCGCTCGCAGCGCTGATGCGCGGCGTGATCTCGGGCGGGGAATTCATCGCCTACGTCATCGCTCAGTTCGTGGGCGGCGTGCTCGGCGCCCTGCTGGCGTCGACGATCTGGCCAGCACCCGAGGCGGGCCCCATGCAGATCGAGGTGGGCCCCGCGTTCCTCGTCGAGGCCATCGTCACGTTTGTGCTCGTCTACGTGATCCTGAACGTCGCCACGTCGAAGGATCACCCTGACAACTCCTTCTACGGCCTGGCCATCGGCTCGACCATCGTCGTGGGTGCCGCGGCCGCCGGCCCCGTCTCCGGCGGCGGCTTCAACCCCGCGGTCGCGCTCGGCCTCGGGTTCTCGGGCCAGTTCGACTGGGCCAACATGTGGCTCTACTTCCTCGCTCCGCTCGTCGGCGGCGTGCTCGGCGCGCTCGCGTTCCGTCTCCTCAACAGCGACGACGTGATTCAGCGCCAGAAGCGGGTTGCCGCGTAGTCGCGGCACACCACACGCGACGCGCGGGTGCGGCCCCGAGGGTGGGGCCGCACCCGCGCGCGTGTCTCCGCGGCGCGCACGTGCCGGTCACGCGCGCCGCAGGCCCAGCCGCGCCGACCAAGACTTCGGGGCCACCCCAGCCGCCCCGGAACCAGCCGCGCCTACCAGCCGCGCCCACCAGCGCCGGATCCAGCCGCGCCCACCAGCCGCACCTACCAGCGCCGGATCCAGCCGCGCCCACCGAAACCTCGGAGATCCTGCGCCCAGGGTCCGTTTTCGGGGGAAAATCTCCTCGGATTCCGTGGATCTCCTGCGGAATGATCGACGCCCGAAGTGCTCAGACCGGGCTCCGCTCCCGAGACCCGTGATTCCGGAGCGTCCGAGCGGAGCGGGAACCGCGACACGTCGCCGACGGCACCACGCTGCTCCGCCGAGGCGAGCTAGTAGTGGTCGAAGCGGCCGGGAAGCAGTTCCCAGGGCTCGCGCCCCAGGTACTCGCACACCGCAAGATAGACGCAGTGCTCGACAAAGTAGCGCCGATGCTCGTCGTCGTCGACGTGCAAGCCGCGGGCACGCTGAATGGGCATCCGGAACAGCATGATGGTCCGCGCCGCGCGATCGACGGTGTAGAGCAGGGGGTTCCCCCCACCGCCGTCACCCGTCGGGGCGGTCTGGAAGCCGATGCGTACCCCGTCGAGTTCCTCGGGAAAGTGCGCCTGCAGGAGCGACACGACTCCCCGAGCCTGCACCTCGAAGCGCGCGATACGGCTCGCCGGATCCGGCAGGCCGGGCCCGACAATCGATGATCGGATCGGTCGCCGCCCGTGACGACGGGAGTGACGCACGCGACCAGACATGCTCCCAGTCTACGGGGCCGCGACTCCCGTCACGCGAGCGCGGCGCTACCGCGTGAAGACGGTGAGCTCGCCGTCGCGCGGATCCGGCGCCACCACGGGGTACCCGGCGAGGTCCCCGCCCTGGAGGAACCGGACGCCCGCGTGCACCGGCTCGGAGCTCGTCACCACGGCGTCGCTCGGCGCGGAAACGGTTGCCGCGGCACCCGATGCGACGGTCAGCGTTCGCGGCTTCCCCTTCCCGCTCGCGGCGGCGACCTCCACCTTGGCGGGTTCCGCGCCCACGTTTGCGATCACCAGTTGCCCACCGGAGACCACCGGGGCCGCGGTCGGAGTGTCCGCGGCGATCGCTGGGGCCGGCACGAACCACTCGTTGTCGTGGTGCTGACGCTTGGTCACCGAGCCGAGGGCGCTAGCGATGACCGGCACGTCCGAGTCCACCACCAGGGCGTGCGCGCCCTTCGGCCAGACGGGGATGCTGAGTTCGCCCACCGCACCGGGGACGAGGTCGATGACGCCGAGCTCGGTGGCCGTTCCGGACGCGTCGATCGCTCGGGCGCGCAGCTGGCCACCCGTGTCTCCGGATGCGAGCGCGCGCAGCAGAACGGGGAATTCGTCCCCCTCACCGGAATCGGAGGGGCCGTGCTCGTGGTCGCTCTCGTTCGCGATCGCCGGGATCACCAGCTGCGTCTCGGGTGCGGCCTGCCGGGACACGGAAGAAATCGCGAACGGCTCGATCCCCAGGCTCTGCCCCACGCCCAGGCTCGCCGTGACCGGCGCGCCGGTGCTCACGACTCGCACCGCGAGGCGTTCCCGGTCTGGCGCATAACCGTTGACCGAAACCGTTTGCTCGGACCCCGCAGGGACGAGCACGCTGGCCATCTGGAGATCGTCGACCGGCCCGTTCTCGTCGAACACCGACACGACCACGGTCGCGGGCACTGTGCCCGGGTTCGCGAGGCTCAGGGTGGTCGAGACGCCCAGCGAGCTCGCGCCGCCGAGGACCCACTGTTCATTCACCGGTTCCGCGCAGGCACTGCCCACCACACCGCGGAGGGTTTCCGTCTGCACGGACTGGAGCTGCGCGGCCGCAAGCGGCTCGGACATCGGGGCGGTCAGCGCCGCCGTCAAGCCTTCGCCGCCCTCGGGCCGCGTGACGCTCACCGCATTGCTCGCCGTGCCCGAGACCACGACCTCCGGCGCCCCGATGGGGATGGTCACTCCGGGCCGGTCCGGATCCGCGCCGAGCACACCGAACGCACCTGCGCACACGAGGGTGCGGTTCGCGTTGTGGGTGGTATCCACGACCACGGGCTCCGGGGCGCTCGTGACGCCGGGCAGCGTCATATTGCCAATCAGCACCGAGGCCGTTGCGGCGACGCCGACCACGAGGAGGCCGGTGACCGCCCGCGCGCTCCCGCGCAGGATCCGAGATCGATCACTCATCGCTTCGCTCCCCCTGTGGGATCGGTGCCCGGGTCAGTGTCCGGGCTCGGGTCGGCATCGGTGTCGTGACTCGGGCCCGGATCCGTGTCCGGGTTCGGCTCGAGATCCGCGCTGGGTTCGGGGTCAATGCCGGTCACGGCTGTCGGCGCTGGCTCCGCGTCGGGCACCGGGTCGACCTCGGGTGTCGGCGCCACCTCGTGCACCGGCTCGGACGCCGGCTCCGCCTCGGACACGGGCGCAAGCTCGGGCTCGGGCACGGGCACCGCCTCGAGCGCCGGATCCACCTCGGGCTCGGGCACCGCCTCGGACGCCGGAGCCACTTCAGGCGCGGACTCCGCCTCTGGCGCGGGCGCCGCTGCGGGTGCCGGCTCCACCACGGGTGCCGCCTCCACCTCGGACGCTGGCTCGACTTCGGCCGCCGGATCTACGGCGGGTTCCTGCGCTTGCGCTGGCTGCGCCGCCACGTCCTCGGGTTCGGGGACCGGGGCCGGCGCGACGACCACGGGGGCCGGGCTCCCCGCCGCCTTGCGTGCCGCCCGAGCGGCCGCGCGCTGCTTCCGACGTGAGGGGCGGATCCGGCGTTCAGGCCGGTAGGTCACCTCGCCGGTCGGGAGAGCGAGCAGCAGCACGCCGAGCAACACGACGAGCTGGATCGCCCAGATGGTTTGGCCGCTCAGCGACGTCCCGCCCACGCGCTGGGTGGCGTCCCCGGGTGCCTCCTGCTCGGTCTCCGGGTCCACCACACGCCACAACAGCCCCTGATCGGTGAGGCCCGCGCTGGCGAGCGCATCGTGCTGATCGAACATCCGCTGCAACTCGGCGCGCTCGGTGTCGCTCCCCGTGCTCGGGAGCAGCACGAAGCCGATCCCGGCGTCGCGGAGCTCGCCGCTCAGATCCGGGCCGCCGACGCTCGCCAGGCCGCCCACGAGCTCCGCGAGTGCGCGGTCCGCGGCGGTGCTCTCCGGGGTGCGTTCCGCGCTCCGGATTTGGTCGAGTCGGAGCCCGGATCCGGTGATCACCTGGGCACGCACGGCGTGCGGGGCCTCGGCGGTGATCGTGAGCGTCTTGATCCCGGGCTGCTGTTCTCCCGCTGCCTGCACCAGCGCGGGCATTTGCGAACTCGCGGGACCGAACGGCACCTTGGCGAGCAGCAGCTGAGCGCCGACCGGAGTGACCGCGAGGAGTGCGGCGACCAGGGCAACCGCCACGAGCGAGCCCGCAGCCCGGCGGAGCGTGCCCGCCCCGACCGCGGCGAGGCTCAGGATCGCGAGCCAGTACACCGCGAGGCCGGATCCGGTCCAGAGCGCGACGCTCTCGTCGCCGACCACCACGAGCCGGAGCTGCGAGGCAGCAAGTGCCGTGAGAATTCCGAGGCCGCCGAGCAGCGCGCTGAACAGCGTGACGGCGACGCGACCCGTGAACATGCCGAGAATCGCGAGCAGCGCGATCGGGAGCATCAGGACGCCGACCACCAGCGTTGCGGGAACACCCGTCACGCCCGCACCGTCAAGGATCGTGCCCCAGCCGTCGAGGCCAAACTCCGGGAAGCCCAGCAGCAGGTGCCACGGCGTTGCCGCCGTGAACGGCGTCACGATCCCCGGATCCAGCAGAATGTCGAGGGGGCGTCCCGCGAGCACGCTCGTCACGATCTTCGGCGCGAAGAGCACCACCGGGACGAGCGCGGTGGTCAGGACCCGAGCGGCACCTCGCAGCGTCGTGCACAGGCCCACCACGAACAGCACGGCCGCTGCGGGCAAGAGCACGGGGGCCGCGGCCAGCGCCACCCCGGCGAGCAGCGACGCCGTACCCGCCCAGCTCCAGGATTCGCGTGACCGGGTCGCCGCAAGCAGCAGCCACGGCAGCACCACGGTGAGCACGAGGGTCGGCAGCATCCCGCTCGCCATCGACCCGAGCAGGACGGGGCTGAGCGCGAATCCGAGTGCAGCGAGCGCGCGGCCCGCCTTCGACTCGGTGAGCTGGGCCGCCCAGATCCATGCGCCCAGCGCCGTCAGCGGGATCGCCGCGACCAACAGCAGCACGACCGCGTGTGAGGGGTTCCAGAACGTCAGGGAGCCGAGCAGCGCAAGGACCCAGGTGAAGGGATCAGCGGGGACCCCGTCGAGTGCGCGGGTGTTCCACCACAGCTGACCGATGTCGCTCAGCGGTGCCAGGCTTCCGCCGGCCAGGTTCGTGCGTGGCAGCGCCCACCAGCTCAGGGCGATCGCTGCGACGACGGCGGCCACCAGCACGGCGAGGCCGCCGGAGGAGATGAAGTGCAGTTCGTGGCGCTGGCGCCCGGTCGAGGCCAGGATCGCCTCGCGGTCGATCATGCGCGCGGTGCGCACGCTCTTCGGATCGATCCTGAGCTGTCGGAGCGCGGCCCAGCCCGCCGTATTATGCGCCTTGATTCGGCGGCGCGACGCGAGGATCGCGTGGGGCCGGAAGAACACGCTCATGGCCGACACGAACTCGCCGAGCATATTTCCCGGTTGTTCCCGGATCAGGGCCCAGGCGACCCGGAACAGCGCAAGCAGCGGAAGCCCGAGCCACGCCAGGAACGCGAGCGGGGCCGGAGCGTAGGCGATCCGGCGATGGAGATGGGCCGTCCGGGCTTGGCGGTGCGCCTGCCGCAGTACGGAACGCTGGCGATCAATGCGCGGGCCAGCCACCCCGCTCTGGGCGAAGCGAACGCGTGACGCCGGGGCGACCTCGACGCGGTGTCCCGCGAGACGCGCGCGCACGCAGAAGTCGAGTCCGTCATCGTAGACGGGAAGCGCCGGATCGAAGCCGCCCAGCTGCTCCCACACGTCACGGCGCACCAGCATCCCGACCGGCCCCACGCCCAACACGTCCTGCATATGGTCGTACTGCTGCTGGTCGAGTTCCTGACGACGCAGGGTCCACCGCGCACCGGTCCGCGTGAGGCTCTGCCCCAGTTCGATGATGTACTCGGGACGGTCCCAGTCCACAAGCTTCGGACCCGCGACCGCCACCGAAGGGGCGCGCTGCACCGCGCTCAGAATGCGTTCGAGCGCCTGCGGCTCAGGGCAGGCGTCCTCGCTCAACAGCCAGAGCCACTCCGTGGTGTCCGGGTCGTCATTCGGGGTGCCCGCGGCCTGCACGCCCTGCGCCACGGCCTGACCGAATGAGACGCGGGAGCCGACGCCGATCACCCGCTCCGCACCGCTGGTCAGGAGCTGCTGCCCGACGCTCTCTGGGCCGCCGTTATTGACGGCGACCATCGCCGAGGGCGCGACGGATTGCGCCGCGATGCCGGCAATGGTCTGGTCTAGCCA
The DNA here is from genome assembly GCF_016758195.1 of Leucobacter chromiireducens subsp. solipictus. GTDB lineage: Bacteria > Actinomycetota > Actinomycetes > Actinomycetales > Microbacteriaceae > Leucobacter > Leucobacter solipictus. Next base: position 386,681 of record NZ_QYAC01000002.1, on the reverse strand, counting down.
CTCCCCGCCCTGTTGGGCGACCAGGATGACAGTTACTCTCGTGCGCATATCGCGCCCAGTCTAGGCGCGCCCGAGGTCCAGAGCCTGGAGCCTGGCCGCGTGGTCTGGGATCCGGCGATTACATCGCCTCGCGCCGCAGCCGGCGGCGCTCTCGTTCCGACAGGCCGCCCCAGATACCGAAGCGCTCGTCATTCTCCAGCGCGTAATCCAGGCACTCGGACCGGACCTCGCAGCTTTCGCAAATGCGCTTCGCCTCCCGCGTCGAGCCGCCCTTTTCCGGGAAGAAGGCTTCGGGATCCGTCTGCGCGCACAGCGCGTCACCCTGCCAGGCCAATGCCTCGTCATCATCGCGGGTGCCAGGGACCCCCAGGAACACCGGGTCGACGAACCAGTTACTGGGAACCGGAGTGTGCGGTGATTCGCTCAACTGACGCTCCTTTCCGTACTGCTTCCGCGTGTCGCGCCGTCGGCGGCAACACAATGCATTAATTACACCGTTGTGATTCGCCCAAGTCAAGCCGAAGATTCTAAACCCTCAAGGCCAACTTGAGGCTATAGACACGCTTCCGCCCGTCATGTGCCACTCGCGGAATGTACCGCCGAGGCGCGGTGCCGCTGCGACGACCCCGGATTCAGCCCCAGATCACCAGCATCCGGTAGACCATGACCGCGACCGCGAGGTGCGCAACCGCGAGCACCAAGTTGGCCCACCTCGTACGATCGACCAGCGCCCAGAAACCCGCTCCGATCGGGAGCGCAAACGCCACGATGAGGTACATCCAGAACTCCAGCAGATCCCCCGTGGCGTGGTTTCCCGCGAACGGGGCCACGATCGAAATGACAACTTGCGCCAGCAACATGAGCGCCACAATCAGCGTGGCCCCCATCGTAAAATCGTTCGGCCCGCGCTTCCGAAGCGCCTCCACGAGGCACAGCACGCCGCCGAGCACGCCCGCGGCGATCACTGCGATCGCGTACCCGAGAATCATGCGTCCCCCTCCGCCGCAGCAGCCGTGTCCGGCGTCGGGAAGTTCGTGACGACCCGCGTCCGCCCGCGCGCCACCGACACCAGCCCGAGCAGCGCGCCATCCGGCCCGGTCGCCGCGGCGAGCTTCGCATCCGGCACCTCGCCCACCGACACCCGCTTGCCATGCCCGAGATCCCGTGCCTGCGCCGTGTCAAGCCGCAGTTCGGGGAACAGGCGCGTTGCGACGCTCGCCGGGGACAGCAGTTCCGCCCGATCCCCCGACACCAACTGCTCGATCGTGCCCGCGTCCGCGACATCGAACGGACCCACCGCGGTGCGCCGCAGCGCGGTCAGGTGCCCCCCGAGCCCGAGGGCCGCCCCCAGGTCCCGTGCCAGCGCGCGAATATAGGTGCCGGTCGAGCAGCGTACGGTGGCATCCACGTCGATCACCGCGGTCCCGTCAGCCGCGACCGCCGCGACCGCCGCGGAAGCTTCAAACGCGTGAATGGTCACCGGTCGGCGCTGCAACTCGACGATTTCCCCGGCGCGCACCCGATCGTACGCGCGCTGCCCGTCCACCTTGATCGCGCTGACCGCGCTCGGCGCTTGCTCGATATCCCCGGTCAGCGCACGAACCTCCGCCGCGATCCTGGCAGGATCCGCGAGCACCGCCGCGACCGCTGCCGGATCGGCCGCCGAGATTCGCTCGCCCTCGCGGTCGTCCGTCACGGTCGCCACGCCCAAGCGGATCGTGGTCGTGTAGGTCTTGTCGAGGCCCACCAGGTGCGTGAGCAGGCGCGTCGCCGGACCCGTCCCCAGCACGAGCAGCCCCGTCGCCATGGGATCGAGCGTCCCCGCGTGCCCCACCTTTCGCGTGCCCAGCGCGCGGCGCGACTTCGCCACGGCATCGTGGCTCGTCCACCCCTCCGATTTATCAAGCAGCAGGATTCCGCCGTGCGGAGGCAGTGAGACCGAAGGATTGGACACCAGACCAGCCTACCGCCCCGTCGTAGACTGGGAGACGATGGACAAGATCGGGATCGTAGACGCAGTGAACTCCTGGTTCGGCACCGCGGCCCGCGACCTGCCGTGGCGCGATCCGGCAACGCCCGCCTGGGCCGTGCTCGTGTCGGAGTTCATGCTGCAGCAAACCCAGGTCGAGCGGGTACTGCCGCGTTGGACCGCGTGGATCGAACGCTGGCCCACCCCCGCTGCGCTCGCGGCGGATCCCCCAGGGGAAGCGGTGCGCGCCTGGGACCGGCTGGGATACCCGCGCCGGGCGCTGTGGCTCCACCAGGCCGCCGTGGAGATCGCCGAGCGGCACGGGAACCGCGTCCCCTCGGCCGTTGACGACCTCCTCGCCCTCACCGGCGTCGGACCGTACACGGCGCGCGCCGTTGCCGCATTCGCGTTCGGGGAGCGCCACCCGGTGGTCGACACCAACACGCGCCGCGTCATCGCGCGCGCCGTCCACGGACGCGCCGCGGCGGGGATGCCCGCCGCCCGCGATCTCGATGACATGGCGAAGCTGCTCCCGGACGATCCCGCCGCAGCCGCGGTCTTTAACGCCGCGGCCATGGAGCTCGGAGCGATCGTCTGCACCGCGCGCGCCCCGCGCTGCGACGTCTGCCCGATCGCCGAGTGGTGCGAGTGGCGCGGCAGCGGCTATCCCGACAACGCGCCGGCCAAGCGACCCAAGCAGGCTCGTTTCGAGGGCAGCGACCGTCAGGCGCGCGGCCGCGTCATGGCCGCCCTGCGCGCCGCACACGGCCCGGTGACGCGCGCGGCCGCACTGGCCGCAGCCGCGCCCGACCCGAGCCCCCGGGATCCCGCGCAGGCAGAACGTGCCGTCAGCTCGTTGCTCAGCGACGGCCTGATCGTGGCCGCGGGAGACGCGCTGCGCCTGCCATAGGCAGCGGAACTACCGCTCGTCGTCCTCGTCGCGCGGCTTCGTGTAGGGATCCGCGTCCCCGGCGAACGTGGCGTTCGCCGCCAGCGCTGCGGACTCATCGTCGCGCCGCTTGGCTTCCGCGAGCAGCTCGCTCAGATGGTTCGCGCTCTCGGGCAGCTCATCGTGGATGAACTCCAGGGTCGGCGTCAGTCGCGTGCCGAGCTGCTTGCCCACCTCGGTGCGCAACATTCCGGTCGCCGCCTTCAACGCCGCGGCAGTATCCCGCTGCTCCTGCTCGTCGCCCAGGACCGTGTAGAACACGCTCGCCTGCTGCAGATCACCCGTGACCCGCACATCCGTGATGGTGACGAACCCGAGCCGCGGATCCCGCAGCCCCTTCTCCAAACGCCGTGCGATGATCTGCTGGATCCGCTCGGCGACCTTCCCCGCACGTGGATTACTCATACCTCTATCCTAGCCGGGACCGGCTCGCGTGGCCCGCGCCCACGGGATCGCCGGTAACGTGGAGGTCACCCCGTCCCGCTGACGAAAGTGGTCTCGTGAACGATCATCCTTCGGATCCAGTGCCGCCCCGCGATCCCGCCGCGGGCACGCCGCCCGAACCGCGGTACGCCGCACCGCAGTACGCGACACCGCAATACGCGGCACCGCAGTACGCCGCACCGCAGTACGCCGCACCGCAGTACGCGGCACCGCAGTACGCAACGCCAGCTTCTTCCGGATACACGCGACTCCTTCCGGGACCCGGGGAGCCCTTCGACGGCGCACAGGATCCGCGCGAGCTGCACCGCCCCCGCTACGGCGCGACATTCGGGCAAGCGATCGGCCGGTTCTTCCAGGGCTACGCGCGATTCAGCGGACGCGCCTCGCTCAGCGAATACTGGTTCTCCCGGCTGTTCTGCGTCCTCCTCGTCGGCGCGTGGGGCGTCGCCGCCGGGATCGTGCTGAGCCTGCCTGATTCCCTGGCGGAGCCCCTGGCCGCCGCGCTCTTCATCCTCGGGGCCCTCGCACTGCTGGGCTTCGTGCTCCCCACCCTCGCCATCACCTGGCGTCGGCTCCATGACGCGAACCTGCCCGGACCGCTCTGGTTTCTCGCGCTCGTGCCCCTCGGCGATCTCGCCGTGCTCGTGCTGCTCCTGCTGCCCTCGCGGCCGGAGGGTCGTCGCTTTGACCTCCCGCACGCGGCACCGCATCCCTCGGCCGCGCACCCGGGCCCCGCAGGGCGATGAACACCGCGGCGGACGAGCCGCGCCTCCGGACGCTCCGTCTGCTGCGACGCGTGCGCGACCGGATCGACCGGGACTACGCCGAGCCGCTCGACGTCGCCGAGCTCGGACGCGGCGTGGGCATGTCCGCGGGACACCTCAGCCGGGAGTTCAGCGCCGCCTACGGCGAATCGCCCTACAGCTACCTCATGACGCGCCGGATCGAACGCGCGATGACGCTCCTCCGGCGCGGCGATCTCTCCGTCACCGAGGTGTGTTTCGCCGTGGGCTACGGTTCGCTCGGCACGTTCACCACGCGGTTCACGGAACTCGTCGGGATGCCACCCGGGCGGTATCGCCGCGAGGGCGGCGGGCCGCTCACGGGGCTCCCCGGGATCGTGACGCTGCGCGCCACCAAACCGGTCAGGAATCGAGAAGTTCCCGGAGCAGAGCCGGAGTAGCGTGGCCGGCATGAACATCAACATTCACGTGACCTTCCTGCCGCACACCGACGCCGAGGCGTCACTCACCTTCTACCGCGACGTCCTCGGCTTCGAGCTGCGCAACGACGTCGGCTACGGCGACATGCGCTGGCTCACGGTCGGCCCGACGAACCAGCCGGACACCTCGATCGTGCTCAGTCCGCCCGCGGTCGATCCGGGCCTCACCGACGACGAACGGCGCGTCATCGCCGAGCTCATCGCGAAGGGTTCCTACGCCTCGATCGTGTTCGCCACTGACGAGCTCGAATCGCTGTTCGCACGAGTCGAGGCCGCGGGCACCGAGATCCTGCAGGAGCCCATGGACCAGGACTGGGGCACCCGCGACTTCGCCTTCCGGGACCCGGCGGGCAACACGGTGCGCGTGCAGCAGCTGTGAGCTCCGCCCGGCGGGCGCCGCAGGCGGCTCACCCAACGGAAACGGCCCGGGCAGCGTGCGCTGCCCGGGCCGTTGTCGCCTCGCATTAGTCGCGCGGCTTCTCCACCATCTCGGTCGTCTCGATCTCGTCGCCGATCTGGATGTCGTTGTGCTTGCCGAGGCCAATGCCTGCCTCGAAGTCCGTCTTCACCTCGGTGACGTCGTCCTTGAAGCGGCGCAGCGACTCGATCGCCAGGCCATCGGCCACGACGACACCCTCGCGGATGACGCGGGCCTTCGCGTTGCGCGTGATCGTGCCGGAGCGAACGATGACACCCGCGATGTTGCCGAACTTCGACGAACGGAAGACCTCGCGGACCTCCGCAACACCGGACTGCTTCTCCTCGTACTCGGGCTTGAGCATGCCCTTGAGCGCACCCTCAATGTCATCGAGTGCGTTGTAGATGACGTTGTAGAAGCGGATGTCGATGCCCTCGCGCGCGGCGCGCTCGCGAGCCTTGACGTCGGGACGCACGTTGAAGCCGATGACGATCGCGTTGTCGATCGTGGCGAGATCCACATCCGACTCGGTGATCGCACCCACACCGCGGTGCAGGATCCGGAGCTGGACCGAATCGTCGACCTCGATCTTCATGAGCGATTCCTCGAGTGCCTCGACGGCACCCGACACATCACCCTTGATGATGAGGTTGAGCGACTCAACCTTGCCATCCTCAAGCGCCTTCGTGAACTCTTCGAGGCTGATCCGCTTGCGGGCCTTCGCCAGCATCGCGTTGCGCTCGGCGGCTTCACGCTTCTCAGCGATCTGACGAGCCGTGCGGTCCTCGGGGGTCACGATGAAGTTGTCACCGGCGCGCGGGACGCTGGACAGACCCTGCACCGACACGGGGCGCGAGGGCAGCGCCTCGAGCACGGGATCGCCGTTCTCGTCGTGCATCGCACGGACACGCCCGTAGGCCGTGCCCGCAACGATCGCGTCACCCACGCGGAGCGTACCCGACTGGATAAGCACGGTCGCAACCGAGCCACGACCCTTATCGAGCTTCGCCTCAATGGCGACGCCGCGCGCGTCCTTGTCCGGGTTGGCGCGCAGGTCGAGCCCTGCGTCAGCCGTCAGCAGAACCGCGTCGAGCAGCTCGGTGATACCGATGTTGTTCTTCGCCGAGACGTCGACGAACATGACGTCGCCGCCCCACTCCTCGGACACCAGGCCGAACTCGGTGAGCTGCTGGCGCACCTTCTCCGGGTTCGCGTCTTCCTTATCGATCTTGTTGACCGCGACCACGATCGGCACGTTCGCCGACTGTGCGTGGTTCAACGCCTCAATGGTCTGCGGCATGATGCCGTCGTCTGCCGCGACCACGAGGATCGCGATATCGGTGACCTGAGCACCACGAGCACGCATGGCGGTGAACGCCTCGTGACCCGGGGTATCGATGAAGGTGAGCGCGCGGTCGATGCCGTCGTGCTCGGTGTGGACCTGGTAGGCACCAATGTGCTGGGTGATGCCGCCGGCCTCACCGCTGCCCACGTTCGCCTTACGGATCGCGTCAAGCAGTCGGGTCTTACCGTGGTCGACGTGACCCATGACCGTGACCACGGGCGGGCGGGGCTGCAGGACGTCGTCGCCCTCTTCCTCAAGCTCCGACTCGATGTCGATGTCGAAGCCCTCGAGCAGTTCGCGGTCCTCGTCCTCGGGCGAGACGACCTGGATCTTGTAGCCCAGCTCCTCACCGAGGATCTGGAACGTCGCCTCGTCGAGCGACTCCGTTGCCGTTGCCATCTCACCGAGGTGGAACAGCACGGTCACGAGGTTCGAGGCGCTCGTGTTGATCTTGTCGGCAAAGTCCGAGAGCGATGCGCCACGGCGCAGGCGGATCTGAGTCGATCCGTCGCCGCGGGGTACGCTCACGCCGCCCAGCGACGGCGCCTCGCGCATCTCGAATTCTGCCCGCTTCGCCCGCTTCGACTTGCGTGCCTTGCTCTTGGAGCCGCCACGACCGAATGCGCCAGCGGTGCCCGCGCCACGGCCGCCGCGCCCGCGGCCAGCGAAGCCGCCGCCGGGACGGGGACCCGCGAAGCCGGTGCCGGGAGCACCCGCGCCACCGCCGCCGGGACGGTTAAAGCCACCGCCACCGGGACGACCGCCGCCGCCCGGACGACCGGGACCGCCGGGACGCCCCGCACCGGCTGCGCCGGGTGCCGGACGCGGCGAAGGCCGCGGGATGTTGCCCGGGTTCGGGCGGCCTGCGCCGCCACCGGGACGGGGCATGCCCTGGTTGGAGTTGAAGGGGTTGTTGCCGGGGCGCGGCGGGCGAGGAATGCCCATGCCCTGGCTCGAAGCGAACGGGTTGTTCCCGGGGCGGGGGCCGCCCGGCTTCGGTGCTGCCTTGCCGCCGGGCTTTGCCGGGGTGGCCGGCTTTGCCGCGCCAGGCTTGGCCGGGCTCGCAGGCTTCGCCGCGCCGGGCTTTGCCGGGCTCCCGGGCTTCGCATCCGTGGGTGCCTCCGCGGCCGGCGTTGCCGGGGCAGGGCTCGGAGCAGCCGGAGCCGCGGGTGCTGCCGGCTCCGGAGCGGGGGCCGCGGGCTTCGGGCCGGGCCGGGGGCCGGGCTTCTGAGCACTCGGGCGCTTGGGGGCGGCGGGGGCCGCCGGCGCGGCGGGTGCGCCACCGGCAGAGCCGGTCGCGCCATCAGCAGCCAGTGCTGCCTTGACCTTGCGTGCGACCGGGGGTGCAACGCTCGACGAGGACGCTTTCACGAACTCGCCCATTTCTTTCAGCTTGGCCAGAACGACCTTGCTGTCGACACCGATCTCCGCAGCGATCTCGTGTACGCGTGGGTTAGCCACTTTTCTCCTGTCTGGGTTCACGCCAGACAGGCGAGAACCAAAATTACTGGACGGGTCTCATCGTGAGCCGCTCATTAGTTGTCCATGAGTGTTTTCAGCCTGTTCTCTAAAGGGCTTGCGTCGGGCTTCCCCGACACACGCAACGCCCGCGGAAAGGCTCCGCGAGTCACTGCCAGTTTCAGACACTCGGCCGTGGGATGTACCCACGAACCTCTTCCGGGAAGCGCCGCACGATCGTCAACGCAGAGTTGCCCATCGTGCATCACCACCCGAAGGAGTGCCCCGCGCGATTCACGCGCGCGGCACGCGACACAGGTCCGAACCGCATCCATCTTACCAGCTTCCCACTTCTTCATTGCGCCGTTCGCTCAGCGCGCGTACAACGCTCAGCAAGTCACCGCGTGTCGCGGGCGCTCTGCACGCGTGTCGCGCTCCGCCGCGGTGCGCCACCTCCCGCACGCTCCCGACCGAGACACCAATCTCGCACCGTTCTCGTGTGAAGAAGGTGCGAAATTGGTGTCTCGGTCGGGTTCGGGCGGAGCGTTAGTCGTTCATGATGTGACGCAGAAGCGTCACCGCGGATCCCGCGAGAACGCTGACGCGTTCTCGCCCTAGGAATCCGCGCGGGCTGGATGTCGGCAATACGGACGTTCCACGTCAGGGCTCCGCCCTTCCGTGAAACGCGCGAAGATCGACATCCAGAGAGCGTTAGTCGTTCATGATCGAGTCGGGCTGGATGTCGATCTTCGCGCCCGTCAGCTTCGCGGCGAGGCGGGCGTTCTGGCCCTCCTTGCCGATAGCCAGCGAGAGCTGGAAGTCGGGGACGAGTGCGCGCACCTGCTTCAGCGACTCGTTCAGCATGAAGACGTCGGTCACCTTCGCGGGCGACAGGGCGTTCGCGACGAACTTCGGCAGTTCCGGCGAGTAATCCACGATGTCGATCTTCTCTTCACCGAGCTCAGCCATGACGGCGCGCACACGGCTCCCCATCTCGCCGATGCAGGTGCCCTTCGCGTTGATGCCAGCCTGCTTCGCGCGCACCGCCACCTTCGAGCGGTGCCCCGCCTCACGGGCGAGCGACACGATTTCGACGAGCCCCTCGGCAAGCTCCGGAACCTCCCGTTCGAAGAGCTTGCGCACGAGGCCCGGGTGCGTGCGGGAGACGACAACCTGCGGGCCCTTCGTGCCCTTGGAGACGCTGGTCACGTAGACGCGGATGCGCATGCCGTGCGGGTACTTCTCGCCGGCGATCTGCTCCTCGGGAGGGAGGATCGCCTCAAGCTCGCCCAGGTCGATGTGCACCATCCGCGGGTTCGGGCCCTGCTGCACGACGCCCGAGACGATCTGACCCTCGCGATCCTTGAAGGTGCCGAGGACGGCGTCATCGCTCAGGTCGCGCAGCCGCTGGTTGATGACCTGCTTCGCGGCGCTCGACGCGACGCGTCCAAACTCGTCGGTGGTGACGTAGGCCTCGCCGATCACCTGACCGTCGTCGTCGAGTTCGGGCACGAGCACGGAAATCTCGCCGGTCTTGCGGTCCAGCGTCACCCGCACATCGGATTCGCGGGGCACCGGGAGATTCTGGTTTTCCGCGTGACGCAGGTACGCGGTCTGGATGGCCTGCTCAATAATCTCGACCAGTTCGTCGAACGGAATCTCTTTCTCACGTTCGATCTGTCGTAGCGTTACCAGCTCGATTTTCATCGCAGCCTCCTCTGTATTGAACTGTCTATTCAGCTGTCACGCCTTCCGGCGCGGAGAAGTGACCAGCGTACTCTAGCGGTCTGGATCTCGCCAGAGCGGTGCGGATCCCGGCGGTTCGCGGCGACGCGCCCCATACAGGACCCGGCATATACGTCCTAGCGCATGTAGCCGTCGCTGACGGCGGCAACTCCGCTCGGGGCGTCGATGCCTTCGCCATCTTCCTCGCTCGCAAACTGGGCCAGGTCGCGCACATTCTTCTGCACCGCCACCGAAGCGAACAGGCTCATCGCGAAGCTGATGCCGTAGAACCCCTTCTCGCTGAGCGTGATGCTGCCGGCGTTCCACAGTCCGATGGCCAGCATCGCGAGGGACACCACCAGCGCGAACCACGCAATCCCCGTATAGAGGTTGGTGACGGGGAGCCCGTCGGCGCGATCACGCACGGTCTTCTGCAGCGACACCGCGGCGAACAGGCCGAACATCAGGAGGGTGAAGTAGTAGCCCTTCTCGTTCAGCTCCATGCCGGCGTTGAACAGGCCGATCAAGTACGCGCCCATGCCGAGCAGGAGTGCCACCCACGAGGCCCCCACGAATGCGGGGGTCGGCTTCGCTGCCTGGTCAGTCGTCTCGGTCATGGCGAACTCCTTCGTTCAGGGATGTGTCGTTCGGGTTCCACTCTCGCAGGCGCACATCTCGAAACCGGAATATACCCAGATCGTCGTGTCAAGGAATTCCGTTTCAGGAATGCAAACATGAAAAACGGGGCGGGGCCGTCGCATCGTGTGCGACGGCCCCGCCCCGTTCAGGTGGCGATGACTACGCGCTGAACAGCGCGGCCACGTCGGTGAGCGCGACCCGCTCCTTCGTGCCAGCTGCGCGGTCCCAGACCTCAGCGAAGCCCTCCGCGGCATCGCGGCCGACCACCACCACACGCGGCACACCCAGCAGCTCGGCATCGCCGAACTTCACGCCCGGGGACACCTTGGGCCGGTCGTCGAAGAGCACATCGAGACCGGCAGCCTCGAGCTCAGCGCCGAGGTTCTCGGCGACCTCGGCGACCACCGGATCCTTGCCCGTGGCGACGAGGTGCACATCGAAGGGCGCGATCGAGCGCGGCCAGACCAGTCCGCGCTCGTCGTGGTTGAGCTCTGCGAGGATCGCCATGATGCGCGTCACGCCGATACCGTAGGAGCCCATCGTGACCGTCACGAGCTTACCGTTCTCGTCGAGCACCTTCAGGCCCAGGGCCTCGGCGTACTTGCGGCCCAGCTGGAACACGTGGCCAATTTCCATGCCGCGCGCGGTCTCGATCGGACCGGAGCCGTCGGGCGCGGGGTCGCCATCCCGAACCGTGGCGATATCGATCACGCCGTCGGCCGTGAAGTCCCGCCCGGCGACGAGATACGCGACGTGCTTTTCGGCCTCGTTCGCGCCGGTGATCCAGGACGTGCCGGACACCACCCGCGGGTCAACCAGGTACCGCACGCCGGTGCTGCCCTCGGTGCCGAGCACGGCTTCGCCGCCGCGCACAGGCCCGATGTACCCGCGCACGAGGCCCGGGTGCTGCTCGAAGTCCGCCGCGGTCGCAGGCTCGATGTCCGCGCCGCCGAAGGCGACCTCGGCGCGCTTCAGGTCGGCGTCACGGTCGCCGGGCATCCCGACGACGACCAGCTCGCGCTCTCCCCCGATCGGCGTCACCGCGAGCACCACGTTCTTGAGCGTATCCGCGGCGTTCCACTCGCGCCCGTCCTGGCGGGGCAGCTCGGCGTTCACGAGCGCGACCAGGGTGTCGATGGTGGGCGTATCGGGCGAATCGAACACGACCGCTGCCGGGGCGTCGTCGAACGGGATCTCCTCGGGCACCGGCGTCGCGTACGCCTCGACGTTGGCCGCGTAGCCGCCCGCGGAGCGCACGAAGGTGTCCTCGCCGATCGGAATGGGCAGCAGGAACTCCTCGCTGCGCGAACCGCCCATCGCCCCCGCGTCGGCGGAGACGATCACGTAGTCGAGCCCGAGCCGCGTGAAGATCCGCTCGTAGGCATCGCGCTGCTTCTGGTACGCGGCCGCGAGGCCCTCGTCGCTCACGTCGAAGGAGTACGCGTCCTTCATCGTGAACTCGCGCCCGCGGAGCAGCCCGGCACGCGGCCGCGCCTCATCGCGGTACTTGTCCTGGATCTGGAACAGCTGCAGCGGAAGATCCTTGTAGGAGTTCACGATGTCCTTCACCATCAGGGTGAAGGCTTCCTCGTGGGTGGGCGCGAGCAGGTGGTCCGCGCCGTGTCGATCCTGCAGGCGGAACATCGTCTCGCCGTACTCTTCCCACCGGCCCGTGGCCTCGTAGGGCTCACGCGGCAGCAGGGCCGGGAAGTGCACCTCGTGCGCCCCCGCGGTCGCCATCTCCTCGCGGATGATCTGCTCGAGCTTGCCCTTGACCCGCAGGCCGAGTGGCAGCCACCCGAACACACCCGGGGACTGGCGCCGAATATATCCCGCCCGCACCAGCAGTCGGTGGCTCGCCACCTCGGCGTCGGCGGGATCCTCGCGCAGGGTCTTCAGAAAGTAGTTGCTGAGCCGTGTCATCACCCCACCATCGTAGCCCTCTCACCAGGCCCTGAACGCCTAGTCTGGACACATGCGCACGCGGCAGCTGAGATGGGTGGCACCGGTCATCGTGCTCGGGATCGCCGCGGCGCTCCGCTTCTGGGCGCTCGATCGGCCCGGCACGCTGGTCTTCGACGAGCTGTATTACGTCCGGGATGCGATCAGCCAGCTGAGCCATGGCTTCCCCACCATCTGGCCCGACAGCGAACCCGATATGTCGGGAGATCGCGCCACAGCGTTCACGGCGGATCCGACAAACGCGGTGCACCCGCCGCTGGGGAAGTGGCTCATTGGGCTCGGCGTGCTGCTCTTCGGACCGGAGAGCGGCTGGGGCTGGCGCAGCGCCTCGGCCTTTGCCGGTGTCGCTACCGTCGGGATCGTCATGCGGCTCGGCTGGCTGCTTTCGCGCAGCATGCTTGTGGCGTGCCTGGCGGGGCTGCTGCTCGCGATCGACGGCGTCAACGTCGTGCTCAGCCGGGTCGGGCTGCTCGACGGATTCCTCGCGATGTTCATCGCTCTCGGTGCCCTGTTCGTCTGGCAGGATCAATTGGCGCTCGCGCAGCGCTTCCGCGACGCTGCGGTGGATCCGAAGCGCCCGCTCCCGGTCGTGTGGGCGCGGCCCTGGCTCGTCGCGGCGGGCCTCGCGTTCGGCGCCGCCGCGGCGGTGAAATGGTCGGGCCTGTACCCGCTCGCCGCGTTCCTCATCTTCGTGACGATCCGGGACCTCCTGCTGCGGCTGCGATCCCGCACCCCGCGGCCGTGGTCCCGCGCCGTGGGCCAGGCGGGCGTCGCGGCACTGCTCACGCTCCCCCTCACGGCGCTCACGTATCTCGCGAGCTGGATCGGCTGGATCCTCGCGCCGGGCGGCTGGGGCCGGACTCCGGGCGAGCACTGGTTCCCGGCGCTCGTGCGCTACCACCGCGACATGCTGGAGTGGCACAGCACCCTCAGCGCGCCGCACCCGTACCAGGCGCACCCGCTGACGTGGCCGCTCGCGCTCCGTCCCACCGCCATGTACGAGCACCGTTGGGCGGACGGCTGCCCGTGGACGGAATGCGTGTCCGCGGTCTCCCCCCTCCCGAACCCCCTGGTGACGTGGGGTGGCGTGTTCGCGCTCGGGGTGCTGTTGTGGTTCGCGGTGCGCTCGGTCCGCGTGCGGCGGGCCAGTGCGGTGCTGACCACCGCCCGGCACGCCGTGCCGCCACGGCTTGGCCCGGCCCCCGCCCCGGCACTCGCGATCCCGCTCGGCACCGTGAGCGGGTTCGTGCTGATCGGGTATCTGTCGGGCTGGCTGCCGTGGGTGGCCACGGTCTCCCGTTCGGCAGTCTTCCAGTTTTACGCGGTCGTCTTGACGCCGTTCGCCGCGCTCGCCCTGGCACTCGTTCTCGGCGTCGCCTGCCGGATCGGCGCGCTCAGTCGCGCCGCGGACGAGCTCGGGTTCCGTGCGCCCGCCGCGGCTGAGCTCCAGGGCCGCCGGATTGCGGCGGCCCTCTTCGTGGCGTGTGCGCTCGCGCTGGCCCTGTTCTTTTTCCCCGCGTGGAGCGGACAGCCCATCGCGGACTGGTTCTGGCGCGCACACCTGTGGCTCCCGGGCTGGGCCTGATCCGGCACCGCCGCAGCCCTCGGCCTCGAGTTCCCGAGCACCGCGCCCCAGTCCCCTCAAGAAGCCAGTTTCGCGCGCTCCCAGGGGCCGAGAACGCACGTTTCTGAGGGTTCGACGCCGGTCGTGTGCCCGGACATCCCCGGGGGCAGGCCTGAGAGGCACAGCCCGGGAGTGCGGGAGCTACAAGAGGCGGCGGGACAGCGCCCAGGCGGTGAGTTCGTGCCGGTTCGAGAGTTGGAGCTTGCGGAGCACCTTCGACACGTGGGTTTCCACGGTCTTCACGGACAGGAACAGCTCAGCGGCGACCTCTTTGTAGGCGTAGCCGCGGGCGATCATGCGCATCACTTCCTGTTCACGCGCCGAGAGCCTGTCGAGCTCGTCGTCGGCCGCGGCGATCTCCCCGCCGCCCGCCCCGAAGGCGTCGAGCACGAACCCCGCAAGCCGGGGCGAGAACACCGCGTCGCCGCCGTGCACCCGCACGACCGCGGCGGTGACCTCGGCCCCAGAAGCGGTCTTCGTGAGGTAACCACGCGCCCCCGCCCGGATCACGCTCACCACGTCGTCCGCGGCGTCGGACACGCTCAGCGCCAGGACTCGCGTGGCGGCCGGCGCGAGCAACCGCAGCACCTCGGCGCCGCCACCGCCGGTTCCGCCCGGGAGGTGCACGTCGAGCAGCACCACGTCGGGCGCGGTCGCGGCAATCACGCTCACGGCTTCGTCCACGGTGGCGGCCTCGCCCACAACGTCGAGTTCCGGACCGAGTTCGGCGCGGAGTCCGGTGCGGAAGATCTGGTGATCGTCGACGATGACCACACGAATCGGGGGGTTCGCGGATGTCGGTTCGCTACTCATCGCTGCTGGGCTCCTCGGTGGGGACGGGCGGGGGTGCGGGATCTTCGCGCGGGATTCCGAGCCGCACCGAGGTGCCGCCACCCGGTCCCGGCACGATGCGCGCGGTGCCACCGGCGCGCTCCATGCGGCCGAGAATCGACTCCCGGACCCCCATGCGCCCCGGCGGAAGCTGGGCGAGGTCGAGACCCGGACCGCGGTCCGTGACGTCGATACTGATCCGCGCATCCGTGGCTTCAACGTACACGGTGACGTCGCCGCCCGCGTGCCGCGCGGCGTTGAGCATCGCCTCGCGCGCTGCGGCCAGGAGCGGCTCGGGCACCTCGCCGAGCGCGCCGACCTCGACGATCTCGAAGCGCACCGCGTGCTCATCCTCAAGGGCGGCGGCGTGCGCGCGCAGCTCCTCGCCGACCGCCTCGCGCGCAGGGTGCGGGATCCCGTCCGCGGCACGGAACAACCATTCGCGGAGTTCGCGCTCCTGCCCGCGCGCGATCCGCGACACCTCGCTCCCGGGTTCGGAGCGCTGCTGAATGAGCGCGAGCGTCTGGAGCACCGAGTCGTGCAGGTGGGCGGCGATGTCCGAGCGCTCCGCCTCGCGAGCGCGGGCGGCGCGCTCGGCGATCAGTTCGCGGTTGAGTCGGAGCAGCCACGGCGCGATCGCCAGCGCCACCCCAGCGAGCACCGCGAACGCCGCCGTGATCACGGTCCAGGCGCTCGGCTCGCGGGACGTGACGAAAAAGAGCAGCACGCCTGCGGCGACCAGCGCGAGCGCCCCGAGCACCCGGGGCACCTGGTTGCGGTCGGGACGGTCACGGTCGGCGATCTGCCACCAGGTGAGTCCCACCCCGACCAGCACGGCCATGGCGGGGAGGACCACCGCGAGATTGAGTTCCACGCCCAGCCGCACCAGCACCAGGCCGAGTCCTGCGACGAGCAGACACGCACCCAGCAAGAGTTCCGCGATCGGCCACCGGGTCCGTCGGGGCGCGGCCGCTGCGGCCGCGTCCGATGTCCCCTCCGGAGCGGGTGCCGGGGCGGGCGTGGGCGCGAGCGCGGCCGGCTGCGGCACGGCGGGATGGGACGCGGCCGCCTGCCGTGAGGCGGTCGACGCGCGCCCTGACGCCGCCCTCGCGCCCTGGTCCGGGCTGTCCACCCGGGCGGCCGTCGTTCCGGGTTCGCGCTCGTGCTGCCCCGCAGCCGGGCGGGTCAGCGCGCGGCGCATCGGCACGATCGGGTCGGTCTCCCCCGCGCGCGGGATCGTCGCCCACAACCACAGATACAGCAGGCCGCCCGCACCACCGAGCAGGGCGAGCGCCAGCATGATCCCCCGCACCACGGTGGCGGGGAGGCCGAGGTGTGCCGCGAGCCCGCCGCACACGCCGGCAAGCAACCGGTCGTCGGTGGTGCGCAGGAGCGGGGGGCGGGTCATGGTTCCATCCAAGCACCTGCCCCGGCGACTCGGGGGTCGAATCGGTGAAAGTCAGGGTCGGGTCAGGGGGAACCCGCATAGCCGCCACCCGCGGGGTCCGGCAGACTCGAAGACATGAACCACACTCCTGACGCCGATCCCGCGGGGCAGTCGTCCCCGGAACCTCCCCCGCCCGGGACCACGCCCCCGCCCACCGGGAGCGCGTTTTTCACCTGGCTGCGCAACCTCGGCGTGGTCCGGGGCCGCGATCGCTGGTTCGCGGGTGTCGCGGGCGGCATCGCCGCGCGTACGGGCCTCGATCCGATGCTGGTGCGCGGCATCTTTGTGGTGCTCGCGCTCCTCGGTGGCCCCGGCATCCTGCTCTACCTGCTCGGCTGGCTCCTGCTCCCCGATTTCACGGGCCGCATCCATGTGGAGGAGATCTTCCGGGGGCGAGCGAGCGCCGGGGTCCTGACCACCGCGATCATCCTCGCGGTCGTGGTCTTTATCCCGGCGGTGCTTTCGATCGTCATTCCGGGCGTTCACACGCCGTTCGCGGCCTGGGGATGGGGCGCATGGGGCGTCCTCGGACTCCCCGACTGGTTGAGCGCGACGCTGAGCTGGATCGCGTGGATCGCGATCCTGGTGTTCGGCGGGCTGTGGCTGCGCAAGGTGATGCTCGAGCGCGGACGCGCCCAGCAGAGCGGCTCGACCACCGCGCCAGGACCGGCGCAGGGCGAGGCCCAGCCCGGATCGGCTCCGCACGGGGCGACATCTGAGGCGCAGGGGTCGGCTCCCGGACCACACGGGTCGACGCCGGACCCGGCGGCGCCGACGCCGCCGGGTGCCGCGGGGTTCACCGCACAGACGACGGCGTTCGCGGACCGCAGCGAGGAGTTTGCGCACCGGTTCGGCGAGCAGGCCGGCGCCTGGGGGCAGCGCGCCGGTGAGACGGCCGCCCGCTGGGGCGACGAGGTGGGCAAGCAGGCGGACGCGTGGAGCGCCCGGTACGCGGAGCACCACGACGCCACCAAGTTGGGCGCAGGGCACACCATCCTCACCCTGGCGCTCGCTCTGCTCGCGGCGGGCGGCGCGGCGGCGTGGGCATTCAGCACGGAACCGCTCCTTCCCTTCGCGAGCGGGGTCCACCCGGCCGCGATCGCCGCGATCGCCGCTGGACTCGCGGTGCTGGCCATCTCCCTGATCGTTGCCGGTATTCGAGGCCGCCATACCGGTTGGGTCGGCTTCCTGTCGTTCCTCGGCGTGCTCGCCCTGCTCGTGACGGTGGTACTCCCCTGGGGCACCCGGTTCCAGCCCTTCGGGACCATGCACGTGACCGGCGGGAGCCTCCCCGGCGCGGTGCTGCTCGCGGGATCCTCCGAGGTCGACCTCACGACCCTGCGCCCCGGCGACAGCGACCTGGTGGTGTGGCAGCTCGCCGGGCGCAGCGAGATCGAACTTCCCACCGACACTCCCGCTCTGGTCACGGTCCGGATGCTCGCGGGCCAGCTCGCTGACGCGGACGGTGACGGGGAGCACATGGCCGGGCCGTTCCTCAACCGGACCGTCGCCGTGAACGTGCCGGATCGCGGCACGCAGCGCGGGATCCCGCGGGTCACCGTGTACATGCTCGCCGGAAGCGCGACGCTGATCGGGGCCGTCCCGGGAACCGATGAGGACCGGGAACAGCTGAAGCTCGATGCCCAGCGCGAGGCGCAGCGCGAGGCCGAGCGTCAGGCTCAGGAAGACGCGCGGCGCGCCGCCGAAGCGGACGCGCGGGATGCGAGCTCCGAGCGTGCCACCGAGCTCGAGGCCGAGATCGCCCGAGTCGACTGGCTGCTCGAAAACCCCGACATCACCGAGGGGAAACGTGAGGGGCTTGAGCGTAAGCGTGAGGCGCTCACGCTGAAACTCGACCGCGAACTGGAGGGGGCACGATGACCACCACACCGAACGCTGGCGGGACCGGGCCACAGCCGGCGCCGGGGCGAGAAAGCACGGCCGGCGCAGAGCCCACTGGCGCAGAGTTCCCCGGCGCAGAGCCGACCGGCACAGCGCCCACCGCGGCGGAGCCGACCGTCGTGCTCCCGACGCAGAGCGGCACCGAGCCCACCGCGGTACTGCCCGCGCAGCCCGTGACTCCCGGGCAGTCCGCAGGACCTGCGCAGTCCGTGACTCCCGGGCAGCCCGCAGTGCCCGCGCAGCCCGGAACTCCCGCACGGACCGCGCCGCCTGCGCCGGGCACCGCGCCCGGCAGTGGCGGCCCGGCACCGTTTCCCCCCGATCCGGCACCGGCAGCCCCCGCAGGCACGTCGCCGGCACCCGCGGCGGTTGCCCCGAGCCGCGCCCGACCGTTGCCGCGCACCAGCCCGATCGTGTGGGGCGCGCTGATCCTGGTGTTCTGCGGCTACGTGGCGCAGCGTTCGTTTGGCCCGGGGCCGCTCGACGGCGACGCCTGGATCATCGCGACGATGCTGGGTCTGGGTGCGATCCTGCTCGCGGTGAGCGCCGCGGTGATCGTTCGGAATCGCCGCCGCTGAGCCGCGCCCGCCCGCCACGCGCGCCGTGCCCCGTCGCTGAGTCAGCTGCGGGGCACGGCGCGTCTGGCACGCCTCAGGGCAGCGGTTCCAGCTGTGCCCGGGACTCCATGTCCGAACCGTCCGGCATGTCCCACCCCGAGGCGTAGAGCATGCCGGCGGGGCCATACACGAGCTGCACCTGCGCCGTGCTGGCGCAGGCCTGATCCGGATCCTGCGTCACGGTCTCCGTGATGCGTGCTCGGATCCCGCGGGGCCCCGGCTGAGGCTCCGAGACGTCCTCCGCTGCGGGGGCCGACCAGGTTCCGCTGCACCCCAGCTCGACGTAGGTGAAGGTCCCCGTGACCTCGCACCCCCGATCCTCGACGGTGGCCTCGAGCCGGTAGCTCTTGCCGCCGTGTTCCCGAATCGTCCCGCCCCACCGCCCGTTTGGACTCGCGTCGGTGAACCGCATCTCTCGCGGCGTCGAGCCGTCGGCGCATACGTTGGCGGCGCGCTTCGGGGCTGCCGGGGCCGTTGCTTCGGGTTCGGGGGCGCTCGAGGGCTGGGGCGCGGGACCCGGAACCTCGGCGGGAGCGGAGGTGGCCGGGACCGAGAGCGACAGGGTGAACGGCGCACACGCGGTGGCCGTGGCGGTGAGCGCGGCGGCGAGGGTCACCGCCGCACGGGCTCGCCTGCGTGTCGTTCGGGGCCGGCCTCGCTCGCCGGACGCGCGCTTCAGATGCACCATCGGACCTCACAGCTTCTCGTTAACTGTGTGAATCCTATCAAATACCCATCCGGGCCGTTCGCGAGTGGGGCCCGCGGCCCGCGGCCCGCGGCCCGCGCGGGACTACACCCGTACGCGCGGCATCTCGCGGGTCTGCGTGGAAATCCAGTGCAGCGGGAACTGAATCGCCACCCGCGTGCCGCCGCCGGCATCCGGGGCCCACTCGATCGTGCCGCCCAGCTCGCCCTCGATCAGGGTCCGCACGATCTGCGTGCCCAGGCCGTCACCCACCGTGCCTCCCGGGAGCCCCGTCCCGGTATCGACCACCTCGACCGCCAGGCGCTGATCGTTGCGGTCGGCCCGGATGAACACCTCACCCTCACGACCGGCAAGGCCGTGCTCCACCGCATTCGTCACGATCTCGGTGAGCGCGAGCGCGAGCGGCGTCGCGTACTCCGAGGGCAGTTCGCCGAACGAGCCCTCCTTGTGCGGGTGCACGGTGGTGCCGTGCAGGCTGGCCACCTCAGCGGCGAGCCCGAGCACACGGTCGAACACGTCGTCGAAGTTCACGATCTGAGAGAGCCCCGTCGCGAGCGTGTCGTGCACGACCGCGATGGCGGCGACGCGACGCATCGCTTGCCCTAGCACTTCCTTGGCTTCCTCGCTGCGGGCGCGGCGGGCCTGCACACGCAGCAGCGACGCCACCGTCTGCAGGTTGTTCTTCACCCGATGGTGGATCTCGCGGATCGTTGCGTCGCGGGTAATGAGCTCCTGCGCCTGCTGCCGCAATTCGGTGACGTCGCGGGTGAGGACGATCCCACCCACGCGAGCGCCGTCGCGGAACACGGGAATCGATCGCAGGGTGACGGTGCGGCCCCGCGCATCGATCTCCACGCGCTTCGCGATTTTCCCCTGCGCGATGAGCGGCAGCGACTCGTTGGTGTCGAACTGCCCCTTCACGATCTCGGCGATCACCTCCGCGAAATTCTCGCCCTCGATCTCGTCGCGGAAGCCCAGCGTCGTGAACGTCGTCTGGGTGTTCGGGCTCGCGAAGGTTGCCTCACCCTCAAGGTTGACGCGCACGAGTCCATCGGAGGCGCGCGGCGAACCCTGCTCGCCGCCGCGCGAGTCGCTCGGCGTGGGGAACAAGCCGTCCTGGATCATCCCGAACAGGTCCTCGGCCACCTCGCGGAACGCGGCACCGATCCGCGAAGCAGGCTGCGTGTCCGCCACGCTCGTGTGCACGGTCAGCACGGCAAAGGGGCCCTGCAGCGCGCCCTGCGCGTCGGTCCGATTCACGGAGTAGGCGGTGAGGCGCATCGGGTGTTCCTCGTACCACGCGGGCGAGGTCGACACGGCCCGCTTGCCGGTGGTCATCGCCTGATCCACGAGTCCGCGCCAATCGGAGCGCAGGAAGTCCCCGATCACGTCTCGGTAGAACAGGGTGACCGATCCCGCGGGGCGGCTGTGCGCCACCGCAAGGTACTCGTCGTTCTCGGTGGGCACCCACAACACCACGTCGCTGAGCGCGAGGTCGGCGAGGAGCTGCCAGTCGAGGGTGAGCAGCTCAAGCCACTCGATCTCTTCTTCGCTGATCGAGGAGTACTTCGTCGCAAGATTCCGCAGTGTAGCCACGTCACCAGCGTAGAGCACACCGGGCAGGATTCTGGCACCCGGGACACGCTACCAAGCACCTGGACGAGAAAGGTCGTTGACCCCGATTGGGTGCATTTTTCTAGGGTGGGCACCACACATTTCGATCCCGGGCTCCCCAGGGCGACGGTGGGGGAACTCGCACAGCATCGTTCTCGGGAACACCGAAGGGATCCCCTGTGCCTGAGCCGACGCCCGCGCGAACCATGCCCGAACCCGCCACGGAGACGACCGGGCGTCCCGCCGCGCACCTCCATCATCGCGCGCACACGGGCGGTGCCGCACGGCTCCGGCTGGTCACCGCACCGCCCCCGGATGCTCCGGACCCGGGAACGGTGCACCGTCCGGTCCCGCTCCCGCCGCCGATGCCGGCGTTGCAGCGCCTCGCGCTGTACGCGTTCGAGGCGGTCGAGGGCACCCGCACCGTCTCACAGCTGGCGGGCACCGTCACACCGGACGTCGCCCGCGAACTCCAGGCGCGCCGCGCGCTGCGCACGGAGCGGCGGACCATGCTGCACGATCATCGCCGGATCGTCGCGATCCCGGGCCCCGTGCACAGCAGCCGGCCCCACCCCGAGGCGATCGAAGCGGCGGTCGTCCTGCATGCCCGGGGCCGCACCAGCGTGGTGGCGTTCCGAATCGAGTGGAACGCGGAGCGCTGGCGCGCCACCGAGCTGACGGTGCTCTAGTCGACGTCAGCGGCCGCCGCCGCGGCACCGCGCAGGCGCGACACCTCGTACAGTGCGACGCTCGCCGCGATGCCGGCGTTCAGCGACTCCGTGACCTCGTGGATCGGGATCGAGACGATCGCGTCACAGGTTTCCGTGACGAGCCGGGACAGGCCCTTCCCCTCGCTGCCGATCACGATCATGAGCGGCCGATCCGCAAGCTCGAGACCCGGCAGCATCACGTCGCCGTCGCCGTCGAGCCCCACGATGAAGACGCCCTGCTTCTTGAACTCCTTGATCGTCTGCGTGAGGTTCGAGGCCATCGCGACCGGGATCCGCGCCGCAGCCCCCGCGGAGGTCTTCCACGCGGCCGAGTTCAGGCCGGCGGAGCGGCGCTGCGGCACCACCACACCCTGGCCGCCGAACGCGCCCACGGAGCGAATGATGGCGCCCAGGTTGCGGGGATCCGTCACCCCGTCGAGCGCGACGATCAGCGGCGTATCGCCGCGATCGATGATCTGATCGAGCATCTCCATCGGGTGCGCGTACTCCATGGGCGGCACCTTCAGCACCACGCCCTGGTGCACGGTGTCGCGCTCCGTCATGCGGTCCAGCTCTTGCCGCATGACCTCAAGCACGGGGACGTTGCGGTTGGTCGCGAGGCGCAGGATCTCTCGCATGCGGTCGTCCATCTCGACCTTGGACGCGATGTACAGCGTCGATGCCGGGATCCGAGCGCGCAGTGCCTCGACGACGGCGTTGCGGCCGGTGACGAGCTCCGACTCGTCCTTCTTGCGCGGACCGCCCGAGGACCGCCCGCGGTCCGTGGACTGGCCCGTGCGCGCGGCGTGCCGTTCCTTCGCGGCGACAAACCGCTCGCGCGCCTTCTTCGCCTTGTATGCGGCGTGGTACTCGCGATCCTCGGCCCGCGGCGTGGGGCCGCGGCCCTCCAGCGCCTGCCGGCCCTGACCCCCGGAACCGACGGCCTTGCCGAGCCCCTTCTTCCGGATCGCTCCGGTACGGCTCTTCTTGTTACTCATGTCAGGCTCCAGCGGGTTCCGGTTGGGGTGTCTTCGAGCGCGACGCCTGCATCCTGCAGGGCGTCGCGGATCTCGTCGCTCTTCGCGAAATCTCGGTTCGCGCGCGCCTCGGATCGCTGCGCGATGAGCGCCGTGACGAGACTGTCGAGCGCGGTGGTGCGCTCCGCGCCTGCCCAGTGCGGGTCTCTCGGATTGAGACCGAGCACCTCGAGCATGCCGAGAACCTGATAAGTATACGTGGCGATGGCCGCCGGATCCTGCGCGTTGCGATCGTCCAGGAGCGAATTCCCGGCCCGCACGGCCTGGTGAATCACGGCGAGGGCCTGCGGGATCGCGAAGTCGTCGTGCATCGCCGCGACAAACTCCGCGGGCAGATCCGCCGCCTGCACGTTGCGCGGTGCCGCGGCGTCAGCGTCGATCCCCGCGTCCGCGGCCCGCGCGAGAAAGCCCTCGATCCGTGAGAACGCGGCCTCGGCCTCCGCGAGGGAGGTGTCCGAGAAATCGAGCACCGAGCGGTAGTGCGCCGAACCCAGGTAGTACCGCAGCACGACGGGCCGGGCCTGCGCGAGGAGGTCCGACGCGAACAGGGAGTTCCCGAGCGACTTCGACATCTTCTGCCCGCCGGTGTTCACGAGCCCGTTATGCACCCAGTGCCGTGCGAACGCGTGGCCGGCAGCCTGCGACTGGGCCAGCTCGTTCTCGTGGTGCGGGAAGCGCAGGTCGAGCCCGCCGCCGTGAATGTCGAACTCCTCGCCCAGGTACCGGTGCGCCATCGCCGAGCACTCGATGTGCCAGCCGGGGCGACCGCGCCCCCACGGCGACGGCCAGGACGCCGACTCGGGCTCGGTGTCGCGATACGCCTTCCACAGCGCGAAGTCGCGCGGATCTCGTTTGCCCACGGGCTCGGAATCTGCCGCGTCCTCCATCTGGTCGCGGCGCTGCCGAGTGAGCGCGCCGTACTCCGGCCAGCTCGCCGTGTCGAAGTACACGCTCGCCGAGCCGTCGGCGGCCGGGTACGCGTGACCACGCGCAATCAGCTGCTCGATCAGCGCGATCATCCGATCAACGTTCGCCGTGGCCCGCGGCTCGTAGGTGGGCGGGAGCACCCCGAGTGCCTCGTAGGCCGCCGTGAACTCCCGCTCGACCCGGTACGCGAGCGCCCACCACTCTTCGCTGCCGCCGGCCTCCTGGCCCAGCCGCGCGTTGTCGAGGACCTTGTCGTCGATGTCCGTCACGTTTCGGATCAGGGTCACGTCGTGTCCGGTGGCCGCAAACCATCGCCGCATCTGGTCGTACACGAGCGCGCTGCGCAGGTGCCCAATGTGCGGTGAGGACTGCACGGTCGGCCCACACACGTACAGCCCGACCCGGCCCGCCTCGCGGGGCTCGAAGTCGACGACCGACTGGGTGCGAGAATCGTAAATGCGCTGCTTCACAGTGCCTAGCCTACTGCCAGAGCCCACCCGCGCCAGGGGCACGGATGGGCTCTGTGACGTTCGGATTCGCCGATCAGTCCAGCGATCCGCTGAGGAAGAACTGCATCTGCTTGGCCACACCCACGGCGTGATCGCCGAAGCGCTCGTGATACCGGCTCGCGAGGGTCGCGTCGACCACCCCGGTCGGGTTGTCCGCCAGCTTGTCGCTGAGCACCTTCTCGAACACCTTCGCGTGCAACTCGTCAAGGTCGTCGTCGAGATCGCGGATCTCGTCGATCACCTTGGCGTCCTGCGTGCGGAGCAGCTCGACAAGTTTGGAAGCCATCTCCACGTCGAGGGCGGCCATCCGCACGAACGTCTTCGACAGGCCCTTCGGGATCGCGCTCTCCGGGTAGCGGTACCGCGCGAGCTGCGCGATGTGCTGCGCGAGATCGGCCATGCGCTCCAGCGAGGAGCTCATGCGGAGGGCCCCCACGACGAGTCGCAGATCCGATGCCACCGGCTGCTGCCGCGCCAAGATATCGATCGCCTGCTGGTCGAGCTCGCCGGCGAGGGTCTCGATCTCCTCGACGCTGTCGATCACCCGCTCAGCGACGGCGACATCGGAGTTGCCGAACGCGCTCGTGGCATCCTCGATCGCAATCTCTACGAGCTCGGCAATCTTGACGAGCCGATCCTGCACCTCGCGTAGCGACTGCTGAAACACTTCACGCATGTCGTTTCCTCTCTTCGTATCCCGCCTCCGGGCACCCTCACCAGTGTGAGCGGCCACGGTGAACCGTGCCGCACCGGGAGGTGAACAACAGTTGAACTCTGCTGGTTCCTGAAATCGTCACTCTACGATGAGAGTCATGGACCCGGCTTTGCTTGTACTTGCCTCGATCACACTCGGCGTGCTGATCGGCGCTGGTACCACGGTAGCAATCGTGGGCGCCCGGCGGGCGGGCGTGCGCCGCGCGGCCGAGATGCGGCCCGAGCTGCCCGAGGTGGCGACCTCGATCCTCGACGAGATCGACACGTTTGCGGTGATTCTCGACTCCGCGCTCGCCCCCGTGTACGCGAACCCCACGGCGCGCGAGGAACGGCACATTGGTGACGCCGAACTCGCCGAGCCGGAGCTGCTGGGCCGCGTCCGCCGCGTCATGTCCAGCGGGGTGCCGGACACGCACGAGCCGGATCCCAATAACCCCGCGGACACCGTCCGGATCCACATTGTTCGGTTCCAGCGCCGCTTCGTGCTCATCCTCGCCGAGGATCTCGGGGAAGAACAGCGGGTGAACGCGATGCGCCGCGACTTCATCGCGAACGTCAGCCATGAACTGAAGACGCCGATCGCGGCAATCGGGCTGCTCGCCGAGGCGACGCAGCAGGCAGCGGAGGATCCCGAACTCGTGCGCGAGTTCACCAAGAGCCTCGTGAAGGAGTCGCGGCGCCTGGGCGAGCTCTCCCGCGACATCATTCAGCTCTCCGAGGCGCAATCCGCGTTGCGTCCCGAGGACCGCGAAGCCATTTCGCTCCGCGACCTCGTGCGCGGAGAGGTCGATTCGCATCGTTCGTTCGCGGGGCAGCACGGGGTCGAACTCGTCGTCACCGACGAGTCCGCGGCCGGGCAGGAGGACACGATCCTGGGCCGCCCCACCGCGCTTGCCTCCGCCGTCGCAAACCTGTTGAGCAATGCCGTGCGCCACTCGCCCGAGGGCGGTCGTGTCGGCGTCGGCATGAGCTCGGACCGGGATCGCTTCACCGTGACCGTCACCGATCAGGGCGAGGGCATCGCCGCCGAGCATCTCCCCCGCATCTTCGAGCGCTTCTACCGCGTCGACGGGGCGCGCACCCGCGGTGACGGCGGCACCGGCCTCGGCCTGAGCATCGCCCGTCACACGATGCGGGCGCACGGCGGCGACGTCGACGTGTGGTCGCAGCCGGGCGTGGGTTCCAGCTTCACCCTCACCTTCCCGCTCCACGAGACCCAGAAGTCCGCGAAGGGCGCGAAGCGCATGAAAAAGGCGAAGCGCGCCGTGCGCACCGCCGCCGAGCGCACCCAAGCTTCCCGATCCACCCCGGCCGCGAAGCCGGCCCGTTCCCCGAAGGGATCTCACTAGTGGCACAGCACATCTTGCTCGTCGAAGACGAGGAATCCATTTCTCGCCCGCTCGCGTTCCTGCTGGAGCGCGAGGGCTACCGGGTGACGGTGGCGAACGATGGCACGGAGGCGCTCAGCACCTTCTCCGAGGCGCAGCCCGATCTGGTACTGCTCGATCTCATGCTGCCCAGCCTGCCCGGCACCGAGGTGTGCCGGGCGATCCGGCTCACCTCGCAGGTCCCCATCATCATGCTGACCGCGAAGGACAGCGAAATCGACATCGTCGTGGGCCTCGAACTGGGCGCGGACGACTACATCACGAAGCCGTACTCGACTCGCGAACTCCTCGCCCGAGTGCGTGCCGCGCTGCGCCGTTCGGGCCCGGTCGAAGAGGAGCGTGAAAACCTCGACGCATTTGTGCTCGACGAGCTCGGGATCCGGCTCGATTCCGAGCGCCACGCGGTCACCGTGCGCGGCGAGGAAATCGCGATGCCGCTGCGCGAATTCGAGCTCCTCGAAATGCTCATGCGTCACTCCGGGCGGGTCCTCACGCGCGGCCAGCTCATTGACCGGGTGTGGGGCAGCAACTACTACGGGGACACCAAAACGCTCGACGTCCACGTCAAGCGCATCCGCGCACGGATCGAGGAAGAAGCGTCGCAGCCCAAGCTCATCTCGACCGTCCGGGGCGTCGGCTACCGCTTCGGCTGAGGCGGCGTCCCTCGGGCGCACGCGGTGTCGGTGGCGGGCACTACGCTGAGCCCGTGCCCACTTCCGACGCCCCCGAACGCCCGCGCGCCGCACCGCGGTGGTGGATCCTCGGCACCGCCGAGGTGGGCGCCGCGGGAGCAGCGACCTGCCTCGCGATCCCGGTTTCGGACAGCGGCGCCGCGGGCACCGCGATCCCCCTGGCCCGATCCGAACTCCCGAGCTTCGTTGCCGAGCAGGAGCGCCGCGGCACGGTCCGGTGGGTCTGGAGCGACACCCCGCACTGGGTGCGGCCGTTGCTCGACGCCGGCGTCCGCGTGGCACGCTGCCACGATCTGCGACTCTGCCACGCGATCCTCACCGGTTCAGCGCACGTGGCGGATCCGGCACCGCTCCGGGCCGCGACGGCGTGGGCCGTGGGCCCCGCACTCCCGGTCGCCGAAGCGGCCCCGGAGGCCACGCTGTTCGAACTGGGCGCCGCCCCGGAGCAGGCTCACAGCGTGCCGCACACCGCCGCCGCCGCGCTCGCCGAGTTCACGCGCCAGCGGGCCGCGAGCCAGGAACACCACGGCCTGCGGATCCTCCTCGCCGCAGAATCCGCGGGGGCCCTGATCGCGGCGGAAATGTCGGCCGCGGGCCTCCCCTGGGATGCCGCAGAGCACAACCGGATCCTCGAATCCGAGCTCGGGCCACGGCCCGCCCCAGGCGCGAAGCCCGCGCGCATGATCGCCCTCGGCGAGCAGGTGCGCGCCGCCCTCGGGGACCCGCACGCCAGCCTCGACTCACCGCCCAAACTGGTGCGCTCGCTCCGCAGCGCCGGCATCGACGTCGCCTCAACGTCGAAGTGGGAGCTCATGGAGCACGAGCACCCGGCAATCGCGCCGCTCCTCAGCTACAAGAAGCTCGCCCGGCTCCTGTCGGCGAACGGCTGGGCCTGGCTCGACGAGTGGGTCCGCGACGGCCGCTACCGACCCGTCTACGTGCCGGGCGGCGTGGTCACCGGGAGGTGGGCTTCGAGCGGGGGCGGCGCGCTGCAACTCCCCCGGCAACTCCGGCCAGCGCTGCGCGCCGACCCCGGCTGGCGGCTCGTCAGCGCCGACGTGGCCCAACTCGAACCGCGCGTCCTCGCGGCCACGGCCGGCGACCGCGCGCTGGCCGCCGCCGCCCGCGGCTCGGACCTCTACACCGGGATCGTGGCCTCGGGCGCCGTCGCGACGCGAGACGAAGCGAAGTTTGCGATGCTCGGCGCGATGTACGGTGCCACCACGGGCGAGGCCGGCCGGCTCGCGCCACGCCTGCGGCGCAGCTACCCGGCCGCGATGGGGCTGCTCGACCGCGCAGCGGCCACCGGGGAACGCGGCGGGCAGGTGTCCACGCGGCTCGGCCGCACCTCCCCGCTCCCCTCCGCCGAGTGGCGTGCCGAGCAGGGCCGCGCGAGCCTCCCGGGAGCCACCCCCGCAGAGGAGGCGCGCGCCCGGCGCGCGGCGCGCGAGCAGGGACGGTTCACCCGCAACTTCGTCGTGCAGGGCACCGCCGCCGAGTGGGCGCTCGCCTGGCTCGGGGGTCTCCGGGGCCGCCTGGCCGCGCTCGAGCCGATCGCGCCCGGCGAGCCCGCCGCGGGAAGCTCGGGGCGCACCTTCGCCCACGCGGCGCACCTCGTGTTCTTCCTGCACGACGAGGTCATCGTGCACGCCCCGGAATCGCGGGCCGAACAGGTCGCAGCCGCGATCACCGCGGCCGCCGCTGACGCCGGCGCACTGCTCTTTCCCGGAGCACCCATTGATTTCCCGCTCGACCTGCGCATCTCGGAACGATCCGACGCGAAGTAGACGCGGCAGCCCACCAGACGACGCAGGCCCCCAGCACCTCTCGGTGCTGGGGGCCTGCGTCACGCCGCGGGTGCGGGAAGCGTTAGTTCTCGGGGTCGTTGACCGTGGACTGCGCGGCCTCGGCGTCCTCCGCCTCGGTCTTCTTCGCGTCCTTCGAGACGTCCGCCTCCTGCGAGAAGTTCGCGGGGAGCACGTAGTCGCGGTACTCCTCGAGCGTGCCGTCGAGCACGGGAATGCGGTGGTGCACCTCGTCGCTGCCGGCCTGCTGGAAGTACGCGTCGACGGTCGCGCCCGGCTTCAGGCCCGGGATCGAGACGAGCACGGGGGCTTCCTCGCCGGCGGGGTTCCCGAACAGGGTGTTCCCGGTCGGCACGGTGAACTCGGCACGCGCCTGCTGGCTGCCCTCGCCCATGAAGTTGATCGCGATGTCCTGCGGCTCCTCAGAGAGGTTCACCGCGCCGAAGACGACGTTGAAGTTCTCGCCGCTCTTGTCCGCGATCAGCAGGATGTTGCGCACATCCACGCTCCCGAGGTTCACTTCCACGCCATCGCTCGGCGCGTAGTGCTCGAGCGTGCCCTGCGGCGCAATCAGGCTGCACCCGGTAGCCCCGAGGGCAAGAGCTGCCGCGATCGCAATAGACGAGGCAATCCGAATCTTCAAGGTGGTCCTCCGAGCCGTGGATGTATCGGTGTGTGCCGCGCCACGAACCGACGCGCACAGTCAGTCTCAATCATAGCCGCCCCCACACTGCGGATGCAGCTTAGGTAAACCTAACACTGGGGAAACGCGGTGTGGTATTCTAATGGTTGGACTGTAAAGGAGCCACTCGATGCAATTTGAGGTCGGAGAGACCGTCGTCTACCCCCACCATGGCGCCGCCAAGATCATCGAGGTGAAGAAGCGCAAGCTGGGTGGCGAAGAAAAGCTGTTCCTGAAGCTGCAGGTCAACCAGGGCGATCTCACCATTGAGGTCCCCGCGGAGAACTGCGATCTCGTCGGTGTACGCGACGTGATCGATCAGGAAGGCCTCGAGCGCGTGTTCGAGGTGCTTCGCGCCCCCTTCACCGAAGAACCGACCAACTGGTCACGTCGCTACAAGGCCAACCTTGAGAAGCTCGCCTCCGGTGACGTCATCAAGGTGTCCGAGGTTGTGCGCGATCTGTGGCGTCGCGATCAGGAAGTCCGCTCGCTGTCCGCGGGCGAGAAGCGCATGCTCGCGAAGGCGCGGCAGATCCTCGTCTCCGAGCTCGCGCTCGCCGAGAAGACGGACGAAGAGAAGGCCGGCGCGGTCCTCGACGAGGTCCTCGCGTCCTAGCCGGAACGCCCGCAGGAGTTCCCTGCCCGCGAAGCGCCCCCGCACCGAGTGCGGGGGCGCTTCGCGTGTGTGGCGCACGGCGGTCCACGGGCGCGATTCGCCGCTCCCCGCTACCCTGAGAGCATGAGCGCACACTCCTCAGACCCGCGGCATTCGCTTCCCACGCTGGGCGTGGTCCTCGTCGGCGCGGGATCCGGCACCCGGTTGGGTGCGGGAGTGCCCAAAGCCTTCGTGGAGCTCCACGGCCGCACGCTGATCGAGTTCGGCATCAGCGTCGTGACCTCGCTCCCCCACAGCGGACACCTCGCGATCGTCGTCCCGGACGCCCGCGCCGCGCAGACCCTCGCGCTCATCGACGCGATCGTCCCCTCCGACTCGGCGTGGGACGTGTCCGTGGTGGGCGGAGGGCGCGAGCGGCATGAATCGGTGCGCTTCGGCCTCGAAGCACTGCCCGACACCGTGGACACCGTGCTCGTGCACGACGCCGCACGCCCGTTCGCGAGCGCCGCACTGTTCGAGCGGGTCATCATGGAAGTCCGGCGAACGGGCGACTCCGTGGTGCCCGCACTCCCGGTCGCTGACACGCTGAAGCGCGTCGACGAGGCCGGGGTGATCCACGAAACCGTCGACCGCGCACCGCTGGTCGCCGTGCAGACGCCACAGGGGTTCCCCCGCGAACTCCTCGCCACGGCGCACGGCGCACGGCCCGACGAGCACGCGACCCACCCGCCCACGGACGACGCGGAGGTCGTGCAGCGCGCCGGGGGGCAGGTCCGCACCGTGCCCGGCGAGCTCCGGGCGCACAAGCTCACCACTCCGGAAGACCTGCCGCTGCTCGAGTACTTCCTTGCCGCGAACGTCGCGGGATTGGACGTCGAGGCGTGATCCGGGTCGGCAGTGGCTTCGACGTGCACGCCTACGATCCCGCGTCCCCGCTGCGCCTCGCCGGGCTCGACTGGCCGGGCGAGCCGGGGCTCTCCGGCCACAGCGACGGCGATGCGGTGTGCCACGCGGTCGTGGACGCCCTGCTCTCCGCCGCAGGCCTCGGGGATATTGGCGGACTCGTGGGCGTCGACGAGCCCGGCACGGAGGGGGCCGCGAGTACCGGCTTTGTGCAACTGGCGCTGGCACGCCTCGCGGAGCAGGGCTGGGAGCCCGTCAACGTGACCGTGCAGATCGTCGGGAACCGGCCGCGCTTTTCTGCCCGGCGGGAGGAGGCGCAGCGCGTGATGAGCGAGCTCGTCGGCGCACCCGTGTCCCTCGCCGCCACCACGACGGACCACCTGGGCTTCACGGGACGCGGCGAGGGGCTCGCCGCGATCGCGACCGCCCTGATCCAGCGCGCGGCATCACCCGGCACCCCCGAACGCGGGTAGGCACCGGGGCGGGAGAACGCGAACGGGGTGCGCCCGGATTCCCGGCGCACCCCGTGCTGACGCGTGTGGCGTTTAGGAGGCGAAGTTGCCGGTCAAGCGCACGGCACCGCCGTCGACGCCCTTGGCCCCCTGCTCGAACCCGGTGAAATCGCGATCGGCCATCGACACCGTTCCCGCGACCCAGGTCTGCAACCCCTCGGCAGTCAGCGCCGCGGCAACCTGCGGGGCCTGCGCGGCGGACACGACCGCGAACATGCCGATGCCCAGGTTCCAGGCACCCTCGAGCGACTCGAGCGTGTGCCCGCCCAGTTCCGCGAGGTGGCGGAAGACCGGCAGCGGCGACCAGCTGGAGCGCTCGACCTCAACCCAGGCACCCTGCGGCAGGACGCGCGCAAGGTTCGCGGCGATGCCGCCGCCCGTGACGTGGCTGAGCACGTGGATCGCGCCGTCGAGCGTCGGATCCTCGAGCACGCGCAGCAGCGGTGCCGTGTAGAGCGCGGTCGGGGTCAGCAGGGCCTCACCGTAGCTCGCCCCCAGATCGGCGCTGTGATCGGTGTAGCTGATCCCCCGCTCCGCAAGAATGTGCCGCACGAGCGAGAAGCCGTTCGAGTGCAGGCCCGAGGCCGCCATCGCGAGCACCACGTCGCCGTCCTGCACGAGGCCCGGCTGCAGCATCTTGTCGGCCTCGACCACGCCGGTCGCCGCACCCGCCACGTCGTAGTCATCGACACCGAGCAGCCCCGGGTGCTCGGCGGTCTCGCCGCCGGTCAGCGCGGTGCCCGTGGCCTCGCACGCCTCGGCGATGCCGCGGACGATGTCCGCGATGCGCTCCGGGACGACCTTGCCGCAGGCAATGTAGTCGGTCATGAAGAGCGGCTTCGCGCCCACCACCACGATGTCGTCAACGACCATCGCAACGAGATCCTGGCCGATGGTGTCGTGCTTATCCATCGCCTGAGCGATCGCCACCTTCGTGCCGACGCCGTCCGTGGAGGACGCAAGCAGCGGGCGCTTGTACCCGAGCAGCGCGGAGGCGTCGAACATGCCGGCGAAACCGCCCACACCACCGAGCACCTCGGGCCCGTGGGTACGGGATACGGCGGACTTCATCAGTTCGACGGCAAGGTCACCTGCCGCGGTATCCACTCCGGACTGGGCATAGATCGACGCGTTTTCGCTCACAGCACCCAGTCTACCGTGCCCGCGCGGGCGTTCCTCCCGCTCACGTGCGCGTTCGCACACGCGGGGTGTGGGAGAATAGCGGGGCGTCGGCCTGGCGCACCACCCACCCTCAGGGAGCACCTCCACAGCATGTGCGGCATCGTCGGTATCGTTTCGTCCGAACCCGTCAACCAGCAGATCTACGACAGCCTGTTGCTGCTGCAACACCGCGGTCAGGACTCGACCGGGATCGCCACACTCGAGGGCGACTTCTTCCACATGGTCAAGGCCAAGGGCCAGGTTCGTGAGGCGTACCGCACCCGCGACATGCGCCAGCTGCAGGGCACCGTCGGCCTCGGCCACGTGCGCTACGCCACTCGGGGCGACGCGTCCCGGGAAGAAGAGGCGCAGCCGTTCTACGTGGGTGCCCCGTACGGCATCATCCTGGTGCACAACGGCAACCTGACGAACACCCGGGAGCTCACCGCCGAGCTCTACAACGTGGACCGCCGCCACCTGAACACGCACTCCGACACCGAGCTGCTCCTCAACGTCCTCGCGAACGAACTCCAGGCCAGCATCGCGGGCCTGTCGCTCGACGAGGACCAGATCTTCGACGCCGTGAGCCGCGTCTACGAGCGCGTCGAGGGGTCCTACGCCAGCATCGCGCTCATCGCGGGCTACGGCCTGCTCGCGTTCCGCGACCCGTTCGGGATCCGTCCGCTCGTGCTCGGCAAGCGCACCGGCAAGACGGGGCGCGACGAGTGGGTCGTCGCGTCCGAGTCGCTCGTGCTCGAGTCCGGCGGTTACGAGATCGTTCGTGATGTCCGCCCGGGCGAGGCCATCCTCATCACCCCGGACGGGGCAATGACCTCGCGGATGTGCGCGCAGACGTCCGAACTGGTGCCCTGCGCCTTCGAGTACATCTACCTCGCGCGTCCCGACTCGGTGCTGAGCGGCATCTCGGTCTACGATGCCCGGCTGCGTCTCGGCGAAACGCTCGCCGAGACCGTCGCCCGCGAGATCCCGACCGGCGATATCGATGTGGTCATGCCGATCCCCGATTCGGGTCGCCCCAGCGCCATGCAGCTGGCTCAGAAGCTCGGCGTCGACTACCGCGAGGGGTTCTTCAAGAACCACTACGTGGGCCGCACCTTCATCATGCCCGGCCAGGCGGTGCGCAAGCGCAGCGTCCGCCAGAAGCTCAACGCGATGAGCACCGAGTTTGCCGGGAAGAACGTGCTGCTCGTGGACGACTCCATCGTGCGCGGCACGACCTCGAAGGAGATCGTCGAGATGGCCCGCGCGGCCGGTGCGCGCAGCGTGACCTTCGCCTCCGCCGCCCCGCCCGTCCTGTTCCCCCACGTCTACGGCATCAACATGCCCACGCGCACGGAGCTGATCGCGCACAACCGCACGAACGACGAGATCAACGCCGCGATCGGGAGCGACCGGCTCGTGTTCCAGACCGTCGAGGGCATGAACTCCGCGATCCTGGGCGGCCAGTCCGAGGTCACGCGTCTGGAGCAGAGCTGCTTCACCGGCGAGTACATTGCCGGCAACATCGATGAGGAGTACCTCGCCTGGGTCGAGGCCACACAGGAGAGCTAACCCCGGAGCAACGCATCAGGCCCTGAGAACCGAAGTTCTCAGGGCCTGATGCGTTGCTCCGGGCTAGGAGCGGGCGGTTCCGTCCCCGTCGGTGGGCTTCCCCGGCGTCGGCTCGTCGGCGGCACTCGGCTCTGAGGCGGCCGGCTTCGCCGGAGTGCTGGGCGCGGCGTCGGCATCGCTCGACTCAGTGCTGTCGCTGCGCACTTCCTTCTTCAGGATGCGCATCGACTGCCCCAGGCTCTTCGCCAGGCCGGGCAGCTTCGGTGCGCCAAACAACAGCAGCACGATGAACAGGATGACCAGCAGCGTGGGGCCGGACAGGTTGCCGAACATACGGGGGAACTCCGATCGAAAGGGTGTCGCTAGGGAGCGTCGGTGCCGCGCGGCTGCGCGGGGGACGTGGTCGTGGGCTCGTCGGAGCCGGAATCGTCGCTGCGCACTTCCTTCTTCAGGATGCGCATCGACTGCCCCAGGCTCTTCGCCAGGCCCGGCAGCTTCGGCGCGCCAAACAACAGCAGGATCACAAAGAGGATGGCGATGAGGTGTGCGCCACTGAGGTTACCCAGCATGAGTGTGCTCCGATCGTACGGTGTGACGTGATTATCGCACGTCCGACTGGATTGCGACCCCGCGCCCGCTCGAACGGCGAGCGACGCCCCCGAGGATCAGGGCGAGCAGGCCGCCCAGGAACAGCCCGATCGCGCCCCCGATGAGCGCCATGAACCCCGCAGCCTGTCCGAGGGTGTAGTCCGCATCCTCCCCGACCGGGAACAGGAGCGAGGCAAGCATGGCGACCACGGCACCGAGCACCAGACCGCCGATCAGGAGCCGCCCGTACCGGACGGAACGCTGCAGCACGACCTCGCGTTCGGCGGCGACGATCACCGGCTCGGCAGCCTCCTCAGCCGCCTCGGGTGCCACCGCGGCCTCCGGGGCGGGCGGCGTGGTTGCCGCGTCCTCGGTGCCAGCGGCGGCTTCGGGCTGCGCCGCATTCTGCGATGCGGGATCCTGCTGCGGCTGCGCGGCCGCAGCGTCGGGAGTACTCATACGTCTATTGTCTCAGGCTCGGACTGTGGATCGTGTCAGCGCGGCGAGGTCGGGTCACCGGCCGGTGCGAACGAGCGGGAGTAGTCCGTCAAGTGTCGCGCGAGACCCGGACGCGACGATGCGCGCCGCGGCAACCGCCGCGTCCCAATCGAGTTCACCGGTCGCGACGCCGAGCCAGGTCGCCCCGTCCATCTCGACGACGTTCGGTGGCGTGCCGCGCGTGTGCCGGGGCCCTTCCACGCACTGCACCGCGCCGAACGGCGGCACCCGTACCTCGACCGAGTTCCCCGGTGCCCGCTCGGCGAGCTCCTCGAGGAGATACCGTATCGCCGTCGCTTGCACGGCGCGGGGGGCTTCCGCGCCGAGGCCAGCCGCCAGCGCCGCGGTCAGCGCCGCTCGGCCGTCCGCCTCTGAGATCCGTCGTTTCGCCACGATCTCAGCCTAGCCGCGTCCCGAATCCCACTCGACCGCCGGTAGGCTGGTGCCCGTGAAGATCCTCGTCCTGGGGCCCGGTGCCCGCGAACACGCCATCGTTCTTGCCCTCCTCGCAGAAGAGGCCGACCACGAGATTGTCTGCGCGCCGGGCAATGCCGGAGTTGCCGCGAGCGGGGTGGAGACGCCCGCGCTGGCGTTCACCGATCCTGCAGCCGTGTCCGCGTTCGTGAGCGAGCGCGGTTTTGACCTCGTCGTGATCGGCCCCGAGGCGCCGCTGGTCGCCGGGGTGGCGGATCCGCTGCGCGCCGCGGGAGTGCCCGTGTTCGGCCCGAACCAGGACGCCGCACAGCTCGAGGGGTCAAAGGCATTCGCGAAGCGCATCATGGACGCGGCGAACGTTCCCACCGGACGTGCGGCACGCGTCACCTCGGTCGAGGACGCCGGCCCCGTGCTCGATGATTTTGGCGCCCCCTACGTGGTGAAGGCTGATGGTCTCGCCGCCGGCAAGGGCGTGCTCGTGACGAGCGACCGCGCCGCCGCGCTGGAACACGTCGCGACGTGGGCCCCCCACGGAGACGTCCTCGTCGAGGAGTTCCTCGACGGCCAGGAAGTGTCGCTGTTCTTCTTCGCCGACGGGCACAACGTCGTTCCGCTCAGCCCGGCACAGGATTACAAGCGCATCTTCGATGGCGATGAGGGCCCGAACACCGGCGGCATGGGCGCGTACTCGCCGCTGCCCTGGGTCGCCGACGACTTCGTCGCGGAGATCACCCGCACGGTCGCGCTGCCCACCGTGCGGCAGCTCGAGGCCGAGGGCACCCCGTTTATCGGTCTGCTCTACTGTGGGTTGATCGTCACGTCCCGGGGGGTGCGGGTCATCGAGTTCAACGCCCGCTTCGGCGATCCCGAGACACAGGTGGTGCTCGCGCGGCTGGAGTCGCCGCTGAGCCAGTACCTGCTCGCCGCCGCGAACGGTGTACTCGCCGATCAGCCGGCCCCCGAGTTTTCCGCGGACCCGGCCGTGATCGTCGTGATCGCGAGCGAGGGCTACCCCGGGGACGTGACGACCGGCCGTCCGATCGCCGGGCTCGATGCCGCCGCCGAGGTGCCGGGCGTGCACGTGGTGCACGCCGCGACCGAGCGTGACGCCGCGGGCGGGTGGGTCTCGACTGGCGGGCGCGTGCTCGGGGTGGTCGCTCGCGGCACGAGCTTCGGCGAGGCGCGGGATCGCGCCTATGCCGGGGTCGACGCGATCACCCTCGAGGGGTCGCAGCACCGCACGGACATCGCGGCGCGCGTCGCCGAGTAGCGCTCACCCCTCCGGCGCAGAACCGACCCCTTCGTCCAGAAACGACCCGTACATCACGCGGCTACCCGCGGTGTGCGGGTCGTTTCGCGCGGAACGGGTCGGTTCTGTGGTCTGCCCCACAGCAGCCAGCACCGCCCAATGTGGCCAGCACGGCGCAATGCGGCCAGCACGGCGCATTGGGGCCAGCACGGCTCATTGGGGCCAGCGCGGTGAGCGCGGCCCGGCGCGGTGAGCGGCACTCAGGCTGGTCGCCCGGTGCCGGCACCGCTAGCGGCGCTCGGGCTGGTCGCCCCGAATGAGGGCGTCGAAGTCGAGCTCCGGCGCGTCTCCGGGAGCTTCCGCGGCTGCGGGATCCTGCGCCTCGGGCGCAGGTGCCGCCGCTGGCGCTGCGGGCAGGCGTTCGATGCGCACGGTATCGTTCAGCTCGTCGTCCAAGCCGGTGAGCTCCTCCGCATCGGCAGGCTCCGCAGGCTCGGCAGCCTCAGCAGGCTCCGCCTCAGCAGACTCGGCACCCGCCGCCTCAGCAGCAGGCTCAGCCTCAGCACTCGCCGCCGCAGCGGGCTCGGCCGCCGGGTTCTCGAATTCCGGGGCGCCGGCCTCGTGCTCCGCGGGGGTCGCGTCTGCGGCAGCGTCGAGCGCGGGGGCTTCGCCCGTCTGATCCACCGCGTGGGCGCTCGCGGTTGCGGGCTGCGGCTCGGCATCGCCCGGATCCGTCGACCCGGCGCCGGCGGCAGGAGCCGGTTCGCCCGGTTCCGCCGCTGTGAGGTGCGTGACGGCAGGAAGCGTCCCGGACTCGGCCGCCGCGGTCACGGCGAGGCTCAGGTCGCGCAGCAGCACCTGCCAGCCGTCCTGCGACCCGGCCGCGCGCGCCGCCGAATCCGGCAGGCCATCGAAACCGGTTTCCGTGACCGTGATCCCGGTCTCGTCGCCCTGCGAGCGCAGCGTCAAGAGCACCGCGGTGTCCCGCTGGTCGCCGGCCTCGCGCCAGGTGAAGCCGATCGCGTGCCCGTCAACCCACACGTCCACGGTTCCGCTCGCGTCCCGGCTGACCGACGTCTCGCCGGTGTCTTCACTCCAGCGTTCGCCGATCGCGCCACCGACCTGGGGTTCCAAGCGCAGCTCGGGCCACCATTCCGCTCGGCGATCCGCGTCGGCAAGGTACACCCATGCCGCGGCTCGCGTCGCCTGCAGCCGGGCTCGCGCCACAACCGGCCCCAGTGGGATCATGGTGTTCCTCCGCGTATGTCGAGTTGAGCGATTCGGATGACGTGCGCCGCGCTCTCGTTCACGGATGCTCACTCACGCGGACCAGACCGTGGGCACACATCGCCCGACCTACTCACGACCTTAACCGCACCCCCTGACATCACGATCCGATTCGCTCGAATGTCGCAGAACTGATGCATACGAGCCCGTTTCCACCCCGAGCTCGCTCGGGTTCGCGCCGACTGTGGGGTCAGCGTCCACAGGCCCGCCGGAGAGATGGGAGAATGGGCGGGTGACGGATCTCACCTCTCCCCTGCACCTGCCCGGCTGGACGCACACCTACTCCGGAAAGGTGCGCGACCTCTACGTCCCGGAGGACGGGAACGATTCCGTGCTTCTCGTGGTCGCCAGCAACCGCGTCAGCGCGTTCGATCACGTCCTCGAACCGCCGATCCCGGGCAAGGGCGCGCTGCTCACGTCGCTGTCGAACTGGTGGTTCGCGCAGCTCGACCGCCCCAATCACCTGATTGCGCCCGCGGCGGGAATCCCCGAGGTGCCGGCCGAGGTCGCGGATCGCGCCATGCTGTCGCGTCGCCTGGAGATGTACCCGATCGAGTGCGTGGTGCGCGGGGCGTTGACCGGCTCGGGCTATGCGGAGTACGCACGCACGGGTGCGGTGTGTGGGATCGAGCTGCCCGAGGGCATCGTCGACGGTGATCTGCTCGACACCCCCATCTACACCCCCGCGTACAAGGCCCCGCTCGGGGAGCACGACGAGAACATCACCTTCGAGCGCAGCGTCGAGCTGGTGGGCGAGGACGTCGCCACGGCGCTGCGCGATGCGGCGCTCGAGATCTTCACCTTTGCCCGCGCCCGCGCCGCCGAGCGTGGCGTCGTGCTCGCTGACACGAAGTTCGAGTTCGGCCGCGATCCACAGACCGGCGAGCTGGTGCTCGCCGACGAGGTCCTGACGAGCGATTCGTCCCGCTACTGGGATGCGGCTGCATACGAGAACGAGGCGTTGCCCCGCGCAGAGCGGCTCGCGTCGTTCGACAAGCAGATCGTGCGCAACTGGCTCGCCGCGAATTGGGATCGCACGGGTGAGCCCCCGGTGCTGCCCGAAAACATCGTGGCCCAGACGCGTGCGCGGTACCAGGAACTGTCGGACCGGCTGACAACGGGAGCGTAACCGCCGCGGAATAGCGTGCGGGGAGCGGGCGTTACTCCCCACATGCCGACCGCAGCTGACCTCCTGCCCGACGCGACCGCGATGGGCCCCGTGACCCTCGCGGTCGCGGACCTCGATCGCATGATCGCGTTCTATCACGGTGGCGTCGGGCTGTCCGTTCTCGCGCAGGATCGAGGGACCGCCGTGCTCGGCCGCGGCGGAATCCCCACCCTGCTGCTCGACCAGGACGGCACCCTCGCCCACGCTCCCGCCACGGCTGCGGGGCTGTACCACACGGCGTTTCTCTTCGACACCGCGGCGAATCTGGCGTCCGCCGTGAACTCGGTCGCCCGGCAACCGCGGGCGGTGTTCCAGGGGTCCGCCGATCACCTGGTGTCCGAGGCGTTCTACTTCGCGGATCCCGAGGGCAACGGGGTAGAGCTGTATGTGGATCGGCCGCGCGACGTGTGGCGGATCGAACCCAGCGGGGATATCGCGATGGCAACGCTCGCCCTCGATCCCAACGCGTACCTGCGCGAGCATCTCACCGAGGCCGGCGCCGCCGCGGTCGCCGATTCGCCGGCCCGTGTGGGGCACGTACACCTCAAGGTGGGCGACCTCGCGGCCGCACGCCAGTTTTACGTGGACACCCTGGGCTTTGCGGTGACCGCGAGCTACGGCCAGCAGGCCCTGTTCGTGTCCGCGGGCGGGTACCATCACCACGTCGGCATGAACACGTGGGAGTCACGTGGTGCCGGGGAGCGGAGCCCCGCGCTCGGGCTGGGCGAGGTCACGATCGAGCTGCCGGATCACGACGCGATCGCTGCGCTCACTGAGCGCGTGCACTCCCGGGGGATCACTCACGCGTTCGACGGGGCGGAGCTCACCGTGCACGATCCCTGGCGCAACCGCATTCGGGTCACGAGCGCCACGGACGCCGGGTAGACTAGTGCGCGGGCGCGGTTCGTGCACACGAGCCCCCGCACCGCCCACAGATCCTCGAATCGCGAAACCGGAGTCGCCAGTGCCCACGATTGTTGTTGATGTCATGCCCAAGGCCGAGCTGCTCGATCCCCAGGGCAAGGCCACTACCGGCGCGCTGGCTCGCCTGGGCCACGGCAAGTTCGAAAACGTCCGGATCGGAAAGCGCTTCGAGCTGACCGTCGAGGGCGAGGTCACGGACGCCGTGCTCGCCGAGGTGCGCAAGGTCGCCGACGAGATCCTCTCGAACTCCGTGATCGAGGACGTCGTCGCGATCACCGTTGACGGCGTTCCCGCCGCAGAGGCCAAGTAATGGCACCCCGGATCGGCGTTGTCACCTTCCCGGGCTCGCTCGATGACCGCGACGCGCAGCGCGCGGTGCGGATCGCTGGCGCGGAGCCGGTGGCGCTCTGGCACGCGGATCACGACCTGCAAAGCGTTGACGCGATCATCCTGCCCGGCGGCTTCAGCTACGGCGACTACCTGCGTCCCGGCGCGATCGCAGCGATTTCGCCGATCATGACCGAGGTCGTGGCGGCCGCGAACCGCGGCATGCCCGTGCTCGGGATCTGCAACGGCTTCCAGGTTCTCGTCGAGGCGCACCTGCTGCCCGGCGGCCTGATTCGCAACGCCCACCAGCAGTTCATCCGTCGCGACCAGCGTCTCGTGGTCGAGAACGTCGACACCGCGTGGACCCACCAGTTCCAGCCGAACGAGGAAATCGTCATCCCCCTCAAGAACGGCGACGGCGGCTACGTGGCGAACGACGAGACGCTGAAGCGTCTCGAGGGCGAGGGCCTCATCGCCTTCCGCTACGCCGAGGTGAACCCCAACGGTTCGCTCAACGACATCGCCGGCCTGAGCAACGAGCGCGGCAACGTGGTCGGCCTGATGCCGCACCCCGAGCACGCGGTCGAGGCCGGCTTCGGCCCGGACACCCCCGAGGCCATGAGCTCGGGCACCGACGGCCTGCGCCTGTTCCAGAGCGCGATCGAGGCGCTGACCGCACGCGTCTAGCCTCCGAAAACGCCGCGAGCCGCGCCCTTCCGGGGGCGCGGCTCGCGGCGTTTTCGGCTCTGACCGGGCTAGGCTGCCCGGGGCGCGGGAGCCTGCGGGGCCAGGTTGGGGTCGATCCCGTAGGCGAGGAGCCGGAAGCTCGTGCCGTCCTCGCGGGTGATTTCCGCTTCCCGGTCCCAGAGCCGCGAGAAGCCCATCCGGTCGTACATCTCGTAGGCCGCGACCATCTCCGTGCTCGTGTTCAGCACGACCTGAGTCACCGCGCGGATCCGGCCGAGCCGGAGGCCGTGGCGCATCATCAGCGAGCCGATGCCTCGACCGCGCGCAGCCGCGGCGACGCCGAGCAGGCGCAGGTCCATTTCCCCGGGTCGCGCGACGTCGCTCAGCACTTCGCCGGGACGCGGCGTGGTGATCGTCGCGAGCAGCGTGCCGTCCGTCGCGTCCTCCGCGACCCACACCCGGTGCCGGGCGGCGCGTGCGGCGACGTCGGCGATCTCGGCAAGGTATTCCTCCGGCAACCGGGCGTAGTCGTCGCGGTACGCCGCGAGGACGAGCCCGCTCACCTCGGGGATCTCCTCGTCCCGGATCTCGCGGACGCGGACGTCGGCGCGTTCCTGGAGCGCGTAGCTGAAGCTCACCGACGCACCGAATCCCGCGCCGTCGAGCTCACGGTCGCGCTCCGGGGTCCGGACGAACCCCAGCCGCTCGTACAGCCGCGCGGCAGGATTCCGCGTCCCCGTGTCGAGCCGCACCTCGCGGGCCCCCCAGCGCAACGCCTCTTCGATGCCCGCTCGCGCGAGGGCCGCGCCGATCCCCGCGCCCCGCGCCCCGGGTGCCACCACGAGCAGGCGGAGTTCGGCCTCTCCCGCGGCCGCGAGCTTCGCGTACGGGGCACCCCCGCGCAGCACCGTGACGGCGCCGAGCAGCTCGGTGCCGCGGGCCGCGACGAGGATCCGGCCCTGCGCGTCCCGGCCGGCGGAGTCCCGCTCGAGCGCACCCCAGTCCGCGTCTTCGGCGAGCTCCGCGCCGTAGGTGCTCACGGCGTAGGCCGCGTGCACCAGCGCCGCCTCCGCGGCGTATTCCTCCTGCGTGATCGGTCGGATCACGCAGGCGGGCGCTGCGGAGGCGGCGGGTGCGGTGGGTTCGGGCGTCAGATCTGTCTCAGGCACCCGAGCATTTTACTCTCGTCCGGTGAACGCCACCTCTCGACGACCACGTCGAGCGATCGTCAGGGCGAGCAGGAGCGCACCGGCACCGAGCAGCCCAGCCCCGCCGAGCATCCAGGGGAGCATGCTCGATCCACCGGTCTCGGCGAGCGGAGGCTTCGGGATCGGCTGCGCGGGATCCATCGGGATCACCGGGTTCGCCGTGCACGGCAGCTGCGCGGGATCGCAGACCTCCGGCGTCGGATCCCCGGGCTTCACCACGAAGTTCGCGAGTACTCCCGCACCGTCGGCGGCGCTCGGGAGCACCTCGACCGTGTAGCTCACCGTGGCACGCTGCTTCGGGGCGAGCTCGCCGGTGATCGTGAGCACATCGCCGTCGAGCGTTGCGGTCACCCCACCGCCCTGCACGGTCGGCCCGGAGATCAGTTTCGCGTCGTCGAGGACATCGGCGAGCCGATCCTCGAAGTCGACCGGCCCGGCAGCAGTCCCGAAGTTCTCGAAACCGAGCGTGTAGCTCAGCCGCTCACCCGCCGCGACCGCCGTGCCACTCTCGGGATCCACCGACTTCGTGACCTCGAGATCCGGCTTCGTCTCGATCGGGTGCACCGTGCAGTTCGGGGCCGCCGGCTCACACACCGTCGGCGGCTCCTCGCCGGATCCGAGCACGACGTTGCCGAGCTGGTGCGGCGTCGT
Source organism: Leucobacter chromiireducens subsp. solipictus (assembly GCF_016758195.1). Classification (GTDB taxonomy): domain Bacteria; phylum Actinomycetota; class Actinomycetes; order Actinomycetales; family Microbacteriaceae; genus Leucobacter; species Leucobacter solipictus. Next base: position 343,559 of record NZ_QYAC01000002.1, on the reverse strand, counting down.
CCCCTCAGCCGCGGGAGACGCGGGGCGCTCACGATCCGGCAGCACGCGCACGGTGTAGCTCACCGTGGCATGGGTACCGGGCTTGAGCGAGCCGCGGATGTCGATCCGGGCCTCACCGTTCGCGCCGCGGGCGAGCACGGCCTTCAGGGTGCCGTCGCCATCGATCGCGACGGTGGGCTGCCCCACCAGCTCGGCGTCATCCACCACGTCGTTCAGGATGTCGCGGTGCTGCACCGCGGCACGATCCGGGCCCCACGCGTCGAACGACAGCGTGTAGGTGACCTCGTCGCCCTCGCGCACCTCGGTTCCCGAGGCAGGATTCGCGCGCTTCGACACATCCAGCCCAGGCATCACCGCGGGGTGATCTGTGCAGATGATCTCGTCATCGGGGAAGCAGCCGGCGATTTCGAGCGACTCACCTTCCGCGACGAGGTAGTTGGTCACGCGAGCGCCGTGCGGCAGCTCCGCGTGCATCCGCATCGTGTAGGTCACCGTGGCGGTCTGGCCGGCGGCAAGCACGCCGCCCACGTCGATCCGTTGCTCGTCCGCGGCGAAGCCCGCCGTGACGCTCGATCCCGCGCCCTGGTCCACGGTGATGTCGCCCTCGAAATCGGCGTAGCGCAGCACATCGCGCAGTCCGTCCCAGTACGCAACCGGGCCCGCGGCTTCACCATCGTTCGTGAACGTCAGCGTGTAGGTGATTGCCTCCCCGGCGCGCACCCAGCTCTCGCCGCTCTCCGTCGTCGCAGCCTTCGCGGGCGCGATGGCGGGCAGCGGGGTCGTGGTGCACTCGGGGTCGCCCGGTTCGCAGACCTCCGGGGGCTCCGTGACGCCCGGCGGCAGCAGGAAGTTCACGGCCAGGCTGTTGCCCTGCGCCGCGGCTTCCTTGACCCGCACGGTGTACGTCACCGTGGCGGTCGCCCCGGCGGCGAGCGTACCGTTCATCGTGAACGCATCGTCCGCGATCTCCGTCACCTGTACCGAGTCGGTGTCCGACACCGGCTGGCTCACCACGGTGGCGTCGTCGAGCACGTCGGAGAGGTCGTCCGTGCGGTCGACCGTGCCGGTCGCAGCCCCAGTGTTCGTGATCGTCACGGTGTAGCTCAGCGTCGACTTCCCCGCCACGATCGGGTCGTCGGAAGCCGTCACCTCCTTCACGTAGGAGATCTCGGGCACCGGGTTCGTGGTGCAGCTGGGGTCCTCGACCTCACAGGTGACCGGCGGCTCCGTGACGCCCGGGGGCAGCAGGAAGTTCGCGAGCACGTTGTCGCCACGCTCGCCATCAGCGAGCACCTCAACCTGGTAGCGCACGGTGAGCGTCTTCCCCGCGGGGACCGAGCCGGTGATGCGCAGCGCGTCATCGCTCGGGCCGGCGACCGTGAGCCCGGTGTCGGCGGTCAGCGAGTCCGGCAGGAAGCTGGCGTCGTCGAGCACACCACCCAGGTCGTCGCGATGATCGACCGCCGCGGGCGCGGTGCCCGTCGCGTTGTCGAAGCTCAGCGTGTAGCTCAGGGTCTGCCCGGCCTCAACCGTGCTGCCCGACTCCGGGTCGACCGACTTCTGCACCTGGAGGTTCGGCACGGGGTGCACCGTGCAGGGATCACCCGGCTCGCACACCTCCGGCGTCTCGTCGCCCGCGAACAGGAAGTTTGCGAGCGAGTTGTTGCCGCGATCCGCGTCCGCCTTCACCGTGACCTGGTAGGTCACCGTGCGCTGCTCACCGGCGGGCACCTCGCCCGTCACCGTGATCTTGCTGGCCTCCGGGCCCGTTGCGGTGAGGCCGGTCTCCGCCTGCAGCGAGTCAGCGACGAACGTCGCATCGTCGAGCACGTCGGACAGGTCGTCCGTGTGCTGCAGCGCGGCGGGTGCCTTGCCCGCGCGGTTGTCGAACGTGAGCGTGTAGCTCACGGTGTCCCCCGCGGCCACCGGATCGCCCGTTGCCGGGTCGGCGGTCTTTGTGAGCACCAGCGCGGGCACCGGGTTCGTGGTGCACGTCTCCTCCGGCGTACAGACCGTCGGCGGCTCCGTCCCCTCCTCGAAGAGGAAGTTGACGAGCTCGTTGTCGCCACGCTCACCGTCGGGCAGCACGGTCGCCACGTAGCTCACCGTGAGGGTCTGGCCCGCGGGCACCGTCCCCGTGATGGTCAGCGTCCCGTCCGCCTCGGAGAAGTCCACGGACAGTCCCTCGGGGATCTCGAGCGATGCGGGATCGAACGAGGCGTCATCGAGAATGCCGCTCAGGTCGTCGACGTACGACACCGTGGCTGGTGCCTTCCCGTTCGAGTTGTTGAACTCGAGACCGTAGCGCAGCTCGTCGCCCGGCGCGACCGGCGTGGTCGATCCGGCATCCACGAGCTTCGTGACCGTGAGATCAGGAAGCGGTGCCGGGTGTTCGGTGCAGAGCTCCGACTCGGGGGCGCACGTGGTGGGCGGGTTCGTTCCCGCGGGGAACAGGAAGTTGCCGAGGCTGTGGTCGCCGCGCTCGCCCTGCGGGAGCACGCGCACCTGGTAGGTCACGGTCGCCTTCGCGCCCGGGGCGAGTGTGCCCGAGATCGCCAGTGCGCCATCCGCAATCGCGCCGGTGAGCGCGCCGGCAGGCGTCACCGTCGGATCCTGGATCAGCTCGGCATCGTCGAGCACGCCGGAGAGATCATCCGTGTAGGCCACGGCCGCGGGAGCGCTGCCCGTGTTCTCGAACGTCAGCGTGTACGTGAGCTCGTCGTCCTCGAACACCTCGGTGCCCGACGCGGGATCCGCGCTCTTCGTCACCTGCAGCTCCGGCTTGGTGCCCGGGTGCACGGTGCACGGCTGGTTCGGCTCGCACGTTTCGGGCTTCTCGTCGCCCGCGAACAGGAAGTTCGCGAGCTCAGCCCCGTCGGCAACCGGGTCCTTCACGGTGACCTGGTAGCTCACGGTCGCCTTCTCGCCGGCCGGTACCGTGCCGGTGATGCTGATGAGACCCGAGCCGTCGGGCCCGGTCGCGGTGAGGCCTGAACCGGCGGTGAGCGAGTCGGCGACGAACGTCGCGTCGTCGAGCACGTCAGACAGATCGTCGGTGTGATCGAGCGTCGCGGGCGCGGTGCCGCCGGTGTTGTCGAAGCCCAGCGTGTAGGTGACGGTCTGGCCGGCCACCACGGGCTTTCCGCTCGCCGGATCGGCGGTCTTTGTGAGCACGAGCTTCGGATCCCCGGCCGGGTGCGTGGTGCACGGGGCTTCCGGGAGGCACTCGCCGGGCGGCGTGCCGCCCGCCTCGAGCAGGAAGTTCGCGAGCACGCTGTCCTTGCGATCGGCCGCTTCCTTGACGGTCACCGTGTACGTCACGGTCTTCACCGCGCCAGCGGGCACAGTGCCACTGATCTGGAGCTTGCCGCCGGTCGGGCCGGCAACGGTCAGCCCGCCATTGTCCGTCACCTCGCCGAAGGCTGCGTCGTCAAGCACGCCGGAGAGGTCGTCCTCGTGCGCCACGGGTGCGGCCGCCGCACCGTTCGAGTTGTCGAAGGTCAGCGTGTACGTGAGTACGTCGCCCGCGGACACGAGCGTGCCGCTCTCGGGGTCAGCGCTCTTCGCGATCTGCAGATCGGGCAGTTTGATCGGGTGGGTCGTGCACAGCTCGGCACCGGGTGCCGGCGCCACCGCGCACTCCTCGGGCACCGGATCGCCAGTCTGCACGAGGAAGTTCGTGAGCGTGGGATTCGGTTCGCCGGCGGCCGGCGGCGCGACGGTCTCATTGACCTTCACGACGTATTCAACGCGGCCCGCGTTGCCCGGGTGCATCACGCCGTCGATGATGAGCTTCTTGTTCAGCTCGTCAAATTCAACGTCGATCGAGAACTCTTCCGGAGCGGGCGGGGGCGGGGAACCCGGCACGTGCGCGCCAATGATGCGGATCGAGTCTTCCTGCAGTTCCGCGTACTGGAGCACCTTCGTGAGATCATCGACATACTTCACGGTTGCTTCGCCGGTGCCCCAATTCTCGAAGTCGAGGTGGTAGGTCACGAGCTGCCCCGGCCCGACCGCCTGCCCGTCGCCCGGCAGCGTGCTCTTACGCACCTGGAGATCGGGGGCGAGCACGTCGTGCGAGGTGCACCGCGGGTTACTCTCGAGGCACTCCGTGGGAACTTCCTCGAGCGGGTTCCCGGTGTCGTCGGTGTGCAGGAGGTAGTTCTCCAGCAGGTCGCCCGCGGTCTCGCTCGTCACGGTGACGCGATATGAGATGTTGACGACCTGCCCGGGTTGCAGCTGACCGCCAATATCGATGCGTGCGGGGGTGCCCGCCGGGCCCTCCGCCACGATGCCGTCGATCGGACCGTTCGGCGAGGTGATCTCGATGGAGTTGTCGACGAACTCCGCCTTGTCGAGCACATCCGCCAGGAAGTCGTCGTACACGATGTAGCCAGCCGCCGCGCCGCGGTTGTGGAACGTCAGCGTGTAGGTGATCTCATCGCCGGGGCGCACGTGGGTGCCGGACAGTGGGTCGGACTCCTTGTACGCCTCGATCAGGGGAACGCCCAGCGCGTAGTCCTCAACCTCGCCGGCCGAGCCCACGCCGGTGGGCACCAGAACGCCGGTCGGCACGAGGCCATCGGCGGACGCCGCGATCCGCAGGCGCAGGTACACGAGCGGGTCGGCGTCGGCCGGCAGTACCAGCTCCGTAAGGTTCGGCCACGTCAGCGTCGCGGTGCCCGCGTCGCACGTGACGATCTCCGAGCGTTCGCTCGCGGGGTCGAACGTGCCGTCCTGGTTCCAGTCGAGCCAGCCGGCGACGTAGCCGTCGCCGCGGCATTCCACGGCCAACGGCGCGCCGTCGTTGAACAGCTTGCCGTTCTCGACCAGGGGAAGATCGTCAAGCGGCAGAGCGTCCTCGTCGCTCCCCGCCAAGTCAGTACCGGGGCCGGGGGTCCCTTCGTCGCGGCCGCTCTCGTCGTCAAGGAGCGCGTCCCAGCTGTACAGGTGTTCCGTCTCAGCATCAATATGCGTGCCCAGCGTCAGCGGGGATTCGCCCGGGTAACCGAGCGCGAAGTCGTCCGCGAACACGTCCCGCGGTCCGCCGGCGGGATCGATGACGCCGCCCACCCACTCGGGCTGGAACACCGCGCCGGCGGCACCATACGACTCGGGCGCATCGCCGAAGTCGACGCTCATCACCATGCCCAGCGCGACCGCGCTGTGCGCGCCGCCGTTGACGGTGATGTGCGCGGAGGTCGCACCCTCCATAAAGGCGATCGCCATCGGACCGTACCCGCCGGGGCCCCAGGCCACACACTCGAAGCGGTTCGGCGCGAAGCGCAGGCCCCCCTCCGCGGTCGGCGTCGCGAGCGTGGTGTCCTCGGGCGCACACTCCGGGCTCTTCATCCGGTCGATGATGCGCCAGGTCACGTCGGTACCGGCCGGCCTCGGGTCAGCCTGCAACCACTCGTCGCCCTGGGTGTTACTCGACTCCGCGTCGGCGACCACGAGGCCCTGCAGCGGAATTTCCGCGCGCTGGCCATCCGCGGTGACGTACTCAGCGGTACACGAGATCGTGAACGTCGGCGCGGTATTGCGCACGGTGTTCGTGATACCGGTCACCATCGTATTCGCGGTACCTTGCCCGCCCTTGTAGTACAGGTACGGGAGCGCATCGCCCGCGAAATCGCCGGAGCGGTACGTGCTGATCTCGCCTTCGACGTCCGTGATCAGACAGGTCGAGACGATCGAGTCGTCGCCGATCGCACGCTCGTTGGTGTACTCGGTTCCCTCGGCGATCGGTTGCGCCTCCTCGCCGAAGGAGAACCAATCGATCGAGGAACGATGCGTGCCCTCGCCACCCTCAGCGAACTCGGCATGCGCCGGGGCCACCGGTGCGAGACCCGGGAAGAACGAGATTCCGCTCGCCGCCACGGCGGCCGCGGCGACGAGCGCGAGCGCGCGCCGTACCCCGCTCCGTTTCGGACCCGATCGCGCGTCTAGACTGCCTGGCATCGCCCATCCCTCCACGGGCGCAGCACTCTCTGCGCGCCCTCCCCAACATCCATCACATTGTTGTGATCATGCTATGCGTGTGAGGGGTTTCTGAGTAGAGGTTTTTTCGCTCCACACTCAGTCGAGGGAATTTCACACCCAAAGTTGTGCGCTCAGCATGCGCGATCGCGGGGAAGGGGCGCGTGACTGAGTAGGGCGGCGCTGTGAGTGCCGCCCTACTCCCCTACTGCGGAGGGAGCGGGGCCCCGGGAACGCTAAAGTCCGGCTGCCCGTTGGGCAGCGCGGGAATCGGCCGCCCGTCAGCGAAGGTCGGCCACGGCAGCAGCGGGCCGGCACCGGGGGCCGCCGGCGCCGCGGTCAGACTCCCCGGCTGAGCGGGCTGGGCCGGCGGGGCCGCCTGAGCGGCCGGTCCGGCGAGCGGCACCGCACGGTACGGCTCAGCCGAGACCGCGCGATCCGGCGTTGCGGGACGGAGCTTCGCACGGGCCGCGTCGCGATCCGGCGCGGCGTAGAACCAGCGCAGCAGCAGCGTGATCGCGAGACCCAGCGCAGTGAGGATCAGCGTGGCGACCGCGATCTTCCAGTACAGCTCCGGGATCGTCACGTTGAACGTCTCGATCGCGATCGGCGCGGTAAACAGGATGCCGGCGAGGACCGCGAGCATGCTCGTGATGAACGCGAAACGCGCAATCGACTCGGGTTTGCCCTCGCTCATCGAGAGCAGCCCCTGGCAGCACAGCAACACAAGGCGCGTCACGCCGATGACCACAATGCCCTTCCACAGCAGCGACCACCCCAGGCTGAACGGGTCGTACGGCGTCATCCACGTCACGATGAGGAGCAGCGCGAGGATGTATGAGTTCGCAATCAGCGCGACCGGCGCGTACCACTCCGACTTCAGCTCACGTCGCGTGTCGAGGGCGGTCAAGCCGACAAACACCGCGAACACGAAGAACGTCGCGAAGACCCGCTCGAACTTGCCCTGGAAGTCGCCGATGAACAGCAGCGAGATCGACGCGACCGTGAGCGCGGCGAGCAGGATGATGCTGACCTTCAAGAAGGTGGACAGCTGTCGCTGCGGGGCAGTGCCCCGCGATGCCCCGGCGTCCGGGTGGGGCTCAGCGGCGGCGGGTCGCTCGGGCACAGCGTTCGGGGTACTCATGACATCAGTTTCCCGGTTTCACCTGGAAAAGACCAGAAACCCGGCCGAGCAACGCAGAAATTCCACAGAATCTCGCGGGTTCCGGCGGCGGGCTCGGGCGGGGGAAATACGCCGTAGACTAGTGGGGTGAGCGCTCTGCCGCTTGCGTTCGTAAGCCGCACCGCCCCCGAGCCCACGGAGCCCACCAGCGTGAGTGAAACCACTGCCCCGATCCACGTCCCGGATACCGTCTCTGACGCGATCGCGACACCCGACAAAGAGCAGCCGTACGACGCGCTCGGCCTGAAGGCCGACGAGTACGCGAAGATCCGCGAGATTCTTGGCCGCCGCCCCACCTCGGGCGAGCTGGCCATGTACTCCGTGATGTGGTCCGAGCACTGCTCGTACAAGTCGTCGAAGATCTACCTGCGCCAGTTCGGCCAGAAGGTCAACGACAAGATGAAGGAGCGCCTGCTCGTCGGCATGGGCGAGAACGCCGGCGTCGTTGACATCGGCGAGGGCTGGGCCGTCACCTTCAAGGTGGAGAGCCACAACCACCCCTCCTACATTGAGCCGTTCCAGGGCGCCGCGACCGGCGTCGGCGGCATCATCCGCGACATCATCTCGATGGGCGCACGCCCCGTCGCGGTCATGGACCAGCTGCGCTTCGGCGACATCGATCACGCCGACACGCCCCGCGTTGTCCACGGCGTGGTCTCCGGCATCAGCTCCTACGCGAACTGCCTGGGCCTGCCGAACCTCGGCGGCGAGACCGTGTTCGACGCGGTCTACCAGCAGAACCCGCTCGTCAACGCCCTCGGCGTCGGCGTGCTGCGTCACGAGGACCTGCACCTCGCGAACGCCTCGGGCGCGGGCAATAAGGTCGTGCTCTTCGGCGCGCGCACCGGCGGCGACGGCATCGGCGGCGCCTCGATCCTCGCCTCCGACTCCTTCGACGAGGGCGGCCCCACCAAGCGCCCCGCCGTCCAGGTCGGCGACCCGTTCGCGGAGAAGGTGCTTATCGAGTGCTGCCTCGAGCTGTTCCGCGGCGAACTTGTCGAGGGCATCCAGGACCTCGGTGCCGCCGGCATCTCCTGCGCCACCTCCGAGCTCGCGGCCAACGGTGACGGCGGCATGTTCATCGAGCTCGACAGCGTGCTGCTGCGCGATCCCTCGCTCACGGCTGAGGAGATCCTCATGTCCGAAAGCCAGGAGCGCATGATGGCCATCGTGCACCCCGACAAGCTGGACGCGTTCCTCGCGGTCACCGCGAAGTGGGACGTCGAAACGAGCGTGCTCGGCGAGGTCACCGACACGGGCCGCCTTGTCATCAACTGGCGCGGCGAGGAAATCGTCAACGTCGATCCCTCCACCGTTGCCGTCGACGGCCCGGTCTACGAGCGCCCCGTCGCCTACCCCACCTGGATCGACGCGCTGCAGGCCAACTCCGTGAACGCGGCCGGCCTCGAGCGCAGCGACGCAGCCGACGACCTCCGGGCCCAGATGATCGCCGTGGCGGCCTCGCCGAACCAGGCGGACGTCTCCTGGGTCACGAACCAGTACGACACCTACGTCATGGGCAACACTGCACTGTCCTTCCCCGACGGTGCCGGCATGATCCGAGTGGACGAGGAGAGCGGCCTCGGCGTCGCCATCTCGACCGACGCGAACGGCCGCTACTGCCAGCTCGACCCCTTCGTGGGCTCGCAGCTCGCCCTCGCGGAGGCCTACCGCAACGTCGCCACCTCCGGCGCCGTGCCGACCGCGGTGACCGACTGCCTGAACTTCGGCAGCCCCGAAAACCCCGAGGTCATGTGGCAGTTCTCGCAGGCCGTGGCCGGCCTCTCGGACGCGTGCCTCGCGCTCGAGGTCCCCGTGACCGGCGGCAATGTCTCGCTCTACAACCAGACCGGCGACACCCCGATCCACCCCACCCCCGTAGTGGGCGTGCTCGGCATCATCGACGACGTGGCACGCCGCATCCCGAGCGGCTGGCAGGACGAGGGCGAGCACCTCTATCTGCTCGGCGTCACCCGCGACGAACTCGACGGCTCGGCGTGGGCCGGCACCGTGCACGATCACCTCGGCGGCCGCCCGCCGGTCGCGGATCTCGACGCGGAGCGGAGCCTTGCCGAGCTGCTGCACGCGGCCTCGCAGGCGGGGATCCTCTCGGGTGCCGTTGACCTCTCCGAGGGTGGCCTCGCGCAGGCGCTCACGGACGGCGCGCTGCGCTTCGGCGTGGGGGCCCGGGTCTGGATCGAGGAGATCATCTCCCGCGACGGTGTTGACGCGACCGCCGCGATGTTCTCGGAGTCGCAGGCCCGCGTGCTGGTCGCGGTGCCGCACGAGGAAGACGTGAAGTTCCGCGGGCTGTGCGACGGCCGCGACTACCCGGTGCTGCGCATCGGCGTGACGGACGGGAAGGGCGCGGCCGCGGCGATCGAGGTGCAGGATCGCTTCACGCTGCCCCTGTCCGAGCTGGGCGCCGCGACCCGCGCGACCCTGCCCGAGCGTTTCGGGCCCGTCATCGGCTAGTTCGCCGCTGTGGCGCGAACGCGGCCCGGGTGAAGCTCACGCTTCACCCGGGCCGCGGCTTTGTCATTGATGATTGGATTTTGGTTGCTTCCGGGGGCCTGAAACAACCAAAATCCAATCATCAATGGGGTCCTTGGGCTCGGGGGCTCGGGGGCTCGGGGCAAGGGGCGGGGGCTCAGGGGCTCGGGGGCTCGGGGGCTCGGGGCAAGGGGCGGGGGCTCAGGGGCTCGGGGGCTCGGGGTTCACAGGGGGAGGATCTTGGGTGGGGGCGGGGAGTTATTCACAGGCGGGGGGTGGTGGGGCGAGTACGTCCTTCCGGAGTTCAGGGTGGTCACATGCCACGTCCCCGAACCCCCCTCCCCGCACCCGCCCGCACACGGCCGTTCCTCGCAGCAGAGGCCGCAGCTCTCGGCATCACCCGTCAGGTGCTCCGGCACCCCCGCTTCGCCACGCCGTTCAACGGGATCCGCGTCCTCAGCGCTCAGCTCACGTCCGCGGCCTACCCGAGCGAGGCGGCACGCAACTCAGCTCTGCACTATCGGCCGCGCCTCCGGGTGAACGAGATGTTCAGCCACAGCACCGCGCTCCTCCTGCATGGCTGCCCCATCAGGACGAGCGCGGCCCCGCATGTGTCAATCCTCCGACCCGGGAACAAGACCTCGGTTCGGGGAGCCCAAGGGCACACACACCTGAGCCCCATCGCGCCGTGGCGGCACCATCCCAGCGGTGCGCCGATCGCCCCACCCGCGCTAGCGCTCACCCAGGCTGCCGCGGAGCTCCCCTTCCGGGAACTCGTCGTGGCGGCCGACCACCTGATCCGGCCACGGCGTGAGCGCGGGGGCACCCCACTCGTACCGCTCGCGGAGCTCAAAGCCGCTGCCGCCACGGCGCAGACCCGAGGCGTCCGGAAACTGCGCACCGCGCTCAGCGTTGCGCGAGCCGGGGCGGAGTCTCGGATGGAAACCCTGCTCCGGCTGGTTTTGGTGGGGTACGGGCTCCCCGCGCTCCCACTGCAGGTCGAGATCCATGATGCGCGCGGAGCGTGGATCGGGCGGTTCGACATGGCGGATCTCGCGCGGAAGCTCATCGTCGAGTACGACGGCGAGCAGCACCGGACCAGCGACCGGCAGTACGCGCGAGACGCGAGCCGGCTCGAACGCGCGCGGGACGCCGGGTATCGGGTGCTCAGGTTTCGTCACGCCGACGTGCTCCAGTCCCCGCGGGACACCGCGCGGCGCGTCGCCGACGCGCTCGGCATGCCGCTGGCGCTCCCCCCGGAACCGCTGCGAGGGTACCTACGCGACGCGGGGGACCTCGCAGACCCGAGTTAGCCCGCGAGCTCCGCGAGGATCGCGTCGGAGAACACCGGCCACGCTTCGGCGGACCAGGTGCTGAAGTTCCGGTCGGTGAGCGTCACGCACGCGACCTCGGCGATGGGGTCGACCCACAGGAAGGTGCCGGCCTGGCCGAAGTGCCCGAAGGTCTGGGGACTATTGCGGCTGCCCGTCCAGTGCGGGTGCTTGCCGTCCCGGATCTCGAAGCCCAGGCCCCAGTCGTTGGGGTTTTGCCGCCCGAAGCCGGGCAGCACTCCGTCGAGGCCGGGGAACGCGACCTGCGTGGCGAGCGCGATCGTGTCCGGGTGCAGCACTCGCGGGTTTTGCAGCTCCGCCGCGAAGCGCGACAGGTCGGCGACCGTTGAGACGCCGCCCGCCGCGGGCGCGCCCTCGAGCCGGGTCGAGGTCATCCCCAGGGGCTCGAAGATCCCCTCCCGCAGGTAGTCCGCGAACGGCATCTCGGCACGCTCGGTGAAGGTTTCCGCGAGCACGTTGATCCCCAGGTTGGAGTACACCCGGCGATGGCCGGGCCGCGCCCGGATCAGGTCCTCGGAGAAGTCGAGGCCGGAGGCGTGTGCGAGCAGGTGCCGCACCGTGGATCCCTGGGGCCCCGCCGGGTCATCGAGCTCCAGGGCTCCCTCCTCGACGGCGAGCAGGATCGCGGCCGCGCTCAGCAGTTTCGTGACCGAGGCGAGCGCGAACTCGCGGTCCTGATCGCCGTGCTGGCCCAGGATCCGCCCGTCACGGGCGATAACCGCGGTCGCGGCGTTCTTCACGGGCCAGGTGTCGATGAGGCTGAGGCTCTGCATGCCTCCACGCTACCCTGCCGCCGATGCCCGACACTGCACGGGCACCGTACGTTCCCCTACGGCCGGTAGTAGACCGCCACGCGGCGCCCCTCGTGCTCCAGCACCTGCACCGGGGTCTCGAAGACCCGCTCCAGCACGTCCGGCGTGATGATCTCCTCGGGGGTGCCGGAGGCCACCACGCGCCCGTCGGCAAGCGCCACGATCCGGTCCGCGTAGGCGGCGGCGAAGTTCACGTCGTGGATCACGAGGATCACGGTCTTGTTCAGCGCGTCGGCCGCGGCCCGCACCTGCGACATCATCCCCACCGCGTGACGCATGTCAAGGCCGGTGAGCGGTTCGTCGAGCAGCACGTAGTCCGTGTCCTGTGCCAGCACCATCGCGACAAAGGCGCGCTGGCGCTGGCCGCCCGACAGCTCGTCGATGAAGCGATCCTCCATCCCCGCGAGGTTCAAGAAGGCGATCGCCGCGTGGATCGCGCGCTCATCGGTTTCCGTGAGCCGCCCGGCCGAGTGCGGGAAACGTCCAAAGGTGACGAGCTGCCGCACCGTGAGCCGCGCCATGAAGTGGTTTTCCTGCTTGAGGATCGAGACCACCTTCGCGAGATCCCGCGATTTCGCGACACGCACGTCAAGCCCGCCGACGGTCACCTGGCCGCTGTCGGCCTCCAGCAGGCGGCCGATGATGGTCAGCATGGTCGACTTGCCGGCACCGTTCGGGCCGATCAGCGCGGTGACACCGCCACGCTCAATGGTGAGGTCGATCGGCCCGAGGACGCGGGTTCCCGCGTAGTGCTTGTCGACGCCGCGGAGTTCGATCACCGCATGCCCTTTCTCAAGATGACGATCAGGAACAGCAGACCGCCCAGGAATTCGATAATGACGGTCACCAGTCCGGCGGCCGCGAAGACGTGTTTCAGGATAAAGGTGGCCCCGAGGAGCGCGACCAGGCCGATCCCGATCGCGAGGGGCAGGATCTCGGCGTGCCGGTCCCCCCGAGCGAACTGGTAGGCGAGCGTCGCGACCAGGAAGCCGTAGAAGGTCATGGGGCCCACGAGCGTCGCGGACACCGACACGAGCACCGCCACGAGGACGAGGATCGTCACGACCTCCCGGCGGTAGTTGAGGCCGAGCCCCACGGACACGTCGCGCCCCAGCGCGATCACGTCGTAGCGCCGCCGTCGCGCCCAGACGAATGCGAGGATCAGTGCCACGATCACGGCGGCGATCGGCAGGTAGTCCACGTTTGCTTTCCCGATGCTGCCGAAGAGCCGGGCGGAGAGCACGTCGAACTCGCTGGGCGTCAGGAGCCGCTGCATGAAGGTGGAGACCGATCCGAACCCCATGCCGAGCACCACGCCCACGAGCAGCAGCAGGTGCAGGTTGGCGCGTTTGCCGGAGAACAACCAGCCGTACAGGATCGTGGCGAACACGATCATCAGGCCGCTCTGCGCGAGAATCTTGGGGATTCCGTCCATGCCGCCCGCAGACGCCCCGAAGAAGAACACGAGCGCGGTCTGGGTGAGGACGTAGAGCGCGTCGAATCCGAGGATCGACGGGGTCAGGATCCGGTTCGAGGTGGCCGTGTGGAACAGCACGGTCGCGACGGCCTGACAGACCGCGACCAGCGCGATCGTGCCCAGGGAGGTCCCCCGGCTGCGCACGATCGTCCAGAATCCGCTGCTCCCGGGCGCGGCCGGGTTGTCGTACACGAGGATCAGCACGGCGAGCACGAGCGCGACGGCGAAGACGATCAGCGTGGGCAGCGCGCGCCGCAGCCAGCTGGGCCCGCTGACGGGGTCGAGCGGCGGGAGTCCGGTGTCGGAGAGTCGAACGATGCTAGCCACGGCGCTGCCTCAGGAGCAGGGTGATGAAGACCACCGATCCGACGAGCCCGAGCACCATCGACACTGGGATCTCGAAGGGCATGCGAATGGTGCGCCCGATCAGGTCGCAGGCGATCACGAGCGCGATCCCGCCGAGGCAGACCCACGGCAGGTTGCTGCGCACGTTGTCGCCGCGGATCATCGACACCACGTTGGGGACCACGAGTCCGAGGAACGGGAGAAAGCCGACGACCACGGTCGTCACGCCCGCGGCGACCGCGACAAGCGCGGTCCCGGCGATGAGGATGACGGTGTAGGGCACGCCCACGCTCGTGGCGACGTCTTTCCCGAGTCCGGCCACGGTGATGCGGTCGGCGAGGAGGAACACGAGGATCGTGACGACCCCCACGATCCAGAGCACCTCGTAGCGGCCACGCACGACCGCGGTAAAACTCCCCATAAACCAGGTGCCCACCAGCTGCAGCATGTTGAATTGCGCGGCGAGGAAGGTGGTGAGGGCGCTCACGACCGCGCCGAGCATGATCCCGATGAGCGGCACGACCAGCATGGTTCGGATGGGGATCCGCTGCAGGATCGCCATGAACAGCATCGCGCCCACGAAGGCGGCGCAGCTCGAGAGCACCATTTTCGTGCCGAGCGTCGCGCCGGGCACCAGGAGCACGGTGAGCAGCAGGCCGAGGGCCGCCCACTCGGTGGTGCCGGAGGTCGTCGCGTCCACGAACCGGTTCTGCGTGAGCATCTGCATCACGAGGCCGCTCGTGGCCATCGCGGCCCCCGCGAGCACGAGCGAAAGCGTGCGCGGGACACGGGTGATCCAGAACATCTCCGCGCCGAACTCCTGCCCGGCGATGTCGTACACCCCGACCAGTAGCGAGGCGAGGACGAGGGCGGCGACGATGAGGGACGCGATGAGGATCGGCCAGGGGCCGCGGCCGCGGCGCGGGGCCGCGGTTGCGGGAGACGCCGAAGCGGGGAGCCCGCGCTGTCGCGTGGGATCCCCGCTGGTGCGGCCAGGCTGGGCCGCGGGAACGGGCGAGATCATGCTGCGGCGAATGCCGCCTTGATCTGCTCGATAAGCGCGGTGTAGGCCTGGATGTCCTCGGTGAGGTAGAAGTTCGGATCCAGGTAGATGATCTGGTTCTTCTGCACTGCGGGGACGTTGGCGAGCGCCTCGGAGCCGGCAATCAGCTCGTCCGCGGGGACCGAGCCGGGCTCGGGCTCGGCGAAGGACGCGTCACGGTCGAGCACGATCAGCCACTCGGGGTTCGAGTCCGCGATGGCCTCGACGCTGATGTCGTCACCGTGGGAGGTGTCCTCGGCGGCGCGGTCGATGGCGGGCTTCAGGCCGAGGGCCGGGAACACCGGGCCCACGCTGCGGCCGGTGCCGGCTGCAGCGAACTCGATCTTGCCGCCCGAAGTGATGAGCCCCATGACGGTGTCGGTCCCGTTGTACTCCGCCTTCGCGCCCTCGACGGCGTCATCCAGGGCGTCGTTGAGCTGCTTCGCCTCGTCCTCGTGGGAGAAGATCTGGCCCAGGATCGTCGTCTCGCGCTGCAGTTCCTCGAGGAGGTCCTCGCCGTCGCGCGGGGCGATCTCGATCACGGTCGCGTCCGGGTTCTGGGCTACCAGATCGTCGTAGGCGTCGCCGAAGCGGTAGCCGCCGATGATCAGGTCGGGCTCGGCGGCGACGACCGCCTCGAGGTTCGGCTCGCGGTGGGTGCCCACGTCGGCGACCGAGTCGTCCTCGATGTAGTCGGTCCAGACCGTACCCATCAGGCCCTTGGGGGCGGCGACGAGCGGCACGTCCCAGGAGCTCAGCGTCTCGAACACGTGGTTATCGAGCGCCACGACCCGCTCGGGGTTCGACTGCATCTCGACCTCACCGTGGTTGTCGGTGAAGGTGATGGTCTGTGCGGCAGCGGGTGCCTCGGGCTGTTCCGCGGCGGGTTCCCCGCTGGAGCAGGCGGAGAGCAGCAGCGCAGCGCCAATGGACAGCGCTGCGGCGGCGGTGACTCGGGAAGAACGGAATGACACGATGATTCCTCAGGTCGAAGGGGCACAGGAAAAACGCGCTATCGCATGGGGGTGCGACGGCGCGAGCGTGTGCCGCGGGAGTTTCCTCGACGGAAGCCCTCGGCACACCCTTCAGCCTATGCTTACATTCATCTGATGTTCAAGTCCCGGCCTCGAAACCGCTGCTCACTTCCGTGATTCTCGTGCTCGCGGGGCCAGCGCCCGGCTAGGCGTGGTGCAGCGTGGGGAGGTGTTCCGCCGGGAACCTCGTCTCGGTGTCCCCCAGCTGCTGGGCGAGGAGCGTGGCTTTCGCCGCGTCTTCGAGATTCAGCGCCCGGCGATACGTCATTTCGAGCGTGTCCCCCACCACGGTGCACCCGTGGTGGCGCATCACCACGCAGTCATGCATCGCGAGCTCGGCGGCGGCGGTGTCCGCAAGTTCATCCGAACCGTTCGGATAGAACGGGGTGAGCCCCAGCGAGCGGACGTAGAACGCGTGGTCGAGGGTGAGCAGCCGGATCTCGATCCCGAGCGTCGCGAGGAGCACGGCGTGCTGGGGGTGCAGGTGGATGACGGTCGCGATATCGGGCCGGGCGGCATACGCGCGCTGGTGGAGCTTCCACTCGCTGGACGGCCGGGGGCATCCCGCCTCCACCGTCCCGTCGTGGCGCATCACGGTGAAGTCCTCCGGGGTCAGCCGATCCAGCCAGGTGCCGGATCCCGTCACGAGGAACCGGTCGGCGTCCAGGCGGGCGGAGAGGTTGCCGCCGCTGGCGAGCACCAGGCCCCGCCGCACCGCGTCCGCCCCCACCGCCGAGAGCTCGTGTGCCAGTTCGGTCGCTTCGTGCGTCAGTGCCATCAGCTGCGTTCCCCTCATCACACGCGCCCGGTCCTGGGCTGCTTCAGTGGTCTCCACGCCGCGGCGTGTGGCGCGGCGGGAAGTGATCACATTCTTGCGCCCGGGGAGGCTAGTTGTCAAACAACTAAGCGGAGGGAGGTGCAGATGTCACACAGACACGACCGCGGCACCGGCTCGCACAGGTACGCCAGCTACCCCGAGCGGCGGATCGTGAAGGCGTACCGGCCCTCGAGGAAATACGTCCGAGAGTACAGCAGCGGCCGATCCGAGCGGTCAAAGTGCACCTGGTCCAGGAGCACGTAGAGCGCGGAGCGGCCGGCGGGCGCATCCCAGCCGATGCGCTCCGACTGCACGGCGTGCACCTCGGCGACCGCGTGGTGCGGGTGCATGTCCCGCTGTTCGCGGAGATACGCGAAGAGCGATCCGACCACGGATTCGGGATCCGCCCCCGCGGGAAACACCCCGACCGGCATGAGGTCGTAGGAGTAGGCCACGACCTCGCCGTCCGCGAGGATCGTGCGCCGCAGCTCGAGCGCGTGCGCGTCGCCAGAAACTTGGAGTTTTTCGGCCTCATCAGGCAAAAGCGGCCGGAGTACCCGCCCCTTGTACACCATCCCAGGCTCGCGCCCGGTGTTGCGGATCGATTCCGTGATCGAGTCGAGCCGCTCGAGCCCGGCGGTCACGGCGGGACTCTCGGAGACAAACGATCCGACCCCGTGTTGCGTGCGCACGAGCGAGATCGTCTCGAGCTCGCGCAGGGCCGCCCGCACCGTGGGGCGCGAGACGCCGTATCGGCTCGCCAGTTGCGCCTCGGTGGGGAGCCGCTCGCCCTCCGAAAACTCGCCCCCGCGTATGGCGGCGCGGAGCCCATCGGCAACGAGTGCAACGCGCGATCCGGTCCTCGCCATTCACGGCCTCCTTTGTGTGCGGGCCACTACGCCCAGGAACATGCGCCCCCAGTCTATGGCACCCATGAATCTCAAATATCTGATCTCACTTGACAAGTTGTCAGTCAACCGATTAGCTTTCCAGCGACAGGTCGCATCACGCGAGAAGACACAGCCGTCGAAAGGATCGACAACACATGGTTCGCGCTATCGAGTGGGTTGACGCCGCCGCAGACTCCCACATCCGCCTGATCGACCAGACCAGACTCCCGAGCGAAGAGGTGACCCTCGAGATCTCGGCCGTCGAAGACCTCATCGCCGCCATCCAGTGCCTCGCGGTGCGCGGGGCCCCCGCCCTCGGTGCCGCCGGCGGCTACGGGGTCGCCCTCGCCCTGCTCGAGGCGGAGCGTAAGGGCTGGGACGCCGAGACCCTCACCGCCACGATCGACGCCATCGCCAACGCCCGCCCCACCGCGGTCAACCTCGCGTGGGGCGCGAACCGCGTCGCCACCGTGCGCGCGGATGGATTCGAGCGGACCCTCGCCGAGGCACACGCGATCGCTGCGGAGGACGAGCAGTCCAACCGCGAGCTCTCCCGCCTCGGCGCCGACTGGCTGCTCGCCCGCGTCGGCGACCGCCCGCTGCGCGCCGTCACCCACTGCAACACCGGGGCGCTTGCGACCACCGCCTGGGGCACCGCGTACGGGATCCTGCACGAGCTCCACAACCGCGGCAAGCTCGAGCTCGTCTACGTCGACGAGACCCGCCCGCTGCTGCAGGGCACGCGCCTGACCAGCTGGGAACTGCACCAGGACGGCATCCCCCACCTCGTCGAGGTCGACGGCGCCGCCTCCAGCACGATCCTTCGCGGCCTCGTGGACTTCGCCGTGATCGGCGCGGACCGCATCACCGCCAACGGCGACACGGCGAACAAGGTCGGTTCCGTCGCATTGGCGCTCGCCTGCGAGCGGCGCGGGATCCCGTTTGTCGTCGCGGCCCCGTATTCCACGATCGACGAGGCCACCGCGACCGGTGACGAGATCGAGATCGAGGAGCGCGGCGACGAGGAGGTGCTCGCGTTTGGCGGCGTCAGCGTGGCGACCCCCGGCGTGCGCGCGTTCAACCCCGCGTTTGACGTCACCCCGAACGATCTCATCTCCGCAATCGTCACCGAGCGCGGCGTCGTCGAACCGAAGGTCGACGCGCAGCCCCTGTTCGGCTCCTCCGCGCTGTAACCGCAGCACCCCACCTCCTCCGAAAGGAACGCAATGATGCGAAAGACCACCACGGCGGCGCTCGGCGCCGCGGCCATCCTCGCGCTCGGCCTCGCCGGGTGCACCCAGGGCGCGCCCGCCGAATCGGCCGGCGCGGGATCGAGCGAGTCGGGCAAGGTCGCCGAGGCGAGCGCCCCCGCTCCCGCACCGTTTGACCAGGACGGCGTGAAGATCGCGATCGTGCAGCAGTCGGGCCAGGGCGATTACTTCCAGCAGTATCTCAACGGCACCCGCCAGCAGGCGGACGCGCTCGGGGTCGAGCTGTCGGTGTTCGACGCGCAGGGCGACAATGCGACGCAGGCCACCCAGCTCGACCAGGCGATCGCCTCCGGCGTCTCCGGGATCATCGTGCGCCACGGCCTCCCCGACACCCTCTGCGCCGGCGTGAACAAGGCCATCGACGCGGGGATCGTCGTCGCGGTCTACGACGTCGAGATCCAGCAGTGCGCTCCCGAGTCCGTGCAGACCCAGCAGTCCGACGCGCTGATGGCGTCGCTGGTGCTGGACCAGATGGCCAAGGACATCGGCACGGACGCCCAGGTGGGCTACGTCAACTACGACGGGATCGCCCCGCTGGACCGCCGCGATGTGGTCTGGCAGCAGTACGTGAAGGATCAGGGCTGGGATCAGAAGTTCAAGACCGGCAACTTCACGAACTCTTCGGCGACGGACTCGGCCCCGATGGTGACCGCGGCCGTGCAGGCGAACGCCGAGATCACGGCGATCTACTCCCCCTACGACGAGTTTGCCAAGGGCACGCTGACGGGCCTCGACCAGGTTCCCGGCACCGAGGACATCCTCGTCTACGGTGCCGATATCTCGACCGCTGACATCGAGCTCATGACCGCCGAGGGCAGCCGCTGGACCGCGACCGGCGCGACCGACCCGAACGCGATCGGCGCGGCCGTGATGCGCACCCTCGCACTGCAGATGGCCGGCGAGCTCGAGAAGTCGACGGTGGAGTTCCCGCCGGTCCTTG
The DNA here is from genome assembly GCF_016758195.1 of Leucobacter chromiireducens subsp. solipictus. Classification (GTDB taxonomy): domain Bacteria; phylum Actinomycetota; class Actinomycetes; order Actinomycetales; family Microbacteriaceae; genus Leucobacter; species Leucobacter solipictus. The sequence continues at coordinate 323,924 of NZ_QYAC01000002.1, read as the reverse complement.
TCACGCAGGAGATGCTGCGTGAGAAGAAGATCACGAACATGGACGATCTGCGCGCCGCGCAGCCGGAGCTCAACATCTCCGAGGTCTCGGGTTCCGACTGGATCCCGGTCGTCTCCTTCTAACCCTTCTGTGGGGGCCCGGGCCGGGCCCCCACCCGCTGACGTTTACCCCATCCCGAGGAGATTGCACACATGCATTCGACGGACACCTCGCAGGCTCCCGCGCTGCGCCTCGTCGGCCTGACGAAGAACTTCGGTGCCAACCGGGTTCTCAAGGGCGTCGAGCTCGACCTGTTCCCGGGGAGCGTGACCGCGCTGCTCGGGGCCAACGGTGCGGGCAAGTCCACGCTGATCAAGATCCTCGCGGGGGTGCACGCGCCGACCGGCGGTGAACTGCGCCTGTCCGGATCCCCCGTCGACTTCGACTCTCCGATGGCCGCGGCCCGCGCCGGTGTCCGCACGGTGCACCAGCGCATCGATGACGCCATCGTCCCCGGCCTCAGCGTCGCCGAGAACCTCCTCTTCGAGGAGATCGCGCTGAAGGAGGTCCGCCCCGTCGCCTCGCTCCGCTCGCTGCTGCCGCGCGCGCGGGAGATCGCCGCGACCCTGGATCTGGGCTGGGACGACGCGTTCCTCCGCCAGGACGTGCACGAGCTGGGGATCGCCGACTGCCAGATGCTGCTCCTCGCCCGTGCGCTGTCGACCACGCCGCAGGTGCTGATCCTCGACGAGCCCACCTCGACGCTGTCCCAGAGCGAAGCGGAGCGGCTCTTCGCGCTCGTCACGAAGCTCCGCGATCGGGGCGTCGCGATCCTGTACGTCTCGCACCGGTTGAGCGAGATCAACGCGTTGGCGGATCGCCTTGCGGTGCTCCGCGACGGCCGGATCGTGAACGCCCAGCAGCTGCCCTTCGACCTGCAGGGTGCCGTAGCCGCGATGCTCGGCGAGGGCGTGCTCGCCGACGCCGCCGAGCTCGAGGAGCTGCGCGGCTCCGACACCGCGCTGACCGTGCGCGGCCTCCGGGTGCTCCCCGAGAGCGCGCCTGTGGACCTCGACGTCAAGTCCGGCGAGGTGACCGGGATCATCGGCCTGATCGGGGCCGGGAAAACGGAGCTCGCGGAGACCGTGTTCGGTGCGCGGAAGCTCACCGTCGGCGAGATGCGTCTCGACGACGCCCCGTTTGCACCGAAGAACCCAAAGCAGGCGATCGCACGCGGCGTCTACCTCGTTCCCGAGGATCGCGCGGCCCAGGGCATGCTCCCCGGCTGGTCCGTGATGCGGACGCTCTCGCTCCCCTTCCTCACGGACTTCGTGCGTGGCGGGATCCTGCAGCCCGGCCGCGAACGCGCGGCCGGCACCCACGCGATCGACCGCTTCTCGGTCGTCACGACGGGCCCCGAGCAGTCGCTCGACGCGCTGTCCGGCGGCAACCAGCAGAAGGTCATGGTGGCCCGGTGGATGCAGCGCTCCCCGCGCGTGCTGCTCCTCGACGAACCGTTCCGCGGCGTCGACATCGGAGCGCGCCGCGTCATCTCCCAGCGCGCCCGCGAACAGGCCGCCGAGGGTACCGCCGTCGTCATGATCTGCAGTGACGTCGACGAGATCCGCGAAATGGCGGATCGCATCATCGTCATGGTCGAGGGCTGCATCACGCTCGACGGCCGGGCCGCAGACATCAGCAACGAACAGATCATCAACAGCATGACGGAGGTGGCCTGAGATGGCCGATACGACAGCAATCCCAGCACCCGTGCGGATCTCCGCCGGGGACCGCATCCGTGACATCGTCGTCAAATACGGCTTCCTCGCCGTGACCGTCATCGCGTTCGCGTTCTTCGCCATCACCGAGCCGGCCTTCGCCACGACGAACTCGATGTTCTCGATGCTGAAGTTCGCCTCCGTCACCGCGATCCTCGGCCTCGGCGTCATGTTCAGCATGATCGTCGGCGGACTCGACCTCTCGATCGGTTCCGTCGCGGGGCTCAGCGTGCAGCTCGCCGCGATGACGATGGTGTTCTACAACCTGACCGCGGGCATGGCGATCACCTTCGTGCTCATCGCGGGGCTCGCCGTTGGCCTCCTCAACGCCTTCCTCATCGTGGTGTGCAAGATCCCCGACCTGCTCGCGACCCTCGGCATGATGTTCGTGATCCAGGGGGCCAAGATGATCCCCGTCTCCGGCCAGTCGGTCTCCTCGGGAATGACGCTGCCGAACGGCTCCCAGGCCCCCGGCAAGTTCGATCCCGCGTTCCTGCTCATCGACCGCGGCACGGTGGGTCCCGTGCCCATCCCGGTCATCGTCATGCTCGTCCTGGTGACGGCCTGCTGGTTCATCCTCACGAAGACGTCGTGGGGCCGGATCCTGTACGCGATCGGCGCGAACCCTGAGGCGGCCCGCCTCTCCGGGATCCGCGTCGGCTTCCACCGCGGTGCCGCCTACGTCGTCTCCTCGCTCTTCGCCTCCGTCGCCGGCATCATCCTGGTGGCGCGGATCGGGCAGGGCGACGTGAACGCCGGCGCGTCAAGCCTGCTCGAAGCCGTCGCGGTCGCCCTGGTCGGCACCTCGGTGCTGGGACTCAACAAGCCCAACGCCTGGGGTACGCTGCTGGGCGCGGTCCTCGTGGTCATCGTCCTCACCGGCATGACCATGATGGGCTTCGAGTACTACTACCAGGACACCGCGAAGGGGCTCGTCGTGATCGTCGCACTCCTCTTCTCCTTTACGCTCTCGCGCAAGAAGGCCCGGTACACGCCTGCCACGTGATCGTGCGGCCGCCCACAGCATCGTGGGCGGCCGCACGCCCCCGGACCCGCTCTCTTTCTGAAAGGCCACCCCATGTCTCACGAGTACACCTTCCTCGACGCCGACAACATCGCCGAGTACCTTCGCTCGCGCCCCGAGACGCACGATCGCATCGACGCGGATCGCATCGCCTCGATCCGCGAGATCGGCGACGGCAACCTCAACCTCGTCTTCCACATCCTCGATGCGGACGATCGGGGCATCATCCTGAAGCAGGCCCTCCCCTACGTCCGGATGACGGGTGCCGGCTGGCCCATGACGCCGGAGCGCGCCGCGCGCGAGGCGGACTCCCTGCAGACCCACCACGCGCTCACCCCCGAGCTTGTCGTCGACGTGATCCTCTACGATCCGGAGCGGTACATCCTCGCGCTGGAGGATCTGTCGGATTACGCCGTGTGGCGTGACGCACTCAACCGTTCGGAACGGCACGAGGACGTGGCGCGCCGCCTGGGCGAGTACGTCGCGGCGCTCGCGGTGGGCACCTCAATCCTGGGGCAGGATCGGCAGCTCGTCGCGCAGCGGATCGCCGAGACGCAAAACCCGGAGCTGTGCACCATCACCGAGGACCTCGTCTTCACCGAGCCGGTGTTCGACACGGGCCGCAACGAGGTGCTGCCCGAGAACGCCGCGGACGCCGCCGATCTGGCCGCCGATCCGGCGTTTGCCGCGGCAATGGCCGAGGCGAAGTGGCGGTTCATGACCCAGGCTGAGGCGCTGATCCACGGCGACCTGCACACGGGATCCGTCATGGTGCGCGGTGCCGAGGGGGCCGTCGCCGAGTCCGTGAAGGTGTTCGACTCCGAGTTCGCGTTCTACGGCCCGATCGCGTTCGACCTGGGCGCGCTGTTTGCCAACTATAGCTTCGCGTCCGCGCGGGCGACCGCGCTCGGCGAGCACGAGCGGGCCGCCTGGGCGCTCTCGCTCGTGGCGGAGACCTGGGACGCATTCGAACGCGAGTTCCTCGCGCGCGCAGAGACCTGGCAGGAGACGCAGCTGTTCGGCTCCGCCTTTGCACGCCAGCGGCTCGACCGGATCCGCCGCGAGGCGTTCCTGTTTGCGTCGGCGAAGATGGCGCGGCGCATCGTCGGTGCCGCCAAGGTGCGCGACATCGAGTCGCTCGAGCCCGCGCTGCGGGCGCCCGCGGCCCGGTCGGTGCTTGCCGCCGCCCGCGCCCTTGCCGCGAGCTGGGACAGCGTGCAGGACATCGCGGAGTTCGCGCGAACCGTGGGCGCGGAACTGCTCCGCGCGTAACCACGTGCCGCCGCGTGCGGCGCGCAACACAGGCCGGGGTGCGGGCAGGCACCCCTCGAAACCACCACACCCTCGGGGTGAAGATCAGACGATGGGGATCGGCTCTTCACTCCGAGGGTGTGGTGTTTCCCCGCGCTGAACGTCGGACCGGACGCTATGCCTGCGGACTGCCCTGCCCCGCGTCGAAGACGGGGCCGCCGTCCCACCCGGTCATGGCGGCAACGCGGCGGGTGATCTCGATGTGGAGCTCCGTGAATGGGCGAGCCGCGTCGAGAACGAGATAGCGGTCGGGCTCCGCCGCGGCAAGGGCGAGGAACCCGTCGCGCACGGCACGATGGAACGCGTCCGCTTCGGCCTCGAGCCGGTCGGCCGCGCCGCCACGCGCTGCGCGGCGCTCGGCCGCGACCCCGGGCTCGATGTCGAGCAGCACGGTGAGATCGGGCCACAGCCCGCCCACGGCCCACGCGCTGAGCTGGCGCACCTCCGCGACGTCGAGGACGCGGCCGGCCCCCTGATAGGCGAGGGACGAGTCGATGTAGCGATCCTGCACCACCGCCGCGCCGCGGGCCAGCGCCGGGCGCACCACCTGCGCCACGTGCTGGGCGCGGTCTGCGGCGTAGAGCAGGGCTTCCGCGCGCGGGTCGACGGCACCAATCTCGTCGCCGCCGTGCAGCAGGATCCGGCGCACCTCGACTCCCAGCGGCGTGCCGCCGGGCTCGCGCGTGCGCACCACTTCCCGGCCCTGCGCAACGCACCAGGCCCCGAGCAGCTCGGCTTGCGTGGTCTTCCCCGCCCCGTCGCCGCCCTCAAAGGTGATGAACATCCCCGGTGAGGGCGACGCGGGTGCCGGAGCCACGTCTGGCGTGTCGCGCACGCGCGGCTACTCCGTGGCAGCCGCCGCGGCCGCAGCCTCGGCAGCGGCCTTGTTCGCGGCGCGAGTGGCGGCGGCCTTCTTCGCGGCCGCTGAGCGCGCAGGATCCACGGCGGTGTCGCCCGCGGCCTTCTTCGCGGCGGGCTTCTTCGCTGCAGCTTTCTTCGCAGCGGGTTTCTTCGCGGCAGGTTTCTTCGCAGCGGCCTTTTTCGCGGGGGCCTTCTTCTTCGCCGGGCCCTTCGCACGCTTGATCGCGAGCAGCTCGATCGCGCGCTCGAACGTGATGTCTTCGACGCTGTCGCCGCGCGGGATCGTCGCGTTCGTCTCACCATCGGTCACGTACGGCCCGAAGCGCCCGTCACGGACCTTCACCGGCTTGCCGCTGACCGGGTCGGCGTCGAACTCCTTCAGCGCGCTCGACGCCTTGCGGGCCCCGTACTTGGGCTGTGCGAACAGCTCCTGGGCGCCGGCGAGGTCGATCGTGAAGATCGCGTCCTCGCTCGTGAGCGAGCGGGTGTCCGTGCCCTTCTTCAGGTACGGGCCGTAGCGACCGTTCTGCGCGGTGATCTCGGTTCCCGTCTCGGGGTCGGTGCCGACCACGCGCGGCAGATCCAGCAGCGCGACCGCCTGATCCAGCTCGATCGTCGCGGGATCCATGCTCTTGAACAGCGAGGCCGTACGGGGCTTCTGCCCCTTCGGGAGTTCCTCGCCCTCGTCGAGCAGCTCGGTGACGTAGGGGCCGAAACGCCCGTTCTTCGCCACGATCTGCTTGCCCGTGCTCGGGTGCGTGCCGACCACACGGTCTTCCGCGGGCTCGGCGTCCGCGAGCTCGTGCGCCTTCGCGACCGTGAGTTCGTCGGGTGCGAGGCCGTCGGGGATGTTCACGGAGCGCGGCTTCAGCTCGCCGTTCTCGTCAACCTCGCTCTTCTCGTCGTACACCTCGAGGTAGGGGCCGTACTTTCCGTTGCGAAGCGAGATCTCATCATCGATCCGGATCGTGTTGATCGCGCGTGCGTCGATCTCGCCGAGGTTGTCGACCACGCCACGCAGGCCCGGATGGGAGTCGCTGCCGAAGTAGAACTCGCCAAGCCACTTCCCGCGATCGGCGTCGCCTGCGGCGATCCGGTCGAGATCGTTCTCCATTTCGGCGGTGAAGTCGTAGTTCACGAGCGCGCTGAAGTGTTCCTCCAGCAGGCGCACCACGGAGAACGCGATCCAACTCGGGACCAGCGCCTGCCCCTTCTTGGTCACGTAGCCGCGATCCATGATGGTGCTGATGATCGCCGCGTAGGTCGAGGGTCGGCCAATGCCGAGCTCCTCGAGGCGCTTGGTCAGGCTCGCCTCGGTGTAGCGGGGCGGCGGGCTCGTCTCGTGGCCCTTGGCCTCGGGATCCACCACGTCGAGTCGCTGCTCGGCCGTCAGCTGCGGCAGGGACACGTTCTGCTCCGCGTCGCCCCGCTTCTCGTCGCGGCCCTCTTCGTAGGCGAGGAGGAAGCCGGGGAAGGTGATGACGGTGCCGCTCGCGGTGAACTCGGCCTGCGTCGGTGCCGGGCGATCCGCCTCGGTCACCGAAACTTCCAGGGTGACCGTATCGGTCGAGCCCTTCGCGTCAGCCATCTGGCTCGCGACGGTTCGCTTCCAGATCAGCTCGTACAGCGCGTGCTCACCCTGGGTGAGCTTGCCCTTCAGCGCGGTCGGGCGCTGGAACGTGTCACCGGCGGGGCGGATGGCCTCGTGCGCCTCCTGCGCACCCTTCGCCTTGCCCGTGTACACGCGCGGCTTCTCGGGGAGCGTTTGCGCGCCATACAGATCCGCGGCCTGCGAGCGCGCCGCCTGGATCGCCTGCTGCGACAGCGTGGGCGAATCGGTACGCATATAGGTGATGTAGCCGTTCTCGTAGAGCGACTGCGCGTAGGACATGGTCTGGCGCGAGCTATAGCGCAGCTTGCGCGAGGCTTCCTGCTGCAGCGTCGACGTCGTGAACGGGGCGGCGGGGCGGCGGGTGTGCGGCTTCGTCTCGACCGAGCGCACGGTGGCCTGGGCATTCGGGGTCAGCAGCGCGGCGAGGCGCTCGGCGCGCTCCTGCGCGAGCGGCACCGCGCCGGCCTTCTCGGCCTTCGCGGTGAGCTTGCCGTCGTCACCGAAGTCGCCGCCCGTGGCGAGGCGCTGGCCGTCGAGGCGCACGAGGCGCGCGGCGAACGCGGTCGGATCGGCGGCGTCCGCGGCCGGGCGGAACGTTGCGGAGAGGTCCCAGTACTCGGCGGCGGTGAACGCCTGGCGCTCACGCTCCCGGTCCACGACCAGGCGGGTGGCGGCCGACTGCACGCGACCCGCCGACAGCTTCGGAGCGACCTTGCGCCACAGCACGGGCGAGATGTCGTAGCCGTAGAGCCGGTCCAGGATGCGTCGCGTCTCCTGCGCGTCAACGAGCGCGGTGTCGAGGTCGCGCGTGTTCTGCTTGGCCTGCTCGATGGCTTCCTTCGTGATCTCGTGGAAGACCATCCGGCGCACGGGAACCTTGGGCTTGAGAACTTCCAGGAGGTGCCACGCGATGGCTTCACCTTCCCGGTCCTCATCGGTTGCGAGCAGGAGTTCGTCGGCGCCCTTGAGCGCACGCTTCAGCTCGGTGACCGTTTTCTTCTTGTTGTCGTTCACGACGTAGTACGGCGCGAAGTTGTTCTCGACATCGACCGCGAAGCGCCCAAACGGGCCCTTCTTCAGCTCGGCGGGGAGCTCCGACGGTTCCGCGAGGTCGCGGACGTGTCCGACGGAGGCGATGACCTCATAGTCATCACCCAAATACGCGCCAATGGTCTTTGCCTTGGTCGGTGACTCGACGATCACCAGTTTCTTCGTACCCGCCACGGGGTCTCCTTCGTTGCTTCGAGCTGTCGGCGAGCGCACTCGCCCGGCCTCTCAGGGTCTGCTCCGAAACGATACACAGTGTCGCGTGGGAATCCACCATGTCATGCGGGTTCCCCCGATACTGCGGGGCCCCACCCTCGATTCGGCTTGCCGTACTCCTCTCTATTATGGGGCCCTCGTCCGCCTGCGCGTTCATCGGCCGTTTCGCGCACCGTCCCCGTCCACGGGGCTGGCGTTCACCGGAGGCTCACCCACCTCCGCCACGGTGTGCCCGCTGCAGGCTGTTCCGGTGACCGTGGCCCGCGCGATCCGCGACACGGCAAACCAGCGCATGGCATCTCGCAGCCGGCACCAGGCAATCAGGTACCACTGACCGTGCGTGGAGGCGAACAGTACGGGCTCGACGTCTCGCGCCGTGGCCGCGCCGTCCTGGGCGGTGTACCGGATCCGCACCACCCGTTGCTCGGCCATGGCCTGTTCGAGCGCCGAGCGGACCGCGCGCGAGGGCGGCAGCGGCGCATCGACCCAGACGCGCTGCGCGAGCTCTCGCGTCTGGGCGCGTGTGACGGGATCGAGCACGTCCAGGATCTTCTGCACGCCGGCCGCGGCGAGATCGCTGTATGGCGCGTCCGGCGCGGCGGAGACTGCAGCGAGCAGCGCGACGGCCTGCGCCGGGGACAGTGTCACCGGGGGCAGCGTCGTCGCCTCGGCGAGCCCGTAGCCGCCGCCCGGGCCGGGGCGTGACCAGAGCGCGGCACCGCTCTGCGCGAGCGAGGCGAGGTCTCGCTTCACAGTGCGCACGGACACGTCGAACTCGCGCGCAAGCCGCTCGGCGGTGACCCCGCGTGTCCCGCTGCGGCGCAGCATCTCCGACAGCGCGTGCAACCGCTCAGCGCGTTTCACCGGACGCTCGTCATGACGTGGATATTCATGCCATAAATAGTGACATACCGCTGTCCTCCAGCGCTGCGAGGGTGTGAGCATGACCACGCACACGCAGACACCGGCGCACACGCACACACCAGCACCAGCACCAGCACCAGCACCAGCACAGGCACAGGCACAGGCACAGGCACACACGCCATCACCAACAGCAACAGCAGCGCCAGCGCCAGCACCAGCACCAGCACCAGCACCGACACTCACACGCGCCCCGGTCCTCATCCTGATCGGCGGTCACTGGCTGGGCGATTGGGCCTGGGACGACGTCCTCGCCGCGTTGCCAGCTGGGGCAGAAACTGCGGCGGCTCGGGCAACGGCTGCGGACGCAGCTCCGGCGGCACCGACAGCGCAGGCAGCACCAGCTGCGCAGGCAGCACCGGCAGCGCAGGCAGCACCGACTGCGATCGCGATGACGCTGCCCGGCTTCGACCCGGCGGACTCACTCCGCACGACGCGAAGCCTTGAGGATCAGGCCAGGGCCATCCTTGCGCTGATGTCGGGATACGGCGATCGACCCGTCGTGCTCGTGGCCCACAGCGGTGCCAATGGCCCCGTCAGCATGGTGCTCGATCGCCATCCCGAGCGCGTCGCACGCATGGTGTGGCTGGATTCCGGTCCGGTGGCCCCCGGCACCGTCTTCGCCCCGGATTTCTCGGAGATTGAGTCGGAGTCTCCGCTTCCCCCGTTCGAGACGCTCGCGCAGCACGCAAGCCTCGAGGGGCTGCGGCCCGCGGTGCTCGATCGGTTCCGAACGCGCGCAGTCCCGGTGCCCGGGCCGGTGCTGCGGCAACCAGTGTCCTTGCACAACGACGCCCGCCGAGATGTTCCGACCACGCTGATCTGTTGCTCGCTCCCGAGCGCGCAGGTGCGCGAGCTGGCGTTGGCAGGGCACCCGATGTTCGCCGAGACCGCGCAGCTGACGCGCGCCGAGTTTCTCGACCTGCCCACAGGGCACTGGCCGATGTGGAGCGAACCGGAACGACTCGCCCAGCTCCTCCGGGCAGAAGCGGCGCGGCTCGGTTGACATCGCGGCACCGGCGCGGGCGCGGCGGGACGGAGACTGTGCGAACCAGCGCGGTCACGGGGACCCCAGGAAGTCGAACGGGTTGAGGTCCGGGAAGGCGTTGGTGGGGCTCGTCGCCAGGGTGAAATGGGAGTGCGGCCCGGAGGTGCAGCCGCTCATTCCCGCGACTGCGAGCGGCTGCCCCGCCGCGACCCCGACGCCCGGGACGATGCCCAGCGCGGCCGACGACCCCGGAGCGACGTGGTTGTGGGAGCTGTACACGGGACCCGCCGGCCGATCGTGGCGCACGATGACGGTGAAGTTTGGGCCACGCCACCAATCGGGATTCACGCGGCACGCCTCCGGGAGGCTGGCCTCGTCCGACCCGGCGAACACCACGACCCCGCGAGCCGGGGCGGTGAGCTGCGCCCCGGCGGGCACGGCGAGGTCGATGGCCAGGCCGTCGTGGAGCCCCTGCGACACCGCACGGACCGCCGCCGGCCACACCCACCCGTCCTCCGCCGGATCGCCGCCCTGAGCCGGCAGGCCGGGCGGGGCTGCCCGGGCAGCGGCGTGGGCACGCATCGGCGGGAGGCCCACTGCGACCCGTACCCGAGCTTCCCCGCGCTGAGCGGCCAGCTCGCACTCCCGCAGTTCTCCCCCGGCCGCAGCCACCACTTCGGCGGCGAGCGCACAGGGTTCGCCCTCGACCCAGCCGGTCAGGGCGTCGGCTGCGGCGAGCGCCGCGGCGTCGGCCGCAGCGGCGGCACGGTGGGTGCTTTCGAGGTGCGCGGCTGCGGCCACGACGGGCAACCCGAGCAGGACCGCGGCCACCGCTACCGCGCCCGTGCTGGTGGCGCTCATGAAGCGAGTCCCGTTCGCACGGCGCAGGATTCGGCATGGATCGTGATCGCCCGCAGTAAGCCGCCCATCGGTGTCGCACTGAGTTCGATGCAGTGCAGCGATCCGGCTTCTCGCCGCCCCACCCCGGTCGGGTCCGGGACCCGGCCGAGTGCGGCCTCGGCCTCCGCCGTGTCTCCGCGCGCCTCGAAGCGGGCTATCTCCGCGGACAGCGACACGAGGGCGATGCGTTGGGCCGCAAGTGTGATCGCCCCGATAACGAGCCCCAGGACTGCCACGACGACGGGGAGCACGATCGCGAACTCCGCGGTCACCGCGCCCCGATCGCCGCGCAGCCCGGCGAGACGTGCGGCGATCGGGGGTGCAGCCCCAGGGGTCATCGTGACGCTCCGATCACGATCCGGCCCCGAGCGCGTTCTCGACGAGTTGCACGAGCATTGCTCGGATCTCGGCAGACTGCATGATCGCCACGAGCAGCCCGGCAAACGCGACAGCGGCCAGGATCACGATGGCGTACTCGGCGGTGACGGCGCCGCGTTCTTCGGTGCCGAGTCTGGCGGCCGAGGCCCGGAGGGAACGCCTCGCGGAGCGACCCCAGCGCCGCAGCGGGCTCGGGGGCGCTGGAGCGCGATTGGGGCGCTCGGGGACCAGTGTGAGGTGTGAGTGCATGAGGGTTCCTTTCTCGTCGGGAGCCACCGGCGGGTGCCGGTGGGATCAATCGTGCGGCGAGCGCGACCCCCGGAGGGGCACCGCGTGGACTCTGTGGAGAACCGGCCTCAGTTCCCCGCGAATCCCAGCCTGTGGACAACTCCGTCGCGCCCGTTCACACGCCGCCGACCATGGCGAGCACGACGGGAGCCACCCCGAGCGCAATAAAGGCGGGCAGCACACAGAGCCCGAGCGGCACCAGCACCACCACCGCGAGCCGTTCTGCGGCCTGTTCCTGCGCGGTGTGCGACCGCGCGCGAGCGCCGTCGGCTTCCTCGAGTAGCAGGGGCCGCAGGGCAACCCCGGTCGCGGTGGCGGTGACGACCGTGCGCGAGAGCGGAGCGTCGTCTCGGAACCGTTGCAGTGGCACCCAGCTCGCTCCGAAGCTATCCACGGCGTCGACCACGCGCACGCGCGCCCCGGCGGGTGCCACCCCACCGCCGGTTGCGATCCAGAGCAGCTCGTACTCGATCCCGTCGACGCGGTCCGCACGTTCCACACGCCGTCGCAGTGCGCCCGCCCACGCAACCCCAGTCCAAAGCAAGAGCACCCCGGCCAGACCGAGCACGGCACCGGGGCCCGTGAACAGCATCGCGAACGGGTCGAACCCGAGCAACGCCCCGAGCCCGAAGGTGCCCACGGGGAGGGCGGCGACGAGGCGAACGGTGGCCCGTGGGCCTGACAAGAGCACGGCACGCCGCTCACTCAGGCGTTCCAGCGCGTGTAACGCGCCGCCGATGCGATCGAGCGCGGGTGCGAGCGGCGCACCACTCTGCGCGGCAAGCCGCCAGGCGACCGCGAGCACCCGCCACGGTGGATGGTCTTCTGCGGCGAGCGCCTCGGGGATCTGCAGCCCCGCCGAGACCCGAGCGGCCACACGGGGAAGTGCGGCGGTTTCCGCCGCAGCCCGGGCACGCGATTTCTCGCGACGCCCCTGCCTGGGCCGCGTGTGCGCGGGCGGTGCGCGATCATCGGTCCCCGGCGCTCGGAGGTGCGTTGCCCCGCGGGTGGGGCTCTCTTCGGCGAGCACGGTGATCGCACGCTCCGCGGTGACCCCGCCCCGAAGCAACGCCGCCGCTCGCACGGCGAGTTCCCCGGCCGCGGCTGTCTCCGATGTGACGGCCCCGGCCAGGCGGTTGCCGGACCCCCGATCGCGAGCTGGCCACCGATCACGCACGGACCCCCGATCGCGCACGGACCCCCGATCGCGCGCTGACTGCCGATCGGGCGCGCGCCGATTCAGCACTGCCCGACCTCGATCGCGAGCCCGTGTCTCCCGTCATGTCGAAGCCGCCCGACCCCGGTGATTCGCGGCAGCCCGGCCACGCGACTCAGGTGAACGACCAGGTCGAGCCCGGCCGCGGCCTGCCGTCCGAGCGCGGCGGGCCCCATGCCTGCGAGCGCTCCCAGGGCTTCGAGCCTGGCCGGCACCTCGGCGAGGCTGCTCGCGTGGAGCGTCCCCGCGCCCCCATCGTGCCCAGTATTGAACGCGGTGAAGAGCGTTGCGATCTCCGGGCCTCGGCACTCGCCGAGCACCACGCGATCGGGTCGCATGCGCAGCGCCTCACGCAGGAGTTCGCCCACCCCCACCTCGCCGACGCCTTCGGAGCTGGCCTGCCGCCCTTCGAGTGCGACCACGTGAGGGTGTTGCAGCCGCGGCTCGGCCAGATCCTCGATGGTGACGATCCGCTCGTGCGGGGCCGCGAGGTCCATGAGCGCGGCGAGCAGCGTCGTCTTGCCGGTTCCCGTGCCCCCGGTAATGAGCAGGTTCTTCCGCGCGCGGACCACCGCTCGAAGCCGCGCGGCGGTGTCTTCCCGGCACAGCCCGCTCGCGACAAGTTCGGGGAACCCCAACGGTTCGAGCCGGGGCACCCGGATCGACACCGAGGTGCCCGCCACGGCGACGGGCGGGAGGACGGCGTGCACCCGGATCCCGTCCCCCAGGCGGACGTCCGCGGCGGGAACGAGTTCGTCGAGGTGACGCCCGCCCGCCGCGACCAGGGACGTGGCGAGCTGGTGCACCGCGTGGGGTGTGGCCTGCCATCCCGGGACCCACTGAGTCTGTCCACCGCGGTCAAGCCAGAGCGTGCCGGTTCCGTCTCGCACCTGGACGAGCAGGTCGCGGAGCTCGGGATCGTCCAGGACGGGCAACAGGCCGCCGAGCGCCCGCCGCGCCGCCAGCGGAAGCTGTGCGGTTCGCGAACCCACCGGGGCCGGAGGCACCGCGCGGCTCGGCACCGGAGGCGGAGGGACCCCGTGCGCACCCCAGACGTGATCCGGCACGTGCGTGCGTTGCGGCACCGCACCGCTGCCTGGCACGGCACCGCTGCCCGGCACAGCACCGCTGCCCGGCACGGCACCGCTGCCTGGGGCGATGCCACGCGGACCCGACGCTCCGGATTCGCGCCCGGCCGTCACCGACCGCACCTCGGTTACGGCGTGTGGCTCGTCGGAAAAATGCAGTACCCGCTGCAGCGACGCCGGCCCCGGGGGCGCATCGGGGAACGAGTCCGGTCCGGCATGCAGCGCGCCCGGGGACGCCCGACTCGATCGTGCCGTTCGTGGTCTCAGGCGGGCTCGAGGTTTCGATGAGTGCGTCATGCGGCCATCCCAGCGTGTCCCTGCGCTGCCCGGGGCGCTGGGTGCCGAACTGTGGATAACCCTCGGAGCAGTCTCCTCCGCCGCAGGATGTGCACCGGGCGTCATCTCGGTGGGAATCCGCCCCGGTCGCGGTATACCCTGGTGGTGCACTTGGCGCTCCGAGCACCCGTCACTCGGCAGCGTCCCACCCAAGAACACGGATAAGGGCGTCCATGACTGACCAGCACGGCACCATTGAAAGCCATCCCCTGCAGCACGCCGGAGGCACGGAAAGCTACCCGCCGAGCGCGCAGTTCCGCGAACAAGCGAACCTCACCGACCCGTCGGTCTACTGGCGCGCGGCCGAGGATCCCGAACAGTACTGGGCCGAGGAGGCACAGCACCTCAGCTGGACGAAGCCGTTCACCGAGATCCTCGACTGGACCAACCCGCCGTTCGCGAAATGGTTCGCCGACGGTGAGCTGAACGTGTCCGCGAACTGCCTCGACCGGCACGTCGCCGCGGGGCTCGGCGACCGCGTTGCAATCCACTTCGAGGGCGAGCCCGGCGATACCCGCACCATCACCTACGCGGAACTCACCCACGAGGTCAAGCGCGCCGCGAACCTGCTCACCAGTCTCGGCGTGACGCAGGGCGATCGCGTCGCGATCTACATGCCGATGATCCCGGAAACCGCGATCGCGATGCTCGCCGTCGCACGCCTGGGCGCCGCGCACTCGGTCATCTTCGGCGGATTCAGCGCGGACAGCCTGCGGAGCCGGATCGATGACGCCGCGGCGAAGGTCGTCATCACCGCGGACGGCGGGTACCGGAAGGGCCGGGTCTCGGCGTTGAAGCCGACCGTCGACGACGCGCTCGCGCTGCACGGCGGCGGAAGCTCCGTCGAAAAGGTGCTCGTGGTGCAGCGCACCGAGAACGAGATCGAGATGGAGGCCGGCCGCGACCTGTGGTGGCACGAGGAGATCACCGCCTTCGACGGCGAGCACACGGCCCAGGGTTTCCCGGCGGAGAACCCGCTGTTCATTCTCTACACCTCCGGCACCACGGGTACCCCGAAGGGCATCTTGCACACCTCCGGCGGCTACCTCACCCAGGTCAGCACCACGCACCGCAATGTGTTCGATCTGAAGGCTGACACCGATGTCTACTGGTGCACCGCGGACATCGGGTGGATCACCGGCCACAGCTACGTGGTCTACGGCCCGCTCGCCAACGGCGCGACCCAGGTCATGTACGAGGGCACCCCGGAGACCCCGGACTGGGGCCGCTGGTGGAGCATCATCCAGAAGTACGGCGTGACGATCTTCTACACCGCGCCCACCGCGATTCGCGCGTGCATGAAAATGGGCCGGCAGATTCCCGAGCAGTACGACCTGTCAAGTGTCCGTCTCCTGGGTTCGGTGGGCGAGCCCATCAACCCCGAGGCGTGGCGCTGGTACCGCGAGGTCATCGGCGCGGGCGTCGCCCCGATCGTCGACACCTGGTGGCAGACCGAGACCGGCGCGCTCATGATCTCTCCACTGCCCGGCATCACGCAGCTCAAGCCCGGCAGCGCTCAGGTCCCCCTGCCCGGCATCTCCGCGGCCGTGGTCGACGAGGAGGGGAACCCGGTCGAGCGCGGCCAGGGCGGCCTGCTCGTGATCCAGCGTCCGTGGCCGTCGATGGTCCGCGGGATCTGGGGCGATCCGGATCGTTTCGTGGACACGTACTGGTCCAAGTTCGGCGATCAGTACTTCGCCGGTGACGGGGCGCGCCTCGACGAGGACGGCGATGTCTGGTTGCTCGGCCGCGTCGACGACGTCATGAACGTGTCGGGGCACCGGCTGTCGACCGCGGAGATCGAGTCCGCGCTCGTCGAACACCACGCCGTCGCCGAGTCCGCGGTGGTCGGCGCAGACGACGAGACCACCGGCCAGGCCGTCGTCGCGTTCGTGATCCTCAAATCGCAGCAGACCATCCTCTCGGTCGAGGACGCGGAGGTCGAACTCAAGAAGCACGTCGCCGGGCAGATCGGCGCGATCGCCCGCCCGCGCCAGGTGTTCATCGTGAACGAGCTCCCGAAGACCCGATCCGGCAAGATCGTGCGGCGGATCCTGAAGGATCTGGCCGAGGGCCGGGAAATCGGCGATACGACCACGCTCGCGGACACAATGGTGATGTCCACGATCCAGTCGAAGATCACGGGCGGCAAGTAGCCAAGAAACACCCCTACCTTTCGCCGGGATCCGCACCTGAGGGGTGCCGGATCCCGGCGAACGACTGTTCGGACTTGTCCGGAAACGCGAGAACCACCCAGAATTCGATCCGCCTCGTCCTAGGCTTTTTCTCATTCAGCAGACGTGTGTAACCCGCCGCACTGCCTCATGGAGAAAGGCCTCTGATGACGAATTCGAAGCGCGTTTCCGCGCTCATGATCGGGAGCACGATCGCGCTCCTCCTCGGCTCCGCGGTGCCCGCGGCGGCCACGGTGCCCGGACCCTCACCCGAGGGACCCGGCGTGACTCCGGAGCTGCTCGTTCCTCCGGCCGAGGATCCCGCGGCCTCGCCCACCGGTGATGAGCCGGGGCCCGCCCAGGATCTTCCGAGTACTGCCGGGGATGAGGCCGATCCGGCCGCCCCCGCCGTTCCCACCACGCCGGCACCCGACTCCGCAGAGGGATCCCCGGCCGCGCCGTCGGTGAACGACCCGCTACCGCCCGACGATGGGCGCGCAGACGAATCCCTCGCGCCGGCTCCGGGCGCAGGCGGCCCGGTGAGCAACGCGGTGCCTGGCGCCCAGCCGGCCACACTGCCCGCGAACCGCACGGTGGGCGGGACCCTCACCTTCCCATCAGACTTCCCCGCGTCGCTCAAGAGCACGATTACCGTGCAGGCGCGCTGGGTGAATAACACCTGGCCGCACCCCCAGGAGAAGGACTGCGGCGGGATGGACATGCACCGCGGCAGCTTCAACACCACGACACACGAGTGGAGCATCACGGGGCTCGGTGACTGCATCTACACCGTCTGGGTGTCAGTCCCCCCATCCCCCACAACGAACAACTGGTACTGGGAACTCTTGTGGGATCCTCGGACGCAGCGCGATACACAGGTCGACCTGCGTGCGGGCAACCGTACCGGACTGACACACACGGTTCAGAACCGCGGAAGCGTCGTGCTGAAGAACCTCCTCGTCGCGACAAAAACACGCGACTTCGAAGACGTGCATCAGTTCCGCGCCATCAACATGGCGACGGGAAAAGAAGTGACACCTGAGCTCGTTCGGAACGGAGTATCACAGTATCGGGAGCCAGCGAACGGCTACCTCTACACGGCCGCGGACTACGCGGGAGCGGCGCTGCCCCCCGGCACGTACAAACTGGGCATCGTCGACCCCGCCACCAAGCTGAAGCTCTGGTACGACGGTTCCAAGGGCGGCACCACCAACGCGCAGCGAGCGAAAACCCTCACGGTGAAGGCGTTCTGGGGTGAGGAGTTGCAGTTGCCGGGCAAGGCTTACTTTGAGTTTGATTTCCAGAAACTCGCACACTCGGGCAACGCGTTCGCCGATGTCCCGAAGAGCCACAAGTTCTACACAGACATCTCCTGGCTCGCCGATCGCAAGATCACGACCGGCGTGAAGCAGCCGAACGGCACCGTGAAGTTCCTGCCGAAGCAGAGCGTCACACGGGAGGCCATGATCGCGTTTCTGTACCGCGCAAACGGGGTGAAGAACTACCGCCCGAAGGGCGCCTCGCCATTCATCGATGTCCGCCCCGGCGACCAGTTCTACACGCAGATCATGTGGGCCTACGACACCGGGGTGACCACGGGAACGAAACTCCCCAATGGGCAGCGCCGATTCGCCCCGAAGGACTCGATCACCCGTGAAGCCATGGCCGCGTTCATGTACCGGCAATACGCTTCCCAGATCCCGGTGGGAACGGCATCGACTCGATTCGCCGACGTGCCCGGCAGCCACAAGTTTGCTCGGGAAATCCGGTGGATGGCGTCGAACAACATCACCACGGGTACGCGGCAGGCGAATGGGAGCGTCCGTTTTGAGCCGAAGGGTGCCACGAGCCGCGAAGCCACGGCCGCGTTCCTGCACCGGGCCGAGCTGAAAAAATAGCCCCCTGATGTATGGGGCAGCTGGGGCCGGGTGCACGCCGATGCGCTCGGCCCCCAGTATCTCGGCCGCCCCGCCCGGTTTGTCAGTGGGTGTCGGTACCCTTATCTCTATGAAGAACGTCACCCCCATTCGCGCCGCGCGACCCAAAGTCCTGGAGTTTTTCGCGGGCATCGGGCTGGCACGAATGGGGCTCGAAGCGCAGGGGTTCCACGTGGCCTGGGCAAACGACTTCGAGCCCGATAAAAAGGCGCTCTACGACGCACAATTCGCCGAAACCGCGGACCACGCCTTCGCGCTCGGCGACATCGGACAGGTCGAAGCCGCGACGCTCCCCACGGACGCCGCGCTCGCGTGGGCGTCTTCGCCGTGCACGGACCTGTCCCTCGCGGGCACTCGAGCCGGGCTCGACGGCGCGCAATCGGGCACGTTCTGGCATTTCATCCGGTTGCTCGACGAACTCGGCGACGACCGCCCCGAGGTGGCTGTGCTCGAGAACGTCACGGGACTCGCCACCTCGCACGGCGGCGATGATCTGTCCGCCGCGATCCGGGCGTTCAACGATCTCGGGTACTCCGTGGACGTGCTCGCCCTCGATGCGCGGCGCTTCCTGCCGCAGTCTCGCCCCCGAATCTTCCTGGTCGCGGCGCAACATCCCCCCGAGGACGTGGCGGATCCGAACTCCGAGCTCCGGCCCGACTGGCTGCAGTGGGTGTTCAGCGACGACAGCCTGCGCACACACCGAGCCGCGCTCCCGGCACCCCCGGCCCCGCAACTGCAGGGTCTCGGCACCCTCATGGAAGCGATGCCGCTCGACGACGAACGGTGGTGGGACGAGGCGCGCACGGAGGCCTTCGTCGCGTCCCTCTCCCCGCTGCAACGCGACCGCGTCACGCAGTTGCGCCGCGAGTCCGGGGTCAAGTACCGCACCGCCTACCGGCGGACCCGCAACGGCGTTGCCGTGTGGGAGGTTCGCCCCGACGACATTTCCGGCTGCCTTCGCACCGCCCGCGGTGGATCCTCGAAGCAGGCCGTCGTTCGCCTCGGCAACAAACGTCTGCAGGTGCGCTGGATGACGCCGCGGGAGTACGCCCGTCTGATGGGTGCCGGGGACTTTAACCTCAGTGCGGCCCGGAACAACCAGGCGCTCTTCGGATTCGGGGACGCCGTCGCGGTGCCCGCGGTCTCCTGGCTGGCCGAGCACTACCTGCTTCCGCTCGTGACCGGACAGCTCGCCCCCGCGGCCCCCGCGCGGGCCACGCAGGCGGTGTCGCATGGCTAGTCGCGGCGTCGCGAGCTACAGCGAGGCCGACGGCGAAATCCCGAGCAAGCGGTCCATGCCGACCCGCTTCGTGCAGGGGTTTCGCGAGTTGCTCGCCGCCGCACTCAAAGAGGTCGACGCGGCGAGCGGCAAGAAGGTGGGCCAATGCATCGGCGTGTACGCGTTCTACGACTACGACGGCGAGCCGATCTACGTCGGCCAGACCTGGGAGAACTTCGGCACCCGCGTCGGGCGGCACCTCACCGGCCAGCGCTCAGACACGCTCGCCTACCGAATCCTCGACCCGTTCGAGGTCGCCGAGTTTGAGCTCTACCCCGTCGAGTACCTGCGCAACGATCCCGAGAAGAAGTCGAAGCTCGACGCGATCGAGTACTCCGTCTACCTCGACGCGATCGCGAATTCCAAACACCACGCGATCCTGAACGAGAAGATCCCGCCGCTGTCCACCCCCGTCCCGCTCCCCCGCGCGTACCGCTTCCCGCTCGTTCCCGAGGGGATGCGCGAGGACCGCGAGCACCCGGATGTGCGGATCGCGCGCCGCGCGGAAACGCTGTCCCGGCTCGCCGCCGTGGCGCACGAGCGCGGCGAAGTGTCCCCGGGGCTGCGCCGCGTGATCGTGATCCAGGCGCTCCGCCTCGCCGACCTCGCCGCCGCCCGGCTCGCCTACGCCGAGGGCCGCCGCCGCCCACCCGCCGACGCGATCGACGTGCAGGCGCTGGTCGGCAGCGTGACCGCGGAGTCGGTGGTCGTCTCCGACGAGGAGTAACGCGCGTTCCGATCCTCCCCTCTTGGGCCTCGTGTCCTCTGTGCGCTGGGCCTCGCGTCTTCGGACCTCGCGCCTGGGCCTCGCGCCCTGCGCTGGCCTCTCCGAACCGTCGAGACAACATGCTTTGGAGCTATATCGCGCACATAGGCCCCAAGTTCGTCCCCTCGGGGGTCGCAGTGCGCGGCGCGGACACGGCACGGCACGGACACGAACCTAGGTTCGACTTGGCGCGGCACGAACCTCTGGGGAGCACCCCAGACACGTCAGCGGGGGCGGATCCACTCGGATCCGCCCCCGCTGACGGGTACGGTGCAGAGCGCCGGAGCGCTCGGCACGAAGTCCCGCTAATCCTCGATCTTGAAGACGAACTCGATCTCCACGGGAGCGTCGAGCGGCAGCACGGCAACGCCCACGGCCGAACGCACGTGGATGCCGAGGTCGCCGAAGACGCGCCCCAGGAACATGGAGGCTCCGTTGGCCACGGCGGGCTGCCCCGTGAACGAGGGATCCGAGGCGACAAACGCAGTCACCTTGACGACCTGGGCGATGCGGTCGAGCGAGCCCACGACGCCACGGACCGCGGCGAGCGCGTTCAGCGCGCACAGCTGCGCGAGTTCTTCCGCGCGCTCCGGGCTGACGAGGCCTTCGCCCACGCCGACCTTGCCGGTCTCGGGCAGCGCGCCCTCGACGAACGGGAGCTGCCCGGCCGTGTAGACGTAGTTCCCGTCGCGGAGGGCGGGGACGTAGGCGGCAACCGCCGCGGGGACCTCGGGAACGGTGAGTCCGAGCTCGCTCAGGCGATCCTCAATCACAGACGACATAGGTGTTAGGCCTTCTTTCGCTTCATGTATGCGACGTTTCCGCCAGCGGGTCCCTCGATGATCTGCACGAGCTCCCAGCCCTGCGCACCCCAATTGTTCAGGATCTGCGCTTCACTGTGCAGCAGCAGCGGCGTCACAAAGTACTCCCACTGTGCCATGTCGGACGTTTCACTCACGTACGGATCTCCCTCGGGATTCAGCCGGATTGGTCCGGTTCGGTCAGGTATGCGACAGATTTTTCCGCGCAATACGCGGATTATCAGTAAATTCGCTTACGGTCGATTGTATGACTAGGACGTCTTCGGCGTACGAGCGCGTGCGCACGGTGAAACCCCGCAGTGCGGGTGGTGCGCTCGGCGGGCTCCTCGGTGCCGTCGCGATGAGTGCGATCGCCGGCGTGCTGGTCACCGCAGCCGTGACCCCGGTCGTGGCGCTCAGCGGCACCGCCGCGAACTCCGCGATCGAGATTTTCGAGAGCCTCCCCAACCATCTGGAGCCGGGCCGACTCGCAGAACCCTCCACGCTCTGGGCCACCGGCGCGGACACCACCGTGTACAAGCTCGCCGAGTTCTACGATCAGGATCGCGAGATGGTCGGCTGGGATGACATTTCCCAGTTCGTGAAGGATGCCGCCGTCGCGGAGGAAGATCCGCGGTTCTACACCCACGGTGGCGTCGACATGCTCGCGACCGCGCGCGCGGTGCTCCAGAACGCGGCCGGGAAAGACCTCTCCGGCGCTTCGACGATCACCATGCAGTACGTCCGTAACGTGCTGATTCAGGAGGCCTACGCCATCCCGGACGAGGACGAGCGCAAGAAGGCGTACAAGGACGCCATGCGCCAGGACGTCGACCGCAAGCTGAAAGAGATGAAGCTCGCGATCAGCATCGAGAAGAAGTACCCGAAGGACGAGATCCTGCTCGGCTACCTCAACATCGCGCTGTTCGGCCGCACCATCTACGGCATCGAGTCCGCCGCGCAGTACTACTACAACGCCTCGGCCAAAGATCTCTCGCTCGCGCAGGCCGCGAGCCTCGTCGCCATCGTGAACAACCCCTCGATCTATCAACTCGACGTGCCCGAGAACATCCCGGCAAACCAGGAGCGCCGCGACAAGATCCTCGGCAGCATGCTGAAACACGGCAAGATCACCCAGGCCCAGCACGACGAAGCGGTCGCGACCCCGATCGAGACGGTGATTACCCCGCGGGTCGCCGGCTGTGTGGTCGCCGAGCAAAACTTCGGCGTGGGGCACTTCTGCGACTACGTGCAGCGCTACATCAAGCAGGACCCCAACTTCGGTGAGACCCCCGCGGAGCGTGAGTTCAACTTCAGCCGCGGCGGCTACCAGATCTACACCACGATCGATCTCGACATGCAGGCCGCCGGCATCGAGGCGACGCGCAATACGGTTCCGCCGCTCATGGACGGCATCGATGTCGGATCCGCGTCAAGCAGTGTGCAGGTGGGAACGGGCCGCGTGCTCACCATGGTCCAGAACCGCGCCTTCAGCAACGACCCCGCGGTCCTCGAAACGGATCCGGCGTTCTCCGCGATCAACTACAACACCGACTTCGAGTACGGCGGATCCGGTGGGTTCCAGGTCGGCTCGACGTTCAAGGCGGTGACGCTCGCGAACTGGATTCAGGACGGCTTCTCCGTGCGCGACATGGTGAACGTGAACAGCCGTACCGTGCAGGAGAACTCGATCCGAGCGTCCTGCATGCCGGACGGCGTCTACGGTTTCGGGTCATTCCCCTTCACGAACGATAACGAGGGCACGCGAGGCAACCAGACGGTCCTCACCGCAATCGCGAAATCGGTGAACGGCGGCCTCGTATCCATGCAGCAGAAGATGGATCTCTGCGACACCTTCGAGACCGCGAAGAAGCTCGGCATCCACCGCGCTTCCGACCAGACCAACGAAGACCTGCCCACCTACGGCACCCGCGAACTCTCCATGGTCCCCTCGAACGTCTACGGCGGCATCGACGAGATCGCCCCCATCACCATGGCCGCCGCCTACGGCGCCTTCGCGGGCGACGGCACCGTGTGCACCCCGGTCCCGATCGACCAGATTGTGGGCCCGGATGGCGAGGACGTGCCGTTCCTCGGCAGCACGTGCACGCAAGCGCTGACCCCGGAGGTCGCGGCGGGCGTGGCATACGCCCTTGAGTACACCGTCAACAACGGTCTTGCGGGCCACGCACGCTCCGCCTATGGCACCCCGCACCTCGCGAAGACCGGCACCACCGACTTCGTCCGCGACAACTGGACCGTGGGCGCGAGTAGCACCGTCTCGACGGCGACCTGGGTCGGCAACGCCGGGCCCGTGCAGCTCTGGGACGGGACGTGGGACCGGGTCTCCACGCAGGGCTTTGGCGGCCTCATGTACGCGGACCAGCAGATTTGGCCCGCAATCATGAATACCGCGGATGCGAAATACGGCGGCGAAGCATTCGCTGAACCCGTCGCGTCCTCCGTGCAGCAGAAGATGGTGACGGTGCCCGAGGTGCGGGGCAAGTCCTACGAGGAAGCCATCAGCATGCTCACCCAGATCGGTTTCGACGTAATGGAGGGCGGCGAGGTCGACTCGTCGGTGCCCCGCGGCCAGATCGCGACCTCCGACCCGGGGGCGGGCGCCTCCGTGCCGCAGGGCTCAGCGATCACGATATTCCGCAGCAACGGGGACGCGGCACCGATCCCCGCCGGCCTGGTCGGCTCGACCGGAAACGCGGCAAAGTCCACGCTCAACGGCGCGGGGTTCCCGTCGGTCGACTTCGCCTGCGAGGCCGGCGGGAAGGCCGATCCGAAGAAACACAGAGTGGTGTCCTCGGTTCCGGAGAGCGGCGCTGAGGCCCGATTGAGCGGCACCGTGACGCTGAATCTCGACTGCGGGAAACGCTAAACAGAGCCTGAACGGGGGCGGATCCGGCAGGGATTTTCAGCTACATCGCATACGCTTGGATGTTATGACCCGACAGACCCCCCAGTTCTCGCGTGTGCGCTCGCTGAAGCCTCGCAGCGCGGGTGGAGCCCTCGGAGGCATCCTCGGCGCCGTCGCAATGAGTGCGATCGCCGGCGTGCTTGTCACCGCAGCTGTGACCCCGGTCGTGGCACTCAGCGGCACCGCCGCGAACTCCGCGATCGAGATTTTCGACAGCCTCCCGAACCATCTCGACCCCGGCCAGCTGGCCGAGCCCTCGACGTTGTGGGCCACCGGATCGGATGGGGTCGACTACAAGCTCGCCGAGTTCTACGACCAGGACCGCGAAACCGTCGCGTGGGATGACATCTCTCAGTTCGTCAAGGACGCCGCCGTCGCGGAGGAGGATCCGCGGTTCTACACCCACGGCGGCGTCGACATGCTCGCGACCGCGCGCGCGGTGCTCCAGAACGCGGCCGGCAAGGACCTCTCCGGTGCCTCGACGATCACGATGCAGTACGTCCGCAACGTGCTCGTCCAGGAGGCGTACGCCATCCCCGACGAGGACGAGCGCAAGAAGGCGTACAAGGACGCCATGCGCCAGGACATGGACCGCAAGCTCAAGGAGATGAAGCTCGCGATCAGCATCGAGAAGAAGTACCCGAAGGACGAGATCCTGCTCGGCTACCTCAACATCGCGCTGTTCGGCCGCACCATCTACGGCATCGAATCCGCCGCGCAGTACTACTACAGCACCTCGGCAAAGGACCTCTCGTTGGCCCAGGCTGCGAGCCTCGTGGCGATCGTGAACAACCCGTCGGTGTACCAGATCGATGTGCCCGAGAACATTCCGGCCAACGAAGAGCGCCGCAACAAGATCCTCGACAGCATGCTGGGACACGGCAAGATCACGCAGGCCCAGCACGATGAGGCAAAGGCCACCCCGGTGGAGCCGGCGATCAAGCCGCGCGTGGCTGGCTGTGTGGTCGCCGAGCAGAACTTCGGCGTGGGCCACTTCTGCGACTACGTGCAGCGCTACATCAAGCAGGACCCCAACTTCGGCGAGACCCCGCAGGAGCGTGAGTTCAACTTCAGCCGCGGCGGCTACCAGATCCACACCACCATCGATCTCGACATGCAGGCCGCCGGCAACGAGGCGACCCGCGCGAACGTGCCCGCCATCATGGACGGCATCGATGCCGGGTCCGCCTCCAGCAGCATCGAGGTCGGCACGGGTCGCGTGCTCACGATGGTGCAGAACCGGCCGTTCAGTAACGTGCCGGAGGTACTCGAGTCCGATCCGACGTACTCCGCGATCAACTACAACACGGACTACGAATACGGCGGTTCGAGCGGCTTCCAAGTCGGCTCGACGTTCAAGGCGGTCACCCTCGCCGAGTGGATCCGCACCGGCCACTCGGTCCGCGATGTGGTCAACGTCAACAGCCGCACCGTGCAAGAGAACTCCCTGCCTGCCAAGTGCATGACCGATGGGGTGTACGGTTTCGGGTCATTCCCGTTCACGAACGATAACGAGGGCACGCGAGGCAACCAGACGGTCCTCACCGCAATCGCGAAGTCCGTCAACGGTGGTCTGATCTCGATGCAGCAGAAGATGGATCTCTGCGACACGTTCGAGACCGCGAAGAAGCTCGGCATCCACCGCGCCTCCGACCAGACCAACGAAGACCTGCCCACCTACGGCACCCGCGAACTCTCCATGGTCCCCTCGAACGTCTACGGCGGCATCGACGAGATCGCCCCCATCACCATGGCCGCCGCCTACGGCGCCTTCGCGGGCGACGGCACCGTGTGCACCCCGGTCCCGATCGACCGCATCGAGGACACGAACGGCAAGGAGGTGCCCTTCACCAAGAGCACCTGTTCCGAGGCCCTCGCCCCGGAGGTCGCAGCGGGTGTCGCGTACGCCCTCGAGTACACCGTCAACAACGGTCTCGCGGGCCACGCACGCTCCGCCTACGGCACCCCGCACCTCGCGAAGACCGGCACCACCGACTTCGTCGTGGACAACTGGACCGTGGGGGCGAGCACCCGCGTCGCCACCGCGACCTGGGTCGGCAACGCCGGCCCCGTGCAGAAGTGGGACGGGACGTGGGGCCGCGTCTCCACCCAGGGCTTCGGCGGCCTCGACAAGGCCGACACCTGGATCTGGCCCGCCATCATGAACACGGCCGATGCGAAGTACGGCGGAGACGCCTTCCCCGAGCCCAACACGAGCTCCACCCAGGCCACGATGGTTGCCGTTCCCGAGGTGAAGGGGAAGACCTTCGACGAGGCATCCTCGCTGCTCGCGCAGCAGGGCTTCAACGTGAGCGACGGTGGCGAGATCGATTCCTCGGTCGCAAAGGACCTCATCGCGTCCTCCGATCCGGCTGCCGGCTCGTCGATCCCCCAGGGATCTGGCGTGACCCTGTACCGCAGCAACGGAGAGGCCTCCCCCATCCCGGACGGGCTGGTCGGGGCGACCGGAAACGCGGCAAAGTCCACGCTTGAGGGCGCAGGCTTCTCGAACGTTGACTTCACCTGTGAGGCCGGCGGCAAGGCCGACCCGAAGAAGCACAAGGTGGTCTCGGTCAGTCCCGAAAGCGGGTCTGAGGCCCGCGTCAGCGGCACCGTGACGCTGACCCTCTCGTGCGGGAAAGACAAGGACTGACCCCCGTGGCACAGCGCGGAGCACATCCCGCCGCGGTCGCTCTCGGAGCGGCCGCGGCGGGGGTCGCGGTCTGGTCAACCCTGATCGAACGCCGCCTGTTTACGGTGCGCCGGCATACCCTGCCGGTGCTGCCCGAGGGTGCCGCGCCGCTCCGGGTCCTGCAGCTCTCTGATCTGCACTTGGCGCCGTGGCAGGCGAACAAGATCGACTGGGTGCGTTCGCTCGCAGAGCTGCGTCCCGACCTCGTGGTGCTCACGGGTGATCTGATGGGCCACCTCCAGGCCCGGCACGCACTGCTGCACGCGCTGCGACCGCTGCTCGAGCAGAGCCCCACCGTGTTCGTGCACGGCTCGAACGACTACTACGGGCCGAAGTTCAAGAACCCGGTGAAGTACCTCCTCGAGCCGAGCCGCCTCAGCACCCGCACCCCGGACATCGACAATGCCGCGCTCACCGCGGGCCTCGAGTCGCTCGGGGCGATCAGCCTCAACAACACGGCGACCCGACTCGAACTGCGCGGCACCAGTGTGGAACTGCTGGGCCTCAACGATCCGCACATTCGCTACGACGACGCCGACGCGATGCGCGCCGCCCGGGCGATACTCGACGGGGCGACCCCCGGGCTCCGTCTCGGCGTGGTGCACGCGCCGTATCAGGAGCCGCTCGGGGCGCTGCTGAGCGAGGGCAGCGACGTGATCCTGGCGGGGCACACGCACGGCGGTCAGGTGCGCGTTCCCGGCGTGGGCGCGCTCACCTCGAACTGCGATCTGCCGACCGTGCAGGCTCGCGGGCTCAGCGTCTGGTACGACGCGCACCGTTCCGCGTTCCTCAACGTGAGCGCGGGCCTCGGCAACTCGATCTACGCGCCCGTGCGCTTCGCCTGCCGCCCGGAGGCGTCGCTCCTCACACTCGAACCGCCCCGCTAGGCGAGCCCGCTTGCCGGGCCGTCCGGGTCAGGCGTGGCCGGGGTTAGCCTGGGTTGGGCCGCTTGGGGTTGGGCATGGCCGGGGTTGGGCTGGGTTGGGCCGTTCGGGGTTGGGCTTGACCGGGGTTGGGCTTGACCGCTTTGGTCAGCCCGGGTCTGGTGCCGCACGATGCCCGGGTCTGGTGCTGCGCCGCTCGGGTCAGCCCGGGCTTGGTGCCGTGCCATCCCCCGGTGTGGTTCTGCGCCATGCTCGGAACGAGCCGAGCGCCGCACATCCGGCAGGAGATTCACAAACCCGCAGGAGATTCTCGCCCGAAAACGGGAAATCCCCGTGAATCTCCGTGGGATTCGTGACTCGGCGGAACGCGCGAAGCGCGCACGCCCGCGGCCAGCGCACGCAAACTCGCAGCCGCCCCGCACCACCGGCGAACCCAGCACACAACAGAACGGAGATTCACGAACGCACAGGAGATTTTCGCCCGGAAACGGGAAATTTCCGTGAATCTCCGTGGCGCTCGTGACTCGGCGGAACGCGCGAAGCGCGCACCCCCGGGGCCAACGCACGCAAACTCGCAGCCGCCCCGCACCACCGGTGAACCCAGCACACAACAGAACGGAGATTCACGAACGCACAGGAGATTTTCGCCCGGAAACGGGAAATATCCGTGAATCTCCGTGGGATTCGTGACTCGGCGGGAGCCTCCCGAGAGTGGACCGGAGGTCCTCCCCGGGGGTCTCGCGGCGAGCATCGAGCGGCAGGCCTCGGGGCGGGCAACAGCGCGAGCCGAGCCCGCGGGCGACCTCTCCGAGTACGCGAACCACGGACTGCGAAGCGCGCACCCCCCGGGGCCAACGCACCCAGACTCGCTGCCGCCCCGCACCACCGGCGAGCCGGGCGCCGCACATCCGGCAGGAGATTCACGAACGCGCAGGAAATTTTCGCCCGGAAACGGGAAATATCCGTGAATCTCCGTGGCGTTCGTGACTCGGCGGGAGCCTCCCGAGAGCCTCCCGGAGTGCCTCCCCGTGGGGGGTCTCGCGGCGAGCCTCGACCGGCAGGCCTCGGGTCGGGCAACAGCGCGAGCCGAGCCCGCCGGCGACCTCGCCGAGTACGCGAGCTGCGAGCCGCGCACTGCGAGTCGCGTAGCGCACGCGGGCCTCAGGCCTCAGGCCTCAGGCGGCAAGCCGCAAGCCGCAGGCCCAGGCCCCGGCCCCGGCCCCCCGGCCCGGACCTAGCCGAGCACGCGGGCCACGAGGGCCTGCGCGGCCTCCTGGACACGGGCCAGGTGCTCAGGGCCCCGGAAGGACTCGGCGTAGATCTTCATGACGTCCTCCGTGCCCGAGGGGCGCGCCGCGAACCAGGCGTGGTCGGTCTGCACCTTCAGCCCGCCGATCGCAGCGTCGTTGCCGGGCGCCCGGGTCAGGATCGCGGTGATGGGGTCCCCGGCGAGCTCGGTGTCCGTCACGTCCTCCGGGGCGAGGACCCCCAGCCGGGCCTTCTGCGCGGGGGCGGCGGGCGCGTCGATGCGGGCGTAGCTCGGCTCGCCGAAGCGCGCAACGAGCTCCCGGTAGCGCTGCGCGGGCGACTGCCCGGTCACGGCCTGGATCTCGGCGGCGAGCAGCGCGAGCAGGATGCCGTCCTTGTCGGTGCTCCAGGCGCTGCCGTCGAAGCGCTGGAACGAGGCCCCGGCGCTCTCCTCACCCCCGAACACCACGGTGCCGTCCGAGAGCCCGGGCACGAACCACTTGAAGCCCACGGGGACCTCGAGGAGCTGCCGGCCGTGCGCGGCGACGACGCGGTCGATGAGGCCGGAGGACACCAGCGTCTTCCCGATCCCCGCGGTGACCGGCCAGTCCGGGCGGTGCGTCAGGAGGTAGTCGATCGCAACGGCGAGGTAGTGGTTCGGGTTCATCAGCCCGTCGGCGGTCACGATGCCGTGCCGGTCGGCGTCCGCGTCATTGCCCGTGATCAGGTCGAACTCGCCCCGGAATGCGTCGACGGTGCTCATGACGTGCGCCGAGGAGGGGTCCATCCGGATCTTGCCGTCCCAGTCGAGGTGCATGAACCCCCACTGCGGGTCGACGCCGTCGCCCAGCACCGTCACGTCGAGGCCGAGCCGGTCGCGGATCGCGGCCCAGTACGCCACGCTCGCGCCGCCGAGCGGGTGCGCGGCGAAGCGGATGCCGGCATCCCGGATCCCGGCAACGTCGATGACGGCGCCGAGGTCGTCCACGTAGGCGCCCAGGAAGTCGTAGCTGGCCGCGGCGGCGACCGCCGCGCCCGTGGCCCGCGGAATCGTGCCGGTGCCGAGGGCGAGAAGCTCGTTCGCCCGCGCTGCGATCCAGTTCGTCGCGTCGGTGTCGGCCGGCCCGCCGTGGGGCGGGTTGTATTTGAAACCGCCGTCCGCGGGCGGGTTGTGGCTCGGCGTGACGACGATCCCGTCCGCGCGGGCGGGATCCGACGCCGAGAGGCCGCGGTTGTGGCGCAGGATCGCGTGGCTGAGAGCGGGGGTGGGCACGAACCAGGCGTCGCCCGCCCCGGCGGCTCGCTGGACGTCGACATCGGCGGCGAGCAGCACCTCCACGGCGGTGCGCTCGGCCGGCGCCGACAGCGGGTGCGTGTCGGCCCCGATGAAGAGCGGGCCCCGGATTCCCTGGGCCGCGCGGTACTCCGCAATTGCGGCGCTGATCGCGGCGATGTGCGATTCCGTGAAGGCCCCGGTGAGCGCGGAGCCTCGGTGCCCCGAGGTGCCGAAGACCACGCGCTGTGCGGGATCGGCGAGATCCGGCGTCGTTTCCGCGTAAGCGCGCAGGAGCCCCGCAACGTCGATCAGGTCGTCAGGCAGAGCGGGAGTTCCGGCGCGTTCGTGCATGCTCCCATCCTCCCACGCCACCGGACGCCACCCGCTGTTCACGCGTGCGGAGTACGCTGTGAGTATGACCGAGAGTGTGATCCACGCCCGTCGCAACGATATTGAGTGCTGGTTGACCGACATGGACGGGGTACTCGTCCACGAGAATCGGGCGATCCCGGGTGCCGCGGAGCTGCTGGAGTCGTGGCGCGAGACCGAGACGCCGTACCTCGTGCTGACGAACAACTCGATCTTCACGGCCCGGGATCTCAGCGCCCGGTTGAAGAGTTCCGGGATCGACGTCCCCGAGGACCGGATCTGGACGAGCGCACTCGCGACCGCGGCGTTCCTGAAGCAGCAGCAGCCGGGTGGTTCCGCGTTTGTGATCGGTGAGGCCGGGATCCTGACGGCGTTGCACGACGCGGGCTACGTGATGACCGAGTCGAACCCCGATTTCGTCGTGGTCGGTGAGACCCGCAATTACTCCTTCGACGCGATCACCAAGGCGATCCGGCTCATCAATCAGGGCGCACGCTTCATTTCCACGAACCCGGACGCCACGGGGCCGAGCCCCGAGGGGCCGCTGCCCGCGACGGGGGCGATCAATGCCCTCATCACCAAGGCGACCGGCCGTGAGCCCTACATTGTGGGGAAGCCGAACCCGATGATGTTCCGTTCGGCGCTCAACAAGATCGGCGCGCACTCGCACAACACCGGCATGATCGGCGACCGTATGGACACCGACATCGTCGCGGGCATGGAGGCGGGGCTGCACACGGTGCTCGTCATGACCGGGATCGCGGATCGCGCCGAGATCGAGCGGTTCCCGTTCCGGCCGGACGAGGTGCTCGGCTCGGTGGCGGAGCTGCTCGGCTAGCTGAGACGTTACCCGGACGCTCTACCGGTACAGGTTACCCGGACGCGCTACCGGGACGCGCCCCCGGCGGCGGGCAGCACGACGTCGCTGCGCTTGTAGTGGCTGAGCACCGGGCTCGCCGTGATCCGCGTGGCGACTGAGGCGAGCCTGTGTTCGAGTTTCCGCAGCGTCTCGTGCAGTTCGACGTGCGACTCGAGGGTGAGCATCGCGTGCACGGCGCGATTGCCCGGAGCTTCTGCGGCCCAGCGCGTGCGCCAGTCTTCCGCAACGATGGTCGCGACCTCGTCGAGCCGCGAGATCGGTGCCTCGACGGTCAGGCTCGCTTCCAGCGGGAAGCCGAGCAGCGCCGGTTCGATGACGGCGCGGATGCTCAGATAGTCGGACTGCTGCAGCTGGAGCACGCGGCGCCGCACGGTGGGCTTCGCGATCCCCACCTCCGCGGCGATCGCGTCGATGCTGAGGCGGCCGTCGATGCTGAGGAGGCGCACGATCTCCCGGTCGGTGTCGTCGGGGACGGTGATCGGCGCGGTGCCCAGGTTTCGTGACGCGAGGAGCGCCCGTGCCTCATTCTCTCCGAGCTGGTCGAGTTGCCCCGCCGTCAGGATGTTGGGATGCCAGCCGCGGACCGTGCGCCGGTAGCGGCCGATGTACGCGAAGGAATACCCGGTGATTGGCTGTTGCGCGAGCTCCAGCTCGATGAACGCGGCGCGGTTCTCTTCCGAGAGGAAGCACTCGGAGATGATCGCGCTCTGATCCGATACGGTCGCCACCCACAGCGTCTCCGGTCGCCGGGCGAACCACTGGGCGACGCGCGTCAGGTCGGCGGGCGCGCATTCGAGGCGCACGAAGTGCCCGTTCCCTCGGTCCGTGAACAGCACCTGAGGCAGCGCGCGGACGTGGACGAGGCCCTGGTCGAGGAGCCGCGCGCCGCGCCTGGCCACGGTGCGCTCCTGCATGCCCGTCACCTGCGCAATCTGGCGCCAGGAGGCGCGGCCGTTCCGCAGCAAGGCCGCACAGATTTCCCGATCAGCACTGTCCAGAGGTTCGTGCATCGCCATCCTTTCCTCGTGAGTGGAGCCTACCCTGCCAGAGTTCACTTTCTGGCCGCTCTGATTTTGTGAGGTTGACAAAGTAGCCAAAGCTGACGATCATGTATTCCATATTAGGCAAGTCGGAAAGAAAAGTTTTCTGATTTTGCTCATTCGAAGAGGAATGGGTGACCGTTTTGGACATGGACCTGTGCCGCGCCAGCGCGCGCGACCAGCTTGCCGCTCTGCGGCAGGGCACGCTTTCGGCCGTTGAGCTGCTGCGCGAGACGCGCGCGCGATACGAGGCGGTGAACCCGCAGATCAACGCGGTGGTCACCACCGACTTTGCCGCGGCCGAGCACGCGGCCGCAGCGTCGGACCGACGCCGGGCACACGGACAGCCGGTTGGGCTCCTCGAGGGGCTTCCCGTCGCGGTCAAGGATCTCGAGGAAACGGCCGGGATGCGCACCACGTTCGGGTCGGCGCTCCACGCCGATCACGTCCCGAGCCACGACAGCCTGGTCGTCGAGCGCCTCCGCGCCGCGGGGGCGGTGATCTACGGCAAGACCAACACCCCCGAGTTCGGCACCGGATCCCACACCTTCAATCGGGTATTCGGCACGACGACCAACCCCTACGCGCCGGATCGGAGCGCTGGCGGATCCAGCGGCGGTGCCGCGGCCGCCCTCGCCGCGGGCCTCAGCTCGGTGGCTGACGGGTCCGACATGGGCGGGTCGCTCCGGAACCCGGCCTCGTTCTGCAACGTGGTGGGGCTGCGCCCCTCGGCGGGACGCGTCCCCAATTGGCCGGTGCGCGACGCCTGGGACACCCTCGCCACGAACGGCCCCATGGCTCGGACCGTCGGTGACACCGCGCTGCTCCTCGCGGTGCTCTCGGCGGGGACCGAGCGCTCCCCCCTCAGCCTCCCGGACCCCACGCCCGCCGAGCTCGCCCCGCTCGAACAGCCCCTGCGGATCGGGTGGAGCCGCACCCTCGATGGCCTGGACATCCTTCCCGCGGTCACCGAGGTCCTCGAAGCGGCGGGACTCCCCACGCTCGTGGGCTTGGGCCACCAGGTGACGGACGTCGAGCCCGAGCTCGCGGCGGCCGACCGGGTGTTCCGCGTCATGCGCGGCATCAACTACGCCCAGAACTACGGGCATCTCGTTGCGACGCATCGCGAGCAGCTGGGGGCCGAGCTCCTCGTCAATACCGAGGCCGGCCTGGCCTTTACGCTGAGCGACTACCTGGACGCGCGAGATCAGCGCACCCGCGTGTTCGCCCGCATGGCGGGGCTGTTCGAGCGGGTCGACATCCTCGCCGCTCCGGTGGTCGCTGTATTGCCGTTCCCCGCGGATCAGCGCTGGCCGGAGGAGATCAACGGCGTGGCGCAGCCGGATTATTTGGAGTGGATGCGTGCCAGCTGGCGGATCTCCGTCACCGGGTGCGCGGCGATCAGCGTGCCGTGCGGGTTCAGCCCCGAGGGGTTGCCCGTGGGGATTCAGTTCATCGCCCCACCCCGGCACGAGGCGCGGCTCCTCGCGCTCGCTGCACAGTTTGAACGCGCGCGCCCCGCCTGGCG
This sequence comes from Leucobacter chromiireducens subsp. solipictus, assembly GCF_016758195.1. GTDB lineage: Bacteria > Actinomycetota > Actinomycetes > Actinomycetales > Microbacteriaceae > Leucobacter > Leucobacter solipictus. The sequence continues at coordinate 290,179 of NZ_QYAC01000002.1, read as the reverse complement.
GGAAACCCCTCGGGTGCTGGCACCGCTTTTCCCCACCCGCTCACCCCTCGAAGAAACGGAGGCGCTGCGATGAACACCCCTGCTGGCGCGACCCTGTCCGTCCACCATCTCACCAAGGAATTCACGACCCCCGAGGGCACGAACTTCGTGGCCCTCAACGGGGTCAATCTGGAGATCCGTCACGGCGAGTTTTTCGTGCTGCTCGGCCCGTCGGGCTGCGGCAAGACCACGCTGCTGCGCTCGATCGCGGGCCTCGAACAGCCCACGGACGGCGAGATCTGGCTCGGCGAGGAGCGGATCGATCAGCTGCCGCCCTACCGTCGACGGGTCAACACCGTGTTTCAGGCCTATGCCCTGTTCCCGCACCTGACCGTCCGCGAGAACATCGCGTTCGGCCTGGAAATGGAGGGCAAGAAGGCGAAGTCGCCCGAGGTCGTGGCGCGGGTCGACGAGATGCTCGCGCTCGTCGGCCTCAGCGAGCAGGGTTCCCGGAAGCCGTCGCAGCTCTCGGGGGGCCAGCAACAACGCGTGGCGCTTGCACGCGCGCTCGCGAAACAGCCCGATGTGCTGCTGCTCGACGAGCCGCTCTCGGCGCTCGATCTGAAGCTCCGGCGCGAGATGCAGACCGAGCTCAAGCGGATCCAGATCGAGTCCGGCATCACCTTTGTGTTTGTCACCCACGATCAGGAAGAGGCGATGAGCATGGGCGACCGGATCGCCGTGTTCAACCGCGGCGCGATCGCCCAGCTCGGTGAGCCGCGCGAGCTGTATGCCGAGCCCGCAAACCGCTTCGTCGCGGAGTTCATCGGCGAGATGAACTTCCTCGAGGCCGCGCCGGATCCGGCGGGAGTCCGCACCACGGCGGGTGCCGTGATCCCGCACGCCGCGCTCGCGGCGCCGCTCAGCGGCCGCACTCCCGTGACGCTCGGGATCCGCCCGGAACACCTGCGCGTCTCGGCTGACGGCCCGCTCGCCGGCGAGATCGTCGCATCGCAGTACATCGGCACGGACCTCCGGCTCGGGATCCGCGCGGGCGCGGGCGCGGAGGTGTGGGCGCGGGTCGACGCCAATTACGCCGGCCCGAACCGGATCGGCGACCGCATTGCGTTCGACGTGCTCCCGGGCACCGCACGGGAGGTGCGGGCATGACCGCGCCCACGCACCACACGGTTCCGGTGGATCTGAAGACCGCCGAGCAGTTCCGAAAGACCCAGTGGCGCCGGCCCGGGAGTGGGTCCACCGCACTCGCCTGGCCGGGGATCGTCCTGGGGATCGTCTTCGTCGCGATCCCGGTGCTCCTGGTCGTCGGCTACTCGTTCATGAGCAAGGCACCGGGCGGCGTGGGCGTCGCCGGACCCATCTCCTTCGAGAGTTGGAGCAAGCTCCTGTTCGAGGAGGACTTCGCGGGGAATCGGAGTTTCAATCCGCAGTACCTCACGATTCTGTGGCGCTCCGTGTGGATGGCCGCCCTGACGACCGTGCTGGCCATGCTCTTGGCGGTCCCCACCGCGGTGTGGATCGCCACGCGGCCCGCGCGCATACGCAATGCGCTGGTCCTCGCGGTCACCATTCCGTTCTGGACCAACACGCTGATTCGCACCTACGCGTGGATGATCCTGCTCAACGATCAGGGCCTCATCAACACCGGGATCTCGGCGCTCGGGCTGACGCCGCTGCCGCTGTTTCCCAGCCCGTTCGCCACGGTCATCGGGCTCGTGTACGTGTTTGTCCCGTTCATGATCCTGCCCATTTACACGAGCGCCGCGAAGTTCGACTTCCGTCTCGCCGAGGCCGCCTACGATCTCGGGGCCACGCGGTGGCGCGTGATCACGCGGGTGCTGGTCCCGAGCCTGCGTTCCGGGATGCTCGCGGGCAGCCTGCTCGTGTTCGTGCCGGCGCTCGGGGCGTTCATCCAGCCCATGTTGCTCGGCGGGGCGAAGCTCGACCTCATCGGCACCGTGATCCAACGGCAGTTCAAGGACTCCATGAACTGGCCCTTCGGCGCGGCGATCTCCGTCGCGCTCCTGCTCCTCACCCTCATCGCGCTCCTGGGCTTCGCATTCGCCGCGAAGCGGCTCTCCGCCCAGGGCGAGAAAGCGAGCCTGCTATGACACAGCGCGCGTTCAAGGCGCTCAACGCGTTCCCCGGCTTCGCTGGCATCGGAATCGCCCTCCTGCTTTTTCTCTACCTCCCCCTCGTGGTGGTGATCGGGTACTCGTTCAACGCCAACAACATCGTGATGGTGTGGGACGGGTTCAGCCTCGACTGGTACGCCCGGGTCTTCGAGTCCGAGCCGATCCGGCGGGCGTTCATGAACTCGCTCCTGATCGCCGTGTGGTCCACGCTGCTCGTGCTGGTGCTCGCGATCCTCGCGGCCGTGGGGCTCGTCGGCATGAAGCGGCGCGGGGCGGCGCTCGTGAACGGCCTGCTCTCCGCACCGCTGATCCTGCCGGAGATCGTGCTCGCGATCGCGATCCTCAGTCTCTTCGCCTTCGTGAAGGTGCCGCTCGGCATCCCGGCGATGATCGTCGGTCACGCGGTCGTGGGCCTTCCCTTCGCCCTGATGACGATCCGCTCCAGGCTGTCGGAAGCCGACTGGAGCCAGTTCGAGGCCGCGGCCGATCTCGGGGCGAACGAGCGCCAGATCTTCCGCCGCATCACCTTCCCCATGCTGACCCCGGCGATCGTCTCCGGCGGGATGCTCAGCTTCATCGTGTCGATGGACAACTTCATCATGTCCTTCTTCACCGCCGGTCCCGGCTCCACAACCCTGCCGCTCTACATCTGGGGGTCTCTCCGAGTGGGCCTCACTCCGGAGATCAATGCACTCTCGACGATGATCTTGGCCGTCTCCGTCCTGGTCATGATCCTGTCGCAGGTGATCACCCGAAAGAAAGGTTGACCCATGAATCCTCCCAAGTACGGCGCGACGCTGCGTCGCACGGCGTTGGCCGCAGCCAGCATTGCGCTGCTGGTCGGGGCCAGCGCGTGTAGCGCGGCCCCCGCCGCGAACACGGACGCGCAGAACGACGCGCCATTCCCCGAGTCCGGGTCCGGCGAGGTGAACTTCTTCAACTTCACGAACTTCGTGAACCCTGATGCGCTCGCCAAGTTCACGGCGGACACCGGGATCACCGTCAATGTGGACACCTTCTCGTCGGCCGAGGAGATGGTCGCGAAGGTGAAGACCGGGTCCGCGACCTATGACGTCGTGGCGCTCACGGACTACGTCGCCGAAGACCTCATCGACAGCGGGCAGCTCATGCAGATCGATGTTCCCAGCTGGCCCAACGGCGGGAACATCGAGGACGACTTCATCGACGTCCACTTCGACGAAGGGCGCAAGTTCACGACGCCGTACGCGGAGATCTACAACGGGATCGGGGTGAACACGTCGGTCGTGACCACGCCGATCACGAGCTGGGCGGACTACTTCGCCGCACCGCAGGAGGCCCGCGGCAAGATTGGCCTGCACGACGATCAGACGTTCATCATCGACGGCGCGCTTCTCGCCACCGGCGGGGAGCCGTGCACCACGGACGGCGAGGCGTATCAAAAAGCTTACGAGCTTCTGGAACAGTTCTCTCCGAACATCAAGATCATCAGCTCCGACGGCACCATTGATCGCCTGGCCGGCGGTGAGACCACGCTCTCCACGATGTGGAACGGTTCGTTCTCACGGGCTCAGGCCCAAAACGCCGATCTTCAGTACGTCCTCCCCGCGGAGGGCTACCTTTCGGGTGGCGACAGCCTCGCGATCCTGTCCAACGCGAACAACCCGGACAACGCCAAGATCTTCATGAACTGGTTGCTCGACCCGGAAAACGCCGCGCTCAACGCGAACTGGATCAAGTACTACGTCCCGGTGAAGGGCCTTGAGGCGGAGCTCGACAAGCTCCCGGACGATGGCGCGTCGGTCATCGTTCCCACGGCCGAAGAAGCGGCCCGCGCGATCGTGCAGGTGCCCTGCTCCGCCGACGTCAAAGAGCAGTACGACAAGCTCTGGACGATGTTCAAGGGCTGATCGCGCAGGTGCGCGGGCACCGGCGCGGTCCCGCACACGCCACGTCATTCCCGCATCACTCTGACCCGCAGTATCTCCTCCCTTGTTGTCGCATGAAAGGTTTCTCATGTTGTTTTCACACACCCGCGCACCGTTGCGCGTGACGCTCACCGCGGCCGCGGGCATCGCCCTCCTCGTCGGCGCAAGCGCGTGCAGCGCCGCCCCGGCGGAGAGTGCCGGTGGCTCCTCAACCGCCGCGTCGTTCCCGGAGTCGGGGTCCGGGGAGCTCAATCTCTTCAACTTCACGAACTACATCAACCCGGACGCGCTCACGAAGTTCACCGAGGAGACCGGGATCACCGTCAACGTCGACACCTTCTCGTCCGCGGAGGAGATGGTGGCGAAGGTCAAGACCGGGTCTGCCACCTATGACGTGGTGTCCGTCTCCGATTACGTAGCCGAGGACCTGATTGCGAGCGGTCAGCTCCTCGAAATCGATGCGACGTCGTTCCCGAACGGCGGCAACATCGAGGATGCGTTCGTGAACTCCTACTTCGACGAGGGCCGGAAGTACACGACCCCCTACGCCGTGGTGTACCAGGGGATCGGTGTCAACCCGGACGTGGTCTCCGCTCCCGTGACCTCGTGGAAGGACTACTTCTCCGTGCCGGCGGGATCCGCGGGGAAGATCAACCTGCACGACAGCCAGACGATGGTGATCGATGCCGCGCTGATGGCCACCGGTTCGGAGGCGTGCACGAGCGACGGGGAGGCCTATCAGAAGGCCTTCGATCTGCTCGAGGAGTTCAAGCCCAGCATCAAGATCATCAGTTCCGACGGCACGATCGACCGGCTCGCCGGCGGAGAGACGGTGCTCTCGTCGATGTGGAACGGATCGTTCGCCCGCGCGCAGGCCCAGAATCCCGCCCTCGAATACGTCTTCCCCGAAGAGGGCTTCATGATGGGTGCCGATAACCTCGCGATCCTCACGAACGCGAAGAACCCGGACAACGCCAAGATTTTCATGAACTGGCTCCTGGAGCCCGAGAACGCCGCCCTGAACGCGGACTTCATCAAGTACACCTCGCCGATCACCGGCATCGAGAAGTTCCTCGCCGAGCCGGGCGAGGGGGACGCCGCCGTGATCGTCGCCGATGCGGCAACGATGGAGCGCGCACACGAGCAGAAGCCCTGTTCCGCGGAGGTCAAGGAACAGTACGACAAGCTCTGGACGATGTTCAAGGGCTGATCGTCACAGCGTGGTGGTGCCCGGGAACCCTGCGGCACCACCACCTCCGCCCGGGGCTCTGACCCCGGCCCATCGTTCCACTCACGAAAGGATCACCCACGATGCAAGGTTCGCTGGATGGTGTGGTCGTGATCGACCTCAGCCGCGCGCTCGCGGGACCACACGCCGCGCAGATGCTCGGCGATCTCGGTGCCCGCGTCATCAAGATCGAGTCTCCCGGCAGCGGCGACGACACCCGCTCCTGGGGTCCCCCCTTCGTTGCGGGGACCGACGACCGCTCCTACTCCACCTATTTCTTGTCGTGCAACCGCAACAAGGAATCCATCGCCCTCGATCTCAAGAGCGCGGACGGCCAGGACACGCTCCGCCGCCTCATCGCACGCGCCGACGTGGTCATCGAAAACTTCCGTGCCGGGGTGATGGAGCGGCTCGGCTTCAGCACCACCGCCCTCGCGGCGCTGAACCCCGGCCTCGTGCAGCTCTCCATCACCGGGTTCGGACACGACGGCCCCGAGCAGGACCGCGCCGGCTACGACCAGATCGTGCAGGGCGAGGCCGGCCTGATGTCGCTCACCGGCGCGAGCCCTGCCGACCCGCAACGTGTGGGCACCCCGATCGCCGACCTCCTGGCGGGCATCCACGGCGTCGTCGGCGTGCTCGCCGCGCTCGTGGAACGCGCCCGCACCGGGGCCGGCCGAGTGGTCCGCACCTCGCTGCTGTCCTCGATCGTCGGCGTCCACGCGTTCCAGGGAACCCGCACCACCGTCGCGGGCCAGACCCCGCACGCGCAGGGCAACCACCACCCCTCGATCGCGCCGTACGGGCTGTTTCCCTGCCGCGACGGGAACGTGCAGATCAGCGTCGGCAGCGAGCGACTCTGGGCCACGCTCTGCGCCGAATTCGGCCTCGACCCCGACACCCCGGGGCTCGCCACGAACCCGGAGCGCGTCGCGAACCACGCGCGCACGCTCGCGTTCGTCACCGAGGCGTTCGCGGACCAGGACGCCGCACCGCTCCTCGATCGGCTGCGCGCCGCGGGGATCCCGGCAGGGAAAGTGCGCACGCTCCCCGAGGTGTACGCGTGGGACCAGGTGCATTCCCAGGGCCTCCTGGTGGACGTCGAACACCCCGCGCTCGGGACGATCACCCTGCCCGGCCCGGCCATCCGGTTCTTCGACAACGACGGCACCCACGAAACCGAACGCTCCCGCACCACCCACACCGCGCCCCCCACGCTCAACCAACACGACGCCCAGATCCGGGCCTGGCTGGAGGAGTAACCCATGGCCACCCCCACCCCGGCGGAGGCGCCGGCACGCCGCCCCCGCCTGTCCGCCCACGAACTCATCGCGATCACCGCGGACCCCGGCAGCTACCTCAGCTGGGACACCACCCCTGCCGAGCCCGAGCTCGGCCCCGACTACGCCGGGGAACTCGCCGCGGCCGCGGCCCGATCCGGCGTCGACGAATCTCTCATCACGGGCGAGGCCCTCCTCGACGGGCGCCGCGTGGTGCTCATCGCCAGCGAGTTCCGCTTCCTCGCGGGATCCATCGGTGTCGCCGCCGCCGAACGGTTTGTCCTCGCCATGGAACGCGCAACCGCCGAGCGTCTCCCGGTCCTCGCCGCGATCGCCTCCGGTGGCACCCGCATGCAGGAGGGCACCGTCGCCTTTGTCGCGATGGTGAAGATCGCCGCCGCCGTCGCGGCCCACCACGCCGAAGGCCTGCCCTATCTCACCTACCTCCGCCACCCGTCCACCGGCGGCGCGCTCGCATCGTTCGGGTCCCTGGGGCAGGTCACCGTCGCCGAACCCGGCGCACTCGTCGGGTTCCTCGGCCCCCGCGTCTACGAGGCGCTCTCCGGCGAGCCCTTCCCCACCGGCGTGCAATCCGCAGAGAACCTCGCCCAGCACGGGATCATCGACGGCGTCCTCCCCCCGGAAGAACTCCGCGACGTGATCGCCCGCACGCTCCGACTCCTGGAACGCCCCACCCACGCGGAGCTTGTCGCCCGCGCGGACACCCCGGGCACCGCGACCGTGAGCCCGGCCGGCTCCACCGCGCCCTGGGATTCCATTACCCGCACCCGCAACCGGGCAAGGCCCGGCCTCCGCGAACTCCTCCGTTACGCCGCCACCGACGTCGTTCCCCTCTCCGGCACCGGCCAGGGCGAGCGAGATCCCGGGCTCGCGCTCTGCCTCGCCCGGTTCGGCGGGATCCCCTGCGTCGTCGTCGGCCAGGACCGCCGCGCACAACGCTCCCACGCACCCCTCGGCCCCGGCGCGCTCCGCGCCGCACGCCGCGCGATGCACCTCGCCGAGGAACTGCGGCTCCCCCTCGTCACCGTCATCGACACCCCCGGTGCCGCGCTCTCGCAGACCGCCGAGGAGGGTGGCCTCGCCTCCGAGATCGCGCACTGCCTCGCCGACCTCGTCACCCATCACAGCCCGACCCTGTCCCTGCTCCTGGGCGAGGGCACCGGCGGCGGCGCGCTCGCCCTGCTGCCCGCGGATCGCACGCTTGCCGCCGAGCACGCGTGGCTCTCGCCGCTTCCCCCCCCGAGGGGGCCTCCGCGATCGTCTACCGAGACACCAGCCACGCCCCCGAACTCGCTGAGCAACAGGGCGTCGCCTCCGCGAACCTGCGTGACCGTGGCATCGTGGACCGCCTCATCGCGGAGGATCCCGACGCCGCAGCGGAACCCCGTGCGTTCTGCATCCGGACCGGCGACGCGATCGCGCAGGAACTGGCCGCCCTCAGCGTTCAACGCCCGGAGCACCGCCGCCTCCTGCGGCACGAGCGCTACCGACGCCTCGGGTTGGCCTCCCCCACCCGCACCGACCCGTAGGCCGCGTCGGTGCGGCGCGCCGGGAACCCCCGCGACACGCGTGCGTTCCGCGGATCGCACCGTGGGTGTCGGTGGTTCCCGGGATACTCGTCACGACGCCCAGGTCCGGGCACGGAGCCGAGACGAGAGTATCTGTGATGAGTATCGAAATCACCCATGTCCGTTACGGGAGCACCCCGAAGAGCGAGCAGACGATCAGTCAGGTGCAGTGGCGCGATACCGCTTCGAGCGCCTCGGGCGAGATGGGCAAGCACGCGCTGATCGTGTGGCTCGAGTCCCAGAAGGGTGCCGCATTCGTGGGGAACGGGGCGAGCCGTGCGGCCGTCGATGTGGTGCAGGGTTCGCCGAAGTACGTCCGGGCGCGCGGCAGCAATGCCCAGGCGGCGACGCTGACGGGGTTGCCGGAGTTCTAGGCGGAGCTGCCGAGCGCACCCTGCAACACGCTCACGGCGGCCCGGACGCCGGTGCTCAGCGTCGGTTCCAGGTCCGGGAGGAAAAACGGCGAGTGGTTCACCGGCGGGCCCACCGTTTCCGCCGGGTACGCTCCGAACACCCAGTACACATTCGGCACGCCCGCCGCAGCCGCGAGCCAGCCGAAGTCCTCGGACCCCATCGCGGCGGGCAGTTCCGCAAGCTGCGTCTCTCCGAGCTCGCCGCGCAGGGCCGAGACCACCCGTGCGGTCGCATCGGGGTCGTTGAAGAGCAACGGGAACCGGTACAGCTCCTCGATTTCGGGGGCCGGCGCTCCCGCGGCCATCGCCTCGGCGTCGAGGATCCGGGTGATCGCCGAGAACACGCGCTCACGCGTGGCGTCGCCCAGGGTCCGAATATTGAGGGTGAACTCCGCCCGATCCGGGATGATGTTCTCCTTCAGCCCGGCGTGGAACGTGCCGCAGGTCACGACGGCGGGCTCCTGCGGCGAGAGTTCGCGGGACACGATCGTCTGGAGCCGCACGACCATGTGCGCCCCGAGCACGATGGGGTCGATGGAATCCTGCGGCTGGGACCCGTGCGACTGCCGACCGCGCACCGTCACCCGGAGCGAGTCCGCCATTGCCATCGCGTTCCCCGAGGCGATCCCCACCGTTCCGGTGGGCACATCGGAGACGACGTGCTGGCCGAACACGATCTCGGGCACCGGGGCCCGGTCCCACAGACCGTCAGCCACCATCGCGGCGGCCCCCGCGGCGGTCTCCTCCCCCGGCTGGAAGATCCACACGATCGTGCCCCGCCAGGCGGCTTCCTCGCGCTGCATGATCCGGATCGCGGTGAGGGCCGCCGCCACGTGGCTGTCGTGGCCGCAACCGTGCATCACCGGAACTGCCGTGCCGTCCGGCAACACCCCGGTGGCGGTCGACCGGTACTCGGCCGACGTGTCCTCCTGAATGGGCAGCCCGTCCGTGTCGGCGCGGAACGCGACGACGGGGCCCGCGCCGTTGCGCAGAACCCCGACCACGCCGGTACCGCCGCAGCGGAAGTGTTCCACGCCGAGCGTTTCCAGGCGCCGCTCGATGAAGGCGGCCGTCTCGTGCTCCTGCATGGAGAGTTCGGGGTGCTGGTGCAGGTGCCGATAGGTGTCGTGCAGCTCGGCCAGCTCTGGTTCCAAGATGTGCGTGGGAGACACGGGCCCTCCTGAGGGGTCCGGGCTGGTGTCGGAACGCGCCGCGCCGCGCGGCCGCGCCAGCCCGGACGCGGAGCCGCGACCTCGATGGCACGGGCCCTTCTGTGGTGCCAGGCTATCCGCTGGTGTCACCGACCCGCCAGACTCGGCGGGTCGGTGCCGTGCGGCTCGAACGTGTGTCGAGCCGCACGCAGGCTACGACTTTTTCCGCCCCTGCACCGTCTTGAACAGCATCTGACCCAGCACAAACGCGAGCAGTAGCGAGAACGCCACGTTCGACCAGAAGGGTGGGATGTGCGTGGCGATCACCGAGCCGAGCGGGGACAGCACGCTCGCCGCGATCCCGAGCACGGCAGCGGCGCGGAGATCGACGTTGCGGCGTCGCGCGTTCCCGATCGTGCCGGAAATCGACCCGGGGATCAGCATGATGAGGGAGGTCCCCTTCGCGATCAGATCGCTCGCCCCGAAGAAGAACATCAGCACGGGGACCACGACGACGCCGCCGCCGACTCCGAGCAGCCCGGACAGGATGCCCGTGATGAGGCCGGTCACCACGAGCAGGGTCAGGACCAGGGCGTTCTTGTCGATCTCGGCGTCGCGCTGCGGGACCACAAACCACAGGCTCACCACCACCGCGGCGAGGAACACCATGAAGAGCCAGCGCAGGAACCCGGTCGGCACCCGCGACAGCAGGTAGCTGCCGATCTGCGCCCCCACGATCACCCCGAGCGCGAGGGCGATTGCGGCGATCCAGTCGACGTTGCCCTGCAGGGCGTAGCCGATGCCGCCGACCACCGCGGCCGGCAGGATGGCCGCGACCGAGGTTCCGGCGGCGAGCCGCTGCTGGAAGCCGAGGAACATCACCAGCATGGGGACGAGCACGACGCCGCCGCCGATGCCGAACACTCCGGAGAGGAGGCCGGTCAGGGCGCCGAGGAGGGCGAGAACGAGAATGCTGGAGCGGGGAGGGGTCTGAGTCATGAAGCGTCGATTCTGCGAGTGCGTGCGTGGAGCGAGGCGGGGGTGAGGCGGGACGCGTCGTCCCGCCGCGCTCAGCTCGGGGCCTGCACGATCACGGCGGAACCATCGGAACGGGGATCGCTGGCGGCCTCGTATCCAGTCGGGGTCACCCGAATGAGGTTGGAGTGGCCTAGGTCCTCGGTGACGGGCGGCACCACGGTGAGCGGGAAGCCGGCCGCGGCGATCGCGCGCTGGGCTTCCACCGGGACATCGGCCTCGGCCATCACGGTGGCGGGGCCGTTGCCGGGCCACTCCTCGACCATCCAGCGGGGCGCGTGGGTGGCCTCGTGCGGGGTCGCCCCGGCGAGCGAGCGAAGCAGCAGCTGCGCGTGAATCTGCGGCTGCGCCGCCCCGCCCATGGTGGCCGGAACCCAGGCGATCTCGTCGCCGCGCAGGATCAGCACCGGCATGAGCGTGTGCCGCGGCCGCTTCCCGGGCGCGAACGCGTTCGGCGATGCCGGATCCAGCGCGAAGGAGGTGCCCCGGTTCTGGAACAGGATCCCGGTCTCGGGCTCAACGATGTGCGCACCGAAGCTCCAGTACACGGAGTTGATGAAGGACACCGCCCAGCCGTCGTCGCTGATCGCGGCGAAGCCGACCGTGTCTCCGCTGGCTTTCGCGGCCGCGGGCACCGGCCACTCGGGCGCGGGCAGCTTCACGAGTTCCTGCCCGGTCGCACCGCCGTGCCGCGGGTCGGCGAGGTGGCTCGCGCGCAGGGAGTTGGCGTGGTGGAACGCGAGCGCGAGTTCCCCCGCGCCGGTGCCGAGCGGATCCTCGATTCCCGTGGCGACCGCCTCAAGCGCGCGCAAGAGCATGAACCCGGACGTGTTCGGTGGCCCGGTGACCACCCGGTAGCCCTCGAACTCACCCTCGAGCGGGTCCGCCCAGTACCCCTGATAGTCGATGGCGTCCTGCTTCGTGATCTTCGAGCCGAGCGCCTGCAGGCCCGCGATCCAGCGGTCCGCGGTCTCCCCCTCGTAGAACTCGGCGGACCCGCCCGCGGCGATCCGGCGCAGCGTGCGCGCGAGCGCGGGCTGCACGAGCGGCGCGCCCTCAGCGAGCGGTTCGCCGCCCGGGTAGAACACGTCGCGGGCCCCGGGATCCTGCGCAAACGTTGCCTGGTCCTCGATGAGCGCAGCGGCCACGGACTTCGAGTTCGCAATCCCCTGCTCCGCGTGGCGAATCGCGTGCTCGAAGTGAGCGGCCCAGGGCCGAGTGGCCCCGTACTCGTGCAGCGAGTTCCAACCGCAGATCCCGCCCGGCACCGTCACCGTGTCGATCCCGCGCAGCGGGAGTGCGTCCCCGTGCTTCTCACGCAGCGCCTCGAGCGTCTGCCCGGCGGGAGCGGCCCCGGTGGCGTTCAAGAAGCGGATCTCCCCCTCCGGGCTGCGCACGAGCGCGACGAGGTCGCCGCCGAGCGCCACGTTGTTCGGGTACACGACGCAGAGGGTCGCAGCCGCGGCGAGCGCCGCATCGATCGCGTTGCCCCCGGCTCGGAGCGCGGCGGCCCCGGCTTCCGTGGCCAGGTGGTGGGAGGTCGAGATCGCGCCTCCGGTGGCGTGTGTGTGCTCAACCAAGATTGTGTCCCCTCACCGTTGAGTTGTTTTCGGATGCGCGCGCGATCTCCCGACTGATGTCGTACACGTGTGCTCGCGCTTCGTCTTCAGCGCGAGCACCGTCGCGTGCAGCGATCGCCTCATAGATGCGCCGATGAGCAACACTCGAGGCCTGGCGTCGCGCCTTTGTCTGGTACCGGCTCGCACGGCTGGGTGCGATTTGGTTAGCGATCTGCTCATTGATCAATGAGAGCAGCGGGTTATGCGTGTATTGCGCGATTGCTTGATGAAACGCCCGGTCCAACTCCGCATAACGTTCCTTCGTCACGTCAACCTCCATGGATTTCACGAGCTCTTCCAGTTGGATCACGTCTCGGGGCTGCGCTCGCGTGGCGGTGATGCGCGCAATCGGGGGCTCGACGATGGCACGAAGCTCCATGATGTCCGTGAGCTCGGTACGCATCGACGCGAAGGCTTCGATCACGTCATCCGAGGCTTTCGAGACTTCCCCGGGAGCGAGAATAATGGTGCCGCGACCCGGTCGACGATCAATCAGCCCGCGGTTCTCGAGCTCTCGAAGGGCTTCACGAATGGAGACGCGAGAAACGCGCAGAAGTTGAGCAAGTTCTCGCTCTGCCGGGAGCTTCTCCCCCGGCGTAAGCTCTCCCTCAAGAATCAGCCGTTCCAGGTCGACCGACAGGCGGTCAGGCACGGAGAGTGTCTCTCCCCTGCTCATCGAACCCCAGTCCATATCGTTCACCAATCTCGCGTTGTCCCACATTGCAGCAACACCGCGCCATCGTGGCGCAGCTAACTTGCCGTTCCAGGACTCTTCCCAAAGTAGGCTTCGTGGAGACGCTCGTCTTCAAGCATCACACGTGCATCGCCGCCGCCAGACAGAGTCCCGGTTTCCATCAGGTACCCCCGGTGCGCGATTGACAGCGCCATCCGGGCGTTCTGTTCAATGAGCAACACACTCGTTCCTGCAGCATTGATCTCACTAATGATCTCAAACATTTGGGCAACAATCTTCGGAGCGAGCCCCATCGATGGTTCATCGAGCATCAGTAGTCGCGGTTTTCGGATGAGTGCGCGTGAAAGCGCCAGCATCTGCTGTTCACCGCCAGATAGAGTTGCGGCGGTTTGGTGCTTGCGCTCATCAAGCCTCGGAAAGCGTGCGAAAGCATCCGCAATCTCAGCCGTAAGGTCAGTCGAAGCGCCCCAGTGCGCGACCTGGAGATTTTCGAGGACGCTCATGCGCCCGAAGATGTGCCGCCCTTCTGGGACCAGCGCAACACCTCGTTTCACTCGTTGCTCGGCACGCAGCACTCCGATGGAATTTCCCTCGAGCTCGACGTCTCCTCGGTGTTTATTGAGCCCCGCAATCGCACGGAGCAGACTACTCTTCCCGGCCCCGTTGGCACCCACCACGACCACGAGTTCCCCGTGATCGACGTGCAAATTGGCGTCCAACACTGCCCGCACCACACCGTAGCGGACGTTCAGATCGCGAACCTCAAGCATTCTCATGCTGCATCACTCCCCAGATAGGCTTCGAGCACGGCGGGATTGGTCCGGATCTGCGCCGGGGTTCCGTCCGCGATTATGACCCCATGGTCGAGCACCACAATTCGATCGGACACCCCCATCAGCAGGTCCATGTCGTGCTCAATCAGGATCACATCGATCCCGTGTTCTCGGACCCGGGCAATGAGCGTGGCCAGGTCCCTGGTTTCGCTCTCGTTGAGCCCGGCAGCTGGCTCGTCGAGGAGCAGAATCTTTGGTCGTGTCATGAGTGCACGGGCAATTTCGACCTTGCGCTGCTGATACGCGTCAAGTGAGGACGCTCGCCGGTCTCGACATTCCCACGCATCGACGAAGGCGAGCGCTTCTTCCGCTTCTGCCACGGTGAATCGTTCGCTACGCCGCACGAAAGGGAATGGTGAAAGAAACTTCGGAACGAAACCAGCGAGGCGTGAGTGCCCGCCGACCAGCAAGTTCTCGAGCACTGTCATATCCCAGAAGAGACGGACTGTCTGGAACGTGCGCGCAATCCCACGGGTCGATACAGCACTCGATTCCAGCTTCTCAGTGCGTTCGCCGTAGAGTTCCACCGTTCCGGAAGTTGCCCGGGTGACCCCTGAAATAGCGTTGAGAAGTGTCGATTTGCCCGCTCCGTTCGGCCCCATAAGCCCCAGCACTTCGCCGTGTCGCAGGTCAAAGGTCACGGATTCGAGCGCGGTGAGGCCGCCAAACACCTGTTTCATCTCGCGGACCTCAAGGACCGGGCTGCCTGTGGCGACAGTCTCGAGCCCCGGGGCCTGTGTCAGTTCGCCCACAGGTGGGACGGAACCGCCGCGCGCACGGGTGAGTTCCAGCCGTTTCGACACGATGCCGCCAGGGCGGAGGATCATCAGAACCACCACAATCAATGCGAGAAACCCAGTGCGGAACTCAGGGTGGGCTTGAATGAGAGGGATATCTTTTGCAACCGCCTGGAAAAAAATCCACAGCGCCGCACCGGTGATCGGCCCCCACAACGTGCCAGCCCCGCCCAGAATCACCAGGCTCAGCACAATGAAGTTATCCTCCAGCGTAAAGCTATCGGGATTCACGAACTGGTTCATGTGGGCGAAGAAGACCCCGATCACACCGGCGGTGGCCGCACCCACGACGTAGGCTAGGAGCTTGTACCTTCGCGTACGGATTCCGATCGACGCAGCGACGAGTTCGTCCTCCCGAATCGCGACCCAGGCACGACCCACTGGGGAAGCGATCAGCGACGCCAGCGCGACCACGAGGATCACCACAACGGCGAGAATGATGTAGTAAGTCGTGGTGGGAGGCACCATCCCCCCGTCGACGAAATTCAGCGGCGGGATGTTGCGAATACCGACAGCGCCTCCGGTGAACTCTGTCCAGTTGATAGAGACGATCCGAACGATTTCCCCGAACGCGAGTGTCATGATCGCGAGATAGTCGCCCCTCGCTCGCAACGTTGGGTACCCGATAATCGATCCCGCGATGCCAGCGAACACGATAGCCGCGACGACGCTGATGGGGAGCACCCACGCAAGCGCGGCAGGGTTCTCCGCAAGTATCGGACCAAAGGTACTGACCGTAAATATTGCAGCCGTGTACGCCCCGACGATGAAGAACGCGATGAACCCTAGGTCGAGCAGCCCGGTGAGTCCAACGAGAATGTTGAGACCTGAAGCCAATGCGACGTAGACCAGAGCAAGAGCAGCTACGCGGACCCATTTGTCGCCCGGAAGCACCAGCGGCGCGATCAGGCCGAGGATCAGGAATACCGCGGGCCAAAGCCAGCGATGGAGCCCCAGCTCCGGTTTGATGACCACGATGGGTGTGGTGTGTGTGTTTGACATGATTAGACCTTCTGAACCTCTCGTCGGCCGAGCAGGCCCTGTGGCCGCAGCCACAGGATGATCACGAGAATTCCGAACGCGATAACGTCACGGTACGCTGACCCCTGGGGCACGTACGCCGCAGCGAATTCTTCGCTGATTCCGAGCACGAGCCCGCCGATGAACGCACCGGGAATGCTTCCAATCCCGCCGAGTACAGCAGCAACGAGCGCTTTCAGGCCTGGCAGGAATCCCATAGTTGCGGCAGCAAAACCGTACCGCTGCGAGTACAACAAGCCTGCGATCGCGGCCATTGCGGAACCGAGCACGAATGTCGTTGAGATCACACGGTCAACGCCGATTCCCATGAGACGCGCAGCATCCTTATCTTCAGCCGTGGCCCGGATGGCCCGTCCGATGGGTGTGAACCGTATCACTGCCCAGAAGGCGAGCGTCACGAGCACCGCAACGACCAACACGACCACATCGATTCGCTGGACTCGTGCGCCCAGCACCATGATCGGTTCACCAAGATCTGGTCTCGCGACCGGGATCTGAGCGGCACCGAACAGGAAGGTTGCGACTGCGCGGAGCAACATCGATACCGCAATTGCGGTGATCAGCATTGAAAGAATGGGAGCGTTACGCAATGGCCGATAGGCGATCCGTTCAATCGCCCACCCGATCAGCGAACCGACGAGCACGCCGATGCCGATCGCTAGCCAGGCGGGAAGTGCCGCACCGTCGATCGCGTTGCCCGCGATCATACTGTTCGTCTGTCCAGCCACCAGGGCACCGAACGCGCCAAACATGAAGATCTCGCCGAACGCAAAGTTGACCATTCCCAGCACGCCGTACACGACGCTGAATGCGACTGCGAGAAGGCCGTAGATCCCACCGACCGCGAGTCCATTGATGATTTCCTGCATCACTTGTCTCCGTAGTGAGTAGTAAAGGGAGAACCGCAGCGGGTGCCCACTTAGGACACCCACTGCTCGCTCTATTCGGTGATAACGGCGAACTTGCCGTCTTCAACCCGCTGGAAGGTCAAATCGCCGACACGGTTGCCCTCGTCATCAAAGCTGATGCTCCCAGAGACCCCAGCAAAGTCCTGAGTCTGTCGAATTGCATCCGCGACGGCGGCCCGGTCTGTGCTGCCCGCGGTCTCAATCGCGTCGGCGACAACATAGGTTGCGTCGTAGGCAAGCGCCGCCCATGAACTCGGTTCCTTGTCGTACTTCGCGGTGAAACTCTCCACGAACCCGGACGACTCGGCACGCGGATCACTCGCTGAGAACGCGGCGTAGACCTCCACACCCTCTGCGTTTTCGCCCGCCAGATCGATAAAGAGCGGGCTCGCTGCACCATCTGAAGCGAAGATCGGGAGCTCAGATCCGGCATCCCGGATCTGCGTGACGATCTTGCCTGCTTCGGTGTAGAAACCCCCGATGAACACGGCGTCGGGATCGCCCTTCAGGGCGGTGTCCACTGTGCTTCCGAAGTTGACGGTGCCCAACTGGTAGGCCTGCGAACTCGTTACTTCTCCGCCCGCTGCCTCGATTTCCTCGGAAAACGCGTCGGCGACGCCTTTGCCGTAGTCATCTTGCTGATACAGCACGGCGACCTTCTTCACGCCACGATTCTCCGAGATGAACCTCGCGGCTTCGGCCCCCTGATAGGCATCAGTGAACACTGTGCGGAAGAACACGTCACTCGCACCGCTCAGCTCAGGCGAAGTGACCGCGGACGCGACCACCGGAAGGCCGCACTGTGTGTAAATCGGAAGCCCAGACAGTGCCACGCTCGAGAAGCTGAATCCGAGCACCGCCGGCACGTTTGCATCGTCGCACAGTTCTTGGGCGATTACCGGGCCATTCGCAGGCTTCCCTTCATCGTCGATCACCTCGGTGGTGAGGTCCCGTCCGAGCACACCACCATCTGCGTTGATTTCTTCGATCGCCAGATCAATTCCCTCACGCATTTCCAAGCCGTAGCTCGCAAAGTCACCCGACAGAGTCGCCGTGTAGCCCAGTGGGATCGCGCCTTCCGCTGCGGTCCCTCCCGATTCTCCGCTGTCTCCGCCACCGGAGGAGCATGCACTCAGCACTAGCAGTGCAGCTCCCGCGGCGAGCGCAAGACCGGCGGTCTTCCTACTTCCCATGATGATCACGTCCGCCGGTAATCGATCAGTCGATCGTCTCGATCGTCATCCAGTTCTCGAAGCAGTGGTTCGCTGCGAGAGAGGTGACACCGATCGTTGCACGGCCACCGAGCCCGGCTTCGTCGCCGAACACGTCACGGAAGAGATCCGTCGCGCCGGACGATACGAGGTTGACATCCACAAAGTCCGGGGCGGACACCACGAAGTTGAGCGAGTTCACGAGACACTTCACCTTGTCAAGCGAGCCAAGTGCAAGGCGCATCGTCCCCAGGCAGTTGAGCGCGGTGCGCCGCGCAGCTTGGTAGCCTTCCTCGATGGTCACCTCGGCACCCAAGCGGCCCGCGTGAATCGGCTGACCATTCTTGCCAAGTGCGTCCTCGACGTGCCCCGAGATAAACAGCAGGTTCCCGGTCTTGTGAAAGGCCTTCATCGAACCATAGAAGGTCCCGTGGTAGCCACCCT
Organism: Leucobacter chromiireducens subsp. solipictus; assembly: GCF_016758195.1. Taxonomy (GTDB): domain Bacteria; phylum Actinomycetota; class Actinomycetes; order Actinomycetales; family Microbacteriaceae; genus Leucobacter; species Leucobacter solipictus. The sequence goes on along the minus strand of NZ_QYAC01000002.1, from coordinate 271,894 downwards.
GGCTGTAGTCGGGGATATCCAGGCCGAGCTCTGCAACACGGGCTTCAAACGAAACAGACACCATTATCTCCTTCATACATCTCTACATTGAGTGTTGTGGGTCGGCCCCGCTTAGCCAGTTGGTCTGACCAAATGACCGACTGATGATGATGCTAGCAATGACTCCACCGAGAGGGAAGAGGTCTGGGCAAGAAAGTTCTCGACGGGGATCTTGTCGGGTACCAACAACACGCGAGGCCCGGACGCCAGAGCGTCCGGGCCTCGCGCACGGGAGCGACAGTCGATGCCGCGTGGTGCGTGTTACTGGGGCAGCAGCCCGAGATCCTCCAGGCCAATGGCGTAGCGGTACTCGTAGCCCGCCGCCTCGATCCGCTCGCGCGCGGGGGCCTGGCGGTCGACCACCACAGCGACCGCCGCAACGATCGCGCCGACCTTCTCCAGCGCCTCGATAGCCTGCAGCGGCGATCCGCCCGTCGTCGAGGTGTCCTCCACCACGATCACACGCTTGCCCTCGAGATCCGGGCCCTCGACCTGGCGGCCACGACCGTGATCCTTCGGGGCCTTCCGCACCACGAACGAGTCGTAGACCTCACCGCGGGCGACGCCCTGGTGCATGATTGCGGAAGCGATCGGGTCGGCCCCCATCGTGAGGCCACCGACCGCGACCACGCCGTCGACGTCGGCGATGAGATCGAGCATGACCTGCCCAATCAGGGGTGCCGCCCGGTGGTCGAGGCTCAGCTTCCGGAGGTCAATGTAGTACGTCGCCTTCTTCCCGCTCGTGAGCGTGAAGTCGCCGTGGAACACGGCCTCGCTGGTAATGAGGTCGATGAGCTGTTCGCGCGCGGTCGTCATACCCGCAATTCTATCCGGCACCCGGCGGGCCACGGCGCGGGCACGGCGCGGGCGGCGGGGCGTGGGTGGCACGGTGCGGACGGCGGGGTGCAGGCGGCGGGGTAGGCACCACCGCGCCCGCACCGCCGCCGTCCCGCGTCAGCGCGCGTCAGCGCGCGTCAGCCTCGCGGGCCGCCTCGATGGCGGGCGCGTGCAGGCGCAACAGGTCCTCGTAGGTCTCGCGGCGCGCCACCACACGGGCCTCGCCGTCCGCGACGAACACGATTGCGGGCCGCAGCGCACCGTTGTAGTTGTTCGCGAGGGTGTAGGAGTATGCACCGGTGGTCGCGAGCACCACGAGGTCCCCGACACGAGCGGCCGGGAGCGGGGCGCCGTCGACCAGCAGGTCCCCCGATTCGCACTGTCGCCCCACGAGCTGCACGGTTTCTTCCCACGGCTCCGTGACGCGGTTTGCGAGCACGGCCTCGAAGCGCTGGTCGGTGAGCGCCACGTCGAGCATGTCGGCCATACCGCCGTTGACCGCGACGAACGTGTCTCCCGTGTGCTTCACGGAGAGCACGTCATACAGGGTGACCCCCGCACGGGCCACGATCGAGCGGCCCGGCTCGATCATGATCCGCGAGCCCTCCGGGAGGTGCTCGCGTGCCGCGGCAACGATCGCGTCGAGGTAGTCCCCCACCGACGGCGCATCGTCCGCGTAGGTGTACTTCACGCCGAGGCCGCCGCCCACGTCGTAGGTGCGGAACGTCCCCGCGGTCGAAATCTTCTCCACGGCCTGCGCAAACTGCGCGGTGTTCAGAATCTGCGAGCCGATGTGCAGGTGCACGCCCTCGAAGTCCATGAGCGGGTGCGCGTTCATGCGCTCGATCGCGCGCAGCGCCTGATCCATCGGCAGGCCAAACTTCGACTTGTCGCCGCCCGTCGCCTGCGAGGCGTGCGTCTCAGCGTCCACACCGGGGATCACGCGCAGCAGCAGCGCCTGCGGCTTCGTCAGGAGCCGCTCGAGCCGATCCAGCTCGTCTTCGTTGTCGACGATGATCGCACCGATCCCCGCGTCGAGGGCCATCCGCAACTCGGCGTCCGACTTCGCGTTGCCATGGAAGTGCAGCTTCGCCGGGTTCACCCCGGCGGCGAGCGCGAGCTGCAGTTCGCCGCCGCCCGCGATATCGACCGAGAGGCCCTCCTCGTGCGCGAGGCGGTACATGCCGACGATGGGGAGCGATTTCGAGGCGAACAGCACCTCGGAGTTGGGCCAGCGCTCGGCGAGGCCGTCAACGAAGCGCCGGATCTGGCGACGCAGGCCTGCCTCGTCAAAGATGTGCAGCGGGGTGCCGTAGCGCGCCGCGAGTTCGGTGACGGGAACGCCACCGATCGTCAGCACGCCGTCACCGGTGACACCGGATTCCTCGGGGAGCACATCCCACAGCTCACCCAGGCGGGTCCCCTCGGGTGCGGGCTGCGTTGCGGGGGTGTTCTGGGGCATGGTGCTCTCCTCGGTCGTGATGCGTCGCGTCCAGCCTACGAAACGCCCGCTCCCAGCGCATTGGAGATTTCGGATATATTAAGACAATGGAGCAAGCGATCTCTCCAATCCTTCCCGATCCCGCCGCGCGGATCGGACCGCTCACCCTCGGCGACGTGCTCGAGGCGGTCGGCCCCGACGCCGTCACCCCGCTCGGGGCATATGATCCGGCTCGGCCCGTGTCCGGGGCGGAATTCTACGACGCGAGCGAGGGCTTCCCGCCGGAACCCGGCGTGATGCTCCTCGCCCCCTCCGCAGGAACCCGTTCGGACGCAGAATTCAGCGAGCTTGCGTGGGCTGCGGCGCAGCACGGGACGAGCGCGCTGCTCCTCAAATGCACGGACGCTGAGGTTCCCACCCTCGCCGCCGTCGCGGAGGCGAGCGGCGTCCCGCTCGTGCGCGTGCCCGATCACGTGAGCTGGCGGATCTGCGACGCGGCCCTGTCTCAGGCCTTCGGCTCGCTCGAACCGCACAGGGACACGCCCCGTGATCGCGGATCCGAACCGCTGTTCGCGCTCGCCAACGAACTCGCCGCAACCTTTGGCGGATCCGTCGCCATCGAAGACCTGGGCCGCCGAATCGTCGCCTACTCCGCCATCCCGGGGCAGCTCATTGACGGGCTCCGCACGCAGGGCATCCTCACGCGCCGCGTCCCCGACTCCCCCCTCAACGACGATCAGTACCGCACCGTGCTCCGCACGGACGGGCCCGTCGTGTACCCGCAGCAGGACGATGACGCCCCCCGTATTGCGATCGGGATCACCGCGGGCACACTCCCCCTGGGCACGATCTGGATCATCACCGCGCACCCGGCCACCACCCTCGCGCCGGAGCAGGACGCGCGGGTGCGAGCGGCGGCGGCCGTCGCCGCGGGGCACATGCTCGACGATCTGCGCACCCGCCAGGGGAGCCAACTGCCCCGCGAAGAGCGCCTGCGCACCATGCTCGCGGGGACGCACGTCACCGGGTCAGAGTTCGCTGAGCTGGGGCTCCCCGAAGATCGGGGGGCCTCGGTGCTCGCGTTCACCATCGAGGGGGACCGCGGACCGCTCGCCCTCGCGCAGCTTCGATCCGCCGTTGCGCGGCATCTGACGCTGCGGCATCCCGAGACCGTCACCGCGATCCACGATCGCACCATCTACGCCCTCATCGCCCGCGACGAGCGGACCGACCCCGCGGTGTTCGTCGCCCCGCTCCTCCCGCTGCTCGATCGGCTCATCGGACTCGGCACTCGGGTCGCGATTCCCGGCACGGCGCACCGTCCCGGGGATGTCGCCGAGCTGCGGCAGCTCGCGGAGCGGCTACTCGCGACCGCCGCACGCGCCGGTGCCGAGCTGAGCGAACGCATCGTGACGCTCCCGGCGCTGCGCCCCCGGCTCCTCCTGGAACGCCTCGCGAGCGCGCTCGAGGACGCGCCCGAGCTGGCCGCCCCCGAGGTCGCGCGGCTGTGCGCCGATGAGCCCAGCTACGCCGCCACCGTGCTCGCCTGGTGCGAGCACTCGGGAAACGTCGCCCGCACGGCGCGCGAACTCGGCGTCCACGAAAACACGGTCCGGCACCGCGTACGCCAGGCCGAGGACCACTTCGGGGTGCCGCTGCGGTCACCCGACGATCGGCTCACCACCTGGGTGCAGCTCCGGATCGCGTTCGCTGAGAGCACGCCGCACCGCAGGAATGCGGCGGCGCGCACAGCGTTGACCTCAGAGGTGCCACACCCGCGCGCGCTCGGCGCGTAAGCTGCACACCACAACGAAGGGGAAACGGATGCACCAGATCGCAGATCTCGCCGCACTATTCACCGAGGGCCCCGTGGCGGTCCTCACCGGTGCCGGCATCAGCACGGACTCCGGGATCCCGGACTATCGCGGGGCAGGCACGCCCCCGCGCACCCCCATGAGCATCGCGCAGTTCACGGAAGATCCCGCGTACCGGCAACGGTTCTGGGCCGGCGCCCGGCTCGGTTCCGGCCCGATGCAGGCCATCGAACCCAACGCGGGGCACCGTGCCCTCGCGGCGCTCGAGGCGGCCGGCCGGGTGGAGGGCGTCATCACCCAAAACGTGGACGGCCTGCACCGCAAGGCCGGATCGCGCACCGTCGTCGAACTGCACGGCAGCGGCACGGCGATCCGCTGCGTGGAGTGCGCGGCCCGCTGGACGCGCGCCGAGGTGCTGCACTGGTTCGACGTCGCGAACCCCGGCTACGCCGAGGCTCACGCGGGCGCACCCCTCAACCCGGACGGCGACGCCGAGGTCGGCGATCTCGCGGGCGTTCGTGTGCCGCGGTGCCCCGCCTGCGGCGGCATGCTCCGCCCCGACGTCGTGTACTTCGGCGAGGTCGTGCCGAGCGCCGTCTTCGCCCGGGCCGAGTCGCTCGTGAACGCGGCGAGCGCGATCCTGTTCGCCGGGACCTCCCTGGCCGTCAACACGGGCGTGCGCCTGCTCCACCGGGCGGAGCGGCGCGGAATCCCGATTGCCGTGATCAACCGGGGCCCCACCGCCGCCGATTCCCGCGCGGCCGTGCGCATCGAGGGCGGCACCAGCGAGCACCTCAGCGAGCTCGCCGAGCTGCTCGGCGAGCCGCCGGCCGGCCGTTCCTAGAGCGCGCCGGTCAGCTCCCCGCCAGCGCGCCGGTCAGTTCCCCGCCAGCGCGCCGGTCAGTGCCATGACGCCGAGCGTCGTGGCGGCGACCAACACGGAGAGGATCCCGCCGAGGATCAGCGGGCGCAGGCCTGCCGAGCGGATCGCCCGCAGGTCCGTGGACATCCCGATGCCCGCAAGCGCCATCGCGACAAGGAACACGCTCACCTGCGTCAGCACGTCCGCGGCCACGGCGGGGACCGCCCCGACACTCGTGAGCGTCGCCACCACGAGAAACCCGACCAGGAACCAGGGCACCAGCTTCAGCACGCGGGCCGGCGTCATGCGTTCGGCGGTGCCGGATCGGCGCCCCTCCATCACCGCGAGCCCCACACTGATCGGGATGATCATGAGGGTGCGCACGAGCTTCACCACCACGGCGAAGCCCAGGGCCGAGGCACTGAACACGCTCGCGGCCGCGACGACCGAGCTGGTGTCGTTCACCGCGGTCCCCGCAAACAGGCCGAAGGCGTGCGGGCTCATACCGAGGGCGTGCCCGATCGCGGGGAACGCAAGCACAGCAAGAATATTGAAGAGGAACACCGTGGAGATCGCATAGGCGATGTCCGCGCTCTTCGCCCGGATCACCGGTGAGATCGCGGCGATCGCGGACGCCCCGCAGATCCCCGTCCCGACGCCGACGAGCACGCGCAGATCCCGCTCAACGCCGAGCGCGCGGCCGATCAGCCAGGCCCCCAACAGGCAGACGGTGAGCGAGGACAGCATCACCGGCAGCGACTCGAGCCCCACGCTCACAATGCTGGCGAGCGACAGCTGCGCGCCGAGCAGGACCACCGCGCACTGCAGGACAAACTTGCTCGAATACCCGATCCCGGGGCTCAGCGCGGCACCCGGCTTCCGCACGAGCGCCACGAGCACGCCGATCACGACCGCGGGAATCGCCGACCCCACGAGCGGCACGAAGCCGCCGATCACCGTGGCCACGGCGGCGATCGCCGCGCACAGGAGCGCCCCCGGGAGTACCTCGACACCGCGGGCGGCGAGGCGATGGGGCAGGGTGGGCAGTGGTGCGAGCTTCATGCCTCCAGTGTGGCGCGTCACCGCACGCCCCAGGAACGGGCGGCTCGTGAGGGGACCCAAGCTGGCGTTGTATCCTGTGGACATGCGTTCGCCGGACCTGATCGACCTCCGCTGCTTCGAAGCCGCGTTGCGACTCGGGAGCCTGTCGGCCGCCGCCCGTGAACTCGGCATCACCCAGCAGGCCGTCTCCGCCCGACTGCGCGGGCTCGAACGTCTCACGGGCGGGCCGCTCGTGCATCGTTCCCCCGCCGGGGTGACCCCCACACCCGACGGCGACGCGCTACTCGCCTGGGCTCGCGAGGTCCTCGACGCGGCCGCCCGCCTCGACGAGGGGATCGCGAGCCTCGCGGGAGGCGCCCGTCGCACCCTCCGCATCGGTGCGAGCCAGACGATCGCCGCCCACCGTCTGCCCGGCTGGCTTCTGGAGCTGCGCCGCGCACAGCTGGACCGCGGGTCGGCCCCGAGCGACGTCGCGCTGCGCACGGCAAACAGCACCGAGATCGTGGCCGCGGTTCGGGCCGGCGAGCTGGACCTCGGTTTCATCGAAACGCCCGATACCCCGGACGGGCTCGGCAGCGCGGTCGTGGGGCGGGATCAGATGGTGGTCGCGGTCACCCCGGACCATCCCTGGGCCAGCCTGCCCAGCGTGCCGCTCACGGAGATTGCGGCGACGCCACTCGTCACCCGCGAAGCGGGCAGCGGCACGCGGGCCGCCCTCGACACCGCCATCGCGCACCTGAGCGTTCCCGCACCGCCGCCCGCCCTGGTCCTCGCGACCGAGGCGGCCGTGCGCAGCGCCGTCGCCCAGGGGGTCGCGCCCGCGGTGCTCAGCGAACTCACCGTGCGCGACGACGTGCGGCTCGGGCGTATCGTGGCCCGCCCGCTCGGGCCGGTGCCGCTCCGCCGCCCGTTCACCGCGGTGTGGCGAGGCGGGCCGAGCGATCTGAGCGGCGCCCGGCGCGAACTCGTGGCCCTCGCGGCCCGCGCCTGAGCCCGGCCGCCTCTTCCCCGGGTTCGCGCGCGCCCGCGGCCCGGGCTCACCCGCGCCCGCGCTCCGGACTCACGCGCGCCCGCACCCAGTCTTGGCGCGGCGATCCACAATCCCACAGGAGATTCACGAACCCGCAGGAGATTTTTGCCCGATTTCGGCCCGCGACTCGTGAATCTCCGAGGGATTCTGCGGGCGGCATCGAGCGGCGCGGGCCTCGCCGAGACCACCCAGGCGGGACCACCCAGGCGAGACCGGTAGCCGGCTCTTCGGCCAGCAAGCGAGCAGCGCGAATACGAGCAGCGCTTCTGCGCCGCGCGCTTTGCGCGTCCCCGCGCTCAGGCTTGGCGGGGAGGTCGACGATCCCGCAGGAGATTCAGGAACCCGCAGGAGATTTTTGCCCGATTTCGGCCCGCGACTCGTGAATCTCCGAGGGATTCTGCGGGCGGCAGTGTGGGCTTGAGCCAGAGCGTTGCGGATCCGGAGCACCGCGGCACTCAGCACCGAATCATGCGCGTACCCAGCGCCCGAACGCAGTGCGGCACCCCTCCAGCGAAGGGGTGCCGCACTGCGTTCGAGGCCCGAGGTTACTCGGCGCGGGAAATGCGCGTCATCTCGTCGCGCGGGACGACCTTGATGCGGGTCCGTCCCTCTTCGGCACCCAGCGCGAGCTCATGCTCGTCCAGACGGTGCCAGCCGTCGATCGTCGTGTAGGGCACGTCGCGCTCATGCAGCAGCGCGGGGATCGCGTCGAGCTCGGGCACCTCCGGCTGCCACCAGCTCGCCTGGTCCTCGATGAGGCACTCCAGCGTCTCCATCGCGTCAGACTTCGTGTGCCCGATGAGGCCGACGGGACCGCGCTTGATCCAGCCGGTCGCGTAGATGCCGGGGATCTGCTCGCCCTCCAGATCGAGCACGCGACCCTGGGTGTTCGGGATCACGCCCTTCGCGTCGTCGAACGGGATCTCGTCGAGCGGGGAACCGAAGTACCCCACGGCGCGGTAGAGCGCCTGCATCGGGATGACCTCGAACTCACCGGTGTCGACGACTCCGCCCTCGCCGTCCGGAGCGGTGCGCTCGATCTTTAGGCCCGCCACGCGACCGTCTTCGACGACCACCTCGACCGGCTTCGACCAGAAGTGCATGTGCAGGCGCCGGGAGGCGCGCTCGCCGCTCGCCTCGCGCTCGGCCTGCTCGGCACGCCACTTATCCATAATGCGGGTGATCACGGTGATCTGCTTGTTCTTCGCGAGCACCTCGTCGGCGTAGGCGTCCTCGCGGTCGAAGTCGCGCTCGTCGACGATCATGTCTACGTCCCGGACCTCGCCGAGCTCGCGCAGCTCGAGCGGGGTGAACTTCACGTACTTCGGGCCGCGGCGGCCGAAGAGGTGCAGTTCCTGGATCGGGTTCTCCTTGAGCCCCTCGTACACGTTCTGCGGGATCTCGGTGGGCAACAGGTCATCGGCGTGCTTGATCAGCATGCGCGAGACGTCGAGCGCGACGTTGCCGTTGCCGATCACACCGACACTCTCGGCTTCGAGCGGCCAGGTGCGCGGCACGTCGGGGTGCCCGTCGAACCAGCTCACGTAATCGGCCGCGCCGTAGGAGGCCTCAGCGTCGATGCCGGGGATGTTCAGGTTCGCGTCACGGATCGCGCCCGTGGAGAAGATCACGGCGTTGTAGTGCCGCTTCAGGTCCTCGAGGGTGATGTCGCGGCCATAGCGGACGTTGCCGAAGTAGCGGATCTGCCCGCTGTCGAGTACGTCGCGGAGCGCGGAGATGATGCCCTTGATGCGCGGGTGATCGGGAGAAACCCCGTACCGAACCAGCCCGTACGGTGCGGGCAGCTGCTCGAACAGGTCAATCTCGACCTCGAAGTCGCGTTCGGCTTTCAACAGCAGATCCGCCGCGTAAATCCCGGCGGGACCAGCCCCGACAATTGCCAGTCGCATCTTGCTCATCGCACTCCTATGTTCATTCATGCCGCTGCCGGTATCATCCGCGCGGCCCTTCACCATGCCGGTCCCGCGAACTCGTGCGGGGCGCGGCGAGCCTAGCCCTCGCGCGTGACGATGGACTCGGCCATGCGCTCAAGCGCGCGCTTCACCGAAGACTTCGGCAGCACATCGAGCGCTGCCACGGCCTCCGCCGCCCAGCGCCGAGCGGTCGCTTCAGTCTCCCGCGTGACCTCGTGGCCGCGCAACGCTTCCACGGCGTCATCGAGCACGCCGGCGTCCGCGCCGCCCTCGATCGCGGCGACACCCGCCTCGATCTGAGCGAGCAGCTCGGCGTCGTCGCCGCCCGCCGCGGCACGCTGCTGCAGCAGGAGGAGCGGGAGCGTCGCCACGCCCGCACGGAGATCGGTGCCGGCGCGCTTGCCGGTCTGCTCCTTCTGCGGGGAGAGATCGATCACGTCATCGATGAGCTGGAATGCCACACCGATCCGCTCGCCGTATTCGGTCACCGGATCGGCGAACTCTGCCGGGCCCTCACCGAACATGACGCCCATCCGCGCGGCGGTCGCGATGAGCGCCCCGGTCTTGTCCGCAAGCACCTGAATGTAGTGCGCGATCGGCTCGTCCTCGGGCTGCGGGCCCACGGTCTCGTGCAGCTGCCCCAGGCAGAGCCGCTCGAAGGTCTGCGCCTGGAGCAGGATCGCTTCCTCGCCCATCCCGGACACGAGCGACGAAGCCCGGGCGAACAGCAGATCGCCCGCGAGAATTGCCACCGAGTTGTTCCACACGGTCTGCGCGGCGGGCACGCCCCGGCGCAGCTTCGCGTCGTCCATCACGTCGTCGTGGTACAGCGAGGCGAGGTGCGTCATTTCGACAGCCTGCGCCGCGCGTCGCACGAGCTCGTTCGGGCCGCCGCCGAGCTCGCTCGTGAGCAGCGTCAGCATCGGCCGGATCCGCTTCCCGCCCGCGCTCATCAGGTACCGGGCCGGCGCATCCGCGACCGGGGAGGCGAACCGCAGGTGTTCCATCAGGCCGGACTCGATGAGCTCGAGCTGTTCCTGCAGCAGCTTCGCGTGCTTGCGATCCTGCGCGCCGCGGAACAACCGCATCGGGAGCGCCTGGGTAGCGGTGTCTTCCGCGAGGGGGCGGATCACGGGGTACCTCCGGTAGCGTCGGACGATCCGGTCTCGGTCGTCGAGGGCTGGGATGAGGCTGCGGGTTTCGACGCGGCCGACTTCTTCGGTGCTGCGGGGCGCTCTGCAGCGGCTGACTTCTTCTCGGCCGCGGGCTTCGCTCCGGCGGCCTTCGGCTTCGCTCCGGCAGCCTTCGTGCCGGGGGCCTTCGCCCCGGCAGATTTCGGCCCGCCGGATTTCGCCCCGCCGGATTGCGGTTCCGCCTTCGCAGCCGCGGGCTTCGCAGCCGCGGGCTTCGCCTCAGCAGACTTCGCTGCTGCGGGCTTCGCCGTCGCAGGCCCGGCCGCTGCGGGCTTCCCCGCTGCTGACTTGGCCGCTGCGGACTTCTTCGCTGCGGGCTTCGTCTCGGCGGCCTGCTTCGTCTCAGCCGCCTGCTTCGTCTCGGTGGCCTGCTTCGCTGCGACGGGCTTCGCGCTCGCCTGCGTCGCGTCGGCCGCCGTTGGTGCGTCCGCCTGCGTCGCGGCAGCCGCCGCTCGAGCCGCGGCCGCCTCGCGCGGCACGAACCCGCGGTGCAGCGCGACAATCCCGAACGTCAAGTTGCGGTACGCCACGCGTTCGAAGCCGGCCTCGCGCAGCCAGGCCGCGAGCTCATCCTGCGTGGGCCACGCCTCGATGGACTCGTTGAGGTAGCGGTACGCCTCGGCGGCCTCCCGGTTGATCGCGCCCGCGATCCGCGGCAGCACGTTGCGGCCGTACCAGGTGTAGGGGCCGCGCACGATCGCGGCAGGCGGGGTGGAAAACTCGGCGATCACGATTCGGCCCCCGGGCTTCACCACCCGGTACATTTCGGCGAGCGCGGCGCGCGGATCGCTAATGTTGCGCAGCCCATAGGAGATCGTGGCGGCGTCGAAGCTGTTGTCCTCGAAGGGCAACGCCATCGCGTCCGCGTGCACGAACTCGATGAGCGGGTTCCCCGAATGGCGCTTTCGCCCCTCCGCGAGCATTCCCTCGGAGAAGTCCGCGGCGACCACGTGCGCCCCGTGTGCGGCAAGTGCGGCAGACGAGGTGCCGGTGCCGGCCGCCAGATCGAGGACGCGCATCCCCTTCCGCGGCGCAACGGCCTTCGTCGTGGCCACACGCCACAGCCGGTCGTTGCCCACAGTCAGCACATCATTAATGAGGTCGTATCGCGGGGAGACCTCATCAAACATGCTGGAAACGTCGGCGGCGTGCTTGGTCGCGGTGTCGGGTCGGATCACCCCCCTATGGTAGCCCGTCTCCCCTGTACGCCGGGCGGATCGCACGGACGGCATGCCCGGATTCTCCCCGGGCACTCAGGCGGACAGGCCCTGATCAGTACAGAGGAGTAGATTGGTGGGGTGACGAGTGAAACCGCCGTACCCCGCTTGCGTGCGGTCACGCGACCCCTCGCCGGCGCGCCGGATCTCCTCTCCCTGGCGGATCCAGCCTCGCCACTCGTGTGGCTGCGTGGCGATCGCGGTTGCGTGGGGATCGGCGAGGCGCTGCGACTCACGTTCCGTGGCCCGCATCGGTTCCGCGAGGGGGCGGAAGCCTGGCGTGAAGTCGCGGCGGCCGCAACGATCGACGATCCGGTGGCTCTGCCCGGGTCCGGCCTCGTCGCGCTCGGAACCTTCGCGTTCGACGACGCGAGCGCCGCGGAGAGCGTCCTCGTCGTGCCTCGAATCCTGGTAGCCCAGCACCGCGACCGGTGGTGGATCACCGAGGTTACGGAGCAGTCGGACGCGGCGGATCGCACCGCAGACCGCACCGCGGGCAACGCGCTCGGGGATCCGGCGCTGCCGCAGCCCGCACCGCCGGGGTCGTGGCCCGGGGTCGCGTTCGCGCCACGCTCGCCCTCGGGCGACGCGGAGCCCGACCCCGTCGAGGCCTACCTCGCGGGGGTGCGCGAGTCGGTGCGCCGGATCGCACGCGGCGAGGTCGAGAAGATCGTCCTGGCCCGGCAGATTGAGGGCGAGCTCCCCGCGGGGTCCGATCTCCGCGTCCCGCTCGCCCGACTCGCCGGGCGCTACCTGGATTGCTGGACGTTCGCGGTCGACGGCATGGTGGGCGCGAGCCCCGAAACGCTGATCCGATCCACCTCGGGCGCGGTGTCCGCTCGGGTGCTCGCGGGCACGCGGGCCCGGCACGCCGACGCCCCCGGGCGCGATGCGCAGGCACGGGACGAATTGCTGACCAGCGATAAAGAGCAGCACGAGCACGTCTTCGCGGTGCAGAGCGTGGTCACGGCGCTCGCCCCGCACGTCACCGCCCTGCGCACCAGCGAGGAACCGTTTCCGCTGCAGCTCCCGAATGTGTGGCACCTCGCCACGGATCTCGGGGCGACCCTCCGGGAACGCAGCTCAGCGCTCGAGCTGGTGGGCGCACTGCACCCCACCGCCGCAATTGCCGGGACCCCCACCGCCGACGCGGTCGCCGCGATCGCCGAGCTGGAGCCGTTTGACCGTGGCCGCTACTCGGGTGCCGTCGGCTGGATCGACGCCGCAGGCGACGGCGAGTGGGTGATCGCCCTGCGCTGCGCGCAGATCGACCCCGTACCGATCGACCCCGCGCAGGAGACGGGTCACGCGGGGCCCCGTCGCATCACCGCGAGTGCGGGCGGCGGCATTGTCGCGGGATCCGATCCAGCGCACGAGTTTGGTGAGACCGTGTCGAAGTTCCGCCCCATCACGGAGGCGTTCGCCGCGTAACCGGCGGGCCCTGCGGCCCCGCTAGCTGGGCCAGCGGAGCCCGGCGGTCCCCGCCAGGCGCACTTTCTCCGCCTCGACGTCGAACTCGACCTCGGGCCACTCCGGCCGCATGGCCTGCAGCTCGGAGATCACGATCCGCTGCACGGCGGCGCGGGCATACCACTTGGCGTTCGCGGGCACCACGTACCAGGGCGCGTGTGGCGCGACGGAACGGTCGATCGCGATCTGGAACGCCTCCATGTAGTCGGCCCAGAACACGCGTTCGTCAACGTCGCCCGTGTTGTACTTCCAGTGCTTCTCCGGTTCGTCCAGGCGCGAGCGGAGGCGTTCCGCCTGTTCTTCCGGCGAGATGTGCAGCATGATCTTCACGATGCGGACCCCCGCGGTCGCGATCCGCTGCTCGAAGTCGGCGATGGCCCCGTAGCGGCGCTCGATTTCTGCGGGCGGCGCGAAACCACGGACGCGCTGGATCAGCACGTCCTCGTAGTGCGAACGGTCAAACACTCCGATCACGCCCGGCCCCGGCACGCGCGGCTCCACCCGCCACAGGAAATCGTTGGCGCGTTCCTCCTCCGTGGGCGACTTGAACGCCGTAAGCGCGAGCCCATAGGGCTCCACCTGGGAGAAAACGTGGTTCACGATCCCGCCCTTCCCGGCGGCGTCCATCGCCTGGAGCACAACCAGGAGACGCTCGGGTGCCCCGATGCGGCTCTGGGCGAAGAGCTTTTCCTGCAGCCCGCGCAGTTCCTGGGCGGAACGCGCGAGCTCGGCCTGGCCGCCCTTCTTGTCGGCAACCGTGCCCGGCGTCGCGTCCGGGTCCACGGAGCGCAGATCGAAGCCCTCGCGCACGCGGAGCAGCTCGGTCACGTCTTCGGTCCAGAACTGCTGCGCCATCGTCATCCCCCTGTGCGAGCGGGCAGAGTTCCCGCTGATCGTGGGTTCTACTGTAGGGCCTGCACGGGTCTGACAGCCAGCAAACGGCTACGCTACATGGGTGGTATACCCAGCTCACTCCCCCGTGCTCGGCGCGAAGGCGCTCGCGCTCTCCGCAACGGCCGCGGTTGCGCGCAACGCTCGGCTCGACCGCCTGTATGCGCGGGCAAACCGCCCCCTGATGGAGCTCGCGGAGATGCAGCCCGTGACCGCGGCGTGGTGGCGGGAGCGCCGCAAGGTGCGCGGGGATTTCTGGTACCTGGCGCTGGGCGATTCAACCGCGCAAGGCATCGGCGCATCCACGCCCGGCCGCAGCTACGTGGGGCAGCTGACCGATCGGATCGAGGCGGAGCTCGGCCGGGCGATCGCCGTCACGAACCTGGGGGTGTCCGGCGCCCCGACCCGCCTCTGCGTGCGGGACCAGCTGCCGCGGGCCGAGAAGCTCCTCGCCCGGCGGGTGCCGGCACTCGTCACGCTCGCGATCGGGGCGAACGACATCGCCGAGTGGGATGCCCGAGCCTTTCACACCAATATCCGCACGATCTTCGACGCGCTCCCGGCGCACACCATCGTGGGGGAAGTGCCGTGCTTCCACCTGCCGTGGAACGACCGGAAGGTGCGCGAGGCGAACCGGATACTGCACACGATCGCGGCGGATCGCGGCCTCACCGTGGTCCCGCTGTACGAGGCGACGCGGCGGCGCGGGATCCGCGGAATCCTCACCGAGTTCGCCCCCGATGCGTTCCACCCGACCGATCGGGGGTACGAGGTCTGGGCCGACACGTTCTGGCCCGCCGTCCGGGCGCAGATCCTGCGCGAGAGTCTGGTGCCCGCGCCGGGCGCGGGCCCCGCGGACCCGGGCCCCGCAAGCGTGGACCCCGCAAGCCCGAACCCCGCAGGCCCGGACCTCGCAAGCCCGGGCCCCGCGGCCATCGATGGGTGAGTTTCCGGGGCTTCGCGCACGGGAAGCCCCGGAAACTCACCCATCGATGTCGTGTGGGGAGCCAGGGCAGGGCAGGGCAGGGCAGGGTCGCGCTAGCGGGTGCGGTTCGCGTCCACCGCGGCGCGGATCAGCGCTGAGAACGCCGTCGCGTCGAGCACGTCGGACTCGCGCACGTCGACGGCGCGGCGCGTGCCCGCATCCAGGCTCGCGTTGAACACCCCGGCCGGATCCGGTAGGGAGGCGCCGCGCGCGAAGGTCACCTTCACCTTGTCCTTGTAGGTCTCGACGGTGCACACGAGGCCGTCGAGCGTGAACGTGGGGACGCCGGCCGGGTTCGTCGGCTTCACCCACTTGGCTTCCTCGGTGATGCCGGGCGCTGCCGCCACGATGAGGCCCCGGATTTCCGCCACGCGCTCAGCGCGCCAATTCTCGCTCATGGCGCGATCATACTCCGGCATGGCGAATCGCCGGAAGGCCCGATCCGGGCGCGAATCAGCGCGGTTAGGCCGCCCGCGCGAGCGGTGCCTCGACCAGGCACGGCCCCGTGACTGGCTCGGTGAGCAGCCGCTCGAGCTCGCTGCGCGTCTCGACCCGGCGATATTCCCAGCCGTAGGCCGCGGCGAGCGCCGCCAGGTCCGCGCCCTGGGGCGTAAACATCACGCGATCGAACGCCTCACGGTTCGCGCTACCCGCGACCTCGAGGCCGTCGAAGATCGTCCCGCCGCCGTCGTTCCCGACAAACACCTGAATCCGCGGGGCGGCCTCGCTCTCGGGAAGCAGCAGAGATCCGGCGTCGTGGAGCAGCGCCAGGTCGCCCAGCAACACCCGGGTCGCCCCCGCAGCGCGCGCGGGATCCGCGGCCGACTGACTGGCGATGGCAACGCCGAGCGCGGTCGCGACCGTGCCGTCGATCCCCGCCAGCCCGCGATTGGCGTGCACCGTGAGCTTCCGGCCGGGCGCGAGGGCATCGAGTACCCGCACCAGCCGCGAGGCGCCGAGCACGATCCGGTCGTGCGGCCACGTCGCGCGCCACACGGACTCGGCGAGCAGGGCCCGCGTCACGGGCTCGCGCATCGTCGCGACCTCGGACCGGGCGTACGCGTTGCGCTCCTTGTACCCGCTCGCGGTCGCTGCGGCGAAGTCCGGCTCGTGCACCGTGCTGCGCTCCCGCAGCAACTCGCGGTCGGGCAGCACCCACAGGCCCAACCACCGGTGAAGCGTGCGCGGCGCGTATGTTTCCGCGACCCGTGCGGCGCGGACGATGCGGGCGCGGCGGCCGGGATTGACGTGATCCACCCGCGGCCCGTCGTGCGGGTCCACCACGATCACCTCGACGTCGTCGCGCAGCATCACGGCCGACGCCTGCCGCGTGAGGGTCGGGTGCCCGAACACGACCACCCGCTCGATGAGCCCACCGATCCGGGGATCGTCGAGCAGCGTGGCGTATCCCGCAATGGTTTCACGGCCGTAGCGGGAGCCGCTCACTACCTCGGCGAGCAGCGGGGCACCGACGGCGTGCGCAAACTCCTCGGCCTCGGATCCGGCATCCGCCCCGGCGATCACGACGGTGAGTGCGTCTCCGTCGTGAACGTAGCACTCGGCGTCCGCAAACCCCGCGTGGCTCAGCCAGCCTCGATCCGTGACCCGCGTGTGGGGGCTCACGATTCCCCGGGCGTCGGACGCGAGCAGCTCGGCCGCCTCCGCGCGTGCCGCGGCGAAGCCCTCCGCGATCATCGCGTCGAAGCCGGCCGTCCCGGAGAGCGGCTCACGGAACGCGAGGTTCAGCTGCACCGGGCCCGCCGGATCGCCCCCGAGAAACCCGGTTGCCGCGGAGAGCGCGCGCTGGGCGAGCAGGCTCGGGTCGCGTGATCCGTCGCGTCGGAGGTCGCCGTCAGGGCCGAACTCGGGTGCGGGCACATCGATCGCGAGCCGCGCCGCGGGACCCAGGATGCCGGGCTGCGCGGTGGTCTGGTTGCTGCGGATCCCGCGCAGCTCCTCGGGGCGGTCCGCCGTGAGCAGCAGCAGGGGAACGCGCGCCTCGTGGGCCTCGAGCGCTGCGGGCAGCAGGTTCGCCACGGCCCCGCCGCTCGTCACGATGACCGGGGCCGGGAGCCCCGTCTCGCGCGCAATGCCGAGGGCGAAGAATGCCGCGCTCCGCTCGTCCACGCGAACGTGCAGCCGGATCGCCTCAGCCTGCTCGGCCGCCGCCGCCGCGAGGGCGAGGGCTTGCGAGCGGGAGCCCGGACACACGACCACGTCGCTCACGCCGTGCCGGATCAGCTCCCCGAGGAGCTCCACCGCGAAGATCGATGCGGGGGCGGGGGCAGGCGCCTGTGCTGCGGCCCCGGTCACGGCTGTGCCGCGTCGCCGTCGGGGCGCTTCCCCGGTTCGCTCGGGTTCGAGCCGTCCGGTGTGCCGTCCTGCTTCGGCTGCTCTCCGGGGAAGGTTTCGCTGTCGAGCTCGCGGAGGCGCGCCTCGAGGTCCTGCATGTGCGCATCTAGATCCCGCGACGAGATGCGGTTGCCACTGAACCGCGGGTCATCGTCGGGCGCGGCGGGCCGCGCCGCGGGGGTGTCGCCCTTGCCGATCAGGAACCACAGCACGCCACCGATCACGGGGAGCAGCACGATGAGAACCACCCACACCGGCTTATTCACGCCGCGCGCGCGGGCACCATCCGTCATCGCCGCGTCGACCAGCGCGTAGAGCGTGAACGCCACCGCGACGACGATACCGATAATGATGAATCGCACCATGCCCCCATCGTACCCATCCCGGATCACGGTCGGCTGGGCACCCACGCGCCGCCTCAGACTCGGCGCAGTTGGCACGGGTAGACTCGACGACGTGAAAAACCCCCGCACCGTCTGGATTGTGTACTCCGCGCTTCGACTGCTGTTCTTCGCAGTGCCCTTCGCGGTGCTCTATCTGCTCGGCATTTGGCCATGGCTCTCGGCCATCTTCGCGGCGCTCATCGGCTTCTCGCTCTCCATCATCTTCCTGTCCCGGCCGCGCGACGCGGCCTCGGAGAGTATCTACGAGTGGCGCAACCGCGACCGCACCCCGGACAGCATCGTCGAGGACGATGCCGCCGACGCCGCCGAGGCGGCCCAGGCCGAATCGGGCGCTCCGGCCACGCCTGAGGCCCCGGCGGGCACCGAGGCACCCGCGCCGCAGCCGGCCGAGCCGGAGCAGCCGTCGCCGGGACGCCCCGGCGCTGACACCCCCGGAGCGCCGGCGACCCGCTAGACCGCCGCGGGGAAAGCGGCCCTCGGCCCGCCCGGGCACAGATCCGACCCGCAAGTTGACAACCGACCCGTTACGCGCAGGAAAATCCCGGGAAACCGGGGGTGCTGCACGTAACGGGTCGCTTGTGTGGTGGGGGCCGGGAACGCGACCCGTCGGGCCCCGGCCCCGTCACCCGGCCCATCGGGCCCCGAGGCCCGAACCCGCCCGGAACCCAGCCCCGGGGCCCGAACCACGCCCGGCCCCGTCGCCCCGCTACACCTGCGAGGCCTCCCAGCCGTCGTGCAGCGCGGCATAGCGCCCGCCCGCCGCCACAAGCTCGGCCGGGCTCCCGTCCTCGACGACCCGGCCGGCCTCCATCACCAGCACGCGGTCGGCGATCGCCACCGTCGACAAGCGGTGCGCGATGATGATCGCCGTGCGGTCGGCGAGCAACCGCTGCAGGGCGTCCTGCACGAGTCGCTCGCTCGGCAGGTCGAGCGAGGCGGTGGCCTCGTCGAGGATCAGCACGCGCGGATCCGCGAGGAACGCGCGCGCGAACGAGATCAGCTGACGCTGCCCCGCGGACACGCGCCCGCCGCGCTTGTTCACATCCGTGTCGTAGCCGTCGGGAAGCTCCGCGATGAAGGCGTGCGCCCCCACTGCCTCGGCCGCGGCACGGATCTCCTCGGCGGTCGCGTCGGGCCGGCCGATTGCGATGTTCTCAGCGACGGTACCGCTGAAGAGGTAGGCCTCCTGGGTGACCATCACGATCGCACGGCGCATGTCGGCCGGGGCCAGCTCCCGCAGGTCCACGCCGTCGAGCGTGATGCGCCCCGCGCTCGGGTCGTAGAATCGGGCGACGAGCTTCGCGAGCGTGGATTTGCCCGCCCCCGTCGTGCCCACAAGCGCGATCGTCTGCCCGGCGGGGATCTGCAGGGAGGTGTCCGCGAGCACGGTGCGCCCGCCCGCGTAGCCGAAGCTCACGTCCTCGAACGCGAGCTCACCCCGCGCTTCCGGCAGGTGCGCGGGGGTGGCGGCCTCCCGCACGGTCGGCTCCTCCTCCAGCACGCCCGATACCTTCTCGAGCGCGGCGGTCGCGGACTGGTAGGAGTTCAGGAACATCGCCACCTCCTCGATCGGGCCGAAGAAGTTCCGTACGTACAGCACCGCCGCGAGCAGCACGCCGATCGCGAGTCCGCCGTCGGCGACCCGGAGTGCACCCCAGAACAGGACGACCGCGATGGTGACGTTGGCGAGCAGGATGAGCCCCGGATCGAGCACCCCGAACAGCCGGAACACGCGCAGGTTCGCGCGGCGGTAGTCGTCCGAGGCCGTGCCGAAGGCGACGCGGTTCCGGTCTTCGCGGCGGAAGGCTTGCACCGCGCGGATGCCCGTCATCGTCTCGACGAACTGCACGATCAGCTTGGCGCTGACCACGCGGGTCGCCCGGAACCCCTTCTGGGATTCCACGACAAACCAGCGCATCAGGATCACGAGCGGGATGCCCATCCCGAGCAGCAGCAGGCCGCTGCGCCAGTCGATGAGGAACAGCATCAGCAGCGTGAATCCGCCGAGCAGGATCGCGTCGATCAGTTCGTTCAGGCTGCCGTCGAGCAACTCCTGGATCGATTCGAGGTCGCTCGTCTGGCGCGCGATGATGCGGCCCGAGGTGTAGCCCTCGTGGAACTCGAGGCTGAGCCGCTGCGTGTGGCGAAAGATCCGGGTGCGCAGCTCCATCATGACGGCCTGCGTGAGCCGGGCGATCAGCACGACGTACCAGCCGACGAACCCGGCGCCCACGAGCCCCGAGACGAGGAAGGCCCCGCCGACCCCGATCGCGGGCCACCAGTCGCCGTGGTCGACGGCGCGCGGCAGCGCCACGTCGATGCCGAACGCGAGCAGCGTGGGGCCGATCGCGCGCATCGCGGTCGAGATCACGATCACCACCGCGGTGAGCAGGATCAGTTTCTTGAGCGGCGCCAGGATCGATCGGAGCAGGCGCAGCGACCGTTTCCGGATCGCACGGCTCTCCTCACGCGTGTACTCATCGCGGTCCTCGCCGCGCGTGCCGCGGACGGTTTCGGGGCTCATGCGCGGTCCTCCGTCTCGGGGTGTGCGGCGGCGGGTTCTGGGCTTCCGGGCGGTGCCGGATCACCGGAATCCTGGGGCGAATCTGGCTGATCACCGCGATCGAGCGTGGCGATGAGGTACCGGTAGTGGGCGTTGTCGCGCAGCAGTTCGGCGTGGGTCCCGACCGCCTCGATCCGGCCGTCCCAGAGCACCGCGACGCGATCCGCCATGGCCACGGTCGAAGGCCGGTGCGCGACGATGAGCGCGGTCGTGTGCGCGAGCACCCGGCGCAGCGCCGCCTCGACGAGTGCCTCGGTGTCGACGTCGAGCGCCGACAGCGGGTCGTCGAGCACGAGCACGTCCGGCGCGGCGGCGACCACTCGCGCGAGGGCGAGGCGCTGGCGCTGACCGCCGGAAAGCGACAGGCCTTCCTCCCCGACCTCGGTGTCGACGCCGTCCGGGAGGTCGTACGCGAAGCCGGCCTGGGCCACGTCGAGGGCTTCGGCGAGCACGGCGTCCGCGTCCGGGCTGTGCGGGTCGAGGTCGTCGCGGCCCAGCAGCACGTTGTCGCGCACCGAGGCCGAGAACAGGATGGGGTCCTCAAACGCGACGCCGATCCGGCGGCGCAGTTCTGCGAGCCGGAGTTCCCGCACATCGATGCCGTCGAGTTCGACGGCTCCGCCGCTGACGTCGAACAGCCGCGTCGGCAGCGTGGTCAGCGTGGTTTTGCCGCTCCCGGTCGCGCCCACGAGCGCCAGGGTCTCGCCCGGGCGCAGCGTGAGGGTGATGTCCGCGAGGAGCTCGGGGCTGTCCGGGGCCGAATCCGGGTAGTGGAAGCGCACGCCTCGGAAGGCGAGCTCGCCACGCGGCTCGGTGATCGTGCGCGGTTCCGCGGGGTCGGTGATCGTGACGGGGGCGTCGAGCACCTCGAAGACGCGATCGGTCGCGGTGCGCGTATCGATGAGCAGTGAGTACAGGTAGCCGAGTGAGGCCATCGGCCACTGCAGGGCCGCCGCCATCGCGAAGAACGCGAACAGCTCGCCCACCGTGAGGCTGCCCGTTGCGGCCAACCACACGCCCGTGAGGAAACTCGCGCCGAGGGCGAGCACGGGTACAAGCTCGTGCCAGTACCACAGCTGCCCCACGGCGCGGGCCTTGCGCATCTCGGTATCGCGCAGGGTTTCGGCCCGCCGCGTGAACTGGGAGAGCGCGTGCCCGCCCCGGCCAAACGCCTTGAGCACGCGGATCCCGTGCACGCTCTCCTCCACGGAGGTCGCGAGGTCCCCCGCCTGGTCCTGGCTGCTGCGCGAGAGCACGCCGTAGCTCTGCTCGAAGCGGTAGCCGAGGATCCAGAGCGGCAGCGAGCACACCACAAACACGGTGCCGAGCGCCCAGTGCCAACGGAACAGGAGCGCCGAACCGATCACAATGGTGAGTACGTTGATGAGCAGCAGGATCAGTCCGAACGCGAGCCAGCGCCGGATCGCACCAATGTCCTGCATCATGCGGCTGAGCAGCTGCCCCGACTGCCACCGGTCGTGGAAGGCGACGGGCAGGCGCTGGAGCCGCTCATAGAACGCTTGGCGCACCGAGTATTCGATGCCCGCGGCGGGGGTGAGCACAAACCGCCGGCGCAGGAACACCATCAGCGCCTCGGCGACGCCAAGCGCGAGCACCGCGAGGGTGCCCCACACGATCTGGGTGCGATCCCCCGTCGTGATCGGGCCGTCGACGGCCCACTGCAGCACGAGCGGGATCATCAGGCTCGCGACGGCGGCCCCCAGCCCGACCAGGGCACCGCCGATGAGGCGCGGCAGCGCCGGCTTGGCGAAGGGGTACAGGCGCGCGAGTGCCCGCGCGGTCGACAGGCGCGGGGCGGCAGCCGCCGCGGCAGAGGGGGGCGTGGCGTCGGGGGACGCCGGAATATCAGTGGCTGAAGCGTTCATGATTCCTGATCGGAAAGCGCACACCGGAGCGTGCGGAAAAGCTGGAAGCGGAAAGGGGCGGCGGGCCAGAGGGGCGGGCCGCGAGGAACCTAATGTCCGGTCAGCGGGGTGCCCGGACGCGGCAGATCGAATGCGATTCGATTGATTTTTTGCATGATCTGCTCCTTTCCGGGTTGATGAACTACCAGAGACCACCCTATCCGCGGTGTCGAACGGCGCGCAAGGACGAGTTTTCACGGCGTCCGCTGCCGGAGCCGCTACGGTGGGGGCATGGTGTCCCCCTCCCGCCCCGCAACCATCGGCGATGTTGCCGCGCGGGCCGGCGTCTCGAAGGCTGCCGCGAGCCAGGCGTTGAGCGGGAAGGGCCGCATCTCCGAGGCCACACGTGCCCGCATCGCTGCGGTTGCAGCCGAACTCGAGTATCGCCCGAATAGCACCGCACAGAATCTGAGTTCTGCGCGCGCGGGAATTGTGGGCGTGCTGCTCCCGGCACACTCCGAGCACCTCCCGTTCTCGCATCAACTGGCGCTCGGCGCGCTCGTCGCGAGCGAGCCGTTCCGCTCGACCGTGCGGATCTTGACGCCGGATCTGGTGGCCCCGCACACGCCGCCGCTCCGGCTCGACGGCTGCGTGATCGTGGATCCCGTCGCCGCGGATCCGCACGTCAGGACGGTCCTGGGCTGGGGCGTTCCGACGGTCTGCATCGAGCCGCCGCTCGACGACGCCCTCACCCCGGACGCGGCGCTCACGAGCCGGCACGATCGCGCCGTGCGCGAACTCCTGGAGCACCTGCGTGCGCGCGGGGCGCGCAGGATCGCGCTGCCGGTGCCGGAGCTCGGCACCCGCTGGACCGCCGACTACCTGCGGGGTGCGGCAGAGTGGGCCGCGCAGACGGGGATCCCGGTGACCCACATTCCGATCGCACCGGCGGCGGAGGCGGCGGGCCCCGAACTGACCCACGAGATCGTGGCCCAGAGTTCGGGCTATGACGCTGCCATTTTTGTCTCCGACCGGGCGGCGATCGCGGCGGCCTTCGCCGCGGCCACGGCCGGCCGCCGCGTGGGAGAAGATTTCCTGCTCGCGTCATACCTGGACAGCGACTATCTCACGGCGGCGGAGCCCCGCATCACGGCGATGCACCTCGATCCCGCGGGCCTCGGTCGCGCTGCGATCGAGCTGCTGCACGAGGTCATCGCGGCGCGCGAGGCGGGTGCGGCTTCGGTTGCCGACCGGGCACGAGAGCTGGTTCCGCACGTCCGCGCGCGAGCGTCGACCGCGGGTACCACGCGGGCGTAGGACCGCTCCCGGGGCATCTCCTGAACAGAGCCCCGCACCACCGGGCGAGCCCCGAGGCGTCTCCCGAGCGGAGGCCCGCACCCCCGGACAACCCCCGAGGCTTCACCCGAGGCCTCGACCCGCACCGCGAGCATCACGCGAGCATCACGCGGACGGAGGCCCGCACCGCGGACGGCTACGAGCGCATCCGCCCGTGTGACTACCACGCGGGCGTCGGACCGCACCCGGGCCATCGACCCCAGGCCTCGACTCCGCGCCTCGGTCGACTCCCGGGTCATCGCCCGAGGCCTCGATCCCGCGCCGCGGACGGTCACGAGAGCATCCGCCCGCGCCGCAGGCAACAGCCGACCCTCGCCCCGCACGAGCCCGGCACCGCTGCGGCCCGAGAATTACCAGAGGCCCGACGCCACACTTGCGTTGGTTAACCGGTTAACCTACACTCGAACTGCCACCGCACCCGCGGCCGCCGCACCGCAGCGGCACCGGCCGGATCGCGCCACATGCGCGGCCGTTCCCGACAACGTCTGTCTGGAGGACCCCGTGTCTCACACTTCCCTCGCGCGACTCACCCCGGCCACGGTGCTCAGCTTCATCGGCACCTGGGTCTTCGCCCTCGTCGCGGCGAGCATGGTTCCGGTGCTCATCACCGCAATGATCGTGCAGCTCCAGTTCTCGGTCGCCGCCGCCGGGGGCGTTGCCACCGCGATGACCCTCGCGAGCGTCATCGCCATGGGGGCCACCGGCCGCGTGGTGCACCGCTTCTCCCGCCCGAGGATCGCCCGCACCGGCCTCGGCGTCATGGCCCTCGGATTCGGCTTCGCGGCCGCGTTCAGCCCCACGCCCGCGCTCGTGGCAACTGGGATCATCGTGGGCGGGGTGGGCGTGGGGCTCGTCGTCGGCGCTGCGATCGCCGCGTCCGCGGTCACCGAGAACCCGGATCGCACCACGGCCGTCGTCATGGTGGTCAACCGCGCCGTCGCGGCAGCGATCCTCCTCGCCACCCCGATCTTCCAGAACGACATCCGGGTGCTGCTCGCCGCGCTCACGTGCATCGCCCTGCTCGGCATGTTCTGTGCACGGGGACTCCCGAACCTCCCGGGCGAGGCTCACGAGCGGGGGGCCGTGCTCGCCCGCCCGCGCAACCTCGCCGTCGGGCTGGTCGTGGCGGTGCTCGCCTTCGCGTGGTCGGCGACAGAAGACATGGTCTACGCGATGGCCCTGCTGCTCGGCGAGTCCGCCGGGATCGCCCCGGACGCCGCGGGCTTGCTGCTCGCCCTGCAAGTGTCCGGGGGCATTCTGGGCGGCCTGCTCGCTCCCGCTCTCATCCGCTGGCTGGGCCGCGGCTGGGCGCTCGTTGCGGTGGTCCTCGTGTCGACCGTCGGGAAGTTCCTGCTGGTTACGACCGAGACGCCCGCGGTCTACGCGGTCAGCATCGTCGCGTGGGGCATCACCTACGGGGCGGCGCTCGTGCTCATTCTCGGCCTCGCGGCAAAGCTCGACGTGACGGGCCGAATCGGGGTCTTTGTGTCCACCGGCCAGCTGCTCGGCGTCGCCGTCGGCCCCGTCGCCGGCGGGATCCTGTTCGAATCCGTGCCGCCCCTGGTGTTCGGCCTGGTCGTCGCGATCCCCAGCCTGATCGCCGGCGGCTGGCTCTTCGCGATCAGCCGCCGCAGCCGCGAACTCGATCGCTACGCCGACCGATCCTTCACCACCGCGGTCGCCACCGTCGTGGAGGGACCGGAACTCACGGCATCCGCCACGCTCCCCCACCACACCACTCACACCGAGGAACCACGATGAGCCGCCCCGCACTCTCACTCGAACGCTACCGCGCCCTCGACGCGACCGGCCTCGCCGCGCTCCTCCGCTCTGGCGCGGTGACCCCCACCGCCGTCCGGGAGCTCGCGCTCGAGGCCGTCGCGGCACACCCCGCCGCCCGCGCCGCGGTGCTCGATATCTCCACGCCTCTGCCTCCCGCCCCGCTGGCGCCGGATACCACGCCGAACATGGCCTTCGCCGGCGTCCCCACGTTCCGCAAAGACCTCGGCGCGGGCGAGGCCGGGCAGCCCACGACGAACGGCAGTGCGGCGGGCACCCCGGTCGTCTCGCGGGAGTCCGCCCCCTACTGGCGCGCGCTCGCGAGCGCCGGGATCACGAGCCTCGGCCGTTCCCGCAGCGCCGAATTCGGCGCGCTGCTCACGATCGAACCCCCGGGCGAGGCCCCCGTGCACAACCCGCACGCCGCCGCGTACACCGCCGGGGGATCGAGCGGCGGTGCGGCGGCGCTTGTCGCGGCGGGTGCGGTTCCCGTGGCGCACGCCAACGACGCCGGCGGATCGATCCGGATCCCGGCCGCTTACACCGGCACGATCGGTTACAAGCCCGCCCGCGCGCACCCGGCAGCGCCCGCTGCGCCCGCTGCGCCCGCCCCGCTCCCCCGGGACCTCGTTGCCGAGTTCGCGATCACCCGGTCGCTGCGCGACACCCGTGTTCTCGCGCGTGTGCTCGGCACACAGGCCGCGTCCACGCGTCACCACGCAACCGGGGTGGCGTCCGCACGCCCACGCGTCGGCGTCGATGTTTCCGCGTGGCAGGGCGGCACCGTGCACCCGGACGTGCTCGCGGCCACGGCACGCGCGGCGGCCCGGTTGGAGGACGCGGGATACACCCTCGTCCCCGTTGCGCTCTCGGCCGCACTCGACTGGGACGCGTTCGGGACCGCGCTGCTCGACACCTTTGCCTGGCTCACCGCCCGCAGCCTCGAGGAGGCCGTGGGCCCCGATTGGGACGCGGGATACGCCCTGCTGCAGCCGGGCACCCGCCTGTGGGCGACGCACGGCCGTGCCCTGGGCAACGCCGAACTTGTGGCCGCCGAGGCCGCGTTCGCGGACACGACCGCAGCGCTCGACCTCGCCACCGCGGGGCTCGCCCTCCTCCTCACCCCGGCGACGGCGCAGCCCGCCCGCCCGCTCGGGGACCTCGACGGGGCACGCTTCACGAATGCCCGCGATTTCAGCGCCCACATGGAGCAGGTCACGCAATACAGCACGCTGTTCAACGTCAGCGGCCACGCCGCGATCGCGCTCCCCCAGGGCACGACCTCCGCCCCGGAAGCGCTCCCGGTCGGCGTCCAACTGGTGGCCCTCGCCGCGAGCGAGGCCGAGCTGTTCGACGCCGCCGAACACGTGATCGGCGCGGACCCCCTCGCGCCGGCACCGATCCCCCACACCCCTTCTCCGGCCCCCTGAAAGCGCACCATGTCACACCCTCCCGCACCCGCCCCGCACGACCGGCCGCTTCTTCTCACCAACGGCGCGGTGCGGGTGACCCCCGACGCCGCACTCACCGATGCGATCCTCCTGGCCGAGGGACGCGTTGCGGCCCTCGGCAGCGCGGCCCGCGCCGCCGCGGCCGACGCGGGCGCCCGCGTGGTCGACCTGGATGGCGCGACCGTCGCGCCCGGGCTGATCGACACGCACCCGCACCTCCTGCACTTCGCCGCGGAGGCCGACGGGGTGCTCTCCCTCGCCGACGCCGCGGACCACACGGAGATCCTCCGCCGGATCGGCGCCGCGGCACAGTCAGCGCGGCCGGGCGAGTGGGTGTTCACGACCCCCGTGGGTGAACCGTTCTACGGCGTCGCCGCCTCTTCCCGATCGCTCCCCGAACGGCAGCTTCCCGACCGCGCCGCGCTGGATGGCGTCGCCCGCGAGGTGCCCGTCATGATCCAGGCATACGCCCCCGCCGACCCGGGCGTCGCGGTGTTCAACACCGCGGCGCTCACCGCGCTCGGGATCACCGAAGCGCTACCCAGCGATCTCGGGACGGTGTTCGCCGAACGCGGCTGGGACGGCACCCTCACCGGGCGGTTCTACGGTGAGGTCCAGGAGCTCTACGTCGACAACCCGTTCTGGGCGGAGCTGCTCACCCGGATCCCCCGCCCGTCCCCCGAACTCCAGAACACCACCGCCGCGGCGATCCGCGCCGCGCATCGCCGGGGCATCACCGCAATCTACGAACCGCACGAGACCACCCTGACGGAGCTCGCCGTGTTCCGGGCGCTGCGTCAGGCGGGCGTGCGGCTTCGGGTTGCGGTCTCGCCCGAGTACCTCGGCGGGGCGTCGGCCGACGGTATCGCGGCGCTCCCCGCGTTCGTAGCAGCCGTGGCGGACGCCGCGCGCGCGAACGACGACTGGATTCGCGTGCTCGGCCCGGCGCTCTCCCTGCACAGCGCGTTCTCGATCCCGCCCCGGCGGCTGCCGTCCGGCGGCTTCGCTCAGGGCGCCCCCGGCACCCTGCCTGAGCTCCTGCGGACCTTCACCGCGTCGGTCGTCGCGGCAGGCCTCCGCGGGAGCCTCCTCAGTGCCTCGCCCAGCCAGCACGACCTGCTGGTAGACGTGTTGCAACACACCCCGGGTTTCGCCTCGACACCCGACGCACCCTGGATCGTGCAGCACCTCCCGGTGGTCACCCCGGCGCAGATCCAAGCCTTCCAGAGCCTCGGCCTGGCGGGCACCACCTCACCCGGCTTCGCCCGCGGTCTGCCCGAGGCGATGCTGGGTCTCAGCACCAGCCTGGGCGCTGAGCGTCAGGATCTCCTGCCGCTCGGCCGTTTCGTGGACGCGGGATTCCCGGTGGCGGCAGGATCCGATTGGGGCCCCGCCAGCCCCTTCGCGCAGATGGGCCTCGCGCTCGCACACGCCGCGGCACACCACCGCGACGGGGCCGCACCGTTCTCGCGCGCGGACGCGCTCGCCATGTGGACCACGCTCGGCAGTCGCGTGCTCGGATGGCGCGAGCTTGGCAGACTCACGCCGGGCAGCTCCGCCGACCTCATCGTTCTCCCGGATGACCCGCTCCGGATCGACCCGGCACGGCTCGACACGATCGCGCCCCTCGCGACGCTCGTCGGCGGGGCACCCGTGTTCGACGGCGGCGAGGTGTTCTCCTAGCCCCGGTCGGGGTCGCGGACGGTACCCTTGCCGCATGACCCGTTCCCGTCGCGCCGCCATCTGGACCTGGAGCGTGTTCGGCGGGGTCGCCGTCACGCTGCTCGCCGTCGCCGCGTCGCTCGGGGCGACGGTCTACCAGCAACAGGTCGGCGAGGCCCTCACCCTCGCGCTGCTGCAGTCGCTCGCCGTGCTGCTCGTGCCCTGGCTGCCGCGCTGGGCCGTCGGCATCGTCGCCGTCGCCGCGGTCTCCGGCATGTACGCCGGATCGGCGACCCCGGATGCGCCCTGGCCCGTCCCCGTCGCGACGCTGCTCGCCCTGCTCGTGGTGTTCGGCGTCGCCTCCGTGCACGGACGGTGGATCATCTCGAGCGCCGCCGCTGCCGGGGTCGGCCTCACGGCGGTGGGGCTCACCGCGGGGGCGGGTGGTGAGCTGCCGGCGGGATCCGTGATCTCCAACCTGATCGTCACGGTCGTCCTGAGCGGGATCGCGATCGGTGTGGGCACCCTCATCCGCTCGATCCGCACCGCGCGCGGGGCACTCGCCGAGGCGCGGGAACTCACGGAACTCGAACTCGCAAAGCGGCAGATCGCCGAGGAGCGCACGCGCATCGCGCGCGAGATGCACGACGTCGTGGCGCACGGCATGTCCGTGATTCAGGTGCAGGCGGCGAGCGCGCGGTACCGCTACCCCGAGCTGCGGCCCGAGGTGGCTGACGAATTCGATGAGCTCGCCGCGACCGCCCGCGTCGCGCTGGGCGAGATGCGGGCGCTGCTGGGCGTCCTGCGTGCCGACGACGACGCCGAGCACGCCCCGCAACCGAGTCTCGCCGAGCTGCCCGAGCTTGCGGCCCGATCCCGCGCCGCGTTGGAGGATCAGCTCCCGGTCGCGCTCCGCACCCGCATGGACCCCGTGTGCCAGCTGGCCGTGTATCGGGTGGTGCAGGAGTCACTCGGGAACGCGGCCCGCCACGCTCCCGGAGCCGCCGCCAGCGTCACGCTCACGGGCCACTCCGAGCCGCGCAGCGGCGGCCCCGGGTCGGCGCGGGTCACGATCCGCAACGCGTCCCCGTCCGCAAGCGCCGTCGCTGCCGCGCCCGCCGCGGACCCGAGCGGCCACGGCATCCGGGGGATGCGCGAACGGGTCGGTGCCCTGGGCGGCTCCCTCGCCGCGGGCCCCACCCCGGACGGCGGCTTCCAGGTTGTCGCGCTCGTTCCGATCATCCCCGACGCCCCCGGCGCCGGTCACCCACCCGCCCCCGAGGAGTTCCCCGCATGACCGTCTCCGTGCTCATCGTCGACGACCAAGCCATGGTGCGGGCGGGCTTCGCCGCGATCCTCGACGCACAGCCCGACCTCACCGTCGTGGGCCAGGCCGCGGACGGCGCGGAGGGGGTCGCGCTGGCGCAGCGGCTGCGCCCCGACGTGGTACTCATGGACGTGCGGATGCCCGAGCTGAACGGGCTCGAGGCGACCCGGCAACTCATGTCGCCCCCGCCGCGCGTCGACCACGTCCCCCGGGTGGTGATCCTCACCACGTTCGACCTCGACGAGTATGTGCACGACGCGCTCGCCGCGGGCGCGAGCGGTTTCCTGCTGAAGGACGCGACCCCGGACGAGCTGATCACCGCGGTGCGCGTGGTCGCCGCGGGGGACGCGCTCCTCGCCCCGAGCGTCACGAAGCGGCTGCTGCAGCGCTTCGCGGAACAGCGCCCGGCGAACGATCAGCACGCGCTGCGGCTGGCGGATCTCACGGAACGCGAGCGCGAAATCCTCGTGCTGATCGGGCGCGGCCTCGCAAACTCCGAGATCGCGGGCGAGCTGTTCATCGCGGAGCAGACCGTGAAGTCGCATATCACCCGCATCTTCACGAAGCTGCACCTGCGCGACCGGGTGCAGGCCGTCATCCTCGCCTACGACGCGGGGCTCGTGTCGCCAGACCGCTAGGGCGCGGGCCCCGAGGCACTGGGCAGCGAGCCCGAGACAGGAGCCCGGGCCCCGGGTAGCACCTGGGTAGGGGGCAGGTCAGGACCGGGGAGGGACGCGCGGCGCGCGTTCGTCACGGGAAGGTACTTCCAACACTCGGGAAGGACCCTCTCATGACGCTCGTTGTCCCCGCGCACACCCCGCTGCCGGATCCACCACAGCCCCGGTCGCGGCGCGATCCCGCCGTCGACCTCGTGCGGGCCGCATGCCTGATCGCGGTCGTCACCGTGCACGCGCTGATGGTGGGCGTGAGCCTGACGAGCGGTGATCCGGCCGGCGCAGCGACCGGCACCGCAGGGGGCGTCGTCATCGAGAACGCGCTCGAGTCGTGGGGCGGATTCACCGTGTTCTCCTGGGTGGCCCAGATGATGCCGCTGTTCTTCGTGCTCGGCGGCTTCGCCTCGGCGACGCACCTGCGCGGGCTTCGGCGTCGCGGCGTGCGCGCAGACGCGTACGTGGCGCTCCGCCTCCGACGCTTACTCCCGGTGCCGCTCGCCGCGGCCGGTGCCGTGGTCGCGGGGCTGACCGCGCTCACGCTGGTGGGTCTGGACGCGTCCCTGGTGGCGGAGGCGGGGTGGCGGATCAGCCAGCCGCTCTGGTTCCTGGGGGTGTACGTGCTGTGCAGCGCGCTCGTTCCCGCCGCACTGCGGCTGCACGAGCGCGCCCCCGGACGCACCCTCGCGGCCCTCGGTGCGGCGGTGCTCTGCGTGGATGCGCTCCGCGCGGCGAGCGGGGTCGATGCCCTCGGTTTCGCGAACCTGCTGTTCGTGTGGATGTTCGTGCAGCAGCTGGGCTTCTGGCTCGCCGACGGGCGTGTGCCGAGCCTCCGCACGGCGGGGTGGGCCGTGGCGGGCATCATCGCGCTCATGGCGCTCGGGGCGAGCCCCGCGAACCTCTTCGCGGCGCTGAACCCGCCCACCGCGGCGCTCGCGCTGCTCGGCGTGGTGCAGCTCGCGCTCTTCGCCGCGGCGCGGGATCGCTTGCGCGCCTGGGCCGCGCTCCCCGGGATCGCTCGCGCCTCGAACGCGATCAACGGGGCCGCAATGACGATCTACTCCTGGCACATGCTCGTCGTGATCGCGCTCACGGGGCTGCTGCTCGCGACGGGCGCGCTCACGGGTGCCACGATGCTCCTGCCGGTGCCGCTCACCGCCGAATGGTGGCTGAGCCGCCCGTTCTGGATCGCCACCGCGAGCCTCGCGGTCGCGGCCGTGGTCGCCGTCGTCGCGCGGATCGAGCGTCGGCCGGACCCGCACCGCGCGGCCGCGTCCGGGGCTCCGGCCGGGGCACAGAACCGGGAGCATGCGCCCCAGCCGGGCCCGTTCCGCACCGTCGCCGCGGTCCTCACGGGTGCCGGCGGCGTCCTCCTGATCCTCGTCGCGACCGGGGCCCTCTGGGCGTGGCTGGCCGGCATGCTCCTTCTGGCCGTCGCGGTTCGCCTCGCGTCTCCGGGCCCCCTCGCCCCGGCGGTTATCCGCGCAGGCCGTGCCGCAGCGCCGCGAGCGCTCGCTCCCCGTCCCCAAGGGTCCTGATAAACACCGACCCTCTCGCGGACTCGTCGTCATCCATGGGTGAGTTTCCGGGACATCACGAAGCCGAAGCCCCGGAAACTCACCCATGGATGCCGGCCGAAGCACGGGAGCGACGGCGGGCTGTAGCTAGAACGCGAAGGCGATGCCGAGCAGCACGCCGTAGGCGAGCGCGGCGAGGCTCGTGAGCTGCAGCACGAGGATCAGCTCGCGCGGGGTTCTTGCGGTGAGCACGATGACGATGCACGGCACCACGATGAGCAGCACGAGCCACACGAGCACCATGCCCGAGTGCGCAAAGCCGAACATGCCCGGCACCACAAAGGGCAGCAGCAGGCACACCACAAACAGGATCCGCGAGGGCAGATCCCCGATCCGGACCGCGAGCGTGCGCTTGCCCGCGAGGCGGTCCGTGGGGATGTCCCGGATATTGTTGACGATCAACACGGCGACCGCGAACAGGCCCACCCCGGCCCCCGCGAACCAGGCCTCCTGGGTGCGGACGTCGGTCTGCAGCCAGACGGTGCCGACCGTGGCAACGAGCCCGAAGAAGATGAACACCACGACCTCGCCGAGGCCGGCGTACCCGTAGGGGCGCTTGCCGCCCGTGTAGAACCAGGCCGCGATGATCGCGACGACCCCGAGCGCGAGGAACCACCACCGGCCGCTCAGCGCCACCGCGACGATGCCCGCAACCGCCGCGAGTCCGAAGAACGTCAGGGCGAGCAGCAGGACCCGCTTCGGGTTGACGAGCCCAGAGCCGGTGAGGCGTGCCGGGCCGACCCGGAACTCGTCGGTGCCGCGCACCCCGTCCGAGTAGTCGTTCGCGTAGTTCACGCCGATTTGCAGGAACACCGCGACGGCGAGCGCGAGCAGCGTGAGCGGCCAGGAGAAATCCTGGACCATGTGCGCGATCCCCGCGCCGGCCGCGACCGGTGCGACCGCGAGGGGCAGGGTGCGCAGCCGCGCGCCGCCCACCCAGTTGCGCCAGGTGATGCGCGGTTCGCCGCCCGCGGCGACGATCGTTTCCGCCGCGGCGCGCACCGCCGGATTGCCCGACCGTCGCCGATCCTTCGCCTGGTTCACGCCTGGTCCTCTCCTGCGGCTTGCCGCGTCTCACGGAAGCTGTCGCGTACTCGCCCGATCCACTCGCCGAGCGCGGCGAGGTCCGGTTTGCCTCCGGGGAGGCGGGGCATCTGCGCGGTCTCGGTCACCCATTCCGGCACGGCGGCAACGCCGAGCTGGGCGCGGACGGCGTCGCGGACGGCGTCGAAGCCGAGGGCGTCCGCGGGTGCCGGATCCGGCGTCTCGATCACGAGCGTCACCCGCTCCCCCCACTCGGGGTGGGGCGCCGCGAGCGCCACGGCCGTGTCCCAGCCGGCGAGCTCCCGAACCACGCGTTCGACCTCGTCGAGGGAGACGTTGATGCCCCCGGAGATCAGGACGCGGTCGAGGCGCCCGGTGACGGTCAGCATGCCGCCGAGCAGTTCGCCGGCGTCGCCCGTGCGATACCACCGGATCGGTGCCCCCTCGCGGTCGGTCTCGGCGAGGAAGCGGTCCGCGGTCAGCGCGGGATCCCCCACGTAGCCGAGGGCGAGCGAGCTCCCGGCGAGCTGCACCTCTCCGGCGCGGATCCGCACCAGGGTGTCGCCGATCTCGACCCCGTCGTAGACGCAGCCGCCCGCGGTTTCGGTCATGCCGTAGCTGCGCTTCAGCGCGACGCCGAGCTCGTGGCAGCGCTGCCGCAGGGCGACCGAGATGGCTTGGCCGCCCACGAGCACCGCGTCGAAGCGCCGCAGCACCTCGGCCGCTGCGGGATCCGCCGCGGCGTGATCCAGCACGCGTGCCAATTGCACCGGGACGAGGGAAATATAGCGCCGCTCAGCGGTCATCGTCTCGGCCGCGGCGAGCACCCGTGCGGGATCGAAGGCGCCGTCCACGAACACCGGATCGCACTCGGAGAGCGCGCTGCGGATGAGCATCTGCAGCCCGGAGATGAGGTGCACGGGCAGCGTCACGAGCCACTGTCCCGGTCCACCGAAACGCTCGTGGGTCGCGGCGGCGCTCGCCCGGAGCGCGTCCGCGGAGAGCGCGACGGCCTTCGGGATCCCGCTGGAGCCGGAGGTGCGCACGACCACGGCGGTGCCCTCGGGCAGGGGGGTGTGCTGCAGTTCGTGCACGGCCGCGGCGTCGGCCCCCTCGCCGCCTCCCGGGGGGAGCGGCAGGACGGGGGCCCCGCCGGCCAGGGCGTCCTGCAGCGCGGCCACTAGCCAGGCACGATCCTCGGTGGGAATAGCGCGAAGTCCGTTGGGCGAAGTCACCCCTCCAGGGTACTCCGTGCGTCGCTCCTTATTCTCCGGCCAGCTCGTGCGCGGCCCGGGTGAGCTCGGCGACGGCCCGCTCCACGATCGCGTCCGTCATCCGCGCCGAGGGCCCGGAGATGGACAGCGCCGCCGGCGGCACGGCACCGGGGATCGCCACCGCGATGCACCGCACCCCGACCTCCTGCTCGCCGTCGTCGATCGCGAAGCCGCGATTCCGCGTGGCCTGCAGATCCTCGATCAGGGCCTTTGCGGTCGTGAGCGTGGTCCCGGTGTACGCCGGCTGACCGGTGCGCTCCAGGATCGCGCGCACGCGGCGCTCGGGCAGCGTCGCGAGCATCGCCTTCCCGACTCCGCTCGCGTGGGGCAGCACGCGCCGCCCCACCTCGGTGAACATCCGCATCCGGTGTCGCGAGGGAACCTGCGCGACGTAGGCGACGAGGTCCCCCTCGAGGATCGCAAGGTTGGCGGTTTCCTGCGCGATCTCTTCCAGGGCGATGAGGGTGCCCCGTGCGGACTCCGCGAGCGGCGGCGTGGCCCGCTCCCCCAGGCCGATGAGCTTCGGGCCCAGCGAGTAGTCGCGGTTCTTGAGTTGCCGGGCGGCCCCCAGGTCGAGCAACGTCCGCAGCAACCGGTGTGCGGTCGGCACCGCGAGGCCGGAGCGCGCGGCGACCTCGGTCAGCGGGAGCGGTGAATCCGCGTCGGCGAGCACGTCGAGGACGTTGAACGCCCGGGACACCGACTGCACCTGACCCGGCGTCTCTGAGAGTTCACGTACGGATGAATCGTCCATGACTCCACTATACGGAATGGATACTCCATTTTCGGCAATAGGCTCCTATGGTGGACAGTAGTTCCCCATTGGACCCGCAGCATTGGAGCTCGCATGACCACCTACGTCTCTCGCGCCGACCTCTCCGTCGCCGAGCCGATCGTCGCCTTCGCCGAGGAAAGCCTCGACCGCCACCGGCTCGACGCCGCGACGTTCTGGACGGGCGTGAGCGCGATCGTGCACGACCTGGCACCGCGCAACGCGGCACTGCTCCGCACGCGCGAAGAGCTCCAGACGCAGATCGACGCATTCCACCAGGCACAGCCCGGGGTGCCGGATCCCGCCGCCTACCGCGCATTCCTCACCGAGATCGGGTACCTCGCCCCCGAACCCGGCGCGGTCCGCGTGACCACCGAAAACGTCGCCCCGGAGATCGCGCAGCTCGCGGGCCCGCAGCTCGTGGTCCCGATCCTCAATGCACGCTTCGCGATCAACGCGGTCAACGCGCGCTGGGGCTCCCTGTACGACGCGCTCTACGGCACCGACGCGATCTCGCAGGAGGGGGCGCTCGCCCCCGGCGCGAGCTACAACCCCGAGCGCGGGGCCGCCGTGATCGCGCGCGGCCGCGAGTTCCTCGACACGGTCGCACCGCTCGCCGGATCCGGCACCGCCTCCCACGCGGGCAGCACCGGCTACGCGATCCAGGACGGGGCGCTCGTCGTGACCCTCGCGGAC
Organism: Leucobacter chromiireducens subsp. solipictus; assembly: GCF_016758195.1. GTDB lineage: Bacteria > Actinomycetota > Actinomycetes > Actinomycetales > Microbacteriaceae > Leucobacter > Leucobacter solipictus. Next base: position 236,326 of record NZ_QYAC01000002.1, on the reverse strand, counting down.
GGCGCGACGGCCGGTCTCGCCGATCCCGCTGCGCTCGTCGGATACACCGGTGCGGCCGAGGCCCCCGAGACCATCGTCCTGGTGCACCACGGCATCCACGCCGAGATCGTGATCGACCGATCCGGCACCATCGGCGCAAGCGACTCCGCGGGCGTGCAGGACATCGTCATCGAAGCCGCCCTCACCACGATCATGGACCTCGAAGACTCGGTCGCTGCCGTGGACGCGGAAGACAAGGCGCTCGGCTACCGCAACTGGCGCGGCCTCATGGCCGGCACCCTCACCGAGGAGATCAGCAAGGGCGGCAAGACGTTCACGCGGCGCATGGCCGCGGACCGCGTCTACACCGCCCCCGACGGCGGCACCGTCACGCTGCCCGGCCGCTCCGTGCTGTTCGTGCGCAACGTGGGCCACCTCATGCTCGGCGATTCGATCCTCGACCGCGACGGGGCGGAAACGCCCGAGGGGATCATCGACGCGATCATGACCGCGCTCGGATCCCTCGAGGACCTGCGCGGCGACCTCGCGAACTCGCGCACCCCCTCCATGTACATCGTGAAGCCGAAGATGCACGGGCCCGACGAGGCCGCGTTCACCGCGGAACTGTTCGGGCGGGTGGAGGAACTGCTGGGGCTGCCCGCGCTGACGCTGAAGGTCGGCATCATGGACGAGGAGCGCCGCACCTCCGCAAACCTCGCCGCGTCGATCGCCGCGGCCGCGGACCGGGTCGCGTTCATCAACACCGGGTTCCTCGACCGCACCGGCGACGAGATCCACACCTCCATGCACGCGGGCCCCTTCCTCTCAAAGGACGCGATCCGCACCGCGCCGTGGCTCGGCACCTACGAGGCCCGCAACGTGATCATCGGCGTCGCGAGCGGCCTCGACGGGCACGCGCAGATCGGCAAGGGCATGTGGGCCATGCCGGACCTGATGGCCGCGATGCTCGAGCAGAAGATCGGGCACGTTCGCGCCGGAGCTTCGACCGCGTGGGTGCCGTCGCCGACCGCCGCGACGCTGCACGCGATCCACTACCACCAGGCTGACGCGTTCGCCGCGCGGGCCGAGGTGACGGCGGCGGCCCCCGCGGGCGATTCCCTCGACACGCTGCTGCAGATCCCGCTCGCCGGGGACGGGGAGCTCGACGCCGAGACCGTCGCCGCGGAGCTGGAGAACAGCGCGCAGTCGATCCTCGGCTACGTGGTGCGCTGGATCGACCAGGGCATCGGCTGCTCGAAGGTGCCGGATCTGCGAGACGTCGCCCTTATGGAGGATCGCGCGACGCTCCGGATCTCCGCACAGTTGCTTGCCAACTGGCTGCTGCACGGCGTGATCACCGAGGCCGAGATCGACGCCGCGCTGACGCGCTGCGCGGCAATCGTGGATCGCCAGAACGCCTCCGACCCGCTGTACGAGCAGCTGCTCGGGGCCGACGGGGCCACGCCCGGCCTCGCCTTCACGGCGGCCCGCCGCCTGATCGTGGAGGGCGCGGCGCAGCCGAGCGGCTACACCGAGCCGCTGCTGCACGAGCTCCGCCGCGCGAAGAAGGCCGAGCAGGCGTAACGCCGCGCCGCCGGTGCCGAGGGGGCGCCCCGCCCCGCGCGTGCGCGGTCCGCGCCCCCTCGCCCAAACCGAGGCGTTTTATCGAGAATGACCCAAATTCCCTAGAAATTCGGTCGGTTTCGATAAAACGCCTCGGTTTCGACGGTCCTGGGGTCGGCTCCCGCGCCCGCGCGGGCTAGTAGTGGTACGGGAACGGGCTCCAGTCGGGATCCCGCTTCTCGAGGAACGAGTCGCGCCCCTCGACGGCCTCGTCGGTGCCGTAGGCCAGGCGGGTGGTCTCCCCGGCGAAGAGCTGCTGCCCGACGATCCCGTCGTCGACCGCGTTCATCGCGTATTTCAGCATCCGGATCGCGGTCGGCGACTTGCCGAGAATGGTGCGCGCCCACGCGATGCCCGTGCGCTCCAGCTCCTCGTGCGGCACGACCTCGTTCACCGCGCCGATCTCGCGGGCGCGGTCCGCCGAATACTCCTCCGCGAGGAAGAAGATCTCCCGGGCAAACTTCTGGCCCACCTGACGCGCGAAGTACGCGCTGCCGTAGCCCGCATCGAATGACCCCACGTCGGCGTCGGTCTGCTTGAACTTTGCGTGCTCCCGAGAGGCGATGGTCAGATCGCACACCACGTTCAGCGAGTGTCCGCCGCCCGCGGCCCAGCCGGGAACGAGCGCGATAACCACCTTCGGCATGAACCGGATGAGGCGCTGCACCTCGAGGATGTGCAGCCGCCCAGCCCGGGCCGCCGCCTCCGGGCCCACGGCCGTCTCATCGTCGGAGTACTTGTACCCGTCGCGGCCCCGAATCCGCTGGTCCCCGCCCGAGCAGAACGCCCAGCCGCCGTCGCGCGGGGACGGCCCGTTCCCGGTCAACAGGACCACACCGACCCGCGGGTTCACTCGCACGCGATCCAGCGCGTCGTAGAGCTCGTCGACGGTGTGCGGCCTAAAGGCGTTGCGCACCTCGGGCCGGTTGAACGCGACGCGCGCGATCCGGCCGTCCAGGCTCAGGTGCGCGGTGATGTCGGTGTAGCCCGCCGCCCCTGGGGCGACCTCCCACTCGGACGGATCGAAGATCTCAGAAACCTGCTGCGTCATGCCCTCAGCCTATTCGGCTGCCCCCGCTCGCGGGCATCAGGACACTGCGACACCGAACAGCATGCCGATCAGATAGGTCGCGGCCATCGTGGCTCCGCCCATGATGATGTTCCGCAGGATCGCGGGTCCGCGCGGGGACTTGCCGAGCGTCGCGCTAATCCAGCCGGTCAGGAACAGGCCGATCAAGACGGCCACCACGGCGACCCACACACGGTTCTCGCCCACCGGGAGCAGGATCATGGCGAGGGGGATCAGCGCGCCGACCGTGAACGCCACGAAGGAGGAGAGCGCCGCGGCCCAGGGGCTCGTGTATTCCTCCGGATCGATGCCGAGCTCGACCTCCGCGTGCGCGGCCAGCGCGTCGTGCGCGGTCAATTCCTCAGCGACCTGCTGCGCGAGCTCGGGCGACAGCCCGCGATCCTCGTAGAACCCGGCAAGCTCGCGCAGCTCTGCCTCGGGCATCTCCGCGAGTTCGCGCTTTTCCTTCGCGATCATCGCGCGCTCGGTGTCCCGCTGCGTGCTCACCGAGACGTACTCGCCGCCCGCCATCGAGAAGGCACCGGCGACCAGCGCCGCAAGCCCCGCCGTGGCGATCGCGAGCACGTTGCCCGGCGTCGCACCGGCGACGCCGATGACCACGCCCGCGGTCGAGACGATGCCGTCGTTGGCCCCGAGCACCCCGGCGCGCAACCAGTTGAGGCGCTGCCCCAGGTTCTCGTGTGGCTCGTGCGGGTGTTGTCCGGGCGTGGGTTGCGTGGTGTTCGCCATGCCCCGATTCTGCTCCCGCATGTGCCGGAACGCAAGCGAGGACAGGCTGTCCTTTCTCACGCTCACCAGCGGTTTTTGCGCCGTTCATCCGCGCCGTCCAACCGACTGCCTAGACTCGAAGCATGAGTCCCGCCGCGGCCGCCCCGCCCATGCCCAGCTCCCTGCCGCCGCTTGCCGAGGTTCTGGATTCGATGCGGGTCGTCGCGATTCCGACGCGCACCCGGTTTCGGGGCGTCACGGTCCGCGAGGCGGCGATCTTTGATGCGCCGGCCGGACCCAGTGAGTTTTCCCCGTTCACTGAGTATGACGATGCCGAGGCCGCCTCATGGCTGGCCGCCGCCCTCGACTACGGGTGGACCGCGCAGCCCGCGCCACGGCTGGACCGGGTCGAGGTCAACGCGACGGTGCCTGCGGTGGCACCGGACGAGGTCGCGAGGATCCTTGATCGATTCCCCGGCTGTCGCACCGCGAAGGTGAAGGTCGCCGAGCGCGGGCAGGTCCTCGCCGACGACGTGGCGCGCGTGCGCCGAGTCCGGGAGCTGATGGGGCCGGACGCGCGCGTCCGGGTGGACGCCAACACGGGGTGGTCGGTGGCGGAGGCCGTCACCGCTCTGACCGCGCTCGCGGAGTTCGAGTTGGAGTATGCCGAACAGCCGTGCGTGAGCGTGCCGGAGCTTGCCGACGTGCGGGACCGGCTGCGTGCCGCGGGGGCCCAGGTGCGGATCGCCGCGGACGAGAGCGTCCGCAAAGCCTCGGACCCGCTCGCCGTGGCCCGGGCTGGGGCCGCGGATCTGCTCATCATCAAGGCGCAGCCTCTCGGCGGCGTCGCGCGCGCACTGGGCATCGTGCGCGAGGCGAACCTCCCGGTGGTCGTTTCCAGCGCGCTCGATACCTCGGTCGGGATCTCGATGGGCGCACACCTCGCCGCTGCGCTCCCCGAGGGGATGCTCGCCGGGGCGTGCGGGCTGGGCACGGTCGCGCTCCTCGCGGATGACGTCACCGATACGCCGCTCGTCCCCGTGGAGGGTGTCATTCCGGTGGGCCGGCCGGCGCTCAGCGAGGCGTCACTCACACGTACTGCCGCGAGTCCGGAACGCACCGCGTGGTGGGTGGAACGCGTGACCCGCTGCTACGCGCTTCTCGCCGCCGAGGCTGCGTAGGCCGAACGAGCAGCGCGATCGGTTCGAGCAGCGTGAGCGCAGGGGAACCGGCGTTCGCGACCTCCAAACCGAGGCATTTTCCCGCAACCGTGTCATTTTCGTGCACATTTGGCTCGTGCCAGAGAAAATCGCTCGGTTTCGACGGGAGCGCTACGAGGGTGCCAGCGGGAGCGGGCGGGCACCAGCACACGCGAGCGGGCGAGCAGGCGCGCACCAGCACACGCGGGCGGGCGCTCAGGTGCCGGCGTAGACACGTCGGCGGGCCCGGGCACACGCGCGCCTGGGCCCGCCACGCTCCACGGGCCCTACACCCGCACGCGGCGCGCGCCCTCGCCGAGGGCCTCGAGCTTCGCCCACGCGATCTGCGGGTGGACGCGGCCACCCAGGCCGCAGTCCGTCGCGGCGATGACGCGCTCCGGGCCGACGATCTTCGCGAAGCGTTCGATGCGCTGCGCGACGAGGTCCGGGTGCTCGACGAGGTTGGTCGAGTGGCCGACGACGCCGGGAACCAGGATCACGTCGTCCGGGATCAGGGCCTTCTGGTCTTCCCAGACCGCCCACTCGTGCTCGTGGCGCGCGTTCGCGGCCTCGAAGGAGATCTGGCCGACCTTCGCGCCGAGCACGGTCTTCAGGATGTGCTTCAGCTCGATGTCCGTGGTGTGCGGACCGTGCCAGGAGCCCCAGCACAGGTGCAGGCGGATCTGCTCCTTCGGCAGGCCCTCGATTGCGGCGTTGATCGCGTCGATCCGAATCTGCGTGAATGCGAGGTAGTCCTCCACGCTCGGCTCCGGGTTGATCTGGTCCCAGTTCTCGGCGAGCGAGGGATCGTCGAGCTGCAGGATCAGGCCCGCATCGGTGACCGCGCGGTACTCCTCGCGCAGGGCCGCGACCCACGCGTCGATGTGTTCCTGCTCGGAGCCGTAGAACTCGTTCTCGATGCGCGCCGCGGAACCGGGGGCGATCGCGGTGAGGAAGCCCCGTTCGCCCGCCTCGAGCGCCGCGTTCAGGTTCCGGGTGTCCGCGGCGATCGCGTCGTGCCCGGTGTAGCTGATGGGGCCGGTGGTTGCAGGGAACGCGGTCGCGTTCTTGCCCACGCTGATCCCACTCGTCGGATCCTGGTATGCCTCCGCGAAGGTGCTCCAGTCGCGGCGATCCGGGAACGTCGTCAGGCGCACGTTGCCCGGCTCGGAACGCACGGGCTCCTGGCTGAAGATGTCCTTGCCGGTGAGCTCGAGACCCGCCGTGCGCTGGAACGAGTACGTCCACCAGGCACCGTAGTCGACCGCGTTCGACATGGCTTTGCCGAACTCGCCGTCCCCGGGCTGGGTGATGCCCGCCTCGCGCTGGCGAGCCACAACGTCCCGGGTGGCCTCGGCGACGAGCGCCGCAAACTCGGGTGTGGACTGCAGCGTGAAGCCGTCCTCGGCGAAGGTGCGGGCCGCGTTGGCCGCGATCAGGGCCTCGGTACGGGGCAGGCTGCCGGCGGTGGTGGTCTCGATACGTGTCATGCTTCGAAGCTATCCCGGGCGCTCGCAAGGCCCCAGTCGCGTGACGCTGTGTGACGGCGGACGCCGCCGCACGCCGAGGGGCCGAAACGCGCTGGGGCGCGGGCCACCGCGCGGACCACCGCGCACCACCGCGGACCCCCTAGCCCTTGAGGCCGGGGAAGTCTTCTTCGCGCCATTCCTCGGGCAGCCGCTCCCCCGCGTCATAGGCCACGACCTCGCGGTCGCGCAGCTCGACGCGGCGGATCTTGCCGGAGGTCGTCTTCGGAAGCTCGAAGAACTCGACCCGGCGCACGCGCATGTACGGCGGCAATGCGACGCGGGCGTGTGCCAGCACCTCACGGGCGGTGTCCTGGGTCGCGGGGACCCCGGCGGCGAGCGCCACATACGCCTTCGTCACGTTCAGCTTGGTCTCATCGGGTGCTCCCACCACGGCGGCCTCCGCGACCGCCGGGTGCTCGAGGAGGGCGCTCTCCACCTCGAACGGGGAAACCTTAAAGTCGCTCGACTTGAACACGTCGTCGGTGCGGCCCACGAAGGTGAGCACGCCATCGTCGCCGCGCTGGGCAACATCGCCGGTGTGGAACAGGCCGCCGGCGGTCGCCCGAGCGGTCGCCTCGTCGTTCCCGAAATACCCGGTCATCAGGTTCCGCGGCGCATGCCGCGGGGCATCGCCGTCGCGCTCGGGATCCGCCGGGACGATGCGCAGGCAGATCTCCCCCTCGCGCGCTTCCTCGCCGGTGAGCGGATCGACGAGCACCGCGTCGACGCCCGGCAACGGCAGGCCCATCGCCCCCGGGACGATGGGGTCTCCCGGCATGTTGCCGATCAGCGCCGTCGTCTCGGTCTGGCCGTAGCCGTCGCGGATCTCGAGCCCCCACCATTCCTGGATGCGCGCAATCACCTCGGGGTTCAGCGGCTCACCGGCGGACACCACTTCCCGGAGTGCGCGGGGCTTCCGGTCCAGGCGGTGCTGGATCAGCATGCGCCACACCGTCGGCGGGGCGCAGAAGGTGGTGACCCCGGCGCGATCCAGCTCGGAGACGAGGAACTCGGCGTCGAAGCGCGCGTAGTTCGCGACGAAGATCGTGGCCCCGACGTGCCACGGGCCGAAGAAGCTCGACCAGGCGTGCTTCGCCCAGCCGGGCGCGCTGATGACGAGGTGCGTGTCGCCGGGCCGCACGCCCAGCCAGGACATGGTGGTGAGGTGGCCGAGCGGGTAGCTCGTGTGCGAGTGCACCACGATCTTCGGCAGGCTGGTCGTCCCCGAGGTGAAGTAGATCAGCGCCGGATCAATGCTGCGCGTCAGCTTCGGGATCGCCGCGGTGCCCGCGGCCCGCGACTCCTCGTAGGGCGCCCATTCCCAGAGCGCGGAGCGCTGGTCCTTCGTCCCGTCGGCGAGGCCGACGCCCACGCCGCGGTAGCGGCCGGGCACGTCACCGAACTTGATCGCGTCTTCCGGGGCGGCGAACACCCAGGTGACGCGCCCGCGCTCGACCCGGTCCACGAGCTCCGCGGCCCCCAGCACGACCGAGGTGGGGAGGATCACGACGCCCAGCTTCATGGCGGCGAGCATGATCTCCCACAGCTCGACGCGATTGCCGAGCATCAGCATCGCGACGTCGCCGCGCCGCAGCCCGGTGGCGCGCAGCCAGTTGGCCACCTGGTCGGAGCGGCGCTTCAGCTCCGCGAAGGTGAGCTTCTGCTCGCGTCCGTCCTCCTCGGAGATCCAGAGCGCCACCGTGTCGTTGCCCTCGGCGATCACGTCGAAAACATCGTGCGCCCAGTTGAACGCGTCACCCACGTCAGGCCAGCTGAACTCGGCGCGGGCTCGCGCCGGATCTCCCGCGCAGGCCAGGAGCTGGTCACGTGCGGCGAAGAAGGCGGCGGAAGCGTCAGTCTGGGTCATGCCCACTATTCTCTCCCGACCGTGGCGCCGTTCGGGAATTTCGGGGACCGCCTCGCCACGATGACGCACTCCGCGATGATCGCGACACTCATCACTCCGCCGAGCACAAACGCGCCGACGCCTCGCGCCTCTCCCCCGGGCATCGACCCGATGACCCACCAGAACACCACGCACTGCGCGATCGCGAGGACCGGGAGCGCGACGAAGGCGACGAGTCGCAGGGAGAGTCCAGGTGCACGGCGCCGCAGCGCGGCGGCGGCCGCGACGCCGAGCGCGACCGCCGCCAGCGCCCCCGTCCCCCACATCATCAATGCGTAGGGCCGGGTGTAGTCCGCAAAGAATCGCTGTGCGCCGTTCGCGGTCACTCCGCTGAAGGTGTCCGGAGCGAAGGAAAGCCGTGCCCCCAGGTCCGTGTACGAGCCGATCTGGAGCTCGTAGTGTCCGAGGGTCGCGTTCACCTCCGGGGTGACCGCGAAGCCCGCGTCCGGATCCTCCGCCTCGGCCGCGGCACCGCGATCGTCCAGCTCCGCCATCGGGTCGGTGAGCCGTGATTCGACGGCGTCCGCGTCGAACCGGAACACCACGGAGCCATCCGGTTCACGGGTTTCCGAGCCGATGCGCAGTTCCAGGCGCTGCGAGTCGTCGGTGTAGCTCGACATCTCGGTGACCCACGGTGCCACCGCGTTCCCGGACACGAACGGGATCTTCGCCCGGTCGCTATCGGTGTCGATCCACCCGCCCTCGCGAATCTCGTCCGCGAGTTCCGGGGCGACCGTGAGCTCTACCCGCAGCGGGCGCACGGGCTCGCTCCCGTCGTAGGGGTTGCTGGGGTTAACGTAGTACTCGTCCTCCCAGGAGCTGAGGAGCGCCGCCCACCGCAGCTGCTGCGTGGCCTCGCCCGCCGTGCCCGCGTCGACCACCGGGTGCGCCAGCGTGTAGCGCACCTCGACGCTGTGCACTCCGCTCAGCGCCTCGACGAGCTGGGTGGTGACCACGGCGCTGCGTGGCTGCGGGATCTTCCGAATCGGTGCGGGGGTGCCGTCCACGAGGAGGGAGTCGAGCTCGAAACCGAGGTCCTGACCGAGATACTGGGTGCTCCACTCGCGGGCAAACTGCGGCACACGCGCCGAGTCTTCCGCGAACACAACGCTGAAGCGCTCCACAACTTCGAGCCGGGCCGCGCGGGCGTCGTCTCGGGTGAGCTCGGCACGAATATCGAAGCCTTGGATCTCCGTGGCAAGGGTGCCCGGGAGGTTGCTCGCATCGTCGCTGAACCGCTCAGGGGTGGCGTACGGCGGCGGCACCGTGGCGGCAACACCGATCGCCCCGGCCAAGACGGCACCCGAGGCGAGCAGCGCCAGGATCGCGGGGAGTGCCAGGAAGTTCCCGCCGCGCCAGCCCTGCGCGAGCGAGAGTTCGCCGGTCTCCCGGATGGCGTGCTCCGCAACGCGGGATCCCGCGCGGCGCGGTGAGACGAACAGCACCGCGTAGGGCAGCAGAGGCTCGTCCACGGGCCCGCGATCCAGCAGGCGTGTTGCCCGCGCGAACACGTGGATCCCCTTCAGATCCTGCACCGCGCGTGCGCCCTTCGGGGTGAGGGGGCGCGGCCGCCGCACCAGCACGAGCGTGGCGATCGCCAGCGCGGTCGCCAGGAGCACAAACACGGCGGGCCACCACACCACCAGCAGAATGACCTGGTGTGAGAGCTGACGCAGCAGCCCCCACTGCAGCAGCGTGACCGCGACTGGTGCGTAGACGAAGAAGTCGCGGACGTAGCTGTCCGGCACCCATCGGAGGCCCTGCGCCACCACCTCATCGGAGCGACGCCAGCGCGCCGCGGTGGCGAGCACCGCGGGGGTGTTGCCCAGGCGTCCGGCCCGACGCCCGGCGCGTGCGAGACGCGCCAACCAGGAGGTGCGCTTCGCGGGGGTCACCCGCTCCGTGAGCGTCTCGACAAGCTCGGCGTGTGCCGATCGGCCGAGCAGCGCCGTGGCAAGCTCGGGCGAGAGGTCCGCGGGTGGCGTGCTGCGCGGCAGGTACCAGGGCTCGCCGGCGCTATCTGCCCAGACCACCCTGCGGGCCGCGGCCGCGAACAGGGTCAGCACGGCGAGGCCAGCGAGCGGGAGCAGCGGGCCGAACGTCTGCCACCAGAACAGCGCCGTGGTCTCGGGCTGGGCAAAGGTGCCGGCCTCGAAGCTCGTGCGGATCAGGATGTCCGGGTAGGGCGGGAGCCCCTGATCGTTGGTGAAGCTGTAGCGGGTACCCGCGGCGGTCTCGCCGTCGGGTTCGAGCCACTGTGTCGCACTCGCGATCAGCCAGCCCACGTACGCCTGGGGCGGCCGCACGAGCGCCTCGTCGAGCTCCTGCGGCAGGGTCAGCGAGACCTCAATGCCCTTCGTAGCTTGGGGCCACAGTTCGCCGAACACGGGCCAGTTCCAGGCGTCCACGATCGCCCCGGTCGCATCGTCCTCGCGCGGCGTGACCAGGTGGTGCAGTGCATAGCTGACGGCGATCTCGTGTGCGCCCTCGAAGCGTGTCCCGTCCGGACGCACGATCCGGATCGTCGTGGTCGTCGCCCGCCGATCCACCTCCGCGGTGACGGGCTCGCCGTCGACGGTGACCTCGCCGAGCGCGAACTCCGCGTCGTGGCCCTGGAACTCGGTCACCAGCACCCGCTCTACGGCGGTCTCGGGGCCGTTCCGGAACTCGGCGGTATACCGTTCTTCCACGGTCGTGGCGAACCCACCCTCGGCGTCCCGCGCCACGGTGTAGTCGACCGTGGCGTCGCGGGCCACCCAGTCGACCTCGTCCACCTTCGCGGAGGCGATGACGTCATCGAAGTCGAGCGGTTTGTTGACCACCGGGCCGACGAGCAGGAAGATGCCCACGGCCGCGAGGAGGGCCCACCCCACGCGGAGCGCGTTCCGCACCGTGGCATCGCCCCGCGCGCGAAGCCGTGCTTCAACGGCCGTCAGAATGCGCGCGAGCCACCGGAACAGCGGGGTGTGTGCGGGGGCCGGATCCGGGATCCGCCCCGAGTTCAACAGTTCCGGGTCGCTGCCCGCGAGATCGAAGAAGTCGGGGCCGGGCAGCCCGCGCCGAGACGGTTTCGCGTCTTTGCTCATGGTGCTGGCTCCCCCGAACCCGGGTCCGACCCGTCAGTCTCGCGTGTCTAGCTGTGGAAGACGGTGTGGAGCTGCGGGTCGTTCAGCGCCGCCCGGCCGCCGAGATCCTCAATCTCGAACAGCACCGAGGTGCCGGCGACCTCGTAGCCAAGCTCCGCCATCAGAGCGTGCGCGGCCACCAGGGTGCCGCCCGTGGCGAGCACATCATCGATCACCAGCACGCGCGAACCACGCGGGAAGTCATTGTGCGCCTCAACCACGGCGACGCCGTACTCGAGTGCGTAGTCGACCTTGGCCGCGGGACGGGGCAGCTTGCCCGCCTTGCGCACCGGCATCAGGCCGGCCCCGCTCGCATACGCGGCGGCGCTGGCGAACAGGAAGCCGCGGGCCTCGAGCCCCGCCACCACGTCGAACTGCCCCTCGAAGGGAGCGATCAGCGCGTCCACCGTCGCTCGGAACGCGGCGGCGTCGCCGAGGAGCGGGGTGATGTCGCGGAACAGGATCCCAGAGCTCGGGTAGTCCGGGACCTCGAGGATCAGGGACTCGGCGCGCTCAAGCGCGGTCTGGGGGTTCGCGGGCGTGGTGATGTTCTCTGGCACGGAGACAAGGGTACCTTGCCCGCGCGCGCCCAGCACCGGGGCTGGATTCGAGCCCTGTCGCGAGCGGCACCGGAGCGCCGGCTGTGCGGCGCAGCTGTGGGCGTACACGCCCGGGATTCGCGCCCGAATTTCCGTTTCCGAGGGGCCTCGTGTAATGTTTTTCGAGTTGGGAAACCAACGGGCGCCCCTAGCTCAGCTGGATAGAGCATCTGACTACGGATCAGAAGGTCGGGGGTTCGAATCCCTCGGGGCGCACACACTACCTGAATCCCCCGTCGCGAAAGCGGCGGGGGATTCGTCGTTTGTGCGCAGATGATCCGGCCGAGCCATGTCATCAGTCTCGCCAGCAAGGAAAGCGACCGAAGTGTCGAGCACCCTGGCAACTTCCCGCATCTCCGAGAAGCCCCACTCGGTAGCCCCCGTCATGCGACGACTCACACCCGCCACTGAGTAGCCCAGCGCTCGAGCAAGAGCACTCTGCGACATCTTGCGCATGAACAGAAGCAGCGAGATTCGGTCAGCTGCACTGAAATCATCACTTTCAATCACTACCTGCATTGTCATGTCGAAATTTTAACATCAATTACGTAAATCGAAACAGGTTTCCCCCTACCGCATTGCGATATTTGCAATCCTGGTGATAGTTTTACAAATATCGCAAAATAAGGAGGTGGGTATGCCGGCGACTAATGCATCCGCTGCGGCTGAGCTTAGCGACTCAATCCATGACAACCGTCTAACTCGCAAGACCGTCGCGAACCACATGGGAGTCACCGAGTCCTGGCTCAGCCGTCGACTCAGCACTGTTGTACCCATGCAAATTGACGACTACGTCGCAATTAGGGCTGCCGTGCAAGAACTCTCGACTTCCCTGGTTCGATAAAAAACGAACCCCCGGTGCGCCAACACCAGGGGTTCGGTGACACTCCTGAAAGGAGAATCGATCGTGTCCTACCAATATGACACAGTCCCGCGCGCAGTTGAACAGCCTGAAAGCGAATTCTCAGCCCGCGAGGTTTCCCATTATCTCAGCTACGGATCATCGGCTAGTGAAGTGCTGCCCGCTGAGTTCTGCTTGCTTTACGCCTTGGCGCGGAAGCTCAAACGTTCGCACGAGGCACGAGATTTCGTACGCTTCTCCCCGTTTGCGACAACGATGTCGCACGAATTCCAAGCCATGTTCCTGAGTCTCGAACTCAATGCCGTTGCTCCGCTCTTCGTTCGAGAGAACTACAGGATCACACTGAACTACATGGGAGTTGCCGTGTCACTGGAGTCTGTTTCAACAAGGAGTGCGCGTTGAACGACCCCCAGATCATTCGTCCGAGGCTGTCATTCGAGCAGGAATTTGGCCAACACCGTAACTGGTGGGTCAGGGATCCTCGCATCTGCGGCAACCCCGTGAGCATCTACCTATTCTTGTTGTCCCACGAGGAAGGCCGACAGTTCTCTCAAATCGAGGCACGCACGCAACTTGGACTGGGAGAACGAGCGTGGGTCACCGCCAAGAAGGCCCTCCTAGAGACAGGCTTCCTAGTCGAAGTTCGTGACCGTTACCCCGATGGGTACGTTGACGCTGCCGGGAACCCCAGGGGGCGCCAACGGCGATTTCGGCTCTTTCTCCAGGACCCCGAGCCCTTAGTTTCTCGCACTCTTGAAGAGGCAGTTCTTGAGCTCGATCTGCCATACGAACAGTGGCTGGAGCAGCAGGAAATGCTCGTGTCTGCGAAACGCAGAGAGGGAGATTCCCCCGTGTCCGCGAAACGCAGAGACGGGGAAGATTCCCCGGTCAGCCCGACACTGCAAAACGCAGATACGGTGACCCCGTCTCTGCGAAACGCAGACACCTTTATAGGAAGAGAAAACCATGGTTGGTTGGTTAGTAATACTTCTTCTTCAAGCCAACCAACCAAACCAGCCGTAGACGGGCGCGAGGCTGTGGCCGGAGTGGATGCGGAGTTGGCTTCGCTTCATCCGGAACTGCGTCTCACGTTTGCACAGATCCGCCATGAGGTGAACGGCCGGGTACCTCTGGATGAGGTCGACGTAGTGCAGGTCGTGCGAGACACGGTCCTCGCGACCGCTGCCCGCGGCGCGGTCGTGAGAAACCCTGCTGCGCTCGTCGCCGCGGTACTCGTGAGAAACCCTGGCGGGTGGCCGGTGGGTGCTGGCAAAGCCGATGCGTTTGCACCCATGCTGGATCCCACTGAGACTCACGGGTCGGGGCGCTGCGTGACCGGAGATCATTGGTGGGGCTCCGAATCATGGAGCGAGCTCGATCGGTCCCATTGCGTGGAATGTGGACAGCCACGTCGCGACGTCGATGCGACGTTCGCGGCTCTCGAAGCGGAACTCATCGCGGTTGGCGGTGGGGAGTGATGGGCCGCGTATGGCGTCGCGAAGTTGTTGCGATTCGTTGCGAGATCCGAAGCTGCCAGACCGCAGTGCAGGTCCCACCGGAGGTCCCCTCTGAACAGGGCTGGTCAGCGCTTGCACCGCAATTGCGCGCGATGGTGAAGACGGGGTGGGCTGTCGTCCTCACCCAGAAATTCCGCACCTACTGCCCACTTCATGCGGCCCGAGCGCGTGAATGCACCTGCAGAACACATCCATCTCGCAAGCATCTGTGTGTCGTCCACACTGCCGATGCAGCCGCTCTGGTCTGGGATGAGTTCCAGATTCCCACTGATGTTTCTTTCTTCCTGGAGGCGATCTCTTGAACACCGCGCTCATCCCTGAAAACGTCACGATCCGTTCCGCTGAATTGGACGTCGAATCTATCGTTGTTCTCCAACGGCAACGGGCCGTCGCAGACGACCACGTGAGACTCCTGCACGCCTCGTTCGAGCAGACCGGAAAGCAGATTGTTCCGATCGCGGTCTCTGAACGCCCCGATGGAACGTTTGTGCTGGTCGACGGAGCACATCGCCTCGAAGCGGCAAAGCGAAGCGGGTGGGACACCATCCGCGTGGAAATCTACACCGGCCTTGAAGCCGACCAAGAAGGCATCTTGGAGCTCGTCACTAACGAAGCCCGAAAGAACCTCTCACCGGCGGAGATTCATGCCGCTTGGGCATCTTTTGATCTCCCGTACTACGAGCTACGGACCAAGGAGAGGCAAGCCGCGGGCGGCCTTGCGGCGCTAAAGACTCGAGGTCTGGTGGCCAAGAGCCCAGTTACTCCCGCCGGGAGTAACTGGGACTCGACTCCCGCGCTGTCGGTCACTGAACTAGCTGTGGAGAAGACCGGACATAAGCCGGAGTGGCTTGCCAAGGTCGCCACGATCCATGACCTGTCGCAGAGCGAGAAAGCACCAAGGGTGCTTCGCGAGGCAGCTGAGCGGGCATACGAGAAGCTCAAGGATCCCAAGGCGAAGGTTGAGCCCGTGTACCGAGAGGTGCAGCGAATTCACGAAGCGGTATTGGATCAGAAAAAGGATCCCGACGTACTCAAACTCGAAGGGGCGGAGAAGCGTCTAGACGAGGTGGTGCGGGATACCACGCTGTTCCAGCAGCGGCTTGAAGGCGATATTCGAGAGGTGTTGCATCTCGCAGCGAGCAAGGACCCGATGAATCGCGAGATGTTGCGTTCCGCCCGGGTTGCCTTGGTCCATGCTTTAACTGCGCTCGTGGTGGTCGAGTGCGAAGTGGACGGTGCCCGGGGCGAAGCGCTGAAGCGTGTCGGGGGCGAAGTGACCACGCTGCTCCACGCCCAAGCTGTGCGGCAGCTCGGGTTGGAGGTGCGTCATGGTTGAGCTTCAACGCTTTGATATTTGGCGGCAGCGGATGATTCTCACGGAGATCGCGGACAACGGCAGCGCGGTGCTGTCAACCGCTGAGGGTCTCGCATTCATTGAGCAGTTGCATGAGTTCTTCGCTCCTCCGATGCTTGGTATCGCACGCAGCTGGGGGTATGACGTTGAGCGGGACGAGATCGTGAACATGGTCCTCGAACGGCTCCTTGTCACCCGCATCGATACCGAGCGGTGCCCGGCACGCTACGCGGCAGCGTCAGAGACGCCGTGGGCGTACCTGTGGCACTGCACACTGCGCTGGGGGCAGGAGATGTGGGGCACCCGTGGAGTCCCGCTCGAGCACGCAGAATTCATGCCAGCACCAAGCCACATGGATGAGGCCGTGCATACTCCGCTCGAGGAGGTCGTTGCGCTTACTTTTGCTCTGGTGTCTCAGGTGATCGAGTCGAAGTACCACGATCCGGTTCTCGAGCTTTTGGGGTGGCTTGCCGCGAACCCTCCGCAGCGGCTCTCTTACGACCGTGACGATCGTGTTGCCGCGCACCGGTTCTGCCCGTCACTCACAAACGGGCAGGTCACGTCAGTGTTCAAGATCGCACGGGGGTCTCGTCCGAACACGGCCGAGACAAGCCTGATGGGGCAATTCCTCCTCGACGCGAATTTCCGTGTCTCGGAGTCGGGCACCCACGCGCGTGCGCTCACCCACTTCAAGAACGAGTTTCGGGCCGCGGCCGCCGGCCCCCGAGACCTCGCAGATTGGACCTAACCATGAGCGCGAAAAAGCCCCCACGCACATGGACTCTGGTGGTGTCCCTCGGGATCCCGCTCGCGATTGTCGGAATCTCCGCGATGGCGATCTCGTACGCCACCCTCATCGATGTGGCTCGCGTCAATGGCCTCCCGTTGCCTGAGTTGTTCCCTGTGCTGGTGGACGTGGGGACGGTGGCGACGATGATTGCTGCTGCCCAATTTCGGATGCGAGGTGTCCCCGGTAGGTGGCTTGCCTACTCCACGTTTGTGCTGCTGTCGGGTGTCTCTATCGTGGCAAACGCCACGCATGCGTGGCGTGCGGCAGACCTCACACTCACAAGCCCCTGGGCGGCCGCGGTACTCGCTTCAACGCCGCCGGCGGCGCTCCTCGCGATCACCCACCTGGTGATGATGCTTGTCCCCGACGAGAAGGAGCGACTCAAACTCCAGGCGCAGCGCGAGAGAGCCGATGCGGCCTCAGCGAAGCTGTCAGCGCCGGCCCCTGTTCGCCAGGCCCCCGTGAAGCTGGTTCAGGAGACGCTTCCGCTCCCTGTGGTTCCGCTTCGCGCTGCGGTACTCGCAGAGTCTCGTGTCGAAACACACGAGGTGACAAGCCCGCGAGCACAGCACAGTGCGACAAATGAACCCGCCATCGACGTTGATGAAGATGTGGTCCGCGAGATGGTGCTCACCCATGTTCGCGAAATGGCGAAACGTCCAACCGGGAAGCTCGTCGGCGAGTGGCTCGGAAACAAAACTCCAAAGACTGGGCAACGGTTCCTGAAGAAGATGGAGGAGGACGGCGCATTCGAAGAACGATCGGAGTTGGTGCAATCAGTCCTCTGACTCATTCACGTTCTCGCTTTCTTGTGGAGGTCTGCCTACGGGCGGGCCTCCACATTTCTGGTTGAGGCTCACTGCGCGCCTCTGGGCATCTTCTATGTGTCGTGCAGCGGTAGCATCCCAGCCGCACGCACTAGGTGATCACCTATGGATGCAGTTTGGAGAGTCATCGCAATGCAGATGACAACATCACCCGGCGCATCCGCGCCGGACGCGGTTCGCCCGCTGAGCAAATGGCGAACACGACTCAGAAAGGTCGGGACCACCGTTCTCGCCGGCGCACTGCTGGCCGGTGGGTTCGTGCTGACCGAGTCACCGAAGCCTGCTCAGGCGCTGCCTCGCGGCGAACAGATGACATTTGATGGTGCGGGAACGATCTCGAACTTCAAGATGCCCGATGGGAAGCGGGCGTACTGTATCGAGGTCGCGATGGGTGAGCCTTCCGGCGCGCACTCGGCCGCGGGCCGGCTGAACACGCTGCCGGGCCGGCCAGGCATGTTCTCGGCGTATACCAACAAAGAGGGTATGCGGCAGATGAACTACATCATCGACAAGTACGGCCAGTCAGGTCACGTCGGTCACGCGGTGGCGACTCAGCTCGCGGTCTGGGCGATCCGTGGCGATACGCAGTACTACTCGGAGAAGGTTCCGAACCTCCAGAAGTCTGCCAAGGGTCGGGAAGCACTCCAGCAGGCACAGGTCTTCATCAACGAGGCCCAGGTTTTCGCGAAAGCACCCGTCGCACCGAAAAAGGTCACCGGCAGCCTCAAGATCGAGAAGGACCCGAACGGGAAGTTCGGCCGGTTCCGGGTCGCGTACCCGAAGGGCGTGAACAAGCTCACCGTAAAGAACGGCACTTGGGTGCGCAACGGGGCCGCCACCTTGGAGGTCACCACTTCTGAGGCGTCCGCCCGCTACGTCGACGTGAAGGTTCCGGGCAAGAAACTCGAGGTTTCCGCAACCTGGGTATCGAAGGGGACGAAGGGCTACGAGCCATTCTTGGACGTCTACAACACGGCGACGGCGAGCGGGAAGGTGGGGCAGCGCGTAGCCGTAGCGACCGGTGCATCCACAGTGAAGGACTTGAAGGGGACACTGGCCGCGGAGACAGCATCGGCTCCTCGAAAGGAAGAGCCACGTGCGTCGTCGCTTGCGCAGCCGGACGCCGAGATCGGCGGAACGATGCAGGATACTCTCATCGTTACGGCGGTGCCGAACACAACCGTTGATATGTGGCAGAACGCGCAGGCGGATTTCACCGCCTACCTGAAGCCAGTGGTTGGCGCGACCAAGGTCGACGCGAACTGGGATCCTGTCCTGGGTGCGGCATACGATGCGCAGGCTGAGGATCCCGCGACGGGCGAGCTGCGGTGGACGACATGGTGGGCAAACGCTGAGGGCGTAGCGCTGCTCGATGAGTCCGGTGCGAAGATCCCCACGGTCGACGCCAATGGCGTTGCGACCTCCGGTGTCGCAGCTGATGGCACCGCCTACCCGGTGCAGGAGCTGGGCGAAGACGGCGAACCTGTGGTTGACGAGGCTGGCAAGCCGGTGGTTCTCACGGGCCGCGACCCCGTGATGGAGACCCGACAGGATCCGGTGACCTGGACCGAAGAGGAACTGTCCGCCATGAGCGCAGCGCAGCAGTGCGTCGCGCAGCCGGTTTACAAGGAGGGCGGCATCGCTGTCCCCGGTCTCGGAGAGTTCAAGTCGACCCCGACGCCAGTCAAGAGCGCAGGCACCATCCATTGGGTGGAGCGGGTGACGTCAAATGGCAATGTGGTTCACCAGGGTAAGTGCGGCGTAGCGAATGAGACCACGAAGGTGGGCCAGCCCGCAGTCATTACCCAGGCGCTTCCCGAGGCAAAAATCGGTGACGAAGTGTACGACGTCGCCACAGTCTCTGGCAGCCTGGTCGCGGGAGTGAACTACCAGCTCCGCTTTGACGCGTTCACCGCACCGGACGAGACGGTTGCTGCTGCAGAAGGTGCCGAAACGGTGGCACCGGTGTGTGATGCGACGAACCGCGTCTTCCGCTCGGACATGGTGCAGGTGAACGGGGTCGGTGACTACCAGTCCCCGAGCTTTACCTCGCGCCTTGAGCACGGCCAGAAGCTGTGGTGGGTGGAATCGCTCTACATCGTCCCTGAAACGGGCGATGCACAGCTGATTCACCGCGGTGAGTGCGGGCTAGACAACGAGACGACCCGTGTCGCACTCCCCGAGTTCGAGACGAAGGCCATCGAGTCCGCTGTCGCAGGTGACCACATCGTGGACACCCTGATCGCCTCGGGTGACTTCTCAAGCGCCGCAGGCGCCCAGTGGGAGTCGACGTTCACCGGATACCGTCCAGCATTCACCGAGGTCGAGAACCAGGCCGAGACGGTCCTTCCCGGCGAGGAAATGGTTCGCGTTCCTGCGTGCACCGTCGATAACCAGCTGTTCCAGACCGAAGCGATCGCCGTTCCCGGTCCAGGCGAGTGGCAATCCCCCGCAGTCGTTGCAGAAGCGGCATGGGAGGGCCCGGTCTGGTGGGTTGAGACCGTGACGCTCATCGAAGGGGAGAACCGCACCGTGTTCCACACAGGTGAGTGCGGGCTGGAGAACGAGACCACTCTGATCTCGGTCCCCGATACCGTCACCGACTCAAGCGGATTCGTGGTCGTGGGTGAGACGATGCAGGACACCGCAACGATCACCGGCCCGATCTCGCAGCGCGAGGGCGTGAGCCACGAGGCCCGCTTCAAGGCGTACCGCGGCGATGCGTCCCTCACCGGCACCGAACAGTCGGTCTGCACCACCGACAACCTGCTCTTCGAAACCACGCCTGTCGCTGTCCCGGCAGAGGGTGAAGACGTTGATGGTGTCTTGACCCGTAGCGTCACCTCGCCTGAGATGCGGGTCCTGCCCGAGTACGGGGACACGATCTGGTGGGTGGAAGAGCTCGTGCAGATCGAGGGCGAAACTGAGCGCGTGCTCAGCACCGGCGTGTGCGGTCTCCCGAACGAGACCACCACCGTCACCACGCCAACGGTCCGTACGGAGTCTGCAGGGACCCGCACCGTTGGTGAGGACATGTGGGATGACGCGATCGTCGACGGGAAGTTCCCGAAGGACGGCGACGCCGAGTTCTTCCTGACCTGGAAGGCGTACGAGTACGCCGCGAACGGTGAGCTCACCTGCACGCCGGAGACCGAGCTGAAGGCATTCGCTGATCAGGACGGCCTCCCGGTCTCAAAGGCCGGCACGTACCGTTCCAAGTCGGTGAAGACCACAGAAGAGCACATCGGTATGGGCGGGTACGTCGAGACCCTCACGATGCGCGTTGATGAGAAGGATTACGTCCTTCACGAGGGCAAGTGTGGGGAGGCTTCGGAGAAGTTCGAGGTCACGCCTAAGCCCGTCGTTCCGCCCACGACGCCGGGCCTCGCGATCACCGGTGGTGATGGGATGCTCGCGCTGCTCATCGGTGCTGGAGTGCTGCTGGGCGGTGGCGGGATCGTGTACGCGATCTCGGTCTACCGCAAGCGCAAGAACGTTGCTCTGGAAGCCGCGACTGAGGAGGAGCTCGCGACGCTGTAACACCAAAACCAGCTAGGAAGGGCTGTGGCCCCCGGGGATGTTTCCCCGGGGGCCACAGCCCTTCCGCATTAGTGAATGCCTTCTACCGGCAAACCTGATTCGCAACCCACGAAGGATCCTGATCGTTGTAGTTGGGGTCCTCATCCCAGGTGTAGTCAAGACGGAAAGCGAGCATCGATGCTCCCATCCCACCGCCTCCGCCTGCATTGAAGTTCGAGTCTCTGGTGAGCGCTACCCCGGGATACATGTGTGTCGACGATTCTCTGAGCACCCACCAACAATGGCCGGGAGAAAGCATCCAACCCGCCACCATGTCCTTTCCGATACGTTCCGGAGTGTTCCCGTAATCCCCAGCGAGCACGTCATAGGGGATTTCTGAAGGGTCATCAAAACCGTAGTTTTGCCAGTATGTGATTCTTGGCACATGACCTGCGAGGTCGCCAGTCTTCAGGTAGGCGTCGAGCTGACGCTTCGAATCGTCGTTTGCCCCTCGTGCGTACTGTGGTGCCCATTCGAGGGCGTTCAGGCCGTAGCCGGTGCGGATTCGGTTCACTTCGGAGAAGATCGTCTGTCGCACGGTCTCTGTGGCTTCAGCAACGGTGATCTGCTTTGGCTTCACGGTTACAGGGTTTGAGGTCAGTGACGCGGTCTTGTAGCCGGCGAGAGTACCGGAGAGGCGCACAGTGACCTTCTGGCCGATGTCCGCGGTAGTGAGGGTGTAGCTTGCTCCCGTCGCCCCGTTGATGGGGGTTCCGGCGCGGTGCCACTGGTAGCTGATGACGGCCGCCGCTGGCACCCACCCGCTCGCGGTTGCGGTGATTGTTTTCGTGGCCTCTGGGGTCCCCGTGATCTTCACCGTTCCCGGGATGACTTCGAGCCCCTTCACAATGATCGGGGTGGTGGTCATCGTGACCGATTTCGTGTTGGGGAGGCTACCGGAGATCTTGACCTGTAGCTTGGCCCCTTCATCCTCTGGGGTGAGCGTGTACTTAGCTTCTGTCGCCCCGGGGATTGCCTTTCCGTTCTTCATCCACTGGGTGCTGTAGGCGATCGAGGAGGGGGTCCACCCGGAGG
Source organism: Leucobacter chromiireducens subsp. solipictus (assembly GCF_016758195.1). GTDB lineage: Bacteria > Actinomycetota > Actinomycetes > Actinomycetales > Microbacteriaceae > Leucobacter > Leucobacter solipictus. The sequence goes on along the minus strand of NZ_QYAC01000002.1, from coordinate 214,604 downwards.
CGCTTGCGGTGACAGTTTCCCCGACCATGATCGTCCCGGCGAGCTTCACCGTGCCGGAATCGATGAACTCGGGACTACCGGCGTTCCGGTACATGAACGCGGCCATCGCTTCCCGGGTGACCGTCCGTTTGGGGTCGTAGATGATCCCGGTGTCGGTCTTGATGCCTGTGGTCAGTCCAGCGGACTGCATCCACATGATCTGCCGGTAGAACTTGTCGCCGCGCTTCACGTCAGGGAACCCATTTTTCGCGGTGAAACCAGGCTTGCCTGCGACGCGGTGGAGAAACGCAGCCATCGCTTCTCGGGAGAGCTTCCAGGAAGGCTCAAATTTGAGGCCCTGCTTCGTTTTGATCCCGGTAGTGAGGCCCCCGGCCTTCATCCACATGATCGGCTTGTAGAACTTATGTGACGGCCCCACGTCTTTGAAGCGCTGTTTAGGCATCTTGAATGACGGGTTGCCAGCTTCCCGGTACAGGAACGCTGCTTCTGCTTCGCGGGTGAGCTGTGAGGACGGAAGGAAGCTCACCCCCCTCGCGTTCTTCACACCGGTGGTAAGTCCGGTCTGGTACATCCACATGATGGGCTTGTAGAACTTATGCCCCTTGGGGACGTCCAGGAACCTCTTCGTACCCCCGGTCGCGGTGACCGTCGCTGCCGTGTTGCTGCGAGGTGCAGCGTTTGTCACCGCGTTCGGGTCCGCCTGGGTGCCTGGAGCTGTTGCCGGGTCGCGGAGTGCGTCCAGGGGTGGCTCGTTGACGATGAGTGGTTCGAGGTGTGAAGCGCGCTCCTCGAGGGAGATGCCCGACTCTGCACTGGGTGCAGGCTCAGGGGCTGGGGCCGGTTCGGCCTGGTCGACGTCAGGCGTTGCTGGGAGGGCAGGGGTTTCCACTTCTGGGGCTGGGGCTGGCGGGGCCTGCTCTTGGGGTTGCTCGCGCGTGGTCTCGACCGGCACGGCCGGGGGCTCTGCGGTCGCGTTCGCGGGGAGTGCGAGGCCGAGGGTGAGGCCGATGGCGAGGGCGGCAGCTCCAAGGCTCCGCATCGTCCTGGCGGGTGTTGAACTGGTCATTGTGTATCAGTACCTTCCGTCTATGAATCAACCTACGGGACACTTCGGACGTTGAAGTTCCCGTCAATGAAATTGCGTATGGGCAGGGAGGGCGTTTCGAGAGTGTGAGTGTGGGGCGGATGGATTCCGCCCCACACTCAGAAGTGTCAGAGTGCGGAGTCGGAGAGGTCGTATCCACCCCACGGTGAACGTCCCGGGACATGGCGGGTGCCGACCCCGCCTCGGGCAGTAATGATCGGGTGACCCGGCATCTGCCACTGGTCCGGGTAGTGTTCCTCAATCCAGCCCTGCAGTTTGCTCTTCCCGCGCCCGGGGATTCCGGTGACCTTTGACGGAATGGTGGGCAGTTCTCGCCACCCCGGGAAAGCGTGGTCATGCCACGCTTCGATCACCGCTGATTCGTCATCGCTGAGCAGTCGCCACCCGCACGGAGCACAGATCGCCTGGTATCGAGTGTTTCCAGGCAGGTCGCCCGGATTGTGGGAGTGCCCGACCTCGCGTTCATCGGGGCAGTGTGCTTCGGCACTGAACAGATCGAGCGCGTGTTCTCCGGCCGCAAGCGTCGACGCGTTGCAGTAGGGGCGCGACCACATGTGGCTTTGTGGAACACAACCATGGTTGCCGTGAACTAGGCGGTAGCGATCCCACGCCGCGTCGAGTTCAGCGGGCGACCGGTACTCCTCGTGGTACCCGAGCGGTGCCCCGTCCCACGCGGGGAGATCCGCGAGCATGTCCATGAGGAACATCGCGTCGAAATCGAACGCAAGTTGCGTGGCACTCACTTCTGCTTCCCCTTCCGGAGGGCCGGGACGACCCAGTACTTGTACCCAACGACGATCCACAGCACTCCTGCGATCAGACCACCCGATACCGGGTCAATGTGCTCCAACATCTTGGTTCTCCCTCTCTCGTATCCCTCCCTCACGTTTTCTTGCCGTGAAGGCACGAATGTGCCTGCAGAACGTGGAGTGTGGAACCTACTCACAGCGGTGGGCCCGCGTGGCCGAAGGACACGCGAGCACGCAGCGGCAAGCAGGGGCGCGAAGCGGTTCTGTGGGTGAGTAGGTGGAACACGGAACGTTCGTACGCTGCCGAAGGCTTCACGGCAAGAAAACGGGGCGTAGCCCCGAACAAGGAAAGCGCCGGCCTCCGTGCCGGTCCGAACCAGGCGCACCCCAGTGCGCTCCTCGCGAAGCGATCACTGCGCGCTCTGCCTGTTCGTAAGGCATGACCAGTCATCACCTGCTGAGTTCCCGCGTGCACGGGGTGCGCACTCGCCGGCTCGCGCGACTCGCGTACGAAGAGCTGCAAGCTGAGACCGTCGCCGAGGCGGAGCGCGCAATTCTGGAGCACGCTGTTGCGCGACGCGAGCTCGCGCTCCTGCACGCACGTCTACGCAAGATCGACGGGTGCCGTCTGGAGCACACGAACGAACTACTGAAGATCGAACTGCTCTCACCGGTGCAACCGTACTTCTTGCTCGGTGGTCTGGGCATGCTCTTGGGGACGATTGGCGCTTTTTCGGGCCTTCCGCAGGTGGTGTGGTTGTTCGCGGGGTGCGGCGCGCTCTTCGCGGCGATGGGGTTCTTCCAGTCGCGATCGCAGCTCCAAGCGACCGTCACCGCGAGTGACCGTTCGATTGTGAAGGCGCTGCTTTGGGCGACCGACACGGATCTCGCGGACAGTGACCTGCGGGCAAGGGCGCGGAAGCTGGTCTGGGGTGAGCTCGAACAAGTCGCCGGGGCGACCGTTGAGAAGCTCCCGAAATTGTGGGAGCTTCTGGTGCGGAAGGTACGGGGGTGATGGGAGCGACAACACTCACCTGGCCAAACCCACCAAAGGGGCGCACTCGACCCGTTGAACCGCGGGATAAGGTGGCATGTTCGCAGGAGCGTCTGAATCGTGAGCGACTCGCGCTCTCGCTCGGGCAGCTCGGCACTTTTCGTGTGGCCTGCGCCGATGAGGCCGTCACCGTTGAGCACCTGGAGCGCGCGCGGTGGGCGGTTGCCCGCAGCGCTGCGTGGCTGTGCGCAGGAGCATTGCTCTTCGGGTTTGCTGAGGCTACGGCGCAGTTCCAGCAGCTTGCCGCTGCGGCCGGCGTAGGCGCGGCGATCGTGGGAGTCGCACTTCTCGTGTGGGCACTCAGCGTGCGGAGTACACGGACGCAGATCGTATTGTCAGAAGATGCGGCGGTGCGGTGTTTACTTCTCGGAGTGTACGGGCGGGAGCCGTCAGTACGCCGGCGTCGCCACGGCATCGTGCGGCGCATCCACGCCTTGGGTGAGGCTGAGGTGACAATGCTGCCCTCGGTGTGGGATCGCGTACTGGGGTGGGTGCGCCGTGGTGCGTGAGCGTGGTGAGCGGCCCTCGGACCCTCAGCCGCCTGAGATAAAGACCCCCATACCGGAGGCCGCCTCAGCGTATGAGCCGCCGGTGAATTGGTGGCGACTGGATGCGCAGGAGCGCGCAGAAACTCTGGGGGTGCTCTTCGAGTGGGTTCCTGAGCTCGTGCGACGGTATGGCCTTCGGGATTCGGAAATTCCGCCGTGCTGGTTCAGACATGAGGCTATGGTTCAGGAGTTGCTGGCGTTGTTTCAGTACCGGAACCAACAGCAGTTCACACCCGCGGCGAACCCTGGTGCCGCGAACGATTTTCACTACCAGTTCCAGCTCTTCCTGCAAAGGATGCGTTCATGGGCCGGGACTACTGGGTGCCGGACAGGAGAGCACAACCCAACGGTGCTGCAGGCGTGGGCCGATCCGGCCAACAGCAGCTCCGCAGTGTGGCAGGTGTCAACGGAGGAATATCTTTCATCGTCTATGCAGGACTGGGAGCAGGAAGAGATGGAGCAAAACGCATGATCAAACAGTGGTGGGGTTCACTTCCGAGGGGACGTCGGAACATGACGATCGTGATGATCGTCGTGGCGGTGCTCCTGGTGGCCGCGGCAGTTGTCGGTTGGACCCGCGCCGGAGTGTCCAGTGGGGCATCTGGCAAACCGCCCGTGGCTGAGGAGAAAGCTCAGGGAGAGGATCCCAGCGTCGCGAAAAAAGACGGGGACGCAGGCGAGACGACCGTCACGCATGACGGGTTCGAGTTTGAGGTCGATGAGCACGGGATGGCGGTCATGCCGGTCACTACCGATCCGCGGGAAGCCGCTGCTGGCGCTGCGGCAGTGGCATTTACTGCTGACTTCTCGAAGCTCTCCCGGGAGGAGTTCCTGGAGGCTGCGATCGCGCGCATGACCCATCCTTCTGAGAAGTACGTAGGCCCCAACGGTGAGATCCATACCTTGGTGGACGCGCGCCCGTTTGAGGAGACGCAATACTACACGTACCCGCCTGAAGTGGTGATGCAGTCGCAGGTGGATGCGTGGGCGACCAATGACAACCCGGAGAGGTTCACTTGGTGGACGCTTGCAAACGGGGCGACCTACGAGAATTTCGCGCTGCTGCCCGAGCACTTCTGGAAGGCGCACCCCCAGAAGGTCTTGAGCGAGGAAGAAATCTCCCAGATCGACCCGTCACTGGCCCCTCGGTTCCCGAAGGGAACAGACATGGAGCCTGACACTCCTGGAGCAAGCGTGTCCCAGTGGTGGGTGCTCTCGGACGTCGACAACTCCCGTGTGGGGACGGCTGACCCGACAACGCTGCGTCCTGCACACTTCGGTATCTGGTGCGATGCGCCGGACGCGGGCGGATTGTGCGGGGTGGCATTCACTCTTGACGCGTCTTTCCCCACGGTATGGCCGCACCAGTAGCCGCGAAGCTGCTCGCTACGGGGGCGACGAGACGGCGCTTCCTTCAGCTTGCAGGCGTCGCAGGGTTTGGCGCGTTCGGTATTGCCATCTTTGGTGGTGCCGGTATTGCTGCGCTCGGTGCGACGCTTGAAGGGGAAGGCGAGCTGACAGGGCCAGAAGTTGGTCCTCCGTCAGATGATGACGGCCCGCTCGGCGCGAATGGGTGGGCGTGGCCTTCACATATGCGTGGAGTCTCGCAGGGATTCCACGATGGTTTCAGTATCGACCTGGTGTCCGAAACTGGTGGGGCCCTCTATTCCCCCTATGACGGGGTCGTGATGACTGCTGGTGGTGACGGTGGCGGCGTCCCAGGCGTGTGCATGGTGAATCCGTCGTGGTGGCGCGGGGAGAATTCCACGGTCATCATCGAGCACAGGTTCGAGGGTATGACGATGTACAGCTCGCATAACCATGTCGAGGCTGGTTCACCAGCTGCCCTCGGGATCATTCCTGGGGCGGTCGTGCGGGCCGGGCAGACTGTCGCCAGGTCCGGGATGAGCGGGTGCACAAGTGCCCCTCACACTCACTTCACGCTCTCCTCCACAGCCCGAAATTTCTATCCGGATATCAACCCGTATCCCTTCATCGGGAACCCGTAAGTAGGACTCGATGGTGTGGGGCCGGCCCGTGAGGGTCGGCCCCACTTTTGTGTGCTTGGGCTGCGCTTCACCGGTCTTCTAGGAGATGACACAACGTCAGTCTTCGAAAGGACACAGACCATGCCGGATATTGAACCGGACTTTTCCGCACCAGGGTCGTCAGCGATCATCCAGGTCGTTTCCTGGTTCTTGGGGCTCGGGCTCCTCATCACGTTCCTCGCTTTGATCGCAGTTGCGGTCACGCTCGCGTTCAAAGGGTTCGGGAACCAGAATCTTCAGCAGGGAGCATCGAAGTCGGTGATGTGGCTTGCGCTCGGTGTCGCTGCGCTGGGCAGCGCGTCAGGAATCTGGCAGTTCCTCGTGGGCTTTGACCTGGGGATTGCCTAAGTGATCGCCCGGGCGGAAGATCCCCTCGTCAACTTTGAGTGTGGTCTCACGGACTTTCTGTGTGCCTCGATGGAAGACACAGCCAACTGGACTGTCTCCGCGATCAACTGGCTCGCAGAGCTGTCGTTGGGAGGACAGGGCTTCCGTCCGGGAAATGAGCTTTGGAACACCGCACAAAGTGAGGCCGGCGTCTGGTTGGGCATGGCGATCTTTGTCATGTTCATCACGTTCATCGTGGGCATCGCTGCCGGCGCTGTCATGCAGCGACCTGATCTCATCAAGCGGACCGCTCTCGCATCAATCGCCGCGTTACCCGCGTTCTATTTCTCTTACTTCATCGTGGGTCAGGGGCTCCAGATCATTGATGAGTTCAGTGCCGGGATTCTCGCGCGGCTCACCGGCGAGGGCGGATTCGCGGGCATGTTCGAGACACTCTTTGCCGGTCAGGCGAACTGGGGGGCCCATACGATCGGCGCAGCTGTCGGAGCAGCACCGGTGATGCAGATGATGATGGTGCTGGTGATCATGTTCATCGGACTCTTTTTCATCACCTTTGCAATGGCGTTCCGAGACTTTGTCCTCATGATCCTCATCACCTTCGCACCACTGGCTTTCGTTCTTCTCCCGGGGAAGGGGAACGGGGATGAGTGGGTGAAGCGTTGGATGAGCGCAGTCACCGCGATGGCCCTTGCCAAGCCCTTGATCTTGGGAACGCTGATCCTTGTTATGGCAGGACTGGGCAGCGTGGACTCAATCCTGTCCGGTGAAGGGCTCACCCTCGCTATCGGATTGTTCATCACCGCGTTCATGCCGATCCTGGCCTACAGCTTCTTCCAGTTCATGGGAGGAGGCGCTGGCGGCGATGAAGTAGGGCAGCGTGCAGGCAGTAGTGCCGTGCAGAAGACGCAGCGCGTGGTCTCAAGTGCAGGGCGCAGAATCCCAAACGGAGGCGGCGGCGGTCGTTCCGGCGGTGGACAGCCACAACCGGCCAGTTCTCCTGCGGTGTCAGGGAGCTCTGGGGCGCCCAGCACGCCAGGGACCAAACCCGGAGCCGGAGGCTCCCCGCCCACTCAGCCAGAACGTCCCGGGCAGGGCCCGGCGGCAGACGGCAGGTTTGGCGGACAACCCAGCGTTCCAGAGCCTCGCTCCACCGATCCCTCGCCGGGAGCCACCCCGCCGAGTAGTCCGTCTCCGACGCCCTCACCGGAACCAGGTCCGCGAGGAGGAAACGCTCCGAGCCCAGCGAACCCGCCGCGGGAGAGGCCGCCAGCGTCACCGACTCTGACCGGCCCATCCGACCCTCGACCACCTAGGGAGCCGAAGCCATGAGCAGCACCGTGAAGTTCGCCCGGTTGCCCTCCCAGGGGGTGGTGAACGGGATCGACGGTCCGGGGTTCGTGGCGGTCAGTCTCGCCGTGGGTATCGGGGCGATCGCGGTGATGGGTGAAGGGTTCATCGGTCTCTTCAGTTCCCTCCCGATTGCAGCGCCACTCGCTGCGGTGGGGCTTTTGCGACGGCACGGGCAGTCAGTAGTTACACACCTGATGAGAGAAGTAGGGGGAATGGTGAGAAAGAGCACGGGAGCTACGACATACCGAGCACGTCCCGAGAAGAAAAAGATCACCCCGACATCCTCGATGGATCTCCCCGGGCGAGAGGGTCGGATTCATCTGTACGAGACAGATGATAGCGTGGTCGTGATTTGGGACGCGAAGCTTGCCACAGCAACCGTGTGCTGCCTGGTGGCCACGAATGGGCTCGGCATGCCGCAGGTCGATTCGCCGTCGACGCTGTCTGAGACAGACCGGGAGGCACTCATCTTCGAATGGTCCAAAGTGTTGGGGTCATTCACGCAGAAAGAACACATCACCCGAGTCACATTGCTCGAGCAGACGCGGCCCGGAACTGTGGCCGCCGAGCGCCGCTACTTCGAAGAGCGCTCGATGGGTCTCGTGGGTGGTGTCGCGAAGTCCTACCGTGAAGCGTTGGATCTCGCCGATCAGGCGGTCACGCAGCACATCTCACTCCTCACCATCACGTTCAAGCTCTCTGGTGAGGCGAAGGCGCTGGTCAAGGGTGAGAAGAGCGAGAAGGCCGGCATGTCGAAACTTGCTGAGCTGGAGATCTCGACCACGAGCGACGCGCTCTACAACGCCGGGTTCACCCGGAATGTGTGGATGAACGCGCGCGAGTGGGGAGCATGGGGTCGTTCCCTCATTGATCCGGCGTCCCAGCAGGGCGTCGACACGCGAATCGGGACGGTCTGGGAAGGTGTAGATCCGCAGTCTGCCGCGCCGATGCTCATCAATGAGCACCGCACCCTCGTTGAGACGGATTCTGGGTGGCACCGCACCTACTGGATTCAGGAATGGCCACGGTATGAGACGTTCCCCGGGTTCATGTCGCGACTGATTTTCGCAAAGCAGCAGTCTGGGAAGCCCGTGCGGCAAACGTTCATGCTCGTGGGACAGCCGGTCCAGATCGGTCAGGCCATGAAGAAAATCGAAGAGCAGAAGCGCACGTGGATCACAAACGCGGGCATGCGGGCGAAAACGGGCAAGCCCACCACCGCAGCCGATGATGCCGATTGGCGTGCGCTGGAGCAGCAGGAGGCAGACCTTGTGGCGGGGCAGGGAGAACTCCGTTTCTCCGCGTTCTTGACCGTCACAGCGACAGCACCCGAGGTGTTGGAGCAGGAAGCTGCATCGATTCGCAATGCGTGTTCCGCGACGGGTCTTGAGCCGCGCTCGATGCCATGGCAGCAGGCGGAGGCCCTGATCAACGTGGCGTACCCGTGTGGCCTGGGAATGAAGTAGGGACTGGTTGACGTGGCAAAAAGACTCCTCACTCTCGAGGCGGCGGGCCTCACTCGCAAAGAACGCAAGGCGCTGAACAAGGCGTACGCCAGCGCTCTGCGAGACGAAGAAACTGATCTGAAAGAGGTTGTTGAAAAGCTGCCCGTGCAGAGCCCCATGCAGTTCCAGGGTGGGTTTTGGACGATCCCCATCCGCCGTCCATGGCATCGGGCAACTGGTCACCAGTTGGCGGCCGCGAACACGTTCGCGGCCGCGGACATTCATGACGTCGCGGGCCCGATCATCGGGATCGATAAGAACAGTGGGCGCCCGTTCACGTTTGACCCGTGGGAGCTCTACCGGCGAGGCTTGGTGTCCTCCCCGAACATTCTGATCCAAGGGTCGCTCCGGCAGGGCAAATCGTTTGTGATCAAACGGCTCGTCACGCTCCTTGTGGAGTTTGGTCGTCTCGCGATTAACACGTCCGATTCGAAGGGCGAGCATGGGGCCGTTGCGGAAGCCATCGGCGGAAGCGTGTTCAAGATGGGGGTCTTTGGCAGTGAGATCCGGTTGAACCCGCTCGTCGCTCCAGAGCGACGAAACGACGAGTCGGAGGGGAGCTATCATGCACGAGTCCGTGCGGCCCGGGTGACTGTTCTCCAACAGATCGCGAGTTTGCTCACCCCAGGTGAGCGGCCCTTGATCGCACGAGAGATGACGATCCTCGAATGGGCGCTTGAAGAGGTGGTGTCCGAATCGGGGAACAATCCGACGTTGCGTGCGGTGTGGGAAAAGATTGCGTCTCCCGCGCTCCTTCAGGCGCAGGACGGCTACTTTGTGCAGGGCGACGCGAACGATCTGAGAGATGGATTGCGCCGGCTGGTGCACGGAGATCTCGGCGGCATGTTCGATACTGATTCCTCGATCACCCTCGATCCCAGCTCCCCCTACACAGTGATCGACACGTTCGCGATTGGGCAGCGCGGAGACCAAGCACTGGCGGTCACCCAGGCGGTGACAAACGCTTGGGTGTTCAACACGATCTCAAACAAGGACGCTGGTCGGCAGTATTTCCTCATCCGGGAAGAAGGGTGGGCAGATATGCGCACGATCCCCGCGCTGGAGGCGCAGTTAAAGCAGCTGAAGCTCTCAGGCGAGTACGGCGTCGGGATGGTCCTCATCGTTCATGAGGGTGGCGACTTTGACGCGGTGGGCGCAGAAGGAACCAAGGAGCGTGAGCTCGCGAAGTCGTTGCTTCGCGGCTACGCGAACCGGATCTCGTTCTGGCAGGGATCCGAGACCCTGAAGGACGCGATCGAGCGGCAGATGTTCACGAGGGCGGAAGCAGCAGCGATTGGCACGCTCTCGCGGGGACAGTTCCTCGCAAAAATCAAGGCCGGCTCCTACGTGGTCGATGGCAATCCGACATCCACGGGGTGGGAGAAAAATCTCTTTGACACTGACAAGCAAATGCGCGAGCGCAAGAAGGCGGCGATCACCGTATGAATGGAGTAAATGAGCTGTACCGGGAATTCCGACAGGGGTTAGAGACGACCCCAGGTCCAGAAGACCCCACACTGTTTGAGCTGTGGACGCTCTGGACGGAAGTGACCGATCTTGTGCGTGTACGCCTGACTGAACCGCGCATGGGTGGCAACTTCTCCGCGGCACGGCGGGTGGAGATGTGTCTGAGCTGGTCCGAGCAGACTGGCCGGATCAGTAAGGAAATGCCGTTGCGTGTCCCCTCCCCCACTCTTCGGGCAGTGAAAGCGGCAGGGCGGTTCCTGGAGCGCACCTGGCAGATTGAAGAGTTGGGAGAGTTTCTCCGTCTGGGCTCCCCGATCGTGAACGACCTGTCCGAGTATGCAGTGGCAAACCTTGGCCGGAAGGCAAAACCGGTTATCGATGAGTTCTCGTTCGTAGCGAGGATGAACTCGCTCACCTACGAGGCTGTGGCACGGTCGGTCCCGGGCCTTGGGGTGGCGGCATAATGCACCCCACTTGGAAATGGTCTACGCTCCCTTGGCAGGCAGCAGTCGCACTAGTGATTTTCGTATTCACCGCGGTGCTGATGCTCCCGCAAATCGCGGTGCTCGCACTCACAAACCCCTCCACGTTCGCCGGGGACGACAAGCTCACCCTCCCCCAGCTCCTCGCCCTGTGGGTGCAGGCCGACCCCACCACGATCAGTCGGGCCGATGTCCCAGGTGTGGTGCACTGGCTGCTGATCTTCCTCGTGATGGGTGGCGGGGCCGTGTGCATCGTGTTGTTTTTCACGGTGAGGCATCGGCAGAAGAAAGATCCGCAGCGAAAGCCGGGCCTCGCCCCCCTCAAAGACGTCAACCGTGAACTCAGCACCAAACAACTCGTGTCCGTGCGCGGTCCGCTACTACGACCGACGATCTCCCCACGAGATCTCCGGCCGACTGATTGCGGGTACCGGGTGGGAGAGTTCTGGGGAATCGACCTCTGGCTGCGCATGGAAGACCCCACGATCATCATCGGACCGTCACGCTCTGGCAAGGGCTGGTTTCTGATCCTGAATTGGATCATGTCCGCTCCAGGCGCACTGATCACCACGTCCTCAAAACTCGACAACGCCGCGTTGACGCTCCTCGCACGCGAACGGCTCGGATCCAAATGCTGGATCTTCGCTCCCGGCATCGATGGCGGCGATAACTTTGGGCGCGTTCTTCGTTGGGACCCCGTTGAGGGATGCGTGGACGAGCGAACTCTTGTACGCCGAATCCGGGCGCTGATCCCCTCCGATTCGTTCTCCGGGTCCACCTCAAACGGTGGGCACTGGGACACCCTAGGGCAACAGCTCGCAGCCCATCTCTTTCACGCTGCAGCGTGCGCAGGAGCAGATGTTGACACGATCTGGGACTGGGTATCGTCGCCGCAGCGCGCTTTCGACGCTGTCCAGGCAATCCGAAACCACCCAGAGGGGCTCGCAGAGCACGCAAGACACCTCGAGACGGTCATCAACATGCCGCCCGAGCAGCGCGCAACACAGTGGGGTGTCCTCCCCACAGTGCTCGCGTTTCTTGAATCGCGAGCTGCACGTGCCTGGATGAAACCCGCACCAGGCGAACAGTTCGACCCCGTTTCCTTCGTGCTCCAGAAACAGACCATCTACATGGTGGGCGACAAGCAAAGTGCCGGCGGATACACGCGCATCATCGACGGCCTATTCGCGGAACTCGACTACGTGACCAAAGGCATCGCAGATGCCTCGCCCGGGAACCGCGTGGATCCCCCCGTGAGCTACATCCTCGACGAACTCGGGAACTTTGAGTACCAGGGACTCTACGAAATCATCACCGCGGGTGGAGGCCGCGGCCGAGTTGTCGTCGGCGTATTTCAGTCCAAGGAGCAACTTGCTCAATGGGGGCAAGAAAACGCGAAAACGATGTGGGACGCAGCAGTCGCAAAGATCGTGTTGCCCGGCGGGAGCGACGAAGAGGAACTCCGAAAGCTCTCTGGCCTCATCGGTGAGCTTTGGGTGCGCCGGGAATCGCACTCCTGGGGAGGTGGGCCTGCCTCGATTCAAGTCAGCGAGGAGAAACGAGCGGTCCTGGAGGCCAGCGAGATTCGCGAAATGATGGGCGGATACGGTCTCTTGTTCTACCGAAATCTGAAGCCGGTAATCGCGAAGCTGACTCCCTTTGACCAGAACCCCGCATATGAGCGGTGCCGAAAAGACCAAGCTGAGATGGCGAAACTCATGCGCGAAGCATCCCCATTTGCCGCGAAACTCGCAGAGCACGCCAGGCTGAGTGATGCGTGAGCTCCGGCCCGGGGCGATCAGGTCAAACGGTCGCACGAAGCATCGGGAGTTCTACGCCAGATACATGGCGTCCCCGAAGTGGTTTGCGCGCCGCGAAAGGTGGGCGTTTGAAGAACAGCACCGCTCAGGGCAGCCGGAAATCCGCTGTCGTGGCGGATGCGGGACCGTGTGGGGGTTGAACCGTGGAGATCTCCACCACAGATCCTACGAGCGCCTCGGTAACGAAACGCATGAAGACCTGTGGCCGATGTGCCGGCCCTGCCACACCCAGCTGCACCAGGTGCTCGACTCAACCCGGTCCTGGAGGAAGCTTCCTCGCCGGCTCGCAAACGAGCAAGCGCTCGCTGTCGTTCAAGCACGCGTGCTTGACGATGCTGAAGGGCGTTCCCCCGGGCGTCCCAATCTGCGTGACTTCTTGTAGCGCTCTGCGCGCATAGCGCTGTCTGTCTGTGACGGAGATCTCCCTGCGTCACCTGCCACACCGAACGGAAGGACCATCCTTTGGAACTGATCAAGGCCAATATTGGCGAGAAGAGCAAGGGCCGCTACTTCGAAGCGACCGCAGACATGAAGCAGGCGTTCTACGTTCCGGTGGTGCACCAGAAGCGGGTGAAGAACGAGACCACAGGTGAGTATGAGGACGGTGATGTGGTCTGGTACCAAGCCAGGTTCTATGGTGCAGACGCTGACTGGGTGAATGAAGCCACCCAGAACGGTGACCCGCTCCTGATCTGGGGGCGAACCGAACACCGCACCCGCGAAGTCGACGGGAACGAGTACAAGTCTATCGAGGTGTACGTCGACGCGGTTTCGGTGAACCCGCGCCTGCGTGAGGTTGCCATCAGCCGCCCCGCACGCTCCCAGCAGACCGATACCGCACAGCACATCACCCCGGCAGAACCTGCACCGCAGCACTCCCCCTGGGACACGGTGTCCCAGGTGCGGCACGAGGTCTTCTCGAATCCGGTTGCGGGGCCGAGCATGTAGCCACTACACCCGGGCCCATATCGAGGTGGGGCACACCAGCTGGTGTGCCTCACCTTTTGTGTCGCCAGGGTGCGCGGTGGGGCTGTTCGTGGGGCATTGGTCTGCGAAGAGTCGGAGGTGGCGACCAGAATGGTACGTAGGAAGCAACAGGTCCCGGATACGCAGATGGCATTTGATCTGTGGGGCGAGTTTGAGGCAGTCGGGACGGAAGGAACAGCACATGCAGGATCAGGAGATGCTCGCGCGACTACGGGAGTCGTGGCCGGAGACGACGGACTATTTGACGCAGGTTGGGCAGGCCAACAACGACCTGTCAGTGATGCGGGAGCTGGCACAGCGGGAGACGTACGAAGCGTCGCTGACGTGGCTGGATCAGTTGGCGGTGGGCGTGGAAGATCTCACGAAGCGCCCGAACGCGGCACGCGTGATGCGGCTCCTGTTCTCCGAGGGGACGAAGTTCCTGAGCGCGAAGGAAGTCCCGGAGTACCGGGAAGTGACAGAGGCGCACCGGCACGACCAGATCGCGGATCTGCAGGAATGGCAGGATCCGGAGGACATCGAGCATCTTCTGGAGGCGGACAACCTGGTGTTCGCGGAGTCGCTGGACGAAGCACTGTGGTTGCTCCCGGAGTTGCAGGAGAGCCTGCTGCGTTGGTCGACCGAGACAGCACAGCGGCACGAGCATACGCAGATGGTGACGCTCGCGCAGGCGTGGATCTTGTTCAACGTGTGTCAGTTCCTGGAGTCAGAGCCGGAGCAGTCTCCCGTGTGGGCGGCGGAGTGTCTGCGGTCCGCACTCTCCAGCGACTTCTTCGAGAAGGCAGGCAACCCGACCCCGTAGAACTCGAGGAACTCCGTCGTTTCCCGGGTTGGGGGGGCGACACCTGAACTGTTCGATCCGAAGTCCTCCAAGTACGCAGCCGACCGGGACGCGCTGCAGGAGCTGTGGGGCGAGGCGGAGTGGAGTGCAGCGCGGCGCACGGTGCTGAACGCGCACTACACCCACCCGGACTACGTCACCGCGATGTGGACCGCAGCTACACGGCTGGGCGTCCCATCCGATGCGCGGGTGCTGGAGCCGGGCTGTGGAACAGGGAATTTCATCGCGGCCGCCGGCCCTGAGCACAAAGTAACTGGTGTGGAGCTCGACCCCACGACCGCCGGTGTCGCACAGATGCTGCACCCAGGCGCTGAGATTCGCAACGAGTCGTTCGGGGACACGTTCCTCGAGCATGACGGCTACGATCTCGCGATCGGCAATGTTCCATTCGCGCAGACCAAGCTCTACGATCCGGCCTACAACGAGGCGAAGTTGAGCCTCCACAACCACTTCATCGTGAAGTCGCTGCGGCAAACGAAACCAGGTGGCGTCGTGATGGTGATGACGTCCCGGTGGACGCTCGATGGAAAGTCGGAGCGATCTCGCCGTGAGATCGCGAAGTACGGGGAACTCCTCGGCGCGGTCCGAATGCCCAGCGGTGCCCACGATGAGGTGGCCGGCACTGACGCGGCGGTCGATGTGCTCGTACTCCGCCGGCACACGGGTGTCGCCCCTGACACGGATCCGAGTTGGCTGCACACGGTCGACGTCGACGGGGCGGCAGGGCCCGCAGCCCTGAACTCGTACTTCGAGGACCATCACGAGCAGCTACTCGGGACAGTCGGTACACGAATCGGCCAGTTTGGGCCGGAGCTGACAGTGACCGCGGAGGATTCTTCCGCAGCGGCGATCGCGCCGGCCCTGGAACGCGCGCTTTCGCGGGTGGTCGAGCTCGCGGCCGCCGAGGGCCGGGTCTGGCAGGCCGCTGGCCAAGTGGTGTCTGAGCGTCCTGTCGCACGTGTGGTGCAGGACCCGCACCAGGTCATTGGGCACATCAGCATCGATGAGCGTACGGGTCTGCTTCAGCAAGTTGGGTTGGAGGGTCCCGAAGAAGTGAAGGTCCCGAAGAACGCGGTGACCGAACTCACGCAGCTCGTGAAGATTCGTGACGCTGCAGTCGCGCTCCTGGAAGCGGAGGCGGCAACGAGCGCGGACACGACGGGTATCGCGGAGCTCCGCAAGGGTCTTGGCCTGGTGTACGAGAAGTACGTGGCACGGTTTGGACCGATCAACCGAGTCTCGGTGACTGTCCGCGAGCGAGTGGGGAAAGATCCGAGTGTGATCCGCCGCTACCCCGCAGCGATGCGGGCGCTGAAGAACGATCCGCACTACGCCACCGTGGTCGCGCTCGAACGGTACAACGAGGACACCGGTGAGGCCCGGAAGGCAACGATCTTCACGGAGCGTGTGGTCGGTGTCCGGGCAGAAGTGAACCGGGTGGACTCCCCCGAAGACGCGATCAGAGTGTCCCTTGACCGTGTGGGGTACGTCGACGTTCCACTCGTTGCCGAGTTGCTCGACATCGAGGAACGATCCGTCCCCGAGCGTCTTGGGGATCTCGTGTTCCAGGACTACGAGGACGAGTCCCGGTATGTCCCGGCGGGAGAGTTTCTGTCGGGGAACGTGCGGCAGAAGCGGAAAGTCGTGCGAGAGCTCGCGGCCGCCGATTCCACATTCCAGCGTCATCTGGATGCGCTCGAAGCCGTTATCCCGGAAGAGGTGGGGCCGGCGGAGATCGATGTGAAGTTCGGTGCTGCTTGGGTGCCCGTCGATGACGTGTCGATGTTCATCGAGCACGAGCTGAGAAAAGAAGTAAAGGCCATTGAACGCCTCGACGGCGAGTGGCGTTTCCGGCTCGTTGGAAAACCGAGCGATTCCGCAGAAGGAAAGTGGGGTGCCGAAGGAGACCACAAGAGCGTGCGCGCGCTCGAGGTGTTCGATCGCGTCCTCAATGGGAAGTCCCTGCAGGTGACATACCGGCCTGACAAGGATGGGCCGGCGTTTGTGGACCAGGTCGCGACAGAGACGCTCCAGGAACGTGCCGGGGAACTGCACGAGTCGTTCCAGGATTGGCTGTGGTCTGATGGGGAACGCGTGACACGACTGCAGGAGCGTTACAACGACTTCTACAACGGCATCGTGCTGCGCTCGTACGACGGCATCGAGCTTTCGTTCCCGGGGATGGCCGCGACGTTCACGCCGCGCCCACACCAGCACGCCGCGGTTGCGCGCATGGTGTCCGAGCCAGCAACAGGACTCTTCCACGAGGTGGGGGCGGGGAAGACCGCTGAGATGGTGCTCGGTGTCATGGAGCTTCGCCGGCTCGGCATGGTGTCTAAGCCCGCGATTGTGGTGCCGAACCAGATGCTGGAACAGTTCACCCGTGAGTTCAAGCAGATCTACCCGCGCGCGAAAGTACTCGCCGCGGGAAGCGACGACATTGCGAACTCGGGAACCCGCAACGGGCGCAAGCTCTTCGTCGCTAGAGCGCGCACGGGCGACTGGGATGCAGTGATCATCACACACTCCGCGTTCGAGAAGATCGGCTTGGGGGAAGCGAAGAACGTCTACGCGGCTGAACAGCTCGCGGAGATGCAATCGACGCTGACGGCAAAGCTTGGCTCCTCGCTGTCGGAGAAGTCGGTAAAGCGCTTGGAGGGTGACGTGGCGAAGGCCGAAGAGCGCCTCAAAGCGATGATGGATCTGCCGCAGGATGAGGGGGTGTCCTGGGAGGAAACCGGTATCGACTATCTCTGCGTCGATGAGGCTCACAAATTCAAGAATCTCACCGTCATCACGAAGGTAGAGGATCTCAAGAAGACGGACGGGTCAAACCGGGCGACTGATCTCGATATGAAGCTTTGGTACTACCGAGAGCATTTGGGGCAGTCCCGCGTGGTCACGCTCGCAACGGCGACGCCGCTCCCGAACTCGATGATCGAGATGTACGTCATGATGCGGTACATGCGTCCGGACCTCCTTCGGGAAGCCCAGGTGTATTCAGCGGACGATTGGGCACGCCAGTTCACTGAGCAAGTCACAGCCGTCGAATCAAAATCCACTGGTGGTGGCTTTCATGTGAAGACGCGCACCACGAAGTTCCGAAACGTTCCCGAACTCCTGCGCATGTGGCACGTCCCCGGGGACGTGAAAACGCAGGCAGACCTTGCCCTCCCGGTCCCCAAGCTTGTGGTGAACAGTGCTGGCGATCGCGCCCCAGAAATGGTGGTGGTGCCAGCAACTGAAGCCCAGGAGGCAGGCATGGCGGACATTATTGAGCGCGCCGAAGCGGTGCGTAGCGGCAGCGTCGACCCGACCGAAGACAACATGCTGAAAATCACCTCAAACGGGCGCGCACTCGCGCTTGACGCACGCCTCATGGGCGACCCAGGACCGGCAGAGCACGAGGCCACGAAGATCGACGCTGTGGCGAAGAAAGTGTTCGAGATCTGGGACGAACACAAGGACCGTGAGTATCTCGATGAGTGGGGAGACCTCTCTCCCACCCCCGGCGCCCTCCAGATCGTGTTCTCAGACCTCGGGACGCCCGCAACAGATGGACGGTGGGATGCGTACACGGAGTTGCGTCGGCAGCTCACCGACCGTGGTGTGCCCGCCTCGCAAGTGCGCTTCATCCACGAAGCAACGAACGATCAGGCCAAGGCGGAACTGTTCCAGCAGTGCCGGGACGGCCGCGTGCAGGTGCTCGTAGGGTCGACAGAGAAGATGGGGGTCGGCACGAACGTGCAAGCGCGCGCGATCGCGTTGCACCACATTGATGCGCCGTGGCGGCCGGCAGATGTCACCCAGCGTGAAGGGCGCGAGATCCGGCAGGGCAACCAGAACGAAGAGGTGCACCTGTTCCGTTACGCCACCGAGGGGTCATTCGATTCGTACATGTGGGGCACCCTGGCACGAAAAGCCGCGTTCATTGAGCAGGTACTCACCGGCCGGCTCGATGTGCGTGAGGTCGATAACTCGACCGAGCAAGCATTGCAGTTCGCAGAAATGCAGGCGATCACCGCGGGAGACATGCGAATCCTGGAGGTCGCAAACCTCCGCAACGAGACGCAGAAGCTCAGCCGGCAGCAGCGCGGCCACAATCGCAAGATCGGCTCCGCTCAGGCCCGCAGGAATGTGCTTGAGCAGCAGGTAGGCGTGCTCGAGCACGACCTGCAGGTGATGCAGCGACTTGCCCCGAAAGTGGTCGACACGCGTGGGGATGCGTTCGTGGGACAAGTGAAGCCCTCATCGTGGGCGGAGAGCCCGGTATTTCGTGAGCGCAAAGTGTTCGGGGAAGCATTCCGCACTGGCCTCTCCCGGGCGCGCGAGCAGCTCGTGTACTTCGGCACGCACAACGCCGCCCACCCGGCACCGCTCAAACTCACGGTGTCTGTCGCCGGCTTGGAATGGGATGCACGGTTGAAGTGGAACCCGAACGATAAGCAGGACCCGGTGCTCGAGTTTCATGCTGGGCGTACGATCCGTGCGATGCAGTACAAGATGCTGTGGTCGCGGGCGATGGAAGGCGAGCTGTCGGCCCTTCCCCAAGGGTTTGAGTCACGGGCACGCGCGATCCCGGATGAGATCGCCGAGCACGAAACCGCGATCTCGAACGCCTTCGAGGAAGTGGCTGAACTCAAAGTCCTCGAAGTAGAACCGTGGCCGAAGAAGGAAGAACTCGTACAGAAGCAGGAGCGGCTCGCGTCCGTCATTGGTGAGCTTGAGGCGGAGGCAAACGCTGACCGCACTCCGGATCCGGATGTAGCTGTCCCCAATCCCGTTGTGAGCCTGCAACCGGGCGAAGGCGCAACAGTGCCTGGGCCCCGAATGTAGCGGCAGCTGGGGAGGTATGTTTCCTCACCAGCAAGGTAGTTACGCGGCGATGCCCGTACATGTAAAAAGCCTGGAAACTGACAATATTGTTCGTCAGTTTCCAGGCTTCATGATTTCACCCAAAGTGGATCGTTCAGTGACCCGCAAAAGATGGGGACCCTATGTCGTTGGATCTTTCGTGACGGATTGAATGAAGGTCCACACCGCTGCAACAGGCATGAGGCCAATCATGACGCCGAACCCGACTAACTGAAAAATGAGCGCTGATGCCGGCGAGAACACTTCAGAGGTGCCCGCGGAAAACATCAGGGTGATGAAGATCGCCACGGAGAGCTTGGCAGCGTCGTTGTATCCCTGACGTGTCCTACGGATCAGCGGCGCGACAATGCAGAGCATGAAGACCGCAAAAGCAATTACGCCCCCTATTGCGATATGACCTCCTGCCAGTTTCCCCCCCGCCGCTATATCCTGCAAAGTCCAGTGAAGCCAGTGGAACCACGAAAGCAAAAGCTGACCATACCGCGCCGAGAATGAAAACGAATCGTCCCCATCCGAGGGAACGGTCTTTGGAAGTCGCTGCGACGATTGGAGCAGGTTGTGCATTCATAGTGCTGACCCTAGTAGTGGGATATCAGATCCGCGAGTCATGACGATGCCCTCACATTCGCGGTCCCTGCAGAGAGGCTGTGTCGAGCTGGGCCGGCGCTGGGGTGGACACATGAACTGGCATTGGCTGAGGGAGACGAAGCGCGGCCGTGGCGATCTGCCGATCCCGTTCTCGGTTGCGGGCGTGTGCGTGTTCGCGGCCGAGGGGTTCGTCGGTGTCGATGCCGTAGAGGTCCCGGAAGCAGGCGACAGTGACCGCGCGCTGTCGCCATTCTGCTTCCCCACCTGGGAGGTGTTCACCTAGCGCTTGGAGCCAGGGTTCGTTGTCAGCGATCGCGCGGTCGACCACGAGCTCTGCTCGAAGCTGGATCGCATGTTCACGGTCTTTCAGAGCCTCTCTGAAGTCTGGATCTTCAAACCTCGGTGCGGCCTCGATCAGCCCAGCAATGTGAGTCGTCTCACTGGGTGCGCGTAGTTCCTGGGGTACATCAAGTGTCTCCGGGTCGATTCGGTACTGGCTGCGGAGCAAGTGTGCGAGCCTGGCAGGCAGGTCACGGGTGTCTGCTCGATCGATCCGCTCCAGAGTGCCGCGCACTGCGTCTTCGAGTCGATCGGTGGTGGCCGTCTCAAGGGCTGCGAGCATCCGTCCGAGCTTCAGATCTGAGCGGGCAGTTTCGGATTCGATCCCGAAGGAGCGCAGCATCAGCGTGTACCGGTCGTACGCGTCGTATTCACGCAAGTCCTCCAGATGCGTGTTCAGTCGATAGTGCAGCACGGCAAGCACGTCCCGTGCACCGTCGAGCTCGCGCGCAGCGAGCAGCTCGGTGACAGTAGCCGGCACATCATGGCCACGCGTATCGAGCCTTCGGAGGTTCGCCAGCACGGGGCCGAGATACGGGGAGTCGGGCGCTTCGGCGTCGATCAGGCCAAGGTCCGCAAGCACGGGCACATATTCTCGTTCGAGCTGGTCGGCCGCGAGGGTCTGGTATTCAGCGGCGAGCTGCCTGATAGACCCGATCCGTTCCGCCTCAGCGTTCAGGGTGTCGTGTGCGGCGATGTCGCCGCCCTTACGCAGCACCACGTGTTCGAGGGTTTCCCGCCAGGTGCGTGTCATCCCGAGCGCTGCGGGGTCCCCCATCGCCCCGTCCTCATCGGTGATGACGTATGCGCGGTTTGAGAGCTTTCCGCGGGTCATGGCGACGTAGAACGTTTCCCGAGACGCGCTGGAATCAACGATCGTGTGCGCGGTGTCGACGGTGCGTCCCTGGGAGCGGTGGGCGGTGGTCGCGTAGGCGAGCTGCACGTGGTCCCGGCAGTAGTCCGCGGGGAGGGTCACGTATTCCTCCCCCGAGACCGCAACGATGTCGCCGGTGTCGGGATTAATGCCGGCGACGACCCATTCGTCGTTGTTTTTCACCCATCTGTCGTGGTCGGTGCGCAGCGTGCGCGCGTTCTGCCGTGTCACGATGCGATCCCCAGGTGATGCCGCACCGGATGCGATCACCGCGGTCTGGGTGGCATCAACATGGCCCTGTTCGATTCGCCAAGCCCGTGCGATCCCGTTGAGGCGTTCCACCATCTCGTTAGTGGGCGCGATCAGGAGCGACACCAGGTGCGCGTCACCCTCATCGTTCAGGGTCTGCTCGTCTTCTTTCCACGCGTCGACCGCATCGGCGATGATGGTCTCGTCAAGTCCTGCGGTGATGCGTCCGTGCTCGAGGTACGGGTCAAGGCCCGCAGTCTTACCAAGGCGAAGCAGCTTCGATGCGTCAGCTTCCCAGTCGGATTTAAAGCGGTGCAGATTGATCAGTTCCGCGACGTCGGTGCGGTCGGAGGCGAGGAGTCCGAACGCGCCGCCGGCGTCAACCGCAGCGAGCTGCGCCCAGTCCCCCACCATGAGGAGCTTCGCGCCGGCCCGGTCCGCCTGCTCGCGGAGCTCATCGAGCGCGAGCGTACCGGCGATTGAAGCTTCGTCAACGATCATGAGATCTCCTGGGCGAAGTTCGTAGCTGAATACTTCTTTGGTGTCGGTGCCGCGTGCGGTCTCGTGGAGCCATTTCGCGGTGTTCTCAGTCCCGATCCCGAGCGACTCTGCGAGTACTTCCGCAGCACGCGCAGTCGGCGCGAGTCCGCGAACGCTCCCAGCCCCGTGTTGGTGTTCCCATATCTCGCGGAGCTTTTCGAGGCTTGTGGTCTTCCCCGCTCCTGCGGGGCCCACGAGGATGTCGATCTGACGGCCGCTGGTGAGGATGTTCTCGACCGCTGCGGCCTGATCGTCGGAGAGGATCCGTCCTTCCAATTGTGTCGGCGTTGAGATACGCTCGGCAACGACCGTCTGCTCGATGCTTATCCCCTGATTCTTGAGCTTTCCCCCCTCGAGCAGGCGGTCTTCTGCGTCCCACACTTCCCGGGTCGTGAAGAGGTCCCGCGCTTCGGGATGGAACATGTTCTCCCCGTCCGCGGTGTGGAACCGGTGCGGGGTCCGGAGATGGTTTTTCGGGGTGAGCGGGATGGCTTGGGAAATGACGAGCGCGACCACGCGCTTCACCGTTTGGTCGCGGTCTTCTGGGGAACGGAACCTCCAGCCGGCGATCGCGCGCAGCGCCGCGGTCTCCGCGTTGCGTCTCCCCCACGTCGACCGAGACGTCGCAAGGGTGTGCAGCACGTATTCGGCGGCGTCCCTGGTCGCGTCATCGTCAACGTCATCGTGGCGGAACGACCACAGCGGAAGATCGGCTTTCACGGTCCTCCCCGCATCGAGGAGACGGTCTGCGAACAGGAAGGAGTCCCCGACGTGCGCTCGAGCACGGTCCCGCCAGCTCTGAGTGAGGTCCCGTAGTGAGCGGTGCTTTTTCGCTGATCGGGTTGCGAGGGTCGCCATCTGTCGGAACTTGATCACTGTGCGAGCGCTGGGCTGCTTGCCATTCTTTGCGACATAATCGGCGACCATCTGGTCTTTGACAGTCCTGATCTTCTGGGA
The DNA here is from genome assembly GCF_016758195.1 of Leucobacter chromiireducens subsp. solipictus. Taxonomy (GTDB): domain Bacteria; phylum Actinomycetota; class Actinomycetes; order Actinomycetales; family Microbacteriaceae; genus Leucobacter; species Leucobacter solipictus. Next base: position 191,878 of record NZ_QYAC01000002.1, on the reverse strand, counting down.
GCGGGTGGAGTATTCATCAATGAGCGTCTTCGGGACCCCATCGATCTGCCACTTCACCGAGCCCGGGTTCGTGCCGGAATCAATCGCGAACTGTTGACGTGCGGCCGGCGTATCCGGACGTGACGCATCCACTAGCCAGTCCCGATACGCTTCTGGCTTCTGCAACACGTCTTCGACGGTCCACTCGACACCGAAACGGGCGGACAGCTCATCCATTAAGACGGTGTCGTAGTACGCGCCGGCGGTCGCTACTGCGGGCATGAGCGACCAGCGGGAATCTATCGTGCGCCATCTCCCGTCCTCTCCCTGGACTCGGTTCGAGACGAGCATGTGGGTGTGGAGTTGCGGGTCGCCGTCCCGGGAATCCCAATGGTCAAACAGGGCGGCAGTGATGCCGCGCACGTGGGCCTGGGCGATGCCGTCGGCGCCGGTGCGGGTGCGAACGATGTCAGTTTCAAGCTTCGTGATGGTCGCTTCGATTGCGGCCTGGTGGGCCTTACGGATCTCGTCTTTCAGTTCGGGGTCGGCGAGCGCCCACCAGGAAGACACGCTCTTGGGTGGGGAGAACACGAACTCGAATCCGGCAACAGATTGTGTGGTCTTCTCGGCGCTCACTTTCTGCCGGATCTGGTCCCCGAGCTCCTCGAATTCTTCTGGGCCAAGGCCCTGGTTTTCGGGGGCGGCCGCGGCCTCCTGGATGCGTTGCTGGATTCGTTTTTCCAGCGGGGCGACAGTGTTGAACTTTCGTCCCAAGGTGGATCCTGTTAGCGGGTGGGTGCCGTCCCCGAAGAGGGCCTGTAGCTCCTCCTCTGCGACCTGCCGGCCGGCTTCTAAACCGAGCGCGGTTGCGCCGGTGCCGATCCAGGCTCCTGGTGGGGTGCCGTTCGCCATGTAGTACGCGGCCTTCCCCTCAGCACGGTCGATGGTGTGTTCATCTGCGACCGTGTTCAGGAGATACCCCCAGGCGTCACGTGATGCGCCGATGAGTGTGACAGTCAGCATGATCAGTTTTCGTCTTTCTCTGCTGCGCGCTGCGCGCGTTTGCGGCATGTGGGGCCGCAGTAGCTACGTCGCCGGGTCTTCTCCTGCGGGAGTGGTTTCGTGCACCAGACGCACGTGGGAGAAGAAAGATCGCTCATGGCGCGGTGGTCCCGCTTGCGGCAGCGGGCCGAGCAGTACACCTGGTGGGGTGCGTGCGGGTCGGGGAGGAACACTTTGCTGCAGCGTTCCGCGGCGCAGCTGTAGAGCAGCATCCCGGCGAGCACCTCGACGCGGCGATGCTTGGCTTGCTCGGTGATGCGGCGGCACTGGGTGCTGCAGTATTTTCGCTGCTTTGTGGGAGTGAGGAAGGTCCGGTCACAATCCGTGCGGGCGCACCGGGTCGCCCATCCTGCGGCACCCGTGACAGGGGCCGCAGGATGGGCGACACCGCGAGATTTGCGGATCCGAGCCTCGAAGTCTCGTTGGCCTCGTGTCTTCACAGCGCCATTCCCCCGCCCTGCTTAGTAGATCCACTCGGAGCCCCAGGCGACAATGTCACCTTCAGGCATCGGCAGGCCCACCCACGCGAGCAGGTCACGGCCACTGCGGCTCGGACCTTTGAGCCGAGTCGAAATATCCGGCAGGTCGTGGGATCGCATCAGCTCAGCGACATCCTCGGACGCGGCCGTAGGCGCGACGATGTAGAGCGCTTCGACCGCGCCATCAATAACACCGGGTGTGCGGGTGGGCTGGAGCATGAGCGAGAGGAGCGGGGTCCACGCGCGAAGCATCGCCTCGTTGTAGACCGCTTCGATCTGTGAGAGCTGAGGAAATTCGTAGTCGATGGGCTCTGTCACGCTCAGTGAGAAATCAGGGCGCTGCAGCGCTTCCATGAACCACGGGTGTGCGGATGGGAGGAGCTGCCCGACCTGCGGGAACGGGAGCGTGAAGTCGTTGTGCCATTTTCCCCGGATGATCGGGTTCATCCAGTCCGGCACGGCCGGGTTGTCGCCGTGCGCGTCTGCGAGCATCGCTGACTGCCAGGCTTCCCACTCGGCCGGCGACCATCGCTTGATGTAGTCGTCGTCGATGCCCGCTGCGTTCTTGAGCCAGGCGAGGGATCGGCGGAGTTGCTGGGTGTTCTCGATCTGCATGGGGTTCTCCTTCAATTCGGGTTGATGATGGTCGTGTTTAGGCATCGAATTCGTTGGCGGCATGGTTGAACCGGGCCTGTGCTCGATCTCGGTCCCGCCGCGCGAGCGCCAGGGTGACGCCGATGCTGCCGTGTTCCGCGAACGCGTGCTCGAGGTCGAAGAGGATGTTGCGGAGCGCGCGGATGCGGGCATCGGTAGTGACGATGTCCTGAGCTGTGACGCCCGCGTCGCGCCACGCGCTGAGAGCTCCCTCTGGTGTCCCGTAGCTGATGCTGCGCAGCTGCCGGCCGGTGTCCTCATCGACGTCTGGGAAGAGCACAGTGTGGGTCTCTACGGGGCGGGCTTCGAGCTGAATCACGGTTATGGGGAAAGTCATTTTGTACCTCCAGCGCTGTCTCTTGAAGTGCTTGTTCGTAGAGAAGATGCGCGGGCGCGCGCAGCTCGTGTCACGCAACGCGGGACGCACAAACCCTCGAATGCCAGTCGTGTAAGGAGAAAGTCCGGCGAAACGCAGTGGAGCCGGGCAGGGCAGCAGCAGAGCTGCTGCAGGCAGGAGTGGGGACGGACGGAGGACGGACGACGATGTATGCGATTGGGAGAGCATCAGGATTGATGAAGGTGACGATGTGAGGGGGCACTTCCCCCTCCAAGGTGCGCGCCTCACCCCTTCGTCGGGTATGAGCGATACGACAGCAACTCCCCCTGGGGCGTCACAGGCCCGGCCGGTGACGTGCCCGTTCTGCTTCCTCCCGCAACTCGTCGCGACCGGTGATGAGCTCTGCACGAGCTGCGGACTCGATATGCAGCGCCTCGCTACGTACACGCCGCGCACGCTGGCGGAGACCGAGCATCCGCGCCCCGTCGCGATTGCGCCACCCGCCGCTGGAGGGAAGAAACGACGGAAGAAGCAGAGCACGAACGTGGTCACGGCCCCGTCTGCCCCGTGGGCGGCGACACCGCCGGCGGGAGGCCCGGTGGAGGCGATGCCGGTGTTCTCGGCCAGCCGGCCGGTAGCCGTCGTCGCACCGACCGCGTTCGCAACCCCGATCGCGCCCGCTGCCGCGAGTGAGGCGTCGGGTCGTGACGAGGCGACACGCATCAGTCGGGTGTCGCGCGGCGACGCCGCCGATGAAGCGACCATCGTGTCGCGTGTCGCGACAGGGTGGGCGGTCGAGCTCGAGAGCGGCGTGGTCGTGTCGCTCCCGTCTCACGATGTCGTCATCGGGCGACGCCCGGATGCAACAGGCGACGCGACACCGGTGTCCCTGCCGGACCCGTCGCGGTCGTTGTCGCGCACGCACGCGCGACTGCGACGCGACACAGCACGCGACATCTGGACCATCGAGGACCTCGCGTCAGCGAACGGTGTCGCGACCGTGAGCGACAGCGGCTACACGACATGGATCGCAAGCGGCGTCCCCTCGAAGGTGTCGCAGTACTTCCGACTCGGCGACATCCGCGCCCGCCTCGTGCGTGTCGCGACTCGAGACACAGGACACGCGACATCCGCCGCGGCGCAGAGCGACACCCAGACCACAGAGCAACCGGATACGCGACAGCCCTGATGCCGCCCCGCCCCTCTCCCCTTACATCGCAGGCGACACGGGGAATGGCGCCAGGCCGGAACGGCCGGCGACATCCCCCAAAGTGCGACAGCGACATATGACGACAAGTGCCAACACCACCCCACCCAACAATCCGCGACACAGCGACATCGCGACATCGCGACATCGCGGAACGTTGCGACACCGAACCGGAGGACCCGATGAGCATCCCGACGACATTCGACATCGAGCACAAGTGCGGTCACGAGGAGACGCGCGACCTCAGCGACATTCCCGCCGGGCAGCGCGCCGGCAAAGTCGACTGGCTGAAGACCCGCCCCTGCTTCAACTGCTTCCGCGCCAGCAGCAAACGGAAGGTCTCGAAGGAGCTGAAGGCCGAGTGGGACCAGTTGCACCAGGACGCGCTCGAGGATCAGGAACGGTCGGGGCTCCCGATCCTCCGTGGCAGCGACAAGCAGGTGGATTGGGCGATCGACTGTCGCTTCAAGGCCCTCCGTGACGGCTACGACGCGCTCGTGCAGGAAGGAGATCTCGACGACGCCGACTTCGACGAACAAGTGCTCGAGCTCGCGCGCCGTATCGATCTCGCGAAGTGGTGGATCGACAACCGCGAAGCGACCCCCGGCATGCTCGTCGACCTGCTCGCGGACCCAGGGCTCCCCGAGAACGAATACGCCTGCGAGAACACCGCCTAGACCTCAAGAACGCACTGAGGCCCCGCTCCGAGCTTGGAGCGGGGCCTCAGTGCTGCCAGAGGTTACGGTGTGGGGTGTGCGCTCGTCGCGCATCGAGAGCCGCAGAGCGGGCACTCCGCTCGCGGCACCCGCGCACCGGCCTCGATCTCGGTCCGCACGGGGAAGAGGTTGAACGCGGGGGCGTCTTCTCCTTCGACGCGTTTCTCCTCAAGAGCACCGCACCCGGTGCACTTGACCGAATACGTTGTTGCTTTCATCCGTGTGCCTGCTGTCAGCGTGTGATGGCCGACTGGTTGAGCCGGTAGCCGACGCCGTAGACGGTGACGAGCATCGGCTCGTCTCGTCCCTCGTCGACGTGCTTGCGGACGTAAGAGGTGTAGAGCTCGACCACGGAGTGCTTGCTCGAGGAGCCGAGCGGCCACACACGGTCCAGGATCTGCGCCTTGGAATGCGCGCGCCCGGGGTTTCGCATCAGGAACCGCAGCAGCTCGTACTCAGTGCCCGAGAGCGCGAGACGGGTGTCGCCGCGGTGCACCTCACGGGTGTCCTCGTTCAAGGCGAGATCCCCGACCCGGATGATCGGGTCGGGGCGGTCCCCTCGAACCTCGGGGGCATGGCGTACGAGTTCCCGCAGGCGGGCCGCGAGCTGCTCGACACTGTACGGGCGAGTCAGAAACGCGTCCCCGATCCCCGTGACGCCCGACACGTCCTTCCGGTCGGTCAGGTAGAGCACGGGCCCCGTGAACCCCGCGCTGCGCGCGGCGGCGACGGTCGCCTGGGCAGTGTCGCTTGCCGGATCCGCGTCGACGACCAGGATGTCGTGTCGCGACATGTCGCGTGCAGGAATGTCGTCTGCCGTGGCGACAGTCGCCTGCCAGCCATCGTGCAGGAGCGCCAGGTGCTCGATGTGCAGCGCCTCCCCAACGAGGAGAACAGGTATCGGTGTCGCCTGGGACAAGGGTGTCGCCTTTCAGTAAGTGGGGCCGCTTGGCCGCGTCGTCTGCTCGGGGGCGATCGTCGCGTGCGGCCACGGCGCCGATCGTGCCGGCGGCGGGATCTCCGCCGCCCAGGCGCGCGCCTGGTCGAGAAGCTGCTCGATCGTATCAGGGCCGCACTCCCCTCAGCGGTCGTCACCCAGCACCCCTGCTCAGAGAAGTACTGTTCCGCTTCCCACGTCCACGAGTTCGGCACACGGTCGTCGTCGCTCGAGTCAGTGCCGACGAACTGCTCATCGATCACAAACCGCTTCCCGTTCCCGTCTGCGAGCGGAGTGAATACGTAGTTGCCGGCGCCGAACGACTCCGGCTCCCCGTCAGCCGTGAAGAACACTGCCCCGGCGTGCTCGGCCGCGATCACGCGCAGGCCGGCGTCGAGGCGCTGCATCGCCGCCTCACGGATCTGCCGGTCGCTGCTGGTTTCGATCGTGAGCTCGACGTCCTGGTGCTCGTCGACGCGGAGGATGTAGCCGGCCGCGGTCTTCTGGACCCATGCAGTGAGGACGGTGGCGCCTTCGTCGTTGTCGAAGTCGACTCGGCCGTAGTCATCGCCCGTCGCTTGGCGTGGGAGGCCGTGAGGGCTTGCGACATCGCCTTTCACCCAGGGGTGGGGATCGAGCCGGTCGCCGGTGTCGTAGGGGTTGCGCGTCTCAGGCATCGCGTCTCCTTGAGGTTGTCGCTCCCTCGTCGACCTGCGGCGCAGCGTCTCACGAACGCGGGGAGCATGAGGCGCGGCTCCGAGGCCGCGCTTCAACTTCTAGATGCCCTTCGTCGCGCATGACGCGAGGTGCTGCCGTGCCGAGTTAGCCGAGCCGGGCTACTTCTCTGCAGGTTCTGAAAGGGCGCGCTTCACGCTCGATGCCCCGACGCCGAGTACTCGGGCGATGTGCGCGAAGCTACGCCCGTCACGGCGCATCTCTCGCGCTGCAGCAGTGCGCTCCTTCGTCATCACAGTCGGGCGGCCACCGATGCGGCCCTGGCTGCGGGCGTGGGCGAGGCCGCGGCGCGTGTTCTCTCGGATCGTGTCGACGCGCAGCTGCGCGAATACGGCGACGATGCCGTAGAGCGCCCGACCCATCGGAGTCGTGGTGTCGATCGCCGGCTCCGTGAGGCTGACGATCCCGAGGCCTCGCTCGTCGAGCTCGTGCAGAGTCTCGATCACCATTCGCTCGCTGCCGGCAATGCGATCGAGCCGACGAACCTTGATCGTGTCCCCCGGCCTGGCGTACTCGAGCAGCGCCAACCACTCCGGTCGGTCCGCTCTCCGGCTCGATTGCCCAACGTCGACCCATACCCGAGTGCACCCGGCCGCGCGGAGCTCAGCCTCCTGCGCGGCCGCGTCCTGCTCCTTCGTCGAGACCCGCCCGTACCCCAGCACTTCACTCATACCGAAAACGATACGCCGAGGGTTTCGACCCGTTTCGGTTTCGGTCTAGGTTTTCGGTCCGCGAAGCGTCGGCGTGTCGAGATCTCCGGACGGTCACGCCCCATGCCGACCAGAAACGATCGTTAAAGGGCGATCGTGTTAGCGAAGGTCCTCCGCCACATTGTTCCCCACTGAGTCAGTTCGTTACCTTCCGCCCAAACGTCCCGAGCGCGACGCTGCTCGGGAGTGCACGTCAACAGGCTCCCGGATGAATCATTATCCGTTCGAGCGACCAGTTTTGCCAGCGCCAGTTACTCTACGGCCGCCATCCACTCCGCGACAACTTGCATTACGACGGTTTGGCCGGATGTTGCGAGGCGTTCGCTGATATACCACCGCCACCTCGGACACAAAAGGTTCCTGATAAGAGGGCCCAAGAGGGGCGAACGGACCCTGGGTCCTCGAGAGCACTCACCGGGTGCCCGCGGTCGAGAGACTCGGAAGTCGCACCGTGCTCGGATCGGGCCGCGTGATCTGCCGCGGAAGCGGCTCCGGAGACCTCTCGGAGACCAGTTTGCTCTCCTGAGGGTCCGGTTTCGGCACCCGGAGATAGCTGGTGCCGTCCGGCGCCTCCGGCCACGGGAACTCGGACTTGCTCACGGCCGGCTGCATACCGCTGCAACGCTCGATCAGGTCGGAGGGTAGGGCCGTCACCGAGCCATCGACGCAGTTGCCGCTCGCACTGGCACGGTCGCTCGAGGCGTTCACGATGTCGGTGCCGTTTCGCTCGAAGCGGTTCTGCAGGAAGGCGTTTCCGGCTGCCGCGAGATCCTCCGCGCTGTCGAGCAGGACCCCTGCGGTCGGGTTGCCGGCGATGAGATTTCGCTCGAAGGAGTTCTCGCTCGCACCGCTGAGGCCGATCCCGATCCCCCAGCCGCCCTGCGCGTGCGAGGGAGATTCCGATGAGACGTTGTCGGTGACGATGTTGCCCGCCACCCAGTTCTCGCGCTGCGGCGCGAACGCCTCCTGATAGTTCGAGAGGAAGGTCATGCCGATGCGATTTCCGCTGAAGTCGTTGCCGATCACCCACACGCTGTCTGAGGCGTTGGCGTTCTCGAAGCCGACGGCGTTGTCGGCCGCCCGGTTGTTCTCGACGAGGATGTTGCACTCCCTGCACTGCCCCACGTAGAACCCGCTGTCGGCCGATCCCGAGGCGTAGCTGTTCCGGATCACACCGTTGTTGGCGTCGAAGGCGTAGATGCCGTAGAGACCGTTGTTATAGGCCGTGACGCGGTCCACGAGGAAGCGTTGCAGCGGCGGAAACTCATCGGGATCGAGAGATGTGTAGTCACTGCTGCCGCGTGCCGTCGGCCCGGCCTCATCGCTGTGCATGCCGGTGATGAGCACGCCGTAGAACGTGGCTCCGGTCACCGTGAGGTTCTCGATCGTTATCCCGTCGGCCACGCCCACGATGCCGTAGGGGCGCTTGCCGTCGGCATCGACCACGGTGTCATTGCGGTCCAGTCCGCGGATGGTGACACCCGGCGTCTCGACGAGCACTTCCTCGCGGTAGACCCCGGGCCCCACCAGCACGAGCCCGTCCTCCTGCACCGCAGCGACCGCTTCCGAGATGGTCGCCACGTCCTCGGGCACACGCACCACCGCCCGGTCGGCGGGGCCGCTGCAGGCCACGAGAATCGGGAGCGCGGTGAGTACTGCAGCGCCGCCCGCGAGGAGCCGCCCGACTCGCCGACGCGCAGCGCCCCGCGAGGCTCCGCCCTCTCCGAGCACCGCCCGCCCGGGGCGTCGTCGATATCCGCTCATGCAGCTTCCTCCTGTTCGTCTGTTCCGTCCCGCGTTCCGCGTGTCCGGCCTGCGTCGTGCAGCCGGGCTCCGAGTGGGCGCCCGGCCGTCATCCCCGGCAGCACCAGAAAGCTCGCGCTCGCGGTGGCGCGAGCGAAACGCATCATCTCGTCTCCCACCTCCTCGATGCGGCGCAGCGTCTCGACGAATGTGCGCAGCTCTCTCTGATAGGAGATGAACAGCAGCCCGGCGTCGCCGGCGCCGTTGTCGTAGGCGTAGCTGCGCCGCAGCATGAGATCACTCCCGGTGAACGACGGGTGGGCCGCGCGCAGATGAGAGCGCAGAGGCACCTCGAAATCTCCGTCGGGCCGCTTCGCGTTGAGCTTCGCCTCACTGAACGGCTCGCCGCCCGACAGCGGCACCCCGTGCACGTCCCGCCCGACTACCTGCTCGCGCTGCTGCATCGGCATCGTCGAGAAGCCCGCGGTGTCGAGCACGAAGCGGCGGATCGCGCAGATCGTAGCGCGCTCATCACGCGGGCCGAACCACACGTTCTCATCGAGCTCCTGCTGCCCGCGCGGCACGATCACCCCGTCGTGGAACCCGAGGGGGTTGCGAGCGATCGGCCCCTCGGAGCGCGCGCGGAACCCGCGCTGCGCCCATCGCAGGGTTGCTTCGGGGAGCATTGCGCGCAGCACTTCGGAGACCGGCGCGAGCGCGCCCGGATCGTCGGCGGCGAGCAGGATCATGAGATCTCCACCGTGGTGCTCCGGATCGATTCCAGCATCGCCGGCGAAAGAGGGCAGAGGATCGGCCCCCGGCAACGACTCACCGTAGCGCCGCACGAGGGCCGGCCCCAGGCCGACGGTGACGGTGAGATCTCCGGCGCCGTCGGGGAGCAGGGTCCGATCGCCCTCGGAGGCCCCCGAGACGAGGTCCGCGATACGGCGCCCAAGCGCGGCCAGCTGCTCCACCGGACGCTCGACGGGCCAGTCGAACACCTCCAGCAGGCAGCTCCGCTGGGGCGTCCACGGCCGATCGACACCGGCTTGCGTCGCCCCGGCCCAGTCGACGGGAGCAGCTGCACGAGGCCTCCCGGGCGCGGGCACGGGGCTCTCCGGGCGGACGCGCTCCGCTGCCGGCGCCCGTGCGGCCAGAGTCCCGCCGAGCGCGAGGCCACCCACTCCGCCCAGGGCTCCGCCACCCAGCATCCCCAGCACCGCCCGGCGCGATGGCCGACCGCGGCTCACCGCGGCTCCTCCTGGCTTCGCCCGCCCGTCGCGGCTTCGCTGTCCGCGGCCGGTGCCCCGGGCAAGCCGTCATCGGTCGCGCCGACGCCGAACTCGGTTCCGGCTGCGGGGAGCTCGAACACTTCGGACGGGATCGAGGGCACACTCATCTGTCGCGTCTGGCCGTAGCTCAGCACCGAGAATCGAGACCCCTCGGCCCCGATACGCGCCTGCCAAACGGTGCCATCGGCGTCGAACAGCACCCGCGGCAGCGCCGCATTGTTCGCCGGCCGGCTGCCGGGTTCGCGCACCTGGTCGGCCGAGGGCAACTGAGCCCACGTGCCCTCACCACCGGGCACCTGATCCGAGGTTCCCAGCCACACCGCGTCCGACTGCTCGATCAGCTTCGGATTGTCGGGGCGGTCGAATCCGTACCCGGCCGTCAGCACGAGCAAGGCCCCGAGCGGCGATTCGGCGACCTGCTCCCGAGTGGCGAACCTCCAGTCGTCCCGATCGACCAATTCGGACATGTCGTCGAGGTTGGGAAGCGGCTCGTCGCTCCGCAACTCGCCCATGATCTCGTAGTTCCACCAGACTAGGGAGACGGGCGTCGATCGATCCTCCCCCTCCGATTCCCGTCCCCCGTCGGCCCGCGTGAGACGTGCGATCCCGGTACCGGAGGCGTAGTCGAAGAATCCCTCACCTACGAGATCGCCGTTCGGCGCGGCAACCCGCAGTGTGATCTCCCGGGTTCCCTCGGTAAAGTTGTTGAAACGCGAGACCGCGAGCGACTGCGATTCCTCGGTGGTGAGGAATCGCGGCTCGCTCGTGTCGGTAAACTGCGCCCACACGATCAGCGCGCCGCCGATGAGCACCGCCACCGCGATGAGGATGGCGATGAGCGCCCCCGGCCTCCGCCGCGAGGCGCGCTTCGTCCCCGATGTCATGCCATTTCCCGCGTTGGTTCGCGCACGCCCTTGAGTTCGCCTGCGGGAGCGCTCTCGCGCGCACGTTCAGGCACGGCCGCGAGTTCGCGGTGCGGGCTTGCGCCGGCCTGCCGCCAACGACGATGCAGACCGGCGGAGACACGCTGCCAGCTGCGGTCCCGGATGAAGATGGAATCGACCGCAATCATCGTCAACGAGAACCAGGGCAGGCCCATGAGCACGCCGATGCCGATGTGGAATCCGAGGATGCCCACCAGCGCAACGATGCGTGTAGCCCGATGCAGCAGCATGAAGCCGAATGCGGCCTGCAGGAACACCGACCCCAGGGAAGCGACGGCGACCATCGGACCCCAGGCCGTGAAGATGTCCGTCAGCACGGGCCAGGTGCCGAATCGGGCGGTGGCCAGCGGATCGTAGACCGCCCATCCTTCCCGCCAGGGAGCTCCGCCCGATTTGAACATCGCTCCGGCACCGTAGACGAAGATCACCTGAGCCGTCAGTGCCACGAGCGCGAGATTGTGGAGCAGTGTACCGATCTGATTGGCCGAACCGCCCTCGGAGAACCACTGCTTCCGGGTCCGCCGCCGCGCGTCGAGGGACCATCGCTTCGCGGGATCGGTGAACAGCAGCAGCAGGAAGGCGATGCGGTACATGTTGTCGCCCTGGTCCCCGAGCATGTCGGTGGCCTCGATGAAGCTCACCCACATCACCCAGAAGATCGGCCCGACCAGGCGGAAGCGCCACCCCACGATGACCAGCAGCGCCAGCACGATGAGCGCGATGTAGAGCGCGGTGTAGGCGGCGTTGTTCGGCATGGCGCGGTGGAACAGGCTGAACAGCCAGATCTTCGGGAACGCGGAGACGGGCTCGGCCATCTCGCCGTTCCAGGCCGATCCCGCTCCGAAGGAGTACAACCGGGTCGACCAGTTCGTCAGTAGCAGCCCGAGCGCGGTGAGGCCCATCAGGATGCGGGTGACCGCAATGCCGAACTCTGCTTTCTTGGACGAGAACAGCCAGTCGGTCGCGAGGCGCCACACGTGCACGGCACAGAGCACGGCGCGCAGCACGACCGCATTGACGACGGAGCCGAGGAAGACGAGCGCGCGGGGCAGTGCCACCGCTCGGGTCTCGATGCTGCTCACGGGATGCGGCTGCGCGTCCGGCGTCAGGAGTGTCGGAGCGTCCCCCGCCCGGGAGGTTGTCGGGTCTGCCTTCTCCGTCTCGAGATCCTGTGCTCTCATCGCCCCACCTTCGTTCCGGTCGATCGTTCGTACTGCCGCTGGAAGACGTCCGCGAAAGCCTGCTCGTCCTGTCCTGGTACCACGAGCGGCTCGCGCCAACCGGGCAGCACGACCTGGGGTTCGGGACGCTTCGCCTCCCGGTTGTGGCGCTCGGCGTACGGCACCACGTTCTGGCGGCTCACCCGGTACTGCACGCGTTGCACATCTTCACCCCAGATGGCCTTCGCCACCTGAGTCGCGTAGGCGGTCGCCCGACGCTCGCTGGCGAGATACCGATCGACGATGACGGGATCCTCGGTACTCACCTCGCCCATGTCGGCCCGCATGAGATCGAGCCAGTCAGTCTCAAGGAAGTCCTCGCCCGCCATACGGCGCTGCTCGTCGCCGAGCTCGCCCCACGCGTACTTGTAGCCCGACGCCAGTTCCTCGGCCTGGATGCCCGCACGGGGCGGAAAGAGGTGGTTGATGACCATCGAGAGCTCGACCTGGTTCGCCGACACCCAGCCGGTCTCGCGTTCTTCGCCGTCCTCGTCAAGCACGGTCGCACGCACGTTGAAGTGATAGTCGCCGTTGATGGGCTCGGGCGCGAACACTGTCCACGACTGGCCAAAGACGGGCAGCATGTAGTTGGAGAGGGAGTCTCCCGGCGCGAGCTGCCGCAGGGGCGAGGGCGGGAAGATCCACAGGAACGAGGCGAAAACGTGCCAGACCGTCAGCAGGACGGCGAGCACGGCGACGATCCTGACGAACCAGGATCGCGGACGGGCGGGCTTCTCCGGTGCAGCGGCTGCTGGAGCCGCGGGTCGGAGTAATTCGGGAGCGGTGGTGGCCATCGGACCTTAGGTTTTCTGAATCGAGAATCGAGAATCGAAGCTGAGCGTGCACGGCTCCGGGCACGCGCCCGATCGGAGCCGTGCACGCGGGAGCGGGTGTCCCGAGGAACTCGCCTCGGGACACCCGCCGGGGCCGCTACTCCGCGACGTCGGACCGCTGACGGCGACGGCGGAGGAACATGGTGCTGGCACCGAGCGCGGCGAGGATGGCCGCGATCGCTCCGGCGAGCAGCCCCGTGGAGGAACCGCCCGTCACCGCGAGCGCGCCCTTCGCGGCGCCCTGCGCGGCTGCGTTGGCCTCGCTCGTGACGTCGGCCGAGGCCTCCGCGGACGCCTGCGGGTCGGCGGCCGCCTCGGCGGCTGCCTCAGCGCTCACGTCCGCAGCTGCGCTGGCGCTCGACTCGGCGTTCGGGCGAGCGGCGGACTCGGCCGCGGCGACAGCGGCGGGATCGCTCTGGGCGTTGGCCTGCGCGGAGGCGGAGGCTGTCGCCGAAGCGTTCACATCGTTGTCGGCCCCCGGGTCGGCACCCGGGTTCGCAGCAGCGTGAGCGGCAGCGGCGGCCTGGGCGTTGGCCTCGGAGCTGATGTCTGCCGAAGCGGCGGCCGAAGCCTCCGGATCAGCAGCAGCCTCAGCGGCAGCGGCAGCCGTCGCATCGGCAGCGGCCGAGGCCGCCGACTCCGCATCCGGACGAGCAGCCGACTCCGCAGCAGCCAGAGCACCGGGGTTGCCATCAGCGTCCGCGGTCGCGGTGGCGGCAGCGGTCGCCGAGGCGCCGGCGTTCGCCGAGGCATCCGAATCGGCGCCCGGGTTCGCAGCGGCCTGCGCACTGGCCGAGGCCTGCGCGTTCGCCTCCGAGCTGATGTCAGCCGAAGCGGCAGCCGAAGCCTCCGGATCAGCAGCAGCCTCAGCGGCAGCGGCAGCCGTCGCATCGGCAGCGGCCGAGGCCGCCGACTCCGCATCCGGACGAGCAGCCGACTCCGCAGCAGCCAGAGCACCGGGGTTGCCATCAGCGTCCGCGGTCGCGGTGGCGGCAGCGGTCGCCGAGGCACCCGCATTCACCGACGCGCTCGCGTCAGCGCCCGGGTCGGCATCAGCCGAAGCGCTCGAAGTCGTCGACGCCCCCGGGTCGGCAGAGGCGTCGGGGTCGGCCGAGGCACCGGGATCGGCGCCCGGATCAGCCGAGGCAGAGGCACTCGGGCTCGCACCCGGATCGCTCGACGCGCTCGGGTCGGCCGCCGCGCCCGGATCCGCGGCAGCAGCGGGATCAGCCGACGCACTCGGATCAGCCGAGGCACTCGGGTCGCTCGACGCGCCCGGGTCCGCAGCGGCAGCGGGGTCGGCCGAGGCGCTCGGGTCAGCCGAGGCGTCAGGGTTCGCACCCGGATCCGCGGACGCGTCCGGATTCGCCCCAGGGTCCACCGATGCGCTCGGGTTCGCACCCGGATCCACCGAGGCGTCAGGGTTCGCGTCCGCCGTGGGCGGCGGGACGTCCTCGTCGCGGATCAGGTCGACCGAATCGTAGCCGTCGTCGACGTCGGTGTTGCGCTGACCGCCCAGCAGATCCTCCGCGGGATCCTCGTCGCCCGAGAGCGGAGTATCCGGGATCTCTTCACCCTCGACCACCAGCTGCACCGCGTTGGTCACGGGCTTATTGACGGCGAAGGTGCGGCCGATCGTGGCGGTGACGATCATCGTGGCCTGGTCGCCGGCCTCCATGTCGCCGATGAACCACACGTTGTCGCTGTGCTGCTGCGTGGTGTCGGCCTCGTCGTTCATCAGGAACTCGACCGAGATGTCGCGCAATCCGCCGGGAAGCTGCTCGTTGACCGCCACATCCCTCTCCGCCGAGTCCGCGTTCACACGGATGACGTACCGGATCTGGTCGCCGACCTCCACCTTGCGCGGGCCGGTCTCGTTGAAGGTGTCCTGCTCGGGCACGTCGCCGAGGCTCTCGGAGCCGAGCAGCACCTTCTTGTCGAGCCCGATCGAGCGGTAGATCAGGCCGGCATCGATCGTGTGATCGTTCTGGCCCGGCCCGCCGGTGCGGAAGACATCGGTGATGCCGTCGGGGCCCGGGTTCGAATCGACGCGCTCGCTCCCCGCCGCGGTCTGCCGGGTCCACCGGAGCGCGGAGGGATCGGTCACACCGGCGGCCTCCAGCTTCTCCACCGACTCCGAGGGAAGCTGGCCGGCGTCGAACTGCACACGATACTCGGTGTTCGGCAGCAGCGGCACCTCGTCCGAGCGGAACTTGTACACGCCGTTCGCGTCGGTCACCGTGGTCACGGGGTCGCCCTCCGCGTCCAGCACGGGGTCGCCCTCCGCGTCCAGCAGCGTGACGATCACACCCTCGACGGGGATCTCCGAGGGATCCTGGATCCCGTCGCGATCGGAGTCGAGCCAAACACGGTTGCCGATCTCGATCGGAGGGAGGCCGACGGCCTGCGTCAGGTCACCGAGGCCTGCGGCCTTGCTGAAACCGGATTCTCTGCCGTTGGTGTTCCAACCCCCATCGCTTACATTCCACGTCGTACCGTTTTGGGGTCGGCTGGTGTAGTTTCCGTGCCCGTGACGCCCGACACCATTGGAAAACAGTCGTCCTCCCCCGTCCACTCCGGTGAAGAGGAAGTAGTCGTCGCGAAGCGGGTTGACAGTCGCCGAACCGATCGCTGCGTTGATGTGCACGTACGCAGTGTGAGTGTTGTAGGCACCCAGCACGGAGTACTGGTCTCCGCTGGTCGGCATCGCACGAACGATAGTACCGAATTGAATCAGATCCGGATGGAGGTCATGCGTGGGAAGCTCCGGCAGCGAGCCTCTAGTGAAGACTTCCTGATAGCCAGTCCGATTCGCGAGTGTGATCAGGATTTCGTCGCCAGCGAATTCGATATCGGTCACCATCAGCTTGTTCTGGTTCCGGTAATTCACCGCGGTCAACGGGGTATCCCACGACACGACGTTGGTAATGTAGTTGGGCAGTTGCATCTCGGAGAACTTCTGGTCAAGGGCGACCGTCACTTCGGAAAGATCTGGGCCTGCCATGCGGTAGACAATCGCTCCGAGGTCCTCGTTCGGGCCGGTGGTACGGGCCGCCGAGACGAGCACATCGCCGGTCTTCGGGTCCTTGGTGATGCCGAAGGGCTGCACGCCGTCAGGGAGTACGGGAATCGGGATCTCGCGCGCCGCGGTGGGGTCGTCGATCGGGATCTCCACCACAGTGCGGTTGTAGAGATTCACCACGTACAGCGTCTGCTCGTCGGCGCTGATCGTCATGCCGCCCAGTCCGGTCACGCCGATCTTGTTGCCGATGGTGGGCCCTTCGGTGAGGTAGTCCTCGTGGCTCATCCCCTCCGGGCGGCCGGACTCGCCCACGTCGATGCCGACCGCCGCCAGGTCGACGAGCAGCTCCGCGTGCGCCGTCGGGCTCGTCATCGATGATTCGTCGGGCACCACGCGGTAGATCGCGCCGATACCACCCGGCCCGAGGCCGGCCGCCGAACGCAGGAACGCCGAGGTGAAGAGCTGGCCCAGAGCGCCCGGCTGTTGAGGCCGCTGCCACGCGGAGCCCCAGGTCGCGCCCAGCTCGCTAAACGGAACACCCCAGATCGCCTGATCCGGATTGTTCCAGAAGTCCTGTGTGCCCTCCCAGCGTTGGAAGCCCGAAGCGAGTGTGTCCGACGACGGTCCGTTCGCATCGCCGGCGAGCATGCCGGGCACCCAGACGAGCGGGTTGGTCTCGTAGTACTCCCCGGGAACCTGGAACGAGAAGTGCACGTCGCTGTCGCCCTGCCGGGCGAACCGCACGTCGCTCTGGCTGTGGCTGCCGCCGTCGGTGGCGAGGTAGCCGTCCGCCCACGCGTCGCCCGGCTTCTGGGCGAGCACGCGCCACTCATCGTCGTCGGTGCCGACGGCCAGCTCGTAGCGGCCCTCGGCGTCCGTGACGGCGGGACCGATCCGGTCGCCCGCGTCGTTATAGGCGTACACTTCGACGCCGGGGATCGCCGGCTCCTGGCTCAGACGCACGCCGTCGGCGTTGTAGTCCTGCCAGACGACACCCGAGATGGTGCCGGGGTCGCCGGGGGCGGCCTGCGCGGCCGTTCCGCCGAGCATGAGCCCGGAGACCGCGAGGCAGCTCAGGGTGCCGGTTGCGAGCGCGGCTCGGGCGCCGCGCTTGAGCCCGAAGGCGAGCCCACCCGGCTCGCCGTGAGGTGCTCTGGAATTCATGAATTGCTCTTTCCTCGGGTCGTGTCGACCCGGTATCGGGGAGGGTGGGCGCGCCGCGTCCGGGCGCGCCCACCCGAAGTGGGTTAACCGCGCTTCGTCGCCCGGGCCGCGGTGTACGCGACCCCGGCTCCGAGCAGCAGCAGGGCGGCGATCCCGCCGACGAGGAGCGCCGAGACGCCGCTGCCCGTCAGCGCGAGACCGGGGTGCTCCGGTTCGGGATCCGGGGTCACCGGGTCGGTGGGCTCCGGATCGGTGGGCTTCGGGTCGACCGGGGGCTTCACCGGATCGGCGGCGACGGATCCCCACCAGTCATCGGTGTCGGTCACGCGCTCGCCGCTGCGCTCGGCCACTGCGGTGACGGTCGCGCTGTTGCCGTGCTGACCGGCCTCCGCCTGCGTCACCACACCCTCGCAGGTGACCGACTCGCCGGCGGCGAGCGTCACTCCTCCGAGCTCGCAAGCCGTCATCTCGAGCGTGGCGCCGGCCAGGGTCCGGTCCTCGAGCACGATCTCGGAGAGGGTCTCCTCACCGGTGTTCGTGATCTCGAAGACGATCTGCTCCGCATCGCCCTTCTGCATCGTCTTGCCCGGAGCGGTGTTGAAGTCGCCGTCCTGGGGCCCCTCCGCACTCGAGAACTTGATCAGGTCGATCGACGCGAGGCGATCCTCGCCGCCGCCGCCGCCGATCGCGGCGTCGCGCGCCACGAAGTTGTACCAGTGGGTGTCCTGCAGCGCGCACGCGGACGCGTAGTCCACGTAGGGATCGACCTTGCCGAGCTCGGCGTTCCAGGTGGGATCCGGGCACTCGACCGCTCCGTCAGAGACGGCGATCGCGGAGCCGCGCACGACCGAGCCGAAGTGCCCGATCTGGTCGCGGTCCTTGACACTGGCCTCGATGCTGAACTGGCGCAGGAAGTTGTCGGCGATGTGCTCCTCGTAGACGACCTCGACCTGCTCGGGGGAGCAGTCGACGCTCTTCACGAACGAGGGGAGCTCGTCGATGGTGCCGGCGAAGGTGCGCTGCTCATCGTTGTTCTCCCGCCCGCCGGAGTAGTAGTCGATGATGTCGTTCTCGATGCTGTGGTACACCGAGCCGTCGGGCACCTCGACGTTGAAGAACTGCAGCGTCGAGCACTCGAAGGTCGACGTCGCGTTCACGGGCACCAGGGAGACCGTCATGCCCTCCCACTGGCCCTCGGGAGAGTTCGCGCGCCACTCGATGGCGTTCTCAGGCTTCTCGTGGCCGCGATCCTCACCCGTCCACAGTCCGTAGTTGAAGACCCTGGTGAGCGGCGTACGGGTGTGCGGGTCGATGATGAGCGTGTCCTCGAACTGCTCGTCGCCCTGCGTGAAGGTGATCTGGTGCGTGGTGCTCGATCCGTCGAGGTTGGCCTCGAGCTCGGGGTCGTTGGCGATCATCGCGAACGAACCCTCGATCATCACGTTATTCTTGCGATCGACGTAGTCGGTGAAGGTGAAGGTGATGACGCGGTTCTCGGGATCCGTCAGCTTGCCGGTCGCCACGATCTCGCCCTCGGAGTCCCGCAGCGTCGGGGGCACCGAGTCGTCGTAGTCGAGCGGTGCCTGGAACGTCAACTCGACCGTGTCGCCCTCGGTGACGCTATCGGGGACGGCCATGCGATAGGCAACGTCCACCGCGCCCCCCTGGTACTGGCGTTCCTGAACGATATGCACATCGTCGAAGCTGGGGGCCTCCTCCGCCGCGACCTCCACCGCAGGAGCCTCGCGCTCCTCGTTCTCGGATGCGCGGTGAGACTCCTCAGCCGGCGGGATTAAGTCTTGGTTCTCAATTTCAATGCCCCGATCATTCTTCTCATCCGGAGACTCGTCATCAAGCGATCCATCGGATGTGACCTGAGATGTGGCATCGACGACTTGGTCCCCCACATGCTGCTCGTCCTGCAGAGCCTCAGCGGCCTGCTCCTGAGCCGACGCGTCAGCGTCACTCGCGAACGCGATGCCCGGTCCAGCGAAGAGCCCGCCGACCAACAGCACCGAGGCGCCGGCACCTGCAATCATCCGGCGAAACAGCAAGGTTGGCGCTCCGCGATGGTCGATCGCTCTACGATCTGGTTTTTGGTTCGGTTGTCTCATCAGGACCCCTTCTCGTCTTACTTCATTGCAGTAAGGCGGCTACCCCACTGACCGGTGATGCCAACCTTCGTGATGCCCACCTTCCGGTCGCCGGCGTTGTCGATGGGGGGGAGAGGAGTCGACAACCAGAAGATGGGCACACTGGTAGCTCCCCTCATTCCTGCGAATCGTGACGCGGGTTTGAAATTTTTTTTTCGGGCCGATGATCCAGGCCGGAAAACCGGCTATGTTATGGAACGGGGTAAGGAGTTCTCTCCGCTGCGATGCGGAGTTAGCGTTTCCTTCGTGAGCGCGCTTGAAGGCGTGCACACACATTCGGGAAGTAGCGGAACTACCAGTGGAATCATGGGGAACTAATTCGGATGAAGAACTTCTTCAACTTTGCAGGGAGGGAACACGTAAGGTAAGAAACACCGCATACACGGCGCTCTGGGAACGTCATCATCAGGCTGGCGTGAGAGCGGCGCAACGCCTCGCCCCTCGACACGACGCCGAGGATCTGGTTTCGGCGGCATATCTCAAGATCTACGAGGCGCTCTCCCGAGGGAAGGGACCGCGGGGCGCTTTCCGGCCATACCTCTACCAGGTGATCAAGGGCGTCGCCGCGGACAGCTATCGCCCCCTGGAAGACACGACCGACACTCTGGACACAGTGCCAGTCGCCCTCCCCGAAGCGCCGTGGGAGGACGAGTCGTTCGATCTGGATGCCGCGTCGCATGCATTCGCATCGCTGCAAGACCGCTGGCAGACCGTCCTCTGGTACACGGTGGTTGAGGAGCTGCCGCCTCGCGAGGTAGCAAAGTTGATGCGACTATCTGCCAACGCGGTCTCTGCACTCGCGATACGAGCCAGGGAGGCCCTGCAGTCGGCATGGGTGGAAGCGCACATCACGAGCCACCGCGGTTCTCCGGATTGCGAGTTCGCTCTCCGTCATCTAGAGAGACTTCATCGAGGAAAACTCACTGCTCGAGTTAAGCGCGAGGTCGAAGGGCATCTCGATGTCTGCCCGACATGCGTCCGGGCCTCCTCAGAAATCCGAACGCTCAACGAGCGGCTCGCGCTCATATTCACGACGATCTTTGTCGGCGGCAGTGGCGCGGCGCTACTCTCGGGGCTCGGCCATGGAGATCCGTCGACTCCCACGAACCCGACGGCGCAGTCGGCTTCCCGAGTTGCTAGTCAGCCCGGACTCTCTGTATCGACGAGGAATGCAGTCGGCCTTTCCGGGCGCATAACCGGCAACGCAGGCTCCGGTTCCGTCGCTGCCGTCAGCAGCGGGCCAGTTCTCACGAGTGCCGGATTCCTCACTGCCGCGATGCTCGTAGGAATTACAGCGGCAGGAGGTTCGCTGCTCGTGCTGCGATCGGATTCGCCGCCTCCCGGCGGCCAGAGCGAGCAGGTGAGCGTCTCAACCCAAGAGGAACTACCTTCAGACGCAGAACGACGAGCGTCTACGCGAAACCAGACGTCCTCTCCGGAGTCGATAACCTCCGTGACTGAGCACGACGATCGTACGCGAGTCAGATTCCTCTTCGATACCGGGGCGGACGAGACGGATGAAGACGAACCGGACGACAAACGTACCGATGACGACGGCCATGGGAACGACACCGGCGGAGACAATGAGGACGACGACACGGGTGGGACCCAGGATAACGACCCCGACGACGGAACGGGTGGGACCCAGGATAACGACCCCGACGACGGAACGGGTGACAGTGATCCAGATAGCGAGGACGATGAGGGCGAACCCAACCTTGAGGACGCCTCGATCATGGTTGGCTTCGACTGTGTTTTCGACAATGGGAATCCAGAAGCCTTGCATCCCAGTGGTAACTCGAATCAATACGGCGCGCTCCAAGCTCGCCTGTCGGGGCCTGGAACAGCGGAGGCGAAGCTGCTTATTCCTCCAGGAAACGAAACTGTCGATGACGGGCGAGGTACTGTATTCACGAACATATTCAGCGGCACAGATCCGGACGACCCGTGGTGGTGGTGGGCGCCCTCGGTAATCCCCCTCACGCAGTGGGGTGAAGAGTTCAACGGGCTCGGTCTCGACGATGCGCTTCTTGAACTGCGCCTTCTCGTCCCCGACGGACGTTATTCCCCTTGGACGAGTGTGGACCTTTTCGATTCCGAGTGTAGTTGAGTGAATTCCACAGCCCCGATCAGCAATGGGCACCTGTCACGCGTTCATCGTGGTCGCCAGTTTCCTCCAATATGCCCCTGCACACGCTCGATCCTGAAGCTGGTGCCATGACTTCTTCTCGCGGTGCAGCCGTGATCGGAGCGGGCCCCAACGGGCTCGCCGCCGCGGTCACCCTGTCCCGGGCCGGAGTGCCGGTGACGGTGTTCGAGGCGGCCGAGACCATCGGCGGCGGCACTCGCACGGCCGAGGTCGTGGAGCCCGGGGTGCTGCACGACGTCTGCTCGGCGATCCACCCGATGGCCCTCGCCACGGGGTTCTTCCGGGCGTTCGAGCTCGAGCGGCGCATGGAGTTCGTGATCCCGGAGGCCTCCTACGCCAACCCGCTCGACGGCGCCGCCGGGGGAGGCGCGGATCGCGCCGCGATCGCCTACCGCGACCTCGCGCGCACGGCCGACGAGCTCGGCGCGGACGGGGCTGCCTACGCGCGCCTCTACAGGCCCCTGCTGCGCCGCCTCGACGGCGTCGTCGACTTCGCGCTCGGAGGCGGCATGCTCCGCCTGCCGGGCGATCTGCTGGCCGCGCTCCTCACCGGTCTGCGCACCCTGGAGCAGGGCAGCCCGCTCTGGAACCTCCGGTTCCGGGAGGAGGCCGCGCCGGCGCTCATCTCCGGCGTCGCCGCGCACAGCATCGGCCGCATGCCGAACCCGGCCACGGCCGCGGTCGGCGTGGTGCTCGGGGCGCTCGCCCACGCGAGCGGCTGGCCGGTGCCGGTCGGGGGATCCCGAGCGATCGGCGACGCGCTCGCGGCCGACCTGCTGGCGCACGGAGGCCGCATCGAGACCGCCCGCGCGATCACGGACGTGCGCGAGCTCGACGGCTTCGACGTCAAGCTCTTCGACACCTCGGCGAGGGGGCTCGTCCGCATCGCGGGATCTGAGCTGCCCGGCCGATACCGGCGCGCGCTCGATCGCTTCCGTTACGGCGACGCCGCCGCCAAGGTCGACTTCGTGCTCGACGGACCCATCCCGTGGCGGGACCCGCGGGTCGCCGCTGCGCCGACCGTGCACCTCGGGGGCAGCCGCGCGGAGGGCGCCGCGGCGGAGCTCGAGGTGGCTCGGGGCCGCCACCCCGAGCGGCCGTACGTGCTGCTCGCGCAGACCGCCGGCTTCGATCCGGGTCGCAATGCTCCCGGGGTCAACGCGGTGTGGAGCTACACGCACGTGCCCAGCGGTTCGACGCACGACGTCTCGACGGCCGTGATCGGCCAGATCGAGCGCTTCGCGCCGGGCTTCCGCGATCGGATCCGGGGCATGCGGGTCACCACGGCCGCCCAGCTCGCCGACTACAACCGCAACTACCACGGCGGGGACTTCAGCGCGGGCGCCGTGACCATGCGCCAGCTGTTCGCGCGCCCCGTGGTCTCCGCCGACCCGTGGCGCACTCCGGCGCGGGGCATCTACCTGTGCTCCTCCTCGGCGCCGCCCGGCCCCGGGGTGCACGGGCTCTCCGGCTGGTACGCCGCACGCTCCGCGCTGCGGCACGAGTACGGGCTCCCCTCGCCGGAGCTGGGACTCGGGCAATAGGCTGGAAGGGTGGCTGCCAGCATCTACCTGACCTCGGCCGAGGGCAGAGAACGCACCTACGCCCTCGATTCCGATGCCTCAATAACGCATACAGCCGCTCCATCGAGAAGCAAGCCGTTAAGCCAGATTCTCTAGTGATTCATCAAAGATTGTGGGATGCGAGACGAGCCTCTTGTCCATCCGGAGCGACCATCATGTCGAATGCACTACCCGGCTTGCAGGGTCGAGAGGTGTTTGCTGAGAGCCTCTGCGATCAGCGGAACATGCCGCGGGTCGAGGTTCGCAAGATCGATCATGAGTTCCGAGCTAGTCTGCCTTTTCTCTCCTCGTTCGCGCGGCCAGTCTAGTCTTTCGGTAATCTGCCTCAGGGGTCTGATGCACGTTTAGGTGACAGTTTGGTCAGGCAGCGAGTGCGACCTGTTTGTTCATGATGGCCTCGTACTCCACCGGCGTCAATCGACCCAGCCGTGCTTGCCTGCGCCGTCGATGGTAGGTGCGCTCGATCCAAGTCACGATCGCTAATCGGAGCTCGTCCCGGGTGGCCCAGGTCTTGCGGTTCAGGACGTTCTTCTGGAGCAGGCTGAAGAACGACTCCATCGCAGCGTTGTCACCTGCAGCACCGACGCGACCCATCGAACCGGCCATGCCATGCCATGACAGGTGAGCGCGCGCTGGAGTTTCCGGCTTCGAAACTGCGATCCACGATCCGTGTGCAGCACACACCCCGCGACGTCACCGCGGCGAAGCACGGCGTTATTCAACGCGGTCACCGCAAGCGCGGAGGTCATTTGCGAGTCGATGGAGTAACCCACGATCCTGTTCGACCACACGTCTTTCACCGCGCACAGGTAGAGCTTGCCTTCACCAGTCCAATGCTCGGTGATGTCCGAAAGCCATAACTCGTTCGGCGCAGCTGCTGCAAACTCTCGTTGTACCAGGTCGTCGTGCACGGGTGGCCCGGGCTTTCTGCCCTTCCCTCGTGCCTTCTTCTTCCCGAACACTGACCGCCAGCCCTGGTCTCGGCAGAGCCGCCATGCAGTCCGGTCACACATTGGCTCGCCAAGAGTTTTGGCTTCGTCTGCGAGGAACCGGTACCCGAACTCGGGGTCTTCAAGGTGAGCGTCGTGGAGCACGTTCGCTCGATACGCCTGCGTGAGGTCACGCGCGGTCACTGGGCTGCGGAGCCAGCGGTAGTAAGGCTGGCGGGAAAGCTTCAAGACCCGGCACGACACCTGGACGGGGATCCCGTCACAGGCGAGCTCTTTCACGAGCGGGTAGAGCCTTTTCCCGGCAAGTGCGCCTGCGAAAGATACGCGGCCGCACGACGGAGCACCTCGACTTCTTGTTCGAGAAGCTTGTTCCGTTTGCGAAGCTCACGCAGCTCAGCACTCTCTGAACGCGTAACACCGGGTTTCTGGCTCTGTTCGACGCGTTCTTCTCGGAGCCATTTGTCGAGCGTGCCGACGTGGATTCCGAAGTCTTTCGCGATCTGCGCGAGTGTGATCTCGGGGCCGCGATCCAACGCGATCCTCACGACGTCGTCGCGAAACTCTTTGGGGTAACGAGGGGGCATAGGTTCATCCTTCCAGGCCAGCAGAAACTAGCCACATTGAATGTCACCTAAACGTGCATCAGACCCCTCCTCCTCCGCGACGCTTACACCGGCATCGTTTAGGAAGGCGATCACAGCGAGGACGATCTTGAAAGCCAGGTCCGCGACCCCGCCCGAAAGATCGGGCGGGCGAAATGGTGGATCGATAACCATGACGCAACGTCGGCCATGTTCATCGAGTTCCTCGCAGACCCCGGCGTCGAACCCGACGACAATGAGAACCCCTAGTGACACTCCCGCCTCACATAGAAGTGCCCCCGCTGAAGAGCGGGGGCACTTTGCTTCCAAGGAAGGTCAGGCTCGCTTTGATGTGCGGCACATCAGGAGAACTCCTGCTCCGGCGATGACGGTTCCGGTTGCAAGCATCCAAAACATGCCCGAACTGCCGGTACTGGCGAGCTTGGCATCTGCTGTATCACGTCGAGCAGCCCCAGTTTCGTCCTTACCCGGGCCTGGTTCGACGGCCTTGGCTTCTACCGTGAACGTCGAAGTGACCGTAACTGAAGGGGCATGGTTTTCGTCGCCGGAGTATTCGGCCGAGAGATGGTGCGTGCCAGCCGGCAGGTCGGAGACTGCGATCCGGGCCGTCCCGTCAACAAGAGATGCAACGCCTAGGGACTGGCCGTCGGCGAAGAAGTCTACATCCCCTGTCGGGTCGCCACCGAGTACCGTCGCGGTCAGCTCGACTGCGCCACCCACCGTCACTGTTTCAGGTTGGATGGTCAGTTGCGTGGTCGTGGCCGCCTGCGACACAGTCACGGTCACCGGATCGGAGGTCGATCCGGTGTGGTTCTCGTCGCCCGAGTACTCCGCCGTGATCTCATAGTCCCCAGCCAGTAGTCCAGAGACCGGGAGCGAAGCCGTGCCATCGCTCAACGACACCACGCCGAGCGAGTGACCATCGGCGATGAAGTCCACTTCGCCTGTCCCGGTCGCGTGATCGATAGAGGCAGTCAGGACCACTTCTTCACCATAGACACCAGGCGTTGGGTTCGCATCAAGTGTCGTGCTTGTCACGATTTGCGCAACCGCCACCGTGACTGGCTCCGACGTCGACGGGGCGACATCGTCGTTCCCTGAATAGGTTGCTGTGACCTCGTGTTCGCCCACCGGAAGCGACACCGCCAGCAGGTTCGCGTTGCCTGCACTGTCGCCGGGCGCGGTGCCGAGGCTATCGCTGCCGGAGAAGAACTCCACCGTGCCCGACAAGTCAGCGCCCCGAGCATCGGCTACCGTGGCTGTGAGGTCGATCGCTTCACCGGCAGTGATCGATGTCGCGGACGGCACCACCTGGGTTGTCGTCGCAGTATCCGCGAAACTGATCTGGATCAGCCCGTTTCCCGCGTGCACACCCGTCTCGAACACCGTGCCGGCGGGACCATACCCTGAACCACCACCGCCACTGGGGTAGTCGTCCCATACTTTCGTGATGCCGCCCTCACCGCCGAAGTAGCCGCCACCCCCGCCACCGCCACTGCCGAAGCCGTTGCCTCCGAGCCCGTTCGCGCCGCCACTGTCCTGTGTACCGCCAGCGCCCCCACCACGAGCAGCAGGTATGCCAGTTCCACCCACCAAGCCGCCGCCTGCACCGCCATTATGCGGCACTGACGAACTCCTCTGATTCACGGAGCCGCCACCGCCGCCGGCGATCAAGACCCGATCCTCGATCTCGGCACCCCCGAGCCGGATATCGCTCGCGCCACCACCACCGGCCCCATCCGGACATTTCACGTAGGCTGCACCCGCCCCACCGCCGTTGAATCCACCAAAAGGGACACCGGGCGAGTGGCATCCCCCCACCACGCTTCCGCCTGCGCCTCCGACAGCGAGCGTGATCACCTCACCCGGTGTCACCGGCAATGGCGATGTCGCGCGCCCCCCGAACCCGCCCATTGTGAAATCTTTACCAAAGGACCCACCCTGCGCCCCGTATACGTCGGCTGTGATGGTGGTGACCCCGCCTGGCACCGTCCACTGCTCATTCGCACCGGTGTACGTGAACTCGCACGTCGTCACCCCCGCATCGCTCTCACACACAGGCGCGGCACTCGCCGGGGCAGCCCCGATGACGACACCGCCCAGCACCAGACCGACAGCAGCAATAAACGAGGCGGCACTACGGCCACTAGACACACGACGCATAAAATTGATCATAGTCCACGTTTTTCGGGCCGCAAAGTTCCTCCATTTTAAGACTCGTAACCTGGGAGCATTTGCGCGAGAGTCATCGTCGACCACGACGAGAACATGGACATGTCGGGCAGCGGGGGATTGTCACACTGCTTGACGGGACGACCGGACGATTATCAGGCTTCATGGAACGTGAAGCCGACGCACCAAATCCCCATCACGTTCACCTCCCAGAACTACGCGGTGAAGAGTTTCGGACTTGTCCCGTGGTCGTTGGTCGCACCATGGTCGGCAAGCACCACCTTCAAGTTCCCGACCCTCAACGCACGCTCCGAGCAGATTGCTCTCAACGCCTTGTATATCGTCCTGAAACCGCAGCGCCGCCTCAACCCCGGCGCCGGCTTCTATAGGTGGAGCGGCCCGAAGAGCTCCCGCGCGTCCCACGCGTTCTTCGACCCCAACCCGATCTTGCCATTGGCCGGGCTCTACTCCTGGTGGCGTCAACCCGCCGCGATAATCGGCGAGGGCTGGTGCCTCACCGTTAGGATCCTCACCCGCACCTCCACCGGCATGATGAAGTCGCTGCATGTTCGAATGCCCGTACGCATGAGCGACGGCTTTCTACTCGGCTGGCTCGACCCCGACACCGTGGGCGATCAACTCCTCCTGGATGCCGTATCGAAAGCATCAATCCCGATCTCCGAGCAACTCTGCGAACACACAGTCAAGCCATTCCACGGGGACGGACCAGAACTCATCGAACCAGCCTCATCACCATCGTAGTTCTCGGTGCGCCGGTGCCGGCACTTCGGTTCAGTCGTGGCTTTCAGGAACAGGCGGACGAGGCCGCGCTTCTTCTCAAGGTAGGTATGGCGTTCGATCTCGCCACGCGCGTATTGTTCGTCGAGCTCGCGGATGACATGTTCGGCGTGGGCGGCATCGTAGCGGGAGTGCTATTCACCGAAGTCGCTGCTGGATCCGATCTTCATGCCCGCTCCTCGCAGGATTCGCCCCTGTTCGTGGTAGCGCGGCGTGAGAGCTTCTCCCGGCGCATGTTCCACACCGGTGCGCCCTGCATCCCGCCGCGCCCGACACCGATCGCGCCAGGGCCGAGCTTCTGTGGGATCGAGTCGAGGGTTTCCCCCGATGCGGCGCCACTAGAACTGCGGCTCAAACAAGGCAAGCGGGGTCTGTGCACCCTTGGGGCGGAGAGCCGTGAGGACGACGCCGGCACGCACGTACGCGACGGCGGGCTGCAGGCAGTTGGGGAACGCGCCCGCGGCTTTCACGACCGCGATCGTCGTCAGACTCAGAGGACAGGCCGATAGCGACGCGCGGGGAGCGTGAGGGACCTTTGGAAGGCCACGTGGTCATCGTCCACGCCGACACAAAGCACCAAGAGGTGCAGTGCCGACTCCATCAGCTCGCTGATTGTGAGGGCCTGGCGAATCGGCCAGTATCGGTGGACTCCTCGATCGCTCGCGCCCATCAGTGCGCGACGAACGTGACGCGCCTTAACAGGGATACATAGGACCACAAAGCCTGCTGACCGACCCATGCGAT
Organism: Leucobacter chromiireducens subsp. solipictus; assembly: GCF_016758195.1. Classification (GTDB taxonomy): domain Bacteria; phylum Actinomycetota; class Actinomycetes; order Actinomycetales; family Microbacteriaceae; genus Leucobacter; species Leucobacter solipictus. The sequence goes on along the minus strand of NZ_QYAC01000002.1, from coordinate 163,693 downwards.
TATGCGGTCGGCCGCTCCAGCGGTGGCCTGTCGACGAAAACGCACCAGCTCGCCGAGGGGCGTGGCCTGCCGCTGGTGACTATGTTTTCGGCCTGTCAGGATGGGGGACCCGCCGATGTTCGTTACGTTGATGTAGCGATTGCGCATCGGGTGCCACACGCGGCCAGGGACGACCCTGGGCGACGAGGCGTGCTCATCACGCAAGAACCGTGACTACCTGCGCGCGGACCGGATCTAGGCAGTCATTCCCGAGCCAAGCGATCAGCAGGCCAACCGGAAACGTCGCGGCAGCAAGGGCGGCAGGCCGCCCAAGTTTGATGCGATGAACTATCGGGGCCGGAACATGATCGAGCGGGACTACTGCAGGTTGAAGCAGTGGTGGGGGCTGGCTGCCCGGTACGACGAACTCGCGATCGCGTACCGGGCCGCGGTCGCACTCAACGGGATGATTGTCTCGCTCAACCTTTTACGAAACACACCCTAGCTCGCGCGACGATACACCTGAAGTCGTGTGGGAACGGGGTAGCCGTAGTCTGCTCCAACTGCTCGTTCACTCAATCGCAGCACCAGCAGCATTGCTTCGGTCGGGGTGATCGTATTGAAATCGATGGTGATGACGCTCTGGGCACGAGTTCGGAACTTATCATCAAGCTCGATGTTGAATGATTTGGCCGATACCGTGTTCACGATCTCACCTAAGTAGCAGTCTTCGACTGGTACGTATTGCTGAGTCGTTACGGGAGAAGCATGCCCAAGAAGGGCTTGCACTGCGTATATGTCGCGCGAGATCTGGTAGGTCCGCTTCGCGAAGAGGTGGCGCAGCTTATGTATGGTCCAGTTCCCTTCGAGGGCAGCGTTCGCCAACACCGACACATAGCGCGGTGAGAGGTGCCCGTCCCTGTTCCCTGGAAACAGCCAGTGATTACTGCCGGCAAAGTCGGTGACCTCATGCACCAGCGCCTCAGGTACTGGGGCGATACGGATCTTCCCACCCTTGCCGTGAACGGTCAGCCACCAGCCCTCCTCGTTGCTGAAAAGGTCCAGTTCGGGGGCGATGATCGCAATTTCTCCCCGCCGGAGCCCCATTTCCCCAGCCAGACGGAGGATTAGGCGGGTACGCCGGTCGACGAGGAGGAGCGTCGAAAGGTAGACGCGATAGGGCACCGGGGAGGGGTTCGGACGAGCCATAGGCACTCGCGGCAGACCCGTTACCGGGTTGATCGATGTTCGCCCTTCTTTGATCGCCCATTCCCAGAAAACCCGGAACGTCTGAAGTCGCGCTCTTCGAGTCTCATTTGACCAGTGAGCCCTAGCCGCCAAAAATTTGATTAGGGCGGCCCGATCAAACGAGAACGGTTCAACTGCGGCGGACCGAGCAAGGTTCTCCATACGTTCACGGAAGGTCCGTACTGTCTCCGGCCTTCGCCCGATTGCTCGAGAGTATTCGAGAAAGCTCTTGATGGGTTCCCTCCAGGCTGCCGGCACTGGCAGAGCACGCGGATCGTCCACGCCTCCTCCTTCTGTGGTGCGACTACACGTTTGCTCCTAACTTGGAGACTTCTAATTGATATAGATCTCCTTTGATCCGCATGTCAACGATAGTGGAAATGCCGAAGGATCGATCACAGTGGTCAACCCCTTCGTTTTACCGTCCTTCAGGTTGAGGACGGCATATAAGCTCTATGAGATGGCGCTCGATCACCGAGGTCGCTTCCCATACAACTTGAAGTGCACTCAGGTCGCTGACCAGATCGTCATTCAGGAGGGCTATGGCAGACTCCAGATCAGAAGGTCGGGGGTTCGAATCCCTCGGGGCGCACACAGTATCTGAATCCCCCGTCGCGAAAGCGACGGGGGATTCGTTGTTTGTGCGCGCCCGGCGCGCGAGGTCGGCGGCGGTCGCGTCAGGCGCCAGCTATCGAGCGCTCGCCTGCTGCTGCTGCTGCAGAGCGCGTTCGGCCGCGTACGAAACGAGGGAGGACAGCACCCCGGGTGCCCGGTCGTCGAGGCCCGCGACAAACGCCGTGAAGTTGACCGCCATGACTTCGAACTCGTCAAAGACCATTTCGATGGTTTCGCGCACTTCCACATCGGTCATCCCGCCGCTCACCGGCCAGGGCTGAACCCGCGCTACCTCGGTGTCGAGAACGTCCGTGTCAATGTGCAGATACACCCGAGAGGTGAACTGTCTCAGGTCGTTCAGGGCCGCTCCCAGTGCCGCCCGCCAGCTGCCCGCGGTGTTTGCGGCGGCGCGGTCGACGAGGGCACCCACGGGTTCCAACCGCCCCGGCACGAGATCGTGCATGCCGACCGACACGATCCGCTCGGTCGGGATGGTGTGGAATCCGGGAATACCCTCCCGGAGCGCCTTCCACGAGCGTCCGTTGATGATCGATACGGGCATCCCGTCGAAAAATCCCGACGGCGAGGTCTCGGGCGTGGAGGCATCGGAATGGGCGTCCAGCCAGAGCATGCCAATGCCCTCGTCGTTGATGCCGCCGATCACCCCTAACGAGGTGTTGCAGTTTCCGGACGAGAGCACGGGGACAAAGCCCTCGTCGCGCGCCTCAGCGACGCGTTCCCGTAGCGCGTAAACCTGATTCAGATACCAGGTCATTTCGTTTCCCGGCGGGAGTTGCAGCGACGATTCTTCGGGTTCTGCCGCGTCGACCCACACGGTGTCTGGGGTGATCCCCTGTTCGCGGAGCCTCGCCGGCACCTGCTCGTCGTCGAGGAGGACCAGGGGGCCTGATCCAAACATGTGCCCCCGGCGGCCGTAGCCGTAGGGGGTGCCGATCAGCCTGACCGTATTCCTCGTGTTTCCCATGTGCACTCCTCGTTCGTAAGCCGCCAGTGCCATGCGGCACGGACGTCGTTGAGAGTCACACGTTATGTGTAATTTATGCGCACATCAGCGTTACTTCTCCCATCTTTGGTGCGGAATAGTGTGCATTACGCCCCGGGCGGGCGGAGTCGCCGGTTCAGATCGAAGCCGATACTGATCAAACGCGAACTTCAGCATCGCCAGCTCCCCGGGAATCCTCGGATCACGGCCCGCGAGCTGGGTGAGCTTCTCGCATCGCTTCACGAACGTATTCCGGTGCACCTGTATTGAGCGGGCAGCTTCGGAGACCCCCGAGGATGCCCAGAGCGCGTCGACGGTTTCCGCGAGACGCTGCATGCCTTGCGGGGTCTCGTGTGCGACATCGCGCAGCACACGACGGCCCCCCAGCTCCCCCGCCGCACCGAGCCCCTGCACCATCGCTGCCCACCAGGACTCGTCGAGCGTGCGGTGCCCGGGCAGCTGCTGACTGTGCAGGAGAATTGCGTTCAGGAGGAACACCGTGGATCTCAACGACTCCTCCGTGACCGCGGACTCATACACGATCTCGGCGGTCCGGTTTGCCGCGAGCAGCTGACTGAGCCGGGTGTCCGGGACGACCACGAGGAAGTTGTCGGCCTCTGTCCGGGCGGTGAGGTACTGCACTCCCTGCGCGTGCAGTTGGGCGAGGTTCAGCTGTTCACGGCTCGCCACGATTCCGAGGCCGTGCGTTTGCGAGATCCCGAGCGCGAGGAGGGTGCCCCGCACCGAGGCGACCGACTGCGGCGTGCCGGTCGCGAGCCCGTTGAGAAAGCGGTTGCTTTGCGCCTGGAGTTCGACCCTGAGCGCGGCTTCTCGCTCCTTATAGACCGCGAGCAGGTCGGTCGAGTACTTCTCGACACTGCGCCACATGCGGGATCCGATGCGCGCAACCGTCGCCGAGCTGACGGCTCCGCGAAACTCCAGCAGCGAGAGCCAGACGATCTCGAAGTCCGCGTTGAGCGCGCCGAGAATCTGATCGACGGGGACCCCTGCTTCGGCTCTGGCACGGCCGAGTCGAACGATGAACTCCGGGTCCTCTCGGTCCGCTCGTTCGGAGATGAGCGCGAGGATGTGCCGGATGCTGCGCTCCGCCGTCTCGATGCCCGTCGCGGGAGCGTCTGGGTCGTCCGCGAGCCGCGGGAACCTGCCGACGATGCGGTGGGATTTTTCCGCGAGTTGACGTGCCTGAACCCAGAGTGTTTCGCAGACGTCGCGCACGTCTTCGCCACCCGTGGTCGTGTTGTCTATTTTCACCACCAACTCCCGCCCGGAATGCCCATATACGCCCCTGATACTGGTGCAAACTCATGTTACTCTCCGTCGCACCGGAACTACTTGACCCCCTGAGATTCCAGCGCGAACACACGGCGACGAGCACTGACGCTCGACGCTCGCCCTGCGAAAACTATGGTCGCCACTTGTTCCGGGAACGGGAAAGGAACCTCGAAATTGCGCGCAAGAGTCTTCAGCGGAATACCCGCGATCGTGTTGGTCTCACTCACCCTGGCTGGCTGCAGCACACCGGGTGACGCCGCACCCCCTGAACGGAACGTCGGGCCGGTGACCGCCGGCGAGATCGCCCCGAACAGCCTGGAGGGGGTCCACCTGGCGTTTGCGTCGTCGGGCGGCGTTTACCAGGAAGGGATCGAGCAGGCCATCTGGGAGCCGTTCATGGAAGCCTCCGGCGCGGTCATCGCGCAGGACGCGTTCGACCTTGGAAAGCTGCAAGCGATGGTCGAGGGCGGCAGCGTCAGCTGGGACATTGTGCACAACTCAGCGGTGGACACGGGTGCCCAGTGCGGCACGCTGCTGCAGGAGCTCGATCTGGATCTGATCGATACATCCCAGGTGCCGGAAGACCTGGAAATACAGGAGTGCGGGGTTCCCGCGCCGTACCTCGGCTACGTCGTTGCGTATAACACCGAACTCTTCGGAGACAACCCACCCACCTCTGCCGCCGACTTCTTCGACCTGAAAAAGTTTCCGGGGAACCGCGGCGTCGCGCAGACGTCGTGGGCTGACTACCCGATCATCGAGTTCGCGATGGTCGCCGAGGGCGAGGATCCCGCCGATCTCGCGGTCTCCGATATTGCGCCAGCGTTGGACAAGTTCGCGGGCTTGGGCGACAAACTGGTGGGCTGGACCACCGGTGCGCAAGCGCAACAGCAGCTTGAGTCGGGTGAGGTGGCGATGAGCCTGGTCTGGACAAGCCGGGGGTATGGTGCCGCGCTCGCGGGTGCGCCCGTGGCACCCATGTGGCAGGACTCGTTCATGAGTGTCGACTACCTCGGCATCCCGAAGGGGGTGAAGGATCCCGAGGCCGCGCACCTCGCCATCAACTACCTCCTGGGCGCCAAACAGCAGGAGGAGATGGTTCCGCTGAATGGGATGGCACCCGTCAACAAGGATGCCGCGCCGGTTGTCGATGACCTCCTGTCGACATGGCTCGTGTCAGATCACGCGGACCTCGCGCGAAACGCGAACATCGACTTCTGGGTCGGGGTCAGCGTGTAGTACTCCAACGCCGACTCCTCGTACGGGAGTCCAATGTATTCCGCGAACAGCGCGTCGCACTGCTCCCAGCCCTCGGATTCCAGAGTCTCGGCGGCCGGGAACTCACCGGGCGGGAGGGTGAACGAACCGAACACTTCCTCGTCGTGCTCCTCCGCGCACGGCACGATCGGCACCTGGGAGACCGTCGAGTTTGTGGTCGAGTCGAGGCAATCTCCCACGATGATCTTGTCGACGTCGGCGCGCCCGCTCTCGGTCACCCCCTGCTCGCCGTCATCCCGCACGGGGGTGCCGTCGGAGAAGATGCTGCACGAGCTGGTCAAGAGCAGCAGCGGCACGGCTGCGAGCACGAAAACTCCGCGCAGGGTACGACGGCTTGGCTGTGAAGAGAAGGTCATGTGGTGCTTTCTATTGGGGGGATACCGTGTCGGTGCGCTCGATGCGCGCCGAGCGCCGGCGGGGTTTGGATGGGTGCTGCCAGGTCCGGGCGGTCCACACCGCAGTGACGGACCAGAATGCAGCGAGCCCGGCAAGGATGACCGCGAACCAGTCCCGGCCAAGGTCGTACTGGAGCGCCTGGATGAATCCCGCGAACCGAGAGCCAGGACCCGAGAAGTGCTGGAACAACATCCAGTCCCACGCGGGTGAATAGCACAGCGGCACGAGTACGAGCACGATCACGGCGCTCGCGATGCAAAATCCTGGGCCGGGCACCCCGGCCGGAGCGGGCGGCTTCACGCGGGGCACGGCCTCGCTGGCAGGGGGTTCGTATGGGTGCACGTGGGCTCCAATCTTCGTGGGTGCAAGGCCACGCTAGCCAGCGTGGCCCGCGCACCACCCCGGTTCCCCCGGGGTTCCGTGACGCGGAGCGGCGCGTGCAGTACCGGGGTGGTGCTCCGCCGTAGTCGCGGCCCGGTCCCGCACCTGCGCAGCACACGGCCGGCAGAACACCTCAGGTGGCATTCCCCATGCGGCAGGCTTTCCGAGCGCCGCGCTCACCGGCGTGCACCGCGGGTGCTGGGGAGAGACCCGTCCAGAACACGCGAGAAGCCCCTGGCGCGCCGGAGATACCGGCGCGCCAGGGGCCTCACCACGTGCGTCTACTCGTGTTCGGCTGCAGTCCCGGTGCCAGCCGGCTCGAGGACCTGCTGGGCCCTGCGACGCCGCGCCGCCACCAGCCAGGCTGCCGACCCCAGGAGCAGGAGGAGGCCAGCCGCCCCGCCCAGCCCCACGAGCTCTGCACCGGTGACAGGCAACCCGGCGATGTTCCCGCTGGACCCCGGCTGGGTGCCGGGTGCCTGGGTGACGGTGAACGTGTGGCTCGCACGCTCGTCATGCTCCGCGGTAAAGAGCACAAACTCGTGCTCCCCCGCAGGGGCCTGCGTCGGAACCGTGATCTCGAGCACGGCGTTGCCGTCCGCGTCTGCGGTCATCTCTCCCACCTCAATCGGGTCAGAGTGCAGCTCGAGCCGGTATTCCTTCCCCGGGATGAGGCCTTCCGCGGACACGGTGACCTGGGTGTCCCCGGCAATCCCCGAGAGGGTATCCAGGGTCAGGGTCGGAGCCACCACACTCACCGTGACCGGGATCACGGCAGACTGCCCGAGATCATCGGTCACCGTGAACGTGAACTCGGCATCGCCGGCCCACTCGGACCCATCCGCGACATACCGCACATCACCGCTCGAACCCTCCGTGGCGAGCAGTTCGACGCTGCCACGCATCCCGAAGGGTGCGGTGACATCCGTGACCGTGAGGTGTTCACCCTCGATTCCGGGAAGCGTTGCCGCATCCAGGAGGGTGATCTCGCCATCAACCGGGATGCTCCGGCTGATTGCTGCCCCGTCAGCGAACACCGGCGCATGCACGACAGTGAACTGGTATTCGATGACCGCGGTCTGCCCGAGGTCATCGGTCACGGTTACGCTCGCGTTTTCCACCCCTGCGAAGCCCTGCTTCGGGGTGTAGCGGACGGTGTCCCCCTGACGGGTGAGCGTGCCACCCGCGTCTGGAGCGCCCAGATCCTGATCGGTGAGATCCCGGATCGTGCCCGTCGACTCAGTCTCCTTCATCGGGGTCAGCGTCACCGCCGTGTCCTGCGGGATCCGATCGGTGATCGTCTTCCCGGTGGGCGGTGCCTGGATGATGATCGTCCGAACTAGCTGGTCCGAGACGTTCCCGGCCACATCAGTTGCGGCGAACGTGACCTCGTATCGGCCAGGTGCGAGCCAGTTCGTGGCCTGCTCTACGCTCCACGACGCCACCCCGGAGCCCGGCTCCGAACCGTTCAGGTCCTGAGCGGTGACTCCGAAGAACGCCGTCCAGTCATTCACCGTCCACGCCGTGTCGGGGGCACGCATCGCGTGGGTGCGCTCCTCCGTGTCCGAAGACACCACCGGCGCGATGGTATCGATCACCGTGTACGTGGCCTCATATGAGTCCGAGTTGCCGTAGGTATCGGTTCCGGTGAACACCACCGGGTACGAACCCAGCACATCGAAATCAACCGTCGAGGAATCGATCTCGATCTTCTCGAGCTCAGCACCCGGGGCAGCCTGGGCGGTCGCTCCGAAAAGCTCCGTCCAGTCCTCATCCGATGCCGGACGAGCGTCGCCCATCTCGACCTTTACGGTGTCCGTTTCGAACGCGACAGTCACGGGGCCCGCGAAGCGGACCTCGTACTCCACCGTGACCTTCGTGCTGATGTTGCCAGCCTTGTCGGTCGCGGTGAACACCACCTCGTACATGCCCGCACGATCGTAGTTCACGTTCGTCGCGTCCACCGTGATCCCGGCGTTGCCGTTCACGAGCATCCCGGTTCCCGCATCGGTAGCGGTCGCCCCAAAGAGCGCCACCCACCCAGCAGTATCCGTGACCTGCGCATCCCCACGCACAAACTTCGCCGCATCAGTGGTGACCGAAAGCGCCGGAGCGGTGGTGTCCTCAACGGTCACCGTCGCGAAGTAGCGGCCCTGATTATCGAAACTATCGGTGACGGTGAACAGCACCTGGTAGGCACCGGGCTTCTCGTAGTCGACGCTGGAAGCGTCCACCACGAAACTCTTCACCGTGGTCCCCGAAGCGCTCGTGGCCGTCGCCCCGAAGAGCGCCTTCCATTCAGCCTCGGTTGATGCGAGCGGGGCCTCCCCCATCTCGTACGTCACCGTGTCCGTGTCAAAGGCCACCTTCGGTGCCCCAGCAAACGCCACCACGTACGTGGCCGTCGCGCTCACCGTCAGGCCAGCGTTGTCGGTCGCGGTGAAGACCACCGGGTACGCACCAGCTGTGGTGTAGTCAACCAGCGACGCATCAACGGTGATCCCGAGCGTGCCCGTGGCGGGCATCCCGAGACCGCTGTCCGTCGCGGTCGCCGCGAACAGGGCGATCCACGCCGCTGCATCATCTGCGGCAAGCTTCGGATCACCGTCCGCGAACTTCACCGACTCGGTCCCCAGCGCAAGCTTCGGCGCGATCGTGTCAGCCACCACAAAGGCGGTCTCCGCGGTTGCCGTGTTGCCCGCGCTGTCGGTCACCGTGAACACCACCGGGTAGGTGCCCGGCTGGGCGAAATCAACGCCGGCCGCGTCACCGGTCACGGATTCCACGGTCGTTCCGGGCGCGGTACGCCCGGACGCTCCAAAGAGGGTCACCAGATCACTGCTGCTCGTTCCCGGCACCTTCGTACCAATCTCGTGCGTGAGCGACACATGCGTGAAATCAATCACGGGGTCACCCGCGAAGTTCACGATATAGCTGCCCGTCACCGACTTCTCGTTCCCTGCCGCATCCTGCACAGTGAACTTCACCGGATAGGACCCGACCGTGCCGTAATCCACGGCCGTCGCGTCAACGGCGAGCGTCGACCACTCCGCGGGCACACCCGAACCGGCGTCCGTGGCGGAAAGGCCAAACAGTGTCGCCCATTCCGCCTTCACGGAACCATCGGTTGCGAGCGGGGTATCACCCTTCACGAACGTCACCTCAGCAGCAGCGAGCTTCAGCGTCGGCGCGATCGTGTCACGGACGTAGACCGTTCCCGATTTCACCGTGCTTGTGGCACCCAGGCTGTCCGTCGCAACAAACGTGACCGGGTAGTCACCCTTCACCGCAGTGTTCACCGCGGACGCATCGACGGTGATCTGCTTCACCGTCGCGGATGCGTCAGCAGCCGCCGCAGTCACCTGGAACAGGCTGATCCAGCCCGCATCATCCGGCAGTGCTTCACCCATCTCGTGCGGAATCGAAGACTTCCCCACCATGACCGTGGGATCGCCCACATACGCGACCACGAATGAGGTCGTGAGCGTCTGACTCGTGTTCCCGGCAGCATCCTTCACCGTGAACGTCACCGGGTAGGTGCCCGCAGCATGCTTCACCGCGGACGCATCAACCTGGACACCCGCGGACGCCACACCAACGCCCGCAGCATCGTCCGCAGTGACACCGAACATGGAGATCCAGCCCGCAGCATCCGTGGGGGCCGGGTTCTCACCCTTCGTGTATGTCACCTCAGCCTTCGCCGCGGCGAGTGCGGGAGCAGTACGGTCCACCGTGAACGCGATCTCAGCGGGTGCCGAGGCGTTCCCGACGAGATCCCGTGCCGTCACGCGCAAGGTGTAGCTCCCGTCCGCAAGGTCTGCGGGGATTTCCACGGAGTCGCCTCCCGCGGGCAGCTTGCCTGCGAGTGCGTCCTCGCCGGCCGCGGTCAGGATTGCCCAGTCAACGCGGACGACCTCGGTCTCTGCATCGACGCTCTGTACCGTGCCCGACGCCGGGTTCACCGTGGCGCCCGCGATCGTCTGCGCGCCTTCGGGCTGCACCGTGACGTCCGGCACCCCGTGCTCGGTGAGGTACACCGACACGCCGGTTGCGCCGACGCCGGGCTGCAGCGCGCTCAGCGAGTAACTGCCCGCGTTCGTACCGCTCCCGGGGGTGAACACCGCCGGGTTGTTGACGGGGGACGCAACGAGTTCGCGACCGTTGGGCAGCGTGAACACGAGGGAGTGGTCTCCGGGGATCACGCCGTCGAGCTCCGCAAAGGAGAACTCACCAGTCGCGTTCGTCTGGGTAGCCTTCACCTCGGTCGAACCGCGCTTGAGCGCGACCCCGATGTCGGAGACGTAGGAGGCCGTGCCGGACGTGATCGGGGACTCTGTGACGTCACTGAGCAGCACGCTGCCCGACACCGTGGTCTTCGTCTGGACCGGCACCCGGAGATCCTTGATCCACTTCGCAAGGTCGGTGGCAGTACCCACCGAGAATTCGGACTTCCCCACGTACGCGGACGTGTCCTGGCCCGCGTTCGCGGCCGCGTCAGCAACCGCCGCGTACTTCAGGTACCCCTGCGCGTCGAGTACGCCCGACGGGAACGTGACATTCGGGTTCGAGGACACCGGCTTAATGCGGTAGGTGCCGCCATCTTCGAGCCCGATGAAGGAGAAGGCTCCGTCAACGCCAGCATCGGTGTTCGGCGTCACCGGAGAGGACTCCGGCTTCGGCGTTCCCCCCGACACCTTGTACAGCTGCAGAGACACTCCGCCGCCGTTCAGACCGGGCTCGTCTGCCCCGGCCTTCCCGTCGTCATTGAGGTCCAGTACCGCCCGGCCCGCGAGCGCAATGTCGCCGGCGGGTGCCGAAGACTGCACCGCGACCGCGGGCGACTCAGCGGCGATCCAATCGCCCGATCCCGCCTGGAAACGGTACGCAATCGAGTTGTTCGCGACCGACCCGTCTCGCGGCGCGGAGCTCGGCACCGTTGCGTCGAAGGACAGGGACACCGTGTCCGAGGGATTGAAACGAACGCTCGGTGCCAGCGTCACCCGGATCGCCATCGCGCCCGTTGCGGAACCCGTATATGGAAGCCAGGCATCGCCGGCGACCTCCGCGCCGTTCGCGTCGAACCGAGTCGGAGTGAGCGAGGTCGAGTACTCGAGCCGCGCCCCAGCGGAGGGCTTACCGTTCACGAGCACCTTCACGTTGCCCGACAGGTTCACGTCGAAGGCCGAGCCGCGCGATGCGCCCTCGTTCAGGATGAGCGTGTCACCGGTGCGCGGGAGTACGTCGATGAACTGGAAGTTCTTGTACACCACCGATCCGGTGTTGCGGACCTTGACCTCGTAGTTGACGTCGCCGCCAGGGCGCGTGGTTGCCGTGCCCTCACCCTGCACAATCGGGTTCGCATCCTCGGAACCCTTGATCGTGGTGGTCGAGGCGAGCGACGTGGAGCGCGAGACGAACAGGTTCTTCTGAGCGATAAACGCGTTCTCGGCGCTCACGCCGATGCTGCGCAGCGCCTCCGAGATCTCGTCGCCCACCTCGGAGAAGCTGCTGTAGCTCGCGGCGTCCGAGAGCGGCTTCTTCTCGTAACCGGCCTGGTTGCGTGAATCGATATCGAAGTCGTCTTGCACCATCGAACCGCCGCCAATGAGAAGCTGATGCTCCCCTTCAAGCAGGTTATTGATCGAGAACTTCGTGATCGCATTCATCTGGGTGTATCCCTGACGCCCGGCGTCGAGGCTACCTGCCGTGGACCGAGCGTAGTACAGGGTGGATCCGTCAGACAGCTCCACCGAGTTTCGTTCTGGGGTGGGATTCGGATAGGTATTGAATACCCCCTGCGAGCAGCCCCAGACGTACGCGAAGCTCTGCGGCGCGCAAATTTCGGGAGCGGAGAACTCGGGGATCGACATGCCCGCGGGGACCACAACGAACAGGTACGGCTTCTCATATGCAGTTCGTCCGGCCCCTGAGAGGAAGAGGCGGCGCTCGAATGAAGTTCCCTGCGCGTAGACCTTGCCGAAGGGCGAAGCCACGTTCTTATCAGTAGAGCCGTTGTCATAGAAACCGGCAATCGGCAATGCTGTCGACGCCCCCACGATCTTCACGCTCTTCTCGTGGGCCTCGGTGAGCGGCAGGGCGGTCCCGCCCGACACCGCGTCCAGGTATGTGACGGACGCAACCTTGAGCGGCACGAGCTGCCCCTGCGTCTGGCCGTCCTTCACCTCAAGGGTCAGTTCGGTACCGCCGAACAGCGGCCCACGGAATTCACGCGCATCGTTCATCACCAGCCGGATCCCGCGAATTCCCTCGGGCTCAGCGACATCGATGACGCCGCGCGCTGATACCGGGAGTGCCTGCCACGTCGCCGCCGCAAGGTCGGTGTCCGTCGTGTATTCATAGCGCTTCGGCGTGACGCCGTGAATGGTCGCGTAAATGCCGCGCGGCACCAGAGCCTCCGGAATGGCGTAGGTGATCGTGAGATCCGCCACCGGGTCGGCGACCGCCGGCATCCGCCAGCCTTGGCCCCATTTCAACAGCTCCCCGGCACTTGCCTCTGCCTGAGTGGTGTACGTGTTCATCGTGACGCTCGCCGGAGCAGCATCGGGCACGACAATGGTGAGGTTCCCGGAGACAATGACCGACATGACGCCATTAACGACGTCCTGCACTTCGACGGGAACCGAGTAACGGCCCGGCGCGATCCCGTTCGGAACCCGGCTGTTGACGTACACGCGGACGTCCTTGGCGGTAGCGAACGACCCATACGAGTACACGGTCTCGGTCGCGCTGTCCGCGAGCTTGGTCGATGTCAGCCCGAGCGTCGGGTTCATCGCTGGCAGCCCGTTGTTCGTAAACCAGGTGCGCGGAATCGGCAGGTCACTCCCGACCGTCTGTCCCCACTTCGTGACGACACGAAGGTCCCGGAACGCGACGCCCGGTTGCGTGGGCTTGAGAGTGAGGTCGCCATCGTACGTGCCGCCCGGTGCGCTCTCCTTCACGAGGTCCACCATCGTGAAGTCACCCGGCTTCGGAGCGGGGTACGTCGTATCCGGAAACTCGGAGCCTTCGGCCACGATCGGTGCCGAGACCACGGTCTGCTCAATCGCCGCACCGGCGACGGTGCCGGCTGTGTGGGCCGTCACCTGGAAGGTCGATTCTTTGCTCGCCAGCGCAGAGGGCTTCGCGTTGATGGAGATGCCGTAGACAGCGCCCGGCTGCAGGCGACCCCACGTCACGGTGAGCGTATTTGTCGACTCGTTCCACACCTGATCCGTCGCGCCGTTGGGGACGGGACCGTTGTTGGTGCGCTTCAGCGAGTCGTCGAGCTGCAGCGTGGTCACGCCGCCGGCTTCGATCACGGTTCCCGCCGGGGGGCTGATCTTCGCCTCAAACGAAATGTCTTCGTTCTTCGAGCTGACGGTGGTCTTGCCGCCGTTGGAGATCGACAGGCCCAGATTGCCGGGTGCGGCCATCGCGGGTGCCCCGGGCATCAGGGTCACCCAGAGCGCCAGGGTCATGGCGATCGCGGCGATGGACGTTCCGAGGCGTCTGCCGCGGAACGTGTGTCTCGATGCACTCGCGTGCGTCATGCTCAGCTCCTTGTCATAGTCTTCGTTCTGAGGTCGTTCGGTCTGCAATTCCCTGTTCCTTGTCCGTGCGGTAGTCGGATGACGGGCGGCGCGATCACTGAACGGCCGACACGGCAGCGGCGGCTCCGAGGTCGCGTCTGCGTATCCGTCACCGGGTGGGTCCCGGAGTGGGGCCGTGCCATGGCCGGAACCGTGAGTGTGTCACCGTCGCGGGTCCCAGCGCCGCGCGCCCGTCCATGCGGGGGCGACACCGAGAGTCAAGCCGACGCGGGACCCCCGATGCGGGCCACCCGTGGGTTTCGGTACCGACCGCTGCGAGATGCAGTAGCGGACGAAGCCTCGGCGCGCACTGTGCGAGCGTGCGCGAGTATTCATGCGGCCGCCCTGGACGGGCTCCCCGGGGCGGGGCGATGCTCGGCTCCGGACCGCACGTCGGGTCTGTCGAGCTTGGCCCCCGGCCCGCCAGGCCAACAGCCCGGGTACCGCAGGTCCGGGCCCGCGTTCTGCATTCTTCGCGAGGATCTCGCACGCGGGTGCCTCCATCCCTGTGCCGTGTGCACGGACGCGCGGATGCAGCGCGATCACAGGGAGAGGAGTGCGATATCGTCAGCGGATCGTCGCAGCCTCAGGCGTCTCAGTCCGCCAGTTCGACGTGGGCTGAGCGTGGACGCCGCGATCGCGAGCAACACGCTGCCCCTTCGCGATGGCCTGTGGTGCGAACCGTACTGCACGGCCGATTCCGCCACGCAGGCACTGCAACGCAACTACGGCCTTCCGCACTGACCATGCGGAATCCGATGTCGGCACGGCGGCAGTGCCGGATCGCGGTGCTTACGATTGCCGTTCCGAACTGCCCCTCCCTCATCCTCGGCCTGCGCCAGGCCGGCAGGCAGGCAGGCACACACAGAATTAGGACGACATGAGCACCCAACCAGCCCAGCGGCCAGAACCGGTCGAACACTTCTCACCGGAGCCGACCCCTGACCCCGCGTCCCTGAGTTCCTACTGGCTCACGGCGGCGGGAGCGATCGTCGTCGCCGTGCTCTGCTTCACGCCGATCTGGAACGAGGTCGCCGATCCCAACGCGAGCGGTCGACGCTCCGGGATTTCCCACTTCCTCGCAGCGATCGGGCCGTTCCCGATCGCTGCGGTGGCCGTCGCGGTCGCCGCCACCGCGGTGATCCTCGGGTTCCGTGCGCGTGCGGCACGCCGGAGCGCAGCGACCACCTCGGGCGAGCAGTAAGCCCATGGGACTGTTCGACAAGATCGCGCAGCAGTACCAGCAGGAACTCCCCGACTATGCGGCGGAGATCTCAAACGATCTCGCGCATGAGTCCGTCCTCGCCACGAGCCGAGTCGTGGCGGCAGCATTCACGCGCGGCGGCCACGGAGCCGGGCTCGAAGGAGGCATCCTCAGCCGGATCCTCTCCGGTCTGCTCAACGCCTCGGCGACCGCGAATCACCTGGGTGGCGAGCCCGGGTCCATCGCACGTCAGCTGGAGCTCTCCGACACGATCCGCGTGCTCTGCCTGGGCGACACCCACCTCAGCTGGTGGGATTTCGGCGCGATCGGAGACGAGCTGCCCGGGACGCTCACGGCACGCGTGGCGCGCACCAGCGTCGCATCCATTGACCACACGGGGAAACGAGCGTTCGGAGGCGGAGAGCTGATCCGGATCACGTTTGTCGACGATTCCTTCGCCGATTTCCAGGCGATCAGACCCTCATCTGAGTTTCGCGTCGCGGCCGACCTCTACGGGCCCCAGGCCCACGTCATGCGCGCTCCCGCTTCGGAAGCTCCTCGGGTACCGGGGATACCGCCGGTACCCGAGGGGTAGCTGGGTCCACCGCCGCGTCGACGCGGCGGTGGTCCCGCTGCGCGGGCCGCGGCGAGCGGCTTCAACCGATCGATGGATGCCGACGGTGCGTGGTGTCCGTAGCGTCGATGCTATGTCCCCGTTTCCGCTCAGTCCCTGGCCCGCCAGAGCTCCGCGGCGCGTCGCCGCAGTCGCCACCCTCCTCGCCCTCGGCCCGCTCGTGTTGGGCTGCGCCCCGGAGCCCGCACCGCCCCCGGTTGCGGCGCCATCCACCAGTGCGCCGCACATGCCGACGGAGCCGCCCGCTCCCACCACGCCCCCGGCCCCGGCGCCCCCGCAGCTGAGCCAGGCTGAGCTCGATGACCGGCTCCGCGAGGCCGCCTGGGCGAACGATGTTTCCGCCGCCGAGGAATTCATCGCGCGGGGCGCGAACGTGAACGCCCAGGACTCGACGATGCAGTCGGCGTACCTGATCGCGACCAGCGAGGGGCACACCGAGCTGCTGCGGCTCACCCTCGCACACGGCGCGAACGTGGCGGATCTCGACAGCTGGAACGGGACCGGCCTGATCCGCGCCGCCGAGCGCGGACACTGGGCGGTGGCGGGTGAATTGATCCGGTCCGACGTGCCGCTCGATCACGTCAACCGCGTCGGATACCAGGCGATCCACGAGGCCGTCTGGTTCGGCCGCGACGACCCGAGCTACCACGCCACAATTCGCGTGCTCGCCGCGGGCGGCGTCGAACTCGATCGCCCCTCAGTGTCCGAGGGATTGACGCCGCTGCAGATGGCGGAGTGGAAGGGGTATCCGGGAAGCGCCGCGGTGCTCCAGGCGATCCTGCAGGCACCCGCGCCGGCCGATCCCGCGGCTGCGCTCCTCGCCGCCGCGGGATCCGGAGACGCCAACGCGGTGGCCGTGGCGCTGCGCGCGCAAGCTGACCCGAGCAGCGTCGACGCCGACGGACGATCCGCACGAGACATCGCGGAGGCTGCCGGGCACAGCGCCGCTGCCCAGGTGATTCGGGCACTCGGCGGCTGAGCGTCCGGGTCGCGCCACCGTGTCGGGCGCGACCCTCAGCGCGCTACTCGCCGTACGTGTAAAACCCCTCACCGGTCTTCCGCCCCAGCTTGCCCGCGTCGACATAGCGACGCAGCAGCTCACGCGGCCCCGTCGGCAGCGTGGGGGTCTCCGCCGCGTAGTGCTCCTCGATGTCGAGCACGACGTCGAGCCCGACCTGGTCCATGAGCGCGAACGGCCCGGCTGGCAGTCCCATATTGGCTCGCATGATCGCATCGACATCCTCGGGGGTGCTGACGCCCTCCGCAACGACGGCGAGCGCTTCACGCTTGATCGCGGCCCAGATGCGGTTGAAGATGAAGCCGGTGCTCTCGGCGTGCGCAATGAATGGCGCGAGTCCGAAGCGTCGCAGCTCCTCCGCGACTTCTTCCAGCAGGCCTTCCGAGGTCTGGCCATCACTCATAAGCTCAACCGCCATGCTCGTCGGCGGCATCGCGAAGTGCATGTTGAAGACGCGCTCAGCGTTCGTGACCTCGTCGATCACCATGCGGGAGGCGTAGGACGACGAGTTCGTGGCGAGCAGCGCGTCATGATCCGCGAGCCGGTCCAGGTCGCCAAACAGCGGCCGTTTGATCTCGAGCTTCTCGGGCACAGCTTCGACCACAAGCCAGGCACCGGACAGCGCGTCGGCGACCTGTTCAACCGCGATCACGGCACCGGGGGTGCTCCCCAGGCCCTGCTGCGCCAGTCGCTCCGTGAGTTCCGGGAGCACCTCGGCGACGTAGGCGAGCGCCGCCTCACGCTGCGCTTCCTGGAGGTCGACGATCCGAACGTCGGAGCCGCCAGCGGCAAACACGGCGGCGATCCGGCGACCCAGCGTTCCGGCTCCGACGACGACGATCGGACGTTCTGCGGCGTTGGTGGGAAGTGAATACTGCACGATGCCCCTCAATCCGGTGATGCGCTCACCTGGTTACTTCGATACAATTCGTATTGAATACATTATGCATCGAATCTCGGGGAAAGGAAACCGGCCATGAGCCCGAGTGAATCCGCCAGCACGGCGGGCGTCGGCAGCGGCGCACCGGCAACACGGCGTGCGCGCGTGCGCACCCGCAGCGCACTCCTCGACGCCGCCGAGGCGATTTTCGCCGAGCGCGGGGCTCCGACGGCGACCATCGACGAGATCTGTACCCGCGCCGGCTTTACCCGCGGCGCGTTCTACTCAAACTTCCGGACCGTCGAAGACGTATTCTTCGCGCTCTACGAGCGGAAAACCGACGAGCTCATCACGGGCATGGAGCACTTCGAACAGCATCACCCCGAGGCAGGCGAGTCGCGCGAGGTCGCCCTGGAAGCGGCGGCCGACGAAATGCTCCGCGTGATCCCGGCGGACACCCAGTGGTACGCCCTCCGCGCCCTCTTCGGCCTGCGCGCCGGCTCGGACCCGAAGATGGCCGAGGTGCTGCGCGCACACGGCGAGGCGTTCCAACACCAGGTCGTTCCGGTACTGCAGGGCGTCGCGCGCGCCGTAGGTGCCGAGCTCATCCCGGATGCCGAGGAGGCCACCCGGATCCTGATCGCCTGCCACGTCGGGTCGGTGCTGCAGGGCCCCTTCGTCGACGCACCCGACCGACTGCGCCGCGACGCGATTCTCACCGCGCTGCGCGGTGTGATCGCGGTCCCCGCACCAGCCCCCTGATCCGTCCGGCACTTCGCCCGGCTCTGTCCGCCCCTCCCCGCAACGAAAGGCAGCACACCATGACCACATCCCGCGTCGCCATCATCGGAGCCGGAGTGATCGGCCTGTCCTGGGCCGAGCTATTCCGCGAACACGGCTGGGAGGTCGCGATCTTCGATGTCTCCCCCGATGCGATCCCGACGGATCGCGGATTCGAGATCGCCGATTCGATCGCGGCCGCGGTTCGCGGGGCCCGGATCGTCCAGGAGAACGGGCCGGAGCGCCTCGACGTCAAACGTTCACTCCTCGCCGACATCGCGGCGGCGGCTTCCGACGACACGATCATCGCGTCTTCGACGTCGAGCCTGCTCCCCTCGCTGCTCGCGGAAGGCAACGATCGGGCCGCCCAGATTCTCGTGGGCCACCCGTACAACCCGCCGCAGATCATGCCGCTCGTCGAGATCGTCCCCGGGCCGCACACGCGCACAGCGCTGGTGCAGGCCGCCGAGGGGATCTATCGCGAGATTGGGAAGGTTCCCGTCGCGCTCCAACGCGAGGTCCCCGGTTTCGTGGGGAACCGCGTCCAGAAGGCGGTGCTCGACGAGGCGATGTGGCTCGTCGCCAACGGGGTCGTCGACGCCCGGGACTTCGACACGATCTTCCAGGAGTCGCTCGGACTGCGCTGGGCGTCGATTGGCGTCTTCGAGGCCTCGCACCTCGGGGGCGGCCCCGCGGGGCTACGCCACATCATCGAGCATGTGGGCGCCGCCCTCGACGCGATCGAGTTGCACCGCCCCGAGCTCACCCCTGCCGCTCGGGACGCCCTCGTCCAGCAGGTCGAGTCAGCGTACGGGGTGGCGGACAGCTACCCGACGCGGGCCGAGCGACGCGACCGCATCACCCGCGCCGTCCGCGCGACCGTCGGAGCGGAGCAGCAACGCCCGGTGCTCTACGCGCTCGACGTACTGGGCGGCAGCGTGAACCGGGTCGACCCCCGGACGGGCGAGGTGATCCCACTCGTTTCCGGGCTGCGGGACGCCCCCGACGGAATCGCGGTGGACGCCACGGCCGGTACGGTGACATTCAGCTGCATGGGCGAGCCGGACGGCCCCGCCGCCCCGGGCGAAGAGCCCGCGTTTACGACGCGGAACGGATCTGTGCAGCGGATCCCGATGGGCGGGGGCGACCCCGAGATCCTCGTCGCGCGCGGCACCTTCGTGACGGGGAAACAGCTGGTGTCGGATCCGGCAACCGGCCGCCTCTACTGGAGCGATCGCGAGGGGCGCGGGATCTACCGCGCCGAGGCGGACGGCTCCGGCCTCACGCAGCTCGTCGACACCCGCGGCACGGGCCCCAGCGAGGTCGAGGAGTGGTGCGTGGGCATCGCGATCGACACCGCTGCCGGCCACCTCTACTGGACGCAGAAAGGTGCCGCGGACGCGGGGCAGGGGCGGATCCTGCGCGCCGGCCTCGAGCTCCCCGCGGGCGAGACGGCCGCATCGCGCAGCGACCGCGAAACGCTGTGGCAGGGCCTCCCCGAGCCCATCGATCTGGAACTCGATCTCGGCGCCGGGATGCTCTACTGGACGGACCGGGGCGTCGGTCCCGACGGCAACACGCTCAATCGCGCACCGATCCCGGCACCGGGTGCCCCGGGCACCGCACCGACCGTGCTCTCGCGGGGCTACCGTGAGGCGATCGGGCTTGCGCTCGATACGATTCACCACGTCGCCTACGTGTCCGATCTGTCCGGCGCTATCCGCGAGGTGCAGCTGGGGAGCGGCGCTGAGCGCGTCGTGGCGACGCTGCCCGGGGCGGCAACCGGCCTCGCGCTCAGCTGGGAGTAGCCGCCGCGGCACCCGTCTGTAGCGCCGCCCGCGCGGTCGCGATCCCGAGCACGCTGAGCCACAGAATCCCGATCGAGGTGGCGACGAACTCGAACATGCTGCCGATGTCGATCCGGAACTGTGCGAGCGCCATGATGCCGCCCGTGGCGGCGATCACCGCCACAAGGAGTGCGGCGGCGAGGGACACGCGGCGCAGCTTCGGGTGGCCGTCGGCAAAGGCGGTCTGGAGCATTGCCCAGGCGGCCGCCCCGAAGGCGAGCACGGCGGAGCTCGTGTGCGTCAGGTCTTGCCAGGTGAAGGTGTCCCCGACCGGCACTGGGCAACCCGCGGTGCACGGCACCTGCGAGGCCACAAGGAAGAGCAGACACGACGCGACGAGCGTCACGGAGGGGGCCCACGCGTTGAGGATCGGGGGGCGCGACCGCAGCCGGCGCGCCCCCCAGGCGACGAGGAGCCCGCCACCCACGATAAGCAGCAGAGCCAGCTCGAACCGGGCCGCCGTCGGTTCCCCGTCCGCCCCCAAGCCGCTCACATACACGATCCGGTCAACCTCGAACCGCGCCACCCAGATGATCGTGAGGGCGGCGGCGACGAGCACGGCTCCGAGCACGGCTACGCCAGCGTGAAGGACTCTCGAAGAAAGGGGCACGGCACCAGGCTACGCAGTCAGACCGGTGCTGCGCATCGTTCCTGGGTCCCAGTTCTGAACGCGCCGCTATCCAGGGCGCGGACGATACCGGTTGCTCCCGCTACCCGAGCTCCGGTGCCCGCCGCAGCGAGCCACCCTCCCCGGCCTCGAACGCCGCCGCGTAGCCGAGCAGCGCCACGTCGTCGTACGCCGCACCGGCGAATGTCAGCCCCGCGGGCATCCCAATGTCGTCCATGAGCCCCATGGCCACGGTGACCGTGGGGAGCCCCACGTGGCGCAGCGCGTAGTTGCCGTGCGAGAAGCGCACCCCGTTCGCCCAGGCGATGTCCGCGGCAGCCTCATCCGTATCCGCGTTTGCGGCACCCACATCCGCATTCGCGGGGAACACCACCGCGTCGAAACCTTGCTCGGTGAGCCACGACTCGAACAGCTCCTCGCGCAGCTCGATGATGGCGCGCAGGCCCCGCGCAAAGTCCGGATGCTCGCGCGGATCGGGGATCCCGCGGCGCGCGGCCTCGACGATGCCGCGGAAGCGGTCGCTGTGATCCCCTACCCGTTCGTAGCGGTCCGGGAGGGCCCCCGGCGGTGTGGGATAGATCTGCGCCGAGTCCACGACACCCAGAGACGGGATCTTCGGGTCGCCGTTTGCGCGCAAGAAGTCGTCCCACCCGAACGCGAGCAGTTGACTGAACTCGAAGTCCGACCAGCCCTCCGGCAGGTTCCCGAGCGTTCCGAGGAATTTCTGGCCGGGTCGATCGCCCTCGTACCGGGTCATGAGCGGGAAGTCACTCACCACAACCTCCGCACCGAGCCGCTCCAGTCGCTCGCGCGCGGCCTCCCAGAGCCGCAGGATCGAAGGCCGCACGTCGAGGGGGTAGTTCGGGTCCTCGCCCAGATACATGGCGGGCACCGCGATGCGTTTCCCCGCGAGCGCACTGGGGTCCTGCAGCGCCACGTAGCGTTCCGGCCGGTGCTCGCTGGGGTTCGGGATCCGGACGACCTCCTGGTGCCGCCAGAAGTCACCCCGCGTTTCGGGGTCGTCCTGCACGAGGACGTCGAGGAGGCACAGCATGTCGGGCATGGATCGCGTGTGCGGCACCACCACATCTCGGGCGGGGAACAGCGGCCAGTTTCCGCGGATCGAGAGGATCCCCCAGCTCGGCGTGTAGGCGCAGAGCCCGTTGTTGGCGGCGGGGCTCCGCCCCGAGGACACGGTCTCCTCCCCCATCCCGAACATCGCGAGGTTCGCGGCGGTCGATACCCCGGAACCGTTCGACGATCCCGAGCCGAACGCTGCCGCGAGGAACTCCCGGTTGTACGGGCTTTCTGCGCGGCCATACAGGCCACGCTGCATCCCCCCGTCCGCCATCGGCGGCATATTGGTCTTGCCGATCAGGATCGCCCCGGCGGCCGTGAGCTGCGCGACCGTGCGGGCGTCCCACTGCGCGACCAGGTCCGCGAACGCCGGGGAACCGGCAGCGACGGTCAAGCCCGCCACCATGTAGGAGTCCTTGACGGTGAACGGCACCCCCTCCAAGGCGCGTGCCGTCCCCGCACGCCAGCGCCGATCCGACTCGGCGGCGGCCTCGCGCGCACGCGGGTTCAGCACGACGAGCGAGTGGAGCCCCTCGGGTCCGCGGTCATAGGCGTCGATCCGCGCGAGGTACCCATCGACGGCCTCGACGACGGACATCTGCCCCGCTCGGAACGCCGCGAGCAACTCCGCGATGCTCGCCTCGACGAGCTCGAATTCGGTCCCCGATTCCGTGGGTGCCGCCATCGTGTGCCCCGTGCCACCCGTATCCCCAGTGCGCATTCGCCCGGTCCTCTCAGTCGTGATTTCAGAACTTCGGCCCGGGGAGATCCGCGAACGTCTCTCCCCGGGCCGAACGTGTATGCCGTTAGTGCTTGAACCCAGCGAGCGGCACGCTGAGCCGAGGCGCAAGCGCCCCCGCGATCGCCGTGAACGCCGACAGGCCGACGAGCATCGCCGCGGCGGGCCACCAGTGGTCCGCCGCGGCCGCCACGAAGCCGGTCGCGAGCAGCGGGATGAACCCGGAGAGCATGCCCGCTGCGTTCGACGCGATGCCGACGCCCGTGAAGCGGGTCTGCGCGGGGAAGAGTCCCGTGAGGATGCTCCCCTGGGCCGCGTACGGGAGCGACAGCGCGGCGACTGCCACGGTCATCGCGATGATGACGAGCACGGCGTTGCCCGATGCGAGCAGCACGAAGCACGGCCAGGCCAGTACCGCCGACGCGATACCGCCCCAGAGGATCACCCGGCTCGCCCCAAACCGCGTGCCGAGTCGGCCGCCGATGATGAGCACCGGGATCTCCACCGCGGCCGCGATCATCGAGCCCAAGAGCATGAGCGATGAGTCGTATCCCAGAATGTTGACGCCGTACCAGACGCAGAACGCGGTCACCAAGTAGAACCCGCCGACGCCGAGCAGCGCCGCGGCCATGCCCACGATGATCTGCCGCCAGCTCTCACGGAAGGTCGTCAGGACCGGGCTCTTCGCGATCTCGCCGGCCGCTTCCAGTTGCTCGAACACCGGGGATTCCTCGAGCTTGCTCCGGATGTAGATCGCGACGAGCAGGAGCGGCACCGCGATGAGAAACGGGATGCGCCAGCCCCACGCGTCGAAGCTCTGCTGCGACACCAGCAACGTGAGAATGAAGAATCCGCCCGAGGACAGGATCGTACCGATCGGCGATCCGATCTGCGGGATCGCGGCGTATCGCGCGCGGAGATGGAGCGGGGCGTTCTCGACGACCAGGGTCATCGCCCCCGACCATTCCCCGCCCACGAACAGGCCCTGCAGCACGCGGAGCAACACCAGCAGGATCGGCGCAGCAATCCCGATCGCCGCGTAGGTCGGGAGCATGCCGATGAGGCCCGTGACGATGCCAATGCCGACGATGGTGATCATGAGCACCCGTCGCCGCCCGACGCGATCGCCCATCCGACCGAAGATCATCCCGCCGATCGGCCGAGCCACGAGGCCCACCCCGAAGGTCGCGAATGAGGCGAGCGCGGACGCGGTCGCGTTCTCCGTGGTGAAGAACTGCACGTTGAACACCAGCGCGGCGGCCGCGCTGAACAGGAAGAAGTCGTACCACTCGAGTGCCGTCCCGATGAGGGCACCGAGCGCGACCTTGTTCGCGTCGTGGATACTCAGCTCGTGTGTGGCGTGGGCTTCGCTGGCGGTCGGTGCTGGTGCTTCGCTCATCGTCATCTCTCCATTGAGGGTGGTGCGCGCGGCGCGTCGGCCGGGGCGGCCTACCCGCCCCTGCACTCAGCTTTCCAGGGACAACGCACACAAAATAGCGCCATGCGCCCCCAAAGTTGCCCCATTTCGAGGGCATAAGCACCTATAGTGCTCACATGACGGATTCTGCCGCCGAGCCGCTCGGCATCGTGGACGATCGACGGTGGCGCGAGCTGCTCGGGCAGCTCGATCCCGCGACGTTGACGGACGTGCTCCTGGCACGCCTCTCCGAAGTGACCGGTTATGAGTCGCCGCGGGTTCCCCGCGCGGAGATCCGGCGCACCACCGAGCGCTCCATGGAGATCCTGCTCGACGGCCTCCGGAGCGGCGGGATCGACGACACGGCGACGATGCCGTCCGAGCTCGGCGTCACGCGCGCCCGGGCCGGGGTCGAGCTCAGCGCGCTCATCACCGCGATCCGCCTCGACTTCGCCGTGCTCTGGGACGCCCTCATGGAGGTCGCCGACGAGGCCGATGCGCAGCTGATCGTGCGCCGCACGCGCTCCGTGATGCGGACGGTGGATCTCTGGGTCGAACGCGTGCAACGCGCGTATTTGGCCGAAGAGCAGCGCATGCGCGAGGACTCCGCCTCGCTGCGGCGGGAGGCCATCGACGCCCTGCTCCATCTGCCGCGAGCGACCCAGGACACGGTCGACACCGCGGGACGCGAGCTGGGTTTCGCCCCGGCAGATCCCCTGATCGTCGCCGCCGCCGTACGCGGCGACATCGCCGCATTGCGCGTGGGGCTCGCGGAGCTCGAGCGCGGCGGGGTGCGCTGCCACGCTGCGCACGTCGACGGCGCGTTTGTCGTGTTCACGGCGGGTCGGGGCGGTGCCGGGCTCGACGGATCCGAGGCCACCGCACTCTTCAGCACCCTCCGCGTGGGCCTGACGCGCGCCGAAGACGGCCTGATCGGGCTCCGCTCCGCGGCCGTGCAGGCGCGGGAGCTGGCGCTGCTCCTCGCGCCCGACGAGTCCGAAGCCATGACCTGGGAACGCGGCTGGGCGCGCCGCGCCGCGCGGCTGCTCGACGGGAGCGGGGCCCCCGTGACGGCTGATGTCGATGCCGCGCTCGCGCAGTGTAGTGACGCAAAGCGCACGCGACTGCTCGAAACCGTCCGGAGCTACCTCGCGACCGGCAGCATCGGCGTGACGGCGCAGGCACTCTTCTGCCACCGGAACACCGTGTCGAAACAGCTGCAGCAATTCCGGGACCTCACCGGTGTCGACCCGACCGTCCCCGAGGCGGCCGCACGCCTCGTCGTGGGCTGGGCGTAGCGCTGCCGCGGGTGCGGAAGCTCGGCAGGACCCCCGCGCTCCGCACCCTCGTGCGTTTCCGCCGGACCAAATCATCCCGGGCCCAGTGACGCCGCCGGGCCCGGATCCGGAGTCCCAGGTTCCCCGTTTCGGCAATCCGGCTGGCGCGGGAACCGGGGTTCGCCATAGTCTTGTCGGCGTGTACCGCCTGTCGTTTGGTTAACGGGCCTGCGTCTCATCCGCGCAGGGTTCCCCATGGAGGGTGTCTTCGCTGACCCCTCCTGACCCCCGTCAGACCATCTCCGAGCGCACGGATCGCTCGGGGCACGCAGTACAGGAGGCCTCGTGGCCACCCCCGTCTTGCCGCACGCTCGGCATTCCCGCTCGCTGCGGGATCGACCCGTCACTCGCGCACGCGACCCTACGCCCGGTGCGCCGCCATCGGCGTGCACCCGGATTCCGTAGACCCCTCATTCCCCATCACTTCGGGAAAGAAAGCAGTACCCAGATGTCCCATCTCGAACTCACCGGGATCAGCTATACGCTGCCCGATGGCCGGCCGCTCCTGAGCGACGTCGGATTCCGCGTCGGCAACGGCGCTAAAGTCGGTCTGATCGGCGCAAACGGTGCCGGCAAGACCACACTCCTCCGCATCGTCACCGGCGACGTGACCCCCGACGAGGGCGTCGTTTCCCGCGGCGGCACCGTCGGCGTGATGCGTCAGTTCTTCGCGTCGGGCACCGTGCACGAGCTGCTGCTCTCCTTCGCGCCGGCCCCGGTGCGGGCAGCGGCCGATCGGGTGCAGCGCGCCGAAGACGCGCTGCTCGAAAACACGGATCCTGCGCGAGAGGAGGCCGTCCAGATGAGCTACGCTCGCGTGCTCTCCGAGTGGGGCGATGCGGGCGGCTACGACGCGGAGGTGCTGTGGGATGTGTGCACGATCGCGGCCCTCGGGATCCCATTCGATCGGTGCCGCGATCGCGCGCTCACCTCGCTTTCGGGGGGCGAGCAGAAGCGACTCGCGCTCGAAGCGCTGCTGCGCGGCACCGACGACGTCCTCATTCTCGACGAACCGGACAACTACCTCGATGTGCCCGGAAAGCGCTGGCTGGAGGATCGCCTGCGCTCCTCGGACAAGAGCGTGTTGTTCATCAGTCACGATCGCGAACTGCTCGCGCGCAGCGCAACCGCGATCGTGACCTTGGAGCTGGGGGCCGCCGGCAATACGGCATGGACCCACCCCGGTTCGTTCGCGAGCTACCACGCAGCCCGGGCGGCCCGGTTTGAGCGGCTCGAGGAGCTCCGCAAGCGCTGGGACGAGGAGCGTCAGAAGCTCAAGAATCTCGTGCAGATGTACAAGGACAAGGCCGCGTACAACGCGGACATGGCGAGCCGCTACCGGGCGGCTCAGACGCGTCTCGCTCGCTTCGAGGCGGTCGGCCCACCCGAGGAGCAGCCGCGGGAGCAGGATCTTGCGATGCGGCTCACCGGCGGCCGCACCGGCAAGAAGGCGATCGTGTGCCGGGAGCTCGAACTGACCGGCCTGATGCTCCCGTTCGACCTTGAGGTTTGGTATGGGGACCGCGTCGCGATCCTCGGTTCCAACGGCTCCGGGAAGTCTCATCTGTTGCGGCTGTTGGCCGCGGGCGGCACCGACCCCGAGGCGGAAAACCGGCCCGGCACCGACGTGGTGATCGAACCGGTGCTCCACGAGGGCACGGCGCGGTTGGGGGCCCGCGTGCGGCCCGGTTGGTTTGCGCAGACCCAGGGCAGGCCCGATCTGGCGGGCCGCACCCTGCTCGACATCTTGCACCGCGGCGATGAGCACCGGCAGGGACTCCCCCGGGAGCAGGCCGCCCGAGCGCTGGCCCGATACGAGCTCGCGGGCGCCTCGGAGCAGGCCTTCGAGGCGCTCTCGGGCGGACAGCAGGCGCGGCTTCAGATCCTGCTGCTGGAGCTGGGCGGTGCCACGCTCCTGCTCCTGGATGAGCCCACCGACAACCTCGATCTGGTCTCGGCGGAAGCGCTCCAGCAGGCGCTGCGCGCCTTCGATGGCACGGTGCTCGCGGTGACCCACGATCGCTGGTTTGCCCGCGACTTCGACCGGTTCCTCGTGTTCGGCCAGGACGGGGAGGTCACCGAATCCGATACCCCGGTGTGGGACGAGGGGCGGGTGAGGCGCGCCCGTTAGGGGGCGACCCGCGGATGAACGGGGTGAGTCCGGGTGAGGACTCACCCCGTCGGGCTCCGCTTCACACTGCTGCAACACCCGACTCGCTGAAATGGATCCTGTAGCTGCGCTCCGGCAGCCCGAAATCGAAAGCAGGATCCCCATGTCCGTTTACCCCCGTACCTCTACAGCGCCGCGCAGGACCCTCGCGCTCGCGGCCACCGGTGCCGCGCTGCTCTGGGGCCTCCTCGGGTGCGCTTCCGGTGCCGGCACCGGCTCAGCCGACGCAGCCGACGCACCACAGCCCGCGGGCGATGCGGCGATGACCGACGACGAATACATGGGGAAGCTCATGGCGTGGGAGCGCAAACTCGCGCAGTGCTTCCGGGACAAGGGCATCGATGTGACCGATCCCACGCCCGAGGGCGGCTGGGCGGACGTGACCCCCGAAATGCAGGCCCTGTCCCCGGAGTGCGAGAAGGAGATCGGCGCCGCCCCGGTCCGCGCGCTCAGCGCGGAGGAGAAAGCGGAGGGCGCGCGGCAGCAGCTCGAATACGACACGAAGGTCGTCGAGTGCCTGCGCGCGCTCGGCCACGAGATGCCGGATCCGCGCGCCGGGGAGGTCGCGCCCGCGCCGCCCGCGGGCGTCACTGACGCGGAACTCACGGAGTGCAACGCGGCGGCGGTCGCGGGCTGATGAAGGCGACCACTCCCCTCTCCCCGGACTCGGAGCACCCCGACGAACGACCGCTGGACCCCGAGCGATCTCCCGACGCCGTACCCCGCCGTCGGCGTGTGCGCACCGCGATCATCGTGGCGACGATCACGCTCGTCGCGGCCGGCAGCGTGTTCGCCGTCCAGGCGCTCAGACCGGCCCCGGAACCCGCGGCAGCCCCCGCGCCCCCGGCCGCGGAGGCCACGGTGACGGCCGGGAACCTCACCGCGGAAACCACCGTGCGCGGCAAGCTCCGTTACGCCCACTCTCACACCCTGGCCGCCACCCGTGGCGGGACCATCACCGAGCTTCCCGCCCCCGAAGCGACACTGCAGGCCGGGTCCACCGCGTATCGCATCGACACCATCCCCACCGTGGTGATGGCCGGGACAATGCCCGCCTGGCGCGACTTCGCGCAGGGAATGACGCCCGGCCCCGACGTGCGCCAGCTTGAAGAGAACCTGCGGAGTTTCGGGTACCTTGACGCCGAACCGAGCGAGGACTTCACCTGGCACACCCGCTGGGCGATCCGCAGTTGGCAACGCGATCTCGGCCTCCCCGCGGAGGACACCCTCAGCAAGGACCTCGTGCTCTTCGCCGCGGCCCCGCTTCGCGTGAGCGCTCTCGACCGTCAGCTCGGGGACCGCGTCGACGCCGGGACCACGCTCTTCCGCGCGACCGGAACCGTCAAGGAGATCAGCGCGAGCGTGAAGCCCGAGGACGCGGAACTCGCTGCCGTGGGTGCCGCCGTCACCGTGGACCTTCCGGGCGGCACGAGCGCCCCGGGCACGGTGACCGGCGTCGCCGCCGCCGAGGAGGCCCCGAACCCCGCGAACGCAGCCGCGGGTACCGAAGCGAGCACCGACGCGACGGGGGCAGCGCCCGGTGAGCTCCGGATCCCCGTGGTCATCACACTCGACGACGCTGCGGCGACGGCGGGCCTCGCACTCGTGTCGGTCACGGTGCGGCTGGGCTCGGTCGTGCGCGAAGACGTCCTCACCGTACCGGTGGACGCGCTCGTGCCCGTCGATGCCGAGCGGTTCGCCGTCGAGCTCGCGGGGAACCGCACCGGCGGCGCGAACACGCCACGCCTGATCCCCGTCACCGTGGGCGCGTTCGCCTCGGGGCTCGTGGAAATCTCGGGCGACGGGATCCGCGAGGGCCTCACCGTGACGGTGCCGCAGCGATGACCGCGATCGTGCAGCTCAGCGACGTCACCCGGAGCTACGGTTCGCCGCCGGTCACCGCGCTCGCGGGGGTCTCACTGACCATTGCCCCGGGTGAGTTTGTGGCCATCGAGGGTGCGAGCGGCTCCGGAAAGTCGACCCTGCTCAACATCATGGGCACGCTCGACCGGCCGAGCTCCGGCAGCGTGTCCATCGCGGGGATCGACACCACCGCGCTCTCCGACCGCGCGCTGTCCGGACTCCGGTCCCGCACGATCGGATTCGTGTTCCAACAGTTCCACCTTCGCGAGGGGGCCACGGCGCGTGAGAACGTCGCGGACGGGCTCCTCTACACCGGCACCCCGCGCGCGAAGCGTCGGGCCCGGGCCGAAGCCGCGCTCCGCCGGGTGGGACTCGGGCACCGCATTGATCATCGGCCCCACCAGCTCTCGGGCGGTGAGCGGCAGCGGGTCGCGATCGCACGCGCCGTCATCGACCAGCCGCCCCTGCTCCTCGCGGATGAGCCCACCGGAAACCTCGATTCGCGCTCCAGCGGCAGCATCGTGGACCTCCTGCACGAGCTGCACGCGGGCGGCACGAGCGTCGTGGTGATCACGCACGACACGGCACTCGCCGCGCAGCTCCCCCGGCAGGTGCGGATCAGCGACGGCGCGGTCGTCGCCGATTCTGCCGCGGAGGTGACCGTATGACGCCCAGGAACCGCGCCGCGGCCCGCACAGCACCGCGAGACGCACGCACGATCGGCCGATCCCAGCTTCGGCCCGGCGACCTCCTCGGCCTCGGCACCGTGGGCCTGCGCGCGAAGCCGCTGCGTGCCGCGCTCTCAGCGCTCGGCATCGCGATCGGCGTCGCCGCGATGGTCGCGGTGCTCGGCATTTCTGCGTCGAGCCAAGCCAAGCTCGACGCGAAACTCGCTGAGCTCGGCACCAACCTCCTCACGGCCGCTCCCGCGGAGGGGGCGAGCGGACGCGGCCCCGTGCCGCTGCCACAGAACGCCGCGGAGCGGGTCGCGCGGCTCCCGGGCGTGCTTGCCGCCACGGCGGTGGGCACGCTCCCTGACGTGGCGGTCTACCGCAACCAGTTCGTGGATCCGCAGCGCACCGGTGGGATCACCGTGCGCGCGGTCGATACCGAGCTCCTCACCGTGATCGGGGGCGCGCTCGTCGCGGGCTCCTGGCTCGACGAGACGCGTGCGGCATTCCCCACCGTGGTCCTCGGCTACGACACCGCGTCCCTACTCGGGGTCACCGAGCCGGGCACCGATGTGTGGCTCGGTGATGCGTCGGCGCGCGTGATCGGGATCATGGAACCCGCACCGCTCGCCCCCTCCCTCGACGCCTCCGCCCTGATCGGCGCGCGCGTCGCGCAGGATCAATTCGGGTGGGACGGGCACCCGAGCCAGGTCCTGCAGCGTGTGGCTGAGGACCGCGTCCGTGAGATTCGGTCCGTCGCCCCCGCGGCGATCAGGCCGGACGCCCCCCAGGACGTCGCGATGTCTCGCCCCTCCGACGCGCTCGCGGCGCAGGCCGCCGTGGATGAGGTGTTCACGAGCATGCTGCTCGGGCTCGGGTCGATCTCGCTCCTCGTCGGTGCCATCGGGGTGGCGAACACCATGGTGATCTCGGTCATCGAGCGGCGGCGTGAGATCGGCCTGCGGCGAGCGCTCGGTGCCACGCGGGGTCACGTGCAGCTCCAGTTCCTCACCGAGGCGCTCGTCCTCTCGGCGCTCGGGGGTGTGACCGGCGCGGCGCTCGGGGCCGGCGTCACGATGGTGGTCGCGCTCGGCAACGCGTGGGTCCCCGTGGTTCCGGCGCCGGTGATCGCGGTGGCGGCTTTGGCGACCCTCGCGGTGGGCGCTCTTGCGGGGTTGTACCCCGCGGTGAGGGCCGCACGGACTCCCCCGACCGCGGCGCTCAGCGGTTAGCGCGGCGCCGCGGCGCGCGGGGTCGGGTGCCCGGCACCGGCGAGCGCCCCATCGCGCCACTCGCGCAGGCTGACCGCGTCCTTGCCGCCGCGCTTCGCGTCATACATCGCCGCGTCCGCCGCACTCAACAGCGCCGCCGCCGCGGGGGCCGGCTCCCCCACCTCCGGGTCCCACCACAGGACGCCGACGCTGCAAGAGAGGCGCGCGTGGCCGCCGGCGATGGGGAGCGGCGCGCGCACCGCCGAACGCACGCGGTCGGCCAGCGCCCAGGCGGCGTCCCGGGTCAGCTCCGCAGCGGCGATCACGAACTCGTCACCGCCGAGCCGGCTGACGGTGTCCTCCGCGCGGCAACTCTCTCGCAGCTTGCCGGCTACGGCCCGGAGGACCTCGTCGCCGGCGCCGTGGCCGACACCGTCGTTGATCGCTTTGAAGCCGTCGAGGTCAATGAACAGCACGGCGCAGGGCGTCCCCGTGCGCGAGGAGTGGGCGAGCGCCTGCGCGAGGCGCTCGGCAAACAGCGCCCGGTTCGGGAGCCCCGTGAGCGCGTCGTGCAGTGCGCGGTGCCGAATTTGTTCCTGGAGGTGCAGGTGTTCCAGGACCCGCTCCGCCTGCACACAGAGTGCGCGCAGCGTGTCCAGCTCGTGTGCGTCGAGCGCCCGGGGCCGCCGAAACCCGCAGATCACATCGCCGAGGACGGCGGTACCCCGTGCGGGGTCGCACATGATCGGGCTCGTCACGAGGGCTTCGGTTTCCGGTCCGGCAAGCCTGGCGGCGAGCGTCGCCGAGGCGACGTTCAGTTCCTCCGGGCTGCGGTACACGCTCGGAATGCGCGCGGTCGTGAGTACCTCGGGATCACCGAAACCGGGCGGAAGCTCGCCCCAGCTGCGCAGCATCGTACCCTCACCGGTGAGGGCGGGCACGCTGATCCGCACGGCCGTCCACGCGGCATTCGTCGCCCGGGCCGCGGCGGTCACGAGCGCGGTGCCCAGGTCGTCAATCCCGCGTGCCACGGCGAGCGCGCTCGTCGCGTCCTGGAGCAGCGCCAGCCGTTCGGCTGCCTGATCGGCCCGGCGACGCGCATCCACGAGTTCCCGTTCGAACGCGATCCGGTCGCTCGCATCGGTCGCCACGATGTAGATGGTCCGCTGCCCGTCCTCCTGCGTGTGCACCTCGGCGTTGCAGCGCACCGGCCGCGGTTCCCCGGCACGATCCCGCACATCGAGCACCGCGTCCCACACCTGCCCCGCGGCGAACAGCCGTGGCAGGATATGCGTTTCGTAGAGGAGCCGCGCGCTCGGGGTCAGCCACTCCACGAGGTTGCGTCCCCGGAGATCCGGGAATGGTTCGGGGTAGTGCAGCCAGGCGGGGAGCCCCGCATTGTGCGCGAGGATCGTACCGTTGGTATCCACCGCGATGAGTGCGGCCGGGCTGCGGTCGGCGAGCTCGCCGACCGCGAGCCCCGGGGCCGCGCTCGGCAGCGGCTCGATGTCCGCTGACATCAGGCGGCCCGGATCTCGTCCACGATGAGTTCGGGGTCGGTGAGGTGCACAAAGTGCCCCGCCGAACGAAGTTCTACGAGCTCCGCCTGCGGGATCCGGTCCCGCAGGTAGGCACCGATGTGCGGCGGGCAGATGATGTCCCCGCTGGACTGGAGAATGACGCAGGGGGTCGGGATCTCTGCCAGCCGGCTCCGGACATCGCTGAGAAACACCACACGCGCGAAGTGCGTGGCGACTCGCTGCGGGGTGGTCGCGAAGAGCTCGCGCACCCGGTCGGTGACCTCGGGCAGGTCCTCCCGCGCGGTCACGGCCGGGGCGAGCGACGCGGCCCAGCTCGGCTGGTTCGCCTCGATCGCGTCCAGCAGGCCGAGGACGTCCTCCCTGCTGAAGCCACCCGCGTAGTCGGTGTCGTTCACGTAGCGCGGCGACGGGCAGACCATCACGATGCGCGAGAACAGTTCGGGCCTCCGGATCGCCGCCAGCGCTCCGATCATGCCGCTCGCCGAGTGCGCCACCAGGACGGCGCCGCGGGCGTCCACGGCGTCGAGCACCTCGATCAGATCCGTCGCGTAGCCCTCGTAGGAGTCATACCGTTGTTCGTCGTACGCCGTGAGGTCGGAGTCTCCGGACCCGACGTAGTCGAACAGCACCACCCGATGATCCGCCGTGAACCGCTCCGCGATGGTGGCCCAGGTCGTTTGGTTCGTGCCGTATCCGTGCGCGAACACCATCACGGGCGCGTCCGCGGGGCCGCGGACCGTGACGGCGTTGCGCCGAAGAACATCTGCGGGAGCGAGTCGAGGCGTCTCGGCTCGCGTCGTGTGCTCGGCCATTACGATCCCCTCGTCAGAATGGTCTCTCTATTCTCGTGAGTATGCCACGGGGGCCGGAGTCACGGAAACCAGCTCTCGGTCGTCCTCGGATTGCGCCGCAGATCCTGCTGCCCTCCGGGATGTTCCCCACCGATTCCGCACCCACGCGATCGCCTGATCCCAGCTGCGGTCACGGATGAAGATCATGTCGCCGAGGATCATCATCAGCGAGAACCACGGGAGGGCGAGCAAGATGCCGATCGACGCGTGCATGCCCGTGACGAGCACCAGCCCGACCACGCGGGTCCACCGCGTCAGCAGCAGCAGCGGGAAGAGCAGCTGACCGTAGACGCTCAGCCAGGAGGCCACGTACACGGCGGGGGTCAGCTGCCAGGCCAGGTGATTCAGTGCGGGGAACAGGGTGAGTTCCTCGAGCTGCAGCGGGTAGTAGGCCGCCACGCCTGACACCCACGTTGAACCCTGCAGTTTCCAGAGCGCGCTCGTGATGTAGATCACGCACAGCTGATACCCGATGAGGATCACCGCGACGTTATTCGCCAGAACTGGCACCCACCGCGGAAGCTGCCACTTCCCCCATCCGAGTGCCGGATCCTCCGCCCCCTGCCGGGCGCGACGCCGGGCGTCGAGCGACCACCGTCGGGACGTGTCGGCAAGCAGCAGGAACAGCAGGAAGATTCGGAAGGTCTGGTAGTGCCCGGTGTTCAGGATCACCGGGTTGGTGACGGCGAAGCCCAGCCACAGCACCACGAACAGCGGCGACACGATTCGCATGCGCCAGCCGAGTGCGTACACGACCGCGACCGCCATGAGCACCAGGATCTTGGCAAGCAGCAGGCCGTCCGGATCCTCGCGGGAGAACAACGCCGGAAGCGGCCAGAGATAATCGTTCGCCGCCGAGTTCCGAAACAGCGCTTCGCCCCATCGGGACCCTGCGCCGAACGAGTAGGAGAAGTTTGGAAGATACATCGCGAGGATGATCACCGTCATCGTCCCGAAGCCGATGCGCATGAGGGCGAGCCCGGAGCTGGCGCGGCGTGCGTCGAGCAGCCAGTGCAGCAGTCGGTCCCAGAGCCGGACCGGCAGCGTTGCGTTCGCGGTCATCAGTTCTCCTCGGTGGTCTGAGCGGTGGCTTCGAGGTCTTCAGGCTGCACACCCGCGTGTTCAGCCCAACTGCGGAAGGTCCGTGAGAACGCCTCGCGATCCTGCGCCGGCCACTCCATGGCCGGCACCCACCCGAGGTCCGTATACCGGGAAGGGGGCCGCTCCGCGTCGGGGTCCTTCCGGTCCACCCACCGCACGACGGGGTCATAGACGGCGCGCACCTGGACCCCGGCGATCTCGCCCTGGTCGCCCCACATTGCATATGCGACCTGCGTTCCGTACGAGGTCGCATAGTTGCTCGCCCGGATGAACTCGCTGACCTTTGCCGGTTCCGAGTCGTCCGCGGCGACCATGGCGTCCTGCACACCATAGAGCGCTTCACCGTCCAGGTGGTTCTCGCCCACCACACGCTTGTGCGTGTCGTTGAGCGCCGAGTAGGCCGCCATCAGCCGTTCCGCGCCAACGATGGACAGCTGCTTGCGGAGCGTCTTTCGATAGGTCTCGGAGAGCTCGATGTGGGTCGCGTTCACCCATTCGGTCCGCGTCTTCTCTCCGCTCTCGTCCTCCACCCAGGCCCGCACCCAGAGCTGACGGTCGGTGTCCGCCGGATCCGGGGCGAAGATCTTGTAGTCCTGCACCAGGTAGGGACGCACGTAGCGGTCGGCGGCGGCCCCGGGAAGGACGCCGTACTTGAGGTCCGCATCAGGGGTGTTCACCACCGCGGTGAAGAACATATGCACCACGAGAAGGAGCAGCGCGGCACCGGACACAATCTGGGCGGCCAGAGGAAAACTGCGTCTCTGCTCACGCCTGGGTCGCGCCAGCGGCTCCGATTCAGCCTGGTGATCCGCCATTGATCGTCCCCCTACCAGTAACGGTTGTTGATGCTCAGCATAGAGATCGGTGGCTTCCGTTGCACCCTCCAACGGAAACCACCGATCTCATTTACCGCGATTCTCGATTACTCGAGGTCATGCGTGACCCCGTGCCGCCGACGTGCGGCGAGCAACAGCCCGCTGCCCGCGATCAGCGTGAGGACGGTGAGGACCGGCAACAGGCCCGGGTCGAAGCCGGTGACCGCGAGGCCACCCTTCGCCCCGGTCGCCCCCGGTGCAGGCCGCACGGGAACCGGCGTAGCCGCTCCGCTGACCGTCACACTCGCCTCAGCAGTGCGGCCGCTCTCGAGCCCGCGGGCCGAGAAATGCGCTGCGCCGAGGGCCTGATCAGCAGGCACCTTCCAGGTGGCCACGAAGGCACCGTCCGCGTCTGCGGAGACGGTCATCGTGCCACCGGTCGGGAGCGTGATCACCACGTCCTCGCCAGGCAGGAACCCGCTTCCGTGCAGTGTCACCGTGCCACCCTGCGAGACCGTGCTCGGGCTCGCCGTCAGCGTGGCCGACTTTCCTCCCGGCGGGTTCCCACCGGGATCGGTGCCCGGATCGGTCCCAGGATCGGTGCCGGGATCAGCACCCGGATCCGTACCGGGGTCCGTGCCCGGATCGGTGCCCGGGTCGGTGCCCGGATCCGTGCCCGGATCGGCACCCGGGTCGGTGCCCGGATCCGTGCCAGGATCGGCACCCGGATCCGTGTCCGGATCTACACCCGGATCAGTACCGGGGTCGGTACCGGGATCAGCACCCGGATCGGTGCCCGGGTCAGCACCCGGATCCGTACCGGGATCGGTGCCCGGATCCGTACCCGGATCGGTGCCGGGATCAGCACCCGGATCCGTACCCGGATCCGTACCGGGGTCAGCACCCGGGTCCGTACCGGGATCAGCACCCGGGTCCGTGTCTGGTTCGGTACCGGGGTCGGTGCCCGGATCAGTACCCGGGTCCGCACCGGGATCAGTGCCCGGATCGGTGCCCGGATCCGTACCGGGATCAGTGCCGGGGTCCGTACCCGGATCCGTGCCGGGATCCGTGCCGGGGTCAGCACCCGGATCCGTACCAGGATCGGTACCGGGGTCCGCACCCGGATCCGTACCCGGATCCGTGCCGGGGTCCGCACCCGGATCAGTACCCGGATCCGTGCCGGGGTCCGTGCCCGGATCAGTGCCCGGATCGGTACCGGGGTCCGCACCGGGGTCCGCACCCGGGTCCGTACCGGGATCCGTACCGGGGTCCGTGCCCGGATCCGCACCGGGATCCGTGCCGGGGTCCGCACCCGGATCAGTACCGGGATCCGTACCGGGGTCCGTGCCCGGATCCGTACCAGGATCCGTGCCGGGGTCCGCACCCGGATCAGTACCGGGATCCGTGCCCGGGTCTACACCCGGATCCGTGCCGGGATCAGTACCCGGCTCGACACCCGTATCTGTGCTGGGTTCCGTACCCGGGTCAGTACCCGGATCCGTACCCGGGTCAGTACCCGGATCCGTGCCGGGGTCAGTACCCGGCTCGACACCCGTATCTGTGCTGGGTTCCGTACCCGGGTCCGTGCCCGGGTCTACACCCGGATCCGTGCCGGGATCGGTGCCCGGGTCAGTGCCGGGATCAGTGCCCGGATCCGTTCCCGGGTCAGTGCCAGGATCGGTACCGGGGTCAGCACCAGGATCGGTGCCCGGATCAGTACCGGGGTCCGTACCAGGGTCAGCACCCGGATCCGTACCAGGGTCAGTACCCGGATCCGTGCCCGGATCCGTGCCCGGATCCGTGCCGGGGTCAGCACCGGGATCAGCACCCGGATCCGTGCCGGGGTCAGCACCAGGATCGGTGCCCGGATCAGTACCGGGGTCCGTGCCCGGATCCGTACCAGGGTCAGCACCCGGATCCGTACCAGGGTCCGCACCAGGATCCGTACCGGGGTCCGCACCAGGATCGGTACCGGGATCAGCACCCGGATCCGTACCGGGGTCAGCACCGGGGTCCGTGCCGGGATCAGCACCCGGATCCGTACCGGGGTCAGCACCCGGATCCGTGCCGGGGTCCGCACCAGGATCGGTGCCGGGATCAGCACCCGGATCCGTACCGGGGTCCGTGCCCGGATCCGTACCGGGGTCCGCACCAGGATCGGCACCCGGATCAGTACCGGGGTCCGCGCCTGGATCAGTGCCGGGGTCTACCGCCGGATCCGTACCAGGATCGGTGCCCGGATCAGTACCGGGATCAGCACCCGGATCCGTGCCCGGGTCTACCGCCGGATCCGTACCCGGGTCGGTGCCGGGGTCTTCATCGG
This sequence comes from Leucobacter chromiireducens subsp. solipictus, assembly GCF_016758195.1. GTDB lineage: Bacteria > Actinomycetota > Actinomycetes > Actinomycetales > Microbacteriaceae > Leucobacter > Leucobacter solipictus. The sequence continues at coordinate 125,804 of NZ_QYAC01000002.1, read as the reverse complement.
CCGACTGAACCGTGGCGGAACCCAGCTGCAGTGCAACCGCTCCGTTGGTTCCCACGTTCGGGAGCACACTGATGTTCAGCGCACGCACGGTGAAACTGTTCGGTCCGAGATCACCATTCTCGGGCTGTTGGTTGATCGTGATTTCCGCGATCCCGCGCAGTACCGGCCCGACGCCATCGGTCAGCAGTCCGGAAACGACCGGAGAGATCCAGTTCATGAGGGTGGGCTGCAGGTTCCCCAACAGCGTGACCACCGTGGAATCGAGCGCGTTTCCGATCGGCTGTACGATGCCCAGCAGCAAGTTCGTGATCGGCTGCAGCACGGTACCTACGGGGATGCCTACGACGTTGATCTTGCTGGTATCGATCACGGGTGCAGGTGCGCCATCGACACCGATAAACCCGCCGATCGTGCCAGAGATGGTTACCGGTGCCTTCACAAGCGGGATCAGCGCTGAAAGGCTAATATCCGTCTCGACGCTGATGTCCACAGCAACGTCGTAGATCCCGTCGGTGATGACGCCGACGACCTTGGAAATCAGTGAGTTTTCACCCGCACCGGTCACCGCGTCGGTGACCCCGTCGAGGATCGCGTTGACGGTATCCCCGTGCAGCACCTCGGTGTTGGCGGGCAGCGAACTCAGCCCGGCTGCACCGGTCCGGTCCACCACGAGCTCGCCCAGGTCGACGCTGATGGTACCGGTACTGAGATCGACCAGCACGCTTCCATCAGTGTTCGAGAGGGGCTCGGCGAGCAGCGTGGTTCGCACCTCATCGAGGAGCGGCTGCGTCGAGATCGAAGCGGAATTAAGCTCCGCATCGACAAACGGGAGCGCCCCGATGCCGTTGACGAGGTTCGTGAGCACAGTTTCGATGGCTCCGCCCGGCCCCAGGAGGCTTTGCAGCGGCGTGAGCACATTCTGGAGTTGCGCGTCCACTCCCGTGACGAGGTTCCCCACCACCGGGCTGTGCAGGTCGACCGTCAGGTCGCTCAGCATGTAGGCGCTGGTGGTCGACCCCTCGGTGCCCACGGCTTGGGCGCCGAGTGCACCGATTTCGATCGCGGCTTCGTCGAGCAGCGTATCGACGAGGGCGGGGTCGATGATCTGGGTGAGGAGGGCGTTCGCGTCCAGCCGCGCGGTACCGAACTGCCCACTATTCGCCGCGTCGATGTTGAGCGAGCCGTCAGAGTTGATGAGTCCGCTTGAGGCGGTGCTCGATGTCGCGCTCGGCGACGCGCTGAAGCTCGAGATTGCGCCCAGATTTCCCAGCCGCAAGAGCCCCGGGTCCGCGTCGCTCGGCTTGATCAACGGCAGGTTGACCGTGCCCAGTTGCAGGCTCCCCAGACCGTTGAGCACGGTCAGGTTGAGGGGGTCGGCTGCCGGTGCGGCGTTCCCCGGAAACTCTGACTGGGTGGTGGCGGCACCGACGACGTCAAGTCCCAGCCCCTCTGCCCAAAGCCAGTGCCCATGCGCCGCGGAGTCCGCGGTCACGGTAGATGAATCGGCGAACGCCGCCGGCGCCGCGACCAGCCCAGGAAGAGCGATCACGGCGGCAGCTGTGCCGAGCGCAATCCCCCTGAGGCGGTCGCGGCGACGGGGTGTCGCCCGGTTGTGGTGTCTCAAGGTCCCCTCACCTTCACTTCGTACGAGCTACGGGTCGGCGCGCCATGCAAGCAGAAATGGTGAATCGACAGCGCTGCCTGTGCGCGAGCCTAGAGTTGTTGACTTCACAGCGTCCAGGCATCTCCGAAGGCCTGAATTTTGGGGACAAACTACTGAGAATCATCGCCACGACTACTGAGATCATCGGCGTGTTTCCGTGCTCACCCTGTCCCGAAACCGAGTCCGCAAGTATGATCCGAACAGGGGGCTGGCCCAGTGAGGGGCATCGGTCCGTACAGCTCGTCGAAAGGAACGGCGATGGGGAGAGCTGGCGGGTACGTGCACGCTGCAACGAGCACGGAAATCATTGCGTTGTGCCAATCGGGGCGAAGCGTGGTCGTCACCGGTGGCAACGGATCCGGGAAATCGATGGTCCTGCGGGAGGTCGCCGCCGCGTTCCGTGCTCGCGGCACCACCGTTTCCGAACTGCACAGCACCGCACGGGCCGCGCATGAGCGCGTCGCGAAGATCGGCGCCGATTCGGTGCTCGTCATCGACGATTTCGAGCAGGCGAGCCCCGAGCTCGTCCGTGCCGCGCTCTTGCGGACCGCCGCGGGCGCGCCCACCGTGCTCGCCACGCTCGCGGGATCCCAGCGCACGCGCCCCCTCCACCAGCTCACCAGCACCGACACCGCACCAGACTCGCTCTGCGCGGAGTGGAACGCGTGTGTGACCGTTCGCGTGGAACCCCTTTCCACGGGTCGGCTTGAACGGTTCATCCATGAGCAGAGCCCCCACCTCGTCGATGCGGACATGGTGCACTGCGTCGTCCAGCTCGCGGAAGGCCGCCCCGCGTGGGCGTTGGACCTGCTCCGGCTCGCGGAACTCGGCCTCCTTGCGAGCATCCCCCGGCCCAACATTATTGAGGCGCCACTCCCCGAGGACGAGTTCCCCGCGCTGCGCTCCCTCACCGACGCTCTCGGAGACCTGTCGCCCGAGGCCGCCGGCGCGGCGATCGGACTCGCCGGCCTCCCGCCGTTCGATCTGCCGGGGGCCCGCGATCTCGTCGATGCCGCACACATCTCCGAACTCGCCGAGCATGGGGCCCTGTTTCGTGTCGCCAGCAGCGAATCGTTCTATGTCCCAGCGTTTGTCGCCGCAGCGCTCCGTGTGAGGACCTCCCCCGAAACCATCACACGCTGGCAACTGACTGTTGCGGAGCACGCCGTCCAGCAGGAGGCACTGGGCCTGCCCCTCACCGAGGCCGAGACGCTCCTGGGTGCCCGCTTCCTCCCCACTGATCGGACGCTGCAGGACGATACGGAGCTCCATGCTGCCCGGGTCCGAATCGTGCACCGCGCGGCCAAGGAGCTCAACGACTTCTTTGATCCGGCGCAGACACGCACCCTCGTGCTCCGCGCAGGCAAGCTCGCCGCCCCGTTGCGGGGTTTCGACCGAATCCGTGCGGTGTACGCGCTTGCCGGAGCGGAGGCCGCGCTTGGCGAACTCGAAACGCTACGCCACGCGGATACGCTCGAGGACCCATATGTCACCGAGTGGTACGCCGCACTGCTGGCTGCCGAAGCTGGAACCGCGCTCCCGGAGCGGGATCTTGCCGGGAGCCGGGCCGCGGTGGCAGCCGCAGATCTCGCCGACGCCGCGCTCGTCTTCCGCCTCTGGAACACGCTCGAATTCACCGAGTTGACGAGCCCGGAGTTTCTTCGGGTGCGCCGCGAGCACCCCGTTCCCGAGGTGCGTTTCCTCGCGACGGCGTTGAGTGATCTTCACGCCGTCTGGGAGGGACGTTTGCCCTCAGGATCATGGCTCGCGACCGGCGCTACCATTCCGACGCCCTACAACCGATCGAGTGAGTTCGCGCGGACCGTCTCCGGGACGCTCCTCCTCGCCCACGCCTTGATCGCGTTCCTGGCCGGCGAACAGTCGCTCCGGGCCCAAGAGTTTCGCGCCGCAGCACGCCGGATCCCGCCGGGTGACGCGCATGCACGGTGGATGCGCCACCTCCTCGCCACCGGTGAGGCCGTGATATGCGGAAACATGCGCCGCGGCACGATGGAGTGGGAACGACTGCTCCGGACGATCCCGCGGATGATCCCCCGGCGGCTCCGCACGGTGGCTGAGCTGATGGGATTCGCGGTCGGAGCACCGGTCCCCGGCGCACTGAGCGAGGACCCGCCGCCGCAGCTCCTCCAGCGGGTGCATCGCTACTTCTCCGGCGCACACGACGCCCTCGGCAGCGGGGGACGAGCCGAGATTGCCCCGCACCTGAGACTTCCCATGGTCCGCATCGCGAGCGATCACCTCAACGCGACGTCAGCACAGAACCCGAACGAACTGTTGCGCGTCGCCGCGCGGCTGCACAAGGTTCAGCTGTGGGCCCCGGCAGCCTACGCCATCACCTCAGCTCGCACCATTTTTCTCGGGCGACGCGCGGTCCGCAACGTGCGTATCTGCGACGATTGGCTCGCGGACATCGACGCGCAGCTTCGCGCCCAGGTCCCGTGGTATCGCTCCGGTGATCTCCCCACGGTGACTCGGGTGCACCTCACACCGCGTGAACAAGCCACGGCGTTGTTGGCCGCGGAGGGGCTCACCAACGCCGAGATCGCGCAGGATCTCTCGTGCAGTATCCGCACCGTGGAGTCTCACGTCGCCCAGGCCAAAGCGAAGCTCGGGGCAGCGAGCCGAACCGACCTCCGCGATCACCTCGAGACCCTTCGGGCAAGCAGCCCGACTCGAACCGCACGCAGACTCGGCCATCCCGACGACGCTCAGCCTGGGCACCGGGGCGGCCACCTCCCGGCGCAACTCTCCCTCACCCACGGGGAACGCCCGCCGAGCCGGCCCTAGGATAGGGAAGAATGAGCACTCCCGCGAATGCCGCCGTCATTGGCGCGGGGCCAAACGGTCTGGCCGCCGCGGTCACTTTGGCGCGAGCAGGGATTCCCGTCACCGTTTTTGAGGCCGCAGAGTCGATCGGCGGCGGCACCCGCACGATGGAACTCGTCAGCCCAGGGATCCTCCACGATGTCTGCTCGGCGATCCACCCGATGGCGCTGGGCACAGAGTTCTTCCGCCAGTTCGAGATTGACCGCCGCGTCGAGTTTGTCGTTCCCGAGGCCTCGTACGCGAACCCGCTCGACGGCGCTCACGGCGACCGGGCCCCCGTCGCGTACCGTGACCTGGATCGCACACGTCGCGAGCTCGGCCGGGACGGGGCCGCCTACGCCCGCGTGTACCGTCCGGTGCTCGAACGACTCGAGGGGGTCATCGACTTCGCGCTGGGCGGCGGGCTCCTCCGGTGGCCACGAGAGCTCCCGGCGGCGCTCACGATGGCGCTGCGCACGGCGGAACAGGGGACGCCGCTCTGGGGGGCACGCTTCCGCGAGGCGGCCGCACCCGCGTTGCTCTCCGGCGTCGCGGCGCACAGCATCGGCCGCATGCCGAACCTGGCGACCGCCGGCGTCGGCATCGTACTCGGCGCGCTCGGCCACGCGACCGGCTGGCCCGTCCCGGTGGGGGGCTCCCGGTCGATCGCCGATGCGCTGCGCGCGGATCTCCTCGCGCACGGGGGTCGGATCGAACTCAGCCACGAGGTGCGGGACCTCGGAGAACTCGACGAGTTCGACATCACCATGTTCGACACCTCCGTCCGCGGGCTCCTCAGTATCGCCGGGGAACGGCTTCCTGCGGGATATCGGCGGGCCCTCACCCGCTTCCGCTTCGGCGACGCGGCGACGAAGGTCGACTTCGTCCTGGACGGCCCGATCCCCTGGCGCGATCCGCGGGTGCACGCGGCCCCCACGGTGCACCTGGGCGGCACCCGCGAGCAGGCCGCCGCCGCGGAGCGCGAGGTCGCCCGCGGGAAGCATCCCGAGCAACCGTTTGTGCTGCTCGCGCAGCCCAACGACTTCGATCCCGGCCGGAATCCGGCCGGGACGAATGCCGTGTGGAGCTACACGCACGTGCCGCACGGCTCGGACGTCGACATGGTGCCCGCGGTGATCGCCCAGATCGAGCGCTTCGCGCCCGGCTTCCGGGACCGGATCGTGGCCGTGCACCAGACGAGCGCCGCCGATCTCGCCCGCTACAACGCGAACTACGTGGGCGGGGACTTCAGCGCGGGGGCGATCACGCTGCGGCAGCTCCTTGCCCGCCCCGTGCTCTCCCCCGAGCCGTGGCGCACCCCGCTCCCCGGGGTGTACCTCTGTTCCTCGGCCACGCCACCCGGCCCCGGAGTGCATGGCCTCTCCGGCTGGTACGCGGCGCGCACCGCGCTGCGGCGCGAGTTCGGCCTCGGGGCGCCCGATCTCGGGGTCGGATCGGAATAGCTCGCCCCGGAGCCACGCGAGACGCGCTCCGGGTCCGCGCTTCCCGAACTCAGATCGCGAGGGCCAGATCGTCGAGCTCGGTGACGGTGCCGCCCTCGGCGAGGACAGCCTCGTAGGCGATGAGGCGCTGCGCGTCGATCTCCGTGTTGGTGGTGCCGCGCTTCCAATACCCAAAGACCGCGACATCCTCCTTCGGAAGCCCCGCCTCGGTGCGGAAGAACGAGCGCACCTGGCGCATCTCGTCGCGCTCCCCCGCGCCCCACACCACAACGGCGCTCGGATCCGCGATCGTCGCGAGCTGCGCCTCGAACCCGGTGCCCGGGGTCAGCCGAGCGATGGGCAGGCCCGGGTGCTGCGGCAATTCAGCAAACGCGACCTCGTCGTCGGTCGCCACCCACCCGCGGCCGGTGAGCCCCGGATCTGCCTGGGCAAGGATCGCGATCAGCGCGGGGAGGGAGGTGGCATCGGCAAACAGCACCGCTTCGCGCCCTCGCGTCTCCGGGATCGCAAAGTGCGGCCGCGGCCCGCCAAACTCGACGGTGTCCCCGACCGCCAGGGAATCCAACCACTGCATCATCGGGCTCGCGGCGCCGTGCCGCACCACGTCGACGTCGATCGAACCCGACGCAGGATCAGCGGAACGCACCGTATAGACCCGGGAGGTGGAACCGAATCGCTCGGCGAGATAGAAGCGGATCGCCACGTTCGGGCGCTCCCACAACGGCTCCTCGGAGAGCCGCGGGACGGCCAGTGTGACGCGGACAAGCAGCGGGCTGATCTCTCGGATGGCGCGCACCGTCGCGGTATCGAGCTGCAGACCACGGTTGTGATCCGCCGAGCTGATGGCGGCCGAGCGGTGCATGGGGGTGTTCTCAGTCATGGGGTCTCCTCGGGTCAGGCGGGCTGGTGCGCCGCGCTGGGGTCGAACGGGTGTGGGATCGGGAAATCAGATGCGGCGCTGCGACGCGTCCCGGCGCGACGGTCGCGCGGGATGATCAGGGGGCAGCCGGTCTCGGGATCCGGCAGCACGCGCGCATCGAGCGCGAACACCTCACTGAGCAGCGGTGCCGTGATCACCTCCTCCGGCGTGCCCTGGGCGACGATCGCCCCGTCGCGCATGGCGACAATGTGGGTGGCATACCGCGCGGCCAGGTTGAGGTCGTGCAGCACGGCGACGAGGGTGCGCCCGCCCGCATGGAGGGAGGCGCACAGATCGAGCACGTCGATCTGGTGCGCAATATCAAGGTAGGTTGTCGGTTCGTCCAGCAGCAGGATCGGCGTCTCCTGGGCGAGGGTCATCGCGATCCATGCCCGCTGTCGTTGCCCCCCGCTGAGTTCTTCGACGAGGCGGTCCGCGTGCTCGGTCATCCCGACCTCGGCCAGCGCCGCGTCGACGGCGCGCTCGTCGGTGATGCTCCACTGCCGCAGAAGGCTCTGGTGCGGGTTGCGTCCCCGGGCCACGAGGTCTGCGACGGTCACCGCGGCCGGTGCCGTGGCCGCCTGGGCGAGGATCCCGATCCGGCGCGCGATCGCTTTGGGGCGCAGCCCCGCAAGGTCGTCGCCGTCGAGCCGGACGCTCCCGGAGCGCGGCCGCAGCAGCCGGGCGAGGGACCGCAGCAGCGTGGATTTACCGCAGCCGTTGGGCCCGATGATGACGGTGAAGCCTCCCGTGGGAACTTCGAGGGTCAGATCGGCGAGGATCGGTCGGTCGCCGTAGCGGACCGCGATCTGCTCAGCGCTCAGCACGCCGGGAGTCACGGAACGCGCGGTGTGCGCGGATGCGGGGGTGTCAGAGGTCACAGCAGTCCATTCAGATACGACGGGCAAGGAGCCAGAGCAGGTAGCACCCGCCGAGCACGCTGGTCACGAGCCCGACCGGAGTTCGCACACCCACGTCCAGGTGCTGGGCGAGCAGGTCCGCGGCCGTGAGCAGGACCGCGCCCACGACGGCGGAGAGCCCCACGAGGATGCCGGGTACCGGCGCGAGGCGACGGGCGATCTGCCCGGCGGCGAACGCGATGAACGCGATCGGCCCGGCGGCCGCGGTCGCCGCGGCCGCGATGGCGACGGCCACGACCATGATGAGGAAGCGCACGCGCTCAACGCGGACGCCCACCCCCTGCGCGCTTTCGTCCCCCATCTCCATGAGCGACAGTGGCCGCGCCAGCACCGCCAACACCGGGATGGTCACGGCCGCAACCCCGAGCAGGAGCAGCACGTGCGTCCAGCCGCGGCCGGTGAGCGATCCGGCACTCCACAACTGTGCGAGCATCGCATCGTCCAGATTGGCGCGGGCGATCAGCAGCGAGGCGAGGGCCGACATGATCGCCCCGACTCCGATCCCGACCAGCACGAGCCGCATACCGCCGCTCACGCCATCGCGCCGCGCCAGCCAGTACACGGCGAGGGCGGTCACGATGCCGCCGATCACGGCCGACGCGGCCGTGGCGAGCATCCCACCACCGAGCACGACGATCTGGAACACGGCCGCGGTGGCCGCGCCCGCGGTGAATCCGATGATGTCGGGGGAACCGAGCGGGTTCCGGGAGAGCGACTGAAACACCGCTCCGCTCACCCCGAGCAATCCGCCGACCAACGCCGCGGTGAGGGCTCGCGGCAGACGCCGGCCGAGCACGGAACGGGTTGCCGACGGGCTGGCCTCCCCCGTCACCACCGCCGCGAGACCGCCGAAGCTCGGATCTCGCGCACCGATCATGAGGGACGCGACAATGAGCGCGACCAGGAGCAGCGCGCCGATCGCGCCCACGCCCAGCGTGCGCGGAGACACGCGGATCGAATACGGGCCCACGCGCAGCACCGCGCACGCACGCCCCGACCGAACCACACGCACGAACCGCGCCGCGTCCCGGGACACCCCGGCCGCCCCGGTCACAGCGCCGCCACCCGGCGGGAGCGCACGAGGGCGACAAACAGCGGGGCACCACACAGCGCGGCTGCGACGCCGGTCTGCAGCTCGGCGGGCGCGACGAGCGCTCGTCCGAGCGTGTCCGCGACCACCAGCATGGTCGCCCCGAGCATGAGCGCGGCGGGCAACAGCCGGCGATGCTCGTTCCCGGTGACGCGCCGGGCGATGTGCGCGGCCCCGAGGCCAATGAATCCGATCGGGCCCGCCGCCGCGGTCGCCGTTCCGGCGAGCAGCACGACGGCGAGCGCGGCACCGAGACGCGCCCCGGCCACCCGCGTGCCGAGCCCGGTGGCGACCGCGTCTCCCAACGCGATCGCGTCGAGCGGGGCCGCGAGGAGGAGCCCCAGGAGCAGCCCCACCGCAAGGAACGGCAGCACCGCCAGGATCACGTCAAATCCTCGCCCCTGCAGCGAGCCGATCGACCAGAATCGAAAGGAATTGAACGCGGTTTCGTGACTCAGGAGCACCATCTGCGAGACCGCGCCGATCACAATGGATACGGCCGTGCCCGCGAGTGCGATGCGCACCGGCGCGGCGGCCCCGCCACGCGCGGTGCCGAGGAGGTACACGAGCACCGCGGCGGCGGCGGCACCCGCAAAGGCGAACCAGATCGTGTGCCCGACGTGATGCACACCGAAGTAGGCGATCGCGATCACCACGAACAGGGCGGCCCCGGCGTTCACGCCGAGAATGCCCGGGTCCGCGAGCGGGTTGCGGGTCACCGACTGCATGATGGTCCCGGCGAGGCCGAGGGCCGCCCCCACGATGATCCCGAGCACGATCCGCGGCAGGCGCGACTGCACCACGACCAGGTGCGCATCGTTGGTGGGGTCATACGCGGTCAGTGCCGCGACCACCGTGGCCGGATCGATGCGCAGCGACCCCAGCCCGAGGCCGAGCACGGCGGTGACGAGGAGCACCGCTCCGGATCCCCCGAGCAGCACGGCGGTACGCCGCGCTGGTGCGGCGATCGGCCGGACCGGGCCGGCATCGGACGCGCGCGTGACGGGCGCGTCCGATGCCGGTGCAGGAGCGGAGCGGAGCACTCGGGACTACTTTCCGAAGGCGTCGACGAGCAGGTCGACAGTCTGCTTCGCGCTGTAGTAGTCCAGCCGGAAGGACTGCGTGCCGAGCGTGTATACCCGGTCCCCCGCGACGGCCGGCTGGTTCGCGAGCAGCGGGTCCGCCGTGAACTCAGCGACGGGATCGCCGCCGTTCATCGCCACCGTGAAGATCGTCTGGGCACCGGCGAGCCCGGACGCCGCGTTTTCGCTGGTGAGGATATCGACGCCCCGCCCGCCCTGGCCATCGGCCCGGAACTCCTCGGCCACCGGCGCGTACGTGAAGCCGAGCGAGCTCAGCAGTTCCGCCTGCGGGCTGTCGTCCGTGAACGCCCACGAACCCTCGGGGCCCATGTAGACGAGCGCGGTGGTGGGCTGTTCGGGCACCGTGATCTTGCTCGCCTGAGCGGCCACCCACTCGTCATACTCGGCGATGCGCTCGGTGGCTTCCTGCTCGAGGCCCGTGATCTCGCCGAGCTCGGTCGTGAGTTCCTGCCACGTGATGCTGCTGTAGTCCAGCAGCACCGTGGGGGCGATCTCGGAGAGCTGCTCGTAGGCGTCGCTGGTGGCGTCACCGCCGTTCGCGGAGCCGATGATGAGGTCCGGTTCGAACGCATCGATCGCGTCGAGATCGATCGTCAGGTTCTCGTACGCGACCGCCACGTCGCGCTCGGCGGCGACCTCCGCCCACTGCGTGAAGAATCCCTGGTCATCGGTCATGGGGGTGATGATCGCCGCGGCGGTCGCGGTGACCGGCGCATCGATGGCGAGGAGGCTGCCCGTGATCGAGGGCGACGTCGATACGATGCGCAGCGGCTCCGCCGGGATCTCCGTCTCTCCGAGCTCGTGCTCGACGGTCCGAGGGAAGCCAGCACCCGCGGTCGCGGGATCGCCCGCGCCAGACTCAGCGGGTGCGGAGGCGGCACCGCTGCACCCGGTGAGCAGTGCTGCCGCGGCAGTCAGGGCGAGCAGGGGAATGAGTCGTTTGGCCATGCGGCCACCTCCGGGCAGTGTCGGTCGAGATGCGTGGGCGGCGCACCACGCGGTACTCTTGAAGTTAGTAGACCCTTACCTACATATGTTGATTGTGAGCGACACCGTGTTACCAGGCCCCTCGTCACCGGAGGCCCCCGTGCGTCTCGCCGAAGCATCGCTCTACTCCACGCTGCGGGGGACCGCGAGCATACGCGTCGCGGACACCACGCATCGGCTCGACAGCGGCGAGGGCCTCTGGATCCCCGCGGGGAACACGGTCGACATCACCCTCACCCCCGGCACCATCCTGCTCCCCACGCCCGCCCTGGCCGGCGGGCCATCCGGGCCCACTCGCGTGCGGGTGCGACCCGAACAGATCCCCGGCCTCCTGCACGAGTTCTCATGCGCCCTCGGGCACATCGCGGGCGCACAGGCGGCCGCCATCGAGGTGCGCACCGTCGGCGCACAGCGACTCTCGGCACCGCCCGCCCCACGCTCCGACGACCTCCAGGACCTCGCGGAGCTCCTCATCGACGACCCGGATCTGAACGTCGCGGGCGCCGTCGATGCCGCGGTCGCGGGCTGGAGCGTGCGCACCGTACAGCGCCGCTTCGTGGCCGAAACCGGCCTCACCCTCAGCGCCTGGGTGCGCCAGGCTCGCATCAGCGCGGCGGCGGAACTCATTGCCCGCGGGCGCAGCATCGAGTGGGTCGCCCACCGGGTCGGGTACCGCAGCGTGGTCGGCTTCACCCGCAGCTTTGCGGAGGTCGCCGGGCTCACCCCGGGGCAGTGGCGCCGCACCGCGCCCACGCCCGCGGACGGCCCCGCGGAGCTGCGCGTCCCCGAATCTTGGGAGCGCCGCCCGCACCGGACCTGGTCGCGCGTGAACGGCGCGCACATCGCGGTGTGGGCGGCGGCGGGCCCCGCACACATCACCGCGGGAACCCGCGCCCTCACCCTGCAGCCGGGCGAGGCCGTGATCCTCCCCGCGGGTCTCCCGAACGATGTCCGGATCCCGCCGGGGTCGTTGCTGGTGCCGCTCGGGTTCAGATCAGGCGAGACCGGCGCGATCGGTGCCCCGCTCCAGCCGGCGCAGCTCGGCAGCTGGGGCAGCCCGGACGCGCTCCACACCGTCGAGTCCATGCTCGCGGCTTACACCCGCATCGGCACCCACCGCGTGGATCCGGCGCGGGGCTTCGATGCGGTCCTCCGCGGCTCACGCCGCACGCCGGTGCACCGCGGCGACGTGCTCATGGCCGCCCTCGCAAGCCTCGTTTCTCGCGAATCGAGCATCACCGAGGCCAACGCGGCCGCCCAGCTGGGCGTCTCCGACCGGGAGCTTCGGCGCGTGGTCCACGAGCACACGGGCGAACCCGTCGCGGCGTGGTTCCGGCGCTCCCGCATGACGCGCGCCCGGAACCGGCTCGGTGCCGGGGAGTCACCGTCCGAGATTTCGCGCACCCTCGGATACGCGCACCTCCCGGCCTTCTCGCGCGCGTTCCGCGCGGTCCACGGTGCCGGGCCGAGCGCCGTCGGCGTCACCGACCTCCGGTCCGCGCACGCCGCCTGGGGCCGTGCGGCGGCCCGCCCGGCCGCGAGCGCCGCATAGCCTGGCCGCTAGTCCTCCCCCTCGAACTCCCGCGCACGCCACCGCACCGAGGTCACCTCGGGCACCGGGACCACATCCGCGATCGCCGCCTCAAAGGCCGCATCGCTGCGTTCCAACGCGGTGAGGCGCGCGGTCAGCTCCACCTCGCTCGTCGCGAGGTCGTTCGCCTCCAGTGAGTGCACCGTGAACTCGGGGCGCTGCAGCGCGGCGACAACGCGGGAGCGAACCGTCACCTCGGCCTCGGCGAGAGAGCGCACCACAAACACGTACTCCGTCATCGCCGGCTCGCGGGTAGCCCGGGAACCACGCCGGTCGAGGAGTCGCCCCAGGGGACGCAACAGCAGGTTCGACAGCACTACGGCGGCGGTGCCGCCCACCGCCACCGGGATCATGCCGCCGCCCGCCAGCGCACCGACCGCAGCCGAGGCCCAGAGCGTTGCGGCGGTGTTCAGGCCGGACACCGATACCCCCTGACGCATAATGACCCCAGCGCCGAGGAAGCCGATCCCGGACACCACCTGGGCGGCCACGCGGGTGGGGTCCGCGCCCGGACCCTCGAAACTGAACGCCCCCATAATCACGAAGAGCGCGGCCCCGAGGCTCACGAGCGCGTTGGTGCGCAGGCCCGCGGTGCGAGATCGGATTTGCCGCTCGAAGCCGATCGCGGCGCCGAGCGCGAGGCCGGAGAAAATACGCAGAGCAAGGTCGAGTGTCTCCATGGGGAGTCTCATTTCATTCAGGGGCAGGGCAGCGGAATCCGCGGCCGCGTGGGGCGTGTCGCCCGGCCCGGTCCAGTCGCGATGGCGTGGGGCGTTGATTCATCGCGTGCAGCGAGGGAACCCTCGCGCTCCCGCGAGGTGGGGCCGCCCAGACCGAAAGGGTCAACGCAGTGACTGCGGAATGGAGGAGGCGGCGGCACCGCGCGGGCGCTCAGATCGACTTTGGCCGTCACTCACGGTGCACCTCCTCAGCTTCGGCAGCGCTCACCACCACGAGCAGGCCGGAACGGGGCGTTCCTGCGTCACACCTCCACGTCAGAGCTTTGGCACTGTGCGACGTATCCTCGAGGGAATCCGCTTGGGGCCGACCCTTAATCCGGGAAGACCTGTCCTCAGCCTGGGCGTCTCTCGACGTCGTGGGATGAGCGGACTGTGTTCGCGCAGGAGCCTCGCCGAACGAAGCGCTACGCAGGGAACTCTAGGCCCGTTCGCTCGGCGGCGCAAGCGCGCCACCCGTCGGATCGGCGCCCCTGGGGCAGGCGCGTCACACTGCGAGCAGAAACGCTACGCACACCTTTCACCCAGACGGCCCGTGAGCTCCGGGGGAAGTCACGCGCAGAAAACCCGATACAGTCGGAACACTATCCAGCTATCGCACGAAGGAAGGAATCGTGGGACGCCCACAGAACCCCGCCCGACGCGGAGAGCTCATCGATCAGATCCTCGCGCTGACGGAGCGGTTGCCCCTCGCCAAGCTCACGTTCCGCACCGTCGCCACGGCCCTGGAGGTCACGCCGTACACCCTGGTGTATCACTTCGGCACGCGGCAGGGTCTCATCGATGCGGTGCTCCAGCAGGCCGTCCGCACCAAAACCCGGCTGATCGGCGGGGTGGAATTCGCGCACCTGTCGCGTTCCGAGATGACCGAAACGCTCCGGGCGGTGTGCCTGTCGGCCGTCGCCGCGAACGGAGCGGCCGCGATCCGGTTTCAGTTCGAGGGCGCGGCGCTCGAGGGGGTCGACCCCGATGTCGATCCACACGTCAGCACCATGTACCTCGCGTGGAAGTCCGAGTTTCGCACCTGGCTCATGAATCAGGGCGTGGCCGCGGAACGGTCGCGAGTGCTCGCCCGGGTGATGGCAGATTTCTTGGTCGGAATTCAGTACGGCCACATGGTCTCCGAAGACGGACCGGAGGCCATGGACGCATTTGACGTGTTCTTCGCTGGGTTCACCCAGCTCGCCTTCACCGACGCGGCACCCAGCCTCGCTGCGGACGCCTAGAAAAGGCGGAGAGCCGCCCCCTCAGTGGGGGTGGGGAGGGACGACCCTCCGCAACGTGCGTCCAGCACGGGAGTATTTCAGGGGGTTGAGGCCCATCCAGCCCGGTCGCGAGGAACAATCTACCGCCTCCACCGCGGATTTAGCAAACAGTCGTTATGTATTCCGGGCGAACCGAGTGCAGCCCCCTCCCAGACACAGCAAAAACCCCCGGCCAGCGCGAGCTGATCGGGGGTTTTCATGGTGTTCATCTGGCGGAGACGGGGGGATTTGAACCCCCGGTCGAGTTTAACCCCGACCCTTCATTAGCAGTGAAGTCCGTTCGGCCGCTCCGGCACGTCTCCATACGTGAGCACCGCCCACAATCCTACCTGACGAGTGGGGCGTGCAGGAAATCGGCCCGCCCACGCGGGGAGAATCTGGCCCCTAGAACACGGTCCGGCCGGCGGAACACGCTTCCACGTCCGCACTGAGGCCCGTGATGTTCTCGGGCAGCTTCGCGGGGCCCGTGTCCTCGACCGGCGGCGCGGTCGCGGGATCCACCGGCAGCCCCGTGTTCGGATCGATCTCGGGTTCGGCGGTCTCGACCGGGGCCTCAGGATCGACCGGCGCTTCCGTCGCCGGCGCGTTCGGGTCGACGCCGTCCACCGCAACGCCCTCGCCCACGCCGGTCACCGAGAACGGCTGCCCGCTCTTGATCGTCTCGAAGAGCAGGTCCGCGCTCGCCCGATCGGGCGTGAGGCGGCCCGATTCGTAGGGGTGATCGAACGTGGGGTACTGCACGAAGTTAATGCGCTCGAGATCGATGTCTTTCACCGTCCCGGCGACCGCCTGCATGAACTGCACGCTCGCCATGTTGCTCGAGAGCGTCATGTTCTCGACGCCGGCCTTGGCGAGGCCGTACACCTTCACCGGATCGGAGAGGGTCTCGGCGTCCTTGAGCTTGCGCACGAGAGCCGACATGAAGACCTGCTGGTTACTGATCCGGCTCGTGTCACCGCCGTTGCCCACGCCGTGGCGGGTGCGAAGGAACTGCAGCGCGTCCCAGCCGACGAGCGTGTTCATGCCGGCGGGCAGATCCAGATCGGCCTTCTCGTCGACGATCGGCTGCGTGAGGCAGACGTCGACGCCGCCGATCGCGTTCGACACACCCACGACACCGTCGAACGTGATGAGCCCAGCGTTGGGGATATCCATCCCAGTCAGTTCGGAAACCGTCTGAGCGACGCAGGGCAGCCCGCCATACAGCATGGCGCTGTTGAGCTGCTGCTCGCTCATCGCGGGGAAGTAGTTGGGCTCGCCATCGAAACCCGGGCAGCTCGGGAATGGCACCATGAGGTCGCGCGGCAGGCTGACGACGGTCGCGTTCTGATGATCCGCCGAAACGTGGAGCAGGAGGTTGACGTCGTTCAGCTCCCCCTCTTCGCCGTCATCCCACGACTGGCCCTGACGCGAGTCGGAACCGACGAGCAGGATCGTCAGCGCACCATCGATGGATTGCGAACCAGCGTCCACGCCGGAGGCCTCGTTCCCGAGCTCCACGGTATTGAGGTTCTGCACGAGCCCCCACACCGCATACGCCACCGTCGCCACTCCGGACAGAGCGACCACGATCATCGCGGTGAGCAACACGCGCAGCGCATTGCCCCACGCGTTGGAGCGGCGCAGCTTTCCATGGCGCACAAAGGCGGGACGCGCGGCATCTCCTGCGGTGTTCTTGGCCATTCAGATTCCAGTTCCTCGGGGACGCCACGGTGCAGGCATCCGACGATAGCGTCCTAATTTACCGGACCCTACTGTGCGCCGGCTTGGAACCCGCACGACCCCCACTCGGATGGGAGACTCGCGGGCTCAGCTCGACTCGAGGGCACCCAGCGGGGCGCGCTCCCGCGCCGCCCATCGGCTCAGCTCGTCTCGATTCTCCACGCCCGTCTTCGCGAAGATGTTGGACAGGTGCGTCTCCACGGTGCGGGAGGAGATATGCAGGCGCTCCGCGATGAATTTGCTGCTGTGCCCGAGCGCGGCGAGCAGCGCAATCTCCCGCTCGCGCGCGGTGAGGTCCCCCGCCGGCGGGAGCGGCAGCCAGACGCCGAGGCCCGCGAGCATGCGCACCTCGGGCTCGTCAGAATCCGTCGCGGCCGCGCCCGCGCCCTGGGCGATCCGCTCGATGTGCGCAAGGTAGGCACCGGAGAGTGGCGGATCCACCGCGATCGCCGCCGCGCGCGCACGCTCCAGCAGTTCGGGGCTCGCGGCGCGCGCCTCCGTCGCCATGATGTGCAGCGCCACCAATTCGATGAGCGGCAGGCCCTCGGCCTGTGCCCAGGTCAGGACGCGCTCCGCCTCGGCCGCGGTGTCGGGGAGACGCAGCCACTGTCGCGCGCGCAGCGTCAGGAGCCGACGCGTGCCGGAGAGCACCTGCCCCATGCCCCGCGACGGCACTCCTGCCGCGCGGATCGCGCGCAGTGCCGCGTCGCGCTCGCCCAACACGGCAAGCGCGTGCGCCAACGCCGCCTGGACGAGCGGCGCGACGCCATAGCTGTCGTGCAGCTCGAGGCGATCAAGCAGCAACTCGGCGGCCTGCGCCGCGTCCGCCCACCGCCCCTCCTGCACGCTAATGAGCACCGATCCCGCCTCGACCAGACCGGAGTACCGGGCCTCAGCGTGGGTGTCCGTGTGCACTTCGGTGAGCAGTTCGTCGACCACCTGACGCGCGGATTCGGCGCTCCCGCTCACCCAGAATCCAATGAGCCAGCCAAAGCTGTGCATGTCCACGAAGTCCGGGCGGGCGCGCGGGCCGAGGCGGCTCAGCATGCGGGTGTTCTCGGCGCTCGCGAGCGCCAGCTCGAAGGCGCCCCGCTGATCGAGGATCAGAGTATTGATGGCGCGCGCGGGCGAGCGGATCCACTCGGTCTTGAGGTCCGGGGACACGTCCTGTCCCGGTGCCGCGAGTCCGGCCTCCCGGAGGCGCCCCGCGTAGGCGAGGATCTGCACGCGCGCACTGCGCACGACCTCGGCGATCAGCTCGTCGCCCCCAGCCACGTTCACGTCCGCTTCCAGGCGCACGATCGCTGCGAGGGCCGTATCCACATCGCCGTCGTCCCACACGTCCTGCTCCAGCAGCGAAGTCTCCAGCCGGATGCGCAGCATCGGGGTCACGGCGTCGACCCGTTCGCGGTCCGCCAGGATCCCGCGCATCATGCCGAGCACCGGGCGGAGCGTCCCCGCGTCCCCGAGGAGCCGCGCGATCCGGTAGGCCCGCAGCGCGCCGGTCGCGGCCTGGGCCGGGTCGGCACCCGGATGCGCGGTCACGGCGAGCGCAAGATTCAGCACCAATCGCGGGTCGCCCCCGCGTACCGTCTGCTCGAATGCCGCCCAGAGCCAGGGGAACGGCAGTACGTGCCCGCCCTCGAGGCCGAACACGACGAGGCGCATGAGTCGATCCGGCGCATACACGGGATCGAGCGTGCCGAGGTCCTCGGACAGGAGCCGAAAGATCTGGTCATTGAGCTGGATCCGGCGCACCGGGGACATCCCCGCGCGCAAGAGCGAGGCGAGCAGCGGGTGTCCGGCGACCAGCGAGCTTCCCTCGGCGCTGGGCTTCGACACGAGCAGGCCTCGCTCAAACAGCACGGAGACGCAGGCGGCATCCAGGCTGCGCAGCAACACCGCCTCGGTGACCGGTTCGGCAAGGGCGACCAGCTCGAGCACCTCCAGCTCGGCGGGCGTGCACGTCCCCATGAGCACCCGGGAGTAGCCGCTGGGCACCTCATCGGAGGTCGCCGTCGACCAGGCGGCCCCCCGGCTCCGCCGCAGCGTCCCCGCGCTCTCCGCCGACAGCGCAAGGACCGCCAGCGCATAGCTGTTCCCCCCGGCCGACTCGACCCAGCGCCGCAGCGTCTCGGTTTCGATCCGCTCGACGCCGAGCAGGTTGCTCAGGTAGGTATCCGCCTCAGCGAGGTCCAGCGGCGCCACCGACACCCGGCTGCGGCGCTCTCCGCTGCTCAGCTGTTCCACCGGAGTGGTGAGCTGTCGCGCCGTCAATATCGCGCGCACCCGGTGGTCCCGAAGCACCAGTTCGAGCACGCGGGTGTCGCGCGGGCTGTACCCGTCGATGCTCGGGGCGACGAGCATCACCGCGCCCGCGGGCGCGACCGCCAGCATCCCGGCGAGCACCCGTGCCGCGATCGTCGCCGTATCTCCCCCATCGTTTCCGCCCGCGTCGGCGAGCTCCACGAACACTGAGGCGATGCCGCTCGTCTCGTGCGGCGGCTGCGGGAGTTCGATGACCTCGCCCATGTCCTGGTGCGTGGCCACGAGGCGCGCGGCTTCACGCGCGAGGGCGAGGCGCCCCGTGCCGCCCTCGCCGACCAGGAGGACGACCGAGCCGGGTGCCGCGAGGTCGGCCACGACCCGCTCGAGCCGATCCGGCACTGCCGCGGCAATGCTCGCCTGCTGGCGCGCGAAGCGGGCTGCCAGCTCCGGTGGACCGAGGTCGGGAGAACTCAGATCTTCCTGCACGATTTACCCCCAGTAAAACTTTGGACTGTGTTCAGAATAATCATTGACCACAACGTCCCCCCACTCAAATCCTGCCTCATTCTCGGGGGAAAGTCTCAGCCGATAGGCTGATTCCATGCGCATCGCTACATGGAACGTCAATTCGATCCGCACACGATTCGGTCGCGTCGTCGACTGGCTCGTACGCGAAGACATCGATGTCCTCGCCATGCAGGAGATCAAGTGCCGACCCGACCAGTTTCCGATCGAAGCCTTTGAGCAAGCTGGGTATCAGCTTAAGATCAACGGGTTGAACCAGTGGAATGGCGTCGCCTTCGCCAGCCGCCACGAGATGACCGACGTGGCGCACGGCTTTGACGGGATGCCCGGGTTCGGCGCCCCCATCAAGGGACAGGAAGCCGTGCAGGGCACCGGCCCGAACGGCCTCCCGCTCGAAGCACGCGCGCTGGGCGTCACCGTCGGCGACCTGCGGCTGTGGAGTCTGTACGTCCCCAACGGGCGCGCACTCGGCGATCCCCACCTCGACTACAAGCTGGCCTGGCTGGAGGCGCTGCGCACCAGTACCACCGCGTGGCTCGACGAGGATCCCGACCTGCCGCTCGCGCTCATGGGCGACTGGAACATCGCCCCCCTCGACAGCGACATGGGCGACCCCAGCTTCCGCCTCGGGTCCTCCACCCACGTCTCCCCCGAAGAGCGCGCCGCGTTCGCCGCGTTCGAGCCGCTCGTGCAGGACGTCGTGCGCCCGATCGTCCCCGAGGGGTACACCTTCTGGGATTACAAGGCGGGGCGCTTCCCGAAGGATGAGGGAATGCGCATCGACTTCATCATGGGATCCACCGCCTTCGCCGACTCCGTGACCGGCGCCTCGATCCACCGCGACGAGCGCAAGGGGGACTCCCCCAGCGATCACGTGCCCGTGGTCTGCGACATCGATCCGTCGCTGCTCACCGACACGTTCGAGGACGAGTACGACCGCCCGATGGTGTTCTAGGGTGCCCAGCGCCCGCGGTGTCGGTGGCCCCGCATAGACTAGAGAGCATGGTCGAAACCCTGCGCGTCGCGTCCGTTAACGTCAATGGCATCCGTGCCGCCTACCGCAAGGGGATGGGCGAGTGGCTCGCCACCCGCGATGTCGACGTGCTCGCGCTGCAGGAGGTGCGCGCACAGGACGAGCACCTCGAGGAGTTCCTGGGTCGCGAGGGCTGGCACTTTGTGCACGATCCGTGCGAGATCAAGGGTCGCGCCGGCGTCGCCATCGCGAGCCGCGTCGCCCCGGTGGCGCACCGCGTGGGCCTCGGGGCCGTCGACGCGCAGGCGCAGATCCAGTCCTCGGGCCGGTGGATCGAGGCGGACTTCGAGTTCGCGGGCACGCCGATCACCGTGGTCTCCAACTACACCCACTCCGGCGAGGTCGATACCCCGCGCCAGGAGGCCAAGTGGGCGTTCCTCGACGCGATGGGCGTGCGGATGCGCGAACTCGCGGACGAGCGCGAACTCGTGGCCATCGTCGGCGACTTCAATGTGGGCCACCGCGAGTTCGACATCAAGAACTGGAAGGGCAACGTGAAGCGGGCCGGCTTCCTGCCCCGCGAACGCGCCTACTTCGACCGCTTCTTCGGCGAGCGCGACGCCACGGTCACCGGCGTCGACGGCACCGAGGGGCCCGGCCTCGGCTGGGCCGACGTCGGTCGGCGCTGGGCGGGCGAGGTCGACGGCCCCTACTCCTGGTGGTCCAACCGCGGTCAGGCCTTCGACAACGACACCGGCTGGCGCATCGACTACCACGCCGTCACCCCGCAGCTCGCCGAGCGCGTCACCCACTACACGATCGATCGCGCCGCGTCATACGCCGAGCGATGGTCCGACCACGCCCCCGTCGTGGTGGACTACCGCCTCGCCGACTGACCCGCATCCGTCACCCTCACACTTTCTGGACACACACATGAACGCATCAGCCAAGCCCGTCCTGTTCTCCGGCATGCAGCCCTCCAGCGATTCGCTGCACCTCGGCAACTACATCGGGGCCCTCAGCCAGTGGACGCAGATGCAGGAGGACTTCGACGCCTTCTTCTGCGTCGTCAACCTGCACGCCATCACCGTGCCGCAGGATCCGGCGGAGCTCGCGGAGCGCACGCGCGTCACCGCCGCGCAGTACATCGCTGCGGGCATCGATCCCGCAAAGTCCACGCTGTTCGTCCAGTCACACGTGTCCGCTCACGCGGAGCTCGCCTGGGTGCTCAACACGCTCACCGGCTTCGGCGAGGCCAGCCGCATGACCCAGTTCAAGGACAAGTCACAACGCTTTGGTGCCGACACGACCTCGGTGGGCCTGTTCACCTACCCGATCCTCATGGCCGCGGACATCCTGCTGTACCAGGCGGCGTCCGTGCCCGTCGGGGAGGATCAGCGGCAGCACGTCGAGCTGACGCGCGATCTTGCGACCCGCTTCAACTCCCGCTTCGGCGACACGTTCGTGGTGCCCGAGGCACAGATCCAGCAGGGCACCGCCAAGATCTACGATCTGCAGGATCCGACGTCCAAGATGTCGAAGTCCGCGGAGACCGAGGGGGGCCTCGTGAAGGTCCTCGATCCGATGAACGTCACCAAGAAGAAGATCATGCGCGCGATCACGGACGACGAGGCGAGCATCCGCTTCGACCGTCAGGCGAAGCCCGGCGTCTCGAACCTGCTCACCATCTACTCGGTGCTCAGCGGCCGCCCCGTGGAGTCGATCGTCGATGAGTACGCGGGCCGCGGCTACGGCGACCTGAAGAAGGGGCTCGTGGAGGTCGTCGACGGCGCCCTCTCCCCGGTTCGCGAGCGCACTGAAGAGCTTCTGGCGGATCCCGCCGAGCTCGACCGGCTCCTCGCGGGGGCCGCGGATCGCGCAAACGCGGTCGCGAACCAGACGATGGACCTCGTGTACGAGCGCATGGGCCTGCTGCGCCGCTAGGCGCTTCCGCCTTCCTGAGCACGGCTCGCCCCGAGGGCGAGCCGTGCGGCGTTTCCACGCCCCGCGCCGCCGTGCCACCCCCGCGCCTGTCCGGCGCCCCTCCCCGCACGATTCGCCCCGCCCCCGTGCACGAACGGCGAGGAGATTCACGAGAATCACGGACATTTCTGCCCGCACACGGCACCTGGCCGAAAGATCTCCGTGGTTCTCGTGAGCGCGGGGCGGCGGGGCGCGAGCGCGGTGAGCCCGAAGGCGCACATCTCGACCCCCAGCTCGGGCCGAGAAACTCTAGACTGTGTCCATGACCGACGACGTCGCACCGCACGCCGCGCCCGCTCCGCTCACGAGCCGAAGGCCGGCGCTGACCGTACTGCGACGAGTCCCGTTCACGCTGAGTGTTCTCGTGGCGCTGCTGGCGGTCGGCCTCGCGAGCGGCTCGCTCTGGCGCGCGGCGAGCGAGCAGCCCTGGTACCCGCAGGTCGCGACGGGCCTCCCGGCCTTCGCCGAGGGGCGTTGGTGGACCCTCCTGACGTCGCCGTTCTTCGTCGACCATCCACTCGTCTACCTTACGCTGCTCCCGCTCGTCGCGGGCGGTCTGGGGTGGGCGGAGTGGCGATTCGGCGCGCTGCGCACGGCCGGGCTGTTCCTCGCGGGGCACCTGGTGGGCGTGCTCGGCGCCGCGGGAATCCTGCTCCTCGTCGCCCCGAGCGGCTGGCACTGGGCGGTGGCGCTGTCCGAAGCGCGCGACGTGGGTCCCTCGTGCGGGGCGCTCGCTGCGCTCGTCTTCGCGATCGCCACGCTCCGAGCACCCTGGCGGCTGCGCGCCCGCCTCGCCGTGGTGCTGTGGGTCGGTATTTCCGTGCTCTACCTCGGCCAGCTCCACGACCTCGAGCACGCCGTCGCCATGGTCGCGGCGCTCCTCGCGAGCGGCTGGATTCCCGCTTTCCGCCACCCGGCGGGCCGGCCCAGCGAGCGCGAGTGGCGACTCCTGGCGTTCGCGGGGCTCATCGCGATTGGCGTCGTCCAGGTGATCGACCTCGTCGTGCCGTACGACGGGCCGCTCGGCCAGAACGAACCGGTCGCCTCGGGACTGGACGTGCTCATCGACGTCGTCGTGATCGCGCTCATCGCCAACGGGGTGCGCCAGGGGGTCCGGGTGGCCTGGATCTGCGCGCTCGCGCTGGGCGGTTTCAACCTCCTCACCGCCGCGTTCGGCTTTGCGCTCGTGCCGCTCCTCGTTGAGCTGCGGCTCATCGCGTCCCCGGCCGACATCCTGGGTGCGCTCATCGCACCCGCCGCGCTCTGGGCGACGCTCATCGTGGTTCTGATCGCGGGCCGGGGCGCGTTCCGCGTCCCGCTGCGCCGAGCCCGGCGTGTGCTCGCCGCCGCGCCGCTCACCGCCGCCCAGGCCACGGAACGGCTGCGCGCCTACGGCGGCGGAACCATCTCCTGGATGACCACGTGGCGAGGCAACACGCACGTCTCATCGGGATCCGGCGCGATCACGTTCCAGGCTCACGCAGGCGTGGCCATCATGCTCGGCGACCCGATCGTCGCCGAGGGCGAGCACCGGGCCGCGTTCGGGGAGTTTGCTGATCTCTCCCAGCGCGCGGGCCTCATCCCCTGCGCGTTCTCCGCGGGTGCCCGGAGCGCGGCGGCGGTTCCCGAGGGCTGGCGCTCAGTGAGTGTCGCCGAGGACACGATCGTGGATCTTCCCGGCCTCGCGTTCACCGGGAAGCCCTGGGGTGCGGTGCGCACGGCGATCAATCGCGCCAAACGGGAGGGCATCGAGTTTCGCATGGTCCGGCTCGCGGAGGAGCCCTGGAGCGTGCTCGCTCAGGTGCGCGCCATCTCGGAGCAGTGGACCGGCGACAAGGGGCTGCCCGAGATGCGGTTCACGCTCGGCACCGTCGACGAGGCGCTCGACCCGGAAGTCTGGGTGGGGATCGCGGTCGACGCCGACGGCAGCCTGCACGGGGTCACCTCGTGGCTCCCGGTGTACGGGCCCGCGGATCCCGGGACCGGCGATCCCCGCGTCATTGGGTGGACGCTCGATCTCATGCGCCGCCGCGACGGCGGTTTCGGCCCCGTCATGGAGTACCTCATCGCCTCCGCAGCTCAGCACTTCTCGGAGCAGGGGTATGAGATTGTGTCGCTCTCCGGGGCCCCGCTCGTGCGTCCCGAAGACGCCGCCGCGGGACCGGTCGACCAGGTCCTCGAACAGCTCGGCGGGCTGCTCGAACCGCTGTACGGTTTCACGTCGCTGCACCGTTTCAAGCAGAAGTTCAACCCCCGATCCGAGTCACTGTATCTCTTGTTCCGCGACGAGGGCGACCTGCCCCGCATCGGCATCGCGCTCACCCGCGCGTATCTCCCCGACGCGTCCCTCCGCGATCTCGTCGCCTCCGCCACCACCGCTGGGAACAACGCATGACCACACCCACCACCGGGCCGCACCACCCGACACCGCGCAACGTCTCGCTGCGCACCTTTGGCGCTGTGCTCAGCGTGACCGGCGAGGTGCTCGGCCTCATCATGCAGGTGCTGCTGATCTGGGTGGGCTGGGACATCGTGTGGGGCACCGACCAGGCCTTCGATCTCATCCCCATGCTGGTGTGGTGCGGAATCGCCTCAATTTATCTGCTCTCGACGGTGCTCTCGCTGAACATCCTGGTGCGCATCAACGAGCCGGATCCGGCGGCCACGCGCGTCCTCGTGGGGCACCCCCTCACCCGCATGCTCTCGACGATCACCACGTTCGGCTCGAGCCTCATCGGCCTCAGCGTCGCCACGGATCTGATCACGAGCATCGGCCAGGATCTGCACGATCCGGCCGGCGAGTTCACGGCGGTGTGGGCCATGCTCCTCGCCTGGGCGATGTTCAATTGGGGCTACGCACGGATCTATTTCTCCCGCTACCACCGCGCGGCGACACCGCCGCTCGAGTTTCCCGGGACCGCCGAGCCCCGGCTCGTCGACTTCGTGTATCTCGCGTTCACGAATGCCACGACCTTCGCGGTCTCGGACGTGAAGGTCGTCAACACGCACATGCGGTGGACGATCGTGTGGCACACGACGCTCGCGTTCTTCTTTAATGCCCTCATCATCGTGCTCACGATGAACGTGATCGCGAACGGTCGCCTCTTCGCGGAGCTCTTTTCCTAGGCCCGTCCACCGGGGCCGGCGGCAGCGCGCGGCGGGATCCGGCCACCGCACGAGGTGACCGGATTCCGCGCCAGAAAACGCTGTGAAAATACCGCGGGACCTGCGATACTACTCACAGCCTGGCGACAGGCTGTGCGCCGAAGATGCATGCACGCTCCTCGGGCAACGACATCCGGGGGAAACCATGGGCACATCACGTACCGGCGTTGCGCTCCTCGCCGCGGCACTGTCCGGAGGACTCCTCCTCGGTGGCGGCCCCGCGCAGGCGGCCCCGCTCACCGCCGCGGCGTGCATCGTCACCGACGAGAATGCCCGCACGCAGGACTTCTATTCCGCGCCGATCCTCGGCGAGGGGTACGCGGAAGGGTTCCCGGACCACCTCGACACGTACCAAGAGGAGTTCGTCCCGTACTACACGCAGGAGATGAAACTCGCGTTCTCGGGAACCGCGAGCGTTCCCCCGAACATGCTCCACTATCTCGACGTCGCAGTCCCGGCAGCAGTCGACACCTACCGGACGGCAGCCGACAGCTTCCTCGCGGCCTCGATGAACGGCCAACGGGTCGACGCCTCGGGGCTCCAGCACCTCCTGAGCGCAGACTACGACCTCAAGCTCGCACTCTTCAACGGCTTCGTTGCCGCCTACACGGCGGATCAGGTGGCCACCATCCTCCCCCCGGAGGGCCCGGAATTTTCGCAGCTCGTCAACGCGCTCACCAGCCTGACTTGGCAGACCCCGTCGGTCGGCACCTATTCGAGCTACCAACAACTGGGTTACTCCGATCTCGCGGATCTGAGCCTCGACGCGATCTACGCCGAACTGTTCACCGAGTACACGAGCACCGGCCTTGCGGAGCCCGAGGCCCGCGCACGGGTCTTCGACGCGATGCGCGCCTCAACGCTCGAGTGGATCGAGCGGGTCGATCTCGACTACCTGCGCGGCTACCAGGCGCAGGTGCGGCAGTATCTGAGCACCGCACAAGCGATGGGAATCGTTGTGCGCACCGCCGACAATACGGCGATGCTCCCCGCCGCCGGGGTCGAGACCCGGCCGCTGCAGCTCAGCGACCTTGATCAGTGGATCCTCAACTCGTTCTCCGTCGACGGAACGTTCTTGGCGCTGAACCTGACCCCCGACGGCACCGACTTCCTCAGCCCGGAAGACGTATTTGCCTCGGACGGCTTCCAGGCACTCGTCGAGCAGGCGACCTGGTCGCTCGAGAATATCCCGGACCACGATCCCGGCTCGGTCACCGAGGCCGTCGAGCAGACGATTCGGACGCAATACGGGATGCTCGCCACACCGGGCTCGAGCATGCAGCCGATCATGGCCGCGCTCGCGCAGTTCATCCCCGAGTACCTGTCGCTCTACGCGAATGCCGCCGACGGCCCCGCGCTGGCCGCGCTCCCCAATTGGAAGGGTGACGCGGTCGTCCCCGGGGAACTCCCCTACGACACGTACCGGGCCGAGAACTACCGGGTCGTGCCCCACATGCTCTTCGCGCGGCAGGGGCATCACACGGTGACCCGTGAAATCGTCTACACCTTCGAAGACGGTTCGGCGGCGGCGGACACCGTCACCCAGGAGGCAGTCTTCACCTGCCAGGTGAACGCCATCACCGGGGAAACCACCTGGGTGCCCGAGGGGCAGACCGACACGCTGCCGGCGGTCCCCCACCCCACCGTGACGCACCCCGCGGCCCACGCGACGGTCCTGCCACCCGAGGATGCGGTGCTCCCGGAGCAGGTCACCCCGGAGAGCGCCGACATCACCCGTGCGGTGGTGTTCCCCCTTGAGTTCCGCGTCACCGTGCGCTACGTGAACGAACACGGGGCCCCGGTGCCGGAGGACACCGCGCTCGTCGGGCGCTGGAACACCGCGTACTCCGCGGAGGCCGCCGCAATCGACGGGTACACGGTGAGCTCGGCACCCGTGATCTCCGGGGTCTTCGGGGTCGGGGCCGCGACGCACGTCTTCACCTACGCCGCAGCGGACACCGGGACGGTGACGCCGCCGCCCACCGTCACTCCTCCGACCACACCGCCGCCGGCACCGCAGCCGCCGGGGCCGACACCGCTCGCGCAGACCGGCGCCGGAGATGCCGGGCTCCTCGTCACCCTCGCGGGCGGTGCCGTGCTGGCGGGGGCTGGACTGCTGCTCGGACGGCGCCGGGCTGCGGCCACGCGTATTCCGGGTTCCGCCCCTGGCGGAACCCCTCCGGCGGGGTAGCCCCGCACGGCCCGGCGCGGTAGCATGGTCCCGTGTTCCGGGGTCGGTGAGAATCCGAACCGGCGGTGACAGTCCGCGAACCCTGCTTCCGCAGGGCCGATCCGGTGAAATTCCGGGACCGACGGTGATGCGCGGCCCAGGCCGCGCTAGTCCGGATGAGAGGAACGCGCGATCGCGGCACTCCGCGACCCTGCGCGCACCCGGTACGCAGAAAAAGGCGGACGGGATGCTCGAGCAGACGCTCATCGAATCAGCGATGGATCGCGCGCTTGCCCTTGCGCTGCGCGGCCCCGAATTCGATGCGAATCCCCGCGTGGGCTGCGTGCTTCTCGATCCCGAGGGTCGGATTCTGTCGGAGGGCTGGCACCGCGGCGCGGGAACACCGCACGCGGAGATCGACGCGCTGAGCCGCATTCCGGCCGAGTGGCAGGACCGCCTCGGCGAGGTCACGGCCGTCGTCACCCTGGAACCGTGCAATCACACGGGGCGCACCGGTCCCTGCGCCGTCGCGCTGGCCGAGCGCGGCATTGGTGCGGTCGTCTACGCGCTCTCAGACCCGGGCCAGGCATCATCGGGCGGTGCCGACACCCTGCGCCGCGCGGGCGTCGAGGTTCACGCGGGGGTCCGTGCCGCATCGGCTCGCGCACTCCTGACCGGCTGGTTGGCCCGGCAACGCGCCGCGGGATCCGGCACCGCAGGATCCGGCACCGCAGGATCCGGCACCGCTGCCGCCGCGACCGCGCGCCCCCGGGTCACCGTCAAATGGGCGCAAACCCTCGACGGCCGCGCCGCCGCCGCAGACGGGACGAGCCAATGGATCACCGGCGCTGACGCGCGCGGCGACGTGCACCGCCGCCGGGCCGAGGCCGACGCGATCCTCGTGGGCACCGGCACGCTGCTCGCCGACGATCCGGCACTCACCGCCCGCGGCGAAACCGGCGGACTCCTCGTGCCCGCGGCCGAACAGCCGGTCCCCGTCGTCATGGGACACCGCGCGATCCCCGCGGATGCGCGGATCCTGCGCCACCCGGCGCTCGCCGCGCGCGATCTCAAGCTTCCACTCCGCATCGCCGGCGACGACCTCGCCGCCGACCTCGCGTCGCTGCACGCAAACGGGGTCCGCCACCTCTTCGTCGAGGGCGGGCCGACGGTTGCCAGCGCGTTTATCGCGGCCGGGCTCGTGGACGACGTACTCGTCTATCTCGCTCCGGCGCTGCTCGGTGGGCCACGGCTCGCCCTCGGCGATCTCGGAATCTCCACCATCGCCGACATCTCACGTCTCCGCGTCACGCACACCGCGCAGCTTGGAGCTGATCTACTCATCAAGGCCACGGTCGTTCCGGCCCAGAAAGGAAACTGATGTTCACGGGACTCATCGAGGAAATCGGGGAAATCGTCGGGGTCGCTCCCGTTGACGATTCGCTCCGCCTCACGATCGCCGGGCCGCTCGTCACGAGCGATGCGAGCCACGGCGCCTCTATCGCGGTGTCCGGGGTCTGCCTCACGGTGATCGACCAGGGTCGCACCGCGGACGGCCGGGGCACCTTCACCGCCGACGTCATGGCGCAGTCGATCCGCATGTCGACCCTCGGCGAGCTCGCCGCAGGCAGTGCAGTGAACCTGGAGCGCGCGGTCCGCGTCGACACGCGCCTCGGCGGTCACATCGTCCAGGGCCACGTTGACGGCACTGCCGCGCTCCGCTCGGTCACGCCCGCCGACGCCTGGCGCGTGCTGCGCTTCGATCTGACGCCGGATCTCGCGCCGCTGCTCGTCGACAAGGGTTCGGTCACGCTCTCGGGCGTCTCGCTTACGGTGTCCGCGATCTCCGATCCCGAGGAACCGAACGCGTGGTTCGAGGTGTCCCTGATCCCTGAAACGCTCGCCGCGACCACGCTCGGCGCGCTCGAGCCCGGCGACCGGGTGAACGTCGAGACCGACATCCTCGCCCGTCACGTTGCCCGCATGCTGCGCCTCGGCGTCGTTCCCGCGGTCCCCGACACCACCTCCGCATCCGCAGTTGTCACCACGCCCACCGAAGGATCACACGCATGAGCCCCGAAGCCACCCCCGCCGAGTCCCGCACCCCCGGCATCGCCTCCATCGAGGAGGCCATCGCCGCGATCAAGGCGGGCCTGCCCGTGATCGTCGCCGACAACGAGGATCGCGAGAACGAGGGCGATGTCATCATCTCCGCGGAGCTCGCAAGCCAGAAATGGATCGCGTGGACCGTGCACTGGTCGTCCGGGCTGATCTGCGCACCGATGACCAACGAGATCGCAAACCAGCTCGATCTCCCCATGATGGTGTCCCGGAACGAAGACGTGCGCTCCACGGCCTACACCGTGACCGTTGACGCGGCAGAGGGCATCACCACCGGCATCAGCGCGAGCGACCGGATGACCACCCTGAAGGCGCTGGCCAACGCCGACGCCGTTCCCACGGACGTGCGCCGCCCCGGCCACATCCTGCCGCTGCGCGCGGTCGACGGCGGCGTGCGCGCCCGCGACGGGCACACCGAGGCCGCGGTCGAGCTCATGCGCCTCGCAGGCCTCCGACCGGTCGCCGGTATCGCCGAGATCGTGGCCGAGGACGGCGAGATGATGCGTCTCCCCGGCCTGATCGAGCTCGGTGCCCGCGAGGGCGTGCTGGTCACCACAATCGACCGCCTCATCGCGTACCTCAACGAACACGATCCCGAGGGCGCCCCCACCGGAGAGGCCGTCAATCGCCGCGTCAGCCTCCGCGCGAACACCCTGCTCCCTACCGAGCACGGAGAGTTCCGCGCCCTCGCCTACCGGGACCGCCGCGCCGGCGTCGACCACATCGCCCTCGTCGCCCCCGGCCCGGACGGCGCGCTGCCCTCCGGGGAGGCACTCGTCCGCGTGCACTCCGAGTGCATCACCGGCGAGGCCTTCGGGTCGCTGAAGTGCGAGTGCGGGCCGCAGCTCGACACCGCGCTCGACCTGATCAACGAGCGCGGCGGCGTCGTCGTGTACCTCCGCGGTCAGGAGGGGCGCGGGATCGGGCTCGCGAACAAGCTTCGCGCCTACCAGCTCCAGGAGGAGGGCCTCGACACCCTCGACGCAAACCTCCAGCTCGGACTCCCCGCGGACGACCGGGACTACACCGCCGCCGCGGAAATCCTCGCCGACCTGGGGATCGATCGGGTTCGCCTGCTCACGAACAACCCGGACAAGGTGACGCAGCTCGAGGCGCAGGGCCTCGAGGTGGTCGAGCGCGTCCCGCTGCTCGTGGGCGTGACCGAGCAGAACATCGGCTACCTGAACGCGAAGCGCGACCGCATGGGGCACGAACTGCCCGACACGGTCAGCTAACCCCCGCGGTCACCCATCCACACCCGTTTCACACTGAAGGAGTCCCCATGAGCGGAGCAGGAGCCCCGAACCTTTCCGTCGACGCCACCGGGCTGCGCGTCGCGATCATCGCCGGAAGCTGGCACGAGGAAATCATGACGTCGCTGGTGAGCGGCGCGCAGGAGACCCTCACGGGATCCGGCGCAGAGCACACCCTGTTCCGGGTCGCCGGCGCGTTCGAGCTGCCGCTCGCCGCGCAGGTGGCGCTCACCCCGACGAGCGCGGGCGGCGGCGGCTTCGATGCCGCGGTGTGCCTGGGCGTGATCATCCGCGGCGGCACCCCGCACTTCGACTACGTGTGCAACGCCGTCACCGACGGGCTCACCCGGGTGCAGCTCGACACGGGCCTCCCCGTGGGCTTCGGTGTCCTCACGGTGGACACGGAGCAGCAGGCGCTGGATCGCTCCGGCCGTCCCGGGGCACCCGAGTCGAAGGGCCAGGAGGCCGCCGAGGCCGCGCTGCACCTCGCCGTCACGGCGCGTCGGATCCGCGAGGCTGGGCCGACGCTGCGCCTCGTCCCCGGCACCGATCGGTAGTTCGCCGCTCGAACCCTCTCCGCTGCCGCGGCGGCTCACCCCGAGTTTCTTCAGAGGCCCGGGTCGAGCCGCCGCGGCAGCCCCCTGTCAGGGGCCGGCACTAGAGTTGATGCCATGTCTGAGCACCCCGCGGCCACCCCTCAGGAGCGACCGAAACGCGGCAGAAACCGCGGTACGTCGGCGGCCCCCCGCGGCCCGCGCGCTTCGCTGCGGGAGCTCATCCCCTACCTGTTCGAGCAGCGTCGCCTGCTCGTCATCGCGCTGATCCTCGGGGTGATCGGTGCGATCACCTCGCTCGTGCAGCCCCCCATCCTGGGGCAGCTCATCACCCGGGTCGAGTCGGGCCAGGCCCTCACGAGCCTGCTCGTGCTCCTGTCCGCGATCGTCGTGATCGATGCCGTGCTGAGCGGTTTCCAGCACTACGTGCTCCAGCGCATGGGCGAGGGGGTGGTGCTGACCAGCCGCAAGCAGTTGATCGCCAAGATCCTGCACCTCCCGATCGCGCAGTTCGATCAGCGTCGCACCGGCGACCTCGTCTCCCGCATCGGCAGCGACACCACCCTGCTCCGGGCCGTCCTCACGCAGGGGCTCGTCGAGGCGCTCAGTGGGCTGCTCGTGTTCGTGGGCGCGCTGATCGGCATGCTGGTCATCGACCCGCTGCTGTTCGGGATCACCTTCGGGGTGATCCTCCTCGCGCTCGTCGTCGTGGTGCTCGTGTCGGGCAAGATCCGCCCCGCCGTTGCGCAGGCGCAGGAGAAGGTGGGGGATCTCGCCGCTCAGGTGGACCGCTCCGTCTCCTCGATCCGAACCATCCGCGCCGCCGGGGCCGCCGAGCGCGAGCAGCTGGCCACCGAGGCAGACGCGAGCGCCGCGTACCGGCTCGGCCTCAAGGTCGCCCGGATCTCCGCACTCATCGTGCCGATCTCCTTCCTCGCGATGCAGCTGTCGTTCCTCATCGTGCTCGGGCTCGGCGGGTTCCGGGTCGCAACCGGGGCGATCACGATCGCGCAGCTCGTCATGTTCATCGTGTTCCTGTTCCTCATGATCACGCCGCTCGGACAAGCATTCGGCGCGATCTCCGCCGTCAACCAGGCCCTCGGCGCGCTCGGCCGGATTCAAGAGATCACCGCGCTCTCCACCGAGACCGCCGACGACGCGAAGCTCTCGCCGCTCGGCCAGATCGTGCCGCTGTCCGCGGTGAGCTCGCCCGCCGCCCCGGCGATCGAGTTCTCCGACGTGCACTTCACCTACCGCTCGGCCGCGCCCGAACGCGCCGACGTGCGGGCCCTCGTGCGCGCCGGCCGCGGCGCCGGGCGTGACGTACCGCCCGCCGAGATCGTGGAGACGCCCGTGCTGCACGGCGTGAACTTCACCGTGGATCGGGGCACCCGCGTCGCTCTCGTGGGCCCGTCGGGCGCCGGGAAGTCCACCATTCTCGGCCTGATCGAGCGGTTCTACGATCCGGAACAGGGCACCGTCTCCCTGTTCGGTGCCGATCTGCGCGCGCTCGACCGTACCGAACTCCGGTCACAGCTCGGCTACGTCGAACAGGACGCACCCGTGCTCGCGGGAACGCTCCGCGACAATCTTCGCCTGGGCGCGCCGCACGCCACCGATGAGGCCTGCGCCCGCGTACTGCGTGCCGTCAACCTCGGCGGACTACTGGGCCGCGCCGAGGGCGGTGCCGCGACCTCCGCGAATCCGCACACCGTGCCGGAGCTCACGCCCGAGCGGCTCGCCGCGGCCCTCGACCTGCAGGTCGGCGAGAGCGGAGTGATGCTCTCCGGCGGGGAGAAGCAGCGGCTCGCGATCGCCCGCGCCCTGCTCACCGCGCCGCCGGTGCTGCTGCTCGATGAGTCGACGGCGAGCCTCGACGGCGTGAACGAGCGGCTCATGCGCGAGGCGCTCGATTCGGTCGCGACCGGCCGCACCCTCGTGGTGATCGCGCACCGCCTGTCCACCGTCGTCGACTCGGACAAGATCGTGGTGCTCGAGGCCGGCCGCGTGATCGGCGAGGGCACGCACGCGGAACTCGTCGAGAGCACCCCGCTCTACCGCGAGCTCGCGAAGCACCAGCTCCTCGTCGCCGAGCCGGAGGCGTAGGGGCGGGCGGCGCGCCGGCGACGGTGCGCCCGCACCGGTGCACCGGTGCTGCCGGCGGTGCGTCCGCGTCGGTGGGCGACGGCGCTGCGCGCAGAAAGAGCCCTCCCAAACCGACGCATTTTATCTAGCCCGAGGCATTTTCTGCAGAGTTTGACTCGTGTGAGATAAAAAGGCTCGGGGAGGGTGCGGCGGTCGCGGGCAGGCGACGTCTCCGGGTGACCCCGGGGGCAGGGGCGAGGGCGACCCGGGGTCAGGGGCGGGCGTCGCGCGGCTCCCGGGTGAACACCCAGTCAATGCGGGGCTCGACGATGGGGCGGAAGAGCCACGAGACCCCACGCGTCGAGAGCAGCACGGTCAGCACACCGCCCGCGAGCACCAGGGCGAGCACTCCGAATTCCCCGAAGCTCCCGAACCAGTCGATCGCGCCGGGCCCGCGCAGCACCCACACGATCGGCCCGTGGAGCAGGTACACGAACAGCGTGCGGGTGCCCCAGGCCGTCATCACGCTCTCCCGGCGCGGCACCACGATCAGAAGCGCCAGCGTGAGCGCGGCGCCCACGGCGAGGAGCGCCGCGGTAACGAGCATCCCCCCGAGCACCACACCGCCCCAGGACGCGGGTTGCCACGCCCCGATCGGCGCGTTCGCGAACAGCCAGAAGTAGTCGTCTCGCCAGGTCAGCCAGCGGTCGATCCGCCACACGCTCAGAAGTTGCGGGACGAGCAGGAACGCGAGCGCCACCACGCCGAGCACCCCCCAGGCCGCGGCGCGGGCGGTGCGAGCCGGTGCGGTGAACCACTCCCCGATCAGCCAGCCGCGTTCCCTGGCCAGCCAGCCCAACATGAAGAACGGGAGGAACGCGAGGGTCCGCGACGCCGAGAACTCGGTGCCGATCGCCGGGAACATCCCCGAACCGAGCGCCAGCGCAATCGACACGAGCAGCGGGTGACGGAGCCGCGCCAGGTACGGGAGCAGGATCCGCATCGTCGCGAGCGACACGAGGAACCAGAGCGTCCAGGCCGGGGAGACCATGAACGAGGCCCCCGGAGCGCGCCCCTCGACGACCCCGCGAATCGCGGCCCAAATCAGTTCCCACAGACCCCAGGTCACGAGGAGCTGAACGGTGGAGCGGACGGCTTTCGGGGAGGCGTCGGCGCGCGAGAACATACCCGAGAGCAGGATCATGCCGGGCATGTGGAACAGGTAGATGTAGGCGTACAGCCCGAAGCCGAGGGCGGAATCGGTGCGAATGGTCGAGATCAAATGGCCGATCACGACCAACACGATGAGCACGAATCGGGCGTTATCCCACAGGGCGATTCGAGGCTTCGTCGTCGTGCTCACCCTGCCAACCTATACGGTGCCGCTGGCCGTCGTCTCGGTGCTTGCCGGGGGTGTCACTGCGAGCTCGGCTGCTACCCGATCGGCACGCAGGGCACGGGAGCTGGTCCACTCCCAGCCGCCCCACACGGCAAGCGCTGTGGGCAGCGCGTAGAAGAGGTGCGTTGAGTTCAGAAAGGTTTCTGCCGGGTTCGAGCTCGGTGAGCCGTAGGTGGATATCTGCACGACGAGCGAAGTGGCATAGCCGACGACCAGCCCCAGGCCGACAAACGCGAGGCGATGCCTGCTCCGCCGCGGTTCATGGCGCAGCAGCTTGCCGAGCCCGAAGGCGAGCGCGCCCGCGTAGCTCAGGCTCGCCAGCGCCGAGATCGGTACCGAGAAGAGCGGCACCAGCATCAGCGCCTGCGCTCCCGCGAACATCGGCAGCCCGTTGCGCAGTTGACTGATCGCGGTGATCACCAAGATCGTGATCGGCAGGAGCACGTTGAACGCGACGAAGGTGATGCCGAGGCCGCGGAGAAACTCGAGCCCCGTGAAATCCATGGGGCTCGCGGGCGTGCGCGGCGACGGTCGCATGGGGCGAATCGGGATCTGACCGGGGCTCGCGTCGCTCATACCCTCACCCTAGCCCCCCACCCCGCCCGCCTGCTCCTCTTGCCGAGACCGCACTTTCGCTCGTTCTCAAGCCGCGACACGTGCAGGATTGCGCTCTCGACGCGTCAAGAGCCAGGTTCCAGGCCAGGCCAAGCCTCAGGCTCCCCGCGAGGTAGGCACTGAGAAGCCACTTTCGCACGAAATCGGCGGCGCAAATGGGACAATACTGCGCGCTCGGCGGGGTGGTGCTTCGAGGTCACCCCACGGGATCACGCCACGGGATCACCCTGTGAGATCGACCGACGAGGGACACGCCAAAATGGGCGTTGACTAAGAGAAGTAATGGAGCCGCCTACCAGAATCGAACTGGTGACCTATTCATTACGAGTGAATCGCTCTACCGACTGAGCTAAGGCGGCCTGGCGCGGGATCGCTCTCGCGCACAAGCAATTACTCTAGCACGTCGCAGCGCCACCCAGCACACCGGCGACACTCCCGGGCGCGTGCCATGCGCGCGGGCCCGGCGCGGGGCGCCCTCACGCCACGCTGGCTGTCACCACGCCAAGACAAGGCTCAGGCCGAGCAGGCTCAGGCCGAACTGACGCAGACCGACCGCGCGCAGGCCGAGCAGGCGCAGGCCGACCGGACGCAGGCCGACCACGCTCAGGCCGAAGGGACGCAGGCCGACCAAGCCCAACCCCGCGAGGCTACACCGTGCAGCGCGGGTCGCTCGCGGGCACCGCGCCCGTGAGGAAGTACTCGCCGATCACGTCGGCCACACACGAACTCGTGGTGGAGGCGGTGTGACCTTCCCCCTCGTAGGTGACGAGCACGCCGCTCTCGAGCTGGGTGGCCAGCGACTCTGCCCAGCGGTACGGGGTTGCGGGATCGCCGGTGGTACCGACCACCAGGATCGGGGCCGCCCCGGCAGCCGCGACGGGGCCGCGCTCGCTCGGGCCCGCAACCGGCCAGGCCGCGCACCCGATGTCCCCGTACCCCTGGAATCGCCCAATCGTGGGGGCGAGCTTCGCAAGCTCAGCCGCGTCCGCCCGCATCTGCTCGCGGTCGAGCTCCCCGCTCGGGTAGTCGAGGCAGTTGATCGCGGAGAACGCCTCGGTCGAGTTGCTGAGGTACTTCCCGTCCTGGCGGTCGTAGTAGAAGTCGGCGAGGCTCAGCGCCAGCTCGGGATCATCCACCGCGAGCGAGCTGAACAGGTCGTCGAGGTAGCCCCACATGTCTTGCGAGTAGAGCGGGGTGATGATCGCGGTGAGCGCGACCCCGGAGTCGAGCGTGCGCCCGTCCGCCCCGGTCAGCGGGGTGTCTGCGATCCGGTCCAGCAGCGACCCGATCTGGCCCATTGCGGTGTCGACGCTGCCGGTGAGCGGGCAGGATCGCCGCTGCAGGCAATCGGTCACGTAGGCACGCAGCGCCTGCTCGAACCCGAGGGTCTGCTCGCGCACCACATCGCCCATGCTCGCCGCGGGATCCATCGCACCGTCGAGCACGAGGCGGCCGACCCGGTCCGGGTAGGCGTCGGCGTACCGCGCACCGATGTACGTGCCGTAGGAGAAGCCGAGATAATTCAGCTGTGCGTCGCCCGCGATGGCGCGGAGCATGTCGAGGTCCCGCACCGTCGAGTCCGTGCCGACGTGGCCGATCAGCTCGCCCGTACTCGCCACGCAGGCCGCCCCAAACTCGGCCTCGGAGGCGAGGGCCGCCTCAATCCAGGCGTCACTGCCGGGCTCGAGGTCCGCGGTGGCAGGGTCTGCCCCGAACAGGTACTCGTCCATGCCCGCCGCGTCGTAGCAGCCGACCGGGGTGGACTCCCCCACGCCCCGCGGATCCCACCCGATCACGTCGAACGATTCCTGCAGTGCGGGCTGCACGGCGTGGTCGACGCTATTCAGGATGTACTCGACCCCCGACGCGCCGGGGCCGCCCGGGTTCACGAGCAGGGTGCCGAGCTTCTTCGCGCCCGTGGCCGGGTGCTTCACCATGCTGAGCGTGATGGTCTCGCCCTCGGGCTCGTCCCAGTTCAGCGGCGCGAACACGGTCGCACACTGCATGCCGTCGCCGCAGTCCTGCCAGACCGGTTGCTGCTCCCCGAACCCCTCGACGGTGCCCGCGGGTTCGTCGGGAAGCACCGGGACGGGCGCGCCGGATCCGCCATCGCCAGACGGGAGTCCCGGGATCAGCGCGCAGCTGGTGAGCGCGATCAGCGCGGCGAAGCCGGCCGCGACGGCAGCGGGGACGCGGCCCCGGCGACGTGAGCGACGCACGGTTGCGAGGCGGGCCATTAGGCCTCCGTTTCGGCGATGATTGCGGCGAACAGGGCTTCGAGCACCAGGCCTGGCGTGATCCCGCGCCCGAGCCGCTCACGCGCGGTCTCCACCGCGGACACCACGGCCAGCGCCCGCGCTGCGCCCCAGCGTTCGGCGCGCTCGGCGATCTGCGCGGCCTCTTCGCGGTTGATGAGCTCGATCGCCTCGGTCGGCTCCTGCCCCGAGGCCTCGGCGTGCTCCAGGATCAGGGCCTGCAGCAGGATGTCGCGGAACACGGAGAGCAGATCGGTGAGGATCCGGTCGATTCCGTCGCGGAGGCTGCGGGTGGCGCGGCGCTTCTGGTCCTCTTCGAGTGCGCGCATCTGGGCGCGCATCTGCGGCGGGATCGCGGCCCCCGGGGCGAGCCCGAGGCTCCGCATCGCGTCTTCTCGCTCGCGCGCGTCGCGTTCCTCGGTGAGGGCCGCGGCGTCGGCTTCGGCGACCTTGACGAGGGCCGCGGCGGCGCGCATGGCGTCCCCGAGCGTGGCGATGCCGAGCGCGAGCTGGATGCTGCGGTCTCGGCGGGCGAGTGCGTCGGCGTCGCTCGCGAGGCGGCGCGCCATGCCGATGTGGCTTTGCGCCAGGCGCGCGGCGCGCTCCGCGGCAGCGGCGTCGATCCCGTCGCGCTCGTGGAGCAGGCGGGCGATGTCCTGTGCATTCGGGGTGACAAGGCGCAGCGATCGCGCACGCGAGCGGATCGTGGGGAGCAGGTCGGCCTCGCTCGGGGCGCAGAGGATCCAGATGGTGCGCTCCGGCGGCTCTTCGAGCGCTTTCAGGAGCACGTTGGAGGTGCGCTCCGGCATCCGGTCGGCGTCCTCGATCACGATCACCCGGTAGCGCCCTTCCGCGGGGGCGTAGTGCGCGGTCGTGACGATCTCGCGCGCCGACTGGATGTCGATCAGGAGCTTCTGCGTCGTGAGGACACCGAGATCGGGGTGCGTGCGGGCGCGCACCTGTTCAAAGACCCCGGCGCGCGCCTCGACGGTGCGGGCGATGAGTGCGGCGGCAAAACGGAACGCGAGGTTGGAACGCCCGGAACCGGGCGGGCCGGTGATCAGCCACGCGTGCGCGGCGACCGCGCCGGGCTCGGCGGCCCGGTGCAGGGTGTCCACGGCCTCGGCCTGCCCGACGATTTCTGCCCAGTATTCCACCCGAGAAGCGTATCGTGAGCCCCTGACAGCGTCCCTCGACAGCCCACTCGGACAGCCTCCTCGGACAGCTCCATCGGCAGCCCCTCGGAGAGCGCGCCTCGGCTACGCCCCCGGTAGGTCGACGTACCCGGCGGGCCCACGCTCGAACTCGGCGGCGCCCGCGCTGAGCTCCGCGACGAGGCCGGCGAGTGGCACGAGTTCCGACTCGGCCACGCTCAAGTGTTGCGCCACGCGGTCGGTGTAGTCCGCCGCGCCGATGCCGTAGCCGCGACGTCGCGCCTCGGCCTCGATCTGCGCGGCCACGTCGTAGCTGCAGTGCACGGTGACATCGTGCCGCATCGCGCGCTGCACCCGCTGCGCACGGTGCACGGCATCCGCGACCGAG
This sequence comes from Leucobacter chromiireducens subsp. solipictus, assembly GCF_016758195.1. Taxonomy (GTDB): domain Bacteria; phylum Actinomycetota; class Actinomycetes; order Actinomycetales; family Microbacteriaceae; genus Leucobacter; species Leucobacter solipictus. The sequence continues at coordinate 86,610 of NZ_QYAC01000002.1, read as the reverse complement.
CTGCGGTAGGCCCGGGTGAGTCCGCCCGCCCCCAGAAGCACGCCACCGAAATAGCGGGTCACCACCGCGACGACGTCGTGCAGCCCGGCCGAGGTCAGCGCGTCGAGCATCGGTGCCCCGGCGGTGCCGCTCGGTTCGCCGTCGTCGTTGGAGCGCTGGATCCGCCCCTCGGGGCCGAGCACGAACGCCGAGCAGTGGTGGCGTGCGCGCGGGTGTTCGGCCCGCACTCGGGCGATGACGGCGCGGGCGTCCTCTTCGGTGGTTACGCGCTCGAGCCGCGTGAGAAATCGTGACCGGGAAATCTCGATCTCCGCGTCGACGCTCGACCGGATGGTCTCGTACACCGCGTCCTCCCCGCTCCTACGTCCTGGCCTCGGCCCGGGTGGGTTCCCACCGGGACTCGCTACCATCGAGTCTATGGCTGGCGAGAGCGTACGGGTAGACACCTGGGTGTGGGGTGTTCGTTTGGCGAAGACCCGCAGCCAGGCGACCGCCGCGTGCCGGGCTGGTCACGTTCGCGTGAACGGGGCCTCGGCGAAGGCGGCGCAGGCGGTGCGGCTCGGCGACGAGGTCCGCGTCCGGCTCCACAACACCGAGCGAATCTACCGCGTGACCGGACTCCCCGTGCGTCGGGGCAGCGCCGTCGAGGCCGCGAAGCACTTCGAGGATCTGACGCCGCCCCCGCCGCCGCGGGTGGAACGGCCGGCAACGGTGGTGCGGGATCCCGGGGCCGGGCGCCCCACGAAACGCGACCGCCGCGAGATCGACCGGCTGCGCGGCCGGTCCTCGGATCCGGCGTGAGCGCGGCGACGGCGCGACCGGACGACCGGCCGGATGCACCTCTGGTACCGCGACCGGATGCGCCTCTGGCAGCGCGGCCGGATGCACCCTGCACGCTGGATCCGGCCGAGTGGACCGCACAGGCGAACGCGCATCGGGAGCGCGCGGAGGCGCTCAGCGCGGGGCATCGCGCGCGCACGATCCGCCGGGAGTCGCACCCGATCGAGGATTTCCTCTGGACCTACTATTCGGTCAGCCCGGGCGAGCTTGCCCGCTGGCACCCGGGGGCCGGCGTGGTCCTCGCCGGGGCCGCGGCCGAGCGGGGAGCCTGGCGGCACTACCGCGCCGCCGGGCCGGATCTCGCGGACGCGACGGTCGACCTGACGGAATTTTTCGCGCGCCGCGGCCGCACCGTCGATTACATCGAACGACTCCTGTCAGCCACGCTTGACCGCACCCCGCGCTTTGGCTGCTTCGGCCTGCACGAGTGGGCGATGGTGTACCGGCTCACCCCGGAACAGCTGCGCCACACCCGCCTGCCGCTGCGCATCGGGCACGCGGCGACGGATCGGGTCGTCGAATCGCACAGTATCGGCTGCAGCCACTTCGACGCGTTCCGCTTCTTCACCCCCGACGCGGTGCCCTTGAACACGGTGCAGCCGACCCGGGAGAATCAACTCGAGCTGGAGCAGGCGGGGTGCCTCCACGCCGGCATGGACGTGTACAAGTGGACCGCGAAGCTCAGCCCGATCGTGCCGGGCGCGGTACTGCTCGACGCGTTCGTCCTGGCCCGCGATATCCGCGAGGTCGACATGCGCGCCTCCCCCTACGACGTCGCGGGCTACACCGGCGCAGCCGGCACCCCGCTGACGCCCATCATGATCGAGACCGCCGACGGCAAGCGCGAGTACGCGCGACTGCAGCGGGGCTTCGCTGCGCGCGGCAACGCGATCCGAACGCGGGTGCTCGCCGCGATCGCCCACGCGCGCGAGGTCGCCGGGGTGCCGCTGCAGGATCCGGCGGACGCGCAGGCCGCATAACGCAGCGGCACCCCGGCTCGCCTCAGCGCACCGGCTCCTGCGCACGATCCGGCACGGCCCCCGCCGGTGCCGACTCCTTCCGCCCGCGGATCGCGCGGAGCGCGCCGAGGATCGCGACGAGATCCACGAGTTCCTGCATCCACGCCCCCACGATCGCGGGGAGGAAGCCGAACGCGGCGATCAGCATCAGGACGACGCTGAAGCCGATCCCCAGCCAGATGCTCTGCACCGCGATGCGCACGGTATCGCGGCCGATCCGCATCGCGTCGGCGACCCCGGCGATGCGATCGAAGCGGTTGACCACGTCGGCGGACTGGCTCGCCGCGGTGGAGCCGCGGGCCCCCATGGCGAAGCCGACGTCGGCGGCGGCGAGCACCGGGGCGTCGTTCAGGCCGTCCCCCGTCATGAGCAGCGGCCGCGGCTGAACGTCGGCGACAATCCGCACCTTGTCCTCGGGCGTGCACTCCGCGTGCACCTCCGAGATCCGGAGCCTCGCGGCGAGCGGGTTCGCGGTCGCCGCGACATCGCCGGTGACCATGAGGACGCGTTCGATCCCGCTGCGGCGCAGCTCGGCGACCGTGTCGATCGCGTCGTCGCGCAGCCGATCCCGCATCACGATCGTGCCGGCGAAGCGGTCGTTGCGCGACACATAGATGGCGAGCTCGCCCGGTTCCAGTTCCGCGTGCACCAGATCGGGCGCGGCCTCGCGCACCCAGGACGGTTTGCCCACCCGTACCGTGCCGCCGGCAAGCCGGGCGGACACCCCGTTCGTTGCGAACTCCTCCGCCGCGGCAACGGGGAGCAGCCCGAGGCGCTGCTCCTTCGCCGCCCGCACCACGGCGCTCGCCAGCACGTGTGAGGAGTACACCTCCGCTGAGGCGGCGAGCTGCAGGACGTCCTCCTCGGCAAAGCCGGGCTGGGCGACGATCCGGCGCGGCTCTGGCTTGCCCGTGGTGAGCGTCCCGGTCTTATCGAACGCCGCCGAGCGCACCTTCGCGAGCTGTTCGAGGGTGCTCCCGCCCTTCACGATCAGGCCCGCCTTCGCGGCGCGGCTCATGCCGCCCAGGAACGCGACCGGTGCCGCGATCAGCAGCGGGCAGGGTGTGGCCACCACGAGCACCTCGGCAAAGCGCACCGGATCGCCGCTGACGGCCCAGGCAATCCCGGCGATCGCGAGGGCGAGCACGGTGAAGGGGAGCGCGTAGCGGTCCGCGAGCCGCACGGTCTTCGCTTTGCTGCCCTGGGCCTCTTCCACGAGCCGCACAATCTGCTGGTACTGGCTATCCGCCGCGAGCGCGGTGGCCTGCATGCGGACCGCGAAACTCCCGTTGATCACGCCGCTGGCGACCTTCTCCCCCGCGGTGCGGTCGACGGGGAGGCTCTCGCCGGTGAGGGAGGACTCGTCGAACGAGGCCGCATCGTCGAGCAGGATCGCGTCCACCGGCACGAGCGTGCCCGGCCGCACGAGCAGCGTGTCTCCGACCTCGATCTCGCCGACGTCCACGGTCTCGGTGAGCTGCACCCCGTCCTCGTCGAGCTCGCCGAGCACGAGCCGGGTGGCCCGGCTCGGGGCGCGTTCGAGCAGGGCGGTGAGTTCCCGCTTGGAGCGGTTCTCGGCGTAGTCTTCGAGCGCCTGCCCGCCCGTCACCATGAGCACGACGACGAGCGCGGCCCAGGGCTCGCCGACCAGGACGGCCGCGGTGATCGCGATCACCGCGAGGATGTCCAGCCCGGCGTGCCCGCGCAGGAGCTGCCGCACCATGCCGACGGCCTCCCAGGCGGCGACGAGCAGGGAGTATCCCCCGACCAGCCACGGCGCGGCATCCCGGAATGGGGTGAGCAGCATGAGGAGCCCGATGGCCCCCACCGCCAGCGTCGTCGCGACTGCGGGGTAGGCGCGGAGTGCCCGGCGAATCCAGTTCATAGCTGCATTCTCTCGAAAAACCCCGGCCAGGACCACAGTTGAGGCATCGGGAAGGCACTGGACGGCGCGGCGCGGCGGACGCAGGGTCGGGCACGGCGAGGCCCGGCAAGGCACCCCAGCTGAGGGGCCGCCCGCTACGGCCGGATCGGCTCCCGCCGCAGCTCCGCCCACCGCGCCGGCGAGGTGCCGCGCTCCCGCGTGAACGCGCGGATGAACGCGGCGGAGTCGGAGTAGCCGCTGGCCTGCGAGATCGCATTCACCGTCATGCCGCTGTGCTCACGCAGGAGCAGCAACCGCTCGGCATGGGCAAGGCGGGTGCGCCGCAGATAGGCCGCCGGGGTGTCCGAGTCCTCGGCGAACAGCGTGTGCACCTGGCGCACCGACAGGTAGTGTTGGGCGGCCAGCTGGTCCACGGTCAACTCCGGATCACTCAGCTGTTCCCGGAGCGAGAGCCGCAGCTCGGCCAGCTGCGTGAACCGCCGCTGCCGCACCTGATCGTGCGGCGCAAGGATCGCCCGCACCACGAGCGCGAGCAGATCCCCGATCGCCCGCGCCAGGCTCTCTCCGGTGTCCGGCCCGAGCGTCAGCTCCGGCGACTCGACGCCCTCGATGAGCCCCTGCAGCGCGGCCTGCCCCGGCACCGCCATGTCGATGGGGACTGCGCTGACCCGCGCGGTCAAACGCCCGGAGAGTCCCGCGAGCGCGGGGGCCAGGTGCAGCGCGATGATGGTCTGCCCCGGCTCGCTGACCTCGTAACGCGACGGTACGCCAACCTCGCAGATGGTCACGGTGCCGGCGCGCGCGGTCGCCACCCGCCCGCGCTGCCGCAGCGTCGACTGCCCGCGGAGCTGCAGCGCCACCAGCACCCCGTCCTCGGCATCCTCGGCAATAAGCGAGGCGGGGCGTTCGGCGGCGAACGGTCCGGTCTCGATCCGGCTCACCCGCAACCCCGGGGTGATCTCCCGTTGCGCGATCCGCCCGGAGAACTCACTCCCCCGAGCCCGGCACCGCAGGGGGAAGAGGAGGCGGCTCGCCGCCCGCTGCCACTCCGACACATCCGTCACGCTCACCGTGTCCACCGTCGACATGCCACCCGCCCCTCCCACGGCCCGGGCCGCGTCCTCGCGTCAGCTCACGACCTGCGAGTGCGGCGGAATCCCCGGTCCGAGCCCGGAGGCCCGTGCAGACCGTGTCACCACCCGAGCAGACCCGGCACACGCCGAGGTGCTCGACCCGAACTACCGTGAGGGTACCGGTGAGTGTACACGGTGAACATCGGACGCGATGGGGCGTCCCTGAGTGATCGGAGATGGGCATGGCTGGCAACAAGACAGTGGTTTACACGGGTCCCGGAAGCGTCGCGGTGGAGTCGCTTGAGTACCCGACCCTCGAGATTCCCGCCGAAGTGGCCGAGTGGCTCGGGATCTCGCGCGCCGCCCCGCACGCGGTGATCCTGAAACTCGTCACGACAAACATTTGCGGCAGCGATCAGCACATGGTGCGCGGTCGCACCACCGCGCCGATCGGCCAGACCCTCGGACACGAGATCACCGGCGAGGTCATCGAGGTCGGCGCCGATGTGCTCTTCCACAAGGTCGGAGACATCTGCTCGGTCCCGTTCAACATCGCCTGCGGCCGCTGCCGCATGTGCGACGAGGGCAAGACCGGGATCTGTCTGAACGTGAACCCCGCACGCGCGGGAGCCGCCTACGGGTACGTGGACATGGGCGGCTGGCTCGGCGGCCAGGCCGAGTACGTCATGATTCCCTACGCGGACTTCAACCTGTTGAAGTTCCCGGATCGCGACGAGGCACTCGAGAAGATTCTCGATCTCACGATGCTCTCGGACATCTTCCCGACGGGCTATCACGGCGCGGTATCCGCGGGCGTCACGACCGGCTCGACGGTGTACGTGGCTGGCGCGGGCCCCGTGGGCCTGGCCGCGGCGTACTCGGCGCAGATCCTCGGCGCGGCCACCGTGATCGTGGGCGATATGAACGCTGAGCGACTGGCGCAGGCGCGCAGCTTCGGCTGCGCGACCGTGGACCTCTCGAGCGGCAACAGCCTCGCCGACATGATCGCCGACGCGGTCGGTGAGCCGGAGGTCGATGCCGCCGTCGACGCGGTGGGGTTCGAAGCGCGTGGCCACGGCGAGGGAGCCGGCGAGGCGCCCGCAACCGTGCTCAACGATGTGATGAGCATTTCGCGTGCCGGGGCATCGCTCGGTATTCCGGGGCTCTACGTCACCGGCGATCCGGGGGCCGTCGATGAGGCCGCGAAACACGGCCAGATCGGCGTGCGCCTCGGGCTCGGCTGGGCAAAATCGCACCGCTTCGTCACCGGGCAGTGCCCGGTGAAGCAGTACAACCGGAAGCTGATGAACCTGATCCTGGCGGATCGGGCGCACATCGCCAAGGCCGTGGGTGCCACGACGATCGGGCTCGACGACGCGCCTCGCGGCTACGCGGAGTTCGACGCGGGCGCCGCGCAGAAGTTCGTGATCGACCCGCACGGCATGGTCTCGTAGCGGAGACGCCCGAGGGGCGGGTGGGCAGCTGCCCACCCGCCCCTCGGCGCGTGCGGTTACCGTTCGTTGGCGATCTGCGTGTGGTGCTGAATCACCTCGGCCACCACGAAGTTGAACCACTTCTCGGCGAACTCCGGGTCGAGGTGCGCGTCCTCCGCGAGATTGCGCAGCCGGTCGATCTGTCGCGCCTCCCGCGACGGATCCGACGCGGGCATCTCGTTTTCCGCCTTCAGGACCCCGACCTCCTGCGTGCACCGGAACCGTTCAGCGAGCATATGCACGAGGGCGGCGTCGATGTTGTCGATGCTGGAGCGCAGCCGGTCGAGGCGCTGCTCCGGGGTCAGGGCGCTCACGAGCTAGACCTCGCTCAGCAGATCGTGGAGCTCGACCACCTGTTCGCGCTCCGGGCCCACGCCAACGGCGGAGAATCGCGCGCCGCTCATCGCCTCGAGCGCGGTGATGTAGTCCTGCGCGTTCTTCGGCAGCTCCGCGAAGGTGCGGCAGCCGGTGATGTCCTCGCTCCAGCCGGGGAACTCCTGGTAGATCGGCTTCGCGTGGTGGAAGTCGGACTGGTTCACCGGCATCTCGTCGTGGCGCACGCCGTTCACGTCGTAGGCCACGCAGACCGGGATCGTCTCGAGGCCGGAGAGCACGTCGAGCTTCGTGAGCACGAAGTCGGTGACCCCGTTGATGCGCGCGGCGTAGCGCGCCATCGGGGCGTCGTACCAGCCGCAGCGCCGAGCGCGTCCGGTGGTGACGCCGAACTCACCGCCCTTGGTCTGCAGGAACTCGCCCATCTCGTCGAACAGCTCGGTCGGGAAGGGGCCCGAGCCGACCCGGGTCGTGTAGGCCTTGATCACCGTGATGATGCGCTGGATCGCATGCGGCGGCACGCCCGAACCCGTCGCGGCCCCGCCGGAGGTCGCGTTGGAGCTCGTCACGAACGGGTACGTGCCGTGGTCGATGTCGAGCATCGTGGCCTGGCCTGCCTCGTAGAGCACCGTCTTGTCCTCGGCGAGGGCGTTGTGCAGCAGCAGCCCGGTGTCGCACACCATCGGCTCAAGCAGTTCGCGGTAGCTCAGCAGGTCCGCCACGACGTCATCGGCGGAGATCGCGCGACGGTTGTAGATCTTGACGAGCACCTGGTTCTTGAACTCGAGCGCCGCTTCGACCTTCTGGCGCAGGATCCCCTCGTCGAAGATGTCCTGGATCCGGATCCCCACGCGGTTGATCTTGTCGGCGTATGCCGGGCCGATACCGCGGCCGGTCGTGCCGATCTGGCGCTTGCCGAGGAAGCGTTCCGTGACCTTGTCCAGGGTGCGGTGGTACTCGGTGATGACGTGCGCGTTGGCGCTCACCTTGAGTCGCGAGACGTCAACGCCGCGCTCCTTCAGCGCGTCGAGCTCGAGCTTCAGCACGGCGAGGTCAACGACCACGCCGTTCGCGATGACCGGCACGACGCCGGGGGTCAAGATGCCCGACGGCAGCAGGTGGAGCGCGTACTTCTGGTCCCCGATCACGACAGTGTGACCGGCGTTGTTGCCACCGTTGAACTTGACGACGTAGTCGACGCGGCTTCCGAGGAGGTCGGTCGCGCGTCCCTTTCCTTCATCGCCCCACTGGGCACCGGTGATGAGTACTGCGGGCATTTCAGCCCCTTTCTGAGCACTAGGCAAATACCGAGCCAGTCTACCCGGTCCCCTCGGACACCGCTCCGGGCGGAGATTCGCGGCTGGCACGCACCCCCAACACGCGAACCACATAGGCTGGAGACGCCACCGTTCGCGATCTGCTGCAGGGAGAGCTATGACACCGCGCCGTATCGTGATCGGAGGAGCGTCCGGCTTTCTCGGGGCCCGGCTGATCGCCGACCTCGCCGCCGACGGCTGGGAGACTGCCACGATCGGGCGGGTCGGCGCGGACGCCGGCTGGGACGATCCGGCAGCGATTCTGCGACTCGTGGACGGCGCGGACGCCGTCATCGGTCTCGCCGGCAAGAGCGTCGACTGCCGGTACACCGACGGAAACCGCGACGAGATCCTGCGCTCACGCGTGGATACGACCCGCGCACTCTCGGACGCGATCGCCGCGAGCGCGCGACCGCCGCGAGTGTGGCTGAACGCCAGCACCACCACGATCTACCGGCACGCAACGGATCGGCCGCAGACCGAGCATGACGGCGAGATCGGGAGCGGTTTCTCGGTCGATGTCGCGAAAGCGTGGGAGCGCGAGTTTATGGCGGCTGATCTGCCCGGAACACGGCGGGTGGCGCTCCGCACGTCCGTGGTGCTCGGCGACGGGCCCGCGTTCCGCACGCTGCTGCGGCTCGCGCGCCTCGGCGTGGGCGGGCCGCAGCTCGACGGTGCCTGGTTTCCGCACGCGCGGTACCGCGGTATCGGCCCCGAGGCGTCGGCCCCGGCGGCCCCCGAGCGACGCCGCACCGCCGGCCGCCAGCGCTTCACCTGGGTCCACATTGACGACTTCGTCGGGATCGTGCGCTTCGCGCTGGACTCCGATGCGCTTGTCGGCCCGGTCAACGTCGCCGCCCCCGGCGTGAGCGACAACCGCACCCTGATGCGGATCCTGCGCCGCACGGTGGGCGCGTGGGTCGGGCTGCCCGCGTTCCGGTGGATGCTCGAGCCCGCCACGTGGGCGCTCCGCACCGAGTCCGAGATGGTTCTCAAGAGCCGGTGGGCCCCCTCCGCGGTGCTCGCCGAAGCCGGCTACACGTTCGCGTGGCCCGAGCTCGAACCCGCGGTGCGCGACGTCGACGCACGGATCCGGCGGGCGTAATTCTCACTCACGCCCACCCATGGGTGAGTTTCCGGGCCTTCAGCACGGTCGGAAGCCCCGGAAACTCACCCATCGATGAGCGCCGGTGCGTCCGCGCCCCGCTACGGGCCTGAGCCCGCTACGCCTCGATGGCGGCGATCGCCTCGGGGTCTGCGCCCACCAGGAAGTCGGTGAGGCGCTCGACCTCGCCCGTCTCGCCGATCGCGATCGCGCCGCGCCGCAGCGCGTAGAGTGCCCGCAAGACCCCGCGGTTCGGCTCGTGGGACCAGGGAACCGGCCCGGCGCCGCGCCAGCCCGACTTCCGCAGGCGATCGAGCCCGCGGTGGTAGCCGACGCGCGCAAAGGCGTAGGCCTCGATCTCGCGCCCCTCGGCGGCCGCGGCATCCGCGAGTTCCACCCATGCCAGCGGCGATTCGGGGAACTCGCGCACCACCGTCTCCGGGTCGGTCCCTGCGGCGAGCGCAGCGGACACCTCCGGCTCGGGGGCGAGGAGGGTGGGTTCAGGGCCGAGGAGGTTCTCACCGATCATGGCGCCAGTGTATCGATTCGGGCTCTGAGCGGGCGGGGCCGTTAGCCGGCGATGCGGAGCGAGCCCAGGATCCGCACGAGCTGCGCGTAGTCCTCGCTCTGCTGGTAGGCGCGGGCCTCGTCCATCGAACCGAACAGCCACTGGGAGCTCGGGTCGTAGGTGTCGACCTGCAGGCTCGTGCCAAACAGGGTCGGGCCCGCGTCGGTGTGGAGCAGGTTGACGTACATGCAGGAGTCGGGCACCACGTCGTCGGCGAGCGCGAGGCTCGCGAGCACGCCCTCCGCGACCGGCGCGGCCCGGAACACGACCTTCGGGCCGACTAGCTGCAGCCCGGGAGGCTCCGCAGCCGGGGTGTAGCCCGGGATCTCGACGGGTTGCGCCGCGAGCTCCTCCACCGTCATCACGGGGAGCGCGCCGCAGGCGCCACCGAGCCCCTGCACGCGGTTCATGAAGATCAGGCGCTGGGTGCCGGCCGGATCGAACACGCCGAGCTGTACGATCCCCATGTCGTTCGCGGAGCCCAGATCCTGCACCGTCCATCCGGGTGGGATCTCGAAGGAGTGCGTGATCCGGGGGTCCGTGAATCGCTCCCACGGCGCGGGCGGCGGCGTGGTCGGGGGTGCCGTCGTGGGCGCGGGGGTCTCCGTGGGGCTCGGGCTCGCGGTCGTCGGCGGAGCCGAGGTGGTGGGTTTCGGGGGCGTCACCGGCTCCGGCGCGCACGCGCTGAGCCCGGCCGCGAGGAGGAGTGCCGCGAGTCCCGTGGCGATCCGGCGCTGCTGCATGATTCCCCCGTTCCACCCCACCGCGGTGGGGTGCCGCTTAGCGGAAGTTGACGAACTGGAGCGCGACGTCGACGTCGGCCCCCTTGAGCAGCGCCATCGTGGCCTGGAGGTCATCGCGGCTCTTCGAGGAGACACGGAGCTCGTCGCCCTGGATCTGCGACTTCACACTCTTGGGGCCCTCGTCGCGGATCAGCTTGTTGAGCTTCTTCGCGGTGGCCTGGTCGATCCCCTCCTTGAGCTTCGACTCGATCCGGTACTCCTTGCCGCTCGGGAACGGTTCGCCCGTCTCGAGCGCCTTGAGGGACAGGGAGCGCTTGATGAACTTGGACTGGAGCACGTCGAGGACGGCGGTCGCGCGCTCCTCGGTGTTCGCCTTAATGAGGATCGTCTCACCGCTCAGGGAGACGTCTGCGCCCACGCCCTTGAAGTCGTAGCGCTGCTCGACCTCCTTGCGGGCCTGGTTCACCGCGTTCTCGACCTCCATCGAGTCGATCTTGCTCACCACGTCAAACGAAGAATCAGCCATGCACTCAGCATAGCGACACCGCACCATGACACGTTTTGCAATACCTGGAATAACAAAAGCGAATATGTTGCTACACTCTCCGTGGCCCCCGCGCCGACGCAACCCCCAGCCGCAAAGGACTCCCGCTCTATGACCGCCTCCACCGCTTCTCCCGCGACGCCCACGCGCCGCCTCCCCCGCTGGGTCACCTCATTCGGGTGGCAGATCCTCGCCGCGCTGGTGCTCGGCCTGATCCTCGGCGGCATCGCCATGTCGCTCGGCGCCGACGCCGAGGGCAACCCGAACGGCCTCCACGCCACACTCGCCACGATCGGCGGCAGCTACGTCTCGCTGCTCCGCGCGGCCGTCGTCCCCCTGATCTTCACGGCGATCGTGTCGAGCATCGTCGGCCTGCGCCAGGTCACGAACGCCGCGCGCCTCGCCGGCCAGACGCTCATCTGGTTCGCGATCACCGCGCTCATCGCCGTGACCATCGGCATCGTGCTCGGCGTCGTGCTCCGGCCCGGAGCCTCCGCCTCGCAGACCGAGCTCACGACCGGGGACCCGTACACCGTGGGCACCTGGTGGAACTTCCTCACCGGGCTGGTGCCGAACAACTTCCTCGGCCTCACCGTGGGCGGCTCGATCGACGTCGAGGCGGGCACCCTGAGCGCGAGCCCGAGCTTCAACGTGCTCCAGGTCATCGTGATCTCGGCCGCCGTGGGCATCGCCGCGCTGAAGATCGGCGAGAAGGCGGAGCCGTTCATCCGGCTCACCGAGTCGGCCCTCGCGGTCATCCAGAAGGTGCTGTGGTGGATCATCCGTATCGCCCCGCTCGGCACGATCGGCCTCATCGGCAACGCGGTCGCCGAGTACGGCTGGAGCAAGATGGGCTCGCTCACCTGGTTCGTCGCGGTGCTCTACCTCGGACTCGCGCTCGTCCTGTTCGTGGTCTACCCGATCCTCGTCCGTGCACACGGACTCTCCGTCAAGCAGTACTTCTCCGGCGTGTGGCCCGCGGTGCAGCTCGGCTTCGTCAGCCGCTCCTCGATCGGCACGCTCCCGCTCACCCAGCGCGTCACGGAGCGCAACCTGGGCGTGCCCCGCGGATACGCGTCCTTCGCGGTACCCCTCGGCGCCACGACCAAGATGGACGGCTGCGCCGCGATCTACCCGGCCGTCGCCGCGATCTTCATCGCGCAGTTCTTCGGGATCGAGCTCACGCTCGTGCAGTACCTGTTGATCGTGCTCGTCTCGGTGGTCGGCTCGGCGGCGACCGCCGGCACCACGGGCGCGACCGTGATGCTGACGCTCACCCTGTCCACGCTCGGCCTGCCGCTCGAGGGTGTCGGCCTGCTGCTCGCGGTGGACCCGATCATCGACATGGGCCGCACCGCGGTCAACGTCGCGGGGCAGGCGCTTGTCCCCACGATCGTGGCGAAGCGCGAGGGCATCCTCGACCAGGGCCTCTACGACGCCCCGCGCCGCGGCCAGGCCTTCGACAACGACGACGTGGACGCGGAGCTGGCACCGAGCGCGGAGCCGGCCTCCAGTTCCGAGCCGGTCTCCGCGGACGCCGCACGCTAGGCGACCCCGCACACGACGAACTCCCCGGAGCTTGCTGCTCCGGGGAGTTCGTCGTGTGCGAGCCGCTCAGCGCACCGAGGCCCGGCGCATTGCGAACCAGGTGCCCACGAGACTCACGAGGATCGCGCAGAGCGCGCCGATCGCGAGCCCGCCGCGGGTCAGCCCGGCGATGATGTCGCCGAGGTTCGGGGCGAGCACGAGCAGCACCAGGGCGAGCGTGAGGCCGAGCCCCAGGCCGAGTACCGCTGGCCCCTTCGCCCCGAAGCGCACCCAGATCGCGCCGAACAGGCCACCGACCGTGAGGCAGAAGAGCACCCCGAGGAACCCGGAGATCGCGAGAATCCAGGGGTTGCCCGAGCCGACGGCGTAGACATCGAGCACGTAGGTGTTGGAGAACCAGTGCCCCGTGGCGAGCTCCAGGCCGAGCAGGATCACCAGCATCACGGCGACGTAGGCCGCCTGCAGGACGTTCGAGAGCATCGTGCCGAGAATGAAGTTGCGCCGCGTGGTGCCGAGCGCCAGCGCAAACGGATAGGTGGTCGCCACGGCCTGCACGCCGTAGTAGATCAGGAAGCCGGGCAGCGACCAGACCACGCCCATGTTCATCCGGGCCCCGTCGATGTACTCGGCGTGGTCACTCGGCAGGCCGGTGGCGCGCTGGATCGCGAGCGCGATGATGATCGACACGAGCAGCACCACGCCGAGAATGATCGCCGGGGTGCCGAGGAAGTTGGCCAGCCGGTTCAGGTGGAGCCGGGTGATCTTCAGGATGCGGTTCATGAGCTGATCCCTTCAGCGTGGAACGAGTGGGTCGCGTCGGCCTGCCCGTCGTCCCCCAGCCCATAGGCGGCGACGAGGTCCTGGAGCGAGACCGGGGTAATCTCGAGCCCGGCAGCCGCCGCGGCCGCCCGGGCGTCAGGTGTGGGCGGCTCGGAGACGACCGCGGACGCGAGCCCGCCGATCCCCCGCCGCGACAGCACGGGGCGTCCGGCGAGAAACTCGGCGAGTGCCGCCGCCTTTCCCGCGACCTGGTAGGCGTCGCCGCGGAGCTCCTCGACGTCGGCGTGCCGCACCACGCGTCCCTGATCCAGCACGATGACGCGTTCCAACAGGCGGTCCATCTCGTCGATCAGGTGCGTCGACAGGATGATCGTGCGCGGGCGTTCGACGGTGTCGCGCAGCAGCTCGTCGTAAAAGATGCTCCGCGCGGTGGCGTCGAGGCCCAGGTACGGCTCATCGAAGAAGGTGATCGGCGCGCGCGAGGCGAGACCCAGCACGATCCCGAGCGCCGAGAGCTGTCCGCGGGAGAACTTCTTCACGACCGGCTTCGTGGGGATGCGGAACTTCGCGATCAGGCGATCCGCGAGCTCCTGCGACCAGTTCGGGTAGAAGATGCGGGCCGCTTGGATGGCGTGCTTCAGTTTGTAGTCATCCGGGTAGCGCTGGTTGTCCCGCACGAAGCACATCCGCTCGATGGTCTCCGCCCGCTCGAACGGATCGTGCCCGTCGATGGTGATGCTGCCCGAGCTCGGCCGATCCTGCGCGGTGAGCAGCGACATGAGCGTCGTCTTCCCCGCACCGTTGCGCCCGCGGAGTCCGGTAATGACGTCGGCCTGGATGTCGAGCGTTACCCCGTCCAGTGCGGTGGTGCCGCGGTAGCTCCTTCCGAGCCCGCGGGTCTGTATGGCGATCGAGGTCATGCGTCCGCCCCTCCCTGTGTGGTGATCAGTGCAATCAGTTCTTCGGTGGTGAGCCCGAGGCTGCGGGCCTCGGCGAGCAGCGGTTCGACGAACCGCTCGGTGAACACGCGCTGCCGATCCAGCGCGATCTGCGCGCGCGCCCCGGGCGCGACGAACATGCCGATCCCGCGCTTCTTGAAGAGCACGCCCTGCTCCACGAGCAGCGCGAGCGCCTTCCCCGCCGTCGCGGGGTTGATGCGGAGGTGCAGAGCGAGTTCGTTCGTCGAGGGCACTTGCTCGCCCTCCGCATAGATGCCCCGAAGCACCTCGTCGGCGATCCGCTCTGCGAGCTGCAGAAAGATCGGCCGGGTATCGTCGAACATCATCACCTCGTTCACTGGTTCATTACTTCACTAATGAACCTAGGAGGTTGTGTACCCGCGTGTCAAGCCCGCGATCAGGACTTCCCCTCCCCAGATCGCCTCACGCCGGGCTAGGGTGGGGCACACCGGCGGCACTGGGGCCGCACCTCCGCGGCGCAAAGGAGCTCCGACATGACCACTTCGACCGAGGGATCTCGCCTCAACCCACTCCACCACCGCCCCGGCGATCCGACGTACGCGGCCCGGCATCGACTTCCCGACGCGGGCATGGATCCACTCACCGCGTTCCACTCGGTCCGCGACGAGACCATGCTCGACGGGAACGCACGCCTGAACCTCGCCACCTTTGTCACGACGTGGATGGAAGAGGAGGCCTCCGAACTGTATCGAGAGGCCTTCGATAAGAACATGATCGACAAGGACGAGTATCCGCAAACCGCGGCGATCGAACAGCGCTGCCAGCACATCATCGCCGACCTCTGGCACGCGCCGGACCCCGACACGGCCCCGGCGACGTCGACCGTCGGCTCAAGCGAGGCGTGCATGCTCGCGGGGATCGCCCTCAAACGGCGTTGGCAGCAGCGCCGCACCGACACCGGCAAGGACACGTCCCGCCCGAATCTCGTGATGTCCAGCGCGGTGCAGGTCTGCTGGGAGAAGTTCTGCAATTACTTCGAGGTCGAGCCCCGCTTCGTCCCGGTGAGCGAGGAGCACCCCGTCCTTGACGGATCCGCGCTCGACGCCGTGGTCGACGAGCACACGATCGGCGTCGTCGGCATCCTCGGCGTCACCTACACCGGGGCCTACGAGCCCATCGCCGAGATCGCCGCGGCGCTCGACGCGATCGAGCGGGAGCGCGGGCTCGACATCCCGATCCACGTGGACGCCGCCTCGGGCGGCATGATCGCCCCCTTCCTGCAGCCCGAACTGGAGTGGGACTTCCGCCTCGCGCGCGTCGCCTCGATCAACACTTCCGGCCACAAGTACGGGCTCGTCTACCCCGGCCTCGGGTGGGTCGTGTGGCGCGACGCCGCGGCGCTCCCGGAATCGATGGTCTTCCGCGTCAGCTACCTCGGCGGGGACACCCCGACGCTCGCGCTGAACTTTTCCCGCCCCGGCGCGCAGGTGCTGCTCCAGTTCTTCCTCTTCCTCCGGCTGGGACGGGAGGGGTACACGGCGGTGCAGGGCGAGTCTCAGCGCGTCGCACTCCACCTGTCGAGCGCGATCGGCGACATGCCCGCGTTTGCGCTCGTGAGCGACGGCAGCACGATCCCCGTGTTCGCGTGGCGACTGCGGCCCGGCCACACGAAGAACTGGACGCTATACGACCTCTCGGACCGGTTGCGCATGCGCGGGTGGCTGGTGCCGGCCTATCCCATGCCGGACGATCTCGCCGAGTTGACCGTGCAGCGCATAGTGGTGCGGAACGGGCTCACCATCGAGCTCGCCGACTCGCTCCTTGACGCGATCCGCGAGGAAACCGCCTATCTCGACGCGCTCACCAGCCCGCTGCCCCACCCCACCGCGCACCCAGCCTTCAGCCACTAGTCCGCCGCGCCCGGATGAACTACAGGCGCGTAATTCATCCACAGCCTGTGGATAACTCTGTGGGGAACGTGTGGGAAGGGTGTGGACAACGGCGCGACCTCGAGGAAAAAGCCCCGGCAGTGCAGAAAAAGTTACCCACAGGGGGATGCGAGACCTATATTAGGATCACATGCATCTATAGACGGAGTCTAAAATTATGACCGGCCGCATCGCCCCCGCCCACACCCTCCCCGCCCCCACCGCCGGCATGCACCGCGCCCAGCGCCCGACGGGGGTCGTGATGGCCCTCGTGGTGATCGCCCTGGCGCTCGGGGCGCAGTCCATCGTCACGGCGATCGCGCTCGTGACCCAGTCCTTCATCTCGGCGCCTCCCGGCGGGCCGCGCACGAGCGATTTCCTGGCACTCATGGCCACCCGCCCGGGCTTCCTCATCTCACTCCTCGGCTTCGGTGCCGGCCTCGCCACCCTGTGGCTCTGGGTTCGCGCGAAAGAGCGCCGGCCGTTTGCCACGCTCGGCCTGGAGCGGCGCCCCGAGGCCGGTGTCCAGATCCTGCGCGGGCTCGGCGTGGGGCTCCTCATGATGGCGGCGTGCGTGGCCGTCCCCCTGGGTACCGGGCAGGCCACCCTCAGCTGGGCCGCCCCCGACGCGGGGGCGCTGCTATTCATCGGGGCCATGTTCTTCGCGTTTCTCCTCCAGGGCAGCACCGAGGAGATCCTCACGCGCGGCTTCCTCACCCAGGCCGTCGCGCGCAGGTTCGGCCTCATCATCGCGATCGCCGTGCAGGCCGCGGTATTCATGCTGATGCACGGCATGAACCCGGGGATGGGGCCCTTGCCGATCATCAACCTCCTGCTCTTCGCCGTGTTCGCGAGCTGCTATTCCCTCGCCGACGGGAGCCTCTGGGGAATCTGCGCGATGCACGGGATCTGGAACTGGGCCCAGGGGAATCTGTTCGGCGTCGCTGTCTCGGGGCAAAGCGCCGCCGACTCCGTCTTCACCTACACGGCCGGCCCCGGCGCCACCCCCCTGCTCACCGGCGGCGCGTTCGGCATCGAGGGGAGCCTGGTGACGACCGCCGTGTACCTGATCGCCACTGCGCTGGCGCTGCGCACCTTCCGGCGGCGCCGCGCCGCAGCCGCGCCCGCGGCGCCGACGCACGCCGCGCCGACACCCGCCGCGCCGGGCGCGCCCTAGCGCCTCCGGGTGCCCCGCCCCACGGACATTCGCCGTTCCCCTCCGCCGCCGCCGGTGCTACCGTAGTCTTGTGGAAACATTCTTCCGCATTATGGAATCAACAACGTCGCCCGCAGTCGGGCGGAGGAGGGCCATCGTGTCGACGCCACACCCTGAACTTCAGCCCGGAGACCTGCCCCCCGCGGTCTCCTTCACGACCACCGAGGGCACCACGCGCGATCTCGCGAGCCTGCTCGGCAGCCCCGCCGTCGTGTACTTCTACCCGGCCGCGTTCACGCCGGGATGCACCACCGAGGCCTGCGACTTCCGGGACAACCTGGGCGCGCTCAGCGCCGCCGGATACACGGTGTACGCCGTGTCGGGTGACGACCCCGAGACGCTCGCGCGCTTCGCCGAGGAACACGCCCTCACCTACACGCTCCTCAGCGATCCCGGGCACGCCGCGGCCCAGGCCTGGGGCTCGTGGGGCGAGAAGGAGATCAACGGCCAGACCATCACCGGCGCGCTCCGCAGCACCTTCGTGCTCGACGCCGACGGGCGTGTCACGCACGCCGAATACCGCGTCAACCCCGAGGGGCACGTCCTGCGCCTCCGGGAACAACTCGGCGTATAACCACACTCGACCCCACGCCCGCGCGCACCCACTGCGCGCGGGCGTCTTGGCGACCCCTCGACCCCGCACCCAGCCCCGGGGGCCGGGCGCAATCTTCGGGGAAACCAGAGCTTTTCAGACTTGTGGTTCCCCCACCCTTGTGACTACGCTCAAGGTCAAGAAACGGAAATCTACTTCCACAAGGTGGAATTAAGGCGAGCAATGTTGCTTTCACTGTTTAACCAGCTCTCCCAGGCTGAGGCCGGGCAGTACATCCGCCCCTGCGTGGACATCGACATCTGGGTAGATGCCGTGGTCGCAGGCCGCCCGTACGATTCGATTCCGGCCGCCGTCGCCGCCGCGAACGCCGCCGTCGCCGCGTGGAGCGCGGCCGACCTCGAGCAGGCGCTGGCGCAGCACCCCCGCATCGGCGAGCAGGCCGCGGGAGCATCGCAGGAGGCGAAGTTCTCGCGCAGCGAGCAGCAGGGTACGGGAATCAACAGCGTGACCGCGTCTCAACTCCTCGCCGGCAACCGGCAGTATGAGGAACAGTTCGGCCGCGTGTTCCTGATCCGCGCCGCGGGGCGATCCGCCGCGGAGATCCTGACGGAACTGCAGCGTCGACTCACCAACACCCCGGAGGCCGAGGCCGCCGAGGTCGCAGAACAGCTGGGCCAAATCGCCGCACTTCGACTGGAAGGACTCCTCGAACCATGAGCCTGATCACGACCCACGTGCTCGACGCGTCGCTCGGCCGGCCGGCCGCCGGGATCGCCGTCACCCTGCAGACCGGGGACGGCACCCCGATTGCCGCCGGCATCACCGACAGCGACGGCCGCATCGCCGACCTCGGCCCGGAAACCCTCCCGGCCGGCCACTACGCACTGCGCTTCGCGGTCGCGGAGTACTTCGCCGCAAGCCAGACACCGGCGTTCTACCCGGTGGTCACCATCGACTTCACCGTCCGCAGCGAAGAACTGCACTACCACGTCCCCATTCTTCTCAGTCCGTTTGCATATTCCACCTATCGAGGGAGCTAAGTAGATATGTCCAACACCAACATCGTGCTCGGTGATAACCAGTTCGGGAAGGCCGAGAACCACCTGGTCAAGGTCACCAAGAACGGCGATCGGCACACGATCGAGGATCTGACCGTCATCTCGCAGCTGCACGGCGACTTCGCCTCTGCGTACTACGACGGCAACAACGAGCACGTCGTCCCGACCGACACCCAGAAGAACACCGTGTTCGCCTTCGCCAAGGACGGCGTCGGCTCGCCCGAAGACTTCTTGCTGCGGCTCGGCCAGCACTACGTCGACGATTTCGAGTGGGTCACCGGCGGCCGCTGGGCCGCGCGCCAGGTCGAGTGGGACCGGATCCCCGTGAACGGCGAGGGCCACGACCACTCGTTCTACCGCGGCGGCTCCGGGGGCGAGACCCGCACCGCCGTCGTGAAGATCGACGGTGACCAGCAGTACGTCATCGCCGGCCTCGAAGACCTCTCGGTCCTCAAGACCACGCAGTCCGGCTTCGTCGGCTTCCCCGTGGACCAGTACACGACGCTGCAGGAGACCACGGACCGGATCCTCGCGACGAGCGTGACCGGCCGCTGGCTGTACAACACGACCGACGTCGACTTCAACGCCAGCTACGCCTCGGTGAAGAAGATCCTGCTCGAGGTCTTCACCAACCACTACTCGCGCGCGCTGCAGGAAACGCAGTACCTCATGGGGAAGGCCGTACTCGAAGCCCACCCCGAGATCGACGAGATCAAGTTCTCGATGCCGAACCTGCACCACTTTGTGGTCGACTTCACGCCCTACGGCATGGAAAACGACAACGAGGTGTTCTGGGCGGCGCACAGCCCCTACGGCCAGATCGAGGGCACGCTGCGCCGCGAGAGCCTCGGCGATACGGACAAGATCTGGAAGGGCGTCCCCGCCTTCGTCTAGTCACACATCGTGAGTTCGGGTGGTCGACGGAGCCACCCGGACTCACACCCTGCACCAAAAATTCATGCCGACGAGGAGGTCAGCAGTGAGTCGCAGTACGAATACCAAGCGCGGATTCCCGGGAACCATTGATGTCGAAGGGGAGCCGGAGAACGAGCGCCTGCCGCTGTCCCGTACGATCATGTACGGGCTGCAGCACGTGCTCACCATGTATGGCGGGATCATTGCGCCCCCGCTGATCGTGGGCAGCGCCGTGGGGGCCACCCCCGACCAGATCGGCATGCTGATCGCGTGCTGTCTGTTTATCGGCGGCCTCGCCACGATCTTGCAGACCGTGGGGATTCCGTTCTTCGGGTCGAAGCTTCCGCTGGTGCAGGGTGTCTCATTCGCCTCCGTCTCGACGATGACCGCGATCATCGCGGGCGGCGGCACGATCAACGAGATCTTCGGCGCCGTGCTGTTGGCCTCGGTGTTCGGGTTCATCATCACCCCGTTCTTCGCGCAGATCATCCGGTTCTTCCCGCCCGTGGTGACCGGCATCGTGATCACCGCGATCGGCCTCACCCTCATGCCGGTGGCCGGCAACTGGATTATGGGCGGCAACGCGTCGGCCGACGACTACGGTTCGGTCAAGGGGATCGGCCTCGCGGGCCTCACCCTCCTCATCGTGATCGTCTGCTCGAAGCTCGGGAGCGGCATGCTGTCGCGCCTGGCCGTGCTCGTCGGCCTCGTCATCGGCACGATCGTCGCGATCCCGATGGGCATCGCCGACTTCTCCGGCGTGCTGAAGGGCGATATCTTCGCCCTGCCCACCCCGTTCGCGTTCGGCTGGCCCGAGTTCCACGTCGCCTCCACCATCTCGATGTTCATCGTGGTGCTCGTGATCCTCACGGAGACCGCGGCCGATATCCTCGCGGTCGGCGAGATCACCGGCTCGAAGGTGGACTCCAAGCGCATCGCCAACGGCCTGCGCGCCGACATGATCTCGAGCATGGTCTCGCCGGTCTTCAACTCCTTTACGCAGTCGGCGTTCGCGCAGAACGTGGGACTCGTCGCCATCACCGGCGTGCGCAGCCGCTTCGTGGTCACCGCCGGTGGCTTCATCCTGCTGATCCTCGGCGTGCTGCCCATCATGGGGCGTGTGGCCGGGGCCATCCCGATGCAGGTGCTCGGCGGGGCCGGGATCGTGCTGTTCGGCTCGGTGGCCGCCTCGGGCATCCGCACCCTGTCCAAGGTGTCCTACAAGGACAACATGAACCTCATCATCGTGGCGACGAGCCTGGCGTTCGGGATGCTCCCGATCGTGAAGCCGGACATTTACAGCCAGTTCCCCTCGTGGTTCGAGGTGATCTTCCACTCGGGGATTTCCTCGGCGGCGCTCATGGCCATCGTCCTGAACATCCTGTTCAACGAGCTGAAGATCGGCAAACGCGCCCGCAACAAGAATGCGTTCGCCGCAAGCCCGCCCCGCATGGTCCGCGAGGACGAGATCCGCGCTCTCGAGGACGGCGACACGTTCATCGGCGGCAAGCTCTACTCGAAGGACGGCGAGGAGATTCTCGTGCAGCGCGTCGACGAGACCGGCGACATCACCTCCTCCCTCCACATCCCCACCGTCGACAAGGTTCGCGCCGACACGGGCAATGTGAGCACGAAACCGTAGTCGCACCCCCCTTCGGAGCGGTGCAGGGCCCCACGGCCCTGCACCGCTCCCTTGCAGAAAGAGAGCAGACGTGAACGCCCCAGGCGACTTCCCCCCACAGCGATTCCGCGAGAAGCTGCAGCGGAGCCTTCTCCCCGCGAACTCGGGCGGCACCCCACGCGGGGACAGCGACCCCGAAGAGACCGCGGAGTGGCTCGAGTCCTTCGAGGGCCTCCTGCAGTCCGGCGGCGCCGCGCGCGCAGGCCACATCCTCGAGGTGCTGGGCGCTCGCGCCGGATCAACCGCAACCGCGGCGCCCGGGGCCATCACCACGGACTACGTGAATACGATTCCCGCGAGCGCGGACGCCGCCTATCCCGGCGACGAGGCCGCCGAGCGGCGCTACCGGGCGTGGATCCGGTGGAACGCGGCCGTCATGGTGCACCGCGCGCAGCGCCCCGAAATCGGCGTGGGCGGGCACATCGCCACCTACGCCGGGGCCGCCACGATCTACGAGACCGGCTTCAACCACTTCTTCCGCGGCAAGGACCACCCCTCGGGTGGCGATCAGGTCTTCTTCCAGGGGCACGCCTCCCCCGGCATGTACGCCCGGTCGTTCGTCGAGGGCCGGCTCAGCGAGGCGCAGCTGGACGCCTTCCGGCAGGAGCGCTCGCGCCCGGGCGGCGGCCTGCCCAGCTACCCGCACCCGCGGCTCCTCCCCGACTACTGGGAGTACCCGACCGTCTCCATGGGCATCGGCCCCATGAACGCGATCTACCAGGCCCAGTCGAACCGCTACCTGGCCGCGCGCGGCCTGAAGGACACCTCCGAGCAGCAGGTGTGGGCCTTCCTCGGCGACGGCGAGATGGACGAGCCGGAGTCGCGCGGCCTGCTCCAGCTCGCCGCGAACGACGGCCTCGACAACCTGAACTTCGTGATCAACTGCAATCTGCAGCGCCTCGACGGCCCGGTCCGCGGCAACGGCAAGATTGTGCAGGAACTCGAAGCCTTCTTCCGGGGTGCCGGCTGGAACGTCATCAAGGTGCTGTGGGGCCGCGAGTGGGACGATCTGCTCGCGCGGGATCACGACCGCGCGCTCGTTGACCTCATGAACGCCACCCCCGACGGGGACTTCCAGACCTACAAGGCGGAGTCCGGCGGCTTCGTGCGCGACCACTTCTTTGGCCGCGACCCGCGCACCGCGAAGCTCGTCGAGGGGCACAGCGACGACGAGATCTGGAACCTGAAGCGCGGCGGTCACGACTACCGCAAGCTCTACTCGGCGTTCAAGGCCGCGAGCGAGCACACGGGTCAGCCCACGGTGATCCTCGTAAAGACCGTGAAGGGCTACAAGCTGGGCCCGAGCTTCGAAGGCCGGATGGCCTCGCACCAGATGAAGAAGCTCACCGCGAAGGATCTGATGGACTTCCGCGACCTGCTGCGGATCCCGATCCCGGACTCCGCGCTCTCGGAGGACGTGTACGCGCCGCCCTACTACCGCCCCGAACCGGGCTCGCCGGAACTGGAGTACATGTTGGAGCGCCGCCGCGCGCTCGGCGGTGCCGTTCCCGAGCGCCGGTCGAAGTACACGCAGATCCCCGTGCCGGGCGCGAAGGCCTACGAGCTCGCGAAGAAGGGTTCCGGGCAGCAGCAGGCGGCGACGACCATGGCGTTCGCCCGGATCCTGCGCGAGATCCTCCGCGACAAGGAGATGGGCCACCGCATAGTGCCCATCATCCCGGACGAGGCCCGGACCTTCGGGATGGACGCCTACTTCCCGACCGCGAAGATCTACAACCCGCAGGGGCACACCTACATGTCGGTGGATCGCGAACTGCTGCTCGCGTATAAGGAGTCAACGTCAGGACAGATCCTGCACGTCGGCATCAACGAAGCGGGAGCGGTCGCCGCGTTCACCGCCGCGGGCACCTCCTACGCCACCCACGGCGAACCCCTGATCCCGGTGTACGTGTTCTACTCGATGTTCGGCTTCCAGCGCACGGGCGACGCGTTCTGGGCGGCGGGCGATCAGATGGCCCGCGGCTTCGTGATCGGTGCCACCGCTGGACGGACCACGCTCCAGGGCGAAGGGCTGCAGCACGGCGACGGACACTCGCAGCTGCTCGCCTCCACGAACCCCGCGGTCGTGAGCTACGATCCGGCGTACGGCTACGAGCTCGCGCACATCGTGGCCGCCGGCTTCGAGCGCATGTACGGCGGCGCGCACCCGGACCCGAACGTGATGTACTACCTCACGGTCTACAACGAGCCGATCGCCCAGCCGGCGGAGCCCGCCGACGTGGACGCCGAGGGCATTCTCGCGGGCATGCACCGGGTCTCGCAGGCGAGCGGTGGGTCATTCCCGGCACAGATCCTCGCCTCGGGGGTCGCCGTGCCGTGGGCGCTCGCCGCGCAGCGGCTGCTCGCGGAGGACTGGAACGTTGCCGCGGACGTGTGGTCGGTGACGAGCTGGAACGAGCTGCGGCGCGAAGCGATGGACGCGGACGAGGGCGTGCTCCGGGGCGAGCCCGCGCGCGAGCCGTACGTCACGAAGCGCCTGCGCGAGAGCAGCGGCGGGCCGGTGATCGCGGTGAGCGACTTCATGCGCCAGGTGCAGGATCAGATCGCCCCGTACAGCCCGCAGCGTTTCCTCTCGCTCGGCACCGACGGGTTCGGCTTCTCGGATACCCGTGCGGCGGCGCGGCGCTTCTTCCACGTGGACATCGAGTCGATCGTGGTGCGCACCCTGGAGGCGCTCGCGCTCGACGGCGTGATCGATCCGGCGCTGCCCGCCGAGGCGGCGCGGAAGTACCGCCTGGACGATCTGACCGCGGGCACCACCGGCAACGCCGGCGGCGACGCCTAACCCGGCGCGGTACCGGGCCCCGCCCGGCCTCACCCCAACCGAGGCAATTTATCTGGCCCGAGGAATTTTCGCGGGAGAATCCATCGCGCCAGATAAATTGCCTCGTTTCGGGTGGGGCGGGTGGGGCGGGTGGCCCGCACGGGACGCCGGGCGCGCGCCGGGCGGCTACGGCGTGCGGCGCAGCAGCACCGTGAGACTCGCGGCGCCGAGGAGCGAGATGCCCGCGAGCCCGCACAGCAGCGCCGTGGCGGGCACCGGGAGGAGCGCGGTGAGCGGCCCGAGGCTCGCCCCGAGGAACAGGACGAAGCCGTTGAGCGCCATGCCGATACCTCGCGCATGGGGTGACGCATCCCCGTAGAGCATGACCCCGGACGGCAGGCTCAGCGCCACCCCCGCGCACATCGCGCAGCCCGCGATGGCGAGCAGCGGGAGCGAAGCGAGCGCGAGCGGGGCCGCCAGGAGCGCCGCCGCCGAGACGAGGCAGCCGAGCCGCGCGACCCGGCCGACCCCGCCGAGGCGGGCGGCGAGCGGACCGACGAGCAGCGTGGCAAACATTCCCGGGACCGCCGCGACCCGGAGCCACAGCATGGCCGTCTCACCCCCGCCGTGCGGTTCGAGCACCGGCGCAAGCGCCGCGTAGAACGCGGTGAAGACGCACATGAGCGTGACATGGCCGCCCGAGATCAGGAGCACCCGCGGCGTCGCGAGCAGCGCGAGGCTGTCCCGGAAGCGCCGCGCGAGCGAGGTCTCGAGCCGGTGGGCAGGCGGCACATCACGCATGCCGAGTGCGATGGCGACGACGGTGGCGGCGAGCAGCGCGGTCGACACCCCGAAGACGCCGGGCCAGGCGAGCCGCGTCAGGAGCGCCGCGGCGGTGAGCTGACCAAACACCCCAGCGAGCAGAAACGAGGTCGCCATCACGCTGATCGCGAGCGGCCGCCGCTGGGGCGGGGCCGCGTCGGAGAGGTAGGCGAGCACGATCGGCGCGAAACAGGCCGCCGCAAGCCCCTGAACGCCGCGGGCGACGCCCAGCGCGAGCAACGTCGGCGCGAACGCGCACGCCGCCGTGGCGGCCACGAGCAGCGTAAGCCCGGTGAGCAGCATCCGCTTGCGCCCAAACTGCTCGGAGAGCGGTCCCCACAGCAGGAAGCCCGCGGCGTACCACACGCCGAACACGGTGGCGAGCGCGAAGGTCGCGTCCGCCCCGAACGCGTCAGAGACGGGCCCCCGGAGCGGCAGCGCCGCGTACAGCTGTCCCACCACGAGCAGCGCCGCGACCACACACAGGCCGAGCAGCTGCGGCGTCGCGGGATACTGAGCCGCCTGCGTCCGCGAGCGCGTCACGGGGAAACGCGGCCGTCCGGCTTACGCCGGTGCCACAAAGGAATCGCCGATCGTCTGCGCGACCTGCTGCAGCAGCGGCACCGCGCGCATCCCGAACGCCTCGTCGACGCGCGAGGTCGGCCCGGACACCGAGATCGCCATGGGCGACGGGGAGTTCGGCACGGAGACCGCATAGCAGCGCACGCCGATCTCCTGCTCGTTGTCATCGACGGCGTAGCCGCGCTGCCGGATCATTTCGAGGTGGGTGACGAGCTCCTCGACGTCGCCCAGGCTCTTCGAGGTCGCCCGCGGCATCCCGGTCTGCGCGATGATCCGGCGCACCGTCTGCTCGTCGAGCTGCGCGAGGATCGCTTTTCCGACCCCCGTGTTGTGCATCGGGACGCGTTTGCCCACCTCCGTGAACATCCGCATGGTGTGCTGCGAGGGGACCTGGGCGATGTAGAGCACCTGGTCGGCCTCGCGCACGGCCATGTTGGCGGATTCCCCGAGCGCGAGCACGAGCGAGGCCAGCTGCGGCCGCGCGAACACCCCGAGCTGGGTGCTCGCCCCGTCGCCGAAGCGCATCAGCCGGCTCCCCAGGGAGTAGCGGCGATCCTCAAGCTGCCGCACGTAGCCGCGCCCGGCCAGCGTCCGGATCAGGCGGTGGATGGTGGGCAAGGGGAGCCCGCAGCGCTCCGCGAGCTCGCTCAGCGACAGGGTGCCGCCGGCGTCGGTGAGGGTCTCCAACAGGTCGAAGGCGCGCTCGACCGATTGCACCCCTCCAGACGACGCCGTTGATTGCGTTTTCGGTGACTGCGCCACAATCGACCTCCTTACTGAACCACTGAATCATGAAATCCCTGCTGTGTGAACCCGCGCATCGCACACGAGCCCCTCGGGCGCGCGGTGCGGCGGGACACGGAGCGCCTGAGCGGTGCCGCGCTTGCGAGGCCCGCGCTCACGTCCTACTATTATTCCACACTTCAAAATAGTTTATCCGTATTATGGAATTTTAGAGTGATGCACCACCACTACGTTTGTTCTGATCGAGGAGGATCATCATGGCAGCTCCCAGCCCCGGGTATTCAGTGACGGCTCGTATCTCGGCACCGGCCGGATACAACATCACGAGCGAGATCGTCTCGGTCGCGGGCAACGCCGGCGCCCAGATCACCGCGCTTGACGTGGTCGAGTCACACCACGACCGCATGGTGCTCGACCTCACCGCGAACACCTCGTCCCCCGAGCACGCCGACGAGGTCAAGGCCGCGCTCGAAACGCTCGCGGGCGTGACCGTGAACCACATGAGCGACCGCACCTTCCTCATGCACCTCGGCGGCAAGCTCGAGGTCGTCCCGAAGCTCGAGCTGCGCAACCGCGATGACCTCTCGCGCGCCTACACTCCCGGTGTCGCCCGCGTCTCGAAGGCCATCGCCGAGGACAAGAGCCTCGCCCGCAAACTCACCGTGAAGCGCAACACGATCGCGGTCGTCACGGACGGCTCGGCCGTACTCGGCCTCGGCAACATCGGCCCCGAGGGCGCGCTCCCCGTCATGGAGGGCAAGGCCGCACTGTTCAAGCAGTTCGCCAACGTCGACGCGTGGCCGGTGTGCCTGGACACCCAGGACAGCGACGAGATCGTCAAGATCGTCAAGGCCCTCGCCCCGGTGTACGGCGGCGTGAACCTCGAGGACATCGCCGCTCCCCGCTGCTTCGAGATCGAGGCCCGCCTCCGCGAAGAACTCGACATCCCGGTCTTCCATGACGACCAGCACGGCACCGCCATCGTGGTCCTGGCCGCGCTCAACAACGCGCTGCGCATCGTCGGCAAGCAGATCGGCGAGATCAAGGTCGCGATCTCCGGCGTCGGCGCCGCGGGCAACGCGATCATCCAGCTCCTGCAGGCCTCCGGGGTCACGCACATCGTCGCCGCGGGCCGCGCGGGGATCGTGGCGCGGGATCACGAGCACACGGATCCGCACCGCAAGTGGATCGCGGAGCACACGAACCCGGAGAACCTCACGGGGTCGCTCGCCGACGCGGTGAAGGGGGCCGACGTGTTCATCGGCGTCTCCGCGCCGGACGTGCTCACCGAGGCCGACGTCGCCGCCATGGCGGATCAGGCCATCGTGTTCGCGCTCGCGAACCCCGACCCCGAGATCGATCCCGCGCTGGCCGCGAAGCACGCTGCCGTGGTGGCCACCGGTCGCAGCGACTTCCCGAACCAGATCAACAACGTGCTCGCCTTCCCCGGTGTGTTCCGCGGCCTGCTCGACGCGGGCGTCGCGGACGTCTCCAACGACATGCTCGTCGCCGCCGCGACCGCGATCAGCGCAAACGTCTCTGATGACGAGCTGAACTCCAGCTACATCATCCCGAGCGTGTTCGACGGCGATGTCGCCCGCGACGTGGCAAACGCCATCGTCGAGGTCGCCCAGCGCGCCGCGCAGACCAGCTAGCCCGCGACCGGAGAGGAGTACCGATGACCATCACCGTCACCCAGCTGACCCCCACGGCCCGCGCCGCGGAGATCCTCACGCCCGAAGCGCTCGCCTTCGTCGAGGCGCTGCACGAGCGCTTCGCTGACCGGGTGCCCGAGCTGCTCGCGGAACGCACCCGGCGCCGGGAACAGCTCGCCCAGAACCCCGTGCTCGATTTCCTTCCGGAGACCCGGGCCGTCCGCGAGGGCACCTGGACGGTTCCCGAGCCCCCCGAGGCCCTCAGAGACCGCCGAGTCGAGATCACCGGCCCGGCGACGCCCGCCAAAATGGCGATCAACGCGCTGAACTCCGGCGCCAAGGTCTGGCTTGCGGATCTCGAGGACGCCGCGACGCCGTCGTGGCACAACGTGATCGACGCGATCACGAACCTCACCGACGCCGCGCACGGCACGCTCAGGTACACCTCCCCGGAGGGGAAGGAGTACCGGCTCCGCGAGGACGCCCCGCTCGCCCTCGTCGTCGCGCGGCCCCGGGGCTGGCACCTCCCCGAGGTGCATGTCACCGTGAACGGGAAGCCCGCCGTCGGCGCCCTCGTCGACTTCGGCCTGCACTTCTTCCACACCGCGGCGCCGCTCTCCCGGGCAGGTCGCGGGCCGTACTACTATCTTCCGAAGATGGAGAATCACCGGGAGGCCCGCCTGTGGCACGAGGTGTTCAGCTTCGCGGAGCGCCAGCTCGGCATCGCCCCGGGCACCGTGCGCGCCACCATGCTGATCGAGACCATCACGGCGGCCTTCGAGATGCACGAGATGCTGTACGAGCTCGGCGAGCACGCGGTGGGATTGAACGCGGGGCGCTGGGATTACCTCTTCAGCATCATCAAGAACTTCCGGGATGCCGGCACCGCGTTCGAGCTCCCGAACCGCGCGCAGGTGTCGATGACGGCGCCATTCATGCGGGCCTACACGGAGCTGCTCGTGCAGACCTGCCACCAGCGCGGTGCCTTCGCGATGGGCGGCATGGCCGCGATCGTCCCGAGCCGCCACGATCCCGAGGCCGCACGCGTCGCGCTCCAGAAGGTGCGCGACGACAAGACCCGCGAGGCGAACGACGGCTTCGACGGCTCCTGGGTCGCGCACCCGGACCTCGTGGCGGTCTGCCAGGAGGTGTTCGACGGGGTGCTCGGAGATCGCCCCAACCAGATCGACCGTCAGCGGCCGGACGTGTCCGTGTCGGCGGCCGAGCTGCTGGACATCGCCTCGCTCACCGGCACGGCGACGCTGGAGGGCTTGCGCACGAACCTCTACGTCTCGGTCGCCTACGTCGCGGTGTGGCTGAGCGGCAACGGGGCGGTGCAGATCCACGGCTTGATGGAGGATGCGGCCACCGCCGAGATCTCCCGCTCCCAGGTGTGGCAGCAGCTCCGCAATGGGACCGTGCTGGAGACCGGCGAGACCGTCACCGAGGCCCTCGTCACCGAGGTGCTCGCGGAGGAACTCGAGCAGCTCCGCGGCGAGGTTCCCGCCGACTTCTTCGAACGCTACTACGCACCCGCGGGCGATCTGATCCGGGATATTGTGCTCAGCCCCGAGTACACGGACTTCTTGACCCTGCCCGCCTACGATCTCCTAACCCAGAGTGAGGATGCATGACCACCGAACTTCGATCGACACTCTCCGACGCTCAGCTCGCGACGGCGGCCACGGCGCTCGCGGACACCGACGCGCTGCTGGCGCACAGTTACCCGGGTGACACCGGCGCTCGCCAGCCCGTGCACACCGTCTACGTCCCCGGCCAGAAGTATCGCGCCGGGCTCGCCCAGCAGTGGGGCGCGGACGCCCAGGCGGCGGTCACCGCGTTCGGGGGGATCGAGCGCCTCGTCGCCGCGCTCGAGGTCCCGGAGGCGGAGCGCGAGATCATCGCGGAGCGCGTGAGCGCGAAGCTCGCGACGGAGGCCATCGAGGATCTCCGCATCGACTTCGAAGACGGCTTCGGGGATCAGGGCGATGACGCTGAGGACGCGGCGGTCGTCGCGGCGGCCACCGAGCTCGCGCAGGACATCGCCGCGGGCACCGCGCCGCCGTTCGTCGGGATTCGGTTCAAGTGCTTCGAGGCCGACACGCGGGAGCGCGGGATCCGCACACTCGACCTGTTTGTCACCACGCTCGTGCGTGAAACGAACGGGGCGCTCCCCGAGGGCCTCATCCTGACCCTCCCGAAGGTCACGACGGTGGCGCAGGTCGAGGTGATGGTCGCGCTCCTTGCCCAGCTCGAGACCGCGCTCGATCTCGCCCCGGGCCGGCTCACCTTCGAGGTCCAGATCGAGACGCCCCAGGTGATCATCGCGCAGGACGGAACGATCCCGGTGGCCCAGCTGCTGCACGCCGGGGACGGGCGCATTACGGGCCTGCACTACGGCACGTACGACTACTCCGCGTCCGTGGGGGTGTCGGCGGCGTTCCAGTCCATGGAGCACCCGGCCGCGGACTTCGCGAAGGAGGTCATGCAGGTCGCCGTTGCGGGCACCGGCGTGCGACTCTCGGACGGCTCCACGAACGTCGTCCCGACCAGCAACGATCCCGCGCTGCTGGAGGCCACCTGGCAGCTCCACGCGCGGCTCGTGCGGCGCTCGCTCGAGCGCGCCTACTATCAGGGGTGGGACCTGCACACCGCGCACCTGCCGAGCCGCTTCGTCGCGACCTACACGTTCTTCCGCACCGGCGTCGACCAGATCGCGACCCGCCTCCGGAACTATGTACAGCAGAACACCGACGGCTTCCTCGACGAGCCCGCGACCGCGCGGCCGCTCGCGGCGTTCCTCGCGCGCGGCCTCCAGGCCGGCGCGGTCAGCCCCGCGGAGCTCGACGAGCGCGTGGGTATCACGGAGCAGGAGCTGCTCGCGATCGCGTACCCCACCCGACAGTCCCGATGAGACGGCGCGCAGACGCGCCTCAGAAAGAAGAGAACGCATGACCACACCCAGCTACGCCACCGTCGCCGCCGGCATGCCCCCGCAGAGTGATTCGCTGGGCTCGGCCGCGATCGTGAAGAACGCGTACACCGTGATCCCGGGCTCCGTGATGCGAGACATCGTCACGAGCTTCTACCCCGAGTGGGAGCAGACTCGGGCGTGGATCCTGAACCGGCCCGTCGCGGGCGGCGCGACCACCTTCGCGCAGGCCATCCTCGAGGTTGCCCCGGGCGGCGGATCCGACCACCCCGAGCCTCAGGCCGAGGTCGCGGGATTCATTTTCGTGCTCGACGGCACGTTCACCCTCACCCTCGACGGGGCCACGCACCAGCTCACCGGAGGCGGCTACGCGTTCATTCCCGCGGGCACCCCGTGGGCGCTGCGCAACACGGGCGAGGTTGCGGGCCAGTTCCACTGGTTCCGCAAGCGTGCCGAGCCGGTGGCGGGCCTCACCCCGAAGCCGCTCGTCGGCCAGGAGCAGGACATCGTGCCCGGTGCCATGCCGGATACCGACGGGAAGTGGGCGACCACGCGGTTCTTCGACCCCGAGGATCTCGCCTACGACTTCCACGTCACCGTCGTGACCTTTGAGCCGGGTGCGAAGATCCCGTTCCTCGAAACCCACGTGATGGAGCACGGCATCTACGTGCTCGAGGGCAACGCCGTGTACCGCTTGAACGACGACTGGGTGGAACTCCAGGCCGGAGACTACTTCTCGCTGCGCGCGTTCTGCCCGCAGGCCTGCTACGCGGGCGGTCCCGGGAAGTTCCGGTACCTGCTCTACAAGGATGTGAATCGCCAGATCACACTGTAATTTTCGGAACAGGGCCGTGTCAGCGTCACCGCTGGCACGGCCCTTCGTCGTCCCCGGACGACACCCCGGTTTCCCGGGTTGACAGCCACCCCCGAAATGCCTACTCTAATTTCACACACCAGAATTACTTTTCCGCAAAGTGAAATTTCTCACGAACGCTTCGAAAGCTGAGGTTGTCCAATGCCGTACACCGTCAACGCCTCGATCCTGCTGACGGATCTCCCCCTGCTCGAGCGCCCGGCCGCCGCCAAGGCCGCGGGCTTCGACGCGGTCGAGTTCTGGTGGCCGTTCGCCGAGGCCGTCCCCGCCGACGCCGAGGTCGACCGCTTCGTCCGCGCCATCGAGGACGCCGGCGTTCAGCTCACCGGCCTGAACTTCTTCGCGGGTGACATGCCCGCCGGCGACCGCGGCCTCGTGTCCTGGAAGGGTCGCTGCGGCGAGTTCAAGGACAACATCGACGTCGTCGTCGGCATCGGCGAGCGCCTCGGCACCCGCGCCTTCAACGCCCTCTACGGCAACCGCCTCGACGACTTCACCCCCGAGGCGCAGGACGAGCTCGGGCTCAAGAACCTCGTCGCCGCGGCCGAGGGCGTCGCGAAGATCGGCGGCACCGTGCTGCTGGAGCCGGTCTCGGGCACCCCGGCGTACCCGCTGAAGACCGCCCAGGACGCGCTCGACGTGATCGCGCGGGCCGGCCAGAGCAACATCAAGCTGCTCGCCGACTTCTACCACCTCGCCGTCAACGGCGACGACGTCGCCGCCGTCATCGAGGCCCACGCGGCAGACTTCGGCCACATCCAGATCGCCGACAGCCCCGGGCGCAACGAGCCGGGCACCGGCGAGCTGCCGCTCGCGCAGTGGATCGCCCGCAGCCAGGAGCTCGGCTACGCCGGCCACATCGGACTCGAGTACAAGGCCTCCCAGGACGACCCGTTCGCCTGGCTGTCCACCTTCGGCTGAGCCCCGCTCCGCCGCACCGCATCACTGCACGCACAGCGCTGCAGCCCACAGAAAGGACTTCCATGTCGAACATCGCATTCATCGGCCTCGGAATCATGGGACTTCCCATGGCCAAGAACCTTGTCGCCGCCGGCCACCACGTCACCGGGTTCAACCGCTCGAAGCAGAAGGTTGAGCAGCTCGTCGCTGCCGGCGGCACCGGCGCCGCCACGGTCGCCGACGCGGTCGAGAACGCCGAGATCGTCATCACCATGGTCCCGGACTCCCCGGACGTCGAGGCCGTCGTCACCGGAGACGACGGGGTCTTCCAGAACGTGAAGCCGGGTGCCCTGTGGATCGACTTCTCCTCGATCCGCCCCGACGTCGCGGCCCGCCTCGCCGAGGACGCGCGCGCCGCGGGCCTGCGCCCGCTCGACGCCCCCGTCTCCGGCGGCGAGCCCGGCGCGATCGACGGGGTGCTCTCCATCATGGTCGGCGGCGACGCCGCCGACTTCGCCGAGGCCGGTCCGGTCTTCGACGCCGTCGGGAAGACGATCGTGCACGTCGGCCCCTCGGGTGCCGGGCAGACCGTCAAGGCCGCCAACCAGCTCATCGTTGCCGTCAACATCCAGGCGCTGGGTGAGGCGATCACCTTCCTCGAGGCCTACGGCGTCGACACCGCGGCAGCACTCACCGTGCTCGGCGGCGGCCTCGCCGGCTCGAAGGTGCTCGATCAGAAGGGCCAGAAGATGCTGGACCGCAACTTCGACCCCGGGTTCCGACTGGCCCTGCACAACAAGGACCTCGGGATCGTCACCTCCGCCGCACGCGAGGCCGGCGTGGTCGTGCCGCTCGGCGCGGCCGTGGCACAGCTCGTGTCCGCACTCGTCGCCCGCGGCGACGGCGGCCTCGACCACTCCGGACTCTTCAAGCTCACCACCGAGCTCTCCGGCAAGTAACCCGCCGCCCTCAACTCCGGAACCGGTGCGCCCCCACGCTACGCGGGGTTCTTACTCACACAAGTCCGCGCACCGGCTCCGGCACTTCTCTCGCGCGCCACGCAGGCGCACACCCGACCCTCCTCATCTTCCCAACGAAGGGACCACCATGGCTCTCATGCGCGCCGTCGACGCGGCAGTTCTGATTCTCGAAAAGGAAGGCGCCACCCAAGCATTCGGCTTGCCCGGTGCCGCCATCAACCCGTTCTACTCCGCGATGCGCGCGCACGGCGGCATCTCGCACGTCCTCGCCCGCCACGTGGAGGGGGCCTCGCACATGGCCGAGGGCTACACGCGCGCCGAGCCCGGCAACATCGGCATCTGCATCGGCACCTCGGGCCCCGCGGGCACCGACATGATCACGGGCCTCTACTCGGCCGCGGCCGACTCCATCCCGATCCTCTGCATCACCGGCCAGGCGCCCGTCGCCAAGCTCGACAAGGAAGACTTCCAGGCCGTCGATATCGCATCGATCGCGAAGCCGGTCACGAAGATGGCAAAGACCGTGCTCGAGGCCGGCCAGGTCCCCGGCGTCTTCCAGCAGGCGTTCTACCTGATGCGTTCCGGCCGCCCGGGCCCCGTCCTGATCGACCTCCCGATCGACGTGCAGCAGACCCAGATCGAGTTCGACATCGACCTCTACGAGCCGCTCCCGATCGCCAAGCCCACCGCGAGCCAGGCCCAGATCGACAGCGTGTTCGCGCTGCTCGACGCCGCCGAGCGCCCCGTGATCGTTGCGGGCGGCGGCATCATCAACGCGGACGCCGCGGAAGACTTCGTCGCGCTCGCCGAGACGCTGAACGTCCCCGTCATCCCGACGCTCATGGGCTGGGGCACGATCCCCGACGACCACGAGCTGATGGCCGGCATGGTGGGGCTGCAGACGCAGCACCGCTACGGCAACGAGAACCTCCTCGCGAGCGACCTCGTGATCGGCCTCGGCAACCGCTGGGCCAACCGCCACACCGGCACGCTCGACGTGTACACGAAGGGCCGCAAGTTCGTCCACATCGACATCGAGCCGACCCAGATCGGCCGCGTGTTCGCGCCGGATCTCGGCATCGTGTCCGACGCCGGTGCCGCGATCGCCGGCCTCCTCGCGACGGCGACCGAGCGCAAGGCGCAGGGCACGCTCCCGGACCGCTCCGCGTGGGTCGCAGAGACGCAGGAGCGGAAGGGCTCGCTGCAGCGCAAGACGAACTTCGACAACGTCCCGATCAAGCCGCAGCGCGTCTACCAGGAGATGAACCGGGCCTTCAGCCGCGATACGCGCTACGTCACCACGATCGGCCTCTCCCAGATCGCGGGCGCGCAGATGCTGCACGTGTACAAGCCGCGGCACTGGATCAACTGCGGCCAGGCCGGCCCGCTCGGCTGGACGCTGCCCGCGGCGCTCGGCGTCGTCGCCGCCGACCCGAAGACGCCGGTGGTCGCGCTCTCCGGCGACTACGACTTCCAGTTCATGATCGAGGAGCTCGCGGTGGGCGCGCAGTTCAAGCTGCCGTACATCCACATCGTGGTGAACAACTCCTACCTCGGCCTGATCCGCCAGGCGCAGCGCGGTTTCGAGATGGATTACCACGTCTCGCTCGCCTTCGACAACATCAATAGCCCCGAAACCGAGGGCTACGGCGTGGACCACGTCAAGGTCGCCGAGGGTCTCGGCTGCAAGGCGATCCGGGTGCGGGAGGCCGACGATCTCGCGCTGTCCCTGCAGCGGGCGAAGGACCTGATGCAGGAGTTCCAGGTCCCCGTCGTCGTCGAGGTGATTCTCGAGCGCATCACGAACATCGCCATGAGCGGCGCCGGAATCGACGCGATCAACGAGTTCGAGGACCTCGCCGAGGGCCCTGAGGACGCACCGACCGCCACGATTCCGCTCAAGCAGCCCGCCGAAGCCGCGCGTTAGGATCAGCCATGCGCATCGTCATCGCCCCCGACAAGTTCAAAGGTTCTCTGACCGCCGCGGAGGTCTGCGAGGCCATCGCCCGCGGCGTCGCGACCGTGAACGATGCCGTCGCGGTGGTGGCGGTGCCCATGGCGGACGGCGGCGAGGGGACCCTCGATGCCGCCGTCGAGGGCGGGTTCACCGCGCACGCCGTTCCTGTGAGCGGCCCGCTGGGGGACCCTGTCATCGCGCACATCGGCGTGCGTGAGGACGAGGCCGTTGTGGAAATGGCGCTGGCCTCCGGGCTTGCGCTGGTTCCCGAGGCCCGCCGTGATGCACTCGCCGCTTCCTCGCAGGGAACCGGCGAGTGCATCCTCGCGGCGCTCGATCTCGGCGCGCGCCGCATCTCGCTCGCGATCGGTGGCAGCGCGTCCACCGACGGCGGTGCCGGAATGCTCCAGGCGCTGGGGGCGCGCTTCACGCGCGCCGACGGCACGCCGCTCGCCCCGGGTGGCGGGCCGCTCACGGAGCTCGCGCGCGTCGACCTCTCCGGCCTCGATCCCCGGCTCGCGGACACCGCGTTCGTGGTCGCCAACGACGTCTCGCACGAACTCCTCGGTGAGCACGGGGCCGCGGCCGTGTTTGGGCCGCAGAAGGGTGCCTCCCCCGCGGACGTGGCCACCCTGGAGGCCGGGCTCGAGACGCTCGTGTCCCGACTCGATGAGGTGCTGCCGGGCAGTGCGCGCTTCGCCGCCGCCCCGGGTGCCGGAGCCGCGGGGGGCGTCGGCTACGCCGCGCTCGCGGTGCTCACGGCGGAACAGCGACCGGGCACGGACGTGGTCATCGCCCTGACCGGACTCGACCAGGCGATCCCGCAAGCCGAGCTGGTCATCACGGGCGAGGGATCACTCGACCATCAGAGCCTCGCCGGGAAAACCCCGGTCGGGGTGGCCCGCGCCGCCGCAGCTCACCGGCTGCCCGTGATCGCCGTGTGCGGGCGCACCACCCTGAGCGAGACGGAGTGGCGGGAGGCGGGGTTCTCCGCTTGCTACGCCGTCGCAGACTACGCCCCCGATGCGGCCGCCAGCATGCGCGACGCCGCAGAGTATCTTGAACGTATCGGGAGCGAGATTGCGCGGACGCACCTCGCGACACCGCGCCCGCACTGACCTCACCGACATCGCTGTCGCCCCGGGGCCGAGTTCACCTGCGCCCCACGAAACAACCCGAAAGAACTGGAGTACCCCGTGACCGAAGACCGCACCGCGCCCCACTACGACCTCGTGATCCGAGGCGAGCGCGTGATGACAACCTCCGGGGTACGCCCCCGGGAAGTCGGGGTCCAAGACGGCAAGATCATCGCGCTCGAACCGCTCGGCAACCACCTCGAGGGCGACGAGGTGATCGAGCTCGCCGACGACGAGACGCTCCTCCCGGGCCTCGTGGACACGCACGTCCACGTCAACGAGCCGGGCCGCACCGACTGGGAGGGTTTTGCCTCCGCCACGAAGGCCGCCGCGGCCGGCGGGGTCACCACGATCCTCGACATGCCCCTCAACAGCATTCCCCCGACCGTGAACGTCGCCGGCCTTGAGGCGAAGCGCGAGGTCGCGCTCCCGCAGGCCCACGTCGACGTGGGCTTCTGGGGCGGCGCGATCCCCGGGAACATCCCCGATCTGCGCGGCCTGCACGACGCCGGCGTGTTCGGCTTCAAGTGCTTCCTGCTGCACTCGGGCGTCGACGAGTTCCCGCCGCTCGACGCGGACCAGATGGAAGCCGCGATGCGCGAGCTCATCACCTACGACGCCATGCTCATCGTGCACGCCGAGGACTCCCGCGCCATCGACCGCGCCCCCTCGCCCGAGGGCGACGTCTACGACCGCTTCCTGCACTCCCGCCCCCGCGGGGCCGAGAACCTCGCCATCTCCGAGGTGATCGAGCGCGCGCGCTGGACCGGGGCCCGCGCGCACATCCTGCACCTGTCCTCCTCGGACGCGCTGCCCATGATCCGCTCCGCAAAGCGCGACGGCGTGCGGCTCACCGTGGAGACCTGCCCGCACTACCTCACGCTCACCTCCGAGGAGATCCCGGCCGGGGCGACCGAGTACAAGTGCTGCCCGCCGATCCGCGAGGCCCACAACCGCGAACTGCTGTGGGAGGGCCTCCTCGACGGCACGATCGACTACATCGCGTCGGATCACTCGCCGTCCACGATGGAGTTGAAGGATCCCGAGAACGGCGACTTCGCGGTCGCCTGGGGCGGGGTGTCCTCGCTGCAGCTCGAGCTCCCCGTCGTCTGGACCGAGGCGCGCCGCCGCGGGATCTCGATCGAGCAGGTCGTGGCCTGGATGTCGACGAAGCCCGCCGCCAACGTGGGCCTCACCGGGAAGGGCATGATCGCCCCCGGCAACGACGCGGACTTTGCAATCTTCGCGGAGAACGACGCGTTCGTGGTGCAGGTCGACCGGCTCCACCACAAGAACCCGATCACGCCGTACGCGGGCCGCCCGCTCGCCGGGGTCGTGCGCCGCACGATCCTGCGCGGCATGACGCTCGACGGCGAGACCCCGCGCGGCCAGCTGATCCGGCGCGGCATGATCCACGGGCACTAACGCCCGACTCCCCTCAGGGGAGCACACGCTCCGAGCGGGCCAGGTGTTGCGGTGGGTAGCCCTGGCCCGCTCGGTATTTTTCTGCCCTGTTCTTTTTCTCGGCCTTCTTCCCGCGCGCTACTCTTCCCACCTCATCACCCCGTCGAGAACGCAATTTGGCACCTTATCTTGTCGGCAAAAGGCGCCAGATTGCGTTCTCAGTGTGAAGTTCCGGGGAGGATCCCCCGCTCCATCGCGCGGGTGACCGCGTGGGTGCGGTCCGAGACCTCGAGCTTCTCGAAGGCGTGCAGCAGGTGCGTCTTCACGGTCGACTCCCCGATCACCAAGCGCGCCGCGATCGCGGGGTTGCTGAGGCCCTGCGCGACGAGGCCGAGGATCTCGGTCTCCCGCGGTGTGAGCCGCGGTGCCGCCACCGGTTCGCGCACGCGCGCAACCAGCTGCGCCGCGATCGAGGGAGCGAGCACCGTCTGCCCGGCCGCGACCGCCCGCACTCCGGCGATGAGCTCCGCGGCGGGCGCGGCTTTCACCAAGTACCCGCTCGCCCCCGCCTCAATGGCGGTGAGGATCTGGTCGTCGTCCTCGTAGGTGGTGAACACGAGCACCCGCGGCCGGGCCACGCGGTCCGCTGCCCCGGGGAACTCGCCGCGCGCGATCCGCCGCGTCGCCGCCACCCCACCGAGCCCCGGCATGCGCAGATCCATCAGCACCACGTCGGGCCGCAGCTCGGCCACCTGCGCGAGCGCCTCCTCCGCGGACGCGAACTCCCCCGCAACCGTGATGCCGTCCTCGGTCTCCAGGAGCCCCACGATCCCGGCCCGCACGATGGGGTGATCGTCGATCACGAACACACGACTCATGGGGACGTCCGCTCTGGCGTCCGATGCGCCCCCGCGGCCACCCCGGGCAACGCGAGCGACACCACCAGCTCGGCCCCGCCACCCGGCCGCGCCCCGAACGTGACCTCCCCGCCGAGTGCCCGCGCCCGATCCGTCAGCCCGCTCAGCCCGAAACCGCCCGGTGCCGATACTCGGCCGGTGGTGTCCACCGGCCCCGGCCCGACCCCGTTGTCCGTGACCCGGAGTTCCACTCGATCCGGCCCCGCCTCGGCGAGGCTCAACTCCACCCGCGTCGCGTGGGCGTGCCGCCGCGCGTTCGCGAGTCCCTCTTGGGCGGCGCGCAGCAGCATCACCTCCTGCTCCCGGGACAGCGCGAGCGGTGCGAGTCGGCAGGTGACCTCAAGCCCGGCGTCGGCGCGAAGCCGGGCCGCGACCCGTTCGAGCGCGGCGTTCAATTCGCCGTCCCCGAGCGGTTGGGTGGTGGCGACGAGCGCACGCGCCTCGCTCACCGCCTCCCGGGCGGCGGCCCCCACCCGCGCCGTGCGATCCAGCGCCCGCTCGGTCTCACCGGATCTCAGGGCGCGCTCGGCCTGCTCGCTCAGCATCACGAGCCCCGTCAGCGTTTGTGTGAGCGTGTCGTGCAGTTCGCGGGACATCCGTTCCCGCTCCGCCGCCGCCCCGCTCGCCGCCGACAGCTCGGCAACCTCGGCCTGCGAGGCACGCAGCTGCTCCGCGAGAGCGCGGTGCGCTTCGCTCTGGGTGTGGACTCGCGTGAGCCACATGCCGAGGAACACCGCGAACACAAAGGAGCAGACGGCAACGGTGGCGGCGGTCCACCCTGGATTTCCAGCACCCAAGCGCTGCAAGGAGAAGAACGACCCGGCTCCGATGGCGACGGCGAGCGCCGCGCTCACCAGCACCGCGATCACCGTTCCACGTTCCCAATCCCCGGTGATCGTCCAGATCATCGGGTAGATGATCACCTGCACGGTCGCGAAGCTCGGGCTCACTGCAGCAGCTCCGCCCGCGATGACGACGATCAAGATCAGTCCCACCACGTCACGGCCAAGCGGCGGCTCTTGCGCTTCCACCCTGCGCATAGCCGGGCGTGCCAGCACCAGGTAGAGCACCACGAAGCCGCCGAGCATCCCGAGCTCAGGGAGCTGTTCCCACGCCGCGTCGCCGCCCTCGCTCCGCGCACTGAACAGGCCCACTCCGCCGGGCACGAGCAGCACCAGCAGGACCCCGCTTGCGGCAAGGTCCCACCACCGCAGCGGTCGGGTGCGCGCGGGCTGGCTCTCACTCATGGTGTCACTCTCTCACGAACGCCGGGGCGCGGGCCGGGATCCCGTCCACACGCTCCCCCTACGCGTTTTATCTCACCCGAGCGATTTTCCGCAGAGTTCGACTCGGTTTCGATAATTTCCCTCGGGGAGGGCGCGGGCCAGTGCCGGCGCGGGGCGGTACCGGTGCGGTGCGGTGCGGTTCCGGTGCTGGTGCGGTGCCGGTGCGCCACCGGATCGGGCGGCGCTAGGACCGTCGCTGCCACCGGAACGTGAACCGAGCGACGACGAGTCCCACCACCAGCCACACCGCGAGGTTCAGCGCCACGAGCCCAAGCCCCCAGCTTTCCCCGGTCTCCGCGGCGGCGAAGTGTTCCGGGAGGAACACACTACGCATGCCCTGCGCGAGCCACTTCAGCGGGAACACTGAGGCGATGTTCTGCAGCCAATCGGGAAGCAGAGAGAATTGCAGGTACACGCCGGAGATGAACTGCAGCACGAGCACGATCGGGATCACCACCGCGGAAGCGCTCCGCGATGATCGGGGCAGCGCGGACAGTGCGATCCCAAGCAGCGTCATCGTGCCCATGCCCAGCGCAAACAGCCAGGCAAAGCGCAGCCACAGCGCCGGATCCGTGGGCAGCTCCACCCCGAACGCTACAACGGCGACTCCGAGCAGCAGCGCCGCCTGCAGCAGCGCGGTGACGACAGTGACCCCGGCCTTTCCGATGAAGTAGCTCACCGGGGAGAGCGGGGTAGCCCCGAGGCGTCGCAGCCACCCCTCGTGCCGCTCGCGCACGATGTCGATCGCCGGGTTCTGCACCCCGGAGAGCATGATCCCCGCAGCCAGGAGGCCGGGCAGGTAGTACGCGGCGAAGGAGACTCCGCCGGTGCCGTCAGGCAGCTCGCCCACGTCCCCCATCGATTGGAACGCTGAGGCGAAGATCCCCAGCATCAGCACCGGGAACAGGAAGGTGAAAAACACCACGTCGGGTACGCGAAAGTAGGCCCGAAGTTCTAGGCCGATCGCGCGGATGCCGGCAGTGAGAACGCCCGGGGCGGCCGGGGTCGTCGCGGCTGCTCGGGCGGTCGGCGCAGCCGTGGGGGCGGGGCTCGTCATCGGGCGTCCTCCTTCAATTCGGGTGCGGAGCGTTCGTCGGATCCGGCGTCGCCCGGGGCGGCCTCTCCAGCGCTGTGCTGGTGGATCAGCGCGAGGTACACGTCCTCGAGTCCGGGGCGGCGCACCTCAAGCTCCGCGGGCTCCCCCGTGGGATCGCCTGCGGCGAGCGCCGCATCCCGGAGCCGCGCGACGAGCGCGGTCGGAGCATCGGTGCGCTCCTCGCGGGGCGAGCCATCGGGATCCCGCCAGGTCACCACGGGCATGCGAGCGTCCGGCCCGCCGAGCTCGGCGGGCGGCGCCTCGGCCACGATCGTGCCCCCGGACAGCACGCCCACGCGGTCGGCGAGTCTCGCGGCCTCATCCAGATAATGGGTGGTGAGTAGGATCGCGGTGCCCTCCCCGGTCAACGTTTCGAGCATGTCCCAGAACTGGCGCCGCGCGGCGGGGTCGAAGCCCGTGGTCGGCTCGTCGAGGAAGAGCAGGCTGGGCCGCCCCACGATCCCGAGCGCCACGTCGAGTCGGCGTTGCTGCCCGCCCGACAGCTTCGCCGCCCGCGTTCCCGCCTGCTCACGAAGGCCCACCAGTTCCAACACCTCGGCGGCCGTGCGAGGGTGTGCGTACAGCGCTGCGAAGTGGGTCACGAGCTCCCGCACCGTGTACGGCCCGAAGTCTCCGGTGCCCTGCGCCACGACCCCCACGTTCGCCCTCCACGCGCGGGGCGCGGTCAGCGGATCGACCCCGAGCACGCGCACCTCGCCGTGGTCCGGCCGCCGCACGCCCTCCAAGATCTCGATCGCGGTGCTCTTGCCCGCGCCGTTCGGCCCGAGCAGCGCGTAGGTCTCCCCCGGGGCGACCGCCAGATCCACGCCTCGCAACACCTCACGGCCGCCGTAGCTCTTCCGCAGACCCCGCACGTCGATGGGGATCACAGCTCCTGTCTGCATCATGCCTCCAGCCTCGCGCTTCGGGCCGCGCGGCGGCAGCGGTGGGGCGGCGGATCTTCCCCTCCACCGGTTGGTGGATGGGTGGCGGCACAAGGGCCGACTTGGGATGCCCCCGGGGCACGGGCGTAGGCTGGATACGTGAACCGCACCGACGCACCGGCCTCCGCCGCACCCCACATCGACGCACCCGCGCCCCCCTCCGTGGTCGCCCCCACCTCGCGGTCCTTCGCGTCGGACAACTGGGCGGGGGTGCACCCCGAGGTGCTCGCGGCGCTCACCGCCGCGAACACCGGGCACGTGCCCGCCTACGGCGGCGATCCGTGGACCGCGCGCTTCGCGGAGGTCGCCCGAGACCTGTTCGGCCCCGACGCCGAGGCCTTCCCCGTGCTCAACGGCACAGGGGCAAACGTGCTCGCGCTCCAGGCCGCGCTCCCCCGCTGGGGCGCGGTGGTGTGCGCCCGCACCGCGCACATCAACATGGACGAGGCCGGGGCCCCGGAGAAGACCGGCGGCCTGAAGATGCTGACCGTCGATACGCCGGACGGCAAGCTCACGCCCGAGCTCGCCGCGCGCGAGGCCTGGGGCTTCGGCAACGAGCATCGGGCGCAGCCGCTCGCGCTGTCCATCTCGCAGGTCACCGAGCTCGGCACCTGCTACACCCCCGACGAGATCCGGGCGCTCGCCGACTTCGCGCACGAGCGCGGCATGGTGCTGCACGTCGACGGCTCCCGCCTGGGGAACGCTGCGGCGCACCTCGGGGTGTCGCTCGCCGCGCTCACCACGGAGGCCGGGGCCGACCTGCTCAGCCTCGGCGGCACGAAGAACGGGCTCCTCGGAGCCGAGGCCGTGATCGCGTTGCGGCCGGGAGCGGTGCAGGGCATGCCCTACCTCCGCAAGATCAACCTCCAGCTCGCATCGAAAATGCGCTTCGTCTCCGCCCAGCTGCTCGCGCTCTACGAGGGCGGCTTGTGGGAGCGCTCTGCCGCCCACACCAACGCGCTGGCTGCCCGGCTGGCGAAGGGCATCGCGGAGCTCGCGGTGCCCGGGGTCGCGATCGCCCAGCCGGTCGAGTCCAACGCCGTGTTCGTGACCATGCCACGCGAGGTCGCCGCACGCGCGCAGGCCGAGTTCGCGTTCGGTCCCTGGCCCGCCGCCCCCGACATGTACCGCCTCATGTGCGCGTTCGACACCACCGAGGCGGACGTCGACGCGCTGCTCGACGCGCTGCAGGGGTAAGGGGGTCCGGGTACTCCCGGCACACCAAGCCCGCCTGGCACACAAAGTCCACCCGGCCACCCGGCCACCCGGCCCAGCTACGCGGCGGCGCGGCGGGGCGTCAGCCGGGTCAGCATCAAGGTCAGCACGAGCGCGGCGATGATCCCGATCACGGGCGGAATCCCGATGCCGAGCTGCCCGGCACCCCACGCGATCCCGCACGAGACCACGTACACGCCCAGGTTGACCCAGTTGAAGCGCGGCAGCGTTTCCCCGACGGGCATCTGGGTGCGCCGCCAGCGCGCGAGGTAGTCGCCGATGATGACGCCGCCGAGCGGCGGGATGAACGTGCCCAGCAGGCCGAGGTACTGCGGCAGGTGATCCCCCACGCCGAGCAGCGCGAGCACCGTGCCGATGA
This sequence comes from Leucobacter chromiireducens subsp. solipictus, assembly GCF_016758195.1. Classification (GTDB taxonomy): domain Bacteria; phylum Actinomycetota; class Actinomycetes; order Actinomycetales; family Microbacteriaceae; genus Leucobacter; species Leucobacter solipictus. Next base: position 42,484 of record NZ_QYAC01000002.1, on the reverse strand, counting down.
TGGATCCGGCGATCACGAACGGCGTCTTGCTGGGCCGCTCGAACAGCTCGGCCCCGGCCACCCCGAAGGAGTAGGCCGCGTCGGCGTTCGACTTCCAGAGGTTGCCGAACAGCAGGAAGAGCCCCCAGCCGATGAGCCCGAGCTGGAAGAGCACGAGCACGAAGTCGCCCTCGCCGAAGGTGATTGCCCCGATCGCACCGAAGAAGATCATCAGGCCGTTGCCGATCAGGAACCCCACCACACACGCGATCACGGCCTGCTTACCGCTGCGCCCGAAGCGGGTCCAGTTGGGGGCCTGCGTCCCCGCGGACACGAAGGTGCCGACGACCGTGGTGACGGCCACGGCGAGCGTCATCTCTCCGGCGGGCTCGATCGCGGCGAGGCCGGCCCAGCCGCCGACCTCTTCGAGCGAGCGGAACATCACCCAGAACGCGAGGATCAGGATCAGCGGGGTCGAGATGAGCGAGACCCAGTACATGCCCCGATAGCCGTAGACGGCGGTGGCGCACATGAGTGCGCTCACCACGATCATGACGATCGCGCGCGGGCCGAAGCCGTTCCATTCGAACGCCTGCGCCGTGAGCTCGCCGATCGTGCCGACCACCACGCCGTACCAGCCGATCTGGGTGCCGCCGAGCAGGATCGAGGCGAGCTTCGAGCCGCGGGTGCCGAGCGTGTAGCGCGCCATGACCACGGTGGTGAGGCCCGTGCGGGCACCGATCCACCCCAGCACGGCGACGTAGGCCCCCAGCACCAGGGAGCCGATCGCGATGACCACGAGCAGATCGCGCAGCCCGAATGCCTGGCCGAGCGATGCGCCCGCCAGCATGGTTGGCGTGAACACCGTGAAGCCGAGCAGCACGACCATCAGGGAAAAGAACCCCTTGCGGGCGTGCCGGGGCACGGGAGTGACCGGGTAGTCGGCGTCGATCACCGGGGCGTCCGCGGGCGCAGCGCCGGACGCCCCGGGCACGCCGGCTCCTGCCGCCTGCCTGGCGGTCGAGGGATCGGCCGCATCAGCGGCGGAAGTGGGGGTCGGTGCGTCGGATCCGGCGCTCACGCGCGGGGCCCGATGCCCGCAGCAGCCGTGCCCAGCTCGTCGGTTTCGACGCCGATGTCCTCGGCCCACACCTCGGGGCGCTCGTCCATCATGCGCTGCATGAGCGCAAGGCAGGTGGGGTCTTCGGCGACCACGAGCTCGGTCCCCTTGCTGCGAAGCCACTCCTCGGAGGCCTCAAAGCTCTGGTTCTCACCGATGACGATGCGGGGAATGTCGTACAGGATCGCGGTTCCCGCGCACATGGTGCAGGGGGAGAGCGTCGTGTAGAGCGTGCACTCGCGGTAGACGCTTGCGGGGAGGCGGCCAGCGCGCTCCAGGCAGTCGGTTTCGCCGTGCCGGATCACGCTGCCGTCCTGGACGCGGCGGTTGCGGCCCACCGCGAGCACGCGGTCGCCGTCGGGCCCGTGGTGCACGAGCGCCGCGCCGATCGGCACGCCGCCCTCGTCCCAGCCAAGCTGTGCCTGCTCGATGGCGAGGTCGAGGTAGGTGCGGTCCGTGTCGTTCAGTGCCATGAGATTAATCGTACTGCGGGATCCGCCCCGGCTTGGCACGCTCCCCGCAGGGCTCACGAAACCCACGGAGATTCACGAAATCCACGGAGATTCTGAGCCGGATCCGGCACCCGACTCAAAGATCTCCGAGGCGTTCGTCGCCCACAGCACGCGGCCGGGCAGCGTCACCACCGCCCCGCGCCCCTACACCCCTGCCGCCATGCCCCACGCGCCAGGCCCCACCTGCGCAACCCGCCATGCCCCACGCGCCAGGCCCCGCTCTGCACCGCCCCGAGTCACCAAACCCACGGAGATTCACGAAACCCCAGGAGATTCTGAGCCGGATCCGGCACCCGGCGCGTGAATCTCCGTCGATCTCGTGCGCGCGGGATCGCGGAGGCCGAGTCCGCACGAGTGTGGCGCGAGCCGGCCAGTTCGCCGGACCACACTCGCGCCGACGCGCTCAAGGGCGCCCGGGCGCGCGGCCCGGGCACCCCGCGGGGAGCGCTCATGGGCGCGCCGGATCCGCCGCCTCAGCTCCCGCCGCATCCGCATCGGCGTTCCCCGTCGCCTCGGCCTGTCGCGCCGCCCGGGTCGCCCGCCGGGCCACGATCCGGCTCCGGATCGCGAAGCCGAGCACGAGCACGAGCAGCCCATAGAGCACGAGCACGATCGGCCCCTGCACCAGCACCGAGAAATCCCCGTCGGCGCTCATCGCCGCGTCGCGGAGGCTCGTCTCCGCGAGCGGCCCGAGCACCATCCCGATGATGAGGGGGGCGATCGGGTAATCGAGGGCGCGCATCAGGAAGCCGACCACGCCGATCCCGAGCAGCATGAGCAGGTCGAACACCGAGCCCGAGGTCGCGTAGATCCCGAACGCGCAGAACACCGTGATGCCCGCGTACAGATAGGGGCGCGGGATCAACAGCAGTTTGGCCCAGAGCATCGCGAAGGGGAGGTTCAGGATCAGCAGCACCACCATCGCGATGAAGAAGCTGGCGAGCAGCGCCCACACGAGTTCGGGGGCGCGCTCGAACAGCAGCGGGCCGGGCTGCAGGCCGTACTGGCGGAACGCGGCGAGCATGATCGCGGCGGTCGCCGAGATCGGCAGGCCGAGCGCGAGCAGGGCTCCCATCGCCATGCCCGTCGTGGAGTTGCCCGCCGCCTCGGGCGCCGCGAGGCCACGGATCGCCCCGGTGCCGAAGCGCGGGCGCGCCCGCCGAGCGTCGAGCCGCTTCTCGACGCCGTACGCCAGGAAGGTGGGAATCTCGGAGCCGCCGGCCGGGATCACGCCAAACGGCAGGCCGATCGCGGTGCCGCGCAGCCAGGCCGGGGTCGCCTCGCGCAGTTCCGCGCGGGACAGCCACGGCCGCCCCTTGGGCCGGATCAGTGAACGGTTCGAGACGTGCCGTTCCAGGCACGCCACGTAGATGACTTCGCCGAGCGCAAGCACCGCGACGGTCACGGTGACCAGCGAGATCCCGTCGAACAGGTGCGGCGAGTCCATCGTGAAGCGCGGTGCCCCGGAGACCCCATCGATCCCGATCACGGCGATACCGAGGCCCACGAAGAGCGCCGCGAGGCCTTTCACCGGGTTGTCGGTGACGACCGTCGAGGTCGCGGCGAACGCGAACACGGCGAGCGCGAAGAACTCCGCCGGACCGAAGCGGGTGGAAAAGTCGGCGAGGGCGGGGGCGAGGAACACGACCACGATCGAGGCGATGAAGCCGCCCACGAACGCGCCGATCGCCGCGGTCGCGAGAGCTTGCGCCGCCCGCCCGTTCAGCGCCATCTTGTGTCCCTCAAAGGTGGAGGCGATCGCCGAGGCCTGGCCCGGCGTGTTCATCAGGATGCCCATGGTCGAGTCGCCGAACAGGCCGCCGAAATACACTCCGGCGAACATGATGAACGCTGCCGTCGGTTCAAGCGAGAACGTGACGGGGAGCAGGAGTGCCACCGCCATTGAGGAGCCGAGGCCCGGGAGCACCCCCACGGCGGTGCCGAGGAGACAGCCGACAAGCACCCAAAGCAGGTTCTGCCAGCTCAGCGCCCCGGCAAAGCCGTCGAGCAGCAGTTGCAGTGTTTCCATGGTTAGAACCCCCAACCCAGCACGCCCGAGGGGAGGGACATCCCGAGGACGATATCGAATGCGATGTAGATGACAGAGCTCACGGTGAGGCCCACCACGAGACTCATCAGGGGCTTTCGCAGACCGAACGCTCGGGCGACGGCGGCGAACAGGAGCGCGGCGGCGATGATCCAACCGAGCACCGGCAGCAGGAACGCAAATGCCAGGAATGGCAGCACGACCCAGGCGAGCGATCGCCAGTCGACGCCGACCGACTTCTCGGGCACGGGGGTGCCGTCGGCCGCGGGATCGGCCGGCTCGACCGCGGGGGCCGGATCCGCCCCGATTCCCGCACCCGCGGCGCGCCCCGCGGCCGGGATCGCGCCCGCGGAACCCCCCGCACCCGCAGCCGGGCTCGCGCCGACAGCGTGCACAGCCTCGTGTTCGGCAGCCAGCAATTCGAACGCGTCATCTCCCGCCCCGACGGTACGGGTGCTGCGGAGGTCCGAGCGGAGCGCGGCGCGGACCGCGGCAGTCGCGAGCAGGATCGCGAACAGGGCAAGGCCCGCCGCGATCAGCCCGGGGAAGAACCGGGGTCCGGGGAACGCCGTGCCCTCGGGCACGCGCATCGTCACGATGCCCACGACCAGGTAGGTCGCGAAGGCGGCGAGCACGACGGGCATCACGAGACCCTTGAGGAGTTCGGCGGTGCGGCCCCGGCCGGACTCCAGCAGGATCTCTTCGCCGACGACCGCGGACATGGCGGTGGGGTTGTTCGACGGTGTCATGCGCCCATCTCCTCGTACAGTCGGGTGATTCTCGCGTGTTCGTTCGCGAGGAACGGGGCGAGTGCTGGGCCCGTAATCACCTGTTCGCTCCAGTGGTAGCGGTCCACCGCAGCGCGCCACTCGGGGGTCGCGAGCGTGTCTTCGACCAGCCCGGTGAGTTCCGTGACCGCCTCGTCGTCGATCCCGGCGGGGGCGGCGAGCATGCGCCAGTTGGCGAGTGTGATGTCGTAGCCCTGCTCGCGCGCGGTGGGAATGTCGATGCCCGGCACGGGTTCCTCGGCGACGAGCGCGAGGGCGCGCAGCCGCCCGGACTCGATCTGGTCGATGTTGTCCGGGTAGCCGCCCGCGGCGGCCTGCGCGGTGCCGTTGAGCAGCGCGGCAACCGCCTCGCCCCCGCCGTCGGAGGAGATGTAGTTCGTGTCGATCGGGTCGAGGCCGGCGGCGAGCGCCAGATCGGTCACGACGAGCTGATCGAACGATCCGCCGCCGGTCCACGGCACAGCGCCGGGGTTGTCCCGCCATGCGGTCACCAGGTCATCGAGCGTCTCGTAGGGCGAATCCGCCGGGACGACGATCACGTCGTATTCCTCGAACAATACGGCGAGCGGGGTGACGTCGTCGAGGGTGGTGGCCGAATCGTACTGGATCGTGGCGGCGAGCAGGCCGGTTCCGCCGACGAGGAGCGTGTTTGCGCGCCCTTCCAAACGGGTCATGTTGCCGAGCGCGATCGTCCCCCCGGCCCCGGGCATGTTGACGACCTGGACGTTCGCGGCCAGCCCGTTCGCGCGCTGCGCCTGCTGCATTTCACGCGCCACGGTGTCCCACCCGCCGCCGGCCGCGGCCGGGGCGACCACGGTGAGGGAGGACTGGATGTCCTGCCCGGCGTTCGCGGAGCTGATCGATCCGAATGACGCGATACCGATCACGGTGGCGGCGACCGCGCCGCCGATCAGGCGCGCGGCGAGGTGCCGGGGGGTCCGACCTGTCGGCCGCACTGTATTCGTGGGCGGATCTGAGGCGTGCGGGTCCGGGGACAGGGGTGTCCCCGTGTGCGGTGCGTTCACTGCATCACTCCTTTGTGAGGGCGCTACGGCGCCGTGGTGAGGCCCCCACCATGTCAGCGTGCACGCGGTGCCGGGGCGTCCCCGCGGGTATTCGCTCATTAATGCTCACGGCCCCGCCGCCCAGGTGTCGCCCCGGCGCTTAGACTGTGACGGCAATGAGGAGGCTTCACGAATGACGAGGGTGTCGACACCGCGCGGTGTGCGGCTCGCGCTGCTGTTCCTGCCGACCGTGATTGTCTGCACGGCGGTCGCGGTCACCGCGAGCATCGCCTTCGCGGTGCAGGAGCGGAGCATCCGCGCGGTGACGGCGGATCGGGTTTCCGACGTGGCCTCGAGCCTGGCCGAGCTCGCGCAGGTGCGCGATGCGCTGGGGCGAGCGCACGAGGATCGGCACGTGGCGACCCGCGACCTGCAGCCGCTGGCCACGGTGGTCGAGCGCGCGGCCGGAGTCGACTACGTGGTGATCTCGGACGAGGAGCAGATCCGGATCACTCACCCGACCCCCGCCGAGCGCGGCGAACGGCTCTCGACCGATAATTCCACGGTGTTGGCCGGGGAGCCGTTCCTGGGGACCGAGACCGGCACGATCGGACAGACGCTCCGGGCGAAGGTGCCGGTGCGCGATGCGTCCGGGGAGGTGATCGGCGCGTTGTCGGTCGGGATCCTGGAGAGCCGGATCGACGAGGACTACGCGCGAGCGTTCGGCGAACTCGTGCCGTGGGTGATCGGCGCGCTTCTCGCGGGCACCCTGGCGAGCTCGGCGATCGCGGCGCTCTGGGAGCGGCGATTCCGCCGGCTCGACGAGGCCGCGCGGGACGCCGCGGAGTTGCGCCGCACCGCGGCCGCGCTGCGGGAGCAGTCGCACGAATTCCACACCCGCCTCCACGTGATCCACGGCTTGGTTGCCCACGGGGACACGGGCACGGCGCTCTCCTACATCGACGGGATCGCTCCCGTGACCACCGGTCAGGAGGAGGAGTCGCTGCCGGATCAACCGCTGCTCCGCGCCACGGTGGACGTGCTGCGCGCTGAGTTGGGCGCGCACGGCGCACGGCTCGAAACGGAGCTGCGGGTCGAGTCGGAGGTGGACGAGGAGGTCACGCTGGTCCTGGCGAATCTGTGTCGCAACGCGGGCGAGGCCGGGGCGACCGTGGTGCGCTGCGCGCTCACCGAACACGACGGGCGCTACTTCGGCGAGGTCGCGGACAACGGGACGGGCGTGGCGGCGGAGGAGGCCGAGCGGGTGTTTACGCGCGGCGTGTCCTCGAAACGGGACGCGTCCGGCTTCGGGCGCGGCATGGGGCTCGAACTGGTGCGCCGCACCGTCGCCTCGCGGGGCGGCACGGTGGAGCTCGGGCGGGCCGATCTCGGCGGCGCGCGGTTCCGCTTCGAGATGCGGGTGATCCGATGACCGCGGGCGCCGAGATCCGCGTGCTCGTGGTGGACGACGACCCGGGGGCTCGAGTGCTGCACAGCCGGTTCCTCGATGGTGCGCCCGGCTTCACGCTTCTCGCCGCGGTCGCGACCGGGCGGGCCGCGGTGGAGTACGGGCTCAGCGGCGACGTCGATCTCATTCTGCTCGATATGCGCTTGCCGGATATCAGCGGGGTCGAGGTGCTGCATCAGCTGCGCGCCGCTGCGGAGCCCTCCCCGGACGTGCTGGTGATCAGTTCCTCGCAGGATCGCGTCACGGTGCGACAGGCGCTCGCGGGTCAGGTGATCGGGTACCTGGTGAAACCGTTCACCGCCGAGGCCTTGCAGGCGCGATTAGCGGTCTACCGCGGGGAGCACACGCGCCGCGCCATCGACCTGGGCGCTCGCGCCGCGGTTCGGGACGTCCCGCTGGCGCAGGGTGAGATCGACCGGCTGCTGTCCACCGGCCGGAGTGCGACCGTGGCCGAAGCTGCGGGGCGGCCCGCACAGGGCCTGGGACACCTTCCCAAGGGGATTTCGGCGGTCACCCTGGAGCGGGTGGTGGCGGCGCTGGACCCGGTCGTTCCGCTCACGGTCGCGGAGCTCGCCGCGGCGAGCCACATCTCCGTCCCGACCGCACGCCGGTACCTGGACCACCTGATCCGTCGCGGTGTCATCGATATTGCGCACCGGTATGGCAAGCGGGGCCGCCCGGAGGTGCTGTACCGGCTCGTTCCCGCCCCCGCCGCGTAGCGCGCGGCTCGCGTAGCGCGGCCCGTCCCTCGCCTGCCGCACCTTCCGCCGTCCCTCGCGCCGTCCCTCGCGACCGATCTACAGGAGATTCACGAAATCCACGGAGATGTGGTGCCGGATCCGGCACTTGACTCCAGGATCTCCGAGGCGTTCGTGACGGCCGCCCAGCGCGACCGCCCCGCGCGACCCACCCATCACCGGCGGCTCGCCTCGCGCGGGACCGGTCACATCCCGCCGAAGGCAAGCCGCCCGGCGATGACCAGCATGACCACCGCGACCACGCCGTCGAGGATCTGCCAGGAGCGCGGCGTCGCGAAGAACCGGGTCAGGGCGCGGGCGCCGTAGCCGAGCACGAAGAACCACACGAGGCTCGCGAGGGCCCCGCCCGCGGCGAACCACCATTTGCCGGGGTCCCCCTGCGCGTTCCCGATGGACCCCATGAGCACGACGGTGTCGAGGTAGACGTGCGGGTTCAGGAACGTGATCGCGAGACAGGCGAGCACCGTGCGCTTGAGCGATCCGGCCTCGCCGTCGGCGGCGACGAGCACCTCCGGCTTCATCGCCCGCCGGGCGGCGGACCAGGCGTACCAGAGGAGAAACGCGACCCCGCCCCAGCGCACGATCTCGAGCACCACCGGGGCCCGTTCCACGACAAAGCCGATCCCGGCGACGCCGAGCGTCTCGAGTACGGCGTCCGTGAGCCCGCAGATGAGGACCACGGGCAACACGTGTTCGCGCCGGATCCCCTGGCGCAGCACAAACGCGTTCTGCGCGCCGATCGCCATGATGAGCGAGAGGCCGCTGCCGATACCGACGAGGAAGGGAAGGAGCATGTGTTCGACGTTAGGGGTCGCGCCCCGCCCGCTCCAACTTCAGCGTACCTGTATATTCTCAACCATCATTAGCAGTGCTTCATTAACGAGGGAGACTCTCGTGGACCTACCCGTCGAGCATCTCGCGACCTTCACCGCCGTCGTCGACGAGGGCAGCTTCGAGGGGGCGGCCCGCCGCCTCCACATCACGCCGTCGGCGGTGAGCCAGCGCGTGCGGGCGATGGAAGAGCGTGTGGGCTCGGTGCTCGTGCAGCGCACCCGCCCGGTCACGGTCACGGAGGCGGGGGCCGCAGTGCTGCGCGCCGCCCGGCAGATCGCCCGCATCGCGGATGATCTCGGCGCGGAACTCGGCCACGGCCCCGCTGGAGGCACGCTCATCCCGATCGTCGTCAACGCAGACTCGCTCGCGACCTGGTTCGTCCCCGCCCTCGCGGAGGCCGCCCGGGAGACGGGCGTGTACTTCGAGGTGATCCGCGCGGACGAGACCGTCTCGACCGAGAGCCTGCGCAACGGCTCGGTTATGGCGGCACTCACTGCGACGCGGGAGCCCGTGCCCGGATGCACCTCGTCACGCCTGGGCGGAGATCGCTACCGCGCGGTCGCGAGCCCCGAGTTCGTGGCCCGGCACTTCCCCGACGGGCTCACCGTCGAGGCCCTGCGCCGCGCCCCCACCGTCGAGTTCGACCGGCACGACGCGTTCCAGCAGCGGTTCCTCCACCGGATCACCCGGGCACGGGTCGAGCCGCCCCGCCACTTCATCCCATCGTCCGCCGAGTTCGCGCACGCGGTCGAGCTCGGCATGGGCTGGGGCATGCTGCCCGCGCTGCAGTGCGTCGAGCCGCTCGCGGCGGGGCGGATCGTGGAGCTCGAACCGGGCACCACCGTCGAGCTGCCCCTCTACTGGCAGCGCTGGAATCTGCGCTCCCCCGTGCTCGATACGCTGTCGGAGGTGGTGGCCCGCCACGCGGCGGTGGCGCTGGCCTGAGCCCGCCGCGGCGCGCAGCTCGCGCGCCTATCCCCCGAAGGAAACGAACCCGGCGATCAGGTAGGCGACGAACGAGAGCACGGCCGCGGCACCCGCGTACGGCAGGATCGACAGCATCAGGTTCAGCGGCTTCACGCCGACCGACTTCGCGGCGAGCACCATCCCGTCGCCGTACAGGCACGTGGTGGAGCCGAGCGCGGCACCCGAGAACACGGCGGTGCCGGCGAGCACGGGGTCGACGCCCATCCCGATCGCGAGCGGCAGCACGACGGGCGTGATGACCACGGCGAGGTCCCAGAACGCGCCCGTCGCGTAGGCGTAGATGCCACAGATCAGGAACACGACGGCCGGAAGCAGCGCGCCGTACATCACGGGCTCCGCCGCGCCGATCACCCAGTCGGCAAGCTGCAGCTCCGTGTTGATCTGCTGCATCATGAAGGCGAGCACAAACAGCACCATGACGTAGCCCATGCTCGTAATCCCCTCGAACGCCTGCTCGAAGACGGCCTTGACCGTGAGGCGGCGCTGCGCGAGGTAGAGCACCAGGGCGACGACCACGGCGGCCGCGGCACCCTTGATGATGTCCACCTCGGTGAGGATCGTGACGAGCACGAGCGTGACGACCGGGATCAGGAAGTTGAACGGCAGGGGCCGGGCGCTTTCGGCCCCGTCCGTCGCGAGTTCAAAGGCGCGTTCCTCGGGTGTGAGGCCCTCGGGCAGGGTGTCGCCGGTGCGCTCCACCCGCGCCTGCTCGCGTTTCAGGGGGCCGACGAGCGGCAGCACCCCCGCGGCGAGCAACAGCCCGATCGCCAGGGCGAACCAGCCGAAGAAGATGAAGGGCAGGCCGGAGAGGTAGGCACCGAAGCCGGATCCGCCGACCGTCACGCCGTCCTGTTCGAGGAGCGCCGCAAAGAACACCGCCCAGGTCGAGAACGGGATAATCACGGCGATGGGTGCCGAGGTGAGCTTCACGATCGACCCGACCATGGTGCGGGGCACCCCGTAGCGGTCGGTGACGCGCTTCATCGAGGTGCCGACGGTGAGCGCGTTGAGGTAGTCGTCGATGAACAGCGCGATGGTCAGCAGCCAGGTGAGCAGCAGCGACTTGCGGCGCGAATTGACGAAGCGCTCCGTCCAGCGCGCAAAGTCGTTCACCGCACCCGAGGCGTTGAAATACGCGATCAGGATCCCGAACAGCACCACCACAAGCGCGAGCCAGTGCACGGTCTCGTTCGAGAGCGACGCACCGAAGGCCCCAACAAACGTGTCGAAGAACCCCCAGCCGCCGAGCATGACCGCGCCGACGAGCACGCCGGAAAGCAGGCCGAACAGGGCGCGCTTGGTGAGCACCGAAACAACGAGGACGGTGAGAACTGGCAGGAGCGCCAGGGCTGTGTTCTGGACCACGGTGGCCTTTCAGGCGGCGGCTATGCCGCGCGGATCATGTCGGGGGTCGGAGAGACGGTGCGGGTGCCGGGGCGACGGGCGGTCAGCCCTCGTGGGAGGTGTGCAGGCCGTCGAGGTAGGTGGCGAGCACGGGCAGCTCCACGAGTTCGTCGGCGGGGATCTCAAGCGGGTCTTCGGCCCAGACGGCGAGGTCGGCGCGCGCACCGGCGCGGATGACGCCCAGGTCGTCGTCCCCCTGCGCCAGGGCCGCGCCCCGGGTGTAGCCGTGCAGCGCCTGCGCGGCGGTCAACCGCTCCGCGGGCTCGAAGACGAAGGCATCGCGATCGCCGGGGGCGCGGCGCAGCATGGCCCACGCGAGGCCCACGCGGGCGTCGAGATCCGCGATCGGCCAGTCCGACCCGAGCGCGAGCGGCGCACCCGCCCGGAGCACGGAGCCCGCGTTCCAGGCGCGTGCCGCGCGTTCGGGCCCGAGCCGCCGGGCCCACTCGTCGCTGCCGTCCGCGATCCGCCACTGCAGGTGCGGCAGCTGCATCGACGCGGTGATCCCGGTCTCGGCGAGGCGGGACAGATCCCGCGGGTGCAGCGTTTCGAGGTGCTCGATCCGGTGCGGGATCCCGGAACGGGAACGGCTGCCGACCGCCTCATAGGCGGTGATCGTTTCGCCCACGGCGCGGTCGCCGATCGCGTGGGTGGCGATCTGGAACCCGGCGGCCGTGAACTCGCGCACGGCCGCGACGAAGTCTGCCTGATCCGGCCAGAACCCGGCGAGTCCCTCACCGTCGGCGTCCGCCTCGTACAGCCACCCGGCCCCGGTGTCGATCACGCCATCGGCGTAGAGCTTGATCACCCCGCCGCGCCAGCGCTTGCCGCCGCGATCGCGCTGCGCGGCGAGTGCGGCGCGGTGCGCGGTGTCGTAGCTGGGCTTTACGTCCATCGCGCTCACGATGCGCACGGGGAGTCCGAGTCCGGTCGCGTCGAGCGCCTCCAGGAGGTCGAGCGTCTCGGGGTTGCCGTCCATGATCGCCCCGCCGGTCAGGCCGGAGCGCCGCATCTTCGCGAAGGTGGCGCGGGCGGCCTCGAGCGTCTCGTCGCGGCTGGGCTTCGGGGCGACCTCAAGCAGCGGCTGGTAGGCGCTGTCCTCGCGGAGTTCGCCCGTGGGGAGTCCCTCGGCGTCGACCACGATCTCGGAGCTGTCCGTGAAGGAGCGTGCGCCCGTGATGCCGGCGCGGCGGAGCGCCTCGCCGCTCGCCAGTGCGGTGTGGAAGTCAAAGAAGAACAGCATGGCGGGCACCTCGCCGACGGCGCTCTCGATCAGCTCGGAACGCAGCCGGGCCCCCTCGAACACCGCGTAGTCAAGGTTCCACCCGCGCACCCAGCCGTCGCTCGTGTCGCGGCGCACTCGGGCGGCCTCGGCCGCCAGCGCCTCTCGCAGCTCACGAACGCTGCGGACGCGTCCGAGATCCACCCCTTGGCACAGCTCCACGCCCTGGATCGGGTGCAGGTGTGCGTCAATCAAACCGGGGGTCACCGTGGCACCCCTCACATCGTCCACCTGAGTCGACGGACCGCGAAATGCAGTCGCGATCTCGTCGTCGGTGCCCACTGCGAGAATCCGACCATCGGCGAGTGCGATCGAGCGCGGCGCAGTGACCGCGGTGTCCTCGTGCATCGTGTGCACGCGCGCGTTCGCGACGATCAGCTCGGCGTTGGTCTCCGCCACGGTGTACTCCCCCGGTTGTTGACACCCCGTATCCTCGGAGATGAGGCGGAGCACCCTTAATTTACGTAGATTCAATTAACTCCGCAACCTCTGCCCACAAAAGGAGGGCCCTATGACGGTGCCAGAACCGCACCGATCCGCCGGCCGGCCCCGCACCGCGGTGCTCTCACGCGAGCGCATTCTGGCGGCCGCGTTCGAGCTGGCCGACGTCCGGGGCAGCGACTTCACCCTCGCGGCGCTCGCCCGCAGCCTCGACGTCCGGCCGTCCGCACTGCACCACTACTTCGCCGGCAAAGACGAGCTGATCGCCGGAATGCGCGGCCAGCTCACCGCCCGCGTCGGCGACCACGGCTTCGCCACGAAGCCGTGGCACGAGGCCATCCTGCCGTGGGCGCGGGTCTACCGCACCACCTTCGGGGCGCACCCCGGCATCATCGCGGCGCTCGCCACGCTCCCGGTCGCGGACGAGCCCGAGTCCATGGTCGACTACGAACGCATCGCCGCGGCGATGCGCCGCGACGGCTACCCCGAGCACAGGATCGTGCCCGCGCTCGTCGCGATCGAGTGCTTCGTCATCGGTGCGGCACTCGACTCGCTCGCCCCCGAGGACAATCTGCGACCGCTGAGCAATACCTCAGTCGTTCCCGTGCTGACCGCCTCCGAGCGCGCAGCGCGCACGGCCGCCGGCACCCAGGGCCTCGAGGTCGCGGAGGCCACGTTCGAGTTCGGCCTGGCCGCGCTGATCGCCGGGCTCCGCGCGGCGGGTGAAGCGGAGGCCGCCGCGTCCGGAACGGGGTCCGCCCCCGAGCCCCCCGCGGCCCAGGCGCGCGACTGATGCTCGGGGTGCTCCAGGGCTTCGCGCTCATCCTCGGGATCATCGGGGCTGGCTACCTCGCGGCACGCTTCCGGGTGGTCGAGGGAGAACAGCGACGGGTGCTCAACAACGTCGCCTTCTACGTCGCCACCCCGGCGCTGCTGTTCTCCGTGCTCAGCCGCAGCGACCCGAGCGTCATCCTGTCCCCGGTCATCCTGATCACGAGCGCGGCGGCCCTGATCGTCGCGGCGGCCTTCATCGTGGCGTCTCGCCTCTGGTTCCGCCGCGACCTCGCCGGCACCACCCTGGGGGCGACGTGCGCTGGCTACGTGAACTCCAACAATCTCGGCCTCCCGGTGGCGCTCTATATCCTGGGCGACGCCGCGTATGTGGCCCCGCTGCTCCTCGTGCAACTCGTGGTGTTTGCCCCCGCGATCCTCGCGATCCTCGAAACGACGCGCGGCAATCAGCGCGGTGCCGTCGTCGCGCTCGGTCGCGCCGCGGCGAACCCCGTCATTCTGGGATCGGTCGCCGGGTTCCTGGTCGCGCTGCTCGCACTCCCCGTCCCGGAATTGCTCCTCGCTCCTGTCGACATGCTCGGCGGTGCCGCGATCCCGATGGTGCTGCTGAGCTTCGGCATGTCGCTCCGCGGCCAGCGGGCGCTCCAGCGCGGCACGGGCCGCGCCGCGGTCTTCGTCGCCACCGGACTCAAGATCTTCGCGATGCCGCTCGTCGCCTGGCTCCTCGCCCTCGCCTTCGGACTTCCCAGCCACGAGGTCTTTGTGGCCACCACCATCGCCGCCCTCCCCACCGCGCAAAACGTGTACAACTATGCGGCAACGTACCGCCGCGCCGAGACCATGGTGCGCGACACCGTATTCCTCACCACCTTCACGTCGCTGCCGGTCATCGCGCTCATCTCGGTGCTGCTGGGACAGACGTAGCCCGCGCGGGAATACCCCGATCGCACGCGACGTTGCACTGCGGCGGGAGTTCGGTGACATCGAGCCCCGCCCGTCGACGTTTGAACCCAAGGAGACCACACACCGTGAGCCCGCGCACCGCACAGACCAGCGCCCCCGTCCTCGACACCCTTGCCGAGCGGTGGAGCCCCCGCGCATTCGACGCGAGCCACGCCTTCGACAAGGGTGCGCTCCGCGGCGTCTTCGAGGCAGCCCGCTGGGCTCCGAGCGCAAACAACTCGCAGCCCTGGCGTTTCATCCTGGCCCGTCGCGGCAGCGAGAGCTTCGCGAAGATCGAGGACACGCTCGCGGGCTTCAACAAGATGTGGGCGGGCAGCGCCGCGGCGCTCGTCGTCAACATCGCCGAGGTGGCTGACGCCGAGGGGAACCCGCAGCCCTGGGCCGAGTACGACCTCGGCCAGGCCGTGGCGCACCTGAGCGTCCAGGCGCACGCCGAGGGCCTCTACGTGCACCAGATGGGCGGCTTCGACCGCGCGGCGATCAGCGCGGCGTTCGGGCTGGAGGAGCGCTTCGTCCCCGTGTCCGTCATGGTGATCGGCGCGATCGGCGCCGTCGAGCAGCTCCCCGAGCCGCTCCGCGAGCGCGAGGTCGCGCCGCGCACCCGCATCGAGCTCGAGGACCTGTTCGTCGCCCGCGACTAAGCACGAACTGCACACACTGAGGGGCCCGTGGCGCTGCCACGGGCCCCTCAGTGTGTCTGCGCGCCTCCGCCACGTGCGTGCGAGGCCCGCGGCTCGCTACTCAGTGTCGACGGTAATCTCGGCGTTCTCGTCCGCGAGCCGCAATGCGTGAACCAGCTCGGCGGCGTGCGTCGTGGAGAGAATGACCCGTGAGAACGCGTCATACTCGCCCACCCAGCCGCGGTCTTCCGCCGAGGCGGCACCCGCCTCCAGATCGATCACGATCGCGTCGCGGCCCTTCTTGGCCAGCACAAAATCAGCGCCCGCGAAGCTCCGCCAGGTGCCCGCGGCGAGCGTGCCGGGAACGTGCGTGCCCGGTGAGCGGACACCCCGGAGCCAGATCCACGGGTCGGCGGTGATCACCGCCGAGGTGATCGCCGATCGATCAAGCGTGATATCGCGGCGCCGCATGGCCGTGACTTTTTCCGCGCGCGTGAGGCGGATCACGACGCGATCCGGATGAACTTCGACGCGTGCCATGGGCTAGTCCAGCATGTCGCTCTGATCGATGACGGACTCGACCGTCTCGATGAGCGCCTGCTTCAGCCGGTAGTCGGCGTGTGTGGGATCGTTGGCATCTGAGGGCAGGCCCAGGGCCTCCGCCGCTTCGAGCGTGTTCACGCCGACGCAGGCGACGATCGTGTCCGCCGGGAGCTCGGGGAACTGGGCCGCCACTTCCTCGGCGATCTTCGCTGAGGCGACGAGCAGCGCATTGATGCGACCGGACTCAATGTCCTCGCGGATGTGCACCGAGGCGGGAACGCCCACGGTGCGGAACGCGAGGACCTGGGTGACGTCGTGCCCGCGGTCGATCAGGCCCTCCGTGAGGACCGGGATCGCCACGTCGGAGCGGAGGGTCAGGACCCGCAGCACCGCGCCGGTGTCGATCTCGGGCCACTCCTCCAGCAGCGCGTGCGTGCTGTTCTCGGCTTCGGGTGTGCGTGACACGTGATAGCCGGCGTCGCGAAAGGCGACCGCCGTGGCTTCGCCGACGATCGCCACGTTGGTCTCGGGAGGGATCACCGCGTTGTGATGCGCGAGGACATCGGCCACGGTCGAACTCGTCGCGGTCATCCAGTCGAACTCGCCGGATTCCAGGCGCTTCAACGCATTGACCAGCTGGTCTTCATCGCTGGTGTGGGCAAAGTCGACCAACGGCGCGGTGACCGTGTGTGCGCCCTGCTCACGCAGCGCCTTTGAAACTAAATCACCCCACGTGCCGCCGCGAGGAATGAGAACTCGCAGGCCACTGAGCGGTTTCGCCTCAGACGACATAAACCCCACTCACTCGACACCAATAAGAAAAGACCAACTCATTTCAGTCACGTTGAGGACCCAGAGCTGGTCACTGCGGAAAACCGTTGACCCTATTCTCACCCTGAGACCCCAAGGAAGCAAAATGAGCGCCCCTGAGTTACAGAACGCAACCGAACTGTAACCTCCCCCAGAGGTCACTGTACCGCGTTAACGGAGGCGATTGCCCACCGATCGCGCAATTCCCCACACGACGAGGCCGGCAACGACGGCGACGCCCGCAACTCCGGCGACAAACGCGAGCGGATTCCGCTCCTTCTCCGCCACAATGCGGCGCTTCGCGTTCGCGACCGAATCGTCGATGCGCTGCGCGTAATTCAGGCGTCCCTGGAGCTGCGTCAGCGTGTCATACAGCTCGGTGCGGGCCGCCTGTGCGTCGGCAACGCCCTGTTGCCGGTCCCATCCGCTCATCGCCAGTTTCCTTCCTCGCCGACGCGCGGCATTCGGTGCTGCGGGGTGCCGTCGGGACCCGGGAATGCGGTGCCCCGGGCCGCGGGGTCAGCGTTGAACTTCACGTCGCCCATCGCAGCGACGTCGTTGCCGACGCGGTCGAGCGTCTCTTCCGGGACGGGATTGCCGCGCTTGATGAGGGCGACGCCCGCGAGCACCGCCGCGGCGGCGAGCACGAGCATTGCTGCCGCCACCACGAGCGCCGCAAGCCACCACGGCCAGACGAGCGCGAGCGCCGCGATCGCGGCGAACATCAGCCCCTGGAGCATGAAGAACACGAAGAACAGCGCGACGATCAGCGCGCCGGCACCGATCCCGGCCTTCTTCGCCTTCGAGGCGACCTCGTGCTTGGCGTTCTCGTACTCAATCTTCGCGAGCGAGACCACCTGCTGCGGGAGCCGCGAGAGCAGCTCAAACGTTCCCGCCTGGTCCTTCTTCCGGCTCACGACACACCGCCCGTGACCGGCGTCTCGTCTCCGTGCTCCGCCGCAGCCGCGGGCGAGGCCTCGGGATCCGGCGACATCGCGGCGCCGGACGTGCCGGGGCGGTGGGCCTGGGTTCGTGCCGGCGTGGACGAGTCATCGCGCGCGAGCGCTGCGACCGCGCCCTTTCCGACCCGGACCGCCGCAGCCTTCAGCTCGTCGACGCGTCCCTGCGCAGCCGTCCGCACCACACCGACCCCGCGCTGCACGGGCTCGGTGTTCCACACAGACTGCGCGCCACGCTTGATCTGCTCGTACCGTTCCCGGCCCGCGCGTGATCCCAACACGTAGCCCACGGCCGCTCCGAGAACGAATGCGATCTTGCCCTTCATGCTGCCTCCAGCCGATAGCGTACGGTGTTCCTGCACTACCCTACTCCGGGAATCCGGGCATGTGCATACCCAAATCGCCATATACCCTGGACTCCCGCTTAGTCAGCGATGCCCGTCAAGCGCCGACGCAGGGTGATCGCCCGTGATCGGGCATCCTCGACCGCACGCGCGAGGCTTCCGCCGTGGATCGCCACGCCCGTGGGCACCTCGTCGACCTGGGACTCGCACCACTGCGCGAGCCGCTGTTCGGCGTGTTCGCGGGCCGCGACCGTCGCATATGGCGCAAACGGCATGGGTGCGAGGGCTACGGGCCCCGTCAGTGCGACGCCGGCCGCCTCGATCGCCTCGCGAATACGCTCGCCCTGCTCACGCGCGCTCGGGATCGGGGCGTCACTGTTCGGGACCATCGCCGGGCCAAGGACCCGAGCCTCCCACCCCGCGGTGTCCGCTCCCTCGGCGCGTCGCAGGCGCACCGACCAGGTCTCGCCGTTCGCGAGCCGGACCGCGCACACTGCCGGGCCTGCCGACTGTTCCGCGGGCAGTTCCGGGGCCGCGACGGGGGCGATCCCGCACACCCGCCCCGCGCCCACGAGCAGGCTGCGCACCGTCGCCTCGCCGGAGTCCACGGAGTCCGCGGAGTCCGCGGAGTCCACGGAGTCCACGGCTGCCGGGTCATCCGCGCGCACCTCGGGCGCTGCGACAACGCCGCGAACCAGCGCCCGGACGGACACCGGGGCGTCGCCCCCGCACGAGACCATCCAGCCCGACTCGGCCGCGACCACCCGGTCCGCGGGCGCGGCGGCGAAGGCGACATCGTAGAGCCGCAGGCGAGCACGCAGGGCCTCACGCACCGCCTCCCACCCGCCGTCCGGGACAAGCCCCGTCTCGCGGGCCGCGGTCCGCTCGGCGATGTCCTGCGCTGCCCCGCTCAGCGTGCCCACTCGCGTCAGCGCTTCATTCAGGCCAGGCGCGATGATCGCCACGTCGATCTCGTCCGCCGGCACCCCCATCGCCTCCCGGCTGAGCGGGTCGACGAGTCGCGCGAGAGCGGTGGCACCCATGCGGCTCCGCACCAAGGCCCCGAAGCTGTGGGTCTTCCCGATCGTCAGCACCGGGGTGATGCGGTCGAGGGCGGCGCGAAGCGCCGCCCGGCCGCCCAGAATGCGCAATGCCGCGGATGAGAGCGGCACCGCGGGAATACCCCACACGGCAGGATCGGGCTGCACGCACCAGGCGCCATTCGGGCCGCGCAGCACCGGCGCAACGGGGGTCACCGAGCGCAGGTGCAGTGGGTCGCCCGGCGCGGGCGGCTCGGCCGGTGCGATCTCCCCGGGGGCGCTGATCGGTGCCGCGATATGCGCCACAAACGCGCGGAGCGTGCCGCCGTGATCCGGCTCTGGCGTGCCATCGCCCGAGGCGGCCTCCGGGGCACCCTCCTCCGCATCGCTCGGGAACACCCGCACGCGCAGGCCCACTTCGGCGAGTTCGAGGGCCGCGGCCAGTTCCGGAATGCGGTCGCCGAGGACCGCGACATCACCCACGCGCCACGCCCTGCTCGGCCGGAACCGCGATCTGCACCAGGTCGATCCGCGTGCGGCCGTGGCCGCCGCGCCGGACGATGCGAAGCGTCAGCCAGATGAAGACCCCCAGTCCGGCGATCTCACCGATGACGCCGCCCGGGCCTCCCGCCTCCGCGGTCTGGGCGGTCTCCCCGCCGAATCCGGCGGTCATGAAGCCGAACGCGACAAGGTTGTTGATGACGTGGATCGCGATCGCGGCCTCGAGTCCGCCGGTACGCCAGGTCAGCCACGCGGCCACGACACCCATGAGCCCGACGGCCATCAGGCCCCAGATGTCATAGATGTGTGCGAGCGCGAAGCCCACCGAGGGGATCAAGATCGCAAACCAGGGGTTCTTCAGCCATGAGCCGAGCACCTGCATGAAGAGACCTCGGAACACGACCTCCTCCGCCGTGGCCTGGAAGGGGACGAGAATCAGAATCAAGAGCGCCGAGAGCAGCGCCGCGTTCACGTCGAAGTCGGCCCCCTGCTCCACCATCGGCTCGGAAACCAGGGTCGGGTTCATCGCGAACTCCGACGCGATCCCGACCAGGTTCATCACCACGACCGCGACGACCGCCGCACCCGTCAGCCGCCAGAGGAGTCCCCACCGAATGCGCGTCGCGACCGACCAGACACGGCCCATCGGACGCATCCCGAGCGTGAGCATCGCGAGCAGGACCGCGGGGATCATGATGATGATCGAGAGCATGCTCAGCAGGATCGAGACGGGACGCTGCGTGTCGAGCATCTCCGCGTCGCCCGTCGCCACCTCCATCGCCCAGCTGGGATCAAACATCATCATCACCGGCATCAGCAGGACCGTGATGGCGACGGTCAGAATGCCGAAATACACGCCGGAAAGGAGGAGCAGCAGCAGCGGCTTCCACCAGCGGTAGTTCTGCACCCCGCGCAGAAGCCGATGGTACTCAAGCGGCTCGGTTTCGACGGTCTGCAGGAGCGGCTGCTGCTGTGCCCACGCCCACTGCGCGGGGGCACCGGGCTGCTCCGGGCTCGGGTGGTGCACGCCGGCCGGTGTTGCGGTGCCCGGCGGCGTCGGGTCGGGCTGGGCGGGCGGTTGCGGGCCGATGCTCGTCATGGTGTCCATTCTCTCACTGCGCGCTGAGCGCCTCCGGGATCGTCCCGAACGCACGAGTGCCCCCGGATGCAAGATCCGGGGGCACTCGTGCGTGGCCGCGCGCCGCTCGGCGCGCCGCCCCATACGGGGTTACGCTCCGCGCAGGCGCGCCGCGAGGTAGGCGTACAGCTCGGCGCGGGGCACCCGCTCCTGCTGCATCGTGTCGCGCTCGCGCACGGTCACGGCCTGATCGTCGAGCGAATCGAAGTCGACCGTCACGCAGAACGGCGTGCCGATCTCGTCCTGGCGACGGTAGCGGCGGCCGATCGCGCCCGAATCGTCGAAATCCACGTTCCAGTCCTCGCGCAGATCCTGCGCGATCTCGCGGGCGATGGGCGAGAGCGCCTCGTTCCGGCTCAGCGGCAGCACGGCGACCTTCACGGGCGCGAGGCGCGGATCCAGCGCGAGCAGCGTGCGCTTGTCGGTGCCGCCCTTGGCGTTGGGCACCTCTTCCTCACGGTACGCGTCCACGAGGAACGCCATGACCGAGCGGGTCAGGCCCGCGGCCGGCTCGATCACGTACGGCGTGTAGCGCTCGTCCTTCGTCTGGTCGAAGAAGCTCAGGTCCTTGCCGGAGTGCTTCGAGTGGGTGCTGAGGTCGAAGTCCGTGCGGTTCGCGATGCCCTCGAGCTCGCCCCACTCGCTGCCCGTGAAGCCGAAGCGGTACTCGATGTCCGCGGTGCGCTTCGAGTAGTGCGACAGCTTCTCCTGCGGGTGATCGTAGAAGCGCAGGTTCTCGGGGGCTATGCCGAGGTCGGTGTACCAGCTCATCCGCTCGTTCATCCAGTATTCCTGCCACTGCTCGTCCGTGCCGGGCTCGACGAAGAATTCCATCTCCATCTGCTCGAACTCGCGGGTGCGGAAGATGAAGTTTCCGGGCGTGATCTCGTTGCGGAAGCTCTTGCCGATCTGGCCGATGCCGAACGGGGGCTTCATGCGAGCGGCCTGCAGCACGTTCGCGAAGTTCACGAAGATGCCCTGGGCGGTCTCGGGGCGGAGGTAGTGCATGCCCGCCTCGTCGTCGACCGGGCCGAGGTAGGTCTTGAGCAGGCCCGAGAAGGCTCGCGGCTCGGTCCACTGGCCACGGGTGCCGCAGTTGGTGCAGACGATCTCGGCGAGGCCGTCCTTGGGCTCGCGGCCCTTCTTCTCCTCGAACTCTTCGAGCAGGTGGTCTTCGCGGTAGCGCTTGTGGCACTGGAGGCACTCGACGAGCGGATCGCTGAAGACCTCGACGTGGCCGGACGCCTCCCAGACCTGCTTGGGCAGGATGACGCTGGAGTCGATGCCCACGACATCGTCGCGCTTTTGCACCATCGTCTTCCACCACTGGCGCTTGATGTTCTCCTTCAGCGCCGTACCGAGGGGGCCGTAGTCCCACGCGGAGCGGGATCCGCCATAGATCTCACCCGCCTGGAACACAAAGCCGCGGTGGCGGGCGAGGGCGATGACCTTATCAAGGCGGGACTGTTCAGCCATTTTCGTAAATCACTCCAAGGTGCAAGCGGGGATCTTGGGCACCGGCAGATGCCGGCATCCGTTCAGTCTACTCGCGTTCCTGATGCGGGCCAGAAACAGCCTCGGGGCCCGCTCGATCGCGAGCGGGCCCCGAGGGAAGGAGCAGTGCGTCCGGTTACTTCGCGGTGAAGAACAGGCGCTTGTTGGCGAACTCACCGATCCCGAGCGGCCCCATCTCGCGGCCGAATCCGGAGCGCTTCACGCCGCCGAAGGGCAGCTCGGCCGCCTCCGCCGCGATGATGTTGACGTGGGCCATGCCGACCTCCAGGCGCGACGCGATGCGCGTGGCGCGCGCCTCGTCGGTCGAGAACACGGAGCCGCCGAGGCCGAGCGCGCAGTCGTTGGCGAGCTCGAGCGCTTCCTCGTCGCTGTGCACCTTGTACACGGTGGCGACCGGGCCGAAGATTTCCTCGCCGTACGACGCGGAATCCCGGGGCACATCCGTGAGAACGGCGGGCGAGTAGTACGCGCCGGGGCCGTCGGAGAGCACGCCGCCCGCGACGAGCGTTGCCCCCTCCGCAACTGCCTGCTGCACCTGCGCGTGCACGGTCTCCGCGGCAGCGCGGGTCGACAGCGGGCCGTACTCCCCCTCGCCGAGCGTCATCGGGTCGCCCGGGACGAGGCCCGTCGCGAGCTTCGTGAGCTCCGCCACGAACTCGTCGTAGATGTCCGCCATCACGATCAGGCGCTTGTTCGAGTTGCAGACCTGGCCGCCGTTGTACGTGCGGAAGTTCCAGGCGTCCGCGGCCACCGCGGCGACGTCGTCGCTGTCGAGCACGACCATCGGGTCGATCCCGCCGAGCTCGAGCACCGCCTTCTTGAGGTGAGTACCCGCCTGGGCGCCGATGATGGCGCCGGCGCGTTCGGAGCCCGTGAGCGACACGCCCTGCACCCGGGGGTCCGCGATCATCGTCGAGATCTGCTCGTGCGAGGCAAACACGTTCTGGTAGCCGCCGACCGGCACGCCGGCCTCTTCCATGATCTCCTGCACGGTCAGCGAGGAGCGGGCGCAAATATCGGCGTGCTTCAGCATGATCGTGTTGCCGAGCAGCAGGTTCGGGGCCGCGAAACGGGCCACCTGGTAGTAGGGGAAGTTCCACGGCATCACGCCGAGCAGCGCACCGATCGAGCGGTACTCGATCATCGCCTTGCCGGGAATCGTGCTCGGGATCTCGGCGTCGGTGATGAGGCCGGGGCCGTACACCGCGTAGTAGTCGATGATCGCGGTCGCGAACTCGACCTCGTCGATCGACTCGGCAAGGGACTTGCCCATCTCGAGTGCGATGATGCGCGCAAGCTCGTCCTTGCGCTCCTCGAACAGTTCGGCAACGCGCTTCACGACCGCTGCGCGCTCCTGCACGCTGCGCTCGCGCCACTCGCGGTAAGCGGAGTCCGCTGCCGCGAGCTGCTGCTCGATCTGTCCGTCGGTTGCGGATTCGAAGGTCTCGACAATCTCGCCCGTCGCTGGGTTCTGAACTCGATACTTCGCCATTGTTATCGTTTCCTGTCTAGTGTCCAGTGCGCATGGCCTGCGCCTGCATGCACTATCGTCGCACCTCCCATGCTGGGAGAGCGAGCCATGCGGGAAAATCCTCGGGCTGAACGGGTGCGCGGCTCGCGAGGTGGCAGGCCGCGCGAGCTACTCGGCCCAGTCTCCGATCACGATGTTTTCGGGACGCTCACCGGCCTGGAGGTGGGCGATCTGACGGCGGATCAGCGCCACCATGCGCGGCAGCATGGCCGTCGAATCGCCGCCGACGTGCGGCGTGATCAGCGTGCCCGGGCAGCCCCAGAGCGGGTGGTCGGCGGGCAACGGCTCGGGGTCCGTCACGTCGAGGGCCGCGCGCAGCCGCCCGGCCTGCAGCTCCGTGACGAGCGCGTCCGTGTCGACCACGGGGCCGCGCGCCACATTCACGAGCAGCGCCCCGTCGGGGAGCTGGGCCAGCTCGGCTGCCCCGAACATGCCCGTCGTTTCCTTCGTGAGCGGCACCGCAACGATCACGATCTCCGCGTCTGCGAGGGCCTCGTGCAGCTCCGCGAAACCGCGCACGGGCACGACCTCCCCCGCGAGGTTCCGCTCCTCGCGGGCGGTGCGGGCCAGCCGGGTGATCTGCGTCTCGAAGCCCGCGAGCCGCGCCTCGACCGCTTGGGATACCCCGCCGTACCCGACGATCAGGACGCGCCGGTCTGCGAGGCTCGCGAACATGCGCTGGTCCCAGCGCTGGGTCTCGCCGTCACGCACAAAGTCCGGGATCCCCCGCTGCGCGGCGAGCGCCAGCCCGACCGCGAGCTCCGCCGTCGACGCCTCGTGCACCGTCGCCGCATTCGCGAGCGGCAGGCCCTCGGGCAGGTACTTCGCGGCCCCGTTGTAGCCGATGGACTGCCACTGCACCAGCCGCGCCTCGACGTCGTGCAGTCGGGCGAGCGGCTTGTTGCCGTCCCAGTAGGGCGGCACCACGATATCGAAGCGCTCGCGCGGGGCGGGGCCGTCAAGGTTCCAGTCGACGAACTCGACGCCGGGCACCTCCCCCAACGCTTCACGCAGGCCTTCGGTGGGCAGAGAGACGACCAAGTCACGCATGCCCCGAGTGTAGCGGGCGGCGGTGTCTCGCCGGGCGACCCCCTCCCCGCCCGCCCGAACGCTCACCGAAACCGAAACCGAAACCGAAACCGAAACCGAACGCTCACCGAAACCGACGCAATTTATCCATACCGAGCCGTTTTCGCCAATATTTGCCTCGGGTTCGCGAAAACGCCTCGGTTTGGGCGAGGCGGCATCCACCGCAGGATCGGACGCGCGCGCGAGTCCGCGATACTGGGAGGCGTGACCTTCCCCCCGCACCCCGCCGCCCGATCCCGTGGTCCCTGGCGAGGCCTGGGAGTGGCCGCACTCGCTCTCCTCCTGAGCGGCTGCGGGAGCACCCCTGCAATTGAGCTGCCTCCCGTGGGCGGTACCCCCGACTACCAGTTGGGCGGGGCCTACGATCCTGCACCCGAGGTCACCATCGTGGGACGTGACCGCGGCGCCGATCCCGCACCCGGGGTCTACTCCATCTGCTACGTCAACGGCTTCCAAACACAGCCCGGAGAACTCGACGTGTTCCCTGACGAGGTGCTCCTTCGGGACCAGGACGGCGAGATCCGCTTTGACCCGGACTGGCCGGATGAGGCGCTGCTCGACACGTCCACCGCCGAGCGGCGGGCGGCGATCCTCGGGGTGATCGCGCCGTGGGTCGAGGCCTGCGCCGGCGACGGCTTCGCCGCGGTCGAGTTCGACAATCTCGACTCGTACACGCGATCCGACGGCGCGCTCACACGGGAGCACACCATCGCGCTCGCGAGTGAACTCGTTCGAGTCGCGCACGGTGTCGGCCTCGCGGCCGGGCAGAAGAACGCCGCAGAGGATGCCGCCGTGCTGCGCGAACGTGCCGGTTTCGACTTCGCCGTCACCGAGGAGTGCAGCGCGTTCCGCGAGTGCGCCGCCTACACGGAGGTGTACGGCGCGCATGTCATCGATATCGAGTACACCGACGAACTGCCCGTCCCGTTCGCGGAGATGTGCGCCGACCCGGAGGCACCGGAGGCGATGGTCCTGCGAGACCGCCTCCTGTCCGTGCCCGGCGACCCGGGCTACGCGTTCGCGAACTGCCCGCGCTAACCCGCGGGCGTCTGCACGGCGGCGTGCCGCCAGTCCGAGCCCGCGCGCACGTATTCGATCCGCGTGTGCTGCCGGTCTTCTCGTGCCTGCATGAACTCGAATTCATCGGGCCGCAGCGCGTACCGCTGCCAATCCGGGTTCGGGCTGCCGGTGTAACTCGGACGCTCCGACCAGTCACGCTGGCTCGCGGCGTCATCGAGCGGGACGGCGACGCCGGTCACCCGTACCTGACGCCCGGATTCCCGCCAGAAGAACAGCATCGAGCACCGCGGATCGGCCGCAAGCTCCAGCCCCTTCCGCGAGGTCCGATGCGTGGAGAAGTGGTACCCGTCGGCGTCGATGTCCTTCAGGATGAGGGTCCGCGCGACCGGCGTGCCGTCAGCGCGGAGCGAGGCGAACGCCATCGCGTGCGGCTGCCGCTCGGCGCCCGCGATCGCCGCGTCCAGCCAGTCCCGGAAGAGCGTGTCCGGGACTGCGGGAAGGTCGGCCTCCTGAAGCACGGGTAGCGGGTGCGGGAACGCGGGCAAGGAACGCAAGCGTGCTTCGAGATCACTCATGTCGCCAGCGTACGCCCGGTGCTACTCTGCACGCGGACACATGGCACGACTGGAGGATTCTCGTGACACAACACTTCACCGCGGCAAACCAGGCGAACTGGGACGAACGCGCCGAGTTGCATGCGGCGAGGGACGGCTCAGGCTACGAGGTGCAGCGCTACGTGGCTGATCGCTCCGCACTGTCGGACGTGGTGCGCTTTGACCTTCCGCTCCTCGGCGATATCTCCGGTCTCCGCACGGTGCACCTCCAGTGCCACATCGGCACGGATACGCTCTCGCTGGCCCGGCTCGGGGCCCGGGTCACGGGCCTCGATTTCTCGGAGCGCGGGATCGAAGAGGCCCGGCGGCTCGTCAGTGAGACCGGCGACGCGGTCGACTTCGTGCACGCCGATGTCCGCGCCGCGGCGGCTGTACTCCCGAACGGTGCGTTCGATCTCGTGTACACGGGGATCGGGGCGCTGTGTTGGGTACCCAAAATTCGCGAGTGGGCCGAGGTCGTCGCCGCCCTGCTCGCCCCGGGCGGGTCACTGTTCATCCGGGAGGGCCACCCGATTTTGTGGGCCATGGACGAATCGCTCGACGACGATCTGCACCTGCGTTACCCCTACTTCGAGCACGAGGCGCCCACGGAGTGGGATGACGATCAGAGTTACGTCGCGACCGCGGCACCCCTCCAGGCCTCGACCACGTACGAGTGGAACCATGGGCTCGGCGAGATCGTCACCGCGTTGATCGAGCACGGGCTCCGGATCGATCAGCTCGTCGAGCACGACAGCGTCCCGTGGGAGGCGCTGCCCGGGCAGATGACGCTCCGCGCCGACGGCGAGTGGCTCCTGACGGAACGCTCCGGTTCCGTGCCGCTCACGTACACGCTGCGGGCCTCGAAGCCGGCGGCGGACGAGACATCGACGCCGCGCCGCACCGCGCACCCTCGGGCATAGCCCGGACGCGCCAGGGCCCCGTTCCCCCGACCAAGAGTCGAGGGGACGGGGCCCTGGTGCGGTGTCCTAGCTGTCGCTCAGTTCAGCGCGCAGCGCACGCCGCCGCGCGATCAGCAGGGCACCGCCGCTCAGGAGCAGCAGGCCGCCGGCGAACGCCCCGTACGCGAGCAGCGTGGGGCCGCCCGTCTGTGCGAGTTCCTTGCCCGGAGCGGGCTTGCCCTCAGCGGGCGGGGTCTTCCCGTCCGGCTTCGGCTCCGGCTTGGGCTCCGGCTTCACCGTCGCGTCCGCCGCGAAGTTCAGCGTCACCGCCGCGCTCGCGTTGCCCGCCGTGTCCGTTGCCCGAACCTCAACCGTCGCGGCCTCGGCATCGAGCGGGACCGTGGCCGTGAACGCCTCTGTGGTGACCGCTGCCGCTGCCGCAGCCGCTCCTGCCGCGGCGGCGGGCTCGGTCTGCAGCGGTGCCCACGCGCCATCCGGCAGGAACCGGTACTCGACGTCTGCCACACCCGAGGTCGCGTCCGCGGCCTCGACCGTGACGTCGCCGCGGGCGTCCGGATGCGCGGTGGCCGCCAGCGTCGGTGCGACCGAGTCGAGCAGGAACTCCTGCGGGCCCTCGGCCGGGAGCTGGGTCGTGTTGCCCGCACCGTCGGTGGCTCGGGCGTACAGCGTGTTGACGCCCTCGTCGGCGAGCTCGATCGGGCCCGTGTATGCGGCCCAGTCGGTGCCGTTGCGCGAGAACTCCACCGTCGGCGCGTCATCGGTCTCATCGCCCGCGGTGATGCCCACGGTGATCGGTGCCGTGCGGTACCACCCGGCGGCGTTTGCCCCGTCCGGCGCGTCGAACGCGACCGTCGGCGTCGTGGTGTCGTTGATCAGCGCGATCTCGACCTCGGCGTCGGTGGCGATGGCCTGATCCAGCGCGCCGCCAATCGCACCGTTGGCACCCAGCGCGGCGAAGTCACACTCGGTCG
Source organism: Leucobacter chromiireducens subsp. solipictus (assembly GCF_016758195.1). Classification (GTDB taxonomy): domain Bacteria; phylum Actinomycetota; class Actinomycetes; order Actinomycetales; family Microbacteriaceae; genus Leucobacter; species Leucobacter solipictus. Next base: position 14,508 of record NZ_QYAC01000002.1, on the reverse strand, counting down.
TGGGAGCGAGCGCGGACACCGTGCCGTCGTCCTCGGTGGTGCCGACCTCACGCCAGCCTTCGTCGGTGCCGCACGACATGGCAACGGGCACGCCCGCTGCGGGCTTGCCGGCCTCGTCCTCGACGGACACGGTGAGCGTGTTCAGTGCGGCGCGGAATGCGGATCCTCCGATGATCTCGGCGGAGACGCCCATGCGTTCCTGCGACACGTAATCAATCGTGTCGTTCGACATGTGGTACGTCGGCTCGAGCACGATCGAGTCGCGCTCGGACCAGAACATCCAGCTAAACACCGCGGCGTCAATGCCGACGTCCTGGAAGGACTGGTGGTCGCTGCGTCCCACGAAGCCGCGGTTCAGCGGACCACGATCCGTGTGTCCCGAGAGCGCATCGGCGTGGTTGAGGACGTCGTTGTTGATGCCGTCCTTCGTGAGGCTCAGGCCCCAGAACCCGAACGGCTTCTCCGGGGTTCCGAGATGCGCGGTCCCGGCCATGTCCATGTTCCAGGCGCCGATCGTGCGGTCGATCTCCTCGGGGGTCAGGCTCTTCGCGTGGACCTGCGAGCCGATGATCCCCTTCTCCTCAGCACCCCAGGTACCGACGCGGATCTCCGTGTCGAGCGCGTACTGGCTCAGGAGCCGCGCGGACTCGAGCATGATGCCGACCCCTGACGCGTTGTCGCTCGCGCCCGGGCTGCCGACCACGGAGTCGATGTGCGCGCCGATGTAGAGGATCGGCGCGTTCCCGTCGGTGTCGCCCACCGCGGGGCGCACACCGATCGTGTTCGAGCTCTCCGTGCTGCTGCGCTCAGTGGTCACGCTGAGCGTCAGCGGGCCGGTCGAAAGCAGCTCGCGAATACGCTCACCCTGGTAGAGCGAGGCGCCGACCACCTGGATCCCGGTAGCCGCTTCGGGGACGTTTCCGGGGTTCGACAGCGCCTGGTTCGCGGTCGTGTTCGTGAAGATCACGCCGGTTGCGCCCGCGGTCGCAAGGTCGGTCAACAGCTGGGTCCGGGTCGCGGAGGTCGCGTTCCACGTTGCCACGACAAACTTCCCGGCAACGTCCTCGGGAACCACCGTGGTGTTCGTGCCCAGGTCGAAGACCTGAGCCGTGACCGGAGTATTCGTGAACAGCGCGTTCGCGGCCGGACGGTACTGCCAGCTCACCTGCGTCGGCAGGTCGCGATCCGGCGTGACATTCGCGAACGTCGAGACCGACACCGGGAAGGTCTCGGTCCGGGTTGTGAAGCCGTAGGAATCAAGCTGTTCCTTGACGTACGCGTTGGCTTCCACCTCCGCGCTCGTTCCCGCAACGCGCGGGCCGATGTCGACCGCGAGGTGACGCACGTGCTCAAACACGGCGGCATCGTCGACCTGCCCGGTGAATTCCTGCAGGTAGTCGGGCATGTAGCTGCCGGACTTGATGGCGTCGATCCCCGCGGGCGGGGCGTAGGGTGCCGCGAATGCGGCGCTCGGTGCTGCGATCAGCGGCACCGCGATAGCGGCGGCCCCGAGGACACCGAGCACGCGCTTGGGCGTCCGGGTCCTCGTCGGGGCGGCGTGTTGTTCATGCATCTGTAGCTGGTGTCCTCTCTGACAACCGTGGCCCGACCGAGCAGGTGTCGGCCACGCACCATTGCGCCCGGCCACTTCGCGTGCGTCAGTGCTCGGCTGTGAGCCCCAATACTCGCCTTCGCGCGTGGTGAGCGCGGGCGACGACGCGAGATTTCCCCGATCGAACCATGTCTCCCTGGTGCGATTGCACCCCACATGACCATAGCGAATCTGGGCACTCTGGTGTGCGCGGCGCACGTTTTGGGCGGGTTTGGGTCCGTTGTGTCATCGGAGGCGTCCACTTTCGCCTCGGAACCGGAGCGAAACTCGACATTCGTTCAGCGGCGGATCGGGCACGCACCGATCCGCCGTCACCCCCGGGGGTCGCCCCGGCCGAACCGGGGCCCGCCGTCATGCCGCGAGCTGCTGGGCACCGCGGGCCGAGAGCGCCGAGCCGAGCAGGATCATGCGCATGCTGCGCTCGGCCGCGTCGCGCAGCAGCGCCTCCCCCTGGTCCACCGCCTGCTCAAGTTCCATCGGCACCGTCAGGATCGAGGCGATCGCGCCGATCCCGATGTCGTGCACATCGGGTGCCCCCGCGCCCAGCGATCCGGCGATCCCGAGCACCGGCACCCCGGCGGTCCGCGCCCGGAGCGCGATCTCGGCCGGCACCTTGCCGCGCGGCGTCTGGAAGTCGATCGCCCCCTCCGCGGTGATCACCAGGTCGGCTTCCGCGATCAACGCGTCCAAGCACACCGGGGCGACGCTCGGGTCGAGCAGCACCTCAAATCGAGGCGCGAGGCGCGCCCCCAGCACCGCGGCGAGGCCCGCGCCCAGGCCCCCGGATGCTCCGGTGCCGGGTCCGGTGCGAAGGTCCAGCTCCGGCGCAGGGGCCCCGCCGGGGGCGAGCGGCAGCGCGGGCATGGTCCGCGCCAGCAGCTCCGCCCAGTGCTCGAGCGCCGCCGAGAGTTCCTCGACCTGGGCGGGGCTCGCGCCCTTCTGCGGGCCGAACACGCGGGCCACGCCGCGCGGCCCGCACAGCACGTTGTGGGTGTTGCAGGCGAGCACGATCTCCGCCTCGCGAGCCCGCGGGTGCAGGCCCGACAGGTCGATCCGCGCCGCGCGAGCGAGGTGGGCACCCCCGTCGGGCAGCTCCGACCCGTCCGCGTCGAGGATCCGGACGCCGAGCGCGCGCAGGGCCCCCGCCCCGCCGTCGCTGGTCCCCGAATCACCGCACCCCACGATGACGCGCGTGGCCCCGTCGTCGAGCGCGGCAGCGATCAGTTCGCCCACCCCGGCCGTGGTCGTGGCCCCCGGATCGCGCTGATCGCGGGGCACCAGCCGCAGCCCCGCGGCGGCGGCCATTTCGACGACGGCGGTGCCGCGCGCCGCGCCGCCGAGACGCGCCCAGTGGGCGGTCACGGGTCGGCCGACCGGACCTGTCACCACGGCGGGCACGAGCTCGCCGCCGGTGGTAGTGGCGAGCACCTCGGCCGTGCCCTCACCGCCGTCCGGCACCGGATACTCGTCAACCTGGACGCCCGGAATCACGCGCCGGATCCCGGCGGCGATGGCCGCGGCCACGGCGTCAGCGCCGAGGCTCTCCTTGAATCCGCTGGGGGCGACGAGGATGCGCTGGGGAATGTGGATCGACATGGGAACCTCCGTGTGGGGTCGACTCGCACCGGGGGTGTCCCGGTGTCGTGTGCTGAATGAGTGGGCCGCAGGCCCAGTGAGTGGGGCGGTGCCCCGCGGTGCGCGGTGTGTGGGTCGGGGCCTCGCGGGGCGGGACCGCTAGAGCAGGAGCGGCATTCCGAGCGCCGGCCACAGCCAGAGCGCGCACGCCACGATGAGAAAGAACAGGAGCGGCGCAAGCCAGCGGGACAGGCGGAGCAGATCGGCCGGCGCGATCCCGGCCCCGGCGTCGGGGTCCGTGAACATCGCGACGGGCTTCGCGGAACTCGGCAGCGTGTGGCAGAAGCCCGCAGCGGCCGTCGAGGCGAACGCGGCGGCGACCGGGTCGATGCCGATTCCGGGCGCGATCGCGACGATGATCGGGATCAGGGCGGCGGATCGGGCCGAACGCGACTGGATCACCAGGTGCGCGGCCAGCGAGGCCGCGACCACGATCAGGAGGAACGCGATTCCGGCCCCCGCGCCCAGCCCGCTCACGGGGGCGAGGAGCGTGTGTCCGAGCCAGGCGGCCGCGCCCGTGGCGGTGAGCGCGCCGCCGAGCGCAAGCGTCGCCGCAAGAAACAGCAGCAGGTGCCAGGGCACCCGCTTCACCGCGTCCTTCAGGGTGATGCAGCCGATCGCGGGGAGCGTTGCGGCGAGCGCGCCCAGCAGGGCGACGACGGCGGGAGCGAGCCCGTGCAGCGGCTCCGTGCACCACAGCGTGATGACGGCGGCGAGCAGGATCAGGGCCCGACGCTCGGCCGGGGCGAGGGGTCCCGTCACGGGGGTGGGGGCATCCGCCGCGAGTTCGGCGAGCGTGATGCGCACCGGCGCGCGCCGCTCGGCGCGGTCCGTGAAGAGCAACAGGACCAGCTCGCACGCGAGGTGCGAGGACACGACCGCGAGGGGCACGCCGAGCACGAGCCAGCGCAAGAACCCGATGCCCTCGCCGGTCGCCTCCGCGAGGATCTGGCTCGTGATCAGGTGCGCACCCGCGCCCAGCAGGGAGGCCACCGCGGAGAGCAGGATCACGGTCGGGAAGATCAGGCCGAGCGCGCGCAGCAGGCCGGCGCGGCCGGGAAGCGCGGCGGCGAGCGCGCGGTAGACCGGGAGCGCGAGGGCGGCACGGCCGCTGGTGGCGGGAATCGCGAACGCGGACAGGATAAGCGCGGCGGTGCTCGCGTGCGCCAGTCCGCGCGGGGTGCGGGCACGGGTCACCAGCTGGGCCGCACCCCGCAGGGCGAGGCCGGAGGCGGCCACGCCGGCAGCGATGATGCACGCGCAGATCAGCAGCCAGATCGTCTCGTCCCCGAGCGCGGCGAAGAAGTCTGCGGCGGGGAGCACACCGGTGAGGATCAGCGCGACAGCCGCGAGAAACGCCACGAGGGTGTCGTCGAGCGCGGTGAACACCCACGCCCACACCGCCGTGAGGAAGATCGCGAGGGTCGCGGCCCCCGGGAGCGAGAGGGCGGCCGGATCCGCCACCCCTTCGGCCGCGCGCACCGCGGCGGGGGCGACGAGCCAGACCGCGAGCATCCCGAGGACCGCAGCGGCGATCCCGCGCCGCGTGGCGGCTGCGGAGCGCGCGGTCCGCGTGGACCGCGTGGACCGCGTGGGCCGCGGCTCCTGGCCCGATGCCCCGGACCCCGCCCGGCCGCGCCTCGGATCCTGCGCAGCCGGTCGTGGCGTCCCGCGCCTGCGGGGCGGCTCGGTCGCGTAGCGCACGGTGCTCATCGGAGTCGGTATCCCGCGCCGCGCACCGTTTCGATGCGGTCGGCGCCGATCTTGCCGCGCAGCGCGCGGACATAGACATCCACCACGTTGGAGGCCGGATCGAAGTCGAAGCCCCAGACGTGCCCGATGAGCTGATCCCGCGTCAGCACCTGCCCCGGGTGCTGCAACAGCACCTCAAGCAGGTCGAATTCGCGCGCCGTGAGATCCGCCGCCCGCTCCCCCACCGTGACCCGGCGCGCCCGCACGTCGAGGGTGACATCGCCGTGGCTGAGCACGGGGCCCACCGGGCGCTGCTCGCCGTCACCGATCCGCAGGCGCACGCGAGCCAGCAGCTCCGCGAACTGGAACGGCTTGGTCACGTAATCGTTCGCCCCGCCCTCGAGCCCGCGCACCGTGTCGATCACGGAGTCGCGCGCGGTGAGCACGATCACCGGCACGGTGACGCCCTCGCCGCGCAGGTGACTCAGCACGGTGAAGCCGTCGATGCCGGGGAGCCCGATGTCGAGCAACACGAGGTCGAAGGAGCCCGATCGGGCGAGGATCAACGCGGTCTCACCGTCGGGCACCTCGGTCGTGTCATACCCCGCGGCGCGCAAGCCCCGCGATACGAAGGAGGTGATGTGCGGATCGTCTTCCGCGATCAGGATGTGGCGCATGTCAGTGCTCCTTCGGGGTGGTCAGGGGCGTGGTGGGGGCGTCGTCGTCGGCGCGGCTCGGATCCGCCGGCAACTCCGATGCCGGGAGTTCCGAGGTCGACAGCTCGGGGGCGGGGAGATCGAGCCCGAAGGTGGCGCCAGCACCGAGGGTGCTCTCCACCCAGGCCGATCCGCCGTGCCCGTCCGTGATGGCACGCACGATCGCGAGCCCCAGGCCGGAGCCGTGCCGCGCCGCGGGGCCGGCCGTGTCGCTGCGCGCGGTGACGTGACCGCCGTGCACGAAGCGCTCGAAGATTCGTGCGGCGGCCGCCTCGGAGACTCCCGGGCCCTCGTCGGCCACCCACACGCTCAGGCGACGGTCCGCGCCGTGCCCGTCGAAACGGGAACCGATCCGGATCCGGTCTCCCGCGTCCGTCACCTGCACCGCGTTCGCGGCGAGCTGCAGGACGGCCTGGGTGACGCGCTGAGCATCGACCTCGGCGGTGCCCTCCGCAACCTCCATCAGCTGCCAGCGGCGATCCCCCAGCGCCTGCGCCTTCGCCTCGATGTCGAGGGTCAAGGCGGCAACGTCATGGGGCGAGAGGCGCACAAAGTCGGGTTGCTGAGCGCGGGCCAGCACGAGGAGGTCCGCGACGATCCGGCTCATCCGCGCGAGCTCGTCGGTGACCAGCCGCAGCGTGGCCTGACGCTCCACCGGGTCCTCACTGAGCAGCTCCAGGTGGCCGCGCACAATCGTGATCGGGGTGCGCAGCTCGTGCCCCGCGTCGTCCACAAACCGCTGCTGCGTGCGGTGCGCCTCTTCCAGGCGGTCGAGCATTTGGTTGAACGTGGCCGCGACCTGGGCGATGTCGTCGCTGCCCTCCACGGGGACGCGGGCCGTGAGATCGTGTTCTCCGATATCGCGGGCGACCCGGTACACCTCGCGGACGGGCGCGAGGATCTGGCCTGCCACGAGCCAGGCGACACCGGAACAGAGCAGCAATCCGATCGCCGCGACCCAGGCGAGCGTGCCCATCGAGCGATCCACCGCCGCGCGATCCGCCGCGGTGAATTGCGCCACAAACAGGGCACCCGTTTCCGAGCCCACCTCGAAATCCATGCGGCCCCAGCGCACCGGGTCACCGTCGGGGGTCTCCCCCGCGCCGGAGCGCTCCGCGGTGCCGCTCTGCGCCGTGAGTGCGTCGAGGTCCGGCACCGCGTCGGGATCGCGTCCGGGCACACCGGACAGCTGTCCGACGATCGTCCCGCCGGCGAGCCCCACGATCAGCTCACCCTCGCTGACCGATTGGCGGGCGAGGTACACCTCCAGCAAGCGCTCCGGCGAGGCAAACGGCTTTGTCGTCTTCGGGTCGACGCCCTCCGCCACAAACCGGGCAAACTCCTCGGCCTCCTGCGAGATCTGCGCGTTCGCCTCGACCTCAACGGTGGCGAGCGACAGGCTCCGGCTCACCAGACCGATCGCGCAGAGGGTAAACAGCGTGCTCAACACGATCCAGGCGGTGATCCGCCAGCGCGCGGGCAGCGTCCGGGCACGCAGGGTGCGCAGCGGCGCCGGCGGCGGGGGCGATGCCGGGGTGGTGGGGGCTGCTGGGTCGGTGGGGGCTGCCGGGGTGGTGGATGACGCCGGGCCTGTGGCCGGGCCTGTGGCCGGGCTCCCCGCCGCGGACGGAAGCGGTGTCGTCGGGAGGATCTCCGTGGGGAACGCGCGCGTCGGGGTGTCAGTCATCGTCGCCCCAGTCGTCATCGCCGAAGTCGTCACCGTCGTCGTCCAGCGGGACGGGTGCGGGCACCGGCGCGGGTGCGGGGATCGGCGCCGGTGCGGGGATCGGCGCCGGTGCCGGAGCCGGGAGCGGAGCGGGAGCGGGCTCAGGCGTCGGGGTCGGCTTCGGGGTCGGCTTCGGGGCATCCACGATCGGTGCCGGCGCCACGATCGGCCCGGCAGGGAGCTCCGGAGCGCCCGGTACCGGGATCAGCACCAGGCTCCCCAGCGCGATCGCGGCGGGAACCGCGATCAGTACCCCGGGGAGGAGGAGTCGGCGTGCGAGTGTCATGACTCCATCGTGCCCGGTCTGTGTGAGGCGGAGATGAGGCCGAGATGAAGGTTTCTTCATCTCGGCTTTCCACGCCACAGCCACCCGGGGCTGCCACGGGCACCGGGCGTCCGGCCGCCGGAGTCATGTGGCGGCCGGGCTATCGGCCGTTCTGGGACTCCTCAGACGCGGACGCGTGTTCACCCGTCTCGGGCTGCCTGGTCAACGCGGGATCCTCCTGCCCCAGGCGCGGGTTCACTTCTTCGGCTTCGTCCCCGTAATACTCCGAAGCCCCGTCGAGGATGGGGCGATCCTGCGTCGCTCCGTCGCGTGGCGGATGAGCGGTGCCCTCGCCATTCGGCGCCTCGGTTCGGGTGGCGTGGTGCGGAACGTTGGAATGGTACTCGTTCGTCATGATCCTCCCTCATATCGATCGGGGGTGCCCACGATAGTCCCGTGCGACGCCTGAAACTAGGGACTTGCGCGCGCGGGCCGAGGCTATGGCCTTGCGCTGGAGAACGACAAAGACCCGGACTCTGCTGATTTCTCAACAGTGTCCGGGTCTTCGTTACTGTGGCGGATGAGGGATTCGAACCCCCGTAGGCAGTGCCAGCTGATTTACAGTCAGCCCCCTTTGGCCGCTCGGGTAATCCGCCAAAGATCGCGTGAACACGACCAGGAGTAAACTTTACCGGCTCCGCGGCGTGAACGGAAATCGACTTCGCCGCCCGGGCCAGCCCCCTGGATTTTCGCGCGCGCCGCGGGCCCGTGGCAGGATCGAGGTATGCGCGTACTTCCCCCCGAGCTGACCCTCCACTCCGCTGCAACGTGGGAGGGCGTCCCCGCGCGGATCGCCTACGGGATCGGCCGGCTGCGCCAGGAGGTCTTCGTGGTAGAGCAGGAATGCGCCTACCTGGATCTCGACGGCCGCGACCTCGACGCCGGGGCCGTGCAGTTCTGGGCGCAAGGTGCCCGGGGCGAGGTCGCGGCCACCCTTCGCGTGCTCCCCGAGGACCACCAGGAGCTCGGGCTGCGTTCGATCGGGCGTGTCGCGACGGCCTCCGCATGGCGCGGGCGCGGGGTCGCCGCTGCCCTGCTCGATGCGGCGCTCGCGGAGTGCGCGGGGCACCCGGTCCTGATTCACGCTCAGTCCTACCTCACCGAGTGGTACGCGGGCTTCGGCTTCGTCACGAGCGGGCCCGAGTTTCTCGAGGACGCGATCCCGCACACCCCGATGCGCCGGGGCTGACCCGCCCCTCACGACCCCAGCCCGGTCAGCGCGCGCAGGAGAACGCGATCCGGCACGTTTCTCGGGGCGATTCGGTGCCTGATCGCGATCTCGGCGCCGCGGGAAGCGTGGGAGCCTCGCGAGGGAGCAGGGAGCCTCGCGGGAAACCCCTCAGACCCCCAGCTCGAGCATCGCGTCAAGCCCCGGAGCGGGGATCGCGAGACCGTGGCGGTGTGCGCGGACGGACACCGACTGCTCGCGCAGCAGCGTGAGGAGCTCCACCGGGCCGGCCATCGTCACCGGCTCGGCCCAGAGCGCCGCGCGGTCAAGGCCCCCCATCCACTCCGCCACACGCACGGCGTCGCCACCGATGAGGCGCAGCCGCGCCGCGGGAATCTCGGCGGGCCCGAGCGGCCCGGAGACGGCGAGGCGCTCCATCCAATCCTCGTCACGCTCGAGCGACACTTCGATACCCTGACGCTCCAGCAGCTCCGCGAGCTCGACGGTCAGCAGTTGCCCCGTGGACACCGCGATGGGCGCGCGCACCAGCAATGCCGCGGCGATCACACGGATGAGGCCCGCCATGGGCCCGTCCTCCGCGAGCCGGATGTGCGTCACCACGGTCCGGTACCGCAACACATTGCGCTCGATACCGAGCCCAATCGCGTCGCGTTCCCGCCCGAATCGGGTGCGCCACACGAGCGCGTCGGTGAGCGCGGCGCGGCGGATCTCATCGAACGCCTCGTAGGCGAGGCTCGGCTGAGCGGCAGCGATGAGCAGCTGCACCTCCGGGTCGAGGCCGCGCAGGTGCAGGGTCTCGCTCCGGGTGCCCGGGCGCGGAGTCCACGATCCGAGCGCGAGAAGTCGATTGGGCCCGCCCCCGAGCGCGGGAACGCCCATCACCGCATCGTCCCAGCCGCCGCCCGGCTGGCGCTCGATTCGTGCGCCCGTCGTGGGCCGGTTCACCGCCAGTGCGGCGGCGTGGACCTGCTCGAGCCAGGCCACCGCCTCCTCGCCATCGTTGGAGTGCAGCGCGGCCACGCTGCCGCCGCCACTCGCGTTCTGCACCGCGAGCGCGTCGACCAGCGAGTGCGCGTGCGTGACGCCGAGCACGGGCACCCCGATCGCGTCCGCCCAGAACGGCGAGTCGGCCGCGACGCCGGTGCGGATGCCGGGACGCCACAGCCGGCCCTCGTCGTCGAGCTGTTCCGGGGCGACGAGCCACTCCTCACCGCGCCCGAGTTCGGTGAGCGCGCGCAGCCCCGCCGCGGAGGGCGGCGCGGTCAGCGGTCCGAGATCGAAGCTGAGCGGGTCCGCGGTGCCGGGGCGCGCAGAGTCGCCGACGCGGAGCGCGCGCACCGCATCGGCGAGGCCCGCCTGGAAGCGGCGCGACCGGCCCACCCCGCCCATCAGGATGAGCTGGTGCGCGGCCCGTGGATCGGCGCCCGCCGCGTGGAACGCGGACGCCACGGTATCGGCGATCGCCTGATCCAGGTCCGCCGATGGCGCGACCAGAATGCTGCCGCGCGCACGGAACTGGCCCTCGATACGCAGATCGGGCCGCCGACGCGCAAGATCCTGCCCGGCGCCCCGGTCGCCCAACGCGATCGCCCGATCAATCTCGTGGTGTGCCGCAAGCTCCGCCACCGTGCGCCCCACGGCAATGGCCTCGATCCGCACCGCCCCGGGGGTCAGCCCGCCGGCCTCGGCCTCCTCGATGAGCGCCGTCGCGGAGGCGAGCAGGGCCTGCGGCACCGCCCAGAGCACGGCGCTGCCCGCGCCCAGCCCCGCGAACACCGCCTCTGCCTGCTGCGCGAGCGGCGTCCCCGCGTCGGCCACCACGAGCAGTAGCCGGTCGGGCACGAAGGTCGCGCCGCGCACCGTACCGAGCCCCTCCGCCAGCTGGGCGGCGTAGCGCGCCGCGTCGACGATGTCGTTCACCTGAGCGTCGAGCTCCGCGATCGGCGCCCCCGTGTCGCCGGCGAGCTCCTTCAGCATTCGATCCCGCGCGGCGACGATCGCCAACGCCGCCCGCCGCAGACGCACCGCGCGCGCCGCGTGCCCGTGCCGCGCCCACCGCTCCCCGGATTCGCGCGCCGTGAGCGCGGCCAATTCCGGATCGAGATCCGCGGCAGACAGCGCCACCGTCTCGTTCACCGCGTCCTCGCGCGCGGCCCGGTCTCGGGCCCGGTGGAGCTGTTCCCGCGCCCACTCCCGGTTTGCGGGGAGGCTCGCGTCGGTTCCCGGCTCGTTCGCGAAGCCAGACTCCGAAACCACGGGGATCGCGAGCGGTTCCGGGGCGAGCGGTTCCAGCTGGATCGCGCCCGTCGCGTCTCGGCCGAGGCCCAACACTGCCGCGGTGAGTCCCCCCGTATCGAACCGGGTGGGCTCGTCCGGCGCGCGGTAGAACAACGCGCTGTCGCGCTCGCTGGGATCCCACTCGCGGGCCCGCAGCTGCGTGCGGTGCGACACCGGCGCGGGGTCGTGGGTGGCGGCGATCGCGGAGCGCAGAGGCGCCCACACGGGGTCGGAGGCGGCGGTCGGATCGGGCACCGAATCTCGCGCCGGATCGGGGGCGGAGGCCTGTTCAGGGCCGGACGCGGAGACCGGTACCGGATCGAGGTCGCCATCGGGCTCGGGATCACCACCGGGCTCAGTGTCACCACCGGTCTCGGGGTCGTGATCATCGGTCGCAGCGGCGTCAGCGTCGGACGCAGCCGCCGCGGGATCGCCCTCGCCGAGCGTTCGGAGCAGGGCGTCCACCCGTGACGACGCGGATTCAGGATCCGCGGCCTCCGCCGCGAGACCCACGAGCAGCTCGACCGCGCCCGCGAACTCGCTCGGCGCCACGACCGGCAGCGCGATCCGAGTGTCCAGCCCGCTCTCCGCGACGGTCTCGGCGAGACCGGGAACCACGCCGCTCCGAAGCTGCACGGACACCAGCTCGCTCAGGCCGCGCTCCGCCGCGAGCTCCGCGACCGCGGCGAGCACGCCGGGGTCCTCACTCTCGACGACCGGCCGGAGCACCGCCGCGCGGCCCGGATGCAGGGCGAGCTCGGCGAGGCGCAGCAGCTGCGCGGTCACTTCTGTACGGCCCTCAAGCACCGGGACCGGGAGCCCGCTCAGAATCGCCGCGATCCGCTCGACACCCGCCACGCGCGCCTCACCGATCACGATCTCGGCGGGAGCACCGCCCTCGGCGACCCGGCGCTGAGCCCACCGGCTGAGCTGGTCGTAGAGCTCACGCGACTCGGGCAGCTCGGCAAACACGCGGGTGCCGATGCGCACGCGATCCAGCGCCTGATCCCCGAGCGCTCGCGCGAGCACCGCCGGGATCAGACGTGCCCAGCGCACGCTGCGCGGCTCGACGTGGATCGTGCAGCCGTGGTCTGCGGCGGCCGCGAGGATGGGCTGCAGTGCGGCGGCGGCCGCGGCGACATCGGCGTCCGCGGACCAGTCAGTGCCGCCCGGGACGAGTCGGGCAGGATCCACGGCGAGGTGTGTCACCGTCGGATGCGCGGCGAGGGCAGCGAGGCGGCGGACCTCGGCGGCGGCGCGTTCGGGGCCGTGCACGGCGCCGCCCACAGGCACCACGATCGGGGTGAGACCGGAATCGCGGCTGCGGCGGACGCCGCTGGCGAGCGCGGTGAGTGCGCCCGGGGTCGAATCATCATCGAGGCCCGGGTTGGGCAACTTTGCCGTGAGCACGAGGCTTGAGAGTCGCGCCCGGAGCCAGCGCCGCGCCACGGGCATGACGGCCCAGGGCAGCCCGAGGGAGGCCACCCCGCCGGCGCGCAGCGCCAGCTTGTCGCGGAGCCCCATGGTGGCGGGTGCGGCCTGGGCGACATCGTGCAGCCCCACAGCCGAGGCGAATGCGTCCTCGGTGCCGGCCACCATCTCGAGCAGTCGGCGCGTAAAGTCGAGGCCCTCGGGATCCCGGCGCATGTCTCCGAGCGGGGCGCGCTGGCCCCCGGCCTCGCGTGAACGAAGCTCTCCCAGCCACGCGTTCGCGCGCGCTTCCGCCGCGTCCGCGACCGCAGACCAAGCCGAACTCTGGGGGGACGTGGGGGCAGTCATGCCTCCACTGTAGGGTTCGTCTCGGTCCCTGCCGGGAGCGCGCGCCGGTCCTCAGCGAGCTCTCGGCTCGCGCTCTGGGTGCCCCGGTCCGCGGCCCACGTCCCGCCCGGCGTGGAAGCCCCACCCCCGGTCACCAAAACCACGGAGATTCACGAAGATCACGGAGATTCCGAGCCCCTCAAGCCACATCGCCGCAGGATCTTCGAGTCGTTGGTGAGGCCGGGGCCACGAAGGCGCCACCCGCTGAGCACACTCCGAGGTACAGGGCCAGAAAGCAGCCCGAATCCCAGAACCGAGCCCCAGCCCAAAGCCCCGGCTCGGTGCTCGGTGCTCGATGCTCGATGCTCGATGCTCGATGCTCGATGCTCGATGCTCGGCGCTCGGCGCTCGATGCTCGATGCTCGATGCCAGGGCTCAGTCCACGGGTCACCAAACCCTAGGAGATTCACGAAGAACACGGAGACATGAGGAATCTAAAGCCACAGCGCCGCAGGATCTCCGAGGCGTTCGTGAATCCGGGAGCGCCCCGGGACGCACCATCGCGGTGACCCGGGCACCCGCAGCCTCGGGCGCCCGCTAGGACAGCAGGGCACGGTCGTCGAGCTGCGCACCCTTGATCTTGCCGAACTCGGCGAGCAACTGCGGCACCGTCAGATGCTGCTTCTCCTCCGCCGAGGCCTGGAACACGATCCGGCCCTCGTGCATCATGATCAGTCGGTTGCCGAGCTTCAGCGCCTGCTCCATGTTGTGCGTCACCATCAGCGTCGTCAGCCCACCCTGGGCGACGATCCGCTCCGTGAGATCCGTCACCAGCGCCGCACGCTGCGGATCCAGCGCCGCCGTGTGCTCATCCAGCAGCAGGATCCGCGGCTGCGTAAACCCGGCCATCAACAACGACAACGCCTGCCGCTGCCCACCCGACAGCAATCCCACCTTCGCCGTGAGGCGGTTCTCCAGCCCCAGTTCGAGCGAGGTGAGCTCCTCCCGAAAACGCTCACGCAGCGCCCGGGTCAGCGAGAGAGCGAGACCCCGGGAGCGACCGCGGCGCACCGCGAGGGCGAGGTTCTGCTCGATCGTGAGGTCCGGTGCGGTGCCCGCCATGGGGTCCTGGAACACGCGGCCCACGTAGCGGGCGCGCTGGTGTTCGCGGAGGCGGTTGACGCGCTTGCCATCGATCTCGATGGCGCCCGCGTCAACCGTGTAGCGGCCCGCGATCGCGTTGAGCAGCGTGGACTTGCCCGCGCCGTTCGAGCCGATCACGGTCACGAAGTCGCCCTCGGCCATGTCGAGGCTCAGGTCGACGAGCGCCTTACGCTCGTTGACGGTGCCGGGGAAGAACGTCTTGTCGATCCGTTCGATGCTGAGCATGGGGTTACCTCCCGGTCGTCTCGGTCGTGGCCGCGGCGGCCGCGTTCGCCGCACCCGTGCTCGCCTGCGGGGCCGGTGCCTTGCCACCCCGGTTCCGGAGCGTGGGCACGCGCTTGAGGAAGCCCCAGCGCGGCAGCAACAACGCCGCCACCACCAACACCGCAGTCACCAGCTTCATATCGTTCGGGT
>NZ_QYAC01000011.1 GCF_016758195.1 Leucobacter chromiireducens subsp. solipictus | reverse complement strand
ACCCGAACGATATGAAGCTGGTGACTGCGGTGTTGGTGGTGGCGGCGTTGTTGCTGCCGCGCTGGGGCTTCCTCAAGAAGCTGCCGTCGCTGCGCGATCGAAACAACAAGCGGCAGCAGGATCCGGCCCCGGATCCTGTCGCCTCCGCCACCACTGGCGTGACCGTCCCGCTGGACCGGTAAGGAGAATACGATGCTGAATATTGACCGGATCTCCAAGACCTTCTTCGCGGGGACGATCAACGAGCGCAAAGCGCTGGTGGATCTCAGCCTGCAGATGGACGAGGGCGACTTCGTGACCGTGATCGGCTCGAACGGCGCGGGCAAGTCCACGCTGCTCAACGCCGTCGCTGGCCGCTACACCGTGGACACGGGCGAGCTCACGATCGACGGGAACCCCGTCTCGAAGCTGAAGGAATTCCAGCGGGCACGCTACGTGGGCCGCGTGTTCCAGGACCCCATGGCGGGCACCGCGCCCGACCTCACCATCGAGCAGAACCTCGCCCTCGCACTGCAGCGCGGCAAGCGCCGCGGCCTGAGCATGGGCCTCACGAAGGCGCGCCGCGAGCTGTTCCTCGAAGAGCTGAAATCGCTCGAACTCGGCCTCGAGAACCGTCTCCCCGCGAAGGTGGGGCTGCTGTCGGGCGGGCAGCGGCAGGCGTTGTCGTTGTTGATGGCCGGGTTTACGCAGCCGCGGATCCTGCTGCTGGATGAGCACACGGCGGCGCTGGATCCGCAGCGTGCGGCGCTGGTGACGGATCTCACGGAGCGGATCGTCGCCCAGGGTGGGCTGACGACGCTGATGGTGACGCACAACATGGAGCAGGCGCTCAAGCTCGGCAACCGACTGATCATGATGCACGAGGGCCGGATCGTGTTCCAGGCCTCGGCGGAGGAGAAGCAGCATCTCACGGTGCCGCAGTTGCTCGCCGAGTTCGCCAAGATCAAGGGCGCGACCTTCGACGATCGGGCGCTGCTCACGTAGGCGCCGCCTCGCGAAATTCGCACCGCGCACGGCGGGACACTCGGATGCGTAATCCGGGTGTCCCGCCGTGCGCGCTTTTTTGTGTCGATCAGGGGCTTCTCCCCGCAAAATGCGCCGAAACGCAACGTCCCGGTTACGATCTGTCGCGGGATTGCGCGCAGCGTGCCGCGGCAGTCTACGATGGCGATGTCGGCACTTTTCACGCCGAACCATTCAGTCCGCCGTGGCACTGTCGCGTCGGATCCAACTTGTAAGGACCAGATACTCATGCGACAGATTTCTTCTCGCCGCCGCGTCCTCGCGCTCGCGAGCCTCGGTGCTGCGGCAGCTCTCACGCTGAGCGCCTGCTCTGCTCCCTCCGAGAGCACCGGCGGCGACGATGCCGCGGCGCTCGACAAGGTCAGCATCGGCATCAGCCAGCTTGTGCAGCACCCCGCGCTCGACGCGGCAACCGAGGGCTTCAAGCAGGCCTTCATCGACGCGGGCTATGTCGAAGGCGACACGGTCACGTTTGACGAGCAGAACGCCAACGGCGAGCAGGCCACCGCCGTCACCATCGCGCAGACCTTCTCGACCTCCGACCTGGACCTCGTGCTCGCGGTGGCCACGCCGGCCGCGCAGGCCGCAGCTCAGGCGATCACCGACAAGCCGATCCTCTTCACGGCTGTCACCGATGCCGTGTCGGCCGAGCTCGTCGAGTCGATGGAGAAGCCGGGCGCGAACGTGACCGGCACCGTCGACGCGGTCCCCGACGACGCGCTGAAGACCCAGTTCGAGATCATCACCGACATCAACCCCGACGCCAAGAAGGTCGGCATCGTCTACGCATCCGGTGAGGTCAACTCGCAGGTGCAGGTCGACGCCGCCCAGAAGGTCGCTGACGAGATGGGTCTCGAGCTCGTCACGAAGACGGTGACCACGGCAAACGACATCGCCCAGGCGACCGAGGCACTCGGCGACGTTGACGCGATCTACGTGCCCACCGACAACATGGTCGTCTCGGGCATCGCCTCGCTCGTCCAGGTTGCTGAGACGGCGAAGATCCCCGTCATCGGCGCGGAGCCCGGCACGGTTGAGGGCGGCGCGGTTGCCACCTACGGCATCGACTACACCAAGCTCGGCAAGCAGACCGGCGAGATGGCCATCAAGGTGCTCGAGGGCGCCGACCCGGCTGACACCCCGGTGGAGACGCCGGCCGAGCTGAGCTACGTGGTCAACCCGGCCGCCGCTGAGCGCATGGGCGTCGAGATCCCGAAGGCGATCCTCGACGAGGCAACCACCGTAGAGTAGTACGGATCGCAACACTGTGATGCAGTGGCTGTCGCGCGGATGTGCGGCAGCCACTGCTTTTCCCGTTCACGGACGTGATGCCCCCGCGGGCGCACCGTCCCGAAGGCAAGGACCGAAGACCGGATGATCGGCGCGCTCGAACTGGGCCTTATTTATGGCGTGATGGCGCTCGGTGTGTATCTCACCTTCCGCGTCCTCAATTTCCCTGACCTT
>NZ_QYAC01000010.1 GCF_016758195.1 Leucobacter chromiireducens subsp. solipictus | reverse complement strand
ACGGGTGGTGTCTGGTCTTTGAGAACTCAATAGTGTGCACTTTAATTGTCAAATGCCAATTATTTAATCCCGTCGCCGGAATCCTTTGTGGTTCTGGTTGATGGCGATTCCTTTTGGATAACTAAGAAATTTCGTCAGTATTGATGAGTTTCTGTTGTCAGGTTGAACTCGCATGCTGGATGGCTTATTCCGCTGTCTGGTGTGCATGTAATTTTTTACGGAGAGTTTGATCCTGGCTCAGGACGAACGCTGGCGGCGTGCTTAACACATGCAAGTCGAACGATGAAGCCTAGCTTGCTAGGTGGAAGAGTGGCGAACGGGTGAGTAACACGTGAGCAACCTGCCCTTCACTCTGGGATAAGCACTGGAAACGGTGTCTAATACTGGATATGCACAATGATCGCATGGTCTGTTGTGGGAAAGATTTATCGGTGGAGGATGGGCTCGCGGCCTATCAGCTTGTTGGTGAGGTAGTGGCTCACCAAGGCGACGACGGGTAGCCGGCCTGAGAGGGTGACCGGCCACACTGGGACTGAGACACGGCCCAGACTCCTACGGGAGGCAGCAGTGGGGAATATTGCACAATGGGCGAAAGCCTGATGCAGCAACGCCGCGTGAGGGATGACGGCCTTCGGGTTGTAAACCTCTTTTAGTAGGGAAGAAGCGAAAGTGACGGTACCTGCAGAAAAAGCACCGGCTAACTACGTGCCAGCAGCCGCGGTAATACGTAGGGTGCAAGCGTTGTCCGGAATTATTGGGCGTAAAGAGCTCGTAGGCGGCTTGTCGCGTCTGCTGTGAAAACCCGAGGCTCAACCTCGGGCCTGCAGTGGGTACGGGCAGGCTAGAGTGCGGTAGGGGAGATTGGAATTCCTGGTGTAGCGGTGGAATGCGCAGATATCAGGAGGAACACCGATGGCGAAGGCAGATCTCTGGGCCGTAACTGACGCTGAGGAGCGAAAGCATGGGGAGCGAACAGGATTAGATACCCTGGTAGTCCATGCCGTAAACGTTGGGAACTAGATGTAGGGCCTGTTCCACGGGTTCTGTGTCGTAGCTAACGCATTAAGTTCCCCGCCTGGGGAGTACGGCCGCAAGGCTAAAACTCAAAGGAATTGACGGGGGCCCGCACAAGCGGCGGAGCATGCGGATTAATTCGATGCAACGCGAAGAACCTTACCAAGGCTTGACATATAGAAGAACGCTGTAGAGATACAGAACTCTTTGGACACTTCTATACAGGTGGTGCATGGTTGTCGTCAGCTCGTGTCGTGAGATGTTCGGTTAAGTCCGGCAACGAGCGCAACCCTCGTCCTATGTTGCCAGCACGTTATGGTGGGAACTCATGGGATACTGCCGTGGTCAACACGGAGGAAGGTGGGGATGACGTCAAATCATCATGCCCCTTATGTCTTGGGCTTCACGCATGCTACAATGGCCGATACAATGGGCTGCGATACCGCGAGGTGGAGCGAATCCCAAAAAGTCGGTCTCAGTTCGGATTGGGGTCTGCAACTCGACCCCATGAAGTCGGAGTCGCTAGTAATCGCAGATCAGCAACGCTGCGGTGAATACGTTCCCGGGCCTTGTACACACCGCCCGTCAAGTCATGAAAGTCGGTAACACCCGAAGCCGGTGGCCTAACCCTTGTGGAGGGAGCCGTCGAAGGTGGGACTGGTGATTAGGACTAAGTCGTAACAAGGTAGCCGTACCGGAAGGTGCGGCTGGATCACCTCCTTTCTAAGGAGCACTCAACAACTTGGTTGTTGCAGATTGCCCAGATCATCACCGAATGTGTGGTGCTGGGTGCTCATGGGTGGAACATTTGACAACGGGGTGCTTGTTTTGCGCAGTTGTGTGAGTACGCCGGTGACGGTTGGAAAGCGTGGGTGTGTGGGGTGAGTGTCTTTTATTGTGCATACTATTGGGTCCTGAAGGACCAGCCGGCTGAGCCTTTTTGGGGTTTGGTTGACTGCCTTCTGACTCTTTGCCGTGGGACGTGTTGCTCATGGTGGGGGGATCGACCGTACGTTGAGAACTACACAGTGGACGCGAGCATCTTGCAATAGTCACATCCTTTGGGGTGTGGGTGTTGCTGATACTAATAATTTCATTGGTCACACATGATCATGATGGTTCCCTTTGGGGGTTGTTGTGGTGGTGTGTGTTTCTGAATACTTATGTGATTTCAAGTTTCTAAGAGCAAACGGTGAATGCCTTGGCATCTGGAGCCGAAGAAGGACGTAGTAATCTGCGATAAGCCTCGGGGAGCCGATAAACGGGCTGTGATTCGAGGATTTCCGAATGGGGAAACCCCGCCAGGCGGCTTGCTGACCTGGTGACTCCCGCCTGAATATATAGGGCGGGTAGAGGGAACGTGGGGAAGTGAAACATCTCAGTACCCACAGGAAGAGAAAACAATAGTGATTCCGGTAGTAGTGGCGAGCGAACCCGGAAGAGGCTAAACCGGTTATGTGTGATACCTGGCAGGGGTTGCATAGTCGGGGTTGTGGGACATACCGTGAGGCGCTGCTGAGCCTTGAGCGTGAGAGTGAAGCTATAGGAGAACCGCTTGGAACGGCGGACCGTAGTGGGTGAGAGTCCCGTATCCGAAATGGTTTTACCGCGTGGTGTGTATCCCAAGTAGCACGGGGCCCGAGAAATCCCGTGTGAATCTGTCAGGACCACCTGATAAGCCTAAATACTCCCAGATGACCGATAGCGGACTAGTACCGTGAGGGAAAGGTGAAAAGTACCCCGGGAGGGGAGTGAAATAGTACCTGAAACCGTTTGCTTACAATCCGTCGGAGCACCCTTGTTGGTGTGACGGCGTGCCTTTTGAAGAATGAGCCTGCGAGTTAGCGATATGTGGCGAGGTTAACCCGTGTGGGGTAGCCGTAGCGAAAGCGAGTCTGAATAGGGCGATTTAGTCGCATGTCCTAGACCCGAAGCGAAGTGATCTATCCATGGCCAGGTTGAAGCGCGTGTAAGAGCGCGTGGAGGACCGAACCCACTTAGGTTGAAAACTGAGGGGATGAGCTGTGGATAGGGGTGAAAGGCCAATCAAACTTCGTGATAGCTGGTTCTCTCCGAAATGCATTTAGGTGCAGCGTTGCGTGTTTCTTGCCGGAGGTAGAGCTACTGGATGGCCGATGGGCCCTACAAGGTTACTGACGTCAGCTAAACTCCGAATGCCGGTAAGTGAGAGCGCAGCAGTGAGACTGTGGGGGATAAGCTTCATAGTCGAGAGGGAAACAACCCAGATCACCATCTAAGGTCCCAAAGCGCGTGCTAAGTGGAAAAGGATGTGGAGTTGCTGTGACAACCAGGAGGTTGGCTTAGAAGCAGCCACCCTTCAAAGAGTGCGTAATAGCTCACTGGTCAAGTGATTCCGCGCCGACAATGTAACGGGGCTCAAGCACGCCACCGAAGTTGTGGCATTCATATATCAGGTAGGCCTTCGTGGTCCAGCCGTATGGATGGGTAGGAGAGCGTCGTGTGGCGAGTGAAGCGGCGGTGTGAACCAGTCGTGGATGCTACACGAGTGAGAATGCAGGCATGAGTAGCGAAAGACGGGTGAGAAACCCGTCCTCCGGAAGACCAAGGGTTCCAGGGTCAAGCTAATCTTCCCTGGGTAAGTCGGGACCTAAGGCGAGGCCGACAGGCGTAGTCGATGGACAACGGGTTGATATTCCCGTACCGGCGGTAAACCGTCAAAGACCTAACCAGTAGTGCTAAGCAATCCAAAGCTGAATGGATCCTTCGGGTGATGTTTGGTGGCGGCTGCGAACCCGGACTGGGGTGGTGAGCGTGAGGTGTGACGCAGGAAGGTAGCCTGTGCCGGGCGATGGTTGTCCCGGTGTAAGTATGTAGCCCGTCGATTATGAACAGTTTTCGGCTTTGGGTGAGATACGATGCGGACCCGTTTGGGGAAGCAGGTGATCCTATGCTGCCAAGAAAAGCATCGACGTGAGGTTTGCTGTTGCCCGTACCCCAAACCGACTCAGGTGGTCAGGTAGAGAATACTCAGGAGATCGAGATAATCATGGTGAAGGAACTCGGCAAAATGCCCCCGTAACTTCGGGAGAAGGGGGGCCATCCACTTATACGGATTTACTCCGGAAAGGGTGTGGTGGCCGCAGAGACCAGTGGGAAGCGACTGTTTACTAAAAACACAGGTCCGTGCTAACACGCAAGTGGATGTATACGGACTGACGCCTGCCCGGTGCTGGAAGGTTAAGAGGAGAGGTTAGACCTTGGTCGAAGCTTTGAATTTAAGCCCCAGTAAACGGCGGTGGTAACTATAACCATCCTAAGGTAGCGAAATTCCTTGTCGGGTAAGTTCCGACCTGCACGAATGGCGTAACGACTTCCCAGCTGTCTCCACCGTGAACTCGGCGAAATTGCAGTACGAGTAAAGATGCTCGTTACGCGCAGAAGGACGGAAAGACCCCGTGACCTTTACTACAGCTTGGTATTGGTGTTCGGTGTGGCTTGTGTAGGATAGGTGGGAGACTGTGAAGCGGGCACGCTAGTGTTCGTGGAGTCGTTGTTGAAATACCACTCTGGTCATATTGGATATCTAACTACGAACCCTGATCGGGTTTTAGGACAGTGCCTGGTGGGTAGTTTAACTGGGGCGGTTGCCTCCTAAAGAGTAACGGAGGCGCCCAAAGGTTCCCTCAACCTGGTTGGCAATCAGGTGGCGAGTGTAAGTGCACAAGGGAGCTTGACTGTGAGACTGACAGGTCGAGCAGGGACGAAAGTCGGGACTAGTGATCCGGCAGTGGCTTGTGGAAGCGCTGTCGCTCAACGGATAAAAGGTACCTCGGGGATAACAGGCTGATCTTGCCCAAGAGTCCATATCGACGGCATGGTTTGGCACCTCGATGTCGGCTCGTCGCATCCTGGGGCTGGAGTTGGTCCCAAGGGTTGGGCTGTTCGCCCATTAAAGCGGTACGCGAGCTGGGTTTAGAACGTCGTGAGACAGTTCGGTCCCTATCCTCTGCGCGCGTTGGAGATTTGAGAGGATCTGACCCTAGTACGAGAGGACCGGGTTGGACGAACCTCTGGTGTGCCAGTTGTTCTGCCAAGGGCATGGCTGGTTGGCTACGTTCGGGATGGATAACCGCTGAAAGCATCTAAGCGGGAAGCCGGCCTCAAGATGAGATCTCCGTGGGGGTTTACCCCTGTGAGGCTCCCAGTAGATGACTGGGTTGATAGGCCAGATGTGGAAGCGCGGTAACGTGTGGAGCTGACTGGTACTAATAAGCCGATAACTTGATTTTTTCCACACCCTTTGTGTGTGGGCATAATGTCTTCAGTAACGATTGTTTCGCGTCCACTTTGTGGTTCCCAACGGGCGGCCACACACCACGCCCCTTTGTGGGTGTGTTGTGGTCATAAGTTGATAGAGTTACGGCGGTTATAGCGTCAGGGAAACGCCCGGTCACATTCCGAACCCGGAAGCTAAGACTGACTGCGCCGATGGTACTGCACTCGGGAGGGTGTGGGAGAGTAGGACACCGCCGGACACCTTTTA
>NZ_QYAC01000001.1:161422-775415 GCF_016758195.1 Leucobacter chromiireducens subsp. solipictus | reverse complement strand
AACGAGCAGGGGAACTAGACAGCTCCAACTCGACAACGAAGGTCTCTCCTATGTCAACAACCCTCCGGGTCAGTACAGCTAGCGCCGGGGGAGCGCGAAGCCCCGGGCCTCGCCCGGCTGCTGGAGCGCTTCGAGGGCCCGCTGCACCGAGGCCGCATAGATGACGCCGCCGCTCGGGTTCGGGTGGATGTCGTCGCCCGCGAGCGCGTCGGCGACCCCCGCCACGGCCCCGGTCCAGTCCGCGACGACAACGCCCCGATGCGCGGCCGCAAACTCGGTCAGGGTCGCGTTGACCTGCGGGATCCACTCACGGTCGGCGTGCGCGTTGACGAGGATGAGCGGACGATCGCCGGCGATCGTCAGGAGCTCGTCGAGCGATTCCGGGTCGACCGGACCGTTGGTGCCGAGGCCCACGAGGAGCACCTGCCGCAGCGATCCGTCGGACGCCCACTCCGCCGTGAGTTCCACACCGACGCCCATACCTCGGGATACCGCGGCATCGATCGCGATCCCCGGGAACGCCTCCTCCAACTCCGGGAGGCTTGCGAGCATCACGGAGTCTCCGACGGCGCTGATCTCGCTGCCCTCCGGCACGAGCGGTGCGTCGGGGGTGGGGGATGGCTCGGGATCCGAGGCGCCCCGTGCGGCCTCGTCGTTCTTGTCGTCGGGGTCGCGCGTGCCCTCGTCGTCCGCATCCGCCGTCCCGCCCGACGGGCCCGTGGTCGGCGGCGCTCCCGGCGCGGTGGTGGTCGTTTCGGAGCGGTCGAGCGCCGCCTGGCCACGGGCGATCGCCTCGGCCGCGGAGGTCTGTGACGGGGCGGTCACGATCGCGGCGATGCCGGCCGGCACCGTCACCGCGAGTACCGCGCCGAGCGCGATCGCGACGGTGCGCTGACGCGGCGTGGCCCCGAGCGGACGCAGGAGCAGGCGAATCGAGCGTCGCAGTCCGAAGCGGCGCACGGGCTGCTCGACGTAGCGGTACGAGAGCGCGGCGGCTCCGAGCGTGCCCGCGAGAGTGAGAGCGGCGACGAGCCAGGGCTGCGTCGGACCACACACCGCGGTCGCGATCAGGAGCAGCGGCCAGTGCCACAGATAGATCCCGTAGGAGCGCTCACCGATCCAGCGTAGCGGCTGCACGTCGAGCGCCTGGCCGATCAGCGCACCGGGGCGGGTGACCGCCCAGACAAGTGCGAGCGCGGCCACGGTAGCGAGCTGGAAGCCGCCCTGGAAACTCTGCGGGCTGCCCTCGGGAAGGGTGGCGGCCAACCACGCCAGGACGGCGAGCGAAGCGACGGCCACGAATCCCCAGCCCAGTTGCCGGCCGCGGCCGGGAGCGTGCGCGGGGAGCATCGTCTCCCGGGGCTGGATCAGTGCCGCAAGAGCCGCACCCCAGAACAAGCCGAATGTGTGTGTATCCGAGCCGAAGTACACGCGCGTCGGATCCGCCCCCTGCAGGGACAGCTCGGCCATGAGCGCGGCGGACCCCACCCCCAGCAGGAGCAGGGGAATGGCGCGGCTGCTCCGGCCTCGCAGCTTCAGCAACAGCAGGACGAGGAGCGGGAGCAGAATGTAGAACTGCTCCTCGATCGACAGCGACCAGGTGTTGCGGAAGAGTTCAGGGGTGTCGCGGGCGAAATAGTCCGCACCGTTCGCGATGAACACCCAGTTGCTCACGAACAGTGAGGCGCCGGCGATCTGGCCCCCGATGCCCACGAGGAGATCTCCGCCGAGGGGCAGCGCGAGCGCCGCGCAGACGAGCAGGACCAGGCCGAGGGCCGGCAAGAGCCGGCGTGCCCGCCGCCGCCAGAACGAGCCGAGCCGGATCGTGCTGTGCGTGGCGGCTTCGCGCAGGAGCAGCGACGTGATCAGGAATCCGCTGATCGCGAAGAAAATATCGACACCAAGGAAGCCACCGGGCAGGGCCAGCGGAAACAGGTGATACACCAGGACGAGACCCACCGCGAGTGCGCGCAGGCCGTCGAGTCCGCCGAAGCGGGCGTGGCGGGCGGCGGCGGGAGTGGGGGAATGGGGCATGAAGAGGCTCTCGGACGATGCGTCGAATGCGCGGGGTCCGGCTCTAGTGTACGCGGCGGAGGCTGAGCGCGGTGTGCCCGGTCCGGCGGATCTGGCAGGATCGAAGCGTGACTCCTGAACCCCTCCCCGCAGCGGCACGCGTGCGCCTCGACCTTGCGTACGACGGGACCGACTTTTCCGGCTGGGCCGTGCAGCCCGGCTTGCGCACCGTCCAGGGAGAACTTGAAGCGGCGCTGGGGGTCCTGCTCCGCACGCCCGAGGCGCGACTGACGGTGGGCGGGCGCACCGATGCGGGGGTGCACGCGCGCGGGCAGGTCGCTCACCTGGACGTGACCGCTGCGCAGCTGGAGAAGTGGTCCGGGGTGCGCCCCGCGGGAGACGCCCCGGCGTTGGGTGATCCGGCGGCCTCCGCGGCGGACGCGGACACCTCGGCAGCGGCGGCAACGCGCGCTCGCAAGCTCAACGGCGTGCTGAAGCGGAGCGCGCCGGACATCGCCGTGCACTCGGCACGCCTGGTGCCCGCGGCGTTCGACGCCCGGTTCTCCGCGCTGCGCCGCCGCTACGAGTACCGCGTGCGCCCGAACGATGGCCGACGGGACCCGCTCACGGCGCGATTCACGGCGGAGATGCCCGTTCCGCTGAATCTCGACGCCATGCAGCGGGCTGCCGACGAACTGCTCGGCCTCAACGACTTCACGACGTTCTGCAAGGCGCGGGAGGGCGCGACCGCGGTGCGGGACTTGCTCTGCTTCGAGTGGCGGCGTACCGAGGACGGGGCGTTCGCTGCCCGGATTGAGGCGGATGCGTTCTGCCACTCGATGGTGCGGGCCCTCGTAGGGGCCGTGGTGGCCGTCGGCAGCGGCCGCATCACGGAGGACGAGCTCCGCGAACTCCGCGATGCCCGAGTCCGCTCGAGCCGCTTCACGGTGATGCCGGCGCACGGCCTCTCGCTCGAGGAGATCCGGTACCCGGAGGACGCCCAGGAGCTCGCCGCCCGGGCCGACGCAACACGGGCCCGCCGCGCCCCGCTCCCGGAGGCGTAACCCGCCCAGCCCGGCGAATCGCCCCGCCGAACCCCGCCCCGCCCGGCGCATCCCCCCGCCGAACCCGAGGTAATTTATCTAAACGGGCCCAAATATCACCGAATTTGGCTCACCTTAGATAAATTGCCTCGGGTTCGGCGGGAGCGGGCGGATGCGGGAGCGGGCGGGCGCGGGCAGGGGCGGGGGCAGGGGCGGGCCGCGCCGCGCACCAGGCGGACCTGGCCAGGGGCCCGCGGGGCCACGCCCGGGGGTCGCTGCGGCCAGGCTGTGCTAAAGTTGATCCTTGGTGCGTAAGCATCCGATTTGTTGAGCCCTCCATCGTCACAGCACCCGTATGGGACTGGGCAACGGAGTGGGATTCACGAAACACCTCCAATTCGATAGAAAGCAGCACGATAGTGACTCGCACATATTCGCCGAAGGCAGCTGATCAGAAGCACGACTGGATCGTCATTGACGCCGCAGACGTGGTCCTCGGCCGCCTGGCATCGCACGCGGCAGCTCTGCTCCGCGGCAAGCACAAGACGACGTTCGCTCCCCACATGGACATGGGCGACTACGTCATCATCGTCAACGCTGACAAGGTGGTCCTCACGGGCAACAAGGCAGCGAACAAGAAGGCCTACCGCCACTCGGGCTACCCGGGTGGCCTCCGCTCGATGAGCTACACCGAGCTGCTCGAGAAGAACCCCGAGCGCGCTGTGGAGAAGGCGATCCGCGGCATGCTGCCGAAGAACTCCCTCGGCGCAGACCTGTTCCGCAAGCTGAAGGTCTACAAGGGTGCCGAGCACCCGCACGCTGCGCAGCAGCCCACCCCGTACACCTTCGGCCAGGTCGCGCAGTAACTGCGCCCCGACGAGACATTCAGAGAGAGACTTCACAGTGACTGAAGAGCAGACCGTGGCCCCTGAGAGCTACACCACCGAGTCGCCCGCATCGCAGGCAACCGCATCCGCACCCCGCCCGGCGCTCACCGTTCCCGGTGCAGCTGTGGGCCGTCGCAAGCAGGCGATCGCCCGCGTGCGCCTCATCCCGGGTGCTGGCACCATGACCGTCAACGGTCGTGAGCTCGCCGAGTACTTCCCGAACAAGCTGCACCAGCAGCTCATCACGGATCCGTTCACGACGCTCGAGCTGAACGGCTCGTACGACGTGATCGCACGCATCGCCGGTGGCGGCCCCTCGGGCCAGGCCGGTGCGCTGCGCCTCGCGATTGCTCGCGCCCTCAACGAGATCGATGCCGAGCACAACCGCCCGGCACTGAAGAAGGCTGGCTTCCTGAGCCGCGACGCTCGTATCAAGGAGCGCAAGAAGGCCGGTCTCAAGAAGGCCCGCAAGGCGCCTCAGTACTCGAAGCGCTAAGCAGGAGGCCTTCCCCTATGGGACGCCTGTTTGGCACCGATGGGGTTCGGGGTCTGGCCGGGGTCGACGTGACCGCCGAGCTGGCCCTGAACCTCGCCGACGCTGCGGCTCTCGTTCTTGGGCGTTCTGCCCGGAGCGAGAGCCGTCGCGCTATCGCGGTCGTTGCCCGCGATCCTCGGGTTTCTGGTGAGTTCATCTCGGCCGCTGTCGCGGCCGGCCTGGCTTCTGCCGGCGTCGATGTGCTCGATGCCGGAGTGATCCCGACCCCCGCCGCCGCGTACCTCGTGGCTGACACGGGCGCCGATTTTGGCGTGATGGTGTCAGCCTCGCACAACCCGGCGGCCGATAACGGCATCAAGTTCTTCGCCGAGGGCGGGCGCAAGCTTGCCGATGACATCGAGGACCAGATCGAGGCCGCGCTTGAGCGCCCCGCGATCGCGGTGACCGGGCGCGAGGTTGGCCGGATCCGGCGCTTCGCGGACGCGGAGGATCGGTACCTCGTGCACTTGCTGGGCACGCTCGACGGCATCCGCCTCGACGGCCTGCATGTCGTGCTCGACTGCGCCCACGGTGCCGCGGCCGGCATTTCCCCGGACGTGTTCTCTGACGCCGGCGCGAAGCTGACGGTGATCGGCAACGATCCCGACGGCTTCAACATCAACGACGGGGTCGGCTCGACCTGCCTCGATCCGCTGATCGCCGCTGTTCGCGAGCACGGCGCTGACCTGGGCATCGCCCACGATGGCGATGCGGATCGCTGCCTGGCGGTTGACGCCGACGGCAACGTCGTAGACGGCGATAAGATCATGGCGATCCTGGCGCTGTCGATGGCGGCCCGCGGCAAGCTCGATCAGAACACGCTCGTGGCCACCGTCATGTCGAACCTCGGACTCAAGCTCGCGATGGCCGACAACGGTATCGACGTCGTTGAGACCGGGGTGGGCGACCGGTACGTCCTCGAGGCGATCAACGCGCACGGCTACTCGCTGGGTGGCGAGCAGTCCGGCCACGTCATCATGAGCGAGTACGCGACGACGGGCGACGGGATCCTTACGGGCCTGCACCTCGCCGCGGAGCTCGTGCGCAGCGGCAAGACCCTCGCGGAGCTTGCGAGCTGCATGCGGGTCTACCCGCAGGTACTCGTGAACGTGCGTGGTGTGGATCGTGCGGGGGTTGCGGGCGACGACGTGTTGCAGCAGGCCGTGCGCCAGGCCGAGGTGGCCCTCGGCGGCCAGGGCCGCGTGCTCCTGCGCCCGTCCGGCACCGAGCCCGTGGTGCGCGTGATGGTCGAAGCGCAGGAGGTCGAGCAGGCGCAGAAGCTCGCCGACGATCTCGCGGCGATCGTCAAGGAGCGCCTCGCGGTCTAGCGGGTGCGCGCTGAGCAATCTTGCCCCCACGGCACTCCCAAACGGGAGTACCGTGGGGGCATGAGTCTCTGGGTGCGCGGTGCGCGAGTGGTCAGCGGGATCGGTCTGGGCGCGGTCGCCGCGCTGCACGGCGTCTGGGCGGCCGGGTCGAGCTGGCCCGCGCGGGATCGCCGTGCGCTCGGGGAGGCCGTTGTCGGGGGCCCCGACGCGTTCCCGGGGACGGGTGCCACGGCCGCCGTCGCGGGAATCGCCGCGACCGGCGCAGTGGTGACCGCCGGCGCGTTCGGAAACGGCCGGGGCGTCGTGCGGGTGCGCCGACTGACGGGGCTCGCGCTGCTGACCCGCGCCGCCGTGGGCGGCGATGTCGCGCTCGCAGCGCTCGGGATGCCCGCGGCGCAGGATCGCTTCGTGCGGCTCGACGCCCGGGTCTACCGCCCGCTGTGCGCGGTGCTGGGGGTCGCCGTGCTCATCGGAGCGAAACGGCGGCCGCGCCCCACGCACACCGCGAACACCGCCCGCTAACGGCGGCGGCACCCGCGGGCGCTGCCGAAACTACAGCTTCCGGAGCAACACTTTCTGCACGCGGTGATTGGCCTCCTTGCGCAGCACAAGCGAGGCGCGCGCCCGAGTCGGCCGGATATTCTCGACCAGGTTGGGCTCGTTGATGTTGTTCCAGAACTCGTCGGCGAGGGCCGACGCGACGTCGTCGTCCAGGCCCGCGAAGCGGCTGAAGTGCGAGCTCGGGTTCGCGAACGCGCTCTCGCGGAGCCGCAAGAAGCGGTTCCGGTACCACTGGTGGATGTCTGAGGTGCGGGCGTCCACGTAGACCGAGAAGTCGAAGAGATCGCTGACGGCGAGCGGGTGCTCCATGGACGCGGGCTGGAGCACGTTCAGGCCCTCGACGATGAGGATGTCCGGGCGGCGCACCACCGTGTACTCGTCGGGCACGATGTCGTAGAGCAGGTGGCTGTAGTGCGGCACGCGCACCTCGTCGATACCCGCTTT
This sequence comes from Leucobacter chromiireducens subsp. solipictus, assembly GCF_016758195.1. Lineage (GTDB taxonomy): Bacteria > Actinomycetota > Actinomycetes > Actinomycetales > Microbacteriaceae > Leucobacter > Leucobacter solipictus. The sequence continues at coordinate 768,604 of NZ_QYAC01000001.1, read as the reverse complement.
GACCTGGGAAACGAAGCGGAGCAGGCCGCGTCGGTCGTAGGACTCGGGGAAGCCTTTGCGGTGCGAGATCCCGCGCCGCTCGAGCTCCGCGTTGGGGTACAAAAAGCCGTCCGTGGTGACGAGTGACACCTGGGGCGTCTCCGGCCAGCGCGCCAGCAGATCGCGCAGGATGCGCGCCACCGTGGACTTTCCGACCGCGACAGATCCCGCGATCCCGATGACAAACGGGCTCGGCCGATCGCCGCCCCGTCCGAGGAAGCCGCGCGTGCGCTCGTGCATTTCTCGCGCGGCGATCGCGTATTGATTGATCAGGCGGGACAGGGGACGGTACACCTCGGAGACCTCGGCGAGGTCGAGCGGCTCGCCGAGGCCCCGAAAGGCCTCCACTTCGTCCTCGGTGAGCGGCATCGGGGTGGAGCCGGCAAGCCGGGCCCACTCGTCACGCCCGATCTCGATGAAGGGGGAGGTGAACTCCGGACGCACGAGTGGAATCGTGTCCGTGCTTACCTCGCGGGTCCCGTTCGGTCCGCCGTGAGTGTCTGCGCTGACACGGCTGGAACGCGGGTGGGAAGTCTGGGGTGTGTGGATCTCGGCCATTGTCCATCCATGCTGCCATTAAACTAGTGCGCATGTGCGGAATCGTCGGATATGTTGGCCCGAATGATACGGTCGGCGTGCTCATCAATGGACTGCGACGGCTGGAGTACCGTGGGTACGACTCGGCCGGGATTGCGGTGATCGACGACACCGGAGGTGTCGCGGTGCGCAAGCGCTCGGGAAAGCTTGCTCGGCTTGAGGAGCTGCTCGAGGATAGCCCGGTGGCTGCCGCCCACGCGGGGATCGGGCACACGCGCTGGGCGACCCACGGCGGCCCGACCGACGAGAACGCTCACCCACACTTGGGGGACGACGGCAAGCTCGCGGTGATTCACAACGGCATCGTCGAGAACTTTGCCGAGCTGCGCGCTGAGGTGGAGGCCGCGGGTGTCTCGCTCATCGGCGAGACGGACACCGAGGTCGTCGCGGGCCTGCTCGGACTCGAGGTCGCGAAGACTGGGGATCTCGAAACGGCGTTCCGAAACGTGGTCACGCGCCTGCACGGGACCTTTACCCTGCTCGCCACCCACGAGGACGAGCCGGGCAAGATCGTTGCCGCGCGCCACCACTCGCCCCTCGTGGTGGGCCTGGGGGATGGCGAGAACTTCCTCGGTTCCGATGTCGCCGCCTTCGTGTCTTCGACCCGTCGCGCCGTCGCGGTGAACGAGGACAACATTGCGATCATCACCCCGGAGTCCGTGCAGATCACTGACTTCGCGGGGACCCCCGTCGATTACACCGAGTTCGAGGTGGAGTGGGACGCGGAAGCCGCGGACAAGGGCGGCTGGTCCTCCTTCATGGCGAAGGAGATCAACGAGCAGCCCGAGGCGGTCGCCAACACGGTCCGCGGACGCGTGGAGGGCGACCAGGTGGTCATCCCCGAGCTCGAAGCCCTGGGCGATGACGTGCTTCGCGAGGTGGATCGCATCGTGATCATCGCCTGCGGCACGGCCTCCTACGCGGGCCAGGTCGGTGCCTATGCGATCGAGCAGTGGGCGCGTATCCCGGTGGACGTGCAGCTCAGCCACGAGTTCCGCTACCGCGATCCGGTGCTCACCGAACGCACCCTGGTGATCTCGGTGAGCCAGTCCGGCGAGACCATGGACACGCTCATGGCGGTGAAGTACGCGATCGAGCGCGGGGTGAAGACCATCTCGGTCTGCAACACGCAGAGCGCCACGATCCCGCGCGAATCCGATGCCGCGGTGTACACGCACGCGGGCCCCGAGGTGGCGGTCGCCTCCACGAAGGCCTTTATGGCGCAGATGACGGCCCTCTACCTCATCGGTCTGCACCTCGGACGCGTCCGCGGCACGCTTTCCGCCGAGGACTCCGCAGCCGCGGTGCAGCAGTTTGCTGATTTGCCGGAAAAGGTGCGCGAGTCCGTGGAGACGCACGAGGAGATCGCGCAACTCGCGCACTGGATGGCGGACACCCGCTCCGTGCTGTTCCTGGGGCGCCACGTCGGGTACCCGGTGGCGCTGGAGGGCGCGCTGAAGCTCAAGGAGATCGCGTACATTCACGCCGAGGGCTTCGCCGCCGGCGAGCTGAAGCACGGCCCGATCGCCCTCATCGATCACGGCCAGCCGGTATTCGTGCTCGTTCCGAGCCCGCGGACCTCGCCGCTGATGCACGCGAAGGTGGTCTCCAACATTCAGGAGATCCGTGCCCGCGGTGCCCGGGTGATCGCACTCGTGGAGAAGGGGGACACCTCGGTGCTGCCCTACGCGGACGAGGTCATCCGCCTGCCGCTCTCGGACGGTCTGTTCGACCCGTTCCTGCAGGTGGTGCCGCTGCAGTGGTTCGCGCTTGAACTGTCGACCGCGAAGGGCCTGGACGTGGACCAGCCCCGCAACCTGGCGAAGTCCGTCACGGTCGAGTAGCGGGGCGCGGCCGGGAACTCCCCGGCCGCTTTCCCGGCGGGGAACGCACCCCATCACAGGCACAGCAGGGCGGAACGAATGATCATCGGGATCGGCGTCGACACGGTCGATATCGAGCGCTTCGAGCGGCAGCTCGCGCGCGTCCCCGCGCTGCGCCCGCGCCTGTTCACGCCGGGGGAGCGGCCGCTGTCCACGGCCTCGCTGGCTGCGCGCTTTGCCGCGAAAGAGGCGCTCATCAAGGCGCTCGGCGGGTCTGACGGGGTGAGCTGGCAGGACATGGATGTGGTCCGGGGGGCCGATCGGGCGCCCGCCTTCGCGCCCACGCCCGGCCTCGTCGCGGCCCTCGCGGTCCGCGGCGGCGACCGCATTCACCTGTCGATGACGCACGACGCGGGGCTGGCGACCGCGTTTGTAATCGTCGAGCGGAGCGGCGAGGCATACGATCAACACAGCGCGATGGTGGCGGATCAGGCCGCCCCTGAGGAGACGAGGTCGGAATGAGGACAGGCTCGATGCGCGTCGCGGACATCTCGCTCCCGGCGATCCGGCACAATGTGGCACGCGTGCGCGAGCTCACGGGCGGGGCGGTCATCGTCGTGGTGAAGGCCGGCGGGTACGGCCACGGCGCGGCGATCACCGCGCAGGCCGCGCTCGAGGGCGGCGCGACGATTATCGCAACCGCGGATCTGGAGGAGGCGCTCGCGCTCCGGGAGGCCGGAATCACGGGGCCGATCCTCTGCTGGTTGCACGGTGTGCGGGCCGATTTCGGTGAGGCCGCGCTGGCCGATATCGAACTGGGGATCAGCGATCTGCCGCAGCTGGAGCGCGCCGCCGCCGCGGCCCGGCAACACGATCGTCCCGTGACCATCCACCTGAAGGTGGACACCGGCCTGAGCCGCAACGGCGCGTCCGAACGTGACTGGGACGCGCTCTTCGCGCGCACCGCCGAGCTCGCGAACACCGGCACGATCCGGGTCCGCGGCATTTTCAGTCACCTGGCCAACGCCGGGGCGGACGCGGACCGTGCGCAGGCCGCGTGCTTCGATGACGCGATCGCCCGGTTGCGCGCGGCGGGGGTCGAACCCGAGCTGTGTCACCTGGCCGCGAGCGCGGCAACGCTGTCGTCCCCCCACCTGCACTACACCGCGGTGCGCGTCGGTATCGCGGCCTACGGGCTCAGCCCGTTCGCGGATAAGACCTCAGCTCAGCTCGGGCTCATCCCCGCGATGACGCTGCGGTCCGAGATCATCGCGCTCCGTGGGGTACCCGCCGGGACTGGCGTCTCGTACGGCTTTAACCACGTCTGCGAGACCGCGACGACCTTGGCGCTCGTCCCCATGGGGTATGCCGACGGGATGCCGCGCGCGCTCAACGGTTCGGGGGCCTGGGTCACCGTGGCCGGTGAGCCTCGCCCCATCGTGGGCCGGATCGGCATGGACCAGTTCATCATCGACGTGGGGCCCCTCGCCGGGCGCCTCTCGCTGGGCGATCCCGTGGTGCTCTTCGGCGACCCTGAGCGGGGCTACCCGCCGGTCGAGATTTGGTCGGGGCTCATGCGCACGATCAACTATGAGATTGTCGCAAGCATCGGCCCGCGCGTGCTCCGCGTGGCGTCGGAGACGACGCTGCCGTGAGCGCCGATCAGGCTCGGGTGAGCGTGCATCAGATCCCGGATCCCGACGCGATGCACGCGCTCGGCCAGCGGCTCGGGGCCGTGCTCCGTGCGGGGGATCTGGTGTTGCTGACCGGCCCGCTCGGGGCCGGGAAAACGACCCTGACGCGGGGGATCGGGGAGGGGCTCGGCGTGCGCGGACCCGTGCAGAGCCCCACCTTCGTGCTCGCGCGCACGCACCCGTCGCTCGTGGGCGGCGCACCGCTGGTGCACGTTGACGCGTACCGGCTCGCGGGCGCCGACGAACTCGACGATCTCGATCTGGACTTTGACGGGTCTGTCGTGGTTGCCGAGTGGGGTGCCGGCCTCGTGGACACGCGAGAATCCTGGCTTGACGTCGTGATCGACCGGCCGACCGGCGACGATGACGAGGAAGACATGGACTGGTCCGAGGCGCCGGTGGAGGCGCGCACCGTGACGCTGCACTGGAACGGGCCGCGCTGGGCGGAGGAGACGCTGTGACATCGCTTGAGGTTCCCGAACTCGGGACGCACGTCCTGCTCGCCATCGACACGGCGATCGGTACCTCTGTCGCGCTCGGTGCCGACGGCCGGGTCTGGACGGCGGAGAGCCTGGATACGCGCGGGCACGCGGAGGCCATCGGCGGGTTGCTCACGTCGGTGTTCAGCGAGAGCGGCGTCGCGCCGGAGCGGGTGACCGGTGTCGTCGCGGGGATCGGGCCGGGTCCGTTTACCGGCCTCCGGGTCGGGATCGCCGCCGCGCACGCGTTCGCGCTCGGCCGCGGGGTGCCGCTTCTTCCCCTCGAGGGGCACGAAGCCGTCGCGCTGGGCGTCCTGGAACAGGGGGCCGTTGCTGGCGTGCGCGTGGTGCAGGACGCGCGCCGGCGGGAGCTGTTCGTCACGGAGTACTCGGGGCTGGGCTGGGCGGGGATCCCGGAACCGCTGAGCGGGCCGGTGCTGGTTCCGCGCGCAGACTATGCGCCGGTCACGAACGAGGTGTGGCCGGAGCTGATTCCCGGTGCCGAACTGGTGCGTTTGGCTGCACGCCGGCTCGCCGTGGGGGCGCCGTTTGCGGAGGATCGCGCGCAGTACCTGCGCGCACCCGACGTGGTCCAGCCGGGTGCCCCGAAGCGGGTCAGCACGTGAGCGAGTCAGCCGGGACGCCCGTGGTCACGCGAATTCGGCCCGCGACCGCCGCCGATCTCGACGCGCTGTGGCAGATCGAATCGACGGTGTTTGCGGACTCAGCCTGGAGTCGCGCGTCGCTCGCAGAGGAACTCGCCGCCGACCATCGCCGGTACCTTGTCCTCGAAACGGTGCCGGACTCGGGGTCTGCGCCTGTGATCTGGGGGTACGGCGGCGTGCTGGTGGTCGGAAGCGAGGGAGACGTGCAGACCATCGCGCTGCTCGCGGAAGCGCGAGGCGCCGGCAATGGGCGTCGGCTGATGGAGGCACTCATGGCGCGGGCTCGGGAGCTCGGGGCGCGAGAGCTGTTCCTCGAGGTCCGCGCGGACAACCCGGTGGCGCACGCGCTCTACCGTTCCCTGGGCTTCGCGGAGATCGGCGTGCGTCCGCGCTACTACCAGCCGGAGGGCATCGACGCGATCGTCATGCGAGCAGAACTGAAGGAGGCACGATGAGCGCGAGCGCGCCGTCACGGGAACCCCTGGTGCTGGGGATCGAAACCAGCTGCGACGAGACCGGAGTCGGCATCGTTCGGGGCCGCACCCTACTGGCGAACGCAATCGCCTCCTCAATGGACGAGCACGCGCGATTCGGGGGCGTGGTCCCGGAGGTCGCTGCGCGCGCGCACCTCGAAACGATGACTCCGACGATCCAGCAGGCCCTCACCGAAGCCGGGGTGCGCCTCGACGAACTCGACGCGATCGCGGTCACCAGCGGCCCGGGTCTCGCGGGCGCGCTGATGGTCGGGGTCGCCGCGGCAAAGGCGCTCGCGGTCTCGCTCGGGAAGCCGCTGTATGCCGTGAATCACCTCGTCGGGCACGTCGGCGCGGATCTGTTGCAGGGGGACGGCTTGCGGCCGGCGGTCGGGCCCGTCGGCGAGTTCGAACTGCCGACCGTGGCCTTGCTGGTGTCGGGCGGGCACACCTCGCTCCTGTTGGTGCGGGATCTCGTGACCGACGTGGAGCTCCTCGGCGAGACCATCGACGATGCGGCGGGCGAAGCGTTTGACAAGGTGGCGCGCCTGCTCGGCCTTCCGTATCCGGGTGGGCCGCAGATCGATCGAGTTGCTGCGGCTGGCGACCCCCACGCGATCCGGTTCCCTCGCGGGCTGTCCCGCCCCAAGGATCTCGAACGGCACCGCTACGACTTCTCGTTCTCGGGACTCAAGACCTCCGTGGCGCGGTGGGTCGAGAAGCACGAAGCGACCGGCGCCCCGGTGCCCGTCGCGGACGTGGCGGCAAGCTTCCGGGAGGCCGTTGCGGACGTCTTGCTCACCAAGGCTTTGGCGGCCTGCGCGGACCTGGGCGTGCCGCGGCTCCTGCTCGGCGGGGGTGTCGTCGCGAACGCGCGGATCCGTGCGCTCGCGGAGGAGCGGGCACGGGCGGCCGGCGTGACCCTGCGGGTGCCGCCGCTGTCGCTGTGCACCGACAACGGTGCCATGATCGCCTCGCTTGGCGCACAGCTGGTGACCGCGGGGCGCGCGCCGTCGAGCCTGGACTTTGGCGCTGATTCGACCCTGCCGGTGCAACAGGTACAGGTGGCGTAGCGCCGTTCGCGCGGGAGAACTGACCGAATTTTGCGCGGTACCGCACGGGAAATCTACGGAAATCCGGAATTTCTCGTACCGGGAATGCAGAAGATTCCGTAGGCTCGATGCAGACGGGGCTCTCAGAGCCTCCGTATGACCGATCGACATCAAGGAGCATCATGTCTGAGAACCTGCCGGGCAACGACCCGAACCCGAGTCCCGTCCCGCCCCAGAACTCCGTGCCTCCGCAGGCGCCGGTCCCGCCGCAGGCCCCCGCTGCCTCGTACCCCACCGCGTCACAGTCCGGTTACGGCGTGGCGCCGGTGCAGCCGAAGGGCATGGCGATCACCGGCATGATCCTCGGCATCGTGGGTCTGGTGGCCTCGGTGGTGCTGTTCTTCATTCCCGTGTTTGGCCCGCTGCTGGGTGTGGTCGGTGTGATCCTCAGCATCGTGGCGCTCGTGAAGAAGCAGTCCAAGGGAATGGCGATCACGGGCATCATCACGGGCGCCCTCGCAATCGTGGTCGGCGTGATCATCTGGATCGGGCTGCTCGTCGCGGCCAGCCAGATCGCGAACAACCCCGAGTTCCAGCAGGAGCTTGAGCAGCTGCAGCAGCAGCTCGAGGAGGAGTCCTCGACGACGAACTAGCGTGACGTTTCCGGGAGCTGCTCCCGGGGAAATCGGGCCCGCGGGCACTCAGCACGGCATATCGCGCTGAGTGCCTTCGGGCCCGAACACGTGAAAAGGGGCGCATCGGAGCTCCCCGTCTCGGCCCGCCCCGTAGGCTCGGTGCCGGTGGAGACCCGGGCGGCCTCGGGGGCTGCTCGCCGATCCGCAGGGAAGGAGCCACGTGTCTGAGTACCAGCCGTACGCCGCGATGCCGCCGCACGCCAGTCCCGCGCTGGGGTCCGCCCCGCCATTCGGGCCCGCCATGCCCCCGTTCGTCCCCAAGGGGCTCGCGATCACCGGTATGGTCACGGGGATCGTGGGGCTCGGGATGTTCTGGGTGCCGTTTTGGGGGCCGATCGTGTCTCTCGTCGGCCTCATTTTCGGGATCGTCGCGAAGGCGAAACAGCAGCCGCGTGGCCTGAGCCTCACCGGAATCATCACGGGCTCGATGGGCATTGTGGTCGGTGTGGCGCTCTGGACGTGGTTGTTGATCTGGGCCGCCCACACGCTGCAGCAGGCCGTGAATGATCCGGCGGTCCAACAGCAGTTCCAAGAGCTGCTCGAGCGCGAGGCCGCGCAGTTCCCGTAGGGGAGGAGGTGCGGGCCTAGCTCGGGAGCCCCCGCTGGGTCACGCGCTCGGCAAGCAGCGCCACGTGCGCACCCGCGGCACGGGTAAGAAACAGCGTGGCACGCTTGGAACCGCGGAGCTTGAGCCGGGTGCGCAGGGCAGCCGGGTCGACATCCACGCCGCGCTTCTTGATCTCGAGTGACCCGATTCCGCGCGTCGCGAGCGCCTTCCGGAGTTCCTTCTCGCGCACCGGAAGTTCCTCGAGGATTCTGAACGGTTGCGCGAATGCGGTCGGGATGTGCCGATCGGCGGTGAGGTAGGCGATGCCGTCGCTGAGCATGCCCGCACCGATCTGGTGCGCAAGCTTTCCGATGAGGCGTGCGCGGATGACCGCGCCGTCGGGCTCGTAGAGGTATTCCCCGCGCGTGCGAACCTCCGCATCGGGGCTGTCCGCGCTCGCGCTGAGTTCGGCTGCGGTGCCGTCGCGGAGCAGGAGCGCCGATCGTTTCACCCCGGGGCGGGCGAGCGCGCCGAACCAGAGTCCGGTTTCGACGACCTGGCCGTCGACGGAGACCCACTGCGCCTCCGCGGCGTCAGGAATGAGCTCGCGATCGAGGCCGGGGCCCAGCTTCACCCCGGTCGGGAGGGCGTCCGCGAGGGCAAAGGCGAAGTCGAGCGAGGGGGAGTAGTCGCTCGGTGAGGCGACACGGCGGGTGTCGGAGTGCCCGGCCGTGCGGCGGGCGGGATCGAGGAACACGCCATCGGCGTCGCCGGGACCGAGCGTTTCGGCATCGCCAAGCCGCACCTCGGGGTGCGGCTTGCGGTGGTGTGCGGCGGCCACCCCCAGGTTGTGCGCGGCGATGCGCGCGGTCAACGGGTCGAGCTCCACCGCGAGCGGCGCGATTCCGGCGCCGAGCAGTGCGATCGACTCCGCACCCACCCCGCACCCGAGATCTGCCACGCGCGTGCATCCGGCGTCACGGAAGCGGGCGGCGTGCCGTGCGGCGACGCCGGCGCGGGTGGCCTGCTCGAGGCCGGCCGGGGTGAACAGGAGCGACATGGCAAGGTCGCCGAACTTGGCGCGTGCCTTCAGCCGGAGCATCGCCTGCGTGAGCACCGCGGCGGTCTGCTCAGGGGTCAGTCCGCTGCGGCGCAGCTCAGCGTTGAGGCGGGCCGGATCGGCCCCCGCCGCAAGCTCTCCGGCCGTGCGGCTCAGCGCGTCGAGGCCGGCGTTCTCAAAGAAAAAGTCCCATCCGGGAGGCGCGTCGGTGGCCACCGGTCTACATGGTGGGCGCGGCCGCTGCGACGACCCCGACCCAAATAAAGAACATGATGAGCAGTCCCCAAAACGCCACCTGAATGTAGCCGAGGATGAGGGCCGCGATGGCAAGCCCGCGTCCGCCCTCTCTCGTGTGTCGGATCTGGTTCAGGCTGAGGTGCCCGAGCACCACCGGGACCACGAAGGGGGCGATGAAGGCTGAGATGAGCGCCAGAATGGCGAGCGTGTTGGTCGGCACCGCCGGACGCCCGGCGTAGACCGGCGGAGCGCTCGGGTACCCGGGGGTCGGCTGTCCCTGCCACGAGGGCGCCCCCGGTGCTCCCGGCGCCGGATACACCGGGGCCGCGTAGACCGGCGGCGCGTAGCGCGGCGCATCCGGGGTCTCGGGGTTCTGGGGGTCCTGGGGGGACGACGCGTCGCCCGGAGGAGGCTGCTGGCTCACGAGACCCGGCTTAATAGGTGTAGCTCGGAATTGAATCGGCTGCGAGGCCGACCATCATCACGATGAATCCGATGTAGAGCACCATGAACACGACGAGGAAGGCGAACCATGCGTAGCTGATGATCAGGCCCGTGAGCGCGATGCCGCGCCCCGCGTCGCCCGTGCGCTTGATCTGGCTGAGTCCCATGTGGCCAAAGACGATGCCCGCGATCGGGGAAATGAAGGCGAGGATGATCGCGAGAAAGGCGAAGGTGTTCGTCTGCCCCATGGTGGTGCCCTGAAGGGTGGTGCTGCGCGCCGGCGCGGGGGCGGCCTGGTAGGGCGCGCCGTAGGGTGCGTGGGCATAGGCGGGGGCGGGCTGCGCGGCCGCGGGCTGGGCCGACGTGGGCTGTGCGGCCGATGGCTGTGCGGCTGATGGTAGCTGGACGGTCGGCTGCGTCGCGCCGGCGGCGGTCGGAGTCTGATCCGCGGCGCTGCCCTCGAATGGTGCCTGCGGGGTGGCGCCGGCCTGGGGGTCCTGTGGCATCGACATGATTTCTCCTTGGGGCACCGGTCAGTTCAGGGGAAGCAGCCCCGTGCGGCCCCGTCCTCGGTTACGACCAGTCTACCGGCGGGGTCTGACAGCGAGCGGATTCCGGGGTGAAGTTCCTGGTGTGTTCTCAGCGGCGCGTTCGCTTTCCGCGATCCCGCGAACTGGCACTCCCCTTGCATGAGTGCCAACTCGCGTCCTAGACTCAGGGGTAGACGCGCTCGCAACGGGTGGGCGCGAGAAGTCTCGTCAACCTGGAAAGAGGTCAACTGTGTCGGTTGCCATCAAGCCGCTCGAGGATCGTATCGTTATCAAGCAGGTCGAGGCCGAGCAGACCACTGCATCCGGTCTCGTGATCCCGGATAGCGCCAAAGAAAAGCCGCAGGAGGGCGAAGTCGTGGCAGTGGGCCCCGGCCGCGTCTCCGACAACGGCACCCGCATCCCGCTCGACGTTGCCGTGGGTGACGTGGTCATCTACTCGAAGTTCGGTGGCACCGAGGTCAAGGTCAGCGGCGATGACTACCTCGTCCTCTCGGCTCGCGACATCCTCGCGGTCGTGACGCGCTAACTCGCACCACGTGTACACGGGCACCCTGACCTTCGGGTCAGGGTGCCCGTTGCGTTTTCGCGGTGTGAGAGGGGCGGTCGGCACCCCGCCCGCGCGGGAGTAGACTGAATCGGTGAACCAAACGCGCGCCGGACTCGGATACGGATTCTCCGCCTATCTGCTCTGGGGCGCGTTCCCGTTCTATTTTGGCCTGATCGCGATGGTGAACCCCCTTGAGGTCGTGCCGTGGCGGGTGGGTGCCACCCTCGTGTTCTGCGCCATCCTCGCGACGGTGACACGGCGCTGGCGGAGCATCGCGCGGATCCTGCGGACCCCGCGGCTGCTGGGGTGGTTCGCACTCTCGGCGCTGCTGCTGTACGCAAACTGGCAGATCTTTGTCATCGGCGTGATGAGTGGGCACGTGATCGAAACCTCGCTCGGCTACTTCATCAACCCGCTCTTTACGATCCTCATCGGGGTCGCGGTCCGCGGCGAGAAGCTGAGCCGGATGCAGTGGATCGCGGTCGCCATCGCCACCGTGGGTGTCGTGATCGCCGCGATTGCCTACGGCAGCTTCCCCTGGATCGCGCTCGGGCTCGCGGTGTCGTTCGGGCTCTACGGGGCCGTGCACAAGCACGCCGGCGAAGCCGTCGACGGCCTTACCGGGTTGACGGTGGAAACGCTCACCACGGCCCCGATCGCCGCGGTCCAGATCCTGTGGGTGGCCAGCACCGCCGGGCTCGCCGCGTACTCCTACGGCACGGGCGTCCTGGTGCTCGTGCTCTTCAGCGGGGTCATGACGGGCATCCCCCTGATCCTGTTCGGTGAGGCCGCCCGCCGCCTCCCGCTCTCCTACCTCGGGTTCCTGCAGTTCCTGACCCCGATCCTCGGATTCCTGTACGGCTACTTCGTGATGCACGAAGTGGTCTCCGCGGGCCGCTGGATCGGGTTTATCGCGGTGTGGATCGCCCTTGTGATCCTGATCACCGACATGGTGATCCAGCTGCGGCGTTCGCCCGGAGCGCAGCTCAATACCGGCCCGATTCCCTTAGACTGAACGTGGTGCGGTGGCCTCACCCCGGGCTCTGCCGTACCCACCAGTCTCCAACCACAACACAGATGAGGTTCCATGGAACAGCGTGATCCCTTCGCCTTCACCGGTCTGACCTACGACGATGTGTTGCTCCTGCCTGGGCATACCGACGTCATCCCCAGCGAGGCAGACACCACGACCCAGCTCACCCGGCGTATCTCGTTGCACATCCCGCTCGTTTCCGCGGCGATGGACACCGTGACGGAGACCCGCATGGCTGTGGCGATGGCCCGCAACGGCGGGCTCGGGATCCTGCACCGCAACCTGTCGATCCAGGATCAGGCCGAAATGGTCGACCGGGTCAAGCGCAGCGAGGCGGGCATGATCACGAACCCCGTCACCACGACCGTCGACGCGACGGTCGCCGAGGTGGACGCGATCTGCGGCGAGTACCGCGTTTCCGGTCTGCCCGTGGTCGACTCGAACGACGTGCTGCTCGGCATCATCACGAACCGCGACATGCGCTTCATCGACCCCAAGGATCGCGCGAACGTGCGGGTCTCCGAGGCGATGACCCGGATGCCGCTCATTACGGGCCCCGCGGGCATCGCTCGCGAGGAGGCCGCAGCGATCTTCCGGAAGCACAAGATCGAGAAGCTGCCCCTGGTCGACGGCGAGGGGCGCCTCACGGGCCTCATCACCGTCAAGGACTTCGACAAGGAAGAGCAGTACCCGTTCTCCACGAAGGACGAGGCCGGGCGGCTGCGTGTCGGCGCCGCGGTGGGCTTCTTCGGCGACGCCTGGAAGCGCGCCGGGCAGCTGGTTGACGCGGGCGTGGACGTGCTCGTGGTGGACACCGCAAACGGCGACAGCCGCGGGGTGCTCGACATCATCGCGAAGATCAAGGCCGACCCGGCGTTCGCCGCGGTCGACGTCATCGGCGGCAATGTCGCGACCTACGCAGGCGCGAAGGCCATCGTTGAGGCCGGTGCCGACGCCGTCAAGGTCGGCGTGGGGCCCGGGTCGATCTGCACCACCCGCGTGATCGCCGGTGTCGGCGTCCCCCAGGTCACCGCCGTGTACGAGGCCGCGAAGGCGGCGACCCCGGCGGGGATCCCCGTGATCGCCGACGGTGGGCTGCAGTACTCCGGCGACATCGCGAAGGCGCTCGTGGCGGGTGCCTCGTCGGTCATGATGGGCTCGCTGCTGGCTGGCACGGACGAGAGCCCGGGCGACCTGGTGTTCGTCGGCGGCAAGCAGTACAAGAACTACCGCGGCATGGGTTCGCTCGGCGCGCTGCAGACGCGCGGTGAGCGCACCTCGTACTCCAAGGACCGCTACTTCCAGGCCGACGTGCCGAGCGATGAGAAGCTGATCCCCGAGGGCATCGAGGGGCAGGTCCCGTACCGCGGCCCGGTGGGAGCCGTGACGCACCAGATGATCGGTGGCCTGCGCCAGTCGATGTTCTACGTGGGCTCGCGCAGCATTCCCGAGCTGAAGGAGCGCGGCAACTTCGTGCGCATCACGGCGGCCGGGCTCAAGGAGTCCCACCCGCACGATGTGCAGATGGTCGTCGAAGCGCCGAACTACAAGCGCTAGACGCCTCCCCGCGCTCTGCGGGCCGTGCCGAACGGGCACTTTCGTACCGAAATTTTTGCGTTTCGCTGCGAAAGTGCCCGTTCGTGTACGTGGGGGAGGCCCGGTGGGGCGCTGCGCGGCAGACTGCCGGGACCTCCCCAGCTCGCGGCCCGATAGACTGGTCGGGTGAGCAACGAGATCGAGATCGGCCGCGGCAAGCGGGCGCGACGCGTGTACACCTTTGACGAGATCGGTGTGGTCCCCACCCGCCGTACCCGGGACCCGGAGCTCGTGTCGACCGCCTGGTCGATCGACGCCTTCCACTTCGATATCCCGGTGCTGGGCGCGCCCATGGACTCGGTGATGTCGCCCGAGTCGGCGATCGCCCTCGGAAAGCTCGGCGGCCTGGGCGTCCTCAACCTCGAGGGCCTCTGGACCCGACACGAGAACCCCGAGCCGCTGCTCGCGGAACTCGCCACGATCACCGATGACGTGGCGGCCGTGCAGCGCATGCGCGAACTCTACGCCGCGCCGATCCTGCCCGAGCTGATCCGGGACCGCCTGGGGCAGATCCGGGATGCGGGGGTCACCGTTGCGGGTGCCCTGTCGCCGCACCGCACGGCGGAGCTCACCGACACGGTGGTCAAGGCCGGCGTTGACCTGTTCGTGATTCGCGGCAACACGGTCTCCGCCGAGCACGTCTCCCGTGAGGGACGCGAGCCGCTCAACCTCAAGCAGTTCATCTACGAGCTCGATGTGCCCGTGATCGTCGGCGGCGCGGCGACGTACCAGTCGGCGCTGCACCTGATGCGCACGGGCGCCGCCGGCGTGCTCGTCGGCTTCGGTGGCGGGGCCTCCTCGACCACCCGGGTGACGCTCGGGATCCGCGCACCGATGGCCTCCGCCATCGCCGACGTCGCCGGGGCCCGCTCGGACTACCTCGACGAGTCGGGCGGGCGCTACGTCCACGTCATCGCTGACGGCGGGCTCGGGACCTCGGGCGACATGATCAAGGCCGTCGCCTGCGGCGCGGACGCGGTCATGCTGGGTGGTGCGCTTGCCAAGGCGTCCGACGCCCCCGGCCACGGCTGGCACTGGGGTCAGGAAGCCCACCACGAGGATCTGCCGCGTGGGCACCGCGTGCCGGTGAAGACCGTCGCCCCGCTCACGGAGATCCTGAACGGCCCGGCGAACGTTGCCGATGGCAGCGCAAACCTGGTGGGCGCACTGCGCCGCGCGATGGCCACGACCGGCTACTCGGAACTCAAGGAGTTCCAGCGCGTCGGCCTCGTCTACGCCGAACGCTAGGCGGCACGGCGGCGCGCATCGCCCGCCACCGCTCCCACCGCTTCCTCCCACCGCCGAACTGAGAATCGAGAACGCACCCGGTGTCGACACCGCAGAAGCCTGAATACCTCGGGGAGCCGACCCTCGGGCAGGTGATGCGGCGTCCGCTCTGGGTGCTCGCGCTCCTGCTCGCCCTCGCCGTCGCAGGCGGCTTCGCCTGGCTCGGCCAGTGGCAGATGGGCATCGCCGTGCGTTCGGCCGATGAGACCGTCATCGACACGGAAACCTCTCGCCCGCTCGCGGAGGTCACGGACCTGGCGAAGGGGGTCACCGAGGACGCCGCGGGCGTGGTGGTGCACCTGAGCGGCTCGGTGGTGCCCGACGACTTCCAGATCGTCGCGCCGCGGACCAACGACGGCGAGACCGGTGCCTGGGTGGTGGGCCACCTGGTCACCGACGCCCCCGGACGCGCGCACCTCGCCGTAGCACTCGGCTGGGCACCGGATGTGGCCGCCGCCCAGCGCGCGATCACGGCGTTGAATCAGCCGGAGGCGGCCGCCCGCCTGAGCGCAACACTCGATCTCGAGGGCCGCTACATGCCCCCTGAAGGCCCGCAGGTGCCGAAGCCGGGTGACGATCCGCAGGCGATGCAGACCATGATCCCCGCGCACTTCGCGAATGTGTGGCGCGGCGTGGACGCCCCCGTGTATTCGGGGTACCTCGTTGCGCACCCGGAAGGGGCGGTGTTCGACACGCTCGCCGAGGTCGCCCTCGACCCGATCGACTCGGTGGCGCCGCTGCCGCCCGAGCAGGTGAACTGGCTCAATGTGTTCTACGCGATCGAGTGGGTCGTGTTCGCGGGCTTCGCCGTATTCTTCTGGTTCCGGCTCACGCGCGACGCGTGGGAGAAGGAACACGAACTCATGCTTCAGGAGGCGGCGGGGGAGGATCCCGCCGCCGCCACGGGGTCGCGCCCCAGCGCCGAATAGATAGGACACCATGAAACTCCAGCCGAAGCCCGCCGACTACCCGCGCATCCGCAAGGCGCTGAGCTTCTACAAGGTCACCTCCGTCATCACGGGCATCATGCTGTTGCTGCTGTGTGCGGTGATGGTCATGAAGTACGCCTTCGGCGTGCAGCTGTTCCTCTTCACCCCGAACGCCGTGGCCGAGTTCGTGCCGCTCGCGCCGGAGGGCGTGGATAGCGACTTCGTGCCGCAGGGCTTCGACCTGTTCAAGGCCATCCTGATCGCGCACGGCTGGTTCTACGTGGTCTACCTCGTGTCCGACTTCATGGTGTGGAGCCCGATGCGCTGGAACTTTGGTCGCTTCCTGCTGATCGCCCTGGGCGGCGTGATCCCGCTGATGTCGTTCTTCCTGGAGGGGCGGATCGTGCGCGAGGTGACCAGCTTCCTGAACGACAAGGAATCCGCCGCCGCGCAGGCGTAGCCGCCGCTCCGGCCGCCCCGCCCACTGCCTCCGCGGGCTGAGCCGCCTCCGCGGCCCGAGCCGCCCGCGCGGGGCGGTAGAATTGGTTGCACTTCCCTTCCGACTTCGAAAGGTCACCCCACTCGAACATGGCGACACAGGCAGAACAGATGGACACGGGGCACCGCCCCGTCATCGTGGTGGACTTCGGCGCGCAGTATGCGCAGCTGATCGCACGCCGCGTGCGCGAGGCCGGGGTCTACTCCGAGCTCGTCCCGCACACGATCACGGCGGCTGAGGTCACGGCCCGCAACCCGCTCGGTATCGTCCTCTCCGGCGGCCCCTCCTCGGTGTACGCCGACGGTGCGCCCCAGTTTGATGACGCAATCTTTGACCTCGGCATCCCCGTGCTCGGGATTTGCTACGGCTTCCAGGTGATGGCCCGCGCCCTCGGCGGCGAGGTCGGCAACACGGGCGATCGTGAGTACGGCGCGACCGAGGCCACCGTGATCGGCGACGGCGGCGCGATCCTGGGCGGCCAGCCCGAGACGCAGAACGTGTGGATGAGCCACGGCGACGCCGTGCAGCAGGCACCCGCGGGCTTCGACGTGCTCGCCCGCACCGCGGTCACCCCGGTTGCCGCCTTCGGCTCGCCGGAGCGCAAGCTCTACGGCGTGCAGTGGCACCCCGAGGTGAAGCACTCGGATCACGGCCAGGCGATCCTCGAGAACTTCCTGCACCACGTCGCGGAGATTCCCGCGGACTGGAACGCGGGCAACGTGATCACCGAGCAGGTCGCGCGCATCCGCGAGCAGGTCGGCAATGCCCGCGTCATCTCGGCGCTCTCGGGCGGCGTGGATTCCGCCGTCTCGACCGCGCTCGTGCACGAGGCGATCGGCGATCAGCTGACCGCGGTGTTCGTGGACCACGGGCTGCTCCGTAAGGGCGAGCGTGAGCAGGTGGAGCGCGACTACGTCGCCTCGACCGGCGTGCGGCTCATCACCGTGGACGCTGCGGACACCTTCCTGGGACACCTCGCCGGAGTCACCGATCCCGAGGAGAAGCGCAAGATCATCGGCCGCGAGTTCATCCGCGCGTTCGAGCAGGTGCAGCGTGACCTCGTCGCCGAGGCGGCGGCCGAGGGCGAGTCCGTGAAGTTCCTCGTGCAGGGCACCCTGTACCCGGACGTTGTGGAATCGGGTGGCGGATCCGGCACCGCCAACATCAAGTCGCACCACAACGTGGGCGGCCTGCCCGACGATCTCGACTTCGCCTTGATCGAGCCGCTGCGCGCGCTCTTCAAGGACGAGGTCCGGGCGATCGGTCGCGAGCTCGGCATTCCCGAGGAGATCGTCGGCCGCCAGCCGTTCCCCGGCCCCGGCCTCGGCATCCGTATCGTGGGTGAGGTGACGCGCGAGCGCCTCGAGATCCTGCGCGAAGCCGACGCGATCGCCCGCGCCGAGCTCACCGCCGCGGGCCTGGACCAGCAGATCTGGCAGTGCCCGGTCGTGCTGCTCGCCGACGTGCGCTCCGTGGGCGTGCAGGGCGATGGCCGCACCTACGGTCACCCGATCGTGCTGCGCCCGGTGTCCTCCGAGGACGCGATGACCGCCGACTGGACGCACGTCCCGTACGACGTGCTGGCGCGCATCTCGAACAAGATCACGAACCAGGTCCCCGAGGTGAACCGCGTGGTGCTCGACGTCACGTCGAAGCCGCCGGGGACCATCGAGTGGGAGTAATCCCGCGCTGACGCCTCGGGCGTCGCACACGACAGCGGCGCGAGCGCGGCGACGAGCTTCGCGACGTCCTGCTCGTTCGAGTACGCGTGGAAGGACAACCGGAGCCGCTCGCCGCGCGGGGACGTCCCGATGCGGGATTCGGCGAGACGGGCCGCGACCGCGTCCGGGTTGGCACTGACGATCGCGACCTCCGGTCCGCGGTGCGCGGGGTCGGCAGGGAAATCGAGGGTGTGTCCCTGCGCGTTCAGCTCGGCGGCCAGCTGATCCCGCAGCCCTTCGATGTGCCCCCAGCTCTCGCGGAGGTCAATGCGTGCGAGCGTCTCATACCCCGCAACCCCGGCATACGCGGAGGGGATCGGGTGGGTGCCCATCTCGAATCGGCGGGCATTCTGCGGGTAGTCCACGCCGGCCGGGTCGAAGGCGAAGGGGTTCACTCGTCCGAACCAACCCGTCAGCCCGGCCGGACGCTCCACATTCACGCAGTCCTTCACATACAGGGATGCGATCCCGGGCAGCCCCAGGAGGTACTTCAGGTTGCCGGTGACGAGAAAGTCGCAGTCGAGTGCGGTCGCGGAGAACGGCACCACGCCGGCGCCCTGGTACGCGTCGACGAACACGAGCGCCCCAACGGAGTGTGCGTGCGCGATGACCCGCTCGATCTCCGGGCGGGTGCCGTTGATGTAACTGACCAGAGGAATTGAGACGAGCTTGGTGCGCTCATCGATCAACGGGATCCAAGATTCCGCGTGGAGGGCCGCCTCGATCCCCGGGACGTTCACGACCTCGATCGGATCGTGCTGTGCGCGCCACACGTTCCCGACAGAGGGGAACTCGAGGTCAGACGTGACCAGGCGGGTGCGTGTCCCGCTCCAGTCCAGCGAGGAGACGACCTGGAAGGCGCCCTCCGACGCGCAGGAGAGCACCGCGACCGTGTCGCTCGCGACTTCGAGGACCTGAGCTGACCGAGTGCGGTACTCCTCGACCTTGCCGACCCACACATCCCAGGGAGCCTGGGCGTCGATCAGGCTTGCGGTCATGCGCTGCATGGTGTGGGCGAGGTGATCAGAGAGCGCCCCCTGGCTGCACGAGGCGAAATGAGGTGCGTCATCGAGTGCCGGAAACAGGCCGCGGAACTGCGCGGGGGTGAGCGGTGGAACGGTGGTGTGCATGAGGTGTCCTTAGTGTGTGACGTGCGGGCTCGGAGAAGCTGTGGTGGGGGCGGGTGCGCCGGGTGCCTGCGCGGGGTCGACGTTGGGGGCGTCCCCGGCGAGGCCGTGGTCGGCCGTGACAATGACGGCTCGGGACTGCTCGGTTTCGAGCGCGCCGTTGTGACCCTCGAAGCGGCGCCCCCAGCCGGTGGCCACGGCGACGCCGATCACGACGGTGAGGACCAGAGGATAGAACGCTCCGGTGAAGATCGACATCGGGTCGAGCGCCGGCGCAGGACCCTGATCCGCGGTGAGCAGGCTCGCGATAAACAGGAACGAGCTCACCACGGGAACGACGCTCCCGAGCCCGAGCGCGAAGCAATCCATGACGTTGGCGCGACGGTAGGGATGAAGCCCCACCTGTGCACCGATTCGGTCCGCGATTGGGCCGAACACCAGCATCGACGGGCCGTTGACTCCGGCAAACAGGGTGGTCGTGGCCAGGATCCCCGCCCCGATCGCCACCTCCGCGCGTCGCGGGGTGGTGACCCAACCGCTCGAGACGACGGCGCCGACCAGCCGGTCGAGCACCCCCGCGCTTTCGAGGACCCCGAGCATGGCGAAGATCCCCACGTTCAGTCCGATGATGGGGAGGATGTTGGTGACACCGCCGACAAGAAAACCGGTGATGGCATCGTTCTCGACCCCGATGATCCCCGCGGGGGTCAGGACGCCGCTGATGAGCCCCACGATGATGCCGGAGATCAGCCCGGCCGTCACCGCTTTGAAGATGTTGCGGGTCATGATGGCGGTCGCGAGCAGCGCGACGACCGCCAAGAGCATCCACAGTCCCTGCGCCGAAAAGTCGGACGGGGAGGCACCGGCGGTCGCGGAACTGCCGGGCGAGACCGCGGTCCCGATCCCGAGGAAGAGCGCGAACGCGATCACTGCGGCGGTGAGTGAGTAGCGGAGGCGACTGCCGACGACGCCCGGAACCTCCGCGGTGCCTGGCCGCGTCCGGTAGCGCTGCGTGGTGGATGAGATCACCGTTGAATCCGAGATGGGGGCGAGGTTATCCCCGAAGAGCGCGCCCGAGAGGATGGCACCGGCGAGGAGTACCGGGTCGGCACCGAGCACGAAGCCTGCGGGATAGAAGATCGGGAACGCCGTGAACATGGTGCCGAGTGAGGACGCGGTCGCCATCGCGATCGCACAGACCGCGGCGAAGGTGATCGCAATGAACAGGCCACCGTGCACCCCGAGCGAGAGGGAGAGCCAGATGAACCCCTCGGAGATGCCGGTCGACTTGATGAGGGAGGAGGTCAGGCCGATCGAGAACAGGAGCAGGATGAGTGTGATCGAGGTCGGGGAGGAGACGCCTCGCACGGCGGCCGCCCAGAACGAATCGTAGCCCCGCGCGAACGGCGCGGCGATGAAGAGCCCGATCAAGGCGGCGGTGGTGAGGGCGTTCATATCGAACGCACGGAACACGACGAAGAAAAGGATGGTGGAGACGACGAAGACGATCGGAGCGATGAACGCACCGAAGAGGCCGATTCGGAATGTGAGGGGCGTGGCAGCCCGGTCTTGACTCATAGCTCACCTTTGATCTGAGTGCGGTTGACCCCGAGTTCGGTCGGGAAGCGTCACGGGAGGACGCGACACCGAGTTTACTCAAACTAAAGTGAAATTCAACACCAATAAATTCTGGGTGGCCGCATCGGCCGCCGTTTCCCCTCCGCACCGAGCCAGGGGGGGGCGCCACGGCCCCGGGGGCCGGGGCCGAACGCGGAGGCTGCCCGACCGGCGGGCAGCTGCCCTCGGCGCTAGTAGCTCGGGGGTGTCACCGAGATCGTGAAGGTCACGACCTGATCGGTGCGGTTCACGAAGCGGTGCGGGTGCGCCGACGCGAAGTAGGCGCTGTCGCCCGCGGCGAGTTCGACGATGGACTCATCTACTTCGAGCGTGAGCGTGCCCTGTGACACCAGGACGCACTCCTCGCTGGGCGGGTGCGACCACAGCGTATCGCTGGACGCGGCACCCGGCTCCAACTGCCCGGCGAGCACCTCCAGGCGCCCGCTCCCGGGTGAGACCCGGGAGTACGAGAGGCCCCCGTGCGGTGAGCGGATGATCATCCGTTCGGCCTCGCGCACCACGCGGACCGGTTGTTCGGTCTGATCAGAGAAGAAATCAAAGAGGGGGGTGCGTAACGCACGCGAGATCCGCCGGAGCGCTTCCAGACTGGGATCATTGTTGCCGCGTTCGATCTGGCTCACCTGCGCGGGGGAGAGCTCCGCGGCGCTCGCGAGTTGCTGCGCGGTCAGGCCGAGCTCCTGTCGCCGATTCCTGATCCGTTCGCCAAGCACCCCAGTATTCTGACACACGCGGGGTGCCCGGGGCTCGGGGGCGATCGCGGTGTGGCCGCGCTACCGCCCCGCGCGTGCGTCGATCTGCGCGATCCGGCGCTGCACCAACTGCGCGAGGAGCTCGTCGTCGAGGTCCTGTCCCGGGCCCAGATGGATTGAGCCCTTCGTGCTGCCGAGGCCCGCGGCGGCCACCGCGTCCGCGAGCTCCGCAAGGTTGCCGTGCGGGTACACGCCGATGTAATGCCGCGTCTGCATCGCCGAGAAGAGGCCCTTGCCGCGGTACAACAGCGAGGGCATCCCGTAGGACAGCCCCTCGGTGGCATCGGGGGCGAGCGCTCGGACACGCGCGTACAGCTGCGCGATCCGTGTCCGATCCGGATCAGGGAGCGTCGTGAGGTAGCTCGTGACCTCGGCCCCGGGTGCTGCGCTGCTACTCATGGAGTGAGTATCGCACGAGGCGGGCCCGAGCACCACGGGATGTTCAGCGCCGTTCGAGGAGTCGCAGCAGGCGCGGCTCGTTCTCCTCGATGTGCTCGATCACCGCGCGCTGGGCCGCGAGTGGGCTGCGCGCGAGCACCGCGTCACGAATCCGAGCATGATCCAGCAGCACGTCGGCGGGAGACGTCGCGGTTTCGACTTCGAGCCGTTGGATCAGGCGGATGGCATAGGCCATCTCGACCGCGATCTGCGCGAAGAACGCGTTCAGGCGTTGACTCCCGATCAGGGCGATCACGGAGGCGTGGAATCGCAGATCGGCGAGCGCGTGCCCGACGGAGTCCTGCCCGGCCGTCGCCGCGCGGGCGAGATCCTCGTACGCCGCATCGACGGCGCGCAGGAGCTCCGGGGCGGCCGAGGCACACGCCATCGCGCCCTGGCCCTCGAGCGTGCGGCGCACGCGGTAGAGATCGCGGATGTCCTGCGCCTGAAACTCGCGCACCGCGGCCCCGCGATGCTGCTCGTGGGTCACGAGACCGTCGCGGGCCAGGAGCTGTAGCGCTTCGCGGGCCGTGCGGCGCGAACACGCGAACTCCTCCGCCAGGGCGACCTCGCGCAGCGGGGTCCCTGGGGCGCGCGTGAGCGAGAGGATCTGGTCGCGGAGCGTGGCCGCGACGGCGGTCGGCGAGTTCATGCGCTCGCCCCCTCCGCGACGCCCCAGGCGTGACACAGGTCGTCGAAGGTCTGCTCGGAACCCGTGGACCGGAGCTCGGCGTAGTCCGCACGATCCCCGTCCGCCGATCCCGCGGTGTCGTGCCCCAGCCGAACGTGCCACACCGTGATATTCAGCGCGAGCCGGGCGAGCACGAGCGGCTGGAACACCGCGCGCTCGGCGGGAGTGAACGGCAGGATCGACTCCCAGCCGGCGGCCAGCGCCGCGACGGCCGCGGCGGGGTCGGCGGCGTGCCGCGCGAGGTAGGCCGCGGCGATGCTCGGCTCCGCGACGCGCCAGCCCACGAGCATGTCGTCGAAGTCAAGGATTGCCGCGACGCGGCCCGCAGAATCGGCGAGAACGTTCGAGTCGTGCAGGTCCTGATGCACCAGCGCGCGGGGGAGCCGTGCCGCCTGCGGCGCGACCTCGCGGGCGAGGAGCGCCCGGGCGGCCGCTGCGATACGGCGCACCCGGGGGCTGGTGACGTCGGGAAGGTGGGCCTGGATGACCGCATCCATCGTCTCGGCCGCCCAGGTGTGGGTGATGGCGCGTGGCGGCGGGGGCGCCGCGGCCAGGGTCTGCTGCATGCGCGCCGCCTCCGCCCCGAGCGCGAAGCCGAAAGCGGTCGTGTTGAGGTCGGGGCCGGACATCCCGGCCCGGAGCGCGCCGTAGGGCGTCGCCGGGATCCAGCGCGTGACGGTCACGGCGACCCGCTCCTCCGATCCGCCCGGCTCGCTGTCGCGTCGGGCCTCGGAGCCGAGCAGGGTGCCGTCCTGCGCCGGAACGGTGGCGGGAACCGGGGCACCCGCGTCGGCGAGGCGCTGGGCGATTTCGGCCCGCCAGCGCTGCACGGCCGTCTCGTCCGAGTCGGAGGCCTGGATCTTGACCGCCAGCTCCGCCGGCGCCCCGCCGGGCAGGATCCCGTGGGCGTGGAAGGTGCTGGCGAGTTCGCTGCCGAGCGGCTGCAACGGGGCGGTGGTGGCGATCCCGTGGGTGCGGAGCAGGAGCGCAGCGGCTTCGCTCGGGTCCAGAGACAGGGTGCGCGGGCGCATGACACCTCCGATAGCTGAGGGGACGCCGCTACAGTGCTGAGCAATCCCGGGACATTTCTCACAATCTAGCCTATATTGGTGACCAATCTGAGAAATTCTCGGAAGTGTGAGGAGTGCACGGCATGACATCGCAGGCAGCCCGAGTCACCGGTTCCGATCCGGCCGCGTCACGCTCGGTCATGGTCAACGGCTACGACGCCGCGGCCGGCACCGAACTCGCCGCGTCGGATCGGGAGCTGATCCGACGTCGCGAGCGCGTCCTGGGCCGCCCGTACCGTCTCTTCTACCGAGAACCGCTGCACCCGGTGCGGGCGCACGGGGCACACCTGTTCGACGCCGACGGCAACGACTTCCTTGACGCGTATAACAACGTGCCCGTCGTGGGGCACAGCAATCCGCGGGTGCAGGAGGCGGTCACCGCGCAGCTGGGCACCCTGAACACGCACACCCGCTACCTCACCGACGGCGTGATCGAGTACGCGGAACGACTCACCGCGCTGTTCCCCGCGCCGCTGACGCAGGCAATCTTCGCGTGCACCGGCAGCGAGGCCGTAGACCTGGCGCTCCGGATCGCCCGTCACGCGACGGGCGGCGAGGGCATCATCATCACCCGCAATGCCTATCACGGCACCACGGCCGCCGCCGCCGCGATCTCGCCGAGCCTGGGGCCGGGGAACCCGATCCCGGACACCGTGGCGCTCCTCGACGCCCCGGACTCGGTGCACGGGCCCGGGGGTGCCGCAGCCGAGGACGTGTGGCTCGCGCAAGTGCGCGCGGCGATCGCGAGCTTCGCGGCGCGCGGGATCCCGTGTGCCGGGATGATCGTCGACTCGGTGCTCTCGAGTGACGGCCTGCGGCTCGAACCCCGCGGGTTCCTCGGCCGGGCCGCCGAACTCGTTCGGGCCGCCGGGGGACTGTACATCGCCGACGAAGTGCAGCCCGGCTTCGGGCGCACCGGGGCATGGTGGGGGTTCGCGCGCCACCGGCTCGTGCCGGATCTCGTGGTGCTCGGGAAACCGATGGGCAACGGGATGCCGATCTCCGCGGTCATCGGATCTCCCGGGCTGTTTGATCGCTTCGGCGCGGAGGTGCGCTACTTCAACACCTTCGGCGGAAACCCGGTGAGCGTCGCCGCGGCGGGGGCCGTGCTCGATGAGCTCGAGGACCGCTCACTGCTCGCCCACGCCGCACGGCTGGGAACGCTGCTCGCGGATGGCCTGCGCGCGGCGAGCGCCGGGGACGAGCGCGTTGCAGAGGTCCGCGGGGCGGGGCTGTTCCTGGGCGTGGAAATGGTGGACGGCGAGGGAAGGCCGGATCCGGCAGCGGCGCTCGGGATCGTGAACGAGCTCCGAGCACGCCGGATCCTGGTTAGCGCGTCAGGGACGGGGGAGAACGTGCTGAAGATCCGGCCGCCCCTGGTGTTCACCGAGGCCGACGCGGAGCGTTTCCTGGACGGCTTCGCCGCGGCCCTGCGCGCAACCCGGTAGTTTCGGGGCCGGGCCGGTTCACGCGGCGATCCGGCCCCGCCAGGCCGACGAAAGCCACGGAGATTCTGCGGCCACGGGCGCATAACGCGAAAAATCTCCTCGAAATCCGTGAATCTCCGGCGCGTTCGTGAGGGCGCTGGCGGGGGAGTGCGCGCCGCGCGGTGCGCGCGGTGTGGGGCGCGCGGTGCGCGTGGTGTGGGGCGCGCGGTGCGCGTGGTGTGGGGCGCGCGTTGCGCCTGGGGTGGGGGGCTCGCTGCGCCTGGTATGGGGCGCGAAGTGCGTGGCGGGCGGGGTGAACGGTGCCCGAACACGCCAGTGGGGGCCCGGCCGTAGCCGAGCCCCCACCGAGGAGTGTGCTTAGTCGCTGCCGCGCAGGATCGCGAGCAGGCGCAGGATCTCCACGTACAGCCAGATCAGCGTGACCATCAGGCCGAAGGCCGCGGACCATGCCCACTTCTCGGGCACCCGGTTGCGGACGCCGTTCTGGATGAGCTCGAAGTCCATGACCAGCGAGTACGCCGCGAGGAAGATCGCGAGCGCGCCGATGATGACGCCCAGCGGGATCCCGAAGAGCTGCACGCCGCGCAGGCCCCACGGGTCCGAGTTCACGCCGGTCCACATGAGGATCATGTTGACGACGGAGAACACGAGGTAGCCAACCATGGCGATGAGCACCATCTTGGTCATGCGGGGGCTCGTGCGCACCTTGCCGCTGCGGAACAGCAGCAGGGTCACGCCGAACACGGCGAGCGTGCCGATGACGGCCTGGGACACGATGCCGGGCCACTGGGCCTCGAAGATCCCCGAGATGCCGCCGAGGAACAGGCCCTGTGCGGCGGCGTAGGAGACGATGAGCGGAACGCTCGGCTCCTTCTTGAACGCGTTGACGAGGCCGAGCACGAGGCCGGCGATCGCACCGGGGAGGGCGAGGATCGGGAAGAACCAGCCCACGGCACCGAGCGCGAGCACGATGATGAAGAGCATCACCGTCTTCGAGATCGTGTTCTCGTAGGTCATGGGCCGGTCGGAGGGCGTGATGACCGGCGGCTGCTCGCCGCCGAACCCTGCCTGTTCGACCGGGGTGTCGATGCCCGGGCGCTGCGTCTGCGCAGCGGGCTGATCGTAAATGCGGCGCAGCTCGTCAGCGCTGAGGGTCTTGCCGTTCAGTGCTGGGTTGTTGCTGAGAGCCGGGTTGCTCATGCGTCGGAATCCTTTCCTGGCGTCTGGAGTGGGTCCAGTTTATCGATTCGCGGCTTCGGGGCGGCTGTGACTTCGTCGGCTGTTCGTGCAGGGCGTACTCGCGGCCGACCGCGGCGGCATCGACGCACCGTGCCCTACGCTGGATCTATGTCAACGCGCGCGGCCGGGGGGCCGCTCATCATCGGGCACCGAGGTGCTCCGGGCTACCGTCCGGAGCACAGCGCGGCGGCGTACCGCCTCGCGTTCGAGCTGGGAGCCGACGCCGTCGAGCCGGACATCGTGGCGAGCCGCGACGGGGTCCTGGTCGTGCGGCACGAGAACGAGATTTCGGGGACCACCAACGTCGCCGATCACCCGGAGTTTGCCGCGCGCCGCACCACCAAGGTCGTGGACGGGAAGAAACACACCGGCTGGTTCGTCGAGGACTTCACCTGGGACGAGCTGTCGCGGCTGCGCTGCCGCGAGCGGCTCGCGAAGGTGCGGCCCGACAACCGCGACTACGACGACAGCGAGCCGATCCTGCGACTGCGGGATGTGCTGCGCATCGTCGACGAGGCGGGGGCGGCGTCGGGGCAGCCGAAGCGTGTGGTGGTGGAGATCAAGCACGCGAAGTTCCTGCTGCAGGCCGGGCTCGACATCGCTTCACTGCTGCTCGCGGAGCTTGCCGCCACCGGCTGGGACGCGCGCCCGGAGCAACTCATCATCGAATCCTTCGAGCTGGGCGTGCTCGAAAGCCTGAGCCGCGCTCGGGTGCGAGGCACGCTCGTGTACCTGACCGAACGGATGGGGACCCCTCCCGACGAGCCGCAGCCGGGACGGCCGAGCCGGAGCTACGCCTGGTATCGGAGCGACGCGGGCCTCGATTTTCTCGCGCAGCGGGTGGACGGGATCAGCGTGGCGAAGGGCAGCCTGATCCGGGTGAACGCGCTCGGGCGTGCCACGGGCCACACCGATCTCGTGGCGCGGGCGCACGCGCGCGGCCTGCTCGTCTACACCTGGACGCTGCGCCCGGAGAACCGGTTCCTGAACGTCCGCTTCCAGTCGTCGCTGCGCGGCGCGGAGTGGGGCGACTGGCAGGGGGAGTTCGGCCTGATCCTGCGCTCCGGCGTCGACGGGATCTTCGTGGACCACCCGGACCTCGGCGTGGCGCTGCGCGAACTCCCCGCGTAGTCCCGGACCCGTTCGCGGGTGCCGGATCCGCCCGCGGCGGCGAGAGCCGCCCGCGGGTTCCGGGCTCTCAGCGCGACGAGCCGGCGCACTCGCCGACGAGGTTGCGCTCCATCAGTGCGCGGAGTTCGGGCCCGTGCCACCCGGCGTCGAGCAGGTAGCCGAGCTTCGCGGTCGCGGCCTCCACGGTGAGGTCCGAGCCGTCGATGACGCCGGCCTTCGCGAGCTCGTGACCCACCGCGTAGCGGGAGAGTTCGACCCCGCCGAGCGCGCACTGCGTGATCGCGACGACCGGGATCTCGGCCCCGATGTCGCGGAGCACGCCGGCCATGCCGAGCCGGGCCATCGGCGCATTCCCGCTGCCGTAGCACTCGAGGATCAGGCCGTCGGGCCGCCCGCCAACGGCGGCCTGCAGGTCGAGGACCGTGACCGCCGGGACGAACCGGAACGTGAGGATCCGGGCGGCCCGGATGGTTTCGGGGGTGCCGCCCGTGGGCGTTCCCGGCATGCCGTGCGCGCCGCGGGCGAGGGGCGCCTCGGCGCGGAACGCCGAGAGCGCGCGGCTGTCGTGCTTGGTGGTGCGGACGGCCGGAAGGAGGTCGCCGCCGAACGCGACCGCGACCGGGGAGCCGGGAGCGGCCCGCACGGCGGCCCGGATCGCGAGCGAGAGGTTATCGATCGCGTCGGTGTCTGCGGCCCCGTGTGGCAGCTGACTGCCGGTGATGACCACCGGGACGCCGAGGTCCGCGAGTTCGAAGGCGAGCCGGGAGGCGGTGAAGGCGAGCGTGTCGGTGCCGTGCGTGATCACGACGCCCCGCGGCCGGTGCGTCCGCACGCGGGCCCGGATCGCGCGCGCGATCTTGGGGGCGGTGTCCGAGTCCGCGTTCGCGCTGTCGATCGGCGGGAGGAGGTGGTTGATGCGCGGCGTGATCCCGAGCGGGCCGCAGATGCCGGTGACGATCTGCTCGAGCACCTCGGGAAAATCGGGATCCGGCGCGAGCCCGTTCTCGCTCGCGCGCTTCCCGATCGTGCCGCCCGTGGCGAATACGAGGACCGAGCGGGAGGACGAGGCAGCGGCAGACATGGTTTCCATTGTGGCCGATAACGCCCGGTTCCACAGATTCGGCCGCCCGGGCCGCTCCCTGTGGAGCGCGGGACCTGAGTGTCGGGGGTCCCGCCTAGACTGGAGCCACGATGAGCGAGTTCGAACTTCTGGATCCCGGTGCCCCCGTCGGCGGCGCCTTTGGCGGCGGTGCGTCGGGCGACGGCGGCGGTGACCCGTTGCTCGACGGGCTGAACCCCGCGCAGGAACGCGCCGTGATCGCGCGCGGCCCGGCCCTCTTGATCGTGGCCGGTGCCGGATCCGGCAAGACGCGGGTGCTCACGCACCGGATCGCGCACCTGATTCGCGAGCGGGAAGCCTGGCCGAGCCAGATCCTCGCGATCACCTTCACGAATAAGGCCGCGGCGGAGATGCGGGAACGCATCGGCGGGCTGCTCGGGAGCGCCGCGGAGGGCATGTGGGTATCGACGTTCCACTCCGCCTGTGTGCGGATCCTGCGCCGTGAGGCGGAACGCTTCGGCTACGTGGCGGGCTTCACGATCTACGATTCCGCGGATTCGCGTGCGCTGCTGAAGCGCATCATCAAGGAGCTCGACGCGGACACGTACGGCTTCACGCCGGCGAACGCGGGCTCCAAGATCTCGCGCCTGAAGAACGAACTCACCGACGTCGACGCGTACGCGGCGACCATGAACGAGTCCGATCCGCGGGAGCGCCTGTTTGTCGAGATCTTCCGCATGTACGAACAGGAGCTGCGGCGGGCGAACGCCTTCGACTTCGACGACCTGATCGGGCAGACCGTGCACCTGTTCCGCGCCCACCCGGACGTGGCCGCCGTGTACCAGCGCCGCTTCCGGCACATCCTGGTCGACGAGTACCAGGACACGAATCACGCCCAGTACTCCCTGATCCGGGAGCTCACGCGGCCGGTGCCGCTCGCGCAGATCGGGCAGCTCGTGCCGCCGGTGCGGGAGCGGGAACTCGACGCGACGGGGCAGATCCCCGGTGCCAGCCTCACCGTGGTGGGCGATTCGGACCAGTCGATCTACGCGTTCCGCGGCGCGGACATCCGCAACATCGTTGAGTTCGAGCGCGACTTCGCGGGGGCCGAAGTGGTGAAGCTCGAACAGAACTACCGATCCACCCAGAACATCCTCAGCGCCGCGAACGCCGTGATCGGCAACAACTTCGATCGCCAGGAGAAGAACCTCTGGACCTCGGAGGGCGACGGGGCACAGATCGTCGGCTTCACCGGGTACTCGCAGCACGACGAGGCCCGCTTCGTCGCGGAAGAGATCGAGGACCTGCACCGCGGGGGCCTCGACTACAACGACATCGCCGTGTTCTACCGCACCAACTCGCAGACCCGTGCGTTGGAGGAACTGCTGATCCGCTCTGCGATCCCGTACCGGGTGCTCGGTGGCACCAAGTTCTACGAGCGGGCCGAGGTGAAGGACGCGATGGCGTACCTGACGAGCATCGCGAACCCCTACGACCCGATCGCGTGGTCGCGCCTCCTCGGCGCCCCCAAGCGCGGGATCGGCCCCATGGCCGAAGCGCAGCTTGCCAACTTCCAGGAGGCCGAGGGGATTTCCCTGCACGACGCCCTCCTGCGGGCCTCGGAACTCTCGTTCGGACCCAAGGTGCGCGGTGCCATCCTGGGACTCGGGGAACTGCTCGTGCGCGCCTCGCGCATGGCCGCGGGCGGCGGCACCACCGATGTGATCGCCGAGCCCGGCGAGGCCCCGGAGGAGAAGGCCCCGGCCCCGGTGGGCGACGTGCTCAAGCTCATCCTCGACGAAACCGAGATGATCGAAAAGCTCCGGGCCAAGCGGGATCCGCAGGATGACGCGCGCGCCGAAAACCTTGAGGAGCTCCTCGCCGTGGCCCGCGAATTCGACGTGAAGCAGCCGGGTGCCGGGCTCCTCGCGTTCCTCACCGAGGTCAGCCTGGTCGCCGCAGCGGACGATCTCGACGATTCGAGTGGCACGGTCTCCCTGATGACCATGCACACGGCAAAGGGCCTCGAGTACCCGGCCGTGTTCATCACCGGCGTCGAAGAAGGACTGATCCCACACCAGATGTCCGTGGACGAGGTCGGTGGCGTGAACGAGGAACGGCGACTCATGTACGTCGGCATCACGCGCGCCCGTGAACGGTTGTATCTGACGCTCGCGTCGACCCGCGCCACCTTCGGCGACGTGTCGGTCGCGATGCCCTCCCGCTTCCTGCAAGAAATCCCGGAGGGGCTCATCGACTGGCGGCAGTCGCCGGGCGAAGTCACGAGCCGAGGGGGCACGGCCTCCCGCGCGCTGAACGCGCCCTCGCGGCCGGGTGCCGCGGGATCCCGCTCACGGGGCGGCCGGACAGAGTCCGCGGTCTCCTTCGGGAGCGGGGGCGGATCCGGGGCGGCCGCGGTGTCGGAGCCCGCGAGCGGAAACATGCAGTCCGCGCTTGAGCAGTGGCGGGAGCGCAAGCGGGCGGCGAAGGCCGCGCAGGCGGCGGGCGGCGGCTTCCCGAACACGATTGGGCTCGGGAGCCGCGACAACGGCGACCTCGCACTCGAGGTGGGCGACCGGGTCCGGCACGACGAGTACGGTGAGGGCCGGGTGGTGCAGCTCACGGGGGCGGGCACCAAGCGCATCGCGCACGTGGACTTCGAGTCGGTTGGCGAGCGCAAGCTCCTCGTGAAGCTCGCACCGATCAGCAAGGTCGAGTAGTCGACACCCTCGGCACGGCGAGACCGGCGGCGCCGAGGCCACCGGCACGGGCGTCGACGAGCTAGCCGAGGAGGGTGCGGTACTCCGCCATGGCGCGGTGGAAGTCCTCGTCGCTGGCCGTGACGTCGCCGTCCCCGGTCATCCAATCGCTCATCTGCGTGGTGATCACACCGTGCATGAGCGACACCGCGAGCGACGCCTCACGAAGTGGGGAATCGAGCTTGGCGTGCTCGGGGTGTGCCTCAAGCCAGGCCGCCGCGGTCGCGGTGAGCGCGTAGCCCGACTCCAACAGCGAGGACATGGTGATGCGCCCGGCGACCGGCTGCTCCGCGATCAACTGCGCGCGCAGACGCGCGACCTCAGTGTTCACATAGCTATGCCCGATCGCGGCGAACAGGAGCCGAAACACGCCGAGCGTGAGGTCGTCCGGGCTGCTGTCCAGGATCGAGAACGCGGCAGTGCCCTCCGGCAAATTAATGGCGCGGCCGACGATCGCGTAGTCGCGCGCGGGAAAGTAGTTGAAGAACGTGCTGCGCGAAATGTCCGCGCGTTCGCAGATTGCCTCAACCGTGACGTTCTCGATCCCCAACTCCAACGCCAGCGACACCGCTGACGTCTCGATCGCGTTTTCGGTCGCACGTCGTTTCCGTGCGCGGAGGCCCTCGGGCTTCGGTACTCCAGTGGTGCTCACTCGGCGTCAACTCCAGTCGAAGCCGGGTCGGGATGGAAAGCTCGTGGTACCGAGCGTGGCTTCGCCTGGACCGAGTCTAGCGAGCGTGCCTGAGAATGCCGAACGGTGTCGCGGGAGGAAAACATCCGCGATTTCTCTGCGGAGTGTGTGTACGCTACCTGAGGGGAAATTTGGGGGACCGCGCGGATATTCCGCGCAGTGGGGAGTGGGCCGTCTGATGTGGGGGGTGTTGCAGCGCCTGAGCGCGCGGCAGGACGCGCATTCGGCGTACCTGCTCGCAGCCGCATCCTTTCTCAGCATGACCCTGGTTGTCGACTTGCTCGCCCACACCGGCATGGACAACCGCTGGTTCGTGTGGGGGCTGCTGGTGTTCTGCGGTGCCGGATCCCTCGCGACGCTCTGGTTGGGGCGACGCGTCCCCCGCTGGATCGGCCTCGCCTCGGTGTTCATGTTTCTGGTCGCCCAGACCTACTTTCTGAGTCTGCCGGAGGATCCGCCGTCGGTCATCGCCTCGATTCAGCAGCTGCCGGTCGTCGCGTTCTACCTCGGGTGGTTCGTGCGGCCCCGGCTCGCCCTGATCATCATGGGCGTGAGCGCCGTCGCCTTCAGCGCGGTGATGGTGGGGAACCCGCTCCTCAGCGCGGACGGGGCGATCGGGGCCCCGGTCGCCGTGCACGGAATTCTCGGCATGCTGTTCTGCTTCACCGCGGGCATGTACCTGTGGCGGCGACAGGTGCGCATCGCGTCGATCGATCAGCTCACCGGGGCGCAGAATCGCCAGGGGCTTCAGGCCCGGCTCGCCGACATGCTCCGGAAGCGCGGCGGGAGTCGGGCACCGTTCAGCGTGATCGCCATTGATCTCGACGGATTCAAAGAGCTGAACGACTCCCGCGGGCACGCGGCCGGGGATCTGGTGTTGAGCCGCACGGTGCAGGCGTGGCGCGAGGCGAGTCGTGCGGGGGACATCGTGGCGCGTGCGGGCGGTGACGAGTTCGTGATCCTGCTCCCGAACACGAACGCGGCCGCGGCACAGCAGGTGGTGGAGCGTCTGCAGCACGTCTCCGAGCACCCGTGGTCGTGGGGGATCGCCGAGGTCCGTCCGGGCGACACCGCCGAGCAGCTGCTCGCGCGGGCCGACGGCGGCCTGTACGCGAGCAAGCGCGAGCGCAGAGCCGAGGAGGCGCTGCGACGTCGGGAAGCGAACGGGGGATCGCCGGACGAGCGGGTCGCCCCGGCGGCCGCGCCGGCCGAACGGGAGCCGGGAGACGGGATTCCGGGCCGCGTGCGCGCCTGGCTGCGCGACCAGATCAGTCGCTGGGTGCGCTGGCAGACCCCGTTCTCCTTCGTGAGCGCGCTGATCCCGCTGCTCCTCGCGATCGTGCTCCTCTCGGATCTCCTCCTCCCGCATCCGGGGCTGCAGATCCGGTCCGTCGTGACGTGGGTGAGCGTGTACGTGATCGCGGGCATCGTTCCGCTGGTGTTCGGGCACCGCTACCCGCGGTGGGCGGGGATCGGGATGATCGCGATCATCGAGGTCTGGTCGGCGATGTTCCTGCTGACCGCGCAACACCCGCACGCCGAGATCAACGCCCTGCTGGAGCTCCCGGTGATCGCGCTCTATGTGGGATGGTTCTACACGAGCGTGATCGCCCGCGTGTTCATGGCGTGCAGCGCCCTGCGCGTCGCCGCGACGCTGCTCTGGAATCCGGAGTTGGGGCACGGCCTGGGGTCCCCGTTCATCATGGTCAGCTACTCGGTCCTCATCGCGCTCTTCTGCTTCGAAGGCGCACGCGCGGTGCGACGTCTCGGGCAGGTGCAGGTCAGCACCGATCCGCTCACGCACGCCCTGAACCGGCGGGGCCTCGTCGCAGCGGGCGCCGAGCTGCGCCAGCGGGCGCGTCGCGCCGGGGACTCGGTCTCGGTCGCGCTCATCGACTTCGACCGGTTCAAGCAGCTCAACGAGCGCGGCGGACACTCGGCGGGTGACGAGGCGCTGCGCGACTCGGTGCGGCGCTGGAGTGCTGAAGTGGGGATGCGCGGAATCACGGGACGCACGGGCGGGATCGTCTCGCGCCTCGGCGGGGACGAGTTCGTGATCGTATTCCGGGCGGACCAGCGTGCCGCGCAAGAACAGCTCGAGCAAGTGGCGCGGGCATCCGGGTATGCGTGGTCGTGGGGGCTCGTGGAGCTCGGGAACCAGGAGGCGCTCGACGCCGCGATCGAGCGCGCGGACGCGCGGCTGTACGCGTCGCGGGCCGCGCGGAAATAGCGCGGGTGGCGCGCGGATTCTGGGTCCACACCCGGGGAGGGCAGTGGTAGGGTAGCCACTGGTCGACTTATCTCGACATCGAGACATTTTCTGCCTCGCGTCCCCCACCACAAAGCAAAGGACACTACGTGGATCTGTACGAGTACCAGGCACGAGACCTCTTCGAAGAATATGGAGTGCCGGTGCTGGCCGGCATCGTTGCCGACACCCCGGACGAGGCACGCGCCGCCGCCGAAAAAATTGGCGGCGTCGTGGTTGTCAAGGCGCAGGTGAAGGTTGGCGGTCGCGGCAAGGCCGGCGGCGTCAAGGTCGCCAAGAACGCCGACGAAGCACACGCCGCAGCCGAGGCGATCCTCGGGCTGGATATCAAGGGCCACACCGTGAAGCGCGTGATGGTCGCGGCGGGCGCCGACATCGCCCAGGAGTTCTACTTCTCGGTGCTGCTGGATCGCGCCAACCGCTCCTACCTCTCGCTGTGCAGCGTCGAGGGTGGCATGGAGATCGAGGTGCTCGCGGTCGAGAAGCCGGAGGCGCTCGCGCGCATCGAGGTGGATCCCCTGCGCGGCATCGACGCCGCGAAGGCCGAGGAGATCGCGCGCGCCGCGAACTTCCCCGAGGAGCTCGTCGCCAAGGTTGCCGCGGTGTTCGAGAAGCTCTACGCCGTGTACGTGGGCGAGGACGCCACGCTCGTCGAGGTGAACCCGCTCGTGCTCACCGGCGCCGGTGACATCATCGCGCTCGACGGCAAGGTCTCGCTCGACGAGAACGCCGACTTCCGCCAGGCAGGCCACGAGGCGCTCGCGGACAAGGGTGCCGAGGATCCGCTCGAGGCGAAGGCCAAGGAGCAGGACCTCAACTACGTGAAGCTCGACGGCGAGGTCGGCGTGATCGGCAACGGTGCGGGCCTCGTGATGTCGACGCTCGACGTCGTCGCCTACGCGGGCGAGAACCACGGCGGCGTGAAGCCCGCCAACTTCCTTGACATCGGCGGCGGGGCCTCGGCTGAGGTCATGGCCGCGGGCCTGGACGTCATCCTCGGCGATCCGCAGGTGAAGTCGGTGTTCGTGAACGTGTTCGGCGGGATCACCGCCTGTGACGCGGTGGCCAACGGCATCGTCGGGGCGCTCGAGAAGCTCGGCGACGCGGCAAACAAGCCGTTGGTGGTGCGCCTCGACGGCAACAACGTCGAAGAGAGCCGCCGCATCCTGAACGAGGCGGCGCACCCGCTGGTCACCCAGGCCGCAACCATGGACGAGGGCGCCGACAAGGCCGCCGACCTCGCCAACGCCCGCTAAGCCACCGACGAGACTCACGGAAAGAAGCAACAGAATGTCGATCTTCCTGAACAAGGATTCCAAGGTCATCGTCCAGGGCATCACCGGCGGCGAGGGCACCAAGCACACCGCACGCATGCTCGCGGCCGGCACCCAGCTCGTGGGCGGCGTGAACGCCCGCAAGGCCGGCACCACGGTGTCGCACGTTGACGCCGCGGGCAACCCGGTCGAGCTGCCCGTCTTCGCGACGGTCGCCGAGGCCATGGCCGCGACCGGGGCCGACGTATCGGTCGCGTTCGTGCCGCCGGCCTTCACGAAGGACGCCGCCATCGAGGCCATCGACGCGGGCATCGGCCTGCTCGTCATCATCACCGAGGGCGTTCCCGTCAAGGACTCGGCCGAGCTCTGGGCGCACGCGAAGGCCACCGGTGGCAAGACCCGCATCATCGGCCCGAACTGCCCCGGCATCATCACGCCGGGCGAGGCGCTCGCGGGCATCACCCCCGCCACCATCACCGGCAAGGGCCCGATCGGCCTCGTGTCGAAGTCGGGTACCCTCACGTACCAGATGATGTACGAGCTGCGCGATCTCGGCTTCTCGACCGCCATCGGCATCGGCGGCGACCCGGTCATCGGCACCACGCACATCGATGCGCTCGCCGCATTCGAGGCGGATCCCGAGACGAAGGCGATCGTCATGATCGGCGAGATCGGCGGCGACGCCGAGGAACGCGCGGCCGAGTTCATCAAGGCCAACGTGACCAAGCCCGTCGTGGGCTACGTTGCCGGCTTCACGGCCCCCGAGGGCAAGACCATGGGCCACGCCGGTGCCATCGTGTCGGGCTCCGCGGGCACCGCGCAGGCGAAGAAGGAAGCCCTCGAAGCGGCTGGCGTGAAGGTCGGCAAGACGCCGACCGAGACCGCTGAGCTGCTGCGCGAGGCGTTCGCCGCGCTGTAACCAGCCGGGCACACCCTGGAGACCCCGTCGGCCACGCGCCGGCGGGGTCTCGTGCGTGTGCGGGGGTGCGCGGTGGTGCCTGCGTGCGGCGTCACCGGACGCAACACAGTGGGGTGCGCGCCGCGGGTGCGGGATACTGAACGGAGGCGCAGCCCGCCGCACACACACCGCAGGGAGCACACACATGAGCCAGCCACAGGGCGCCCACCTCGTGGGCAGCATCAATTTCGACGATGCCGAGACCACGATCCGCACCGCCGCGACCGAGCTGGGGGCACACCTGAAGCGGATCCCGGACGGCGAGGTGGGGGAGCGCTTCCACTGGATCGTGTTCCAGGCCGACCGGCTGGGCCAGACCCCGGGGATCGAGCGCGTGGGGGACACGCCGATCCCGATCCGGACGCTCGACGCCCGTCCCGTGCAGCTCGCGCCCGGGGTGCGGGCCGCGGACCTCACGCTGGCCCCGCTCGGGTACGCGGAGGCCGCGCTCGAGTCGTATGCGGTGTTCGCGCGGGTGCAGGCGGCGGGCGAGATCCCCGCGGCCACGCGTTTTCAGGTCTCCCTGCCGACGCCGCTCGGCGTGGTGGGAAGCTTTGTGCACCCGGCGAACCGGGCCGAGTTCGAACCCGTCTACGAGGCCGCGCTCGCCGCGGAACTCGACACGATCCTCGCCGCGATCCCGCACGAGCGCCTCGCGATTCAGTGGGACGCCGCGCTGGAGTTCGCGATCCTCGAGGGGGTCAGCACGCGCGGCGTGCCCCACGAGTGGTTCGAGAACGTGTGGGAGGAAACCAGTGCGCGCCTCGCTCGCCAGATCGATCGGGTGCCCGCGGACGTCGAGGTCGGGGTGCACCTGTGCTACGGAGACGTCGCGGAACAGCACTTCGTCGAACCGAGCGACACCACGAACCTCACCCGCTTCGCGAATCTGGTGGTCGCCGCGGCGGAGCGCCCGCTGACGTGGCTGCACCTGCCCGTGCCGATCGAGCGCGATGACGCCGAGTACTATGCGGCGCTCGCCGAGCTCCAGCTGCCGGCCGAGACCGAGCTGTACCTGGGGCTCGTGCACCGCGAAGACGGGGCGGCGGGTGCGGAGCGCCGGATCGCGGCCGCGCAGCAGCACGTGACGCGCCCGTTTGGCGTGGCCACGGAGTGCGGCTTCGGGCGCGCGCCGGAGGGCACCACGATCCCCCTCTTCGAGGCGCACCGCGCGGTCGCCGCCGCTTGGTAGCCAGAGCCCTCCTGCGCCTGCGCCCTCATGTCTGCCGAGCGCGCACTGTGGCGCGTTGTCGCGCCCTGGGAGGGTGCGAGAGTGCGCGGTCGGCGGTGATCTGGCTGGGCAAGTGCGGAGCACGGGCGCGGGGCCACAGGAACCCCGCGACTAGCCGATGATCGGCAGCGCGATCCCGAGGTTTTGCGCGGCCATGCGCGCGATCAGGAACCCGATGATGCCGAGCAGCCACGCCGTGTTTTCGGGGCCGGTACGCTGCAGCCACGCGGAGAATCGCTGGAGCGGCGCCTCGACGGCCTGTGCCGCGATCACGCGGGCCCCCAGGAGCACCACCGCGGGCAGGATCATCACCAGGCAGTAGCCGAGCAGATACAGCACCCGCAACGGCGAGGAGATCTCGGCGTCGGCAAGCATGGTCATGCCGAGCAGGTACGGGAGCATGCCCGCGAGCTCGAGGGTGCCCGCGGCGAGGGCGACGCCCGCGACGGCCGCCCCGCTGGCGCGCTCGTCGAGGAGCCGGGTGCGCCACTGGACGAGTCGCCCGCTCGTGGGGACGCCATCTCCGGCCTGCTTCCGGCGCCGCGCGTCCGCGGTGCCGAGGCCGATGCCCGCGAGCAGGGCGGCGACGCCCACCAC
Organism: Leucobacter chromiireducens subsp. solipictus; assembly: GCF_016758195.1. GTDB lineage: Bacteria > Actinomycetota > Actinomycetes > Actinomycetales > Microbacteriaceae > Leucobacter > Leucobacter solipictus. Next base: position 730,266 of record NZ_QYAC01000001.1, on the reverse strand, counting down.
GAGCAGCAGAACCTGGCCGCCGGTGCTGTCCACGATGCTTCGGGCGATGTCGATCACGCTGACCAGGCCGAGGGTAAAGAGGACGCCGATCAGGCAATAGAACGCGGTGATCGTGGCCAAGTACACCGTCAAGCGGCCGACGCGCGGCCGGCCGGGTGCGATGATAAGGAACAGCGGGATCACGAGCGTGCCGATACTGAGGCCATCGATGAGCGCGAGGATCGCGAGCCCCGCGGGCAGCGGGAGCGAAGTGAGGAGGTCCATGATGCCACTCTCGCGGGCGAGTGCGGAGCCGCGCATCGGCACAGCGACCGATCGGGCCTCATCCTTTGGGCTGAGGCGCGCTGCGACAGGGTCTGCTGAAATGGAACACATGGACGGGGGCGAACGCGCACCGCGCAGTGCGTTGCGCCGCCTGCTGGGGGAGCCCTGGGCGATCGCGCTGCTCTACGCGGCAGTGGCGGTGCTGCTCGCCGCGCTCGGCTTCGACGGGCTGTGGCGCGACATCTCACTCGTCCCCGAGACGCGGACCGCCCCCTGGGTGGCGCTCGCCACCGCGATGCCCGCGGCCGCCACCGTACTGCTGCGCCGTCGCGCACCCGGCCTCGGCCTGGGGCTCGCGATCCCGCTGTTCATCGCGGATGTGCTGACCGTGGGCGGGCTCGTTCCCCTGCTGGTGATCCTCGAACAGCTGCACGCGTTGACCGTCCGGCTCCGGCCGCACGCAAGACAGGCCGTGCTGGCCTGGGGGATCGCCGCCGTGGTCGCCGCGATTCTCACCTGCCTCGCGGTCACCGGGGATCTGCGTACGGCGCTCATGATCGGGCTGCAGCTGGGCGCGTTGCTGGGGATGACGTACTGGTACGCCAATTCGGTCGCCCAATCCCGCGAGCTTGTGGCGCTCTACCGGCGGCAAGCGGAAGACGCGGAACGACTGGCGGAGCTGGACCGGGCGAGCGCCATCCAGGATGAGCGGGAACGGCTGGCGAGCGAGCTGCACGACATCGTCGCCGGCCACGTCTCCGCCGTCGCGATCCGGAGCGAGGCGGCGCTGCTCGGCCAGAGCGATGCGCCGGAGCCCGAGCGCGCGGGGGAGCGTGATGCGCTTCGCGCGATCCGCGACTCGAGCCTGCACGCACACGAGGCGCTGCGTTCGATGGTGTCCGTGTTGCGCGATGGAGCGGCCCCGCGCACCACCCCGCCGGGGCGCGCCCAGCTGCCGTCGTTGGTCGCCGAGGCGCGGCGCTCGGGGCTGGACGTGGAACTCACGGATGACTGGCGCGGCGCGCTTCCCGCTGAGATCGACCAGACCGTTGGCCGGGTGGTGCAGGAAAGCCTCGCGAACAGCGCGAAACACGATTTCGGTGCCCGCGTTGCCGTCACGATCACCGCACACGCGGGCGGGCTTCGCCTGACCGTCGCATCCCGGGGCGGGCGCGCATTGGCCGCCCCGGGGCTGCGCGGCAGCGGGTTGGGGCTTCAGGGTCTCGACGCACGCGTCCGGGCGCTCGGGGGCGAGTTCGCCGCGGGGCCCGACGCCGGGGGCTGGCTGGTCACCGCGCAACTGCCCGTCACTCCTGCGCGCGCCGCGCAGCAGCCCACCATCGAGGAGACGACATGACCACGGATCGCCCTGCTCCCGGCGGGGCCCCCGGCGGGGCTCCGGGCCCGGCACCGTCGGTGCTCATCGCCGATGACCACGCGATGATTCGCGAGGGACTGCGCATGATCCTGGAGCGGCAGGGGATCGCCGTGCTCGGAGAAGCCGCCGACGGAGCGAGCGCGGTACGCAACACGCGTGCGCTGCGCCCCGACGTCGTGCTGATGGATCTGCGGATGCCCGGTATGGATGGGATCGCGGCCACACGGCAGGTGGTCGAGGAGGCGCTTGCGGAGGTGCTGGTGCTCACGAGCTTCGACGAGGACGAGCTGGTGTTCTCGGCGATCCGGGCCGGTGCCGCGGGCTTTCTCCTGAAAACCACCGAGGCCGCGCCGCTCGCCGAGGCCGTGCGCCGGGTTGCCTCGGGCGAGGGAGCGCTCGATCCGCGCGTCACCCGGCGCGCGCTCGCGGCGCTCGCGAGCACCCCCGAACCCCGGCGGGAGGCGGTTCCAGGGATCGAGCTCCTCACCGAGCGCGAGCAGCAGGTGCTCGCCGCGCTCGCCGCCGGGGACTCCAACTCGCGCATCGCGGCGCGGCTGAGGATCGCGCTCCCCACGGTGAAGACCCACGTCTCGAGCATCCTCATGAAGCTCGGTGCGGAGAACCGCACGCACGCCGTCGCCATGTTACGCGCCACCGGCTCAGGCGGCGGTTCGGCTCCCGTAGAATAGCGGGGTCCGGGCGCCACGACGGCGACCGGCCTCGCTTCGAAAGGACCGTCGTGACCCGTCGTATTTTCCGCTCGCTCGCAGTCACCGCAGCCGCGACCGCCGCGCTCGCACTCGGCCTCGCCGGGTGCACGGCGCAGCCCGCCGCTGATCCCGAGGCCGGGGCCGCGCAGTCGGCCGACGCGATCCGCATGGGCACGCAGCCGTGGCTCGGCTACGGGCAGTGGTACGTCGCGGAGGATCAGGGCTTCTTCGCGGATCGCGACGTCAAGGTTGCGCTCTCGAGCTTCAACGCCGATGCCGATGTGAACGCCGCCCTCGCCGCGAACCGACTCGACATGGCAAACGTGGGTGCGCAGGCCGCGCTGCAGTTCATCGAGCAGGGCCTTGACGTATCGATCGTGCTGATGCTCGATTCCGCGACCGAGGCCGATGCGATCCTGAGCGGTGCCGGCGTGACGGACGTGAAGGATCTCGCGGGCAAGAAGGTCGCGTTTGAGCGTGGCGCGACGAGCGAGATCCTGCTCGCCGAGGCGCTCGATGAGGCGGGCATGAGCTTCGACGACGTCGAGGTTGTGGAGGCGTCCGCCGACAAGGTGGCCCCGATGCTGCTCGCGGGCCGGGTCGATGCGGGCGTCACGTACGAGCCGTACATCAGCGAGGCGCTCGGCGCCGACAAGGGCGTGGAAGCGCTGGTCACGGCGGGCGAGTACCCGGGCCTCATCACCGACGTGCTCGTGGTGCGCAACGACGTGCTCGACGCGCGTCCGGGTGACGTGGAAGAAGTGCTCGGTGCCTGGGATGACGCGGTCGCGTTCACCGCGGAACACACGGACGAGGGCCGCGCGATCATCGCCGCGGGCGTGGGATCCGACGTGGCCGATCTCGAAACCGCCTTCGACGGGGTGCACTACTACACGCTCGCCGAGAACCGGGAGCTGCTGACGGGCGACTACCTGACCGAGACGCTGCCCGCGCTCGTGTCGGTCGCTGAGCGTATCGGGCTGCTCTCGGCACCCGTTGAGGCGAAGTCGGTCATCCGCACCGAGTTCCTGGGCGAGTAACCGCCTCCGTGAACGCGCGCACCGACGTCGCCCCCGCGCGACCCCGCAGACGGATCCGCATCGGCGGGCGCCTGTCTCGCTCGGCGTACCTCACCACCGCGGTGGCGACGTTTGTCGTGTTGATCGCCGTGTGGTGGCTCGTCACCGCGCTCGGCCTCGTCGACCCGATGTTTCTCCCCGGCCCGGGGGCCGTCCTCGGAGCCCTCAGCGAGCAGGCCGCGAGCGGCGAGCTCTGGGCGGACATCGGCGTGAGCTCGTTCCGGATCCTCGTGGGCTTCGTGCTCGCGACCGTGATGGCGGTCCCGATCGGAACGCTCATGGGGGTGAACGCCCGAGTGGAGGCGGCGCTCGAGCCGCTCATGGACTTCATCCGGTATATGCCCGTGGTGGCATTCGTGCCGCTCACGATCGTGTGGGTCGGGATCGATGAGAGCCAGAAGTTCCTCATCATCTGGATGGGCACGTTCTTCCAGCAGGTGCTGATGGTGGCCGACGCGGTGCGCCGCACGCCCCGCACCCTGGTGAGCCTCGGCGAGACGCTGGGGCTGAGCTGGATGCAGCAGCTCACACGGATCGTCATCCCGGCGGCGCTGCCGCGCATCTGGGATGCGCTCCGCGTGACGCTCGGGTGGGCCTGGACCTGGCTGGTGGTCGCGGAACTCGTGGCCGCCTCGAGCGGCATGGGATTCCGGATCACGGTGGCGCAGCGCTTCTTCGAAACCGACCTGATCATCGGCTACGTTTTCGTGCTGGGCATGCTCGGCCTGATCCTCGATCAGTTGATGCGCGCCGCCGGGCGGCGCATGTTCGCCTACCAGGAGGGACGCGCGTGAGCGCCTCGCAGACGCCGCCGCGGATCCGCGTGGCCGGCTTGACCAAGACATTCGGTGAGGTGACCGCGCTCGCCGGGGTTGATCTGGAGGTCGGCGAAAACGAGTTCGTCTCGATCGTGGGCGCCTCGGGCTGCGGCAAGTCGACGCTCCTGTCGTTGATCGCGGGACTCGAAGACCCGACTTCGGGCACGCTGGAGGCCGCCGGAGTGCCGATCACGGGGCCGGGGAGAGACCGCGGCGTCGTATTCCAGCAGGCCACGCTAATGCCCTGGCTCACGGTGCAGCAGAACGTCGAGTTCGCGCTGCGCGGTGAGGCCGGCCTGTCGCGCGCGGATCGCGCGGATCGTGCCCGCGAGTTCATCGGCCTCGTCGGCCTCGCCGGCTTCGAACGCGCCCATCCCGCCCAGCTCTCGGGCGGGATGCAGCAGCGCGCCGCGCTCGCGCGCTCGTTGAGTTACGGTCCGGCTGTGCTCCTGATGGATGAGCCGTTCGGCGCGCTCGACGCGCTCACTCGGCGCACGATGCAGGAGCTCTTGCTGGAGGTCTGGGAGCAGCACCGGCTGACCGTGCTCCTGGTGACGCACGATATCGACGAGGCCGTGGTCACGAGCGACCGGGTCGTGGTGATGAGTCCGCGTCCGGGCCGGGTGCAGCGCATTGTGGACGTGCCGATTCCGCGGCCGCGCACGCTCGCGTCTGAGCGCACCCCCGAGTTCCGGGAGCTGAGCGACGAGATCCTCGCCCTGATCCACGCTGGCAGTCCCGCAGAGTAAGCTTTCGGCAATGAGATCCTTGGTGACGGCAGTAATCGCGGCGATCGAGGCGTGTGCCGCGGCGGCCGTGGGGGTCGCCGCCGTGGTGGTGCCGGCGCTGCTGCTGTGGATGGTCACGTTCTCGCTGGCCGCGGAGCCCGCCACCGTGTTCGCGGGGGCCGCGGCGGGCTGGGCCCTCGCGCATTTCGCGCCCCTGAGCCTCGTGGTGCCGCCCGAGCTTGCGCTGTCGCTCGGATTGCCTCCGGAGGAACTGACGTTCGGCCTGAGCCTCGCCCCGTTGGGCGTGACGCTCATCACCGTGTTGCTCGCGCTCCGCGCGGGAGATCGGCTCAGCGCGCGTGGGGGTGCCGGGGCGGCCGGGGTCCTCGGCGGCGCGTTGGGATTTGCGGGCGCGGCACTCGTGATCGCGCAGTTCGCCGCACCGTTTCTGAGCTGGCCGGGTGCCGGGGTCGCCGCGGTCGCCGCGCTCGTCTACGGGGTGCCGGCGGGCTTGGCATTTCTCGTGGGGGCGGCGCGCCACGAGCATCCGTGGTGGCGCGCCGGCGTGCGCCTCGTGCAACGCGGCATCGCGGGCCTCGGTTTCGCGGGAGCCGCGGCGTTGCCCGCGCGCGCAACAGAGGTGTGCCGTCTCGGCGCGGCGAGCCTCGCGGCGCTGCTCGGGCTCGCGGCGCTGACGGTCGCGATCGCGCTGATCGTGGGCTACAGCGGAATCGTGGCGCTCACCCAGCACCTCCAGCTCGATCCGCTGGGCTCCGCCCTGCTGTTCCTGACCCAGCTTGCCCTGCTTCCCGTGGCGGTGCTCTGGGGCCTCGCGTGGCTTCTCGGCTCGGGCTTTGCGGTGGGGGCGGGAAGCTCGGTCACGCCGTTCGAGACCCTGCTCGGGCCGCTTCCCGCGCTCCCGATCTTCGGCGCCATTCCGCAGGGGTGGGGCGCGTTCGGGGCGCTGGCACCGACCCTGGTCGTGCTCGTCGGCGTCGGGGTGGCGGTGCTGTTGGGGCACCGCGCGGAAGCGCGCCGTGCGTCCTGGGCGGTCGCGGTGACCGTTCCGGTGGTGGCCGCGATCCTCGTTGGGCTCGCGGTGACGGCACTGAGCGCCCTGGCGACCGGCGCGATCGGCCCGGACCGGCTTGCAGTCACCGGCCCGAACCCGTGGGTGACGGGTGGGCTCGCCGCGGCGGAGCTCGGGCTCGGCCTGCTCATCGGCACGGCGGCGGCGCGGATCGACGCGCGGCAGTGGAGCGCGGCGCTGCCGGATCTGGTGCCGGAGCGGGTGCGGGAGCGGCTGAGCGCCGAACAGGCCGACGAGCAGTTGACGGTTCCGCTCGACGATGCAGTGCAACGACTCAGCGCCGTCGAGCTGGACGCAGCGTTTGCCGAGGCCGCGGAGCTCGCCGCGCCGGATCCCGCCGATGCGCGCAGCACCGACGACAGTGACGAGCTCGACGGCATTGACTACAGCCACGGCTCCGATCCCGACTCCGTCCTCGACGTCGAGGACGGTGGGGACGGTGACGCGGAAGCCGGGGCGAACGACACGGGGGCTCCCGAGCCGGAGACGCCCGCCGATCCCGAGGCGGATCCCGCCCCGAACACCCTCACAGACGTCGACGACGCGGTGTCCGAATCGGAGGCGCTGCGCGCCTACGAATGGAACGACACCGTCGATCTCGAACCGGAGGCTCCGCAGGAGCGGACGGGTTGGCGCTGGCCGCGTCCCGGGCGCTAGGGTAGAGGCGCAATCCACGGGAGTCCCGGCGCGCGGGGCTGAGAGGGAGCACGCGTGCTCTGACCGTTCAACCTGATCTGGTTCATACCAGCGGAGGAAGGGACTCTTCAATGACGCACGCAATTTCTCGGTCCGCAACGCGAATCACCCGGGCGGCGCTGCTGCCGGCGGTCGTGGCGGTGGCCGCACTGACGCTCGCGGGCTGCGCCACGGGATCCGCCACGGACGGCGAGGGCACCGGGGACTCGGGGAAGACGGTAACGCTGGTGGTGCACGACTCGTTCCCGAACGAGGAATTTGCGAAGGCCGCGAGCGCGGCCACCGGGTTCGACGTCGAGGTGATCTCCGCCGGCGACGGAGGCGAGCTCACCAACAAGCTCGTGCTCACGAAGGGGGCACCGATCGCGGATGCGTTCTTCGGTGTCGACACGATCTTCGCCTCGCGCTTGGTCGCCAACGACGTGATCGAACCGTACCGGACCGACGGCCTCTCCGAGGGATTCGAATACCTCGCGGTGTTCCCCGAGGGCGCGGGAGACGACGTAGCCGCCAACGCCACGGGCGACTTCGCCCTCACCCCGATCGATCAGGGTGCCACGTGCATCAACATCGACCCGGCATGGTTTCGCGCGAAGGGGATCGCGGAGCCGAACAGCTACGAAGACCTGACGAAGCCCGAGTACCGCGACCTCACCGTGCTGCTCGACCCGACCGCGTCCTCGACCGGGGCGTCGTTCCTCGTGGGCACCGTCGCCGAGTTCGGCGAGGACGGCTTCGCGGACTACTGGCAGCGGCTGATGGACAACGGGGCCCGCATCGAGCAGGGCTGGAGCGACGCCTACAACGGGCAGTTCACGCAGGGCGGCGGCGACGGCACGAAGCCGATCGTCGTGTCCTACGGCTCGTCGCCCGCGTTCACCGTGAGCGAGGACGGCGCGGCAACCACGTCGAAGGCGCTGCTCGATACCTGCTCCAACCAGGTCGAGTACGCGGGCGTACTCGCCGGAGCGCAGAATCCCGAGGGCGCGCGGGCCGTGGTCGACTTCCTCGCCTCGAGCGAGTTCCAGGCGACGATCCCCGACACCATGTACATGTACCCGGTCGATCGTGAGGTGGCCCTCCCCGAGGCCTGGGCGAGCTTCGCGCCGCTGCCCACCGAGGCGCAGCTGAACGATCTGCCGAGCAGTGAGATCGAGGCCGGCCGCGAGGCCTGGCTGCAGACGCTGAGTGAGCAGATCGGGCTCTAGCGTGCGCGGCGAGCGGCGCGCCGGCGGTGCGTGGGCGGTTGCCGCCTGGACGCTCGCCGTCGCGCTGCCGCTCGCATTCCTGGGCCTCTTTTTCCTGTGGCCCGTGCTGTCGCTCGTCGCGACGGGCTTCATCGCGGACGGGCGGCTGGACCTGAGCGGCCTTCCCGAAGTGTTCGGGGCGGGGCGGACCTGGCGCGTGATCGGGCAGACGCTCACGCAAGCGAGCCTCGCGACCCTGCTCTCGCTCGCGCTCGGCGTTCCGGCCGCCTATGTGCTGTACCGGCTCGAGTTTCGGGGGCGACGCTGGGTGCAGGGTCTGATGACCGTGCCGTTTGTGCTCCCCACGGTGGTGGTGGGTATCGCGTTCTCGGCGCTGCTCGGACCCGGCGGGCCGCTGGAATTCCTGGGGCTCGAACGGAGCCTCGTCACCATCGTCGCGGCGCTCGCGTTCTTCAACGTCACGGTGGTCGCGCGGACCGTCGGCAGCTTCTGGGCGAGGCTCGACGAGAGCGGCAACCATGCGGCGCAGGTGCTCGGTGCGAGCCCGCTCCGAGCGTGGTGCACGGTCACCCTCCCGGCGCTGGGACCGGCGCTGGCGTCCGCGGCGGCGCTCGTGTTCCTCTTCTGCTCCACCTCCTTCGGCGTGGTGCTGATCCTCGGCGGGCGTGAGTACGCGAACGTGGAGACGGAGATCTACCGGATGACGGTGCAGTTCCTCGACCTGCGGGGCGCCGCCGTGCTCTCGCTCGCGCAGCTCGCGCTCGTCGCCGGCGTCCTGTTCGTGTCGGCGCGACTGCGCGCGGCGGGGGAACGCGCGGTGCAGCTCCTCCCCGACGGCCTACCCGGGCGTCGCGTGCAGCGAAAGGATATTCCGGTGTTGCTCGTGTGCGGGGCGACGGTGGTCCTGTTGCATCTCGCGCCGATCCTCACGCTCGTGGCGCGTTCCCTGAGGTCGCCCACGGGGGAGTGGACCCTCGCACACTACCGCGCGCTCGTGCAGCCGCCCCCGGAGTTTCCGCTGGCCGGCTCGGTGCTGCAGGCGATCGGACTGTCCTGTCGCATCGCCGCGGTCGCCGCGGTGATCGCGATGGTGCTGGGGGTCCTGATCTCGATGGTGCTGTCGCGCCGGCCCGTGTCGCGACTCGCACGTCGCGGCCAGCACCTCTTCGACGCCGTGGTCATGCTGCCGCTCGGCGTGTCCGCGGTGACGCTGGGCTTCGGGCTCCTGCTCACCATGCATCGCCCGCTCGGGATCGGGATGGATCTGCGGACCTCGGTCGTGCTGATCCCGATCGCGCAAGCGCTCGTCGCCTTGCCGCTCGTGGTGCGGGTGCTGCTGCCGGTGCTGCGCGGTATCGACCCCACCCTCCGCTTTGCGGCCGCGAGCCTGGGGGCGAGCGGCGGGGCCGTGCTGCGCACGATCGATCTGCCGCTGCTGGGCCGCTCGATCGGGCTCGCGCTCGGATTCGCCTTCGCGACCTCCCTGGGGGAGTTCGGGGCGACCTCCTTCCTGGTCCGCCCGGGCGCGCAGACCCTCCCGGTTGCGGTCGCCGAACTGATCGGGCACCAGAGCCCCGGCGCATACGGTGCCGGACTCGCGGGCGCCGTTGTGCTCGGTGCGGTGACCGCCGCCGCTATGCTCGGATTTGAGCGGCTGCGGGCGAGCGGCTCGATTCGCGTCTCGGGTCAACGGCGTGCCGGAGACGGATCGAAGGGGGAGTGGTAAATGGGCGTGCATGAACTCGACGCCATTGTGATCGACGGGCGGTCCGGATCGGGGAAGACGTCCCTGGCGGACCGCCTTGCTGCGCGTCTGCGGAGCGCCGGGCACGACGCGCAAATCCTGCGGGTCGAAGACCTGTATCCGGGCTGGGACGGGCTTGCCGAGGGGTCTCGCTCGGTGGCGGAGGCGCTCGAATCGGGATCCTATCGCCGCTACGACTGGCATCGTGGCGAGTTCGCGGAGCGGGTCGACATTGCCCCGCACACCACCCTCATCGTGGAGGGCTGCGGCGCCGTCACCGAGGAGAATCTCGCCGCGGTGCACGCGTGGTCGCGGAGCCGTGGGCCGCGCGTCGCGCGGGGAACGCCCCACGCCGACGACGCCGTGTGGAGCGTGTGGCTCGATCTTCCCGAGGACGAGCGGCGTGCGCGCGCGATCGACCGCGATGGCGAAATGTTTGCCCCCCATTGGGACCGCTGGGCGGCGCAGGAGGATGCGCATTTCGCGGAGCACGAACCGTGGGAGCTCGTCCACGAAACGCTCCGGGGCTGAGCGTGGCCCGCGCCGCCCAGGCGCGGCGTCGGGTGGCCCGTGGCCCAGGTACACTAGGGATGTGCTGAAACTCGCAGTTCTGATCTCCGGCGGCGGCAGTAATCTCCAGGCGTTGCTCGACGCCGCGGCGAACCCGGAGTTCCCCGCAGAGATCGTCTGCGTCGGCTCCGACACGGACGCCCCGGGCCTCGAGTTCGCGACCGCCGCGGGGATCCCGACCTTCGTGGTGCGCCCCGCCGACTATGGCTCGCGCGAGGAATGGGGGCAGGTGCTCGCGGCCGCCATCCAGGAGCACGGGGTCGGGACCGGCCCGAACCCCGGGCTCGTCGTCTCCGCGGGGCTGATGCGGATCCTGCCCGGCGGCTTCGTGCGCTGGTTCTCGCCGCAGCTGATCAACACCCACCCGGCGCTCCTTCCCGCGTTCCCCGGCGCGCACGCCGTGCGCGACGCGCTCGCAGCCGGCGTGACCGAGACCGGCGTCACCGTGCACGTGATCGACGAGGGCGTCGACACCGGGCCGGTGCTGCGGCAGATCGCCGTGCCCGTACGGGCTGGCGATACGGAGGCCGAACTGCACGAGCGGATCAAACGTGAGGAACGCCCCCTCCTGGTTGAGACCGTGCGCGAGATCGCCGCGGGCACCCTCGACCTGGCCGCCGTCGCGGCCGCCCGCCCCTAACGACCACCCACCACACCACATCAAGGAGCCCGATGGCAGTCCAGAGCCACGACCCCAGCCTCTACGAGCATCGCGACCAGGTCCCCGTCCGGCGTGCACTCATTTCCGTGAGTGACAAGACCCGCCTGCTCGACCTCGCGAGTGCGCTCGCGGCGGCGGGGGTGGAGATCGTGTCGACCGGTTCCACCGCGTCGACGATCCGCGAGGCGGGCCACCCCGTCACCGACGTGGCCGAGGTCACCGGCTTTGCTGAGGCACTCGATGGCCGCGTGAAGACGTTGCACCCCGCCGTGCACTCGGGCCTGCTTGCCGATCTCCGGCTCGCCGACCATCGCGCCCAGCTGGAGCAGCTCGGGTTCGCGCCGTTCGAGCTGGTCGTCGTGAACCTGTACCCGTTCGAGGAGACCGTCGCGTCCGGCAAGCCCGCCGCCGACGTCATCGAGAACGTGGATATCGGTGGCCCCGCGATGGTGCGCGCCACCGCCAAGAACCACGCGAACGCGGCGATCGTCGTGTCGCCCGCCCGCTACGACGAGGTCATCTCCGCCGTGCAGGCCGGGGGCACCACGCTCGAACTGCGCCGCTCCCTCGCCACGGAGGCGTTCGTGCACACCGCGCAGTACGACGCCGCGGTCGCGAACTGGTTCCTCGACCAGGAGGACCTGGGCTGGGAAGCCGGCACCACGGCCCCCGAGGCCGAGGAAGCGGGCGACGAGGTCGACAGCATCTTCGCCGAGACCGACGGCTACGTCGGCTATGAGGTGTTCGGGCTGCGCGAGGCGGTGCTGCGCTACGGCGAGAACAGCCACCAGCGCGCCGCACTGTTCACCGAGAACGAGGGCGCCGGGATCGCGCAGGCAAGCCAGCTGCACGGCAAGGAAATGTCCTACAACAACTACGTGGACGCGGATGCCGCACTGCGCGCAGCCTTCGACCACGAACGCCCCGCCGTCGCGATCATCAAGCACGCAAACCCCTGCGGTGTCGCGGTCGCTCCCGAGGGCGCGGCCGATCCCATCGCCGCGGCGCACGAACTCGCGCACGCCTGTGACCCGGTGTCCGCGTTCGGCGGGGTGATCGCTGCCAACCGCATCGTCACGAAGGCGATGGCGGAGACCATCGCCGACATCTTCACCGAGGTTGTCGTCGCGCCCGGCTTCGAGCCGGAGGCGCTCGCGATCCTCAGCCAGAAGAAGAACATCCGCCTGCTCGTGCTGCCGAGCGACTTCGCCGCGAACCCGGTCGAGATGCGTCAGGTCTCGGGTGGCTTCCTGCTCCAGGACGCCGATCGTCACTTCGCTGCCGCGAGCGACTGGGAGCTCGCGACGGGCACCCCGGTCGACGCGGAGACGCTTGCCGAGCTCGAGTTCGCGTGGCGCGCCTGCCGCGCGGTGAAGTCGAACGGCATCATCTTGACCCACGGCGGTGCGTCCGTGGGGGTCGGCATGGGCCAGGTGAACCGCGTCGATTCGTGCCGCCTCGCGGTGGAGCGCGCCGGGGACCGCGCCGCGGGATCCGTGGCCGCGTCGGATGCGTTCTTCCCCTTTGCCGACGGCCTGCAGGTGCTCCTCGATGCTGGTGTGCGCGCCGTCGTCCAGCCGGGCGGCTCGGTGCGCGACGCCGAGGTGATCGCCGCGGCGGAGGCCGCAGGGGTGGCGATGTACTTCACGGGAGAGCGCCACTTCTTCCACTAGCCGTTCGCGGGCCCGGGCCCGCGCCGCCCCGCACAGACGTGTCGGGAGTTACTCGCAGGGATGGAAAGGGAATAACGTCATGGAAATTGTGAAGGGCATCCTCGTGGTGCTGCACCTCGTCGGCTTCGGCGCGGTGTTCGGCAGCACGCTCGCGCAGCTGTCGCTGGTGAAGGAGGCGCGTGCCCGCATCACGCCGGGCATCCTGCACGGCGCGAACCTGCTGTTTGTCACCGGCCTGCTGCTCGTCGGCTCGATCTACATGCTGGGCGGGTCCCCGAACAACATGAAGATCGGCGTCAAGACGCTCGTGTTGATCGTGCTGATCGTCGTGATCCTCGTGAACCGCAAGAAGGAGAACGTGCCGGCCGGCGTGCTCGGCGCGATCGCCGGGCTGTCGCTCGTCAACGTGGCCCTGGCGGTGCTCTGGCACTAAGCCTGGATACACGAGCGGGGTGCGGGATCGAAAGATCCCGCACCCCGCTCGTGTCTGCCCTACTTCGCCCGTTCGAGCGTGCCGATCTCCGCGCCGGACTCGTCGCGCACCGTGAGCGTATCGCCCTGGACCGTGCCCGTGTGCGCGTGCTGGAGCCAGGTGTCCACGCCCTCGCAGAACATCATGGTGGAGTGCAGGACGCCGAACTCGATCGTGCCGTTCGTGAGCGTGTAGGAGCCGCCGATCACATTGCAGCCGTCGTTCCCGCTGACCTCGCCGCCGTCCCCCTCTGCCGCGGGCGCAAAGGTGAGTGAGGGCTCACCGCGGGTGTCTGCGGTGCCCCACGCGCCGGCCACGGCGCCGGAGGCCCCAGGGGTCGCGCACGAGGCAAGGAGCAGGGCGGCGGCCGCGGCGGTCAGTACACCGGCAATTCGCAAGGTCGGAATCTTCATAGCTCCATCGTAGAACGAGACCGGGCCGCCGCGGGTGTGAATCTCCCGCGGCGGCCCGGTCGAGGTCGTGAGCGTGCCGGATCAGCGCCAGCGCGCCCCCCAGGTCTGGGACTCGCCGGCGGGGGAGATCGCCTGCGGCACCCCGGCGGGGTTCGTGTCGCGGAGCGCGTCGGGCAGGAACGCGTCGGGGGCGTTCTGGTAGGCGACGGGGCGCATGAAGCGGGAGATCGCCGCGGTGCCGACGGAGGTGCTCGCATCGTTCGTGGTGGCGGGCCAGGGGCCGCCGTGCTGCTGCGCGGGGGTGACCGCGACGCCCGTGGACCAGCCGTTGAACAAGACGCGTCCCACCTGCTGGCTGAGAGCGGCGACCAGGGCGCGCAGCTCGGCGACATTCGCGGTCGTCCCGGTCGCTTCGGCGGCGCTGAGGTGGAGTGTGCCCGTGAGGTTGCCCTCGTAGAACTCGGGCATGAGGGCCGCGAGGTCTTCGCCGGCGGGGGTCTCCACGAGGATCGAGAGCGGGCCGAAGGCTTCCTCGACGAGTGCCGCCGCGCTCGCGCGGAAGTCGGCGAGGCTGACGCTCACGACGGTGGGGGTCGCCCAGCCGTGGCCCGCCTCGTCGAAGCGGATGCCGCCGGGCAGGACGGAGGTGACGCCGGGGGCGTTCAGGATCTCGGTGCGGCGCTCGTCGAAGCTGCGGGCGATGCGGGGGTCGAGCAGCCGGTGCTCGGGCAGTTCTCCGGCGACGGCCTGGATCGCGGCCGCGAGCCCGGTGCCCTGGGGGACGAACACGAAGCCGGGCTTGGTGCAGAGCTGCCCGGCGGAGCCGGAGACGCTCGTGAGGAAGCCGGTGGCGATCTCCTCGGCGCGCTCGGCGATGGCGTCCGCGGTGATGAACACGGGATTGACGCTGCCGAGCTCCCCGTAGAACGGAACGGGGGCGGGGCGGCTCGCCGCGATATCCGCGAGCAGGCGGCCGACCGCGATGGAGCCGGTAAACGCCCCGGCCTTTATCCGCGCGTCCTTCAGGACGGCGACGCCGGCCTCGCGGCCGTGGATGAGCTGGAAGGTTCCCTCGGGCATGCCCGCTGCGGCGAGGGCCTCGGTGGCGATGGCCGCGGTGGCGTCGGAGAGCTCAGGGTGCCCCGAGTGTGCTTTGACGATGAGGGGGCAGCCGGCGGCGAGGATCGCTGCGGAGTCGCCGCCCATGACGGAGAAGGCGAACGGGAAGTTCGACGCGGAGAAGTTGATGACCGGGCCCACGGGGAGATGCGTGCGACGGATGTCGGGGCGCACCCCGAGCGCGAAGTCGGCGTCGGCCGGGTCGATGCGGGCATCGAGGTAGGCGCCGTCCACGAGGGTGTCCGCGAAGAGACGCAGCTGCACGGCGGTGCGGGTCACCTCACCCGTGAGGCGCACCTCGGTGAGGCCGGTCTCGCGCATGCCGATCGCGACGAGTCCGGGCTTGTTCGCCTCGAGCGCGTCGGCGACGGCGACGATCGCGCGGGCGCGGTGCTCGGGGGCGGTGGCGGCGAACGCCGGGGCCGCGGCGGCAGCGCGCGCGACCACAGCCTCGAGCTCGGGGGAGAGGATCTCGGTCATGGTGTCCTTCACGGTTCGAAAGCGGAGTGCGCAGCCGATGCTGGCGGGTTCCGCTTGCGGGAACGGGGCAGATCGGCGTGGCTGACGCTTAGTCTGCCACGCCGATCCGTCCGGTCGCCGTGTGCACTCTGACCAGTCCCGGCCGGGCGGGCTGTGCGGGAGCGCAGGCCCGGGCTACGCCGTCTTGGGCTGCTGCTGCGTGATGCAGTGGATGCCGCCGCCGCGCGCGAAGAGCGGGCGTGCATCGATCCCGATCACCTGGCGGCCCGGGTAGACCTCGCGCAGGATCGCGAGCGCCCGGTCGTCGGCGGGATCGTCGAACGCGCAGGCGAGGACGGCGCCGTTGATGACCACGTGGTTGATGTAGCTGTAATCCACGAAGCCCTCGGCGTCGCGCAGCGTCTCGGGGGCGGGCATGTCGATGATCTCGAAGCCTGCTGCCGTGTTCGTCCGGTATTCCTCGGCGACGCGACGGTTGGTGCGGGCGATCTCGTGGTCCGGGTGCGAGGCAGCGTTCTGCTGGTGCATCAGGAGCACGTCGGGGGTCGTGAACGCCGCGAGGATGTCCGAGTGGCCGCGGGTCCCGAAGGTCTCGTGGTCGCGGGTCAGCCCGCGCGGCAGCCACAGGAAGCTCTCCGCGCCAATGGTGCGCTGCAGCTCGGCCTCGACCTGTTCCTGGCTCCAGCCCGGGTTGCGACCCGGATCGAGCTGCACGGTCTTGGTGACCACCACGCGGCCAGTGCCGTCGACCTGGATGCCGCCGCCCTCGTTCGTCATCGTGGAGTTGATGAGCTCGGCACCTGCGGCCTCGGCGACGATTCGGCCGATGTGCTGGTCGTGCTCCCAGCTCGCCCAGTCCTGCCCGCCCCAGCCGTTGAATACGTAGTTCACGGCGCCGAGGCGGCCGTCGTCACCGATGACGAAGCTCGGGCCGATGTCGCGCATCCAGGCGTCGTCGAGCGGGGCGACCAGCCGGTCGATCTGTGCGGAGAGGTACCGATCGGCGACGGCCTCGTCGCCCGGGTTGACCACGACGGTCACGGACTCGTGCTCGCTTGCGGCGTTGGCCACGGCCGCCCAGGTGGTGCGGGCCTCTTCGACCTCGGCCTCGGTGTCGCCCAGGGTGTAGCCGCTGGTGGGCCAGGCAAGCCAGAGGCGTTCCTGCTCGTGTCCTTCGATGGGCATGCGCCAAGTGGTCATGTGGGGCTCCTGAGTGAGTAACTGACGTGCAACAGTGTTCATGCTACTGGGTGTGTGACCAATAAGGAAGCGTGACTAGGCTGGAGATTATGCACACAGGAGTGAAAGCCGCGGTTCAGCAGTACATTGACGGATGCGCCGCGGCGGATTCTCGCCGGGTGGCCGACGCCTTCGACGCGGGCGCGGTGATGTGGGGATACCTCGGCGACGAGTACGTGACGATGACCGGCGCCGAGTTCGCGACGCGGGTCGTTGGGACGGCGACGCCGGCGGGCCCCGAATACCGCTCGGAGATTCAGCGCATTGAGGTCACCGGCAAGGTCGCAAGCGCCGTGCTTGTCGAGGAAGGGTTTCTGGGCTCCAATTTTCGCAATGAACTGGGGCTTGTGGAGCGAGACGGGCGCTGGCGTATCGTGAGCAAGGTGTTCACGACACTCTGATGTGGCGCGGCCCGAGGGGGGGGGGGGCGCGAGAACTGCGCTGCCCAAAAACCTTCACCGTATGTAGGATATGTGCCGACGGGTTCAGAGTGGACCCCGGAGCCATGGAGGTTGCAATGACGCAGCATGTACGAGTGTCCGAAGTGTTCGAGCGCATCGCCGCGGCGGGCCCGCTGGGTGCCCCGCTCGGGATCTCGACGACGGGACCGACCAACACCTGGCTCGAGGAGTTCACCTCCGACGCCGAGCGCGGGATCCACACGGGCTTTTGGCGCTGCGATCCCGGGGTTTCCGAGTGGAACTTCGATGGGATGGGCGAGGTGATCCACGTGCTGCGTGGGCGAATGACCGTCACCGAGACGGGCGGCGTGCCGGTGGAACTCGGGCCCGGGGACGTCGCATCGTTTCCCGACGGCTGGCGCGGAACGTGGGAGATCACGGAGGCGCTGGAGAAGTTTTACGTGATGCTGTAGCCCGCGGCGCGGGTGATCGGGGCCGGGCACGTGCGGAGTGTCCGGCCCCGTTTGTGTCCCTGGACGCGGTGCCCGGGGTCGCAGGTGGCGCTTATTCATGTATTTACGAATGAATTTTCCCGAGATCGTTGCAAACGATGCCGCGATTCTACCTTTTTGCTTGCCGTTAAAAACATCTAGATGTAGGTTGAATCTAGTTCTCGCTGGCGAGAGCACTCGCACCGTCGACGTACAAGGGAGTACTCAGCGACCATGACACACGAAAATACCGTTCTCGAACACGACGAGGATGCCGCGCATCTTGCGTCCCTCGGCTATTCGTATGACACGACGTTCAAGCGTGAGATGAGCTTCTGGGGCAACGTGTCCCTCGGCTTCACCTACCTCTCGCCGATCGCCGGCATCTACTCGATGTTCGCGATCTCCCTCGGCCAGGCCGGCCCGCCCATGGCCTGGGCGCTCGTCATCGCCCTCGTCGGACAGTTCTTCGTCGCCCTGATCTTCGGCGAGGTCGTCTCGAACTATCCCGTCGCGGGCGGCGTATACCCCTGGTCGCGCCGCCTCTGGGGGCGCAAGTGGGCGTGGATGAACGGCTGGATCTATGTGGTGGCGCTCGTGGGCACCATCGCCGCCGTCGCCTATGGCGCGGCCCCGTTCATCGCCTCCGTGTTTGGCACGGAGCTGAGCGCCGGCGGCACCGTCATCGTGGCCCTCATCACGCTGGTGATCGCGACGATCCTGAACTTCTCGGGGACCAAGGTGCTGAGCCTCGCGGCGACGGTCGGCCTCATCGCCGAGATGATCGGCGCCGTGGTGATTAGCCTCTACCTGGCGATCTTCCACCGTCAGCACGACTTCTCGATCTTCTTCGATAACCAGGGCATCGGCAACGACGCTCCCGGCGGGTACCTCGGTGCCTTCGCCGCGGCGGCGCTGATCGGTATGTTCGCGTACTACGGCTTCGAGGCGAACGGCGATGTCGCCGAGGAGATCAAGGATCCCAGTCGACGCGTGCCCCGGGCCATGCGCATGACGCTGTACATTGGCGGCTTCGCGGCGAACCTGCTGGTCTTCTCCCTCGTGCTGGCGGTGCCCGACTTCCAGGCCGTGGCGAGCGGTGAGGACGCCGACCCGATCGGCGCGATGCTGCACAACGCCTTCGGCCCGATCTTCCCCGTCGTGATGTTCGTGATCGTCGTCGCCTTCCTGTCCTGCATCACGAGCCTCCAGGCCGCCGCGAGCCGACTCATCTACTCGATGGGCCGCGACGGCTTCCTGCCCGCCTCGCACTTCCTCGCAAAGTTCAACGAGCGGCGCCACGTTCCGCACAATGCGCTGCTCATGGCCGCCCTGTTCCCGGCCGCCGTGGTCGTGCTCTCGCTGCTGCTCGAGAACGCCCTGACCGCAATGGTGGGCTTCGGCACCGTGGGCATCTACATGGGCTTCCAGATGGTGGTGCTCGCCGCGCTGCGGGCCCGGATCATGGGATGGAAGCCCGCCGGCAAGTTCCGCCTGGGGGCCTGGGCGTACCCCGTGAACATCATCGCGCTCGTGTGGGGCGTCGCGGCCGTTGCGAACATCCTGTGGCCGCGGCCCACGGGTGGGGGCTGGGCGGAAGACTACCTGCTCATCATGACGACCGTCGGCGTCATCGCCGTCGGGTGGATCTACATGCTCGTATCGAAGGCGTATCAGCGCGGCGACGCGCCCGCTGCCGACGCGAGCGGCCCGATCAAGACCGTCGCGTAACTCGTCTCCGGCGTGCGCACGCCAGGACCCCTCAGAAAGGACCCGCCCATGCCAGATCTCTCCGTTGACCCCACTCCGTTCCTCGCCACAGACGGCGAGCGCGCCGATGGCCCGCTGATCCCGATGGTGGTGTCACTGACGTTCCCCGGGATGGATCGGGGGGCGCACGCGCTGCAGGATACGTTCACGCGCATCGCCTTCGCGGCGGTGCGCGAGGCGGGGGGCCGTCCTCGCCTCGTCGACTCGGCGCAGCCGGATCGTCCCGAGCACGCCGCGCTGCTTGGCGAGGCGAACGGGATCGTGTTCCTCGGGGGAGGGGATGTCGCGGGTGCCTGTTATGGATACGACGGCCCGCCACCCGCAAACGAGTACGGCGTGGATCAGCGCGCCGACGAGTACTGCATCGCGGCGATCCGCGACAGCGTGGCACGGGATCTTCCGACCCTGGCGATCTGCCGCGGCTCGCAGTTGCTCAGCGTGGCCTTCGGCGGGACATTGATCCCGGATATCGAGAACTGGCCGCTGCACCGCGGGCAGTCCCCGCTCTTCATCGACGAGGAGGTCCTCCTCGAGCCGGACTCCGAGATCTCGCGGATCCTGGGTCGCACCCGAGTGACCGTGCGGAACGGGCATCATCAGGCCGTGGCGACCGTGGGGCCGGAGCTGCGAGTGAGCGCGCGAGCGCACGACGGGATCATCGAGGGCACCGAGCATCGCAGCGCGAGCTGGGTCGTCGGGGTGCAGTGGCATCCGGAAGAGCCCGCCGCGAACCCCGAGGACCGGGCGCGCATTTTCGGCGCACTCGTGGCGCGGGCCGCCGCGCGATAGCCCCACGCGCAGGGGCCCCGCCGGTGTGTCCCGGCGGGGCCCCTCGGTGTGCGCGGCGGTTAGGCCGCGACGCTCGCGGCGTCGAGAACGCCCGGGAGCCACTCGAGCGCGACATCGCTCCCGAGATCCCAGGACGACGCGTCGTGGCGGCCGTATTCGCCCACGCGCACCGCACCCTGCGCCGCGAACCGGCGGTCGAGGTGCTCGCTGCCCTGGCTGTAGGTCTCCTCGTAGAAGGTGTCGCCCAGCCCGAACACCGCGTATCGGACGCCGTCGAGAGCGGGCGGTGCCGCGTCGAAGGCCTCGATGAACGGCAGCGCCGTGTTGGGCGGATCGCCCTCGCCGTGGGTGGAGCAGACGACGATGACGAAGCGCTCGGGAACAAGCGCCGCGGGATCGAAATCCTGGAGGTCGAACACCTCGACGTCGTCGTGCGTCTCGCGCAGCTTCGCGCCGAGATCTTCGGCGATGAGCTCCGAATTGCCGGATTCCGTACCGTAGAGAACCGTGAATTTCACAGCGTGTCCTTTCATGCCTGGGCCTGGGGGAGGGTCGTGCCGCGAGCGATGGCGACCATCTGCTCGTGGTCCGGAAGCTTGGTGCGGACGCGATCGGGCGCGGCCGTCGCGCACTCCACGGCATCGAGGACCTGCCACTGCGCGAAGCTGATGGCGCGCTCCTGGATACGCGCCGGCAGGCCCGCGAAGCCGCGCTTCCCGGTGCCCACGGTGAGCGAACCGTCCGCGAGGTCCGCGAGGAGTTCGTCGGCGACGGCCTTCGCACACGCCCGGTTTTCCGGGATCGCGCCGCTCGGGCCGCGCTTGGCCCAGCCGGTGCGATACACGCCGGGGCGGATTCGCCCGGTGGTCGCGGGGGCCGGGAGCGCGGTGTCGGCGCTCTCCGCGTCCGCTGACGTCGGTCCCAGCCCGTCGAATCCGATCGCGGTGATCACCGCGGTCGCTGGCAGCTGGTGCGTCTCGCCGTTGCGTTCGATGGTGACCCCGCGCACGCGGTCCGGGCCCTCGATGCGGACGGGTGCCGCGCCGAAGAGGAGGGTGACCTCGGGGCCCGGATAGGCGGGCCGGTCCGGCGCCGTGAGTTCCGCGATCGCGGCCACCCGCGCCGTTTCGGTGCGCCCGGCACCGTCCGGAAGTCTCAGCGCGGCCGAGTCGGTCGTGTATCGTCCGCGTGCGAGCCCCGCGAGCTCCTTGATCATTGGGGGGTCGCCCTTGGCCTGGGCGGGTTCCGAGCGGCTGAGGACCGTGATCCGCTGTGCCGGGGCCGCGAGGTAGGCCGCCAGTGCCGCATCGGCGACGTCGCTCTGCGCGTACCCGTCGCGATCCTTGACGAGAAAACGGAGCACGTCGAGCGCAACGTTGCCGGCCCCCACGATCACGACGTCGCTGCCGAGCTCGGGGAGTGCGGGCGCCCCGTCGGGGTGCGCGTTCAGCACGCGCGTGAGCGCGCCCGCCCCCACGACGCCGGGCAGATCGCCGCCGGGCACCGCGAGCGGGCGATCGTCGCTCAGGCCCGTGGCGAACACCACAGCGTCGAAGTGGTCCTGGAGTTCGGCGAGGGTGAGGTCCGTGCCGATCGCGATGTCGCCGGCGAAGCGGACGTTCGGCGTGGCAAACAGCCGTTCGAACTGCCGGGTGATTGCTTTGGTGTGCTGGTGGTCGGCGGCGATGCCGTAGCGCACGAGGCCGAACGGGGAGGGGAGCCGATCGAACAGGGTGAGCGTGGACTCGGGGAGCGCGCGCACGAGCGACTGCGCCAGGTAGCAGCCCGCGGGGCCGCTCCCGATGATGGCGATGTGCGGGGTCGTAGGGGACGTCATCACAGCTCCTTCGCGTGACTGGTTCGGGCCGGGATCGTGCGGCGCTGCGCGAACCGGATGCATCGAGTGTAGCGCTAATCATAGAACTTGTGAATGTTTTAATCACATTGCCCCACATTGCGAGTGCGGATCCGAATGTGTACTTGCGAAATAAATCATTCATGGATAGCTTATTTTCTACCGGTCGCCCGCGGCTCCAGCGCGGGATGACGTTCGACGAAGGAGTACGAATGCCCGGAACACTGGTGGATACCGATCTGCCCTACCTCGACATCGCGTCGCCCGAGTTCGCCATGAACTCGGAAGCGGTTCGCGACGCCCGCGCCCGCAGCTGGGTTGCCCGCACCAACTACGGCTTCGGCGTCCTTCGCTACCGGGAGGTCACCGAGCTGCTGAAGCACCCCAGCCTGAACCAGGGCAGCGCCAAGTGGCCCGAACTCAACGGCGTGCACTCGGGCCTGTTCCATGAGTGGTGGTCGAAGAACCTCCTGGTCCTGGAAGGCGACGAGCACCACCGGATCCGCCGGCTCCTGAACCCGGCATTCTCGCCCACGCAGGCCCGCCGTCTGGAGCCCGAGTTCGCCGAGATCGCGACGGAACTCATCGACGAGATGATCGCGGTGCAGGCGAGCGGTGCCGAGGTCGACTTCGTGGCCGCATTCGCCGAACCCTTCGCCACCCGCGCCCTCTGCGCCATGATGGGGCTGTCCCACGAGCACTGGCCGTTCATCGCCGACCGCGCCAACACGGTCGGCTACGCGCTCGCGGTCTCGATCAAGGACGACATCGAACGCATCGACGTCGCCGTCCAGGAGCTCTACGATTTCGTCGAGGAGCTCATCGTGGAGCGGCGCGCGAACCCGGGCCAGGACGTCGTGTCCCGCCTGGTGCAGTTCTCGGAGGACGGAGACAAGCTCAGCGACGCGGAGCTGCGGAACGCGCTGGTGCTGATGCTGTTCGGCGGCATGGATACCACCCGAAACCAGATCGGGCTGATCCTGCAAACCTTCATGCGCAACCCGGAGCAGTGGGAGAAGCTCGCGTCGCGGCCCGACGAACTCGCGAAGCCCGCGCTCGAAGAGGGGCTGCGCGTCAACCCGACGACCCGTTGGGTGACCCGGGAAGCGAACGAAGACTTCGAGTACGAGGGGCTGCGGATCGCTCAGGGAACCACGGTGCACCTCTTCACGATGTCGAGCGGCACCGACCCCGAGGCCTTCCCGAACCCCGAGATCGACATCGAAGCCGAGGGGCGCAAACCTCACCAGACCTTCGGCGGGGGCGTGCACCACTGCCTGGGCCACTACATCGCCCGCGCCGACATGGGGATCGCGCTGCCGATGCTCGCGCAGCGCATCACCGAGGTCTCGTGCCCCGGCGGCGATACGTGGCTGCCGGACTCGGGCAACCACGGCCCCGTCAAGCTCCCCATCACCTTCACGGTGCGATAAGCCGCGCCACCCCATTTTGGGGCCACCGCCTCGGCGGCCCCGGGCAGTGCTGCCCGAATGAGACCTTCCAACGATGAAAGGACCCACATGTCTGACCTCAAGACCGGCGGGAGCTTCGGCGCCGCGCTGCGCGAGATTCTCAGCGATACCACCGCGTTCGCGCGCCACCAGGAGGCGAACCTCCGCCCCGAGACCCTCGCGGTGCTCGGCGAGCGGATCCGGGAGACTGGCGTCAAGTACATCTACTACATGATCCCGACGCTCGGCAGCCGCACCGTCGCGAAGGTGGTGCCCGCGGAGCACTACGAACGCATGCTCCGCAAGGGAATCGCGTTCCACCGCACCGCGCTCACCGATCTCCAGACGAGTCGCGAGGGCGAGCTGATCGGCGGCGGCGTGGACGCCCACGAATTCTGGGGGCTCCCCGAGCCCGAGACCTTCCAGGTGCTGCCGTGGGATCCCGAGGTGGGTCGCATGTTCTGCACCGCCTACGATCCGCCGCAGCTCGGCGAGGGCTCCGGCTGCCTGATCCCGCTCGACACGCGCGCGCTGTTCCGTGCGGCCCACCGCTCCTTCACCGAGCGCACCGGGCTCGAGCTGCGCAGCGGCCTCGAACCCGAGATGACGTGGACCGGACCCGGCATGGACGTCTCCTGCAAGGACGACCAGAGCCCCGCGTACCAGGTCGAGAACCTCGAGAAGATGCGCCCCGTGTTCAAGAAGGTCATCAGCTACTCGCAGGCCATGGACTTCGCCATGATCCAGGGCGACTACGAGGACGACGGGCAGCTCGAGCTCAACTGGGACTTCGACCGCGCCGAGCTCACCGCCGAGCGGATGACCACGTATCGCCAGATCTGCAAGCAGGTTGCGCGGGAGCTGGGCCTCCACGCGAGCTTCATGGCGAAGCCGTACAACGGCAAGATGGGCAACGGCTGCCACCACAACCTCAGCCTCTGGCGCGCGGACGAGAACGTGATCGAGGATGGGCGGGTCGAACTGCACGTCACCGAGACCGCACGCCACGCGATCGGCGGCATGCTGCGGCACACCCCCGGCTCCATGCTCGTCATGGGGTCCACGGTGAACTCCTACAAGCGGTACTGGGACGCCGGCCAGTTCGCGCCTTCCGGTGCCGACTGGGGGCTCGACACCCGCGGCGTGGCGCTCCGGATCTCGGCGAACGGCCGGATGGAATACCGCCTCCCGGACGCGAGCGTGAACCCGCACCTGTCCCACCTCTACCTGCTCGCGGCGATCGAGCGCGGACTCGAAACGAAACTCGATCCGGGCGAGCCCGGCAGCCCGAGCGCCGCGCTCGACGGGGTCGTCGTCCCGAACACGCTCGGCAGCGCCATCGAGGCCTTCGAGGCCGACGAGTACCTCATGGCCGCGATGCCCGAGGAACTCACACGCATCTTCCTGCAGCTCAAGCGGGACGAGTGGGCGCGTTACTGCGGCCAGATTTCACAGTGGGAATTCGATCAGTACTGGGAGGCAATTCCGTGACCACCACCACGCCCCGCACGCTCCGACTCGCGTGCATCGACTCTGAGGCCCTGCCGCTCTTCTCGAAGAGCCCGGACGGCGCGACCCGCGGCGGATACGAACCCGAAGCCGCCGCGCTCGTCGCCGAGCGGCTGGGCGCGACGATCGAGTGGATCATGCTGCCCTGGGACGACATGATCCCCGCCGTGCGACGCGGCGACGCCGACGCCGTCTGGTGTGGCCAGGGGATGACCGAGGAGCGCGCCGCGCTCGTCGACTTCACCCAGCCGTACGCCGTGTTCAACGAGACGCTGATCGTGCGGGCGGATGATCCCGCCCGCGCCCCCGAGGATCTCGCGGGCTACAAGATCGGTGCGATCGCACATTCCACGAACATGAAGCTCGCCGAGACGTTCCCCGGCGTGGAGCTCGTGAGCTTCGGCGCAAGCGACGACGTGTTCCGGGACATGATCGAGGCGACGCGCTCCGGCGAGGTCGACGGCTTCGTGGACGACGACGTCGTCATGATCCCGCTCGGCCAGGAAGACCCCGACTTCGTCGAGGCCTTCACGGTGCTGACCGGAAACCGGTGGGGGATCGGCGTGGCCCCCGGGAACGACGCCCTCCGCGCCGAGATCGACGCCGCGCTCACCGCGATCGTCGCCGACGGTTCGCTCGAGCGCGTGTGGACACGCTGGATGCCGTTGCTCCCGTTCCCCCTGAAGCCCGAGGCGTAGCCATGCAGGCGCCGCGCATTGGGGTGACCGGGATGTGGTCGAACCAGATCCACGGCCTCCGCTTCGATGGCACCGCGGTCGCGTCCGCGGTGCTCCGCTCCGTCGTTCGCGCGGGCGGCGAGCCCCTCACGCTGTTCGCGGAGGGGCCGTCGCCGGCGGCCGAGCGACTGCGGGGCCTCGACGGCCTGCTGATTCCTGGCGGCTTCGATCTCGATCCGGCACGCTACGGCCAGGCCCCGCTGCCGACCACGGTGACCGCAGACTTCGCCGCGCAGGATCAGTTCGAGGCGGATCTCCTGTCCGCCGCGATCGCGGCGGGGGTCCCCGTGCTGGCGATCTGCCGCGGCTTCCAACTCCTCAACGTGGAGCACGGCGGCACCATGGTGCAGGATCTCCCCGCCGACAGCGTGCATCGCAACAGCGTGCACCCGGTCGAGCTCGCGCCGGACTCCGCGCTCGCCGGCGCCCTGGGCGTGACCGAGCTCCCGGTGTCCTCGTACCACCATCAGGCCGTCGATGCGGTCGGCACCGGGTTGCGGGTGGTCGGCCGGGCCGCCGACGGCATCGTGGAGGCGCTCGAACACGAGCGCGCGGAGCTGCTCGCCGTACAGTGGCATCCGGAGGACACGGCAGCGACGGATCCGACGCAGCAGGCCCTCTTCGATTGGCTGGTGGAGCGTGCCGCGGCGCGCGCCGCCCGGACGGAAAGGAGCGCCGCATGACCTCGCGCGCACGCGTTCTCGTGGTGGAGCATCAGGCGAACGCCGGGATCGGGCACTTCGCCGCCCGGCTCCAGGAGGAGGGCATCACGCTGGAAACGGTCGGCCCGGACGCCGCCGTCCCGGTCCCGGGATCGCTCGACGGCTTCGACGGGCTGATCGTGTTGGGGGGCTCGATGGGGCCGACCGACGATACGGCGGCCCCCTGGCTGCCCGCGACCCGGGCGCTCCTGCTCGACGGCGTGGCGCGCGAGCTGCCGACGCTGGGGATCTGCCTCGGCGCGCAGCTCCTCGCGACCGCGACCGGGGGCCAGGTGCGCACCATGCCGGCCGGACCCGAGGTGGGGCTCACCAGCGTGGGCTTTGCGCCCGGGGCGGCGGGGGATCCGCTGTTCGGGGACCTCGCCGGGGATGCGGTGCCGACCGTGCAGTGGCACTGGCTGGAGGCCGCCGAGCTGCCCGCGCAGGCGGAGGTGCTCGCGTCGAACGCGGCGTGCCGGAACCAGGCCTTCCGAGTCGGAGCCGCGGCCTGGGGTGTCCAGTTCCACCCCGAGGCGCTCACCGGCACGGCCGAGGACTGGGTCGTCGAAGAGGGGGACGGACTCGACGCCCTCGGGCTCTCGGGCTCGGACGTTGTCGCCGAGGTGCGCGCGGCAGAACCGCGTCTCCGCGAACTGTGGGGCGGCTTCGCCGCGCGCTTCGCCGCGCTTGTCCGAGGCTAAGCCGCGCAGCCCTCGTGTGCGCTCCTCGCCCCGGCCGCGTCGTTAGCTCGCGGTCGGGGCGAGGAGCGTGAGCCCGGCCGAGGCCGGCCCGAGCGCGATCCGCGCAAAGCCGTCGAGCTCGGCGGGGACGTACTCGCCCGGGAGGAAGCTCGCAGAGCTCCCCACGAGCACGTTCCCGTGGCGGCCGACGACGGCGAGCGGCGCGCGGCTGCGCAGCAGCATCGGGAGCAACGCCGCCTCGAGGTCGGCAACCTGAATGTCGGTGCCGACCGCCCCGACGCGGACGCCGTCCAGCACCGCCGGAACGGTCAGCGTGACCACGTAGGCCTCAACGCCGAGATAGTCGATGTAGGGGCCGACCAGGGCGGGAGCACCCTCGTGAAACGCGCGGATGAACCACTCGTGGTGCTCGTAGTCGTAATACCGGTCGCCGCCGGGAACCACCCCGAACGAGTACCGGGCAAACCGGGTCTCGTCCTCGCGCACCCACCACTCGAGGTGGCCGTTCTCGGTGCCGAGGGCGGTCCGCGCAAAGATCAGGCCGCACCCGTCGAGCACGGGATGCGCCTCGAGCATCCGCACGGCGGTCGTTTTCATGCGCCGTCGCGCCGATTCGGTGAGCTCTAAGCGGCGATCCGCGCCGAGGTGGAGCGCCGAGATGAGCTCGTCCGAGAGTCGCTCCAACTGGGCGAAGCGATCGGCAAACCACGCGGTGAGTTCCGCGGTGACATCCGCGAGCGGGGCGGTCATGCGGCGGCCCCCGTTCCGGGCGCTCGGCTCGGCTCGGCCCCGGGCCCGAGCGCGAATTTCCCCTCGATGATGAGGCGCATGTTTTCGCGGACGTGCGCCACCGCGAGCCGCTGCGCCTCGTCCGGCTGACGCTGCTCGATCGCCATCACGATCGCGAGGTGCTCCGTGAACGCGAGCTGCGTCGACGCGCTGCAGATCTCTTCGCACCACAGGAAGGGGGAGAGCTCCGACTGCAGTCGCTGCTCCGCGGTCAGCAGCCGCTGCGAGTGGCTCTGCACCGCCACCTCGAAGTGGAAGCGGCTGTCAGCGAGGGAGCGCTCGTGTCCGGCGGGCGCCTCGCGCGCCTCGAACGCGAACTCGGCGAGCCGCGTTCGGACGCCGGGAACCGCGCGCTCCGCGGCGAGTCGGGCGGCCATTCCCGACACCGCGGCGTGCTCGTCGAAGAAGTCGCGGAGGGCGACCGTGCTGATGCGACGCAGCGCAGTCTGCAACGTGTCGGGGGACGGGAAGGGGGCCTGGACCACAAACGTGCCGCCGTTGCGGCCGCGCCGGGTCTCGACGACGCCCTGCTCGCGGAGCGTCGCGAGCGCTTTGCGCAGGGTCGCCACGGCCACGCCGAACTGGCTTGCGAGCTCGGCCTCGGGCGGGAGCCGCTCGCCGACGCTCAGCATGCCCAACGAGATCGCGGTGGCGATGCGCTGCGCGATCCCCTCCCCGGGGACGCCCGACGCCGCGTCACCGCCGCGGGCGGGCGACCCCCCGAGGAGTGGGTGCTGCATCCCGGGTCAGTCCTGGGACTCGAAGCGCAGCGCGCGTGCGATCAGGGCCTCCTGCTCGACGGCGTGGACCTTCGCGGAGCCGGTCGAGGGCGCCGCGGACGAGGCGCGGCTGACCACGCTGATGCGGTCGTTCGCCAGGTGCTTCGAGAGCTCCAGCGAGATGAACGGCCACGCACCCTGGTTTTCCGGCTCATCCTGCACCCACACCAGCTCGGCGCCCGAGTACTGGGTGAGGACGCGCCCCACCTCGACGATGGGCAGCGGGTAGTACTGCTCGACGCGGACCAGCGCGATGCGCGGGTCCGGGTTCTTGTCGAGCGCCACGCGCAGATCGTAGTAGATCTTGCCCGAGACGAGCAGGACGCGCTCCACCTGCGACTTCTCGCCCACGTTCGGGTCGTCGAGCACGGGCTGGAAGTGACCGGTCGTGAAGTCTTCCACGCTCGACGTCGCGCCGCGCAAGCGCAGCATCGACTTCGGGGTGAACACGATCAGCGGCTTGCGCGGCCGTGCGTAGGCCTGGCGGCGCAGCAGGTGGAAGTAGTTCGCCGGGGTCGACGGGCGCGCGACGGTCATGTTGTCCTCGGCGCAGAGCTGCAGGTAGCGCTCGATCCGAGCGGAGGAGTGATCCGGCCCCTGGCCCTCGTAGCCGTGCGGCAGCAGCATCACGACGGAGGAACGCTGACCCCACTTCTGCTCCGCGGCGGCGACGTACTCGTCGATCACGGCCTGCGCCGTATTCGCGAAGTCCCCGAACTGCGCCTCCCACAGCACGAGGGCGTCCTCACGCTGCAAGGAGTAGCCGTACTCGTAGGCGAGCGCGGCGTACTCCGACAGGAAGGAATCGTAGATCCAGAATCGCGCCTGCTCCTCGGAGAGGTTCAGCAGCGGGATCCATTCCTGCCCGTTCGCGCGATCGTGGAAGACAGCGTGACGCTGGGCGAAGGTGCCGCGGCGGGCGTCCTGCCCGGCGAAGCGCACCGCGGTGCCCTCCATGAGGAGCGAGCCCAGGGCGAGCAGCTCACCGAAGCCCCAGTCGATGCCGCCGTTGCGGCTCATCTCCGTGCGCTTCTTCAACAGCTGCTGCAGCTTCGGGTGCACCGTGAAGCCGGCGGGCTTGTTCTCGTGGGCGTCGCCGATGCGCTCGATCACGCTGCGGTCGACCGCGGTCTCGAGCGGTGCGGGGCCGGGGCCGCCGACCTCGGCGACCTGGCCGATCCCGCTCTGGTCGATGATCGGGATCGCGCCGGTCTGCGCCGCGTGGGTCTCCTGGAAGGCGAGTTCGAGCCGGGCCTGGAAGTCCTGCTTGGCCTTCTCGTACTCTTCTTCGGTGATATCGCCACGGCCGACCAGCGCGCTCGTGTAGAGGCGACGGGTGGACCGCTTGGCCTCGATCAGATCGGTCATCAGCGGCTGCGTCATCGAGGGGTCGTCGCCCTCGTTGTGTCCGCGGCGGCGGTAGCAGATGAGGTCGATGATCACGTCGATGTGGAAGCGCTGCCGGAACTCGTACGCGAGCTTGGCGACGCGGACCACCGACTCGGGGTCGTCCCCGTTGACGTGGAAAATCGGCGACTGCACGACCTTGCCCACGTCCGAGGAGTACACGGCGGAGCGCGAGTCGAGCGGGAGGGTGGTGAAGCCCACCTGGTTGTTGATGATGATGTGGATCGTGCCGCCGGTACGGTAGCCGCGCAGCTGCGACATCTGCAGCGTCTCGTAGACCACGCCCTGACCGGCCATCGCCGCGTCGCCGTGCACGAGGATCGGGAGGGTGGTGAACGAGCCGATCGGCTTGAGATCCTGCTTCGCGCGCACGATGCCCTCGAGCACGCCATTGACGGTCTCCAGGTGCGAGGGGTTCGCGGCCAGGTGGATCGGCACTTGCGTGCCGTTCGGTGCCGTGAACACGCCGGAGGTGCCGAGATGGTACTTCACGTCGCCCGAGCCGGCCTTCGAGGACTGCGCGCCCTCGAACTCGCGGAAGATCTGCCCGTAGGTCTTGCCCGCAATATTGGAGAGCACGTTGAGGCGGCCGCGGTGCGCCATACCGATGTCGACGCTGTCGACGCCGTCCTCCGCCGCGTCGACGAGCATGGCGTCGAGCAGCGGGATCACGGACTCGCCGCCCTCCAGGCTGAAGCGCTTCTGCCCGACGTACTTGGTCTGCAGGAAGGTTTCGAACGCCTCGGCCTCGTTGAGCTTCTCGAGGATCCGCATCTGCTCGTCGCGGCTCGGCTTGGCGTAGTTCACCTCGAGCTGCTCGCGCAGCCAGAGCCGCTGTGCGGGATCCTGGATGTGCATGTACTCGATGCCGATCTTGCGGCAGTAGGAGTCGCGCAGCACGCCGAGAATGTCGCGCAGCTTCATGGTGCGCTGGCCGCCGATGCCGCCGGTCACGAACTCGCGGTCGAGGTCCCAGAAAGTGAGGCCGTGCGACTCGATCTCCAGATCCGGGTGGGTGCGCTGCACGTACTCGAGCGGATCGGTGTCGGCCATCAGGTGGCCGCGCACGCGGAAGGAGTTGATGAGCTCCTGGACGCGGGCTTCCTTGTCGATCGCGCCCGAGATATCGACGTGGATGTCGGACGCCCACTGCACCGGCTTGTACGGGATACGCAGCGCGGCGAAAATGTCCTCGTAGAAGTTGTGGCCGCCGATCAGGCGCTCGTGGACAAGCTTCAGGAACTCGCCGGAGCCGGCACCCTGAATGACGCGGTGGTCGTAGGTGCTGGTGAGCGTGATCGTCTTCGAAATGCCGAGGCGGGTGAGCACGTCTTCCGAGGCCCCCTGGAACTCGGCAGGGTACTCGAGCGCGCCGGCGCCGATGATGCAGCCCTGGCCCTGCATGAGTCGGGGCACCGAGTGCACCGTGCCGATGCCGCCGGGGTTGGTCAGGGAGACCGTGCCGCCCTGGAAATCGCTCGCCGTGAGCTTGCCCCCGCGGGCCCGCTTCACGAGGTCCTCGTAGGCGGTCAGATACTCGTTGAAATCGAGCGTCTCCGCGCGCTTGATTGCCGGCACCATGAGCGAGCGCGAGCCGTCCGGCTTCGGCAGATCGATGGCGATGCCGAGGCCGACGTGCGCGGGGACCAGGATCGAGGGCTTGCCGTCGACCTCCGTGTAGGCCACGTTCTGGCTCGGGAACTCCTTGAGCGTCTGGATCAGTGCCCAGCCGATGAGGTGCGTGAAGGAGATCTTGCCGCCGCGGCTGCGGCGGAGGTGGTTATTGATGACGATCCGGTTGTCGATCAGCAGCTTTGCCGGGATCGTGCGGACGCTCGTCGCGGTCGGAACCGTGAGGCTCTGGTCCATGTTCTTCGACAGCGTGCGGGCCATGCCCTTGAGCGGGGTGACGACGTCCTCGACGACGTCCGGGTCTTCCGCCGTGGCCGAGGCCGGGGCGCTGCGCGGGGCGTCGGCCGGGATCGGCGTGGTGCGCGGCGCGGTGTTCGTGGTGCGTGCGGGCTGTGCAGGCGAGGTGATCGGCGTCGTCACCGGTCCCGTCGCGGTCGCGGGCGGCGCCGCTGCCGCGCCCGGTGTTGCACTTGCGCTCGCCTGGGCGGTCTTCCCGTACCGCTCCAGCACCGGCCACCACGATTGGTCGACCGAGTTCTTGTCGACCTGGAACTGTTTCCACAATTCATCGACGAGCCAAGCATTTGCGCCAAAATCTTCTGCGGGACCAACCTGATCGGTGGTCTCCGTGCGCTCTGCCAAAGCGGGTTCCTCTCGGTCGTGCCACTTGCGTGGCAAGTTTCGGTGATCGGGGTGCAGCACCGTAGCCGTACCATGTTCAACCCTACGCCTTTCTGGGGGAACTCGCGGCATAGCTCCTGCGTAGATTCTCAGCCCGCGGTGATAAAGTGGCCATCACTATGGATTCTGGCTCTCGAAGACCCTCAGACCCTCCGAGTAGCTGCCGCGCGGACGCGCGGCAGCCTGCACCGCTCAGGAGCTGCCGGTGAACGACTGGATACTGCTGCTGATCGGATTGATTCTGACCGTCGGGACCGGCATCTTCGTCGCGGCGGAGTTTTCGCTTGTCGCGCTCGACCGGCAAGAGCTCGAGCGTCGACGTGACGCGGGGGAGCGGGGCCTCGATCGGGTGATCCGCGGGCTGTCGATCACGTCGACGCACCTGTCGAGTGCGCAGCTCGGCATCACCCTGACCACGCTGCTCGCCGGCTACACGCTGGAACCGTCGATCAGCGCGTTCCTTGACGCCCCGCTCGGGGCGATCGGCGTGCCGGAGGATCTTCGCCGCACCATCAGCGCCCCCATCGCGATCGCGCTCGCCACGGTCTTCTCCATGATCGTCGGGGAGCTCGTCCCCAAGAACTTCGCGCTCGCGCGGCCACTGCAGACCGCGAAGCTGGTGATGCCGGCGCAGGGCGCGTTCACCGCAACGTTCAAGCCGGCAATTCTCGTGCTCAACGGCAGCGCCAACGGGATGCTGCGGAGCATCGGGATCGAACCGAAAGAGGAGCTCTCCGGCGCACGCTCGGCCGAGGAGCTGTCCTCCCTCGTCCGGCACTCGGCGAGCGCCGGGCTCCTCGAAGCCGATACCGCGACCCTGCTGGACCGCACGCTGCGGTTTTCCGAGCTGACCGCCGCCGATGTCATGACGCCGCGGCTGCGGGTCGAGAGCGTGCAGCGTCTCGAATCCGCCCAGGACGTGCTCGAGCTTTCGGGCCGCTCGGGCTTCTCCCGCTTCCCCGTGATCGACGAGGACCGGGATGACATCGTCGGCGTGGTCCACGTGAAGCACGCGGTCGCCGTGCCGCGCGCCAAGCGCCGCGACGTTCCCGCCGCGGCGCTTGCGGAAGACGTCGTTCGCGTGCCCGAGACGATGCGGCTCGATCAGCTGCTCGGCGCCCTGCGCTCGAGCGGCTTCCAGCTCGCGATCGTGGTCGACGAGTACGGCGGCACCGCCGGAATGGTGACGCTTGAAGACCTCGTCGAGGAGATCGTGGGGGAGGTTGCGGACGAGCACGATCGCGCCGCCGCCGGCGTCGTCGGCACCGCGGACGAGATGACGTTCCCCGCGGACCTGCGCCCGGACGAGGTGCGTGAGCAGGCCGGCGTGACGATCCCCGAGGACGGCGACTACGACACCGTCGCCGGCTTTGTGCTGCGTGAACTCGAGCGGATCCCCGAGGTCGGCGACGAGGTTCCCCTCGCCGACGGCGGGGTGCTGCGGGTGGAGCGCATGGACGGGCGTCGGATCGCGCGCCTGCGCTACACCGGGCCACCACTGCCGAGCGAATCCGACGAGGCTGAGGAGAGTCCCCGATGAGCGACTGGATGGGAATCGTCTGGCTCGTGGTGCTGTTGATCGCGAACGCCTTTTTCGTCGGTGCGGAGTTCGCCGTCATCTCGGCACGCCGATCCCAGATCGAGCCGCGCGCCGAAGCGGGATCGAAGCGCGCGAAGACGGCGCTCTACGCGATGGAGCACGCGACGCTGATGCTGGCCACGAGTCAGCTCGGCATCACGGTGTGCTCGCTGCTGATCCTGAACGTGTCCGAGCCCTCGATCCACCACTTGCTGGAGGGGCCGCTCGCATGGACTGGACTGTCCGCGCAGGCCGTCAGCATCACCGCCTTCGTGCTGACCCTGCTGATCGTCACCTACCTGCACGTGGTGTTCGGTGAGATGATCCCGAAGAACGCGGCGTTCTCGATCCCGGACCAGGCCGTGCTGTTGCTCGCGCCCCCGCTCGTCGCCGTGTCGCGGGTCCTGAAGCACATCATCGCCGCGATGAACGCGATGGCCAACGGCGTGCTGCGACTGTTCCGAGTCGAGCCGAAGTCCGAGACCACGAGCACCTACACGCTGGAAGAGGTGGCAAGCATCGTGAGCCACTCCACCCGCGAGGGCGTGCTCGAGGACCGGAGCGGCGCGCTGACCGCGGCGTTCGAGTTCACGACGAAACGGGCGGCGGATCTGCTGGTGCCGGCGGACCGGCTGGTCATCCTGCCCGCCGGCGCCACCCCGGAAGACGTCGAGGCAGCCGTCGCGAAGCACGGCTTCTCGCGATACCCGATCGCCGCCACGGATGGGGGCCTCACCGGCTACGTCCACATCAAGGACCTGGTGCGGCTCTCTGAGGAGCGCATTGCCGAACCGATCCCCCCGAAGCGGATCCGGGACATGGTCTCGTTCCCCGCGACCGCGGAGCTCGAGGACGTCCTCGCGGGGATGCAGGCGCGGGGGATCCACCTGGCCCGCATCCTGGAGAGCGACGGGACTGAGCTGGGCGTCGTCTTCCTTGAAGACGTCATCGAGGAGCTCGTGGGCGAGGTGCACGACGCGACGCGTCGGCAGCGCTACTCCTGAGCGTCGAGTACGAGGTGCGCGGAGAGCTGATCGAGCGGGATACTCCGGCCCACGAGGAAGGGGTTGTCCGGAACCGCGAACTGCACGTCGAACTCGACCGACTCCTGCGTCAGCACGGTGGGGGTGAGCTCCACGCTGATGTCGTGTCTGAGTAAGCCATCAACGGACACCGTGCCGATCGCGCGGACGGTACTCTTTGAGCTGCCCTCCCGGCGGAGCACCGCGGGCTCCGTGAGCTCGAACACCGCCTCGGGGTAGCTGCCGAGGTGGAGGCCGATGTGGGCCTCGGTGATGACGCCATCCTTGAGGACCAGGGAGCCCGTCGACTTGACCGGGTGATCCAGTGCGCGGCCGAGCGCGCCACTGATCGGCGTCATGACGTTGGTTTCGGTGACCTGGTACACCCGGGCCGTGGGGATGGTCAGGATATCCGCGTCCGCGGACGCGTGCAGTTGCGCCGCGTAGACCTCGGCGTCAGCCACCGGTGCGCAGGCGGTCAGCACCAGGGGGAGCGTCGCGGTGATCGCGGCCGCAAATCCCACGGTCCGTGCGGAACGCCGCGCGCGCAGCGTTGACTCCAACCCGACTTTGACCGGCACAGCTGACACCTCCTCCCCGATGGACGAACTGAGCCGAGCATACGCGGGGAAAGTGAGAGCCTGCCGAAAGCCTCCGGGGCGTCGCGTCGCTCGGGCTACGCGTCGCGCAGGGCGTCCACGGGCTCGACGCGCGCCGCCTTGATCGCGGGATAGCCGCCGGCAAGCAACCCCACGAGCGCGCCGACCACCACCCCCACCGGGGCGGCCCACGGCGCGAGGATCGGCGTCCACCCCTGCACCAGGCACACGCCAATCAGGGCGAAGAGCCCGACGACCACGCCGATGAGCCCGCCGAGAAGTCCGATCGTGACGGACTCCAGCATGAACTGCTGGGCGATGTCCCGGGTCCGCGCGCCGAGTGCGCGGCGCAGCCCGATCTCCCCGCGCCGTTCGGACACGGACAGCAGCGTGACGTTTGCGATGCCGATGCCGCCGCCGATGAGCGCGACGATGCCGATGGCGAGGAAGAGCACGTTCACATCGGACTCGACCTGATCCTGAAGCGCGTTGGAGTTCGCGGGAGCACCTACCTTGAAGGTATCGGGGCTGTTCGGATTCAGCGCGATCGGGGCCTGCCGGGCCACGACCGATCCCGCACCTACGTCGATCCGGATGTCGAGGCTCTCCGTGGTGGTGAGCGCGAGCTCCGAGCGCGCCGTGCTGAGCGGCACGATCACGGAGTCGAGCAGATTGTTGCGGGTTCCGACCTCGTCGAGGATGCCGATCACCGTGTACGCGCGGCCATCGATAAACACCGCGGGCTGGCCGGTGACCCGATTCACGCCGAGGCGCTTCGCCGCTTCCGCGCCGAGCACGACCACGCGGTCGTGGCGCGCGTCATGGCCCGAATCGAAGAAGCGGCCCGTCTGCAGCCCGCCCTTGACCACGGTCATCAGGCCGGGGGAGGCGGCGATCACCGGCGGCGAGGACTTCTGCGGCTCGGAGGGGTCCTGCACCTGCACGGCCTCCACACGCACCGAGGCCGGGAGCTTTCCGATGAGCGCGGAATCGACGACGCCGGCCAGGGGCGCCACCCGCTCGACGGCATCCCAGGGGAGTTTGGAGGTCGCACGTTCCTTGCCGCCCGGGGCCTGGGTCGAGCCCGGGGCCACGGTGACGCGGGTGGCTGCGAGCGCGTCGAACTGCTGAGTGATCTGCCCGGCCGCCGTTTGGGCGAAGCCGATGGTGGCCACGAGCGAGGCGATCCCGAGCACGGTGCCGAGCAGGGTGATGATGAGCCGGGACGGCCGCGACCCGATCCCTTCGAGGGCCTCATGCACGAGGGCGCGGAGCGAGATGTGGCCGCTCATGACAGCTCCGAGAGTTCGCCGTCGTTGATGCGCACGCGCCGCTGGGCGGCGTCGGCGACGTGTTGATCGTGGGTGATCATGACGATGGTGAGGCCGTCGGCGCTGAGCTCCTGGAACAGGCGCATGATCGACGCGGAGTTCTCTCGGTCGAGGTTGCCGGTGGGCTCGTCGGCGAGCAGCAGCCGGGGGGAGGTGCAGACGGCGCGCGCGATCGCGACCCGCTGCCGCTCGCCGCCCGAAAGCGTGTTGGGGGAGAAATCGACGCGGTGCGCCAGGCCGACGCGATCGAGCGCGGCGCGCGCGAGCGGCTCGCGCTCATCGCGGGTGAGCCCCGCGTAGGTCCCCGCCAGCATGACGTTGTCGAGCACGCTGCGGGTCGGCATGAGGTGGAAGGACTGAAACACGAAGCCCACCGCGCGCCCGCGCAGCGCCGAGCGTTCATCGTCGCTGAGCCCCGCGACGTCGATGCCCTCGAACAGGAACCGCCCGGTGCTGGGGCGGTCCAGGAGCCCGAGCGTGTTGAGCATCGTGGATTTGCCGGATCCCGAGGGCCCGACGATCGCGAGGTAGTCGCCGCGCTCGACCGCCAGGTTAACGCCGCGCAGCGCGTTGACGGGCGGCGGTCCGGGGAAGAACCGCGTCACGTCTTCGAGCTCGATGATCGGCCCCGCGAAGTCGGGATTGCCCTCGACCGTGGCCGCGGGGGGTGCCGTGGCCACGGCCGTGGCCGCGGTATCACCGTCCTCATCGGTCCGGCCCCGCGAGCGGGCGCGGGGCCCGCGCAGCCGGTCTCGCAGGGTGCGGCGCGTGGCGCCCGCCGGCCCCTCGGGGATGGCGGCCTCGCCGTCCGCGGAGCCGGGGTCTCTCGGGGCGGCAAAGAGCTCGTCGATGCGGCTCATTCGCCGACCACGACCTGCGCTCCCGGTTCGATCCGGGGGTCGTCCGAGGTGATCTCGACGTAGCCGTCGGCGGCGAGCCCCGCCGTGACGGTGACGTTTTCGGTCTTCGCGTCGTCGCCGGTCCCCCGGGACACCAGGAGCTCTACCCGGTCCTCGCCGCCGGACCCTGCGGACAGCGCGGCGATCGGAACGGCGAGCACCTCGCCCTCGGTGGAGGCGACGGGGATGCGCACGCGGACGTTGCTGCCGCGCAGCACATCGATCTGCTCGGGGGTGAGTTCGCCAGGAGTCAGCCGCACGGAGTACCGGCTCGAATCCGATCCGCCACTGTTGCCGCCCCCGCCGTCTCCGTTCCCGCCGCCGCTGGCGTCGTCACCGCCGCCAGCGCCGCCGCCCGAGCCGCCCCCGCTCTTCGGGGGGATGATCTTCTGCACGGTCGCGGTGAGGTCTTCGCCGCCGGGGCCGGGGAAGGTCGCGGTGAGCCCCTCGCTGAGCAGCTCCGCGTCCTCCTGGGAGATGGTGCCTTCGATGGTCAACGTGGCACCGGAGACGGTCATCGGGGAGCCGGAGAGGATGTCGCCGCGCTTCACACTCACGTCGTCCGCGCGGCGGGGCAAGTCGCTGAGGAAGAGTGCCTCGCTCGAGGGGAGCGTGGGGAGCACACCCTCCTGCGCGGTCGCGAGCGACTGCTGCGCGTCGACGAGGGCATCATTCGCCGAGGTGACTGCGGCCTGCTCGGCGAGCGGATTGCTCGCACCGTCGGCGATCGCCTGCTGCAGCGTGGCCTGGGCCTGTGCCAGCTGCACGCCCGCGTCTCGCGCCGCGCGTTCCGCCTGTTGCAGCGTCTCCTGCGCGTCGGGGCCGCCCGCAGCAGCGGCGTACCCGATCTGCTCGTACAGGGTCCCGAGGGCCGATGCGGTGTCGTACTCGAACAGGTCCGATCCCACATCGCCCGGCCAGTACCCCATCGCGCTCAACGCGGTCTTCAGCTGCACCACATCGGGGCCCCGCATCCCCACGCTGAGCGTGCGGTAGGCGGGGAGCGCGCCGGGGAGCACGATGACGGGGCGCCCGGCAACCTCGAGCGCGATATTGCCGGCGTTGAACACGGTGCCCGACTCGGGAACGTGCCCCGTGACGACGGGGCGGGCCTCGCCGCCGCCCGCATCGATCGTCACGGTGACGGCGTCGGCGTAGGTCACCTCGCCACGCGACACGACGGTGTTTTCGATCGCCCGCAGTTCCACGGGGGCGGTGACCGGCCCGGCCTTCGGCGGAGCGGTGCGCGCGGCAAGCTCCGCCGGGGAGACGATGAACTGCATCACTCCGACACCGATCAGGAGCGACACGACCGCGACGGCCGCGATGAGCGCGACGAGACGCGTCCCGGACCACGGCCCGCGCCACCAGCTCCCGCGCGTGGTCGACGGGGCCGGCTCCCCGGGCCCGTCGTCGGTTCCCGCCGTCCCGGGGTCGTTCGCGTCGCCCGCCGCGTCCGAGATCTCGGGAACGTCGGTGTCCGGTTCGCCCGCTGCCGCGGGTGGCTCGCCGGACTTCGTGGCGCGCGAACGGGCGCGGAACCGCGGGGTCTTCACCGGTGCTAGTCCTTCTTCGTGACGCCGTGCTTGGCGATGAGCGCGTCGAGCGCGGCCTTGTTTTCGTCGACGAACTTCTGTTCCGCCGCGAACAGCACCTTCTGCTGCTTCTCGTCGTACTTCAGCTCCTTCTTGCACCGGAAGTCCGCGGTCGCCATCTCGATCTCGCGCTTCTGGAAGGCGTCCTTCTCGGACTTGCTCGGCTCCGTGACCTCCCCGGTCTCGTCGTTGAACTCCTGAGCCGAGTAGTACTCGTCGCTCAGTTCGTTCTGCGCGGTCATCGGGTCGGTGAGATCGGGGTAGCCGGCCTCGGCCATGCAGTCCGACCAATCGCGGTTGAGCTGTTCGATTTCGGGGCTCATCGAGTCCTCCGAGGCCACGGCAGCGTAGACCTCGTTCATCGACTCGAACAGCTCGGCGAATTCTGGATCCTCGTACGCGGCCATGCCGCCAGGGGAG
This sequence comes from Leucobacter chromiireducens subsp. solipictus, assembly GCF_016758195.1. Classification (GTDB taxonomy): domain Bacteria; phylum Actinomycetota; class Actinomycetes; order Actinomycetales; family Microbacteriaceae; genus Leucobacter; species Leucobacter solipictus. Next base: position 690,786 of record NZ_QYAC01000001.1, on the reverse strand, counting down.
TCCTTCTGGGTCTCGTGATGCGCTTTGCCATAGCAGCCCTGCGTCTCCCAGCTGCTCGTGAAGGATCCGCCCTCCTCCATGGCGGCCATTTCTTCCTCGGTGGGGCCGGGGCCGTAGAGCGTCTCGTTGAAAGCGATCTGCTCGGACTCGCTGAGGGACTCGATGTACTTCTGGTTCGGGTCGACGTACTCCTCGTCCGGGCCGGCCATCGCCGATCCGCCCGGGAAGTCAACGATGCCGTAGCCGTACTCCTTCGCGAACTCCTCGGAGCCCCACTCGGGGCCGTCCGACTCCTCGTCAGACATGGTGACCACGCCGCCATTGTTCGTGTTGGGCTCGTATTCGAAGCCCTCCTGGGTCATGCACGCCGCGACGAGTTCCTCGGTCTTGAGGTTCTCCGCGTCGAGCTTCTCCTGGCTCATCGCCTCGTCGTCCCACAGCGCCGACATGTAGGTGGTGAGCGGGCCCTCCTCGGCGGCGCTGGCACCGCCCTTCGACTCGCCTCCGCCGCTGCACCCGGTGAGGGCAATCGCGGCGACCGCAACGGCGGCGGGAACCCAGTACCGGGCGGAACTCGTGCGTACAGACATGGCACCTCTTCGGGGGTTAGCGGTGCGGGCCCATCCCGCACTCGAGTCGCGAATCCCCGTCAACGTAGCACAGCAGCGCGCGGCCCTCGGGAGTATTCCACAGAAGGGGTACCTGGGTACGATGCGGTGCAGTGGTTTTCGGCCCGTCGCGGGCGAATCCCCCCGCATCCGCGGCGAGTTTCCCCGGATGGGGCCCGGAATCTGCTAGTGGCTCAGCAGTCGGGTGAGCTGCGCCCCGACGAGCTCGGACTCGATGAGGAAGGAGTCGTGGCCGAACGGTGAGTCGAGCCGCGTCGCCCGGTCGCCATCGAGGCTTCCGGGGGCGTGCCGGGCGATCTCATCCTGTCCCGCGACCGTGAAGAGCCGGTCACTCGGGATACCGAGCACCAGGGTCGGCAGATCCAGCGTCGACAGCGCCGCGCGCACGCCGCCCCGCCCCCGGCCCACGTCGTGAGAGTTCATGGCCTGCACCAGCGTGACATAGCTGCCCGCGTCGAAGCGGCGCGTGAACTTGTTCCCGTGGAAGTCGAGGTACGACTCGACCGCGAAGCGACCGCCGGCCCCGAGCGGGCTGACGGCCGACTGCCAGGAGCGGCCGAAGCGCTCGTCGAGCTCCGAGTGGCTGCGGTAGTTCAGCAGCGCCAGGCGCCGCGCGGTCGCGAGCCCGTGGTGCGGGCCGATCCCGTCCGGGGCGTCGTAGTAGTTGCCGTCGCGATAGGAGGGGTCGGAACGAATCGCCTCGAGCTGCACGAGGTTCAGGCCGATCTGGTCCGCGGTCGTCACGGGCGGCGCCGCGATCACGGCGAGCCGCTCGGTCCGCTCGCGGTGCGATACCCCCCACTCCAGGGCGTGCATGCCGCCCATCGATCCACCGATGACGGCGTGGAAACGCTCGATCCCCAGCGTGTCGGCGAAGCGCTCGGCCGCGGCCACCTGATCTCGGATCGTGAGGTAGGGGAAGCTGCCGCCCCACTCCCGCCCGCTGGGGGAGAGGGATGCGGGCCCGGTCGACCCCTGGCAGCCGCCGAGGACGTTCGGGGCGACCACGTAGTAGCGGTCCGTGTCGAGGGGCCGGCCGGGCCCCACGATCTCGGCCCACCAGCCGTCGGTCGGATGCCCGGCGCTCGCGGGGCCCACGAGATGGCTATCGCCGGTGAGCGCGTGGAACACGAGAATCGCGTTGTCACGCCGCGCGTTGAGCTCGCCGAAGGTCTCGTAGGCGATGCGCACATTCGGCAGCTCGCCGCCAAACTCCGTCGCGAGATCGCCGATCGTGGCGAACTGGCGCTCTCCGACCGGGTCACCATCCCGCCAGCCGCCCGAGATCGGCGGCCGCCCCATGAGCGCGCGCAGCTGCGCGTCGGTAATGAAGTCGGTCGGAAACGAATCCTCGGGAGTCTGCCAGTCCATGCCCCCATTCTGCCCGTCCGCACCTCGCGCCGTGCGAATGTTACGCGTGCCGCGCTGGCGCGCCCCGCGCGTGCACGTGCGTGCGAGCGGCCGAAGCGCCCGCAACGCCCGCGGGAAAGCCCCGGGCGCAGCCCAGAACCCCGCCGAGATTGCGATCCGGCACCTGCTCATGCTGAGCACGGTGCGAGCGTGCGATCTCGACGGGGTTCGGGTGGGGCGCCTGGCCCCGGCTAGATGCGGGCTGCGGCGACGACCGCGCGAGCGGCGGCGAAGCCCTTCTCCAGGTCAGCCTTGATGTCATCGATGTGCTCGAGGCCCACCGAGAGGCGCACCAGACCCGGCGTCACACCCGCGGTGAGCTGCTGCTCGGGCGTCAGCTGCGAGTGCGTGGTCGAGGCGGGGTGAATGATCAGGCTGCGCACATCGCCGATGTTCGCGACGTGGCTGAACAGCTCCACGTTCTCCACGACCGCGCGGCCGGCATCCACGCCGCCCTTCAGCTCGAACGACAGCACCGCGCCCACACCCTTCGGGGCATAGGTGTTTGCCGCCGCATACCAGGGGCTCGAGGGAAGGCCCGAGTAGTACACCGTGGCGACGTCGTCGTGCGCGTCGAGCCACTCGGCGATCTCCTGCGCGTTCTGCACGTGGCGCTCCATACGCAGCGACAGCGTCTCGATGCCCTGCAGCAGCAGCCACGCGCTGAGCGGGGCGATCGCCGAGCCGAGGTCGCGCAGCAGCTGCACCCGGGCCTTGATGATGTACGCGATCGGATCGCCCACGGCACCCGTGTAGCTCACGCCGTTGTAGGAGGGATCCGGCTCGGTGAGACCCGGGAACTTGTCCGCGTGCTGCGACCACGGGAACGTGCCGCCGTCGACGATCACGCCGCCGAGCGTCGTGCCGTGGCCGCCGAGGAACTTCGTCGCCGAGTGCAGCACGATGTCCGCGCCGTGCTCGATCGGGCGCACCAGGTAGGGGCTCGCGACGGTGTTGTCGACGATCAGGGGGAGGTGGTTCTCGTGCGCCACGTCCGCGACCGCGCGGATATCGAGCACGTTCGAGCGGGGGTTCGCGAGGGACTCCGCGAAGAACAGCTTCGTGTTGGGGCGCACGGCGCGCTGCCACGCTGCCGGATCATCCTGATCCTCCACGAAGGTGACCTCGATGCCCAGCTTCGCGAGCGTGTACTTGAACAGGTTGTAGGTGCCGCCGTAGATGGAGCTCGAGGAGACGATGTGGTCGCCCGCGTTCGCCACGTTCAACACCGCGAACGTCGACGCTGCCTGGCCGCTGGCGAGGAGGAGCGCGCCCGTACCGCCCTCAAGCGCGGCGAGGCGCTGCTCAGCGACCTCCTGCGTCGGGTTCGTGATGCGCGTGTAGATGGGGCCGAGCTCGGCAAGGGCGAAGCGGTTTGCGGCCTGATCCGAGTCGTCGAAGACAAACGCCGTGGTCTGGTGGATCGGCAGCGCCCGCGAGCCGGTCACGGGATCGGGCTGCTGGCCGGCGTGGATCTGCTTGGTCTCGAAGCCCCAAGCGTTCTGCTCTGACATGCGTACTCCTCGGTGGTGGGGCCGACGGTACCCGTGGCCGTTCAGTATGGGTGGTGCTGGAAATGAGCGTACGAGGTGCGCTACTGCGTCGGCAACGTCCCCCGACACTGAGCGTAATGAATCCTCACTGTGACGCACCTAAACTAGCGGGATATGCGGGCCCGTGGGTGGGCCGTGCACGCGGCAAGGGAAGGAATGCGACGCATGCGGCAGCGGGTGGTGGTGACCGGAGCGAGCTCGGGGATCGGGGCGGCCACCGTGCGCCGCTTCGCGGAACAGGGCTGGGACACCGTGGCGGTCGCCCGCCGCGCTGACCGGCTGGCGGCGCTCGCCGCCGAGACGGGCGCTCACCCGATCGTCTGCGACGTCACCGATGACGCGCAGGTGGCGCAGCTTGCGGCCGAGGTCGCGGCGAGCGGGGGTGCCACGGGCCTCGTGAACAACGCGGGCGGGGCGCTCGGCACCGAATCCGTGGAGCACGCGTCGACCGAGGATTGGCGGCGCATGTTCGAGGTGAACGTGCTCGGGCTGCGATCCGTCACCGCGGCGATGCTCCCCGTGCTCCGGGCTGGTGCGCGCGAGGCCGGCTGGGCGTCGATTCTCAACGTCACCTCGACCGCCGGCCACAGCGCCTACCCGGGTGGCGGCGGCTACAACGCCGCAAAGTACGCCGCGCACGCCGTGACCGAGGTGCTGCGGCTGGAGCTCGCGGGGGAACCGATCCGCGTGATGGAGCTCGCGCCCGGGCTCGTGCACACCGAGGAGTTCACGCTCAACCGGCTGCGCGGGGACGCTGCGGCCGCCGCGAAACCCTATGCCGAGGTGATCCCGCTGCAGGCGGCGGAGGTGGCGGCGGTCCTCGTGGGCGCGTTCGCGCAGCCGCCCCACGTGAACCAGGACCTCATCGTGCTCCGCCCCGTCGCCCAGTCGAGCGTGTTCCACACGCATCGCGGGCCGCTCGTCCCGAAGGGCGATGCGTGACCGTCGACTGGCACACCGCGGGCCCCGCGGCTGCGTTCACCCGCCGCATCGCGCCGGACTGGGCCGCCGCCCTCGCGCCGGAGCGGGCGCGGTTCGCGGAGCTCGCCGAGTTCCTGGCCGAGGAGCGCGCCGCCGGCCACGAGGTGCTGCCTGATCCGGCACGCGTCTGCGCGGCCTTCGAGCGGCCGCTCGCCGAGGTGCGCGTGCTGCTCGTGGGGCAGGATCCGTATCCCACGCCCGAGCACCCGATCGGGCTCTCCTTCGCCACGGCCGCCGCGGTCCACCCGCTGCCGCGGAGCCTCGCGAACATCTCCCGCGAGCTGCAGAGCGACCTCGGCGTGCCGCCGCTCCCGCACGGCGATCTCACGGCCTGGGCGGATCAGGGCGTGCTGCTCCTGAACCGGGTGCTCACCGTGCGGGCGGGCGCGGCGGGTTCGCACCGACGGCGTGGCTGGGAGGCGATCACCGAGTGCGCGATCCGGGCGCTCGTGGCTCGGGGCGGCCCGCTCGTCGCGATCCTGTGGGGGAACGACGCGCGCGCGTTGGCACCCCAACTGGGTGACGTGCCCCGGATCGAGAGCGCGCACCCCTCCCCGCTGTCGGCCTCCCGCGGCTTCTTCGGTTCCGCCCCGTTCAGTCGGGCAAACGCGGCGCTCATTGCGCAGGGCGCGGCGCCGATCGCGTGGGGGATCGATCCGGCACCGGGCGCGCAGCTGCCGCTCTGGGGATAGTGCCGCCCGCCGGTCCGCGTCGCGCGAGTGCGCCCACGAACCCGGCGGAGATTCACGAACTCGCAGGAGATTTTTCCCGGAATTCCCGCCCTGCCCCGTGAATCTCCGTGGCAACGTGCGGCGGCACGCGGCATCCGCACCCCGCCGCACCCTGCTGCAGCCCCGTCGCACTCCCGCGGAAGTCCCGTCGCGCCGAAAAACCGTGTAAACTTGGCTGCTGTACTTCGGCGAGGGGCCTCAGCGCCCGTTATCGACGCGGGACGGAACGCCTCTGCGGGCCATCTTGCTGCGTGACAACGCAAGTGCGAGACACCAATCCTGGCGGCCCGGCCGCCCCAATTGGGCGCGAGCCCGCAAGGAGATCATCATGACTGAGACGAACAAGCTGGTCGCAGCTGCACGCGAGACCTTCGGCAAGGGTGTGGCGCGCAAGCTCCGCGCGATCGGCCAGACCCCGGTCGTCGTCTACGGCCACGGCACCGACCCCGTGCACCTCTCGGTGGAGACGCACCCGCTGAGCCTCATGCTCCGCCAGGCGAACGCCCTGATCGAGCTCGACATCGACGGCAAGTCGCAGCTGGTCCTCGTGAAGGACGTGCAGCGCGATCCCGTACGCCAGATCATCGAGCACGTTGACCTGCTCGTCGTCAAGAAGGGCGAGACCGTCGAGGTCGAGGTCCCGCTGCACATCGTGGGCGAGTCCTTCTCGGGCACCAACGCTCTGCAGGAGCTCAACACGATCCGCCTGAGCGCTCCGGCAATCGCGATCCCCGAGAACATCGAGGTCAACGTGGACGGCCTGACCGACGGCACGCAGATCCTCGCCGGCGCGGTCGAGCTCCCCGAGGGCGTCACGCTGCTCGACGCTGAGGACGCACTCGTCGTCAACGTCGTCGCACCGCGCGGCGCGTCCGAGGACGAGGCGGCTGAGGAAGCCGCAGCCGAGTAAGTTTCGGCGCACACTTCGGCCCGCCGGATCAGCGAGTTTCGCTGATCCGGCGGGCTCTTTGCCGCTCTGGGGCGTGTGTGTCGGTGGTACCTGCAATCATGGTGTGCGTGGAGGTGCCGAGTGTTCTGGCGAAAACTGAGGAAAGTGGAGGCCCCCGTGGCTGAGGACAGCTGGCTCGTGGTCGGCCTGGGGAACCCCGGGGCGCAGTATGAGGCGACGCGGCACAACGTCGGGCAGATGGCACTGGACGTGCTCGCGGAGCGAATGGGCGGAACGTTCTCCTCGCACAAGACCGGGGCCAGGATCGCTGAGGGGCGGATCCGGCCGGGCGGCCCGAAGCTGATTCTCGCGAAGTCGAATGGCTACATGAACACCTCCGGCGGGCCGGTCTCGGCGCTCGCCAAGTACTTCGACCTTCCTGCGGAGCGCGTGATCGCGATCCATGACGAGCTCGACCTGCCGTTCGACTCGATCAAGTTGAAGCAGGGCGGCGGCCACGGCGGGCACAACGGGCTGCGCGACATCGCGAAGGCGCTGGGCACCCCGGACTACTTCCGCGTGCGGGTGGGCATTGGCCGCCCGCCCGGACGGCAGGATCCCGCGGACTTCGTCCTGAAGCCGTTCGGGACGGCGGAGCGTGCCGCACTCGGCGTGCTGCTTGAAGACGCCGCGGATGCCACCGAGATGCTCGTCGATGCGGGGCTCCTGAACGCGCAGCAGCGCTACCACGGGCGGAGCGCATCGTGAGTTTGCGCGGGATCGACGGGTTCCTGGCGGAGTCGGCCTCCTTCCAGCGTGCGCTCGAGTTCAGCGGCATGGACGCCGAGTTCTCGGTCCCCGAGGGGCTCCGCGCCCCGCTCGTCGCGGGCCTGCTTCGGCGGCAGCGTGCGGGCGGTGACCGTGGCGCGTTGCTGCTGATCGCCGCGACGAGCCGCGAGGCCGATGCGCTGCGCGCGTCCCTTGCCTCGCTGGTCCCCGAAGCGAGCACCGTCGAGTTTCCCGCCTGGGAGACCCTGCCGCACGAGCGGCTGAGCCCGAGCGCCGAGACCGTGGGTCGGCGCGCCATCGCGCTGCGCCTCATCCGGGAGCACGCCGCCGCCGTGCGCGCGGGGGAGGAAGTGCCCCCGCTCATCGTGGTCGCCTCCGTGCGCGCGGTGCTGCAGCCGGTGTCGCCGCACGCCGCCGATGCCGAACCGCTGACGCTTCGCGCCGGATCCGACAGCACCGGGCTCGACACCGTGGCGCGCGAACTCGTGCTGCGCGCCTACACGCGCGTCGACATGGTGACGCGCCGGGGCGAATTCGCCGTGCGTGGCGGCATTCTCGATGTGTTTCCCCCGGAAGCGGCCCAGGCCGTACGCGTGGACTTTTTCGGCGACGAGGTAGACCAGATCCGGCGCTTCGCGGTGTCGGATCAGCGCAGCGCCGGCGACCCGCTCGCCGAGGTCGAGCTGTGGCCCGCGCGCGAGCTGCTGCTCACGGACGAGGTGCGGGAGCGCGCCACGGAGTTGCTGCCAAAGTTCCCGGCGCTGGCCGGGTTGCTGGAGAAACTGAGCGAGGGCATCCCGGTCGAGGGGATGGAGAGCCTGCTGCCGCAGCTCGTCCCGGGCCTGCAGCCTCTGACGGCGTTGCTGCCCGCGGGCGGCGCGGTGCTCGTGGCCTCCCCCGAACGCATTGCGGGGCGCGCCGTCAGCCTCGCCGAGACCAACCGCGAGTTCCTGGAGGCCGCCTGGCACGCGGCGACCGCGGGTGCCGACGCGCCCGTGCCCGTGCAAGACAGCGGCATGCTCACGGTGGCACAGCTGCGCGAGGCCTCGGCCGACCGCCCCTGGTGGACCGTCTCGAGCTTTGTGCGCGACGCGGAGGAGGTGGACGGTGGCTCCGATGCCGGATCCGACGCCGCACCTGATGCCGGGTCCGATCCCGCCGTTATCCCGCAGTTCCACGATCCCGCCGCGATCCCCGTGCACGGGGGTCCGCTGCCGCGCCCGCCGAAGGGCGGCGACGCGACGGCGGCGATGATCCGCTTCATGAGCGAGCGCATGGGCGAAGGCTGGGGTGTGGTCGTCACGGCCCAGGGCGTTGGGCTCGTGGAACGTGCGCGGGACGTGCTCGCGGAGGCCGGCGCCGCGGCGCGCATCGTCGAGGAACTCCCGGCAGAGCTTGAGGCCGGGGTCGTCTACCTCGTCGCGGGCACGGCGTGGTCCGGGTTCCAGAGCGACGAGGCGCGATTCGCGCTCATCACCGAGGCGGAGTTCTTCGGCCGCGCGGTGAGCGCCCAGGCGGCCACCGGGCAGAAGCTCGCGAAGCGGCGCGGCAAGAACGTGGTCGACCCGCTCAAACTCGTCGCGGGCGACTACGTGGTGCACGAGACGCACGGCATCGGCCAATTCGTGGAGCTCACCCAGCGCATGGTGCCCACCGGCATGGGCCGTGACGCGGGCAAGGCGTTGCGTGAGTATCTCGTGCTGGAGTACGCGTCGACAAAGCGCGGCATGCCCAAGGACAAGCTGTACGTCCCCACCGACCAGCTCGATCAGCTCTCCCGCTACGTCGGCGGCGAGGCCCCCGCGCTGTCGAAGATGGGCGGCAGCGACTGGAGCACCGCGAAGTCGAAGGCCCGCAAGGCGGTCCGCGACATCGCCGTGGAGCTCGTGAAGCTGTACTCCGCCCGCGTCGCCTCCAAGGGGCACGCGTTTTCCCCGGATACCCCGTGGCAGCACGAGCTCGAAGAGGCGTTCCCGTACGCCGAAACGATGGATCAGCTCACCACGATCGACGAGGTGAAGCGCGACATGGAGAACCCGATCCCCATGGATCGCCTCGTGGCGGGCGACGTGGGCTTCGGGAAGACCGAGGTCGCGGTGCGCGCCGCGTTCAAGGCGGTGCAGGACGGCAAGCAGGTCGCGATGCTCGTGCCCACGACGCTGCTCGTGAACCAGCACTTTGAGACGTTCCAGAACCGTTTCGCAGGTTTCCCGGTCCAGCTACGGCCGCTGAGCCGCTTCCAGACCGAGAAGGAGTCCAAGGAGACCATCGACGGGCTCGCCGCGGGCACCGTCGACGTGGTGATCGGGACGCACCGGCTGCTCTCGGAGAGCGTGCTCTACAAGGATCTCGGCCTGGTGATCATTGACGAGGAACAGCGCTTCGGGGTGGAGCACAAGGACGCCCTCAAGAAGCTGAAAACGAACGTCGACATCCTCGCGATGAGCGCGACGCCGATCCCGCGCACCCTGGAAATGGCGGTCACCGGGATCCGCGAGATGTCCACCCTTGCGACCGCGCCCGAGGACCGGCACCCGATCCTCACCTTCGTGGGACCCCGAAGCGACAAGCAGATCACCGCGGCGATCCGGCGCGAACTGCTCCGCGAGGGGCAGGTGTTCTTCGTGCACAATCGGGTGAGCTCGATCAACCGGGTCGCGGCGCAGATCTCGGAGCTGATCCCCGAGGCGCGGGTTGCCGTTGCGCACGGCAAGCTCTCCGAACACCAGCTCGAACAGGTGGTGCAGGATTTCTGGGAACGCAAGTACGACGTGCTCGTCTCGACCACCATCATCGAGACCGGCCTGGATATTGCGAACGCGAACACGATCATCATCGACGCGGCCGACAAGTACGGGCTGAGCCAGCTGCATCAGCTCCGCGGCCGCGTGGGTCGGAGCCGCGAACGGGCCTACGCCTACTTCCTGTACGACCCGGAGAAGCCCCTGACCGAGCACGCCCACGAGCGCCTCGACACCCTGGCCGCGAATAACGAGCTCGGATCCGGCATGCAGGTGGCGCTGAAAGACCTGGAACTGCGCGGGGCGGGAAACCTCCTGGGCGGCGAACAATCGGGGCACATCGCGGGCGTCGGCTTCGACCTCTACCTGCGGATGATCGGCGAGGCCGTGAACACCTTCAAGGGTGAGGAAGCGGTCGGCACCGTCGAGCTGGTGCTCGAATTGCCGGTCGACGCGCACATCCCGGAGGACTACGTCGAGAGCGAGCGCCTGCGGCTCGAGGCCTACCAGAAGTTCTCCGCGGCCTCGCACCCGCAGTCGCCGGAGGACCACGTCGCGCTCGTGCTTGAGGAGCTCACGGACCGGTACGGCGAGCCTCCCGCCGAGGTGCAGCGTCTCGCCGCGGTGTCCGCGCTCCGGCGGCGGGCCTCCCGGCTCGGCCTCTCGAAGGTCGTCGCCGCCGGGCCCGCGCTGCGCATCGAACCGGTCAAGTTGCTCGACTCCCGCAAGATGCGCATGAACCGGATGTATCCGGGCGCGCGCTATACGGAGACGACCGGCACCCTGCAGATCCCGCTCCCCGGCGGCACCGCGAGCTCACGGAGCCCGCTCGCGGGCGTGGGGCAGCGCAAGGTTGGCGACGAGGGAGACATCGTCGCGTGGACCGGGCGCGTGCTCGCAACCCTGCTCGAGGAGGACGCGCCGCCAGCCGCGTAGGCGCGCCGCCGATCGTGTCGGTGCCGCCCGCCACGGTGGTGCAGGCCCCGCTCGCCGGGGTGGCACCGCTCCACGCACCGCGGTAGCGCAGCCCCGCCCCGGGGAAGCGCCGCCGCGACGACCGGGGCGGTGCCGCCCGCGGCGGGGCCGCAACCGCTACTGTGCCGTGCAGGCCTGCTGCAGCCGGGCGCCCGACTCCTGGAGGGCCGGCAGCCGCTCGCCCACCAGGGCGCTGAGGTCACTGCCGTAGGCCTGGGCATCGCCGAGGGCGCTGAGGTCGCCGTCGGCGAGCCCGGCGAGATCCGGCAGCTGCAGCGCGCCCACGTCGCTCGCGAGGCCATCCCACTCGGTCCGGGCCTCGCCCAACGCGGTGAGCACCGCCGGGTCCGTGATCGAGGCCGATGCCGCATCGATCGATTCCAGGACCGGGGTGATGAGCGCGACCGGATCGATCGGGTTCCCGGCGAGTGCGTCGGCGATCATCTGCGGGGCACCGTCCTGCGCCTCAGTCATGACGCGGTCGATCGTCTCGGTGGCGATCTGGCACTTCGATCCGGCACCGGCGCCTGGCTGTGCCGTCGCGGACGGCGAGGTGCTGGGCTGCGACGAAGCGCTGCCGTTCGCTCCGACGAGATCCGTGAGACTGCAGCCGGCGAGGGGAATCGCGAGGAACGCGAGCGTCGCCGTAGCCGCAAGTGCGCGGGTCCGGAAACGTGCGGGGGAACTGGGCATCGGGGTCCTTTCGCGGGCAAACACCGTGTCGGGAAACACGTTACAAGGGGTGCCCGAGTCCGCGCTGTGCGACGCACTCAGGGACGGGGTGACTATGGTGGAGGTATGGACAGCGCGAGCGCAGGTGCCGGAAAACGCAGTCACGAACCCATGGCGGGTGGGACCCATGCGGTCTCGCTCGCCGGATCAGCGCGCGGGCCCGGTCCCGCGCAGGAGGCCCCGCCCGGCCCCGCCCAGGAAGCCCCGCCCGAAGGACTCGCGCATGCCGCGGAGGCGCAGCGCGCGGCGGACGCGGTGGCCCGCGTGGTGCAGACCGTGTGGCGCATGGTGAGCCCGGGCGGCTGCGCCTGGCACGAGGAGCAAACGCATGCCTCCCTGACTCCGTTCTTGGTCGAAGAAGCCGCGGAGTTTATCGACGCGGTTGAGCGGCAGCTCCCCGCGGAAGAGCTGCGTTCCGAGCTGGGCGACGTGCTCTACCAGGTCGTGTTTCACGCCGCGATCGCCGAGCGCGATGCCGAGGGGTACGGGCTCGCTGATGTCGCGAACCACCTAAACGAGAAGTTGATCGCGCGCCACCCGCACGTCTTCGGGGATCGCGGGTACATGAGCGTGGACGAACTGCACGCCGAGTGGGAGCGCCTGAAGGAGGACGCCGCGGGCGAAGAGCGCGGGAGTCGTGGTGCCCTGGACGGGATTCCGGTGGGGATGCCGACCTTGGCCCGCGCCGCGAAGGTGGTCGAACGATTGAAGCGGGCCGGGCTGGTGCAGCTCGGCGCGGGGGAGGGAACCCCCGAGGACCCGCTTGCCACGGCCATCGGGCCCGACGAGCGGGCGCTCGCGGAGGTCGGGATCGGCGACGCGATGCTCGCCCTCGTGATGCGCGCCAACTCGGCGGGGGTCGACCCCGACCGTGCGCTCCGCCTGGCCGTGGACCGCCTGGCCGCGCGGGTCATGCACTCCGAACTGCACGGCGAAGACTAGCGGGCGGGTGCCCGCGCGCGCCTGTGCGCCGGCGCGCCAGACCGTGGCTGCGCCGGGCGATGCCTGACCGCGCCCGCGCCCGTGTACGCCCGCCCGCGTACGCTCGCGCGCTAGACCATGCCCACGCCTGACCGCGCCCAGCCGCGCGACCGCGCCCAGCCGCGCGCCCGCGCCCGCGGACGACCGCGCCCGTGCACGCTCGCGCACGATCGCGCGCTAGACCGTGCCCGCGCCTGCGCCTGCCCGCGCCTGCTCGCGCCTGCTCGCGCCTGCCCGCGCCTGCGTACGCTCGCGCTCGAGCCCGAAGGTGGCCGCCGGTGCTCGCGCCTGCCCGCGCTCGGCTTGCCTGTGTTCGCGCCTGCCGGTGTTCGTATCCGCTTGGGCCAGTGCTCGCGCCTGCCCCTGCCCGTGCCCGTGCCCGTGCCCGTGTGCTCCCGTGCCCGTGTGCGCCAGCGCGCGCACGATCGCGCGCGAGACCTTGCCCGCGGGAGACCGTGCCGCGCCCAGCCGCGCGCCCGATGCTTCATCCATGGGTGAGTTTCCGGGCCTTCTGAGGCGTGAAGCCCCCAAAACTCACCCATGGAAGCGGGATGCGGGATGCGGGATGCGGGATGCGGGGGATCGGGATGCGGCCGGTACCCGCTCCGGACTGCCGCACGTTCATTCACAGCTTGGCCTGTGCCGCGAAACAGGGCCGTCTATCCACAGATACGCGTACTCGCCCCGCCGCCGTGGCTCGGGGAGGCAACATGAACGCATGCCCTGGCCACTCACCGAAGTTCCTGTTCCACTCGTAGGGCGTCCGTTCAGCGTCGCCGAAGCGCGACGCCTCGGGGTCAGCGACGATGCACTCCGGCACCCGCGGTTTCGCACGCCCTTTCGCGGGGTTCGGTCACTGCGCGCGGGTGACCGGTCGGCACACTTCCCGGCTGAGCGTGCGCGTGCCGCCGCGCTCGAATACGTTCCGCGGCTGCGGCCGACCGAGGTATTCAGCCATGCCACCGCCCTCGTGCTGCTCGGCTGCCCGATTGCCGCGAGCCCGGAGCCGCACGTTTCGATCCTCCGGCCGGGCAGTCGTGCAACCGTGCGTGGCGCAGTGGGGCACACGCACGCGGCCCCGTCGGTCGCGTGGAGGCACAGCGAAAGCGGCGCACCGTTGGTTTCTCCCGCGCTCGCGCTGACCCAGGCCGCCGCCGTGCTCCCGTTCCGTGAACTCGTGATCGCGGCCGATCACCTCATTCGGCCCCGCCGAGCGCGTGCCGCAGGACCCATTGCGACGCGCGAGGAGCTTCGCGATGCGGCGCGGGGTGCTCGCACGCCGGGTGTCCGGCGAGCGCGGGCGGCCATCGAGTTGGCACGGTCCGGTGCGGAGTCTCGGATGGAGACGCTTCTGCGGCTCGTCATGGTTGCCTTCGGGATTCCGGAGCTTCCGTTGCAGGTCGACGTGCACGATGCGCGAGGACGGTGGATCGGGCGCTTCGACATGGTCGAGCTGCAGCGGAGGGTCATCGTGGAGTATGACGGCGAGCAGCACCGCACGAACGACGAGCAGTATGCGCGGGACGCACGCCGGATTGACGCGGCGCAGGATGCGGGGTTCCGGGTGCTGCGGTTTCGGCGGGCCGACGTGACACGGACGCCTCGGGCAACTGCGGAGCGCATCGCGGCGGCGCTCGACGTGCCACTGACGCCGCCGAGTGACCCCCTGCACGGCTTCCTTTCCGAGCGATGACGGCGATCGGTCGCACTGTCGGTGGTGTGTGAGACGATGCGTGTATCCCGGAGCGAGTACGACGATCCGGGCCCTGTCCGCATCACTGAACGATCGGAGTATCTCGTGTCACGCATCAACCTCAGCCGACAGCACCCCGAGGTCTACGAGCAGCTGGCAGCGTTCAGCGCCGCTGCGGAGGAGGCGGCCGCCGCAGCGGAGTTGAGTCCGAACCTCATCGAACTCATCAAGCTGCGGGTGTCGCAGCTCAACGGCTGCGCGTTTTGTTGCCGCTTGCACACGCGAGACGCACTCGCCGCGGGCGAAACCGCGGACCGCTTGTCGGTGCTCCCGGCGTGGTGGGAATCGCAGTACTTTTCCGCGCTGGAGCAGGCGGCGCTCGGTCTCGCCGAAGAGGTCACGCGCCTCTCGGTGCCGGAACGGACCGACTGGGACACCGACGAGTTGACACCGGCGCAGGTTTCCGCCGTCAGCTGGCTGGCCGTGGTGATGAACGCCTGGAATCGCGTCGCGATTCGGAGCGGCTATCGCGTCGCGCCGTAGCGGGTCACGCGCAGTCCCGGGGATTCGGACCTGACGCACCGCTCGCGTGACCGTCGAATCCTCAGCTCTGGATGTTGGGTTCGGCACGGGGAAGCGGCGGTGTCTGCTCCTCTGGGCCGGGGTGGCTTGAGCCGGTGCCCCACACCACGCGGAGCACCGACACCGCGTCGTCGGCGCTGATTCCGGCGGCCTGGGCGGCCTCGGCCAGCACGCGTGCGCGTTCCACCACCGTGTGGGGTGCGCGGCTCGCTCCGGGGGCAACGCGAGTGCCAGCGGCGGTGCGGGTCACGACCAGGCCATCCTGCTCCAGTGCGCGGTACGCCTTCGCGGCGGTGGCCTGGGCGACCCCGAAATCGCGGGCCGTCTGTCGTACCGTCGGAAGGCGTTCGCCGTCGCCCAGCTGCCCCGCGCGGATGGCCCCTCGGAAGAGTTCGACGATTTCGTCGGCGGTTCGGGGGAGCGCCTGACTCGGGTCCTGCGGTGCTGGGAGGCCGGAGTGTTCCGGGGTCATCGTGCCAGTCCGGTCCGGCGTGGTGTCTGCCGGGGGCCGCCCTCGGCAACGTCGGCGTGCGCGTCCGCGTGGGCATCGGGCGCGTTGGCGTCGGCGTGCGCGTCCGCATCGGTTTCGAACCCGTTGGCGTCGGCGTCGGCGCGGGCATCGAGCGAGTGGCCATCGAGCGCGTCGGCACCGAGCGTGAGCGCGTCGGTACCGAGCGTGTGCGTGTGGCCGTCGAGCGCGTGCGCGTTTCGACGACGCACGGCGGCGGCGCGCAGCGTGTCCACCCCGAGCCGGAGCAGGAGTGCGGCTCCCAACCCCTGAATCAGATACCCGCCCAGGTGCATGAACCGGGCAAATGCCTGGTAGCTCGTGCCCACGTACACCGGCTCTGCCCCCGGGGCGTCGCCGACGTGGAGCCCGATGCTGCCCTCGCCCACGAAGCCGATATGGGCCCAGACCGCGCCGAGGGTGAGCAGGATCCCGCCGAGCGCAAGGAGCACGAAGACCCGGGCGGTGGCGGCGCGCTCGGCGCGCACGCTGGCCGCTGAGGCGCGTGCGGCGGGACGATTCGCGTCCCGGCCGAGCGCGAGGATCAGCACGAGTGAGGTCGCGCCGAGCGCAAGGAGGGTCGCGAGGTGATTCGGCCATCCCGCGCCGGGCAGATACCCGGCCCCGCCGAAGGCTTCGAAGTAGATGGGGAGATTGAGCGTTCCGGGCTGATCCCACTTCTCGACGTGGCTCGGTGCGGAGACCCCGATAAGTGTGTGCCAGCTCGCGGTCAGGAACAGCAGTGCAGCGCCGGTGGCCGCGAGTCCGAGCAGCCCGCGCGGAGCAAAGTGCCACCAGCGATGCCGCGGCGCGATGGCGCGTTCGCCCGGGGCGGGCTGGGGTGCGCGGGCGAGCGCGATCGCGCCCACCGCCATGGCGATGGCGGCGGCGAGCAGTGGTGCGGGGCGACGCCACCAGCCGTCGAAGCCGACGGCCCCCAGATACCCCTGCCGCTGGCTGATCCAACTGGTCACCGTCGCAATGGCCACCACAGCGAACGCCCCGCCGGCGCCGAGCCACACCAGTGTCCGGGTTCGGGACGTGAGCGCCGGAAAGTTCACGATCTTGCGCGGCAACACCCAGGACAGGGCGAAGAACACGAGCCCAAGTGTCAGCGCGATTTCGACGGGGAAGAGTTCTTTGAGCGGCCAGAGAACCGAGCGGAGCCAGTGTGTGAAGTCCATGCGCGTGCTTTCTGGTCGGGGGTCGTCGGGGACAAACGAGATTGTGTTGCGAGAGTAGCACAACTTGTACTGCGCACGTGGATCAAGATGCTCAGTGCGGGGATGCCGTGAGGGTGACCGGCACGATCCGCCGCCGAGAGGTGGAAGAATGGGGAACTATGGCTAATCCCGTGAACCCACCGCGCGGCATGCGCGACTTCCTGCCCGCCGACAAAGCGCGCCGCGAGCACGCCCTGGGCATCATCAAGGGCGTCTACCGCGCTCACGGGTTCGACGAGATCGAGACCCCCGTGGTCGAAGACTACGCGCGGCTCCACTCGGGTCTCGGCGGCGACAACGAGAAGCTCTCCTTCTCGATCCTGAAGCGCGGGATCACGGCTGAGGCGCTCGCCGCCGCGGCCGAAGCCGGCGACGTGGAGCAGCTCGCCGACCTCGGCCTGCGGTTCGACCTGACCGTCCCGCTCACCCGCTTCTACGCCACGCACCGGGCCGAGCTCCCGCCCGTGTTCCGTGCCATCCAGATCGCCCCGGTGTGGCGCGCGGAGCGCCCGCAGAAGGGCCGCTACCGCCAGTTCGTGCAAGCGGACATCGACATCATCGGTGAGCCCGGCATCCTCGCGGAGATCGAGCTCGTCACGGCAACATCGCAGGTGCTCGCGGAGCTCGGCCTTGCCGGGTGCGTGATCCGCGTGAACGATCGCCGGATCCTGTTCGGCCTCCTGGGGCACTGCGGCTTCGCGCCCGAGACCCACGACCGCGCCCTCATCACCGTCGACAAGCTCGACAAGATCGGCACCGAGGGCGTCGTGGCCGAGCTGCGCGAGATCGACCCCGTCGCCGCCGAACGGATGGGCGAGATCCTCGCGGGCGTGGAGCCCGCGCTCGCGGGATCCGGCATCCCGCTCACGGGCGAGGCGATTGCGGCGGTGCTCCCGGTCGGGGCCGCCGAGGACGGCATCGCGAACCTCACCGAGCTGGGTGCCGCGCTCGACGGCGTGCTGCCCGAGGGCGTCAGCGTGTGCTTCGACCCGACGCTCGTCCGCGGCATGGGGTACTACACCGGCACCATCTTCGAGGTGGCGCACCCCGGATCCGGCAGCTCCGTGGGTGGCGGCGGCCGCTACGACGGCATGGTGGGCCGGTTCCTGGGGCAGGACGTCCCGGCGGTGGGATTCTCGATCGGCTTCGAACGCGTGGTGGATCTCATCACGCTGCCCGAGGCCACGGGCCCCGAGGCCGTGGCGCTGGTGTACGACGCTGAGGTGGCGTTCCCGCAGCTCGTCGCGCTCAAGCGCGAGCTCGTCGCGCGGGGCCACCGCGTGCGACTCGAGAAGCGACAGAAGAACATGAAGACGCTCCTCGCGCGCGTGGCTGCGGAAGGCTTTACCAGCATCGCGAATGTGCGCGCCGAGACGGCGACCGTCGCCGATCTCGAACTCCGCCCGTTGTCGGCGTAAGATCCCAGGAAACTCTCCCGAATCCGCTCTTGACCGGGGGTGCGCGGGGTGCGACGCTATTCGCGATAGCCGCACCTCGCGGCGGATGGGGAGTACCGCAATGAGTACGCAAATCTTCGTGAATCTCGCGACCGCCGACCTGGACGGGGCGAAAGCCTTCTACACCGCGCTCGGGTGTGAGATCAACCCGCTGTTCACCGATGAGAATGCCGCCTGCGTCGTCTGGGACGAGCAGGTCTTTTTCATGGTGCTCACCCGCGAGTACTTCGGCACCTTCACCGAGAAACCCGTGGCGGATCCGGCGCAGAGCGCCCAGGTGATCGTCGCGCTCTCCCGCGAGTCGCGCGCGGAGGTGGACGCGATTCTGGAGGCCGGGCTTGCCGCTGGTGGGCGCGAGCCCCGCGACGCGCAGGACTACGGCTTCATGTACTCCCGGACCCTCGAAGACCGCGACGGCAACATCCTGGAGTTCATGTACATGGACCCCGCGGCGGCCGAACAGGGGCCCGAGGCCTTCATGACCGAGAATGACTGACTCCCGCCGAGAACGGGACGGGCGCACCAGCGGCCGCTAGACTAGTGAGGGTGGCGGATCCGCGCCACACGTTTGCCCAAACACCCAGCACTGGCTGACACCTGAGGAGCGCATAGTGGCATTTATCGACGCAGTGATCGCACGCGAGATTCTGGATTCTCGCGGAAACCCGACCGTCGAGGTCGAGGTCGGCCTGACGGACGACTCGGTGGGCCGCGCCGCGGTGCCCTCCGGAGCCTCTACGGGTGCGTTCGAGGCGTACGAGCTGCGCGACGGCGACGCCGATCGGTACCTCGGCAAGGGCGTCCTCAAGGCCGTCGACGCCGTGTTTGACGATCTCGCTCCGGCGATCGAGGGCTTCGCCGCCGACGATCAGCGCATCATCGACGAGGTGCTCCGCGAGGTCGACGGCACCGACAACAAGCAGCGCGTGGGCGCGAACTCGATCCTCGGCGTCAGCCTCGCGGTCGCACACGCCGCCGCCGCCTCGGCGGAGCTCCCGCTGTACCGCTACCTGGGCGGCCCCACCGCGTGCACCCTCCCGGTGCCGCTCATGAACATCATCAACGGTGGCGCACACGCCGACACCGGCGTCGACATTCAGGAGTTCATGGCAGTGCCGCTGGGCGCCGAGAGCTTCTCCGAGGGACTGCGCTGGGGCGTCGAGGTCTACCACGCGCTGAAGGCGCTGCTCAAGGAGCGCGGCCTCACCACCGCGCTCGGCGACGAGGGCGGCTTCGCTCCCGACCTGCCCACGAACGCTGCCGCGTTGGACCTGATCGTCGAGGCGATCACGCGCGCCGGCTTCACCCCCGGCACCGACATCGCGCTCGCGCTCGACGTGGCTTCGACCGAGTTCTTCGCGGACGGTGTCTACACCTTCGAGGGCAAGGAGCGCACCGCCGCCGAGATGAGCGCCTACTACGCGGATCTCATGGCGACCTACCCGCTCGTCTCGATCGAGGATCCCCTCGCCGAGGACGACTGGGAGGGCTGGAAGATCCTGACCGACGAGATCGGCGACCGTGTGCAGCTCGTCGGCGACGACCTCTTCGTGACGAACCCGACGCGCCTCGCGGACGGCATCGCCCGCGGCACCGGCAACTCGATTCTCGTGAAGGTGAACCAGATCGGCACGCTGACCGAGACCTTCGACGCCGTGCAGATGGCGCAGCGCGCGGGCTACACCGCCGTCATGTCGCACCGCTCGGGCGAGACGGAGGACGTCACGATCGCGGATCTCGCCGTCGCGACCGACTGCGGCCAGATCAAGACCGGTGCACCGGCTCGTTCGGACCGCGTCGCGAAGTACAACCAGCTGCTCCGGATCGAGGAGGAGCTCGGCGGTGCCGCGAAGTACGCCGGCCGCGCGGCCTTCCCGCGGTTCACTGCGTAACTGAACCACCCCAGAAGAGAACGACGAGCACGGTGAAACGCTGGACGGGCGACCTCGGGGCGTGGGCCTCGAGCCTACGCTTCAGCGGCTTCACCGTGCTCGTGGTCATTCTCGTGTTGGCGGGCGCGGTCATCGTGAGTCCGAGCCTGTCCACGTACGTGCAGCAGCAGCGCGAGATCGCCGAGCTGCGCGAGAGCGTCCGGATCCACCAGGAGGCGGTCACCGAGATGGACGCGGAGCGCGCAAAGTGGAAGGATCCGGTCTACGTGCGCGCGCAGGCGCGAGATCGACTCTTTTACGTGCTGCCGGGGGAGACCCAGCTCAACGTGATCGACGATGTGGTGCTCCCCATCGAGTCGACCGAGGAGACCAGCGCCACGCTCTCGCGGATCCAGGACAATTGGGCGCACGGCCTCGCCGCCTCGTTCCTGAGCGCGGGAACGATGCCGGCCGAAGAACAGGCGACGGATCCGGCAGCGACGACCGACCCCGCGACCACCGACCCCGCGACCACTGACCCCGCGCCCACCGACACCGCGTCGACGGGCGATGAGACACCCGACACCGCCCCCGAAGGCACCGAGGAGATCACCGAATGAGCCGCCCGCCGTACCCCGCCCCCACCGAGGCCGACATTGTCGCCGTGAGCGAGCAGCTGGGGCGCGAAGCGCGCGGCGTGGTCGGGATCGCCGGCCGCACGACGGACGGGAGTCCGACGGTCGTCGCTACAGCACCTCGCCTGCCGGACGGTTCGCCGTTTCCGACGTTCTACTACCTCTGCCACCCGGAGGCGGTCGCCGCGGCCTCACGACTCGAGGCGGTCGGCATGATGGTCGAGTTCAACGAGATGCTCGCGGAAGATGAAGAGCTGCGCGCTCAGTACCAGCGGGCGCACGAACAGTACATCGCGGACCGCGACCTCGTCGGCGAGGTTCCGGAGCTCGCGGGCGTGAGTGCCGGCGGCATGCCGACTCGCGTGAAGTGCCTGCACGCGCTGATCGGGCATGCCCTGGCCGCGGGGCCCGGCGTGAACCCGATCGGTGATATCGCCCTCGAGCGCAGCGGCTGGCGGCCGTAGCCGGGCGACCGCCGAACTCCGCGCATGCCGTGGGGACCCCCAAGTCGGGAAAGTGCTGGTTCCGTCGAAGATTCCACTGTTTTTCGAGGATTTCCCGTCGAAGTGGCTGGGGACTGCCGGAATGCGCGGTAGACTGAACGGCAGGGGCACCCGTGTGCCCATCCGTCGTGTCCGGAATTCGGACAGTTCCCGCACAGAGCATCAAGGAGACCGCCCAGTGGCGAAGAAGATTCTGATCGTTGGCGGTGGCTACGCCGGCTTCTACACCGCATGGAAGCTCGAGAAGCTTCTCCGCGCTGGTGAGGCCGAAGTCACGATCGTCGATCCGCTGCCGTACCTCGCGTACCTGCCGTTCCTCCCTGAGGTGGCTGCAGGCTCGATCGAGCCCCGCCACGCGGTGGTCGCGCGTCGTCGCCACCTGAAGCGCACCGCAAACGTTGCGGGCAAGGTCACGGGCATCTCGCACGCCACCAAGACGGCGACCATCACGCCGAACGAGGGCGAAGCGTACGAGTTCGCCTACGACCAGATCGTCGTCACCACCGGCTCGGTGTCTCGCACCTTCCCGATCGCCGGCATCGCCGATAACGCGATCGGCATGAAGACGATCGAAGAGGCGGTTGCCGTGCGTGACCGCATCGTCGGCAACTTCGAGCGCGCCGCGTCGCTGCCCGCCGGTTCGGCTGAGCGCGCACGCCTCCTGACGATCACGGTCGTCGGTGGCGGCTTCGCCGGCATCGAGACGATCTCGGAGCTTCGCTCCTTCGCGACCAGCCTGCTGCGTCGCTACCCGGAGATCACCTTCGACGAGACGAAGTTCCACCTCGTCGAGGCGATGGGGCGGATCATGCCGGAGGTCTCGCAGGAGACCGCCGATTGGGTGGTCAAGGACCAGACCCGTCGCGGCGTGAACATCCACCTCGACACGCAGCTCTCCTCCGCGGTCGATGGCAAGATCGAGCTGTCGACGGGCGAGAACTACGAGTCCGACCTCATCGTGTGGACCGCGGGCGTCATGCCCCGTCCGTTCCTGCGCGGCACGGACCTCCCGATCGGTCCCCGCGGCCACGTGATCGGTAGCCCGACGCTGCAGGTCACCACCGAGGACGGCGACGTCGTTGAAGGGGCCTGGACCGCAGGCGACACCTCGCAGACCCCCGACATTTCGTCGACCCCCGGCCCCGGCGGCTTCTGCGTGCCGAACGCACAGCACGCGGTGCGCCAGGGCCGTCTGCTCGCGAAGAACATCGCGGCGTCGCTGCGCGGCGAGGGCGTTGCCGAGTACAACCACAAGAACCAGGGTGCCGTTGCCGGCCTCGGCATGAACACGGGCGTGTTCCAGTCGGGCAAGTTCGCCATGCGCGGCTACATTGCGTGGCTCGCACACCGCTTCTACCACGGCCTCGCGATCCCCACGTGGGAGCGCAAGTGGCGCGTGTTCGGTGGCTGGGTGGGCCACTTCTTCCTGGGCCGCGACATCGTCAACATTGAGGCGACGCAGCAGCCCCGGGCGATCTTCGAGGAGTTCGCCTCGCGGCCGAAGCCCGCAGCCGAGTAACCACTCGGGTGACCCTCAGAACGCCCCGGCAGCCTGCGCTGCCGGGGCGTTCTCTGGTTACGCCTCGGGTGCGTGCTTGCTGAGGAACTGGTACATCTCGGTGTCATCGACACCGGGGAAGGTGCCGGAGGGGAGCGGAGCGAGCACGTGCGCGTGCATCCGGGCACTGGGCCAGGCCTTCCCCTCCCACCGCGACAGCAGTCCCGGGGCCGGGGTGCGGCAGCAGGTGGGATCCGGACAGGTGGACACCATCCGCTCCGTGGTGTCGCGGCCGCGGAACCACTTCGCATCGTCGAACGCCACGCCACAGGCGATCGCGAACGGCCCGTGCTCGGCGTCGCCGGTCTGCACGCTGGTCCAGAACGTGCCGTTCGGAGTGTCGGTGTACTGGTAGAACTCGCTGGTGCGGTTGGTGCGGTCGAACGCCGTGCGCCCACCCCACTTGTGGCAGAGCACCTCGCCCTCGATGGAGCCGGAGTCGTCGCTCGGGAACGGCAGGTTGTCGTTCTCGTAGCCGCGCACGAGGGAACCGGCACCGTCGGCGCGGTAGTGGTGGACGCGGAGGTCGAGGTGCCGGGTGGCGATATTCGTGAAGCGGTGGGCCGCGGCCTCGTGCGTGACCCCGAAGGCGTCACGGAAGTCTTCGATCGCGAGATTGCGGTTGCGCTTCGCCTGCTGGAGGAAGTCGACGGCCTTCGCCTCCGGGATCAGGCAGGCCGCCGCAAAGTAGTTGATCTGCAGCCGCTGCTCGAGAAATTCTGCATAACTTGCCGGCTCGGCGTGGCCGAGGACGCGGTGCGCCATGGCCTGGAGGGCGAGAGAACGCAGGCCGTGACCGCCGGGAATCGATGCGGGCGGCAGGTAGATCCGGCCATTCTCGAGGTCGGTGATGCTCCGCGTGTTGGAGGGGAGGTCGTCCACGAAGATCAGTGTGAAGCCGAGGAGCTCGGCGAGCATGGCGACCTGGCGGTGCGTGACGGCCCCCGCTCCGTGCCCGATCCTGCGCATCAGATCGGATGCGACAAGCTCGATGTCGGGGAGCCAGTTGTCGTGCTCGCGCATCTTCATGCGGATGGCGGTGTTGACGCGGCGGGCCTCCTCCGAGGTGGTGGCCGCGGCCCGGGATCGACGGGCGAGCTCGCGGTGCAGTCCGACCAGCGATTCCAGGGCTTCGTCCCCAAGCGTGCGCGGGGTGCGGACGTGGGGGAGTCCGAGGCGCTGATAGCCGGGGGCGTTCTGGGCGCGCTCGAGTTCGATTTCGAGCGAGCTGCGGTGGTCGGGTGCCTCGCCGGTGAGGAACTCGGCAGGATCGACGCCGAACTCACGCCCGAGCGCCTGGAGCAGGGTGAGCTTCGGTTCGCGGCGGCCGTTCTCGATCAGGGAGAGCTGGCTGGCGACCACGCCGACGCGCTCGCCCAGCTGTTCGAGGGTCAAACCCGCGCGGGTGCGGAAGTGTCGGAGCCGCTTGCCGAGGACCAAGCGATCGAGATCGGCCTCGGCGGCGGGAGAAGTGCTGTTCGGAGCCATAACTTGACAATACGGCAAAAATCCCGAAAATTTACAGTGGGTTTGGTAAACTTGGGGTGAATTTGTTCTCCAGAATGGAGATGTCACCGATTCTTCACCAGAGTGATCCTGAGGAGCACGCATGGGCATCAGCCAGACCGTCGAGGCCGCGCAGTCGATTTCTGACCTCGTAGCCGCGGAAGCCACCACGACCAATCCGGAAATCCTGCAGTGGGTGACCGAGGTCGCGGAGCTCACGAAGCCGGACGCCGTGGTGTGGTGCACCGGTTCCCAGGACGAGTGGAACCGCATCACCTCCGAGATGGTTGAGGCGGGGACCCTGATCCCGCTCAACAAGGATCTGCGCCCCGGGAGTTTCCTGGCCCGCTCGCACCCGGCCGATGTGGCGCGCGTCGAGGACCGCACCTTCATCTGCTCCGAGGACGAAGCGGACGCCGGCCCCACGAACAACTGGGTGGCCCCGGACGCGATGAAGGCCGAGCTCATGCCGCTGTTCGACGGCGTCATGCGCGGCCGGACCATGTACGTCGTGCCGTTCTCGATGGGCCCGGTGGGCGGCGCGATCACGCAGCTCGGCATCGAGATCACCGATTCGCCCTACGCGGTGCTCAACATGCGCATCATGACCCGCATGGGCCAGACCGCCCTCGACGGCATTACGCCCGGCAGCGAGTGGGTGCGCACCGTCCACTCCGTTGGTGCTCCGCTCGAGGCCGGCCAGGACGATGACGCGTGGCCCTGCAACGACACGAAGTACATCACGCACTTCCCGGACACGCTCGAGGTGTGGTCGTTCGGTTCCGGATACGGCGGCAACGCGCTGCTCTCGAAGAAGTGCTTCGCGCTGCGTATTGCGAGCGTCATGGGCAAGAACGAGGGCTGGCTCGCCGAGCACATGCTGCTCCTGAAGCTCACGGACACCAACACGAATACGGCGTACCACATCTCTGCCGCGTTCCCCTCGGCCTGCGGCAAGACGAACCTCGCGATGCTCCAGCCCACCATCCCGGGGTGGAAGGTCGAGACCATCGGCGACGACATCGCCTGGCTTCGCCCCGGCACCGACGGGCGTCTGTACGCGATCAACCCCGAGGCCGGCTTCTTCGGCGTGGCACCGGGCACGGGCGAGTCGACGAACCCGGTCGCCATGGAGACCCTCTGGGGCAACACGATCTACACGAACGTGGCGCTGACCGACGATGGCGACGTGTGGTGGGAGGGCAAGACCGACGAGGTCCCCGAGCACCTGATCGACTGGCAGGGCAACGAGTGGACCCCGGAGTCGGGCCGCGTCGCCGCGCACCCGAACTCCCGGTTCACGGTGCCGATCCAGCAGACCCCGACCCTCGCGCAGGACTGGTACGAGCAGGACGGCGTGCCGCTCGACGCGATCCTGTTCGGTGGCCGCCGCGCGACCAACGTGCCGCTTGTCGCGCAGTCGCTGTCGTGGGATCACGGCGTGTTCGTCGGTGCCACGATCTCCTCGGAGAAGACGGCCGCGCAGGAGGGCACCGTGGGTGAACTGCGCCGCGACCCGTTCGCAATGCTCCCGTTCTGCGGCTACAACATGGCCGACTACTGGGGCCACTGGCTCGAGATGGGCAAGACGCTCGGCGACAACGCGCCGAAGATCTTCCAGGTCAACTGGTTCCGCAAGGGCGACGACGGCCGCTTCCTGTGGCCCGGATTCGGCGAGAACTCCCGCGTCATCGACTGGGTGATCCGCAGCGTTCAGGGCGAGGTCACCGGCCGCGAGACCGCGATCGGCACCGTTCCCGCCGAGGGCGAGCTCAACCTCGACGGGATCGAAGTCCCCGAGGCCGACCTTGCCGAACTCTTCGCGATCGATCCGAGTTCGTGGCTCGCCGAGGCCGACCTGACCGAGGAGTTCTTCGCCCAGTTCGGTGACCGGATCCCCGCGGCACTGCAGGAGCAGCTCGCGGGTCTCCGCGCACGCCTGAGCGCGTAGCGCCCGGCGCCGCTCAGGCGCCTCACAGTCCGTAAGCCCCGTCGTTCTGCCCAACGACGGGGCTTACTCTTTTCCACCGGACACCGCTTGACAGGCACCTGCTGGCCTGCTGGGCTGGACGGTATGCACGTGATCGGCTGGATCCTCGCGGGCCTCGGAAGTTTGCTCGCCGCGGGATCTGCGGTCCTCCTGGTCCGCGCAAACCGAGGACAGCGGGTATCGATGTGGCGACGGGCGGCGCACGTGCCCGCCGCGTACACCTGGTGGCTCGCCGCGGGGAGCGGCTGCGTGATCTTCAGCGGCATGTTCATGGCGGCGGGACAACGGTACTGGCCGATCGTGCTCTACGCCCTCGCCGTCGGGGTCATGGTGGGGGTGATCGGCGTGCACAACTGGCGGCTCCGCCGCGAAAGCGGGAGCCGGAACGCCGAATAAACGCCGACGTGACGGCACGTTGTCGCAGGCTGGCTCTCCTGAACGGGCGCGTCACCAGGAATACAGCGTCCCCCCACTGGGATTCGAACCCAGACTGAATCGATTTTAAGTCGACTGCCTCTGCCGGTTGGGCTATGGGGGGCTGCGGACCATACTCCCACACTCGAAGCACCGAGAGCCGCGCCCGCGGGCGCGCTAGCCGGTCACCTGGCGCAGGAAATCGCGGGTGCGCTCACGCTCGGGCGCCTCGAATACCCGTTCCGGGGGGCCGGACTCGACGATGACGCCGTCGTCCATAAACAGGACCCGGTCGGCGACGCGGCGGGCGAAGCCCATCTCGTGGGTGACCACGACCATGGTCATTCCCTCCTCCGCGAGGTTCTGCATGACCTCGAGAACCTCGCCCACGAGCTCCGGGTCGAGCGCGGAGGTGGGCTCGTCGAACAGCAGGATCTTCGGTTCCATCGCGAGCGCGCGGGCGATGGCGACGCGCTGCTGCTGCCCACCCGAGAGGGCCGCCGGGTACGCGTCGGCCCGCTCGGCCAGCCCCACCTTGGCGAGGAGCGACCGCGCGCGATCTAGGGCGGCGGCCCGCCCGATCCGGCGCACCACGCGGGGGGCGAGCGCGACGTTCTGGATCGCGGTGCGGTGTGGGAAGAGATTGAACTGCTGAAACACCATGCCGATCTCGGTGCGCACGGCGTCCAGGTCCACCCGCGGCGCGGTCAGCTCCGTCCCGTCCACCGTCACGGTCCCCGCAGTCGCGCGTTCGAGCCGGTTCAGGCACCGCAGCAGGGTACTCTTCCCCGAGCCGGAGGGGCCGATCACGCACACCACCTCGGAGGGCGCGACGGCGAGGTCGATGCCGCGGAGCACGTCCGCGGAGCCAAAGGATTTGCGGAGCCCCCGCGTCTCGATGATGGGGATCATGGGTGGTCCATTCTGCGTTCGATCACGGTGAGGAGCCGGGACAGGGTCAGCGTGATCACGAGGTAGAAGGCCGCGACGGTCGTGTAGATCTCGACCGCGTTGAAGTGGCTGGCGGCGATCAGGCGGCCCTGGAAGATGAGCTCGGGGACGAGGATCACCGAGAGCAGCGACGTGTCCTTGATGCTGATGATGAACTGGTTGCCGAGCGGCGGGATCATGCGGCGGAATGCTTGCGGCCAGACGACGTGCCGCGCGGTCTGTCCGCGGGACATGCCGAGCGAGCGCCCGGCCTCGGTCTGGCCGCGAGAGATCGACTGCACGGCACCGCGCACGATCTCCGCGATGTAGGCCCCGGAGTTCAGGCCGATCACGATGATGCCTGCCACGAGGGACGGGAAGGTGTACCCGATGAGCAGGGGCAGCGCGAAGTAGATCCAGATCGCTTGCACGAGCACGGGGGTGCCCCGGAACACCTCAATGTACGCGATACTGAGCCAGGCGACCGGCCGGATCCGGCTCAGTCGCCCGAGCCCGGCAACCGCGCCGAGGGTGAAACCGATCGCGAGCCCGACCACGGACACGAGCAGGGTGTAGCCGAGTCCGGTCGCGAGCGCGGGGAGGAACTGGACGACCCCGGCCCAATCAAATCGTGCGAACGCGTGCATGCGACTCCTCGCCGGGGTGGCCGGGCGGGGGCGCTGGTGCGCCCGCCCGGCCGGGTGCGCCCGCGATCACTCGAGCGTCCCGAGCTCGTCGAGCCACGGCGGCACCTCACCGAACCAGGTCTCGGAGATCTCGGCGTAGCGGCCGTCCGCGATGAGGGTTGCGAGCGCTTCGTTGACGGCCGCGAGGAGGTCCTCGTTGCCCTGGGACACCGCGATGCCGTACTCCTGCGCTTCGAGCAGGTCGCCCACGGTCTTCAGCTTGCCGGAACCCTGCGTGCTGATGTAGTACTCGACGTTCGGGGCGTCGTAGAGCACCGCGTCGGCGGTGCCGCCCTCGACGGCGAGATACACCTGGTCGAGCTGCTCATAGGGGAGCGGGGTGGCGGTCGGGACGTGCTCCGTGAGGTATTCGAGCGGAGCCGAGCCGAGCCGAGTTGAGACGGTGCGCCCGGCGAGATCCGCGACGCCGAGGATGTCCGTCGACGCGACGGGCACGCCCACGATGATGCCGGAACGGTAGTACGGGTCAGAGAAGTCGACCGTGGCGCGGCGCTCCTCGGTGATCGTGATGCCGGCGATGGCGAGGTCGAACGCCCCGGTTTGCAGGCCGGGGATGATGCCGTCGAAGTTCGTGGTCTCGAGTCGCATCTCGAACCCGACCTCTTCGGCGATCGCGGTGATGAGGTCGACGTCGAATCCGACGTGTGCGCCGTCACGGTCGAACGCGAACGGGACAAACGAGTTGTCGGTGGCGACGGTGTAGGAGTCGGCGAGCCCCGAGGTGTCGGGTTCCGGGCCCGCATCTGCCGTGTCAGACGCGGTCGTGGAGCAGCCGATGAGCCCGGCAGCGAGCGCGAGGACGGCTGCGGCCGCGGGAAATATGGACGATGGTCGGGTGCGAGATAGGTGCAGCAACTCTGCGGCCTTTCACTAGCGTGGCCCCCCGGTGCCACGGTATGCGGTGCCGGTGTCCCGGGTCAACCGTGGGGACCGCCGAGCGGTGCCGCGGGTGCCGGGGACGTCGCGCTCGACCGCCCTGGTGGGCTCGATGTGCCGCAGCGGAGCCCCGGACATCACAGTCTGGTATCGACTCGTGGCCCCCGGTAGAGGCGGGGTGCGTGCGGCCCGGCCCGAAGCCGCTAGGCTGCACGCGTGACGTTTGCGAAGATCCTGCTCCTGCTGCTCGTGCTCGGGGCCGTGGTGCTCGGGCTCTGGCTTCGGGTCCGGGCGTGGCGCGCCCGGCGCGCGGCGGCACGGCGAGCCTGGCAAGCCGAGGTCGACGCTGCGCTCCGCGACGCGTCATAGCGCGCGGGGGCGTTTCGCGGCGCGCAGCGCCCGCGCGTGTGTGCCGTCTCAGGAACGGCTGCGGCATACACTGCGGGTATGACTTTCGATGTGACCGGGGCCGACACCGTCGCGGCCGCCGGACGGGCCCCGTGGGGCGACCCGAATCGGTACTGGGCCGGAATCGATGCCGCGACGCGGGATCGGCCGGCGCCGGTGGTCGCGTTGAGCGTGCCGGCGCTCCGTCGCAACGCTGACGATCTACGGCGCCGCGCGGGCGGGATCCCGATCCGCGTGGCGAGCAAATCGGTGCGCTCCCGCGCCGTGCTCGAGGCGGTGCTCGCGCTCCCCGGGTTTCGGGGCGTGCTCGCCTACACCGTGGCCGAGGCGCTGTGGCTGGCCGAGACGATCGACGACGTGGTGGTGGCGTACCCGAGCGCGGACCGGAGCGGGCTGCGCCGGCTGGGGGAGTCAGCGGAGCTCGCCGCCCGCGTCACGGTGATGGTGGACAGCGAGGAACAGCTCGACCTCATCGACGCCGCGGTCGCGCCGGGATCTCGCGCGCATATTCGCGTGTGCCTGGACTTCGACGCCTCGTGGCGGAGCCGAGCGCTCGGGCACGTCGGCGTGCGTCGCTCTCCGATCCACACCCCTGAGCAGCTGCGAGATCTCGCCCGCCGCGTGGTGGCGCGGCCGGGGTTCCGGCTGGTCGGGGTGATGGCGTACGAAGCCCAGATCGCCGGGGTGGGGGATCGCGCGGCGAACCCCGCCGAGGCGGCGCTGCTGCGGACCATGCAGCGGGTGAGCGGCGCGGAGCTCGCGGAGCGGCGTGGGGCCGCGGTGGCGGCGGTGCGGGACGTTGCCGAGTTGGAGTTCGTGAACGGCGGCGGGACCGGGTCGATCGAGCGGACCGCCGCGGAAGCCGCGATCACGGAGGTCGCCGCGGGCAGCGGGCTCTACGGCCCGCACCTGTTCGACGGCTACCGCGCGTTCACGGTCGCGCCGGCGCTGGCCTTCGCCCTGGACGTGGTGCGGAAACCGACGCCGGATCGGGCGACGTTGCTCGGGGGCGGCTGGATCGCCTCGGGGCCCGCCGCGCCGGATCGGCTGCCCCGACCCGTGTGGCCCGCGGGGCTCAGCTACGAGGCGCGCGAGGGCGCGGGGGAGGTGCAGACCCCGGTGCGCGGGGCGACGGCCCGAGCGTTGCACGTGGGCGACCGGGTGTGGCTGCGCCACACGAAGGCGGGAGAACCGCTGGAGCACACCACTGAGCTGGTGCCCGTGGGGGCCGATGGAACCGCGGGGGATCCCGTGCTGAGCTACCGAGGTGAGGGGAAATGCTTCCTGTGAGCGAACGAGGATCGCGCCGAGCCATGCCGCCGCGCTGGCACAACTGGGCGCGCACAGAGTCGTCAGATCCGGCGCTGGTGCTGGCCCCGCGCTCGACGGAACAGGTGGCGCTCGCGGTGCAGCGTGCCGCGGAGACCGGGCACACCGTGAAGGCCATCGGTGCCTCACACAGTTTCACCGGGATCGCGGCGACCGACGGCGTGCAGCTCAGCATGGACCGGATGCGTGGCCTGGTCTCCGCGGACCCGGCCCGCGGGCGGGTGACCCTCCGCGGCGGGACGCGCCTGTGGGAGCTCCCCGCGATCCTCGGCCCGCTCGGCCTCGCGCTGCCGAACATGGGCGATATCGATCGGCAGTCCATCACCGGTGCCACCCAGACCGGGACGCACGGCACGGGTCTCGGCTTCGGCGGCATCGCGACCGGCATTGTCGGGGTGGAGCTGGTGACCGGGACGGGGCGCACGATCCGGATCGACGAGGCGCACCACGCGGAGCTCCTGCCCGCCGCGGCGCTCGGTCTCGGGGCGCTGGGGATCGTCACCGAAGTCACCCTGCAGTGCGTGCCGCGGTTCCTGCTGCAGGCCGACGAAGCGCCGGACCAGCTCGACCTCGTGCTCGCCGAGTTCGAGGATCGTTCCCGCGCCGCCGACCACTTCGAGTTCTTCTGGTTCCCGCACACGGATACGGTGCGCACGAAGACCAACACCCGGCTCCCGCTGGATCATGAGCGTGCCCCGCTCGGGAAACTCTCCCGCTTCGTCGACGAAGAACTCGCGAACAACCTCGCGTTCGGGGCGTGCGTGAACCTCGGCGCGTTTGCCCCGCGCACCACCCCCGCAATCAACCGATTCGTGGAGACGCTGTCGAGCCGACGCCGCTACATCGACGAGTCACACCGGGTGTTCGTCACGCACCGGCGCGTCCACTTTCGCGAGATGGAGTACGCGGTGCCCCTCGCGGAGGTCGCGGACACGATGCGAGAGCTCCGCGCCATGATCGAGCGGCGTCGCTACCGCGTCTCGTTCCCGATCGAGGTGCGCGCCGCGGGCGGCGACGAGCTGCTACTCTCCACCGCGCACGGCCGCGACTCGGGATACATCGCCGTGCACCGCTACCACCGCGACCGGGACCTCGGGTATTTCCGGGACGCCGAAGCGATCCTCGCCGCGCACGGTGGCCGACCGCACTGGGGCAAGATGCACACGCTCGACGCGGACGCGCTGCGGGAGCGCTACCCAGAGTTCGAACGGTTCGCGGCCGTTCGCGCGGAGCTGGATCCGGCGCGAGTCTTCACGAATCCGTATCTGGATCGGGTGCTCGGGGAGTGACCCGTGCGGCACCGAACGCGCGGTGCCGCAGGCCCGAAGCCACGGATCCACCGATCTCAGCGGATTCATGGAAATGCTGGATAGGATGCACATATGTCTGGTGGATTGATTGCCACGCTGATTGTCGTCGGCGTCCTCGTGATTCTTGGTGTGTACGTCTGGGCGACGTACAACTCTCTGGTGACGCTGCGCGTCCGAGTCGATGAGGCGTGGAGTGACATCACGGTGCAGCTCAAGCGCCGGGCCGATCTGATCCCCTCGCTGATCGAGACGGTCAAGGGGTACGCGGCGCACGAGAAGAGCGTGTTCGACTCGGTCACCAAGGCGCGCGCGGAGACCATTTCCGCCCAGGGACCGGCAGAGGCCTCGCTCGCAGAGAACCACATGCAGTCCGCGCTGAAGAGCATCTTCGCCGTGGCGGAGGCGTACCCGCAGCTCCAGGCGAGCCAGAACTTCCTGCAGCTGCAGAGCGAACTCGTGGACACGGAAAACAAGATCCAGGCATCGCGCCGGTTCTTCAACGGTGGGGTGCGGGAGTACAACACCAAGATTCAGGTGTTCCCCAACACCATCTTCGCCCGCGGGATGGGCTTCACGGAGCGCGACTTCTTCGAGGTGTCGGACGTCGCCGCGATCTCCGAGCCGCCCCGCATCCAGTTCTAAGCTCGGAGGACCGTGTACCGCGCCATACGACGCAACAAGGTCAATAGCTTCCTCATTGTCCTGCTGTTCATCGGCATCGTCGGTGGACTCGGGTGGTTGGCCTCGGCAATCTACCAATCGCCCGGGATTGTCATCACCGTCATGGTGGTATCGCTCGGCTACGCCCTGATCCAGTACTTTATGGCCGGCCGGCAGGCCATTGCGATGAGTGGCGCGCAGCGCATCACCGAGGCTGACAATCCGCGCCTGTACCGGATCGTGGAGAACCTTGCGATCACGACGGGCACGCCGATGCCCGAGGTCTACATCGTGCACGATCCCGCCCCCAACGCGTTTGCGACGGGGCGTGATCCCGAACACGCGATGGTCGCCGCGACCACCGGGCTGCTCGATCTCATGACGGACTCGGAGCTTGAGGGCGTGATGGCGCACGAGCTCGGACACGTACGCAACTACGACATCCGCGTCTCGATGATCGTGTACGGCCTGGTCGTCGCGGTCGGGATGATCGCGGACATGCTCGTGCGCATGGCGTTCTTCGGCCGCAATAACAACAACGGCAACCCGGTCGTCATGATCTTCGGCCTCGTCGCGATGCTCGTGGCCCCGCTCGTGGCGAGCCTGGTGCAGCTCGCGGTGTCCCGCCAGCGCGAATACCTCGCCGATGCGACGGGTGCGCTCACGACGCGGCACCCGGAGGCGCTCGCGAGCGCGCTGCACAAGCTGTCGACGTATGGCCAGCCGCTGCAGAAGCAACAGTCCAGCATGGCGCACCTGTGGATCGCGGATCCGCTGAAGCCCGGCATGATGCAGCGCCTGTTCGCGACGCACCCGCCCATTCCGGATCGGATCCGCCGCCTGCTCGACATGGGGGACAAGTTCTAGTCGCCGCACACGAGTAGGGTGGAGGCAGCCGAAGGAGGTTGCCCGCACCCGTGTCGAACATGTTCCGCTCCCTGTCCGTGCGCAATTACCGCATCTGGTTCGTCGGGGCGCTCGTCTCGAACATTGGCGCGTGGATGCAGGCCACCACGCAGAACTGGGTGGTGCTGACCGAACTCACCGCGAACAACGCGGCCGCGGTCGGGACGACGATGGCGCTGCAGTTCGGTCCGCAGCTGCTGCTCGTCCCCTTCAGCGGGGCGGTGGCGGATCGTTTCGACCGGCGCAAAGTGTTGCTCGTGACCCAGTCGCTGCTGATGCTCTTGGCATTCGGGCTCGGCACCCTGCTCGTGTTCGGTGCCGCGGAGATCTGGCACCTGTACGGCTTCGCCCTCGCGCTCGGCATCGTGAACGCCTTCGACACGACCTCGCGCCAGGCCTTCGTCTCCGACCTTGTCGGGACCGAACAGCTGTCGAACGCCGTCGCCCTGAACTCCGCGTCCTTCAACTCCGCCCGCCTGATCGGTCCCGCCGTGGCGGGCGTGCTGATCGCGGTGGTCGGCTCGGGCTGGGTGTTCATCATCAACGGCGTCTCCTTCCTCGCGGTGATCGGGGCGCTGCTGCTCATCACCACCCGCCGCGTCGCCCCGGTCTCGAGCGGGCCGCGGGAGGGGCAGCTCACCCAGCTCCTCGCGGGGTTCCGGTATGTGCAGCAGCGGCATGACCTGCTGGTGATCTTTGTGATCGTGTTCCTCGTCGGCGCGTTCAGCATGAACTTCCCGGTGATGTCCTCGACGATGGCCGTCGAATTCGGTCGCGGCGCTGGCGACTACGGACTCCTGTCCTCGATCCTGGCGATCGGCTCGCTGTCCGGGGCGCTGCTCTCGGCCCGGCGGCCCGCGGCGCGGATGCGCGTCGTGATCATCGCGGTCGGCGGGATCGGCGTGGTCAGCCTCATCGCCGCGGTGATGCCGACCTTCTGGACCTTCGCCGCGATGCTCGTGTTCCTCGGGCTCGCGATCTCCACCATGCTCACGACCGCGAACGGATTTGTGCAGACGACGGCGGACCCGGCCGTCCGCGGCCGGGTACTCGCGCTGTACATGGCGATCCTGATGGGCGGAACCCCGATCGGGGCACCCCTGGTGGGGGCCGCGGCAAACGCGCTCGGTGCACGATCGACGCTGTTCATCAGCGCCGCCGCCTCGCTCGTCGCGTTCGGAGTGGGCATGACCTGGCTGCTCACGGAGCGCCAGCTCAGGTTTCACCGCGCCGGCGGGAGGTGGCGGGTCACCCACGCAGGCCGGCCTGGCCTCGGGGACGACCGGGCGCGCCAGTCGGAAACGCTGACCGCGCCCATCGCCGTGCTGGGACGCGAACCGGAACCCGTGGGGGAGTCCGCCCCGCAGGAGGTCCCCACGGGCATGATCCCGCGCGTCGAGGGACCGGACGCGCCCCCGCTTGGTCCTGATGAAGACGAGGATCAGGACCCCTCCACACGGCGGGGCCGCTAAGTGGCTCCGCGCCCCGTTGCGGGGTAGGCTGGGTGCGTCCCAGCGGCTGGTCCGCACCCCTTCCAAAACTGGAGCAAGATAACCGGTGAGTGACTTCCTGTCCGCCCAGACTCGCACTGAAACGGATTCGCTCGGCAGCGTCGAGGTTCCCGCATCCGCATACTGGGGCGTGCACACCGCCCGTGCGCACGAGAACTTCCCGATCGCGCGCCGACCCATCTCGGTGTACCCCGACTTTATTCGCGCGTTCGCCTGCGTCAAGCAGGCCGCCGCGCGCGCCAACCTCGAGATCGGTGCGCTCGACGAGCAGCGCGCCACGCTGATCGACCGGGCCTGCGAAGAGATCAAGACCGGCATGCTGCACGACCAGTTCGTGGTCGGCGTCGTGCAGGGGGGTGCGGGCACCTCGAGCAACATGAACGCGAACGAGGTCATCACGAACCGCGCGCTGGAGCTGGCGGGCCACCCCAAGGGCGACTACGGGTTCATCAACCCGAACGATCACACGAACCACAGCCAGTCGACGAACGACACCTACCCGACCGCGATCAAGATCGCGCTCGCGTTCTCGCTGGGCAGCCTGCTCGAAGAGCTGCGCCTGCTCTCGGAGTCGTTCGCCGCCAAGGGCCGCGAGTTCTCGCACATCATCAAGGTCGGTCGCACGCAGCTGCAGGACGCCGTGCCGATGACCCTCGGCCAGGAATTCAACGCCTTCGCCGTGACGCTGCGCGAAGACATCGAGCGCCTCCAGGAGGCCGTCTCGCTGCTCGGCGAGGTCAACATGGGTGCCACCGCGATCGGCACCGGCATCAACGCGCCCAAGGGCTACAAGGAAGCGGTGATCCGCCACCTGCGCGACATCACCGAGCTGAACCTCGAGACCGCGGGCGACCTCGTCGAGTCCACGAGCGACACGGGCGTGTTCGTGACGTTCTCGGGGGCGCTGAAGCGCAGCGCGCTGAAGCTCTCGAAGATCTCGAACGACCTGCGTCTTCTGTCCTCGGGTCCGCAGGCGGGTCTCGGCGAGATCAATCTCCCCGCGCGCCAGGCCGGCTCCTCGATCATGCCGGGCAAGGTCAACCCCGTGATCCCCGAGGCCGTCTCGCAGGTCGCGTACGCGGTCGCCGGATCGGACGTCACGGTGTCCATGGCCGTCGAAGCGGGCCAGCTGCAGCTGAACGCGTTCGAGCCGATCATCGCCCACTCGCTGTTCCAGTCGATCACGTGGCTTGAGCGCGCCTGCCAGACGCTGCGCGTGAACTGCGTCGACGGGATCACCGCGAACGAGGACCGCCTCGAGGACATGGTCGCCCGCTCGGTGACCGTCATCACGGCCCTCGCGCCGGTCATCGGCTACGCCGAGGCGTCGAAGCTCGCCAAGGAGGCGCTGGCCACCAACGCGAAGGTCTCCGAGCTGGTCGTGTCCCGGGGTCTCCTGGACCAGGCGCAGCTGGACGACATCCTGCAGCCGCAGAAGCTCGCGGGCCTCGCTCCCGAGACGGGCACGATCGACATCGTCCCGGGCGCGCCGCAGAAGCTCGAGGCGGGATCCGACTCCGACGTCGAATAGCGCACACGACGAAGGGCCCGGCGAGAATATTCTCGCCGGGCCCTTCGTCGTTGTGCCGCGTGCGGGGGCGCGTGGACGCGCCCCCCCCGCACGCCCGACTACGCCTGCACGCAGTGCGAGGTCAGCGTGCCCACGTTCTCGATGGTCACCGTCACCTCGGTGCCGGGCACCAGGTACAGCGGCGGCTTGCGCGAGCGGCCCGCGCCGCCGGGGGAGCCTGTCGAGATGACCGTGCCGGGGAGAAGCGTCAGCGACTGGGAAATCGAGGAGATCAGCTCGGCCACGGTGCGCACCATGAAACCGGTCGTCGAATCCTGCACGCGCAGGCCATCCACGTCCGTGGTGATCGCGAGCGCCTGCGGATCGGGAATCTCATCGGCCGTGACCACCACGGGGCCGATCGGGGTGAAGCCATCGAACGACTTGCAGCGCGACCACTGCGGCTCCTGGAACTGCACGTTCCGCGCGGTGATGTCGTTGATCGTGGTGTAGCCGTAGACGTAGTCGAGGGCGTCCTCCGGGGTGACGTTCTTCGCCGGGCGGCCGATGATCACGCCGAGCTCGCCCTCGTAGTCCACCTCTTCGCTGATGTGCACGGGGATCGGCACCTCGCCGTGGTGCGCGCCGAGCGAGTTCGGGAACAGCGAGAAGAGGACGGGGCCCGAATCGTTGTCGAGGCTCAGCTCGCTGGCGTGCTCATCGTAGTTCAGGCCGACGGCCAGCACGATCGGCGGCATGATGACCGCGGGGGCGTAGGTGACATCGGCGAGCTCCTGCCAGGCATCAGCCGGGGCGGCCGCAGCCGCGGTGCGCAGCCGTTCGGTGGCCTCGGGGCCAGCCTCGATGAGCTGCTGCAGGGTCGCGTATTCCGCGCCGAGCGTGCGAACTTCGAGATACCGCTCGTCCTGTACAACGACGAGCTCTGGGGCAGACGTGGGGGCAGAGGACAAGTGTGCGAATCTCACCCCTCCAGGGTATCCGAACCCGGGGGTGCGCGTGGGGCATACGGGCGGTCGGGACGCGCCGAAGCTTTCCTCTGAGCGAACTCGGAGGTGTGCGGTGCCGCGAATCGTGGAGAATGGGGGGCATGACTGAAACACCGATGACGAAGCCCGAGATCGAATTCCCCGACGGGCCCGCCCCGGCGGAGCTGCAGATCGTCGACGTGGTGGAGGGCAGCGGCGAGGAAGCTCTGGCGAGCTCCACCGTTGACGTGCACTACCTGGGCGTCGAATACGACTCCGGCGAGGAGTTCGACTCGTCCTGGAGCCGCGGCGAGTCGATCAACTTCCCGCTGCGCGCCCTCATCCAGGGGTGGCAGGTTGGCATCCCCGGCATGAAGGTCGGCGGCCGCCGCAAGCTCATCGTGCCCCCGGCGCAGGCCTACGGCACCTCGGGTGGGCACCCGCTCTCCGGCAAGACCCTGATCTTCGTCATCGACCTGCTCGGCGTCAGCTAAGCCAGCTGCGCCACAGACGCGTGCCCCCGCCCGGGATTCCGGGCGGGGGCACTCGTCTGTGGCGGGGCCTAGCCCTTGGTGACCCGGTCCCACACGGCGCGCCCACCCGCGTAGATCACGAGGTTGCGGTCATTCCGCACGGTCACGGTGGCCCCGAATCCCGTGACTCGCACACGGATACTGCGCCACCTGCCCGTGAGCCTCACCGTGGAGTGCTGCTCTACCGCTTCGGCGGCACGGAGCGGTCCATGCGGTACAGGAACGCCGCCATCGCCTCACGCGAGACGGTGGTGCCCGGCTGGTACACGATCCGGCCGCCGATCTGCGAGCCGGTGGAAAGCTTGCTGCTCTTCATCCACGCGATTTCGCGCGCAAACTTGTGACCCGTGCCGACGTCCGCGAACGGGGCGGCCTTCGGTGCGGGGGTCGACTCGGGTGCGCGGAGCCGGAACAGGAACGCCGCCATCGCCTCGCGGCTCACTCCGCTCTTCGGGCGGTACTCTCGGCCCGCGCTCGTCTTGCTGCCGGTCGAGATGCCCTGCTCATACATCCAGGCGATCTCCGTGTAGAACTTATGGCTCGTCGGAACATCCCGGAACGGGGACTTCTTCGGTGGGGTGTACCCCTTCTTCGCCTCCTGACGGAACAGGAACGCGGCCATCGCCTCGCGGGTCACCCCGGACTTGGGCTGGTACGCGAGGCCCTTCGCGGTCCGGATACCGGTGGTGCGCTTCGTGTCGTACATCCACTGGATCTCGGTGTAAAACTTGTGGCCGCGGCCCACGTCGATGAACGTGGTCGGGATGAACTTTTTCGCGGACGTGCGGCTCGCGGAGCCCACGCCCTCCCGGGACCCGGTGACCGTGACGGTGATGTTGCGGCCCACATCGGACTTCGTGAGCCGGTACGTGGTCCCGGTGGCCTGGGCGATTGCTGTGCCGTCGCGCTTCCACTGGTACGCGAACTTCATGGTCCCCGGCCCCCACTTCCCGGGCTTCGCCGTGAGCGTGGACCCGACCGATGTGCCGCCCGAGATCGTGGGGGTTGACGCGGTGACCTTCATGCTTGCCGTGAGCGTGTAGGGGACGCCACTGATCGCCTTCCCCCGCGCGTCTGCGTGGGCAGCCACCATGATGTACGCATTGCCCGCGGGGAGCGTGACGGCGAACGGCGCACCCGCGCAGTCCGGCCCACCGAGCTTGATGCTCCGAACCGTTGACCCGGCATTGTCGAGAACGGCGACTTCGTAGGGCCGCGCGGTGCCGATCTTGCAGGACGCACGAAAATCGACGGTCATGCTGGTGCGGCTCGGGACGGTGACGCGGTAGAAGTCGCAGTCGGAAAAGTTGTTGCTGCAATCCGGGGTCAGCGTGGCCCCGGTGAGGGTGCGGCCGAGGGGGAGCGGGGTTGCGCGTGAGGTGCTTGAGTTGGGCTCGAGTTCCACGAGTGCTGGCGCGACCTGCGCGACCAGAGTGTAGGGCTGATTGCGCCAGACCGGAGTAGCCCCGAACGATTCGACTCGTGCCTTCACGGTGATGTAGCTCACGCCTGCACTCACGGAGAGGAAGGTATTTCGGAGCTTGGCCCCCGAATAGTCTGCGGAGGAGAGTTCTGCCTTGTGGGTTACCGTGCCGGCGGCGTTGGTGATCGTCACGAGCAGGGCTGCATTGGTTCCGAGGGTGCTGGCGAAGCGCAGGTCCAGCGTGAGGCGGCCGGCGCTCGGAGCGTTGATGCGGAAGACATCGCAGTCGGAGAAGTTGTCACAGTCCGCGGAAGGGCCGAACTTCGCGTTGACCTGGGTGCCCAACGGGAGGTCTTGTGCGCGGGCGGTCGATCCATTGGGCTCTACCTCCGGGATGCTCCCGGCGGAATGCGTGACGGGGCCGGAAGGCTCCTGGGTGCGGATCGAGGGTGCGGAGGAAGTCGGCGGTGTTTCGGCTGACGGCTCGGGTGCCGGAGCGGGAGTCTCCACGGACTCCTCGGCCGGGGGCGTCACCGCACTCGGGTCGGGCTCGCCGGGGGCCTCGGGCGCGGCTGGCACGACCGAGGTGTCGTCACCCGCTCCGGGCGTCGGCGGCACCGTTTCGCCCGGTTCCGGCGTTTCCGGGGTTTCCTGCTCTTCCGAAGTGGGCTCGGAAACGGCGTCGGCTGCATCTGCGGGGTCCGCGACGGGCCCCTCGATCTGGTGCGCGGCGGGGCCGGACCGGGGCAGTTCGGCGTGCGCCGCGGCACCGGTGGTGAGGCCGATTCCTGAGGCCAGGATTGCGATCGCAGCGCATGACGCGAGCGAACGGGAGAGCCGGGAGCGGCGCGATGGAGTGGGGTGCATACGAGGTTCCTTCTCAGCGGAGGGTGGCGGATACATCGAGCGAAGTATAGGTCAAGCTGTGCCAAAGCAAAATGCTGCCTATGTTCTATCTGTGGTGAATTGGGGTCGTTGCGTGACCCGAGCCTGCGATCCGCTCGGCGCCGGGCCCCCTCGCCCGCGGATCCGAGCGGAATACTCCCATGGTGCGGAAGTCAGATTCCGAATGGTGTGGACGGGCGAAGTGTTCGCTGCTAGTCTCTGGGCACCCCGCGCGGGCGCTCCGGCCCGCGGTGGCTGATCGGCCGTTCGCAGATCACCGCGGACCCACACACGACCGACGACCGCTCACGGATGCCGCGCTGAACGCAAGGAAGCTCTCAACTATGGATCACCTCGGTTCCACTCCGTCAGGCCTCCCGGACGCGACCTCGACCCCCGCACCCACGCCGGCCGAGTACCTCGCGCGGGCTGTCCGCATCGCGACCGAGAACGTGCGCAACGCGGGCGGGCCCTTCGGTGCGATCGTCGTTGCAGCGGACGGCCGTGTGTTCGAGGGCCTCAACCGCGTTACCGCGAACCTCGACCCCTCCGCCCACGCCGAGGTCACCGCCATCCGGAACGCCTGCCAGGGGCTGGGCACCTTCGACCTGACGGGTGCCGTGCTCTACACCAGCTGCGAACCCTGCCCGATGTGCCTCGCGACCTCACTCTGGGCGCGCATCGAGCGGGTGTACTTCGCGGCGGATCGGCACGATGCGGCCGACGCGGGCTTCGACGACGCGGTGTTCTACCGCTACTTCGAGGGCGGGCCCGAGGACCGAGCGGTGATGCCCGTGGCGCAGGAATCGCTGCCGCCGGCCCAGCGCATCGAACCGTTCACGGAGTGGCACCAGAACTCCGCCCGGACGGAGTACTGACGGCCCCGAGCACGACGACCGCAGCACGACGACCCCGCGAGGTTAGCCGCGGCCGATGAACGGCATGCCGGCAGCGGTGAGCGTCAGCTGCGGCACGCTCACGCTGAGCGGCAGGCGGGCGAGGTGCTGCACCGTTGTGGCGACGTGGGCGACATCGAACGCGGGCTCGGGTCGGTGTGACCCGTCCGCCTGCAACGCCCCCGGCCCCACGAGGGCGTCAAGGAGTCCCGTCTGTGCGTTCCCGATATCGAGCTGGGTGGCGGTGATCCCGTGCGCGCGTCCGTCGAGCTCGATGGACTTCGTGAGTCCCGCGATCGCGTGCTTCGTCGTCGTGTAGGCCACCGAGCGGGGGCGCGGCGTCTGCGCTGAGATGGAGCCGTTGTTGATGATCCGGCCGCCCTGGGGGTCCTGCGCGCGCATCTGCCGAAAGGCCGCACCGGCGCAGAGCACGGCACCGGTGACATTCACGGCGAGCGTCGCTTCCCACTCGGCGAGCGTGAGATCGCCGACGTCCGCGGTGGGGCCAAACACGCCGGCGTTGTTCACCAGCACGTCCAGGCGGCCGAACTCCGCGACGTGCGCGGCGAAGAGGCGCTCGACCTGTGCGGGATCCGTCACGTCGGCCGCGCAGAGGAGGGCCCGCGGATGCGGCGCGCCCGGGTGTCCCGGGACATCCGTGCTCGTGTCGCGCAACTGATCGATTCGCCGTCCCGCCAGCGTGACCGCGAAACCGTCGCCGAGCAACGCACGAGCGATGGCGCGGCCGATCCCGCTGCCGGCCCCGGTGACAAGCGCCGTCCGCGGCGCGACCGCGGTCACCGGGCGCGCTCCGGTGCCGGCTCCGGTGCCCGCCCCGGTGCCCGCCCCGGCACCGCAGTGCCACCGGGTCCGGACGGCTCGGGAGACGCCACCGCAACGGGGGCCGCAGCCTCGATGAGCTGCAGCAGCCTCGCCGCGACGCTCACCGCGATCACCGCGGGCTGCTTGCCGCGCACCTCGGGGATGCCGATGGGGGTCGTCACGCGCAGCAGATCGGCATCCGAGTGCCCGAGGCTGGCGAGCTTGCGGTGAAACCGGGCCCACTTCGAATGGGAGCCGATCAGCCCGATCGACCCGAGGTGCGGGGTGCGCAGGGTCTGGTCGATCACGGCGAGGTCCTCATGGTGATCGTGCGTCATCACGAGCGCATGCGTCCCCGGCGGGAGATCCGCGAGGGCGGCCTCGGGAAACGGGGCGTGGATCACCCGCACGCGAGCGACCGCGTCGCTCAGGATGCCCGCCGCTCCGGGCACACCGAGGCGCGCGGGATCGAGCATCTCTGCGCGGGAATCGATCAGGGTGAGTTCGAGGTCGTGGCGGGCGAGGACGCGCGCGAGCTCGAGGCCTACATGGCCGACCCCGAATATCGCGACCGCGGGCACCACCGGGGCCGGTTCGAGCATGATGGTCACCTCTCCACCGCAGCACTGCACCCCGTACTCCGCGGTGGCCTTGTCGGTGAGTCGTAGGGTCAGCAGATCGGGCTCGGCGGTGCCGGACTCGAGCATCGCGCGTGCACGCTCGATGGCGGTCGCCTCGAGATTTCCGCCCCCGACGGTGCCGACGAGTCGCGTGGCCCCGACGACCATCTTGGCCCCGCCGTTTCGGGGTGCGTGCCCGCGCACGCTGGCGAGCGTCACGATCACGGCGGGTTCGCGTCGGGACCGGAATTCCTGGAGCGCATCGATCCAATCCATCGGTTACTCCGCTCCGGCGGCGGCGAGCCGGGGATCGGCACCGTCTGCGTGGCCCTGCTGCGCCGCGCGCACCGCCCAGTACACGGCCTCCGGGGTCGCGGGCGACGGCAACTCCACCGCGCGCCCGGCCGGACCGAAGGCCGCAACGGCCTCCCGGATCGCCTCGCGGGCACTGAACGCGAGCAGAAACGGCGGTTCCCCGACCGCCTTGGAACCGTACACGGCCCCCGTCTCCCGGGCGTTCTCGTAGAGGCGCACGGTGAAATCCTCCGGCATCTCGGAGAAGCTCGGCAGCTTGTAGGTCGACGCGGACTGCGTCTCCAAGCGGCCGCGGGTCGGGCCGTCGCTCGTGTCCCAGCGCAGCTCCTCGAGGGTCAACCAGCCGACGCCCTGCACGTATCCGCCCTCGATCTGTCCGATGTCGAGCATGGGGGAGAGGGAATCGCCCACATCGTGGACGATGTCGACCCGGCGCACGCGGGTGGCCCCGGTGAACCCGTCCACCTCCACCTCGGTCGCGGAGCAGCCGTAGGCGTAGTACTTGAAGGGTGAGCCCTGCATCACCCGGGCATCCCAGTGGATCCCTTCGGTGCGGTAGTAGCCCGCGGCGAAGAGTTGCACGCGCTGGAGATACGCGGAACCGACCACCTCGGCGAAGCTGAAGCGCTGGGTGGGCTTGCCGAGCGCGGTCACGTACCCGCCGCCGAACCGGACGTCCTCGGCGTCGACGTCCAGCATGCGGCTGGCCACCCGGGCCAAACGATCGCGGATCTGTTCGCAGGCGTTCTTGACGGCGCCTCCGTTGAGGTCGGCACCGGAGGATGCCGCGGTCGCGGAGGTGTTCGGTACCTTGTCCGTGCGGGTCGGGGCCAGGCGCACCTGGTGCAGTCCGAGTCCGAGTGCGGTTGCGGCCACCTGGAGCATTTTGGTGTGGAGCCCCTGCCCCATTTCGGTGCCGCCGTGGTTCACGAGCACCGAGCCGTCTTTGTACACGTGCACGAGCGCGCCGCCCTGGTTGAACGCGGCGAAATTGAAGGAGATCCCGAACTTCACCGGCGTCATCGCGAGGGCCCGCTTGACGTGCGGGCTGCGGGCATTGAATGCTGCGATCTCCGCGCGCCGCGCATCGAGGTCCGACTCCGCGCGGAGCTGCGTCCAAATGTCGTCCAGCCGCTCCGCATCCTTGACGACCTGGCCGTACGGTGCCGTCTGCCCCGGTTGGTAGAAGTTTCGTGCACGCAGCTCGAGCGGGTCGATGCCCAGGCGGGGGGCGACGCGCCCCAGGATGTCCTCGATGAGGAACGCGCCCTGCGGTCCGCCGAACCCCCGGAACGCGGTGTTTGAGGCCTTGTTGGTGCGAGCGACGCGCCCGTGCGCGAGCAGATTCGGGATCCAGTAGGCGTTATCGACGTGGCAGAGCGCCCGCGCAAGTACCGGCTCCGACAGGTCGAGGCTCCACCCGCCATCGCAGGTCAGGGCCGCCTCCAGGCCGAGGATGTGTCCGGCGTCATCGAAACCGGCCTTCCAGGTGATGTGGAACGGGTGGCGTTTGCCGGTCATGGTGAGGTCTTGGGTGCGGTTCAGCCTGAGCCGCACGGCCCGGCCGGTCAGTGAGGCCCCCAGCGCGGCGATCGCGGCGAAGCCGTGCGGTTGCATCTCCTTGCCGCCGAAGCCGCCGCCCATGCGGAGGGACTGCACGGTGACCTCGCTTGCCGTGATGCCGAGCACGTGGGCCACGATCTCCTGCGTTTCGGAGGGGTGCTGCGAGGAACTCTGCACAAAATACTGGCCCTCGGAATCCCGCAGTGCGAGCGCCGCATGCGTTTCAAGGTAGAAATGCTCCTGGCCGCCAAACTCGGTGAC
The DNA here is from genome assembly GCF_016758195.1 of Leucobacter chromiireducens subsp. solipictus. Taxonomy (GTDB): domain Bacteria; phylum Actinomycetota; class Actinomycetes; order Actinomycetales; family Microbacteriaceae; genus Leucobacter; species Leucobacter solipictus. The sequence continues at coordinate 645,984 of NZ_QYAC01000001.1, read as the reverse complement.
GCCCTCGAACACGTGAGGTGAGTCGCGCACCGCGGAGGCGGCATCCCCGCGTGAGACGGTGCGTTCGTTCCCCTGAAACGATCCGGCCTCGAGCGCTTCCCGCACCGTGATCAGCGAGGGCAGCGGCGTGTACTCGACGGTGACGCGTTCGGCCCCCAGCCTCGCGGCTTCCTCTGAATCGCCGAGCACCCACACGAGGGCGTGGCCGAAGAATTGCGCGACGCTCGGGAAGAGCGGCTCGTCCTCGTGGACGCCGGCATCGTTCACGCCCGGGACATCGTCCGCGGTGAGCACGCGCACGACGCCCGGAACGTCGTAGGCACCCGACACGTCGATGCGGACGTGTGCGTGCGCGTGTGTCGATTGCACCGGCCACGCCGTGAGCACGCCGGGCGTGTGCGCCGCGACGTCATCGGTGTACATCGCGGTGCCCGTGACGTGGAGCTGCGCGCTCTCGTGCGGGACCCGGATCCCGACGACGGGAAGCGCCGGGCGATCAGCGAGCGTGCTCATGCTGAGACCTCCTCGGATGCGGCTGTGGTCGTGTGGTAGAACTTCAGCAGCGCAGAACCCATCATGCGGGCGCGGTACGCCGCGCTGGCTCGATGATCAGACATCGGCGTCCCTGATTCGGCGAGGATCTGTGCGGCGTCGGTGACGGTGGCCGGGGTCCACGGGGCGCCGAGCAGCGCCCGCTCGGCGTCCGTCGCCCGGAGCGGCGTCGCGGCGACGCCGCCGAGACCGATCCGAGCGTGGGTCACGATCCCGCCGTCAACGTCGAACGCGAAGGCGAGTGCGACGCTCGAGATGTCGTCGAAGCGGCGTTTCGCGATCTTGTGGAACGCGGTCACCCGGGCGAGCGGCAGCGGGATCCGGATCGACCGGATGAGTTCGTCGGAGCGGCGGACCGTCTGCCGGTATCCCGTGAAGTACTCGGCCAGCGGAATCTCACGCTCGCCGTCCGCTGCCGCCAGCACGATGCGGGCATCGAGCGCGAGGAGCGCTGGCGGGGTATCGCCGATGGGCGAGCCGGTTCCGAGGTTTCCCCCGAACGTGCCGCGGTTGCGGATGAGCCGGGAGGCGAACTGTGGGAAGAGCTGGGCGAGCAGCGGGACCCGCCCCGCGAGGCGGCGTTCGACGGTCGTGAGCGGGAGCGCCGCGCCGATCTCTATGACCTCGTCGGTCACGGTCAGCGTGCGCAGCTCGTCGAGCTGTTCGATTGCCACGACGAGGGGTGCGCGGCGGCCGCGAATGTTGACCTCGACGCCCCAATCCGTGGAGCCGGCGACGAGCAGGGCGTCCGGCTCGTCGCGGATCAGCGCGAGCGCGTCGGCGAGGGACTGCGGGCGCACGAAGCGCGCGCCGTCGAGCGATACGTCCGTCGGAGCGGCCGCGGGCGCGGGAGCGCCGAGGCGCTGCTGGAGCGGGTCCGCCGCATCTGGCGCGCCGAGTGCGTAGGCGGCGTCGCGGATCGGCCGGTAGCCGGTGCACCGGCACAGATTGCCGCTGAGCGCGTGCAGATCGAAGCCGTTGGGGCCGTGCTCCGCGTCCCGCGCGGCGCAGCCGGTGACGCGCTCCGTCGCGTCCGGCTTCGGGGCGGAGGGGGTCCGGGTGGGCCGGTAGTACTCGCCCGCCATGCTGCAGGCAAAGCCCGGGGTGCAGTAGCCGCACTGGGAACCGCCCGCCGCTGCGAGTTCTTCCTGGACCGGATGGAGGCGCCCGGGGGTGCCGAGCCCCTCGGCGGTGGTGATTTCCTGTCCGTCGAGCGCGTAGACCGGTACGAGGCAGGCGTTGACGGGGGTCAGCTCGGTCCCGCCGTCGCCGTTCGGCGTCGCGACGAGGATGGCACAGGCGCCGCACTCGCCCTCCGCGCATCCTTCTTTGCTGCCCGTGAGCTCGGCGCTCCGGAGCCAATCGAGCGCGGTGGTGTGGGGTGAGGTTCCGGTCAGCGGACGGCGTGTTCCGTTGACGGTGACAACGTTGTCATTCACGAGGGAATCTCCTCAGTCTGCGTGAGGACGGGGCAGCGCTGCCCCGCGCCGTCACTCGGTGGGTGCGTGCGGGTGGGGCTGGCCGTGGCGCGGGCTACTGCCTCCGGAGGAACAACGCGCGGAGCGTGTGCCAGAATCCGGCGCGGCGGCGCGCGCGAACGGGGAAATGGAAATCGGGATCGTTGCCAGCCGGGAGGTATTTCGGCTGGATATCATCCGAGGCGGGAGTGGGGTGGATCGACATGGTCACCTCTCATCATTGAGCAGCGGCGTTCAAATTCCATAATTCGGAAATAATTTCTTGAACTATGGAAAGGATAGGTCGAATCCCCTTCCCGGTCAAGGGTACGGGAGCACGAAGCGGGGGACTAGGCCGCGTTCGCGGCGGCGGAGATCTCCGCGACGGCCTCCGTGAGTACCGGGATCGCACGCTCGATAAACGCCTCGTCGACGCGGGTCGTGGGCCCCGAGATCGAGACCGCGGTGGGCGTCGGCATGTCGGGCACCGCCATCGCGAAGCAGCGGACGCCGATCTCCTGCTCGCTGTCGTCGATCGCGTAGCCGCGCGTTCGGGTCAGCTCCAGGTCGGCGAGGAGCGCCTGAGACGAACGGATCGTGAAATCGGTGAGGCGCGGGGTCCCGGTGCGGCCGATGATCTCGCGCACCGCGTCATCTCCGAGCTGCGCCAGGATCGCCTTGCCGACGCTGGTCGAGTGCAGGTAGGCCCGGCGGCCGACCTCCGTGAACATGCGCATCGCGTGGGGCGAGGGTGCCTGGGACACGTAGATCACCCGATCGCCATCGATGGTCGCGAGATTGGCGGTCTCGCCCAGGCGGGCCACGAGGTCCTTCAGCTGGGGCATCGCGATCTGCCCAAACTTGCGGTTCGCGACCTCGCCGAGCCGGACGAGGCGCGGGCCGAGCGCGTATCGCCGGTTTGCGAGCTGGCGAGCGTAGCCGAGCGATACCAGGGTCCGGAGCAGCCGGTGGATCGTGGGGAGCGGCAGGTCCGTCGTCGCCGCGAGCTCGCTGAGCGCGACATCGCCGCCCGCGTCCGCGATGAGTTCGAGCAGATTGAAAACCCGGGCAACCGACTTGACGGCGTCGGAGGGAGCTGCGGCCATGAAGAGTCCTTATCGCGTGCCAGAAGTGTTCCGCATCGCGGAAAGAATCTGCGGAACAGGCTATCTCATCCGGGGATTCGGCGCACCTGCGCGCACGCACCCGGCCGGCGCACCCGGTTCCGGAGGGCGCCGGAGTCGCATCGGGCCCCGATCGGCCCCATGCGGTAACTCGGAGAGTGGTATAACGTAGATCCGTTCAGGAAACGCCCAGTTTGAGGGAATGGAGCACCCCATGGCAGAGGGCCAGCAGGAGACGAATTACCAACGCACGCCGGGGGTGAAGGGCGGTCTCGACCGCTTCTTCCAGATCTCGGAGCGCGGATCCACGATCGGTACCGAGATCCGAGGAGGCCTCGTCACCTTCGTGACGATGGCCTACATCGTGATCCTCAACCCGATCATTCTGTCGGGGAAGGAAGACGTCGCGGGGAACATCCTCGACTTCGGCCAGGTCAGCGCGGTCACCGCGCTCGCCGCCGGCGTCATGACGATCCTCTTCGGCATCGTTTCGCGCCTCCCGTTCGCGTTTGCGGCCGGACTGGGCATCAACGCGTTCATCGCGTTCTCCGTCGTCCAGGAAGTCACCTGGCCGGAAGCCATGGCGATCGTGGTCATCAACGGACTCCTGATCGTGCTGCTCGCGGCCACGGGCCTGCGCCGCATGATCTTCGACGCGGTCCCCGTGCAGCTGAAGCTCGCGATCACCGTCGGCATCGGCTTCTTCATCGCATTCATCGGCTTCGTGAACTCCGGCTTCGTCGATGCGACCGGCCAGTCCTCGCCGCCCGTGGGCCTCGGCCCGTCGGGCGTCGGCTTCATCACGACCGTCCCCACCGTTATCTTTGTCGTCACGCTGGTGCTCACCGGAATCCTCGTCGCGAAGAAGGTGAAGGGCGGTATCCTCATCGGCCTCGTCACCGGCACCATCATCGCGGTGATCGTCGAGGCGATCTGGAAGATCGGCCCGAAGTTCGGTGCCGATGGTGCCGTCAACCCCGGGGGCTGGAGCCTGACCGAGCCCGTGCTGAGCGACAAGCCGTTCGCGGTGCCGGATCTCAGCCTCGTCGGCGCAGTGAGCTTCGATTTCGGCAAGGTCGGCCTCGTGACCGTCGTCATGCTCGTCTTCACGCTGCTCTTCACGAACTTCTTTGACGCGATGGGCACCATGACGGGTCTCTCGCGTGAGGCGGGTCTTGCCGATGAGAAGGGTAACTTCCCCCGCATCAAGTCGGCGCTGGTCGTTGAAGGCGTCGGCGCGATCGTCGGCGGTGGCACGTCCTCCTCGTCCACCACGGTCTTCGTCGAGTCGGGTGCCGGCATCGGTGAGGGTGCGCGCACCGGCCTTGCGAACGTGGTCACCGGCCTGGTCTTCCTGCTCGCGATGTTCTTCACGCCGCTCACCGAGATCGTCCCCACCGAGGTTGCGGCCGCGGCTCTCGTGATCGTGGGCGCCATGATGATGTCGCAGATCGCGCACATCGACCTGACGGACTTCCGCGTGCTGCTGCCCGTGTTCCTGACGGCTGCGGTCATGCCGCTGAGCTACTCGATCGCCAACGGCATCGGCGCGGGCTTCGTGTCCTGGGTGCTCGTCCACGCCTTCACCGGCAAGGCGAAGCAGGTGCACTGGCTGCTCTGGATCGTGTCGGCCGGCTTCGTGATCTTCTTCGCGCGCGGCCCGATCGAGGCCATGCTCGGAGTGTAACGCTCCACACACCGAACGCGGCCCGTCCGTGCGCTTCCGGCTTCGGCCGGCGCGCGGACGGGCCGCGTTCGTCTACGTTCCTGAGCTCAGTCTCGCGGCGGGTGGGGTGCCGGATCCTGGCTGCCCGTGCGCTGCGCCAGGAGATGGGGGAGCACCGGTGCGAGGATCGCGAGCCCGTCGCGGACCCCGCCGGGGGATCCGGGCAGGGTCATCACGAATGTGTCCCCGGCGAACCCCGCGACGCCGCGGGTGAGGATCGCGTGCGGCAGGGTGTCGGCACCGCGGCGGCGGAGTTCCTCGATCACCCCGGGAAGCTGGACCTCAAGGAGTGGTGCGACGGCCTCGGGCGTGCGGTCCGAGGGGGCGACACCGGTGCCGCCGGTCGTGAGAATCACGCTGGGGCCGTCTGCGAGAGCTTCCCGCACCGCCTCGGCCGCCGGATCGCCGTCTGCGACGATCCGCGGCGGGTCGACGGTGAACCCCGCATCGCGGAGCCACTGCACGATACCGGGGCCGGTCCGATCGGGCGCGTCTCCGGCGGCGGCGCTCGTGGAGACGACGATCACCCGCGCGGTGCCCGCGGTGCCTGCGGTGCCCGCGGTGCCCGCGGCGACGTCGTGCGTCACTCGATCTCCCAGTCGCCGCTCTTCCCGCCCGACTTCGCGAGCACCCGTGTCCCCGTGATCACGGCGTGCTTGTCCGCCGCCTTGATCATGTCGTAGAGCGTGAGCGCGGCGACGCTCGCCGCCGTCAGCGCCTCCATCTCCACCCCGGTGACCCCGCGGGTGGTGACGGTGGCAATGATCCGGATCCGATCGGCCGCGGGCTCGAAGTCGATCGCGAGTTTCGTGAGGGGGAGCGGGTGGCACAGGGGGATCAGCTCCCAGGTGCGCTTGGCGGCCATGATGCCGGCGATCCGGGCGGTGCCGAGCGCCTCACCCTTCGGGAGCTCACCGGCCACGAGCTGCGCGATCACCTCGGGGCGCGTGTCAAGGAACGCCTCGGCGCGGGCGGTGCGCTTCGTGACGGCCTTCTCGGTGACGTCCACCATGTGGGCGCTGCCGTCGGCGCGAATGTGCGTGAGGCGGGGGGTCTCGTCAGACATCGAGTCTCCAGATTTCAATGGGGGAACCGGCCGGCAGATGGTCGACGCCGAGCGGGATATGGGCGAGAAGCTCGGCGGCCGCGAGGTCGGCGAGCAGGTGGGAGCTGGGTCCCGTGAGGTGCACCCGGCCCGCGGCGTCGAAGCGGCCCCGTCGCACCTGATGTTTCTGCGCGGGGGAGTCGACGGCGTGCGCGAGCTCGCGGGTGTCCACGGGGAGCCGCTCGGGACGCCCCGCCGCGGCCCGGAGCGCCGGGGCGAGGAACAGCTCCGCGGACAGCGCCGAGCTGACGGGATTCCCCGGGAAGCAGAGCACGGGAACGCGCGCGCCGTCGGGATCCCAGTACCCGAGTCCCTGCGGTCCCCCGGGTTGCAACGCGATGCCGCCGAACTCCACCCCGTGGTCGGTGAGGACCTCGCGGACCACCTCGAAGGCGCCGGCGCTGATCCCGCCCGAGGTGACGATCAGATCCGCCGCGGGGCCGTGCGCGGCGAGCACCCGCTCGACCGCGTCCGGGAGATCGGGGGCGCGATGCGCGGAGACCTCGGCCCCGAGCCCGGTCATGAGCGCGGTCAGCATGGGGGTGTTCGCGTCGCCCACGTGTCCGGGGCCGAGCGGGGTCCCCGGCGCCGCGACCTCATCGCCCGTGGACAGCAGCAGCACCCGGGGCCGCCGGTGCACTGCGAGCTCGGTGACACCGGCGTTCGCGAGCAGGCCGATGCGTGCGGGGGTGAGCCGGGTGCCCGCGGCGATCAGTGGCGCGCCGGCAGCGAGGTCGGATCCGCGCGGGCGCACGAACGCACCGGGAGCCGGGGCCGCGCGAAAGCGCACGGTGCCTCGCGGGGCGGGGTCATCGGCACGACGCAGCTCCGTGAACCGCGCGGGATCGGCCTGCTCGATCGGGATCACGGCGTCGGCACCGGCGGGAATCGGGGCACCCGTCATGATGGGCGCTGCCGTGCCCGCCTCGTGGCTCGCCGCGGCATCGCCCGCCGCGGTCGTGCGGCCGATGCGCAGTTCGGTGACGCCGCGTGCGCCGGGCCCGAACTCCCCGAAATCCGCGACGCGCACCGCGTAGCCGTCCATTTGCGAGTTATCGAAGGGGGGCAGCGGGATGGGGCTGACCACCGCGTGCGCGGCGACGCGGCCCGCGAGTGCCGGATCGTGGACGGCGATCAGCTCGGTCTCGTCCGCGAGCGCGGCGAACGCCGGATCCAGCACGGCACGGACGCGCTCGGTGTGGTCCAGGTGCGTGCGCACGCTCACCCCCCGGCGAATGCGGGGAGGACGTCGACGGTGGTGCCGCTGATCGCCCCGCCGTCGCGGCGTACGGTGCCGTCCACGAGGAACGAGCCGCTGCGAAGCACCCGCTGCATGTCGGCCCCGTAGCGGTGGGCAAGATCGCTGCGCAACGCCTCGAGCGTGGCCGGTGCGGGGAGCTCCCAAGGCTCCTCCTCGCGTCCAGCGGCTTCGGCGGCAGCGGCGAAGTACCTGACAGTGATGCGGTCCATACCGCCATGCTAGACCGTGCGCGGGGTTTGCGGGCGAGCGCTCGGGCCGCGGTGTCTGTGGCTGCTCCTACAATGGGCACATGGACTCAACGTTGAGCGAGCGGCCCGCGCCGCTCGTGGCCCCGGCGGTGGGGCTCCCGGGAGATGTCGCGGCCCGTGCGCGCCGCCAGATCACCCTCCCCGGCTTTGGGGAGACCGCCCAAGCGCGGCTGTGGGCCGCGCGGGTGCTCGTGATCGGTGCCGGCGGTCTCGGCTCCGCGCTCGTGCCGTATCTCGCCGGTGCCGGCGTCGGTCGCATCGGGATCGTCGACGACGACGTGGTGGAGCGCTCGAATCTGCACCGACAGGTGGTGCACGGCACCGCCGACATCGGCCGGCGGAAGGTGGATTCGATCGCGGAGTCCGTCGCCGCGCAGACCCCGCACGTCACCGTGGACCGCCTGGCCTTCCGGCTCACGTCCGAGAACGCGCTCGACGTCTTCGCGAACTACGATCTCGTGATCGACGGCAGCGACAATTTCCCGACCCGGTACCTCGCGAACGACGCGGCCCAGCTCGTCGGGATTCCCCTGGTGTGGGGCGCGATCCTGCAGTATTCGGGGCAGGTCGGCGTGGCCTGGCACGCGCACGGCGCCGGCTACCGCGATCTCTTCCCGGTGCCCCCCGATCCGGACACCGTTCTGGACTGCGCCACGGGCGGGGTGCTCCCCGGGCTCTGCGGCACCGTCGGGTCGCTGCTGGCGACCGAGGCGATCAAGCTCATCACCGGCATCGGCGAACCGCTGATCGGCCGGGTGTTGCTCTACGACGCACTGGCCGCGCGGACCCGAGAGCTGCGGATCAACCCCGATCCGACGGCCGCTCCCGTCACGGAGCTTGTCGATTACGCCCTGCTGTGCGGCGTCACCGGATCGTCCACCGCGCCGCAGGCCGCCGAACCGCAGGGCGTCGAGATCGATGCCGCACTCGCCGCGGTGCGTGCCGGATCGGCGCCGCGGTGGATCGACGTGCGCTCGCCCGCGGAACACGCCGAGCGCCGGGTGCGCGGCTCCGAGCTCCTCCCTGTCGAGGAGATCGAGGCAGGCGCGGTCACGGTGACCGGCCCCGCCCTGCTCTACTGCGAGCGCGACCCGCGCTCGATCCGTGCCGTCGCTGCGCTGCGCGCGCAGGGGAACACCGAGGTCGTGTTCCTGCGCGGCGGGATCGACGCCCTTGCGCGGCGCGCCCCCGATCTCGTTGATCGCGACGCCTAGGGTCGCGATCCCCCCCGTACGTCCCATCGTTGTTGTGCTTGAGGAGCCCCATGTCGACCACCCCGCTCGCCCGAATCGTCACCGAAGCGATTGACGACGCGGAGATCCGCGCCGCAGTCGACGCCCCGGATTGCGGGGCGCTCGTCATGTTCCACGGCATCGTGCGGGATCACGACGGGGGGCGCGGGGTGCGCGCGCTTGACTACCGCGCGCATCCGGACGCCGAGCAGTTCATCCGCGCCTGTGTCGTGGAGGAGCAACAGGCCAGCGGCCTGACCCTCGCGGCCGTGCACCGTGTCGGGGCGCTCACCATCGGGGACGCGGCGCTCGTTGCTGCGGCCGCGGCCCCGCACCGGGCCGAGGCGTTCGCCGCGATCGAGCGGCTCGTGGAGCGGATCAAGCGGGAAGTGCCGATCTGGAAGCGGCAGCACTTCGGCGACGGCGCGAGCGAATGGGTGGGGCTCTAGCCGGCGCTATCCGCCGATGTAGGACATCTCGATGCGCTCCGGCTGCGGCACGTTCGGAAGACTGGCCCGGAGCTCGGAGTAGCGGTCGTCGCGCACCGACCACAGCCGCGCGAGCGTCGCCCGGAGCTCGGCGTCGTCGACCCCGGAGCGGATGAGCGCGCGCAGGTCGAAGCCTTCGCGCGCGAAGAGGCACGTGTAGAGCTTGCCGTCGGCGGACACGCGGGCGCGGGAACAGTCCCCGCAAAACGCGCTGGTCACGCTTGAAATGACCCCGATTTCCCCGCTCCCGTCGCGGTAGCGCCACCGCTTCGCGGTCTCGCCCGGCCGGCTCGCGGCGACGGGCTCGAGCGGGAAGACCGCGTTGATCATCGCGACGATCTCGGCCGAGGGAACGACCTCGTCGAGCACCCATCCGTTCGACGAACCGACGTCCATGTACTCGATGAAGCGAAGCGTGGTGCCCCGGTCCCGGAAATACCGCGCGAGCGGCACGATCTCGTCGTCATTGATGCCGCGGGTGATCACCGCGTTCACCTTGATCGGTCCGAGCCCGGCGTCCGCCGCGGCCGCGATCCCGTCGAGCACCCGGGACACCGGGAAGTTGACGTCGTTGATGGCCTGGAATCGGGCGTCGTCGAGGGAATCGATCGAGACGGTGACGCGGTCGAGTCCGGCCGTCTTGAGCGCGGCAGCCTTGACCCGGAGGGCCGAGCCGTTGGTGGTCAACGCGAGGTTGGGCCGGCGCCCGTCCGGGGTGCGCAGGGCGGCGAGCCGCGCGATCAGATCTTCGATCCCGCGTCGCAACAGCGGCTCGCCGCCCGTGATCCGCAGCGTGTCGACGCCGAGGGACACCGCGGCCGCGGCGAGCCGTTCGATCTCCTCGAAGCTGAGGAGCTCGGAACGCTCCATGAACGCGTAGTCGCGGCCGAAAATCTCCTTGGGCATGCAGTAGACGCACCGGAAATTGCAGCGGTCGGTGACGGAGATCCGGAGGTCGCGCAGCGCGCGATCGCGGGTGTCACGCACCCCCGTCGACGGCAACTGCGCGGCCCGCGCGCGAGCGCGCATGGGGAGCGTCGTCACGACGCGACTGCGAGCGGTCATGCCGACACCTCCTTGTGGTGCTCACCCTAGCACCCGGGCATCAGCTCATGCCGACGCGGCGGTCCGCTCGCCTCCCGTCCTGCCGCGCAGTACGGCGAGCGCGGTCACCGCGACGGTGATCAGGATCAGAGAGAGCGCGAGCGCGGTGTCCTGGCTCACCCCCGCGCCGTTGAACGCCGTGTAGATCGCCATAGGCACCGTGCGGGTCGTGCCCTCCGCGTTGCCCGCGAACAGGGCGGTGGCACCGAACTCGCCGAGCGCGCGGGTGAAGCTCAGGATGGTCCCGGCCAGCAGGCCGGGGGCGATCAGGGGAAGCGTGATGCGGAACAGCACGCTCGTGGGGGACGCGCCGAGCGTGGCGGCGGCCTCCCCGTACACGGGATCGAGACTCCGGAGCGAACCCTCGACCGAGATCACCAGAAACGGGAGCGCGACGAAGGTCTGCGCCACGATCACCGCGACCGTCGTGAACGGGATCCGGATGCCCAGCTCCGCGAGCGCGTCGCCCAGGAGACCGCCGCGCCCGAGCAAGGACAGCAGCGCGAGGCCCCCGACGAGCGGCGGCAGCACGAGCGGCAGGGTGACGAGGGCGCGGAGCAGCGTCGCGGCCCAGCCCCGGGCGCGGGCGATGACGGCCGCCAACGGAACGCCCAGGATCAGGCACAGCAGCGTCGACGTGAGCGCCGTGATGAGGGAGATACCGAGGGCGTTGGCGGTCGCCGGGGCCACGAGCAGGGCCGGGATCGCCGCCCACTCGATGCGGGAGAGCAGCGCGAGGAGCGGGAGCAGCAGGAGCCCACCACCCACCGCCGCCGGGACGAACAACCCGGCGGGAATGCTCCCCGCGCGACTGCTCACGCCGGGCCGAACCCGAGCTGCGCGAAGAGTTTCTGCGCCCGCTCAGACCGCATGAACTCCGTGAACGCTGACGCCGCATCGAGCGCCGCGGTGTCGGCGATCGGGGCGATCACGTAGGTTCCGGCCGCGTCTTCGGCGCGACTGATGTCGACGCCCTCGACGGCGCCGTCCGAGCGCAGCACGTCCGAGCGATAGATCAGGCCGGCGTCGGCCTCGCCCGCGGCCACCTTGGTCAGGACCGCGGTCACGTTCTGCTCTTCGCTTGCCGGGACGAGTTTCACGCCGTCACGATCCAGCAGCTGCCACGACGCGGCACCGCAGGGCACCTCCGGCGCGCAGGTGACCACCACGGGTGGTCCATCCGCGCCGAGGGCCGGGTCCGTGAGATCCGTGAGCTTCGTGATGCCGAGGGGGTTCTCTGGCGCGACGGCGATCTGCAGACTGCTCGTCGCAAACGCGATGGGCGGTGCGGCGGTCAGTTCTGCGGCGACGACCTTCTCCATGTTCGCCTCGTCCGCGGACGCGAACACGTCGATGGGAGCGCCGGCGAGGATCTGCGTCGCGATCCCGGAGGATCCATCAAAGGTGAGCTGGTCGATCGTGACCCCGGGGTGGAGCTCGGTGAACGCCTCGGTCAGTTCTTCGAACGCGGGCTGAAGCGAGGCCGCGGCGGCGATGTTCAGCGTGCCGCTCAGTTCGGGTGACGTCTCCTCCGCGCTCGGGCTGGAATCCGCCGCGGGCGCAGCGCTGCAGCCGGCGAGCAGGAGCGCGGCGCCGGCGAGGCCCGCCCAGATCAGCGCGGTGGGCCGCGCGCGCCGGCTCATCGCCGCCCCGTTTCGATGATGACGGTGGTGGCCTTGACGACGGCGGTGGCCCGCGATCCCACGTCGATGCCGAGGTCGTCGAGCGCCTCGGACGTCATGAGGGAGACCACGCGGTTCGGGCCGCACTGGAGATCCACCTTCGCGACCACCCCGGAGCGTTCCACGGCGGTCACAATCCCGGTGAAGCGGTTGCGCGCGCTGCCGCGCACGGTGCCGCTCTCGTCGGGGTGCGGGGCGAGCTCCACGGCGCGCCGCGCCAGTGAGGCCCCGGTGACCACCTTCCGTCCGGACTCGTCATCGCGGGCATCGAGCAGGCCGTCCGCGGCCCAACGTCGGACGGTGTCGTCACTGACCCCGATGAGGCGTGCCGCCTCGCTAATCCTGAAATCTGTCATACCTGGCAGTTTAACCACGCATCTGCGGCGAAAAGCAAACAATTGTTTCGCGGCTGCGGATTTGTGTTTTCGGGACCGAATGCGCACCCGTTGACGCCGCCGCGGTGATGCCGATAGCGTCCCAGACAGGTGGGGATGCTCGGAGAGATCTCCCGCCGGATCCGGGTCGTGCCGTCTGGGCACGACCCCCTCCTCTCGCAGTGTTGCGACGACGAGAAAGGCCGGAACCATGCCCAACTATCGGTACACCTGTGCAGAGGGGTGCCAGTTCGACGCGCTCTTCGCCATGGCCGAGGTCCCCGCAGAGCTGGAGTGCCGCAGCTGCGGGGCGGCCGCCCGTCGCACCATCACTGCGCCGTATCTTTCCGCCGCCGGCAGCGCGGCCTTCGGGCTGATCGACCGCGCCGCGACGAGCGCCCACGAGCCCGCCGTGGTGAGCAGCCTGCCCTCGCGCGGTCCCGGCACCGCGCAGCCCGTGACGCGGAACCCTCTCCACGCGAAACTGCCGCGTCCCTGAACCCCGGGCGGCGCAGCGTTGCGCCGCCTGCACCCGGCTGACGGGGAGCCCGTCGGCGAGACCGATGAATGAGTGAGGAATAAAGCAATGCCAGAGCATCTGTTTACCCTGGATTCCACCAAAAAGTTCACCGAGCAAGAGCAGTTGGGACACAACCGCTGGCACCCGGAAATTCCGCCGGTCGCCACGGTCAAGGCGGGGCAGAGTTTCCGGGTGGACTGCCGCGAATGGTTCGATGGCGCGATCAAGAACGACGACTCCGCGCAGGACATCATGGACGCGCCGCTGCTGTCGGTCCACACCCTGAGCGGCCCGTTTGCGGTCGAGGGTGCCAAGCCCGGCGATTTGCTCGTCGTCGATATTCTCGACGTCGGTCCGATCCCGCAGGAGGACTCGGGCCCGCTCGCCGGTCAGGGCTGGGGCTACACGGGCATCTTCGCGAAGGAGAACGGCGGCAGCTTCCTCACCGATCAGTTCCCCGACGCGTACAAGGCGATCTGGGATTTCACGGGGCAGACCGCGACGTCGCGGCACATCCCGGGCGTCTCGTTCACGGGGCTGATCCATCCCGGGCTCATGGGCACCGCGCCCTCGGCCGAGCTGCTCGCAAAGTGGAACGCCCGCGAGGGTGCCCTGATCGCCACCGATCCGCAGCGCGTGCCGCCCCTGGCGCTCCCGCCCGAGGCCGAGCACGCGATTCTCGGCGGCCTCCCGCGTGAGGAATGGGGGCGCGTCGGATCCGAGGCCGCACGCACCGCCCCGCCGCGCGAGAACGGCGGCAACCAGGACATCAAGAACCTCAGCAAGGGCACCCGGATCTTCTACCCGGTGTTTGTGGACGGCGCGAACTTCTCGGTGGGCGACCTGCACTTCTCGCAGGGCGACGGCGAGATCACGTTCTGTGGCGGCATCGAGATGGGCGGGTTCATCGACCTGCGCGTCGACATCATCCGCGGCGGGATGGAGACCTACGGCGTCTCCGAGAACGCGATCTTCATGCCGGGCAACGTGGAGCCGCGGTACAGCGAGTGGCTGGCATTCTCGGGCACCTCGGTCACGCTCGATGGCGAGCAGCGGTACCTGGACTCGCACCTGTCCTACCAGCGGGCCTGCCTGCACGCGATCGACTACCTGACCAAGTTCGGCTACAGCCCGGAGCAGGCCTACCTGCTGCTCGGGGCCGCCCCGATCGAGGGCCGACTCTCGGGCGTCGTGGACATCCCGAACTCGTGCTCCACCGTGTACCTGCCGACGGCGATCTTCGACTTCGATCTGCGCCCGTCGGCGTCCGGTCCGGTCCAGATCGATCCGGGGATGGGGGCACCGCGCGCGGCATCCGCGCTCGCGTAGCACTCCCGCGATCCCGCGCTTCAGGACCACCGCGGGGCCGTCGGCACGAGCCGGCGGCCCCGCGGTGGTGCTGCTGTTCACCCCGCGCCCCCGAATAAACACGGTGAAAGACCGCGCCTCGATCCGCCCCCGCGCGGGAGGATCAACACTGAGATCACCACCCCTCAGGAGGCAGTATGTCGATGCAGTTGTCCCCCCAGTCCGAGGCCAGGGTTGCCGCCACCGCGGCGGTCGTTGCGGCGCACGCCGACGAAATCACCGCGACGTTCTACCCGGCGATGTTCGCCGCCCACCCGGAACTGCGGAACGTGTTCAACGCCGCCAACCAGGCGGTCGGGGAGCAGCCGAAGGCGCTCGCCGCATCGGTGGTGGCGTTCGCGGTGCAGCTCATCGACCCGGACGCCCCCGACTTCACACCGGTGCTGCAGCGCATCGCCCACAAACACGTGTCGCTCGGCATTCGCGCCCCCGAGTACACGATCGTGGGCAGGCACCTCATGGCCGCGATCGGTACGGTGCTCGGGGAGGCGGTGACCCCGGAGGTGGCAGCGGCGTGGGACGAGGTGTACTGGCTCTTCGCCACGCAGCTGATCGCGGAGGAGGCGCGACTCTACGCGCTCGGCGGCACCGATCCCGAGCAGCCCTGGCGCAAGTACCGGGTCACCGCACGCCAGGAGCACTCGGCGGACGTGTTCTCGCTGTTCCTCACCCCGGTGTCGGGCGCGCTTCCGGAGGTGCGCACGGGCCAGTACGTCGCGCTCGCCGTGGATCTCCCGAACGGGCAGCGCCAGCCGCGCCAGTACACGGTCTCCAACGGCCCGGACGCGGACGCGGTGCGCGTCACGATCAAGCGGGTGCGGGGCATCGGCGGCACCCCAGATGGGGTGGTCTCGGGCTGGCTGCACGAACACGCGCAGCCGGGCACCGTGCTTGACGTCTCGCAGCCGGCGGGAGATGTGGTCCTCGACGACACGGCGGCTCCGCTCGTGCTCGTCTCCGCGGGAATCGGGATCACGCCGGTCGCGGCAATCATGTCCGATGTGGCGCAGAACCGACCGGAACGCACGGTGCGGCTCTTCCACGCCGACCGCTCGCACGCGCACCATCCGCTGTACACGGAGCTGCGAGAGCAGGTGCTCACCATGGCGGATGCGCGGGCGCAGAACTGGTACGAAGAAGACGCGGCGACGGCACCGACGCTCGCACCGGCCCGCAGCGGATTCATGGACCTCTCCCAGATCGACGTGCCCGCGGGCGCGCAGGTGTTCATGTGCGGCCCGCTGCCGTTCATGCAGTCCGCGCGGCGCGCGCTCATGGGGCAGGGCGTCGCGGCCGGGAACATCCACTACGAGGTCTTCGGGCCCGACATGTGGGCGCAGAATCCGGCCTAGCTAGTCGGCTGCTGACCCGTCACCCTCCGCGGCCTCCTCGAGGACGCGGAGGGTGACGGTGCACTGCGTCGGCGTCACGAAGGGGCGCACGCCGTGCAGCCGGACGGGTCCGGGCAACTGGCGCAGCTGCTGCTTCAGCAGCTGGATGTGCACGGAGCACACGAGCGCGCGATCCGTCTCGATCGCGAACGCGTATCGGCACGGTGCCAGATCGATGCGCAGCTGCGAATCGTCAGGTCGCGGTTCGAGGCCGATGTCGTCGAGGTGCTCGGTGAGCGCGTCGATCTGCCGCACCGCCGCCGCCCCCAGCTCGCCCGTGCGGTCGAGGTCCGGGGCGAGCCGACGCAGGATCTCGCCGCGCTCGATCGCCCCGTCGACGCGCCGGCGCGCGGCGGGGTTCTCGTCGGCGTCCTCGACCGGGTGGAACACGACCGGAGGCCGGCCGCGGCCGCCGGTCGTGAGCGTGAACCGCTGCACAAGCCCCTCGCGCTCCAGCACCCCGAGATGTTCGCGAGCCGTGTTCGGGTGCAGGCCGACCTCGGCGGCCAGCTCGGGGAGTCGCCGCCCCGGACCCCGATGCACCGCGTGGAGCAGCCGCAACCGGCTCACGCGGGTGAGCCCCCGGAAATCCTCGACGCGACGCGGCATACTGCCAGCCTAGCCGCGCCGTGAGACCCGCTACACGACGACGGGCCGCCCCACCCCCACCGGGGTGTTCGACGGCTCCAGCCGGATCACCACGGCCTTCGACACCGGTGTGTTGCTCTCGAGCGCCGTGCTCTCGAGCGGGACGAGCACGTTCGCCTCGGGGAAGTACGCGGCCGCGCAGCCGCGCGCCGTGGGATAGGCGACCGTGCGGAACCCGCGCAGCACCCGATCCGGCTCGTCCTTCCACTCGCTGAAGATGTCGACGGTCTGCCCGTCCTCGAGCCCGAGGTCCGCCAGATCGTCCGGGTGTACGAAGACCACCGAGCGGCCCTTCTTGATGCCGCGGTAGCGGTCGTTGAGGCTGTAGATCGTCGTGTTGAACTGATCGTGCGAGCGCAGCGTCTGCAACAGCAGCCGCCCCGGCGGGCACTCGACCGGTTCCAGCTCATTGACGGTGATCCGGGCCTTTCCGGTCTCGGTGTCAAAGCGCCGCTCGTCGCGCGGGCCGTTCGGCAGCACGAAGCCCTCCCGCCGGCGCGTCTTTTCGTTGTAGTTTTCGCAGCCCGGAACCACCCGCGAGATGTGATCGCGGATCACATCGTAGTTGTCGATCATGCCCTGCCAGTCGACGTCGTACCGATCGCCGAGCGTCGCCTGGGCAATCCCCGCGACGATCGCGGTTTCGGAGCGCACCTCGGGGGAGATCGGATCGATCTGCCCGTGCGAGCCGTGCACGGCGCACACCGAATCCTCGACCGTGATGTACTGCGGGCCGGAGCGCTGCATGTCGACCTCGGTGCGGCCGAGCACGGGGAGGATCAGCGCCTCCTCACCCGTAATCACGTGCGAGCGGTTGAGTTTCGTGGAGAGCTGCACGCTGAGGCGCGTCTTCCGCATCGCCGACTCGGCGAGGTTCGTATCCGAGATCGCGCCGAGCAGGTTCCCGCCGAGGCCCATCCAGACTTTGACCTTGCCCTGATCGAGCGCGCGGATCCCGTCGACCGAGTCGAGGCCGTGATCCCGCGGCGGCTCAAAACCGAACTCCGCGCCGAGCGCGTCGAGGAAGGAGTCGGGCATCTTCTCCCAGACCCCCATGGTGCGATCACCCTGCACGTTCGAGTGCCCGCGAATCGGGGAGGCGCCCGCGCCGGGCTTGCCGATGTTGCCGCGCAAGAACAGGAGATTCATGATCTCCTTGATGGTGTCCACGGCGCGCCGGTGCTGGGTGATCCCCATGGCCCAGGCGATGATCACGCGCTCCGCGTTCAGGTAGCGCTCCGCGAGCTCGTCAATCTCTGCGGTGGTCAGCCCGGTGGCCTGCTCCACCTCGCGGTCGTCGACCGTCGCGATGTGTGCGGCGAACGCCTCGAAGCCGTCCGTGTGCTGTGCGATGAACTCCTGATCCAGCACTGTGCCGGGGGCGCGGCCCTCGGCCTCGAGCACGCGCTTCGAGATTGCCTGCAGCAGCGCCATATCGCCGCCCAGACGGATCTTCATGAACTGATCGGCGATCTCCGTGGCCTTGCCGAGGTAGCCGCGCACCCGCTGCGGATCCTTGTAGCCCTTCAAGCCGGCCTCGGGGAGCGGGTTCACGGCGACGATCTGCGCCCCGTGCTCCTTCGCCTCCTGCAGGGCGGTGAGCATCCGCGGGTGGTTCGTCCCGGGGTTCTGGCCCATGATGATAATCAGATCGGACTTCGCGAAATCGTCGTACGCGATCGTCGACTTGCCGATGCCCACCGTGTACTGCATGGCGGTTCCCGTGGACTCGTGGCACATGTTTGAGCAGTCGGGCAGGTTGTTCGTGCCCAGCATGCGCGCAAAGAGCTGGTACAGGAAGGCGGCCTCGTTCGAGGCGCGGCCGCTCGTGTAGAACGCCGCCTCGTTCGCGTGATCCAGCGCGTTCAGGTGCTCCGCAACGATCCCGTACGCCCGATCCCAGGTGATCGGCTCGTAGTGATCGCTGCCCTTCGGCCGGTACACCGGCTCGGTGATGCGGCCCTGCATCCCCAGCCAGTATTCGGTCTTGTCCTCGAGCGAGGTGAGGGAGTGCTCCTGCCAGAACTCGCGCGGCACGGTGACCGGCGTCGCTTCCCAGGTCACGGCCTTGCTGCCGTTCTCACAGAACTCCGCGATCTTGCGGTGCCCCGGATCGGGCCACGCGCAGCTCATGCAGTCGAAGCCGTCCTTCTGATTGATCTTCGTCAGCAGTTTCGCCGACCGCGCCACCCCCAGGGTCTGCAGCGACGGCAGCATGGAGTGGAATACGCCCCCCATGCCGGCCGCGTAGTCCTTCGGCTCGGTCACCTCAATGTCGGCGTCGGAGAAATCCTCAATCGGAGCTTCGGGCGTCATGGCAGGGCTACTTTCTCGAGGGAGGAAACAGGCAGCGCGCCGGTGCGGTCGGGCGCCGGAGCGTCCGTCTCGTCGACGCTGCCGAGATTGGTGATGCGATCCGGGCGAGTGTACACGACCATCGAGTCGCCGCGGAGGAAGCCCACGAGGGTGATCCCGGCATCCTCGGCGAGATCCGCCGCGAGCGAGGAGGGGGCCGAGACCGCGGTGAGCATGGGGATCCCCGCCATGAGCGCCTTCTGCGTGAGCTCGAAACTTGCGCGCCCCGAGACCATGAGCACGCAGGACCGGGCGGGTAGGAGACCCCGCATGAGCGCCCAGCCGACGACCTTGTCGACCGCGTTGTGGCGGCCCACGTCCTCACGGAGCACGAGCATCTCGCCCGTGTTCCCGTCGAACAGCGCCGCGGCGTGGAGCCCGCCCGTGCGCTCGAACACGGCCTGCTCGGCACGGAGCTTGTCCGGGAACTCGATGATGGTGCTCGCGTCGATGACGAGCGGATCGTCCGACACCTCGAACTGGGTTTGGGTGTGCACCGCCTCGATGCTTGCCTTGCCGCACAGTCCGCAGGCGCTCGTGGTCGTGAAGTTTCGGGCCAGGCTCGGATCCGGCGGGGCGACCCCCGGAGCGAGCGTGATGTCGAGCACGTTGTACGTATTTCCCTCGTCGGATGTGGCCCCCGCGCAGTAGCGCGCCGTGGAGAAATGCTCGGCGTCGTGGATCACCCCCTCCGACACCAGGAAGCCTGCCGCAAGTTCCACGTCGTGTCCCGGGGAACGCATCGTCACCGCGAGCGACGAGCCGAGCACCCGAATTTCGAGGGGCTCTTCCACGGAGAGAAAGTCCGCCCGCTGGGTCGTGCGCACCCCCGCGGTAACTCTGGTGACACGACGTCGTGCAGCAATACGAGACATGCTTCTTGGATAGCATCGAATCAGTTCGAGGGCAAGGATGCGCACGAAGTGCGCGGAGCGGAGTCGCGATGGCGGAGACGGCGGGACCGGCAGGAGAGCCGACGGCGGCACCGGCGGCCGAGCCGACAGCGGAGCCCGCGGGGGAGCGCACGATCGCGCCGGATCAGCACCTCGCGTGGATCCTTGCGCGGATCCCGCGGCTCGCCCCCGCCGAGGTTCCGCTGCGCGATGCGCACGGTCTGATCCTCGCCGCGGATGTTGCCGCCCCGCACGCCCTCCCGCTCTGGGACAACTCGGCGATGGACGGCTACGCGGTGCGCGCCGCAGACCTCGCCGCGGCCGCCCCGGGGGTGCTCGACCCCCCGGTGTCGCTGCGCGTCGTCGGGGAGGTCGCCGCGGGGAGCCCCGACGATCCCGAGCTTCCCCCCGGAACCGCCGTGCGCATCATGACGGGTGCCCCGATTCCGAGCGCCGCCGACACCGTGGTCCCCGTCGAACACACGCGGGGTGAGGAGCCGGGTGACCCGTGGGGCCGGGACACTGTGGAGATCCTCCGCGCGCCCGTCCGCGGTGCGAACGTGCGCGTGCGCGGCGAGGACGTGGCGGCGAACAGCATCCTCGCCCGGGCCGGCGACCCGCTCGGGGCGCGTCGCCTCGCCGCGCTCGCCGCAGCCGGGGTCTCATCGGCGCGGGTCCGCGCCCGTCCCCGCGTTGCCGTGATCGCCACCGGCTCCGAGCTGCGCGGCCCCGGGGAACCACTGACCCGCGGCCAGATCCCCGAGTCGAACTCCCTGCTGCTCGCCGCGCTGCTCGCCGAGCACGGCATCGTGGCCGAGTCGGTCACGGTCAGCGCCGACGACGCGGCGGCGTTCCGGGCGCGGCTCGCCGCACTCGCGCCGACCGTGGACGTCATCATTACGACCGGGGGCGTCGGACCCGGTCGCCACGACATCGCGCGCATCGCACTCGAGTCCGAGCCGGACGTGCGCGCGGTGCGCGTAGCGGTGCGCCCGGGACAGCCCCAGTGCGCGGGAGCGCTGCGCGGCGGGGCCTGGATCTTCGCGCTCCCGGGGAACCCCGTGAGCGCCGCCGTGAGCTTCGAACTGTTCGTGGTCCCCGCTCTGCGGCACGTGCAGGGTGCCCACGAGCTCGAACGGCCGCGCCTCGCCGCCACCGCGGAACTCGGCTGGCGCGGGGTGGCCGGGCGGCTGCAGGTGCTCCCCGTACGCATCGCTACGGAGGCGGGCCAGCTGCGCTGCCGGCCGGCCGTGGACCCCCGCGGGGTGTCGCACGCCGTCGGCGGGCACGGGGGCGCCGACGGCTACGCGCTCGTCGGCGCGGAACGTGGCGACGTCGCGCCGGGGGAGCGGGTCGACGTGATCCTGGTGGGGACATGAGCGCCGCGGCCGGAACCGGGGGACTCGCGCCCGCCGCGATCCTGTTCGCCGGGGGGCGCGGCTCCCGCCTCGGGGGAATCGACAAGGCCGAGCTGCGGCTCGGCGGCGTCCGACTCATCGACCGCGTGGTCGCCGCCGTGCGCCTGCGCGGCGTGACGCGGATCGTCGTGGTCGGGCCGGATCACGCGGTGCCCGCCGGCTGTCTCCCCGCGCGCGAGGATCCGCCGTTCGGTGGTCCGCTCGCGGCGCTCGCCGCCGGCTTGGTGGCGCTCGGTGACGGAGATGGTGACGGTGACGGTACCGACGGCACCGTGTTTCTGCTGTCCTGCGACCTCGAACACCCCGAGGCCGTGGTCTCGGCGCTCGCCCGGGAGCCGCTCAGCGCGGCGGACGGCACCCCCGTGGACGCCGTGATCCTGCACGACCCGGACGGTCGCGCCCAGTGGCTCGCGGGCCGGGTCCGCGGAGCCGCACTCCGCGCCAGCGTCGCCGCGCTCGGCGAGCTCGCGAACCGCCCGCTGCGGGCCGCGTTCGGAGCGCTCACGATCCGCGCCGTGCCCGCGGCGGCCGCGCTCGTCGCCGACATCGATACCCCCGCAGACCTGGCCCGCGCCCGCGCGGCGACCCCCGGAAAGGACACCCCATGACGACCTCCCCGAAGCACCTCCCGCCCGAGGCGCTCGACGCCTGGCTGATCGCCGCGGCCGACGAGCTCGGACTGGACGCGAGCGAGATCTCGATCGGCGCGCTGCTGGACCTCGCGCGCGATGTCGCGCACGACGTTGCGCGCCCCGCGGCGCCCCTCACCACGTTCCTGCTCGGCATCGCGGTGGGGCGCGCGGGCGATGATCCCACCGCGTTCGCCAGGCTGACGGCGCGGCTCAGCGAGCGGGCCGCGCGCTGGTCGGCCGAGCGCGAGTAGCCGCGCTCGGCCGCCCCGCCTAGTTCCCGAGGATCTTCTGGTACGCCTGCGTGTAGCGGTTGTCTTCCTCGGCGCTGAGCGAGCGCATGTCGAAGATCCGCTTCGACATGTCCGCGTCGGGGAAGATCAGCGGGTTCTCGGCGAGCTCCGGGTTCGTCTTCGCCATGGCTTCCTGCGCGCCGGCGACGGGGCACACGTACTGCACGTACTCGGCGACCTCCGCGGCGACCTCGGGCTCGTAGTAGTAGTCGATGAGCTCGTGCACCTGATCCACCGATTTCGCGGCGAGCGGCATCGAGAACGAGTCGATGAACACCGAGGCACCGGCCTCGGGGACCACGAACTTCCAGATCTCCTCGCCCGCCTCCTCGTTGAGGATCGCGATGTCGCCGGACCAGGCCATGCCCGCCCACACATTGCCCTGCTCCAGATCCTGTGTGTACGAGTTGCCCTTCACCGTGAGCACCTGGCCGCTGTCGATCTGCTCCCGTGCCACGTCGAGCGCGGCCTCGAACTCGGTGTCGCCCCAGTTGCTCTCGATGTCGACGCCCTGCTCCAGCATGATCAGTGCGAGGGTGTCGTCCTGCTCGGTGAGCAGGTTCACCTTGCCAGCCAGGTCCGGGGCCCACAGATCCGACACCGACTGCACGCCCTTCGGGTAGAGCTGCGTGTTGTAGACGAGGCCGGTCATGCCCGCCTGGTAGGGGATCGACCAGATCCGATCCGGATCGAAGCTCGCGTGCGTCACCATGTCGATCATGTTCGCGTCCACGTTCGGCATCAGCGAGCGATCGAACTCGAGCAGCTGGTTCTGTTCGACGAGCCGGACCGTCGTGGTGTCCGAGGGCACGAAGACGTCATAGCCCGTATCTTGCTCGAGCTTGAGCTGGTCCTTGATCTTGGCGATGAACGTCTTGTTGTCGTCGATGTCCTCGAAGTACTCGACCCGGATGTTGCTGCGCTCCATGAACGCGTTGAGCGATGGCCAGTCCCCGGTCTCCTCGTCATAATCGAGGTAGTAGGTCCAGTTCGCCCAGCGGACGGTGCCGCCAGAACCGTCGCCGGGACCGCTGGGCCCCGCGCAGGCCGCGAGTGATCCGGCACCCAGGAGCGCGGCCCCGAGGCCGGCACCGCGCAGTACCTGGCGGCGGTTCAGCTGCGTGGCGCGGGCACGCTGCACGAGCTCGTGAATCAGGGGATCGGGTGAATGGCGACGCATCGGTCCTCCTCGAGACAGGCGGCTACTCCGGTGGAGCCGCTCTCGGGTCCATCCTCACACACCCGAGACCCCAAAAGTAAGAGGTCATGTCATTCTCATTGACGTGTGTCGGGATCCCGCCCCAGCACGACGTCGCGCAGCTCGTGCACCAGCGCCGGATCCGCCACGAACATCAGCGGCTCTCCGGGCGGGGTCGTCTCGTCCCGACCGAGCAGCGCGGCGCCGGCCTCGCGCGCGATCAGCGCACCGGCCGCGTAGTCCCACGGCTGCAGACCGCGCTCGAAGTACGCGTCGAGGCGGCCGGCCGCGAGCGCGCAGAGATCGTAGGCGGCGGAGCCCATGCGGCGAATATCCCGGGCGCGCGGCACGAGGCGCGAGACCATCGCGGCCTGCTCGATCCGGCGCTCCACCGTGTAGCCGAAGCCCGTCGCAACGAGCGAGGTGGCCAGCTCGGTCTTCCCGGAGATCCGGATCGGCTCCCCGCCGAGCCGGGCCCCGCCGCCCTCCCACGCCTCGTAGAGCTCGTCGAGCCGCGGCGCGTACACGGCCCCGGCGACCGCGCGGCGGCCGTCCGCCATCGCCAGCGGATCGGCCACCGTCGCCGCGATACTCACCGCGTACACCGGCAGATCGTAAAGGTAGTTCACCGTGCCGTCGATCGGGTCGATCACCCAGGTGATCCCGCTCGTCCCCGCGACGCCCGCGCCCTCCTCGCCAAGGATCGCGTCGTCGGGCCGCGCCGCCCGCAGCGCCGCCACCACGAGTTCCTCGGCCGCACGATCCGCGGCCGTCACCACGTCGGTGATGCTCGACTTGCTCGCCGCGACCGTGACCCCCGTCGCGCGGAGCTCCTGGATCTTCGCCCCCGCCACGCGTGCGACGTCGGCGGCGATCCGGGCGAGATCCGCCAGCGTCTCGGGGGAGAGGTGCGTGTGCTGCGGGTCGGGATGCTGGGTGCCGGTCATGCTCCGAGCCTAACGGGAGGCCGGCACGAGCATCGCCTCGGAGGCGTAGGCGTCTTCACCGTGCGCGTGGGCGTCGATCCCGGCCTCCTCAACACGGACCGGGACGCGCAGCCCCGTGACCGCCTTCACCGCGAGCGCGATGAGGAAGGACACCACGAACGAGTAGAGGGCGACGCCGAGCACCGAAATGGTCTGCACCAGGAGCAGGCCGGCGTCGCCGCCCATGAACAGCCCGTCGCCGGTGGCGAAGAAGCCGAGATAGAGCGTCCCGAAGACGCCGGCGACCAGGTGCAGCCCCACCACGTCGAGCGAATCGTCGAAGCCGAGCCGGTACTTCAGGTCGATCGCGATCGCACACAGGGCGCCTGCGGTGAGCCCGAGCAGCAGAGCCCAGATCGGTGCCAGATTCGCGCACGACGGGGTGATCGCGACGAGGCCCGCCACCGCACCGGAGGTCGCCCCCACCACGCTCGGCTTCTTCCCACGCAGCCGATCCACGAGCAGCCAGCCAAGGATCGCTGCGGCGGGTGCCGCGAGCGTGTTCACCAGGATCAGGCCCGCGGTCGCCGCGTCCTCCGCCGCCCCGGCGTTGAATCCGATCCAGCCGAACCACAGCAGCGCCGCTCCGATCGTGACGAGCGGGAGGCTGTGCGGCCGGTGCGAGCCCGGGGCGAAGCCGACGCGCTTGCCCGCGACCAGCGCCAGCGCGAGCGCCGCGGCCCCCGCGTTGATGTGCACCGCCGTGCCGCCGGCCCAGTCGATGACCTCGGGGGTGCCGAGCACGCTGCCGAGCTGCTGGATCCAGCCCCCGCCCCACACCCAGGCGGCGACGGGGAAGTACACGAGCGTCGCCCACAGGCCCGAGAACAGGACCCAGGAGCCGAGGCCGACCCGGTCGGCGATTGCGCCCGAGATCAGCGCTGTGGAGATCATCGCGAAGGTCACGCCGAAGCCGAGCCCGATGAAGCTTGCGGGGTCCGTGTCGATCAGGCCGAAGTCTTTCGCTGGGCTGCCTGCCCAACCGCTCTCGCCCGGCGCGAAGTAGCTCATGCCGTAGCCGACGAGGATCCAGAGGACCCCGACGACGCCCATCGCGCTGATGCTGAACAGCATCATGTTCACGACCGAACGGACGCGGACCAGGCCGCCGTAGAAGAGCGCGAGGCCCGGGGTCATGACCAGCACGAGCGCCGCGCTCGTGAGGACCCAGACGTCGTGCGGGGTGAGGAGTTCCATCGGTGCCGCCTTCCTCCGGGGTGTCCCCGGGGTGGTGTCGTGGCCTGCGTGTGCAGGGCACCCGGGTGCGGAGTTCCCGAGTGCGGAGTTTTAGTGTGCGGGGCCGCTGTTTCGCGGCCGTCACCCCGGGGTTTCCCGGGCGTCACCATTTGATTTCGCGTTCGTGTCGGGGCCGCGGGGCGCAGGCGCGGCCGTGAGGGTGCTAGTATGTGAAGGTTGCCGTTCAACGGCCGCGGATAAAGAGAGCCCCAGCATCCCGCTGACGGCGCCGCGCAGCAACAGGAAGGGGATCCCTATGGCACTGGAAGCAGACGTCAAGAAGGCGATCATCGACGAGTACGCAACCAAGCCCGGCGACACCGGTTCCCCCGAGGTTCAGGTCGCCATGCTGACGCAGCGGATCAAGGATCTGACCGAGCACCTGAAGTCGCACAAGCACGATCACCACTCGCGCCGCGGCCTCCTGTTGCTCGTGGGTCAGCGCCGTCGTCTCCTGGGCTACCTCCAGGCGACCGACATCACCCGCTACCGTTCGCTCATCGAGCGTCTCGGCCTGCGTCGCTAAGCGCTGATCGCTTACTGACACTCTGCGAAGCGCCCGCCCCCGTCCAGGGGTCGGGCGCTTCTGCGTTCCCCGCCGCTTCTGCCCCCCCGCCTGCCCCGTCCGCCTGCCCCCGCCAGCCACCCTCCGGCCTACGCCCCTCCGCCTACACCCGGCAAATTATCTGCCGGGTGGCGTTTTCGGCCGAGTTTGCCTCGCGCTATCGAATTTCCCTCGGGGAGGATGCGGGGGCAGGGGGCTGGGGCAGGGGCTGGGGACCGGAGGGGCCGGGGACCGGCGTGTGTGCCGGGGGCCGGCGTAGGCGCCGGGTGCCAGGTGCCAGGTGCCGGGGGCCGGCGTGGGTGCCGGGGCTGGGAAGTTGGATCCCCGGGCCTAGCGTGAGAGCCCGGTTGCGCGCTAAGCGTCGCTCACAAGCGGCGTTTGGCGGGGTGACGCGCCGGAATGCGCGGCATCCAGTGGAGAACCCGTGGGAGTGGCCCCACGCAGAGGACACTGGCTCGCATGGACGCGCGCGCACACCTCGACCCGACCCACCTCGCCCACCTCGACCGCATGAAGGCCCGTCTCGTGCTGCGACGCGATGCGGTCGGCTGGGGCGAACACAGTGACGACGAGCTCGGTGCACAGGTCGCCGCCGGCGACCTCGTGCGCATCCTGCATGGGGCGTACGTGCGAAGCGCCGAGTGGCAGCCGCTCTACCCCGAGGATCGCGTGCTGGCGCGGACCCTCGCGGCAGCACAGCTCAACGCGCAGCGCGGGTGGGTGTTCACGCATTCATCGGCGGCGTCGCTGTGGGGATTGCCGCTTGTCGGGCTGCAGGACGCACTCGTCCATATTGCCACCGACCCGAAAGCCCCCGGTCAAAGCTCCCGAATGATCCGGAGACATCTCCTGGAACTCGAAGCAGGGGAAGTCACAGTGGTGGAAGGCGTGCGCGTGACATCGCTGGAGCGCACGCTCCTCGACCTCGCCCACTCCGCGCCCGCGGAGCTCGCGGTTCCCGCCGCGGATGCGGGGTTGCGTCGGCTCTGGGGCTGCACGCGGGATGTACCGGAGCAGGTGATCGCCGAATGGCGGCACGCACAGACGCAGCGACTGCGTCGCAGTTTCCGCCCGGGCGTGCGGCGCGCGCGGGCCGTGGTGAACATGACGGATCCGCGATCCGATTCGCCGGTGGAAAGTCTGAGCCGGCTGCAACTCGAGCGGCTGGGCATCCCGTACCAGGTGCAGGTTCCTGTGACGCTGGATCATGGTCGTACCGTCTGGATGGACTTCGAGTTCCCCGGGCAGGCGGCGTTTGGGGAGGTGGATGGGCTGGCAAAGTACCGCGATCCGGCGCTGCTGGGGGCGCGCACGTCGGCGGACGTGGTGCTCGCCGAGAAGGTCCGTGAGGACGAGGTGCGCGGTGTGACGGGGAAACGGGTCGTGCGGTGGACGCCAGAGCACCTGACGAGTGCACGCGAACTAGGAGCGCGGCTGCGCCGTTTTGGGGTCCGGGTGCCCGGGCTCCCGTGACCCCCGGACCTCCGAGACCGAGCTACAACCGAGACCGAACTGCACTCGCGCAGGGTACGGTCGGCCGGGCGCCGAACGGGCGCCGAACGGGCGCCGCAGGGAGCGAACGCGGCATCCTCCCCGAGGGAAATTCGATATCGGGAGGGAAATTCGGGCCAGAACCCCTCGGTGCAGATAATTTGGCTCGGGGAGGGCGAACCTGGGAGCGGCGGGCGGGGCGGACGGGGCCGGGCGGACGGGGCGGGGCGGGGCGGGGCGAGCGGGGGCCGCAGGGGCGGGGCGAGCGGGGGCCGCACACGCAGAACGGCCCCCGCGCCGAAGCGCGGGGGCCGTTCAGGGCACGAAGATTAGATCTTCGACGAAGCGTCCTTCAGGACGCTGCGCAGGATGCCGCCGATCTCAGCGAACTCAGCCGGACCGATGGTCAGCGGCGGAGCGAGCTGGATGACGGGGTCTCCCCGGTCGTCGGCGCGGCAGTACAGGCCGGCGTCCCACAGGGCGGGGGAGAGGTAATCGCGGAGGAGTCGGTTCGACTCTTCCTCGTTGAACGTCTCCTTGGTCGCCTTGTCCTTGACAAGCTCGATGCCGAAGAAGTAGCCCTCGCCACGCACGTCACCGACGATGTCGATGTCGAGCAGCTTCTCGAGCTCGGCGCGGAACAGCGGGCTGTTCTCGCGCACGCGGCCGTTGAGGTCCTCTTCCTCGAAGATGTCGAGGTTCTCGAGGGCCGCAGCCGCCGCCGCCGGGTGACCAGCGAAGGTAAAGCCGTGGTAGAAGGTGTTGTCCTCCGAGTTGAAGGGCTCCGACACCTTGTCCGAGACGATCATGGCACCGAGGGGGACGTAGCCCGAGGTGATGCCCTTCGCCGAGGTGATGATGTCGGGCTCGTAGCCGAGTGCCTTCGATGCGAAGAACTCGCCGACGCGGCCGTAGGCGCAGATGACCTCATCCGAGACGAGCAGCACGTCGTACTGGTCGCAGATCTCGCGGACGCGCTTGAAGTACCCGGGGGGCGGCGGGAAGCAGCCGCCCGAGTTCTGCACGGGCTCGAGGAAGACGGCAGCAACGGTCTCGGGACCCTCGAAGAGGATCGCCTCCTCGATGCGGTTTGCCGCCCACTGGCCGAATGCCTCGAGGTCGTTGGACGGAGCGCCCATTTCCTCAGCGCGGTAGAAGTTCGTGTTCGGCACGCGGTGACCGCCGGGGGTCAGCGGCTCGTAGAACTTCTTCATGTCGGGGATGCCGGTGATCGCCAGGGCGCCCTGCGGGGTGCCGTGGTATGCCACGGACCGCGAGATCACCTTGTGCTTCATGGGCTGGCCCTTGATCTTCCAGAAGTGCTTTGCCAGCTTGAACGCCGACTCCACAGCCTCGCCACCACCGGTGGTGAAGAAGACCTTGTTCATCTCGCCGGGCGCGTACGAGGAGAGGCGCTCCGAGAGCTCGATCGCAGCCGGGTGGCCGTAGGACCAGATCGGCATGAAGTCGAGCTGCTGCATCTGCTTGGCAGCTGCCTGCACGATGCGCTCGCGGCCGTGGCCGGCGTTCACAACGAACAGACCTGCGAGGCCGTCGATGTACTCCTTGCCAGCAGCATCGTAGATGTGGTGGCCCTCGGCGCGGGTGATGACGGGGATGCCGTCGTTGAGCACCTTGCGGTTGGTGAAGTGCGGCCACATGTGGCGCTTGGCCGAAGCCTGGAGCGCCGCGGTGTCAACCGCCGCAGTGGGATCGTATGACATGGTTATCTGGTTCCCCAATCGTATTTCTGTTTGGTGAGTTGGAGGTATACGAAGGTCTCCGTCGCCGAGACCCCTTCGACCGCGCGAATCTTCTCGTTGAGCAGTTCGATGAGGCCGTCGTCGTCCTCACAGACCACCTCGACGATGATGTCGAAGGAGCCCGCGCTGAGGACGACGTAGCTGATCTCGGGGATCGCGGAGAGCTGATCGGCGACGACACGCGTGTCGCCGGAGACCCGGATGCCGAGCATGGCCTGGCGGGTGAAGCCGAGGCGCATGGGGTCGGTCACTGCCACAATCTGCATGACCCCGGTATCCGTAAGCTTCTGCACCCGCTGCCGGACGGCGGCCTCGCTGAGGCCGACAGCCTTCCCGATTTCTGCGTACGAACGGCGGCCATCGCGCTGAAGTTGCTCGATGATCGCTTTCGACGTGGTGTCGAGAGTTTGCGACGGGCGTTTGGTGCTCACGTTACTGATTCTTGCAGTCTGAACCTGAAAAAGCAAAGGAATCCGAAGTTACGGGCGGGCAAACCTGAGGTTTTCCCCCTTCTTGCACTCGGCGCGCTCCCTCGCCTCGGCGCGTCCGGCGGCGAAGTCTGGTCGAGTGCGGCCCCGGAACGACCAGTGTCAGTTTCGGTGACATTCGTGGTGATTGTCGAATTTTTCGCAGTTTTCCCTGCTTCGGTAACTGTTCCGTGAAGAATTCTGGTTCCAGAGGTTCAGGTCGTTGCGGTGGGGGAGTGTCTGTGCCATTCTCATGATCACCACCCGGCAGAGTCGCCGTTTGTGCGCGTGTCGGATCGCCACTGAGAAACCAAGGGAGATCTCTCATGGTCCGTCGTCCAGAAGACCCGATTGTCCGAAATATCGTGCAGCTGCTTCGCGGCGCGCAGATGAACCGGCGGCAGCTGCTGCGCGGTGCCGCGGTGGGGGCCGCGGGCGCTGGGGCGCTCGGACTCGCCTCGTGTGCGTCGAACTCCGGCGGTGGCGGCGGCGGGGGCGAGGGCATCGTCTGGGGAAACTGGACGTACTACCTCGACTTCGATGAGTCCACGGGCAGCTTCACCTCGCTCGACAATTTCGTGGATCAGGCGGGATTCAGCGTCGACTACATCGAGGATATTGACGACAACAACACGTTCTACGGCAAGATCAAGGATCAGCTGAAGCTCGGGCAGTTCACGGGCTACGACACGGTCACCTTCACCGACTGGATGAACGGTCGCTTGATCAACGACACGCAAGTGCAGGAGTTCGACTACGCGAATCTCCCCAACGTCGAGGCGAACCTCGTCGACGCGCAGTGGGACGCGCTCGATGTGGATCCGGGCCGCAAGTTCACGATCCCGTGGCAGCTCCCGGCCTCCGGCTGGGTGTGGAACACGGAGGCGGTGCCGCAGGGCATTAAGACGCTCGACGACTTCCTGCGCCCGGAGCTGAAGGGTAAGGTCGTGGTGCTCAGCGAGATGCGCGACACGATGGGCATGGTGATGGCCGGACTGGGAACGGACCCGAACAGCGACTGGGGCGACACCGAGTTCGACGCGGCGCTTGCCTGGCTCGACGACGCGCTGAAGAGCGGCCAGATCGGCAACGTGAAGGGCAATAGCTACACCCAGGACCTCATCACGGGCGACGCGCTCGCGGCGATGGCGTGGACCGGCGACGTGGTGATGCTGAACGCCGAGAACGACAACCAGTGGACGCTGGAGATTCCTGAGTCGGGCGGCATGATCGCGGCCGACTCGTTCACCGTGCCGAACGGCACCAGTGCCGAGGCAAAGGCGCAGGTCGAAGAGCTCATCAACTACTACTACGACCCCGTGGTCATGGCGGAGGTCGCGAATTACGTCACCTTTGTGCCCCCGGTGAAGGGTACGCAGGAGGAAATGCGCAAGATCAATCCGGAGAACGCGGACAACCCGCTGATCTTCCCGGACGACAAGGATTGGGAGCACCTCCACAACTTCCGTACGCTCACCGCCGAAGAGGACAAGAAGTACTCGACGGCCTTCCAGAATGTGTTGGGACTGTAGACATGGCAGCACACGGCACCTTTGCTGAATCCGGTGCCGACCTCGAACTGGTCGGCATCCAGAAGCGTTTCCCCGGCTTTACCGCCATCGAACACCTCGATCTCACGATCCCCGCCGGATCGTTCTTCGCGTTGCTCGGCCCCTCGGGCTGCGGCAAGACGACCACCCTGCGGCTGGTCGCGGGCCTGGAGGAGCCCTCGGCGGGCAAGATCCTGATCGGCGGCACGGACGTGAGCGCGCTGAAGCCGCACAAGCGCCCGGTCAACACCGTGTTCCAGTCGTACGCGCTGTTCCCGCACATGACGATCCTGGAGAATGTCGCGTTCGGGCTCCGCCGGCGCAAGATGGGCGACCCGGTCGGCAAGGCGCACGAGGCGCTGCGCCTGGTCGAGCTGGATCACGTGGCGGATCGCAAGCCGGCCCAGCTCTCGGGCGGGCAGCAGCAGCGCGTGGCGCTGGCCCGCGCGGTCGTGAACCGGCCGGCGCTGCTGCTGCTCGACGAACCCCTCGGCGCGCTGGACCTGAAGCTGCGGCGCCAGATGCAGCAGGAGCTGAAGCAGATCCAGCAGGAGGTCGGCCTGACCTTCTTGCACGTGACCCACGATCAGGAGGAGGCCATGACCATGGCCGACACGGTCGCGGTGATGAACAAGGGGCGGATCGAGCAGATGGGGGCGCCGGAGGAACTGTACGAGCTGCCGCGCACCGTGTTCGTCGCAAACTTCCTGGGACAGTCCAACCTGTTCCAGGTCGACGTGGTGGGGAGCACCGACCAGGTGATCCACACGGATCTCGCGGGCACGCGGCTGTCGGTGCCGCGGAGCCGGAGCGAGCGCGACAGCGGCACGATCACGATCGGCGTACGGCCGGAGAAGCTCATGCTCAGCCGGGAGGCACCCGCGGCGGATCCGGCCCGGAACGTGGTCGGTCCCGGCCGGATCACGGATGTGTCGTTTATCGGCGTGAGCACCCAATACACGGTGCACGTCCCGGGCTCGGATCCCGTGCACGTGTTCGCGCAGAACCTGCAGGCGGGCCCGGCCGCCCAGCTGGGCGACGAGGTATGGCTCAGCTGGTTCACGGAGCACACCTTCGGCCTGGCGGACGACCGGCTCGACACGGGCGCGCTGACCACCGAGTACTCGACGCGGGCCATCGCGACCCAGGCCGCGCTCGCGGAGTAGGGGAGGCGACCATGGCTTTTACCGCCTTTTCCGGCGGCCCGACGAAAGTGGTTGAGCAGGCACCGCGCAAGCGGGGCTGGATCGCGCTGCTGCTGCTCGCGCCGGGCATCGCCTACATGCTGCTGTTCTTCGTGGCACCGTTCGTGCAGCTCGCGATCACGTCACTCCAGGCCCCCGCGGACAGCGGTGGGATCGGGCAGTACGTGGCGGCCGCGCAGTTCTCGAACTACTGGGTCGCGATGCAGGAGTACTGGCCGCACCTGCTGCGCTCCTTTATCTATGCGATCGTGGCGACGATCATCGGGCTGTGCATCAGTTACCCGGTGGCGTACCTCATCGGGGTGAAGGTGCGGTCGCGGCCGATGCTGCAGGGGATCCTGCTGATCCTCGTCGTCGCTCCGTTTTTCATTAGCTTCTTGCTGCGCACCCTCGCGTGGAAGTCGATCCTGCCGAGCGAGCTCGTGGGCACGCACTTCTCCGTGATCTTCGGTTTGGTCTACAACTTCATTCCGTTCATGGTGCTGCCGATGTTCTCCTCGTTGCAGGCGCTCGATCTGCGGCTCCTCGAAGCGGGGTCGGATCTGTACGCCTCACCGGTGACGACGTTCCGGCGGGTGACCCTGCCGCTGTCGATGCCGGGCGTGGTGTCGGGGACGCTACTCAGCTTCATCCCGATGTCGGGCGACTACGTGAACGCGTCGCGGGAGTTCCTGGGTGGGACGTCGACCACGATGATCGGCAACGTGATCGAGTCGAACTTCCTGCAAACCCAGAACTATCCGATGGCGGCGACGCTGTCGATCATCCTGATGATCGTGATCCTGGTGATCGTGGCTACGTATGTGCGCAAGAGCGGGGCGGAGGATCTGCTGTGAAGGGCTTCACTCTCGGAAAAGCGTTTGTGCCGGTCGTCGCTACGATCGCGCTCGTGTACCTGCTGCTGCCGATCGCGCACGTCATCCTGTTCTCGTTCAACGACGCGGGGCGCAACAACATCATCTGGCGTGGCTTCACGCTCGACAACTGGCAGAACCCGTGCGGGGCGCCGCAGGTGTGCACTGCGTTTGGCAACTCCATCCTGGTCGGTGTCGTCGCGACCGTGATCGCGACGGTACTCGGCACGATGATCGCGCTCGCGCTCGTCCGCTACCGCTTCAAGTTCCGCTCCACGATCAGCCTGCTGCTGTTCACGCCCATGGCGACCCCCGAGGTGGTGCTCGGGGCGGGTCTCGCGGCGCAGTTCCTGCTCGCGGGCGTGGAGAAGGGGATCGGCACGATCATCCTCGCGCACACGATGTTCTGTATTTCCTACGTGGTGGTCGCGGTGAAGGCGCGGGTCGCGAGCCTGAACCCGGCGATCGAGGAGGCGGGGCGGGACCTCTACGCCTCCCCGGGGCAGGTGTTCTGGCGGATCACCCTCCCGATGCTGATGCCCGGGATCATCGGTGCGGCCCTGCTCAGCTTCGCGTTGTCGTTCGATGACTTCATCATCACGAACTTCAACTCCGGCACGGCGACGACCTTCCCGAAGTTCATCTACGTGTCCGCCCTGAAGGGCGTTCCCGCGCAGGCGAATGTGCTCGCCTCGATCGTGTTTGTGGGGGCGCTGCTGCTCGTGATCATCGTGCAGATGGTCAACATCAACAAACAGAGACGGCTCGCCAGGCAGTGACCGTCGGCCGGCGCCGCAGCCGGCCGACGGACGAGAAACCCGCGCTCCCGCCGAAGATTCTTCGGTCCGGGGGTGCGGGTTTTGGCGTGGGGGCCGAATCCGGAGGATGATGTCTCCCGTG
This sequence comes from Leucobacter chromiireducens subsp. solipictus, assembly GCF_016758195.1. Taxonomy (GTDB): domain Bacteria; phylum Actinomycetota; class Actinomycetes; order Actinomycetales; family Microbacteriaceae; genus Leucobacter; species Leucobacter solipictus. Next base: position 611,901 of record NZ_QYAC01000001.1, on the reverse strand, counting down.
GCGGGGCACGATCCCGCCGAACTGCATGTCGCATCGGGGCGCACAGGCCCGGTGCGACTCTCGCTGTTGAGGAGAGCACATGACAAAGACGTTGATGCCGGCCGCCAAGCGCGGTGGGTCTCTGAAGCGCAACCTCGGGCTGTGGGCCATCGTCGGCCTCGGACTCGGCTATATGACCCCCACGGTGGTGTTTGACACCTTCGGCATGGTCGCCCGGGACACCGCCAACGTGGTGCCGCTCGCCTACCTTGTTGCGCTGATCGTGATGATCTTCACCGCGGTGAGCTACGGCAAGATGGCGGGGGCGATCCCCAGTGCGGGATCCGCCTACACCTACGTCAAGGAGTCGATGCACCCGAACGTTGGCTTCATGGTCGGCTGGACCTCGCTGATCGACTACATGCTGCTGCCGATGGTGAACTGCCTCATCATCCGGAGCTACCTCGAGGCGGTGTTCCCCGGGATTCCCGGCTGGATCTGGGTGGTGCTGTACTGCATCCTCGTCACGGGCGTGATCTACTTCACGATGCGTGGCACCTCAAACCTGAACATGCTGCTGCTCGTGTTCTCGATCGTCGTGATGACCGTGTTCGTGGTCATGGTGTGGGCGCAGCTCGCGGGCGGCGAGGGCGTCGGCACGGTCGCCTCGATGCAGCCGTTTATCCACGACGGGGTCACGATGGGCGCGGTGCTCATGGGTGCCACGATCGTGTGCTTCTCCTTCATCGGCTTCGACGCGGTCACGATGTACGTCGAGGAGGCGAAGAGCCCGAAGATCATGCCGCGCGCGATCCTCCTCACGGTGGTCATCGGTGGCGCCATCTTCCTGATCGCCGGCTACTTCACGCAGCTGCGTTTCCCGGACTGGAACGTGTTCGCGCCCGGCGGCGACATGCAGTACGTCGAGGATTCGACCCTGCCGCTGATCGGGAACTTCGTTGGCGGCCCCGTGCTCCAGGCGGTGCTCACGGCCGCGGGCTTCGCGGCGACCCTCGCCTCGGGCCTCGCCTCGCACGCCTCGGTGTCGCGCATGCTGCTCGTGATGGGCCGCAACAACGTGCTTCCGAAGAAGTTCTTCGGCTACATCAACCCGAAGACGCACACCCCGACCTTCAACATTGTGCTCACGGGCGCGGTCTGCCTGCTCGCGATCGCCTTCACGCTCGAGATGATCGCGGCGTTCATCAACTACGGCGCGCTCATTGCCTTCACGTTCGTGAACCTCTCGGTGATCGCCTGGTTCGCGATCCGACAGGGCCGCCGCCGCACCCCGAAGGACATCTTCTGGTTCATCATCATGCCGGGCATCGGCACGCTGCTCACCGGCGTGCTCTGGGCGAACCTGCACGTGGACGCGCTCATCGGCGGTGTTGCCTGGACGCTGATCGGTCTCGCATATCTCGTGTACCTCACGCGCGGCTTCCGGCGGAAGGTCGCGGGCTTCGATGAGAGCCAGCCGGTGACCGGCTACAACAAGGTGCCGGTCGACGACTAAACCGACGGGCGGCGAACGCTAGTGGGTGAGCGCCGGGCGTTGGGGTTCTGCGGAATCCGCCGCCCGGCGTTCGCGTCGCAGCTCCGCGTCGAACAGGGGGAGCGTGATCCCGCACAGCGGCCCGATGAGCAGGGCGAAGGCCACCGTGCCGAGGCCGACGTTGCCGCCGAGGATCCAGCCGATGACCAGCACCGTCAGCTCGACGCCGGTGCGGGCGATCCAGATGGGGGTGCCGAAGCGGGCGTGGATGCCCGTCATCAGGCCGTCCCGCGGGCCGGGGCCGAGGCGCGCGCCGATGTAGATGCCGCTTGCGACGGCGAGCAGCAGCATCCCGATCGTGAAGAACGCGATGCGCAGCCACATCGACTCGGGGACCGGCAGCAGCCAGAGGCCGAGGTCGATGCCGGGGCCCACCAGCAGGATGTTCAGGATCGTGCCGAGGCCCGGGCGCTGTCGCAGCGGGATCCAGAGCAGGAGGACGGTGAGTCCGATGATGTTCGTGAGGATCCCGATGCTCAACGGGGTGTGCAGCGAAACGCCCTGCGCAAACACCGTCCAGGGGTCGACGCCGACGGCGGCGCGGATCATGAACGCGTCGGCGATGCCGTAGAGCAGCAGGCCGGGGATGAGTCTCAGGAGTCGAAGGGTCACGGTAATCAGTCCACCTGAAAGTGGCCTGGTGCGCAACAGGCCAATCTGTCTATAGTGGCCTCATGATCGCCCAGCGAGTTTCGGCACGTCGCCTGCACCAGCTCCTCGGCCAGTGGCGCGGCGACAGCCACAGCTACCACGAGCTCAGCGAGAGCATCGTGCTGCTCGTGCGCGACGGCGGCCTTCCCGCGGGATCAGCGCTACCGGCGGAACGCCCGCTCGCGGAGGAGCTCGGGGTCAGCCGCACCACCGTAGCGGCGGCCTACCAGCAGCTCCGCGAGGCCGGTGCCGCGGTGTCACGGCGGGGGTCGGGCACCGTGGTCCGCGCGCCGCGGTCCTCCGAGACCGGCGCCTGGGCGGAGCCGAACGAGGAGTCCCTCGACCTGACCCGCGCCTCGCCCGGCCCCTGGGGCGGCCTGCCCGCGTTAAGTCAGCGGGCGCTCGCGGAGCACGGCGACGTGTTTCAGCTCGACGGCTACGACACGATCGGCCGGCCCGAGCTCCGCGCCGCGCTCGCCGCACGCTACACCGCGCGCGGGCTGCCCACCGATCCGGGGCAGATCATGGTCACGCTCGGTGCCCAGCACGCGATCTACCTGATCGCGCGGACGATCCTGCGGCGCGGCGACCGGAGCCTCGTGGAATCGCCGAGCTACCCCCACGCCCGCGAGGCGCTTGCCGCGGCCGGCGGCCCCGTCGCGGAGCTGCCCGTGCACGGGCGGGGATACGACGCGGCGAGCATGCTGAGCATCGCGGCGCAGAGCGCGGCCCACCTCGCCTATCTGATTCCGGATCACCAGAATCCGACCGGCCTCAGCATGCCGGGTGAGCTCCGCGCGGAGCTCATCGGGGCCCTCGCGAGTCGGGGCGCCTATATCGTCGTCGACGAGACCACCGCCGAACTGACGCTCGGCGGGGCGCGAACGATCCGGCCGTTCGCCGCGTTCGCGGACCACGCGCACCAGCGCGATCAGATCCTCACGGTCGGGTCGCTGGGGAAGACCGTGTGGGGCGGCCTGCGGATCGGGTGGATCCGCGCAAGCTCCGCCCTGATCGCACAGCTGGAGGCGGCCCGACGTATCGGCGACCTCGGCACCGGGGCCTGGGAACAGGTGCTCGCGCAACTGGCACTGGAGCGCTACGACGAGATCCTGGCGGAACGCTCCGGGGAACTGACCGCGAGCCATCGCGTCCTCGTCGAGGCGGTCGCGGCCCAGCTGCCGGACTGGGAGCTGTCGCGGGCCGGAGGCGGCGTCGCGGTCTGGGCGGATCTGGGCGTGCCCGAGAGCACCCGCTTGAGCCGGGCGGCCGCGCGGCTCGGCCTCCGCATCCCGCCCGGCCCGCGCTACGGCAGTCCGGGGGTCTTCGAGCGGTTCGTGCGCCTCCCGTTCACGGCACCCCCCGCGCAGCTCGACCGGGCCATCGGCGTGCTTGCGTCGGCGTGGGGCGACCGCGCCCAGGGGGCGGCGGTCTCCGAGCCGGGCGGCGCGGTGATCTAGTCCCGGGCGATAGACTGTCAGGATTATGCTCGAACTTGACTTCAGTGCCCGGATCCGCGCGCTGCGCGCCACCTACGCCGATATCGCAGCCGTGATGGATCTGCCGCGCCTCGAGCGCGAGATCGTCGAGCTCGAAGAGCAGGCGGCGGCACCGAATCTGTGGGACGATCCCGCGGCCGCGCAGCTCGTCACCAGCGGGCTGTCGCACCGCCAGGCGAACGTCAAGCGGCTGCGCGCGGTCGAGTCCCGCCTCGACGATCTCGAGGTGCTGGTGGAGCTGGCGCTCGAGATGGAAGACGAGGAGTCCGGCGCGGAAGCCACGGCCGAGCTCGAAGCGCTGGAGGGCGTGATCCAGAACCTCGAGGTGCAGACCATGCTCTCCGGGGAATACGACGAGCGCTCCGCCGTGGTCACGATCCGATCTGGCGCGGGCGGCGACGACGCGACCGACTTCGCGGAGATGCTCCTGCGCATGTACCTCCGCTGGGCCGAGCACCGCGGCTACAAGACCAAGGTGCTGGACACCTCCTACGCGGAGGGCGCGGGCATCAAGTCCGCGACCTTTGAGGTCGAAGCCCCCTACGCCTTCGGCACGCTCTCGGTCGAGGCCGGCACCCACCGGCTCGCGCGGATCAGCCCGTTCGGCTCGGCGGACAAGCGGCAGACGAGCTTCGCGGGCGTCGAGGTGATCCCGCTGCTCGAGGAGGCGACCTCGGTCGAGATCCCCGAAACGGATATTCGCGTGGACGTCTACCGCTCCTCGGGGCCCGGCGGGCAGTCCGTGAACACCACCGACTCCGCGGTGCGGCTGACACACATCCCGACGGGGATCGTGGTGTCCATGCAGAACGAGAAGTCGCAGATCCAGAACCGCGCCGCGGCGATGCGCGTGCTCCAAACCCGCCTGCTCCTGTTGCAGCGCGAGCAGGAGGCCGCGAAGAAGAAGGAGCTTGCCGGCAGCGTCACCGCGAGCTGGGGCGATCAGATTCGCTCCTACTTCCTCTACGGCCAGCAGTTGGTGAAGGACCTCCGGACCGGGTTCGAATCTTCCCAGCCGGACGCGGTGTTTGACGGCGAGATCGACGGTTTCATCGCCGCGGGCATCCGGTGGCGATCCCTCGAGAAAGCCCAGTAGGCGCCCCAAGCTGGGGGAAGCCCGCATATCCCAGCGCGCCTGCAGCCCGCAGCTGGGCGTGGGGCGTAGGGTCGTAGCGTCATGATCCTCTTTGAGAACGTCACTAAAAAGTACCGGGGCACCGCGAAACCCGCGCTCGACGGTATCGACCTGCAGGTCGACCGTGGCGAGTTCGTGTTCATCGTGGGCGCTTCCGGATCCGGCAAATCGAGCTGCCTGCGCTTGATCCTGCGCGAAGACCAGCCGAGCTCGGGGAAGATCCACGTGCTGGGGCAGGACCTCAGCAAGATCTCCTCGCGGAAGGTGCCGTATTTCCGGCGCAACCTGGGCACGGTGTTCCAGGACTTCCGGCTCCTCACGAACAAGACCGTGTACGACAACGTCGCGTTCTCGCTGCAGGTCATCGGGAAGTCCCGCGGCTTTATCCAGGAGGCGGTGCCGGACACGCTCGAAATGGTGGGTCTGGCGAACAAGGCCAAGCGGTTCCCGCACGAGCTGTCCGGCGGCGAGCAGCAGCGCGTGGCGATCGCGCGCGCCATCGTGAATAAGCCCGCCATTCTGCTCGCTGACGAGCCGACCGGAAACCTGGACCCGGCGACCAGCCTCGGGATCATGCAGCTGCTTCGCGCCATTAACGCGGCGGGCACGACCGTGGTGATGGCCACGCACGAGGCCACGTTCGTGGACATCATGCAGCAGCGTGTCGTGGAGCTCTCGCAGGGCGTCATCGTTCGCGACGAGCAGGGCGGCGGCTACGGCGAGACCGCGTCGATCCCGGTCGCCGACCTTTCCGCGGAGGGCGTTCGCGTGCTCCGCACGACGGAGGCCGTGGTGCGGGCCGCATTGGAGCCCGAAGAACTCGCGCGGGCCAACGCGGAAGCCGCCGCGGGCGCCGCGGCGGTCGAGGACGGCGCGGGCAGCGCGGCCGCGGTAGCCGCTGCGACGACCGAGGCCCGCGTCGTCAGCGCGGCCGCCGCCGCAGCGGCTGGAGCGGCCGCCGCAGCGGTGACCGAGGCTGCCGCGGACCCTGGATCCGGGGCGGAAGCCGCGGGATCCACGGACCCCGCCGCGGACGCGACGCCCGAGGCATCGGTGTACGAGGAGCCGCGTCCGTTTGGGGAGCACGATCCGGCGATCGACGGCGACGACTGGGACGACACCGTCCGCGCCGACGGGGGGCCGCACGCCAAGCGCATTCCCGGGTTCCTGGATCCCGGGCGCCCCATGGACCCCGTGCAGATGTCGGAGACCGGCAGCCTCGCGGAGCACCTGGGACTGGACCGGAACGACGATGAGCAGACAGATGTGGGGCCCGTACGATGAGAGTGGGACTCGTGCTCGGTGAGGTCTGGAACGGCCTCCGTCGCAATATGTCCGTGGTGATCTCCGTGATCCTCGTAACCTTCGTGTCGCTCACCTTCGTGGGGGCCGCGATCATCATGCAGCTGCAGGTGCAGCAGATGAAGACCTTCTGGTACGACCGCGCCCAGGTCGCGGTATACCTGTGCACGGACTACGACCAGAGTGCGACCTGCGCGGGCACCGACGCGGGGGAGGCGGAGATCGCCGCCGTCGAGGACGCCCTGAAGTCGGACACCCTCACGCCGTACGTCGACGACTACTTCTTCGTGGATCACGACGAGGCCTACGACGAGTTCACGAAGCAGTTCGAGGGCAACCCGATCGTCGACATCACGAAACCGGAGCAGCTGAACCAGACGTTCTGGATCAAGCTCACCGATCCCTCGAAGTCCGAGATCATCACCGAGACGTTCAGCGGGATCCCGGGCGTGCAGAGCGTCTCGGATCAGCGCAGTCTGCTCGACCGGATCTTCCTGTTCCTCGGCGCCGCGAGCTACACTGCGATCGCGATCGCCGGCCTGATGCTGGTCGCGGCGATGCTCCTGATTTCGACGACGATCCGGCTCTCGGCATACTCGCGCCGCCGAGAGATCGGGATCATGCGTCTTGTGGGCGCGTCGAACCGGTTCATCCAAACGCCATTCATTCTCGAGGGCATCATCGCCGCCCTGATCGGGGCGGTGCTCGCGAGCGCGGCGTCGGTGTCGATCGTGAAATTCTTCGTGCAGGGCTTCCTCGCGCGTGAGATCCCGTTCACCAGTTACATCACGGTGGAGCAATCGCTGATCGTGCCGCCGGTACTGATCCTCGTGGGCGTCGTGCTGTCCGCGATCGCCGCGAAGATCGCGATCACCCGCTACCTCCGGGTGTAGCGCTGCGGCGGCGCGTGGGTTCACGCGCGCCGCCGCAGAAATCCGCTAGGCTAGAGCCTTCCGCGGCACGTGCTGCGACTGCCCCGCCCGACCCCGTCCCGAGAGGATGTGACCATGCCCAAGGAAACCGGCGAGAAGCTGATTGCCTCCAACAAGAAGGCTCGGCATGAGTATCACATCATCGATACCTACGAGGCGGGGATGGTGCTCACCGGCAGCGAGGTGAAGTCGCTCCGGATGGGGCGGGCATCGCTCGTGGACGGGTACGTGTTCATCGAGAACGGGGAGGCGTGGCTCGACGCCGCCTATATCCCCGAGTACCTCAACGGTTCCTGGACCAACCACCGGCCCCGGCGCAAGCGGAAGCTGCTGCTGCACCGGCAGCAGATCGACAAGCTGTACCAGAAGACCCGCGAGGGCGGCATGACGATCGTGCCGCTGCGGCTCTACTTCCTCGACGGGCGCGCCAAGGTCGAGATCGCGCTTGCCAAGGGCAAGAAGGAATACGACAAGCGGCAGACGCTGCGCGAGAAGCAGGACGCGCGCGAGGCCGAGCGCGCCATGCGCCAGCGCAACCGCACGGGGGAGTGACCCCGTGAGCCGGGTGCGGAAAGCCCCGGAGGAGCGGCGTGCCGAGATCCTCGAGTCCGCGGCGCAGACCGCCCTCGACGCCGGCCTGGAGCGGATCACCCTGCGGGAGATCGCCGAGCGTCTCGGGGTGCGACCGGGGCTGATCAGCCACTACTTTCCGGCCGTCGACGAGCTCGTCGCCGAGGCGTTTGCGCGGGCGGTGTCCGGGGAGCGCGACCGCCTGTTTGTGGCGACCGGGACGCCCCGGGAGCGGCTCGCGGCATTTGTGGCGCGCGTCGAGAGTGCCGAGGCGCGAGTGCTCGGGCGGCTGTGGCTGAACGCGCGCCATTTGGCCCGCTTCCAGCCCCGCCTCGCCGATGCGATCGCGCAGCAGGAGGCACTGGATGAGGATCGGCTGAGTGCGCTGATCGCGGCCGGGGTGGCGGCGGGCGAGTTTATCGCGGCGGCGCCGCGTGACGCCGCGATCCGGATCTGGATGGCGGTGGACGGGCTCGGGGCGTATGCGAACAGCCCGGCGGTGCGTTCCGAGCCCGCGTATGCGGGGTTCGTCGCGGACGCCTGCCGGTGGACTCTCGGGCTCGATCGTCCGCTGTGAGCGGACCGTTCCGGGCTCCGGCGCCTGGCACGGTGGCGGCCCGGGTGCTAGAATGAGTGTTCCGGCTTCGGCCGGTCGGATCCGGTGTGAACCGGAGTGATAATTCCAGAGCGCGCAATGTGAATGCCTCGCTGTGTACCGGGTATCCGGTGCATTCAGGGGCCGATCGGTTTCGACACGTCGGTTTGAGACTGTGAGAAGCGGGTCGAGGACGCGAAGTTATCTCGTTAACGCCCTTCGCAAACCAATAGGTGCCACTTCTAAGCGCACCGACTTCGCTCTCGCTGCCTAAGCACGAGACCGAGTCCGTCAGGCCGGGTGTGCCTCCGCCCCGGTTCCTGGCGTCATTTAGGGGGCTTGCTCGTACGTCGCGCCTCAGGGCGTGCGGGGACTTTTTCTGAGGCTGGGCCTGTCGCACTAGGTGTTCGTGGCAAAGAGCGAGGCCGAGTAGAACGCTAACACGAACTACACCCGTAGAAGGCATGGAATCGTCGAAGTGGACCGGGGTTCAATTCCCCGCGGCTCCACCAGCTTTCATATTGCGCGCACTGGCAGCAGGTGCCCCGAGCTCAGATCGAGCTCGGGGCATTTTTTGTGCCTCGGTGAATCGAATGCCGCTCGGTTTGCAAACCGAATGCCGCTCGGTTATGGTGAGATCACCCTTCCGATTGGACAGCAATGGCGCGACCACACACCCCCATCCTCAGCGAGGCGCGGATCCTCGACGCCGTGCGGCGGCTCGCCCGCGACGGCGACTTCACCCTCGCCCAGCTCGCGCGCGAGCTCGACGTGCGAGTCTCCTCGATCTACCATCACGTCCCGTCCAAGGCCGCGATCGTCCACCTGCTGCGCCGCGATTGGATCCTGCGGCTGCGGACCGAGCTCGGAGACAGTGCCGGGCGCGAGCGGCTCTCGCGGATCGTCCACTCCTACGCCGAGTTCGCCGGGGAGATCCCGGCACTCGTGCCCGTCCTGATCACCGAGCCGTTCCAAGATGACGAACTGCGGTGGCTGTACGAGGACCTGGCGCGCACCCTGCACTCGCTGGGCGTTCCGGACACGCGGATCCTGCCCCTCATCGGCACGATCGACGCCATCGTGATCGGCGCGGCGTTCGACCTGCTCGCACCACCGTTCCAGGCCAGCGAGGTGTCGCCGGAGGCTCACCCGCGGCTCGCAGCCGCGCTCGGCACGGTGCCCGAGGACCTCGACCGCCGCGAGCACCTGCACAGCACGCTCGACGACTTGCTCGCGGGCCTGCTCCGTCACACCCCCGGCCACGCGTCCGCCTGAATCAACGCACCATCCACGCCGCACCACCACAGCATCACCTCGCATTTCCTATCCCGGTAGCCCCCAACGAAGAGGAACTTCCTGATATGACTCGACCCCTCGGCACGGGCGGGCGCGCGGGCGCGCCCGCGATGACCGCGCTCATCACCACCTGGGTGTTTGCGCTGCTCCCCGCAAACCTCGTCCCCTCGATCATCGAAAAGCTCGTGTATCAGCTCGGCGTCTCGGTCACCACCGCCGGGCTCGTCGCCACCGGGATGACCCTCGCGAACGCCGCGGCGGTCCTCGGCTCGCGCCGGATCGTGCAGCGTGGCGATCGCGTGCGTGTGGCCCGCATCGGCCTCGCCATCATGATGCTGGCCTTTGGTGCCGGTGCCCTCTGGCCGGTCGCCGGGGTCAGCATGACCGCGCTCATCGCGGGCGGCGTCGGCTCCGGTCTCGTCATCTCCGCCGCGACGGCCGCGGTGTCCGCCACCCCGGATCCGGATCGCGCCACCAGCCTCGTGATGATCGTGAACCGCTTTCTCGTTGCGGTCGCGTTCCTCACGATTCCGCTCGTCGGCGGCGGTGTCCGCGAACTGTTCCTGATTCTTGCGATCCCCGGGATCATCGGCTTCATCGGTGCGCAGTGGCTGCCGCGCCTCCCCGAGGACACCGCGATGGTGTCCGTGGTGGGCACCGCCGCTGCTGCGGCCTCTGCGGGAGACGCCGCCCCGCCCGCCCCGGCGAGCGTGCGCGCCGAGCACGACGCGCACGCGGCGAGCACCGCCGGCGCACACGTCACCGCCCCGGCGCGCCGCACGCGCCGGATCGGCTGGTTGCTCGCCCTCGGCTTCGGGGCGTGGTCCATCACCGATGACGGCGTCTACGGCCTGGTAGGCGTCATCGTGGGGGAGAGCGACATGCCCGTCTCCGACAGTTTCGTGCCGATGATCTTCGCACTGTCCGTGTTCTGCGGCCTGGGCGGCGCGCTCATCGCCCCGTTCCTGCACCGCTGGTTCGGGCGGACCGCAACCCTGTGCGCGCTGCTCGCGGTGAGCGCCCTGGCAAAGCTGGGCCTCATCGTGCTCGCCACCCCGGTGATGTATGCGGTCTCGAGCGCCGTGTGGGGCTTCGTGTTCGGCGCGATGCTGCCACTGATCTTCGGCCTCGCCGCCTCGCTCTCCCGCGATGGTGGGGTCAGCGTGCTCGTCAACGGCGTGTACGTGATCGGGGTGGCCCTCGGTCCCTTCGTCGCCACGCAGCTGTTCGATCGCTTCGGCACCCCGGTCCTCGCCACCGTGATGACGACACTCGCGGTCGTGACCGGTGCCCTCATCGTGTACGCCTCGCGGTTCGCGGAGCGCAGCCGGTCTCGCACCTCGAACCACTCGAATCCTCAGACGAACGGAGTCTCCGCATGACCCGCACCCTCATCACCCGCGCCACCGCCTTCCTGCGCGGTGGCCCCGTCGCCGACCGCGGGATCCTCATCGCCGACGGCGTGATCGCGGCGATCGGCGACAGCGCGCGCATCGCGGCCCTCCCGGAGGCCCACGGCGCGCACCACATCGACGCAGCGGGCGGGCTCCTGCACGCGAGCTTCGCCGACGCGCACGTCCACACGGTGTTCGGTGGCGTGGAACTCGGGCGGCTCGAACTGAGCGAGAGCACCGGTGCCGCGGACACGCTCGCCCGGATCGCCGCCTACGCCGCGGCGCACCCCGGCGAGTGGATCCTGGGCGGCGGCTGGAGCATGGCGCATTTCCCGGGCGGTGCCCCGAGTCGGGAGGAGCTCGACCGTGTGGTGCCCGATCGGCCCGTGTTCCTCGTGAACGCCGACCACCACGGGGCGTGGGCGAACTCCCGCGCGTTTGCGCTCGCCGGGATCGACGCGGCGACGCCGGATCCGGACGACGGGCGCTTCGAGCGGCACGCCGACGGCACCCCGAGCGGAACGATGCACGAGGGCGCGCAGGAGCTGTTCGCGCACGTCCTCCCGCCCACCACCGTGGCGGAGTGCCGCGCCGGACTGCTGCGCGGCCAGGAACTGCTGCACGGCTACGGGGTGACCGCGTGGCAGGAAGCGATCCTCGGCGAGTACGCGGGCTACCCCGATGTGACCGAGGCATATCTGGCGGAAATGGCCACCGGGATCGACGCCGACGTGTCGGGCGCGCTCTGGGTGGTGCGGGATCTCTCGAACCCGGAATCGCCGGTCGACGCCGACGCGATCGTTGCCGACTTTGAGCGCCGGCGGGCCGCTGCTGCGGCGCGTGGCTTCCGCGCGGACACCGCGAAGATCATGGTCGACGGGGTGGCGGAGAACCTGACCGCGGCGATGACGGAGCCCTATGTGGACGGCTGCGATTGCGCCGGCGGGGAAGCGAATCGCGGCCTGGCATACTTCAGCGCGGAGGATCTCGCCGAGCTTGTTCCCCAGCTCAATGCCCGGGGCTTCCACGCTCACTTCCACGCGATCGGGGACCGGGCGACGCGCATCGCGCTCGACGCCGTCGCCGCGGTCCCGGCCGCGGACCGGGCGGGGATCCGCAACCACATCGCGCACCTGCAGGTCGTGGACCCGGTCGAGCTGCCGCGCTTCGCGGAGCTGGGCGTGACGGCGAACTGCCAGGCGCTCTGGGCCGTGCTCGAGCAGCAGATGGTCGAGCTCACGCTCCCCGTGCTGGGCGAGGAGCGGGCGGGGTGGCAGTACCCCTTCGCGTCGCTGGAGCGCGCCGGGGCCGCCCTCGCGTTCGGCTCGGACTGGTCAGTGTCGACGCCGGACCCCTGGCAGGCGATCCACGTCGCCGTGAACCGCCGGGCACCGGGGGAGCCGGATGCGGAACCGCTGCTGCCGGCGGAGGCACTGAGCCTCGAAGCCGCGCTCACCGGCTACACGCGCGGCTCGCACGAGCTGCTCGGGACCCCGGGCGGGGCGGGGCGTTTGGAGGCCGGCGCGGTGGCGGATCTCGCGCTGACCGACCGCGATCCGTTCGCGGGGCCGGCGTCGGAGATCTGGCGCACGCGGAACGTGCTCACCCTGCGTCGCGGCCGGATCGTGGCGGACCGGCGGGGCGCCTAGCGCGCAGCCGGGCGGCTACGCCTCGACGCCGAACAGGGTGCGGGCCGCGGCCTGGGCCTCCGCGGCCCGGCCTTCGCGGGCGAGCGCCCGCAGCCGGGTCGTGGGCTCGTGCAAGAGCCGACCGGTGAAGCGGCGCAGCGCGGCCTCCACGTCCTCGGTCTGGGGTGTGGCGGTCCCGCGCCGCGCGCGGCACAGCTCGTCCTCGAGGATCGAGAGCACGTGCCCGCGCAGGTTCGCGAGGGTCGGCCCGATGATGCGCTCGGCCTGGTTGGTGGTGAACTCGGCGGCCGCGGCGTCGACGAGAATGTGCGCCTCGTCCTCCGCGCTGAGCTCGGGCACCGCGGCGTGAACCGAGATCGTCTCGATGTCGAGAAGCTCAACCCCCGGGATGTCCGCGACGGCTGCGTCGATGTTTCGCGGCATCCCGAGGTCGAGCACGAGGCGGGTCCGGTCGGCGGGCGCGGCGAAGTCCGCGGCGTCGAGGAGGGGATCCTGCGTCGCACTGCACGCGATGATCAGCTCGGAGCTCGCGAGGGCCGCCGGCAGCTCGTCCGCGTGCAGCGGCTCGAGTGCGTGGGACGCGGCGAAGGCCGCAGCGCGGCCCGAGGGGGAGTGGACCCGGATCCGCTGCACCCCGCGATCCCGCAGTGCTGCCACGGTCGCGCCGGCGTAGGCCCCGGTGCCGACGAGGAGGACGGTGGCGTCCTGCCAGTCCGGGATCCGGCGCTCCGCGAGCACGAGCGCGAGCCGCACGAGCGACTGGCCCGCCGAGCGCAGGCCCGTGCGTTCCCGCACGGCGCGAGACGTGCGCGTGGCGCTCTGAAAGAGGCGTTCGAGGCCGTCGGTGACCGTCTGTTCCGTGCGTGCGCGGGTGTGGGCCCGGCGCACCTGGCCCGCGATCTCCTCCTCGCCGAGCGCCGCGGATTCGAGCCCGCTCGTCACCGCAAACAGGTGCCGGGCGGCATCGGAACCGGCGGAGACCTCCGCGGCCGCGGTGAGCTCCCCGAGCGGGATGTCGGTCGCCTCCGCGAGCTTGCGGAGCGCGGCCTCGCCGAACGCGCGCTCGTCCGTCTCGGGGAGCTGCGCGGCGTCGAGGTACAGCTCGAAGCGGTTGCACGTCGAGAGCACCACCGATCCCGGACCCCAGGAGCGGAACTGCCGCGCGACGGAGTCTGCGTGCCGGGTGGCCGCCTCAAGGAGCGGAAACGCCGCGGCGCGGTGGTGGAGGGAGATGCACAACAGCATGTGGTGGGGAGGCTTCCTGGTCGAATCGGAGGCGGTCCGCGGGGGACATCAGCATCGTAGCTGACACATCTGATCTTTCACATCAGATGTGTGCGGTAGCATCACATCCGATGAACGAGACTACCGCCCCCCGCGCTTCCGAAATTGAGAATGCCCTGCCAGGGAACGTCCTGCCCGCCGAGCACCCGCTCGTCGACGGACGCACCACGGCCGCGCCGCTGATCCGTGCACTTCGCGGCGACCGGCCGGACACCACGCCGGTGTGGTTCATGCGCCAGGCGGGTCGCTCGCTGCCCGAGTATCGCGAGATCCGCGCGCACACGCGCATGCTCGACGCCTGCCTCGACCCGGAACTCGCGAGCGAGATCACGCTGCAACCGGTACGCCGCCACGGCGTGGACGCGGCCGTGTTCTTCAGCGACATCGTGGTGCCGCCGCTGCTCGCCGGCGTGGACGTCGACCTGGTCGCGGGCCGGGGCCCGGTCTTCGCGGAGCCCGTGCGCACCGCCGCCGACGTGGCGCGCTGCCGCGCGGAGTTCACCCCGGAGCGGCTCCGCGCGGCACTCGAACCCGTGCGCGAGGCCGTGCGCCGCACGGTGAGCGCTCTCGGGACGACCCCGCTGATCGGCTTCGCGGGTGCCCCGTTCACGCTCGCCGCGTACCTCGTGGAGGGGGGCCCCTCCCGCGATCATCTCCGGGCGCGAACGCTGATGCGCTCGGATCCGGACACCTGGCGAGAGCTGCTGGATTGGGTCGCCGAGCTCAGCGGCGTGTTCCTGGAAGCGCAGGTCGAGGCCGGGGCGAGCGCCGTGCAGCTGTTCGACTCGTGGGCCGGATCATTGAGCGTCGCGGACTACCGGGCGCACGTCGCGCCCGCCTCCCGGCGCACCCTGGATGCGGCGCAGGGGATCGGCGGAGGTACCGCGCCGACGGTGCCCACGATCCACTTTGCGGTCGGATCCGGCCACCTCATCGAGGAAACCGCGCAGCTCGGCACCTCGGCGCTCGGGATCGACTGGCGCACCCCGCTCGACGAGGCCTCGCGCCGCCTCGGCGACCGGGTGCCGGTGCAGGGCAATCTGGATCCCGCCGTGCTCGGTGCCCCCGCGGCGGTGCTGGAGGCCGCGGTGGCCGACGTGATCGCGCGCGGATCGCGCGCGCCCGGGCACGTCCTCAACCTCGGCCACGGGGTGCCGCCCGACGCGGATCCCGCCGTGCTCACCCGGATCGTCGAACTCGCGCATGCCTCCTGAGCCCCCGGAATCCGGTGCCGTGCGCGCCCACGTCGCGATCGTGGGAGGCGGCGTCGCCGGCCTCGTCGTGGCGCGGGACCTCGCGCGCGCGGGCCTCCGCGTCACGCTGCGCGAGGCGGCAGCCCGGCTCGGTGGGCGCGTGCGTGCGACGGAGATCGCGGGCGTCCGCGTCGAGATCGGCGCGGAAGCGTTCGCCACCCGCGGCGGTGCGGTCGCGGAACTGATCACCGAGCTCGGGCTGGCGGATCGCGTCATCGCGCCCGCCCCGCTCGGGTCCTGGCTCGTGGCCGGGGTCGACGGCAGCGCCGTGCCGCTGCCGCCGGCCGGGGCGATGGGCATCCCTGCCGCGCCGCTCGGCCGGGCCGCCCGGCGCGCGCTCGGGGTGTCGGGCGCGATCCGCGCGGCGGTCGAACCGCTCCTGCCACGGCGGATCGGATCCGGGAGCGAGACGCTCGCTGACCTCGTCCGGGCGCGCATGGGGGCGCGGGTGCTGGATCGGCTGGTCCGACCCGTGACGCTCGGCGTCGCCGCGACGGAGCCGGAACGCATGCCGCTCGCGAATCTCACCGAGCTGGCCGCCGCCCGCGCCCGGACTGGCTCGCTGACGGGGGCCGCCCGCCGACTCCGGGACAGCGCCGCGGCCGCCGGCGGTGCCGTGCTCGGGCTCCGCGGCGGGATGTCGGCGCTCGTCGATGCCCTGGCGGCGGCCTGCCGCGAGCTCGGCGTCGCGATCGAGCTCGAGGCACCCGTCACGGGCGTGACCCCCAGGCCGACCGGCGGGCTCGCGCTTCACGGTGGGGCGTCCGAGCTCCACGCCGACGCCGTGGTGCTCGCGCTTCCCGAGGGCCCGATCCGACAGCTGCTGACGGCGGACACCCCCGAGGCGGCGGTGAGCACCCCCGTCGAGGTGCTCGCGCTCGTGCTCGATGCCGGCCACGCCGCGCTCGCGCCCCTCGCCCACGCTCCGCGCGGCACCGGGGCGCTCGTCTCGGGGCCCGCAGCCGGTTCCGCAGCCGGTTCCGCGGCGGCTTCCGCGGCGGTGCCACCGATCGCGGCGAAGGCGCTCACCCACGTCAGCCGGAAATGGCCGGGGGCCGTCCCGCCCGGGCGTGAGGTGATCCGGCTCTCCTACGGACGCGCCGGGGCACCCCCGGTCACGGCCGCTCTCGACGACGCCGCCGCACTCGCGCTCGCCCTGCAGGACGCCGCCCGCATCCTCGGTACCCCGGTGCCGGCCGACGCCGTGCGCGGCTTCGGCCGCCAGGCCTGGGACATGCCGCTCCGGGGCACACGTCTGCCCCCGGAGTTCCCGAGCGGGGTGCACCTGCTTGGCGACTGGCGCACCGGTGCCGGCTTCGCCGCGCTCGTCCCCGCCGCGCGCCAGCTCGCGCGGAGCGTCGCACTGAGCCTCCCCACGCCTCCCACCACCCACCCCCTCACAGAACAGGCATAACGTTCATGCTGCACCCACAGACCCCCGCCGGCCGCGTCTTCCGAGCGGCCGGACCGATCCATGCCCGCGCGGGGCTCTTGCGGATCGGGACCCGGGGCAGCCGGCTCGCGCTCGCGCAGACCACCACGGTCGCGGAGACCGTCGCCGCCGCGACCGGCTGCGACGTGGCCCTCGTGGTCATCACCACCCACGGCGACGTCTCACGCGAATCGCTGTCACAGCTCGGCGGCACCGGGGTGTTTGTGAGCGCCCTGCGCGAGGCGCTGCTCGCGGGGGAGTGCGACCTCGCCGTGCACTCGTTGAAGGACCTGCCGACGGGCCCGTGCGCGGGGATCGCGACGGGCGCCATCCCCGAGCGCGCGGACGCCCGCGACGCGCTCTGCGCCCGCGACGGCCTCGGGCTCGCCGACCTCCCCGCCGGCGCGCACGTCGGGACCGGCTCACCGCGCCGAGCCGCGCAGCTGAGCGCAGCCCGACCCGATCTCCGGGTGCACGATCTCCGCGGCAACGTCGATACCCGCCTGGGGCGGGTCGGCTCTGACCTGGACGCCGTGGTGCTCGCCGCGGCGGGCCTCGATCGCTCCGGGCTGAGCGCCGCCATCACCGAGCGATTCCCACTCGACACGGTTCCGACCGCGCCCGGGCAAGGGGCCCTGGGCATCGAGTGCCGCGCCGCCGACGTTGCGGACGAACCCTACGCTGCCGCGTTCGCCGCGCTCGACGACCCGGAGACGCACGCGTGCGCGGTGGCGGAGCGGACGCTCCTCGCGACGCTCGAGGCGGGCTGCGCGGCCCCGGTCGGTGCGAGCGCCGCGCTGCACGACGGGCGGCTGACGCTCCGCGCGGTCGTGTACCGGCTCGATGGCGCGGAGCAGCTGACCGTCGAACTCGCGGCGGACTGGGCGGCCGGGGACACGCACACCCCGCTCGTGCTCGGACGCGAGGCCGCCCGAGACCTGCTCGACCGGGGGGCCGCCGAACTCGCCCCCCTCGGCGGTGCGCGGTGAGCGATATGCTCGCGGGGTGCCGGATTCTCGTGCCCCGGGACGGCGACGCCGCTATGCGTGCCGAAGCGGAGATCCGTGCCCGGGGCGGCGTGTCCGTCCGCGTGCCCCTCATCGCGACGGTGCCGCCCGCCGATCCGGACGCCTTCGCCGCGGCCATCGCCGCATGGAACGCCGGGGAGTTCGACTGGCTCGCGGTGACCAGCGCCGCGGGTGCTGCCGCGGTGATCGCGGCCGGGGCACACCCGGGCCGGATCGCCGCCGTCGGCCCGGCCACGGTCGCGGCGCTCGCGACGGGCGGACTCACCGCCACGCTGCGGCCCGACCACGAGTTCACGGGTGCCGCGCTCGGCGCCGCGCTCGGTGCGGAGTTGCGGAGCGCGCCCGCCGCCCCGAGGCGCGTCCTCCTCGCCCTCGCGGAGGGGGCGGGCACCGACCTGGAGCGCGCGCTCGGCGACGCGGGGCACCTCGTGACCCGCGTCGCCGCGTACCGCACCGTCCCAGCGCCGCGCGATCCCGCGCGTGACCGGGTCGTCGACGACGTCGACGCGATCCTGGTCACGAGCGGGTCCGTCGCGCGCGAGGTGGCCGTCCGCTTCCTGCCCCTGCCCGCCGGCCTGCGCCTCGTCGCGATCGGCCCGCCCACGGCCCGGGTGCTTGCCGAGCTCGGGCTCACGCCCGACGTCGTCGCCGAGCGCCACACGATCGCGGGCATGCTCGACGCACTCGCCGCCGCCCGCCCCCACAGCATCCCGCCACACCACACAGGAGAACCCGCATGAGCTTCCACCCCGCGATCCGGCCCCGCCGGCTGCGCCGCACCCCGGCGCTGCGCCGCCTCGCCGCCGAAACCCGGCTGCACCCGGCCGAACTGATCCTCCCCGCCTTTGTGCGGGAAGGGCTCACCGAACCCCGAGCCATCGCCGCGATGCCCGGGGTGCAGCAGCACTCGCTCGACTCGCTCCGCCGCGCCGCCGCTGAGGCCGCCGAGGCCGGCGTCGGCGGTGTCATGCTCTTCGGGATCCCCGAAACGCGGGACGCGGTGGGGTCCGCCGCCGACGACCCGGACGGGATCCTGAACGTCGCCACCCGCGCGGTGGCCGCGGAGGTCGGCGACGCGCTCGTGGTGCAGACCGATCTGTGCCTCGATGAGTTCACCGACCACGGCCACTGCGGCGTGCTCGATGCCGCAGGTGAAGTTGCCAACGACGCCACGCTCGAGCGCTACGCGGCGATGGCGATCGCGCAGGCCGAGGCGGGCTCCGCGCTGCTCGGCCTGTCCGGGATGATGGACGGCCAGGTCGCCGCGGTGCGCGCTGCACTCGACGCGGCGGGGCACGCGGACACCGCCGTGCTCGCCTATTCCGCGAAGTACGCGTCCGCCTTCTACGGGCCGTTCCGTGAGGCGGTCGACTCGCAGCTCACCGGGAACCGCCGGGGCTACCAGCAGGATCCGGCGAACCGCCGCGAGGGGGTGCGCGAGGCGGAACTCGACATCGCCGAGGGGGCGGACGTCGTCATGGTGAAGCCCGCGATGAGCTTCCTCGACGTGCTCTCCGACGTCGCCCAGATCAGCCCGGTGCCCGTGTGGGCCTACCAGGTGTCGGGGGAGGCCGCCATGATCGAGGCCGCCGCCGCGAACGGCTGGATCGACCGCCGCGCCGCGATCCTCGAATCCGTGACCGGGATCAAGCGGGCGGGGGCCGATGCGATCCTGAGCTACTACGCCGTCGAGCTCGCGGGGTGGCTGCGATGAGCGCGACCCCGCAGAGCGCGGCGCTCGCCACGCGCGCCGCCAACGTGATTCCGGGCGGTGTGAACTCGCCCGTGCGCGCCTACGGTGCCGTCGGCGGCACGCCGCGCTTCGTGACCTCGGGTTCCGGGGCGCTTGTGACCGACGTCGACGGGAACGAGTACGTCGACCTGGTCGCCTCGTGGGGCCCCGCGCTCCTCGGCCACGCCCACCCTGCCGTGGTCGAGGCCGTGCAGGCCGCCGCCGCGCGCGGCCTCGGATTCGGTGCCTCGGTGCCCGAGGAGGCCGAGCTGGCCGAGGAGATCGTGCGCCGCGTGCAGCTCGTCGAGCGCGTGCGCCTGGTGTCGACGGGCACCGAAGCCACCATGACCGCGATCCGGCTCGCCCGCGGCGCGACCGGGCGGCCGCTCATCGTGAAGTTCGCCGGGCACTACCACGGCCACTCCGACGGGCTGCTCGCCGAGGCCGGGTCCGGGCTTGCCACGCTCGCGCTGCCGGGATCCGCCGGGGTGACCGCCGAAACCGCGGCGCAAACCCTCGTGCTGCCCTACAACGACCTGCCCGCCCTCGAAGCGGCGTTCGCCGAACACGGTGCGCGGATTGCGGGCGTCATCGCCGAGGCCGCCGCCTGCAACATGGGGGTGCTCCCGCCGGAGCCCGGGTTTACCCGGGGCATGATCGAGCTCGCGCACCGGCACGGCGCACTCGTGATCCTCGACGAGGTGCTGACCGGGTTCCGGGCGGGGCCCTCCGGGTACTGGGGTCTGCAGTCGGCCGGGAGCACCGGGGAGGAGCTTCCCGCGGGGGTCGCGCCGGATCTCGTCACCTTCGGGAAGGTCGTCGGCGGCGGCCTGCCGCTCGCCGCGCTCGGCGGGCGGCGGGATCTGATGGAGTTGCTGGCACCGCTCGGCCCCGTCTATCAGGCGGGCACCCTCTCCGGAAACCCGCTTGCAGTCGCGGCCGGGCTCACCACGCTCCGGCACGCGGACGCGGCGGCGTACGCGCGGCTCGCCGGTGCCGCGGACACGCTCGCGCTTGCCGTGTCTGAGGCGCTCACCGCGGCCGGGGTCGCCCACCGCATCGGGCGCGCGGGCACCCTGTTCAGCGTCGTGTTCGGTGACTTCGCCGAGGCGCCGCGCAGCTACGCCGACATGCAACGCCAGGAGGTGTTACGCCACCGCGCGTTCTTCCACGCGATGCTTGAGGGCGGGGTGAACCTGCCGCCCAGCGCGTTCGAGGCCTGGTTCGTCACCGCGGCCCACGACGACGCGGCGCTCGAGCGGATCGCCGCGGTGCTCCCGGCTGCGGCGGCGGCCGCCGCGCGGGCGTAGCCTGCCTGCCTGCCTGCCTGCCTGCCTGCCTGCCTGCCTGCCTGCCTGCCTGCCTGCCTGCCTGCCTGCCTGCCTGTCACGTTTCACGAGGAGATCCTGCGCCCGCGTCGGGTATTCGGGGAAAAATCTCCGCGATTTTCGTGAATCTCCGTGGTGTTCGTGACCGGCGGCGTGGCTGGGGCGCGCAGACAGCCAGACAGGCGGGCCGGCTAGCGGCCGAGGCGGTGGGCGAGGCCGGCCGCGCACTCCAGCACGAGGAGCGCGGCGAGGCGCACCGTGCGGGCGTCGGGCGCGTCGGCCGTGGCGTCGACCTCCGCAATGTCGACGCCACGCACGCGCGCATCGGCGGCGAACGCGCGTGCGAAACGCCGCAGCTCGTGCGCCTGGATACCGCCGGGGATCGAGGCCGGGCACCCGGGGGCTACGCTGCGGTCGCACACGTCAACGTCGAGGTCCACGTGGATCGGCCCGCCTCCCGCCCCGGCGATGTCGAGTGCCTCCGCGGCGACCTCGGCGATGCTGCGCTCGAAGAGCTCGTCCCGGTGGATGACGGTGATCCCGAGCTCCTTCGCCCGCTCACGGTAGGCGCGCGAGTTCGCGAAGTCCGCGATGCCGATCTGCACGATCCGGCGCGGGTGCAGTCCGGCCTCGACGAGGCGGCGCACGGGGGAGCCGTTGCTGCGCCCGTCGCGCAGGTCGTGGTGGGCGTCGAGAGTGATGAGGCCGGCGTCGGCGAGCCGCTCGCCCGCGACGCCGAGCGCGGCGGGCACGGTGAGCGCGTTGTCGCCGCCGAGCGCCACGACGAGCTCGGCGCGGGCGGCGACCGACGCGACCCGGGTCGTCGCGGCGACCTCGCCGGCGACGGTGTCGGGATCGCTCACGTCCCCGGCGTCCGCGATGCGAAGGGCCTCGTCGAGCACCAGCTCGGCTTCCGTGCCGCGCGCCCCGGGGATCCCGGACGCGACGATGTGGCTGGAGTAGCGGCGCAGCGCCTCGCGCACCGCGGCGGGGGTGAGGTGCGCGTTCGTCGGGGACAGCGAGGTCGCCGAGGTGGGAATACCGATGAGGGCGAGATCCACCTCGCTCTGGTCGAGTGCGGGCCAGGCTCCTGTGCGCGGCCAGGACGGATCGTGGGAGAGGGCAACGGTGCTCATACCCCGACGCTAGCAAGCACGGACTCCATCCGCCGAGTGCGGAGACCAGCCGCGTCTGGGATCCCAGACGGTTGCGGCGTGTCGGAGCGGACGCGGGAAGGGCCGATGCGCTGGAATCGAGGTATGTCACAGAGCAGCCTTCCGGAGCGCGCCGCCGCCTCCGAGCGTCCCGCCGTCGTCCTGGGGGCCGCGCCCCTCACGATCTCCGACGTGGTCGCCGTCGCCCGCGAGGGTGCCCGCGTCGAGCTGGCCCCGGCGGCACGCACCGCGCTCGCCGCAAGCCGCGCGGACATTGAACGCCTCGCGAACGACACCCGCCCGCACTACGGCGTCTCGACCGGCTTCGGCGCCCTCGCGAAGGTGCAGATCCCGAGCGAGAAGCGGCAGCAGCTGCAGCGCAGCCTGATCCGTTCCCACGCGGCGGGCACCGGCCCCGAGGTGGAGCGGGAGGTGGTGCGCGCGCTGATGCTGTTGCGCCTGAACACGCTCGCGAGCGGCCGTACGGGGGTCCGCCCCATCGTCGCGGAGACGTACGCCGCGATCCTGAACGCCGACATCGTGCCCGTGGTGCACGAGTACGGCTCGCTCGGCTGCTCCGGCGACCTCAGCCCGCTCGCGCACTGCGCGCTCACGCTCATGGGGGAGGGCGAGGTGCGCCCCACGGACGACCCGGTCGCGCCTCCCGTGCCGGCGGCCGAGGCGCTCGCCGCGCACGGCATTGAGCCCCTGGTCCTCGCCGAGAAGGAGGGCCTCGCCCTCATCAACGGCACCGACGGGATGCTCGGCATGCTCTGCCTCGCCCTCCACGATCTCGCGGCGCTCCTGACCGTCGCCGATGTCGCCGCCGCCGCGAGCGTGGAAGCCCTGACCGGCACCGACACCGTGTTCGCCGCCGACCTCCAGGCGCTCCGCCCGCACCCGGGCCAGGCCGCGGCCGCCGCGAACATGCGCGCCGTGCTCGCGGGGTCCGGGCTGGTGCAGCGCCCCTCCGAAGGCGAGTTCACGCGCGTGCAGGACGCGTACTCCCTCCGCTGCGCACCCCAGGTGCACGGGGCCGCCCGCGACACCGCGGAGCACGCGTCCCGCGTCGCCGCGGCCGAGCTGCGTTCCGCCGTCGATAATCCCGTTGTGCTGCCGGACGGCCGCGTCGAATCGAACGGAAACTTCCACGGGGCGCCGGTCGCCTACGTGCTCGACTTCCTCGCGATCGCGGTGGCGGATCTCGCGAGCATGTCCGAGCGCCGCACCGATCGCTTCCTCGACGTGGCCCGGAACCACGGGTTGCCCCCGTTCCTCGCGGCCGACGCGGGCCTCGACTCCGGCCTCATGATCGCCCAGTACACGGCGGCGGGCATCGTCTCCGAGCTGAAGCGGCTGGCGGTCCCCGCGAGCGTCGATTCGATCCCGTCCTCCGCGATGCAGGAGGACCACGTGTCGATGGGCTGGCACGCGGGCCGGAAGCTCCGCCGTGCGGTCGACGGTCTCACCCGTGTGCTCGGGATCGAGCTGCTCGCCTCGACGCGCGCCCTCGACTTCCGCATCGCCGCGGGAGAGGGCACGCCGAGCCCCGCGACCGGTGCGGTGCACGCGCTGTTCCGGACCCGGATCGCGGCCCCCGACGTGGACGCGTTCCTCTCACCCGATCTCACTGCCGCCCACGACTTTGTCGCGAGCGGGGCGGTGCTGGCCGCCGTGACCGGCGCGGTCGCGGAGCCGCTCGGGTAGCGGCGGCCCCCACGGGGACCTCAGACACTTCGCGCCCCGCGCGGAGGGGGTGTGCACGACACACCCGGTATTGCAATGGCGCACACGAATTGGAGACGGACTATGACGACCGGACAGCCAGCGAACTCAGCCGAAGGCTTGATGACGCGCGAGATCAGAACGATTGAGCGGGTCCCCGAGCGCGAACGTCACGGACGCCCCTCGAACCAGTTCACGCTCTGGTTCGGGGTGAACATGACGATCACGGCGGTGGTCGACGGCGCGCTCGCGGTCACGTTCGGCACCGAAGCGCTCGCGGCGATCATCGGCCTGTTCATCGGAAATCTCCTCGGCGGGATCACCATGGCGCTGCACTCGGCCCAGGGCCCCCGGCTCGGGCTGCCACAGATGATCTCGAGCCGCGTGCAGTTCGGGGTGAAGGGCGCGGCGCTCCCGCTGATCCTCTCGGTGCTCATGTATCTCGGCTTCCAGATGACCGGCATCGTGCTGTGCGGCCAGGCGATCAACCTGATCTTCGGGTGGAACATCCCGATCGTCGGGATGATCGTGTTCGGCCTCATGACCACGGTCATCGCGGTGGTCGGCTACCGGCTGATCCACGTCATCGGACGCATCGCCGCCGTGGTCGGGGCCGTGGGCTTTGGCTATGTCGCGATCCGGCTGTTCCTCGGCTACGACGTCTCCGGCGCGTTCGGCCAGGTCGAGTTCAGCTCGGCGTCCTTCCTGCTCGCGGTCGCGCTCGCCGCTGGCTGGCAGATGACCTTTGCCCCATACGTGGCTGACTACTCGCGGTACCTCCCGAGCAAGACCACCGTCCGGTCGACCTTCTGGATGACGCTTCTGGGAACCGTCCTCGGCGGACAGATCGCGATGACGCTCGGCGTGCTGATCGCGGGCACGGTGGGCACGGACGTCTTCCTCGGAAACCAGGTGGGCACGGTGGGCACGATCGCCGGCGGTGGGGTCATCGCCACGCTGATGTACGTGGTGATCGTCGTGAACAAGCTCTCGGTGAACTCGCTGAACGCCTACGGCGGATTCATGTGCATCCTCACGATCATCACCGGATGGACCAAGCAGCGCCACATCTCGCAGCGCGTGCGCACCGGGATCATCGTGGCGTTCACTCTGCTCGCGCTCGTGTTCGCGATCGTTGCGAACGAGATCGGGTTCCTCGACGTGTTCAAGAACTTCGTGCTCGCGCTGCTGTCGGTGTTCGTGCCGTGGAGTGTCATCAACCTGGTCGACTACTACCTGATTTCGAAAGAGCGCGTCGACATTCCCGCGCTGTACGAGGACAACGGGCCGTACAAGGACTTCAACTGGATCGCGATCGGCTGCTACTTCTTTGGCGTGCTCGTGCAGCTCCCGTTCATGAACCAGGCGCTCTACGAGGGGCCGCTCGCGAAGGCGATGGGCGGGGCGGACATCTCGTGGATCGTCGCGATCGTCGCGACCGCGCTCGTGTACTACCCGCTCGCCAAGCGCACCCAGTACGTGCCGGATCACCTGATCACCGGCGACGAGGACGCGCGCGCCGCGGCGTCGTCCGACGGCGCGGTCTCGGGCTAGAGTTCCCCTATGAACGAGGTCAAGGTGCCCGCCGCGGATCAGACGCTGCGCATCATGCGCTTGCTCGCGACCGCGCGCGGGCCCCTGCCGGCCTCGATGATCGCCGCGCAGCTCGAACTTCCGCGCTCGACGGTCTACCACCTGCTGTCGACGATGCAGGGGCACGGCTTCGTGATGCACCTGCCCGAGGAACAGCGCTACGGGCTCGGGATCGCGGCGCTTGAGCTGGGGTCGGCGTATTCGCGGCAGGAACCGCTCACCCGGATCGGACGTCCGCTCGTGGCGGCCCTGGTCGAGCGGACCCGAGCGAATGGGCACCTCGCCGCGCCGCACGGCCGGGACATCGTCTACCTGATCGAGCAGCGCCTGAGCGGCGGGCCCGCGCTCGTGAGTGACGTGGACGTGCGATTGCCGATGCACCTGACCGCGAGCGGGCGTTCGATCCTCGCGGCGCTCCCGAAGGCGCAGGTGCGGGCGCTCTACCCGGACCGTGACGCGTTCGTGCATCGTCATGAGATCGAGGGCGACGCGCGGATCGACCGCTACTCGAAGCTGCGCGCGGTGCTCGACGAGACGCAGACGCGCGGCTACGGGGTCGAACGCGGGGCCGTGACCCAGGGGATCTCCTCGGTGGCCGTGCCCGTGCTCGATCATCGGAGCTGGCCGGTCGCGGCGGTGGCGCTGACCTACCGCGACGAGGACGTCGCGGCGGGCGAGGAAGCGCGGCTCGTGACCGAGCTGCGCGCGACGGCCGAGCTGCTCTCCGCTCGGATCCACGGGCGCGCCGGCTGAGTCGACGCCCGCGGCGGCTGAGGCGGCGCCCGCGCGGGGTGCCCCGTCATCTGCCGTCACAGTTTGGCATTCGCTCGCGTTATATTATTGAATAGTGATCATTATGAGTGATGCTGCGCTGACCGAGGCTATCGCCGCCTCCCGAGATACCCACGACGCCTGGCGCGAGGATCGTGCCGCCGCGGTGACCGGGCCCACCGGAAACCTGTCGTTGGTCGAAACCCGGTGGCTGCCCGCCGGCGAGGTCCCCGACACCGCGGCCGAGCAGGCCGCCGCGGGCGAGGGCATCACCGTCACCGCGCTTGCCCGCACGAACATCGACACGGGGGAGACGGAGCACGGCGTCCGTGTGTGGGACGCCGCCTCGCCTGCGATTCGCGCCTTCGACCGCATCACGGCCTTCGATTTCGCCCCGGAATGGGTGATCACCGCGCAGTTCACGCCCGTCGCGGCGGATCGCACCGTCCCGTTCGAGCACATCCGCGACAACGGTGGCAGCCGGGACCTCGTCGTTCCCGGCGATATCACCTTCACCCGCAACGGAGTCGAGTACCGCTTCGCCGCGTTCGACGACGGCGGCACGCTGCTGCTCGTGTTCGGCGACCCAACCAACACCGCGCAGGGGGAGGACGCCACGTACGGGGCCGGCCGCTTCCTGTTTGTGCAGCGCGCCGACGGTGCCTCCTTCGGTGATCCGGGCACCGTGCTCCTCGATTTCAACCGCGCCTTCGTGCCGCCCTGCGGGTTCTCCGTGCAGTACAACTGCCCGATGCCGCCGGCGCAGAATCGCTTCCCCGAGCCCGTCCTTGCCGGTGAGAAGCAGGTGGTGTTCACCGGCGACTTCGATATCTACGCGCTCTGACGCGCCCCAACCGATCCCGAGCTTGATCCCTCACTCACCCAGGAGACGTACGTGAAGCATCCCTTCGGTCGCGCGCAGCGCACCACCTCAGCGATCGCGGCGGTCGCCGCCGCAGCCCTGCTCCTCGCCGGTTGCGCGGGCGGCGGCACCGGTGCCGCGGGCCCGGACGCCGTGATCTCGGTCGGCTCGCTCTACGAGCCGGTGAACCTGTCGAATACCGCGGGCGGCGGCCAGGGCGTCACGGAAGCGCTCACCGGCAACGTCTACGAGGGGCTGTTCAAGCTCACGGACGACGGCGAGGTCGAGAACCTCCTCGCTGAGGACGTCGAAACGAGCGCCGATGGCCTGACGGTGACCGTGACGCTGCGCGAGGGCGTCACCTTCCACTCCGGCAAGGCGTTGACGTCGGCCGATGTGCAGGCGAGCGTCGAGGCGGTCACCGCCGAGGAGTCGCAGTCCGCGCGCAAGTCGAGCTTCGCGGTGATCGAATCGATCGACACGCCGGACGAGCAGACGGTGGTGTTCCACCTGAACGACCGGTCGATCTCCTTCGTGTACAACCTCAGCTACGTCTGGATCGTGAACAGCGAAGCGACGGATCTCATGAGCTCCGAGGACGGCACGGGCCCGTACACGCTCGACGAGTGGAAGCGCGGCAGCAGCCTCTCGCTCACCCGGTGGGACGACTACTGGGGCGAGCCCGCCACGAACGCCGGCGTCGAGTTCAATTACTTCACCGACGCGACGGCCCAGAACAACGCACTGCAGACCGGCAAGCTGGACCTCATCACGAGCGTGCAGAGCCCGGATCTGCTGGAGCAGTTCGAGGGGAACGCGGACTACACGATCAGCGCGGGCAACTCCACGACGAAGGAGGTGCTGGCCTTCAACGACCGGGTCGAGCCGTTCTCCGATCCGCTCGTGCGCAAAGCGCTGACCTCGGCGATCGACCGTGACAAGCTGCTCTCCGCGATCTGGGGCGACTACGGAACGCTGATCGGCTCGATGGTGCCGCCGACCGACCCCTGGTATGAGGATCTCACCGGGGTGAACCCGTACGATCCGGAGCTCGCGAAGCGCCAGCTCGCGGAGGCCGGCTACGCCGACGGCTTCGCCTTCACGCTCGACACCCCGAGCTACGATCCGCACCCGGTCGTCGCCGAGTTCGTGCAGTCGGAGCTCGCCAAGGTGGGCGTCACCGTCACGATCAACACGATCAGCGCCGACGAGTGGTACTCCAAGGTGTTTAAGGAGCGCGACTTCGAGGCGACGCTGCAGGAACACGTGAACGACCGCGACGTGGTCTGGTACGGCAACCCGGACTTCTACTGGGGCTACGACAACGCCGACGTGCAGCGCTGGGTGACCGAGGCCGAGCAGGCTCCGGACGAAGCCGCGCAGACCGAGCTCCTGAAGCAGGTCAACCGGCAGATCGCGGAGGACGCGGCCAGCGCCTGGTTGTACCTGTTCCCGCAGATCGTCGTGTCCGCGAGCGACGTCACCGGCTACCCGGTCAACGGCCTGAACTCGCAGTTCTTCGCCTACGACATCGTCAAGGGCTAAGCCACACCGCACATCCTGACCCGCCCGGCGCGTTCCCCCACGGAACACGCGCCGGGCGGGTCCGCGCGTGGGGGACGGCCCCGCGAGAGAATGACAGATATGACTCGGTACCTCGCACGCCGGCTCGGGTTCCTGCTCGGGTCATTCGCGGTCGCCATGATCGTGATTTTCGTGCTGCTCCGGCTCCTGCCGGGGGATCCGGCGAACGCGCTGCTCTCGGTGAACGCCACCCCGGAGCAGATCGCGGCCGCCCAGGAGCAGGTCGGTTCGAACCTGCCGCTGTGGAATCAGTTCACGCTGTGGGCCGGGCAGATCCTGCGCTTCGACTTCGGCACCTCGCTCATCAGCCAGCTTCCCGTGGGCCCCGAGATCGCGGCCCGGCTGGTCGTCACGCTGCCGCTGACCGTGCTCGCGTTTCTGCTGGCGGTCGTGCTCGCCCTCGTGATCGGCATTACCGCGGCCGTGAAGGCGGATCACTGGCTCGGCACGCTGCTCTCCGGTTTCTCGCAGCTGGGGATCGCGGTGCCCGCGTTCTGGGTCGGTATCCTGCTGGTCTGGCTGTTCGCCCTCGGCCTGGGCTGGCTCCCCTCGGGCGGGTTTCCCCGCGGGGACTGGGCGAATCCGGCTGAGGCACTCACCTCGCTGATCCTCCCGGTGCTGACCATCGCGATCGTGATGAGCGCCTCCCTCGCCCGCTACGTCCGCACCGCCACTCTCGACGTGCTCGGGAGCGACTACCTGCGCACCGCGCGGGCGCACGGGGCCGGCTTCGGTGAGGCGCTGATCCGGCACGGCCTGCGCAACGGCTCGGTGCCGGTCATCGCGATCCTCGGCATCGAGCTGTCCACGGCGCTGATCGGCGCGGTCGTGGTCGAGAGCGTGTTCAGCCTGCCCGGGCTGGGCAGCCTACTGCTCGGCGGCATCACCCAACACGACTACGTCACTATCCAGGGGGTCCTCGTGGTCAGCACCCTGTTCGTCCTGCTCGTGGGCTTCGCCGCCGACGTGGTGCAGCGCATCGTCGACCCGCGACTGCGCCAGAGTGTTTCGGGGAACCGATGAGTCAAGAGATCCTCGCTCCGCGTCGCCGCGGCTCCCGCGGCACGTCCAGCCGTGCGACCCTCATCCTCGGCCTCGCGCTCACCGGCGTGGTCGTGGTGCTCGCACTCGTGTCACTCGTGTGGCTCCCGTATGCGCAGGGGGACACGAGCGGTGGCCGGCTCGAGGGCGCGAGCGCCGCGCACTGGATCGGCACGGACAAGCTGGGCCGCGACCTCTTCACCCAGCTCATGATCGGGGCCCGGATCGCCCTCAGCGTGGGAGCGGGATCCGTCGCGATCGCCGCCGTGCTCGGCATCACGCTCGGGCTCGTCGCGGCCTTTGCGCGCCCCTGGCTCGATGACACGCTCTCCGCCTGGCTGGACGTGATGATCGCGTTCCCGGTGCTGCTGCTCGCCATGCTCATCGTCGCGGTGCAGGGTGCCTCGCTGGGGTCCGTGATCCTCGCGATCGGGCTCGGGATGTCCGCCGTGATCGCGCGCCTCACGCGGGTGCTCGCGAAGCGCGTGCTCCAGGAGCAGTACATCACGGCGGCGCGCACGAGCGGCACGCGCTGGCTCGGGATCGTGTTCGGCCACGTGCTGCCCAATATTGCCCCCATGCTCGCCTCGGCGCTCGCCCTGCAGTTCGGGATCGCGGTGCTCGCGGAAGCCAGCCTGAGCTACCTCGGCCTCGGGGCCCCACCGCCGAACGCCTCCTGGGGGCGTCTGCTGCAGGAAGCGCAGGGCACCGTCCTCACCGCACCGCTCGGGGCGATCGTGCCGGGTCTCGCGCTCGTCGTGCTCGTGCTCGGCGTCAACTTCATCGCGGACGGCCTGCGCGCGTTCACCGACCCCACAACCCGGAGGGCCCGATGACCGCCGCACCCGCGACACACGCTGCACCGCTGCTCACCGTGCGCGATCTCACCGTCACGACCGCCGACGGCACCCCGCTCGTGTCGGACATCTCGTTCGACATCGCCGCGGGGGAGCGCTTCGGGCTGATCGGCGAGTCCGGATCCGGCAAGTCGGTGACCTCACTGGCCTTGACCGGGCTGCTCGCCCCGGGGCTCACGGCGAACGGCTCCGTGCTCCTCGCGGGGACGCAGACGGTGGGGGCGACGGACGCCGTGCTCCGGCCCCTGCGCGGGCCGGTGGCCTCGATCGTGTTCCAAGAGCCGCTGACGGCGCTCGACCCGCTGATGCGCGTGGGCAGGCAGGTGGCCGAGCCGATCCGGCGGCACCGGGGACTCACCGGGGCCGCGCTCGATGCGGCGGTGCGCGACGCGCTCGCCGAGGTCGCCCTCACCGAGCCGCGCATTGCGCGCGCCTACCCGCACGAACTCTCGGGCGGCCAGCGTCAGCGCATCGCCATCGCGATCGCCCTGGGAGCCGAGCCGCGCCTGCTCATCGCGGACGAGCCCACCACGGCGCTCGACGTGACGGTGCAGCAGGAGGTGCTCACCCTGCTCGACCGACTCGTCCGCGAGCGCGGCATGGCACTGCTCTTCATTAGCCACGACCTCGCCGTGGTGTCACAGATCGTGGACCGGATCACCGTGATGCAGCGGGGCCGCGCGGTGGAAACCGGCGCGACCGAACGGGTGTTGTGGGCCCCCGAACACGAGTACACGCAGCGGCTCGTCGCCAGCGCCCGGGCGCTCGACGCGGCGCTCGACGTCGCCCCCGGGGCCGCGCCCGCGTCGTCCCCCTCTGCCGCGGAGGAGAACCGATGAGCCTGCTCGAACTGCACCAGGCAAGCTTCGCCTACGGAAAACGCACGGTGGTGCACGACGTGTCCCTCAGCGTTGCGGCCGGCGAGACGGTCGGGCTTGTGGGGGAGTCCGGATCCGGCAAATCCACGATCCTGTCGCTGCTGCTCGGCCTGCGCGCACCGCAGACGGGCGAGCTTCGCTTCGACGGCGCACCGCTCATGCTGCGGGATCGCGCGCAGATGCGGCGCTTCCGCGCGAGTGTGCAGACGGTGTTTCAAGACCCGTACTCCTCGCTCGACCCGCGGCAGCGGATCGACCGCATCGTCGCGGAGCCGCTGCGATCGCTCGGGCTTGCCACGGGGGATGAGGCCCGGAACCGCGTCGCGGCGGCACTCGCCGCCGTCGGCCTGCCCGAGGATACCGCTGAGCGCTACCCGCACGAGTTCTCGGGCGGCCAGCGGCAGCGGATCGCGATCGCGCGGGCGACGGTGTCGAATCCCCGCGTGCTGCTCGCGGACGAGCCGGTGAGCGCGCTCGATGTCACGACGCGCACCCAGGTCATCGATCTCCTCACTGAGTTGCGTGCGGAGCGTGGCTTGGCGCTGGTCATGGTGTCGCACGATCTGAGCGCCGTCGCGGCGGTCTGCGAGCGCACCGTCGTGCTGCGCGCGGGCCGCGTCGTCGAGCAGGGGCCCACGCGAGAGATCCTCACGCGCCCCGCAACGGAGTACGCCCGGGAACTCGTGGCCGCGGTGCCGCGGTTGCGGCGACGCAGCCCGGAGCTCCCGGGCGCTCGCGGCTAAACGACGCGCGTCCCGGCCCGCCACACGGCCGCGGTGAGCGGCATGCCTGGGCGGTAGGCGAGGTGGGTCGCCGCGGGGGCGTCGAGCAGGTGGAGGTCGGCCCGCGCCCCGGGCTCGATGACGCCGACCCGGCGCTGGATCGCGCCGCTCGGGTCCCGCCACCCGTCCTCGTGCATGCCGAGGGCGATGGCGCCGCCGAGCGTTGCCGCGCGCACGGCCTCCGCGATTGTGAGCCCCATTTGCAGCACGGCGGTCGCGACGCAAAACGCCATCGAGCTCGTGTACGAGGTCCCGGGGTTGCCGTTCGACGCGATCGCGACGGTGACCCCGGCGTCGAGGAGCTGCCGGGCGGGTGCCAGCGGCATCCGCGTGGAGAGGTCACAGGCGGGCAGCACCGTCGCGACCGTGCCGCGGCGACCGTCCGCCCAGGAGCCCGCGAGCGCCGCGATATCCGCGTCGCTCAGGAATCCGACGTGATCCACGCTCAGGGCCTCGTACTCCACGGCGAGCTGCACCCCGGGGCCGTGGCCCAGCTGGTTCCCGTGCACGCGGGTGGCCAGGCCGTGCCGGCGCGCGGCATCGAGCACGCGGGCTGACGCCGCGCGGTCGAAGGCGCCCTCCTCGCAGAACACGTCCACGGCGCTCACGAACGGGGCGACCGCGTCGAGCATCGGCCCCGTCACGAGATCGAGATACGCGTCCGGATCCGATCCGGCGGGCACCACGTGGGCACCGAGGAACGTCACCGCGTCGGCGTGGCGGCCCGCGATCTGGGCCGCGCGCACCTCATCTGGGGTGGTGAGGCCGTAGCCGGTCTTGGTCTCCAGGGTGGTCGTGCCACCGCGTCGGGCCTCGGCCACGAGGCGCGTCAGATTCGCCTCGAGCTCCGCGTCGGAGGCGGCTCGGGTCGCCGCTACCGTGACATTGATTCCCCCGGCCGCGTACGCCTCGCCAGCCATCCGGGCCTCGAACTCGGCGGTGCGGTCGCCGGCGAACACGAGGTGCGAGTGGGAGTCGACCCAGCCGGGCAGGAGTGCCCGCCCGGCTGCGTCGAAGCGCTCATCCGCGGTGGGTGCGTCGGCGGACGCACCCACCCACGCAATCGCCCCGTCGGCGACGACTACCGCGGCATCGCGGAGCCGCTCACCCACATTGGTCGTGAGTTCGCCGATATTGTCGATCAGCAGTGTGTGCGTCATGATGTCGGTTCACCCATGCCTTGTTTCTACCACGCCTCGTCGGTGTTGCGGATGGTCGGCGTCATCGGAACGCGGACCCCGCGCTCCGCGGCGACATCGACCGCGCGCTGGTAGCCGGCGTCGACGTG
This sequence comes from Leucobacter chromiireducens subsp. solipictus, assembly GCF_016758195.1. Classification (GTDB taxonomy): domain Bacteria; phylum Actinomycetota; class Actinomycetes; order Actinomycetales; family Microbacteriaceae; genus Leucobacter; species Leucobacter solipictus. The sequence continues at coordinate 578,752 of NZ_QYAC01000001.1, read as the reverse complement.
CCGGATGACGCCCATGCCAGGGTCGTTGGTGAGCAGACGCTGCAGCTTCTCCGCAGCGAGCGGCGTGCCGTCTGCGACGGAGACCTGGCCGGAGTGGATCGAGCGGCCGATGCCCACCCCGCCGCCGTGGTGCAGGGAGACCCAGGTCGCACCCGAGGATGCGGCCGTGAGGGCGTTGAGCAGGGGCCAGTCCGCGATCGCATCGGAGCCGTCGGCCATGGCCTCGGTCTCGCGGTACGGCGAGGCGACGGATCCCGAGTCGAGGTGGTCGCGGCCGATCACGATCGGCGCGCTGATCTTGCCCTCGGCGACGAGCTCGTTGAAGCGGACCGCGGCCTTCGCGCGGTCGCCGTAGCCGAGCCAGCAGATGCGTGCGGGGAGTCCCTCGAACTCGACGCGCTCCTGGGCCGCGCGGATCCAGCGGTGCAGGTGGGCGTTCTCCGGGAAGAGCTCGAGCAGCGCCTCATCCGTGACGCGGATGTCCTCGGGATCGCCCGAGAGCGCTGCCCAGCGGAACGGCCCGAGGCCCTCGCAGAACAGGGGCCGGATGTAGGCCGGGACGAACCCGGGGAACTCGAAGGCGCGGTCGTAGCCGCCCTGCCGGGCTTCATCGCGGATCGAGTTGCCGTAGTCGAAGACCTCGGCACCGGCGTCCTGGAACTCCACCATTGCCTGGACGTGGGCGGCCATTGCCGCCCGGGCGTCGCGGGTGAAGCCCTCGGGGTCGGCCTCGGCCCGGGCCAGACGATCCGCCACGTCGTAGCCGATCGGCAGGTACGAGAGGGGATCGTGGGCGCTTGTCTGATCCGTCACGATATCGATCGTGATCTCGCCGGCGCGATGCCGGCGCAGGATCTCGGGGAACACCTCGGCCGCGTTGCCGACGAGCCCGACCGACCAACCGCGACGCTCATCCTTCGCCTGCTGCACCTTCGCGAGCGCTTCGTCGAGATCGCTCGTGACCTCGTCCAGGTAGCGCTTGCCCGCGCGGCGCTGCAGCCGCGACTCGTCGACGTCGACGATGAGGCAGGCACCGTCGTTGAGGGTGACCGAGAGCGGCTGGGCACCGCCCATGCCGCCGCAGCCGCCGGTGAGGGTGATCGTGCCGGCGAGGCTGCCGCCGAAGCGCTTGCGCGCGATCGCAGCGAAGGTCTCGAAGGTGCCCTGCAGAATGCCCTGGGTGCCGATGTAGATCCAGGATCCGGCGGTCATCTGCCCGTACATCATCAGGCCCTCGGCCTCGAGCTTGCGGAACTCGGGCCAGGTGGCCCAGTCGCCCACGAGATTCGAGTTCGCGATGAGCACGCGCGGGGCCCACACGTTCGTGCGGAACACGCCCACGGGCTTGCCCGACTGCACGAGCAGGGTCTCGTCCTCCTCGAGATCGCGGAGCGTGTCGACGATGGCGTCGTAGGCCTCCCAGCTGCGCGCGGCACGTCCGGTCCCGCCGTAGACGACGAGATCGTCGGGGCGTTCCGCGACCTCGGGGTCGAGATTGTTCATCAGCATGCGGAGCGGAGCCTCGGTCTGCCAGCTCTTGGCGGAGAGGTCGGTGCCGCGAGGTGCGCGGACGGGGCGTGCGCCGGGGAGAGTCATGCTCGGGTCCTTTCGGGAGAGGCGTTGCGACCGTGCAACGCATGACTCCATCTCATCGTGCGGAGCGGGGGCGAACAACGCGAGACACCGGGTCACTGTCCGGGATCCCAGACGGCATGCGCCGGTCTCACTGGCTGGGAAAACGCGCCCCGAAGGCCGTACGCTGGAGGGTATGAGGCGAGTCGCGGTCGTGGTGCTCGAAGGAGCAAAACCCCTGGACGTGGGCATCCCCGCGCAGGTCTTCACCCAGCGCAAGAGCATGCCCTACACGGTGGACGTGTGCGGCGTGCGGCCGGGCCTGATCGCGGGCGGGGACGGCCTCTCGTATCACGTTGAGCACGGGCTCGACGCGCTCGAACGCGCAGACCTGATCTTCGTTCCCGGGACCCGCAACCCGGACCGAGACCCGCCTCCCCTCGAACTCACCCAGGCGCTCCGCACCGCGCACGCCCGGGGAGCGCGGCTGGCCGCGATTTCCACCGGGGCGTTCGCGCTCGCCGAGACCGGGCTGCTCGACGGCAAGCGCGCCACCACGCACTGGCACTATTCACGCATCCTCGCGGAGCGCTACCCCGAGGTCCAGGTGGACGAGCGCGTGCTCTTCGTGGATGAGGGCTCCGTCCTCACCTCCGCGGGTGCCGCGTCCGGGATCGACCTGTGCCTGCACATCCTGCGCAAAGAAGCCGGAATGGCGATCGCCAATCACGCCGCGCGCCGTCTGGTCGCGGCCCCGTACCGGAGTGGGGGACAGGCCCAGTACCTCCCGCAGGGCGTCCCCGCCCCGCACGGCGAGCGCTTCACCCAGACCCGCGAGTGGGCGTTGCGGCACCTCGCCGAACCGCTCGGTATCGCGCAGCTCGCCGCTCACGCCCGGGTGTCATCCCGCACCTTCTCCCGGCGTTTTCTCGATGAGACCGGGTATTCCCCCATGCAATGGATCATGCGGGCGCGCGTGGACCGCGCCAGGGAACTGCTCGAGGAAACGAATCTCGGGGTGGACGAGATCGCCGCGACGGTCGGGCTCGGTTCGGCCACGAACCTGCGCCGCCACTTCCGCGCCGTGCTCGGCACCACGCCGACTGACTACCGCAGTACCTTCTCCCGAGAGCGCTGACCGCCCGGTCCTGGGCGGCTCGGCCCGGTGCCCCGGCCCGAGCTTCGCCCCAAGTTGGCATGATCCGTGCGAAGAGTGGCTATAGCGCCACTCGCGGAGCTTCGTGAGTCCGGCCAGAGTGGTACCAGAGGGTTCGCACAGTGCGACGGAATGGAGAACGCGAGGAAATGACTGGTCGGGTAGCAATTAACGGGTTCGGGCGCATCGGACGCGGCGTACTCCGAGCGATCCTGGACGGCGAGAGCGGCTTGGACGTGGTCGCGATCAACGATCTCACCGATCCGGCCACCCTCGCGCATCTGCTGAAGCGCGACAGCCTCTACGGCACGCTGCCCGTCGAGGTCAGCGTGGACGGCGACCACCTCGTGGTCGGTGAACGCCGCATCCGGGTGTTCGCGGAGCGCGAGCCGTCGAAGCTCCCGTGGGCTGAACTGCAGATCGACGCCGTTCTCGAGTCCACCGGGTTCTTTACTGCCGCGGAGGACGCCCGGCAGCATATCGATGCCGGGGCTCGCCGCGTCCTCGTGAGCGCACCCTCGAAGGGGGCCGACCTGACGGTGGTCGTCGGCGTGAACGACGACCGCTACGACGCCGCCCAGCACACGATCGTGTCAAACGCCTCGTGCACCACGAACGCGCTCGCCCCGCTGGCCCAGGTCCTCGACGACCTCGCCGGGATCGAGTACGGCTCGATGAGCACCGTGCACGCGTACACGCAGGACCAGCGTCTGCAGGACGCCCCGCACGCCGACCTGCGTCGCGCCCGGGCCGCGGCGCTCAACATCGTGCCGACCTCCACGGGTGCGGCGAAGGCCATCGGCCTCGTGCTCCCGCAGCTTGACGGCAAACTGTCCGGCAGCTCGCTCCGGGTGCCCGTGCCGGTGGGCTCGATCGTTGAACTGCACGCCACCGTCTCCCGCGACGTGACTCGTGACGAGGTCCTCGCCGCGTACCGGGACGCCGCCGACGGCCGTCTCGACGGTGTGCTCGAATACTCCGAGGAGCCGCTCGTGTCCACCGACATCGTGGGCAACCCGCACTCGTCGATCTTCGACTCCGAGCTCACCCACGTCTCCGGGAAGCACGTGAAGGTCGTCGCCTGGTACGACAACGAGTGGGGCTTCTCCAACCGCGCGGTTGCCGCGCTGCGGATGCTCGCCGCGGGCTAAGCGGCCCAGCACTTCCGAGACTCTCCCGAAACCACCTCGCCGCGGGCTGTGCCCGGCCTGCGGCGAGGTTTTCGGCGTACGCGCTGCGCGGGCTACGCGCCGCGCGGGCGTCGCAGCCGCATGGCGAGCGCCGCGATCCCGCGCCAGCCGAGCAGGAAGAGCCCGAGCGTGAGCAGCGTGACCAGCATGAACGCGGGTGCCATGCCGCCCCCGCTCACCCACCGTAGCCCGAGCCCGAGCACGACGGTGCCGAGCCACACGGGAAGCCCGGTGCCGAGGAGCGCCGCGGGGCGTCGCCACGCGCGTGCCACGACCCACGACACGGCGAGTGCCGCAAGGAACGGCCAGGCGGTATCGACGAGGCCGAGCAGCGTGGCCTCGCGCGCGTGACTGCCGCGGCCGAGCGCCGCGAACAGGATGACCAGCGCCGCGTCACCGACGAACGCCAGCACCGGGACGAGCGCAGGGGTGCGGGACCGTGCGTCGCCGTTCACGAGTCCTCGCCCCCGGCGGCCGCGTGCGCGGCGGAGACGACGCCAAGCACCGCGTCGTGGAGCGCGCCGTTGGTGGCGAGCGAACTGCCGTTCCACGCGCTGTCCGCGCCCGTGATGTCGGTGAAGCGGCCGCCGGCCTCCTGCACGATCGGGACGAGCGCCGCGAGATCGTAGGGCTTCACATCGAACTCGGCGACGATGTCCACGAGCCCCTCGGCGAGGAGCATGTACGACCACATGTCGCCGTAGGCGCGATCGCGCCACACCGCGCGGCTCAGGGAGATCAGCGGCGAGAGGTACCCCGCCAGATCCCACTGCTCGATGCTCTGGAAACTCAGGGACGCGTGCTCGAGCTCGCTGACCCCGGACACGCGCAGTCGGCGGGGCGCTTCGCCCGCCTGCTGTCCCCAGGCCCCGCCTCCGAGTTCAGCCCACCACCGCGCGCCAAACGCGGGCGCCGACACCACGCCGACGGTCTGCACGCCGTCAACTTCGAGCGCGATCAGCGTCGCCCAGTTCGGGACGCCGCGAAGGAAGTTCGAGGTTCCGTCGATCGGGTCGATGATCCAGCGCCGGGTGCCCCGGTCTGCCGTGCCGGATTCTTCCCCGAAGAAACTGTCCTCCGGGAGCGCGGCTTCAATCCGCTCCCGGATCGCGCGCTCGACCGCCTGATCGGCGTCCGTCACGTACGTGCGATCGGGCTTGGTCGAGATCGCCAGGTCTGCGGCGCGGAAACGGGGGAGCGAGACGGCATCGGCGAGCGTGGCGAGCTCGAGCGCGAACGCGAGATCGGCGGACGGGGTGGGAGGAATCATCGGGCTGCTCCGGGAAATTCGAGGTCGGATCCGCGCGCCCCGCACGGGAGGGTCGGCACGTGTCGTGCCCGTGCCGCGCGTGCGCCCAGTCTATCGGCGCGGTGTCACGGGCGCGGGTGGAGCGGGCATGAACTTTACGGAAAACAATGTACAAACGCATGGCGGGTGTATAGCCTGAGGCGTGTGCGCCGTGGGGGTACGCACCGCTTCTTGCGCAGTGACGCGTGGACGTTGAACTGGTGTAACCCACCCCTGGGCCGGCAAGACCAACGTCTATCGAAGCGGAGGCAACACATGGGGGTACAGATTCGTCGGAGGGCCAGTGCATCGCACGGGGCCGGAGAGCGGCCCGAGGGCTGGGCACTGCGGCGGGCTCGCCGCGGCATCGCCGGGACCGCCGCGATCGCACTCGGCGCGCTGGGCGGGGGCGGGCTCGCGGTCTCGCAGGCCGCCCACGCTGAGGCCGCGGCGCCGCAGGTGCTCACCGTCACCACGAACCTCGATACGCCGTTCGGTGATCCGACCACGCCGGGGTCGCTCCGCGCGGCGTTTGCGGAGGTGGAAGCCGCGTCTCAGGCTGCCGCGGAACCGACCGCCTTCGAGATTCAGATTCAGCCCGGCATCGGCGACATCGCCCTCGTTGACTATCTTGAACTCGAGGTCGGGGAGCAGGCGCAGAGCCTCTCGATCACCGGCGCGGCCGGCGGCGACTCCGTGCTCGACCTCGCGGACAACGGCGTCTACCTGCGCGCGTCCGCCGGGGTCGACGCCTTCGCGGTCGCGGACCTCACCGTCCAGAACGGCATGGGCTTCGAAGCGCGGGAGATGGAATCGACCGCCGGCAGCTGGTCGAACGTCACGTTCGATCGGGTCGAGTCGGTGCGCCTCGGGGGCACCGCGCAGGACACGATCACGGGCGTGACCGCCACGGACTCGCGGGTGAACCTCGAGGTTGGCGTCGAAAACGGGCAGAGCGTCCCGGGGGAGTACGCGCTGACGCTCTCGGACAGTAGTTTCACGAACACGCCGCTCGGCGTTGACGCTCACGCGTCAGTGAGCAACACCCTCGAACTGTCGGAGCTGACGCTCACCGATGCGCCCGAGCAGGCGGCGCTCACGGTGATGAACGGCGGAGGTGCCGACGTCCGCCTCAGCCTCGCGGACTCGCACATCAGCGGTGCCGGGTACGGCGCTATCTCGACGCAGCGCGTGTCGACGGTCACGCTTGAGCGGACCGAGATCACCCAGAACGAGGGCGACGCGATCGTGTCGGTGAGCGCGGACGAGACCCGGCGCTCCAGCCTCGTGCTGCGGGACATGGTCGTGGCAGACAACGAATCCTACGACGGCGCCGTCCTCATCACCGGGCCCGTAGCCGACTTCACTGTCGAGGGCTCGCGGTTCACCGGCAACAGCGCGATCAACAGTGCGGGTGCCATCCAGGCGAATCAGAACGCGGCATCGGACTACACTGACCACACCTTCGCGGTGACCGGCTCGCTCTTCGAGGGCAACAGCTCGACCGGCCAGGGGGCCGGGGCGATCTCCGCCCCGGGCTGGTTCGCAACGCCGGACGGCGCCGGCCTCACGGTCCGGGACTCCACCTTCCGCGCGAACACCTCGGCGAGCACCGCGGCTGACCTGGCGCTCGTGTCCGTGCAATCCTCCGAAGGGGATGCACGGCTCGAAATCACCGGCAGCACATTTGCGGACCCCGCGGGCAATGCCGAGACCGGGCGGTCGGTCTCGATGCTGGATCTCCTCGGCGCGAGGGTATCGGTTGAAAACTCGACGTTCAGCGGCAGCGATGACGGGGCACCCTTCCTCGGCGTCGGATTCTTTGGGGACGAGTCGCAGCTCGCGCTGACGCACAACACCTTTGTGGGCGGCGGCGTCCGGGTCGCCCAGGCGCTGCCCGGCGCGGCCGACGCGATCGTCGTCCGTGGGACGGCGTTCGACGCACCGGCGGATCCGCTCGAGGTGGTGGTCGGGGAGACGCCCGTACAGCACGAGGCCACGGTGACGCGCACCGCGTCCGAGTTGCTCCCCGGTGCCGTGTCCGCGACGAGCGCCGAGTTCGCGCTCGGCGCGCTCGGTGAGCACGGCGGCCCGACCCCCACGCACCTCCCCGCGGGCGACTCCGTGTTGGTGGATGCGGCCGGTACGGCCCCGGTTGCGGCGGACCAGCGCGGCGTATCGCGGCCCCAGGGAGCGGCTGCCGACGTTGGCGCAGTGGAACGCGCGGTCGGTGTCGTCGCGCTCGTCGCCGACCTGACGGTTGTCGAGGGCGAGGACGCCGTGCTCCCCGTGGTGCGGGACGCCCCGGACGTGCCGGAGCTCGCGGGGCCCGCCTCCGCCACGCTCGAGGCGACGGACGGGAGCGCGGTGCGCGACACCGACTTCACCTTTGCCGACGGCACGGTGGAGTTCGCTGCCGGCGCGGGCGACGCGGCCGCGGCCGCGGCGCAGCCCGGAACGCTCACCGTGCCCACGATCGATCGCGCGGGAACCCAGGGTCCTCGCACGTTCACCGTTGCCGTCGCCGCGGTTGCGGACGGCGACGTCGTCGGTTCGCCCGAGCGCGTCACCGTGACGATCACCGACCGCGACGAGGGGACGACGGACGGGACCACCGAGGGAACGACAGACGGGACCACCGACGGTACGACGGATGGGACCACCGACGGCGCAACGGACGGCAGCACCGACGGCGCGACCGATGGCGGCCCGACCCCGGGTACGACCGGTGGCACGGGCGGCGCGCTCGCGACAACCGGCGGGAGCAGTGCCGTGTGGCCGGCGTTGCTCGGCGGTGCCGCGCTGCTGCTCGGTGCCGCGCTCCTGATGGGGCGCCGGGCGCGGCGTTCGACGGACGCCTAGCCAGAGTGCCCGGGGCGGCCGCAGGGCCGCCCCGGGCACCGGGTGCGGCCCTGTGCACACAAGAAAGGCCCGAGATCGTCATGATCTCGGGCCTCATTTGTACACCCCCCCGGACTCGAACCGGGAACCCGCTGATTAAGAGTCAGCTGCTCTGCCATTGAGCTAGAGGTGCTCGCTGCGCTTGCGGCAACAGATATAAGTTAGCACGGGCCCCGCCCGCCACCCAAATTCGGCCCCGCAGCTCGCGCGTGTCACGCGGCTGAACGGGGCCGAAACGGGAGGTGCGCGGTGTCAGCGCGCTGCGCGGCGGCGCGGCCGATCCCGCCGCACGAGGAACCCGGCGGCAACGGCCACTGCGATCACGGAGCCCGCCATGACCGCGAGGCGCGCGGTGTCGGCATCCCCGGGGTCGGAGAAGCTCAGCTCGGTCACGAGCAGGGACACGGTGAAGCCGACGCCGGCGAGCGCCCCCACGCCGATCAGTTCACGCCAGGAGACCGCCGGATCGAGCTCGGCCCGGGTGAAGCGCGTGAGTACCCAGGTGGTCAGTGCGATCCCGACGGGCTTCCCGATGACGAGCCCGACCATGATGCCGAGTGCGATCGGGTCGAGCGGGAAGCGGGAGGCCCCGCCCACGGCGACGCCCGCCGCGAAGAACGCGAAGATCGGCACCGCGATGCCCGTGGAGAGCGGCCGGAACCGGTGCTCGAAGGTTTCGGCGAGCTGCGTGCCCTGCTTCCCGTTCACGGGGACGAGGAACGCGAGCAGCACGCCGGCGATCGTAGCGTGGATCCCGCTCGCGTAGAACAGCGCCCAGGCCACGATCCCGATCGGCAGCATGACGAGCCACGGGCCCCACGTCGAGCGGGCGAGTTGCGCCGCATACGTGCGGGCGATGAACGCGTAGAGGGCGAGCGGGATGACCGAGAGGGCGAGGGGGGCGAATTGGATGCTATCGGTGTAAAACACGGCGATGATGGTGATCGCGATCAGATCATCGACGACGGCAAGCGTCAACAGGAACATGCGCAGCGCGGGCGGAATGCGCGGGGCGATGAGGCCAAGCACCGCAACCGCGAACGCAATATCCGTGGCCGTGGGGATCGCCCAGCCGTGCGCCCCCGGAGTGCCCGAGGTGAAGGAGATGTAGAGCAGGGCGGGTACGGCGACGCCGCCGAATGCTGCGGCCACGGGAACGATCGCGGTGGAGAACCGGCTGAGTGCCCCGGCCACGAACTCGCGCTTGAGTTCGAGGCCCACCATGAAGAAGAAGATCGCGAGGAGGCCGTCGGACGCCCAGTGCCCCACGCTCAGGTGGAGCCCCAGCGCTTCGGGGCCGATCTTCGTCTCACGCAGGGTGAAGTACCCCTCGGCGAGCGGACTGTTCGCGGCGAGGAAGCCGAGGAGCGCGGCGATCATGACGATGACGCCGCCGATCACTTCGGCACGCAGGAGGCGGCTGACGCGGGCGGCTTCGCGCTTGCTCACGAGGGAGAGGATGCGACGCCGGCGCGGGCGCTGGGCGGGGGGAACAGAAGAAGTCGGGCTCATGGGCTCGCTTTCACTCGGGTTCGGTCAACGACATTGTCGACCAGACTTCCCGACGCACCGTGGACCAGCCTACCGGCTTGCAGCCCTGCGCGTCAGGATTCCTTGCGCGCGATTTCGTCTTCGCGATCCTGCTCCTGCATGGCGACGCTTGCGACGGCGAGGGCGAGCCCGAGGAGCCACACGCCCCACACGAGGAACCGGCGCCAGTCTCGGCGCATGGATCCGGCTCGTCGAGCGGTCCCGACGGCCCCGACTGCGGCCCCGAGGACTCCGGGGTTGGTGAGGTACTTTCCGATCGACACGTGGCCTCCGTTCTCGGTGTGTGCTGTTCAGCCTACTGGGGGCGCGGCGAAGAATGGGTGAGTGAGATAGTCTGAGTCGGAGAACTCCGCGCGGCGGGGCGTCACGTTTCGCGGGAGGCCCCCGCGCACAACCGAGGGTGAAGGAGCAGAGCGGATATGAGCTCGCAGGAAAATGGTGCACTGTTCGAGGAGAGCTCGCGCGGCGGCGTCGGTGCCGTGACAGCGATTGTCTTTGTGATCTCGATCGTGCTCGCATTCGGCGGCATGGTCTTGATGAGCTACGGCTTCAACCCGACCATGGAGGTCTCCGCTGAGCTGGGGATGTTCATCGGTGGCCTCGTCGCGTCGGCGATCGGCTTCGTCCTCCCGTTTACGCTGCTGCCCGCCCTCGGGAAGTAACGCGTCACACCTGGAAAGCGCCGCGGGCTCAGGCTCGCGGCGCTTTTCGCGTCCCCGGACCGCCGCAGGATCATCGGCCAGGCCGCGTGCGGCATGAGTGAGGGCATAGACTTGTCGCATGGCAGAGATTGACATGAAGCCGCGAAGCCGCGACGTCACTGATGGGATCGAGAAGGCCGCAGCTCGGGGTATGCTCCGCGCGGTCGGCATGGGCGACGAAGACTGGGATAAGCCCCAGATTGGGATCGCGTCCTCCTGGAACGAGATCACGCCGTGCAACCTGAGCCTGGACCGGCTTGCCCAGGGCGCCAAAGAAGGCGTCCACGCGGGCGGCGGGTACCCGCTGCAGTTCGGCACCATCTCCGTGTCCGACGGCATCTCGATGGGCCACGAGGGCATGCACTTCTCCCTCGTCTCCCGCGAGGTCATCACGGACTCGGTGGAGACGGTCGTGATGGCCGAGCGCCTCGACGGCACCGTGTTGCTCGCGGGCTGCGATAAGTCGCTTCCCGGCATGCTCATGGCGGCGGCGCGGCTCGATCTCGCGAGCGTCTTCCTGTACGCCGGATCGATCGCGCCCGGCTGGGTGAAGTTCGAGGACGGCACCGAGAAGCAGGTCACGATCATCGACGCCTTCGAAGCCGTCGGCGCGTGCAAGGCCGGCACCATGTCGGAGGAAGATCTGCACCGCGTCGAGTGCGCGATCGCCCCGGGCGAGGGCGCCTGCGGCGGCATGTACACCGCCAACACGATGGCCTGCGTCGCCGAGGCGCTCGGCATGAGCCTGCCCGGTTCGGCCGCGCCGCCGTCTGCGGATCGCCGCCGTGACTACTTCGCTCACCGCTCGGGCGAGGCCGTGGTGAACATGCTGCGCCAGGGGATCACCGCGCGTGACATCCTGACCAAGAAGGCCTTCGAGAACGCGATCACGGTCGCGATGGTGCTGGGCGGCTCCACGAACGCCGTGCTGCACCTGCTCGCGATCGCCCGCGAGGCCGAGGTCGAGCTGACGCTCGACGACTTCACCCGGATCGGGGCGAAGACCCCGCATCTCGCGGACATGAAGCCGTTCGGCCAGTACGTGGCACAGGACTTTGACCGCGTCGGCGGCATGCCCGTCGTTATGAAGGCGCTGCTCGATGCGGGCCTCCTGCACGGGGACGTCCTCACCGTCACCGGGCGCACCATGGCGGAGAACCTCGCCGATGTGAAGACCCCGATTGACGGCAAGGTGATCCGCGAGCTGGAGAACCCGCTGCACGCGAACGGCGGCCTGACGATCCTGAACGGCACCTTCGCTCCCGAGGGTGCCGTCGTGAAGACGGCCGGCTTCGACGCCGAGCTGTTCGAGGGCCCGGCACGCGTGTTTGATCGCGAGCGCGCCGCGATGGATGCCCTCACCGAGGGCAAGATCGGCAAGGGCGATGTGGTCGTGATTCGCTACGAGGGCCCGAAGGGCGGGCCGGGCATGCGCGAGATGCTCGCGATCACCGCGGCGATCAAGGGCGCGGGGCTCGGAAAAGATGTACTACTATTGACGGACGGACGATTCTCAGGCGGCACAACCGGCCTGTGCATCGGCCATATTGCGCCAGAGGCAACGGACGGTGGTCCGATTGCGCTGGTTCGTGACGGAGACCTGATTCGGGTTGACATCGTCGCACGAACGCTCGATCTGCTGGTAGACCCCGCTGAGCTCGAGGCCCGCAGAGCAGACTGGGCCCCGCTTCCCCCGCGTTACACACGTGGCGTACTCGCGAAGTACTCCAAGCTGGTGCGGTCGGCTTCTGAAGGTGCCGTCACCGGCTAAGCCGCGAGGGTGGTGACTCCGTGCGTCCCGGCCACGGAGTTCACTCCCGTGTTTTCGCCTCATACCTCCGATCAGGAAAGCAATCAATGACCTCGGATTCGAGTGCAAGTTTCCCCAATCCCTCCGCGGCGGTGCGCGGCGAACGGATGACGGGTGCCCAGGCTGTCGTGCGCAGCCTTGAGGCGCTGGGTGTGCCCAGCGTCTTCGGGCTGCCCGGCGGTGCCGTGCTCCCGCTCTACGACGCCCTGATGGACGCCGAACAGCTGCGGCACATCCTCGTCCGGCACGAGCAGGGCGGCGGCCACGCCGCCGAGGGCTATGCCGCGGCGAAGGGTGAGGTCGGCGTGTGCATCGCGACCTCGGGCCCCGGCGCGACGAACCTCGTCACGGCCATCGCGGATGCCTACATGGACTCGGTGCCGCTGCTCGCGATCACCGGCCAGGTGTTTTCACACCTCATGGGCACCGACGCGTTCCAGGAGGCGGACATCGTCGGCATCACGATGCCGATCACGAAGCACTCCTTCCTCGTCAAGTCGCCCGAGGAGGTGCCCGGCGCGATCGCCGCGGCGTACCACCTCGCGTCGACCGGCCGCCCCGGCCCCGTGCTCGTGGACATCACGAAGGACGCCCAGGAGGGCGAGCTTGACTTCGTCTGGGATCCGCAGGTGGACCTGGCGGGCTACCGGCCCATCACGAAGGCGAACAGCAAGCAGATTCAGGCCGCGGCCGATCTGATCGCGGCCGCCGAGCGCCCCGTGTTCTACGTGGGCGGCGGCGTCAACCGCGCCGGTGCCGCGGAGGAGCTGAAGCAGCTCGTCGAGCTCGTGGGCGCCCCCGTCGTGACCACGCTGATGGCCCGAGGCGTCTTCCCCGACTCGCACCCGCAGCACATGGGCATGCCCGGCATGCACGGCACGGTCCCGGCGGTGCTCGCGCTGCAGGAGGCCGATCTGCTCATCACCCTCGGTGCCCGTTTCGACGATCGCGTCACCGGCAAGGCGGCGCTGTTCGCTCCGGACGCGAAGGTGATCCACGCAGACATCGATCCGGCCGAGATCGGCAAGATTCGCGCCGCGGACGTCCCGATCGTGGGTGACGCCGCCGACGTGATCGCCGACCTCATCGCCGCCGTGTCCACCGCGAAGATCGGTCGCGATTGCGCCGACACGAGCGCCTGGTGGGACCGGCTGCGGATGCTGCAGGAGCGCTACCCGCTCGGCTATCAGGAGACGAGCGACGGCTTGCTCTCGCCCCAGCACGTGATCCAGCGCATCGGTGAGCTCACCGGGCCGGAGGGCGTGTACGCGGCGGGCGTGGGCCAGCACCAGATGTGGGCTGCGCAGTTCATCAAGTACGAGCGCCCGAACGCCTGGCTCAACTCCGGTGGTGCCGGCACCATGGGCTACGCCGTTCCCGCGGCGATGGGCGCGAAGGTTGCCGAACCCGACCGCGTGGTGTGGGCGATCGACGGCGACGGCTGCTTCCAGATGACCAACCAGGAGCTTGCCACCTGCATGGTGAACAACATTCCGATCAAGGTTGCGGTCATCAACAACTCCTCGCTCGGCATGGTGCGCCAGTGGCAGACTCTCATCTACGACGGTCGCTACTCGAACACCGAGCTCAACACCGGGCACGGTTCGCAGCGCATCCCCGACTTCGTCAAGCTCGGGGAGGCCTACGGGTGCCTGTCGATCCGCGTGGAGCGCGAAGACCAGGTGGACGACGCGATCAAGCTCGCGCTCGAAACGAACGATCGGCCCGTGGTCATCGACTTCGTCGTGAGCGCCGACGCGATGGTGTGGCCGATGGTCCGCCAGGGCACGTCGAACAGCGATATCCAGTACGCCCTTGAGCACGCCCCCGAGTGGGAGGAAGAGTAACCATGGCTCGTCACGTTCTCAGCCTCCTCGTCGAGGACAAGCCCGGTCTGCTGACCCGTGTGGCGGGGCTGTTCGCCCGCCGCGGCTTCAACATCGAGTCGCTCGCTGTCGGCCCGACGGAGATGCGCGGACTCTCCCGCATCACCGTGGTCGTCGACGAGGACGAAACCCTGCTGGAGCAGGTGACGAAGCAGCTGAACAAGCTCGTCAACGTCATCAAGATCGTGGAGCTGGATGAGACCAGCTCCGTGCAGCGCGAGCACGTCCTCATCAAGGTGCGTGCGGACAACCAGTCACGCTCGCACGTCCTCGAAGCAGTGAACCTGTTCCGGGCGCGCGTCGTCGACGTGGTCCCCGAGGCCCTCACGATTGAGGTCACGGGTGACTCCGCCAAGATCGAGGCCTTCCTCAAGGTGCTTGACCCGTACGGGATCAAGGAGATCGCCCAGTCGGGGCTCATCGCGATGGGCCGCGGCTCGAAGTCGATCTCCGAGCGCGTATTTAAGAACTAACCGCGCGGTCACCGTACCGCGCACCCGAACCTGTGCGCGACCCGCGCACACATGAACCGCAAATCAAAGGAGAAGTCCACGTGGCTGAGATGTACTACGACGCAGACGCCGACCTGTCGATCATCCAGGGCAAGAAGGTAGCTGTCGTTGGCTACGGTTCCCAGGGACACGCACACGCCATGAACCTGCGTGACTCCGGTGTCGAGGTCGTCATCGCCCTCAAGGAGGGCTCGAAGTCGATCCAGAAGGCGGAAGAGGCTGGCTTCGAGGTCAAGACCGTGGCCGACGCCGCGGCCTGGGCGGACCTCATCATGATCCTCGCGCCGGATCAGCACCAGCGCGCGATCTACGCTGACTCGATCAAGGATCAGCTGACCGCGGGCAAGACCCTCGCGTTCGCGCACGGCTTCAACATCCGCTTCGGGTACATCGAGGCGCCCGAGGGCGTCGACGTGATCCTCGTCGCACCGAAGGCTCCCGGCCACACCGTGCGCCGCGAGTTCGAGGCCGGCCGTGGCATCCCCGACATCATCGCCGTCGAGGTCGACGCCTCGGGCACCGCGTGGGAGACCGCGAAGTCCTACGCGAAGGCCATCGGTGGTACACGTGCGGGCGTCATCAAGACGACCTTCACCGAGGAGACCGAGACGGATCTCTTCGGCGAGCAGGCCGTGCTCTGCGGCGGCACCTCGCAGCTCGTCCAGTACGGCTTCGAGACGCTGACCGAGGCGGGCTACCAGCCCGAGATCGCCTACTTCGAGGTGCTGCACGAGCTCAAGCTGATCGTGGACCTCATGTGGGAGGGCGGCATCGCCAAGCAGCGCTGGTCGGTCTCCGACACCGCTGAGTACGGCGACTACGTCTCCGGCCCCCGCGTCGTGGATCCCTCCGTCAAGGAGAACATGAAGGCCGTGCTCGCGGACATCCAGTCGGGTGCCTTCGCAAAGCGCTTCATCGAGGATCAGGACAACGGCGGCACGGAGTTCCTGGAGCTTCGCGCCAAGGGCGAGACCCACCCGATCGAGACCACCGGTCGCGAGCTCCGCAAGCTGTTCGCGTGGAAGTCGACCGACGAGGACTACGTCGACGGCAGCGCCGCGCGTTAAAGCCAGGCTGACACACACTGCCTGACACACCGCAGGCCCCGGGGGTTTCCCCGGGGCCTGCGGTGTTTCCGCGCGGCTATCCCCGTGCGGCGCGCGTTGTGCGGGCCGTCGCCTCCGCCGTCCACGGATCCTCCGGCCACGGGTGCTTCGGGTACCGCCCCCGCATTTCTTTCCGAACGTCCTGGTACGGGCCGCTCCAGAACGAGGCGAGGTCGTCCGTCACCGCGAGCGGTTTCCGGGCCGGGGAGAGGAGATGGAACAGGATCCGCACCCGGCCGTCCGCGAGGCGCGGGGTGTCCGCGAAGCCGAAGAGTTCCTGCAGTTTCACCGCGACGATGGGCCTGGCGTCCGGGTCGTCCGGGGCAGGGTACGCGATGCGGATCCGAGAGCCGGACGGTACCGCGAGATGCTCCGGCGCAAGCGCGTCGATCTGCGCGGCCTCAGGCCAGGGGAGCAGCCGGCGCAGCGCCGAGGTCACGTCGATCCCGTGGAGCGAGGACTGCGGGGTGAGCCGTGCGAGATCCGGACCCAACCACCCGTCGATCCCGTCGAGCAGCGCGGCGTCCGAGACGTCGGGCCAGGGGGTGCCGAGCTCCCGGTGGAGGAGTCCGAGGCGGCCGCGCAGCGTCGTGGCCGCCTCGCTCCAGCGGAGGGCGTCGAGCCCGACCTCGCGGAGGTGCGCGGCGAGCGCCGGACCGGTGTCTTCGGGGGTGGCTCGCACCGGGCTTGCGCTGCGCACGATTGCGCCGAGGCGGCGTTGTTCCTGGACGCGGACCCGGCCGTCGGCGACCCGCGCGATCCGCTCGGTGCGACTGAGCGGTGCGCCCACGCGCAGCGCATCCGCTTCCGTCAGCCCTGCCGCGAGCCGGATGACGGCGCCGGTCCCGTCGCCGATGCGACCCTCGACGCGCTGCACCTCGCGCACCGCCAGCCACTCGTGTGCGAGGAGGGGGCTGCCCTCGGGAAGGGCCGCGCGGGTTCCGCTCGCGAGCAGGTAGCTTCGGGAATGCTCGGCGGTGCGGCGCGCGATCCACTCGGGGCGGGTGAGCGCGGTGACGACCCCGGCGCTCGATCCGGTGCCCGATCCGGCACCGGTTCTCTGCTCTGCCGCCGCGATCAGCGCGAGGCGGCGGCTCTCCCGTCGCCACCGCTCGGCACCGGGGGCGCGGCCGTCTCTCAGCGCGCGGAGCAGCGCGCTCAGGTCGCCGCTTGGCTCGCGGAAGTCATCGGAGATCGCGGCGATCACCTCGGCCACGGCCTGGGGGTCGCCGAGCTCCGCGGTCCCGGCGAGCAGGCCGCGGGCTTCGCGGACACGGACCGGGAGTCCGGCGACTCGGGTGCCGAGGGCGGTGGGGCGGCCTGTCTCGTCGGTGAGCGTGAGGGCATGGAGCTCGGCGACGGCCTCGGTCATCGCCGCGCGCGGCGGGGGCGTGAGGAGGGGGAGTCCGTCCCCGCCCGGCGTGCCCCACGCGGCGAGCAACAGCGCGGCGTCAGTGAGGTCGGCGGAGAGGATCTCGGGTTGCGCTGCCGCCGGCATTCGGGCGAACTCCGTCTCCGAGTACGCTCGGACGGCCCTGCCAGGGCCCTGTCGGGCGGCGCGCCCCGCACGCTGCTCGGCGCTCGCCCGAGCTGCGCTCACGGTGACGAGGCCGGTCATGCTGCGGGCGCGGTCGCGGCGCACCTCGCGCGCCAGGCCGGCGTCGACGACGAGCCGCACCCCGGGCACGGTGAGCGAGCTTTCCGCCAGGGACGTGCTCACCACGATGCGGTGGGGGTCCCCGGGGCGGCGGCCAGACACCGCGCGATCCTGGTCCCGCGCCGGGATGCGGCCGTGCAGGGGCAGCGCCTCCACTGCGGCGTCGCCCCGCAGGGCCGCCGTGAGCGCCTGAATGTGACGCACCACGTCGTCGACTTCCCGTGCCCCGGGAACGAACACGAGGGCGTCGTGGCCGGCCGCGCGCTGTTCGGTGACGGCGAGCTGCGCGACGTGGTGGAGAAACTCGCGCGTCACGCCGCGCTCGGTGAGCCGCGGAGCGGCCCCCGGCGCGTACACGATATCCAGTGGGTGGAGCGGGGACGGAACCGCGACGACGGGCGCGTTCAGCAGTTCGGAGAGCCCGGCCGCGTCGAGCGTGGCCGACATCGCGATCACCGTGAGCTCCGGCCGCAGTTCCCGCAGCTCGGCGAGCATGCCGAGCAACAGATCGCCGTCGACCGAGCGCTCGTGCACCTCGTCGAGGATCACCGCGCTGACGCCGTCGAGCGCGGGATCGGCGAGGAGCCGCCGCAGGAGCACGCCCGGCGTGAGCGCCTCAACCCGGGTACGTGCGCTGACCTCGCGTTCGCCGCGCACCGTGAAGCCGACGGGGCCGTCGGTCGGGCTTCCATCGAGCTCTGCGAGCCGCCGGGCCGCTGCGCGCACCGCGACCCGCCGTGGCTGGGTGACCAGGATGCGCCCCTGGCCGTCCGCTCGATCAGCCAGGAGGTTCGCGACGAGCGGCGGCACATACGTGGTCTTGCCCGTGCCGGGCGGCGCCGTGATGACGGCGGCCCCGCGCGCGATCGCGTCTGTCAGCTCGTCGTGTGCCGCGGCGACGGGCAGCCCCGCGCCGATCGCGGCGAGGTCGAAAAGGTGCGGGGTCACCCGTCCATCCTAGGCGCCGGGCGGTGCGTGGCGGGACGACCGCGGCCCACGCCGGGACGCCAGCGGCGGTGCGCCCACGCCGGGACGCCGAGGGCGCCCCGGGACCAGGCGGCCCCGCGCGCGTTCACCAACGACTCGGAGATTCACGAACGCACAGGAGATTTCGACCCGGATCCGGCACCTGGCCCGTGAATCTCCTGCGGAACGAACGACCGAGGCCCCGCACCCGGGCGGGTGCGGGGCCTCGCAGGGCACGCGGGCTACTCGGCAGGAACCTCCTCGGCGGGCGCGTCCTCGGCCGGCGTTTCGGAGAGCGCGGGGGCAGCGACCGCGGCGTTCACCGCGTCGACCTGCTCCTGCGTGAATCCGCAGTACTTCGTGGCCTCGCTCTCCCACTTCAGCGTGAGGCGGTCCTTCCCGGCCTCGTGGGCCGCCGCGACGGTGCCCCGGTAGATCGTGCCGTCCTTCGACTCCTTGTTCACGTCGGGGACCGCGTCGCAGACGTGGAAGACGCCGCCGCTCTTCGTCCAGAACACCTCGTCCTGGCCGGTGAGCTGCTCGATGATGTTGGTCTCCGCGGCGTACTGCTCCTGCGACGGGGACTGGTACGAGACGCCGAAGGCCGCGGCGATGAGCAGCACGACGATGCCGATGCCGCCAGCGAGAGCTTTCTGCTTCCCGCTCATGTTCTTGTTCAGGAAGATCATGATGATGAGCGGCAGGAACGACACGATCGACATGATCGCGCCGAGCTGGTTCTGGATGAAGAACTTGACCTTGTCGCGTTCAGACGCCGGATCGAGGCGGTTCGCCTGCTTCCAGCACAGGGAACCCGCGACCGAGAGCACGCCCGTCACGACGATGGCGCCGATGAGCAGCCACATGTTGACGGGAACCTGCTTCAGGATCCAGAAGATCGCGAAGGCCTGTACGCCGATGGCCAGGATCCACGCGACCCAGGCGATAATGCGCAGGCGCGTGGCCTTCGCCTTCGACTCGGCGGAGGGGGTCCATGCGGGACCCGAATCGTTCGACGCGCGCGCCGCGGCCGGCTCGGCGGACTGGGGCTGCTCGACGCGGACAACCTTCTTCTTCGGAGTTTCGGTCATGGCTGCTCTCTTCCAAGGGGAGGGGTCACTTCGAATATAGCGGGATCATCGTCTTCCCGGGTGTCTCCGAGCCTGCCGAAGCTAGGCTAGAGGGATGCAAAAGAAGTCGGTTCGGGTGCCTCGGGAGAGCGCGCTGGCGAGCGGTTGGACAGTGGAGGGGGCGGCTGAGCCGGCCCCGGAAGCGGTGGCGGATCCGGCACCCGAGTTGCTCGCGGGCGCCGAGCTCGACGCGGCTGACGCGAGTGCGGCGGAGCACGCGGACGACGCCGACGACGCGCGGCCGCAGGTGTCCAATGGGGCGCTCGTGGCGCTCGGCGTCTTTGGCGGCATCTATCTGCTCTACACGGTGGGCTGGTTCATCGTCGCGCAGGCGTACTCTGCCGTGAACGCGCTCACCGCGGCGGGCAGCGGGTCGATCGGCGGGATCCTGCAGCAGATCGTCTTCTGGGCGGCACCGTTCGCCCCGGCCCTGTGGTTCTTCATGGCGTTGGCGCTCAGCCGGGGCAACCGCACCGCGCGCCTGGCGATCCTGCTCGCGATTGGCGCGGTGGTGCTGCTGCCGTTGCCCATGCTGATTACCCGGGGGGCATAGCCGTGGCGAAACGTATCCTGTCGTGGGTGGCGGGCCTGGCGCTCGTGGGCCTGTATGTGTATGCGACGATCACCGGGGTCGGGAACCTGACGGGCATGCTCGGCCTGAGCGGGGCACTCGGCATGGATTTGAGCGTGTCCGGCTGGCTGTGGCTGATCGCCGGGGTGGTGCTGCCGCTCGTGGTGCTCGCCGGAGCCCTGCTGATCGGTCGAGGCCGCGGCGCATGGACTCGAATTCTCCTGCTCGCGGCAGGAATTGCGGCGGTTGCTGTGCTGCAGCTCGATCTCATGCACGTGATCCCGGAGTCCTCCTACTTCGCCCAGTAGCGGCGGAAGCTCCCTGACGGATTGTTGCTGCGCGCACCGGACACGCCCGATGCGGCGGTAGGGTAGAGGTCTGCGTGTGCCTCACGCAGATTCCCTGTCGCTGACCCGAAGGATTCGCTTGATGTCTGCGCCGGTCGTGCTGATCGCCGAACAACTCTCACCCGCCACCATCGCCGCGCTTGGCCCCGACTTCGAGGTGGTGCACGTCGACGGCACCGATCGCGACGCGCTGCGCTCGGCGCTCGCGACCGCCGATGCGGTGCTCGTGCGCTCCGCCACCCAGATCGACGCCGAGGCGCTCAGCTGGGCACCGAAGCTCAAGGTCGTCGCCCGCGCGGGCGTCGGTCTCGACAACGTCGACATCAAGGCCGCCACTCAGGCCGGCGTGATGGTCGTTAACGCCCCCACCTCGAACGTGATCAGCGCCGCTGAGCTCACCGTCGCCCACATTCTCGGTCTCGCACGCCACTTGCAGCGAGCGCACGAGTCGCTCTCCGTGGGGCAGTGGAAGCGCTCGTCCTTCACGGGCACCGAGCTCTACGAGAAGACCATCGGCATTATCGGACTGGGCCGGATCGGCGCGCTCGTCGCCGAGCGCCTCCGCGGCTTCGGCGTCGAACTTGTCGCCTACGATCCCTATGTCACCGCGGCGCGCGCCCAGCAGCTCGGCGTGCAGCTGGTGACGCTCGACGAGCTCGTGGCGCGCGCGGACTTCCTCACGATCCACATGCCCCGCACCCCCGAGACGCTCGGCATGATCGGCGCGGAACAGCTGCGCGCGATGAAGTCGACCGCCTACGTGGTGAACGTCGCACGCGGCGGCCTGATCGACGAGGCCGCACTGGCCGAGGCGCTGACCGCGGGCGAGATCGCCGGTGCGGCGCTCGACGTGTTCGTCCAGGAGCCCCCGGCCGACACCGCGCTGACCGGGCTGCCGACGGTCAACGTCACGCCGCACCTCGGTGCCTCCACCGCCGAAGCGCAGGAGAAGGCCGGCGTCTCGGTCGCGAAGTCCGTGCGCCTGGCGCTCGCGGGTGACCTGGTTCCCGACGCGGTCAACGTCGCCGGTGGCGTCATCGACGAGTACGTGCGCCCGGGCCTCCCGCTCACGGAGAAGCTCGGCCAGGTCTTCGCGGGCCTCGCCGCCGGGCGACTCGCCTCGATCAATATCGAGGTCCACGGCGAGCTCGCCGAGCGCAACGTCGAGGCGCTGCGCCTCGCCGCACTGAAGGGCGTGTTCTCGAAGATCGTCAGCGATCCCGTCTCCTACGTGAACGCGCCGCTCCTCGCCGAGCAGCGCAACGTCGAGGTGCAGTTCTCGGTGGACGGCACCTCGGAGAGCTACCGGAACGTCATCACGATCAGCGGCGGCCTCACCGACGGCACGGTGATCTCCGTCTCGGGCACGCTCACGGGCCCGAAGCAGGTCCAGAAGATCGTGGAGGTCAACGGCTACGAGGTCGAGCTCCCGATCCCCGAGCACCTGATCGTGTTCAGCTACACGGATCAGCCGGGCATTGTCGCCGCCTACGGCAGCGTGCTCGGCGAGGCCGGCGTGAACATCGCGGGTCTGCAGATCGCGCGCGACGACAAGAAGGGCACCGCGCTGTCGGTGCTCTCCATCGACGCCCCGGTCGCGCCGGACGTGATCGAGCGCCTCGCCGCGGCGATCGGCACCGAGGCCGTGCACACGATCGACGTCGACGCCCTCTAGTCAACGCTCGCGCACCGCAGCCCCCGCCGATTCGGCGGGGGCTGCGGTGTTTCTGGTGTGCGGGCGTGGGGTGCGCGGCGTGGAACGGGCCCCCGCTAATTCCCCGATCACATCAGATGTGGGCTTGCGATGGGGGAGCGCGCAGGAGTAATGTGATCCCCGGTTCCGCTGAGGTGAGCCTAACCATCATCACACCATCCCTGAACGTAAGGCCGCACTCCATGCTCGGAACCTTCTTGATCGGCCTGCGCGAAGGCCTCGAAGCTGCGCTCGTGGTCGGGATCCTGCTCGCGTACGTGCAGCGGATTGGCCGCCGCGACGTCGCCTGGCGGATCTGGGCCGGGGTGGCCCTCGCCGTGGGCGTCTCGCTCACCGTCGGCGCGGTGCTCACCTTTGGGGCGTATGGCCTCTCCTTCCAGGCGCAGGAGATCATCGGCGGATCTCTCTCACTGCTCGCGGTGGCGCTCGTCACCTGGATGGTGTTTTGGATGCTCCGCACCGCCCGGGGCATGCGCGGCGCGCTCGAAGGACAGCTGGGTGACGCGATCGCGGGATCCGGCTGGGGGATCGTGGCCGTCGGCTTCCTCTCGGTGGGGCGCGAAGGCCTGGAGACCGCGCTGTTCATCTGGGCGACCACCCGCGCCTCGGGGGACGGCCCCCTGCTCGGGCTCGCCGCGGCGGTCGCGGGTATCGTCGTCGCCGCGCTGCTCGGGTGGCTGATCTACCGCGGCCTGCTGCGCGTCAACCTCGCACGGTTCTTCACCTGGACTGGGGCGCTGCTCATCGTGTTCGCCGCGGGGGTTGTGGCCTACGCCATTCACGATCTCCAGGAAGCCGCGGTGCTGCCCGGGCCCTTTGCCCTGGCACCCGAGGGTGCGAGCGCGTGGGTCCAGTCCTGGTACGGGGAGTCCGCCTGGGCGTTTCGCGTTCCCCAGGTGATCGCGCCCGACGGAATTCTGGGCAGCCTGCTGAAGGGCACCATCGGCTTCACGCCCGAGATGACCCGACTCGAGCTGCTCGCCTACGCCCTGTACCTCGGTCCCACGATGACGCTGTTTGTGCGGCGCGCCCGGCACCGTGCTCCCGCCCGAACCCCGGCACCGCGCCCGGCCCCCGATTCCGACATCCCTTCCCCCTCGGCCGTGCCGTCCGCACGTCCGTAACCCGCACTTTCCGCACTCTCGAGGAGACCACCGTGCAGCTTCGTTCCCCCCTGACCTTCGCCGCCGTTGTGGCGGCCGGCGCCCTGACGGTGACGGGATGTGTCCTCAATGCGGGGGCTGGCTCCGCCGCCACGACCGCCCTCACCGTCGATTCCAGTGCCGCCGCTTGTGCGGTCAGCGCGGCGACCGCTCCGAGCGGCCCCATCACCTTCACGGTGACGAACTCGGGCGAGCAGGTCACCGAGTTCTACGTGCTCGCGGAGAACGAGCTCAGCATCGTCGGGGAAGTGGAGAACATCGCGCCGGGCTCGAGCCGCGACCTCACGCTCGTGGCGCAGCCCGGCGAGTACTTCACCGTGTGTAAGCCCGGCATGGTCGGCGCGGGGATCGGCCAGACCGCGTTCACCGTCACCGGCGAGAGTGTTGCGGCGAGCGCCGATGACGCGGCGGCCGAGGAGGCTGCCGTGACGAGCTACACGGCATACGTGAAGAGCCAGGCCGCGGAGCTCGTGCCCCAGGTGCAGGCCTTCGTCGACGCGTACGCCGCGGGCAACGACGACGAGGCGCGGCGCCTCTTCCCGCTCGCACGCGTGAGCTACGAGCGCATCGAGCCCACCGCGGAGCAGTTCGGCGATCTCGACCCCGCGATCGACTACCGCAAGCCGGGTGCCGAAGCCGAGGGCCTGCCGTTCACCGGCTTCCACCGCATCGAGATGGACCTCTGGCTCGACGCGGCGAAGCAGAACTACCCCGATGAGCAGCTCGTCGCGCTGACGCCGGCGGAGCGCGCCGAGGTGGGCGACAAGCTCGTTGCCGACATCACCTCCCTCTACGACCTCGTGCACTCGGATGACTTCTCGCTGACGCTGAGCGACATCACGAACGGCGCGATCGGCCTGCTCGACGAGATTGCCGCACCCGACGGCAAGCTGCCCGGCGAGGAGAACGAGTTCGCCCACACCGACCTCTACGACTTCCGCGCGAACGTCGAGGGCGCGCGGGTCGCGTACGAGGCCGTGCGCGACATCGCCGCGGCGAAGGGCGACGATGGGGCCCAGCTCACGACGACGCTCGACGCGCAGTTTGCCGGGATGCTTGAGCTGCTCGCCAGCTACGGCGACTTCGAGGCCGGCTTCGTCGACTATTCGACGGTGGATCAGCGTGCCCGCGGCGAGCTCGGCGCACAGCTGAACGCGCTGAGCGAGCCGATGTCCCGCCTCACGCACACGGTGCTCGGGATCAGTGCCGAATAGCGAGCGTCGCGTCAGCCGACGCGGGCTCCTCGGCCTGCTCGGCGCTGGCACCGCCGGCCTCGCGGTCGGCGGTGCCAGCGGTGCTGCGCTCGCGCACGCCGCCGGACATGGCGCGCTGGGCGGCGGCTCCGGCCCGGGAGCCGGCGACCGGGTGATCCCGTTCCACGGCGCTCACCAGGCCGGAATCGTCACCCCGGCGCAGGATCGCCTGCACTTCGCGAGCTTCGAGCTGCTGCGCGGGGTCGACCGCGAGGCGCTCATCGAATTGCTGCGCGATTGGACGGCGGCGGCCGAGCGGCTGACGCGCGGCGAGGACGTCACCGCGGCCGGCGCGGTTGACGGCCCACCGCTCGCTCCGCCCGACGACACGGGGGACGCGCTCGGCCTGGGTGCCGCAGGGCTCACCCTGACCTTCGGGTTTGGGCCCTCGCTGTTCGCGAACGCGGAGGGCATCGATCGGTTCGGGATCGCGGACCGCAGGCCCGCGGAGTTCACGGAGCTGCCCGCGTTCGCGTTTGATCTGCTCGATCCCGCGACGACGGGCGGGGATCTGTGCGTGCAGGCGTGCGCCGATGACCCGCAGGTCGCCGTGCACGCGATCCGCAACCTCAGCCGCATTGCCATGGGGAAGGCGCGCATCCTGTGGAGCCAGCTCGGCTTCGGTCGCACCTCCTCGACCTCACTCAACCAGGACACGCCGCGCAACCTGTTCGGGTTCAAGGACGGCACCGCGAACGTCATGGCGGAGGAGCGCGACGCGCTCGCCGAGTACATCTGGGTGCCGAAGAATCACCCGCAGGCGTGGCTGCGCGGCGGCAGCTACCTCGTCGCGCGCAAGATCGCGATGACGATCGAGACCTGGGATCGCGCCTCGCTTGCTGAGCAGGAACAGATCGTTGGCCGCACGAAGGGCGAGGGCGGCCCGCTCTCCGGGGGCGCCGAGTTCGACGCCCCCAACTTCGCGGCGCAGTCGACGGCGGGCGGCCCCGCGATCGCCGTGGACGCGCACGTGCGGCTGGCGCACCCCGAGCAGAACGGCGGGCTGCGCATGCTGCGCCGCGGCTACAACTACGTTGACGGGTCGAACCCGCTCGGCCAGCTGGGGGCCGGGCTCTTCTTCATCAGTTATCAGCGCACGCCCGAGACGTTCGTGCGCGTGCAGCAGAGCCTCAAGGGCGACGCGATGAACGAGTACCTGCGGCACGTGGGCTCGGGCCTGTGGGCGGTTCCGGGTGGCATGCAGCCGGGGGAGTACGTGGGCGAGGCCCTCTTCACGGAGTCTGCGTAGCTGCGCGGCGTCGCTCGCTGCGACGCCGCGCGCTGCGTCCGCGGAGCCACATCGCGATCGCGATGAGCCCGCAGCTCGCGAGGAGCACCCCGGCGAGCGCGCCGTCGCTGACGCTCAGAAACCAGGAGATCACGGGGTGCTCGGCCACCGACTGCGGGGTCGGCTCCCACCACCGGTTCGAGCCGCGCACCGATCCAGCCTGCCGGATCTCCTCCGCATCGATGAGCGTGGCGAGCCAGGGCCGCACGATCGCGTTGAGGAGCACGCCGACCGCGAGGGGCGACACGATGATCGCGGTGTCGCGGCGAGCCCTGCGCCGGATCGCGGGATCCTGATCTACTGGCATGCGCCTGGGCTCCGTTCGGTGCTGCGGAAATGTGCGCTCCAGTCTAAGCGGCACCAGGGATTTCACCCGCCGTTGAGGGCCGCGGTGCTATCCTGAGAAACGCGGGCGTCTGCCCGCACCAACGATGAACCGAGCACACGGTGGCTGGTCTTCGGTGGTGGATCCCTCCCAGTTCGTTTCTGGGATCTCGGGAGTGGCCTTCCACTGTTGATCAGCACTCGCAGGCCGTCGGCGTCTGCGAGCGGTTGCTGCGTGCTCGCCAGAAGTAAAGGAGAACCCGTGGAGGGTCCTGAAATCAAGTTCGCCGAGGCTGTCCTCGACAACGGCAAGTTCGGTAAGCGGACGATCCGGTTCGAAACCGGGCGCCTCGCACAGCAGGCACAGGGCGCGGTTGCCGCGTACCTGGACGAGGAGACGATGCTCCTCTCGGCCACCAGCGCATCGAAGCAGCCGAAGGATCACTTCGACTTCTTCCCGCTCACGATCGACGTCGAGGAGCGCTCGTACGCCGCCGGCAAGATCCCCGGCTCGTTCTTCCGTCGCGAGGGCCGCCCCTCGACCGAGGCGATCCTCGTCTGCCGCCTCATCGACCGCCCCCTGCGCCCGTCCTTCGTGAGCGGCCTGCGCAACGAGGTCCAGGTTGTCGTGACCGTGCTCTCGATCGCTCCGGGCGAGTTCTACGACGCGCTCGCGATCAACGCCGCATCGGCGTCGACGCAGATCTCCGGCCTGCCCTTCTCCGGCCCGATCGCCGGCGTGCGCCTCGCCCTCATCGGCGATCAGTGGGTCGCGTTCCCGAACGCGGAGCAGCTGCAGGACGCGGTCTTCGACCTCGTGGTCGCCGGCCGCGTGGTCACCGACTCGAACGGCAACGACGACGTCGCGATCATGATGGTCGAGGCCGAGGCCACCGAGCAGAGCTGGGACCTGATCCGCAGCGGCGCGACGAAGCCGAACGAGGCCGTGGTGGCCGCCGGTCTCGACGCCGCAAAGCCCTTCATCGCCCAGCTGTGCAAGGCGCAGTCGGAGCTCGCCGCGCAGTCGGCGAAGGAGATCGCCGAGTACCCGGTGTTCCTGCCCTACACCGACGAGGTGCTTGCCGCCGTCGACGCGCTCGCCCGCGAGGAGCTGGCCCCGATCTACCTGATCGCGGACAAGCAGGAGCGTCAGAACGCTGACGACGCACTGAAGGCGCGCGTCAAGGAACAGATCGCCGCGAAGGTCGACGCGGGGGAGCTTCCCGAGTCCGCCAACGCTGAGGTCTCTGCCGCGTACAAGTCGGTCACCAAGGACATCGTCCGGAACCGCGTGCTCAGCGAGGGCGTCCGCATGGACGGCCGCGGCACGAGCGACATCCGTGCGCTCGACGCCGAGGTGCAGGTCATCCCGCGCGTGCACGGCTCCGCGATCTTCCAGCGCGGCGAGACCCAGATCCTCGGTGTCACCACGCTGAACATGCTCAAGATGGAGCAGCAGATCGACTCGCTCTCGCCCATCACGAGCAAGCGCTACATGCACCACTACAACTTCCCGCCGTACTCGACCGGTGAGACCGGTCGCGTGGGATCGCCGAAGCGTCGCGAGATCGGGCACGGCTTCCTCGCCGAGCGCGCCCTCGTGCCGGTGCTGCCGAGCCGCGAGGAGTTCCCGTACGCGATCCGTCAGGTGTCCGAGGCGCTGTCCTCGAACGGCTCCACCTCGATGGGCTCCGTCTGCGCCTCGACCCTGTCGCTGCTGAACGCGGGCGTGCCGCTGCGCGCACCCGTCGCCGGTATCGCGATGGGCCTCGTCTCCGACGAGCTGAACGGTGAGACCCGCTACGCGGCGCTCACCGACATCCTGGGCGCCGAGGACGCGCTCGGCGACATGGACTTCAAGGTCGCCGGTACCTCGGAGTTCATCACCGCGATCCAGCTCGACACGAAGCTCGACGGCCTGCCCGCCGACGTGCTGAAGGGTGCGCTGACGCAGGCTCACGAGGCACGCCTCACGATCCTCAGCGTGCTGAACCAGGCGATCGACGCGCCGGACGAGATGGCCCCGACCGCGCCCCGCGTGATCACGGTCAACATTCCGGTCGACAAGATCGGTGAGCTGATCGGCCCCAAGGGCAAGACGATCAACGGTATCCAGGACGAGACCGGCGCCGACATCTCGATCGACGACGACGGCACCGTCTACATCGGCGCGACCGACGGCCCCGCGGCCGAGGCTGCGCGCGCGCAGGTCAACGCGATCGCGAACCCGCAGAACCCCGAGGTCGGCGAGCAGTACCTCGGCACGGTCGTGAAGAACGCCGCCTTCGGCGCGTTCGTCTCCCTGCTCCCGGGCAAGGACGGCCTGCTGCACATCTCCGAGGTGCGCAAGCTTGCCGGCGGCAAGCGCATCGAGAGCGTGGACGACGTGCTCTCGGTGGGCCAGAAGATCCTCGTGAAGATCACGAAGGTCGACGATCGCGGCAAGCTCTCGCTGGAGCCCGTGATCGAGGAGCAGGCCGCTGAGGCCGAGGCCCCCGCGGCCGAGGCCGAGGCCCCCGCAGCGGAGTAACCGCCGCGCCCGGGCAGCGCCCGGCTCGACACTGCGCCCGTCGCACCCCAGCAGGGGAGCGGCGGGCGCGGTCGCGTCTGCGCGGTGACAGCGGGCCCCGAGCCTGACAGACTGGGCGCATGGCGGATACCCAGAACGGCCGCGTCGCGGTCTACCTCGACTTCGACAACATCGTGCTCTCCTGGTACGACCGGGTGCACGGGCGCAACTCGTTTTCGCGAGATCGGCAGCGCATCGCCGAGGATCCGACCGCGCCGGATGTTGCCGAGCGGATGCGCGCCGCGGCCGTGGACGTGGGCGCGATCATCGACTACGCCTCCTCCTTTGGCACCCTGGTCCTCACCCGGGCATACGCGGACTGGTCCGCCCCCATCAACGCCGTGTATCGCTCGCAGCTGGTCGCGCGGGCGGTCGATCTCGTGCAGCTGTTCCCCGCCGCCGCCTACGCGAAGAACGGCGCGGACATTCGGCTCGCCGTCGACACCGTCGAGGACATGTTCCGGCTCGACGATCTCACCCACGTGGTGATCGTCGCGGGCGACTCCGACTATGTGCCGCTCGCGCAGCGGTGCAAGCGGCTGGGACGCTACGTCGTGGGGATCGGCGTCGCGGGCTCGACCGCGAAGTCTCTGAAGGCCGCGTGTGACGAGTTTGCCAGCTATGACGCGCTGCCGGGCGTCGAGCTCCCGGAGCGCCCGGAGCGGGCCCAGGCGAGCGGTTCCGGGCGTCGTGGGCGTGCCGCGAGCGACGTGCCGAGCGAAGCCGCGAGCGAATCTCCGAACGAAGCCACCCCGGAGGCCGCGGAGGCCGCAGAAGCCGCGGCGGAATCCGCCACTCCGGCACCGACCACGCGCGGCCGCCGTCGCCGGCAGCAGACGGTGCCGGATCCCGCAACGGGCGCGGAGGATCCCGCACTCGCGGCACTCGGCGCGGTGCTGGATGCGCAGGTCGACGCGGATGACGTGGACGATGAGGACGGCGATCCCGAGATCGAGGCGACGGGCCTGCTCATTCGGGCGCTGTGGCTCGGGCAGGAGAAGGACGACTCCGGCTGGCTGTACAGCTCCGCGGTGAAGCAGCAGATGCGCCGCATGGATCCCTCGTTCTCCGAACGCGCGCTGGGGTTCCGATCCTTCTCCGACTTCCTGAAGTCCCGTTCCGACATCGCGGAGCTCGAGGAGACCGGCCACGAACGGCTCGTGCGGCTGCGCGATCAGAGCGCCTAAGCGGAAGCTCCCCATCCGCGCCGGATAGGCTGGGGGGATGCGCGAACCGATCCTCCTGCCCCTGGACCAGGCCGAACTCACCGTAGACCTCAATGGGAGTCTGATGCGGCGCACGGTGCACCCGAGCGGCCTGCGGGTCCTCACCGAACTGATGCCGAGTGCGCGCAGCGCCACGATCGGGTTCTGGGTGGGCGTCGGGTCGCGGGACGAGCAGGCGGATCGCGACGATGCGCCGGGCAGCCTCGGCTCCACCCACTTCCTCGAGCACTTGCTGTTCAAGGGCACGCCCACGCGGAACGCCTACGAGATCGCCACCACCTTCGACCAGATGGGGGCCGAGCACAACGCGCTCACGGCCAAGGAGTACACCTGCTACTACGCGAAGGTGCGCGACGCGGACCTGCCGGAGGCCGTCGCGGCGCTCGCGGACATGGTGACGAACTCGGTGCTGGATCCGGAGGAGTTTGAGACCGAGCGCGGCGTGATCCTTGAGGAGCTCGCGATGGCGGCGGACGATCTCGCGGACGTGGCCAGCGAGCAGCTGTTCGCTGAGGTGCTGCGGGATCATCCGCTCGGACGCCCGATCGGCGGGTTGCCCGAGACGATCCGTGGCGCGCGACGCGACGACGTGGATCGGCACTACCGCGACCGCTACGATCCGAGCACGCTCGTGGTGACCGCCGCCGGGGCCGTGGACCACGACGCCCTGGTGGCGCAGGTGCTCGCCGCGTTGAACGCCTCGCCGGAGGAGCGCTGGCATACCGACCGCGAGGCGGCCCCGCGCCGGCGCGCGCAGGCGAGTGATGAGCTCGCGGTCACCGCCGCGAGTGCGTCCCCGCGGATCTGTGTCACCGAGCGTCCGAGCGAGCAGATTAATCTGCTCATCGGCACTCCGGGGCTGCGCGCCACGGACCCGCGCCGTTTCGCGTTCGGCATCATGAACTCCGTGCTCGGCGGCGGCATGTCCAGCCGGCTCTTCCAGGAGATCCGCGAGAAGCGCGGACTCGCGTACACGGCCTATTCGTTCGGCGCGAGCTACTCCGACACGGGAGTCTTCGGGATGTACGCCGGCATGGCCCCGGAGAAGGCGAGCGAGGTACTGGAGCTCAGCCAGCTCGAACTGCAGAAGCTTGCGGACTCCGGCATCACCGCCGAGGAACACGAGCGGGCACTCGGCCAGATCGCCGGATCCTCCGCGCTGGCACTGGAGGATTCCGAGACCCGGATGGGACGCCTCGCCCGCGCGGAGATCGGGACGGGGGAGCTCTACGATCTCGACACGTCGTTGGCGCTCATCCACGCGGTCACGGGCGAGGAAGTGCGCGAGGTCGCTGCGGCGCTCGCGGGTCGGCCGCTCACCGTGGTCGCGGTCGGCGACGTCGCGCGCTCGGGACTGCAGCCGAACGCGTAGCCTGCGGGGGCCGGACGGTTCGGCACGCCGGGCCGCGCGGACGCGGTAGTTTAGAGGGCATGTCACAACGCGTTGCCGTCACCGGGGCCACTGGCCGACTCGGAACCCTCGTGTGCGAGGTGGTCGAAGCGCATCCGGACTTCGAGCTTGTCGCGCGCCTCACGAGCGCGTCCGCGCCGGAGGAAGGCGCGGACGCGGATCTGCTGGTTGACGTGAGTCACCCGGACGCGTCCGCGGAGATCGTCGATCGGGCGCTGGCGCGGGGACAGCGCGTGGTCGTGGGGACCAGTGGCTGGTCCGCGGAGCGGCTCGCGACGCTCGCCGAACGCGTGGCTGCCGCGCAGGGCGGGGTGCTCGTGGTGCCCAACTTCTCGCTGGGTTCGGTGCTCGGCACGGCGCTCGCGCGGATCGCGGCCCCGTACTTCGACGCGATCGAGGTGATCGAGGCGCACCATCCGAACAAGGTCGATTCGCCGTCCGGAACGGCCGTGCGCACCGCGGAACTCATGGCCGAGGCGCGCGGCGGTGCGCCCGTCGACGCGCCCTTCGCGGAACAGCCCGCGCGCGGGCAGCGTGTCGCTGGCATCCCCGTGCACAGCCTCCGTCTGGCGGGGGTGGTCGCGAAGCAGGAGGTGCGCTTCGGCGGCCCCGGCGAGGTGCTGAGCGTGGTCCACGACACCCACTCGAACGACGCGTATCGCGCGGGGATCCGTGCGGCGCTCGAGTTTGCGACGAGCGCGACCGGCCTGACGGTGGGTCTCGATCGCGTGCTGGGGCTCTCGGAGCTCGGCACGGTCGCGGCGGGGGACCGGGCATGAGCGCGCGGCTTCGCGCCATCGTCGGCGTCACGATCATGAGCGCCCTGCTCGTGCTGTACTTCGTGTTCGCCGGGATCCGCGCGATCGGGCTGCTGCGCTCGGGCGAGCTGCTCCCGATCGTCATGGGGGTGGCGATGCTCGTGCTGCCCCTGCTCGGGGTCTGGGCCTTGGTGCGAGAGCTGATGTTCGGGCGCCAGGCGACGCGCCTTGCGGATGCACTGGCCGCGGCCGGTGAGATGCCGGACGAGCCGGTCGCCACCCGGCCGTCCGGCCGCCCCGAGCGCGCCGATGCCGACGCGGCGTTTCCGCGCTACCGGGCCGAGGCGGAGGCCGCCCCCGAGCGCTGGCAGTCCTGGATGCGGCTCGGCATCGTGTACGACGCATGTGGGGATCGAAAGCGGGCCCGAGCAGCGATTCGCGAAGCAATTCGACGCGAAAAACACGAAATCGGTGGGATTCCTCCCAAGGATTAGGGAAATCGGCATCTGCTGCATAGACTCGATGCCCGAAAGCCAGGGATCGGGGCCAAGATGACCTCGCGCGGATTCAGTAACGAATCTCCTGTCGCCGACGATGCGCACCACCTCGCGCGAGAAAGCACGGTTGTGATGGCGAAGTACGACCTCAACGCCCCCGAGCCACGAACTCGGACCCTCGACTCGGTTACCGGAATCAGCAAGAAGGGCCTCCCGTCGGGCACCGTGGGTGTCATGGGGGCGCTCGTGATCGGGCTGTCGGTGTGCGCGCCCGCGTACACGCTGACCGCCGCGGTCGGGCCGGCCGCGAGCGAGGTCGGGTATCAGACGCCCGCGATCTTCCTCATGGGCTTCCTGCCCATGCTGCTCGTGGCGCTCGGGTACCGCGCGCTGAACACCGCGATGCCGGACTCGGGGACCTCCTTCACCTGGGCGTCGCGCGCGTTCGGTCCCTGGGTGGGCTGGATGGCCGGATGGGGGCTCATCGCCGCAACGGTGCTCGTGCTCTCGAACCTCGCGGGCATCGCGGTGGAGTTCCTGTTCCAGTCGATCAGCATCGTCGCGAACGATCCCTCGATCGCCGAGCTGTCGGGCAACAAGTTCATCAACATCCTCGTGTGCCTGTGCTTCATGGCCGTGGCAACGTTCATCTCCTACCGGGGCATGACCTCGACCAAGATCTTCCAGTACATCACCGTGGTGTTCCAGATGGCGATCATGATCTGGTTCATCGTCGCGATGTTCATCGGTGCCGCGGATCCCGCGAACGAGGCGGGTCGGATTCCCGAGCTGTCCTGGTTTAACCCGCTCGAGGTGGACAGCTTCAGCGCGTTCGCCGCCGGAATTGCGGTCTCGATCTTCGTGTACTGGGGCTGGGACACCGTCCTGACCATGGGCGAGGAAACGAAGCCGTCGAAGGGTCGCCTCTCCACGGAGAGCAAGGCCGCGATGATTCTGGTCTTCATCCTCGTCGTGCTCTACGTCAGTACCGCCGCCGCGACCGTCGCCTACGCGGGCCTCGGCGAGACCGGAACGGGGCTGAACAACCCCGCGATCGCGGAGAACGTGTTTGCGGCCCTCGCGCACCCCGTCATGGGACCGGCCGCGATCCTGCTCTCCGTCGCGATCCTGGTGAGCGCGATGGCCTCGATCAACTCCACCGCGATCTCCCCGGCGCGCACGCTGCTCGCCATGTCGCACTACGGCGCGTTGCCGCCCGCGATCAAGAAGATCCACCCGAAGTACAAGTCGCCGTATGTTGCGCTGATGCTGTCCTCGATCGTCGCCTCGGTGTTCTACGCGCTCATGCGGTTCCTCAGCGAGGACGTGCTGTGGGACACGATTACCGCCCTCGGCATGATGGTCTGCTTCTACTACGGGATCACCGCGCTCTCGAGCCCGTGGTACTTCCGCAAGACCGCGATCAAGGAGGGGTTCGGTTCGGTGATGTCGAAGCTTGTGCTCCCGGGTCTCGGCGGCATTCTGCTGCTCATCGTGTTCGTCCAGACCACGGTGGACAGCATGGATCCCGAATTCGGCTCCGGCAGCAACATCGGCGGCGTCGGCCTCGTCGGAATCATCGGGGTCGTGGTGCTGGGCCTCGGCGTCGTGTTGATGCTGCTGCAGGCCAAGGCGAAGCCCGCCTTCTTCCGGGGCCAGGTGCTCGCGAAGGCGGACGCGCGATCGGACACCTCGGCGATGCCGGTGTTCGATGACGGCCTGGGGTAGACCTCAGCTTCGTTGTGACGCGCGGGGCCGAGGATCGTGAGATCCTCGGCCCCGCGCCGTTCTCGGTTTCGCCGCGGCTCCCCTTGTGCTCTACACTCGGGGGACCCGCTGCGGGGAACCGTGCGACTCCGAAGACGCGAGTCGGTGGTGCGGAAGGGGACGGATCATGCGCAGACGCCAGAGCGAGCTGTCGATCGCGACCGCCCTGTTCCTGCTCTCGGGCGGCACGCTCGCCGCGCTGAACGCCTCCGTGTTCCGCATCGGGGCCGCGCCGCGCCCGGACCTGATCGCGACCATGATCGCCTGCTTCGTAGCGGCGGGGATCGTGCTCTGGGCGGGGCGGCGGTTCCGGCCCGCCGCGGCCGGGCTCCTGATGATCGCGGTGATGCTCGCGGTGGTTCCGACCGTGTACTTCGCTCCGAACGCGCTGCGCGCCGTCAATCTGGGCCTGCTGTTCCTCCCCTTTTTCCTGCTGCTCGTGTGGTTTCTGCCCATGTGGTTCGCGCGGGTGCTGGGGTATATCTGGATCACCGTCTACGGCGTCATCATGGTGGTGCGCTTCGGGGAGGAGATCCTGCCGATCCTGCTCACGCTCGCGGTCACTGGGATCGTCATCGGAGAGCTCATCGGCCGCTTTAAGGGGCGGCTGGAGCGGGCCTCGATTACCGATCCGCTCTGCGACGTGTGGAATCGGCGTGGTTTCGAGCGGCTGCTGGGCAAGGCCGTGGCCGCCGCGCAGCGGAGCGGCCAGCCGATTGCGCTGCTCTACCTGGATCTGGATCGCTTCAAATCCGTCAACGATCAGCTGGGGCATGCCGAGGGGGACCGGGTGCTGCAGAGTTTTGCGCGCGCGCTGCAGGAACACACGCGGCCCGAGGACGTGTTCGCGCGCTTCGGGGGCGACGAGTTCGCGCTGCTGCTGATCGACTCGGACGCGCGAGCCGGCACCGAGACGGGGGATCGGCTGCGGCGCGCAGTGCCCGATCCCGGCTGGTCCTTTGGGGTCGCCGAGTGGCAGCCCGGAGAGACCTCGGCGGCGTTTATCTCGCGCGCCGACCTGCTCATGCTGACAGCGAAACAGGACCGCCGGTAGGTACACTGGTGGGGTGACTGCGAACTCGATTCCGACCCCCTACGAGGACCTGCTTCGTGAAGTGTACGAGCACGGCACTCCCAAGTCTGATCGCACGGGAACGGGCACGCGCAGCCTGTTCGGCCGGCAGATTCGGTTCGATCTCGCGGAGTCGTTCCCCCTGCTCACCACGAAGCGCGTCCACTTCAAGTCCGTGGCCGTCGAACTGCTCTGGTTCCTGCGCGGCGAGAGCAACACCGCCTTCCTGACGGAGAACGGTGTCACCATCTGGGACGAGTGGGCGGACGAACAGGGCGACCTCGGCCCGGTGTACGGGGTGCAGTGGCGCTCCTGGCCTACGCCTGACGGGGAACACATTGATCAGATCACCCAGGTCGTGGAACAGATCCGGAACACGCCCGACTCGCGCCGGCTGATCGTCTCGGCGTGGAACGTCTCGGAGCTCGACCAGATGGCACTGGCCCCGTGCCACGCGTTCTTCCAGTTCTACGTGGCGGATGGCAAGCTGTCGTGCCAGCTGTACCAGCGCTCGGCGGACATGTTCCTCGGGGTGCCCTTCAACATCGCCTCCTACGCGCTCCTCACGCTGATGGTCGCGCAGCAGACCGGGCTGGAACCCGGCGAGTTCGTGTGGACCGGCGGCGATTGCCACATCTACGACAACCACGTGGAGCAGGTCGAGACGCAGCTCGCGCGCGAGCCCTTCCCGTACCCGCAGATCGCGATCCGGAAGGCCGACTCGATCCTCGACTACACGCTCGATGACTTCGAGGTGCTCGGCTACGAGCATCACCCGGGCATCAAGGCCCCGGTGGCCGTGTGAGCGCAGCCGAGGCACCCCGGATCGGGCTGATCTGGGCCGAGGCCGCGGGCGGCGCGATCGGGCGTGACGGCGACATGCCGTGGCACTTGCCCGAGGACCTCGCACACTTCAAACGCACCACACTCGGCGCTCCCGTGATCATGGGGCGGCGCACCTGGGAGTCGCTGCCCGCGCGCGTGCGGCCGCTCCCGGGGCGCGACAACATCGTCGTCACGCGGACCCCGGAGTATGCCGCCCCGGGGGCCCGGCTCGCCGAATCGCTCGAGGCGGCGCTCGCGCAGCTGCGGCACTCGACGGCCGGGGACGTTGACGCCTGGGTGATGGGCGGCGGCCAGCTCTACCGCGCGGCGCTGCCCGTGGCCACGGAGCTGGTGGTGACCCGGATCGCACTGGAGGTCCCGGACGCCGACACGTTTGCCCCCGAGATCGGGGCCGAGTGGCAGCGCGTCGAGGCCGGGCCGGAGCAGGTCTCGGCCACCGGGCTGCACTTCCACATCGAGCGCTGGCGGCGTGACGCGGCGTAATTTCTCGCGTCCACACCCCTCGGATTCCGCGTTCTGCCCCCGAATTCACCCCGCCGGCGAGCGCCGAATGAGTGAGAGTCGGCCGTGTCCGGTACCCTAGTGAGGTGGCAAATCAGGAGAATCCTTTCGGACAGGTACTCGTCGCGCTCGTAACGCCGTTCCAGGCGGACGGCGAAGTCGATTGGCCTGCCGTCGAGAAACACATCGACGAATGCATCGTCAGCGGTGCCGACGGCATCGTGGTCACCGGCACGACCGGCGAGACGAGCACCCTGACCGACCCTGAGAAGCTGAAGCTCGTGGAGGTCGCCAAGTCGGTCTCCAGCGGGCGCGCGAAGATCATTACGGGCGGCGGCTCGAACGAGACCGCGCACGCGATCGAGCTCTACCAGGCCAGCGAGAAGGCCGGCGCGGACGGCGTGATGATCGTGACGCCGTACTACAACAAGCCGACCCAGGCGGGCCTCTTGACGCACTTCCGCATGGTCGCGGACGCCACGGACCTGCCCGTCATCCTCTACGACATCCCCGGCCGCACCGGGGTGCCGATCAAGTACGAGACGATCCTGCGCCTCGCCAAGCATCCGAACATCCTCGCGGTGAAGGACGCCAAGGGCGACCTCAGCGAGGTCAGCCGCGTGCTCAACCAGACGGATCTCATGTACTTCTCGGGCGACGACCCCAACGTGTTGCCGCACCTCTCCATCGGGGCGACGGGACTCATCGGGGTCACCGCGAACATCGCGGCCGCCCCGTACCGGGTGATCGTCGACGCCGTCAACGCGGGCGATCTGCACACCGCGCGCGAGGCACACCAGAACCTTGAGCCGCTCGTGCGCGCCGTGATGACGCACGTGCCCGGCACGGTTGCCGCCAAGTACATCCTCCACGGCCTCGGCCGTATCGGGAGCCCGCGCGTGCGGCTCCCGCTCGTCGGCCCGGAAGAGTGGGAGGCCGCTCTGATCGAAGACGAGCTGGCCCTCGTCTCGAACGTTCCGGGCGTCGACCTCTCAAACTTCAGGCCGGACCGCAATGCGGCTGCCGGCGGTGCCCTGCCCCAGATCGCAGGCACCACCCGCTAACAAACAGGAGGCTTTGTGCCCAACCCCGCTTACGCACCACCCGCTCTCGACGAGGGCACCCTTCGCATTACCCCGCTCGGCGGCCTCGGTGAGGTCGGCCGGAACATGACGGTCTACGAGATCGACGGAAAGCTGCTGGTCGTCGACTGCGGCGTGCTGTTCCCCGAGGTCCAGCACCCCGGCGTGGACCTGATCCTCCCGGACATCACGAAGATCCAGGACCGCCTGGGCGACATTGTCGCGGTCGTGCTCACCCACGGTCATGAGGACCACATCGGCGGCGTGCCGTACCTCCTGAAGATGCGGGAAGACATCCCGCTGGTGGGCTCCAAGCTGACGCTCGCGTTTGTCGAGGCGAAGCTGAAGGAACACCGGATCCGCCCGGTCACCCACGTCGTCGCCGAGGACGAGGAGATCACCTTCGGGCCGTTCGACCTCGAGTTCATCGCCGTGAACCACTCGATCCCCGACGCGCTCGCGGTCGCGATCCGCACCGACGCCGGACTCGTGATCGGCACGGGTGACTTCAAGATGGACCAGCTGCCGCTCGACGGCCGCATCACCGATCTGCGCGCCTTTGCACGGCTCGGCGAAGAGGGCGTCGACCTCTTCATGACGGACTCGACCAACGCCGACGTTCCGGGCTTCACCTCGCCCGAGAAGAACATCGGCCCCGTGATCGAACAGGTCATCGCGAAGACCAAGGGCAAGGTGGTGGTGGCGAGCTTCTCGAGCCACGTGCACCGGGTGCAGCAGGTGCTGGACGCCGCGCAGGCGAACGGCCGCCGCGTCGTGCTGCTCGGCCGCTCGATGGTCCGCAACATGAAGATCGCCTCCGATCTCGGCTACCTCGATGTGCCCGAGGGCGTCCTCGTGGACCTCAAGAAGAGCGGCGACATCCCGGACCACCGGATCGTGTACATGTCGACCGGATCCCAGGGCGAACCGATGGCGGTGCTCAGCCGCATGGTCAATCGGGAGCACCAGGTCGAGGTGGGCGAGGGCGACACGGTCATCCTCGCGTCGAGCCTCATCCCGGGCAACGAGACCTCCGTGTACCGCGTGATCGACGGGCTCATCAAGCTCGGCGCGAACGTGGTGCACAAGGGCAACGCGAAGGTGCACGTCTCCGGCCACGCCTCCGCGGGCGAGCTGCTCTACTGCTACAACATCGTGCGCCCCAAGAACGTGATGCCGATCCACGGCGAGCACCGCATGCTCGTCGCGAACGCTGCGCTCGCGATCGAGACCGGGGTGCCGCAGAACCGCACCGTGATCGCCGAGAATGGCACGGTCGTCGACCTCGTCGACGGCGTGGCTCGCCCGGTGGGACAGCTCGACATCGAGTTCATCTACGTCGACGGCAAGAGCGTCGGCCGCGTGACCGAGGACGACCTGCGTGACCGGCGGACGCTGGCGGAAGAGGGCTTCATCTCCGTGATCACGGTCGTGGAAACCACCCTGGGCCAGATCGTGTCCGGCCCGGACATCCACGCGAAGGGCGTCGCCGAGGAGCGGCATGTCTTCGAGAAGATCAAGCCGCAGGTGGCGAAGGCGCTCGAGGACGCGATGCGTGACGGGGTCACGGACCACCACCAGCTCCAGCAGATCGTGCGCCGCACCGTCGGCCGCTGGGTGGGAACCAAGCTCCGTCGCAAGGCGATGATCGTCCCCGTCGTGGTGGTGGTGTAGCGCGTGCTTCCGGGCTCAGGCACGGCGGCGGCTCCGGCCGTCGCCCGCCTTGCTTCTGACACCGAGATCGCCGACTGGGATGCGCTGTGCGCAGCGAACCCCGGCGGCGGCGAGGTGTGGTCGGGCGACCCCTACCTGCGCGTCAAGTGCGCGCAGGGCGGCTACCGCGCGCACCGCGTGATCGTGGAGCGGCCCGGGGCGACCCCGGTCGCCGTCGGCGTGCTCGCGAAACGCGTGCCGCTGCTCGGGGAGTGGTGGCACCTGCCCGCGGGGCCCGCGGGGGAGGACGCCGCGCGCGTGCTCGAGGTCGCCGCGGCCGTCGCCGCGCTCGCGCGATCCCGCGGCGCGTTCCTCCTGAAGGTGGAGCCGCGCACGGACCGCGATTCCCGGGCGGCGTTCCACGCCGCGGGCTACCGCGACACCGTGCGGATCATTCCGAACCCCTCGACGATCCTTGTCGATGTCTCGGGCACCGAGGACGAGGTGTTCAAGCGGATCGGCAAGAAGGCCCGGAATTCGATCTCGCGCGCCGGCCGCGACGGCATCGTCGTGACGCGGGTCCCCGCCACCGAGGAGCACTGCGCCGCCCTGTTCCGGCTGCTCCAGGAGACCGCCGAGGGGCGCTTTGTGCTGCGCGCGGAGTCCTACTACCGGGCGTTCTGGCAGACCTTCGCGGCCGCGGACGCGGGGCAGATCTTCCTCGCCCACCGCCCGGACGAGTCAGGTGCGCCGCAGCTCGTCGCCGGCGCTTTCGCGATGGCGCTGGGGCAGAAGACCACCTACAAGGACGGCGCCTCCGTGCGTGCGAAGAGCGCCTACGGGGCCTCCCACGCGCTGCAGTGGGAAGTGATCCGCTGGGCCATCGAGCGCGGCGCGGTGCTGCACGATCTCTGCGGGGCCCCGCCGTCCGATCGGGTCGACGATACGACGCACCCGCTGCACGGCGTGGGGCAGTTCAAGCGCTCGTTTGCGCCCGAGATCGTGGACTACGCTGGGGCATTTGACCTCCCGCTGAAGCCATGGGCCTTCGCCTTCTGGGTCAAGCTGGGGGACCGACTGGCCCGGCGCTGGTCGCTCGCGGTGCGAAAGGATCCGTACTACTAATGGCTGCTGGACTCATGCGCGCGAGCGCCGTCATGGCCTCCGGCACGATGGTGTCGCGGATTCTCGGGCTCGCGAAGGCCATGCTGCTCGCGATCGCGATCGGTTCCGTCGGATCGACCTCCGCCGACGCGTTCCAGAACGGCAACCTACTGCCGAACATCGTGTACATGATCCTGCTCGGCGGGATGCTCAACGCGGTGCTCGTGCCGCAGATCGTGAAGGCGGCGCATAACCCCGACGGCGGCGCGGCCTACATCAACAAGATCCTGACGCTGATCACGGTCGCGCTCGTGGCGATCACGGCGATCGCGATGCTGTGCGCGCCGTGGATCGTGCGCCTGACCGCGGTGACGTGGCCGGATGACCAGCTCGCGCTCGCCACGGCGTTTGCGTACTGGTGCCTGCCCCAGATCGTGTTCTACGGGCTCTACACGGTGCTCGGGGAGGTGCTGAACGCGCGTAGCGTGTTCGGCCCGTTCACCTGGGCCCCGGTGCTGAACAACGTGATCGCGATCGCGGGCATCGTCGTCTTCATGCTGATGTACGGCGCGGACCCGACGGGCCAGCTGCGCTCGGTCGTGGACTGGGACGCACTCGCGATCGCGGTACTCGCGGGCAGCGCGACGCTCGGCGTGGTCGCCCAGGGGCTCATCCTGTTCGTCTCCTGGCGGCGCGCGGGCATCCGCTACCGCCCGGACTTCGTGTGGCGCGGGGTGGGCCTGGGCCGCACCGCGAAGATTGCGGTGTGGAGCCTCGCGACGATCGTCGTCATGAACCTCGGCGGACTGATCACGAACAACGTCGTCGCCATCGGCAGTGGCGCGGGACCCTCGACGAGCGCGATGGGGAACGTGTGGCTGATCTTCATGATGCCGCACTCCGTGATCGCGGTGTCGCTCGCGACGGCGTACTTCACGCGGCTCAGCGAGTGGGGACAGACGGGCCGCATGGCGGAGTTCCGCGAGGACTTCTCCGCCTCGGCGCGCCAGATCAGCCTCGTGATGATGTTCGCCGCGGTGGCGCTGTTCGCGGCAGCCCCGTTCGTGGCGCGCATCATCAACATCCGCGCGACCGAGCTCCAGGTGGATCAGTTCGCGCTCGCGCTGCAGGCCTACGTGCTGAGCCTCGCCGCGTACAGCTTCCTGTTCGTGGTGCAGCGCTCGTTCTACGCGCTGTCGGACACGCGCACCCCGTTCCTCTTCACCTCGGTCCAGATGGGCCTCGTGATTGTGTTCTCGCTGCTGCTGCCCAGCTTCGTGCCGGCGGAGTTCATCGGGATGGCGTACGCGCTCGTGTGGTCGCTCGCGACGATTGTGCAGGCGGTGCTTGCCACGCTGCTGTTGCGCCGGAAGATCGGCTCCATCGACGGGCTCCGGATCACGCAGAGCGTGGTGCGGTTCGTGCTCGCCGCCGTTCCGGCCGCGCTGCTCGGGATGGTGGCCACGGGGCTGATCCGCGGTGCGGCCGGTCAGGTCAACGCGGTCGTCGCGGTGCTCTGCGCCGTCGTCGTGGCCCTGGTCTGCGGCGTGGTGTATCTGATCTGCCTGCGCCTCATGCGCTCTCCAGAGCTCGCGGAGCTGACCGGCTTCGTGGCTCGCAAACTCGGAAGGACTCGTTCGTGACCTCCTCGGCTCAGCCCGGCGCGACGCTCACCGTCACCCCCTGCACTGATCGTGCCCTCTGGGACACGACCGTTCGCGAGCTCGGCGGACACCCGCTGCAGCTCTGGGGGTGGGGGGAGCTGAAGTCCGCGCACCGCTGGAGCGCGGAGCGCGTCCTCGTGCGCGCCGGATCCGGCGCCGGCGCGCCCGTCGTCGGCGCCTGCCAGCTGCTCACCCGCGCGCTTCCCGGCCCCCTGGGCGGCTTCGTCTACGCGCCGCGCGGCCCGGTCGTCGCCCGCGACGCCGGGAACTCCGACGCTCCCGCCGCGGTCCCGGCCCCGGGGGAGGTCGCCGACGCGGTCGCCGCCTACGTGCACGGTTCGCGCCGGGCCGTGGCCGTGTCGATCGAGCCCGACGAGGACGCGGGACAGTTCGCGCTCGGCCCGAAGTGGCGCGAGGCGAAGACTCCCGTGTTGCCCGCACGCACGCTGATCCTCGATCTGCGCAAGTCCGAGGACGAGCTGATCGGCGACATGTCGAAGAAGCACCGGCAGTACATTCGCAAGTCGGGGCGCGAGGAGACGCTCGAGATCCGTCCGGTCGAGACGATCGCGCAGCTCGATGCGTGCCTCGAGGTATACCGGGAGACGAGCGAACGGGCCGACTTCGGCCTGCACGAGGACTCGTACTACCACGACGCGTTCACGATGCTCGGCGACGACGCTCCCGTGTGGGCGGCGTACGTCGCGGGCGAGCCGGTCGCGTTCCTGTACATGGCGAAGTCGGACCGCACCGCCTTCGAGCTCTACGGCGGCATGAACGACACGGGGCAGCGACTCCGCGCGAACTACGCGCTGAAGTGGCACGTGATCCGCCACATGAAGTCCATCGGGATCGAGCGGTACGACTTCGGCGGGCTGATCAACGACGGCGTGACCACGTTCAAGACCGGCTTCGCCTCGCACGAGAACCTGTTGGCCGGCTCCTGGGACCGGCCCGGGCCCGGGTACACGATCTGGACCGAGGGGCTGCCGCTCGCGAAGAAGATCGTGCGCTCGCTGCGGCGGCGCTAACGGTGACGCGCGGGGGAGTGGGGCCGGTGATCGCCCCGATATTTGGCGCGCCGCCAGCCCACACCCCGAGTGTCAGTGGTGTCTTGTACCGTATTCAGTATGGCCAGTAAAGCTTCGTCGCGCTCCAAATCGGGGAGCACTGCGGCTCGGGGTTCCCGCGCTTCGGGCACGCGAGCGACCGCAAAAACGAAGGTGCTGGTCGAAGCCCAGCCCACTGAGGGCGTGGTGGTGCGCGCCTGGAACGGCCTGGCGCACACCGTCGGGGGTGCCGCGCGCGCGTTCCGGGTTGAACCGCTCGCTCCCGAGGACCGGCGGGACGGGATCCCGCTGCTGCTCGTTCTGCTCGCGGTCACGGGGGCCGTGATCGAGTGGTTCCTGATCGGCCAGCCGGTTGCCGTACAGCTCGACGCCTGGACCTTCGGGGGGCTCCTGGGTCGCGTCGCGTTCGGACTCCCGATCATCATGATGGGCTTCGCCCTCTGGCTGTTCAACCATCCCTCGAGCGTGACCGACAATCGCCGCATCTCGATCGGCCTGTTCCTCGCGATCACCGCGATCGCGGGGCTCACCCACGTCTACGGGGGCCAGCCGAACCCGCGCGACGGCATGCCCGCGCTCGCGGAAGCGGGCGGCCTGCTCGGATGGATGGTGGGCACGCCGCTTGCGGCGCTCACCCTGTGGTTCGCCACGCCCGTGCTCTCGCTCCTGCTGCTGCTGTCCGTGCTGATCGTCACGAAGACGCCGCCGGGTCGCATCGTGCAGCGGCTCCGCGAGGCCTACGTGTTCCTGTTCGGCGTCGTCGAAAGCGACGCCCCGGCCGAGCCCAAACCGGCCAAGCGCGACCGGGGCAGTGTGCAGACCCCGCTGTTCGACATCGAGGATCAGGAATCGGAACCCGGTGCCCTGCCTTGGTGGCGTCGCAACGCATCCGGCCGGGAGGAAGACCCCGCGTACGCGGAGGACGCGAACGCGCTTGAGCGCATGCTTGACGGCGGCGACGACGCGCCAGCCGAGGCCGACGCGCCCGCACGCAAGGTGGCCTTCGAATCCGCGCTGACCCCCGATCCCGAACCCGCGACCGACGTGTTCCCCTCGGCGCTGTTCGACGAGCTCGCCCACGCCGAGGCGGCCGTGGAATCGGTGACCCCGGCACCCGCCTCCGGGCTGGGTGACGATTCCTGGGACGACTTCGCCGCGACGCCCGCGGCGTCCGAACCGGAGGTCGACGCCGCCGCGAGCGCTCCCTTTGTGGTCGCGCCCGCCCATGAACCCGCCCAGCAGGCCGCCTACCGGCTGCCCGACCAGGGGGCGCTCTCCGCCGGTGATGCGCCGAAGGCCCACACCGAGGCGAACGACGTCATCATGGCGGCGCTCGCGCGCGTGTTCGAGGAGTTCAAAGTGGACGCCCGCGTCTCCGGCTTCTCTCGCGGTCCGACGGTCACGCAGTATGAGGTCGAGCTGGGCCCGGGCGTGAAGGTCGAGAAGGTGACCGCGCTCTCGAAAAACCTCTCGTACGCCGTGGCGTCGAATGAGGTGCGAATTCTCTCGCCGATCCCGGGGAAGAGCGCCATCGGCATCGAGATCCCGAACCAGGACCGCGAGAACGTGGCGCTGGGCGACGTGCTCCGCTCCAACCGCGCGCAGCGCAGTACCCACCCCATGACCATCGGCGTCGGCAAGGACGTCAAGGGTGGCTTTGTGGTCGCGAACCTCGCGAA
Source organism: Leucobacter chromiireducens subsp. solipictus (assembly GCF_016758195.1). Lineage (GTDB taxonomy): Bacteria > Actinomycetota > Actinomycetes > Actinomycetales > Microbacteriaceae > Leucobacter > Leucobacter solipictus. The sequence continues at coordinate 533,767 of NZ_QYAC01000001.1, read as the reverse complement.
GATGCCGCACCTTCTCGTGGCTGGCGCGACCGGCTCCGGGAAGTCGAGCTTCATCAACTCGATGATCACGAGCATCCTGATGCGCGCCACCCCCTCCGAGGTGCGCATGGTGCTTGTCGACCCGAAGCGCGTCGAACTCACCGTCTACCAGGGCGTACCGCACCTCATCACGCCGATCATCACGAACGCGAAGAAGGCCGCCGAGGCGCTGCAGTGGGTCGTCAAGGAAATGGACATGCGGTACGACGATCTGGCGAGCTTCGGGTTCCGCCACATCGACGATTTCAACGAGGCGGTGCGGGCCGGCAGCATTGTGCTGCCCGCGGGCAGCGAGCGCGTGCTCAAGCCCTATCCCTACCTGCTCGTGGTCGTTGACGAGCTCGCGGACCTGATGCTCATCGCTCCGCGTGACGTCGAGGACTCGATCCAGCGCATCACGCAGCTGGCCCGCGCCGCGGGAATCCACCTCGTGCTCGCAACCCAGCGGCCCTCGGTGAACGTCGTCACGGGCGTCATCAAGTCGAACGTGCCGAGCCGCTACGCCTTCGCGGTGGCCTCCGGTACGGACTCCCGCGTGATCCTCGACGAGGTCGGCGCCGAGCGGCTGATCGGCCAGGGCGACGGCCTGCTCCTGCTGAACGGCGAATCCACGCCGATGCGCGTCCAGGGTGCCTGGGTCAATGAGTCCGAGATCGCGCAGGTGGTGGCGCACGTCAAGGCGCAGGCCCAGCCCGAGTACCGCGCGGACGTTGCGCAGGCGGCCGAGAAGAAGGAGATCGACGAGGATATCGGCGACGACCTCGAGGTGCTGCTCGCCGCGGTCGAACTCGTGGTGAGTTCGCAGTTCGGCTCGACCTCCATGCTGCAGCGCAAGCTCCGCGTGGGCTTCGCCAAGGCGGGCAGGCTCATGGACCTGATGGAGTCGCGCGACATCGTCGGCCCCTCGGAAGGGTCGAAGGCGCGCGACGTGCTCGTCGCACCCGAGCAGCTCGCGGGGGTGCTTGCCCAGCTGAAGGGCGGGCCCGCGCCCGCTGCGGCCGCTGCGGCACCGGCCGCGGCACCGCAGGCACCTCCCGCGGGGCCCGAGACTGCGGTACTGCCCGCGCTCGCGGACGCGCCGACGGCGGCGCTGCCGGCCGCCACGCCGGAGCACACCGACACGCACGACGACCGCTACGACGACCCCGTCGCGAAGTACCAGTCCACGCTCGAGGAAGTGGACGGGGACACCGACGAGGACGCCTGGAGCCTCACGGGACGGGACTGATCACATGAGCGAGCACGAGGCCGGCGCGCGCGTCAGCAACTGGAACGCCCCCAACATCATCACCGGGGTGCGCATCCTCGCGACACCGTTTTTCGTGTGGATGCTGCTGGCGGACGACGGGCAGAACGGCCCGCTCCGCTGGGCAGCCGCCGTGTTTTTCGTCCTCGCCATTGCGACCGACGCGTGGGATGGCCACCTGGCACGCTCGCGGGGCCTCATCACGGATCTCGGGAAACTGCTCGACCCGATCGCGGATAAGTTCCTCACGGGTGCCGCGCTCGTCGGCCTGTCCATCCTCGGAGAGCTTCCCTGGTGGATCACGATCATCGTGCTCGTGCGCGAGGTCGGCGTGACCATTCACCGCCTCACGATCGTGCACGACGTGGTGATGGCCGCCGCGTGGATGGGCAAGCTCAAAACGGTGGCCCAGTCTGTCGCCATCACGCTCGCGCTGCTCCCGCTCGCCAGCGTGATGGGCGCGGCCGCCCCCGTGGCGGTCTGGCTGAACATCATCACGATGACCATCGCGGTCGCCCTCACCGTGCTGAGTGGGATCGACTACGTGCTCGGCTACCTCCGCGCCCGCAGGGCCGCCGGGACTCAGGCGTAACGCGGTGCACAGCTCCGAGGCGCGCGAAGCGCCGGACGCCACCGCGGAGCTCGCGACGGCGGTCGTCTCCGCTGCCGCGGCGCGCGGGCTCCGGATCGGGGTGGCGGAATCGCTGACCGGGGGCGCGCTCGCGTCAGCGCTCGTCGCGGTGCCGGGTGCGTCCCAGGTGTTCTCCGGCGCCGTGGTCGCCTACGACACGGCGTTGAAACACTCGCTGCTCGGCGTGGACGCCGCGCTGCTCGCCGCTCGCGGCCCCGTTGATGCGGCGGTGGCCCGGCAAATGGCCCGCGGGGCGCGCACGGCGTGCGCCGTGCCCGGCTCGTCGCCGGACGAGCTGCAGCCCGCGGACGTGGGGATTTCCACGACCGGCGTCGCAGGGCCGGATCCCGACCCGCAGACGGGGCAGGCCGCCGGGACGGTGTGGATCGGGCTGAGCGTGGGATCCCGCGACACGGCGTTCCCGCTTGCGCTCGCGGGGGATCGGCCGCAGATTCGTGGTGCGTCCGTGCGCGCCGCGCTCGCAGCGCTCCTCGATGCGGTGGCCGATGCGGGGCAGCTCGGCGGCGGGCAAACTGTGGATCCGGTGCGGAATTCCTGAATACTTGAGTCGTGGTGACTCAGGTTCAGCGAAGTTTCAGGAATAGACGGGGTAGTGTCGGGGTTGTTCCTAATGACACCACCGGGATAAGGTGGCGTTCCCGCACTCGCACACCACGTGCATGCGGGTAGGGTGGACGCACAGCCGGTGGCTGTGCGAATGAAGGAGGGTCCACATGGTGCTGATGCGTCAAGAGATCGGCGATGTGCTTCGTGACTTCCGTCAGCAAAAGGGTCGCACGCTGCGCCAGGTTGCCGGAGACGCAAGCGTCGCGCTCGGGTACCTGAGTGAGGTGGAGCGCGGACAGAAGGAAGCGTCAAGCGAGATCCTCGCCGCCGTCGCTGATGCGCTCGATACGCCGCTCTCGGTCATTATGGGTGAGGTGAGTGAGCGTCTCGCGATTGTGGAGGGGCTGGCGCTTCCCCTCGCGAATCGTGTCCCGGACACCGTCCCCGCGGACCTGGTCTCGGGGTTCACGCCCGAGCTTGTTTCGTAGGCGAGTGCCGCGGAAATTTCTCCGCACCGCTGAGGTGCGGCTGCAGCGCCCAGCCCCGTCAGGGGTTGGGCGCTTCGCCGTTGCCTCGCGCGCGACGGCTCGCGTCGGTGTCGGCGCAGTGCCGGGGAGGGGTGCATGAAACTGAGTGAGTTCCGTCGAGCGTGCGCCGAGGAATTCGGTGCCGACTACGCCGGGGTGCTGATCCGCGATCACTGGTTGGCGGCCCTTGGAGGCACGCCGGCCGAGGCCCTGGAGCGTGGTGTGGCGGCGCGCGAGGTGTGGGACGCCCTCTGCGCGGATCTGCAGGTGCCACCCGAGCGTCGCTACGGGCGCGGCCTGCGCGAGCCGCAGGAATAGCGCAAACCCGCAACACGCCGACACTCTGTTCGAAAGTGTGTTCGAAGGGTGCTAACTTCGTGCACAGGTGAGTTTGGTGCTCGCGAATCCACAGATCGGGAAGCTGGCGGCGGGAATGTCGGTGGTCCGTTCTAGGGTGAGCAGCACACAGACACCGTGCCTTGTCTGCCTCTTCCGAGGCCGAGACAGTCCGTAGGCAGCAACCCCGCGGCGACGCCCGCATACACCCAAGGAGCACACCATGGCAGCACCCAAGGATCGCGAGAAGGCCCTCGAAGCCGCCCTCGCCCAGATCGACAAGAACTTCGGCAAGGGCGCGGTGATGCGCATGGGCAGCCAGGAGCGGGCACCCGTCGAGGTGATCCCGACCGGCTCGGTGGCACTGGACGTCGCGCTCGGCATTGGCGGGCTGCCCCGGGGTCGCGTGGTCGAGATCTACGGCCCCGAATCCTCGGGCAAGACCACGCTCACCCTGCACGCGATCGCGAACGCGCAGCGCGCGGGCGGCATCGCCGCGTTTATCGACGCCGAGCATGCGCTCGATCCGGAGTACGCGAAGAAGCTCGGCGTCGACATTGACGCGCTGCTGGTCGCGCAGCCGGACACGGGGGAGCAGGCGCTCGAAATCGCCGACATGCTGATTCGCTCCGGCTCGGTGGATCTCGTGGTGATCGACTCGGTCGCCGCGCTGGTCCCGAAGGCGGAGATCGACGGCGAGATGGGCGACAGCCACGTCGGGCTCCAGGCGCGACTGATGTCGCAGGCGCTCCGAAAGATCACGGGCAGCCTGAACGCAACGAAGACCACGTGTATCTTCATCAACCAGCTGCGCGAAAAGGTCGGGGTGTTCTTCGGGAGCCCCGAAACGACCTCCGGCGGCAAGGCGCTGAAGTTCTATGCCTCCGTGCGACTCGACATTCGGCGCATCCAGACCCTCAAGGACGGCACCGATGCGGTCGGCAACCGGACGCGCGTGAAGGTGGTCAAGAACAAGATGGCCCCGCCCTTCAAGCAGGCCGAGTTCGACATCCTCTACGGGATCGGGATCTCGCGTGAGGGCTCGCTCATCGACTACGGCGTGGAGCACGGCTTTATTAAGAAGAGCGGCGCCTGGTTCACCTACGACGGCGATCAGCTCGGCCAGGGCATGGAGAACGCGCGTCGCTTCCTCATCAAGAACGCGGACATCGCGGCCGAGATCGAGGAGAAGATCCTCACGAAGCTCGGCGTGAACGGCCGCAGCGAAGAGCCGGCCCCTGAGGCCGCGCCGGAGGCCGCACCCGCAGTGGCGAGTAGTGCCGCCAAGGGCAAGGCGGAGACCGCCCCCGCGGCGGCGGACGCGCAGCGCGCGAGCGCCTAACGCCGATGGCTGTGCGCTTCCTCCCGCCCCCGGGAGCATCCGAACCCGGGGGCGGCCCGGACCGCGAGGACCTGGCCGAGGTGATCCAACTCCGGGGCAAGCTGCCCCAGCGCCCCTGGGGCGGCTCCGCCGAGGAACTGGGCCGCGGGGTGCCGATGGGATCCTGGGCCGAACCGGCGGGCGAGGCCGAACCGGCGGACGAGGCCGAGTCGGCGGACGATGCCGAAGCTGAGGCTGAGGTTGAGGCTGAGGCACCCGCCGAGGCGTGGGCCGAGTCTCCCCCCGAGGAATCGGCCCCCGTCGCCGCGGTCGTGACGGCGCTGCACGACCGCCTCGTCCCCGCGAGTGCGCTGCGCGCCCCCGCCGGCACCGTGCAGGCGCGGGAGGAATCCTCGGTTTCCGAGGCGCCGGAGCCGCGCCCGGTGTACGACGACGGCGTGAAGCTCCTGGCGCGTCGGGCGCGTTCGAGCGGCGAACTCCGCGAGGAGCTGCTGCGCCTGGAACACTCCGCGCACGAGGTCGACGTGCTCATCGAGGAGTTCCGCGAGAGCCACTACCTCGACGATCTCGGCCTCGCCCGGTCCGTGGTCGAGAAGCTGCGCACCACCAAGCGAGCCAGTCGATCGCAAATCGGGATCAAGCTGCGCGAACGCCGGCTCCCGGACGCGGTGATCGACGAGGCCCTCGGAGAGCTCGACGCCGACGAAGAGTTCTCCCTGCTCCGCGACGCCGCCGTGGCGCGGGCGAGCAAGCTCGGCGGGCTCGAGCGCCACGTGGCGGAACGCCGACTGCTCGGATTCCTCGCACGCCGCGGCTGGTCAGGAGAGGCCGCGAGCCGGATCGCCCGAGAAGCGCTCGATGGCACGGCGCGAGGTAGCTCCGGGAGTGGCCGCTCGGGCAGCGGGGTGCGCTTCCACTAGGGTCGCGGGACCTCAATTCCTTCCCGTGACTACTCAGGACCGGCCGTGTTTTCCGTCACCCCGTGTGGACCGCGCGGGGTGACGGAGAAGCCTCGATACACTGGGGCTCATGAGTCTTGCACCCGCTGAACGCATCGTGATCGCCCCGTCGCCCGCGGCGGTGCGCCCCGACGGCAGCCCGCGAAGCTACACCGTGCGCACGCTCGGCTGCCAGATGAACGTCCACGATTCGGAACGCCTCTCCGGCTCCCTCGACGCGGCCGGCTACGTCTCGGCGACGGACCCGGAAGACGCCGACGTGGTCGTCATCAACACCTGTGCCGTCCGCGAGAACGCCGCGAACAAGCTGTACGGGAACCTCGGCTACCTCGCCGGCGTCAAGCGCGGCCGCGAGGGCATGCAGATCGCCGTGGGGGGCTGCCTCGCCCAGAAGGATCAGGGGACGATTCTCGAGAAGGCGCCCTGGGTCGACGTGGTGTTCGGCACGCACAACATGGGCTCCCTCCCCGCCCTGCTGGAGCGCTCCCGACACAACGCGGAGGCTCAGATCGAGATCCTCGAGGCGCTGGAGGTCTTCCCCTCCACGCTGCCGACGCGGCGCGACTCCGCTGCAAGTGGCTGGGTATCGATCTCCGTGGGCTGCAACAACACCTGCACCTTCTGCATCGTTCCCGCGCTTCGCGGCAAGGAAAAGGACCGTCGCCCCGGCGATATTCTCGCCGAGGTCCAGGCGCTCGTCGACGATGGGGTGATTGAGATCACGCTCCTCGGCCAGAACGTCAACACCTACGGGGTCGAGTTTGGCGATCGCCAGGCGTTCGGCAAGTTGCTCCGTGCGATGGGGGAGATCGAGGGGCTCGAGCGCGTGCGCTTCACGAGCCCGCACCCGGCAGCGTTCACGGACGACGTGATCGCCGCGATGGCGGAGACTCACAACGTGATGCCGTCGCTGCACATGCCCCTGCAGTCCGGATCGGACACGGTGCTGAAGGCGATGCGCCGCTCGTACCGGTCCAAGAAGTTCCTCGGGATCCTCGACGACGTCCGGGACCGGATCCCGCACGCCGCGATCACCACCGACATCATCGTCGGGTTCCCGGGCGAGACGGACGAGGACTTCGAGGACACGATGCGTGTCGTCGAGGCCTCGCGCTTCTCGAGCGCGTTTACGTTCCAGTACTCGATCCGGCCCGGCACGCCCGCGGCGACGATGGACGGGCAGCTGCCGAAGGCCGTCGTGCAAGAGCGCTACGAGCGCCTGATGGCCCTGCAGGACCGCCTGTCCCTCGAAGAGAATGAGGCGCTCGTGGGGACGCGCGCTCACGTGCTGGTGGCCAGCAGCGAAGGCCGGAAGGACTCGGCCCGCAGCCGGCTGTCTGGGCGCGCCGAAGACAACCGGCTCGTGCACTTTGCGCTGCCCGAGGGCGCCGAGGAGCCGCGGCCCGGCGACGTGGTCACCGTCGAGATCACGGCGGCGGCCCCGCACTTCCTCATCGCCGACGACGTGCCGGGCGTCTACGCGCTGCGCCGTACCCGCGCGGGCGACGCGTGGGATCGCCGCCAGGCGGAGAGCTGCGGGGTGCCCGCGCCCGCGGGAGACACCGCGCCGCGCGCGGTGAGCCTCGGGCTGCCCACGATTCGCACGCGATGAATCCCGGCGCGACGGACACGCGCAGCTCCGCGCAGGCCCCGACGCTCTGGGCGATCGTCGGCGCGACGGGCACGGGTAAATCCGAGTTGTCGCTGGATCTCGCGCAGGCGCTGGCGGCGTCCGGCCGCCGCGCGGAGATCGTGAACGCCGACGCGATGCAGTTCTATCGCGGCATGGACATCGGGACCGCGAAGCTGCCATTCTCGGAGCGGCGCGGGATCCCACACCACCTCTTCGACGTGCTGAGCCCGGCGACCGAGGCGACGGTCGCGTGGTACCAGCCTGCCGCGCGGAGCGTGATCGCGGAGATCCTCGGTCGCGGGGACGATGCGATCCTCGTGGGTGGGTCCGGGCTGTATGTCTCGAGCGTGATCTTTGACTTCCAGTTTCCGCCGCGTGACGCGGCGCTTCGGGCGCAGCTGGAGGCCGACGCCGCGGCGACGGGGGTGCCCGCCCTCGTGGCCCGGCTCGCGGAGCTCGCCCCGGCGGTCGCGGCGTCCGTTGACACGCAGAATCCGCGACGCGTCATTCGCGCGCTCGAGGTGGCGCTGCTCGGTGGGGACGCGCAGACCACCCTGCCGAGTGACCCGGTGCGGTGGCACGAGGCCACGCGGATCCTCGGTGTGCACAGCGAGCGGGCGGAGCTCGTGGCTCGGCTCGATCGGCGCGTGGAGCGGATGTGGGAAGCCGGGCTCCTCGACGAGGTCCGCGCGCTGATCCCCGAGGGGGTTCGCGAGGGACCCACGGCCTCCCGAGCGATCGGCTATGCGCAGGCGCTCGCCCAGCTCGACGGTCGCCTGAGCGAGGCCGAGGCCATCGCCGAGACGCAGGCGCTCACCCGGCGCTATGCGCGACGGCAGGTCAGCTGGTTCCGCCGGTATCCGGGCGTCGAGTGGCGCGGCCCGGGGGAGCTGCCGGCCACCTGAACTTAGCGCGTGCGACGGCTCCTGCGGTAGGACTCCCAGGCGCCCCCGCCCGCGGCAATCGCCCCGAACAGCACCGCGCCGACCGGCCAGAGAATCCACGAGTGCCCCCAGGCGTTCCCGATGAAGCTCCACCCGAGGTAGATGGCCGTGAGCAGCGGCCAGTAGAAGGCCGCGATCACGCCGACCACGCTGTGCTCTGCATCGTCGGGCTCGGTGAGCCGCCCCGCCGCCCCAGGCTGCCCGTGCGCGAGGCGGTGGCGTACCGATTCGGCCCACGCGGTGGGAAGCAGGACGAGCAGGCCCGCAGCCACGATGCCGAGGATCAGCACCACGCCGACGAGGACCCACAGCTGCTTGTTCGGGTTCGTGTCGTCGAGGAACGCGAACGCGAGCAGGGGTGCGGGCGAGAGGATCCACAGCAGCACCGAGACCTGCAGCGCGCGGGTGCGGGCGGGCTCGTGGGTGCGGGCGAGTTCCTCAGCCCACTGGGTGACCGCCGCGACGGGGGTGAACCGTCCCTGTTCGATCCGGCCGTACGGCGCGAGCTCGCGCGCGGTGCTCATGAGCGTCATGACGCCGCACGCGACGATGACGAGCAGGGTGAAAATGCCGATCATGGTCGCGGTACCCGCGCTGAGTGCCACGGTGCCCGCGGTGGCGGCGGCCGGGAGGAAGATGAGGACGGCCGGGGACAGCACGAACAACGCGACGGCGATGGCGACGCGATACCGGATCCGCTGCTGTGCCTCGGCGTAGCCGCGTGCCTCATCGAGGGTGACCGGTGGGTGCTGCGGGGCCCGCGGCTGCGGCGGTGTCGCCGTGGTCAGCGGAGCCACCGGGGCCGGGGGAGTCGCGGGGGCGGCTGCCGCCCCGAGTTCGGCGGTGATGCCGAGCTCAGGGGCGACCTCGGCGAGATTGCCGAAGTCGCGGATGACCTGTCCCACGGCCTCGTTCTCGGAGTGGCCCTGTGCGACGAGGTTGGCGTAGGCGTCCTCCATCATCCCCTGCAGTTCAGCCTTGGCCTCGAGGAGCCGCGGTGTTTGCGGGTAGGTGCTGAACATGGTCTCGAGATAGCTGATGATGATGTTCATGCTTCGACTCCCTTGATGAATCGATCGACGACGGACTTCGTGTGATGCCACTCGGTGACCTTGAGCTGCAGATGCTCGATGCCGGCGTCCGTGACCTGGTAGTAGGTCCGCGGTTTGCCGCTCGGTGAGAGGCTCGAAAACGAGCTCACCCAGCCGCTGGTCTCGAGCCGCTTCACCGCCGAGTACAGGGTGGTCTGCTTGATCGTGTAGTCGGCTCCGGTGATGTCGTTGATGCGCTGGGCGAGCTCGTACGCGTACGAGGGGCCGCTCCGCAGCAGCGAGAGCACCATGAGATCGACGTAGCCGCGGATCGCGTCGGCTCCGATCATGGGTCCTCCAATGGTGGGTCGGGTGGCTTTCTTCGTCAAACGTACTACGTCACGCATAGTACGTCAAGCGAATCAACTCGCCCCCCGATCCGGCGTCGCCCGCGTTCGTCGTCAGCGCGCGATCCCCCGGTGCCGGGCGTGCAGCGCGCGAATCTCGGCGGTGAGCTCGTGCGCGGGTCCCGAGACCGGCACCTCCGGCGCGACCACCTGGACGGGCAGCGCGGCCACGGGAGCGGGCGGCGCGCCCCACTCCGTCAGCCAGGCCGAGAGCTGCGCCGCGCTCGCGACATAGACGATCCGGCCGAGACCCACCCAGCCGTGCGCTGCGGAACACATCGGGCAGTGCTCGCCGGAGGTGTAGACCGTCGCCGCGGCGCGCTCCGCGGGGGAGAGGTGCTCCGCCGCCCAGCGCGCAATCGCGAACTCCGGGTGCTGGGTCGCATCGCCGCCCGCGACGTGATTGTGGTCCTCGAAGCGCACCGTGCCGCCCGCGTCGACGAGTACGGAGCCGAACGGCTCGTCGCCGGCGGCGAGCGCGGCCTCCGCGAGTGCGATGCAGCGGCGGAGGTGCGTAAGGTCGTTGGGCGTGAGTTCTGCGGTCGTGTCTGGGCTCATAGCCTCACCGTAACAGCGGCCGCCGCGGGCGGATAGGCTCGGGGCCTGACCGAAGGAGTGCCCCATGCCGATCCAGATTCGCGAGTACACCCCCGCCGACGAAGCCGCGGTCGTGGCGCTGTGGCGCGCCCGCGATCTCACCCGCCCCTGGAACGATCCGCACGCGGACGTGGCCCGCGCATACCGCGAATTTCCCACCCTGCTGCTCGTGGCTGAGGACCGCGGGGAGATCGTGGGCACCGTGATGGGTGGCGACGACGGACACCGCGGGTGGATCTACTATCTCGCGAGCGCCGCCGCGCGAGCCGGCGAAGGAATTGGCCGTGCGCTCGTGGCGGAGGTCGAGCGCCGCTTGCGCGCCCGGGGGTGTCCCAAGGTGCAGCTCATGGTGCGCACGGAAAACCACCGCGTCGCCGCCTACTATGCGGAACTCGGCTATGCGGACGCGAGCGTCACGGTGCTGGGGAAGCGCCTCGACGGCTGATGAGCGGCTGGGAACCGGCACCGGGCGCCCCCGTAGACTGAGGGCATGACGACGCTCACGTTCACCAAGGGTCACGGCACAGGCAACGATTTCGTACTGTTCACCGACCCGGACGGGGACCTGGAGCTCACCCCCGCGCAGATCCGTTTCCTGTGCGACCGGCACACGGGCATCGGGGCGGACGGCGTGATCCGCGCGGTCCGATCCCGCGCGCTCCCGGAGGGGGCCGACGTGCTCGCCATCGAGCCCGAGGCCGAGTGGTTCATGGACTACTGGAACGCGGATGGCACGCCCGCCGAGATGTGCGGCAACGGCATCCGCGTCTACGTGCACTACCTGATCGCCGAGGGGCTCGTGGCCCCCGAGCGCAGCGATACCCTGCCGATCGGCACGCGGGCCGGCGTGAAGGATGTGCTCGCCGGAAAGACCGGCTACACGGTCGACCTCGGCCGGTGGCGGCTGGCCCCGGAGCGGCTCGTCGCCGCCCACGGGCTCGACGTGGCGCGTCCCGGGCTCGGGATCGACCTCGGCAATCCGCACGTCGTGACCGCGCTCGCGCACCCGGGCGAGCTCGAGGGCCTGGACCTGCATCGCGCCCCAGCGCTCGATCCGGCACCCGCCTCGGGCGCGAACGTCGAGTTTGTGGTGCCCGAGGATCCGCTCGTGGTGGACGGTGTGGCCCGCATCCGGATGCGCGTGCACGAGCGCGGCGTGGGGGAGACGCTCTCCTGCGGCACCGGCACCGCCGCTGCGGCGCTCGCGTTCCGCCACTGGGGTGGCGAGGGCATGCCGAACCACTGGCGGGTGGACGTGCCGGGCGGCCGGCTCGCCGTGCGGATGTTCCCCACTGAGGAGGGCGAGCACGTCTCGTTGAACGGTCCCGCGGAGCTCGTCTACTCGGGCCAGATCGAGCTCCCCGCGGCGTAGCGCGCGACGCCACGGGAAGCCCACGCCCGCGCGCCTACAGCACGCGGCCGGCTCGCACGCCGGTCAGCGCGCCGTCCAGCACCGCCGCGCGGCCGCCCAGGAAGACGGCCCGCACCCCGGTGGCGAGCTGCCACGGGTCGTCGAAGGTGGAGCGGTCGGTCACGGTCGCGGGGTCGAAGAGCGACAGATCGGCGATCCACCCCGCGGCGACGCGCCCGCGGTCTGCGAGCCGCAGCCGCTCGGCCGGGAGTCCCGTCATCTTGCGCACGGCCTCCTCGAGACTCAGGACCCCCTGCTCGCGCACGTAGTGCCCGAGCACCCGCGCGAACGTCCCGAATGACCGGGGGTGGGGTTTGCCGGCACCGCGGGGCTGCATCGTCCAGCCGTCGCTCGCGACGGATACCCAGGGGTGCTGGAGCACGGCGGCCACGTCATCCGGGTGCATGGCGTGGTTCACGATCGCGACGCTCGCGTCGTGTCCGGCGAGCACCCGCATCGCCGCCTCCGCGGGATCGGTGCCGAGTCGTTCCCCGATTTCGGTGAGTGAGTGGCCAATCGTCCAGCTCAGATCCTCGGCACCGGCGGGCGCGAGCTCCGCGATCACGATCCCGTCGGGATCCACGTCCCGGCCGAAGCGGGCGGCCAGGCCCTGCGCCACCCGGGCGCGGTCGCCGGGCGAGGCGAGGAGGCGGAGCAGCTCGTCCTTGCCGCCATCCATGGCGAAGTCCGGCAACCGCGAGGTCAGGCGAGTGCTCGACGCGGTGTACGGGTAGACGTCGGCGGCCACATCGAGGCCGCGGGCTCGCGCGGCGTCGATCCGTTCCAGCGCGCGGGCCGGGGCGCCCCAGTTCTCGGGCCCCATTGCCTTCAGATGGGAGATCTCAAGCCGCACCCCGCTGTCTTCCGCGGCGCGGATCGCCTCGTCGACCGCCTCGATCATGGTGAATGACTCGTTGCGAATGTGCGTGGAGTAGAGCAGCCCGCACTCCGCGGCCGTCCGCGCCAGCGCCGCGATCTCTGCGGGCGTGCAGTAGCTGCCCGGGGTGTAGATGAGTCCGCTGGAGAACCCGCGAACACCCTGGTCTGCCGCGCGGCGGATCTCGTCCTGCATCGCGGCGAGCTCCGCCGGGGACGGAGCGCGATTCTCCAAGCCGACGATGTGGGCGCGGATCGAGGAGAAACCGACCTGGGTCGCGATGTTGATGCCGGGCGACACCCCGGTCAGGGCGCGATGGAAGCCGGCCGCGTCGGTCCAGTCGCCGTCGAAATCGGGGCTGAGGTGTGCGTTCTCCTGCCGGATGAGTTCCAGGTCGCGCGTCGGGAAGGGCGTGGAACCGCAGTTGCCGGTGAGCGCCGTGGTGACGCCCTGCATGAGTTGCGTGGTCGCCTGCGGGTGGCCCTGGATACTGAAGTCCGCGTGCGAGTGGAGGTCGATGAAACCGGGGCTCAGGACCAAGCCCGACGCGTCGATGACGCGTTCGGCGGTGGGGCGGTCCGGCACCGGGCCCGCCGCGGTGACGCGGCGGACCTCGGCGATGCGCTCGCCGGTGACCGCGACGTCGGCGAGGAACCGGGGCGCCCCGGTCCCGTCGATCACGGTGGCGTTGGTGATCAGGAGGTCGAATGTCACAGTCATGGGGGTCACCGGGTTTCGAAGAAGAGGATTCCGAAATACATGATGCAGGCCGGGATGAGGAGCAGCCACCCCGTAATCATCATGTTCTTGAGGTTCGTGGAGCGTGCGAGCCCCATCGCGCCGACCATGTTGCCGTTCGGGAACGGGCCATAGGTGTCCGCCTTGGAGGCGAACAGCAGGACGATGACCCAGGCGCTCGCGGGGACACCGACCGCGGCGGCCATCTCGCCGAACACCTTGTCGAGCAGGACGACCTGCGCGGCCGTCGCGCCCGGCACGCCGACCCAGCCGAGCAGCGCGATGACAATCGCGAACACGAGGGGGCTTGCGGCCGCGAGTTCGGCTCCGACCGCGTCCTTGATGACGTCGAACGGCGCGAGCACGTCGATGATCAAGAACAGCGCCGCGAGCAGCCAGAAGAGCAGGAAGAGGCTCACCATGCTGGCGAGGCCGCGGTAGAACGCCGCGGTGATCCGGCGGATGCTTTGACCGCCGGCGAGCCCGGCGACGATCCCGAGCAGGGGGAGCGCGAGCAGCGGGAAGCTGGTGCCGGCCGCGGAGACGGTGGCGTAGATCACGGCACCCAGGAGCGCGATCAGGAAGAACGTGGTGGCCCGGCCCTGCTTCGGCACGCGGCTGTCGTCCTCGACTCCGGCCTCCTCCGCGGTGTAGAAGTCGTTCTGCCGTGCGGTGCGGCGCTGCATCCACGGGACGAGCACGAGTCCGGCGACGAGCGAGAGGATCGCGAGGGGGCCCGCGCCGTAGAGCACGTACTGCCCGTAGCTGACCTCGGCGGCGTCCATGATCGCGACGTTGGAGCCCGCGAACGGGGCGAGCGCGAGGCCGGCGCACCCGCCGATGAACATCATCGAGGCCGTGGCGGAGCGGGTGAACTGCATCCGGGAGCAGATCGGCAGCAGGATCGGGGCCGCGATCGCCAGCGCACCCGCGAGCGTGCCGAGGCTCATGACCAGGATCAGGCAGGCCAGCATCACGCCGAAGATCACGGCGGTCTGGCCGCGGTGGCCAAAGACGCGCATGACGCCGAGGACGATCGAGCGGTCGACGCCTGTCAGTTTCAGGATCTCCCCGACGCCCGCGCCAAACATGATGATCAGACCGATCATCGTGATCTGCTCCGCGAGCGATGCGCCCAGGAGGTTGGCCACCTCGACCAGCGGGAGCTGTGCGAGGATCAGCCCGGCCACGAGCGCGTAAATGGTGCCGAGGAGAATGTCCATGCCGAGCAGGCAGAGCACTGCGTACAGCACGATCGGCAACAGGCCCCACAGCGTGGGGCCGTCGACGAAGAACGTGCCGACGATCGACAGGCCGATGCCCGCGAGCGCCAGGATGTTCAGGATCCGGGTGCGGCGGGGCGACACCACGACATCGAGCGTGCCGGTGGCGGCGTCCGCCTGGGCTGCGACCGGAGGCCGCTGATCAATCGGGGGAGTGGGTGAGGATGACGACTTTGTCACGGAGTGTCCTTCGGGTTCGTGGATCGGGGAATGGTCGGTGCGCAGGGCGCGGGGCTGGGTGTCGGTGCCCCACGGCACCGACACCCAGTGGTCACGGGGTGATCGCTTCGTGGCGGGCGGTGAGCGCGGCGGCGTCGGCGACGCCGCTCTCGCGGACGACCTCCGCGATGGTCTGCTGTCGGCGGATCAGGCTCCATTCCACGCGGTCCTCCCGGACGCGATAGCCGTAGACCGGCACGCGGGGGAGCGAGTTGTAGGCGAAGTGGGTGGAGAAGTAGTAGGCCCCGGTGTCGTACACGACGGCGAGATCCCCCGCGCTGAACCGCGGCAGTTCCCGGCCGCGCGCGATCACGTCGCCGGCGAAGCAGCAGGGGCCGGCGACGTCCTGGACCACCCGGGGGCCTGTTTTCTCGGAGCCGTCCGGGTTGCGCACTCCGATCCGGAGCGGCCAGGACTCGGGCATGAACACGGTGCGCGTCGCGACCTGGGCCCCGGCGTGAGTGATCGCGATGGGGCGGCCGCCCGACTCCTTGACGTACTCGACACGGCTGACCATCATCCCGCTCTTCGCGAGCAGCGAGCGCCCGAACTCGGTCACGAGCTCATAGCGGCCGTCGAAGAGCTCCGGCACGGCGGCGGTCAGGGCCGCGACGTAGTCCGGGAAATCGGGGGTGATCTCGTCGCTGTCGAAATTGACAGGCAGCCCGCCGCCGAGGTCGATGCGGGTGATCTGCGCGCGGCCCGCAGCCGCGTTGATCTCCTCGGCGAGCAGGTACGTGTCTCGGATACCCGTCGCCATGAGCGGGAGCGGGCACCCCTGCGAGCCGACGTGGCAATGGATCTGCGTGAGCCAGGGGTGCGCGAGGTAGGCGTCGATGATGGCCGCGCGGGCCCCGGGGTCGCGGAGCGGGAAGCCGAACTTCGAGGTGTCGGTCGCGGTGCTCATCGCACCGATCCCGCCCGCGCCCACCTGCGGGTTAATGCGGAATCCGATCGGGGAGGTCGGGGGCTGCGCGCCCACGAGGGCGACAACGCGCTCGAGCTCCTCGCGGTTGTCGATGTTCAGCGCGACCCCGAGGCGCAGCGCCTCCCGGAGCTCGGCCGGGGTCTTCGCCGGGGAGTCGAAGGCGATCCGGTCAGCGGGGAACCCCGCGCCCACCGCCAGGGCGAGCTCGCCGGGGCTGGCGACCTCGCACCCCATCCCCGCGGTGGCCAGGAGGCCGAGCACGGGGGTGAGGCTCGCGGCCTTCGCGGCGACGGTGTGGAGGGCGCGGACGTCCGCGGGGAACGCCGCGTGCAGGGCCTGCACGCGCTCGAGCACGGCGTCGGTGTCGACGAGGCCGACGACCGGGGAGTCCTCGGTCACCAGCCCATCGGAGACGAGAGCGGTAATGGCTAGGGAACGGGGGTCGCTGCGCTGGGTCACGGGAACCTTCGGGGTGGGGCGGATGGGTCCCGTCCACCATATTTCGGTTGTTTCCCCCGTTTCGACGCAGAAAATGAGGAGATGAGCCCAGGTTTGTGGTGATTATCACGAACCCGAGGTGGTCTCGGGCGCGGCACCCGAGACGCCGAGCAGTCGCAGACCGAGCTCCGTCACCAGCCGGGAGTGCGGGTCCGCGAGGTCTATTCCGCTGAGCTCCGCCAGGCGCTGCAGGCGATACCGCAGGCTGTTGCTGTGCAGGTGCATCCGCCGCGCAGTCTCGGCGATGCTGCCGTGGGTGTGCAGGTACACCGCGAGGGTGCGGGTCAGCGACGCGTTGTGCTCTCGGTCGTACTCCAGGAGCGTGGTCACGCGCCGTGTGAACGGTTCCGGATCCGCTCGGACCAGGTCGACGAGCTGCTGCACCCGGACGTCGTCCTCGACCGCCGAAAGCGCCGCGACCCGGACGTCGTCCGCCCCGCGTGTCTGCCTCGCCTCAAGCGCGCGGAGGACGAGCCGAGCCTCAGCGGCCGACGCGGGCACGTCTCCGAGGTGCGGGGCGATGTGACCGACGGCGACGTACAGGACCTCGCCGGCGGGAGCGATCCCGCCGAGCGCAACGCGGAGCCGCGCGAGCAGCGTCGCCTCGGGCTCGTCCGGAGCAGCGGGTGCGAGCACGGAGAGCGTCCCGTCCTGGGCCAGGCTGAGACTCCCGGGAAGCTCGGCGAGAATGCGCAGCATGAGCGCGTCCTCCCGCCGGGCGTCGAGCTCAC
Source organism: Leucobacter chromiireducens subsp. solipictus (assembly GCF_016758195.1). Lineage (GTDB taxonomy): Bacteria > Actinomycetota > Actinomycetes > Actinomycetales > Microbacteriaceae > Leucobacter > Leucobacter solipictus. The sequence continues at coordinate 516,823 of NZ_QYAC01000001.1, read as the reverse complement.
GCCCGAGCCGGCAGCACAGCACCCGGGAGCACTGCTCGGGCGCAAGCTCCAGGGCCCGCGCCGAGGCGGCGGCGGATGCCTCGCCGGAGAGCAACGCGTGCAGCGCCGCCTGGCGGGCGCGATCTCGGATGCCGCCCGCCCGAGCGGCTTCGATGAACAGGGGGATCGCGACCTGGGCGGCGAGCCGAAGCGCCTCGTGGCTCGCGGGGGAGAATGGCACCCCGGTCTCGGCCGCCCAGATCGAGCCGAAGACCTCGTCCTCGTTGCGCACCGCGATGACCAGCCGGCTGGGCCGCTCCCCGTCCGCCGGGCGGTAGATCACCCCGGTCGAGGCCCAGAGCTCGGTGAGGAAGCCGCTGCGGCGCAGCTCGTCGACCCGCCAACGGGGCACGCGCTGGCCCAGGATCGTTTCCTGGCGGAGACTGTCGACCGGGCCCTCGACGGTCGAGAACCCCAGCACACGGCTGTCGAGATCCTCGATGGTGATGGCCGCCCCCGTCATCGTGGCGAGCGTATTCGCGAGGTGCGAGAGCGAGTGATATCCGGCGGCGGTCTCGGTGCCCGCCGTGGCGCGGTGATCGCTCAGCGCGCGCCGCAACTGGACAAAGAGCTCCGCCCAGCTCGCCCAGCGCGAGCGATGCAGCACCGCGGGCCCGGTGGCGTCGGGAGACTGCGGCTCGGGTTCCGCGCGTCCGGGGGTGAACACGATGCCGGCGACACCGTGGCGTCGTGCGAAGTCGAGCGCCTGCTCGGCTTCGAGCGTGCCAGCGGCCACGCCCACGGCCAGGAGGAGCGCGCCGGCCTCGCCCGGCGGGCTGGCGGGGTCATACATGTCCACCGCGGTGACGGGCACCGCGCCGGCGGCTGTGTCCGGAATCGGACCGAGCATATCCGCGAGCGGGGCGAGCAACGCGGCGAGGGATATGTCCTCGGGATCCGGCACGGTCATGCCGGTTCTCGCGCGGCGCGGATGATGTGGAAGCCCTTGTCGCGGGCGATCCGTTCGACGCTGAGCTCGGGGAACTCGGCGGCGATCCAGCGCTGCAGCGAGTCGGCGCCGAGGTGCTTGGCGACGACGAGGTGCGCGATCCCGCCCGGGGCGAGGCGCGGCAGCCACTGGCGCAGGATCGCGTGCAGCGCGTCCTTCCCGATCCGGATCGGCGGGTTCGAGCGGATCTCGGCAAAGCGCAGCTCTGCGGGGACCTCCTCGGGGGCGGCGACGCGGATGCCGGGCAGCCCGAGCGCCGCGGCGTTGCCGCGAGTGAGTTCGCGGGAGCGCTCGTTGATGTCGATCGCCCAGACCTCCCGCTCGGGGGATTCGAGGGCTGCGGCGAGCGCGATCGGGCCCCAGCCGCAGCCGAGATCCAGCACCGGCCCCGGCTGAGTGTCGCCGAGCTTGTCGAGCGTGCGGAGCAGGATCTCCGTGCCGCGGTCGAGATGCTCGGGGCTGAACACGCCGCCCGCGGTGCGCACCTGGCGCGGCGCCCCCGCGAGGACCACCTCGATGTCGCGGGGCCGGAGGTCGCCGGAGGGAGTCTCGGAGAAGTAGTGCTCAGTCACCGCACCAGTATCCCAGGCTGCGCACACCCGCGCCGCCGCCACACGCCCACGGCGAACGCGCCAGCACAATCCGACGCGCCCGGAGTACACTGGAAGCCACATGACGAAACGTGTACCCGCAGACTCAGACCAGGTGTTTTCCGACGCAGACGTGCAGGACCAGCCCGTGGCGACGCGATCGCGCATCGACGATGCGCTCGATCGGGTATTGTCGCGCGCCGGTCGCTCCGAATCCGCGACCGTGATTCGTGACCTCACGGGCGGCGCGCAGGCGCTTGACGCCGAGACCCACGATCTGGACGCGGATCTCGACGCGATCCGGATGGAGCGCGAGGACCGCGCATCGCTGCGCCGCGTGGGCAGCCTCTCCACCGAGCTCGAGGACGTCACGGAGGTCGAGTACCGCCAGCTGCGCCTCGAGAAAGTCGTACTGATCGGGATCTACTCCGAGAAGTCCACGGAGGACGCCGAGAACTCGCTGCGCGAGCTGGCCGCGCTCGCGGAGACCGCCGGGGCCGAGGTACTGGACGGCCTGCTGCAGCGTCGCGCGAAGCCGGATCCCGCGACCTACCTCGGGAAGGGCAAAGCGCAGGAGCTCGCGGAGCTCGTCGCCGCGGTCGGCGCGGACACGGTGATCGCGGATACGGAGCTCGCGCCGTCGCAGCGCCGTGCGCTGGAGGACGTCGTGAAGGTGAAGGTCATCGACCGCACCGCCGTGATCCTCGACATCTTCAGCCAGCACGCGAAGAGCCGCGAGGGCAAGGCCCAGGTCGAGCTCGCGCAGCTGCAGTACCTCCTGCCGCGACTGCGCGGGTGGGGCGAGTCGATGTCCCGCCAGGCGGGCGGCCAGGTCGGCTCCGCGGGTGCCGGCATGGGCTCGCGTGGCCCCGGTGAGACCAAGATGGAGCTGGATCGACGCAAGATCCACACCCGCATGGCGAAGCTGCGCAAGCAGATTCAGGCGATGGCGCCCGCGCGCGAGGCGAAGCGAGCGAACCGCAAGCGCGGCGAGGTGCCATCGGTCGCGATCGCCGGGTACACCAACGCGGGCAAATCGAGCCTGCTGAACCGGCTCACGGGGACGCAGGAGTTCGTCCAGAACCAGCTCTTCGCCACCCTTGACACGGCGATCCGCCACGCGGAAACCGACGACGGCCGCCAGTTCACCTACGCCGACACCGTCGGTTTCGTGCGGGAGCTGCCGCACCAGCTCGTCGAGGCGTTCCGCTCCACCTTCGAGGAGGTCGGCGACGCGGACGTGATCCTGCACGTCGTGGATGGTTCGCACCCGGACCCGAGCGCCCAGTTGCGCACGGTGCGTGAGGTGATCTCCGAGGTGGGGGCGCAAGGCATCCCGGAGATCGTCGCCTTCAACAAGTCCGACCTGATCGACGACTCGCAGCGGCTCGTGCTGCACGGCCTGGTTCCCGACGCGGTCTTCGTGTCGGCCCGCACGGGCGAGGGCATCGAGGAGCTCGGGCGGCGCGTGTTCGCGGCGCTGCCGGTGCCGGATCAGGAGGTCATCGTGGTGATCCCCTACAGCCACGGCGAGCTTGTCGCCGAGCTGCACGAACGCAACCGCGTCATGGACACCGAGTACGTGGAAGCGGGGACTCGGGTGCGTGCGTTTGTCACGGCCGAGATGCTCGCGAAGCTCGAACCGTACCTCGCATAACCGCGCGCCGTAACACGGCGTCATTCACATAGCGCAACACAGCGGCGCCGCGCGGCGTCCGCCGGTTAGCGTGTGACTGCCCGGGGTTCCCACCGGGCAGTCACCGCCCGAACCGGAGGATCCCCCATGACCGCGAACCCGAGTGCCGCTGCACCCGAGGCCCCCACGCTGCCCCCCGCCACGATCCTCGGCTACCCGCGGATCGGCCGTCGCCGCGAGCTCAAGCGCGCGATCGAGGCGTTCTGGAAGGGCGCGAGCTCCGAAGCGCAGCTGCAGGACACCGCGCGCGAGCTGCGCGCCGCGACGCGCGCTCGCCTCGTCGAGCTCGGGCTGCCCGCCGCAGGCGGGGCCGTGCCGGAGAGCTTCAGCTTCTACGACCAGGTGCTGGACGCGACGATCGCGCTCGGCGCGATCCCGCACCGCTTCGCCGGTGCCGTCGCCGATGCGGCCGGCAGCGATCTCGCCGTGCTGTTCGCCCTCGCCCGGGGCGACAAGGACCACCAGCCGCTCGAGATGACCAAGTGGTTCGATACGAACTATCACTACAGCGTTCCCGAGTTTGACGAGCGTACCCCGCTCGCCGCGAACCCCGCCGCCCTGGTTGCGCAGGTCACAGAGGCGCGCGCGCAGGGCATCGAGTCCCGCCCGGTGCTCGTCGGCCCGGTGACCTACCTGCTCCTCGCGAAGGCCTCCGCCGAGGCCGGGGAGGGCTTCCGTCCCCTCGACCGCCTCGACGAGGTCGTCGCCGTCTACGCAGAGCTCCTCGCCGCGCTCGCCGCAGCGGGGGCCAGCTGGGTGCAGCTGGACGAGCCCGCCCTCGTGTCCGACTCGCTGCCCGTGCCCCGCGCGGAGGTGCTGAAGCTCGTGGAGCGCGCCTACGCCACGCTCGGCGGGACCGCCCGGGGCACCGCGCGCCCCGCGATCCTCCTGACCGCGCCGTACGGCGACTCGTCGCAGGCGCTCGCTCGCCTGGGGGCGCTGCCCGTCGAGGCCGTGCACGCGGACCTCGTCCGCGGCAGCCTCCCCGAGTCCGCGCTCGCCGACGGCACCCTCGCCACCGCCTATGCCGGCACCCAGCTGATCGCAGGCGTCGTCGATGGCCGGAACATCTGGCGCACGGACCTCCGCGCCGCACTCGCCACGGCCACCCGTCTCCATGACGCGGGGATCGCCACGGGAATCGGCACGAGCAACAGCCTGCAGCACGTGCCGCACGACGTCGCGGACGAGACGCAGCTCGACGCCCGCCTGCGGAGCTGGCTCGCGTTCGCGGATCAGAAGGTCGAGCAGGTCGCGATCCTGGCGCGCGGCCTGGAGGACGGTACCGCCGCCGTCGAGGCCGAGCTGGCCGCCGCCGACGCCGTGCTCGCGGATCGCGCCGCCGCCCCCGGGGTGCGCGACGGTGCGGTGCGCGAGCGCGCCGCGGGCGTCACCGAGGCTGATCGCAGCCGTGCCGCCGAGGCGGAGCGCCGCGAGGCGCAGCGCGGCCTCGAGATCCCGCAGCTCGCCACCACCACGATCGGGTCGTTCCCGCAGACCACCGAGATCCGCAAGGCGCGCGCCGCGTTTACCCGCGGCGAGATCGATCAGGACGCCTACGACGGCTTCCTCCGCGCGGAGATCGAGCGGGTGATCCGCCTGCAGGAGGAGATCGGCCTCGATGTCTTGGTGCACGGCGAGGCCGAGCGCAACGACATGGTGCAGTACTTTGCGGAGCTGCTCGACGGCTTCGCGGTGACCGAGCACGGCTGGGTGCAGTCCTACGGGACCCGCGCCACGCGCCCGTCGATCCTGTGGGGCGATGTGTCGCGGCCCGCCCCGATGACCGTGGCCTGGTCCTCCTACGCGCAGTCGCTCACCGAGCGCCCGGTGAAGGGCATGCTCACGGGCCCCGTCACGATCCTCGCCTGGTCGTTTGTGCGCGACGACCAGCCGCTCGCCGACACCGCCGAGCAGGTGGCCCTCGCCCTGCGGGACGAGATCGACGACCTCGTCGAGGCGGGCATCTCGATCGTGCAGGTCGACGAGCCCGCGTTGCGCGAGCTGCTGCCGCTCGACGCCGACCGTCAGGCGGACTACCTCGACTGGTCGGTGGGCTCCTTCCGGCTCGCCACGAGCGGGGCCGCAAACGAGGTCCAGATCCACACGCACCTCTGCTACTCGGAGTTCGGTGAGATCATCGACGCGGTCGACGGGCTCGACGCGGACGTGACGAGCATCGAGGCCGCGCGCAGCCGGATGGATGTCGTGGCACCCCTCGGGGATCACGGCTATTCCCGCGGGATCGGCCCCGGCGTCTACGACATCCACTCGCCGCGCGTGCCGAGCGTGGACGAGCAGGCCGAGCTGATCCGGATCGCCGCGGCGCGCATTCCGGGAGAGCAGCTCTGGGTGAACCCGGACTGCGGCCTGAAGACCCGCGGCTACGAGGAAACGGTGGCGAGCCTCACGAACCTCGTGCAGGCGGCGCGCACCGTCCGCGGAGCGTAGCGCGATGGCCTGGCCGACGGGCGAGCTGCCGACGGAGGCGGTGGGGTCGTTGCCCCGCCCCTCCCGGCTGCAGCGCGCCGTGCTGGACGCGGAGACCGGGCTTGCCTCGGCCGCGGAACTGCGCGCTGAGCAGGAGCACGCGGTCGCCGACACCCTGGAGCGCTTTGCCGCCACCGGGTCGCCGATCGTGAGCGATGGCGAGCAGCGGCGGCAGAGCTTCGCGAGCTATCCGCTCGGCAGCGCCGATGTGTCGGTCGGGCCCGTGTTCGCCGTGTTCGCGGACGGACACCACCGGGTGATCCCGAGCCTCGCTCGGGGACCCTTCGCCTTCCGGGACTGGGCCGCCACCGATGTGGCGGCGGCCCGCACCCTGACCGAACTGCCGCTGAAGCAGGCGGTGATCTCGCCGTCGATGCTCTCGCTGATGGTGCCGGAGACGGGACTCGGGGAGTACTCGCGTGAGGACTTCCTGGAGGACGTCGTCGCGGGCTGCGCCGAGGACATCCGGCGCTGCTTCGCGGCGGGCGCGACCCGGGTGTCGATCGACTTCACCGAGGGCCGGCTGGCGCTCCGCCGCGACCTCCGCGCCCCCTGGGCCGGCCCCACGGCGCTTGCCGGCTTCATCGCCCTGATCAATCGGGTGCTGGATCGGCTGAGCGCCGAACAGCGCGCCGCGGTGGGCGTGCACACCTGCCCCGGAAACGACAACGACTCCGCGCACAGCGCCGACGTCGACTACGCGGAGCTGCTGCCGGAGCTGTTCCAGATCGAGGCCGGCTACTTCCTGGTGCAGGCGGCGGGGGAACGGGAGCCGGATCGGGTGGCCCGCCTCGTGGGCCGGGAGCTCCGGGCGCGCGGCCGCGCCGGGCGTCCGGCACCGCGCGTGCTGCTCGGCGTGACGAACCCCACGAACCCGAAGCTCGAAACCGCGGAGGGGATCCGAGACCAGCTGGTGCGGGCCGCCCGGTTCATCCCGCCCGAGCTGCTCGGCTCGACCGACGACTGCGGCTTCTCGCCGTACCTGATCGACGAGAAGCCGCGCCACGGTTCACCGGACTTCGCCCGGGATGTGGCCTTCGCGAAGATCGCGGCGCGCGTGCGAGGGACGGCGCTCGCCTCGGCCGAGCTTGCGGGGGCGGCGCGATGACCCCGACCCTGCTCACGGGCAGCGCCCCCACGCGCGCCCGCTTCTCCTTCGAGGTGTTCCCCGCGCGCAGCGGGGCGGCGGCCCTCGCCCTCGGGCACGCGGTGCAGCACCTGTCCGCGGCCGGCCCGGACTTCATCTCCGTGACGTACGGGGCGAACGGCTCGAACCGGGACGCCTCCGTGGACCTGCTGCGCTATCTGCGGGATCACACCGATGCGCTCCCGCTCGCGCACCTCACGACCGTGGGCGAGGATCGCGACGCCGTGCGCGCCGCGATCCACGGGATCATGGACGCCGGGGTCCACGACTTCCTCGCGCTCCGAGGCGATCCGCCGCGGGGCCTCACCGAGGCGTCGCCGGAGGTCGTGGGATCGCTCTCCGCGCGCGATCTGGTGGAGCTGATCGCCGAGGCCCGAGCGGAACGCCCGGCCCTCACGAGCGTGGGCCGCACCGCGGTCGCCGCCTACCCGAACGGGCACCCGCTCGCGCGATCCCGCGCCGCCGATATCGAGTGGCTGATCGCGAAGGAGGAAGCCGGGGCGCAGTTCGCGATCACGCAGCTGTTCTTCCGCGCGGAGGAGTATCTGTCGTTCGTGAGCGATGCGCAGGACGCGGGGCTGCGCATGCCCGTGCTGCCCGGGCTCATGCCGGTCGCGACGAGCGCGCAGCTGCGGAAGGTTGCGGAGCTCGCCGGGCGGCCGGCACCGGCCGAGCTCACGCGGGCGCTCGACGAAGCCGGCGGGTACGCGCCCGAGCTGGGCGTCGAGCACACGGTCGAGCTCGCTCGGGAGCTCCTTGCCGGGGGTGCGCCCTCCCTGCACCTGTACACCTTCAACCGCCACGAGCGGGTGCTTGCGGTGCTGCGGGAACTCCACCTCCTCACCCCGGACCCCGTGGCGTAGGGGGTGCGTGCGTGCGGACGCACCCCCTACGCAACCCCTACACGGCCTGCGGGAAGTCCGCGGCGGCGCGCTCGCTGAGATGGCGCAGCGCCTCGGGCACCTCGCGGCCCTGCTTCGCCATGGTCTCGGCCCAGAGCCGCCCGGCCCGGTACGAGGAGCGCACGAGCGGCCCCGCGAGCACCCCGTCGAAGCCCAGCGCGTCGGCCTCGGCCTTCAGCTCGACGAACTCCTCCGGGCGCAGCCAGCGGTCGATCGGGTGGTGGAGCTGCGTGGGCCGGAGGTATTGCGTGAGGGTGAGGATGTCACACCCGGCATCCCGTAACTCCCGCATGGTCGCGGTGACTTCGGCCCGGGTCTCGCCCATCCCGAGGATCAGGTTGGACTTTGTGACCATGCCCGCCGCGCGCGCCTGAGAGATGACGCCGAGCGAGCGCTCGTAGCGGAAGCCCGGCCGGATCTGCCGGAAGATGCGGGGCACCGTCTCGAGGTTGTGGGCAAAGACCTGCGGCGCCGCCTCGAACACCTGGGCGAGGTCCTCGGGGCGGCCGCCGAGGTCGTCGGCGAGCACCTCGACGCCGGAACCCGGATTGAGCTCGTGGATCTGCCGGATCGTTTCCGCGTAGAGCCAGGCCCCGGTATCGGGGAGATCGTCGCGGGTGACCCCGGTGATCGTCGCGTAGCGCAGCCCCATCGTGCGGACCGACTCGGCGACCCGGCGTGGCTCGTCGAGATCGAGCGGGAGCGGCTTGCCGGAGGAGATCATGCAGAAGTCGCAGCGCCGGGTGCAGATCGAGCCGCCGATCAGGAACGTCGCCTCCCGGTCCTCCCAGCACTCGGAGATGTTCGGGCAGCCGGCCTCCTGGCAGACGGTGTGCAGCCCGCCCTCCTTCACGAGCTCGCGGACCTCCTGATACTCGGGCCCGAAGCGCGCGCGGGTTTTGATCCACGGCGGCTTGCGCTCGATCGGGGTTTCGGCGTTGCGCGCCTCGATTCGGAGCAGCTTCCGCCCCTCGGGTTCGGGGCGCGTGCCGGTGGAGGGCAGGATCCGGGCGCTCATGCGGCGAACTCCGCGAGCGTCGCGGCCAGGTGGCGTTCGAGCCCCTGGACCACGTCCGCGGGAGAAATGGTGCGACCGGCGAGCGCGGAGAGCGACGTGACCCCCGCATCGGTGATCCCGCAGGGGACGAAGGTGTCGAACGCGTCGAGCTCGTTGCTGCAGTTCAGCGCGAGGCCGTGCGTGATGATGCCGGCGCTCGCGTGCAATCCGATCTGCGCAATTTTCGCGAGCGGGCCGTGGTCCGCGTGGGTCCAGACGCCGGATCGGCCGGCCACCTGGACGCCCTGCACGCCGTGCTCCGCGATGACCGCGATGAGCATGCGTTCGAGGGCGCGCACGAAGTCAACGACGCCGCGGCCCTGAGCGAGCCGCACCACGGGGTAGGCCACGAGTTGTCCGGGCCCGTGCCAGGTCACCTTGCCGCCCCGGTCGACGGCGACGACCTCGGTGCCGTCCTGCGGGTACTCGGCGGGGTCCGAACGGCGGCCCGCGGTGTAGACCGGCGGATGCTCCAGCAGGTACACCGTGCCCCGGTCGACACCGCGCTGCACGCGATCGGCGGCCCGCTCTTGGAGGGCCAATCCTGCCGTGTATGGGACGAGGTGCGGGGCGAGGCCTGCGGTGACAAATCGTGGCGGTGCGGGGACGGGGGTGGCCGCGGCGGGCACGGGGGCCGCGGGAGGCGCGGAGCGGGGCTCGGTCTGAGGCAACATGCCCCAATCTTAAATAGACCGAGTTCAACAAATCAACTGGGACGCAGAAAGGCCTGGTCGCCAACGTGGTGACCAGGCCTCGTGCGAGTGCGGGTTCGGCGCGCTACACCGAGCGCAGGACCGCGACGACGCGGCCGAGCACCTCGGCGTGGTCGCCCAGGATGGGCTCGAAGGCGCTATTGCGGGGCAGGAGCCAGGTGTGGCCATCGCGCCGACGGAACACCTTGACGGTCGCTTCGCCGTCGAGCATCGCGGCGACGATGTCGCCATTCTCGGCCTCGCGTTGCTGGCGCACCACCACGAAGTCGCCGTCGCAGATCGCGGCGTCGATCATGGACTCGCCGACCACCTTCAGCATGAAGAGCTGGCCCTCGCCGACGAGCTGGCGGGGGAGCGGCACGATCTCCTCCACCTGCTGGTCCGCGGTGATCGGGACGCCGGCCGCGATCTGGCCGACCAGGGGGACGTAGGTGGCTTCCTCGGGGCGAAGTGCGGTCTCGGGGTCGAGCGGTGCCCGCTCCGAGGCAACCTCGATCAGGATCTCGAGCGCCCGGGGGCGATTCGGGTCGCGCCGAATGTATCCGCCAAGCTCCAGGCGGCTGAGCTGGTGGGTGACGCTGGAGAGGGAGGAGAGCCCGACCGCATCGCCGATCTCGCGCATGCTCGGCGGGTACCCGCGGGACTCGACCGAGTGGCAGATGTACTCCAGGATGGCCTGCTGCTTCGCGCTGAGCGGCTTCGTGGACTGGGGCGTGGCGGCGTCGCTCATCGCTGATCCTTCCCTGCCCGGAGGCGGTTGCGGCGGTGGGGATCCTGAATGTCAGTGGTCCCTGATTCAGTGATCTCGTTGTCCGAAACCCTAACGCTGGTACTCGAACGCGGGCAAACATGTGTTCGAGTGTCGCGGAAATGGTGCGAAAGACAGTTTCGAAGAATCGCTTGCAAAACAGCTTCTTCGAATATATATTCGAAACAGATGTTCGCACAGGCCGCGGCTCGCGTTCATCGCGACGAGAGGAAGTTCCCATGAGTGCAGCAGCGGTTCTGTCAGCGGACGTTCGCCAGTCGGGCGTCCTGCAGCTCGGCGTGGTTCGTGACGCGGCGGCTCCCGTCGGCGATGCGCCGTCGGCGACTCGGCTGCGGTTGACGCGGCGCGGCCGTGTGGTGCTCGGCGGCTTGGCGACGGTGCTGGTCGCGGCGGTCCTGGCCTTCGTGGCGACCCTGGCGGCGCCGCAGGCGCGTGCCGCGGGGGAGCAGCAGGGGACCCAGGAGTTCCACTACGTCGTGGTCGAGCCGGGGGCGTCCCTCTGGACGGTCGCGACCGAGCTTGACCCGTCGATGGACCCGCGGGATCTGGTCGCCGAGATCGTGCACCTCAACCAGCTGGGCGGTTCGGGCGTCGACGCCGGGCAGCCGCTCGCCGTGCCGCTGCGCTACTCCGAGAACCCCGTGACGATCTCCGCAGAGGAGCTCGGTCTGCCCCTGTAGGCCCCCGTGTGCCCCCGAGGGCAGGCTTCGCTGAGTCGGCGCACCGCAGCATAGACTGGTGCGGTGACTAGCCTGAGTGATCTCCCCCTCCGCGCAAACCTTGTGGGGAAGCTGCCGTACGGCGCCCCGCAGGACCCCGTTCCCGTGAGTCTGAACGTGAACGAGAATACGCACCCGATCCCCGACGAGGTCGTCGCGGATATCGTGGCGTCGCTCGCCGCGGCGGTGCGCTCCGTGAACCGCTACCCCGACCGAGACTTCCTGGAGCTGCGCGAGTCGCTGGCGCACTACCTCGGTCACGGCCTCACGGCGGAGCAGCTCTGGGCCGCAAACGGGTCAAACGAGGTTCTGCAGCAGGTGCTGCAGGCGTTTGGTGGCCCGGGCCGGTCGCTCCTGAGCTTCACGCCGACGTACTCGATGTACCCCCTGCTCGCTTCCGGTACGGACACGGCGTGGATCGATGTCCCGCGCCCCGCCGACTACGCGCTGACTGCCGCGGGCGTGACCGCGGCGCTGCGCGAGCACGCCCCCGACATCGCGATCCTCTGCGGACCGAACAATCCGACGGGGACGCCGCTCGACCGTGAGGTCATCGTCGCGGCCTATGATGCGTTCGACGGCATTCTGATCGTTGACGAGGCCTACCACGAGTTCGACGCCGAGCGTGAGAGCGCCGTCACCCTGCTTCCCGGCCGGCCGCGCCTCCTGGTCTCCCGGACCATGAGTAAGGCCTTCGCCTTTGCCGGCGTGCGCCTCGGGTATCTGGCCGCGGATCCCGCGATCATCGATGCGCTCCGCCTCGTCCGGCTGCCCTATCACCTGTCCGCACTCACGCAGGCGGCGGCGCTCGCGGCGCTGCGGCACTCGGGCGCGATGCTCCGCGCCGTGGATGACATCCGTGCGGAACGGGACCGGCTCGGCGTCGCGCTCACCGAACTCGGGTACACCGTCCACGAGTCGGGCTCGAACTTCCTGCTCGTCGGCGGTTTCACGGATCCGGAAGCCACGTTTGCGGCGCTGCGCGCGCAGGGCATCCTGATCCGGAACCTGAGCGTCCCCGGCCATCTCCGCATCACCGCCGGCACGGCAGCGGAGACGAGCGCTGTGATCGACGCCATCGCGGCGCTGGGCCCGGGCGGTGCCGCGGCGTAACGCGACCGCGGTACTCAATCTGTGAACCCACGCTGCTCACGCGACGACGGCCCCGCTAGCCTGGAGCTATGACTCAGCCTCCGGAGACACTGCCCCGCCACGAACTGGAGCGCAAGCTGCGCCGCTCGCGCACGCTGAATGTCGTGCTCGCCGCGGTTGCGGCGCTCGGCCTCGTGTTCGGCGGCGTGCAGCTGTTCCAGGGGAACTCCGCGGGTGCACCGGCCGCCGACGCGGGCGGAACCACGGCGGAGGCGGGCACCGAGACCGGGGGCGGGGCCCCGAACGTCGAGCGGCGCGTTGAGGGCGACCCCATGGCGATCGGTGACCTCGACGCACCGGTGGTGCTGAGCGAGTGGGTCGACTTCCGCTGCCCGTTCTGCGCCGTCTTCTCCCGAGACACGCTCCCCACCGTCGTGCAGGAGTATGTCGACAGCGGCAAGGTGCGCATCGAGTTCCACGATGTTGCGTTCTTCGGCGAGGAGTCCACGCGTGCCGCCGCGGCTGCGCGTGCGGCGGGGGAGCAGGGGCGGTACGCCGAGTTCGTCTCGGCGGTGTATGCCGCAGCCCCGGAAAGCGGGCACCCGGAACTCCCGAAGGACGAGCTCGTCGCGTTCGCGAAGACCGCCGGCGTCGCGGATCTGGAACGATTCGCACAGGACATGGACAAGCCCGAGCATGCGCAGGCCGTGGCCGACAGCACGGCCCAGGCGCAGCAGCTGGGGGTCACCGGCGTCCCGTTCTTTGTCGTTGACGGCCAGGCGATGAGTGGTGCGCAGCCGATCGAGTCGTTCCGCGCCCTGCTCGACGACGCCGTTGCCGCCGCGCAGTAACGGGGCAACCGAGTGAGCCTGAGCCTGCTGGGAGCCTTCCTCGGGGGCGTGCTGACGCTGCTGAGCCCGTGCTCGGTCATGCTGCTCCCGGCGTTCTTCGCGTACGCGTTCTCGAGCCCGGGGGCGCTGCTCGCGCGCACCGGCGTGTTCTTCCTGGGGCTCGCGACCGCGCTCGTTCCCCTGGGGTTGCTCGCGGGCACGCTCGGTGCGTGGGTCAATCAGCACCGCTTCACCCTGGTCACGATCGCCGCCGTGCTCGTGATCATCCTGGGGGCGGCGATGCTCGTCGGCGTGCGGCTTCCCGGCCTGCTGCCGCAACGCGGGGCCGAGAGCGCCTCGATCGCCTCGGTGTTCGCCCTCGGGACGGTCTACGGGCTTGCCGGCGTGTGCGCCGGCCCCATGCTCGGGGCGGCGCTGACGTTCGCCGCCTTCGGGGGGAGCGCGCTCGCGGGCGGTCTCGTGCTGCTCGTGTTTGCGGCCGGGATGACGGTGCCGCTGGTCCTGCTCGCGTTGCTGTGGGATCGGGTTCCCGCGGTGCGGCGCTGGGTGCGCCCCAGGGAGCTCGTGATCGGCCGCTGGCGCAACGCCTGGACGAACATCGTCGGGGGCATCATCACCATCGGGATCGGCGTGCTGTTGCTGGTCACGCAGGGCACCACGTCCCTGGGTGGAATCCTCGGAGCGACGGACCAGGCCCGGCTCGAGTCGGCGGTCATGCGGTTCTCCGCCAACGTGCCGGACTGGATCGTTCTCGTCCTCTTCCTCCTGCTCGCGGGGGTCTGGCTCGCCGTCGCCCTCGCGCGACGGCGCCGGGACCGGCAGCGCACGACCGGGCCGCGGGAGCTGAGCGAAGCCGGATAGACTGGCTTCATGACCGCAGCCACACGCACCGTCTCCCTCGAGCGTTCCACGAGTGAGTCGCAGATCAGCCTGAGCCTTGACCTTGACGGGACGGGCGCCTCGGACATTCAGACCGGTGTGCCGTTCTTCGACCATATGCTCACGGCCTTCGCCCGGCACTCGCTCACGGACCTGACCGTCCGCGCGACGGGGGATGTCGAGATCGATGTGCACCACACGGTTGAGGACACGGGGATTCTGCTGGGCCAGGCCCTGCTCGCGGCGCTCGGCGACAAGCGGGGGATCTCCCGCTACGGTGACGCGTTCGTTCCCCTCGACGAGGCGCTGGCGCAGGCCGTCGTTGATATTTCGGGCCGGCCCTACCTGGTGCACTCCGGCGAACCGGCCGGCTTCGAGTTCCACCTCATCGGGGGGCACTTCACCGGCTCGATGGTGCGCCACTTCTTCGAGGCGCTCGTGCTGAACGCCCGGCTGACGGTGCACCTGAAGCTCATCGAGGGGCGGGACCCGCACCACATCGCCGAGGCCGAGTTCAAGGCATTTGCCCGGGCCTTCCGCCAGGCCAAGGCGCTCGATCCCCTCGTCACCGGGATCCCGTCCACGAAGGGCGCGCTGTGAGCGCAACCGCGCCGCGGGTGGTGGTGCTCGACTACGGCTCGGGCAATGTCCACTCGGTCGTGAAGGCCCTCGCCGCGGCCGGGGCGGAACCCGAGCTCACGCGCGATCCGCGGGCGGTGCAGGAGGCGGACGGCCTCCTGGTGCCGGGAGTCGGAGCGTTCGACGCCGTCATGCAGCAGCTTCGCGCGGTGCGCGGCGACGAACTGATCGACCGGCGGCTCGCGGGGGGCCGCCCCGTGCTCGGGATCTGCGTGGGCCTCCAGATCATGTTCGATTCGGGCATTGAGCGGGGGCAGGAAACCGCTGGCCTGGAGCAGTGGCCCGGGACGGTGCGTGAGCTCGAGGCCACGGTGCTGCCGCACATGGGATGGAACACCGTCGACGCGCCCGCGGATTCCCGCCTGTTCGCGGGGATCGAGGCGGAGCGGTTCTACTTCGTCCACTCGAACGCGGCCACGGAGTGGACGCTGGAGGGACGCACGGAAGCCACGCGACCCAGGGTCACCTGGGCGGAGCACGGCGAGCGATTTGTCGCCGCAGTGGAGAACGGTCCGCTGAGCGCGACGCAGTTCCACCCGGAAAAATCGGGGGACGCGGGTATTCAGCTCCTCCGGAACTGGATCGCCACCTGCTAACGGCCGCGCGCCACCCGTTCCGAGCCGCACCGCCGGAACACACACGACGACCGCCTCACAAGGAGTGCAATACACATGAGCGAGTTCACCGAGGGCCCCAAGCTGCAACTGCTGCCCGCGATCGACATGGTCAACGGGAAGGCCGTGCGTCTCACGCAGGGCGAGGCCGGGACCGAGACCGACTACGGCAGCCCCGTGGACGCGGCGATGGACTGGATTGAGCAGGGGGCGGAGTGGATCCACCTCGTCGATCTCGACGCGGCGTTCGGTCGGGGCAGCAACGTGGCTGTGGCGCGGAAGATCGTGAAGCGCGCCGGCGATGCGATCGACATCGAGTTCTCGGGCGGCATCCGCGATGACGCGAGCCTGGAGGCAGCGATCGAGATGGGCGTGCGCCGGGTGAACCTGGGCACGGCCGCGCTGGAGAACCCGGAGTGGACGCGCTCCGTCATTGCGCGCTTCGGGGATCAGATCGCGGTGGGTCTTGACGTGCGCGGCGAAACCCTGGCGACCCGGGGCTGGACCGAGGACGGCGGCAACCTCTGGGATGTGCTGGACCGTCTCGAGGACGCGAACTGCTCCCGCTACGTCGTCACCGACGTGACGAAGGACGGCACGATGCGCGGCCCGAACATCGAGCTGCTGCGCAAGGTCTGCCTGCGCACGGATCGTCCGGTCGTCGCCTCCGGCGGCGTATCGACGCTCGACGACCTGGTCGCGCTGCGCGAGCTGGTGCCGGCCGGGCTCGAGGGCGCGATCATCGGCAAGGCGCTCTACGACGGGGCGTTCACGCTCCCCGCGGCACTCGATGTCGCGGGCCGACCGGACGCACGCGACTAGCGGTTCGCGCGCGGGAACGCGACGGCCAAGGGGAAGTCAGGGGTCACATGGCGATCAAGAAGCTCCCGTCCACGGGTGACGCGCCGCGCTCGACGGGCGTTCCGGAGAGCCTCGTCCCCGGGGGCGCGGGCGATTCGGCGGGGTTCCCGTGGGAAGGCCGCACCTTCGACCACCACGGCACGGCCTTCGCCGACGACGCGGGGGACACCCCCGCGGCGCTTGCGGCCGCGGTCGCCGGGCTGCGCGCCGCCGCAAGCGCGGCCGGGACGGCGACATCGGCGGACGCGCACTGGGCCGCGGTCGCCGAGATCGCAGAGGCCCACGCTGCCGTCATCGCGGCACTCGGCGAGTGCCGCGTGCTCGTCCCGATGCTTGCGGAGGCGGGCGACCTTGGGGTGACCCCCGAGGGGAAGACCGTCGAGAAGACGCAGGAGCTCTCGATCGTGACGGTCGCGGCACCCGACGGCCGGCGTGTGCTCCCCGTGTTTAGCTCGGTCGACACGCTGGCGCGCTGGCACCCCGAGGCGCGACCGATACCGGTTCCGGCGACCCAGGCCGCGCTGGCCGCGGTGCAGGAGCTCACGGATCTGATGATCATCGACGCCGCGACCCCGGAGGCCGAGTACGGCGTGCGTCGTCCGTCGCTGCGCGCGCTCGCGCTGGGCGAGCGGTACGTCCCGGCGTGGGCCGACGAGGAGGTGCTCGCCGCGTTCCGCGCCGCCGTCGCCGGGAATCCCGCGGTGTCCGATCTGTGGTTGTCGCCCGGCGATCCGGAGGGGCGCCTCCTCGCTCCCGAGGTGGATGTGAACCTCGCGATCGTGCCGGGCCTCGCGCGCGAGGAGCTCGCGGAACTGTTGCAGCGTGCCCAGACCCACTGGGCACGCTCCGAGGTGATCGCGGAGCGGGTCGACTCGATGCGGGTGCGCCCCATCGCGCAACCGGCGAACTGACACCGGGAACGGGAACCCTGCTACGCTCTCCGGGTGCCCCGGTCCGCCCCGGACCGCCGACGAAGTGAGAGTGATGAGCCAGACGACGACGACAGCCAGCGCCCCGGCGCGCGCCGAATGGACCGGCCAGTTCGGGTTCATTATCTCCGCGATCGGTTCCGCGGTGGGGCTCGGCAATATTTGGCGTTTCCCCGGCGTCGCGTATGAGAACGGTGGCGGTGCCTTCCTGATCCCGTACATCGTCGCGCTGCTGACCGCCGGGATTCCGATCCTCTTCCTGGACTACGCGATCGGGCACCGCTTCCGGGGCTCGGCCCCGCTCGCGCTGCGCCGCGTCGCCGGGAAGCTCGGCGAGGGCATCGGCTGGTTCCAGGTGATGATCTGCGTCTTTATCGCGATCTACTACACCGCGGTGTTGGCCTGGGCCTCAAGCTATTTCGTGTTCTCCTTCAACCTCTCCTGGGGCGAGGACGCCGCGGGCTACTTCACGGGCGAATACCTGAAGCTCGCGGATCAGCCGTTCACGCTCGATTTCGTGCCCGCGGTGCTGATCCCGCTCATCCTGATGTGGGGAGTCGCGCTCGTCGTGCTCGGCGCCGGCGTGGTCAAGGGCGTGCAGCGCTTGAACATGGTGGCGATTCCGCTGCTCGTGGTCGGTTTCGTGATCCTCGTGGTCCGCGCGCTCTTCCTCCCGGGGGCCACGGAGGGCCTGAACGCGCTGTTTACCCCGGATTTCGCCGCCCTCGCGGATCCCTCGGTCTGGGTCGCGGCGTACAGCCAGATCTTCTTCTCGCTGTCGGTGGCCTTCGGCATCATGATGACGTACTCGTCGTACCGCAAGCGGCGCTCGAACATGACGAGCCCCGGGCTCGTCGTCGCATTCGGGAACTCCTCGTTTGAGATCCTCGCCGGCATCGGCGTGTTTGCGACGCTCGGCTTCTTCGCGCACCAGCAGGGCGTGGGCGTGGGCGAGCTCGAGGGGCTGAAGGGGGTCGGGCTCGCGTTCATGACGTTCCCGGCGATCGCGACGCAGATGCCGGGCGGCGAGATCTTCGGCGCGCTGTTCTTCGGCGCGCTCACCCTCGCCGGACTCACCTCGATGATCTCGATCATGGAGGTGATCCTCGCCGGCGTGATGGACAAGTTCGGGCTTACCCGAAAGCGCGCGGTGTACGGGATCGGCGGCGTGCTCGCCGTGATCTCGGTGGTGCTGTTCGGCACGACCTCGGGACTGACCGCGCTGGACACGATCGACAACTGGGCCAACAACATCGGCATCGTGGCCTCCGCCGTGGTCATGACGATCACCGTGCTCTGGATCCGGCGCGCCGGGACCGAGCTCAGCGGACACCTGAGCGCGCTGTCCACGTTCAAGGTGGGCCGGGTCTGGCTCGTCTGCGTCTCCGTGCTGGGCCCCGTCGTGCTCGGCTACATGCTGGTCGCGACGATCGTCGACTTGCTCGCCACCCCGTTCTCGGGCTACGACACCGGATACCTCGCGATTGTCGGCTGGGGCTCCATCGCGGTGATGATCATCTGTTCGATCCTCCTCACCATGAGTCCCTGGCGGTACAACCCGGACCGTTTCACCCCCTGGCCGCCCGTGGGCGCCGCCGCAGCGAAGGAGACCGCACGATGACCCCCATTGCCATCTCGTTCCTGGTGCTGGCGCTGATCATCATCTGGGGCGGGCTGATCGCCAGCACCGTCTTCCTGATGCGCCGGCCCGAGGTTGCCGAGTACCCGGCTGGCGGCGAGGACGGACGCGGGGAGCGGATCGAGTAGCGGGCGCCGGCCCGCCGCGCGCTAGAGCAGGTTGAGGAGCAGCACGTAGCAGGCGGTTCCCGCGGCGATGCTCAACAGCGCCCGCCGTTTCCCGAGCAGGTGGACGGCGATGGTCACCGCGGCCGCGGCCGCGACCATCCACGCCTGTCCGGGGCGCTGCACGAGTTCGTCGCGGAGCACCACCACCGCGAGGATGAGCATGATGCCGACGGGCATCCAGCGCCCCAGCGCCTGCACGAACCGAGACGTGCGCAGCGGCTTCAGGATCGCGAAGGGCAGGGCCCGGAGCAGCAGGGTGATGAGCCCGGCGAGCACGATCGCCGAGATGAGATAGCCCAGATCAGGCACGTGCGGCTCCTCGGGTCAGGGCGTATCGGAGCGCCAAGCTCACCGTGAAGATGATGAGTGCCGCCAGCAGCGCCTGGTCCGGGAACGCGACGAGCGCGACCGCGGCGGCGAGCCCGGCGAGGAGCGCCGAGGGGAGTTCGCGCGTGCTGCGGAGCGCGTCGAGCGTCATCACGATGAACAGGGCGACGAGCGCAAACTCGAAGCCCTCGATCGGGGAGGGAAGGGCACCGGCGAGCCAGACGCCGAGGAGCCCGCCGCCGACCCAGTACAGCTGCATCGCGAGCTGGCCCGTGACCATCCGGGTTGGGCTGAGCTTCTCGGGCGGCATGAGTGCGTAGGTGGCGTAGGCCTCGTCGACCATGGCGTACACGGAGTAGGCGCGTGGCAGCCCGGGGCGAAGCCGGGTGATCGGGAACGAGAGCGCGTAGAACACGTGGCGAAAGTTCACCGCCAGCACGGTGACCGCGATGGTCACGAGGGGTGTCGCCGCGGCGAGCATGCCCACGAGGAGCAGCTCGACCGAGCCGGCGAACACGCCGACCGCGAGGGCGGGGGAGACCCACCAGGGCAGCCCCGCTTGGACGACGAGCACCCCGAGGGCGATGCCGAGCGGAAAGATCCCGAGCCCGACGCCGAGCGAATCGCTGAGTCCCGCCCCGATCTGGGCGCGGCGTGAGGCGGGGGTCCCAACGTGCGGGGGCGGGGGTGCGGGCATAGAACCAGTGTGGCGGAGATCGCGCGCAATATGGGTGCGGAAAGATGCAGAACCCGGGACGACTCGGCAATATAGAGTAATGGATGCACTCGATCACGCAATTCTTGACGAGCTTGTGCGGGATGGGCGGATCACAAATGTCGAACTCGCCTCGCGTGTCGGGCTCACGCCGGGTCCCTGCCTGCGGCGGGTGCAACGCCTCGAAGCGGACGGCGTGATCCGGGGGTACCGAGCCGAGCTCGATCCCGCGGCGGTGGGGCGGGGCTTTGAGGTGATCCTGCACGTCGATCTCGTGACCCAGGAGGCGGCGGTGGTGGCCCACTTCGAGGCCGAGGCCGGCGGATTCCCTGAGGTCGTGGAGATGAAGCGACTGTTCGGCTCGCCAGACTACTTTCTGCGGATCGCCGCGGCGGACCTCGCGCGATACGAGGAGTTCTTAACGGGGCGGATCATGTCCATTCGGGGTGTGGGAAAGGTCAGCTCCCACTTCTCCATGAAAAACATCAAGGGCTGAACGCCCCGGAAATCCGGAGAAGCGGGAGCTGCGCGTGAAAAGCTAGTTGACCGGGCCGGTGTACTTCTCGCCCGGGCCCTTGCCGGGGGCGTCGGGGATCGCGGAGGCCTCACGGAAGGCGAGCTGCACGGAGCGCAGGCCGTCGCGCAGGCTGCGGGCGTGCATGTCGCTGACCTCGGGGGCGGCCGCGGTGATCAGGCCGGCGAGCGCGTTGATGAGCTTGCGGGCCTCGTCGAGGTCGATCTGCGTGTCCGGGTCGTCGGCGAGGCCGACCTTGACCGCGGCGGCGCTGAGCAGGTGCACGGCGGCCGTGGTGATGACCTCGACGGCGGCGACGTCCGCGATGTCGCGCGTGGCCTGCGCCACGTCGTCCTGCTCGGGTGCGGCCTCCGGGCTCTGCGGGTGGTCGCTGGGGTTCTCGCTCATGCTGTCCTGACTGTCGCGGCGGTTGCGGAGCACCCGGTCGTGTGGAAACACGGTCGTGTGCTAGTATTGGTGACTGTTCTCGGTATCGCACCGAGATGCGGAAGAGGAGATTCTCCCACCCGGCACCTCATCTAGGTTACCGGGTTGTTCACGCCCCGCCTCCCAGGAGGCAGCACAAAGGGCGTGGGACGGCGCGTGCGCGGTCCGGATCTTCCTCAGCCGTGATTCCCCCGAGGGGGAGTACTCACACTGAAGCAGAGGAGCCGGCGATCAGCGATCCCCGTACGAATGACAGAATCCGCGTCCCCGAAGTGCGACTGGTTGGTGCCGGTGGCGAGCAGGTCGGTGTCGTGCCGATTGAAACCGCGCTGCGCATGGCGGCAGACGCCGATCTCGATCTCGTAGAGGTCGCCCCGAACTCGAAGCCTCCCGTTGCCAAGATCATGGACTTCGGGAAGTTCAAGTACGAGGCCGCGCAGAAGGCAAAGGAAGCTCGCCGCAACCAGGCAAACACGGTCCTCAAGGAGGTCCGTTTCCGCCTGAAGATCGACAAGCACGACTACGAGACCAAGACCAAGCGCGCGATCGGCTTCCTCGCCCAGGGCGACAAGGTCAAGGCAATGATCCTGTTCCGCGGTCGCGAGCAGTCGCGCCCCGAGCAGGGCGTGCGTCTGCTGCAGCAGTTCGCCGAGGACATCGTCGAGTACGGCACGGTGGAATCGAACCCCCGGATCGATGGCCGCAACATGGTCATGGTGATCGCCCCGCATAAGAACAAGTCCGAGGCAAAGGCCGAGCTCAACGCTCGCCGCGCCGAGGAAAAGGCCTCTCGGAAGGCAGAGAAGGCCGCTGAGCCTGAGGCTGCAGCCGAATAGTTCTCGGCAGAGCTGAGTCAGCTCGCCGGACACAACGCAGCCCTCGGGCGCGCACACAACAAGGAGAAATCGATGCCCAAGCAGAAGACCCACTCGGGTGCTAAGAAGCGCTTCAAGCTGACCGGTTCCGGCAAGCTCAAGAAGCAGCGTGCTGGCCTGCGCCACAACCTCGAGGTGAAGTCCACCCGCCGCAAGCGTCGCCTCGGTGCGGACCAGATCCTGTCCAAGGGTGACGCCAAGCAGGCAATGAAGCTCCTCGGTCACTAAGACGCGAGCACCACGCTTTTACACACAGAGTTTGTAAGGAAAAACTGAAATGGCAAGAGTCAAGCGGGCCGTCAACGCCCACAAGAAGCGTCGCGTAATCCTCGAGCGTGCCGAGGGCTACCGCGGACAGCGTTCGCGCCTGTACCGCAAGGCCAAGGAGCAGGTCACCCACTCCCTCGTCTACGCGTACAACGACCGTCGCAAGAAGAAGGGCGACTTCCGTCGCCTGTGGATCCAGCGCATCAACGCTGGTGCCCGCGCGAACGGCCTGACGTACAACCGCTTCATCCAGGGCCTCGGCCTCGCGGGCGTCGAGGTTGACCGTCGTATGCTCTCCGAGCTCGCCACGAACGAGCCGCAGGCCTTCGCCGCGCTCGTCGAGGTCGCCAAGCAGGCTCTGCCCGAGGACACCTCGGCACCCAAGGCTGCCTAACCCGCTCCGCAGCTGTGACCGCGGGCCCCGTCCAACTGGACGGGGCCCGCGGTTTTTTTGGGGCGCGATCCGGGTCCGCGTGGGCCGCTACAGTGGGAGGGTGATCGATAACCCCAAGTCTGGCCGTGTCAAGAAGACCGCGGCGCTCGCCCGCAAGCGGGAGCGCCGGGAGCACGGCCGCTTCCTGGTGGAGGGGCCGCAGGCGGTCCGGGAGCTGCTCGCCTTCCAGCCGGGGCTTGCCGAGGTGGTGTTCGCGACGAACGGCGAGGAGGCGTGGCAGCGGGAGATCGCGCAGCTCGCGTCCGAGGCCGGTGTGGACGTCGAACGCGTCACCGGGCCCGTGCTCGCCGCGATGACCGAGACCGTGACGCCGCAGGGAGTCGTGGCGGTGGCCCGGACCTGGCAGACGCCACTCGCGGACGCGTGTGCGGACGCCCGCCTCGTGGTGATCATGCACGAGGTGCGGGATCCGGGGAACGCGGGCGCGGTGCTGCGGGCGGCCGATGCCGCCGGCGCCGACGCGGTGGTGTTTGCGGGGGAGAGCATCGACCCGTTCCACCCGAAGGTCGTCCGCTCAACGACGGGCTCGCTGTTCCACCTCCCCGTTGTGGTGGCCCCGGATCTTGCGGAGGTCGTGGCCGCAGTGCGGGCCGCTGGACTGACCACGCTCGCGGCCGATGTGCGCGGCACGGATCTGCTCGCGGCGCGGGCCGAGGGCGTGCTCGCGGGACCCGTCGCCTGGGTGTTCGGCAACGAGGCGCGGGGGCTGTCTGAGGCCGAGCGCAGCCTCACCGACCGCTCGCTGAAGCTGCCGATCTTCGGTCAGGCGGAGTCGCTGAACCTCGCGACCGCCGCGAGCGTGCTGATCTACGAGACCGCGTTTAGCCAGCGGGGCTAGGGGTCTCGGACGGCACCGCCGCCCCGGAACGCCGCGCCCACTGCACGAGCGGGTGCAAGATCCGGATCAGCTCGGCACCGGAACTCGTCAGCCCGTAGCGAATCTGCACGGGGGTGCTGGGGATCACTGTGCGGGTGACGAGCCCCTGCGCCTCCAGCTCGCGCAGGCGTGCGGCGAGGAGGCGGTCGGAGATGCCATCGATCCCGCTCGCGAGTTCGGAGAAGCGCTGTGCCCCGCGCGCGAGCGCGAGCAGCACGGCCGCGGTCCACTTCCGGCCCGCGAGCTCGGCGGCCTCGCGGAAGAGTCGGCACTCCGCCTCGTTGATCGCGTGGGGGAGTGCGGGGTCCGGCGTGGGATGCGGCGGGGCGGTGGTCGCGGTGCTCATGCTTACCAATAGTAAGTGGCTCACCTGTGAGTTGAGCGAGTGTGTCCTCGAGAGGAGAGTGGAGACACCACACACGAGATGGAGGATCCAGCACATGCAGCTCGGCGTCTATAGTTTTGGCAACCAGGCCACCGATCCCGCGACCGGGAAGCTTGTGAGCACCGCACAGGCTCAGCGCGACCTTCTGGAGGCAATCGAGCTCGCCGACCAGGTGGGCCTCGAGTTCTTCGGCATCGGCGAGCATCACACCGAGGAGATGCCCGCATCGGCCGCCGCCGTGATCTTCGCCGCCGCGGCCGCGCGGACGAAGCGGATCCGGCTCGGCAGCGCCGTGACGGTGCTCAGCACCGAGGACCCGGTCCGGGTGTTTCAGCAGTTCGCGACGCTCGACGCCCTCTCGAACGGCCGGGCCGAGATCACGGCGGGGCGGGGATCCTCGATCGAGTCCTACCCGCTGTTCGGCTACAAGCTCGAGGACTACGACACGCTCTACGCCGAAAAGCTGGAGCTGCTGCTCGCGCTCAACGCGGGTCCGCGGGTGAGCTGGTCCGGTACCATGCGCGCCGCGCTGAACGACGAGCTCGTGGTGCCCCGGCCCGACCGTGGCGAGCTCCCGATCTGGCTCGGCACCGGCGGCAGCCCGAACTCGACCGTGCGCGCCGGTCAGCTGCAACTCCCGGTGTCCTACGGCATCATCGGCGGCGACCCAGTGCGCTTCCGGGCGCTCGCTGACCTCTACCGGCGGGCCTGGGCGGCCGGCCCCGCGACGGAACGGCTCCCGCAGATCTCGGTGGGGAACCCGGGCTTCATCGGCGACACTGATCAGTCCGCGCGCGATACCTTCTGGCCGACCTGGTACCGAGGCATGGCGGACATTGGCAAGCGACGCGGCTTCGCGCCACCCCAGCGCGCGCACTACGACATTGACGCGGAGCACGGCGCGCTGTTCATCGGTGGACCCGAGCAGATTGCGGAGCGCATCATTCGCCTGCACGGGGCGATGGGTCACATGCGCCAGTTCTTCCAGATGGACTTCCTGGGGCTGCCGCAACGGGACCTGTTGCGGTCGATCGAACTGCTCGGCACCCGGGTCAAGCCGCTCGTCGACGCCGAACTCGGGCCGGAGCCCGAGGTGGTCCCGAACCCGCTCGACGCGCGCGTCGCCGGTGCGGCGGCGGAGGCCGGGGAATGAGCCGCGTCGCCATTCTGGGCGTCGGGAAAGTGGGCACCGCGATTGCCCGTGCGGCGCACGCAGCGGGCCACGACGTGACCATCGCCGGATCGGGCGATCCGGCACCCGTGCAGTTCATCGTCGAGGTGAT
Source organism: Leucobacter chromiireducens subsp. solipictus (assembly GCF_016758195.1). Classification (GTDB taxonomy): domain Bacteria; phylum Actinomycetota; class Actinomycetes; order Actinomycetales; family Microbacteriaceae; genus Leucobacter; species Leucobacter solipictus. Next base: position 491,937 of record NZ_QYAC01000001.1, on the reverse strand, counting down.
GGCGCCGGGGGTGCGCGTGGCTGCGGCCGCGGAGGCGGTGCGAGACGCGGAGATCGTGATCCTCGCGATCCCGCTCCCCAAGCTCGAGACGCTGTCCCCGGAGCTGCTCGCGGGCCATACGGTGATCGACGCGATGAATCACTGGGCACCCACCGATGGGGCGCTGCCCGCCGTGTTCGACGGCGCCTCGGACACGAGCACCGTCGTGGCCCGTCACCTCGCCGCATCGCGGGTCGTGAAGGCGCTGAATCACATCGGGTATCACGAGATGGAAGACGACGCGCGGCCGGAGGGCGCGCCGGATCGCCGTGGCCTGGCGGCCGTGTCCGACGACGCGGCCGCGGCGCAGCACGCGGCGGATCTCGTGTCGAGCTTCGGCTTCGACGTGATCGCGAGCACCCCGCTGCGGCTGGGGGCGGCGCTCGAACCCGGGTCGGAGATCTTTGCGGGCTCGTTCACGGCGCCGGAGATTCGCGAGCGGCTCGCGGCAGCGCACCTGAGCGCCGTCTAACTTACGGGAATCACCCACGAGGCCCGTGCCCCATCCATGGGGGCACGGGCCTCGTGGTCGTGCGGTGTCGCGTCAGTGCGCGGCGGGCCGGCGCACGAACCAGGTGCCGACGACGGTCAGCAGCGAGAGCGCCGCGCCCACGGTGAACGCGAACGCGATCCCGTCCGCGGAGGCGGCGACCTCCGTGGCACCGGCGGCCGCCGCGGAGGCCGAGCGAATGCCGAGCACGGTGACGAAGAGCGCCGTGCCGATCGCGCCCGCGAGCTGCTGGATCGCCCCCACGGTGGCGGAGCCGTGGGAGTACAGGGGTGCGGGAAGCGAGCCGAGGGCCGAGGTGAGCAGCGGGGTCATCATCATCGCCAGGCCGAGCGAGAGCGCGACGTGGCCGAGCATCACCGCCACCGGGGCCGTGTGCTCAGAGAGCAACGTCATCGACCACAGGGCGGCGCTCGCGACGATCGCCCCGGGGATCACGAGCGGTCGCGGCCCGAAGCGATCGAAGAGGCGGCCGATCAGCGGGGCGATGAGGCCCATGATGAGTCCGCCCGGCAGCATCAGCAGCCCCGTCGTGACGGGATCGAGCAGGAGCACGTTCTGGAGGTAGACGGGGAGCAGGATCAGCGTGCCGAACATCGCCGCCATCATCACGACCACGAGCGCGACGGCCAGCGCGAAGGACCGCGACTGGAACACCCGAAGATCGAGCAGCGCACGATCGTCGCGCTGCAGCACGATCTGCCGCCACACGAACAGTGCGAGGGCGGCCGCGCCCACGATCAGGGTGATGATCCCGGTGGTGAGCTGGCCCTCGCCGCCGGCCCCGATCGTCGAGAACCCGTACACCAGTCCGCCGAAGCCGAGCGCCGAAAGCGGGACCGAGAGCAGGTCGAGCGGCGTCGCGCGGGTCTCGCCGACGTTGCGCAGCTGGAGCAGGCCAAGGATCAGCATGAAGCCGCCGATGGGGAGCACGAACCAGAACAGTGCGCGCCAGGAGAACGCGTTCAGGATCAGGCCGGATACCGTCGGGCCGAGCGCGGGGGCGACCGCCATGACGATCGTGATCCGACCCATGAAGCGTCCGCGTGAGGCCGCGGGGATCAGGGTCATGATGGCGGTCATCAGCATCGGCATCATCATCGCCGTCCCCGCAGCCTGTACGATGCGGGCACCGAGCAGGACCGGGAAGGTCGGGGAGATCGCGCCGAGGAGCGTCCCCGCGGTGAACAGCGTCATCGCGATCGTGAAGATCTGCCGCGTCGTGAAGCGCTGGAGCAGGTATCCGGTCGTGGGAATCACCACGGCCATCGTGAGCATGAACGCCGTCGTGGTCCACTGGGCGGCGCTGAGCGTGATGTCGAGATCCGCGGTGAGGTGGGGCAGCGCGACGCCCATGACGGTTTCGTTCAGGATCGTGACGAACGCCGCGCCGAGCATCAGCCAGATCGCGCGCGTGCTCCCGGGGGCCGGTGCCGCCCCGGCGACGGGCGCGGTGTCGGGCGTGGTGTGGGTATCGGGAGAGGTCACAGCTGCACCCCGACAAAGGTGAGCGTCGAGAGCACCGCCACCGCGACGGCAAGCACGGCGAGCACGATGTTCATGATGAACGGCTCGTTCAGGCGGCGGTGAGCGGACACGGCGAGGATCTGGATGATCGCGAGGCCCACGGCCGCGATGGGGGCCAGGATCGGCGCGATCCCGAGCAGCGGCGGGACAATGACGCCGACGACGCCGAGGACCTCCGCGGCCCCGATGAACTTCACCCGACCGGGCGAGAGCACCTGCAGCGTGGGCATGGGCATCTCGGCGTGGGGCTTTGCGAGCTTCATGCCCCCGGCCATGAGGAACATGAACGCAAGGATTCCGGAGAGGACCCACGTGGTGATGGTCAGGGCAAGCATGGCGTGAACTCCTAGAGTAACTAACGGTAACTGAGGTACAGTGAGTAAGTATCAAGCATGAGGGGGCAGGCACCGCAACGTGACTGAGTTACCTCCGTGTAACGACCCCCGGCCGCACTCAGGAGTGGAAAGGAATCCCCGTATGCGCGCAGACGTCCTCCCGTCCGGGCCCCCGGCCCCCGTTGCTTCCGTCGCACCCGCCGGCGACGAGCCGAATATGCAGCACATCTGCGACGTGGACGGGGCCGAGGCCGAGGTGTTCCGGTCCATCCTGAGTCGCGTGGGGGACAAGTGGAGCATGATGCTCATCGGCATGCTGCAGGAGGGGCCGTATCGGTTCACCGAGCTCAAGCGGATGACCCCCGGGATCTCCGCACGCATGCTCACGTTCACGCTCCGCCAACTCGAACGCGACGGGCTGGTGGAGCGCACCGTGTACGCGGAGATTCCGCCGCGGGTCGAATACCGGGCGACGCAGCTCGGTCGCACGCTCGTGGGGCCGGTGATGGCGATCGCCGAGTGGGCGAGCACGCACCAGGCCGACATCGTCGCGCACCGTGACGCCTACGATACGACGGAGGCGGCGGCAGGACGCTAGGTCTCGCCGCCGCCTCACAGCGACCCCTCAGTGCGCCGCGGAGCTACCCGGCGCTCGGCGTCTCTCCCAGGAGCGTGCCCCCGAGGAGTTGCCCGTCCCGGAATCCGGGCAGGATCGCAAACACGGCCGAGCCGGTGTGGGTCACCCACTCGTTGAGCAGGTCGAGCTCGTCGAGTCGCTGCTGAATCGGGACGAACTGCCGCAGCGGGTTGCGCTGGTAGCAGGCGAAGAGGAGGCCGGATTCGCCGCCCTCGTCGTAGTTCACCGCGCGGCGGAAGATCCGCTCGGAGGGGTCCTCCGAGCGCGCGCGCCGAATGTGCGCGTAGCTCGGAATGACCGGCAAACCGATCTCGTTCTTCGCCTCGTAGTCCACGGGCGTGTGCTCGGTTCCGCCCGTGAGCGGTGCCCCATCGGCGAGCGTGCGCCCGATGGTCTGCTCGCGGCCCGGCCGATCCACACGATCCCAGGTGTCGAGCTCCATCCGGATCCGGCGCAGCACGAGCGCGCTCCCACCGGTGAGCCAGGCGGTCGCCGCCGGCCGAGCATCCGATGCCTGTACCCACACGAGTTCGGAGAAGTCCTCGTCGGCGGGGTCGGGATTGATGGTGCCGTCAACCTGCCCCATGAGGTTGCGCATGGTGGTGCCGTCAGGCTCGGACGCTCGCGCCTGCCGGAACCCCTGCTGCGTCCAGGCGTGATCCGCGAAGCTCCGAAGATCCCGGTGCAGCATGCGGGCGGCGTGCGCGATCGGGAGCGGATCGTCTGCCTGGAGCAGGATCAGCAGATCGCCCCCGTCATGCCGCCCATCGAGCTGATCGAGGCTGAACTTCGGCAGCGGTGCAAGCCACTCGGGCCGGAGCGCCGGATCGACGCGATCAACCAGGCCGGGACCCACGCCCACGGTGACGGTGAGCCGAGACGGGCGCGCGGCGAGCTCCGGCTCGGAATCCGCGAGGGGAGCGACCCCCGAGGTGAGCCCCTCGACGTCGCCCGTCAGAATCCGGAACATCCGGACGAGGCCGGCCCGGTCGGTCTCCGGCTTCAGCGTGTAGGCGACGTAGCGCTGGTGCGCGGTTGGCGGGGTGGTCACCCCGGCCTGGTGCGCGCCGTGGCACGGCAGCGTCTCGCCCCCGAACGCGACGGCCTCGGCCGTGGCACCCGCGGAATCACGGAGCGCGGGGATCCCGAGCGCCGCACCGAGGCCGAGCGCGGCCCCGATTCCGGCACCCGCGGCACCCCCGGTGAGCAGGGCACGCCGCCCGAAGCGCCGCGCGTCGCGGGCCTCCGGCGGCGTGCGAGCGTCGAGGGTGCTATCCGGCATGCTCGGCATGTGACGCCCCCGCGTCGGTGTCGCTCTGGTCCGTGTCGCCGTGGTCCATGCCCTCCATGTCGCCGTGGTCCATGCCCTCGACATCCTCGTAGTTCTCCTGCGCGCCCTCGTAGTCCTTCACGAGCACGCTGGTCTTCACGGTGGACCCATCGGCGAAGGTGAGTGTGAGCTTCACCTCGTCGCCGGCGAGCAGGGGCTGCGCGAGGTCCATGAACATGATGTGGTCGCCGCCCGGCTCGAGCTCATAGGATCCGCCGGCCGGGATCACAAAGCCGCCCTCCTTCTCGCGCATGGTGGCGTTCGCGCCGGTGGTGACCGTCTCGTGCAGCTCGATCATCCCGGCCGCCGGGCTCGCCACGCTGACGAGGGTGAGATCCTCGTCGCCGGAGTTCGTGAGCGATCCGAACACGCCGGTCATCCCGTCGCCCGCCTTGGCCCAGCCGTCGGCGAGCTCGAAGGCCGCCGTCGCATCCGTCGCGGTCTCCGCCGAAGCCTTCGGATCGGATGCGGCCGGAGCGCTGGAGCAGCCGCTCAACAGGAGCGTCGCCGCGAGCGCGGCCCCGGAGATCGCGAGGACCCGGCGTGCGGGGGTGGGGCGTGCAAAAATCTGGTTCATCAGAGTGTGCCTTTCAGCAAGTGTGTGTCAGTGAAATCTCGGTGGATCAGGAGTCCGCGCCGGGTGCCGCGTCGGCGGCCATGCCCTGTGCGCGTCGGCGATTCGCGACGATCGCGGCGGTGACGCCGCCGGCGACGACCGCAACCCCGCCGACCGCGATCGCGATGATCGCGCCGACGGGCAGGCCGTCGGACTCCTCGGCCGGCGCGGAATCGCCCTCGGCCGTGATCTCAGTTTCTGTCTCCGATGTGGTGCCCGAGGGGGTGGGGGCGGCGACGATCTCGCCGCTCCCGTCCGCAGCGATCGCGATCCCGAAGACGCCCTCGATGGGGTGGCCGTCGCTCGACACCACGCGCCAGGCCGCGGCGTAGTCGCCGGGGGCGAGATCCGCCGCGAGGGCCTGCGTGACCTTCGGTCCCTCGATCTCCGGGCCGCCGTCCGCCGCATCCTCGCCGTCGGGTCCCGTCACCAGGATCTCGGTGCCGACCTCGATGATGCTGTTGCTGAACGTCAGCTGGAACGCCTGCGCCTCGCCCGAGGCCTCATTCGCCACGACGGTGGTGTTGATGAGCTCGTCATGCGCGAGTGCCGGGGAAGCGACCCCGAACAGGGACGCGCCGGCGAGCAGCAGCACCGCCGCAGCGGCACCGTGCGTGCGACGCGTGGCCGTGCGCACGCGGGCGCGGGCGGAATCAAGCGGGGTCAGGGAGCGGGTGTTCGGACGGGACATAGCGGTCTGCTTTCCTTCGGCGGGGTCGCCGGAATGAGGGCTCGCCAGGCGGCGGTTGCCGCGTGATCCCGAGCCGAGGAGAAATGGAGAAGAAACTGGATCAGACCGCGCAGGGCGGGCCGCGGTGCGTGATCGCTGCCGAGGAGAAGAGCTGATCGCGCAGGGGGAAGCGCGGTGCCGCGAGCTGCAGCGCGGGACGAGGCGCGGGGAGCGGGGTCCGCACGACCGCAACCGGCAGGGCCCGAAGGAGGGTGCGGAGCAGCGCGCTGCCCGCCCGCTCGCCGCGCGCCAGAAGCCCGATCGTGAGCGCCGCGGCGACCGCGTGCCAGAACCACATGGAGGCATCGGCGGCCCCGGCCGACGCCAGATCCGGTGCAAACGATTGGATCGCCGCGAGGTGGGCGGCGTGCGGGGAGGCCATCGGGGTGCCGGCGGCCGCGCCGCTCGTGAGCCCCAGCCCCGCAAAGGTCCAGTGATAGACGAACTGCGACGCGGCGACGGCGACGCTCAGCCGCCACAGCGAACCCACGCGCCCGGCGAGCGCGACGCACAACGGCAGCGTGAAGATCACGGTCGCGACGACCGAGGCCCAGGTGATGACGCCGCCCGCGATCCCGTGCGAGGCCGCGGCAAGCAGCGTCGCGACGAGCGCCCCCGCAGCCCCCCTGAGAACGCGGGCACCGCGGCTCACCCGGATCGCCGGGCGAGCGCGCGCTGCGTGTCGCGAACTCTGCATGGCCCCATGCTACCCGGATGTGGCTGGAACCCGAGCCAGAGCGGCGGCACACAGGGTAGACTCAACACCCGTGTCTGACCTCAATCCGATCACCCAGGAAGCCGCCGACGCGGCCGTCGCGGCGGCGCTCGCCGCATTCACCGCAGCCGAATCGGTTGCCGCACTGAAAGCCGCGCGCACCGAGCACGCCGGCGATGGCTCTGCCATCGCCCAGCTCAACGCGCGAATGCGCGAGGTGCCCAAGGACGAGAAGGCCGCAACCGGCAAGCTCATGGGGCAGGCTCGCGGCCGGGTTGAGGGCGCTTTTAGGGCGCGCGAGGCCGAGCTCGTGGAGCTCGAAGCGGCCGCGCGGCTCGTCGCCGAGACCGTCGACGTGACCGCCGCCCCCACGCGCCGGCACGCCGGGTCGCGGCACCCGCTCGCGCAGCTGCAGGACGAGGCGTCCGACATCTTCATCGGCATGGGCTGGGAGGTTGCCGAGGGGCCCGAGATCGAGCACGAGTGGTTCAACTTTGACGCGCTCGGCTTCGATCCCGACCACCCGGCTCGCGCGATGCAGGACACGTTCTTCGTCGAGCCCGCCGACCGGCACCTGCTGCTGCGCACCCATACGTCGCCGGTGCAGATCCGCTCGCTGCTCGAGCGCGAACTCCCCGTGTACGTCGTGGCACCGGGCCGCGTTTACCGCACGGACGAGCTCGACGCCACGCACACCCCCGTGTTCCACCAGATCGAGGGCATCGCGATCGACCGCGGCCTGACGATGGCGCACCTGCGCGGCACGCTCGAGCACTTCGCGCGCCAGATGTTCGGCGCGGAGGCCAAGATCCGGCTCCGCCCCAACTTCTTCCCGTTCACCGAGCCCTCGGCCGAGATGGACGTGTGGCAGCCGAACGCCAAGGGCGGGGCGCGCTGGGTCGAATGGGGCGGGTGCGGCATGGTCGATCCGAAGCTGCTCGCCGCGGCCGGAATCGACCCGGACGAGTTCCAGGGATTCGCCTTCGGCATGGGGCTGGAGCGCACGCTGCAGTTCCGCCACGACATTAATGACATGAGAGACATGGTGGAGGGCGACGTCCGCTTCAACCGTCAGTTCGGAGGACTGGTCTAATGCGCGTTCCACTCAGCTGGCTCGGCGAATACGTCGAGCTGCCCGCAGCGGTCACCCCGGAGCAGGTCCACGCGGACCTCGTCCGGGTCGGCTTCGAGGAAGAGGACATCCGCCGATTCGACGTCACGGGGCCCGTGGTCGTCGGCGAGGTGCTGTCCCGCGAACCCGAGGAGCACTCGAACGGCAAGACCGTGAACTGGTGCCAGGTGCGCGTCGCCCCCGAGGGGGAGCTCGCCGCCGACGGCGGTGCCGACGTGCGCGGCATCGTCTGCGGTGCGCACAACTTCGACGCGGGCGATCGTGTCGTCGTGAGCCTGCCGGGCGCGGTGCTGCCGGGCGGCTTCGAGATCTCGGCCCGCAAGACCTACGGTCACGTGTCGGACGGCATGATCGCCTCCGCGCGGGAACTCACGCTCGGTGACGACCACGACGGCATCATCGTGCTCTCGCGCCTCGGCATCGACGCCCCCGCCGGCGCGGACGCGAAGGCGCTGCTCGGGCTCGACCAGACCGCGGTGGAGATCAATGTCACCCCGGACCGCGGCTACGCGTTCTCGATCCGTGGCGTCGCCCGCGAGCTGTCGCACGCGACGGGGGCCGCGTTCCGCGATCCGGCATTCGCGGTCACCCCGGTGGCGGGGACCGGTTTCCCGGTCACCCTGGACGATCAGGCCCCGATCCGCGAGCGCGCCGGTGCCACGGGCTTCGTCGCGCGCACGGTGCGCGGGATCGACCAGTCGCGGCCGACCCCGGCCTGGATGGTGGCCCGGCTGCAGCTCGCGGGGATCCGCAGCCTGTCGCTCGAGGTCGACATCTCGAACTACGTGATGCTCGAGCTCGGCCAGCCGCTGCACGCCTACGACCTCGCGAAGCTGAACGGCGGGATCACGGTGCGTCGCGCGGCGGCGGGGGAGACGCTCGTCACCCTTGACGGCCAGGAGCGCACGCTGCACCCCGAGGACCTCGTGATCGCCGACGAGTCCGGCGCGATCGGCCTCGCCGGCGTCATGGGCGGGGAATCGACGAAGGCCGACGAGTCGACGACCGACGTGCTGGTGGAAGCGGCGACCTTCGACCCGGTGTCGATCGCGCGCACCGCGCGCCGCCACAAGCTCTCGAGCGAGGCCTCCAAGCGCTTCGAGCGCGGCGTCGACCCGCTCGTGGCCCGCGCGGCCGCGCAGCGCATGGTGGAGCTGCTTGTCGAGCTCGCCGGCGGCACCGCGGACGAGCTGGGCGCGGAGGTCGTGGCCCCCTGGACCCCGAGCGAGGTCCGCCTGCCGCTGGCACGCGTCAACGGCCTCACCGGCGCCGACTACAGCGACGCGGAGGCGCGCGGCGCCGTCGAGATGATCGGCTGCACCGTGACGGAGGCGGACGCCGCCGGCACCGAGCTGATCGTGACCCCGCCGAGCTGGCGCTCCGACCTCGGCCGCACCGCCGACCTGATCGAGGAGATCGCGCGCGTCGTCGGCTACGACCGCATCCCGTCCGTGCTGCCCGTCGCGCCCCCCGGGCGCGGGCTCACCCGCGCGCAGCGCCTGCGCCGCCGCGCCGCGAACGTCGTCACCGCCGCGGGCCTCGACGAGGTGCAGAGCTATCCCTTCGTGAGCCAGGCGCAGCTCGACGCCTTCGGCGCGGGCGTGGAGCCCGTCGCCCCCGTGATCGACGGGGTCACGCAGGAGGTGGCGAGCCCCGGCCACGTGGCCGCGGGGGCCCCGGTGCCCGCCGTGAAGCTCGCGAACGCGCTCGACAGCGAATTCTCGTTCATGCGGCGCTCGCTGCTGCCCGGACTCGTGACCGCGGCGCGGCGCAACGCGTCACGCGGGCTCACCGACCTCGCGCTCGTGGAGTTCGGCGCGGTGTTCGTGCCGGCCGCCGGGCTCGGCACCGCCGACGTCCCGCCGCTCGCGCAGAAGCCGGACACCGAGACGCTTGACGCGCTGTACGCCTCGGTCCCGGCCCAGCCGCGCCGCGCCGCGGGCCTGCTCCTCGGCGAGGCCGTCGCGAAGCAGGCGGGGGAAACCCCGCGCGCCTTCGACTGGGCCGACGCGCTCGACGCGGCACGCACGGTCGCTGAGGCCGTGTCCGCGGAACTCGTGGTCACCCAGGGGGCGCACCGCGCCTTCCACCCGGGCCGCACCGCCGAGCTGAGCATCCGCGTGGACGACGGACTGGAGCCCGTGGGCGTCGCCGGCGAGCTGCTGCCGGAACTCGCCGCGGACAGCCACCTGCCCGGCCGGGTGATGGCGTTCGAGCTCGACCTGGATCGGCTCATCGAGCTCGCCCCGCGCGAGCCGGAGACGCACCAGCTCTCCACCTATCCGGCGGCCACGCAGGATCTGACCCTCGTGGTCGACGCGGAGGTGCCCGCCGGTGACGTGCTCGCCGTCGTCACGGTCGGCGCGGGCGCACTGCTCGAGCAGGCACGGATCGTGGACGACTACCGCGGCACCGGGATTCCCGAGGGACAGAAAGCTCTGACCTTCGCCCTCCGGTTCCGCGCTGCGGACCGCACGCTGAAGGCCGAGGAGGCGAGCGAGGCGAAGCTCGCCGGTGTGGCCGCCGCCGAGCTCGCGTTCGACGCGAAGCTGCGCGACTGATCCGGCACTCCGCGCGGCGCAGGCCGGCCCCACTTGGGGTCGGCCTGCGCCGTATTCGGGGAAAACTCCCGGTTGTGATCCGCGCCCCGCGGGCGGATACTTGCCCCAGGCGCGGGCCGATCCGGCCCGCGTGCGGGTGAGGGGATGAGGACCATGGCACCGACGACGCAACCGACAGCACCGACGCTGCAACGCATCGTGCCCAACATCTGGTGCGTCGGCACCGCGGCCGAGGCGGGCGCGTTCTACGCTGCCGCGCTGCCGCACACGAGCTTCGAGATCGAGTCGCGCTACCCGATGTCGGGGCTGCTCGACTTTCAAGAACCGTTCGCGGGTGAGCCGCTCACGGTCGCCGTGGACGTCTGGGGGACCCGGCTCGTGCTGATCAACGCGGGCGGGGAGTTCCGGCCGAATCCCGCGCTCTCGCTCATGCTGAACTTCGATCCGCTCTTCTTCGCCGACGCCGGAGACGACGCGGCGCAGGCCGCCGCGGCGCGCGCCGCGCTCGAGCGCAGCTGGGCCGCGCTCAGCGCGGGCGGGCGCGTGCTCATGCCGCTCGCGGAATATCCGTTCAGCCCGTGCTACGGCTGGGTGGAGGACCGCTACGGGGTGAGCTGGCAGCTCATCCTCACGAACCCCGAGGGGGACCCGCGACCGTTCGTCATGCCGAGCCTGATGTTCGGCGGTGCCGCGCAGAATCGGGCGAGCGAGGCGGTGGCGTTCTACACGGAAGTACTCGCGGACGCCGCGCCGGGAACGCGTGTGCCCTACGGGCAGGAGACCGGGCCGGCCACCCCCGAATCGATCATGTTCGGAGAGTTTCGGGTCGGGGGTCCCGGGCCCGACGCGCAGTGGTTCACCGCGATGGACTCCGGGGTGCCGCAAGACTTCACGTTCACCCCCGGGATGTCGCTCGAGGTGCGGTGCCCCGATCAGGCCGAGATCGACCGGCTGTGGGACGCGCTGTCGGCGGTGCCGGAGGCGGAGGCGTGTGGCTGGCTCACGGACCGCTTCGGGGTGAGCTGGCAGATCGTCCCGGAGAACATCGGGGAGCTGATGGAGCACCCCGGCGCCTTCGAACGCATGCTGACGATGAAGAAGCTGATCATCGCGGAGCTCTAGGCGGGGTGTCGCGGTGGTGCGTCCCGCCGGGGTGCCGCGGTGGTGCGTCCCGCCGGGATGTCGCACCGAAACCCTGGCAAATTATCTAAACCGACCCATTTTCGCGGGAATTTGGCTCGGGCGCGCTCATAAGGGTCGTGCAGGGTGACTCGGTCAGGCGGTGGTTCTCGGGGCGCGGGGCCCCGGGCTGGTGAGCCCGGTGGCCGGTGGCAGGTGGCCGGTGGCAGGTGGGGCAGGCGATGGGCGCGGGATCGCACGCTCGCGGGCCGTGGCGCGGTGCGTTTTCGCGCTTTCGGCGCGGGGTGCGGGGTGGGAGGCTTAGGGTGAGGGGAAGCCTTGCGCGCGGTTGCGCGAGCGCCCCATGACCCTGCACCCCGAGCGAGAGGCCCACATGAGCGACGCAGCACAGCCCGAGTACACGGCAATCCTGACGGAGGTGCGCGGCCGGGTCGGGTGGATCACCCTGAACCGGCCCGAGGCGCTGAACGCGCTGAACTCGACGCTCGTCACCGAACTGATCGAGGCATCGCTCGCGTTCGACGCCTCGCCCGAGATCGGCTGCATCGTGATCACGGGGTCCGAGCGCGCATTCGCCGCGGGCGCCGACATCAAGGAGATGGCGGAACTCGGTTTTAGCGACATGTTCCTGGGCGGCCCGTTCCCGGGCTGGGGCGGCTTCGAGCGGATGCGGACCCCGGTGATCGCCGCGGTCGCGGGCTTTGCGCTCGGCGGTGGCTGCGAACTGGCCATGATGTGCGATTTCATCCTCGCGGCGGACACCGCGAAATTCGGTCAGCCCGAGATCAACCTGGGCGTGCTTCCGGGCTTCGGGGGATCGCAGCGACTTCCGCGCGCGATCGGGAAGGCGAAGGCCGCGGAGATGGTGCTCACCGGCCGCATGATGCGGGCGGACGAGGCCGAGCGCTCCGGGCTCGTGGCGCGCGTCGTGCCGGCCGACGAGTTGCTCGCCGACGCCGAACAGACGGCGGCGACCATCGCCGCGAAGTCGTTGCCGGCACTCTATTCGGCGAAGGACGCGCTGCAGGCGGCGCAGGAAATGCCGCTGTCCGAGGGGCTGCGCTTTGAGCGCCTCGCGTTCGCCGCAGCGTTTGCCACCGCGGATCAGAAGGAGGGCATGCGCGCCTTCGCGGAGAAGCGGGACGCGAACTTTACGCATCGCTAAGCCGCCGCGCGGGTGTCGCTCACAGCGTGGCATCCGCTCGAAATTCGGGGAGTACCGGGCCCGGCCCTGTGGAGGGCGGGCCCGGCCGTGCCCGGCGAAGTGCCAGAATAGAGGGGTTGGCATGCGGAAGGAGCGTCGATGACGTACAGCGTGGCGGTTGCAGGGGCGTCGGGATACGCCGGAGGAGAGCTGTTGCGGCTGTTGGCCGGGCACCCGGAATTCGAGGTGCGCACCGTCACGGGGCACTCCACCGCCGGTCAGCCGCTCATCGCGACGCAGCCGCACCTGCGGTCGCTCGCGCACCTCACGCTGGGGGAGACCACCGCCGAGGTGCTCGACGGCCACGACATCGTGTTCTTCGCGCTGCCGCACGGTGCTTCGGGCGCGCTCACCGCGCAGCTCACCGACGTGCGCCTCGCCGTGGACTGCGGGGCCGACCACCGGCTCACCGACGCCGCCGACTGGGCGGCGTTCTACGGCGGCGAGCACCACGAAGCGTGGACGTACGGCGTCCCCGAACTGATCGTCGCCGACCCCACAGCAGAGGGCGGAAATCGCCAGCGCGACGCGCTCGTCGGGGCGACCCGGATCGCGGCCCCCGGGTGTAACGCGTCCACGGTGGCGCTCTCCCTCGCCCCCGGCATCGCAGCCGGGGTGATCGAGCCGGACGACATCGTGACGGTGCTTGCGGTCGGGCCCTCCGGCGCGGGCAAAGCCGCGAAGACCCACCTCCTCGGCGCAGAGCTCATGGGGACCGCAAACCCGTACGCCGTCGGCGGCACACACCGCCACATCCCCGAGATCCAGCAGTCGCTCCGCCGGGCCGGCGCGCGCGGCGAGGTCACGCTCAGCTTCACGCCGGTGCTCGTCCCCATGAGCCGCGGCATCCTCGCGACCTCGACGGCGAAGCTCGTCCCCGGCGTGAGCGCCGCGGAGGTGCGTGCCGCGTGGGAGCGCGCCTACGAGGGGGAGAGCTTCGTGCACGTGCTACCAGCGGGGGAGTTCCCGCGCACCGCGGATACCTTGGGGGCCAACACCTGCCTGATGGGCCTCGCGATCGATGAGGCCGCGGACCGCGTCGTGGTCGTCGCGGCGCTCGACAACCTCGCGAAGGGCACCGCGGGCGCGGCAATTCAGTCCGCAAACATCGCGCTCGGCCTTCCCGAGCAGACCGGGCTGAGCGTGAACGGCGTCGCCCCGTAGCGCCTCGCTCGCATCCCGCACACCCCACAGACCCGCACCACTGAACGCGCAAGGAGAGATCGTGACCGTCACCACCCCAGCAGGATTCCGCTCGGCGGGGATCGCCGTCGGCCTGAAGAGCACGGGGAAGCCGGATCTGGCCCTCGTCGTGAACGACGGGCCTGCCCCGGCGAGCGCGGTGGTGTTCACGAGCAACCGTGCGCAGGCGAATCCGATCCTGTGGAGCCGCAAGGTCGTGCAGGAAGGCCCCGCGCGCGCGATCATCCTGAACTCGGGCGGGGCGAACTGCTTCACCGGCGACTTCGGCTACGACACGACCCGGCTCACCGCGGAAGCCGTGGCGACTGGGCTGACGGCGGCTGGCCTGCCGAGCGAAGCCGAAGAAATCCTGGTGTGTTCCACGGGCCTGATCGGCACGGGCGACCAGAGCTTTCGTGACAAGATCGTCGGCGGCGTGCCCGAACTGCTGACCCGACTGAGCGATACCGACGTGACCGCGCCCGCCGCGATCCTCACCACCGACTCCGTCGAGAAGACCGCCGTGCACGCGGGAGACGGCTGGAGCATCGGAGCGATGGCCAAGGGGGCGGGCATGCTTGCGCCCGGGCTCGCGACCATGCTCGTTGTCATCACGACCGACGCCGCCCTCGACGATGCCGCGCTCGATCGCGCGCTGCGCGCGGCCACCGCGCCGAGCTTCGACCGCCTCGACTCCGACGGCTGCATGTCGACCAACGATCAGGTCACGCTCATGTCGAGCGGTGCCTCGGGGATCACCCCCGAGGAAGCAGAGTTCGCTGCGGCGCTTGCCGGGGTGTGCGACAGCCTCGCCGCACAGCTGCAGGCCGACGCCGAAGGGGCGAGCCACGACATCGACATTGAGGTGCGCGGGGCTGCGAGCATCGCCGACGCCGTCGACGTGGGGCGCTCGGTCGCACGCAACAACCTGTTCAAGGCCGCCATCTTCGGCAACGACCCGAACTGGGGCCGCGTGCTCGCCGCGATCGGCACCACCGAGGCCGCGTTCGACCCGTACCAGGTCGACGTCTCCTTCAACGGGGTGCGGCTCTGCCACGCGGGCGCGCCCGATCGCCCGGTTGAGGAGTGCGATCTGACGCCGCGCCGCACGCACGTCGAGATCGAACTGTTCGCCGGGGAGCACACCGCGACGATCCGCACCAACGACCTCACGCACGACTACGTGCACGAGAACAGCGCGTACTCGAGCTAAGGACGCTGCATGACCACGACAACTGAGACCCTCGACCACACCCGGGCCGCCGCGAAGGCGCAGGTGCTGATCGAATCCCTGCCCTGGCTCAAGAAGTTCCGCGACGCCATCATGGTGATCAAGTTCGGCGGCAACGCGATGATCGACGAGTCGCTGCTGCGCGCCTTCGCCGAGGACGTGGTCTACCTACGCCACACCGGCATCCGCCCGGTCGTGGTGCACGGAGGCGGGCCGCAGATCAACGCGATGCTCGAGCGCCTCGGGATCGAGAGCGAGTTCCAGGGCGGCTACCGCGTCACGACCCCGGAAACCATGGAAGTGGTGCGAATGGTCCTGACCGGCAAGGTGAACCCCGAGCTGGTCGACGAGATCAACGCCCACGGCCCGCTCGCGGCCGGCACGACGGGCGAGGACGCCGGCCTGTTTGTGGGCCGCCGTCGGCCCCCGATCACCGTGGACGGCGCCGTCGTGGACCTCGGCCTCGTGGGCGACGTGGTCGACGTGCGCGTCGAACCCGTGCTCGCGCTCCTCGAGGCCGGGTTGATCCCGGTGGTGTCCTCGATCGCGCCCGACGCGGATCGCCCCGGCGACTCGCTGAACGTGAACGCGGACGCGGCGGCCGGGGCGCTCGCCGCCGCGCTGGGCGCCGAGAAGCTCGTGATCCTCACCGACGTGGCCGGGCTCTACGCGAACTGGCCGGATCGCGACTCCCTGGTGTCCTCGATCGAGGCCAGCGAACTGGAGGAGCTGCTCCCGACGCTCGAATCCGGCATGATCCCGAAGATGCGCGCCTGCCTCGACGCGGTGCGCGGCGGCGTCCCCAAGGCCGCCATCATCGACGGGCGCGAGCCGCACTCCGTGCTGCTCGAGATCTTCACCGAGCGGGGGATCGGCACCGAAGTCGTGCCGTGATTCCGGGCACCCGCGGTCTGCGCGCCGAGGCCGCGACCCTCACGGTCGCGGACCGGGGGTGGATCGCCGCGGGTGCTGTCCTCGCAGGAGCCGGCGCATGGGGCGCTGCCGCATGGGGAGATCCTGCACGGGGTGCTGCCGCAAGATTCGGCACGATGGGAGCCGCGCCGGCGGCATCGGTCTCCGGTGCATCAGTCCCCGGTGCGTCGCTCTCCGGTGCGGCGCTCGCAGCTGCGGCGCTCGCAGCTGCGGCGCTCGCCGTCATCGCCGTCACGCTGCTCGGCGGGTGGAGCGTGTGGCTCGCGCGCGTGGATCTCCGAACACACCGGCTGCCGAACCCGGTCCTGGGGTGGGCGAGCCTCACCGTGGGTGTCCCGAGCGTCGCGGCGCTGCTCGTGAGCGGGCAAAGCTCCCGGCTGCTTGCCGCGCTCGCCGTCACGGGGTGCGGGCTCGGGGCCGCGGTGCTGGGCTGGCTGGCACGCCCGGCCGCGCTCGGCGCGGGCGACCTGAAACTCGTGCCGCTGACCGTGTTCCCCGTCGCGGCGCTCGATCCCGCGCTGCTCGCGACCGCGTATCTGGGCGCCCTGGTGCTCGGCCTGCTGCTCGCCGCTGCGGTGGCCCGCCGTCGCGGCCGGGCGTCCTTCGCCGCGGGGCCGATCCTGCTGCTCGCCTGCTGGACGGCGCTCGCGTTCGGCTGGACGGCGCTCGCGTTCGGCTGGGGTGCGCACGGGGGCGAGGTATCCGGGTGAGGCGCGGGCCCGGGCCACGCACGGCCTCCCGGCGTGCACGCCACTCAGCGTGGCGGCGTTAGACTGAAATGTATCCGTTGTGCTGAGTGAAAGGTGGGCGTCGTGACCTATGTGATCGCGCTTCCGTGCGTGGACGTGAAGGATCGCGCCTGTGTGGATGAGTGCCCCGTGGATTGCATCTACGAGGGCGACCGGATGCTCTACATCCACCCGGACGAGTGCGTCGACTGCGGTGCGTGCGAGCCCGTCTGCCCCGTCGAGGCCATCTACTACGAGGACGACCTGCCGAGCGAGTGGGCCGACTACTACACGGCCAACGTGGACTTCTTCGTGGAGATCGGCTCCCCGGGCGGAGCGGCAAAGACCGGGGTGTACGACTTCGATCACCCGATCGTGGCGGCGCTCCCGCCGCAGGGCGAGTAAGCGCATGCGCGCGGCGCTGCCGGACTATCCCTGGGACGCGATGGCGCCGTTCGCGGCCGAGGCAGAACGCCACCCCGACGGGGCCGTGAACCTCTCGGTCGGCTCACCCGTCGACCCGAGCCCCGCGGGCGTGCGTGAGGCGCTCGCCGCGGCGACCGACGCACACGCGTACCCCGCAACGGCGGGCAGCCCCCGCCTGCGGGAGGCCATCGCGGAGTGGTTCCGCCGCCGCCGCGGCGTCACGGTCGCGCCGGAAGCGGTGCTCCCGACCGTCGGATCCAAAGAACTTGTCGCGCTCCTGCCGTTCCTGCTGGGTCTCGGGGCGGGGGAGGCCGTCGTGTTCCCGCGGATCGCCTACCCGAGCTACGCGATGGGCGCGGCGATGGTCGGCGCGGACGCGATCGCGGAGGACGATCCGGCGCTGTGGCCCGAGCACACGAGGCTGGTGTGGCTGAACTCGCCCGCAAATCCCGACGGCCGGGTGCTCAGCACCGACCGGCTCCGGGCCGCCGTCGCGCGTGCCCGCGAACTCGGCGCGGTGATCGCGGGGGACGAGTGCTACGCGGAGTTTGGCTGGGACGCGCCCTGGGACACCGCCGCGATCCCCTCGATTCTGGACCCCGCGGTCGTCGGCGACGATCACCGCGGCGTGCTCAGCGTGTACTCGCTCAGCAAGCAGTCGAACCTCGCGGGATACCGCGCGGCCTTCCTCGCGGGCGATCCGGAACTCGTGGAACGCCTGCTCACAGTGCGCAAACACGCCGGTCTCATGCTTCCCGCCCCGGTGCAGGCCGCGATGATCGTGGCGCTCCGGGACGAGGCCCACGTGGCGGAACAGCGTGAGCGGTACCGCGCACGGCGCGAGATCCTGCGCCCCGCACTCGAAGCCGCCGGGTACGAGATCTCCGGGAGTGAGGCGGGCCTGTACCTGTGGGCGACACGCGGAGTCGACGCGTGGGACAGCGTCGCCGAGTTCGCGGCGCGCGGCATCGTGGTCGGTCCGGGACACTTCTACGGCGAGCATTCCCCGCAGCACGTGCGTCTTGCGCTCACCGCGAGCGACGCAGATATTGCGACGGCAGCACGGCGGTTGCGCGAATCTTCGTGACTCGCCTGAGGATCCTGCGCGGGATCGCGGATCTCTCGCAGGATCCGCAATCCCGTGCCTGATCCCCTCACGAATCGACTTTTTGCTCGACGTCGAGATATATTCTCAGGAGCGCCCTCGCGAACCACCCGGGGGTGCTCGGCGTCCTGAGGAGCCGATAAGGTGGTGAACAACGGCGTCGTACCCGATGCCCAGTCAGTATTGAGACCCCACGAGGAGACGACGTGACCGAATCGACTCAGGGCCAGAACGCGGCCACTGCGAAACTCACGTTCCCGGGTGGCTCCGCCGAGTTCCCCATCCGTGAGGCAGCCTCCGGCCACGCCGCGATCGACGTCAGCACGCTGACGAAGCAGAGCGGGTACACCGCGCTGGACTACGGCTTTGTGAACACCGCATCGACGAAGTCGTCGATTACCTACATCGATGGCGATGAGGGCATTCTGCGCTACCGCGGCTACCCGATCGAGGAGCTCGCGCGGAGCTCCACGTTCCTTGAGGTTGCCTACCTCCTGATCTACGGTGAGCTCCCCACTGCCGACCAGCTCGGTGCCTTTGACGAGGAGATCCGGCGCCACACGCTGCTCCACGAGGACATGCGCTACTACTTCGAGGGCGTGCCGCACACGGCGCACCCCATGGCGGTGCTCTCCGGCGGCCTGCAGACGATGTCGACCTACTACGAGAGCTCGCTCGACACGACCGATCCGAAGTTCGTCGAGGTCAACACGATCCGCCTGCTGGCGAAGCTTCCGGTGCTCGCGGCCTACGCGCACAAGAAGTCCGTGGGTCAGGCGTTCCTGTACCCGGACAACAACCTGAACTTCGTCGAGAACTTCCTCCGCCTGAACTTCGGAAACAAGGCCGAGAAGTACGAGATGAACCCGGTGCTCGTCGACGCGCTCGACAAGCTCCTCATCCTGCACGCCGACCACGAGCAGAACGCCTCCACCTCGACGGTGCGCCTCGTCGGTTCCACCGGCGCGAACATGTTCTCCTCGGTCTCGGCCGGCATCAACGCCCTCTCCGGCCCGCTGCACGGCGGCGCGAACGAGGCCGTGCTCGACATGCTCGCGCAGATCCGCGACTCCGGCCAGAGCGTGGAAACCTTCGTGGAGAAGGTCAAGCGCAAGGAGGACGGGGTGAAGCTCATGGGCTTCGGACACCGCGTCTACAAGAACTACGACCCGCGCGCACGCATCGTACGCGAGAGCGCCGACAAGGTGCTCGCGGAGCTCGGCGTGAACGATCCGCTGCTCGGCCTCGCTCGCGAGCTTGAGCAGATCGCGCTCGAAGACGACTACTTCAAGGAGCGCAAGCTCTACCCGAACGTGGACTTCTACACGGGTGTCATCTACAAGGCGATGGGCTTCCCGACCCGCATGTTCACCGTGCTGTTCGCGATCGGCCGGCTCCCCGGCTGGATCGCGCAGTGGCGTGAAGCGCGCGAGGATCCGCAGACCAAGATCGGCCGGCCGCAGCAGCTCTACATCGGCTCGCCCGAGCGGCACCTCGACCGCTAAATCTCCCCCGAGCGGGGGAGGTGACGGGCCGATCAGGCTCGGTAGGGTGGAATCATGGACTCCGCACCTCTCCCTCCCGCGCTCGAACTGCGTGGCCTTGCCAAGCGATTCGGTGAGAAGATCGCCGTCAACGGGATCTCGCTGACGATCCCCTCCGGATCGTGTTACGGCCTGGTCGGCCCGAACGGGGCCGGCAAGACCACCACCCTCTCGATGGCCACGGGGCTGTTGCGCCCCGAGTTCGGCCAGGCGCTGATCTCCGGGATCGACGTCTGGGAACGGCCGCAGGAGGCGAAGCAGCTCGTCGGCGTGCTCGCCGACGGGGTGAAGCTGTTCGACCGCCTCACGGGCGAGCAGCTCATTACCTACAACGGCCTGCTCGCCGGGCTCGACGCGGAGACGGTGGCCCGCCGCTGCTCGGATCTGTTGGACATGCTGGATCTGAAGTCCGCGGGCACCACGCTCGTGGTCGACTATTCGGCGGGCATGACCAAGAAGATCGCGCTCGCGTGCGCGCTGGTGCACGCGCCCCGGCTGCTCGTGCTGGACGAACCGTTCGAGTCGGTCGATCCGGTGTCGGCAGCCAATATCCGCGATATCCTGCAGGGCTTCCAGCGCGGCGGTGGCACCGTCATCGTGTCGAGCCACTCGATGGACCTCGTGGAGCGGATCTGTGATCACGTCGCGGTGATCGCCCAGGGCCGCGTGCTGGCCGCCGGCACGGTGGCCGAAGTCCGCGGGGCCTCCACCCTCGAGGAACGCTTCGTCGAGCTCGTCGGCGGCCGTCAGCACCTGGAGGGGCCGTCGTGGCTGAACCAGGGCTGACCCCGGTGAGTGTCCTCCCGCCGCATCCCGATGCCGTGTCCGCGGCGCGGAGCGGGCCCGTGGCGCGGATCCGCGTCATGGTGGCGCTCCGCTTCCGCGTGCTGTGGAACACCCTGAGCCGTCACCCCTGGCAGCTGGTGGGTGCGATCATCGGCGCGCTCTACGGACTCGGCCTGCTCGCGCTCGCCGTGACGGGGCTCGTGGCCCTGTCGTGGGCGGACCCGGGGCTCGCTCGCACCGCGCTCGTGCTGGGCGGCTCCGCGCTGGTCCTCGGGTGGATGATCGGCCCGATCCTCGTTTCGGGCATGGATCGCACCCTCGATCCGGCGCGGCTCGTGATGTTCCCGATGAGTCCGGGCACGCAGGTCGCGGGAATCGCGGTGGCGAGCCTGTTCGGAGTGCCCGGGATCGTGACGATGCTGGTGTCGGCCGCCACGGCACTCGCCTGGCTGCGCGCCCCCGGTGCCGCGGTGGTCGCGGTCGTCCTCGCACCGCTCGCCGCGGTGACCTGCGTGCTCGCCTGCCAGCTCGTCATGACGCTGATGACCCGAGCCGCCGCGAACCGCCGGTTCCGGGAGATCATCGGCGGGCTCCTGCTGCTCCTGCTGGTGCTCGCCGGCCCGCTGCTCGCGGGGATCGGATCGGGCGTGACGACGTTCAGCGAACAGCTGCCGGGCTTTGCCCAGGTTCTCGGCTGGACGCCGCTCGGGGCCGTGTGGTCGGTTCCGGTCGAGGTCGCCGCCGGGAACTGGGGAATCGCGGCGCTGAAGCTGCTCATTGCGCTCGCGACGGTGGCCGCGCTGTTCTTCGGCTGGCGCGGCCTGTACCTCGCCAACTTCGGGACCTTCGCTGGCGGTTCCCAGGCCAAGGGCAAGGCGGGCACGGGCTGGTTCGGGCGTTTCCCGGCGACGCCGCGGGGCGCGATCGCAGCTCGCTCATTCACCTACTGGATCCGCGACCCGCGGTACCTGCAGAGCCTCATCGTGGTCCTGGTCATGCCGGTCGTGTTCGGTTTCCTCGCGGGGAGCACCGAACAGCCCATCATGCTCCCGGCCTCGACGATTTTTGTCGCGGCGATGATCTCTCTCACCACCTTCACGGACCTCTCGTACGACGGCACGGCGTTCAGCACCCACCTGCTCCGCGGGGTCCGCGGGATCGACGACCGGATCGGCCGTGCCTGGGCGACGGGCCTGGTGTCCGCCCCGCTCGTGATCCTCGTCGCGGTGGTCACGAGCGTGATCGTCGGCCGGCTGGATCAGCTGCCGACGCTGCTCGGCCTCGCGGGTGCGGTGCTCCTGAGCGGGCTCGGAATCGCGAGCGTGAGCTCCGCCCTGTTCGTCATGCCCGTCCCGCAATCCGGGGAGAACCCGTTTGTGTCGAAGCCGGGCGCCGCGGTGCTCAGCCTCGTGGGGACCGCGGCGAACTTTGGCTCCTTGTTCGTGCTCACCCTCCCGGTCGCCGCACTGACGATCGCCGCGGGCATCACGGGCGACCCGCTGTGGGTGTGGCTGACCTTCGGCGTCGGGCTCGTCTGGGGCGCAGCCGTGTGCTGGATCGGCGTGCGCTGGGGCGGCACACTGTACGATCGCCGGGCCCCGGGACTCATGGAGAAGCTCAGCGCTCAGCAGTAGACCGCGGCGCATCGCGCGGGTGACGCGGGGAACCTTCGGGTCCGCGTTACCCGCGCGTTACCCGCGCGTCGGTTTCCGGCTACCCGCGGCTGGTGCGATGGAGACATCCACTCGCCGCGAAGGAGCCACACTTGAGATCTCACCGCCCACTCGCTGTTCTCGCCGCTGGCGCGCTCGGCGCGAGCTGCCTGGCCCTCGGCCCGGTGGCCGCCGCCGTCGCGGTCGCCCCGGTCGGCCTCGCCGGCATCCAGCTCTCGGAAATCGAATCGAACGGCGGGGAGCCGGGCGATTGGATCGAGCTGTTCAACGCGGGATCGAGTCCCGTCGATCTCTCGGGGGCGGTCCTGCGCGACAGCGACGACAGCCACAGTTTCGCCATACCCGCGGGGACGGTCGTGGCCCCCGGCGCGTATGTGGTGTTTGACGAGGTGCAGAAATCCGGGGCGGGACACTTCGACTTCGGCCTCGGGAAGGACGACCGGGTGCGACTGTTCGACGCCGCGGGCGCGCTTGTCGAAGAGGTGACCTGGTCGCGGCACGCCGCGACCACGCTCGGCCGCACGGCGGACGGCGACTGGCGCGACACGAGCGGTCCCACCAAGGGCGCACCGAACACCTTCGCCGATCCGGCGACGCCGGAATCGGCGCTGCGTCTGAGCGAGGTGGACTCCCAGCCCGCGGACTGGGTCGAACTCGTGAACACGGGCACCGAGGCGCTCGATATCTCCGGCTTCGAGCTGCGCGACAACTCTGACGATCACAGCTGGAAGTTCCCGGCCGGGAGCACAATCGCGGCGGGAGCGTATCTCGTCGTGGACGAGACCTCCCACGGCGTGATCGGGGCGGGGACCGGACTGTTCCCCGAGGCGATCGGGATCGGGAGCGCCGATCAGATTCGCCTGTTCGACCCGGCGGGCGTGCTCCTCGACGACACCGGGGCCTGGACCGCGCACGCCACGCTCGATGGCGACGCCGCCAAGGCGACGCTCGCGCGGTGCGAACTCGGTACCGGGCCGTTTGTGCTGGCGCATCCCACGCCCGGCGCGGCGAATCAGTGCGTGACGGGTGACGACGGCGGGACGGAGCAGCCGCCCCTGGAGACCGCCGCCTGGCCCGGCTCGCCGGACGCCACCGCCATCGACACGGCCCCGATGTTCCTCGAAGACAGCTCGGGGCTTGACACCCAGGAGACCGCCGACGGGACGTTCCTGTGGGCCGTCGACAACGGCGAGGGTCGCTTCTGGAAGCTGCGGGTCGCGGCCGACGGGAGCGCCACGTTTGCCCCCGGGTGGGAGACGGGCAAGCGCGCCCGGTTCCAGAAGGACGCGGAGCAGCCGCGCGCGGCGGGCCCCGACACGGAGGGCATCACCGTCGCGGATGACGGCTTCGTCTACCTCGCGTCCGAGCGCGACAACAGCGCGAAGGGCGTGAACTTCAACGTGGTCCTGCAGCTGGACCCCGAGGCGAGCGGCCCGGACGTGGTCGCCACCACCGAGTGGGATCTCACCGCACTCCTGCCGCAGGTGAGCGCCAACCTTGGCATCGAGGCGGTCGAGTGGGTGGCCGACGCGGATCTGGCCGGAAAACTCGTCGACGCGAACACGGGCACCGCCTACGATCCTGCGCGCTACCCGCTGCACGGTGGCGGCCTGTTTTTCGTCGCGCTGGAGGACGGCGGGCAGGTGTTCGCGTTTGCCCTGAACACGGACGGGACCGCACAACGTATCGCCGAGCTACAGCCGGGCCTCCCGGGCGTGATGGCGCTCGACTGGGACACCGTGCGTGGCGGGCTCTGGGCCGTCTGCGATGACGGCTGCGACGGTGCCTCCGCCTTCCTCACGCTCAACGGGACCGACACACCGGACGTTGCCCACTTCGCGCGTCCCGCGAATCTTCCCAACACGAACAACGAGGGCTTCGCCACCGCTCCGGCCTCCCTCGCGAGCGCCGGATCCCGCCCCGCCTGGTGGTTCACCGACGGCGTGACGACGCGCGCGCTGCACGTGGGGGCGCTCAGCGCGTCAGAGACGGTCCCGCCCACCGACGGCACGGAGACGCCGGGCACGGAAACTCCGGGCACCGAGACGCCGGGCACCGGAACGCCGGGAACGCAGACGCCGGGAACGCAGACGCCGGTTGCCGCCCCGAAAGCCGCGGACGCACGGGCCGCGGGCACCCTCGCGAAGACGGGCGGGGATCCGGCCGGATTCGCGCTGCTCGCGGCCGCGGTGCTGGGCGTCGTGGGCACCGGGGCGCTCGCCTTCGGCGGCCGGCGCGGCGCGCGGGGCCACGCGCGCACGCGCGTGCTGCCGGTTGTCGGCGACTAGCCTCCCGCACGCAGCGGCGGGCCACCCGGAGGCATCCGGGTGGCCCGCCGTCGCGTGTGGTCGCGGGAGCTACGCGTGCAGTGCCGCGTTCAGGACGATCCCGCTGCCCTCGCGGGGGAGCGCCTCAACCGCGCCGGAGCGCGAGTTGCGCCGGAAGAGGAGCTGCGGCACCCCGGACAGCTCAAGTGCCTTCACCTCGAGCGCCTCGCCCGCAGAGGCGGCGGTGCCGCGCGGCAGGTGCACCTTGGTGCCCGCGGTCACGTACAGGCCCGCCTCGACGACGCTGTCGTCGCCGAGCGAGATCCCGATGCCCGAGTTCGCTCCGAGCAGGGTGCGCTCGCCGATCGTGATCCGCTGCGTCCCCCCACCCGAGAGCGTGCCCATGATCGACGCGCCGCCACCGATGTCCGAACCGTCGCCGACGACCACGCCCTGCGAGATCCGGCCCTCCACCATCGACGCGCCCAGGGTGCCCGCGTTGAAGTTCACAAAACCCTCGTGCATCACCGTCGTGCCCGGGGCCAAGTGCGCGCCGAGCCGCACACGCGAGGCGTCGGCGATCCGCACCCCCTCCGGCACGACGTAGTCCGTGAGGCGGGGGAACTTGTCGACGCCGACGGCGGTGATCCCCGCGCGCTTGAGCAGCGGCAGCCGCGCAGCGTAGTCCTGCGGCAGCATCGGGCCGGCCGTGGTCCAGGCGACGTTCGGGAGCTTGCCGAAGATCCCCTCCAGGTTCAGGGAGTTGGGGAGCACCAGGCAGTGCGAGAGCAGGTGCAGCCTGAGGTAGGCGTCCTCCGTGGACGCGGGGGCGACGTCCAGATCGATCTCCAGGTTCACGAAGCGCAACTCCACACCGCGGGCGGAGTCGGTCCCGGTGAGCCCCGCGAGTTCCGCGGGAGCGATCCACGGATCCCGATCGGCCGGGCGCTTCCCGAGCACGGGATCGGGGTACCAGGCGTCAAGTGTCGTGCCATCGGCAGCGATCGTGGCGATTCCGGCGGCCCAGGCGATGCGAGAGTCTGTCATGCATCCCATGGTAATGGCGCGAAAGTCCGCGCGGATACGCGCCGGACACGGAGCGAAACACGTAGTCTGGACCGATGACCGTCTCGGACGCCTCGCACCCGCACCCCGAACTCGATCCGAGCGCCGGCGCCGTGGCACTCACCCGGCAGCTGTGCAACATTCCCTCGGTCTCCGGCGACGAGCGGCGGATCGCCGATGCGGTCGAGGCCATGCTGCGGGTGCACGCGCCGCACCTGCGCCTGACCCGGGACGGGGACACGCTCATCGCGCGGACGGAACTGGGGCGGGAGCGGCGGGTCGCGATCGCCGGACACCTCGACACCGTGCCGATCAACGAGAACCTTCCCGTGCGCGACGAGACCGACCCGCACACGGGAGAGGCCGTGATCTGGGGGCGCGGCACCGTCGACATGAAGGCCGGCGTCGCCGTGCAGCTCGCGCTCGCCGTCGAGCTCACGGATCCCGCGGTGGATCTCACCTGGATCTGGTACGACCACGAGGAGGTCGCCTCGGAGCTGAGCGGTCTCGGGCGGGCGATGCGGAACCACCCACGGCTGTTCGACGCGGACTTCGCGATCCTCGGCGAACCCTCGAACGGCACGATCGAGGGCGGCTGCAACGGCACGCTCCGCGCGCGCGTGGAGCTGCACGGCACGCGCGCGCACTCGGCCCGGAGCTGGATGGGAGTCAACGCGATCCACCGCGCGGGGGCCCTGCTCGAGCGGCTGGCCTCATGGGAGGCCGCACGGATCGTGGTCGATGGCCTCGAATACCGTGAGGGCCTCAACGCGGTGCGGATCGAGGGCGGAGTCGCGGGGAACGTCATTCCAGATCGCTGCGCGATCGAGGTGAACTATCGCTTCGCCCCGAGCCGCTCCGCGGAGGAGGCGATCGCGGTGGTGCGTGAGTGCTTCGCCGACGCCGATGCCGTCGAGATCGTCGACCTCTCGCCCGGTGCCCGGCCGGGCCTGGACGCGCCGCTCGCACAGAAGTTTGTGGCCGCGGTCGGCGCCGTGCCCACCGCGAAGCTCGGCTGGACGGACGTGGCACGCTTCGCCGCGCTCGGCATCCCCGCCGTGAACTTTGGGCCGGGGAACGCCCTGCTGGCACACGCGGACGACGAGCGCGTTCCCGTGGCGCAGATCGAGGCGAGCGCGGCGGCGCTGCGCGCGTGGCTGACGCAGCCGTAATCCCGCTGCGGGGAGCTCGGAATGCGCGCCCAGACATCACGGTTTATTGCACGGGTTCGCCTTGGCACCTCGCGCACCGATAAAATGGATTCGAACCACCAAACTATGCGAGGAGGCGTCATGGCTGCAATGAAACCGAGGACTGGGGATGGACCCATGGAGGCGGTGCGTGAAAGCAGGCTGATCGTCGTTCGGGTTCCGCTCGAGGGCGGTGGACGTCTTGTCGTCTCGGTGAACGACCAGGAAGCGGCGGAGCTGCGAGACGTGCTCGCTGGAGTACTCGACGGCTAATCACCGTCACCGGGATGCAGCCCGGAAACGATTCGGCCCCGAGGCTCACTGAGCCTCGGGGCCGTGTCGTTTCCCGGCCGCGTGTATCCGCACACCGTGGCGATCCCGCGAACTGGGAACCTCGCCGGGACGGGCCGAGTATTGGGCTATCGCGGCACCCAGAGTTGTGTGGACAACTGAACGCCGGGTGACCCCGGGGCGAAGGGTGCGTAGCCGCAATGCGTGTCGCGTCCGGGTTGCGATCCGATGCGGAGACTGGGAAGTGGCGGTTCTCGCACGAGGAGCGCCGATCCACTGCTTCTCAAGACATCTGGAGTGACTCACTGTGAGGAAACACGCATTTGCGGCGTCGCTGGGGGCCATCGCGCTGGGGGTGACCGGTGTGTGCGCCGGAGTCGCCCCCGCGGCGATGGCGGCCCCCGGCGCGGCCGCCGGGGAACCTGCCGCACCGAAGACCCTGGTGATCGGCGTTGATGGTGCGACGTTCGGCACGATGGCCGGGGCCAGCATGCCGAACGTGCAGGCGCTGCAGGCCGGCGGACTCACCGCCGCCAGCAACCTGCCGGGCAACCCGATGGCCCCCACCGTCTCGGGCGCCGGATGGTCGACGATTGCGACGGGCGTGTGGCCCGACAAGCACAACGTCGTAGACAACAACTTCACGGCCCCGAACTACGCGCAGTACCCGGACTACCTGACGCGCATCGAGACCGCGGCGCCGGATCGCGCGACCGCGGCGATCGGCACCTGGGGCCCGATCTCCACGACCGTGTTCGGCCCGGCCGTCGACCTGCGGGAGCGGGGCGCGGGCGACGCGGCCACGACCGCGCGCGTCGTCGAGGAACTGCAGAAGCCGGAGACCGACGACGTGTTTGTGCACCTCGATGAGGTCGACGGGGCGGGCCACAGCAGTGGTTCGAGCTCTGCCGCCTACCTGGCCGCACTGGAGAAGGCGGATGCGCAGATCGGCGAGATGATCGCGGCGGTGCAGGCACGCCCCGAGGCCGCGACCGAGGACTGGCTCATCATCGTCACCTCCGACCACGGGCACACGCCGCGCGGCGGTCACGGCGGCTCCACCAAACTCGAGCGCCAGACCTACGTGGTCGCGCAGGGCGGCGAGTTCGCGCCGGGCTCGGTGCGACACGATGTGCGGATCTCGGATATCGCCCCGACCGTGCTGTCGCACGTCGGCCTCGCGGCGGACCCCGCCTGGGATCTCGACGGGCTCAACGTGCCCGAGATCATGCCCGACGATTTCGACACGCTGCGCCCGCAGCTGCGCACGGCCGTCCAGGAGCAGGGCCCGGAGCAGCTGCTGGGCTGGACCGACGTGGCCCCCGACGGCTGGAGCGTCGATAACTCCCGGATGCCGAGCGGCGGCGCCCCGGAATTCCGCGGCTGGACGTTCATGACCGACGATTTCTTCTCGAACGTGGAGCTCGGGCAGCACCGGGAAAACAACGTGCGCTCGCGCGACGTGTTCGCCGTGGCCGACTCGGACGAGTGGGCGGACGTCACCCCGCGCGGCGGCAATCAGTTCGACTCCACCCTCGTGAGCCCCGCGTACCCGCTTAACGGTGCGGCGACCGCGGACGTCTCGTTCGTCTCCGACTACGCCGTCGACGGCCCGCAGGGCGCGAGCGTGTGGCTGACCTTCGACGAGGCGTCCGGGATCCCGCGCCAGAAGCTGCTCGATTACCAGGCCGACGGCACCCGCGAGAACCCCGTGAACGCGGTGGAACGTCACACGATCGAGCTGCCGCGCGACGAGCACGGCGCGCTGCCGCAGACGATGAGCCTGCAGTTCTCGTACTCGGGCAATAACTCGGCGTTCTGGGTGATCGACCAGCTGCGGGTCAGCCAGCCCGACGCGCCCGTCGCTCCGGCGACGGTGACGCTGTCCGCTCCGAGCGTGGCCGCGGGAGGCGTGATTACCGCGACCGGCACCGGCTTCGCGCCCGAGGAATCGGTCTCGGTCGAGCTTCGCTCCACGCCGGTGAGCCTCGGCACGATCACGGCGGACAGCGCGGGCGGCTTCGCCACGGGGCTGACGATTCCCGCGGACACCGCCGCCGGCGAGCACACGCTCGCGCTCCTCCGAGCGGACGGGACCGAGATCACCCAGCCCCTGTCCGTGACGCCGGTGGTGGATCCGGGCACTGATCCCGGGACCGATCCGGGCACTGATCCGGGCACCGATCCTGGGACCGATCCGGGCACCGATCCCGGGACTGACCCGGGCACTGATCCGGGCACTGATCCCGGGACCGAACCTGGCGTGACGCCGGGGACCGACCCCAGCACCGACGGCGGTCTGAAGCCGACGCCCGGCACCACGCCGACGGGCGGGGCCGACGCGGGGACCACGGCGGGCGCGAAGCTCGCGGTGACCGGTGGCGACGCGCTTCCGGGGCTGCTGGTCGGCGGGGCCGTGCTCGCGATCCTCGCTGGTGCTGGCACCTTCCTGGCTGCGCGCCTGCGTCGTGCGGGTGGCGGGGCCGAGTAACCACGCCACACCCCTCCCGGGCCGCTGCCCCCACAAAGCCCCACCCACATCTCCACTGAGCACGCACTGTGGCACCGTTCTGGCGCTGAAAATGTGCGAAATCGCGTGCTCGGCGCCGATGCGGGTGGGGCTTCAGGGGGTGGGAGCTCGGGGGTGGACCTGGGGAGGCGCTCCCTCTTGGCCGAGACTCCATGGCCCGCCAAGTGCTTAAATGCCCAAGACCCCGAGGTCCCGAGGTCCCGAAGACCCCCAGACCCTGGCGGGCGAGAGTGTTAGCCGTCGAGGCGGACGAGCGTGAGCAGCCCGTCGCCCGCGGGGGAGAGCATGGGCGCGATGGCGCTCGACTCCGCGACGAGGGTCAGCAGGTCGCGCACCGCCTGGGTTTCGGCGTCTCGGGCCGCGGGATCCGGCACCCGGCCGTGCGAGAACGCTCCCGGGACGACGATGCAGCCGCCCGGCCGCACGATGCCGAGCGCGTACTCGAAGTGCTCGAGCAACTGCGCGGGATCCGCGTCGAGCAACACGAGATCGTAGGAATCCAGATTGAGCCGCGGCATCACGTGCCGGGCGTCGCCCTCGATCAGGCGCAGCCGCGCGGCCGGAACGCCGGCCTCCGCAAACATGTTTCGGGCCTCACGCAGGTATTCCGCCTCGATCTCGATCGAGGTCAGTGTCGCCTCGGGCGCGTGGCGGAGAAGCGACAGGCCGCTGACGCCGACCCCCGTCCCGACCTCGCAGATGGCCTGGGCCCGCGTGAGCGCGGCGAGGCCGGACAGTTGCGCCCCGATGGAGCGGCTCACGGGTTCGATGCCAAGCTCGAGGGAGAGGCGCCGGGCGCGCACGAGCGTGGCCGTCTCCTCCGGGTACTGTTCGGCGTACTGCCAGTTGCGTTCGAGCTTGCTCACGGTTCCCTCCGGATGATCCCTGCGCCGTCCGGAACTCCGGCATTGCCCGGGACTCGGTGGGGAACCCCGGGGCGCGTTGATCCTAGCGTAGGGGCGCGGAAACCGAAACGGGTCGCCCCACGCCTGTACGCTGCGGAATTCACCCCCGCGTGTTCCGCGTGCGTGGACGTCCGAGCGGTACGATGGACAGCCATGGGACTCAACTTCGAAAAGATTATGGTGATCATGCTGATCGCCCTCTTTTTGCTGGGTCCTGATCGTCTGCCGGTCTACGCGAAAAAGCTCGGCGAACTCGTCCGAAACCTGAAGCGAATGGCTGATGGGGCCAAAGACCGGCTGAAGGACGAGATGGGGCCCGAGTTCGACGAGGTCGACTGGCGACAGCTTGATCCGCGCCAGTACGATCCGCGCCGGATCATCCGGGACGCGCTCGTTGAGGATGAGCGCGAGGCGCATGCGGAAGCTCGACGCGCCCGGATTGCCGAGGCGTCAGCGAAACGGAGCGCGGCCGCAGCCGCGGTTCCGCCGGAGGGTGGCGTCTACTTTGACGAGGAAGCCACGTGACTCAAAGGAGCGGGCGTGAACGCACACAGTGGTGACGGGGAGGCGACGGGGCCGTTCCCGCCCTTGAGATCGCAGCACACAGCGTCGGCGCAGGTGCTCGACGAGATCATGTACGCGCTCGACACGACGTCGATCGTCGCGATCACGGATCGCCGCGGCATCCTGACACATGTGAATGATCGGTTCTGCGAAATCTCGCAGTACCGTCGCGAAGAACTGCTGGGCCAGACGCACAACATCATCAATTCGGGGCATCACCCGAAGGAATTCTTCAAGGAGATGTGGCGCGTGATCGGTCGCGGCGAGGTCTGGAAGAACGAGATTTGCAACCGGGCCAAAGACGGCTCGGAGTACTGGGTCGATACGACGATCATCCCGCTCCTCGACGAGCGCGGGAAGCCCGAGCGCTATGTGTCGATCCGCACGGAGGAAACGCAGCGGCACGAGGCCGAGGAACGCGTGCGTCGTCTCGCCTACTTCGACTCGGTGACCGGGCTCGTGAACCGCGAGTCAATGCTGCGCACCATCGATTCGGTGTTCTCGGTCGGGGCTGGCGCGGGGTTCCACGCCTTTGTCTCGGTGAGCGTGGACGAGCTGTCCGTGGTGAACGACGCCTTCGGCTTCGAAGCGGGGGATCGGCTGCTGCTGGAGTCCGCCCACCGGCTCAGCGAGGCCGACATGAGCGGCGCGACGATTGGGCGGATCGGTTCGAACACCTTTGGCGTGCTCCTTCCGGATCTCGGAGCTGATTGTCTGGCCGCGGCGGTCGCGTGCCGCGCGCTGATCGACCGGGTTCTGGCGGCACTGTCCGGGCCGATGGAACTCGCCTCGGACGTGCTCGTGGACGTGTCTGCCAGCGTGGGATATGTCGTCTGGACCGGGGTGGGGATCGGTCCCGAGCCGGTGCACACCGGGGGCACGCGGTGCCCGGCCAACGATTACATTGTGAGCGATGACCCGCACGAGGTCGTGAAGTGCTCGGAGATCGCGCGCAAGCGCGTGCGCCGCGAGGGCGGAACCCATCGGGTGCGCCAGTTCGAGCAGCGCATGCTGCACGAGGCTCGGGATCGGGTACGGCTCATTTCCGAATTGCACCGGGGGATCGAGCGCGGCGAACTGCGCCTGTTCGCGCAGCCCATCGTGGACCGCGAACGCCGGGTGATCGGCGAGGAAGGCCTGATCCGGTGGTTCAGCAGCGCGCTCGGCACGGTCGCGCCCGCGGATTTCATTCCGCTCGCGGAGCAGACCGGCGCGATCGTGGAGATCGGCGAGTGGGTGCTGGAACAGGCCTGCCGGACCCTCTCCGACTGGAGCATCGACCCCGCGCTGACGGATCTCACCTTCTCCGTGAACCTGAGCGAGCGACAGCTGCGCGTCGACGGTTTTGGCGAGCGCGTCAGCGAGATCATCGACCGGCACGGCGTGCGTCCGGACCGGCTGACGCTCGAGCTCACCGAGAGCGTGCTCCACACGGATCTCGACCGTACCGTGGGGCTGCTGGGCATGCTGCGGCGCCAGGGTGTGAAGTCCTCGCTGGATGATTTCGGGACCGGATACTCGTCACTCAGCTATCTGCAGCAGCTGCCCGTGCAGCAGCTCAAGATCGACCGTTCCTTCGTGTCGAGCGTGGTCGAGGACGCGCAGGCCGCCGCGATCGCGGAGACGATCGTGTGGCTGGGGCGCGCCTTCAATCTCCAGATCGTCGCCGAGGGCGTGGAGACCGAAGGACAGTTCGCGAAGCTCCGCGAGATCGGGGTGGACGCGTTCCAAGGGTACT
The DNA here is from genome assembly GCF_016758195.1 of Leucobacter chromiireducens subsp. solipictus. Classification (GTDB taxonomy): domain Bacteria; phylum Actinomycetota; class Actinomycetes; order Actinomycetales; family Microbacteriaceae; genus Leucobacter; species Leucobacter solipictus. The sequence goes on along the minus strand of NZ_QYAC01000001.1, from coordinate 459,305 downwards.
TGTTTGGGCGGCCGCGGCCGATCGGGGAGATGATCCTCACGGCGTAGCCGCGGCGCACGCGGTGCCCGCGTGGCTGCGTCCGGCGTGGCGGCGCCGGGCGCCGGGCACCGATACGACGGTGCGGGCCTAGCGAGTCGCGATGCCGAGCGAGCGTCCGGCCAAGCCGCGCCCCAGCCCGGCGACGCGCTGCGCGACGCGGATCACCTGCGCGGCGGCGGGATCCGAGGGGTCGGTGAGCACGGCGGGATCGCCCGAGTCCCCGCCGGCGCGAAACCCGGGACTGAGCGGCACGCTCCCGAGCAGCGGCACCGTGCCGTGCTCCTCGTCGCTGAGGCGCTCAGCGACGAGCGCGCCGCCGCCGGTGCCGAAGATGTCGATGACGCTGCCGTCGGGCTGCACCAGTCCGGCCATGTTCTCGACGACGCCGATGACGCGCTGCCCGGTCTGCCGGGCGACGAGGGCGCTGCGCACCGCGACGTCGGCGGCCGCCTCCTGCGGCGTCGTAACGACGAGCACCTCCGCGTGCGGGAGGAGCTGTCCCACGCTGATCGCGATGTCGCCGGTGCCCGGCGGGAGATCGAGCAGCAGTACGTCGAGGTCGCCAAACCAGACGTCCCGCAGGAACTGCTCGATGGTGCGATGCAGCATCGGCCCGCGCCACGAGACCGCGGTGGTGCGGGGGTCGGCCTCACCGAGGAACATGCCGATCGAGATCACCTTCACGCCGTGCGCGACGGGGGGCAGGATCATGTCGTCCACGCGGGTGGGCTGGGTGACGTGGCCGTCGCGGCTCAGGCCGAGGATGCCCGGGATCGAGAAACCGAAGATATCCGCGTCGATGAGCCCGACCGACAAGCCCTGCTGCGCGAGCGCCACGGCGAGGCCGGCCGTCAGCGACGATTTTCCGACGCCGCCCTTGCCGCTGGTCACCGTGATGACGCGGGTCAGCGTGTCGGGGCCGAACTGTTGCGGCCGGGTGCCCCCGGGGCCGCGCACGCGCTCGGTGAACGCGCGCCGCTCCTCGGGTGACATGACGCCGACGGTGACGGCCGCGTCGGTGACGCCGGGGGCGCTCGCCGCGGCCGCGAGGGTGTCGGCCTCGATGCGCCGCGCCGCCGGGCAGCCGGCGATCGTGAGGAGGATCGACACCGCGGCGGTGCCGTCTTCCGCGACGGTGACCTCTTGCACCATCCCGAGCTCCGTGATGGGGCGCAGGATCTCCGGGTCCCGGACCCGGTCGAGCGCGTCCCAGACGGCCCGTTCCTGTGCGGTGGCGTTCGCACGCCCGGTGGCGAAGTCGTCGGTGGTCATGCGGGGTCCTTGTGCGACGTGGTCGTGTTCGTGGTCGTGGTCGTGTTCGTGTTTGTGGTCGGGCGAGCATCGGCACCTGCCTCGGAGCCGGACTCGACGCCGGGCTCCGCGCCGGACGCCGCGCTGGGCGCAGTGCCGACCGGGAGGGGCGTTGCGTCGAGCCGGGGATCCGTCTCGAGCTCCGCGAGCAGCGCGCGCAACTCGGCGCGCAGGAACTCCCGGTCCGGAAGGTCCTTCATCGCGAGCCGCAGCGCCACGACCTCGCGCGCCAGGAACTCGGTATCGGCGAGCGCGCGCTCGGAACGCTGCCGATCCTGCTCCATCTGCACGCGGTCGCGGTCGTCCTGCCGATTCTGCGCGAGCAGGATCATGGGCGCGGCGTAGGACGCCTGCAGCGACAGGATGAGCGTGAGCGCGGTGAAGCCGAGTGCGGCGGAGTCGAAGCGCCACCGCTCGGGCCCGAAGGTGTTCCACGCGAGCCAGGCAATGCACACGCAGGTGAGAATCAGGAGGAACCAGGGGGTGCCCATGCCGCGGGCAATGCTCTCGGTCCAGCGTCCGAAGCGCTCGTTGCTGCTGACGCCGGTTTTCGCGCCGGGGCCGCGCGCGCCGGCGCTGCGGGGCGCGTCGAGGCCGGGATCGCGCCGAAACAGCTTCATCGCGCGCTCCCCGGAATGATGGTGCGCCCGGAGACGCGATTGGCGGCGCTCGCCGGGCGCGGATCGTCGTCGTCATCCGCGTGCCGCCAGTCGTCGGGCAGGAGATGGTCGAGCACGTCGTCGACGGTCACCACGCCGACAAGGCGGTACTGGTCGTCGACGACGGGGAGCGCCACGAGGTCGTAGCTCGCGAGTCGACGAGACACCTCGGCGGCGCTCGCGTGTACGGTGACCGGCTCGATCTCGGTGTCGACGAGGGTCACGAGGCGTTCGTGCGGCGGGAAGCGCAGCATCCGCTGAAAGTGCGCCATTCCGAGGAACTCGCCGGTCGGTGTCTCGTACGGTGGGTGCGTCACGTATACAGCGGATGCCATGGCGGGCGGGATCTCGGCCCGCCGGATCATGGCGAGGCCCTCGGCGATGCTCGACTCTGCGGAGAGCACGATCGGTGACGGGCTCATCAGGCCGCCCGCGGTATCCGCGTCGTACTCGAGGAGGCGGCGCACGTCCTCGGCCTCCTCGGGCTCCATGAGGTCGAGGAGCTCCTCGCCCTTCGCCGCGGGCAGGGCGGAGATGAGGTCGGCCGCGTCGTCGGGTTCCATCCGGTCGAGGACGTCCGCGGTGCGGTCCGGGCGCAGGTTCGCGAGGAGGGCGAGCTGATCCTGCTCGGACATCTCCTCGAGGGCGTCGGCCACTCGCTCATCGGGAAGCTCGCCCACCACCTCGACCATGCGGGCGAGGGGGAGTTCGAGCAGGTTCTCGGCGAGATCGGCGGGCTTCAGATCGACGAGGGTCTGGATGAGGAGCTCCGCGGACTGCGCGCCGCTGCTGGGGAGCCGCACGTCCGACCAGCGCACCGTGCGGGTGTCGCCGCGGCTGAACGGGGCCGCGGGCTTCGGGAGCCGCACGAACACCTCCGAGACGAGCCACTCGCCTGCGCGGCCGCGCTCGATGGCCGCGTCCTCGATCCGCGCGGTGAGGGGTGCCGCGCCGGGGGTGTCGGGCGCGAGCTGCACGTCGCGGCCGATCAGCTCCGCAATCATGCGGGTTTCCCCGCCGCGCTGTTCGAAGCGGCGCACATTGATGAGGCCGGTGGTGATGACCTGGCCGGAACCAATCGAGGTGACGCGGCTGATCGGCACGAACACCCGTCGCTTCCCGGGAATCTCGACGATCAGCCCGACGACGCGCGGCGCGGCTGTCGCGCGGAAGACGACCAGGACGTCGCGGACGCGACCGATCCGGTCCCCGACCGGGTCGAACACGTTCCGCCCGGCCAACCGCCCCACGAATACCCTTGAAGTCCTCACACCTCTACGCTAGCGCGCCCGGATGAATGCTGGGGGTCTCCGGCGGTGAAAGCTGGAGGAAAGCTCACCTCAGCGCGGCTTTTCGGTCCGCACCCAGCTCACTTCCGGCACACTCGGCACATGTCCCGTTTCGCGCCGTCCCGCCGTAGCCTCCTCCTCGCCGTGCCCGCCACGCTGGCGCTCGGACTGCTCGGCTGCGCGCCAGAACCGGAGGCACCGTCTCGGCCCAGCCCGTCACCCGCACCGGAACCCGATCCGGCCGCGGACGGGGCACCGCCCACCGAAGCGGCCACGCTGCTCCTCGCCTCGCTCGCGCACCGCAGCGCAGTGGCGGTGATCGATCCCGCCCGCCCCGACGCGGAGGCCGTGCGGGAGATCGAGGTCGGGGCCGCGCCGTGGGGCGTGGGCGTGCACACGGCGGCGGACGGCGCGAGCACCGGCTATGTCGCGACCGCGGAGGGCCTCGCGGTGGTGGACCTCGCGGTGCAGGATCCCGCCGCGGCGCGGCGCACCGCGCTCGTGCCCTACCTGCACCCCGCCGCGCGGATCGGGCAGGGCGAGTACCGCCCCGGCGGCCTGGGCCTCGCGGTCGCGCCCGACGGCTCGCGCGTGTACGTGGCGGTCATGCCGGACACCGGTGCCGCGTTCCTCGAGGTCTTCGACACGGCGAGCGCGGGCTGGATCGGGAGCGTCCCCGTCGGGACGCGCCCGTTCGATGTGCTCGTCGCGCCGGACGGCAGCTGGGCCGCGAGCGTGGACCACGACAGCTTCACCGTCACGGTGGTCGACGCGGAGACGCTCGCGGTGACCACGCACGAGGTGGCGCCGTTTGGGACGGAGGGAGGCCTCGCCTCCTGGGAAAAGACCCACTACGGGGTGGTCGAGCCCGCCGGCACGATCCTGCTCCCCGTGCAGGGCCAGGTGATCGTCCGGCTGGACCCCCGCAGCGGGCGCACGGAGACGATCTCGAGCGCCGCGAACTCGCACGCGCACGGTACCGCCCTGGCGGGGACCCGCTTGCTCACCGTGGGCACCGGCGACTTCGGATCCGCGACCGGCGGCCCGAACCTCTCGGTGCGCGACACCGCGGTCCCGGAACTCCGTGCGACCAGTGAGTGGGTCGTGCCGTTGCGCGTCCCGCACGAGACCGTCGCCGTGTGGCGGGATGCGGCCGGTGCCGAATTCGCGGCGGTCGCGGGCGGCAACACCCGCGAAGAGGGGTGGGACGGGATCACCCTCGTCCCACTCGATGCACCGGGTGCCGCCCCCAGCAGGGAGCTTCCCGTCCCCGGATACCCCCAGGCCATCGTGAGTTTTCCCGGCCAATAACGCGGCCGCGCGGGCAGCCTGAGTGCGGGGGCCGCCCGAGAGTGGTTGAATCAACACATGAGTAATCCCAGGCCGCTTTCCGCCTCCCGTCTGCCGGCGATGCCGGAGATCCCCAAGGGTGACATCGTCTCCACATACGATCGCTACGAGGACGCCAAGCACGCCGTGGATGTGCTCGCGCGTGCGAGTTTCCCCGTGCAGCAGATCAGCATCGTCGGCAACGACGTGCGCAGCGTCGAGCGGGTCACGGGCCGGCTCACCTACGGCCGGGTCGCGCTGATGGGGGCCCTCTCGGGGGCCTACCTCGGTCTCTTCCTGGGCCTGCTGCTGTTCATCTTCCAACCCGATAACTCGGCGATCTTCGGGGTGTTCCTCGCCGCGGTCGCGATCGGCGCGGGGTTTGGCATGCTGTTCGGCGTGCTCTCGTACGCGATGAACCGCAACCGTCGCGACTTCTCCTCGGTGATGCAGATGGTCGCGAGCCGCTACGATCTCATCACTTCGCCCGAACTCGTGCACGAGGCGCGGCGAGTACTGACGGACTCGGCCCAGCAGTAGCGCGCCGCGCGCCGCGCGCCGCGCTAGTCCGCTTCGGGCTGGCCGGTGTAGAACCGGTACGTCGCGTCCGCGGCGCGGGCTGCCGTGTCCCGGTCTGCTCCGGATGCCTCGTGCGCCGCGGCCCAGCGGTCGGCCGAGGCGCGGTAAAACTCGTGCCCCTCGGGGCTGAGCGCCCAGGCCTCGGCCTCGGCGGGGGAGAGCGTGGCGTCCTGCGCGCCCAGGTGCAGCGCGAGGCCCAGCATGCCGCCGTCCCAGCCGACGCCCGTCGCGCCCGGGCCGTACGTTCGCCACATGTCCGCGGGCACGCTCGCGAGCGGGGCGGTGTGGGCGAGTTCGACCCGGGTACGATCCGGCGTCACCGCCCGGAGCCGCACCGCCAGCCAGGAGACGTTGCCGCCGAACTCCCACGTCACCAGGTACTCCGCGCGGCCATCATGCGGCGGATCGCAGGCGAGGATCGTTCCTCCCGCGTTGCCCTCGATCTGGTAGCGGCCGCCGAGCGCGAGATCGCCGGTGACCGGCTGGAACCAGGCCGTGATCCGCGCCTGATCCGACACCGCGGCCCAGGCCTCCGCGAGCGAGGCCGGCAGCTCCTGGGTCAAGCGCTGCACGCGAGCGGCTTCGCCGTCGTGGGTGGTGTCTTCGAGCTCGCGGGTCACCGCGTCAATCTGTGTGGTGACTTGGATCATGACCATCCCCGTTCGTCCTGGCGGCCCGGGCGTGCGCGCCGCAGCCCGGTCATGAGCAACGATCCCCGTCGCTGGGGGTGCGTGTCAAGCCCCGCACGCCGGATTCGGCCCACCCCACCCCATCCCGACGCCCAGCCCCGCCCCCGCCCATACCGGCCCCTGCCCATACCGAGGCATTTTCTCGAAAGCGAGTCAAATTCTGCGGTATTTGGCTCGGGGTAGATAAATTGCCTCGTGTGGGGTGGGCCGGTCCTGGGCGCAGTCGTCGTGTGGGGTGGGCCGGGTCTGGGCGCAGCCGTCGCGTGGGGTGGGGGCCGGCGGGGGCCGGCACACCGGCCCGCGCACTAGACTCGGTGGGTGCCCCCGCGTTCCCCCCTCCCGCAGCGTTTCGGCCTCGACGCAGCGTGGCTGCGCACGCTCGACAGCACCCCGCACCATCCGCGGCCGTGGTCCACGATGCGCGACTGGCTGCACCATCGTCTGGCGGAGCACATTGACGTGGACGCTTTCCTCGCGGCCGACCGATTCGTGCAGCAGGACGGCACGCCGCTGCCGGCGGACGCCCCGTATCGGGCGAACACCTTTGTCTGGTTCCACCGGGATCTCGCACCGGAAGCCCCGGTGCCGGGCGAGGTTCGCGTGGTGTACCGGGACGAGCGCATCGTGGTGGTGGACAAGCCCGCGTTCCTGTCCACGATCCCGCGCGGCACGCACATCCGCGAGAGCGTCGTGGTTCGCATGCGGGATCAGCTGGGCCTCCCCGAGCTCACCCCGATGCACCGCCTCGACCGCGTGACCTCCGGACTGCTGCTCATGGCGACGGAGCGGCGCTGGCGCGGCGCCTACCAGAGCATGTTTATGCGCCCGGGCGAGGTCCGGAAAACGTATCGGGCGCTCGCGGATATTCGCGACGACCTCGTCCTCCCGGCGACCGTGCGGAATCATCTGCGCAAGGAGCGCGGGATCTGGCAGGGCGAGGTCGTGCCCGGTGCGCCGGTGAACGCGGAATCCCTGATCGAGCTTGAGCGCGAGTTGCCGGCGGCGGATGGGAGTTCGGGACGCCGCGGGGTCTACCGGCTGACCCCGCGCACCGGCAAAACGCACCAACTGCGCCTGCACATGTGGGGCCTGGGGGTGCCGATCGCCGGGGACCCGCTGTACCCGGAGGTCGCGGACGTCGCGATCGACGACTTCACGACCCCGCTGCAATTGCTCGCCAGCGAGCTTCGCTTCCCCGACCCCATCGATGGCACCGCCCGGCACCTCACGAGCGAGCGCACGTTCCCGCTCGCGAGCGCCGAGTAGCGGGCTACCCGGCGCTCGCCGCCGGGGCGGCGTCGCCGGGGACCGGGGCGTCCGTCCACACGCCCCGGGGATAGGGCGCGCGGTCGCGCTGCTGCGCACGCAAGCGCTCACGCACCGCATCGGTCTCGACCGCGGCGATCGCCGCGCGGGCCAGCGCCAGCGCACCGTGCATGACGGCCGTGTCGCCGAGCTCCGACACCGCGGCGGCGGTGAACTCGTGCTGATGCGGAGTCGCGTCGGTGCCGTCGAGCGCGATCATCGGGTGGATCGACGGGAGGTACTGCGACACGTCACCCATGTCGGTGGAGCCGAGCGTCATCCCCGGTCCCCAGTCGGCCGCGTCGTCGCCCCGCAGCTCGGCGAGGGCGGTGTCGAAGAACTCCGCGAGTTCGGGATCCTGCACCAGTGGGGCGTAGCCCGGGGTGGGAACGGCGATGTCTACCTCGCAGCCCGCGGCGAGGGCCGCGCCGGCAACCACCTGGCGCACCCGCTCCTTGGTGACCGCCCAGGTATCGGCGTGGTTGCCGCGGACCTCGAGCTGGATCGTCGCGGTCTCGGGGATCACGTTCACCGCGGAGGGCGTGGTGGACACCGAGGAGATGATCGCATCGCTGGGGAGGTGCTGCCGGAGGAGCCCGATCCCCACCTCGGTGAGCGTGACGGCGCTGCCCGCATTGATGCCCTCTTGCGGTGCGAAGGCCGCGTGTGCGGGCTTGCCGCGGAACGTGGCCTCGCAGTAGTCGAGGGCCTGGCTGCTGCCGCCCGCCGTGCGGATCTGGCCGCGTCCCGCCGCGTGCACCATGAGCGAGAACGTGCTGCGGTCCCAGGCACCGCGCTCCAGCATGATGACCTTCCCGCCGCCGTTCTCCTCGGCGGGGGTGCCGAGAAACTGGATCCGGCATCCGAGCTCGTCGGCGACGGCCCGCAGGCCGAGTGCGGCACCCACCCCGGCGGCCGCGATGATGTTGTGGCCGCAGGCGTGCCCCACGCCGGGGAGCGCGTCGTATTCGCCCACCACGGTGATGGTCACGTCCCCCGAGCCGAAGACGGCCTCGATCGCGGTCGGCAGGCCGTACGCGCCGGTCTCCACCGCGAATCCTGCGCGGTCCAGTTCCGCCGCGACGCGCGCGGCGGCCCGGTGTTCGGCGAAGCCCAGCTCGGGGTCCGCGCCGATCGCGTGACTGAGGCCGAGCAGCGCCGCCTCGGCGTCGCGGATGGACTGGGCGGCGCGCTGCTGCGCGGGGGAGAGCGTGGTCATGGTGCTGCTTTCTCGAGTGGGCGGTCGGAGGGGCGTGGGGTTACGGGGTGACGAGGGGCTCGGCCGGGGCTGTCATGACCGCCTCGGTCTGCTGCGAGGGGCGGCGCGATAGCAGGAGCGCGAGCGCGGCGGTCGCGAGCAGGCAGGCCGCGAAGACCCCCCAGATCACCTGGAACGAGCTGAGCGCCGGGACGGCGACGGCGCTGGGCTCGGGCTGGGCGAGGACGAGCGTGGCCATGACCGCGGCGACCAGCGCGCCGGCGACCGAGCCGCCGAGCGAGCGGAGACAGTTGTAGAGGCCGCTCAGCGTGGTGGCGACGCTGAGCGGGGCGCGCGCCACGATCACGCCGGGCAGGATCCCGAGCACCACCCACGCCGTGAGCGAGTTGATCGCGAGCAGGACCGTCACGAAGAGGGGTGAGGCGGGCGCGGTCATCAGCACGAGGAGCGACGCGGCGGAGAGCGCCGCGGCCACGCTGATCGCCCAGGCCGTGCCGAGCAGGCGCACGGCGAGCGGCGCGAGGAACGCGCCGAGGCTGGAGCTGAGGAACACGAGGGAGACGATGAGGCCGGCGTTGCCGGTGCTCATGCCGGCTCCGTATCCCACGGTGCCGGGGTGGGCGGTGAGGTAGAGCGTGGTGGGGGTGGACATGCCGAACGCGGTGAGCGCGACGAGGAAGCCGAGGACCATCGGCACGCCCAGCTTGACGCGTCGCAGCACGGTGAAATCGAGCAGCGGTGCGGCGGCCCGGGACTCGACCCAGAGGAAGAGGGCGCTGCCGAGTACGCCGCCGACGAGGGCGGCGAGCGTGGCGGGGTGCGCCCAGCCGAGCTCGGTGCCCGCCGTGAGCCCGTACATGAGGCCGCCGAGGGAGGCGCTGAAGAGCACCGCGCCCCACCAGTCGACCGTGCTCGTGCGGTTGCCGGCATCGCGGGGCAGGGCGATCACCACGGCGGCGGCGAGGATGAAGAGCGGGACGGCGGGAATCGCCTGCGTGAGCACCAGATCCCCGCTGGCGTCCATGATCGCGCCGGCGAGGAGGCTCCCGAGGGCGATCCCGAACGTCAGGGTGCCGACGAGCGCGCTCACGATCCGATTCGCCTGCCCGGGGCGCTGCTGCTTGACGATCCCCATCTCGATGGGGAGCAGCGCGGCGACCGGCCCCTGGACGGCGGCACCGACGAGCACGAATCCGAAGGACGGCGCGAACGCGATCATCGCGGACCCGATGGCGGTGCAGAGCACGGCGATCACGAGGAGCAGCCGCTTCCCGTAGCGGTCGGCGAGCATGGAGAGGAACGGCACGCACATCGCGGACGAGAGCATCGTCACCATGAAGTAGAGGCTGATCGATCCAGCGGGGACGCCGTGGAATGCGGCGATCTCGCCGAGCAGCGGCATGATCCAGCCCTGGATCAGGCCGGCGCAGAGTTCGATGGCGATGAAGGTGGGGACGAGAAGCCGCGCCTGCCAGTGGACGGGCGGGGCGGTGGTGACGGCACTGTCAATGGTCATGGGGCGCTGAATCCTGACGGGAAAATGGCGAATAGGTGACGAATCGGTACTCTGGCAGAACGTGCAAGAATTCAGTTCAGATGCCGAAATACCGCAATTCAGGGGAGAAAATGCCGGAACTCACGTTGGACGAGCTTGATTTCCAGATTATCCACGGACTGCAAATCGACCCGAGAGTGCGCTGGGTCGCGCTCGCCGACGTGCTCGGGGTGGACGCGCACACGCTCGCGCGGCGCTGGGAACGGATCGAAGCGGGCGGGGCCGCCTGGCTGACCGCGCTGCACGGCGTGAAACAACTGGACGCCCTGGCGCTCATCGAAGTCGACAGTTTTCCGGGGCAGGTGCTGCGTGCGGCGGAGGCCATCGCGGTGCTCCCCGGGGTGGCGTCGATCGAGCTGTCAACGGGGGCCTGCGATCTGTTTGTCACCCTGTTCGCGGAGAACGACGACGCGCTCGCGGGGTTCCTCCTGGAGCAGATCGGCGAGATCCCCGAGATCCGAGGCGTGCGTGCGCACCTTGTGAGCCAGGTGGTGCGCGAGGGCTCCGAATGGACGGTGCAAGCGCTGAGCGAGGCGCAGGCGCGACGGATCCCGGCCCCGCGACCGCCGCGCGCGGGGGCCGCGAAACACGTCGACCCCCGGCTCGCCATCGCGTTGCGTGAGACGCTCCAGGACGATGTGCGCATGCCCGTGGGCGAGCTCGGGCGGCGCGTCGGGATCAGCGCCCAGCGCGCGGCGGACTCGCTAGCCCGGCTGCGGCAGCAGGGCCTCCTGCAACTGCGCGCGGACATGTCCGAGCGCTTCACCCCGTACCCCGCGGTGAACTGGCTATTCCTGCAGCTTCCGGCGCCGCGGGTGGCGAGCGCGCTGGAAAAGATTATCTCGGTGAAGGCGATCCAGTTCGCGGCGGTGTCCACGGGGCCCGCCAACGTGATCCTCGCGATGGGCGCGCGGGATCGCCCGGGGCTGCTCAGCGCGGAGATCGGGCTCGCCCAGCTCGTGCCGGAGATGGAAGTGAAAAGCCGGATGACGATGCTCCGGCTCTACCGCCACCTGGGCCGCGAGGTCAACGGTTTCGGCAGCGTCCGGCCGGGGTCCGGCACCACCACGGCTCAGCCGGCCAGCACCTTCTGAATGCGCTGCGCCGAGACCGGCTCGGCCGTGCGGAGCTGCTGCGCGAACAGGCTCACGCGCAACTCCTCGATCAGCCACCGCGCGCGCACGAGATGCGGCGGTGCCTGATCCGGCAGCGGCACGGTGCCGCCCGCCTGTGCGAAGGCCTCGCGCACCCGGTCCACCTCGTTCTGCCAGGCGCGATCGCGCCCCGAGTTTTCGGTGAGGCCACGCATCCGCTGTTGCACGGCCTCCAGATACACGGGGAGCCGTTCCAGCTGGGCGAGTCCGGTCCGCGAGACGAAGCCGTCAAACACGAGCCCATCTACCTGCTGCGCGGCGTCGGCGAGCTGCCCGAGCACCTGGATCGACTTCGCCGCGTCGATGGCCTTTCGCGCGAGGCGCACCCCGTCAAGCACGCGCGCGGTCAGCGCGATCGCGGCGTAGATGTCGTCGATGAGGGAGCGCGCGTAGTCGTTTGCGATGGTCTCGAAGGTGTCCGCCCGCCACACGAGCCCGTCGGGGGCGTGGCGCTGGATCACACGATCCGCCACCGCGAGGGACACGTCCGCGATGGCCTGATCGAGCGAGCGGTACGGGCCCGCACCCAGCAGCAGCTTCTCCTGATTGGAGAGATGGTCGCGGATATAGCTCGCGGGCGAGGGGGAACTCAGCGCGAGCAGCCGCCGGATCCCGCGCCGCGTGAGCCGCGCCTGCTCGTGCTCGTCGGCGACGAGCACGAGGTCGACGCTGGTGCGACGGTCCCGGATCGCCGGGTAGGCGCGCACCACCCCGGCACCGCTCGCGCGGCCCTTCGCGTAGGCCGTGTCGACGTGCCGAGGGAGATCGCCAAAGTCCCAGGTGGTCACCCCGGTCTTCTCGAGGTCGCTCTGGGGGAGCGCGGCGGCGGCCACCTTCGCGACGCCCTGCGTGGCCTGCTCCTTGTGTGCGGCCTTCAGCTCACCGAGGTCCTTTCCGGTGCCGAGGGTGCGGCCGCGGGCGTCGATCACGCGGAACGTGGGGGTGAGGTGGGCGGGGAGGCGCGCCGGATCGAAATCGGTGGGCGAGACGGGCACGCTCGTGCGGCGTCGGATCTCCGTGGCGAGAAGCGCGGTGAGCTGCGGCGGCTGGCCGCCCGCCGGCACCGGGGCGTCGAGCTGCGGGCCTACCGCCGAGAGCAGGGTGCGCGCCCAATCCGCGGCGGGCACCACATGCTTCCGGATCGCCTTCGGCAGCGTTTTGATGAGGGCCGTCACGAGTTCCTGCCGCAGCCCGGGCACGAGCTTTTCGAAGTCGGTCCCGTCGAGTCGGGGGAGCAGCGGCAGCGGGACGTTCACCGTGACCCCGTCATCCTCCGCCGTCGGATCGAAACGGTACCGCAGCTTCAGCGACTGGTCGCCGTGCTGCCACTGCCGCGGATACTCGGCCTCGTCAGCCTCCTGCGTCTCGTCCTCCAACAGGTCCGCGCGGCGCAGGTGCAGGTAATTCGCGTCGGTGAGACGCTTCTTCTTCCACCAGCCCTCGAAGCTGCGCGTCGAGGTAACGTCCGCGGGAATCCGCGCGTCGTAAAACTCGAACACCGCCTCGTCGTCGCCAACGATGTCCCGGCGGCGCGTGCGCTCCTCGAGCTGTTCGAGCTCGCGCCGCAGCTGGCGGTTCGCACGGTCGAAGGCCTGCGGCGAATCCCAGTCGCCCTCCACGAGCGCGTGGCGAATGAACAGTTCGCGCGCGTGCGGCTCGTCGTACCGGGACAGCTGCACGCGGCGGCGATCCACGATGGGCACTCCGTAGAGGGTGACCCGCTCGTACGCGACGGCCGCGCCCTGATTCTTTTCCCAGTGCGGCTCGGACAGCTGCCGCTTCGCGAGCGGACCGGCGAGCTCCTCCGCCCAGGCCGGATCCACCACCGCGTTGGAGCGGGCGAACAGGCGCGACGTCTCGACGAGCTCGACGCTCATCAGCACCTCGGGCGGCTTTTTCGCGAGCACCGAGCCCGGATAGAGCACGAAGCGGGTGCCCCGGGAACCGACATACTCCTGCGCAGGCTTGCGCCGGGCGGCCCCGGCGACGCCGCGGCCCTGCGGCACGCTGCGATCCTGGCGGTCGTCGCGCACCCCCAGCTGGGAGAGCAGGCCCGCCAGGATCGAGCGGTGCACGGGCTCGCTCGCGCCCCCGGCGACCTCGCGCGCCGCGGACTCCTCACGGGAGACGCCCGCGATCCGCGCAATCTGACGGTACAGGTCCATCCATTCCCGGACGCGCAGGAAGTTCAGGTACTCGGCCTTGCAGAGGCGCCGGAAAGCGCTCGAGGAGCGTTCACGCTGCTCCTTCTGAAGGTAATTCCACAGATTCAGGAGCGTCATCAGGTCGCCCTGCGGATCGGCGAATCGGCCGTGCAGTTCGTCGGCCCGGCCACGCTCGGCTTGCGGACGCTCGCGCACGTCCTGAATCGTGAGTCCCGCGACGATGGCGAGCACCTCGGGCACCACCTCGTGCCGTTTCGCCTCGATCACCATGCGCGCAAACCGCGGCTCGATGGGGAGGCGGGAGAGCTCCCGGCCGATCTTCGTGATCCGGTGGGTAGCCCCTGAGCGCTTCCCGCCGCGCTCGCCGCTGCGCTCGCCGCCGCGCTCGCCGCTGCGCTCGCCGCCGCGCTTCCCGCCGCGCTCGCCGCCGCGCTCGCCGCTGCGTTTTCCGGTTCGCCGGCGCGGATCCGCCGCCGTCGTGACCGCGCCGAGCTCGGTGAGGAGCCCGAGGCCGTCCGCGATCCCGCGCTGATCGGGCGGCGTGAGGAACGGGAACGCGGCGATATCGCCGAGCCCGAGCGAAAGCATCTGCAGGATCACGGACGCGAGGCCCGTGCGGCGCACCTCGGGCTCCGTGAACTCGGGGCGGCCGAGGAAGTCCTCTTCGCTGTAGAGCCGGATCGCGATGCCCGGGCTCGTGCGGCCTGAACGGCCCGAACGCTGGTTCGCGCTCGCCTGAGATACGGCCTCGATGGGGAGCCGCTGCACTTTGCTGCGGGCGCTGTAGCGGGAAATGCGCGCGGTGCCCGCGTCAATGACGTAGCGGATCCCCGGCACCGTCAGCGAGGTCTCGGCAACGTTGGTGGCAAGGACGATCCGCCGCGCCCCCGCGTTCGCACCACTGCGGCGCTCAAACACGCGGTGCTGTTCGGCGGCGCTCAGCCGGCCATAGAGCGGCAGGATTTCCGTCCGCTGCGCGCGGGCGTGCGCCCGCAGGCGCCCGGTCAACGCGTCGGCGGCGTCTCGAATCTCGGCCTCGCCGGAGAGGAACACCAGCACGTCGCCCGGCGCTTCCTTCGCGAGCTCGTCCACAGCATCGCCGATCGCGTCGAACAGGTCCCGCTCGACCGTGCGGACCTTGGCGGGTCCGCCCTTCGGCTCCGGCACCTCGGTGCGCTCGATGAGCGGACGGTAGCGGATTTCCACGGGGAAGGTGCGGCCGGACACCTCGATGATCGGGGCCGGGGTGTCCGTGCGCTGATCCGCGAAGTGTGTCGCGAACGACTCGGGATCGATGGTGGCGGAGGTGATGATCACCTTGAGGTCGGGGCGGCGGGGGAGCAGCGTCCGCAGGTAGCCGAGCAGGAAATCGATGTTCAGGCTGCGCTCGTGCGCCTCGTCGATGATGATCGTGTCGTAGGCGGTGAGGTCGCGGTCGCGGTGGATCGCGTTCAGGAGAATGCCGTCCGTCATGAGGCGGATCTTCGTGTCTGCCGAGACCTTGTCGGTGAACCGGACCTGGTAGCCCACGAGGCCCCCGAGTTCGGAACCCAGCTCCTCCGCGATCCGCTCCGCGATCGTGCGCGCGGCGATCCGGCGCGGCTGCGTGTGCGCGATGCGTTCGCGCCCCAGCGTGAGTGCGATCTTGGGGAGCTGGGTGGTTTTCCCCGAACCGGTTTCGCCCGCGACGATCACCACCTGGTGGTCGCGGATCGCGGTGGCGATCTCCTCCCGCATCTGGGAGACCGGCAGGTCCTCGGGGAACTCGATGCGCACGGCGGGGTTTGACATAATCCCCCCATTATTTCAGCTCCCAGGACCGAATGTGAGCCGCGCGCGTAGACTGCGGACTGACCGAAGCCCAGATCACACTCGCAGGGGAGACTCTATGACCGTCGCACTGCCCATTCCCACGATTGAACTCACGAGCGGGGCGCGGATCCCGCAGCTCGGTTTTGGATGTTTCTTGGTGCAACCGGGAGATACCGAGCGCATCGTGTCCGAGGCGCTGGAGGTGGGCTACCGCCACATCGATACCGCCGCGGCGTACGGCAACGAGGCGGAGGTCGGGGCCGCGATCGCGCAGAGCGGGATCCCCCGCGAGGAGCTCTTCATCACCACCAAGCTGTGGAACGACCGCCAGGGCGATGCGCGGGCCGCGCTCACCGAGAGTCTCGACAAGCTCGGCCTCGACCGCGTCGATCTGTACCTCGTGCACTGGCCCGTGCCGAGCCAGGACACCTATGTCGCCGCGTGGGAACAGGTGCTCGATCTTCGCGAGGCCGGCCTGACCGTCGACGCGGGCGTCTCCAACCACGAGATCGAGCATCTCGAGCGAATTATTGAGGCCACCGGGGAGTTCCCCGCCGTCAACCAGATCGAGCTGCACCCGGAGCATCAGCGCCAGCAGCTGACCGCCTACTGCCGCGCGAACGGCATTGAGATCGAGGCCTGGGGGCCGCTCGCGCAGGGTAAGAGCGACCTCCTCATGCAGCCCCGTCTCCAGGAGATCGCCGCATCGCACGGAAAGTCTGTGGCACAGATTGTCTTGCGGTGGCACATCGAAAACGGGACAATCATCTTTCCGAAGACCAGCAGCCGTTCGCGGCTGATCGAAAACGCGGACCTGTTCGACTTCGCGCTGACCGAGACCGAGCACGCGTTCGTGACGGCACTCGAGTCCGGCACGAATTACGGGCCGGATCCCCGTGAGTTTGGAGCGAAATAGATGAGCACTGCACTGTCGCCGATTACCGTCACGCTCACCGGCGCCGGAGGCCAGATTGGCTACGCCGCGATGTTCCGCATCGCGTCGGGCGCGATGTTCGGGCCCGAGCAGCCGGTCGCGCTGCGCCTCCTCGAGATCCCGCAGGGGGTGAAGGGTGCCGAGGGTGCCGCGCTGGAGCTCGTTGACGGCGCCTTCCCGCTGCTCGCGAGCGTCGACATCTCCACGGATCCGAATGAAGGGTTCGCCGGGGCGAACGTGGCGCTGCTGATCGGCTCGCGGCCGCGCACCGCGGGCATGGAGCGAGCCGACCTGCTCGCCGCGAACGGCGCGATCTTCGGCCCGCAGGGACGCGCGATCAACGACCACGCCGCCGCTGACGTCCGCGTCCTCGTGGTCGGGAACCCGGCAAACACGAACGCGCTGATCGCCCAGCGCAACGCCCCGGACGTGCCCGCGGATCGCTTCACCGCGATGACGCGCCTAGACCATAACCGTGCGGTGGGGTTGCTCGCGCAGCACAGCGGTGCCGCCGTCTCCGATATCGCCGGGGTCACCGTCTGGGGCAACCACTCGACCACGCAGTACCCGGATCTGAGCCACGCCACCATCGCCGGAGCGCCGGCCATTGAGGTGGTCGGGGAGGATTGGGGACGCGGCGCATTCGTGGAGCGCGTCGCGAACCGCGGCGCGGAGATTATTGAGGTCCGTGGCGGATCCTCCGTCGCGTCCGCGGCCAGCGCGGCGATTGACCACGTGCGGGACTGGACGCTCGGCACGGGTGAGGCCTGGACCTCGGTGTCGCGGTACTCCACTGGAGAATACGGGATCCCCGAGGGCCTGATCGCCTCGGTGCCCGCCCGCGCCGCGGACGGCAGCTGGCACGTCGTCGAGGGGCTCGAGATTGACGCGTTCTCGCGCGAACGGATCGACGCCTCGGTTGCCGAGCTTGTCGCCGAGCGCGACCAGGTTGCCGAGCTGGGGCTGATTCCCCCGTCCTAACGCGGCCAGCGCTGCGGCCGTCCGCCGCAGAAATGACGGGGTGCTCGCGCGATCGTGCGCGGGCACCCCGGCTTGCGCTCTAGGATAGAGAGTATGTCCAAGGTTCTTTCTTCTCTTCCCGTGGGCGAGCGCGTCGGCATCGCCTTCTCCGGTGGTCTCGACACCTCGTGCGCGGTCGCGTGGATGCGCGAAAAGGGCGCTGTGCCCTGCACCTACACCGCTGATATCGGCCAGTACGACGAGCCCGACATCGACGGCGTCGCCGATCGTGCCAAGGAGTACGGTGCCGAGCTGGCCCGTCACGTTGACGCCAAGCGACCCCTCGTCGAGGAGGGCTTCGTTGCGCTGCAGACCGGCGCGTTCAACGTCCGATCCGGCGGCAAGACGTACTTCAACACGACGCCCCTCGGCCGCGCCGTGACCGGCACCCTGCTGGTGCGCGCCATGAAGGAAGACGGCGTCGATATCTGGGGCGACGGCTCCACCTACAAGGGCAACGACATCGAGCGGTTCTACCGCTACGGCCTCATGGCCAACCCGGCGCTGCGCATCTACAAGCCCTGGCTCGACGCGGAGTTCGTGCGCGAGCTCGGCGGCCGGCACGAGATGAGCGAGTGGCTCGTGGAGCGCGGTTACCCGTACCGCGACGCCACCGAGAAGGCGTACTCGACGGACGCAAACATCTGGGGCGCGACGCACGAGGCGAAGACCCTCGAGTTCCTGAACGCGGGCCTCGACGTGGTCGAGCCGATCATGGGTGTTGCTGCGTGGCGCGACGACGTCGAGGTTGCGACCGAGGAGGTGTCGGTGCGCTTCGAGGCGGGCCGCCCCGTCGCGATCAACGGCGTCGAGTACTCCGATCCGGTCGCGCTCGTGTTTGAGGCGAACGCCATCGGCGGCCGCCACGGCCTGGGCGTCTCCGACCAGATCGAGAACCGGATCATCGAGGCGAAGTCGCGCGGCATCTACGAGGCCCCGGGCATGGCCCTGCTGCACATCACCTACGAGCGCCTCGTCAATGCAATCCACAACGAGGACACCCTCGCCAGTTACCACACCGATGGTCGCAAGCTCGGCCGCCTCATGTACGAGGGCCGCTGGCTTGATCCGCAGTCGCTCATGCTGCGTGAGTCGCTGCAGCGCTGGGTCGGCTCCGCGATCACGGGTGAGGTCACCCTGCGTCTGCGCCGCGGCGACGACTACACGATCCTCAACACCGAGGGTCCGAACCTCAGCTACCACCCCGAGAAGCTCTCCATGGAGCGGACCGTGGGCGCGGCGTTCGGCCCCGAGGACCGGATCGGCCAGCTCACCATGCGGAACCTCGACATCGCCGACTCGCGTCAGCGCCTCGAGCAGTACGCACAGATGGGCATGGTCGGCGGCGCGGTCGCGGATCTCGTCGGCGAGCTGGAGAAGGGCGGCGCAGCGGAGATCGCTGAGGCCGTCACCGGCATCGATGAGAACGCGGACGAGCTCGGCCTGTCTGCCGCGTTCGACGCTGGCACGGACTAGATTCCGCCGCCCGCGACGCCGGGCGCTTCGCTGGACAGCACTGCGGCCCCGCACCCTTCTGGGTGCGGGGCCGCAGTGCTGCGTGGGGCGTGGACCGTTGTCCGAGGTGAGCGAACCGGGAACTCCCGCCGAACCTCGGCGGCGGGGAGCGGGGGCCCGGCAGCCTCAGGAGGCGGATGGGCCCGGGCAGGCTCGGGGAGCAGAGGGATCCTGGCAGGCTCGGGGAGCGTAACCTCTCGGTCCGCACGGAGCCGTCGCGCCCCCTAAGATGAAAGGGCTATTAATAGGCTTTGTGAGTTTCGTGGGGGACAATTGGGTTTCAAAGGTGAAGTTGTTGTTTCGAGGTGGGGTGCGCGGCGAGTTCTCCGTGGCAGCGTAGGAGTGGTCTCCTCCGCCGTGATCGCGATGTCAGCGCTGACGTTTGCGCCGCAGATCCCGGAGCGCGAGCTCAGCCCCACCACCGCCGAGTCAGTCCAGGCCGAAACACTTGACCCGGTGAATGTCGGGGAGGAAGTGGCCCCGGACGTGGAACCGCTCCCCACCGACGAAGCCGGGGGAGTAGACGGCGAACCGAGCGAAGATCCCTCGCAGGATCCCGACGGGGCCAGCGATCTTGGCAGCGAGCCGGAACTGCCTGAGCCCGTGGCACCGAGCCCCGAAGAGGACGTCTTGCCCGACCCTGCCGCAGGCGGAGACGCGGCGGGAACCTCCGGCTCGGAGACTGGTCAAGAGGTGCCCACGCCCGGGCCGATTTCCGACGCCGTCCCCAATGCTGCGGCGACGTGCAAGACTTCCGAAGCGGAGCAGGCAAATCAGTCCGGACAGAACGACAGTCTGAGTGCAGCCACCACGCTGACGCTCGGGACTGGCACCTGCGGCCGGATTGGCACCACGTACGACAAGGACTTCTACAAATTCGCGAGTTCGGCGGGTACCCACCGGATTTCCTTCAGCTTCGACACGCCGAACACGACGGGCAACGCGTACAAGGTGTGGGCATATGACGCGAACCAGCGCTACCTCGCATCTTGGAACCTCACCGGGACTGCCGGAAGCGGCGGGTGGATCGCGAAGCAGCTGACCCGATTCCCGAGCGGGACATCGTTCATTGCGGTGACGCCGCTGAATGACAAGGTGGTGGGGAAGAAGTACACCGTGAGTGTGGCGAAGGTGTCGGGTGCCGCGGCGAATACTCCGCCGAGCGGGGAGGGGTGCCTGGCAGAGGGTGAGAATCCCAATGGTTGGGACGGGAACGATAGTACGTACCGGCCGAATGCGTTGCCGTTGGGGGCGACGTTGTGTGGGCATATCGGCCTGAGCTACGACAAGGACTTCTACCAATTTGGCAACGGTGATGGCCGGTATCGCGTCAGCTTCACGTTCGATGATCCGAAGGTGAAGGGCAACGCCTACAAGGTGTGGCTGTATGACGGCAAGGCGAATTTCCTGAAGTCCTGGAACCTGACGGGTTCGGCCGGGAACGGCGCGTGGCTCGCGAAGCAGATCTCCACGCTGAGCAATGGCGGCGGGTACCTGGCGATTACGCCGTTGGACGACAAGGTGGTGGGGAAGAAGTACACCGTGAGTGTGGCGAAGGTGTCGGGTGCCGCGGCGAATACTCCGCCGAGCGGGGAGGGGTGCCTGGCAGAGGGTGAGAATCCCAATGGTTGGGACGGGAACGATAGTACGTACCGGCCGAATGCGTTGCCGTTGGGGGCGACGTTGTGTGGGCATATCGGGCTGAGTTACGACAAGGACTTCTACTCGGTGAAGGCCGAAGCCGGCGTGTACCGCGTGAAGATTTCCTTCGGGAATGCGTACGATCCCGCGTCGACGGATTACTACACCGTGGCCGCGCTGAACTCGAGGGGTGACCAGATCAAGCGGTGGGCGGTGAAGGCCGGTGACTGGCGTGGGAAGACGGTCGACGTTCGACTCCCTCGCGGCATCGCCTACGTGTCCGTGATCCCCAGCTCTGATGCGTATATCGGCGAGGAATACCGGCTCACTGTGTCGCTGCTGCGCAAGGACACCAAGCCCGCGTTTGTCGATGTGCCCAAGAACCACAAGTTCTTCACGGAGATCGAGTGGATGCGGAGCACCGGGCGCACAACGGGTGTGAAGACCTCCCGGGGCCTGGCCTACCAGCCCCAGGCAGCGGTGTCGCGTGAAGCGATGGCGGCGTTCCTGTTCCGTCAGAGTGCTCCCAAATCGTTCACGGCACCGCGTGTTTCGCCGTTCGTGGACGTGCCCACGAATCACAAGTTCTATCGGGAGATCTCGTGGATGGCCCACGCGAAGATTTCGACGGGAGTGACCAAGAACGGCAAGCGATACTACGAGCCCGGAGCCGCGGTGTCGCGCGAGGCCATGGCCGCGTTCCTGTACCGCCTGCAGGGTCCCGGTGCCGGGAAAGCACCCGCACAGGCACCCTTCGTGGATGTGCCGAGGTCACACAAGTTCGCCAAGGAGATCGCTTGGATGCGTTCAAGCGGGATCTCGACCGGAAGTCAGAGCGCGAAGGGCGCGGTGTACCAGCCGAAGGGGAAGGTCTCGCGTGAAGCGATGGCGGCGTTCCTCTACCGGGCCGCACAGCGCTAGTCGAAGGCGCGGGGTGTGACGGTGCCCGGGGCGCGTTCATGCGTCCCGGGCACGGTGTCGAAAAACTCCCTGCCTTGAGTCTGCTTGATCCCATCAGGGGGTCTTTCGAACCCCGCTGCGGTGAGCCCGAGTTCCTCGTGTTTTCAACGGTTTTCAGGCCGTGAATGTCGGTGGCTGCTGCTGTACTTGTTGCATGGCCAGGACCCGAGGACGTCAGACGCCGCAGCAGCGGGCTCGCGCTGCGGCGCGTGTGCGGACGGCTGATGCGTTGCTGGGGGAGCTTGAAGAGCTTGAGGCGCGGCGCCGGGCGACGGACGCGGAGCAGTTGGTGCTGGTGGAACGACTGCGAGAGGTGGCGCTGAACTCCAGGGACGGGGACGCAGGGTCCCAGCCTTCCGCGGGTGCCGAGTCCGCTGCTCAGTTGGATGCTGGTGCTGATGGCGATGCTGATGGCGATGACAATGCTGATGGCGAGACCGATCCGCTCCGGGACGATGCCGAAGATATCGTGCGGGGTTTTGGCGTGGGCGGCGAGGTATCGCATCGCTCACTGCGGCTTGAGCTCTCGGCGGCCCTGGGACAGAGCGAGCACATGGTGGATCGCCTGTTGTCGCTCGCATTTTCGTCGACACAGCAATTTCCGGGGACCCTCGCTGCGTTGAAGTCGGGTGTGGTCTCGAGAGAGCACGTGCAAGTTATTGCGGATGCCGGGCGGGTGCTCGGCCAGGGCGAATCCCGCGGGGAACGGGAGCGGCGTTCCCGGTATGAGTGTGAGGTGTTGCGGGTCGCGGGGGAGGAAACGCCGAATCGCCTACGACCGATCGCGCAGCGGATTGCCGCGGCACTGTGTGAGATGACGCTGGTTGAGCGGCACCGTGAGGCGTTGCTGCTGCGCGGAGTGCGGATCGTGGACGCGGGCGACGGGATGGCGGATCTGATTGTGCGGCTGGCGGCCGAGGACGCGGTCGCGGTGAAGGACCGGGTGACTCGCCTCGCGAAGAACGCGGTGGTCCGGGTCCACGAAGCTGCGAACGTCGACGCCGCGGAGGACTCTGCCGGTGCCGGTCCTGATGCCGGTGCCCGTGCTGATGCCGGTGCCGATGCCGGTGCTGATGCCGGCACCGATGTGGTGTCGGGGCGAGACGCGCGGACGCTGGATCATATTCGCGCTGACGTACTGCGGGACCTGCTGCTGGGCCGCGATGTGCCAGGCAGCGAGGGCATACGTGGACATATCCAGGTGATTGTCCCAGAGACGCTGCTCACGGAGCCGGCCGACGATGGGCCAATGCATCCCCGGCAGCCGAGTTCCGGGCTCCCGGTGGCATCGGGGCTGGATCCGCCGGCGGAGACCGCTGACACCGTGCCGACTTTGGAGCGTGCTGCGCCCGAGCGTGCTGCGCCCGAGCGTGCTGCGCCCAAGCGTTCACTGGCGCGGGTTGGGGAGTTGGTGGGGCACGGGGTGATCGACGCGGAGACCGCGGCTCGGCTCGCGATCGGTGCGCGGGAGCAGGACCGAGAGCGGGTCGCGGTGACTGGTGAGGGGGCCGTGTTGCGGGTGGAACGGTATGTGCCGAGAGCCGAGATTCGGCGGCGGAAGCGCGCAGAGGATGTGCACTGCCGAGCACCGGGGTGTCGGGTGCCTGCGATCCGTTGCGATCTGGACCACACCGTGGATGCGGCGCGTGGCGGCGCGACGAGTACCGACAACCTCGCGCATCTGTGCCGCGGCCACCACGTGGTGAAGCATCATGGTGGGTGGGACGTGACCCAGGACAGGGCCGGGACGGTGCGGTGGGTGAGCCCGACGGGGCGCGGCTATGTGCAGCGACCACCGGGCCGCGTGCGGTTTGTGTCGCTCCCGGTACACCCCTCCGAAGTGCGGACACCACGGGGCCCGGGCGCACCACCCCAGGACGCGCCGCGTCCGGGAAGCGGCCCATCCGACACAGAACACCCGTTCTGACGAACCACGCGCTGAGGGGGCATTCCCCGCGCGAAATCGCCGCAGCTTGGTCGGGCATCCCCGTGGTGAGGCTTCCCCGTCCCAAGCGAGCATCCCCGGCCTCAGCTCGTGCTCTTACTCCGGTCCTGCTCCTACTCCGGTCCTGCTCTTACTCCGGTCCTGCTCCTACTCCGGTCCTGGGTTCGGTTCCGAAAGCAACTCCGGCTCCGTTCCCCGCGTGCGCGATGATGCGATCACGCACGAGCGCGAGTGCGGGCCAGGTATCGCGCCCCACTCGGGCGTGCACGAAGGCGCGGAGCGTGACGCCGGGGGCGCGCAGCGGAAGGAGCGTGACCCCGGGGAGGAGAGTCCGGTCCTCGGGGAGGAGCCCGACGCCCATTCCTGACCGGATGAGCTCCTGCGCCAGCTCAATGTTGTCGACCTTGTGCGTAATTCGGAGGGGGAACCCCTCCAGCGAGGCGAGGATCCGCAGTGCGTCCTCGTCGGCCGTGTTCCGCGAGTTCCCGATCCACGTGTGCCCCTGATACGCGGACAGCGGGCGGCCCGGGGTGGGGACCGCCGTGCCGCTGCCCGCTGGGACCGTCATGCCAGTGCCCGCTGCGGCCGTCGTACCGGTGCCCGTCTCGGCCGCCGTGCTCGGGACGCCCAACCCCCACGGGGTTTCCCAGAGTGGGGCCGTGTGCCACTCCGTGGATTCGGGCATGGGCGCCAGGTCGTAGTCGTAGGTGAGTGCGATGTCGACGGCGTCGGAGGCGAGGAAACCGAGCGCCTCCCGCGGCTCATACTCGTGGATTTCGACGCTCACCGCGGGATGTGTGCGGGTGAGTTCACGCACCACAGGCAACACGGTACGCCGGATCGCGCCGGCGAATCCGGCTACGCGGACCGTCCCGAAGGGCTCACCGGCGGGGTCGAGGGTCAGCCGCGCGCGCTGCACTTCGGCGAGAATCTTCGCCGCGTGCTCCGCGAGCCGCTTGCCGGCCGGGGTGAGGCGCACCCCACGGCCCACGGGGAACACCAGCTCCGTCCCGAACTCCTGCGCGAGGGCCGCGATCTGCTGCGAGACCGTGGAGGTTGACGTGCCGAGCTCGTCGGCGACCGCGCGCATGGACCCGAGACGGGACAGCTCCAGGAGGAAGGAGAGACGACGTGTATCCATGCTCACATTGTCCAGGATTCTCGAACATATCGTCCAGTTCCGTCACGTGGACGTGGACGGCGAGATTTGATCTACTGGGCGCATGGCAGCAACTTCTTCGCGCAATGCACGGGTGGGCACGGCCCTCGCGGTTGGATCGATGGGGTGCGTGCAGGTGGGACTTGCGGTCTCCGTCGACCTCGCACATACCCTCGGCGCGACCGGCGTCGTGTGGCTCCGCCTGGTGTTCGCGGCCCTGATCCTCCTCGTCGTTGCGCGCCCGTGGCGGGCGCGCTTCACGCGCCGGTCGCTCCTGACCTGCGTGCTGCTCGGCATCGCGAGCGCGGGCATGACGATCTTCTTCATGGCCGCGGTGATGCGGATCCCGCTGGGGACGGCGAGCGCCCTCGAGTTTCTCGGGCCGCTCGGGGTCGCCGTCGCGCGGGGCCGTGGCCGCGGCCGCCTGTGGGCGCTCGTGGCCGCGGCCGGAGTCCTGGCATTGACTGAACCCTGGAAGGGAACCGTTGACGCGCTGGGCATCGGCTTCGCCCTGGCCGCGGCCGTGTGCTGGGCCGGGTACATCATCCTCACGCAGCGCGCCGGGGACACGGTCACCGGGCTGCAGGCGCTCGCGATTTCCTTCCCGACCGCCGCCCTCGTGTCGAGTTTCACGATTACGCCCGAGCTGTTTCCGCTGCTCACCTGGCCGATGCTCGCCGCTGGCTTCGGGCTCGCGCTCCTGCTGCCGGTGGTGCCGTTCTCGCTCGAGTTCTTGGCGCTTCGCCGCCTCGACGCCGCGACCTTCGGCACGCTGATGAGCCTCGAACCCGCAATCGCGCTGCTCGTCGGCTTCGTCGCGCTCGCCCAGGTCCCGCAGCCACTCGCGGTGCTCGGCCTCGTGTTGGTGATCGTCGCGGGGATCGGCGCGTCTCGATCCGGCGGGCGCGAGCCGCGGCAACAGATCGAGCCCGCCTAGCCCAGGCGTGGAAACATGCGTGTGGCCCCGGATCTCGAGAGATCCGGGGCCACACGCATCAAACCTTAGGAGGCGCGGCGGGCGCGAGCTGCGCGACGCTTCAGTGCGCGGCGCTCATCCTCGCTGAGGCCGCCCCACACGCCCGAGTCCTGGCCGGTGTCCATCGCGTACTGGAGGCACATCTCCGTCACGGTGCACCGGGCGCACACCGACTTCGCACGCTCGATCTGCTCGACCGCCGGGCCCGTGTTCCCGACCGGGAAGAAGAGCTCGGGGTCTACAGTGAGGCACGCGGCCTGTTCACGCCAATCCATTTGTGTTCTCCTTAGTACGACGCACACGCGCGAATCAGCAGAGACTGGATAGTCTAGAATTCGCGCCGCGATTACCTGATACGTGGCTGAGAATGCTCACGTCGGTGTGCGCGAAACTCGACGGAATATATAGTTTCACGGATACAGATGCAAATCAATAGCCAATTTGCAATTGTCTGGAAAGAGAGCCGAAATGACCGCGACACCTCCCGCTTACCCGCGAATCCGCGCGGGCTGGATCGCGCTGCGCATCGTGCTGGTGCTTGAAGCGATCGGCGGTGCCTGGCTCGTGTGGAACGTGGTGCAGGGCATGTTTGCCGCCGGTGACGAGCCGATCGGCGACCGGATCATCCTCCTCATCGCCGCAGCCCTCTGGTGGGGCTGGATCCTAATCACCGCCTGGGGTGCGCGGCGCGCGCGCCCGGGCTGGGTCCGCAGTTCCGCGATCACGATCCACGTGCTGCTCTTCGCTGCGGCGACCGGGATCCTGCAGGGGCTGATCGGCCCGCAGACGGTGCTGGGCCTCGAACTGCTCGTGCTCGCGTTTGTCGGCTTCGTCGCCGCCCTGCTCGCGCGCCCGGACGCGCCGGAAGCGCCCGAGGGGGAGTAGCCCCCTCGGGCGGCGGGGCAGCCCGGTGCCGGCTCTGCGGTGCCGGCTCTGCGGCACCGGTTACGCGGCCTCGGCTACGCGGCGTCGGCCCCGACGAGCTTCCGCACACGGGCGACGTGTCCCGTCGCCTTGATGTTGTAGAGCGCGTGCTCGATCTTCCCCGCCTCATCGATGACAAAGGTCGAGCGGATGACGCCCTCGACGATCCGGCCGTAGCTGTTCTTTTCGCCGTAGGCCCCATATGCCTCGTGCACGGCGTGCTCCGGATCGCTGAGGAGCGGATACTCCAGCGCGTCCCGGTCCGCGAAGCGGCGCAGCTTCTCGACCGAGTCCCGGGACAGGCCCAGCACCCGGTACCCGGCCGCGGCCAGCGGGGCCGTGGACTCCTGAAATTCGCAGGCTTCCGTGGTGCACGCGGGCGTCATGGCCTGCGGATAGACGAACAGGATGACCTTCTCGCCGCGGTAGTCGGAAAGCGAACGGGTCACCCCGTCCTGGTCGGGGAGCGAGAAATCGGGAGCGGCCTGGCCGGGTTCGAGAATCACACGTGCAGTCATGCTCCCAGCCTAGCGAGCGCCGCCGACACGGCGGGCTACTTCAGGAGGCGGCGCAGCGACTCCACGCGCAGCGCCCCCATCTCGTCCAGCCTGCCGTCCGCGATCGCGGCGTCGAGCTCGCAGTCCGGGGCATCGTCCTGGTGCGTGCAGCCGCGCGGGCACCGCAGGATCAGCTCCGCGAGGTCCGTGAAACCGCGCAGGATCCCGTCGCTGGTAACGTGTCCGAGTCCAAATGAGCGCACGCCCGGGGTGTCGATCACCCAGCCCGCCTCGCCGCCCACTGCCCCCGGGGTTGCGGCGCGCAGCGCGACGGAGGACGAGGAGGTGTGGCGGCCGCGGCCGGTGACCTCGTTGACGTGGCCGGTGGCCCGCCCGGCCTCGGGCACGAGGGCGTTGATGAGCGTCGACTTTCCGACCCCGGAGTGGCCCACAAACACCGTGGTTTTCCCGGCGAGCACCTCCCGGATCGCGGCGAGCGGCTCGGCACCCTGCGCGGAACGGAACACGGGCACCTCGAGCGCCGCGAAGTGGGCGAGGAACGGCTCGGGATCGGCAAGGTCCACCTTGGTGATGCAAATGAGCGGCTGGATCCCGGCGTCGTAGGCGGCGACCAGGTATCGGTCCACGAGTCGCACCCGGGGTTCCGGGTTCGCCGCGGCCACGACGATGAGCATCTGATCGGCGTTCGCGACCATGATCCGCTCCACCTGATCGCTATCGTCCGCGCTGCGGCGCAGCAGGGTGCGGCGTTCCTCGATGCCGACGATGCGCGCGAGCGTCCCCTCGTCGCCGCTCGTGTTGCCCACGAGCTGGGCGCGATCCCCAATCACGATCGGCGTGCGTCGCAGTTCGCGGGCTCGTGCGGCGACGATGTCGCGTTCGCTCGGATCAGCGGGGTCGGATCCCGCGGGCACGAGCGCCGCGTAGCGTCCGCGATCGACGCCGGTGACCATCCCGATCACGGCGTCATCGTGATCGGGGCGGCGCTTGGTTCGCGGCCGGTTCGCCTTGGGGTTCGGGCGCTCACGCACCCGGTGGTCGGCGTATTCGCCGTAGGGAACGTCCTCGTCGTCTTCGTCCGGGGTCAGCCAGCTCACGTCTAGATACCCTCGAGGAAGGAGCGGGCCGCGCGGCCCGCGATGCCGATCGCGCTGAAGTCAGCCGCCGGCGCTGCGGCTTCGACGACAGCGGCACCGTTCCAGGACTCATGCCCGAGCATCCGCGCCCACAGTTGCGGGAACTCCGGCAGCGTCTTCCCGGTACTCGCGATGTCTTCGACCTCGACGCCGGGCACGCGCAGCCCGATGAGCGCACCGGTGGTCGCCATGCGGTGATCGGCGTAGCTGTGCCACACCCCGCCGTGCAGCGCGGCGGGAGCGATCCGGATCCCGTCGGGGAGTTCCTCGGCGTCGCCGCCGATCCCGCGGATCTCCGCGACGAGCGCGGCGATGCGATCGGTTTCGTGGTGTCGGATGTGGCCGATCCCGGTGATCTCGCTGGCCACGCCGTCGGTCCCGTCCGTCCCGTGGGCCGCGAGCGCGGCAAGGCCGATCAGCGTGGGGGCGAGCTCTCCCGCCTCGGGGATGTCGAGCGTGACGCTGCGCAGGGTGCCGTCGCCCGTTGCCGTGACGGAGCCGTCGGGGTTCGTGATGAGGTCCGCGCCGAACTCCGGGAGCAGCGTGCGCAGCTGATCGCCCACCTGCGTGGTGGTGCCGGGCCAGTTCGGGACGGTGACGCTGCCGCCCACGGCGAGCGCCGCCGCGAGGAACGGGGCGGCGTTCGAGAGGTCCGGTTCGATGGTGATGTCGAGCGCCCCGATCGGGCCGGGCGCCACGCGCCACTCGCCGGGCGCGGGGGAGTCTGCCGCGACGCCGCGGGCGCGGAGTGCGGCGAGCGTCATCTCGATGTGCGGCACGCTCGGGAGCCGGTCTCCGGTGTGCACGACGTGCACGCCCTCGTCGAACCGGGCACCGGCGAGCAGCAACGCGGACACGAACTGGCTCGACAGCGACGCGTCGAGCTCCACCCGACCGCCGCGGAGCGATCCGGCACCGTGCACGGTGAAGGGGAGCGCGCCGCGGCCCTCGTCCGCGATGTCAGCGCCCAGCGCGCGGAGCGCGTCGAGCAGGGGGCGCATGGGGCGCTTGCGCGCGTAGGGATCGCCGTCGAACGCGACCGGGCCGAGCGCGAGCGCCGCGAGCGGCGGCACGAACCGCATCACGGTGCCGGCGAGACCGCAGCCGATGCTGGTGGAGCCGGTGAGCTCCGCCGCCGGGATGATCCGCAGATCCGCGCCAAACGCGCGGTCGCTGGGGATTTCCGCGATGTCGGTCCCGAGCGCGCGGAGAGCGTCGATCATGAGGGCGGAGTCGCGGGAGTGCAGGGGGGCGCGCAGGATCCCGGGGCCGTCGGCGAGCGCGGCGAGCACCAGTTCTCGCCCGGTCAACGACTTCGATCCGGGGAGCGCGACGCGCGCGCTGATGGGGCCCGCAGCGGTGGGGGCGGGCCAGTGCGCCACGGCCTCGGGGGTGCCTTCGCCAGCCCGTACCGCGTCGCCGTCTTTGCCAGGGTTCAGTTTTCCTATCAGCATCCCCACTGAGTCTACCGGCTCCCCTCGTCCGCGCCTCCCAGTCGGCCTCCGAGTAAGATCGGTGGTGTGACTGAGACTGCAGATCAGGCGACGCTCGAACGCCGCTTCACCGACGAGGCGCTGCCCTTGCTCGATCAGCTGTATGGCGCTGCCATGAAGATGACGCGCAACCCGCAGGACGCGCAGGACCTCGTGCAGGAGACGTTTGCCAAGGCATTCGCCGCCTTCGCGTCGTTCCAGGAGGGCACGAACCTCAAGGCGTGGCTCTACCGGATCATGACCAACGCTTACATCAACACGTATCGCAAGAAGCAGCGCGAACCCTACCTCGGTGTCGTCGAGGAGCTCGAAGACTGGCAACTGGGCGGCGCGGAATCGACGACGGCGATGTCCTCCCGCTCCGCGGAAGCCGAAGCGATCGACCGAACGCCGGACACGGTGGTCTCGGACGCGCTGAACGCGCTTCCCGAGGATTTCCGGATGGCCGTGTACCTGGCGGACGTGGAAGGGTTCAGCTATCAGGAGATTGCCGACATCGCCGAAGTGCCGATCGGGACCGTGATGAGTCGCTTGCATCGCGGCCGCGCGCGGCTCCGGAAGTCGCTCGGGGAATACGCGCGTGAGCAAGGCGTTGGACTTACTACGGAACGTGCACAGAAATCAACCGCAGCGAAGGGAGACGCGCGATGAGCGATTGCGATTGCGAGACAGCCCAGAAGAATCTGTACGAGGTGCTGCGCGGTGAGCTGTGCGCGGAAGAGTCCGCGCCGATTCGCGAGCACATCGAGCAGTGCCCGGGATGCCAGAACGAGCAGAGCGTGTGCGAACGGCTCACCGAGGTGGTTCGGCGCACCTGCGAGGACGAACGCGCGGACAGCGCCCCCGTCGACCTGCGCGACGCGATCCTGAACAACCTCCGCGCGGGTTAAGCGCGGCACACCCGGGCCGGCTACGCGCCGGACACCTGGGCTGGCTACGCGCGGCACACCCGGGCCGGCTACGCGCCGGACACCCGGCCAGGTGCGTCGTGCGATGGCCGCGCCGGGCCGGCACCGAGATCCGGGCCGAGCAGCGGCCGGAGCACCGCCGCGAGTTCGGTCGGTGCGGCCTCGTGTAGATTGTGCGGCCCGGGCACCTCGACGAGCGTGCTCGCCGGCAACTGCGCCGTCCACTCCGCCGCCAGCGCCGCGCTCACCATGCCGGCGCTGGCGCGCACGAGCGTGATGGGCAGCTCGAGCGACTGTAGCGAACCCCAGACCGGCGCGTACGGGAACGGGTCGTCGCTCGCCGAGATCCCGTTCAGGTGCGCGAAGTGGTGCGTCCACTCGAGTCGGCCGTCGGGACGGCGTCGAGTGTTCAGCGCGACGCCGCGGGTCAGCGCCGCACGGTCGGAGCCGATCCCGAAGCGCACCGCGCGGTCAACGATCTCGTCGATGCTGCCGAAATCACGCTGGCCGCCGATGAACTCGGCGACCGCCCCGGCATCGCCGCCCGGCGACACCCCGGGGGTAATATCAACGATCACGAGCTCCCGCACCAGCTCGGGGCGGGCCGCCGCGACGAGCGCCGCGGTGAGGCCACCGAGCGAGTGCCCGAGGAGCACGACCGGCTCAGGGGCGAGCGTTTCGAGCGCGGTCGCGATGTCGATCGCGAGATGATCCGGGCGGTAGTCGGCGTCGGCGCGCCAATCGCTGCGCCCGTGCCCGGGCAGGTCGATGGCGAGCGCGGGTACGTCGAGCGCGAGCAGCACGGGGTCGAAACTGTGCGCGTTCAGCCCGGCACCGTGCAGCACGACGAGGCGCGGCGGCTGCGCCGGATCGAAGGCGAGCCCGCTGAGCACACGCCCGTCGCTCACGGGCACCGTGATCCGCCGGACCTCCGGGAGTGGTGCGGCGCGCGCTACCCGCGCCGCATCGCTCACGAGGAAGCGGAACTCGTCGTCGGTGTCCGGGCCGGGGCGAACGTCGCTGCTCATGCGCTCAGTGTAGGGGGTTTCGCCCCCGCACGTACCCGCCATCGCGCAGCCCCGCCTCGACCTCGAAGCGGTTGCGCAGCGGATTTCTGCCCGCGAGCGCGTAGAGCAGCGGCAGCGCGAGACCGTAGTGGCGCCACTGCTCCCGGTGCACCCGCTCGTGACGGAGCACCGCGGGGCTGACGTTCTGGTCGGTCAGGTAGCACGATCCGACGCAGCTGCCACCGCGTCCGAACGTCCACTTCGGCATGCCACGGAACACCCACAGGCCGTCGTGCCGCTCCACCCGCCCGGTACTCCAGATCGCGCCCCAGACGAATCCCACGAAGCTCGCGTAGCCATAGCCCAGCCGCGCGAACGGGAGCGGTCGGCGACCGGCCGTGACGCGCGTGCGCAGCGGCGGGGTCGGAGCTGCCGGGCTCACGCGGCCGCCCGCGCGCTGCCGGAGGTGAGGGCGGCCAAGATGCGCAGTACGGTCGGCTGATCATCAGCCGCCGCCTCGGGGCTCGCCGGCGCGAACTCGCTGATCGCAGCGCCCACCAGGGGGACGGCGGCAACGGCCGCGCGCACCGCGGTGGTGAGTTGCGACACGCTCAGCCCGAAGGGCACCGCGGTGTGCACGGACATGAATTCGGCAGGGTCCAGAACGTCGAGGTCGATGTGGATGTACAGCCGATCCGCGCCGTCGATGGCCGCAAGGACAGCGGCGGCAAGCGTGTCCGCGTCGCCGTGCGCTGCGAGCTGCCGGATCCCGCGCTGCACGATCTCGGTGCGCTCCTCCGGGTCGATCTCGCGGGTGCCGACGAGCACGGTGCGCGCCGGATCGATCGGGTGGGCCGAAGCGAGATCCGG
This sequence comes from Leucobacter chromiireducens subsp. solipictus, assembly GCF_016758195.1. Taxonomy (GTDB): domain Bacteria; phylum Actinomycetota; class Actinomycetes; order Actinomycetales; family Microbacteriaceae; genus Leucobacter; species Leucobacter solipictus. The sequence continues at coordinate 427,194 of NZ_QYAC01000001.1, read as the reverse complement.
AGCGCCGTCACCCAGCGCGTGGCGCAGCGTCATGCCCGATGCCGCGCCGGAGGGTGACGTGCTGGGGTGCTGGAGATCGGGGTGCGCGTCGAACCAGAGCACCGCGAGGCGGCCCGACTCGGCTGCCGCGGTTTCGGCCGCGACTTCGAGGCCAGCGAGTGAGGCGGCGCAGTCACCCCCGAGCACGATCGGAACGTCGTAGCCGTTCGCGGCGCTCGCCGCGATCGCGGTGCGGGCGGACGCGCGCGCGTGCATCAGGCTGCTGAGCCGGGCGACCGGCGTGCCGAGGGCGTCGCCCGCCTCGAGCGGCACCGGGACGTCGGTGCGCGCGGCGAGCGGGAGATCTTCGCGCAGGAGCGCGGCACCCTCCGCGATGCGCATGGCGCGCGATGAGGACGAACCCTGCCACTCGGGCATCACCAGAAATGCGGGTTGTGACACCGGGACCTCCCTGCACGTGTGTTCAGGGTCCCATCGTACTCCGGGGGTCGCCGCGACCCGCGGAGCCGGGTGCCCGGTACGCGCGGGGCGAACGCGCGGCCGCTACCCGACGGTGACGAAATCGATGAGGTGCTCGACGCGACCCACCAGCTCCGGCTCAAGATCCCGGAAGTTGCGCACACGTCCCCGAATCCGCGACCAGGCGTCGGCGATATCCGCCTGTTCGTCGGCTGGCCAGCCCAGCGCCAGGCAGATGCCCTTTTTCCACTCAATGCTGCGGGGGATCGTCGGCCACGCCTCAAGCCCCACCCGGGCGGGCTTCACCGCCTGCCAAATATCGACGAACGGGTGCCCCACGATGAGGACATGTGCGCCGTGCGGGCCGCGCGCGATCGACTCGGCGATGCGGGACTCCTTGCTGCGCTCCACCAGATGGTCGAGCAGCACGCCGGCGCGGCGTTCGGGACCCGGCCGGAACTCGGCGAGCACCTCCGCAAGGTTGTCGGCACCCTGCAGGAGTTCCACGACCACGCCCTCGACGCGGAGGTCGTCGCCCCAGACCTGCTCGACGAGCTCGGCGTCGTGTTTGCCCTCCACAAAGATCCGGCTCGGCATGGCGACCTTTGCCCGCTGCTGCTCGACCGCGAAGGATCCGGACGCGGTGCGCTGCCGGCCCGCGGGCGCGCGCTGCGGCATGACGAGCCGCACCGGCAGGCCGTCGATCAAGAATCCGTCGCTCAGCGCAAAGGCCCGGACCGCGCCACCGAAATCTTCAAGCTGCACCAGGCCATCGCGCGCGCCCACGACGGCACCGCAGAACTCGGTCTCGGTGTGTTCGAGCACGAGGCCGCGCGCGAGCGGCACCTCGCGTCGCTCCACGGGACCCCGCCGGGGCTTCATGCGGGCCAGGGGATCGCCGTCATACCGCTCATCGAACACGACCCAAATCCTAGCCGTTCTGGGGTGCCTGATAGCGTACAGCGGTGAGCAGCAACGACGACGACCGGGTTCCCCAGCCGCGGAGATCCGTGTTCGTGGACCTGAGTCCGCTCCGGGAGAGCCCCGCCTTCGCGCGGCTCTGGACGGGGACCTCGGTGGCGCAGATCGGTGCGCAGGTCACGATTGTCGCGGTGGGCCTGCACGTCTACGCGCTCACCGGCTCGACGCTCGCGGTGTCGTTCGTGGCACTCTGGGCGCTCGGCCCGATGATCCTCGCCGGATTTGTCGGCGGTGCGCTCGCGGACACCTTCGACCGGCGGCTCGTTTCGCTCGTCACCGCGCTGATCGCCTGGGGCAGCATATGCACCATGACCGTGATCGCGTTTCTGGGGGTCACCGCGACTTGGCCGTACTATGCCCTCGCCGCCGTGAACGCGGCGTCCGCGACGATCCTGGGGGCGACGCGCGGCGCGATCCTGCCGCGCCTCCTGCCCCCGCAGCTGCTCCCGGCTGCCGCCGCCCTGAGCGGGATCACGATGGGGCTGGCGATCACCGTGGGCCCGGCGGTCGCGGGCGTTCTCGTCGCCACGGTCGGTTTTTCCTGGACCTATCTGCTCGACGCGGTGCTCTTCTCCGGGGCGTTTCTCGGGATCCTGAGCCTGCCCGCGATGGTGCCCGACGGAGAACGCCGAGCGCTGGGCCTCGGTTCCGTGCTGGAAAGCCTGCGATTTCTCCGCACCGCACCGAACGTGCGCGCGACGTTCCTGTGGGATCTCGTCGCCATGATCTTCGGGTCCCCGCGCGTGGTGTTTCCTGCGGCGGGTGCGCTCGTGCTGGGCGGCGGCCCCGTCACCGTGGGGATCCTCACCGCGTCCTTCGCGGTCGGGGCGCTCCTGAGCGGCCTGTTCTCCGGTCCGCTCGGTGGCGTGCGGCAGCAGGGCCGCGCCGTGACGCTCGCGATCGCCGCGTTCGGAGCGTGTACGGCGCTGTTCGGGGTGGTCCTCCTCGGCACCATGCTGATACGGGGCGATACCCCGCCGGATCGGCCGCTCGCCCTGGCGATCGTGCTCGCGGGGATCGCGCTCGCCGGGACGGGAGCTGCGGACAACGCGAGCGCGGTGTTCCGGACCACGATCCTGCAGACCGCCGCCCCGGACGACGTGCGTGGCCGCATGCAGGGGCTCTTCTACGTGGTGGTCGCGGGCGGGCCGCGGGTCGGCGACCTGCTGGCCGGGGGCGTGGCCACGCTCATCGCGCTCTGGGCACCGCCGCTGCTCGGCGGGCTCGTGATCTGCGGCACGATGCTGGTCCTGGCGCGCACGGCGCGCGGCTTCATGCGTTACGACGCGCATCACCCGACGCCGTAGCGGCGGGATTGCTGCGGTACGGAAACTGCTACGGTGCTGACATGAGCACCGACGCCTCCGCACCCGAACCGCTCGTCCTCGCCCGTCGTTCCGGCGCGGTCACGCACCTCACCCTGAACCGGCCACGCGCCATCAACGCGCTGTCCGGGGAGATGTTCCGCATGCTTGCGGAGGCGCTTCGCGAGGTGCGGGAGGCGGTCGCCGCGGGCCAGTCCGCACCCGGTGCCGTGGTGATCGACGGCGCGGGGGAGCGCGGCTTCTGCGGCGGTGGCGACATCAAGGAACTCTCGGGCAAGGACGCACCGCGCATTCTGGCCCTGGAATACGCCGTCGACCACTGGGTCGCCACCGCGCCCGTCCCCGTCGTTGCGATCATGGACGGCATCGCGATGGGCGGCGGAATCGGGCTCGGCGGGCACGCCTCGCATCGCGTGGTGACCGAGCGCAGCCGCCTGGCGATGCCCGAGGTCCGCATCGGGATCGCGCCGGATGTCGGCGGGCACCTGTTGCTCGCCCGGGTCCCGGGCCGGCTCGGAGAACTGCTCGCGGCAACCGCGGGGGAGATGACCGGCGCGGACGCGCTCGCGCTGGGCTTCGCCGATTACTTTGTGCCGAGCGAGCGCCTCGACGCGCTCCGGGCAGCGCTCGCCGCAGGCGAGGAGCCGGGTGCCGCGTGCGCGCGGTTCTCGGAACCCGCCCCGGAGCGCTCCGCGGTGCTCGCCGCGGCCGAGTGGTGGGATCCGATCGCGGAGCGCGCGCTCGGCGCGGACGCACCGGCTGGCGGATCGCTCGGGGCGGCCGCTGCGGCGGCGGCGGCACGTCTGATCGCTGGCCTCGAGGCCAGCGATCGTGCTGAGGCTCAGGCCGCGGCGGCGACGATCCGCGCAATGTGCCCGACCTCGGTCGCCGTCACCCTCGCGCAGCTCGCGCGGACTCGGGCAGCGGGCCTGGACCTCGCCGCCGTCTTGACGGACGATTTGCGGGTGCTGGGACGCCTCGCCCCGATGCCGAACTTCACGGAGGGGGTGCGGGCGCAGGTGATCGACAAGGACCGCACTCCGGTCTGGGTGCCCGCGACGATCGAGCAGCTGGATGTCGCCGAGCTCGACGCGATCCTGGATCCCGCCTTCGCGGCCGGCGAAGAGCCGCTCGACCTCGATCCGGCGCTGCCCGCCGCGGCGTAGCACTGAGGGGCGAGGGCGGGCGCTGCCCAGAGTGCCGGCGCTGCCTCGGGGAGCGGTTCTGCCCCGGGTGCCGGCTACGCTCCGGGTGTCGGCTCCGCCTCGGGTGCCGGCTCCTGCCAGCCGCGCGACACGTCCACCCAGCCCTCGGCCCCGGAGAGCCGTGCGAGCGCGTCGATCGGAATCTCGACCGCGGACGTCGCGGTGCCGGCCGCCGGGAACACCGAGGGGAAGCGCCGCAGGGACTCGTCCAGGAACACGCGGGCGCGCTCGGCCGGCGCAAACGGACACACCCCGCCGATCGGGTAGCCGGTGAGCGCGAGCACCTCCTCGCCCTGGAGCATCCGGGGCTTCGCGCCGAACGCGCGCTTGAACTGTCCGCCGTGGACTCGCGCATCGCCCGCGACCACCACCATGATGGCGCGGCTGGGGTCCGCCGGATCGGAGAATCCGAGCGTTTTGGCGATCCGCCCGGGTGCCGTGCCGACCTTCTCCGCGGCGAGCTCAACGGTGGCGCTCGACTCTGCAAATTCCAGGATCTCGCCCGTCCAGCCCTGCGCGCTCAGGTGTTCGCGCACGCGCGTGGTTCCCATGTGACGTCCTCTCTTCGGTGAGGCTTCCACACTATCCGGCGGGGCCCGGGGGTCGCGCTCAGTCGGCCGCGTTCGGCAGGCCATCCTCCCCGAAACGGACCCCCTCGCGCTCGAGGCGCTCACGGGCCGCGTGGTGGACAACGCCGCGCCGGGCGGGGGTCGCCTCGAGCATGCCGAGCAGCGTCTCCCGCGAGGTGTTCGGATGCTCCGCGACGGCGACGCGCACGCTCCAGAAACGGTCAGCCGCGAACTGGGCAAGGATCGCCGGGCTCGCGTCGGGATTCAGCGCCGCCGCGTTCCGGATCGACTGGTTCGGGTCCGTCAGGAACGGTGCGAGCTCGGCGTCCGAGCTGGCACCCTGCGCGCGAATGTACCGCTGCGCTTCCGCCGCGCGTTCTTCGGGGGTCTTTCGTGTGCCCACTGGGGTGTCCTCTCGGTGTGTGCCGGTCCGTCGCCGAGCTAGTGCGGGTCCCCGATGCAGAATTCGTTGCCGTCCGGGTCGGCGAAGGTGTCCCAGGAGAAGCCCTCCTCGCCGCGGCGTCCGAGGTGTGTGGCGCCCGCGCCGGTCCACTCGGCCACGAGCGCGTCACGATCGATGTCGGGCGTACGGTCCAGGTCGAGGTGCACGCGGTTCTTCCCCGGGGTGGGGGTGTCGACCTTCTGGAAACCGAGCGCGACCGGGCTGCTCGGGGCCTGCACCATGCAGAACCAGCCGTCCACGTCCTGCACGACCTCCCCGCCCAGGCGATCCGCCCACCAGGCCGCGAGCGCCCGCGCATCTGGCGTGTCGATGGTGATCATGCTGAGTCTGATCATGGTGTCCTCCGGGGTCCGGGCCGCCGTCGCCGCCCACTCCTTGTACCGTAGCGGGAAGGGCACGTTGACGAAACGTTCGGGATTCGGCACCGCGCGTCTGCCGGGACCCCGCGCGATCCGGCCCGGTACGCTGGGACGATGCGCGAACCCTGGGACCCCCACGGCCCGAGCGTGGTCTACGCGGGCGACAATCTGCCGATCCTGCGGCGCCTGCCGGGGAGCGCCTTCGCAACGGTCTACCTCGATCCGCCCTTCAACACGGGCCGGTCCCGGCAGGCCGAGCGGGTGACGGGGGTGCGCGCAGAGGGCGGCCGACTCGGGTTCCGCGGACAGGGCTACGACGTGACGCGCGAGATGACGCTTGCCTATGACGACCGATTCCGTGACTACTGGGACTTTCTCGAGCCTCGGCTGGAAGAGGCGTGGCGCGTGCTGTCGCCGGACGGACTGCTCTACCTGCACCTCGACTACCGCGAAGTGCACTACGCGAAAGTGCTGCTCGACGCGATGTTCGGGCCGGAATGCTTCATCAACGAGATCATCTGGGCCTACGACTACGGGGCACGGACGAAGCGACGCTGGCCCGCGAAGCACGACAACATTCTGGTCTACGCGAAGCTGCCGGACTTCTACTACTTCGATGCGGAGGCGGTGGATCGCGAGCCGTACATGGCCCCCGGGCTGGTGACGCCCGAGCAGGCCGCGCGGGGCAAGCTCCCGACGGACACCTGGTGGCACACCATCGTCTCGCCGACGGGGCTCGAACGCACCGGCTATCCGACGCAGAAGCCCGTCGGGATCCTGCGCCGGATCGTGCAGGCCTCGTCGCGGCCGGGGGACTGGGTGCTCGACGCCTTTGCCGGGAGCGGGACGACGGGGGCCGCCGCGGCGGAGCTCGATCGCCGCTTCGTCCTGATCGACGACAACCCCGAGGCAATCGACGTGATGCGCGAGCGCTTCGCGGATCAGGACGTGAGGTTCGCATGACCGAGCTCGAACGCGGCGGCACTGCGGGGTTCCCCGTGCACCTCGACCGCGGCGCGGAGGCCCCGCTCACCGTGCAACTCGCGGCCGCACTGCGCGAAGCGATCGACGCGGCCACGCTCCGGCCCGGAGAAACGGTTCCCGCGACGCGGGAGCTCGCGCGGCGGCTCGGGGTCGCGCGGGGGGTCGTCGTGGTGGCCTACGAGCAGCTCGTCGCCGAGGGATATCTCGTGGCCACGCACGGGCAGGGGACGCGCGTGAACCCCGCGCTGGAGCTCGTGGAACCGAGCTCCGCCACGCGCGCGGCGGTGCCAGGCGCATCGGCGCCGGAACCCGTCGCCGTCCCGGCGGCGCTCACGCCCGGGCAACCGATCACCGACACCGTCGTGAGTCCGTCCTGGCGCACCGCCTGGCGGAGCGCGGCGGGGCGGGTCGACGTGGCACCGCCCGCGCTCGGGGACCCCGCGCTGCGGCACGAGATCTCCGAGCACCTGCGGCGCATGCGTGGCACCGCACGCGCGGCGAGCGACGTGTTGGTCACCGCCGGCACCCGGGACGGCCTGGGGCTGTTGCTTGCGGCGCTCGGCGGCGGCCGGGGCCGAGAGCTGGTCGTGGGGGTCGAGGATCCGGGACTGCCTTCGTTGCGGGGCGTGGTGCAGGCGCACGGCGCGCGGATCGTGGCCCTGCCGACGGACGCGGAGGGCCTCGACACCGCCCGGTTGCCGAGCGGCATGCTCGACGCGGTGATCGTCACGCCGAGTCACCAGTACCCGTTGGGAGGCTCGCTGCCGCTGCCGCGGCGGCGCGAGCTGCTCGCGTGGGCGCGGCGCACGGGTGTGGTGGTGATCGAGGACGACTTCGATTCGGAGCTGCGCTATACGGGCAGCGCGCTGCCGACGCTCGCGGCGCTCGACGATCCGGCGCAGGGATCCGTGGTGCTGCTCGGCACGTTTTCGCGCACGCTGGCCCCGAGCCTGGCTGCGGGGTACCTGCTCGCGCCGGCCGGGCTGCGTGCCCGGATCGAGCCGCTGCGGCGGGAGCTTGGCGGCCCCGTGTCCGGGGTGGTGCAGGCGGCGCTCGCCGACTACCTCGCGAGCGGAGAGCTGCGGCGGCACACCGCGCGGATGTTGCGGCGCTACGCGGCGCGACGCGACGCGGTGTCGGATCGCCTGGCCGCGGCGCGCGGGGTGCGCGTCCGCCCGATGGATGGCGGCCTCCACACGGTGATCGAGTTCACGAGCGCCGACGGCCCAGCGCGGGAGGCGGCGGTGCTCGCGGCGGCGCACGCGGCCGGGCTCGGGGTGCAGGGCCTCGCGGGGTACTGGCAGCAGCGAGACCGGACGCCCGGCCTGGCCGGCCTGGTGCTGGGCGTGGGTGGCCCCGACGACGCCGAGTTTGACCGCGCGCTCGTGCGGTTGCGCGGGATCCTCGACGGATAGTTTTCGCCCGCCCGCGGGGCGTCCCGGGCGGGGAGTTCTTCCGGGGCGGCGAGTTCCGCGCGTCCGCGCGGGGTCCGGGGCGGGGAGCGGTTTCCAGGCGGGAGCGGCTTCCGGACGTCGATGTTCGCGCGAGTTTCGCGACGTGCCTCATCTCCGAAGTGAGACGGGCTGGACTTTCCCGGGTGCCTCTTGCTACGCTTGCCGAAGCGTTTCGGCAGTGCAGCCCTTGCTGAGCAATGGCGCTCCAAAACGTTTCATCAATGATGCGCGGTGTGCCGCGAGACACGTGAAATGAGGAAACCATGAGTGAAGAGACGTCGGTATCGGTGGACGAGACGATGTGGAATGGGCTGCTGCACGGCGGCTTGGGCGGCACCTTTATGGGGGTGCCTCGGGTAGAGCTGACGCGCGAGGCGATCGCGGCGTCGGGGGCGAAGGCGGTCGTGTACGGCTTCCCCTTCGATGCGACCACGATCAGCCGGAGCGGGGCGAACTACGGCCCCCGCGCGATCCGCGAGACGTCGGTGCAGTACACCAACTTCCAGGCCACCTTCGGCTTCGATCTCTTCGAGCACCTGCCGCTGTTCGACGGGGGCGACTGCCACGTCGCGCTCGGGAATACGCCGAAGACCTTTGCGCGAGTCGAGGCTGACATCGCCGAGATCGTTGCGGGCGGAGCAATCCCCGTCGTGTTCGGCGGCGACCACTCGGTCAGTATCCCGGTCGGGAACGCGGCCAAGAAGCCGGGGACCAGCCCGGGCTGGGTGCAGTTCGACACCCACCTCGACAGCGCACCGGACGTCGGCGGTGAGCTGCTCAGCCACTGCTGCACGATCACTCGCGCGGTCGACAACGGCTACGACCCGGCAAAGATGGTGCTCGTGGGCATCAACGGCTGGATGAATCCGAAGACCGAGCTCCAGTACTGCCGTGACCACGGCATCCGGGTGATCTGGCTCGAGGACATCTGGGCGAAGGGCACGGCGTGGGCCGTCGAGCAGATCCTCGAGCGAGTCGGCGAAGAGGGGTTCTATCTGACCTTCGACATTGACGCGCTCGACGCCGCGTTTGCGCCGGGCACCTGCGCGCCGACACCGGGCGGCATGACGATCCGGGAGGCCTTCGAGATCGTCCGGGGTATCTCCCCGGCCGGGCTCATCGGCCTGGACATCGCGGAGCCCGCGCCCTCGCTGGATCACTCCACCCGCACCCAGCTGATCGCGGGCCGGCTCGCCCTCGAAGCGCTCGCGTTCCACGCGGGATCGCCGAGCGAGCCCATTTACATCGGCTAGCCCCGTCGACGCCTCGGCCCCACCCCGTGCAGTGACGACGGGGTGGGGCCGAGGCGTGCCGGGGGGCTAGTGCGCGTAGAGTTCCGGCCTGCGCTGGGCGAGCATGTCCGTCGGGGTGGTCGAGGCCGGTGTCGCGCTCGTGCCGCGCGTGTCGATCGCGAGCTGGCCCGCGATGGATCCCGCCTCATCCGCATCCAGTTCCGCGAGGGTGTCGCCGTCCGGGAGGACGATCCGGCTCCCGCCGCAGAACGCGTGCCCGGATTCGGTGCCGATGCGGTTTGCGTAGGCGACCGGAACCCGGTTCTCCAGCGCTCGAGCGGTGGCCGCAATGCGGTGGTCGAGCGCGTAAGGGTGCATGTTGGCCGATCCCGCCGCGATGAGTTGCGCGCCGCGGAGCGCGAGTGTGCGGGAGACCTCGGGGAACTCGAGTTCGAAGCAGTTGACGATGCCGACGGACACGTCGCAGAGGGTGACCGAGGCGAGCGTGTCGCCGACGGCGAAGGCGTCGCGTTCGGTGCCGAAGAGGTGAGTCTTGCGCACCATCTCGCGCACGGATCCGTCGCGATCGATGGCGAGCATCGCGTCGTACGCGCCGTCGGGGGCCGCCTCGATGCAGCCGACGATGAGCGCGGTGTTCGCGTTTCGGCAGGCCGCGGCGAGCGCACGGACTCGCGGGTCGTTGCGCGTGAGCGCGAGTTCCGCAAGCGCGGTGGTCTGATACCCGCTGAGGAACAGCTCCGGGAACAGGAGGAGATCCGTGTCTGGGTGCGCGGCGAGGGCCGCGGTGACTCGGCGGAGATTCTCGGCAAGGTCGCGGGACCGGGGCGCGTCTTGGATCACCGTGACGTGCAGCGTGCGGGGGTGCATGGGGCTCCTCGGGTGTGGCGGGCGGACCGCGCACGGGCGCGCGACTCGCTCGAGTTTGGGGGTGGTGACCGGGCACAGTGCCAAATCGTTTCACTAGCTGACTCTAGGCGATAGCAGGCCAGTTTGCCACTTGCTAAAACGTTTCGGCCAGGGTAGCGTGACTCTCGACCGCGACGGGGGCCACTCCGGCGCGGACGATCCACCTCCGGGCGCGCCAATGGGTGTCGCGCCCGTCGCCGATGTGAAGCAAGGGAGTTTCTATGAGTACGGCGCCGACGGTGATGAAACGTGAATTCACCATGTTCTCTGCCCTGTCCGTGGCATTTGCCTTCGTCTCGCCGATCGTGGCGGTCTACAGCGTCCTCGGAGTGGGGCTTGCGACCTCGGGCCCGGCGTTCATCTGGGGCGGGCTGATTCTGTACGCGGGCCAGTTCATCGTGGTCCTCACCCTCGGTATGCTCGCGTCCAAGTGGGCGGACTCGGGCGGGATCTACCAGTGGTCGCGTCGACTGCTCGGACACCGCTACGGCTGGTTCGCCTCGTGGACGTACATTTGGACGCTCCTCATCACGCTTCCGGCCGTGGCGTACGCCGGTGCCGTGCTGATCCCGCCCATCTTCGACATGCCGTCCGCAGGTCCGGAGATCGTCACCTGGTTCGCGGTCGGGATGCTGGTGTTCAGCACGCTCGTGAACCTCGCGGGCCGCGTCTTCATCAAGATCCTGATGGTCACCGTCATTGTGGCGGAAGCCGTGGGATCCATCGGCGTCGCGGTCTGGCTGCTGTTCTTCCAGCGGCACCAGGGGCTCGAGTATCTGTCGCCCGAATCGCTCGGGGACTACCGCGGAGCGTTCTTCGCCGCGCCCCTCGTGATGGCCATCGCCTTCTCGAGCTACTTTGCCATCGGATTTGAGAGCGCGAGCTCTATCGCCGAGGAGGTGAAGCGCCCCAAGAAGGCCGTGCCGAAAGCCATGGTGGTGTCGTTTTTCGCCATCATGGGAATCGTGCTCCTCAGCACCCTCGCCTTTACCCTCGCCGTCCCGAACGACGCGTTCCTGCAGGATCCGGACAACGCTGCCGATCCGGCCGTGGCGATCATCGCCGCGACGTTCCCGGAACCGGTGTTCCGTGGCATTCTCGCCCTCTTCGTCATTGCGTTCGCCGCGAGCCTGATGACCATTCAGATCACGGTGTCCCGCATCATCTGGGCGACGGCGCGAAACGGGGAGCTCCCGTTCGCGCGGTTCCTGACGAAGCTTTCGGGGGAGACCGGGTTGCCCCGACGCGCGGTGCTCATCGCGGCGGTCATCGCCGCGCTGTTGTTCATCCCGTTCCAGAGCGAGGGGATCCAGATGGCCCTCATCTCCTTCTCGTCGGTCGGGTTCTTCCTCTCGTTCCTGTTCCCTGTGCTGGGGCTCGCCGTGGCTCGGATCCGCGGCCGCTGGAGCGACGACCCGAGCCTGTTCCTCGGGCGCGCCGGGAAAACGGTGAGTCTGCTCGCGCTCGTCTGGCTCGTGTTCCAGATCGTGAATGTCGCGTGGCCCCGCGAGAGCGGTGCCGGGTGGGCGAGCGACTGGTCCACGGTGATCGGCGTCGCCGCGGTCGGCGTGCTGGGCGTGATCGTCGAACGCTGGGTGCATCGCAAGCGCCTCCATGCCGCCACCACGGGATCCACGATCGTGGTCTTCGAGCGCGACGAATCCGAGGACGATGCGGAGGATGACGCGGAGCGTCCCGGTGCGCGCGCTCGGGCATCGTCCGCGGCGGCTCGCGGCTAGTCCGCGCGCCCCGGCTGCAGCGTCGAACCGCGCACCGTGAGCGCCGTCGGGACCAGTTCTCGGCGGCGCTCCGCCGTGCCGTCGAGCCCCGCCAGGAGGAGATCGACGGCGAGTTCGCCCAGGCGGATCGGCTGCAGGTCGAGCGCGGTGACGGGCGTGTTCAGCCCGTAGTCGAGCGAACGGCTATCGGTGAGGCTCACGAGCTGCAGATCCTCCGGAATGCGCAGCCCGAGCGCCTGCGCGCTGCGCTCGGTCGCGTGCGCCAGCGTGTCGAGCGTCGTGACCACCGCGTCGAAGCGGCGATCCGGGGCGGCGAGTGCCGTGCGAATGGTCGCCTCGGCCTCGTCGACGCGCGGGCCGGGGGAGCGCAGGATCACCGGATCGACCCCGGCAGATGAGCACCAGTCGAGGTAGGCGGAGAGCTCATCGCGCACGTAGGAGGAACTGGTCTCGCTCAGGAAGAGCGCCGGGCGTGCGGCGCGCACCTCGCTCAGGTGGCTCAGCGCCGTCAGCGTTCCCGCAGCGAAATCGTTGTCGACCCAGGAGAGGTCGTCCCAGTTGCGGCCGATCGTCACGCACGCGAGACCGGCCGCGGTGGCGGCGCGGACGAGCGGATCGTTCTCGCTGGGGTCGACGACGATCAGGCCATCCGCCGCCGACAGAAACGCGGGGGACGGGCTGCTCGACGGCAGCATGGACAGCAGAAAGCCCCGCTGGAATGCGTGCGCAGACGCCCCGCTCAGGACGCGGAAGTAGTAGTCAATATCCCACTCGGGCTGGACTCCCGACGCCGTCGTGTTCGCGGACATCGGCGAGACCGAGAGCACCAGGGAGCCGGTGCGGCCCGCATTCAGGTTCTTGGCGAGCCGGTTCGCGGTGTACCCGAGCCGAGCCGCCGTGTCGATCACGTGTTGCCGGGTTGTCGCAGCGACGCGCCCCTTGCCATTGAGCGCCTCCGACGCCGTGGCGATCGAGACCCCCGCCTCGTGAGCGACGTCCTTGATGGTGGTGCGACGCTGCTTCATGATTCCTCGGATTCGGTGGTCGTCGATGGGGCCGGAGCGCTGAGCGGAACTGCGACCACCGCGTGAATCGCTGCCTCGAGGAGCTCCGGATCCGGTGCTGCGGGGAGCGAGGATCGTGCCTCCGCGACCAACTCGGCAATGCGGGTGCGGGTGCGGGCATCGATCGATGCCGAACTTGCCGTCGCGGCGAGCGCGTCCAGGTCGGTGGGGTGGGCGAGCCCGACCTCCGTCGCGAGCTGCTGCGAGGCCAGCCACAGCGGGAACGAGGGCACGCCATTGCGCAGATCGGCACCGTGGTCCTTGCCCAGCTCGGCAAGGTCGCCGTGGATGTCGAGCAGGTCATCGGCGAACTGGAAGGCCAGGCCGAGCCGGATCCCGGCGTCGCGCGCGCTGAGCTGTTCGGGGTCCGGAAGCCCGGCAACATGCGCAGCAAGCTCGAAGGCGGCACCGAACAGGGCACCCGTCTTCAGGGAGCCGTATCGTTCGAGTACCGGGAGGGCATCCGCGTCCCAGCGGAGCGCGGACTCCAGCAGCTGACCCTCGCAGAGGTCCGCAAATGCGCGGGTGAGCGCGGCAGTGACGGTCACGCCGTACGGCGCGCTGTGTGCGAGTGCGAGCGCAAAGACCTGGTCGCCCACCAGGATCGCGGTGGCGGGGCTGGTGAGCCGGTGCAGGGCTGGCGCGCCGCGGCGCGTGGAGGATGCGTCGATGATGTCGTCGTGCACCAGCGAGGCGGTGTGGAGCAGTTCGAGCGCGGCAGCGATCCCGACGAGCGCGTCCTGAGCGCCCGGGCGGTGCAGGGCGCCGTACGCGCTCGCTGCCGTGAGAAACGCCCGCGCCCGGACATACTTGCCGCCGGTCAACGGCGGGAGCCCCGCGGGGTTGTCTTGCGCCCAGGGGCTGCGCGCCACGCGGTCCGAAACGATTCCCGCCATGGTGCGCACCGTCGCCGCGAGGAGCGCGTCCACCTCGGCCGCGGTGTTCGCGGTGTCCGCGGTGTGTGGCCGCCCCGCGTCCCGGATCCCGGGGGCCGGTTCGGGGCGGAGCTGCGGCTGGTGCGGGGCTGCCATTCGGGTGCTCTCCTCGTCCTCGGGGTGGATTCCTCCAGCGTAGGGGTGCCGGAAGCGGTGTGCCAAATCGATTCAGCATTCTGAGCAGGGGCAACTCGCCCGGAATCACGGGGATCTGCCCGGGCCCGGCCACAGCGGGCAGGCTATCCTGAGTGCGTGAGCGTCGACAATCTTTCCCCGAGTATGCAGAACTACCTCAAGGTCATCTGGGGGCTGCAGGAGTGGTCCGACGCGCCTGTCTCGAACTCCGCGATCGCTGAGTCCGCGGGGGTGCGGCTCTCGACGGTCTCCGACGCGCTGCGGAAACTCTCCGACCTGGAACTGATCGGCCACGCCCGGTACGGCAGCGTAACGCTGACCGACACGGGCCGCGAGAACGCGGTCTCGATGATCCGGCGGCACCGGCTCCTCGAGACGTTCCTGGTGCAGGCGCTCGGCTACGAGTGGGACGAGGTGCACGCGGAGGCCGACCGGCTGGAACACGCGGTCTCGGATGAACTGATCAACCGGGTCGATCGGGCGCTCGGGTATCCCACCCGCGATCCGCACGGCGACCCGATCCCGAGCGCCGATGGCCGCGTGCACCGGCCGGACGCCGTGATCCTCGCCGCGGTCGAGGCCCCGGCGCGCGTGCGGGTGGAGCGAATCTCCGACTCGGACACCGCCATGCTGCAGTACTTCGCGAGCCGAGGCCTCGTGGTCGACGCGGAGCTTGAGGTCCTGCCCGGCGAACCGTACTCCGAGGCCGTGCTTGTGCGGGTCGCCGGCTCGGCCGACCCCGTGAGTTTGGGGCCCGCCGCCGCGGCCTCGATGTGGGTGTCCGTCCACGGCCTCGACGCACCCCTCGCCTAGGCGTCTGGTGCCGGCCTGGCAGTGTACCCGAGGTGCAGCCGCCCAGCCGTGACCCCCGCCCAGCCGTGACCACCAAAACCACGGAGATCCTGCGTCCAGGTCCGGTTTCCCGGAGAACATCTCCTAGGACTTCGTGAATCTCCTGCCGTTTGAGCGACGCGCGCCCGGCGGCAGCCGCGCACTAGGCGCTCGCCGCGGGATCCTTCGCGAACTTCAGCCCGATCACGCACGCGACGATCCCGCCCAGGAAGCAGAGCTTGAGCACCGACGGAGCCTCCATCCCGAGCAGGATCGACGCGCCAACGGTGAGCGCGGCACCGAGGCCCGTCCAGATCGCGTAGGCCACGCTCACCGGGAGTCCCCGCATCGCATAGCCGAGCCCGACCATGCTGAGCGGGTTGGTGATCGCGAACACGACGGAGGGGCCGAGCTGGGTGAATCCCTGGGACTCCTTGAGGGCGAGCGCCCACACGGCTTCGAGGACCGCGCTCGCGAGCAACACCACCCAGTGTCGGGTGCCCGCCACCTTGGGGCTGCGCTGACTCGGTGCTGCCATGATCAGCTCACCACCTTCAGGCCGACGACGCAGGCGATGAGCCCGGCCAGCAGCACCACCCGGAGCACGGTCGCCCGATCCTTCCGGGTCAGCATCGCCCAGGCGGCGGTGAGGACCGCCCCGATCCCGACCCAGACCGCGTACGCCGTGCCAACGGCGATCTCGGTCATGCCGTACGCGAGCCCGAGCATGCTCGCAAGGTAGCTCACGACGAAGACGACGGTGGGCCAGAGCCTCCGGAATCCGCGGGAGGCGTCGAGCGCTGTCGCCCAGACCGCTTCGAGCAGTCCGCTCAGGATCAGCACGATCCAGGCAAGCGTCATGGTGGTGCTTTCTGGCAGTCGTCACTGTGCGGGTACTGCTCCCTCGTCCGCACCCCGTGTGCGGGGTCGTCTGGGAGTTTCTCACACCGTTCCAGCCAGCGCACATCGGGATGCCATGCGAGGAGAACGGTGGCGACAGACTCGCCCGGAGTGGGGACTGCGTAACGGGCGTGAAATCCGGGATAATGGGGGAGTGCCCTCCCGGGCGCGCGAGAGGAGCACGGTGTTCGGCTGGTCAAAGAAGCGCAAGCGTGGCGGATCGCGCCCGCTGCGACGACTGCCGAAGCGTGTGCTGGCGCCGGTGGAGGAGATCGTGGAGCAGGGGCTCCTGGTCGCCGACGTCGCGATCCGGATGACGGTGAAAAACGCGATCATCATGAATGCCCTGCAGAAGCACGTCGACTACGACGAGGCGCAGATCGTGGAGATGGTCCGCGAAGCGACGGAGGATCTCGCGCGCGAGCGCGAGCGCGACGCCAAGCACATCGCCCGGATGCGCGGCGAGATCCGGGACACGGGCCGCAGCTCTTGGAGCGAATCGGACTACGGCAACGACGACAATCGCACGCTGCGGCACCGTCAGGAGGTCTACGAGCGCGTCGCCGAAGAGCTGCACGCTAAGGCCGCTGACGAGGCCGGGTTGCAGGCGACCGCCCTCCGGGCGCGCGATCTCGCGTGGCACGAGATTGGCGATTCGCTGAAGGAGCGCGCTACGCACCCCTACTACAGCGGTGGGGACTCCGAGGAGTACCAGGAAGCGCGCGACAGCCGGATCCAGCAGCTCATCGAGAAGGATCTCACGGAACTCATGAAGGGTCACGCGACGCCCGCGGAGAGCAAGCCGGAGAAGGTGCGCTTCTTTAAGCGCAAAGAGCGGGAATAGCGGCCGCCCCACCGGGTGAGCTTGTCCGGATTGCGCAGCGCCCACACGGCGGTGATGCGCTCGGATCGAACCTCGCCCCAGCGCTGTGGCAGTGTCTCCCCGCCCGCGGGTGCGTGAGCGTGATCGCCGCGTGTTCGCCCGGCGCGGGCCGTAACCAACTCCGAGGGGTCTCCTGAAGTGGTGTTCTCCGCCTCCGAGCGTGACCCGAGGGCGCGATAGCTGAGCGCCGCGATGGGACTGCGACGGCGCTCCAGAACCTGGAGTTGATCTGGGACACGTGGGTTCTCCCGGCCGCACGGCGTCCGATCCTCGCCCGCAGCGGTGCTGGTGATCGGCGACGGCTTGCGCGTGGCACGGGTGTCGTGGGCAATTCGCGGACGACGAATCTGTACGGTAGCTAGTGTTGCCAAGTACCGGTACCTAGTGTTACTGTCTAGTGGTAGGTAGTAACGCTAGGGAGTCGCTCGAATGGCGGTCCCGACTCGGGAAAGGGGAGCTGTGGCATCGGTAATGACCGAAATGCTCAAGGGGACGCTCGAGGGCATCGTGCTCGCGATCCTGCAGGATCAGCCGGCCTACGGTGCCGAGATCACGTCCCGACTGCGCGACGAGGGGTTCGAGAACATCGCGGAGGGGACGGTCTACGCGCTGCTCATCAGGATCGAGCAGAAGGGCCTGGTTGACGTCGAGAAGGTGCCCTCCGAAAAAGGCCCGCCGCGCAAGGTGTATTCCCTGAACCCCGCCGGCCGGACGCAGCTCGCCGAGTTCTGGGACACCTGGACGACCCTCTCTGCGCGCATCACGCAGCTGCGCGGCTGATCCCGCCCGCGCACCCGCCGCGCACCCGCCCACGGGCACCGCAACACTCACTCACTCGCTTGCGCCAAGCGCAAGACCTCTGGCTTAGGAGACACCTCATGATCCCCAAATGGATGGACACGCTCGTCGGTTCGCTCGAGCAGAAGAAGCAGTACCGGGCCGACACCGCCAGGCTCGAGGCCCTGCCGGAGCCCTATCGCGCCGCGGCGAAAGCGTTCCAGCGCTACTTCACGTACTGGGCGGGTTTCACCGACGGCGACACCCTCGTGCAACTGCTCAGCGACCACGTCGATCTCTGGGAGCGGGCCGCCGTCGACGATACCCCGGTCCGCGATGTGGTCGGTGACGACCCCGTGGAGTTCGCCGAAACGTTCGCGCGGTCCTACGCCGGAAAGGAATGGATCGACAAGGAACGGGCGCGACTGATCGCGGCCGTCGACGTCGCGAGCGGGGAGCAACGTCATGGCTAGCCGCAGCGATCCCGGTGAATTCGCCATCCGCGTGCGCGGGCTCGAGAAGTCATTCGGGGACCTCACGGTGTTGCGTGGCGTCGATCTCGCGGTCCCGCGCGGACGGATCACCGCCCTGCTCGGGTCCAACGGCGCAGGAAAAACAACGCTGGTGCGGATCCTCGCGACTTTGCTCCCCGCCGACGGCGGCACCGCGACGGTGTGCGGCTACGATGTGGCCACGGCCGCCTCACAGGTGCGCGAATCGATCAGCCTGACCGGCCAGTTCGCCGCGGTTGACGAGGTCCTCACCGGGCGCGAAAACCTGATCCTCGTCGCGCAACTGCGGCGTCTCCCGGACCCGGGCGGCCTCGCGGACGCGCTGCTTGAACGCTTCGCGCTGAGCGACGCCGGATCACGCCGGGCGGGCAGCTACTCCGGCGGGATGCGCCGCCGGCTCGACATCGCGATGAGTCTCGTCGGGAACCCGCCCGTGGTGTTCCTTGATGAGCCCACCACGGGGCTCGACCCGCAGTCCCGCATCGAGGTCTGGCGCACGATCGCGGCGCTCGCCGAGGGCGGCACCACCGTGCTCCTCACGACGCAGACGCTTGACGAGGCCGAGCACCTGGCCGATCGCATCGCGATCCTGCACGGCGGCACCATCATTCAAGAGGGCACCCTCGCGGAGCTGCAGCGGTTGCTGCCGGCCGCGAAGGTCGAATATGTCGAGAAGCGGCCCTCGCTCGAAGACGTCTTCCTCTCGCTCGTCGAAGACCCGGCACGAAAGGCCGCCTCATGACCACGCATGCGCTCACCGATACGCGGGTGCTCACCTGGCGTTCCTTGCGCCACGTGTTGCGCAGCCCGGACACGATCATCTCGACCGCGATCATGCCCATCGCGATCATGCTGCTCTTTGTCTTCGTGCTGGGCGGCGCGATCAGCACCGGTTCCGGCACCTCGTACGTGACCTACCTCCTTCCCGGGGTGCTCCTGATTACGATCGCCTCGGGCGTCGCATACACCTCATACCGTCTGTTCCAGGACCTGCAGGGCGGGATCACCGAGCGCTTCCGCTCCATGCCGATCGCCCGTTCGAGCGTGCTCTGGGCGCACGTGCTGACCTCGCTCGCCGCGAACCTCGTGTCCGTAGCGCTCGTGATCGGGGTGGCGCTGCTCTTGGGCTTTCGCACCGCGGCGTCCCCGCTGGCCTGGCTGGCGGTGGCCGGGATACTCACGCTCTTCACGCTCGCCCTCACCTGGGTTGCGGTGATTGCCGGCCTGAGCGCGAAGACCGTCGACGGCGCCAGCGCCTTCAGCTATCCGCTGATCTTCCTCCCGTTCCTGAGTTCGGCGTTCGTTCCCACGGACTCGATGCCCGGCCCGCTGGCGTGGTTCGCCGAGCACCAGCCGGTCACCGCCGTGGTGAACACCATCCGCGCGCTGTTTACGGGGCAGCCCGTGGGCGTAGAGCTGTGGGCTGCCCTCGCCTGGCTCAGCGGGATTCTGATCGCCGGCTTCCTGGTTGCGACCATGATGTACCGCCGTCGGGTGGGATAGGCGGGAGATCCTTGCCGTCTTCCCCGGCGGAGCATAGCGTGGGGAACACGGACGGGGGCCCTCGCCCGGAGCTCGCACGGAAAGGGAGTCACGCTATGGCACAGTATGAGGTTGCGGATCGATCCGCGGTGGTGACCGGCGCCGGATCGGGGATCGGCCGCGCGGTTGCGCTGCTGCTCGCCGAAAATGGGGCGAAGGTGGTGGTGCAGGATCTGGACGCCGCGCACGCCGAGGCCGTCGTGCAGGAGATCACCGCTGCGGGCGGCACGGCCGTCGCGGTGACCGGCGACGCCGGCTCTGCCGAGGTGATCGACGAGACGATCCGGGCGGCCGTCGCGCTCGCCCCGCTGAAGATCGCGGTGAACAACGCGGGCATCGGGGGAGCGGTCGGGGCGACCGCGAGGTACTCGGACGAGGACTGGCAGCGCGTGATCGACATCAATCTCTCCGCGGTGTTCCGCGGCACGCGCGCCCACCAGGCGCACATGATGGAGCACGGCGGCGGCTCGATCGTGAACATGGCGTCAATTCTGGGCAGCGTGGGCAGCGCGGGATCGCCCGCGTATGTGGCGAGCAAGCACGCCGTCGTGGGTCTCACCAAGACCGCCGCGCTCGAGTCGGCGACGCACGGGGTCCGCGTCAACTCGGTCGGCCCCGGCTACGTCGACACCCCGCTGCTGAAGAACGCGGACGAGGCGACCCGCAACGCACTGATCGCGAAGCACCCGATGGGGCGCCTCGGTCGGGCCGAGGAGATCGCCCACATGGTGGCGTTCCTCGCGAGTGACGCCGCCTCGTTCGTCACGGGCAGCTATCACCTCGTCGACGGCGGTTACACGGCACCGTAAGCCGGCCCGCGGGCTGCTGCCGCGCGAGGCACTACGCGTCGGGCGTCAGCAGCTCCGGGTGTCGAGCGAGGTACCCCTCGATGAACCAGCACGACGCGAGCACGCGACGCCCGCGCACCACCTCGGAGGTGACCGCGCGGTGCGCGAGCAGGCCGGAGAGCCCGGTGCCGCGGAAATCCGGGTGCACCAGCGTGTGGTCGAAGTTCACGCTGGCCTCGGGCTCGCCGGCCTCGCCCTGGAGTGAGTAGTGGGCCTCGCCAATAAGCCGGTCGCCGGCTTCGGGGACTGCCGCATCGCCGCCCGCGAGCAGCGCAAAGCGGTGCTGATCAGGCTGGTGGACGATCCGGATTCCGTCCGCCGCAGCCTGCGTTTCCGTGAGATATCGTGCCATGTGGCTCAGCCTAACCCGGGAACGCCAGGTCTGCTCGGCTATTGTCGAGGGGTGCAGAAGTTGTGTCGGGTGTCCGCCGCCCTCGGGATCGTCGCCGGGCTCCTCCTGCTCGCGGGCTGCACGCCCGAGCCCGAGCCGGAGCCGGAGGTGCTCACCGCGAGCGAGGCTGGCGGGGCCTACCTCGACGCCGTGTGCCCGGTGAACGCGGCCTGGGATATCGCGGACGCTGAACTCGAGCAGCTGCGCCTGGCGCTGGCGCGGGGCACCGCGTCGGAGACGAAGCTCGCGGACGCGAAACGGGTGAGCGACGCGCTCGAGCGGGTCGCCGCAGCGAGTTCGGCGGCGGCGAAACGGCTCGCCCCGACGGCAACGACCTGGCCGGAGGACGCGCAGGCCGCGGTCGACGACGTCCGGGAGACGCTCGTGACCGACCGCGAACAAGTCAAGCGCGTCGTGAAGCTCCCCCCGCACAAGCTCACCCGATACGAATGGGACGGGGCGGAGGAGACGGCCACGGCCGCTGCGCGGGCGCGCGAGGCACTGGGGCTGCCCGAGGACGCCGATGCCGCGTGTACGCAGTGGGCGGACCAGCAGTCGACCGAGTCGCCTGCGACGCCGTCGCCGTCGGACAAACAATCGGAGAACGACGAGTAGCCGTTCGGGAGAATGTCGTGATCCCGAGCGGTTTTGGGATAAGATCGATCTCTTATGTCTTCTTCCCGCAACACCCCAGTCGATCCGCCCACCCGCAGCACCGAGCGTGAGTTTGGTCCCCGTGAGCAGCTCGCGATCTGGGTGCTCCTGATCTCCTCGTTTGTGGTGATCCTCAACGAGACGATCATGGGCGTTGCGCTGCCCAAACTCATGCACGATCTCGGCATCACGGCGGTGGCCGGCCAGTGGCTCACCACCGCGTTCCTGCTCACGATGAGCGTGGTGATCCCGATCACGGGCATGCTGATCCAGCGCGTGAAAACGCGGCACCTGTTCATCACCGCGATGAGCCTCTTCACCGCGGGCACCCTGATCGCGGCCACCGCCCCGGGCTTCGCCGTGCTCCTCGTGGGACGCGTGGTGCAGGCGAGCGGCACGGCAATCATGATGCCGCTGCTGATGACCACCGTCATCACGCTCGTGCCCGAGCAGCAGCGCGGCCGCCTCATGGGCCGGATCGCGATCGTGATCTCGGTCGCTCCCGCCCTCGGCCCGACGATCTCCGGGCTGATCCTGCAGGTGCTGAGCTGGCGGTGGCTGTTCCTGATCGTCTTGCCGATCGCCGCGCTCGCGCTGCTGATCGGGGCGCTTCGCCTGCCCAACGTGGGGGAGCAGCGCGTGGCCCGCGTGGACCTCGTCTCCGTGCTCCTGTCGGTGCTCGGCTTCGGCGGGCTCGTCTACGGGCTCAGCCTCGTGGGCGAAAGCGCCAGCGGGACACCCCCGATCGCGCCGTGGATCCCCATCGTGGTCGGCGTCGCCGCGATGCTCCTGTTCGTGTGGCGCCAGCTGCGCTTGCAGCGCGAGGATCGGGCGCTGCTCGACCTGCGCACCTTCCAGTCGCGGCCCTTCGCGCTGTCGGTGATCCTGTTCACCTTCAGCTCGATGGCGCTGTTCGGCTCGCTGATCCTGCTGCCGATCTACACGCAGAACGTGCTCGGCTTCGACACCCTGCAGACCGGACTCCTGTTGCTCCCCGGCGGCCTGGTGATGGGGCTGCTCGGACCGTTTGTCGGGCGCCTCGTCGACGCGCGGGGGTCTCGATTTGTGCTGATCCCCGGCACGATCGTCGCCGCGCTGGCGCTCTGGGGCATGGCACTGTTCACCGATACGACGCAGCTCTGGCAGGTGCTCGGCACGCACCTGCTCCTCAGCATCGGGCTCGCGGGGGTGTTCACCCCGCTGTTCACGGTGTCGCTGGGATCCCTGCGGCCGCAGCTCGCCTCGCACGGCAGCGCCATGATCTCGACGGTGCAGCAGGTCGCGGGGGCCGCGGGCACCGCGCTGTTCATCACCGTGATGACCCTCGTGTCGACCCAGGCCGCCGGGGGCCCGACGGCGGTGGACCCGCACGCGCTCGCGGCGGGCACGCGCATGGCGTTCCTCATCGGCGGCATCGCCGCGACCATTGGCGTACTCGTGGCGTTCTTCGTGCGCGACGCCCCGCCCGAGGCCGATCCCGAGACCGAACTCGGGACCGAGGCCCCGGCTACCCCAGCGCGCTGATCGAGCGCCGCACGGCCTCAGCGAGTTGGCGCACCGCCGCCGACGGGCCGCTGGGGCCGGCGGGCGCGGCGAGCAGGAGCTCCCGCGCAAACCGGGGGTCGTCGATCGGACGCAGCACGACGCCCTCCGGGGGGTGATTGCCGACGAGGCTCGGCACGAGCGCAACGGCCATCCCGGCGGCGATGAGGCCGAGCACCACCGAATAGTCGTCCGTGCGGATCGCCACGTCGATCTTGTGGCCCTCGGCGAGGAACACCTCCCGGACCAGGTCGTCGAGGGTGTCCCCGGGGGTCGAACCCATCACCCAGCTGTCGTCCGCCAGGGAAAGGAACGTCTCCCGGTCGAAACTGCGGTGGTGCGCCGCCGGGTGCGTGGCGGGCAGGGCGAGCAGCATCGGGTCCGTGAACAGGTGCGTCGTGTGCACCTCCGCGCGGAAGGGGAGCTGGTAGCCGCCGGCCGCGTACACGAGCGCCGCATCGAGGGTGTGCTGGTTCACGCGTGTGACGAGCGGTGCGAGCTCCTCCAACGTCGCGTCGAGTTCGATCCCGAGCTCCGCGACGCGGCTCGTGATGCCGGGAAGCAGCCGGGCCGCGGCCGTGGGGAACGTGCCAAAGCGGAGCCGGATCCGGCCGAGCTGGGCGAGGTCACGCACGTCCGTCAGCGCCCGGTCGGAGAGGCTCAGGATCTCCTCACCACGCTCGAGCATGAGGGTGCCCGCGGTGGTGAGCTTGCTGCCGCGCGTGCTGCGCACGGTGAGATCGGCACCCACGAGCCGATCGAGGTTGCGGAGGTGGTAATCGACGGTGGGTTGGCTCCAGCCGAGGCGGGTCGCGGCGCGCGCCACGGATCCCTCGGCGGCCACCGCGCTGAGTGCCTGGAGTTGGCGAAGGTCGATCATCGAGTATCCCGCTCCTGTCTGGACCCCGCTGCGTGAATAGGCCCCCTCAGTTCAATATAGTCTCTGGTGCCCGGGAGGTGAAGCGGGGGTTCCGGCGGCCCGGGATCCCCGCCACTCTGGAGACATGCTGCATCAGGATTCTCACTACGCTCCCCACGACGACCGCACCGCACACGGTGACGCCATCAGCGCCGCGGGAGACGCCGTGGTGAGTCCCGTGACCGGTCCCGCGGGGGATCCGGGCGTCGCGCCCCGCGCCGCGCATCAGTTCGGTCCCGAACACGCGAGCGCTCCCTACGCCGAGGCGCTCCAGCGCTTTGCCGCGTCCGAGCCGCGTTCCTTCATGGTGCCGGGTCACGGCAACGATCCCGAGCACGGCGGCGCCCACCTGGCCGAGCTCTTCGGCGATCGCGTCCCCGAGCTCGACGTGCCGCTGATGCTGCCCGGCATCGACCTGGGCGAGGATTCGCCGCTCGTGGCGGCGCAGCGCCTCGCGGCGGACGCGTGGGGGGCCAAGCGCACCTGGTTCCTCACGAACGGGGCCTCGCAGGCGAACCGCACCGCCGCGATCGCGGTGCGCGGCCTGGGCGAGCGGATCATGATCCAGCGCAGCATGCACTCGAGCCTCACCGACGGCGTGCTCCTGGCCGGCCTGATCCCGTCGTTCGTTTCCCCGAACGTTGACGAGCACCACGGCATCGCGCACGGGCTCACCCCCGCGGCGCTGGACGCCGCCCTCACGCGTGAGGCCGAGGCCGGCCGTCCAGTCGACAGCGTGCTGGTCGTCTCGCCGAGCTACTTCGGTTCCACCGCGGACGTCGCCGGGCTCTCCCGCGTGGCCCACGACCACGGTGCCGCGATCATCGTGGACGGTGCCTGGGGCGCCCACTTTGGCTTCCACCCGGGTCTGCCGGAGTCGCCGGTGCGACTCGGGGCGGACCTCGTGATCTCGAGCACACACAAGCTCGCGGGGTCCCTCACCCAGTCCGCGATGCTGCACCTCGGCGACACCGCGATGGCGGAGCGGCTCGAACCGCTCGTGGCGCGCGCGTTCTCGATGACGGCGTCCACCTCCATGAGCGGGATCCTGATGGGCTCCCTCGACACCGCGCGCCGCGCCCTCGTACAGGGCAGCGCGCAGATCGGCGAGGCCGTGGCCGCCGCCGCCGAGATTCGCGCTCGGCTGCGGCAGGACCCCCGTTTCCGCGTGATCAGCGACGACTTCGCGGCGTTCCCCGACATTGTCGAAACCGACGCGCTGCGCATCCCGATCGACGTGTCGGCGCTCGGGCAAAGCGGCCACTGGGTGCGCGCCCGGCTGATCGACGGCCACGGCACCTACACGGAGATGTCGACCGCGACGAGCGTGGTGCTGGTGATCGGCGCGCTGCGCACCGTGGACGTCGACCGCTTCATGCGGGATCTCGCGTCCGTCGCCGACGAGGCCGCGGCGCTCCCCGCGACCGACGCCGTCGCGTTCCCTGCCCTTCCGGAGGCGGGCGAGCTGCGCATGCGCCCCCGCGAGGCATTCTTTGGGGAGAGCGAGACGGTGTCCGCGGCGGACGCCGTGGGCCGGGTGTCGGCGGACACGCTCGCCGCCTACCCGCCCGGGATCCCGAACCTGCTGCCCGGCGAGGAAATTACGGCCGAGACGGTCGCGTTCCTCCGCGCCGTCGCCGCCTCGCCCACCGGCTACGTGCGCGGCGCGGCCGACGCCGCGGTCGGGACCTTCCGCGTGGTGCGCGCCGGCGCGTAGGCCCAGGCGTAGGCCCAGATCCGACCTCTTGACGCAGAACCGACCTGCTGCGCGCATGATTTCTGCGCCTAGCAGGTCGGTTCTGTCTGAACGGGTCGGATCTGTCGGCGACGACCCGAGGGACGGAGCCCGGCGCGCGTGGCCTAGCGGTTGGCCTCTGCGGCGCGCTGCGCGCGGACCCCGCGGCGCTGCGTCCACACCGGGATGAGGGCGAGCGCACACGCGATCAGCACCGCCCACCCCCAGGACCACGGGGACACGGCGGCAAGCAGCGGTGCACCGAGGAGTGTCGCCAGATAGCCCCAGTGGCGGAGCAGGCGCGCCCCGGAGTGCGCGCTGACGAGGAGAGCCCACTCCTGAGCGGGCGCCCGAAGCTCCGGGATTCGCACGGCCCACCCCTCGGCGACCGCGGCGCGCACCTCGTCGCGGTCGGCGGGCGGCAGGTCCTGCAGCACGCGGTGCCAGGGGAGCGCGGTCGGCTCGCCGCCTCGCAAACTGCCCGCCACTGCGCTCACCTCGCTCACTGTGCTCACTGTGCGCACTGCGCTCACCTCGAAAGTTCCGGTGTGCCTGTCACCGTACGCCCGGTCCGCCCCCAAGACAACAGTGGCGGGCGGCGACCCGTGAGGATCGCCGCCCGCCACTCCGTCCCGGCCGCGCCGGGGAAGCGTGAGGTTACTTCTTCTCGAAGAGGTTGCCCACGAGCGTCGAGCCGATGAGCACGACCGCGAGCAGGATCACGCCGACGATCGAGATCGCCACCACGTCCACGGGCTGGCCAACGGAGGAGAACATCGAATCCGAGTTGTCCTGTCCGATGGGCGACGCGAACGCGGGCGCTGCCACGAACACCGAAGCGAGAGCCACGGTTACGGCGGTGGCGATACGGGTACGGATCTTCACGATTGTTCTCCTCGCGGGTCTCAGCGGCACGCGGGTCTGTGGCCCACACGCCAATGTTCTCATCCTAGCGTGCTTTCTCGCCCGGGGGTGCCGCCCCGCCCTAGGCTGGAACCATGACGAATTCGCGGCCGCTGAGCCCCATTGATCGCATCGCCGAGGCCTGGGTGGACACCCTGGTGGAACACGACCCCACGACGGGCACCTACATTGGTCGGCGCGGCGGCGGGCTGCCGGACTACTCGCCGGAGGGTGCCGCGGCGTTCGCCGACGCGCAGCGGAGCGCGCTCGCGGCGCTTGACGCCGAGCAGCCGGTCGACGCGGTGGACGCGGTGACCCGGGCGGATCTGACCGCGGAGCTGCGGCTCGGCCTCGCGCAGTATGAAGCGGGGGAGGAGCTGCGGGATCTCAACGTGATCGAGTCGCCGCTGCAGCAGATCCGAGACAGCTTCGACCTCATGCCCACGGCGACGGACGCGGACTGGGCCGAAATCGGGGAGCGGCTGCGCGCCGTGCCCGCCGCGCTCGCCGGGTACCGCGCGTCGCTGACGCTCGGTGCGGAGCGCGGCCTCGCCCCCGCGCTTCGCCAGGTGACCGAGGTTGCCGCCCAGTCGCGGCGCACCGCGGGCACGGCCGCGGCCCCCGGGTTCTTCGGGCAGCTGGTGGCGGGGCGCGGCGCGGAATTCGAGGCCGCTGCGGCGGACGCCGCGCGCGCCTACGCCGAGTGCGCAGACGTCCTGGAGACCGAACTCGCCCCGCGTGCGGCCACCACCGACGCGTTTGGGCGGGAACGCTACGCGCTCGCCTCCGAAGCGTTTCTGGGCGCGCGCGTGGACCTCGACGAAACGTACGCGTGGGGCATTGAAGAACTTGCCCGCATGGTCGATGAGCAGGAGCGGATCGCCGCGGAGATCGTGGGCGGCGCGCGACACCCGGGCATCGTGGCCGAGGCGATCGCGCTGCTCGAACGCGACGAGCGCCGCAAGCTGCACGGCACCGACGCGCTGCAGCGGTGGATGCAGGAGACGAGCGACCGCGCCGTGGCGGAGCTCGGGGCCACGCAGTTCGACATTCCGCAGGAGATCCGAGCGCTCGAGTGCATGATCGCGCCCACTCAGGAGGGCGGGATCTACTACACGGGGCCGAGCGATGATTTCTCGCGGCCGGGCCGCATGTGGTGGTCGGTGCCCGAGGGCGTCACGGAGTTCGACACCTGGCGCGAGCTCACGACGGTCTACCACGAGGGTGTCCCGGGACATCACCTCCAGATCGGCCAGGCCGTGGTGAACCGCGGCACGCTGAACGAGTGGCGGCGACAGCTCGCGGGCACCTCGGGGCACGCGGAGGGGTGGGCACTCTACGCGGAGCGGCTCATGGAGCAGCTCGGCTACCTCGATGATCCGGCGGATCGGCTCGGCATGCTCGACGGGCAGCGCATGCGGGCGGCGCGCGTCGTGCTCGACATCGGCGTGCACCTCGGAAAACCGCACCCCGACGGCGGGGCGTGGAATGGGGACAAGGCGTTCGAGTTCATGGCGCAGCACGTCAACATGAACGAGGGCTTCGTGCGCTTCGAGGTGCTGCGCTACCTGGGATGGGCGGGCCAGGCCCCCTCCTACAAGGTGGGTCAGCGCATCTGGGAGCAGCTGCGTGACGAGGCCGCCGCGGCGGCCGGTTCCGGCTTCGACGTGCGCGATTTTCACCGCGATGCCCTCGCGCTCGGCGGGGTGCGGCTTGACACGCTGCAGCGCTCGCTGCGCGGCGAGCTCGGCGCGTGAGCGCGGACGACACGCTCGCCCCCTGCCCGTGCGGCAGCGGCGCGGCGTACCCCGAGTGCTGCGGTCCGCTGCACGCCGGTCGCCCCGCGCCGTCGGCGGAGCGCCTCATGCGCTCGCGGTTTAGCGCCTTCGCGCTCGGGCTCCCCGAGTACCTGCTCAGCAGCTGGGATCCGAGTACCCGTCCCGAGGAGCTCACGCTCGACGACACGATCGAGTGGCGCCGGCTGTTCATCTCGGACACCACCGCGGGCGGCCCCGGCGACGACCGCGGCTGGGTGAGCTTCACCGCGATCGGGCGCGGCCCGGACGGCCGGTTCGAGCAGGCGGAGCGCAGCGTGTTCCGCCGCGGCCCCGACGGCCACTGGCGCTACGTGGACGGGGAAGAACGCTAGCGCGCCGGATCCGGCGCGGCCTCCCGCACCACTACAGTGGTGCTCATGGTCAATGAAGCCTTGGAGTACACGCACGACGTCGTTATCGTGGGCGGTGGGCACAACGCGCTCGTCGCCGCGGCATATCTCGCCCGGGCGGGGAAGCGGACGGTGGTGCTCGAACGCCTCGACCACTTCGGCGGGGCTGCGGTGTCCGAGGAGCCGTGGCCGGGCGTGGGGGCGCGGCTCTCACGCTACTCCTACCTCGTGAGCCTGCTGCCCGCGCAGATCGTCGCGGACCTCGGCCTGAACCTGGAGCTGGCCCGACGCCGCGTCTCCTCATACACGCCGGATCCGGCGGATCCGAGCCGCGGCATCCTGATCGACAACGGCGACGCTGCGGCGACCGCCGCCTCGTTCGCGCGCGTGACGGGGGACGCCGCCGAGGCGGACCGCTTCGACGCGTTCTATGCGCGGCTCGCCCCCGTCGCCGAGCTGCTGTTCCCCACGGTGACGGATCCGCTGGTGCGACGCTCGGAGCTGCAGCGGCGGCTCGGGGATGACGCGCTGTGGGCGGCGCTGTTCGAACGTCCCCTCGGCGGGCTGATCCGAGACTCGCTGACCACCGACATTGCGCGGGGGATCGCGCTCACCGACGGCTTGATCGGGACCTTCGCCACGGCGGACGATCCGTCGCTGCGCCAGAACAGATGCTTCCTGTACCACGTGATCGGCGGCGGCACCGGGGACTGGGATGTGCCCGTCGGCGGGATGGGGCGGGTCAGCGGTGAGCTGGAACGCGCCGCCCGGGACGCGGGGGCGGAGCTTCGCGGTGCCGCCGAGGTGCGCGCGATCACGGCCGACGGCACCGTGCAGCTCGCCGATCCGGCGGCCGCTCCCGTCCGCGGGCGCCTGGTCCTCAGTGGTGTCGGCCCGGCGGTCCTCGAACGCCTGCTCGCGGCGGGGAATGCCCCGGCCGCCGCCGTGCGGGAGGCCCCGGCACGCCCCGAGGGTGCCCAGGTGAAGGTCAATATGCTGCTCACGCGGCTCCCGAAGCTGCGGGACTCCGAGGTCGATCCGCGCGCCGCGTTCGCCGGCACATTCCACATCAACGAAACCCTCACACAGTTGGATGCGGCCCACGCCGCGGCGACGGCGGGGGAGCTCCCCGAGCCGCTCCCGGCCGAGATTTACTGCCACTCCCTGACGGACCCGTCGATCCTGAGCCCGGAGCTGCAGGCCGCCGGGGCCCAGACGCTCACCCTGTTTGGGCTCCACGTTCCGGACCGGCTCGTGACCGAGGAGAATAACGCCGAGCTGCGCGCGGAGCTGCTCGCGGCGGCACAGCGCTCGCTCGATTCGGTGCTCGCCGAACCGATTGCCGACTGCATCTTCATCGCCCCGGACGGCTCACCGTGCATCGAGGCGCGCACCACCGCCGATCTTGAGGAATCCCTCGGCATGATCGGCGGCGATATCTTCCACGGTGCCCTGTCGTGGCCCTGGGCCGAGGACGACGAGGCGCTCGACACCCCGGCCGCGCGCTGGGGCGTCGAGACCGCGCTCCCGAACCTGCTCGTGTGCGGTTCGGGAGCGCGGCGCGGCGGTGCCGTGAGCGGGATCGGCGGTCACAACGCGGCGCACGCCGCGCTGGAGCTGCTCGCGGAGTAGCTCAGCCGGCCCGCGCGCGGCTGCCGCCTACGCCTGCGCGTCGCGGATCCACGCCTCCACGTCGTCCGCGGTGCGCGGGATGCCCGCGGAGAGGTTCACGCAGCCGTCCTCGGTGACGACGATGTCGTCCTCGATGCGCACGCCGATGCCGCGGAACTCCGCGGGCACGGTGAGATCGTCGGGCTGGAAATACAGGCCGGGCTCGATCGTGAAGACCATGCCGGGCTCGAGGATGCCCTCCATGTACATCTCGCGCCGCGCCTGCGCGCAGTCGTGCACGTCGAGGCCGAGGTGGTGGCTCGTGCCGTGCACCATGTAGCGGCGGT
The DNA here is from genome assembly GCF_016758195.1 of Leucobacter chromiireducens subsp. solipictus. Classification (GTDB taxonomy): domain Bacteria; phylum Actinomycetota; class Actinomycetes; order Actinomycetales; family Microbacteriaceae; genus Leucobacter; species Leucobacter solipictus. The sequence continues at coordinate 396,801 of NZ_QYAC01000001.1, read as the reverse complement.
AGTAGGCCGTGCCGTCGTCCTCGGGCAGGAAGCCCCAGTCGCGCGTGTGGCGCTCGATGACCTGCATCGCGGCGGCGTGGACGTCGCTGAAGCGGATCCCGGGCCGCACGATCGCGCGCGCGGCATCGGCCGCTTCGAGCACGGCGTCGTAGACGCGACGCTGCACCTCGCTGAACGTTCCCGACACGGGAACGGTGCGCGTGATGTCGGCGGTGTAGAGGCTGTCGAGTTCGATGCCCGCGTCGAGCAGCAGCAGGTCGCCGCTGCGCACCGGGCCGTCGTTGCGGATCCAGTGCAGCGTGCAGGCGTGGGGGCCGGACGCCGCAATGGTCTCGTAGCCGACGGTGTTGCCGTCGAGCCGGGCGCGCTGGTTGAACACGCCCTCCACGATGCGTTCGCCGCGGGGGTGCGCGCTGGCCGCGGGGAGCGCCGCGAGCACCTCCGTGAAGCCGGTCGCCGTCGCGTCGACCGCGGCCTGCATCTCGGCGAGCTCGAAGGTGTCCTTCACGAGGCGCAGCTCTGAGGCCGCGCGCGCCAGATCGGCGTCCTCGAGCGTGCGGTCGGTGTCGCCGGGAACGAAGTCCGCGAGGTGCGCGGTCGCGATGCCGAGCGCCGCCGCGACCTGGCCGAGGGAGGGGCGGGGGCCGATCCAGAACTCGCCGATCTCGGGGTTCGCGAAGAACTCGTCGCTGTCGCGGCCCGCGCGCTCGCGGAAGTACAGGGTCGCGGTGTGGCTGGCACCGTCCGCTGCCGGATCCTGCGCCGGATCCAACACGAGGATCGCCCCCGGCTCGCTCTCCGAGCCCCAGCCGGTGAGGTGGGCGAAGGCGCTGTGCGCGCGGTACTGGTAGAACGTTTCGTTCGAGCGCTGCTTCATCGCGCCCGCGGCGATGACGAGGCGCTCGCCCACGAACTGGGCGGCGAGGCGGTCGCGGCGGGCCGCCGCGAACGGGGCGACGGGCAGCGCTTCGGGGAGCGTGGCGGGCTGCTCTGCCCAGCCGCTCGAAATGTAGTCCGAGAAGCTCTGCGTCTGCGGGGTGGTGCTGCGGTTGCTGTTATCGATTTCGACCTCGTGAGTCGTCTGCGCGGTGTCGGTCATGCCCCCATCCTCTCACCCGGAGATGCGTGAACGCGGCACCGACATAGAATGATCCCTATGGCAGATTCCGAGGCGATGCGGGCGTACGATCTGCACACGCACTCCGTGCACTCCGACGGGACGACGACGCCCGAGGAGATCGCGCGCGAGGCCGCCACGTTGGGGCTCGCGGGCTTCGCGCTCACGGACCACGACACGATCTCCGGCTGGCCCGAGGCGCGCGAGGCCGCCGCCGCGCACGGCATCGAGTTCCTCCCGGGGATGGAACTCACGACCCAGCACGCGGGGTACTCGCGCCACCTGCTCGGGTACGGGATGGACCCGGCCGCTGCGGAGCTGTTCGCCGCCCTGGACCACGTGCGCACGGCGCGGATCGAGCGGGCCCGCGAGATGGTGCGGCGCGTGTCCCGGGACTACGCGATCCGGTGGGAGGACGTGGTGGGGGATGGCGACGCCCGCACGGTCGGGCGCCCGCACGTGGCCGACGCGCTCGTCGCGGGCGGATACTTCCCGGACCGCAGCACGGCGTTCGAGGTGGCGCTGCATCCCGGCTCCCCGTACTACCTCGGCACCTACGCGCTCGACACGAGCGATACGATCCGGATGGTGCACCGGGCCGGCGGACGCGCGGTGCTCGCGCACCCGGCCGCGATGCGGCAGCGCAGCGCGGCGACGCCGAAGGATATCGCCGAGCTCGCCGTCGCGGGGCTCTGGGGCGTCGAGCTGAACCACCCCGAGAACCGGGAGGACTGGCTGCCCCCGCTCGTCGCCGCCGTCGCCGAGCTCGGTCTCGAAACGACGGGCGCGAGCGACTACCACGGGGCCGGGAAAACGAACCGGCTCGGGGAGCGCACCACCCCGGGCGACGTCGTGGATCGGCTCCGCGCGGACCTCGCCGTGTCGCGCTAGCGGCCGCTGCCGCGCCTCAGTCGAGGAACGCGGCGATGCGGGCGTTGAAGGCCTCGGGGGCGGTGATGAAGCCCGCGTGCACCGGGATCGTGTCAAACTCGGCGCGGGGCAGCTGCGCCGTGACCCAGCGCCGCGCCTCGGCGGCCCACCGCTCCTGCGCGAGAAACAGCAGGGGCTTGCCGCTGTCGTGGTAGGCGACGGCGGGGGCCGTGAGATCCGTGGCGAGCCCCTCGACGCCCGTGATGATCGCGATGTGTTCCGGGGTGCGGGCCCCGTCGGCGATCAGCCGCGCCACGGCGGGCTCCGCGGCCGCATCGGCGGGGTCCACGCCGAGCGCATCGCTCGCGATGTACGCGAGGAAGCCCGCGCGATCGGTCGAGAGGAAGGTGATGTACGCGGGCAGCCCGTCGTGGCTGAGCGCCGCCTCGCCCCACTCGGCCGGATCACGCGGGTCGAAGGGAACGCGCGGCGGCTCGTCGATGAGGATCAGCTTCGCCACCCGCGCGTGGCCGTGCTGCTCCAGATACGAGAGCACATCGAGCACGCCAAACGACCAGCCGGCCAGCGCGAGGTCCGGGAGGTGCAGCGCCTCGATGACGGCGGCGAGATCGCGGCCGCGCTGCGGGAAGCTGTTGCCGGTGAGCGGCTTGCTCGACTCGCCGTGGCCGCGCGGGTCGAGCGCAATCACCTCATAGTGCTCGGCCAGCTGGGTGAGCTGGTGCACAAACACCTCGCCCGAAAAGTTCCAGCCGGGAACGAGCAGCAGCGGGGCGCCGGATCCGGCCCGCAGCACGCGGAGCTCAACGTCAGGGGCGACCGCGACTCGCTCCGCGATCACGGAGTCGGGCAGCGGCGGGAAGTGAATGCTCATGCCCTCACGGTACGGAGGTTTCGAGCCGTGCGGAAGCGTGTGTCGCCGTGTGACGCGCCAGTGCTACTCCGCGATCGGGCTCGGGCTGTTGATCGACACCGTGAGATGGGTGGTGACGTGCTGCACGACCCCGCCCACGCCGATCCAGCCGTTGGCCGCCGTCGCGAGCACCTCGGCGAGGTCCCCGTCGAGCCGCGTCGCGAAGTGGTCGGAGCCCGCGTAGACCCCCGCCGATTTGGCGTCCTCGATCGCGGCGTAGATCGGGCTCATGTGATCCCCGTTCGCCCCGCCGTCGAGCAGCGGGTAGAGCGACCAGTGCGCCCGCGCACGGACCCCGGTGGGCGCGAGCGCCACGGGCTCGGCCCCGAGTGCGGCCACCCCGTCCGGGAGCGCGCACGCCAGCTCGCCCGGGCACCCGCGCGACAGCAGGGCCGCTGCCGACAGGTGCGCCCCGCTCGCCGCGGCCGCCGCGATCACCTCGCGCAGGAACTCGAGCACGCGCGCCTCGGTGCCGCCGACAAACGTCGAGATGTCGCTCGTCTCGATCGTGAGCCCGTCGCGGTTCGCGCCCGCCAGGGCGTCGAGAATGATCCGCACGTAGTCGGAGTCGTACACGGAGAGCGTGAAGCGCGCCCCCACGCCGTAGTCGACGGGGGAGAGGGCCGGGCGGGGAGCAGCTGGGTTCGTGGTCACGGCACCACCATAGGAGATCCGGCACCGAATACGGAATCTGCTACGGTGTGGAGCACACGGGAGTCCGGTAGGCCGGGCTGAGAGGAAAGTGCTCAAACTTTCGACCGTCGAACCTGATCTGGATCATGCCAGCGCAGGGAGACACTCTTGAAGTACCCGTGCCCCTCAACGAGTGAAAGGGCACGCTTATGCGTCACCACACCCCTGTCCGCACCCCACGACTGCTGGCCGCCGCCGCGGCGCTCGCCGCCGGAACCCTCGCCCTCGCGGGCTGCGCGGCCCCGGCGTCCCCCGACTCGGGGGCTGCCGGATCCGGCACCGCCGCGGCCGATCTCGCCCCGGTCACCTTCGCGCTCGACTGGGCACCGAACACGAACCACATCGGCGTGTACGTCGCCGAGGCGGAGGGCTATTTCGCCGACGCTGGGCTCGACGTGGAGATCCTGCCGTACGGGTCCACGTCGGCGAGCCAGCTCGTCTCCGCGGGCGAGGCGGACTTCGGGATCGGCGGCCAGTCGGGCGTGCAGATGGCCCGCACCGCCGGGCTCGACGTCATCTCGGTGTACCGGATCACCCAGACCGACACCGGGCGGCTCGTGGTCCTGGGGGACCGCGAGGATCTGCAGCGCCCCCGGGACCTCGACGGCCTCGTGTTCGGCGGCTTCGGTGCCCCGCTGTTCGGCGCGCTCGCGAGTTCCACGATCCAGGGCGACGGCGGGAAGGGGGAGTTCGAGGAGGTCGTGCTCGACACCGGTGCGTACGAGGCGCTCTCGCAGGGCCGGATCGACTTCACCCTCTCCGTCGCCACCTGGGAAGACCTGCAGATGGAGATCGACGGGCATCCCTATCGAGCCTGGCGCTACCAGGATTTCGGGGTGCCGGAGCAGCAGTCCACGGGGATCATCTCGAGCGACGCATACCTCGCCGAGCACCCGGAGGATGCGCGCGCGTTCGTGCAGGCCGTGGCGCGCGGCTACGAGTTCGCGGTCGAGCACCCCGAGAAGGCCGCGGACATCCTCATCGCGGCGAACCCGGATACCCTCGGCACGGCCACGGAACTCGTGCACCGCAGCGCGCAGCTCATGGCCGAGGACGGCTACCTCCGCTCGACGGGACGCGAGATCGGGGCCGTCGACCCCGCGGCGTGGGACGCCTTCGGGGCGTTCCTGTTCGAGGGCGGTTTCCTGAACGATGCGGAGGGCACCCCGCTCACGTCGGAGCCGGACTGGTCGACGTACTACACCGACGAGCTGCGGTAGTGCGGGTGGGCACCGACGCCCCGGGCGCGCTGGGCCGTGTCGCCGGGATCGTCCTGCCCCCGGCGCTCGCCGTCGTGGCCATCCTCGGTCTCTGGCAGTTCGCGACGTCCGCCGGCTGGGTGCCCGCGGAACTCCTGCCTTCGCCGGGCCGTGTGGTGGCCGCCGGGGCGGGGGAGCGTGCGTCGCTGTGGCGGCACGCGATCCCCACGCTCACCGCGACCCTGACGGGCTTCACGCTGTCGGTGGCGGTCGCGTTCCTCGTGGCGACGGCGCTCGACTTCTCGCTCGTGCTGCGCCGCGCGATCCTCCCGCTCCTCGTCGTCAGTCAGACGCTGCCGCTGATCGCGCTCGCGCCGCTCGTGGTGCTGTGGTTCGGTTTCGGGCTGCTCCCCAAGATCTTGCTGGTCGCGTTCGTGACGTTTTTTCCCATGGTGGTGGGGCTGCTGCGCGGTTTCGCCGCCGCGGACCCCGACGCGGAGCATCTGCTGCGTTCGATGGGGGCCAGCCGCTGGCAGGTGTTTCGGCTGCTGCGATTGCCCGCCGGGATCCCGTCGTTTTTCTCGGCGCTCCGGATCTCGATCACGTACGCCGTGGTCGGCACGATTTTCGCGGAGTACGCCGGGGCGGTCGCGGGGCTCGGCGTCTACATGCAATCCGCGAAGCACGTGTTCCGCACGGATCTGGTCCTCGCCGCGGTGGCGGTGAGCTCCGTGCTCACCCTCGCCCTGTTTGGCTTCGTCGCGCTGCTCGAACGCGTCGCGGTGCCGTGGCTCCGCATCGAGCAGGGGGCGGCACGGTGACGGGGGTGCAGAGCCCCGGCGGTGCGGCCGCGCCGCGGGCCGCGCTCGAACTGCGCGGGATCACGAAGGCCTTTGGGGAGCAGCCGGTGCTCGGCGATCTCAGCCTGCGCGTCGGGGCGGGGGAGATCGTGTCGCTCGTCGGGGCGAGCGGCAGTGGGAAGTCGACGCTGCTCTCGCTCCTCATCGGTGCGCTGCGGGCGGATGCCGGCGAGATCCGCTTCGGCGGTGCGGCCGTCGATCCGGCGGCGCTCGGCCACGACCGCCCCTTCGCGTACATGCCGCAGCGGGACGTGCTGTTGCCGTGGCGGCGCATCCGTGACAATGCCGGGATCGGGCTCGAGGTCGCGGGGATGCCGCGCCGGGACGCGCGCGCCAGGGTGGCCGCGCTGCTCGGGCCGTTCGGGCTGGCGGGGGCGGAACGACGCTACCCGCGGCAGCTGTCCGGCGGCATGCGGCAGCGCGTCTCGTTTCTCCGCACCGTGGTGCAGGGCAAGCCAGTGCTGCTCCTCGACGAACCGTTCGGGGCGCTCGACGCGATCACCCGCGACGAACTGCAGCGCTGGCTGCTCGACATCTGGGGAGCACACGGCTGGAGCATTCTGCTCGTCACTCACGACATTCGCGAGGCGGTGCGGCTCAGTGATCGAGTGCTGGTGCTGGGCGTGCCAGCCGGCACCGCGGACTCGGGCGACCCGGTCCCGGGCGCGAAGGGCGTGGGCGCGATGAGCACGGACGGGATGGCGGGGGCCCGGATCGTCGGCGAGGTCGCGGTGACGCGCGAGATCCCGCGCGGTGATGCGTTCCTGCTCGATCCGCGGGTGCCGCCCCTCGAGGCGGAGTTGCACGCGCTATTGGCGCGGACGATGGTGGGCTGAGGCACCGTGAGGTCTCAGCCCACCAGCTGACTACGCGGCCGGGGCCTCGCTCGCGGGGCTCGCATCGCCCGGCGCCGCCGCGCCCTGACCGCCCTCGGCCGTGGTGCTCTGAGCGCCGTTCGAGCGTCCCGAGCCGCCCCGGCGCCGGCGCCGGCGGCGCGGGGTGCCCTCGCCGTCGCCCGCGAGCGGAGCTCCGGGTTCGCCGCCGCCGGCGGCATCGTGGCCGTGCTGCTCGTGCCCGTGTGCCTCGTGGCGACCCGGCCCCTGCGGGTTCGCGTCGCGGGACCGACGCCGGGTGCGCGTGCGGCTGCTCGTCTCCCTGGACCCCGTCTCCGAGCCAGCGTCCGAGCCGGAGCTCGTCGAACGGCCCGCGCCAGAACCGCCGCGCCCGCGGCCGCGATCACGGTCGCCGCCCGCGCGGGGTGCTCGCTCCTTCGTCGGCGTCGCCTTCAGGCGGCCCTTCGAGCCCTCGGGGATCTTGAGATCCTCGAAGAGATGCGGGGAGGAAGAATAGGTCTCGACGGGCTCGGGCACGCCGAACTCGAGCGCCTTGTTGATGAGCGCCCACTTGTGCAGATCGTCCCAGTCGACGAAGGTCACGGCGATGCCGGTGCGGCCCGCGCGGCCCGTGCGGCCCACGCGGTGCAGGTACGTCTTTTCCTCGTCGGGAACCGTGTGGTTGATGACGTGGGTCACATCGTCCACGTCGATGCCGCGGGCGGCGACGTCGGTGGCGATGAGGATGTCCTTCTTGCCCGCCTTGAACGCGGCCATTGCGCGCTCGCGCTGCTCCTGGTTGAGATCGCCGTGCACGGACGCCGCGTTGAAGCCGCGATCCACGAGCTCCTCCTGCAGCCGCGCCGCCGCGCGCTTCGTGCGCATGAAGATGACGGTCTTTCCGCGGCCCTCGGCCTGCAGGATCCGGCCGATCACCTCGTCCTTGTCGAGCGAGTGCGCGCGGTACACGATGTGCTCGATGTTCGCCTGCGCGAGGCCCTCGTCCGGGTCCGTCGCGCGGATGTGGATCGGGTTCGACATGAAGCGCCGCGCGAGCGTCACGATGGTGCCCGGCATCGTGGCCGAGAACAGCATGGTGTGACGGATCTGCGGGGTGAGCGAGAACAGCTTCTCGATGTCGGCGAGGAAGCCGAGATCCAGCATCTTGTCCGCCTCGTCGAGCACCATCTCGCGGACCTGCGAGAGGTTCAGCAGCCGCTGGTTCGCGAGGTCCAGCAGGCGGCCGGGGGTGCCGACCACGATCTGCGCGCCCGCCTTCAGCTGCTCAATCTGGCCCTCGTATGCCTTGCCGCCGTAAATTGAGACGACGGTCGCGGCGCGATTCTGCGAGGCGAGGATCAGATCCTCCGTGACCTGCACCGCGAGCTCGCGGGTCGGCACCACGACGAGCGCCTGAACGCCGGCCTCCGGCTCCGCGCCAACGCGCTGCAGCAGGGGGAGGCCAAAGCCGAACGTCTTGCCGGTGCCGGTCTTCGCCTGGCCGATGATGTCCTGCCCGGTCAGCGCGAGCGGGATCGTCTGTTCCTGGATCGGAAAGGCGTCGACGATGCCGGCTCCGGCGAGCGCGTCGACCATGTCCTGGTCGACGCCGAGTTCAAGAAAAGTTGCCACGTGTGCGTCCCTTAACAGTGTGCGGTGCTGCGCGCGGTGTCCAAAGGCGCAGCGGCCGAGCGCTCCTGCGGCGTCGGCGGTGAATACGTACAATGCCCAGTCTATTCCGCGATCTGGTGCTTTCCGGCGCGCGCGGGGAGGTATTTTGTCGCGGTGTGGATGCCGCACCCGGCTCGGAGCGGCGATAAGCTTACAGAATGTTCGAGTGGATCCGAGGCCTGCGCCGCGCCTCAGCCCCCGCACGGAAGCTACGCTCCCGAGGCGACGCGGCAGCAACCGAGCGCGTCGAGATCGCCGAGTTCGCCCCCGGCATCTTGCCGTTTCTCGGGCTCACCGCGTACCTGCAGCTGGAGCTGTACGAAGCGGCCACGCGGGCCGTATCCGGCGCACCGAGCCTGGAAGCGAAGAACGTGCTCGCCGAGATCGCGGGCCAGACGCTCTCCAAACACCAGCTCCTCACCACGGAGATTCGCAGCCGCGGACACGAGCCGCACGTGCTGATGGCACCGTTCTCGGCGGTCATCGACGAGTACGTGGAGCGCATCGATACGCCGGACTGGCACCAGCACGTGCTCTCGCTGTACCTCGTCGGGGGGCTGTTCGACGACTTCTTCGCGAATCTCGCGGAGGGCATTCGGGACGGCTACCGTACCGAGGCGATCCGGATCCTGAGCAATCACGCGGGGCGGGCGGAGCTGAAGGCGCTGCTCGAGGCCGCGATGGCGGAGGACGAGGGGCTCGCGAGCTGGCTCGCGCTGTGGGGGCGCCGCCTCGTGGGCGATACCCTGCTCGTCTCCCGCGAGGCGCTGGCGTTGAGCGAGCGGCGGGAGTTCGATGCGAGCGAGGTGGAACCCGTGTTCACTGAGCTGATCGCCGACCACATCCGCCGCATGGACGGGCTGGGCCTCACCGCCTGATGGTGCTCCCCATGACCACCCCGCGCTGCGACTACTTCGAGGCCGGGCGCTGCCGCTCCTGCGCGCTGATCGAGACCCCGATCGCCGAGCAGCTCGCCGCGAAGGACGCGCGCTGCCGCGCCCTGCTTCCGGGCGTCCGCGAGACCGCTTGGCTGCCCATCGTGTCCGGCGGCGAGCGTGACTTCCGCAACAAGGCCAAGCTCGTGGTCGGCGGTTCCGCGGGCGCGGTCACGCTGGGGATCCTCGGCCCCGGCGGCGTCGGCGTCGACCTGCGCGACTGCCTGATCCAGGAGCCCGCGATTCGCGCCGCGATCCCGCGCATCGCCGCGTTTCTCAACGACACCAAGCTCGCGCCCTATGACGTGCCCCAGCGGCGCGGCGAGCTGAAGTACGCGCTCGTGACCGCGGCCCCGTCCGGCGCGCTGATGCTCCGCTGTGTGGTGCGCAGCGAGCACGCCCTCGCGACGCTGCGCCGGGCGCTCCCGGAACTCCGGGCCGCGGTGCCGGAGGCGACCGTGATCTCCGTGAACCTGCTCCCCGAACACGTCGCTCTGCTCGAGGGGGAGCGGGAGGAACTGCTGCTCGGCTCGTCGCTCACGATGGAGCTCGGCGGGGACGCGCCGCGCGCGAGCGGGGCTGGTGCGGCCGAGCCGCGTCCGTCCGACCCGGGCATCGCGCTGCACCTGCGCCCGCAGAGCTTCTTCCAGACGAACACGGTGGTCGCCCGAGAACTCTACGCTCAGGCCGCCGACTGGGTGGCGCAGGTCGATCCGGCGTCGATCTGGGATCTCTATTGCGGTGTCGGCGGCTTCGCGCTTGCGTGCGCACCCCGGAGCGAGCGGGCGAACGGGCCCGTCGCTGCGCGTCGGGTGCTCGGCGTCGAATTGTCCGCCGAGGCCGTGCGCTCGGCGGAACGCAGCGCGGGCGAGGCGGGCATCGCGGCGCGGTTTGTCGCGCAGGACGCGACCGCGTTCGCGCTCGCGGCCACCCCCGCGGAGGTCCCCGAGCTCGTCATCGTGAACCCGCCGCGGCGCGGGATCGGTGCGGAGCTTGCGGCCTGGCTCGACGGCTGTGGGGTGGAGCGGGTGATCTACTCGAGCTGTAACCCGGAGAGCCTCGCCCGCGATCTGGCGGCGATGCCGGGATTCGAGGTGCGCGAGGCGCGCGTGTTCGACATGTTCCCGCACACGACCCACCTCGAGGTGATGGTGCTGCTCGAGCGGCGGTAGCGCGTTCGGGAATGCGTCGCTCAGCGTGCGAACGAGAGCGTAAACACCGCGAGCGACAGGGCGAGCATCCCGAGGCAGTTCACCCAGAAGGACGCCCCGAGGAAGCGGGCGCGCAGGTGCGCAGCTGCGGCGCAGCCGAAGTAGACGATCACCCCGGTGTTCGCGGCGAAGGCGATGCCGGGCAGCCAGAGGCCGGCGATGAGGCCGCTCACGGCGAGGAGCTTGATGACGATCAGGATCCACCACCACTCGCGGGGGAATCCCACCCCGTGCAAGCAATCGCGGATGAACTTCGGCGGCCGTAGCGACATGGCGGCATCGCCGAGGAGGACGAGCGCGAGGATCGTCGGGGGCCACCACAGATCGGGCACGAGGGTCATGGGGTCACTCCGAGCACGTGCAGATCGCCGTGAATGTGGTGTGGAGGCCGCGCATGAGGGCGTCGCGATCGACCCGTGGGTGCGCTGCTCCGGTGAACAGCGTGCCGACATACGCGAGATAGAGCGCGTCCGCGGTGGCGGGCGCGTCGGCCGCAGCGGTGCAGCCGCGCAGGGTGATCGCCGCGCTGAACTCGGCGACGAGTCGGTCCGCGAGGTCGGTGAAGAGCGGTGAGTCGTGCGCGCCCGACACCAGGATCGCTGCGTACTGCCGCGCCAATTCGGGGTGGCTGGTGAAGAGCGTGACGAACGGCTCGACCAGGGCGGCGAGGCGGGTGGCGCAGCGGTCATGAGCCGCGCGCGCCGGCGTCGGCGGTGGGACGGGGCGGCGGGCGTGCTCCGCGGCGATGATCGCGTCGAATACCGCGACCAGAAGCGCGTTTTTCTCGCCCACGGCGATGACGGTCCCCGGGCTGACGTCGGCGACCTCCGCGATGTCGCGCACCGTGGTGGCGGCGAAACCGCGTGTCTGGAACAGTTGCGTGGCCGCGTCGAGGACGCGGGCGTGGGTCGCTGATTTCTGGTGCGCGCGCGTCGTCGCCATGAGGCACCCTTCCGTACTGAACGTGTTCAGTGAATGTGTTCACTGTACGCCCGGCGGTGCCGGATCGGCAAGCCCTCGCGCTCAGACCCGGCGAAATTCCGGGGTGCCGTAGTGCCCCGGCACCGGGAACCCCGCCCAATCGAGCGTGACCGCCGTCGGCGATACCTCGGCCACGCACACGAGGAGCGACTGGGTGGGGTACCCGAGGGGACGGTTGTCGCGCACGATGGCGCGATCGTCCGTGGGATCGAGCGCCGCGGTGCGCGCGAGCAACCCCGTCCACGCCTCTCGCCACTCCGGCTCGGGGAGACCCGCGAGCGCCCGGAACTCGGGGAGCCACCGCGCGATCCGCTCCGAGCGGGGGTCGTTCACCTCGTGGTGCGCGACCATGTGGATACCCGGCGGCAGCGCCGCACGACGCAGTGCGCGGCCGTCGCGGATCGTGCCGTCCCACGCCGCCACCTCGGCCGCGCCACCGGCGACGCTCACCAGAGTGAACGGCCCAGTACGTGGGGGATCCGGGAGCGGTGTGCCTGCCACCGCGTCGAGCACGAGCCCGCCGCGGGAGGCGAATCCACCGGCGGGCTCGGCGACCTCGGCGGCGCGGTTCAGGATCACGGCGAGCCGGCCTGATGCGTGGTCTGGGTGCGGTGCGCCGCCGACCGGGCCGGCCACCCCGCGAGCGGCAAGCCAGGCCCCGCCCGCGCGACGATCCCGCACGCCGAGCGTCCCGGCGTGTGTCTCGGGCCACCACGGTCCCGGCGGATCCCAGGCGCGGGCAGGATCCTCGTCGCGCACGGCGAGCACGCGGGTGGATCCGGCCGGAGTCTCGGGTACCTCGATCACGACGGTGCACATGGCCACGAGTGTAGCCAGGCGGCGTCATTCCCCGGAAACCGGGTCAGGGGTGCGAGGATGGGGGCGTGAACATTGTGCTGGGAGTCAGCGGCGGGATCGCCGCCTATAAGTCCGTCGCTCTGGCCCGCCTGCTGGTTGAGGCCGGCCACGAGGTGCACGTGGTGCCGACCGCGGACGCGCTCCGCTTCGTGGGGCAGCCCACCTGGGAAGCGATCAGCCGCAACCCGGTGACCACCTCCGTGCACGACGATGTGCCCGAGGTGCGGCACGTCGCACTGGGGCAGCGCGCCGACCTTGTCGTGGTCGCGCCGGCCACGGCCAACACGCTTGCGCGCATGACCGCGGGCCTCGCCGATGATCTCCTCGGCACGACGCTGCTCGCGACGAAAGCCCCCGTGATCGTGGCCCCCGCGATGCACACTGAGATGTGGCAGCACCCCTCCACGCAGGACAACGTGGCGATCCTGCGTGCCCGCGGGGTCGTTTTCGTCGGCCCCGAGAGCGGCCGGCTCACCGGCAACGACACCGGTCCCGGGCGGATGAGCGAGCCCGCGGCAATCTTCGACCGGATCACGGCCGTGCTCGCGGCGGGCGTTGCCGAGGACGCCGCGGAGGCGGCGGGGCTGCTCGTGGATGCGGCACCCGTGAGCGACGACACCGTGGTGGCGAGCGTGCCCACGAGCGCGTTCCCGGCGCCCGGCGCTGAGCGGGACGGCGGCGACTCCGACGCTGCGGCCCGTGCCGCGGAGCCTGAAGCTCCCGGCGATCTCGAGGGCGTGCGCGTGCTCGTGACCGCTGGGGGCACCCGTGAGCCGATCGACCCGGTGCGCTACCTCGGTAATCGATCGAGCGGGCGGCAGGGTGTCGCCGTCGCGGCCGCCGCGGCGGATCGCGGGGCGAAGGTGGTGCTCCTCGCCGCCAACATCGACGACGCGGTCCTTGCGGAGGTCGCGAACCGCGCCGCCGTCCGCGTGGTGCCCGTGGGAACCACCGCCGAGCTCGAATCGGCGGCACACGCCGCGTCCGCCGGGGCGGAGGCCGTGATCATGGCCGCGGCCGTCGCGGACTACCGGGTCGCGGACGTCGCCGATCACAAGATCCGCAAGGAGGACGCCCCCGGGAGCGCCCCCACGCTGACGCTCGTCGAGAACCCGGACATCCTCGTGGGGCTCGTGCGCGAGCGCCGGCCGGGGCAGGTCATTGTGGGGTTCGCCGCCGAGACCGTCGAGAGCGAGGACGAGTTGCTCGAGCGCGGCCGGCGCAAGCTCGCTCGCAAGGGCGTCGACCTGCTCGCCGTGAACGCGGTCGGCTGGAGCGAGGGCTTCGAATCCGCCGACAACGCCGTGCGCGTGCTCGACGTGGACGGCACCGTGGTGAGTTCGGTGTCGGGCACGAAACGCGAGGTGGCGGATCGCCTGCTCGACGCGGTGCGCGACGAACTCGACGCGGCAGCCCGCTGAGGCTGACGCTCGCAGGGCCGGGGTACGCGAGCGGGGCCGCGGATCGAGTGATCCGCGGCCCCGCGTCGGGTGCCGGTGCCCGCGGAGCGCGGGTGGGCGGTGCGTGCGCGCTTAGCTGACGAAGCCGACGCGGCGTTCAGCCTCGCCGCCCAGCTCGACGAACGCGACCGATGCCGCGCTCACGAGGTACTGGCGGCCCTTCGTGTCGACGAGGGAGACCAGGTCGGACTCCTTGCCGGCGGCGGCCTCGAACAGGCCGCGCACCTCGTCAGCGGTTGCGCTCGACTCGAACGCGAGCTCGCGTGCCGTCTGCTTGATGCCGATGCGTACTTCCACGGGGCCTCCTCAGGTGCGGTGGCTCGGGGCCACACGATTGGAACTTCTTCGAGTCTAGGGCGGGGAGCTGCCCGCGCGCCCGCTTCGGTGGCCTCGTTCGCCCTGAGCGCAGCGCGCCGGGGCCACCGAGGCGGCGCTACGGGTCGGTCGGAGTGAGCGTGAGTTCGTCCTGGGTGCTGGCGCGCACGGCCTCGGGGGAGTAGCCCCAGGGGTATTGTTTGCCCTGCGCCCAGCCGTCGGTCTGGTCGGTGTAGTTCGGGTGGAACGCGTGCCCGCTGGCACCGGTGAGGTTCTGCCAGGTGGAGGCGTCCCAGTCGGCGACATCGATGACCATGCGCATGGACGGGACCGTGCTGGTCGCGTAGCCCTCGTCCAGGCTCCATCCGGTCGCGTTCACGACGCCGGATCCGCCCCCAACCGGGTACGGGCCGCGGTTGAACAGTGCCTCGATCGGAGCGATCCCGCTCGTGCCGAAGGTGCCGTGGGTCAGCGGGAGCGCGTGCAGCGCGCCCCAGTTCCACCGCGCCGGATCCGAGCCCTGGAGCTGCTGCAGGTCCGCACGTGCGCGGGTGGCCGCGCGGGCCAGGAACTCGTCGCGGGTGGAAGTATCGCCGTGCACGCTGCTGGTCCACCACTGCGAATCCGGCTCGTCAAGGAGGCGCTCGAAGACCCGTGCCAGTCGGGACTGATCGTCGCGCGGGATCGCCACGCCGCGGTTGTCAACGAGTTGCGCGGTGATCGCCTGCCACAGCACGTTCGCGTAGGCCGCTGCCGCGGAGTCGGCGTCGTTCTGCCCGTCCCACTCGGCGAGCAGATCGAGCGCCGCGCGCGTGTCCGCGTCCTCGACGTCGAGCTCCGCGACGGCGCGTTGCAGCACCGCCGCGCCGGGGAACTGGTTGTCCATGTGGATCTCGGCCATGTCGGCTGCCGTGACCGGACCGGCGGCGATCCGCTCGTCGAGCAGCTCCACGATGCGTGCTGCGCGGTATCCGTAGTCCCAATCCCGGCTCAGGAAATAGGGGTAGTCGTCGGTCACGATCGCGTTGTTCGCGGTGACGATGATCCCGGAGTCGGGGTTCAAGCTCATCGGTTGTTCCTCGAACGGCACCACGCCCTGCCAGTCGTAGGCGCTGTCCCACCCGGGCTGGGGCAGCCAGCCGTCGCCGGCCCCTCGGATGGGGAGCTTTCCGGGGGCTTGGTAGCCAATGTTGCCCTCCGGATCCGCGTAGATGAGGTTCTGCGCGGGCACATCGAACTGGGACGCAGCGAGCCGGAAGTCGGCGAAATTCTCGGCCCGGTTCAGCGTGAAGATCGCCTCGGCGGTGCGGCTGACGTCGAGCGCGGTCCAGCGCAGGCTCAGGGCGAATTGGCCGGGCGGGAACAGGCCATCGTCCGGCGCAGCGTCTGCCGCCGGGAGCGCGTCCGAGCTGCCAGGTGCCGCACCGACACGGGGGTCCTCCGCGATCTCGGTGAAACTCGGCTCGATGCCGGACACGATGGGCCCGTGTCCGGTGGATCGGACCTCGATGTCGACGGGGTCGCCGCCCGCGACCGCGATGGTCTCCGTGCGGGTCTCAAAGGGCTGGAGCGTGCCGTCCTGCCAGTAGCCGTCCTCCGTGACACGCTCGACGTACAGGTCGGCGACGTCGGTGGTGAGGTTCGTGAAGCCCCACGCGATGTGCTGGTTGTGGCCGATCACGATGCCGGGGAGCCCCGAGAAGCTGAAGCCGGCCACGTCGAAGGGGCACTCCGGGCTGATCGTGGCGCATTTCAGCTGCATCTGGGTCCACACGGAGGGCAGCTCGGCACCGAGGTGGGGGTCGTTCGCAAGCAGCGGCTTTCCGGTGGCGGTGTGCTCACCGGAGACGACCCAGGAATTGGATCCGACCCCCTCGCCGGCACCGCTCACGAGCGCGTCGACCTCGGTGAGGAGTCCGCTGAGCTCCGTGAGGCCCGGGAGCGCCGCGGCCCCGGCGGTCGCGGTGGGGGCGGGTGCGGCAGTCGTGCCGGCCGTGACCGATCGGCCCGCCGGATCCTCCGCCAGGATCACGGGATGCTCAGCGAACGGGTAGCCGGGGTAGAGCTCCGCGAGTTGTTCGTTCCCGAGCCCCTGGGCGAGTAACGCCCGCGCCGTTTCATCTTCGATGTTGGTGCGCAGATCCCAGGCCATTGCCTTGAACCACGCGACCGAGTCGGCGGGCGTCCACGGCTCGGGTTCGTAGCCCGAATTCTGCAGCCCGAGCACCGCGTACTCAAGGGACAACGCCGCACCCTGACGCGTATCGAGGTAGGCGTTGACGCCGGCGGCGTAGGCCTCGTAATAGGCCCGGACCTCTGCGGGGAGCGCCGCGACTTCCGCCTCGGCAGTGCGGTGCCAGCCGAGGGAACGCAGAAACGTGTCGGTGCCGAGCTGGGACTCGCCGAACAGTTCGGACAGGCGGGCGCTTGTGAGGTGGCGCCGGAAGTCCATCTCCCAGAATCGATCCTGCGCGTGCACAAGTCCCTGCGCGAAGAAGAGGTCGTCAGGTGACTCCGCCGTGATCGTCGGGATGCCGCGGGAATCCCGCTGCACGGTGACCTTCGCCTCAAGCCCGGCGACGGCGAGCGTGCCGTTTGCCTGCGGAAACGACCGCGTCACCGTCCACATCCCCAGGCCGCCAGCCAGCAGCGCGAGCGCGACGATCACGGCGAGGATCCAGACGATGATCCGGCCCAGTGTGCGGCGTCGCTGAGCGGGGGTCCGGGGCACATCGAGTGTTTCGGTCACGGTCATGTCGAGATCCTCCTCGTCGAGGGTGCGCGGCGCGTGGAGCGGGCCGCGGGGCGTGCTCCAGAGTCTGCCATGGACCTCCGACACCGCGCGCCATGCCCCTCGGGTGTCCCGCGAACGGCGAATGTCGGAGGTGCGCAATAGGCTTGCCGCATGATCTCCTTCGACCCGTCGCAGCTCCGGGCGCTTGCCCTGGATCCGACACGTCACGCGCGCGTGCTCGGGGCCCCGGGGACGGGGAAGACGACGGTGCTGTTGGAAGCGTGCACCCGGACCCTTGCGCTGCCGGAGTGGGGCGAGGATGACGTGCTGGTGCTCGCCCCGAATCGGCTCGTGGCCGCGGCGCTGCGGGCTGATGTGGAGCGTGGGGTGGGGCGCGCGTTTGGGGGGACCCCGGTGCGGACGGCAGCGTCGCTCGCGTTTGCGGTGCTGGCGCGCGCGGCCGCGCTGGAGGGCGCGGGCGCACCGCGGCTGCTCACGGGTACGGTGCAAGACGAGGCGATTGCGGAGGTGGTGACCGCCGGCGTCGCGGCGAGCGGGGCCGGCATCGCGGGTCTCCCACCCGAGGTGCTGCAGAGCCCCGCGTTCCGCGCCGAGCTGCGGGAGCTGTGGCGCGTGGCAGACGACTTCGGGATCGCTCCCGCGGCGCTCCGGAGTGAAGCTGCCGCGCTCGCGGCAGAGGCCGCCACGGAAGCGCACGCGCGGGTGCCGGATCCGGAACTGCTCGCGCGATGGAGCGACGGCTTCGGGCTGATCCAAGCGGTGGCCGATCGGCTTGCCGACGAGCGTCCCGATGAGTTGAGTTCGAGCGGTCTGCTGCGCGAGGCCGCAACCGCGGTGCGGCGTGTGGGCGCTGCGGGGGAAACGGCTCGGCTTGCGATCCCGCGCCTGATCCTGGTCGATGATGCGCAGGAGCTCGGCGAGGGCGAACTCGCCCTGCTTGCCGCGTGCGCGGAGAGCGGGAGCCGGATCTGGGTGTTCGGAGACCCGGACGTGGCGACCGGTGCGTTCCACGGTGAGCGCACCCTGGTGTTGGCTCGGCTCGACGAGGAGCTGGCGCGACGATCCGCCCCCGTGCCGCAGGGAACCCCCCGCGAACCGGCGCAGCTCGTGGTCTTGGAACGGGCGCACCGGCACGGTCCCGGGATGCGGGACGCGATCCGGAGCCTCGCCGCCCGCGTGGGGGCCGCTGGGGCCGGGGAGCAGCGCGCGGCGCTCCCGCGCGCAGCTGCGCCGGAGGATCCGGAAGCGCCGGTGCAGTTCGCGGTCGTCGGGTCCTCGGCAGAGCAGCTCGGCGCGATCGCGCACCGGCTGCGCGCCCGCAGGCTCGGTCTCGGCGCGGCAGCGCCCGTGTCCTGGGACGACATGGCAGTGCTGTGCCGCAGCCGGGGCGAGGCCGTTCGGGTGGCCCGGGTGCTCGCCGCGCACCAGGTTCCGACCGGGATCGCGGCGGGCGGCATCGTGCTCCGTGAGCACCAAGTGGTTCGCGAACTGATCCGCCTGCTCCAGCACGCCCTCGGCCTGCAGCCGCTCACGCCCGCGGAGCTGCTGCCCCTCGCGGGCGGTGTGATCGGTGGGCTCGACCCGGTTGCGCTGCGGCGGTTGCGCGGAGCGCTGTTGCTGCAGGAACGACGGGCCTCGCGCGCGGCGGGGCGGGAAGCGCGCAGCATCGAAGCGGTGGTCGCCGAGGCGTTTGCGGAACCGGGACCGCTGCCGATTGTGGACAGCGCGGGCGGGCGGGCGGTGCGCCGCCTGGGAATGCTTGCGGGGGCCGGCGTACGCGTGCACGAGGCCGGCGGCACCCCGCGCGAGGTGCTGTGGGCGCTGTGGGAGGGCACCAAGCTCGCGGCGAGTTGGCAGAATGATGCGCTCGATGGCCGGGGCGCACGCTCCGATGAGGCGCACCGCGCGCTCGATGCGGTTGTGGCGCTCTTCTTCGCGCTGCAGCGGCACGAAGAGCAAGACAGCGCGCAGCCCATCGCGGAGCTCCTCACCGACCTTCTGAGCAGCGCGGTACCGGAGGACTCGCTCGCGCAGCGCAGCCAGCGTGCCGCTGTGACGGTGACCACCCCGCAGGGCGCGCTCGGTCGCGAGTTCGCGGTCGTGGCCGTGGTGGGGCTCCAGGACGGTTCCTGGCCCAACCTGCGCGCCCGCGGTTCCCTGTTGGGGGCTGCCGCCCTCGAACGGTGGCTGCGTGGCGGCGAAGCCGTCGCCCCATCGCGAAAAGACACGATGCACGACGAACTGCGGCTGCTCGTGCACGCCTGCGCGCGGGCATCCCGGGAGCTCCTCGTGGTCGCCGTCGCCGACGAAGACCAGCACCCGAGCTCACTCTTCGGCCTCGGGCGGGAGTATCGACGCGACGAGCTGCCGAGCTCGCGGCTCACCCTGCGCGGGGTCACCGCGGCGATGCGACGGCGACTCGCCGCCGACCCGGATGACCGCGGGGCGCTCCGCGCGCTCCGCGAACTCGTGGGTGCGGGCGCCGCAGGCGCGGACCCGGACGAGTGGTACGGGGTGCTCCCGCCGAGCACCACGGCCCCGCTCGTGCCGCTCGAGGAGGACCCGGAAGCCACGGTGTCCGTGAGCCCATCCCAGCTGGACCAGGCAGAAAGCTGCCCGCTCGACTGGGTGATCGCGCGCCTGGGCGGCAGCGTCGGCAGCGTGCAAGCGAGTCTCGGAACGCTCGTGCACCATGCCTTCGAGACCGCCCAGCGCCCCGACGCCGACGAGATGCTCGCCGCCGTCATGACGGAGTGGCGCAAACTCGAATTCGACGCGGAGTGGGAGTCCGTGCGCGCCGAGCAGCGCGCTACGCAGATGACGGGCGGCCTCGCCGCCTACCTGCGGGAGTTTGCTGCCTCCGAACGACAGCTCATTGGGAAAGAGGCCGGATTCGCGGTGCCCATCGACCGGGCGGTGCTCCGGGGCATCGCCGACCGGCTCGAGCGCCGCGAGCTCGCCGACGGGACCGCCGAGGTCACGGTGCTCGACCTGAAGACCGGACGTTCCGCACCGAGCAAGGTC
Source organism: Leucobacter chromiireducens subsp. solipictus (assembly GCF_016758195.1). Lineage (GTDB taxonomy): Bacteria > Actinomycetota > Actinomycetes > Actinomycetales > Microbacteriaceae > Leucobacter > Leucobacter solipictus. The sequence goes on along the minus strand of NZ_QYAC01000001.1, from coordinate 377,088 downwards.
GCTGCGGAAACGCATGCCCAGCTCCGGGCCTACCAGCTCGGGGTGGTGCTCGGCGCCTTCGACCTCGCCGCGGCAGACGGCGCGAACGGGGCGGACGGTACGAACGGTACGAACGGTGCGGACGGCGCGAACGGTGGCGACGGTGCCGCGGCCCTAGAGCGCGCGGACGCGACGGCCGCGCACACGATCGAGACGCGCAGCGGCGGCGCGCGGCTGCTGTACGTACACCCCGACGCGACGGGCTCGGCCGAGTTCGTCGAGCGGGTGCAGCAACCCATCGACGCTGCGGCGATCCAGGAGATGGAGGAACGCGTGGCCAACATCGCGCGGGTCATGGCGGGCGGCGACTTCACCGCCCGCGTCGAGCACCACTGCTCGGACCCGCACCAACCGGGGAACTGCCGGCTCCACATCATTCCGGCGGTGAGTCACGGATGAGTGTCTTCACACCCGCACCGCAGCCGACCGATGCCGCCGGTGCCGCTCCGTTGTTTTCCGCGGTGCGCATCGCTGAGCTGCTCGCCGTGCCGCCCGCGACGCCGCTGACCCCCACCCCAGAGCAGGCCGCGGTGATCGAGCAACCGCTCGGCGGGAGCACGCTGGTCGTCGCTGGCGCCGGCAGCGGGAAAACCGAGACCATGGCGAACCGGGTGGTGTGGCTTGTCGCGAACGAGTTCGTCGCGCCGGATCAGGTGCTCGGCCTGACCTTTACACGGAAGGCCGCAGGAGAGCTCCGGGAACGGATCACCGGGCGGCTCGCGACCTTTGTCGAGCGGCTGAGCGACGCGGCCGAACGCGGGGCGCTCACCGAGGATGAGTGGGCCGCATCGGAGCGTCTGACCGCACTCCTCGGCGACGGCCTCGACATCCCGGACGTGAGCACGTACAACTCCTTCGCCGCGGGCGTGCTGCAAGAGTTCGGGATCGCGGCCGGAGTCGCGCCGGGTGCCGCCGTGATCGACGAGGCCACGGCCTGGCGGCTGGCCCGGGACGTGGTGATCCGCAGTGCGGATCCTGAGCTCCGTACGAGCGAACTCCAGACGCCCGCGCTGATTCGGCACATCCTGAACCTCGACCACGCGGTTGCGGACAATCTCACCTCGCTCGACCGGGTGGAGCAGATCGTCGCGGAGTTCGCGCGCGTGCTGCAACTGCCGTACTCCGAGAAGGAGCTTGGCGGCACGCCGAGTGGCAAGGACTACGCCCCGGTTCGAGACGCCGTTGCCGCGCTCGCGGAGACGCCCATGATCAGTCGGCTCGCACGCGAGTATGCCGCCGAGAAAGAAGAGCGCGGGCTGATCGAGTTCCCCGACCAGTTGGCGCTCGCAACGCGTGCGCTGGAGGCGTCACCCGACGCGATCGCGACGCTGCGCCGCCGGCACCGCGCGGTGCTTCTCGACGAGGTGCAGGACACCTCGGTGGGGCAGACCCGATTCCTTGCGCTCATCTTCGCGGGGGCAGCGGTCATGGCGGTTGGTGATCCGCACCAGTCGATCTACGGTTGGCGCGGCGCCTCCGCGGAGGGCCTGCGCTCCTTCCACCAGGACTTCGCCCCACGCCGGGGTGGGGTCGACGACCGCGCTGGGGCCGACGACCGCGCTGGGTCCGGTACGCTCACGCTCTCCACGAGCTGGCGCAACCCGGGGCTGGTGCTCGACGCGGCGAACGCGATCGCGGCACCCCTCGCCGCGGCCTCCGCGATCGACGTCCCACGACTGGCACCGCGCCCCGGTGCCGGGGCCGGGTCGGTCGAGTGGGCATTCCCCGAGACCATCCACGAGGAGCGGCACGCCGTCGCCGAGTGGATGCGCGACGCGCGCGAGGCGCACCGTGTCGCTCACGGGGAGCTCCCGACGGCCGCGGTGATCTTCCGGACCCGACGGCACATGGCCCCGTTCTCCGCCGCCCTCACCGAACTGGGGGTGCCGAACCGCATCATCGGCCTCGGCGGTCTGCTCTCCACCCCGGAAGTCACCGACATCGTGTGCGTGTTGCGCTGCCTGTGGTACGCGGACGCCGGGGGTGACCTCATCCGGATCCTCGCGGGTCCCCGGTTCCGAATCGGCGTTGCCGATCTCGCCGGGCTCCGCGACACAGCACGCTGGTTCGGCGATCGGGACGTGACCCAGCAGCCCCTGAGCCCCGAGGACCGCGCCGACGACGAAGTGCTGCCGGATCCGGACCGGAGCTTCACCCTGCTCGACGCGCTCGACCAGATCGCCGGCATGCGGGATCTCGATCACGGTGCGCTGCGCGGCATCAGTGCGCCCGGGCGCGAGCGGCTGCGCGAGGCCGGGCGGATGCTCGCGGCCCTGCGAGAGGGCGTGGGCGGCGATATCGGCGAACTGATCGGTGCGACCGTGCAGGCGCTGCGCCTCGACCTCGAACTCGACGCGAACGAGGCGCGCGAACACGCGGGGACCTCGGCCGCACACGCCAACATCGACTTGTTCACCGACCTCGTCGATGCGTACCTCGCGGTTGATGCCCGGGGTACCCTCGCGTCCGTGTTGGAATGGATCGAGCGAGCCACCGAGTCCGACGAGTCCGCGGAGCACGTCGCCGCCCCCGTGCCCGGGACAGTGCACCTCATCACCGCGCACGGCTCCAAAGGGCTCGAATGGGATCTGGTCGCCGTGCCCCGGCTCGTCGCGGGGGAGTTCCCCGGCACGGCCCGGAGCGGTGCCGGGTGGCTGCGCACGGGGGAACTGCCCGACGAGCTCCGCGGAGACGTCGCGGCGCGACCCCAGCTGAACTGGCGCATCGCGGAAACGCAGAAGGAACTGCGCGACCGGATCTCGGAGTACAAGACCGAGTTGCGGGAACGGCACGCGGACGAGGAACGCCGCCTCGCCTACGTGGCGATCACCCGATCCGCCGATCGGCTCCTGCTCAGCGGGTCCTTCTGGGGCGGGCAGACGCGAGCGCGCGTCCCCTCCGCGTTCCTGCAGGAGCTCGCCGAGGCCGGCATCGTCGAGGGGCTCCCAGTGGAGAGCGCGCACGAGGCCGACCCGAGCGCGCTCGACGAGATCACCGCGCAGTGGCCGCTGCACCCGCTCGGCGGCCGAGAACCGGCCGTGCTCGCGGCAGCCGCGGCGCTCCGCACCGAACTCGCCGCGGACCCAGAGGCGCGCAGCACCTCCGACGAACCGCTCGACGAGACGGTCGAACTGCTTCTCGCCGAGCGACGGGCAGCGAGCTCCGCGAGCTCTGCCGTGGGAGATGCCCCGGCCGCACCGCTCGCGCCGGACGCGGGACTTCCCGAGCGGATCACGGCCTCCACATTCCACGAGTTCGTCGAGGATCCGGTGCGGGCCGAACGGCTTCGTCTCCGACCGCTCCCGCAGCGCCCCTACCGGCGCACCCGCGTCGGGAACCGATTCCACGAATGGGTCGAGCGCCGGGCGACCACCGCGGTCGGGCAGGCACTGCCCCTCGCGGGGCTCGATGAACTGGCCTTCGCCCGTGGGAGCTTCGGCGAGCTCAGCGCACATGAATCGGACGGCGGCGACACCTCCGAGAGCCCCGAGCCGCAGCACGATGTGGAAGCGGAGCTGCAGCCGCTGATCGAGCAATTCGAGCGTTCCCGGTGGGCGATGCTCGAACCGCTCGCCGTGGAGCTTGAAGTGTCGCTCCCGTTCGCGGGGCGCACGCTGGTCTGCAAACTCGACGCGGTCTATCGGCAGACCGCCGATCGCGGCGGTGCCGACCGGGTGGAGATCGTGGACTGGAAATCGGGTCGCCCGCCGCGCACCGACGCGGAGCGCGAGTCCCGGTTCTTCCAGCTCGATCTCTACCGCCATGCGTACGCGCTGTGGTCCGGACGCGATCCCGAGCTCATCGACGTCTCGCTGTTCTACGTCGCCGACGGCATGGAACTCCGGAGCGGGAGCCCGCGCAGCCTCGCGGAGCTCGAGGAGATCTGGCTGGCGGCCGCGGGTCGATTAGCTGGCGGCGCCGCCGAAGAGTGACCGGGGTACCGGGGCCGAGGCGGCGTCGCCGCCGAGCCGTGCGCGGCGCCGGTACCCGCCCGGCGTCTCGCCGAATGTGGCCTTGAAGAGGCGGGTGAAATGTGGGGGCCGGGTGAACCCGAAACGCGCGGCGATCGTGGCGACCGACTGATGGTCCTGCAACGGGCTGGCGAGCTCCTGGCGGCACAGCTCCAAGCGCCGCCCGCGGATCCACTCGGCCACGCCTACCCCATACTCAGCACTGAAATACTTGTGCAGTGTGCGCACAGCCACGAAGTGCGCGGCGGCCACCTGATCCGGGCTGAGCTCGGGGTCCGCGATGTGATCGTGGATGAAACCGACCGCCCGGCCAACGAGATGTTCCTCTCGGCTGGCCTCGGCCGGCTCTGGCGCTGCGTGCCCCAGCTCCGCATGCACCAGCGTGGAAATGAGGTCCACGGTGTTGTGGGCGAGCCGCAACGCGCTCGTCGCGGGGATCGTCGCGAGCGCGCCGACGAGCTGGGTGAGAAACGGCAGCACCATCCCCGCAATCGGGCCGGTGCCCGCGATCCGGGTCGCCACGAGCTCCCGGGACTGCGCGGAGGGGAGCGTCAGCAGGCGCTGAGGAAACACCAGAATGGCGTTCCGGAACTGATCGTCCAGGCTCAGCGAATACGCGCGGTGGCTGTCGTAAAACGCGAGATCACCGGCCTGGAGGGTGGCCTCCCGGCCGTCCTGACGGATCACTCCCACCCCGGCAAGCTGCAGGTGGAGCATGAAGTTGCGTTGCGGTGAGCGATTCGCGAGGGCCTGCGGGCGCTCCACCTCGTGCTGCAACGCGCGGACATCGAACGCTTCGATGTCGCCGAGGCGCCTGCCGCGAATCACGCCGTGGAACCGCTGCGGTCGGTTCGATCCCACGGTCAGGGGAGCGAAGCGATCAGACACCAGTCGCGAAAAACGCTCGATCTCGTGAGTGGCAACGCGCTCCATCGCTGACGCGCCTGGCTTGACCTCCACGGCGAGGCACCTCCTTCACAGCAGACCCCCGCACGGGCGGGAAGCTCCGGTCGTGAGGACCGTGCTCGCGACTCTAGCAAGCGGGAGGCCGATCCGGCGGCGTTTTTCCCGGGCCTGTGATGCGCGGCACGGAGTGTGCCGCGATGGTCAAGCCCGGAGCGCTCCCGCACAACTCGGGCGGCAGTCGGCCAGTTAGCGGTTGCGGCCGCCCGGCAGCTCGTCGTCCGTGTACGGCTGGGTGAGCTGCTCGTCTTCATCATCCGCGAACGCGCGGGGCTCCGCGGGGGATGCCGACTGCGCCGGGTTCGTGGGTTCCGGGTCGCTGGGTACCGGCTCAGACCGGGGAGACGCGCCCCGCGCTGCGGCGGGATCCACGAAGTCGAAATCGGGCACGATTCCGGTGTCCGCACCGAGCGCGGCAAACTCCGCGAGCTCTTCCTCGGTAACCGGCTCGGGCACCGTGCCGGTGTTCGGGGTCGTGCCCGCCTCGGCCGCCGCGTGTGCGTCGGGCTCCTCGGCGGCGGGGAGCCGCTCGACGAAGTCCGTCTCGGCGCCAAACATGCGATCCTCGTCGAGGGCTTCCACCGCTGCGGTGTCCGATACGTGGGTGGACACCTCCGGAGTTTCGTCGAGGAGCGCGGCGACCTCGGACTCCCCGAGCGGAGTGCGTGCGTGTGTCGACGCGTAGGCGATGCTGAGCACCCCGCCCGCGCCGACCATGCGGTCCATCATGGCGACGGCGTCGTCGATGACGGTCTGATCATGGAGTTCGGTGCCGTGCAGGAGCCACTTCGCAACCTCGAGCTCGTGGTAGAGCGCGGCGCGAGTGCGGAGGTGCGGGAGCGAACCGGCGTTGCGCAGGCCGATGTACCGAGCCAGCACCGCGTCGAGCACGTCGCTGCCCGGGGCGAGAAGCCAGGCGAGGTCCGCCGCGGGATCGCCGACCGAAAGCTCAGACCAGCCGATGACTCCGCTGATGCGATCACCGTCGAGGCGGAAGCGGTCCGCGTCAATGGAGCCGTGCACGGTGGTGGGGGCGAAGTCCCAGAGTTCAGCCGCCTCGACGGTCCGCTGCCAGCGCTGCAGCACGGTCTCTGGGATCAGCCGCGTTGCCTCGGCCCGGTCAATGGTGCGGGTCGCGGCGAGGCGCAGATCTTGCGCGGTGGAGACGGGGAGGCCGCCGTTGTGCGCCACGCTCAGGGGGAGCTCGTGGATCGCCGCGATGGCCTCGGCCAGGGGCTGGAGCAGGATCGCGTCGTCGCTGAGATCGTCGGCCACGAACTGCGCGCCGTCGACGTGTGTGGAGACCACGGCGCGAGTCTCGCCGGCCCGGGTCATGCCCAGGGTCTCGGGGACCACAAACGGCAGCCGACCGCGGGGTCCTGCCGTCAGGGCGGCGAGTCCCAGGATTGTCGCCGACTGCTGCACCTCGGCGGCCTGGGTGCGTGGCACACGAACGAGCAGCTCTGCGTCATCGGTCACGATGACGGCCTCCGCGTAGCTCGGATCCTCGTCGTGTTCGCGCACTCCGAACACTGCGAGGCCCGGCACCGCCGAGGTTGCGAGCGCGGCTAGAGTGAAAGGGATGCTGGCCATGTACATCAGGGTATGCAGGCGCGGCGCGCGGATGGTCACGCCACGCGCACCTCGGTGCACACTCACGGCCGGCAGTGGCCCCCGGCGAGTGCACCCCGCGGGCACCGACACACGACAACACAGGGAGCACACATGAACGAGGACCGACCGCCGCTCGCGAGCGGCGCGCTGGATCGCGACGCCGCCGCCCGGGCCACGCCGGAGCTGCTCGCGGCGGCGTGGCGCGAGCCCGCGGCGCGCGTGCTCCGGATGCGCGGGGTCGAGATTCCGATCATCGACGGTGCCCCGGAGGGGGCCTCCGCCGGGAACACGACTGGCCTCGCACGCCTGGCCCTGCACCCGACCGAGGGCGAGGCGCCAACGCCCGGCACCGCGCACGCCCCCGGGGCGGTGTATCTCGGACGGATGGCCGGGGCGCCGATGTTCGCGATCGACGAGCCCGTGCCGGATCATGCCGCCGTGGATCCCGCTCCGGACGGGGAACGGTGGGTCCACCCCTTTTTGGCGGCCGAGCAGCTGCCGGAGACCGAGCGGGAGCTGCTGGCCGTCGGCTCCGCGCTCCTGCGCTGGCACGAGTCGGCGGGGTTCTCACCGCGCGACGGTCAGCCCACCGACGTGATCCAGGGCGGTTGGGCGCGGCGAGATGCGCGCGGTGCCGAGCTGTTCCCGCGCACCGATCCGGCGGTGATCGTGCTGATCGAACACGAGGATCGCGTGCTGCTCGGGTCGAATGCGCTGTGGGAGGCGGGACGCTTCTCACTGCTCGCGGGGTTCGTGGAGGCGGGGGAATCGCTCGAGCAGACCGTTGAGCGGGAGGTGTTCGAGGAGGCCGGTGTGCGGCTGGAGCAGATCACCTACGTCACCTCGCAGCCGTGGCCCTTCCCGCGCTCGCTGATGCTCGGATTCCGAGCGCGGCTCGCGGCCGGGTCGGATCCCGCGGATCTCACCCCCGACCCCGAGGAAATCTCTGAGTTGCGATGGTTCACGCGCGAGCAGCTGCGCACGCCGGAACCCGGGATCACGCTGCCCGGCCCCGTGTCGATCGCGCGCTGGCTGATCGACCGGTGGGTGGCGGAGGGCGACACGGGTGGCCACTGACGCGGAAGCGGTGCTGGAGGGGCTCGACCCCGAACAGCGTCAGATTGCGGAGCACCTCCGGGGACCGATCTCCGTGCTGGCGGGTGCGGGGACGGGGAAGACCCGGGCGATCACGCACCGCATCGCATACGGCGTGCGCTCCGGGGTGTACGCCCCCGAGCGGGTGCTCGCGGTGACGTTTACGCGGAAGGCTGCGGGGGAACTGCAGGGCCGGCTTCGCGGGCTCGGCGCGGACGGCGTCCGCGCACAGACGTTCCACGGGGCCGCACTCGCTCAGCTTGGACACTTCTGGCCCGATGTGATCGGAGGCACCGCGCCCCAGATCCTGTCCGGCAAGGTCGCGGCGCTCTCACAGACCGTGGAGGCCGCGGGCCTGCGGCTGGGAGGCGAAGCGCTGCGTGATCTGGCGGCCGAGATCGAGTGGCGCAAAACCTCGATGCTCAGCATCGACCGCTATGCGGAGCGGGTCGAGGAACGCCCGATCCCGACCGGGCTGAGCGCTGAACAACTGATCGACCTGCACGGCCGATACGCCGCGCTGCTGGAGGAGCGGCGGCAGATCGACTTTGAGGACGTGCTGGTCCTGTTGACCGGCATGCTCGAGAGCGAGCCGCGCGTCGCACTGCAGGTGCGTGAGCGGTACCGGTTCTTCACCGTGGACGAGTACCAGGACGTGTCGCCCCTGCAACACGCGCTGCTGCGCGTGTGGCTCGGGGACCGTGATGATCTCTGTGTGGTGGGCGACGCGAGCCAGACCATCTATTCCTTCGCGGGCGCATCCAGCTCGTACTTGCTGCGCTTCGGCGTGGAGCACCCGAACGCGCGCCAGGTGCGACTCGAACGCAACTATCGTTCCGTCGAGCCCGTGGTGCGGCTCGCGAACCGGCTCATGCGCGACCGGCCGGGTGCCCTGACCCTTTCGGCAATGCGCGAGTCGCCCACCCCCGCCGCGCCAACCTTCGAGTGGTTTGCGAGCGAGCACGATGAGGCGGCGGCGGTGGCCGGATCGATCGCCGCGGCGATTCACGCCGGGACCCCCGCCTCCGAGATCGCCGTGTTGTACCGGACCAACGCGCAGTCGGCGCGGTTCGAGGAGGCGCTCCGGCAGCGCGGTATCGGTGTGCGCGTGCACGGCGCGCAGAGATTCTTCGAGCGCGCCGATGTGCGCCAGGCGGTCATGCTGATCCGCGGCGAGGCGAAGGTGGCGGATGATCGTCCCCTGTTCCAGATCGTCAGCGATGCGCTTCGCGCGGGCGGCTGGACGGCGAAGATTCCAGAAGGGCCCGCTGAGCGCGAGAAATGGGAGGCGCTCAGCGCGCTCCTCTCGCTCGTGGACGAGATGCCACCCGGCGCCGGGATTCGCGAATTCAGTGAGGAACTGCTGGCGCGTCAGCGCACCCAACACGAGCCCACCCTCGACGCGGTGACGCTGAGCGCCGTGCACGCGGCGAAGGGCCTCGAATGGACGCTCGTGCACGTTGCGGGGCTGAGCGAGGGGCAGTTCCCCATTGTGCACGCCGTCGACGAGGCGAGTATTGACGAGGAACGACGGCTCGCCTACGTGGCGTTCACCCGCGCCAGGGACACCCTGCGGCTCTCCGGGGTGGGGGGCGTGGGCCGCGCGGCCAGGCACCCCTCACGGTTCGTCGGGGAGGCTGGGCTGATCTAGAAACGCCCCCGCATGAGGGTCTCGCGGGCCCGCCGGACCGGGCTATCCGAGGGCACCGCACGCGCACTCCGGGTGCGGGGAAACGGGCACGCTTCGCGGCGGTCCGGCGACCCGGCCCCGCGCAATCGGGTACACGAGGCGTTCGCCCAGATCCGCGCTCGGTGCTGTGGCAGGCTCTGAGACGCCAGCCGTGCGCCAGGCCTCGATCGCCGTTGCTGCCGCGACGCCCGCGACGGCCCCCACGAGTGAGGTCTCACTCGCCGGGCGTGCACCGATGAGTTGCGCGGCGAGGACCGGAAGCCCGGGGTCGCGTTCGATCGCCTGGAGCGACGCGCACGTGTGACAGGGCCGTCCAGGCGGGATCACCAGGGGGCCCACGGAGAGCCTGGTGTCGGAGAACCTCAGGAGGAGGTGCGGCAGATCCGCGCGGAGCCACCGCTGCGCACGTTCGAGGGGTTCGAGGAACCGTTCGACGTGGAGCACCACGTCACAGCTCCCGACGCTGTCCGCCTCGACGCAGGTGCCCGCCGCCGTGAGGGCCGGTGCGAGCCCGGGCACCGGGCGGGCGTCATCGCTGAGGAATACGCGGGGCCGGGGGACCGCAGCCGGACCCGGTGCCGGGTCGATGCCGGGCGCGAGCGCCGGGGCGATGGCGGCCAGGAGCGCGCGTGCCTCGCGCGGCGTGGCACCGGCCGCGCGGGTCTGCCCGGGAAGGTCTTCGGAGCGCACGCCGGTGCGGAACCGGCCCAGCAGCCGCTGCTGGCCGGGCGAGGGGTCGCGAATCCGGGCGACCGCGCGCTCGAAGCCGAGGCGTAGCGTGTCGGGGTCTTCCCACCCGAGCGGGAGGTCGCGGCGGATCCGGAGCAGAGTCATGCCACACAGTGTGGATGCTCCGCGCCGAAGGAATCGCGCTGTCCACAGCACTCAGCGGTACATCCGGGATTCCCGGCCCCACGCGGCCCTGTGCACGACAGGCGCGCGCCCGGACTTACTCCTTCGGCGGGGTGGTGCCGTCGGCCCCGCCCGAGTGCGGCGGCAGCTCACCATCGAGGAGCTGGGCCAGGGCGGCGTCGAAATCGTCGGCGGCCGGATCCGGCGCCGCCTCGGTGAGCCCGAGGCGGGCAAGCAACAGCGAGGGATCGTCCAGCTCTTCCGAAGACGGCAGTAGATCCGGGTGCGCCCACAGGCCATCGCGCATCGGGACGTCGCCCTGCTCCGCGACGAGACGCCAGAGCGCCGCGGCCTCCCGCAGCCGGCGGGGACGCAGTTCCAAGCCAGCCAGCGCGGCGAACGCGTGCTCGGCGGGACCGCCCGTCGCGCGGCGACGACGCACCATTTCCGCGATCGCCTCGGCACCCGGGATACGCTTCGCCGCGTCGGCGGTGACCACATCCACCCACCCCTCGATGAGGGCAAGGATCGTTTCGAGCCGCGCGTGCGCGGCCTCCTGCGCCTCGGTCTTCGGGGGGATCAGCGCGCCGCTCGTGATGAGCTCCTGGATCTGCTCGGGGTGCGCCGGGTCGATGTCGTGCGCCAGCTCCTCGATGCGATCCGTGTTGATGTGGATACCCCGCGAGTAGTCCGTAATCGCGGAGAGCAGGTGAAGCCGCAGCCACTTCGCGTGACGGAACAGCCGAGCGTGGGCGAGCTCCCGCACGGCGAGGTACAGCGTGACCGCCTCGGGATCCTGGTCGAGGCCCTCGGCGAAGGCGGCAACGCCGCCCGGCAGGAGCGCCCCGCCCTCGCGGCCGGGGCCGGACAACAGCGGGATTCCCACGTCACCCGCGGAGACCACCTCGCCGGAAAGCTTGCCGACGATGGTGCCCAGTTGCACCGCGAACAGTGCACCGCCGACGCTGCGCAGCATCGGCGCGGCCCCCTGCAGCGCGGAACTCAGCTCCTCCGGCATTTGCGTCTGGAGCGCGTGCATGAGCGCGCCCGTGATCGATTCGGCGACGGGCTCTGCGAGTCCCACCCAGGTGTCGACGGACTGCTGCACCCACTCGATCCGGCTCAGCGTGCGCGGCGCGTCCGGAGTCGCTCCGAGCTCGGTGACCTCGTCGAGCCAGAGCGTCGCAACGGGGAACGCGCGCATCGCGGGTGCCGGATCCGCGGCGGGGCCGCTGCCGCTCGCAACCTCGATTGCGGTGCGCCGAGTCGCCGACCAGTCGATCTGCTCCGAGGGGTTCTGCATGGCACCCTGCAGGGTGGCGAACAGGCCCTGGAGCGTTTGCGGATCGACGGGAATGCCCGCGGCCTTGGCAAACTGCTCGGGATCGAGCGCCGCCCCGCCACCACCACCGGACAGCATCTCCCCGAGGATCCGCTGCAGTTCCTCGAAATCGTTCCGGCTCTGGTCGTCGGAGCCGTCGTGGTCGTTCGCGCTCATGGCTGCTCCCTCGGTAATTGACGTGATTCCACGCTACGGCACGGTGCCCAGTTCTGCCTGCTAGATTGACGGGCGCCCGGCGATTTCCATTGCGCCGAGTGCGAACAGACGCAGGGAACGGGACGCTGGGGAGTGCAGTGAGCGACGACGAATCGGGCGGCCAGCAAGGCCGGGCCCCGCGAGACTTCGCGGGCTCTGGCGTGTTTGGCCCACTCTGGCGGGAGCGCCGTCGTTCCCGCCGGTCACTCGTGGTGGCGGGGCTCGCCAGCGCGCTGCTCCTGGCCGCGGTCATCCCGTCGCCGTACACCATCGAGCGGCCGGGTCCGGTCGTGAACACGCTCGGTGAGGTGCAGATCGAGGGGGAGACCCAGCCCGTGATCTCCCTGCCGGGAACGGAGACCTACCCGACGACAGGGGAGCTCAACCTGCTGACGGTGTCGCTGGTGGGCAGTCCGGAGCATCCGGTGTCCTGGCTGTCGCTCGTTCCGGCGGTCATCGATCCCACGCAGCGAATTCAGCCGCGCTCCATGTTCTTCCCTGAGGGCAGCACGCTGGAGGATCGCGAAGCGCAGGGCACCGTCCAGATGCAGTCCTCGCAGGCGCAGGCCGCGGCGGCGGCGTTTCGGGAACTCGGGCATGAGGTGCCCGTCGAACTGACGGTCGCGGCGGTCTCCGAGGGCGGCCCGGCGGAGGGAGTGCTGCGCGACGGGGATGTGCTCACGGCGATCGGTGACACGCCGATCACTGATTTCGCCGATCTCCGCGCAGCGATTGTCGCTGCCGGTGCGGACAGCGAGCTCGCGCTCGCCATTGAGCGCGACGGCGACGCGCGGGAGGTCACACTGACCCCGCAGATCCCGGAGGGGGGCGGCGATCCACTGATCGGGGCGGTGATCGCAACGAGCTTCGAACTGCCCATGGAGGTCGATATCTCCCTCGCGGAGATCGGCGGGCCGAGCGCCGGCATGATCTTCGCGCTCGCGATCATCGACCAGCTCACCCCGGGAGCAATGCTGGGGGATCTGACGGTGAGTGGGACCGGCACGGTGACGGACGCCGGCGTGGTGGGCCCGATCGGGGGACTCGAGCAGAAGCTGTGGGCTGCGGCGCGCGCCGACAGCGACGTGTTCCTCATGCCCGTGGCGAACTGCGGGGATCTCCCGAAGCGGCAGCCGTCGGGGATCGAGGTCGTGCCCGTGGAAACGCTGGACGAGGCGCTGGCAGCGATCGAGGCGGCGGCCGCTGGAACTCCTGTCCAGGGAATCGAGCGGTGTGAGGTCGGCCCCGCCCAGTGAACCCGGAGGATTGTCAGCGCGGACCGATAGGCTGAGAGGCGGAACCCGCCCGGCAGCAGCCGGTGTCACACCGACAGGAAAGTACTCAGAGACGTGACCGACCAGAACGCAGAAGCTCAGGCCGCCCGTCAGCGCCGCATGTCCCCGCTCGCCGCCACAATCGTGTTGGTGGTGATCCTGATCCTTGGCTTCCTCGCAGTCGCTGCGGTGACGGCGGAGGTGCTGTGGTATCGGCAGACCGGCTATCTCCCGGTATTGACGACCCAGTGGATCGCGGCGGCGGTGATGTTTGTCATCGGTTTCCTCGGGATGGCGGTCCCGCTGTTCTTCGCGATCGACATCGCCTACCGGAAACGCCCGGTGTATGCCCGGCTGACCGCGCAGCTCGACCGGTACCAGGAGCTTTTCGAGCCGCTGCGGCGCCTCGTGAAGTGGGGCCTGCCCGCGGTGATCGGCCTGTTCGCCGGTGTGACCGCCGCGGCCCAGTGGCAGAGCATCCTGCTCTGGCTGAACAGCTCACCAACGGGAGAGAAGGACCCGCAGTTCGGCTTCGACGTCTCGTTCTTCCTGTTTGATCTCCCGGTATTCCAGGGCGCCGTCGGTTTTGCGTCCGCGGTCGCCCTGATCTCGCTGATTGCCGGCGTGGCCACGAGCTACCTGTACGGGGGGATCGCGTTCTCGGGTCGCGACGTGCGCGTCTCGAAGGCGACGCGGATCCAGGCCGCTGTGCTCGCCACGGTGTACCTGCTGCTCCAGGCCGTGAGCCTCTGGCTCGACCAGTACCGCGCGCTCACGAGCAGCGCGGGGCTCCGCACCGGTGCCATGTTCCAGGACGTGCACGCGGTGATTCCGGGCAAGCAGATCCTCGCGGGCATCGCGATCATCGTCGCAATCCTGTTCCTCGTCACCGCCTTCACCGGCAAGTGGCGGCTTCCCGTGGTGGGCACCGCGCTGTTCCTCGTCTCCAGCATCGTGCTCGGCGTCGGCTACCCGTGGGCGATCCAGCAGTTCCAGGTGCGCCCCGATGAGAAGAGCCTGGAGTCCGAATACATTCAGCGCAACATCGACGCGACCCGGGTGGCCTACGGCTTGGACGACGTCGAGGTCGAGCGCTACGACGCCGTGACCGACGCGGAGCCCGGTGCGCTCCGCGACGACGCGCTGGCGACCGCGAACATCCGCATCATCGACCCCGAGGTCGTATCGCCGACCTTCTCGCAGCTCGAGCAGATCCGGCAGTACTACCAGTTCCCGACCTCGCTGAGCGTTGACCGCTACGAGATCGACGGCCAGGTCGAAGACACCGTGAGTGCGGTGCGCGACATCAACATCGAGGATCAGACCGGCTGGTACAACCGGACGCTCGTGTACACGCACGGCTACGGTCTCGTCGCCGCTTTCGGCAACCAGCGCTCGCCCGGCGGCGAGCCCGTGTTCCTCGAGAACGGCATCCCGACGAGCGGCAAGCTCGGCGAGTTCGAGCCCCGCGTCTACTTCGGTCAGAACTCGCCCGAGTACTCGATCGTGGGCGGCGAGCGGAAGAAGTCGATCGAGCTGGACTTCCCGGCCGACGGCGAGAGTAGCGCCGAGGCCACCGCCGAGGACCCGCAGCCCGCCGACCCCGAGGTCGAGGCCGAGGTCGAGGCCGAGGCGCCTGCTGAGGAGCCCGCCGAGGAAGCGCCGAGCGCCGAGGAGGAGACGGAGTCCGGGCGCCAGAACATGACGACGTTCAAGGGCGACGGTGGCCCGGAGCTCAACAACATCTTCACGAAGCTGATCTACGCCCTGAAGTTCCAGGACATGGAGGTGCTGCTCTCGGGCGCCGTGGTCGATGGTTCGCAGATCTTGTATGACCGCGACCCCGTCGAGCGTGTCCAGAAGGTCGCGCCGTACCTGACCCTCGACAAGGCCCCGTACGCCTCCGTGGTGGACGGCCGTATCGTGTGGATCGTCGACGGCTACACCACCTCGGCGGACTACCCGTACTCCGAGGTCAAGGACATGAACGAGCTCACGGTCGATTCGGCGAACAAGACGCGTGACCCGATGCCGAAGCCCGTCAACTACATCCGGAACTCGGTGAAGGCCACCGTCGACGCCTACGACGGCAAGGTATCGCTGTACGCGTGGGACACCGAAGACCCGCTGCTCCAGTCCTGGGGCAAGATCTTCCCGGACACGCTGAAGCCGGTCTCGGAGATGAGCGGTGGCCTGCTGAGCCACGTGCGCTACCCGAGCGACCTGTTTAAGGTGCAGCGTTCGGTGCTCGGCGAATACCACGTGACCGATCCTGACGCGTTCTACTCGGCAGAGGATCGCTGGCGCACGCCGAACGACCCGGTGGCAAGCGCCGCCGCGGACGCCCAGAAGCTCGCCCAGCCGCCGTACTACCTGACGCTCGCCGCGGGTGCTGACGCCGACCCGAACTTCTCGATCTACTCGACCTACATCCCGGACGCGCGCGGGGAAGGACAGCGAGACATCCTCACCGGATACCTCGCCGCCAACTCGAACGCCGGATCGAAGGACGGGACGATCTCGGAGGACTACGGCACGCTGAAACTGCTGACGCTGCCGAAGAGCAACTCGATCCCCGGCCCCGGCCAGGTGCAGAACAGCTTCACGACCGACTCGAAGGTGTCGAACCTGCTGAACATCCTGCGCCAGGGCGAGAGTAAGGTCATCAGCGGAAACCTGCTGACGCTCCCGGTCGGTGGCGGTCTGCTCTACGTGCAGCCCGTGTATGTCCAGGCCTCCTCGGGAACGAGCTTCCCGATCCTGCAGAAGGTGCTCGTCTCCTTCGGTGACGACATCGCCTTCGAGGACACCCTCGACGCTGCACTCGACGAACTCTTCGGGGGCAGCTCGGGCGCAAACGCTGGGGATGGCGGGGTGCCGGTCACGCCGGGGGATGGGGCGACGCCGCCCTCCGATGAAGATACGGGCACGAGCGGTGGCAGCTCCGGCGGATCGAGCGATTCGATGGACGCCGTGCTGCAGGAGATGCAGCAGGCCATCAAGGACCGCGACGCGGCCATGAAGGCGGGCGACTGGACGGCCTACGGTGAGGCCGACGAGAAGCTGCGCGACGCGCTCGAGAACGCGCTGCAGGGGAGTTAAGGTGCCGGGCACGGGCGGCGCAACGCCGCCCGTGCCCGCGCAGCACGAGCTGACCACTTCCCCTCAGGACGACCCCGTCATTGCAGGATTTCCTGTGATGACGGGGTCGTTTCGTGCGTTGAGGGTCGTTTCGGGTGCGCGTGCGACGGGTCGAGCGCGTCTGGTTACCGCTTCGGCCAGCTCCAGTGCGGACCCTCGAACCGGAGCTGGCCGCGCACGGAGGTGGCGCCGGCCGTTTTCTCCAGCTCGATCAGCCGAGCCTCGGGCGCGAGCGCGCGAACGAGGGGTTCGGCGTGGGTCACAACGATCACCTGCGTGTGCTGCGCGGCATCTGCGATGAGCGTGGCGAGCGCGGGGAGCAAGCTGGGATGCAGGCTGCCCTCAGGCTCGTTCAAGACGAGGAGCTCGGGCGGGCGCGGGCTGAGGAGCGCGGTCGCGAGCAGGAGAAACCGGAGGGTGCCATCGGAGAGTTCCGCGGCGCTCACACGGCGTTCGAGGCCAGGCTGTGTGAGGCAGACCTGTGCGACACCGTGATGGTCGCCATCGAGGACGACCTGTGACCCCGCGAAAGCGTCGGCGACCGCACGCTGCAGGCGGTCGCCGTCGCCGACGCCCAGTACGGTGGCGACTGCGCCGGTGAAGTTCGCCCCCGAGGGGTCGAGCACCGGAGTGAAACTCACCGGTCCCGCGCGCCGGGCCGGCGCGTCCGCATCGGTGCGGAGGTGATCGATGAAGCGCCACCGCCGCGCCGACTCCCGCAGCGCGAAGAGCTCCGGGGTCTCGGCGGGGGAGGAGAGCGTCGCGAGCATGGACTCGGCCTCCCGAACCCGCCAATCGCTGAGTGCGAGTACACCGCCGGAATCGCGGAGTCGTACCGCAAGCGAGCGCCGCTCGGCGAGGAGTGCCGCGGGACGCAGGACCGGGCCGTGCCAGACGGCCTCGGTCTTGACCTCGGGGTCGAGGAGTCGTGCCGTTCCCGGGATAGTGAACGCCGGGAGCTGGGGCAGTCCCAGATCGATCGCGTAGGAGAAGTCATCGGTGGCGAAGCCGAGTCGCAGCGCCACAGGCCGTGACGCATCCCGCTTGCCCGCGTAGAGCGCGCTGTGCATCCCGCCCTCCGCGGCGAGCGAGCCGAGCGCCCCGTCGCGCACGATATCGGAGAGGAGGCGGAGCGCACGATACACATTCGACTTTCCGCTCCCGTTCGCCCCGGTCACAACGGTGAGCTGGCCGAGCTCGAGCGTGACCTCCTGCAGCGAGCGGTAGTTCTCGATGGCGAGGGTGCGGATCATGCACCCCACTGTAGTGCGGGGAGTGCGTGAGCCGAATCAGGATTGAGTGCTCGCCGCGACCCGCGTGGTCGCGCCCGGATCGCTACGCTGGTCTGATGATGTCCGCCCCGGTGACCCCCGCCGCACAGCGTCGCATTCGGGGGTTCTTGCTCACCACGGTGAGCCACACGACGCACACCATGCGGCCTTGGGCGTCCGAGATGCATCGGCAGGACGAACTCGTGTGGTCGACGGTCGGTGTGATGCGGGTGCACGCCGGCGACGCGGTGTGGACGGTGCCGCAGCAGCGGGCGGTATGGGTGCCGGCCGGCGTGCCGCACACGATCGAGGTGTCCGCGGACACGATCCTGCAGGCCACATTCGTGGCACCGGGTGCCGCGCCCCACTTGCCTCCGGTGCCGACCGCGGTCGAGCTTCTGCCCGCCATTCGAGAGCTCCTGCTCCTGAACGCGAGCACTCCGTTGCCGCGCGAATCGCGGCTGCGGCTCCAGGAACTGGTGCTCGATCTCCTCAGGCCGAGCCCCGCGCCGCACGTCGACCTGCGGATGCCGATGAGTCCTCGGTTGTCGCGTATCGCTGAGCGCATTGTCGCGGCGCCGGCCGCCGCCGACACCACCGCGGAGTGGGCCGCGCGTGCGGGGACGAGCCCGCGAGAGCTCTCCCGGGCGTTCGCCGCGGAGACCGGCCTTAGCCTGACGCAATGGCGGATCCGAGCGCGGGTGCGCGCGTCGATTGTGCTGCTGGGCTCGGGGCACACGGTCGCCGCGACGGCTCGGCGTGTGGGCTACGCCAACCCGAGCACGTTCATCGAGCACTTCCGTGCGGTCATGGGGAGCACCCCTGCGGCTCACTTCGCGGAACGGCCGGTGCGGGAATCGACGCCCGAGCGCGTGGCGAAAAGCAGTACGAGTGGGACATAATGCGGCACACGACTCCGCTAATCTGATGAAAGTAAGGCGCACCTAAGCCACATCTCATCAACCCGAAAGGGGTACTGTGCAGTCCTCCCGTCTTGTTTTTCGGCCGCACCGGCACCGGGCGATTCGCTACGCCGGGGCCCTTGTCGCTGTCCTGCTGGTGGGAACCGGGCTGTCCGCCTGCGCACCCTCGACGGCCGGCCCGCAGCCCGGAGAGACCCGGATCGTGGCCGACGCGCTCGGCGAGGCCGAAATCCCCGTCGATCCGCAACGCATTGTCGCGACCGACTTCTTCTCGTCGAGTGTGCTCGTCGACGTGGGTGTCACCCCGGTGGGCGTCATGCAGGGAATTGAAGAGCCGGGCAGCCGTCCGGAACGCTACATTGACGCCCTCGCGGGGGTCGAGCAGGTCAGTACCTACGCCGAGATCAACGTCGAGAAGGTGCTCGATCTCGACCCTGACCTGATCATCGTGGACGCCGCATTCCCCGAACCGGAGACGCTCGATCGCCTCGCCGCGATCGCCCCGCTGTTCCATGTCGACCTCACCGGATCGTGGTCCGAGCGCGCGCTCAGCATCGCCGATGCCGCGAACGAGCGGGAGCAGGCCGAGACGCAACAGCGGCAGTACGAGGAACGTGCCGCCGAGATCAGTGCGGAGTACCGGGAACTCCTCGACGCGCAGCCCCTCGCGATCGTGTCGCTGAATACGAACGACGCGACCTGGGCCAGTTACGCTCCGGGCGGCTGGCCAACGCCGAGTTGGGTGGACATCGACGCCACGTTCCGCACTCCGACGGACGGAGAGGCGAAGACGAGCGACGAGTGGGCGTGGATCTCGGACGAGCAGTTGGAGAAGCTCGACAACGCCGGGTTTATTGTGGTGCTCGAACCCGATCAGCTGCAGCGACTCACGGGGAACCGTGTCTGGGAGTCGCTCCCAGCGGTGCGGACCGGCAATGTGTTCTCCGGCTTCGACGCCCCCGCCACGTCGTCGTTCCTCTGGGGGCTGGACTCACTCGACGCCATCACGTCGGTGCTCGACCAGGTTACGGAGGGCTGAGCCGATGGCGATTCCTTGCGCGCCCGCCCGGGTCGTCGCCACACGGCGCGTCACCCCGAACATGCTGCGGATCCGATTCGAGGCTGACGGAGATTGGCGCTGGCCAGTGCACGGGCGCGGAGACGAGCGGGTGGACATCGCGTTGCCGGCACCCGGGGAGACCCGCGCTGCCATTGAAGTGTTCAACCTCCCCGAGTACGGGCGCGGCTGGACCGGGGAGGAACCGCCCTGGCGGCACTATACGGTCCGGAGCGTTCACGAGGGCGGTCGGTTCCTCGATATCGACTTTGTCGTGCATGACGGCGGGCTTGCCTCGGCGTGGGCGGAGCGGGCCGAACCCGGGCACGTGATCGGGATCTTTGGTGCCGGAACGCGTGACGAACCGTCCTCGTACTACGCGGCCCCCGCGGACGCCGACTTCCAACTCCTGGTTGCGGACGCGACCGGAGTACCCGGGCTCGGTCGGATCATCGAGCAATTGCCGGCGGGGGCGCGGGCGCTGGCCATCGCGGAGGTGCCCAGCGAGGCCGATATTCAGGAGTTCGAGACGCGGGGCGACGTCGAGCTGATCTGGAAGGTGGGCACCGGCAACGGGTATCGCCCCAGCGCCCTTGCCGCGGAGGTGGCGCGGGTGACGGACCCCGGGGTGCCCTGGTATGCCTGGGTGGCATGCGAGGCCGCGACCAGTCGCTCGATCCGGCGCGATCTGCGAAGCCGCCTCGGGCTTGCGCGTGATCGGCACCATGCCATTGGCTACTGGACGCAGGACCGTACCGGCAATATGTCTGCCGACGTCGGCTGATGCTTGCGCGGAGTGCCGCCCCCGGCACCCCGCCCCGTCGACTCCTCGCTCGTACCCGCAGACGGCGCATCGTCTGGCTGATTGCCGCGCTCGTCGCCCTGCTGCTTGCATGTGCGGTGAGCGTGGCGCTCGGGGCCAAGCCGATTCCGCCGGAGGTGGTCACGGACGCGCTGTGGGGTGGGCGTGACGACAGCGATGCGTTTATCGTGCGCGAGACCCGGCTGCCGCGCATGTTCCTCGGCGTCGTCGTGGGGATCGCGTTGGGGGTGTCCGGCGCGCTGATTCAGGCGTTTACCCGGAACCCACTCGCCGACCCGGGCATCCTGGGAGTAAACGCCGGCGCTGCCTTCGCGGTCACGCTCGCCGTAGCCTTCTGGGGTGTCACATCAGTCAGTGGGTACGTCTGGTTCGCGTTCCTGGGAGCCGGGGTGGTGACCGTCATCGTGTACGCGCTCGGCAGCGTCGGGCGGGGGAGCGTCTCCCCGGTACAGCTCACCATCGTTGGCGTTGCCGTCGCTGCGCTCCTCGGCGGAATCACGTCCGGCATCACGCTGCTGCACCCCAGAGCATTCGACCAGATGCGTGACTGGGGTGCGGGCACGCTCTCGGGACGTGGGTGGGAGATCGTTGGTGGCGTGACGCCCTGGATTCTCGCGGCAACAGTGCTTGCGCTTGCGCTCGCCCCCGCGCTCAACATTGTTGCTCTGGGTGATGCGCTTGCCGGATCTTTGGGCGCGCGGATCTTCCGGACGCGCGTGCTCGTGATCGTGGCCGTCACGGTGCTCGCCGGTGCCGCCACCGCGGCGGCGGGTCCGATTGGCTTTGTTGGGCTCATGGTGCCCCATATCTGTCGCTGGTTCGTGGGTCCGGATCAGCGGTGGATCCTCGGGTTCACGGTGGTGGTGGCACCGTTGCTGGTGACCGTGGCCGACGTGGTTGGGCGCGTGATCATCGCACCGCAGGAACTGCAGCTCGGGATTGTTACCGCCCTGATCGGTGCCCCCGTGCTCGTGGCGCTTGCGCGCCGAACGAAGGTGAGTGGACTGTGAGCGAGACACCGCGGTCAGTCGTGTTCCGTGCACCGGGAATCACGATCCGTCGCCCGTCGCTGGCTCTCCGGTTCAGTCGCCGTGCCGCACTGGTGACCGGGAGCGCCCTCATCGCTACGGTCGTCACCTCGCTCGTCGCGCTGGCCTGGGGTGACGTATTCGTCCCGCTGGGCGACGTGGTGCAGGCGCTCTTCGGCGGCGGCACCCCGAGGGCTCGGCTTGTCGTGCTGGAGTGGCGGCTCCCGCGGGTGGCCCTCGCCGTGCTTGTGGGGGCATGCCTCGCGGTGAGCGGGGCGATTTTCCAGTCGCTCACCCGAAATCCGCTGGGTTCTCCGGACATAATCGGGTTCTCAACCGGGGCGTATACGGGCGCGCTCCTCACGATCGTCCTCACCGGAGGCGGGTACTTGCTCACGGCCGCGGGGTCGCTGGGGGGAGGGCTCGCCACGGCCGCGGTCGTGTACGTCCTCGCCTATCGCCGTGGCGTGCAGGGCTTTCGGCTGATCATCGTCGGGATCGGTGTGTCTGCGACACTCGCGTCCGTCAACACGCTCGTGATCATCCGTGCGGACCTTGACGTGGCGCTCCGAGCGGCGGTCTGGGGTGCGGGCACGCTTGCCGGGAGTAGCTGGGGGCAGCTGGTGCCGGTCGCGCTCCTCACCGCGGTCCTGCTCCCACTCGCGGTGGCGAGCGGCCCCGTGCTCCGGCAATTGGAGCTCGGGGATGATGCCGCTCGTGCAACCGGGGTTCCCGCTGAGCACGCGCGACTGTTCCTCATGGTGCTGGGCGTAGCGCTCACCGCGCTCGCGACCGCCGCGGCCGGGCCCATCGCGTTCGTCGCGCTCGTGGCACCGCAGATTGCTCGGCGGCTCACTCGCGCCGCCGGACCTGCGCTCGGTGCCTCCGCCGTGTTCGGTGCGCTGCTGCTCGTGGTCGCGGACTTCGCCGCACAGCGTCTGTTCGCCCCGACGCCGCTGCCCGTGGGGATCATGACCGTCTCGATCGGCGGCGGGTACTTCATTTGGCTGTTCGTGCGCGAAACCAAGAACGGGTGAGCTGGGGCACCGCACCCTCGACACACAACAACGGCCCCTGATCTCTCGATCAGGGGCCGTTGTGCCGCAGTGCGACTCGTGGTTGCGGGGGCAGGATTTGAACCTACGACCTCCGGGTTATGAGCCCGGCGAGCTACCGAACTGCTCCACCCCGCGGCGTGATCATGAGTCTACGGGGTGGGCGCGGCCGGGCGCGAAACGAGGTGCGTGCGGGGCGTGTTGCGATGCGAGGCGTCGGAGCGAAGACGTCGTTGGGGCCGTCGCTCACAGGCACGCGGTGCCTGTGGTGCGTCGCCCGATTCGAGGAGGTGCGTCAACGGGGGTTGGGGCACAGCAAAATGCCCCTGATCTCGGACAAAATCCAGATCAGGGGCATTTCGTGTGTCGCATTTCCGTTGCGGGGGCAGGATTTGAACCTACGACCTCCGGGTTATGAGCCCGGCGAGCTACCGAACTGCTCCACCCCGCGGCACGAGTAATACTCTAGCACGCGGTCGTGGGCGGCCTCAAATCGGGGGCCGCCCGCGCCTGTGGATGGCGTGTCGCACGGCAGTCACGCCGCCCCGATCATCGATGCACGCGCCCTCCCGTCCGGTGGGGCGCACACACCAACGACGGTGGCACATCGAAAGGATCCCCATGCTTGGCGTACAGCGATGGACTCGACGGCGAAGCGGAAACACGGCGCGTGACCACGCACGCGGGCGCGGCAGGTCAGGCTGGCGCGGCAGTTCGGGCTGGCGTGAACGGGCGGTAGCGGGTTCGCTCCTCGCGAGCGTACTTGTCGGCGGTCTCGTCTCCGTCGAGGCAGCTCCCGCGACGGCAGTGCCCCGGGGAGAGTCGATGACGTTTCCGGGCGGGCTCGTCCTCTCGAATTACCTCATGCCGAACGGTACTCGGGCGTACTGCATCGAGATTCAACTCGGCGAACCGTCCGGATTTATGTCCGAGGCCGGCCGGGTCTCGATCCTGCCGGGTCGAACGGGGATGTTTCCGGCGTGGGGCGACCCAGCGGGGATGCGGCAGATGAACTACCTGATTGACCGGCACGGGCAGAACCGGGACGCGTGGAGTGCCGCGGCGGTGCAACTCTCGGTCTGGCGGCTTCGGGCAAACTTCCTTTCGGGAAATCCGGCCCTCAACTCGCGGATCGCGATCCTGGAAGGGTCCGCGCAGGGGCGGGCGCTGATCGCCGCGTCCGATGTGCTCGTCCAGGATGCCCGGCAGCACGCGAACCCACCGCGCGCACCGAAACCGGTTACCGGGCAACTCGACGTGACGCCGGATCCCGGTGGCCGCGAGGGGCGCTACCGCGTGGCGTACCCCGCGGGGACCGGGGAACTCTCGGTCTCTGGTGGCCTCTTTGTGCGCAACGGTGCCGCCTCACTCTCGGTTGCGGGATCTGGCGCGTCGGCGCGCTATGTCGATGTCTCCGAGGGGGCCCGAACACTCACCATTAACGGATCCTGGCTGGCGTCGGGGGAGCGCGGGTGGGACCCGGTTCTCGACATCTACAACACCTCGACGGCGAACGGCGGCGTCGGGCAGCGTCTTGCGGTGGCCACCGGTGCGTCTCGGTCCACCGAGTTGCGTGGCCGCTTCGAGACGGTCGCGGTGCGTGTGCCACCGCCCTTCGCGGATCCCGACGCCGAGACGCAGGCACAGCCCTCGGCGGACGTGGGCGGTATCATGCGGGACACGCTCGTCGTGAGCGAGGCACCCGACACGCGTGCGCGGCTCTGGCCCGAGGCGGTTGCCGACTTTACCGCGTACCTCATGCCCGAAGTGGGGGCACCGAAATACGGGGAAAACTGGGAGCCGCTGGTGACGGAGGTGGAACCCGCGCGACCGCGCGACCCTGCGGAAGCGGGATCGCTCACGTTTGCGCCCAGAGGCGACCGCACCGGCCCCGCGGCGCTCCCGAGCGCGGAGGATACCGGGCCTCAGATCGCGGATGCCGGGCCCGAGGGCGTCGCCGGGACGAACTCGCGGGGGTCCGAGCCGCCGGATGGGTCCAGGGGAGACGATGACCCCGTTCCGCTCCGCTGGACAGCCGCAGAACTTGAACGAATGAGCGCCGAGGAACGGTGCGTCGCACAGCCGGTCTACCGTGAGGGTGGGATCGCGATCACCGCGCTCGGCGAGTACCAGACCGCCGAAGTGAGCGTCCGGTCACCGGGCACCATTCACTGGGTGGAGCGCATCGTTTCGCAGGGCCGTACGGTGCACGAGGGGAGCTGCGGGGTGCCCCATGAACGGACGGTCACCGAGCAGCCGGGGGTGGTGACGCAGGCCACGCCGCAGGCGATGGTGGGTGAGCTCCTCACCGACACCGCGACGGTGACGGGGCGCTTCGCGCCGAACGCCGCGTACAGCCTCCGCTTTGAGGCCTATCGCGCGGAGGAATCTGCCGAGGGTGTACCGCTCTGCACGGCAGACAACCGGATCTATCGATCAGAACGCATCCCGGTGCGCGAGCCCGGCGACGTTGTCGCACCCGGATTTGTCGCGCGCTGGGAACACGGGACGAAGGTGTGGTGGGTGGAAACGCTCAGCATGGACACCGGTTCGGGATCCGAACGGCTGCATCGCGGCTCGTGTGGCTTGGACACGGAAACGACGGAGATCGGACGTCCGGAAGTGACCACGGTCGCGCCAGAGGCCGCGGTGGTCGGCGACACGATCACCGACACCGCGGTCGTCAGCGGGGCGCTGACAGACACCGAGCACGCGCGCTGGGAACTGACGTTCGCGGGGTATCGCGGATCCGCGGATTCGGACACCCCGGTCTGCACGCCTGAGACCCAGCTGTTCGACACGGGGCCCACGCCGGTGACCGGTCCCGGGGAGTATTTCTCCGAGCCGGTGCCGGTGCCCCTGGGGTGGGCCGGTCCGGTGTGGTGGGTCGAAACGCTCTGGCTGATCGAGGGCGATACTCGCACTCCGGCGCTGCGCGGCGAGTGCGGAGCCACTCAGGAGAGCACGGTGATCTCCGAACCGAGCGTGGCAACACGTGCCAGTGGGGTCGTGGCAACCGGGGAAGTCATGCGCGATGTCGCCGAGATTGCGGGCGAGCTGACGCAGCGGCCGGGGGCGACACACGACCTCGTATTCGAGGGGTACCGCGGCGATGCCAGCCTCACGGGGACTGATGCCGCAACGTGCACTGCAGACACCGCGCTCTTCCGGACGGATCCGGTACCGGTGACCGCGGCCGGGGAGCTCGAATCTCCCGAACTCACCGCACTGCCGGAATTTGGCGACACGGTGTGGTGGGTCGCGGTGCTGCGGCTCCACGCCGACGGGGAGACCACGGAGTTGGTGCGCGGAGTGTGCGGCGCCCCCGAGGAAACCACGACCGTGCAAGCCCCGCACGTGCGCACGGAATCCGCGGGCACCGCGGTCGTCGGCGAGGAGATGTATGACACCGCAATTCTGGAGGGGCGCTTCGCGGAGCGTCCGGGGCTGAGCTACCACGTCAGGTTCACGGCGTACGCGGCCGATAGCGAGGGCACCCTCGTGTGTTCGCCGGATCGGATCATCCCCGAACTCTCGGACCCCGACGGCGTGGTCGTGGACGGCCCAGGACGGGTCGAGTCACGCCGCGTGACCACCACACCGGAGCACCTGGGAGCCGGCGGCTACGTGGAGACCCTCGTGATGCGCGAGGCTGGGCAGGAGCACGTGATCAGCGTCGGGGAGTGCGGTGCCCCGAGCGAACGGTTCGAGGTGGTGGCCGCGCCCACGCCAGACACGCCACCGCTCGCTCGCACCGGCGGCTCCGGAACCACCCTGCTGTTCTGGGGCGGCGTGGGACTGCTGCTGCTCGCGCTCGCCGCCGGCATCGCGGTGCTGGCGCATCGGCGAAGGTGAGGGCGCGCCCGTCGGGCGGAACCGCGCAATCTGCAGCCCCTATGCAGTCTGCACCTACGAAATTCATAGCTTGACAGGCCAAGCTGGTCACATGAGAAGGGAGCTCACATGACCACGACGCCTGAGAGCCACAACACCGACCGCAGTGATGCGCCGGAGCAGCCACGCCCCGAGCACGCCCCCACCGCCGCACCGTCTGAGTCGGCCGTTCCCGCCGGGAACCCCGCACCGCAGGTTCCATCGCCGCAGCAGCCGGCGACCGATCCCGCGGCCGGGGGGAGCCCGGTGTCGGGCGACGGCGCACCGTCGGTCGGCGCATATGCGCCCCACCAGGCCGCACCGCATCAGGGTGCACCGCAGTACGCGGCACCGCAGCATCCGGTGACACCGCACCAGGGAACATCCGAGCAGCCGACGGTTGCCCTGGGGGCCGATCCGCTGCAGCCGGCCGGTCCGCACGCCGCCGGTGCCGCGTTTGGGGTCGGGCACGGGGCCGGGCAGGTGCCCGCAGAGCCGGCGCAGCCCGCGGGCCCCGCGAAGCCAAAGTCCCGCACGGGCGCGCTCCTCGCGGGTCTTGCGATTGGTGCCTTGCTCGGCGGCGTCGTCGGTGGCGGGGTTGCCGCGGTCGTGGCATCGAACGTGGCCCCGCAGGCCGCGTCCCAGGGCGGCGGGGCAATCACCCTGAATAACGCGGAGAACGCGACCGCGATCTCCGGTGTCGCCGCGGTCGCGACCCCCAGCGTGGTCACGCTGGAAGTCCAGAGCGGCAACGCGAGCGGCTCCGGTTCGGGCGTCATCTACAGCGAGGACGGATACATCGTCACGAACGCGCACGTGGTGACGCTGGATGGTGCCGCGCTCGAGAACGCCGGCATCCGCGTGAAGCTGAGTGACGGCCGCATCCTGGACGGCACCCTTGTCGGGGTCGACCCCTACGCGGACCTCGCGGTCGTGAAGGTCGAGGCAGACGGGCTTCCCGCAATCAAGGTGGCGGATTCCGACAAGATCGACGTCGGGGACCTGACCGTCGCGATCGGTGCTCCGTTGAACCTCGCGAACACGGTCACGAGCGGTGTGGTCAGCGCACTCAACCGAGGAATCTCGGTGGGCAGCCCGCTGATCCCGCAGGATCCGAGCCAGCAGCCCGACGACAACGGGGGCAGCGAAGAGAACCCGGGCTTCCCCTGGGACTTCCGTTTCGGCCTCCCGGACAGTCGGCAGCAGCAGGAACAGCCGCAGCAGCAGTCAAGCGGCGGCGGATCGGTCACCCTCCCCGTGATCCAGACTGACGCGTCAATCAACCCCGGGAACTCCGGCGGGGCGCTCCTGAACGGCTCCGGCGAGCTCATCGGCATCAACGTGGCGATCGCCTCGGCCTCGGCATCGAACGGCACCGCCGGCAGCAACGGTCTCGGCTTCGCAATCCCCGCGAACCTTGCCTCGCGGGTGGCCGACGCGATTATCGCGGGGGAGCAGCCCTCACACGGCCTGCTCGGTGCCTCGGTCGCGAACTCGAGCCAGGACACGGACGAGGACGCGAACCACGCGGGCGGCCTCCTGGTCGAGGTGGTGCGCGACGGTGCCGCGGCGAAGGCTGGGCTGAAGGCCGGCGATGTCATCACCGCGGTCGACGGGGTGTCCGCGGTCGACGGGACCTCGGTCTCCGCGCTGATCCGCATGCACGCTGGTGGCAGCGAGGTCACGATCGACTACACCCGCGGTGGCAAGCCCGGTCAGGTTGACGTGAAGCTCGGCGATCTCGAGTGGTAACACCGTAGCCTCCGCACGCGCACGGCCGGTGCCGGTGCCCCTGAACGGGGCGCCGGCACCGGCCGTTGTGCATCGTGGCCTCCGCAGCTCGATCCTCTACAGTGGGGAGCGATGAGTACCGCAGGATTCACCTTCGCGCGCGGCAACCTTGCAAAGTTGCTCGCCGTGCCCCAGTACCTTCTCTCGATCGTGCTGTCCTGGTTCGTGCCCCGGATTGCGGGGCGCTGGGCATTCGGCAGCGGGATCGGCGTCGGCGAAGGAGCGCTCGCGGTGGCCCGAGCGTTGCAGGCGAGCGACCCAGCAGCCGAGATCGTGTGGCTCGTCGCCGATGATGCGGAGGCGGAGATCGCCAGGGCCGAAGGGGTGACGCCCGTGATCCGGCGCGGCTGGGCCGGGTACTGGGCCACGCTGCGCGCCGGACAGATCGTCGTGACGCACGGGCTCGGCGACGTGAATCGCTTCGGGATCACGGGCGCGCGCATCGTGCAGTTGTGGCACGGGGCCCCGCTGAAGCGCCTGCACCTCGACTCGCCGGTGACCACCGCGGTGCGCGGTCCCGCCCCGGTACGGGCGCTGCTGCGCCGCATGTACCTGGCGGGCTCTCGCGAAATCGACATGTACGTCGCGGGATCGGAGGTCGCCGCCGAGCGGCTGCGTTCCGCGTTCCGCGTGGATCCGGGCAAGGTGCGTGTCCTCGGGGACCCCCGCGACGATGCGCTCGCGCGGCAGGCCAGTGATCCGGCGGCCGCGGCGGCCACGCGCGCCGAAGTGATCCGACTGCTCGACGCACCCGAAACCATCGCCTCGGGCGCACAGCTCGTGCTCTACGCTCCGACCTGGCGCGATGGCGAGGAAGACCCCGCCGTGCCGACGCCCGCCGAGGCCGCAGCGATCGCGGCGACGCTTGAGCGCCTGGACGCGCACCTCGTGATCCGGCCCCACCCGCTGGGGCGGGGAGCCTACGAGGCGCTCCGGAGCGACCGGGTGCATCTGCTCGGGTCGGACCGGCTGCGCGATCTCACCCCGGCGCTCGGCGCGTTTGACGTCGTCATCACCGATTACTCCTCGACGGCGCTCGACTTCGCGCTGCTGGGGCGGCCGATCGTCTGGTTCGCGCCCGACCTGGCCCACTACACGGCAACGCGCGGCCTGTACGAGCCGCTCGAGGTGACGAGCGGCGGCCGCGTCGCGCGCAACTGGGCGGCGTCTCTGCAGCGCCTCGGCGAGCTCAGCCCGGGATCCCCCGCGCGGCGCGCGGCCGAGGCGGAAACGCGCGCGCTCGCGGCCCGTTTTCACGCCTACCCCGAGGGTGGGGCCGCGGCGCGGGTCCTCGCGGCGGCCCGTGAGCTCGCGCTCCCGGCGCGTGACCTGGTCACCCCGGGCGGAGTGTTCTTCGAGAGCTTCTATGGGCGGCAGGTGAGCTGCAATCCGCTCGCGATCGACGCGGAGATCGCCGCGCGATTCCCGGATGCGGCTCGGTACTGGAGCGTCACGAGCGAGGCGCAGGCGGTGCCGGACGGCGCGACCGCAGTGGTGGTCGGGAGCCGCGCGTGGCACGCGGCCCGCCGGTACGCCCGCGTCCTCGTGGTGAACGATTGGCTGCGCTTCGGGTTCCGCCGTCGCCGCGGCCAGATTGTGCTGCAAACCTGGCACGGCACCATGCTCAAGCACCTTGCGCTCGGCCGACCGAATGTCGGGCTGCGCACCCGCCTCGCGATCCGGCGCGAGAGCCGCCGGTGGAACCTGCTGCTGTCCCAGAACCCGCACTCCACCGCGCAGTTCCGGAGCAGCTACGCCTACCGGGGCGAGATCCTCGAAACCGGCTATCCGCGTGCGGACCGGTTGGCCCGCGCCGTGCTCGGGGCCGACCGCAACCCGATCATCGTGGGTGCGGCGCGCGCCGCGCTCGGGATCCCCGCGGGCGTCCGGGTGCTCGTCTACGCGCCGACCTGGCGCGATGGCGGAATCTCTGTCGTCGACGACCTCGACGTGCGTCGGCTCGCGGCGGAGCTCGGGGAGGACTGGGTGGTGGTGGCACGCGGCCACACCCGCACCCACGGCTTGGGGAGCTACGGGGCGGCCCCGGGCGACGCGACCGGCGCGCGCGTCATCGACGCCTCCGCGCACGCCGACGTCAACGACGTCATCCTCGCCGCCGACCTCCTGATCACGGATTACTCCTCGATCATGTTCGACGCCGCGGTGGCGCGCGTGCCGCTCCTGTTCTTCGTGCCGGATCTCGAGTCCTACCGGGACCGCGAGCGTGGCTTCACGTTCGATTTCGCCGCAACCGCCCCCGGGCCGCTCCTGACGTCGCGGGACGAGGTTGTGGCCCACGCCCAGGAGTGGGCGGAACGGGGTGCCGAGGCGAGCTGGCTTCGGCCCGATGCTGAGGCCGCATGGCGCGCCCGGTTCGCGCCGCACGACGACGGACACGCCGCGGAGCGCGTGGTGGCCGCGCTTGTCGAGCGCGGGGCGCTCGGGCGGTAGCGCGGAGGGACCCCGCGGCACCCCAGCGAGGGCACCCCGGTGGCACCGCGACGGCGCGAGCGGAGCGCCCGGCGGGCGAATCCCGCTAGCGCCGCGACGGCGCGAGCGTGGCGAGCTGTCCGAGGAGCGAATCGGGGACGAGCGTCGGATCGGCCTCCCCGTCGCGCACCAGCGCGGCGATGCGGGCCCCCACCTCCTCCGTGCGCATGCCCATCTCGGCGCCGGCGAGCGCGGGCAGCTCGCCGAGCACCTGCACGGTGGCCGCTTCGACCGCGCGTGCGGCATCTCCCTCTCCGAGGTGGCCGAGGAGCAGCGCGAGGGAGAGGATCGCCCCCGAGGGGTTGGCCCAGCCCGTGCCCGCGATGTCGGGGGCGGAGCCGTGGATCGCCTCGAACATCGAGGGCGCGGTGCCGTCGAGATTGAGGTTCGCGCTGGTCGCGACGCCGAGCCCGCCCTGGATGACGGCCCCGAGGTCGGTGATGATGTCGCCGAACAGGTTGTCCGTCACCACGACGTCGAAGCGCTCGGGCGTGAGGGGGAGGTGGAAGCACATCGCGTCAACGTGCACGTAGTCCGTCTCCACCTCGGGGTAGCGGAGCGCGAGGTCGGCGACGACCTCCTGCCAGAGCTGGCCGGCGGCGACGAGAATGTTCGTCTTGTGGCAGAGCGTGAGCTTGTTGCGGCGACCGAGCGCCAGGCGGAACGCGAAGTCGACGACGCGCTCGATCCCGGCCCGGGTGTTCAGCGATTCCTGCATCGCGACGGCGTGCTCCGTGCCCGCGTGGACGGTGGAGCCGCGGCCGACGTAGGCACCCTCGGTGTTCTCTCGGACGATCACCATCTCGCAGCGCTCGGGGGTGAGCCCGGCGATCGGCGTGGGGACGCCGGGATAGAGGCGCACGGGGCGCACGTTCGCCGCCTGCTGAAAGCGCTGCCGCATTTCGAGAATAAAGCCGCGCTCCAGGATCCCCGGGGTGACGGCGGGATCGCCCATGGAGCCGAAGAGGATCGCGTCGTGCTCGCGAAGCGTGGGCTCGACCTCGGTGAACAGCTCGCCGGTGGCGAGGTAGTGCTGCGCACCCGCCGCAACCGGGGTGCGCGCCGTGGTGAACCCGAAGCGTGCCTCGGCGGCATCGAGGACCTCGAGGGCGCAGCCCACGACCTCCGGGCCAATGCCGTCGCCGGGGAGCACTGCGAGGGAATAGCGGTTCGTCATGTGGGATCCTTCCGGCGGTCGCGCCGCGGACCATGGCGGCGGCGCTGCGTTGGCGAACAGGCGATGTTCAACTATATTAACTGGTAAGGCCACTCGCGCGACGCGGGAGGCCGCACACTTCACCGGTCATCCGTTGCGTCGTGGCACCGTGCCGCGACGCGGCCCCGCACGCGAGGACACCACCATGAGCGACGACACGCAGCGCGACACCACTCAGCTGGACCCCCGGCAGAGCCCGGCGAGCCAGCGCGAGGCGCTCGCCCTGATCGCCCCGGCCGGGCAGCTCCCGATCGGCGCGACCTGGCGCGCGGTGCCGGACTCACAGGACGTGGTGTTTCCCTTCGACGGCACGGTTGTCGCCGCGGCTCCGGTGAGCACCGCGGCTGAGTCGCGCGACGCGTTGGACGCCGCCGCGGCGGCCCGGCCCGAGATCGCAGCGCTCACCACGGCCGAGCGCAAGGCCGTCCTGCTCGCCGTGCACGACCGTCTGCGAGCGGATGCCGAGCGTTTCGTGGAGCTCCTCATCCTCGAAACCGGCAAGCCCCGCGTCGACTGCCAGACCGAGGTGAACCGGACCATCGTGACCCTCCAAGCCACCGCCGAGGAGGTCTCGCACGTTCACGGGGAGACGGTGCCGCTCGACCTGCAGGAGCTGGGCCGGGGCATGATCGGCTACTACAGCCGGAAGCCCGCCGGTGTGGTCATCGGCATCGCGGGCTTCAACTACCCCCTCCTGCTTGCCACGCACAAGCTCGCCCCGGCCATCGCCGCGGGGTGCCCGGTGATCATCAAGCCCGCGCCCAACACCCCGCTGGCCACGCTGGAACTCGTCGCGATCGTGCGCGAGGAACTGCTCTCCCGCGGCATCACGCCCGCCGCGGTGCAGCTCGTCAACGGTGCCCCCGAAGTGGGGGAGACGCTCGTGCGGGATCCGCGCGCGCAGGTCGTCTCGTTCACGGGCTCGGCGAAGATCGGCCACCTGATCGCCCAGCAGGCGGCACCGCGCAAGACGGTGCTGGAGCTCGGCTCGAACACCGGGTTTATCGTCGCGGCCGACGCCGACCTCGACGCGGCCGTCGACGCCGTGCTGCGCGGCGGGTTTTACGCCAATGGGCAGGCGTGCATCTCCGTGCAGCGCGTGGTGCTCGAGCGGCCGATTGCGCAGACGTTCACGGAGCGCCTGATCGCGCGCATGGGGGAGGTCGTCGTCGGCGATCCGCGCGCCGTGGACACGACCGTCGCCCCCGTCATCAACGCGGCCTCCGGACACCGGATCCGGGCCATGATCGCCGCGGCCGTCGTCGCGGGGGCCACCGTGCTCGCGGGAGAGGACGGGAGCACGGTCAGTGACGCTGCGGCGACGAACCCCGCGCTGGTGCAGCCGACCGTGCTCGGACAGGTTCCGGCAGATGCCGAGGTCTGGGCCGAGGAGATCTTCGGCCCGGTGATCTGCCTCACCACGGTCGACTCGATGCCGGAGGCCATCGCCCTCGTCAACGCCTCCCGCTACGGCTTGCAGGCCGCGATCTACACGGCCTCGCTCGAGAGCGCGTTTGCGGCCATCGAACAGCTCGACGTCGGCGGTGTGGTGGTCAACGAGATCCCCGGCTTCCGCTCCGACATCATGCCCTACGGCGGGGTGAAGGATTCCGGCATCGGACGCGAGGGTCCGCGCTACGCCATCGAAGAGTTCACCGTCACCCGCATGGCCATGATCCGGCCCCGCGCCCGCGGCTAACCGCCCACTCCGTCTTTGACCCGCACCAGCAAAGGACCCAGCATGACCAAGCCCTCCGCTTCCCCCGACTACAGCCGGTTGTTCCGGCTTGATTCGCGCACCGTCGTGGTGATCGGTGCCGGATCCGGCATCGGCCGCGAGTCGGCGCAGGCGCTGGCCGCGCAGGGGGCGCACGTCGTGGTCGCCGATTGGGCGCTCGACGCCGCGGAGGCAACCGCCGCCGTCATTCAGGAGCAGGGTGGCTCCGCTGAGGCGTACCGTCTGAACGTGCTCGACGATGCCGAGGTGGCTGCTGCCGCCGAGCGCTTCGGCACCGCCGCGGCGCTCGTGTTCACCGCGGCAACGAACGTGCGCAAGCGCATGGCGGACTACACGATGGACGAGTTCGATCGCGTGCTGAACCTCAACCTGCGGGCCTCGTTCCAGCTGATCCGCCAGTTCGCCGAGCGATTCGCGGCGAACGGGGGCGGGTCGATCATTGGCTTCGCCTCGATCCGGGCGCAGGTCGTGGAACCGGGTCAGGGGGTCTACGCGGCGACGAAGGCCGGGCTCGTGCAGCTCGCCAAGACCGCTGCGGCGGAGTACGGTGCGCAGGGCGTGCGGGTGAACGTGGTGGCCCCCGGTGTGGTGGAAACCCCGCTCACCTCGCAGATCAAGGCGAACCCGGAATGGTACGACGCCTACGCCGAGAAGAGCGCACTTGGCCGCTGGTCGCGTCCCGACGAGCTGGCAGGGGCCGTCGTATTCCTCGCCTCAGACGCGGCCTCCTTCGTGACCGGGACCACACTCACCGTCGACGGCGGCTGGACCGCGATCGACGGGCGTTTCACCCCGCCCGCGAGCTAGACGCCTCGACACACTGCGAACCCGCCCGAGTCAGCCGACTCGGGCGGGTTCGCAGTGTGCGCGGGATCAGCCGCGTCGCGTGCGCGTCCGAGCGAGCAGCAGCCCGCCCCCGGCGATGGCGGCGATCGCCGCGGCGACGCCCCACGCGATGAGGCCGCCCGACGCGCCCGTCCGCGCCAGCGCATCGCCCTGCTCCGCGGGCCCAGCCGGCTCCGTTCCCGGCTCAGTTCCCGGCTCAGTTCCCGGGTCCGTGGAAGGGTCGCTCGCCGGATCAGTGGCGGGGTCGGTGGCCGGATCCGTCGTGGGGTCGGACGTGGGATCCGTGCCGGGCTCCGTGCTCGGGTCGGTGGCGGGATCCGTTGCCGGGTCCGTGCTGGGATCCGTTGCCGGGTCGGTGCTTGGGTCGGTGCTCGGATCGGTCCCCGGATCCGTCACGGGCGGCTCGGCTACCTCGACGGCACCGATATCGCTGCGGGGACCCTGCGGCCGGGAGACGCCGCGCTGATCCGGCTCCTGCCCCGCGCCGGCCTCGCCCGCGTCGACGAGCGGGCTCTCGTCCGCGGGGAGCACGGTCGGGGTGTGCCCACCGTTGTCGGCCAGCGTGCCCAGGCGCAGTTCCTCAGCCGAGCGCACCACGACGTCGTCGCTGCCCTGAATCTGCGGCTGCCCCGTTCCGGCGGCATCCACGTACGCGCTCCGCAGTGAGCGCGCCACCGGCGGCTGCGCGGGTGCGTCGGCCGTTGGCACGGAGTCCGTCGGCAAGGGATCCGTGGGCACGGAACGCTCCGGTGCCGAATCGACGGGAACTGAGCGGGCCGGCTGCGCGATGTTGATGGGATCCCAGTCGCCGGCCTCGATCACGGTGTCCTGCATGTCGAACACGGGGGACTGAATCCAGTAGCCGACGGCCACGTACCCGTTCAGGACGGTGACCTGGTCGAACGTCGAGCGTGTCCCGGGGTTATTCAGGGAGAGCACCCGAGAGGGAAACTCCTCGGTGCCGACGAAGGTGCTGTTGGACACGTCGAAGACGACGGGCGTGTCCGACGCTGGGATGTCCTCCGAAGCGCTCGCGAGGCCCTCGTCGGCGCGCGCAGCGGCGAAGCTCGCCTCGGGCAGCTCCGAGAGGTCGTCCGCGTCATAGCCGAGATTGCCGTGGAAGGTGGAGCCGGTGATTTCGACGGTGTGCGTGGTCCCCGGAGCGTCCCAGCGCGGGGTGCTGACCGCGATGCCGCCCGCGGTGTGTCCGGCGTTGCGTGCCAGCATCGAATCCTGCACGAGGAGGCGCGGTCCCGTGCGGAGGTCTTGCGACTGTTCCAGGACGATCCCGCCAGCGGCCGCGGCAGGATCGTCGATGCGACCGTTGTCGGAGAGCGTGCTGCGCTCGAAGCGGATCTGGGCGTCGGTGCCGGGCACGGGGTTCCACTCCTGGAAGGACGCGGCACTCGCTCCGAAGCCGGCGACCGTGGTGTCGGTGACCGTGATCGCCGCGGCGGAACTATCCGCCCCCACGATCCCTGTCGCGCGATTTGCCGTGGCCTGCTGGACGAGTGTGCTGCGGTCCACGGCGATGGGGGCCTGGGCGCCGGCGATGACCAGCGCGCTTCCCGTAGCGTCGCGCAGCGTACTGTCGGCGATGGTCACCGCGTCCGCACCGCCCGGGGCGTCGAGGAACACCGCGGACTCGGCAGTCTGGGCCGCATCGAACGTCATCCCGTGGAGCGTGAGCGCGGAACGCTGCGCGTGCAGCAGCACATCGGGCGAGCGCGGTCCGCCGGGCTCGGGCGCGGTGACCGCCCACTCCGGGCTGGCGAGCACGGTGACGCCGGTGCCCGCGAGCGTCACGGCATCGGTGCTGAGGAGGGGGCTGTCAAGTGTCACCGTGGTGACGTCGGCCGCGAAGCCGATCGTCTGCGCGCCGGGGGTGGTGTTCGCGAGCTCAAGCGCGGCGCGGAGCGTGCCCGCCCCGGTGTCCGCAGCCGAGGTGACGAGCAGGTCCGGTGTCGCGGCGTCGCTGCTCGGTGCCGCAGCCGCCGGCGTCGCGGTGAGCCCGCTGGCGATCGCGGTTCCGGCGACGAGGGTGAGCGCGGCAGTGCCGAGCGCGGCGACCGTACGCAGAGAAATGGGCGGATGAACGGGTACGTCGCGGGGAATCACAGGGGTCTCCAGGCGGTCCGAAAACAGGGAACCGGGGTAGCCTAACCCTCGCCGCCCGGACATGACATGTGTGTGAAACGCGTGTGCGAAACGTTCACGCGAGTTTCGCCCCAGGTTTCACCCGCGATTTCACCCCGCGAACCCCGGTGGCTACGGCAGTCGCGACCAGTCCACTGCCGCCCCGGCCCCGCGCACGGTCTCGAACCACGCCGCCACCCGCAGCAGGCGATCGTCGCTCCCGATCGGTCCCGCGATCTGCAGGCCGATCGTGCGGCCGTCGTCCTGGATGCCAGCCCCGACGGACAGCGCAGGCTGGCCCGACATGTTGTAGGGCACGGTGAACGAGATATGTCCCATGGTTTGCAGCGGATCGGTGATCGGCATCGGGTCCTCCGCGGGGAACGCCGCGACGGGGGTGACCGGGGAGAGGACGAGATCGTAGGGCTGCGTGGCCGCGCGAGTGAGGCGCGCCATCTCGTCCATCATGCTGCGGTTGCGCACGGTCTCGGCGGCGGTGAAATCCCGCCCGGCGACGCACCACTCCACGATAAACGGCAGTACCGCCGCCTGCTCGGTGGGCGTGAGCGCGCGGTAATCCGCGTAGGAGCGGCTCCGCCAGAATCCGACGATCCCGTCAAGAACCTCGGGCGCGATGAACGGGGCGAGCGGCTCGACGGTGGCGCCGGCTGCGGCGAACAGCTCAGCGGCCCGCTCGATCGCGGCGCGCGTCTCGGGCTCGACCGGAAGCCCGGACCCGGCGTCGAGTTGGAGCGCGACGCGCATACCGGCCGGGGCAAGCGGCTCGGTCGACCACTTGAGGCCCGCGTAGGGGCGGGTGAGATAGTCCCGGGGATCCGGCTGGCCGATCACGGCCATCAGCCGGATCGCGTCCGCGGCGGTGCGCGTCAGGGGGCCCGCAGCGCGGCCCATGTACGGCACGTCGAGCGGAATGAGTCCCTCGCTGGGCTTGAGTGCGGTCAGCCCCTGCCACGTGCCCGGCAAACGGATCGACCCGCCAATGTCGGTGCCGACGTGGAGCGGCCCGTAGCCCGCGGCGGCGGCGGCCCCGGCCCCGGCGCTCGATCCGCCGGAGGTGTGCGCGGGGTTCAGGCCGCCGCGCGTGATCCCGTGCAGGCTCGATACTCCGGAGGAGAGCATGCCCCAGTCGGGCATCGTGGTGGAGCCCACGATCACGGCGCCGGCCTCGATGAGCCGATCCGTGGTCGGCGCGTTCTGCGCGGGCACGGGCGGGTTCGGGATCGCCGTGCCCGAGGGCTTTGGCTGTCCCGCGCGGGCGATGTTCTCCTTCACGGTGACGGGAACGCCGTCGAGGGGCCCGCGCGGGGAGCCGGCGGCCCAGCGCGCCGTGGCCGCCGCCGCGTCGGCGCGCACCTGCTCCGGGTCGAAGAGGTAGAGCGCGTTCAGCTCGGGCTCGCGCTCTTGCACTCGAGCGATCACGTCCTCCGCGACCGCGCTCGGCGTGAACGTCCCCGCGGCATACCCGGTCGCCAGCTCACCGGCCGAGAGATCGGCGAGGCGGCGACCGGCGGCGGTGTCGGGGGAGGCGGGGGCAGCGTGGTCGGTCACGGGGTGTCCTTTCGGGGAAGCAAGATGGAGCGGAAACAGGGCGGCGGAACGCGGGCCCCGGCGCTAGAACGCGTGCTGCAGTTCCTGACGCAGGGTGAGCGAGGAATCGATGAGGCGCTGCGTGTACGGGTGCTGGGGAGCACGGTAGACGGTTTCGGTGGGACCCGCCTCCACGATCTCCCCGGCCTGCATCACGATCACGGAATCGCACAGGTGGCGCACCACGTTCAGGTCGTGCGAAACAAAGACGAGGGTGAGCCCGTACTCGTCGACCAGGTCCGCGAGGAGGTTCAGCACCTGGGCGCGCACGGACACGTCGAGCGCGCTCACCGGCTCGTCGGCGACGACAACCTGCGGGCGGCAGATCAGGGCGCGGGCGATCGAGATGCGCTGGCGCTGTCCACCCGAGAACTGGTGCGGGTAGCGCTCCGCGGCCGAGGCGGGGAGTCCGACGGCTTCGAGCATCTCCGCGACCATGCGCGAGCGCTCGGCCGCGGTCTCGGAGCGGCCACGCACCAGCAAGGGCTCGGAGATGATCTGCTCCACCGTCATGCGCGGGTCGAGCGAGCCCATCGGGTCCTGGAACACGATCTGCAACTGCTGTCGCAGCTCCCGCAGCTGGTGTTCCTTCGCCCCCGCGACCTCGTTGCCGGCGACGACCGCGCTGCCCGAGGTCGGCTGGTCGAGGCCCGCCAGGATCCGGAGCAGCGTCGACTTGCCGGAGCCGGACTCGCCGACCACGCCGAGGCGACCGCCGCGCGGCACCTCGAAGGAGATGCCCTTCAGCGCGTGGACCTCGGGCGCGGGCGTGAACAGGCTCGTCTTGCTGCGGGTGTACGTGCGGACCAGGTCCGTGACGCGCATCACGGTGTCGCGAGCCGCCGCGCTCGGGGCCGGTGTTGCGCTCTGATCCGGCGCTGCGTCCGGATCCAGCACCGGAGCGGCCGTCTCCCTGACGGCCTCGGCCGCGAGCTGCTCGCGCGTCGGGGGCAGGTACTCCTTCGCGCTGGCCACCGTGAAGAGCCGCCCGTCCGCGTCGGTCGCGTCGAGGTCGCTCGCGGCGAGCAGGCCCCGCGTGTAGGGGTGCTGCGGCCGCGTGAAGACCGCTTCCGTGGTGCCCTCCTCGACCACGACGCCCTGATTCATGACCAGCACGCGCGTGCACATGTTTGCGACCACGGCGAGGTCGTGGGTGATGAACAGGAGACCGGTGTTGCGCTCCTTCACGAGTTCGAGGATCAGGTCGAGCACCTGCCGCTGCACGGTGACGTCGAGCGCGGTCGTGGGCTCGTCGCAGAGCAGCAGCGCGGGGTCGTTCGCGAGCGCCATGGCGAGCATGACGCGCTGGCGCTGCCCGCCCGAGAGCTGGTGCGGGTACGCGCGGGCGGCCTGCGCGGGATCCGGCAGGTGCACGGCGTCGAGCATTTCGACGGCTCGGCGATGCGCCTCGGCCTTCGACGGTGCGAGTTTGTGCACGAGCATGATCTCGGCAACCTGGGCACCCACGCGCATGAGCGGGTTCAGCGCGGTCAGGGGCTCCTGGAACACCATGGCGGCGTCTCGCCCCCGGATCCGCAGGAGCTCCGACTCCGACGCCTCGAGCAGGTTGCCGCTCGGGGCACCCTCACGGCCCGTGTCGAGCCGCACGGAGCCCGTCGCGGACACCCCGGCGGGGAGCAGCCCGAGGAGCGCGGTCGTGGTCATGGATTTGCCCGAGCCGGACTCGCCGATCAGGCCGATCCGCTCGCCGTGCGCCATGTGCAGCGTGAAATCGTGCACGAGAGTGCGGTGCGGGGTCGCGACGGTGAGCCCGTCGACGGCGAGCAGCGGCGTGCCGCTGGTGGCGGGGTGAGTGTTCGTGGTCATGCGTCGCGGCTCCCGTTCAGCTTCGGGTCGAATCGGTCACGGAGCCCGTCGCCGAGCAGGTTGAAGCCCATCACAGCGATCGCGATCGCGATGCCGGGGATGATGGCGAGCAGCGGGTGCGTGCCCAGGAACTGCTGCGATTCCTGCAGCATGCGACCCCACGACGGGGTGGGCGGCGGGGTGCCGAGCCCGAGGAAGCTGAGGCCGGCCTCGGCGAGCACCGCGAGGGCGAACGACACGGAACACTGCACCACGACGATCCCGATGATGTTCGGAAGCACGTGCCGCAGCGCGATGCGGAACCGGGACTGGCTGGAGGCGCGAGCCGCGAGCACGTACTCGGTGCTCATCACCTGCAGGGTGCCGGATCGCGCCACGCGGGCGAAGCCCGGAATCGTCGCAATGCCGATGGCGACCATCGCCGTCAGCGTTGATGCGCCGAAGACGGCGCTGAACATGATGGCGAGCAGCAGGGCGGGGAACGCGAGCGCGATATCGGAGGTGCGCATGATGACCTCTTCGATCCAGCCGCCACGGATCCCGGCGATGATGCCGAGCGGGGTGCCGATCAGGATCGCGATGCCGACGGAGATGATGCCGACGAACAGGGTGATCCGCGCGCCGTAGAGCATCGCGGAGAACACGTCGCGGCCGTAGCGGTCGGTGCCGAACCAGTGGGTGCCGCTCGGGCCCTGGAGCCGGTCGGCGGCGATCGCCTGCACCGGATCGTAGGGGGTCCACACGAAGGACACCAGTGCGGCGACGGTGACGATCCCGACGAGCACGAGGCCGATGATCAGCGTGGGGGAGAGCCGGCTGCGCTTGCGCGGGGCGCGGGGCGCGGAGATCGCGCTGGTGCGAGGGGCCTGCACCGGGGGCGTGGGAACGTTCTGCGTGGTCATGGTTACGCGCTCTTTCGCATCCGGGGGTCGACGATCGTGTAGAGCACGTCGACGAGGAGGTTGAGGACCAGCGTGATGGCGACGAGCACCATCACGACGGACTGTACGGTCAGAAGATCGCGGTTGCCGACGGCGTCGAGCAGCATCGACCCGAGGCCGGGAATCACGAACACGCGCTCGATCACCACGGCCCCGATGATGAGCGCGGCGATCTGCACCCCGGTCACGGTGATGACGGGGATCGCGGCGTTGCGGAGCCCGTGCTTGACGAGCGCGCCCATCTTGCTGAGGCCCTTGGCGCGCGCGGTGCGGAGGTAGTCCTCGCTCATGATCTCGAGCACTGCCGAGCGCACGTAGCGGGTCAGGATCGCGCCCTGCACGGAGGCGAGCGCGAGCACCGGCAGGATCAGCCGGCGCACGAAGTCGCCGAAGTCCTCGCCCGGCGGGGTCCAGCCGCTCGCGGGGAGCCAGCCGAGGCCGACGGCGAAG
Source organism: Leucobacter chromiireducens subsp. solipictus (assembly GCF_016758195.1). Lineage (GTDB taxonomy): Bacteria > Actinomycetota > Actinomycetes > Actinomycetales > Microbacteriaceae > Leucobacter > Leucobacter solipictus. The sequence continues at coordinate 335,839 of NZ_QYAC01000001.1, read as the reverse complement.
ATGAGTACCAGGAGGATCGCGGCCAGGAAGCCGGGCACCGCGACGCCGAGCTGCGATCCGGCACCGATCACGACGCCGGACAGATTGCGGTGCTTCACTGCGGCCCAGGTGCCGAGGGGGATCGCGATCGCGAGCGCCACGACCATGGCGGCGATGACGAGGATCAGGCTGACCTGGAGTCGGTCTGCAACGAGCGGGCTGATGTCGGTGCGGGTCACGTACGACGTGCCAAAGTCGCCGCGCAGGAGCCCGCCGGCCCAGTCGAAGTACTGCACGATCAGGGGCTGATCCGTGCCGAACTCCTTTCGGGTCTGTTCGAGCAGCTCCGGGGTGGCGTTGACGCCGAGGGCGATCTGGGCGGGATCGCCGGGAATGAGCCGCATAAAGAGGAACACGACCACCGTCGCGACCAGATAGGTCACCACAAAGCGGGCGAGGTTGATCAGAATCCGTATGGCCATGCGTGGTCCTCGGGGGTTGAGAGGGGGTGTGCGGGCGCGAACCGTCTCGGTCCGCGCCCGCGTCAATCAGTGGGCGATGCCCGTTACTTCCAGTTGAGTTCGGTCAGGTCGAGCGCCTCGATGATGGCGTTCTCGGGCAGCCCCTGCAGCTCGGCCTTCGCGACCGTGATGTTCGGGAACAGGAAGAGGACGCCGGAGGCGGCGTCGTCGACGATCTGCTCGGCGACCTGCTTCATGCCCGAGACGTAGCCCGCCTCGTCGGCAGCGTCGGCCTCGGCCGCGATCGGGGCAATCTTCGCGTTGTCGTAGCCGATGTAGTAGTTCGGGTCGTTGAACACCGTGAGGAGGTCGCGCGCCTCGGTCGCGAGCACCGTGGTCATCTGGTAGTTGTGGTTCGTGAACACGTCGTCGAGCCAGACCGCGGGGAACTCCGAGCTCTTGATCGTCGCGGTGATGCCGACGTCCTTGAGCTGCGAGACGACGATCTCGGACACGGCCTGCGCGTAGGGGCGCGTCGGCACGGTGTACTCGATGCTGAGGTTCTCCTGCCCGGCCTCCTTCAGGAGGGCCTTGGCCTTCTCCGGATCGAAGGGGTAGCGGTCGTTCAGATCCTCGTAGTACGGGTCGGTGGGGGTTGCGTAGGTCGCGACGAGCGAGCCGTAGCCGTTCCAGGCGGTGTCGAGGATCGCCTGCTTGTCCAGGGCGTAGAGGACCGCCTGGCGCACCCGTACGTCGTCAAACGGCGCGACCTTGTTGTTCAGCGAGAGGGAGATCTCGCCGCTCGAGGTGCCGGTCGTGACGGTGAAGGCGTCGTCGGCCTCGAAGGTGTCGAGGAGCTCGGGGGCCTGCAGGTTGACGATCGCGTCGATATCGCCGGTGCGGAGCGCGTTGGTCGTGGCGGTCGCGTCCGCGAAGTACTTCAGCGTGACGGATTCGACGCTGGGGGCCTCGCCCCAGTAGTCGTCGCGGGTGTCGAGCACGATCTTCTCGTTCGCGGTGAAGGTCTCGACCGCGTAGGGGCCGGTGCCGACGGGGGAGTTCGCGAGATCATCAACGGCGTCCGAGGAGAAGATCGCGCCCACCGGCGTGGCGAGGCTGAACAGCCACGCGTTCGAGGGCTGCGTGAGGGTGACGGCGACCTCGGTGTCGGAGATCACGTCGACGCTCGCGACGACGTCCATCTTCGCCTTCAGGCTCGAGACCCAGTCGGTCTTGACCCGGTCGAAGCTGAACTTCACGTCATCCGCGGTGAATGCGTCGCCGTTGGAGAACGTGACGCCTTCCTCGAGCGTGAACGTGTACGTCTTGCGGTCGTCGCTGACGGTCCAGGACTTCGCGAGCAGCGGCTGGATTTCGCCGGCCTGGTCGAGCTGCACGAGACCCTCGTAGACGTTCGACATCATGGCCTGCGGGATCGCGGAGCCCGCCGTGGTCGTGAAGTCGAGGTTGACCGGCGCGCCGGTGAGCGCGATGGTTGCGGTGGTCGGCGTGGTGCCGGATCCGCCGGAGCTGCTGCCGGCGGAGCCCGCTGAGCAGCCCGCGAGGGCGAGCGTGCCCGCGGTGATGAGGGCCGCGGTGAGGGTCAGGGAGTTCCTGCGTCGCATCATTGCTTCCTGTTCGAGGGTAGGGCGTTGGCGCTCGGGCCGCAGCTCGGTCATACAGTGGAACAAGCGGGGTGTGCCTGTCTCCGTGATCTGGTGGGTGGGTACACCCGGTACGGTAATCATCCTTGATATGTCATGCGATCACGGGGTTCGAACCAGGATACATGGTAAGGCCACTGAGCGGGGACTAGACTGAGGGACAATTCCGGCACCGCCCGGGAATGGCGCGAAGACGAGCCGTTCCCCACCCCGTGTCCGCTCCAGCAGGAAAGACTCTCAGTTGACGAACACCCACAGCTTCTCACCCGCGGTTCCCGTACACACCTATCAGCGCATCGTTGAACAGATCGAAGAGGCGATCCTCTCCGGCGAGATCCCCGTGGGGTCGCAGCTCGCGAGCGAACGGGACCTGATGGTGCAGTTCAGCGTGAGCCGCCCTACCGTGCGCGAGGCGCTCCGGGTGCTGCAATCGATGGGGCTGATCGAGTCGCGGCCGGGAACGCGTGGCGGACCGCAGGTGCTCGCGCCCTCATCGAAGACCCTCGGCCGCTCCTTCCGCACCATGATCGGCACCGACGCGCTCAGTGTCTCCGAGCTCGTGCAGTACCGCGTGATCCTCGAAGGATCGGCCTCGAAGCTGGCCGCGCTCAGTCACACCCCGGAGCAGCTCGACCGCATGCGCCTCGCCGTGGAGCGCATGCAGGCCGCCGCCGACACGAACGCGGAGGACTTCGCCTCCGCCGACCTCGAGTTCCACGAGGCGGTATGGGCCGCGAGCGGCAATCAGATTCTCGAGATGAGCGGGCAGGCCGTCTCCGGGGTGCTGCGCGGCATGATGCAGCGCGACGCTGAGGGCGAGCATCACGACAACCGCGTCAAGCTCGCCTCCGCGCAGATCGACCGCGGCCTGTTCGACGCGATCGCCGCGCGCGACGCCCAGGCCGCGGGCAAGATTGCCCGCGGCGCGGTCGCCGACCGCTTTGGCCCGCTCCTCGCACCCGCCGAACGCGCGGCCCTCGAACTGCTCGCGGAGTAGCCGGGCGGCGTCAGGTTCGCCGACGCGCGGCGACCGCAAGCACGGCGCACGCGAGTGCGGTCGCGAGCGCGAACACGGTGACCGCGCTCGCGAGGCCGAGCCGCTCCGCGAGGAGCCCGAGCGCGAGCACGGGCAGGGCGCTGCCGAGGTAGGTCACCGTGTAGATTGCGCTGACGGTCGACGCGTGGTGGTCCGGGTCGACGGCGGCGGTGGCTGCGGTGAACGCGGCCTGGAACGCGGTGCCCTGACCCACGCCGGCGAGGAGGCTCGCGACCACGAGCACGGCCGGGCTGCCGAGTGCGCCCGCGGCGGCGATGCCCAGCAGTGCGAGCGCGAGCGTGCCGAGTCCCACGGGGAGCCGCCAGGCGCCGCGCAATGGCAGGAGCTGGGTCAGGGCGGATGCCCCGAGGGTGAGCGCGGCGAGGAGGCCGATCAGCGGGCGCGAGTCGGTGCCCACGAGGTCGGCGAAATAGGACGGAGCGAGCGAGAGACAGAAGCCGAACACGGTGAAGCTCAGAAAGCCGGTCGCCGCGGCGACGCGGAACGCGCGCAGGGCCGCGGGGGACTGCCGGCCCCGGCGACGATCCAGGCGCGGCACGCGCGGCGGGGCGTCGGCGAGCGCGATGGGGGCCGGGGTCCGGGTGGGGCGGCAGAGCTCGTGCGGGGCGATGAGCAGGATCGCGGGGATCAGCGTGGCGAGCGCGATCGCGAGGGTCACGAATGGGGTGGTGAGCGGTGCCGCGCCCTGGGAGAGGGCACCGCCGATGATGGGGCCGGCCGCCACCCCGCCGGAGCTCGCGAGGAGCGTCAGTCGCCCGACGAGCGCCGGCCGTTCCGGGAGCAGCGCGCGCAGCGCTCCCGAGGCGGTGCCGGTGGCGCAGGCAATTGCGGCTCCCTGGGCGGCGCGGGCGAGGCAGAACCAGCCGAGGCTCGGCGCGAATGCGAGGGCCAGCGTGCCGAGTGCGGTGACCGCGAGCGCGGTGACGAGCACGGTGCGCCGGTTCACGGTATCGGCGAATCGGCGGAACACGATCAGCCCGACGATGAGGCTCAACACATAGCTGGAGAAGGCGAGCGTGGTGCCGAGCGCAGAGATGTGGAGCCGGAGTTCCAGCAGCGGGAACAGGGGAGTGGCGAGATTCGCGCTGACCAGCAGCGTGAAGAGCGTCAGGGCGGTCAGTGCGATGCGTGTTCTCGGGCGGACCTGGGTCGGGGTGGCGACCTCGGTGAAGGTGGGGTGCACGTGGGTACGGGCGACGCTCATGGCGTTCTCCTTGGGTGGGCGTGCCCTTGTGGGGCGTAACCGTCCGCGTCCGCCGGGTGTGGCGGCAACGGTGTTCTTGCTGAGTATACGGACGCACTGACCGCGTCCCAAGACACCATTGAGTCAGGATCGCGCGATCCGTGCAAGAGGTTTCATTTGAATTGTGCAATATGATGGGTTTGAGAGTTGTTGATCCAGCAGAAAGCGTGCAAAATGAGCGATCTAGACGCAACCGACCGGCGGATCCTCCGCGAGCTCGACCACGATGCGCGAATGCCGACCGCGATGGTCGCACAACGGCTGGGGCTCGCGCGGGGCACGGTGCAGGCACGGCTCGAAAAGCTTGCCGCATCGGGGGCGCTGCGCGCCCACAGCGCCCGAGTATCGCCCGCCGCGCTGGGGCGGCCCGTGGGGGCGAGCGTGCAGGTCGAACTGGATCAGCATCTGATCTCTGAGGCCGTCGCCGCCCTCGCGGACATCCCCGAGGTGCTCGAGTGCTTCGCCCCGGCCGGCAGCACGGACCTGCTGCTGCGCGTGGTCGCGAAGGATCCCGACGATCTCTATCGCGTGAGCGAGGAGATCCGGCTCTGCCCCGGCATCAACCGCACCTCAACGAGCCTGTTCCTGCGCGAGGTGATTCCCTACCGCGTGACCGGCCTGCTCGGCACGGGGGACGGGCCGATCCGGCACTAGCGCCGATTCGACTCGAGCGGCGACCGAACTCCGCGCGCACACCCGTCACTCAACACCTCGGAGATCCACGGAGATCGAGGAGATTTTTCGCGAAATCCGGGGAATGCCGCAGGATCTCCGCTGTGTTGCGTGTTGCGTGTTGCAGCGGACGGGCCTAGCCGATGCGGGAACGGTCCACGACGCGCCCGCCACCGAACGTGATGCCCCGGAGGAACCCGGCGCCCCAACTCAGGTGCATGGTGATGAGCGTGGCGCCCGTGAGGAGCCGGTCGGCGATCCCGTGCTGCTCCGGGATCCGCGCGACCGCGAACAGGATCCCGAGCAGGTAGAGGGCCGCGGGGGTGAGTAGGACCGGCCACGCCGAGGCCCAGGGGAGCACCCCGGTGACGAGCAGCGCGAGCGCGATCACACTCACCGCGAGCCCCAGCACCAGTGCGCCCGGAGCGAAGAATCGCCACGGATTCGCGCGACCGTAGCGGCGCACCAGCACCGCGCGCCAGGTTCCGGTCGCAAAAAACTGCCGGGCCAGATCGCCGAGGCTCGCCCGCGGCCAGTAGGTCACGCCGAGGGACGGCTCGAACCAGACGGTGTAGCCCGCGCGCCGGATCCGGAGGTTCAGTTCCCAGTCCTCACCGCGCAAGATCGTGGGATCGTAGCCACCCACCGCCTCGATGGCCTCCCGCCGGAAGATGCCGAGGTAGGCGGACTCGGCCTCGCCGGGAACGCCGTCGCCGTGGTACGCGCCGCCGCCGAGCCCGTAGGGGCTGTTATAGCCGCGCGCGATGGCGCGCTGGACGTTCCCGCGCCCGGCGGCCCGCATGATCCCGCCCACGTTCGCCGCGCCGGTGCGCGCGAGCGCGGCGATCCCGAGCCTCGTGTAGTCCGGTGTCAGCTCCGAGTGCGCGTCCACCCGGATGATCACCGGGTGGCGGCTCGCGGCGATCGCGTGGTTCAATCCCGCGGGGATGTCCCGTTCGGGATTCGCGACGAGGCGTACGCGGGGGTCCTCCGCCGCGAGCCGCGCCGCAATCGCGTCGCTCGCGTCGGTGGACGGGCCGAGCGCCAGCACGATCTCCTTCTCGCCCGCGTAGTCCTGGGCAAGGATCGTGCGCACCGCGGATTCCAGAAAGCCCTCCTCGTTTAACACGGGCATGACAAAGCTCACGGCGGGACGTTCGGGGAGTGGGGGCAGCTGCACCCCACGATCCTCCCACACGCGTCGCGGCGACTCCCGAGTGCACGGCGCTATCCTGGAGGGATGCAACTGGCGAAGGATACGAAACGCGCGGTCAAGCTGGCAAAGCGCGTACTCAAGGGGCGTCGCGCGTATTTCGAACTCCGCGCCATGCTGCAGGAGCGCGGGCCGCTTCCCGAGCAGCGCTACCGGGTTGGTGTGTACTTCGCCGACAGCGACGTCAACATCTACCAAATGCGGCGGTGGTACGCCCCGCTCCAGGAGCTCTCGAAGACGCACCCGGTGCTCGTGCTGGCGCGCAACGCGGCCGGAGCGCGTCAGCTGATGCGCGAGAGCGGGCTCGACGTGGCCTTCGCGCAGAAGGTGACCGACCTGGAGCGGACGATCGAGGAGCAGCCGCTCGACGTGATCCTGTACGTCAACCAGAACACGCGCAACTTCCAGATGATGCGGTACGGGCAGCGCTGGCACGTGTTCGTCAATCACGGCGAGAGCGACAAGATGTACATGACCAGCAACCAGCACAAGGCGTACGATTACGCCCTGGTTGCCGGCGACGCGGCGCGCGCGCGGCTGAGCGCCGCGCTGTGGGACTACGACGTTGACACCCGGACCATGGCCATCGGTCGCCCGCAGGCCGATCACCTGGGCGGGCAGCCGCCCTTTGCGCCCGACGAGCGCACCGTGGTGTTCTACGCGCCGACCTGGGAGGGAGACCGTCCGGCCGCGAGCTACGGCTCCGTCGCCACGCACGGGGAGCGCCTCGTTACCGCCCTGCTTGCGTCGGGACGTCACCGCGTCGTCTACCGGCCGCACCCGCGCAGCGGAGTCGTCGACGCCGAGTTCGGTGCCGCGAACGAACGAATCATTGCGGCGATCGCCGAGGCGAACCGCCGCGACCCGGGCGCGCAGCACGTCTACGACGAATCGCCCGTGCTCGGCTGGCAGCTGTCGCTCCCGGACCTCGCGATCTGCGATATTTCCGCGATGGTCTACGACCGGCTGGCGACGGGGAAACCCCTCATGGTGACCCGGCCCGTGGCTCCCGAGGCCGCGGTGGACGAGGGGGGCTACCTCAGCGTCTGCGAGTGGCTTTCCGTCGGTGACCTCGACGACGCCGTCGCCGTCACCGACCGGGTGATCCAGGACGACGCGGCACGCGAACGGCTCGGAACCTGGTCGCAGCGATACTTCGGCGATACGACACCCGGTGCGCCCACCCGCCGCTTCCACGCCGCCATCGAGGAACTGCTGGCTCGGGCCGACACCTGGCGGGCGCGCGGCTAGTCACTGCGCGCGGCGAAGGGCGTTGCCCGGCCCCGGCTACTCCGCAGGGTGGTCGGCGTTGTAGCGATCCACCACCTCGTCGATGGGTCCGTCGAGCACGAGTCGGCCGCCGTTCAGGTACAGCCCGCGCGTGCAGAAGCGGCGCAGATCGCGCTCATTGTGCGACACGAGAAACAGCGTCTTGCCCTCGGCGAGCAACTCCTCGATTCGGCGATAGCACTTCGCGCGGAACGCTTTGTCGCCCACCGCGAGCACCTCGTCGACCAGCAGCACGGGCTCATCGAGCTGCGAAACGACCGAGAAGGCCACGCGCACCTTCATGCCACTCGACAGGTGCTTGAACGGGGTGTCGATGACGTCCTCGGCCCCCGCAAACTCGATGATCGAGTCGAACCGCTCCGCGATCTCCTGTTTGCTGAGGCCGTGCAGACCGCCCGTGAGCTGCACGTTGTCGCGCACGGTGAGATCGCCCACGAAGCCGCCGGTGATCTCGATGAGCGGGGCCACGCCGCCGTGCACGGTGACGCGGCCCTCGTCGGGGAACAGGACCCGGGCGACGAGCTTCAGCAGCGTCGACTTTCCCTGCCCGTTGCGGCCGACGACCCCGATGGCTTCGCCCGGGACCACGGTGAACGACACGTCGCGCAGCGCCCAGAACTCGCCCTGCCGCGTGCGCCGCGCGCGGCTCGCGAACAGGTCCTTAAAGCTGCGCCGCGAGCCGCGATTGCGGCGGAACCGGACGCCGAGACCCGAGGCCGTGATGAGCGGTTCGGGGGAGGCGGCTGCGGGGGCGGGGGATGCAGTGGGTTCTGTCACGTCACAACTCCTTCAGGACGCCACCGATGGTGCGTCGGAACACGAGCACGCCGACCCCGAGGAGCACGAGCGTCATCACCGTGGACGCCCCCACGAGCGTCCAATTCAACTGATCCGGGAAGAACCCGGCGCGGAACAGCGCGAAGATTCCCGACAGCGGATTGAGCCACGCGAGCGGCTGCGCGAACGCCGGCAGATCCGCGGCCCCGTAGATGATGGGCGAGGCGTAGAACGCGACGCGAATGATGAGCTTCACCGCGCGCTCGAGATCGCGGAAGAACACGACGAGCGGGGCCACGATCAGGCCGATCCCGAGAATGAGCGCCGCGAGCAGCACCACCGCGAGCGGGAACAGGAGGAGGCCCCAGCCGACCGTCGCCCCCGAAAACACCGCGAAGACCACGAGCACGGGGAGGCTCAGGAGGAACTCCACGCCCTTTGAGCAGACGATCCGGCCCACCCAGATCCAGTGCGGCAGCGCGACGGATCGCACGAGCTTCACATCGCGGAGGAACGCGCGCGTCGAGTCGGAGACCGCCCCCGTGAACCAGACCCACGGCAGCAGGGCGGTCAACAGAAACACGATGTAGGGAGACTCGCCCACCGAGCGTGTGAATACCTGAGTAAAGACGAACCAGTAGATCAGGCTCATCAGGAGCGGGTCGAGGATCGACCACAGGTATCCCAAGAGTGAGGTGGAGTACCGCACCTTCAGGTCACGACGGGTGAGGAGCCACAGGGATGACCACGCGCTGGAGCGCTGCGATCTGGATGCGGAAGTCACACCGCTATTCTGCCGGTTTCTGCGATTCCCGGCGCGCATACGCTCCGAGCGCAACTATTTGATAAATTAGACGGTGTGCCGCCCGTAACCCCCTCAGCCGTGCCCGATTCCGAGCCACACGAGAGCTCGACGTCGAGCGTCCCGGTTTCCGAGGGCGACCTCGGATCCGCCTCGAGTGGGACCTCCCGCGTGCGACCCAGTCGCGCCGCCGGGGCACCGGTCCCGCCCGTGACGCCTCGCGTTGACGCCCCCGTGTCCACACCCGAATCCGAGGCGAGGCCCGACGGGGCTGCCGATGTGGACACTGCGGTGGCCGCCCCGGTTCCCGCGACCGAGCGCACGGTTGAGGCAGCACCGGCTGCCGCCCCCGTGCCGGCCGCGGCGTCTGAGCCGGTGCCCGAGCCCGTGCCGGCTGCGGCGTCTGAGTCGGCGCCCCAACCCGCGCGGACAGCCGCGCCCGCGCCCGCTCGGACACCCGAGCCGGCGGCCGCGCCCGAGCCCGCGGCGGCTCCGCGCACCGGTCGCATCCAGGTCCCCGTTCCCTCGGTTGTGCGCGCGCGTGAGCGTGGGCGTCTCGCCCAGCAGAACCCGATCGTGCTCCGGACCGAGATGCTCACGAAGACCTACGGCTCCGTGATCGCCGCGAACGAGGTCTCGATCGAGGTCCACGCGGGATCCTTCACGGGCGTCGTCGGCCCGAATGGTGCGGGAAAGACAACCACCCTCTCGATGATCAGCGGCCTGCTGCGCCCCACATCCGGGCGCGTGTCTGTGAGCGGCGTCGATGTGTGGACCGACGGTCCCGCGGCGAAGCGCCTCATTGGTTCGCTGCCGGATCGGCTGCGCCTGTTTGATCGACTCACCGGCGCACAGCTGCTGTACTACTCCGGCGTGTTGCACGGCGTGGATGAGGCAGCGGTGGCGCAGCGCTCCTCGGAGCTGGCGGTGGCCTTCGGCCTCGAATCCGCGCTCGGGCGCCTCGTGTCTGACTACTCGGCGGGCATGCAGAAGAAGATCGCGCTCGCGTGCGCCATGATTCACGCCCCCGAGGTCCTCGTGCTCGACGAGCCGTTCGAGACGATCGATCCGGTGTCCGCGGCAAACGTGACCGAGATCCTGGAGAAGTACGTGGCCGGGGGCGGCAGCGTCGTCATGTCGAGCCACAGCCTGGACCTGATCCAGCGCGTGTGCGACCACGTCTCCATCATCGTGGACGGCAGCGTCATCGCGCAGGGCACGGTCGACGCCGTCCGCGACGGGCTCAGCCTGGAGGAACGGTTCACGCAGCTCACCGGGTTGAGCGATACACAGAAGGGCCTGGAATGGTTGCACGGCTCCTCCGAATCCGCGTAGCGCTGCTCGGCGGCGCGTTTCGGGGGTCGTTCGGACGAGGGCTGCGCACCGCGCTGCTGTTCGTGATCCTCGCCGCCGTCGCCGTGCTCGCCGCGGCGCTGCCCGAGATGCTGATTGCGAATCAGGCAGAGCGCGCGATCGTGGACACCGGTCTCGGCGCACTCATTCTTGCCGCGATATTTGCGGTCCCGTTCTTTGCGCACCGCGGGCACTTAGAGCCGCGCCAGTTCGGCCAGGTGCCGGCATCCTCGGCGTCGGTCGGCACCGCGTTGCTCGTCACCACGGTCGTCAGCTGGCCGTTTTTCCTCCTCGCGGTGTGGCTGATCGCGCTCGGCGTGTTGCGCCCGGAGTGGCGCGACCCCGTGTGGCTCGCCCCCGCTGCGCTGGTGCTCGCCGCGGTCCTCGCGGTGTGCAGCGCGCGCGTGACCTCCGCGCTGGCCAAGCTCCTCGTCGGCGATCGCGCCGAGGGGCTCGTCCGCACTATCGGTGCGGTGCTCCTCGTCGCGCTGTTGCCGCTCGTGGTGTTCGCGATCGCCGCCGCGGCCGGAACCGACGGTTTTGCCGCGGTGTCAGACTTCTCCGAGGTACTCGGATGGACCCCGTTTGGTGCGCCGTTCGCGGCGCTCGCGCTCGGAGCCGGCCCGGACGGTGACCCCGCCGCCGCCATGCTGCGGCTCGCAATCGTGGGCGCGGCGATCTTGCTGCTGCTGCTCGTGTGGAGCCTCGTCGTGGGTGCGTCCCTGCGGCGCGTGGCACGCCCCCTGGATCCGGGCGTGGCGCGGAGCGGCCTCGGGTGGTTCGAACGCTTCCCCGCACGCCCGGCACCCGCGATTGCGGCGCGACTGCTCACCTACTGGTCGCGGGACCCGCGCTATCGCGTGGCACTGTTCGCGATCCCCATCGCCCCGATCTTCATGCTCGTGGCCTTCTGGGTCGCGGGGGCCCCGCTCGGGCCGCTCGCGCTCGTCCCACTGCCCGTGATCCTGCTCCTGCTGGGCTGGTCGCAGCACAACGACGTGGCGATGGACTCGACCGCGATCTGGGAGCACGTCGCGAGCGGTACTCGCGGCGCCGCGGATCGCGCGGGCCGGCTCGCACCCGTGCTGCTGCTCGGCGTGCCGCTCGCGCTCATTGGCTCCAGCGTGACGGTGACGATCATGGGCGACTGGCGGGTGTTGCCCGCGGTGATCGGCATGAACCTCGGCGTCCTGTTCGTTTCGAACGCGGTGTCGAGCGTGTTCTCGGTGCTGATGCCCTACCCCGCGACGCGGCCGGGGGACAGCCCCTTCGTGCAGCCGCAGTGGTCCGGCTCGGGATCCGGCCTCGCGCAGACGCTTTCGATGATCGCGGCGATCGGGCTCGCGGTGCCGCCCGTGTGGGTCTCCGTGGTGGCGATTGTCGACGTCGAACTCGGGGAGAACCTGTGGGCACTGCTCTTCGGTGCCGGTTATGGCCTGCTCGTGCTCCTGCTCGGGATTTTTGTGGGCGGCAGGATCTTCGACCGCAGTGGCCCCGAGCTGATCGGCGTCACCCAGGTCTACGACTAGGCGCGGTTTTCGGAGCGCGGGGGTAGAATTGCCTCATGGGTATCTTTACGCGTGGTGACTCACACAGCTCCGGGACGACCGGGGGCGGCACGGACGTGCTGGATCGGGAACTCGAGAAACTCCTCGAGGACGCCCAGATCGAGGACGGCGACCACGAGCGTTTTTCGCACTACGTGCCCAAGGACAAGATCATGGAGTCCGCGATGACCGGGAAGCCGGTCCGCGCGCTCTGCGGCAAGAAGTGGACGCCGTCGCGGGATCCCGAGAAGTTCCCCGTGTGCCCGGACTGCAAGAAAGTCTACGAGCGCATGAAGAAGTAGCGCACAGCGCGACACCAACGCCGAAGGGGCGGGGCCGAAGCCCCGCCCCTTCGGCGTTGTCGCGTTAGCGGTACTCGGTGGGGATGGCGGGATCGCCCCGGGTGAGGCTCATCGCGACCGGGGGCAGCTCGCTCAGACGCTGACGATGGCGTTCGCGGGCGGCGGCGATCCCGTCGCTGCCGGTGTGCCCGGGCTGCACCTCGCCGGCGATGACCAGCGGTTCGAGGATCTCGCGGCCGGTGTCGTCCCCGCCCTCGGCGTCGCCGCCGGGACCGTCGCCCAGGAAAATCAGCTCGGCGTTCGCGATCCCGCGCGGGGTGTAGCTGCGGCGGACGCTCTTGCGGCCGCCGACCGATGCTTTGTCGGCGGACTTCTTCGCCACCGAAATCCAGTTGCCGGCGTCGTCCTGGTGAGCGACGAGTTTGTAGACCATGCCCATGGTGGGGGTGCCGGAGCCGACGACCACGGAGGTGCCGACGCCGAAGCTGTCGACGGGGGAGGCCGCGAGCGCCGCGACCGTGTACTCGTCGAGATCGTTCGTGACGGTGATGCGGGTGCGCGTGGCCCCGAGCTCGTCGAGCAGCTGGCGTACGCGGGCCACGACGACGGGGAGGTCCCCGGAGTCGATGCGGACGGCACCGAGTTCGGTGCCCGCTACCTCGACGGCGGTGCGTACTCCCTGCTCGATGTCGTAGGTGTCCACGAGCAGGGTGGTGTCTGCGCCGAGGGCGGCCACCTGCGCTTCGAACGCTTGGCGCTCGCTGTCGTGCAGCAGGGTGAAGCTGTGCGCGGCGGTGCCCATTGTGGGGATCCCGTAGCTGCGGCCGGCCTCAAGGTTCGAGGTGGCGCTGAAGCCCGCGATGTAGGCGGCGCGGGCAGCCGCGACGGCGCTGCGCTCGCCGGTGCGGCGGGACCCCATTTCGGCGAGCGGTTTCCCGTTTGCGGCGTGCGCCATGCGGGAGGCGGCGGTCGCGACGGCGGAGTCCGCGTTGAGGATACTGAGCGCCAGCGTTTCAAGCAGCACTCCCTCCGCGAAGCTGGCCTCCACGGTGATCAGCGGCGAACCCGGGAAGAACACCTCGCCCTCCGGGTAGCCCCAGATGTTGCCGCTGAAGCGGTAGTCGGCGAGCCAGTCGAGCGTCCGATCGGTGACGACCCGGTTGTCGCGGAGAAACTCGAGCTCCGCGTCGGTGAAGCGGAACCGTTCGATCGCCTCGAGGAGGCGGCCGGTGCCGGCGACGACGCCGTAGCGGCGAGCCCCGGAGAGGCGACGCGCAAAGAGTTCGAAGACGCTCGCGCGGTGCGCGGTGCCGGCGTGCAGCGCGGCATCCACCATCGTGAGTTCATAGTGGTCGGTGAGCAATGCCGTTGAGGTGGTCACATCGCCAGCATAGTATGCGGGATCTGCTTCCTGAGCGGGATTAGTGGAAGTCGCGTGATCTCACGCTGGCGGGCGCGGCGAGCGGTTCGAAGGCGTGCGCGACGACGTTCACCACCCCCTCGGGCGAACGTTCGAGGAGGCCGCGCACCACGAGCGCGGGGGAGGCGCGTGCGACGAGCCGGTTGCGTTGCCACACCTGGGCGAAGGCGACGATGTTGACGGTGCCCGCCTCGTCCTCCAGCGTGAGGAACGTGATGCCGCCCGCCGTGCTCGGCCGTTGGCGGTGGGTGACGAGCCCGGCAACCGTGACCACGGTTCCGGGCGCTGCGTGGCCGGTGCGGTCGGAACGGAGCACACCGCGCCCGTCGAGCTCGTCGCGGAGCAGGGCGAGCGGGTGATCGTTCGTGACGATCCCCGTGCTCCACAGATCGAGCGCGGTTTGTTCGGAGCGGCTGAGCACGGGGAGCAGCGGGGGCTGCACGTGGACGGCGACGCCGGGGAGGAAGCGTTCGCGGTTATCCGCGGCGGGCGCGGCGGCCCAGAGAGCTTCGCGGCGTCCCACCCCGAAGCTCTCGCAGGCACCCGCCGTGGCGAGCGCTTCGAGGCGGCTGCGGTCGAGATCGGCGCGACGCGCGAGGTCCGCGAGGTCCAGAAACGGGCCGTCGGCGCGGGCGCGGACGATGCGCTCGGCGGTGCCGGGCTCGATCCCGCGCACCTCGGAGAGTCCCAGCCGCACCGCGAAGCCGCTGTCGCGGCGGTGCGCGCCGCTCGTGTCGGGCAGGCTCGGGTCGAACGGGGGCACCCGAACGGTGGACTCGTGCGGGGCGAGCGACCGGACCGGATCGTCGGCGGTGCACGCGGCGTGTTCGGGGTGGCCGGTCGCGGACCCGGCGCGGGTGGGGGCGACGCCCACCGCTTCGAGCCCCGCGAAGACCCCCGAGCGCTGCACGTCCACGGGGCGTATCTCGACACCGTGGCGGCGGGCATCGGCGACGAGGGTGCGCGGGGCGTAGAACCCCATCGGCTGGGACCGGAGTAACCCCGCGAGGAACGCGCCCGGGTAGTGCAGCTTGAACCAGGAACTGATGTAGACCAGCAACGCGAAGCTGATCGAGTGGCTCTCCGCGAAGCCAAAACTTGCGAAGGCCTCGATCTGCGCGTACAGGTGTGTGGCGTCCTCTCCGGTGATCCCGTTTTCCGCCATGCCCGCGAAGAGTTTCTCCTTGAGCGCGGTGATGCGCTCCTCGCCGCGCTTGGAACCCATCGCGCGGCGCAGCAGGTCGGCGTCCTCCGCGGAGCAGCCGCCGACCGCCATCGCCATCTGCATGAGCTGCTCCTGGAACAGCGGCACCCCCAGCGTCCGTTCCAGCACGGGTTGCAGCTTGGGGTGCGGGTAGGTGACGGGCTCGTCCCCGTTGCGCCGCCGCAGATAGGGGTGCACGGCACCGCCCTGAATCGGGCCGGGCCGGATCAGCGCGATCTCGATCACCAGGTCGTAGAAGCTGCGGGGCTTGAGTCGCGGAAGCGTGTTGAGCTGTGCGCGGCTCTCCAGCTGGAACACCCCAATCGCGTCGGCCCGGCAGAGCATGTCGTAGACCCCGGGCTCCTCCTTCGGGACGGTTTCGAGGGTCCACCGTTCCCCGGTCGCGTCCGCGATCAGGTCCATCGTTTTCTGGAGGGCGCTGAGCATGCCGAGTCCGAGCATGTCGAACTTGACGAGGCCCATGCTCTCGCAGGACTCCTTGTCCCACTGGAGGACGGTGCGGCGGTCCATGCGGGCGTGCTCGATCGGGCAGACCTCGCCGACGGGGCGCTCGGTGAGGACCATCCCGCCCGAGTGGATGCCAAGGTGGCGGGGCGCGCCGAGGAACTGCTGCGCGAGGCGCTGCACGGGGAGCGGGATCGGGCTCGACGGGTCCTCGTCGATGGCGCGCCACCGCTCCATCGCTGCGGTCCAGGCGCGCTGTTGCCCGGCGCTATAGCCGAGCGCCTTGGCCGCATCCCGGATCGCGGCCTTGGGACGGTAACTGATGATGTTCGCGACCTGCGCCGCGTTGCGCCGACCGTAGGTTTCGTAGACGTACTGGATGATCTCCTCGCGACGCTCCGAGTCGAAGTCCACGTCGATGTCGGGCTCCTCGTCGCGCATGCTCGAGAGGAACCGCTCGAAGGGGAGGTCGTAGCGGATCGAGTCCACCGCGGTAATCTCCAGCACGTAGCAGATCGCCGAGTTGGCCGCCGAGCCGCGACCCTGGCACAGGATCCCGCGCCGCCTGGCCTCCTGCACGATGCCGTACACAATGAGGAAGTAGCCGGGGAAATCTTTCTCCTCGATGACCTCGAGTTCGCGCGCGATGCGGGTCCGGATCGCCTCGGTGAGGGTGCCGTAGCGCCGCTCCGTGCCCGCCCACGCGAGTTCCCGCAGCCAACTCATCGGGGTGTGCCCCTCCGGTACGGGAAACCGCGGGAGCTTGGGGCGGGCCGAGCGCAGGGGGAACGCGAGCTCCCGCGCAAGGGGGACGGTGCGGGCCACCGCGTCGGGGTACGCGGCGAAGCGTCGCAGCTGCGCCGCTCCGGAGCGCAGGCGCGCGGCCCCGGTCGCGGGGAGGTAGGGGTCGAGCTCGTCGAGGCTGCGCCGGGCGCGCACCGCCGCCATCGCCTCGGCGAGGGGCGCCTGCGCTGCGGTGGCGTAGTGCACGTTCCCGGTGACGAGCGTAGGGAGCCCACACTCCGCCGCGAGCCGGGCGAGCTGCGCGTTCCGCAGGTCATCGCCCGGGTGACCGTGCTGGGTGAGTTCCACGTACACGTTCTCCGCGCCGAAGCGTTCGGTGAGGCGGCGCAGCTCCGCGCGCGCGTGATCCTCACCCGCTGCCCGGGTGGGGGCCGCATCGAGGGCTTGCCGCACCGCCCCCTTGCGGCAGCCGGTGAGGATCGTCCAGTGGTCGCGGCCGAGTTCCCCGAGCATGTCGAGTTCGTAGCTGGGCCGGCCCTTCTCGCCGCCCGTGAGCTGCCCCTCGGTGATCGCGCCGGCGAGCCGGTGGTACCCCTCCGCGCCGCGGGCGAGCACCAGTAGGTGGGTGCCGGTGGGATCAGCGGCCCCGAGCTGCGGCACGTCGAGCCCGAGCGAGAGCTCCGCCCCGTACACGGTGAGCAGCGGTGTGGAGGCCTCGGCCGGGTGTTCCGCCGCGGCTCGGACCGCGGCCTCTGCCGCTTCGGCGAACACCGCCGCGCCGTAGAAGCCGTCGTGGTCGGTGAGGGCGAGGCCGCTCAGCTGAAGTCGTGTCGCCTCCGCGACGAGCTCCTCCGGGGTGGCCGAACCGTCGAGGAAGCTGAAGTGGGAGTGGGCGTGGAGTTCCGCATACGGCACGGTGGGGGTGGCGTCCGCCGCGTGAGGGGTGGCCGGTGCGGTTGGTGCCACAGGCGGCGCGGGCGCGGTAGCGGGATCCGACCGCGGATCCTGCGGTGCGGGGCGACCGGAGAGGCGGCGCTCCATTTCGCGCCAGGGGAGCGGTGGGTTGTTCCAGCCCATCAGTCGTACCGCCCCTCCGCGAACCACGCACCGCGCTCGTAGGAGAGTAGCCAGGCATCACCGCCCGCGAGTTGCAGCTGGAGCCGGATCCGCTCGGGTGCGCCCTCCCACCAGCGTTCCCGGAGCGGCCAGGGGTGCGACCAGTCCTGCACCGGCTGGGGAAACCGGGTCTGGGCGACCTGAAGCTGTGCGGGGGGTGCGGTGAGGAGGTCCTCCGTGTCGACGCTGACGGGGGTGCCGCTCGCATCGCGCAACTCCGCGGGGAACGGCTCGGGGAACACGCGGCTGGGGATGGCACCCGTGAGTGCGCCGGGCCAGGGGCCTGCGGCGGAGGCCCGGGGCGAGCGGGCGCGGCTGCGGATCCGGGTGGTGCCCCACGGCACGAGGCGCTGACGATCGGCCAGGCGGCGGCCCCCGGTGAGCTGCATGGTGCCCACCGCGGCGTGCCCGAGGCGGGTCTGGGCGCGGCTCAGATGGTGATGCACGCGTTCCTCGGGTTCGGTGCTCCACAACCCCGGTTCGTGGGCGGCGGCGCGGTCGGTGTGCGTGGGGGTGATCCGGATCAGGGTGATCCCGGCCCCGCCGCGCTCGCCCGTCTGCGGAAGCGCCGACGCTTGCCACCGGATCCGGCCGACGGTGTCGCTCGCGGTGAAGCGGTGCGGATGCGCCCACTCCCGTTCGTGGCGTACGCCGATGTCGTCGGTGAGTTCGATGCGGAGCGCCGTGCAGACGAGGCGTTCCTCCGCGAGCCCCGCGATGAAGCGCTCCGCGAGGGTGACGCAGGCGAATGCGAGCTGATCCGCGGAGTCGAGGGGTGGTTCGAACGCGAGCTCGACGGCAAACTCACGCACCGGGTCGCGCGGGCGCAGCTCGACGCCGTGGACCGGGCCCGCGGCTGTGGCGCGCCGGTGGGTGGCGACGCCGGTCGCGCCGAAGCGTTCCCGGACGGCGCTCTCCGGAAGCGCGGCGAGCGCGCCGAGGGTGCGGATCCCGAGCCCCTGCAGCACCTCCGCGAAGTCGCTGGCGGCGGCGCGCCCGACGGGGAGCGGGCTGAGGAATGCGGCGGAGCCGCCCGGGGCTACGATCTGCACTCCGGGGCGGGGGGAGTGGGCTGCGGGGGCGGATCCTGTGGTGCGTGCCGCCTGCTCTGCGGCGAACAGCCCATCCGCGATGCCGACCCGCAGCTCGGGCAGCTCGAGCGTGCGCGCCAGCTCGAGCAGCGCGACGGCCGCGGGTTCTTCGCCGCCGTAGAAGCGTGCCGGGCCGCGCGCCCGCATCGCGCACACCCCGGGGCGACGCGACTCGACCCCGGGGATCAGCTGCTCGATTGCCGCGATGATCGGTGCGAAGCGGCGCTCGTCCACCTCCGGGTCGTGGGGACGAATGATGAGTTCTGGGCAGCGCATCTGCGCCTCGCGCTCGCGCAGCCCGATCCGGACCCCCTCCGCGCGGGCCGCCGCCGAGCAGGCGACCACGCGGTGCCCCGCGATCAGTGCGATCGCGGGGGTGCTCAGGGGGCGCTCCGTGCCAGGATCTTCGGCTTCGGCTTCGGCTTCGGCTTCGGCTTCGGCGTCCGGCTGGTCCTGCAGGTATGCGTGGATGGGCCAGTCGGGGATCCACACGACCAGCGCGCGTTCTGCGGTGCTCATGACCCCACCAGGGTGAGCGGCTGCGCACGTGTCGCGGGCGCGAGCGTCTCCGGTGCCAGGGCCTCCGGAGCCAGGGCCTCCGCTGCCAGAGCCTCCGGTCGCGGGGCGACGAGCGCGCCGTCTGCGAAGTGGACACGGTGCTCGGTGATCCCGCGCCGATCGTGGGACTGCACCGACAGCTCCCGCCCCGAGAGCGCGCCGTGCCCGTGCCCGAGACCGGACCAACGTGACCCGGTGACGCGGAGAGCACTCTCCGGGTGGGGCCAGTCGCCCGTGACCACCAGCGCAGACCCGTGCTCTCGCAGCCGCGCGGCGATTCGCTCGGTGTCGCCGGACCGCGGTCGGGTGGGGAGCCGGAGGAGCACCACGGTGAGGACCTCGCTGAGCGCCCCGGTGAGCCCGATGGCCTCGGCACCGGGATCGGGAATAAGAACACAGCGATCCAGCGCAATGCCCAGCGCGGCTGCGGCTTCGGCCCCGAAATCCGGAACGCCGATCACGCCGCACCAGGCACCCGCGGCGGACGCGGCGGTGAGGAGCGCGAGGGCGAGCTGTTGCGAGCCTTGCACGGTGTAGCTGGCCCCCTTCCGGAGCGCCCCGCCGGGCAGCAGTGGGCGGAGCTCCGGAGCCGTGGGGAGCGCGCGGTCGTCGAGCCGCAGCGGCTGCATCTGGGTGATGCGCTGCTGCAGCGAACGGACCGTCGCGGAAGAATTCATGGAGCCATATTCGAACATATGTTCGAATAAGTCAATCTCGATTTCACCGGTGTGTTGCGGGTCCACCGCGGGGGTGGTGCGGGGGTCCGCGGCGGGAACACCGGCGGGTCTGACCCACCGCGCCGAGACGGCATAGGATGGGGGAGATGAACGAGGACGAGCTGGATGATTATGAACGCGACGCGGAGCTGTCGCTGTTCCGTGAGTACCGCGACATCGCGAGTCAGTTCCGCTATGTCGTAGAGACGGAGCGCCGGTTCTACCTGGCGAACGAGGTCGATCTGCAGCGGCGCGACGCCGGCAGCGATTTCTACTTCGAGCTGACCATGAGTGACGTGTGGGTGTGGGACGTGTACCGTGCCGACCGCTTTGTGAAGTCGGTGCGCGTGCTCACGTTCAAGGACGTGAACGTCGAAGAACTGTCCGCGCGGGAGTTCTCCCTGCCGCAGGAGCTCGCACTCGACGAATAGCGGCGCCGGTGTGGCAGGATGGGCGCATGAAACTCGCCGAAGCGTTGCTTGAGCGTTCTGACCTGCAGAAACGCGCCGATACTCTGCGTGCTCGCGTCCTCATGAACGCGAGCTACCAGGAGGGCGAGGAACCAGCGGAGCACGCGCAGACCTTGCTCGACGAGTGCGTCGCGGTGCTGCGTGAGCTTGAGCGTCTGATCGCGCAGATCAACCTCGCGAACGCCACCGCGCTCGCCGCCGACGGGCGCACGCTCACGGAGATCCTCGCCGCGCGTGAGACGCTCCGGGCGGAACACAGTCTCCTCACACAGGCTGCCGACGCCGCCGGGGGTGCCCGCGTACCGCGACAACTGCGCAGTGAGCTGCGGCAGCTCTCGGCGCTCGCGGTCCCCGAACTTCGCGCGCAGGCCGACGCGGTCGCCGTCCGCCTCCGCGAGATCGACGGCCTGATCCAGCGCATGAATTGGGAGGTAGACATCCCCCAGAACTGAACGCTGAGTCGGTAGACGACGTGGGGCGAGCACACGCCGTGGCCGGCGGTGAAACCGGCCAGACATTCGACGCGGTGGGCAGCGTCTTGACCGAACGGTCATCACACTTCAGCCCCGTACCTGGCACAGGTCACCGCGCACACCGGATGCATGATTACCACGTGCTGACCAGTCGTCGAGGGCGGGTACGGGGACCTCAGCGTTCGCTTCGGGGCGTGGGATCAGCGCAAGCTTCGCTCACAGCCATGGGCTGGTGCGCGCCTCTGGTGTGCTTATCCACAGATCTCGCCGTAGCCACTGCGAGATACCCGCCGCCGTCCCAGGATGGTCGGCAGGAGGTGTCCTATGACCCACACACCCGATCATTCCCCGCCGCTCCCCGCGGCACTGGCTTCTCCCAATCACGTTGCACGACCGCTCACGCTCGCGGCGCGCGGCGAAGCCCTCGCGGCTGAGTACCTTGCACACCAGGGGTTCGCGATTCTCGATCGGAACTGGCACAGCCGCTACGGCGAGATCGACCTGCTCGCCCGCGAGGGGAGCACCGTCATCGCGGTCGAGGTGAAAACCCGCAGCGGCACGGGATTCGGCGATCCACTCACCGCGATCACCGCGCGGAAGGCCGCACGGCTGCGGCGGCTGCTCTTCGAGTGGCTCCGCGCCCAACGCGTGCGGAGCGAGCATCTCCGGATCGACGCCGTGGGCATCGTGCTCAGGCCAGGAAGGGCCCCGCAGATCGACCACCTGCGAGGGATCTCGTGAGCGCCGCCCCGAGTACCGATGCGGTGTGTCGAGCCTCGGCGATCGCGCTTACCGGCTTGCAGGGCACGGCCGTCACCGTGGAGGCCGCGGTGTCACAGCAGCTTCCCGGGATGACGATCATCGGGCTGCCTGACACGGCGCTCGCGGAGGCGAAACTACGCGTGCGCAGCGCGACCGCCCAGGCAGGACTCCCGCTCTCGAAACGCTTTCCGACCGTGAACCTCAGCCCGGCCGCGCTCCCCAAACACGGTGCGGGATTCGACCTGGCGATCGCGCTCGCCGCGCTGGCCGCCTCGCGGCAACTGCCCGCGGAACAGCTCCTGGACACCGCGCACCTGGGAGAACTTGCCCTCGGCGGGGAGCTGCGGCGACCCGCGGGGCTCCTCTCCTCCGTGGTCGCCGCCCGGCAACTGGGCTTCGTGCGGGCGATGGTGCCGGCGGAGTGCGCACGCGAGGCGCGGCTGGTGCCCGGCATTGAGATCGTTGCCGTGGCGAACCTCGCGGACGCGGTTTCCTGGTACCGTCACGGGCCGAGCGCAGCCGTGTCGCTGCCCGGGCTGGTCACGCCGCCGGAACCGCCGGCAGGATCCGAACCAGACCTCTCAGAGGTGATGGGTCAGCCCGAAGCCGTTGAAGCGTTGGCGGTGGTGGCTGCCGGGCGCCACCACCTGTCCTTGCTGGGGCCCCCGGGCGCGGGAAAGACGCTGCTTGCCACGCGACTCCCCACGATCCTGCCTGAGTTGAACGACGCCGAAGCGCTCGAGGCGACGAGCATCGCGTCGCTCGGCGGCAGTGCGGTGACGCGGCTGATCCGGCGACCACCATTCGAAAGCCCGCATCACACCGCGACGACCGTGGCGATCATTGGCGGCGGCACCGGCAGCGTGGTGCGCCCCGGAGCCGTTACGCGCGCCCACCACGGCGTACTGTTTCTCGACGAGGCACCCGAGTTTCCCAGGGCCACCCTTGACGCATTACGACAGCCACTCGAGTCGGGGAACGTTGAGATTCACCGGTCCCAGCTACACGCCACCTTTCCGGCTCGCGTGCAACTGGTGCTCGCCGCGAACCCGTGCCCCTGCGGCAACGCAGACTCCGGTGCAGCGGGGGAGGAGTGCCGCTGCGCCCCGAGCGCTCGGGTCCGATACCAGCAGCGAATCTCGGGGCCGCTCGCGGACCGTATCGACGTGAGACTGACGCTCCGCAGAGTCTCGCAGGTGCTCCGCGCCGATCCGGATCAGGATGTCCCCACGAGCGCCGCGCTGCGCACCCGGGTGATCGCGGCACGGCAGCGCGCGGCGACTCGGCTTGCGGCGACCCCGTGGCGCGTGAACGCGGAGGTCCCGGGCCACTGGCTCCGCGCCCCGGAACAGCGGCCCCCGCGTGGACACACCGCCGTACTCGATCGGGCGCTGGCCCGCGGCGCGCTCACGCTGCGCGGTTATGATCGGGTGCTGCGCGTCGCCTGGAGTATCGCCGATCTCGCCGGGCACGAGGTCCCCGAGCGCGCGGACCTCGCCCACGCGCTTCTCCTGCGGAATGGTGGGACGCCGTGAACGGGCGGCTCGCGAGCGTCACCGACGACTCCGCCCTCCGCGGTCGCCTGGACACCCTGCTCGCTGCGGACCCGGCCGGGGGCGTCGGACAGGGGATGGCATCCACGGTCGAGATCGCCGCGCGCGTGGTCTGGGCGCGCCTCGTCGAGCCCGGCGACGCGGTTGCTGGAACCCTCGTCGCGCACTTGGGCGCAAACGCCGCGCTCGATCTGGTGACCGCGGGCCGCAGTGCTCACCGCATCGCGGCCGAAGCCCGCGCCGCGGGGGCGGAGCTCACCGCCCCGCTGGTCTCGGCGGGGCTGGCACGCTGGCGACCTCGGCTCAGCATGCCGGAACTTTGCGAGGACCTCGACCGCGGGCTCGCGGCGGGCCTCCGCCTGCTGACGCCGGCCGCGGCGACCTGGCCCGCAGCCCTCGGGGATCTGGGTGCGCACGCCCCACTGGTGCTGTGGGTGCGCGGTGCCTCCGCGAGGCTCACGGACCCGCAGCTCGCGATCGTCGGGGCCCGCGCCTGCACCGGCTACGGGGCCCACGTCACCGCCGAACTCGCGGACGCCGCCGGGGCGCTCGGGGCGACGGTCGTGTCCGGCGCGGCCTACGGTATTGACGCCGTCGCCCACCGCGCCGCGCTCGCCGCCGCGCGCCCCACGATCGCGGTGCTTGCCGGCGGCGCGGACCGCGCGTATCCGCGCCAGCACGAGTCGCTCCTGGCACGCATCGGCGAGACCGGGGTCGTGTGCTCCGAGATGATGCCGGGCGCGGCACCCACTCGGTGGCGCTTTCTGCAGCGCAACCGGCTGATCGCCGCGCTCGCGCACGCCACGCTCGTCACCGAGGCCGGACTGCGCTCGGGCTCGCTCAATACCGCGGGCCACGCCGCGACACTCGGGCGGCCCCTCGGAGCGGTGCCCGGTCCCGTGACGAGCGCCGCCTCCGCCGGGTGTCATCGGTTGATCCGCGACTACGGAGCAGCGCTGGTAACCGGGGAAGACGATCTTCGTGAGCTGCTGTCCCTGCCGGGCGACGCGATGGCTGCGCTGGCCGAAGAAGGCGGGGCTGGTGAGCCCGACCGGCCGACCGCGCTGCATCGCCGTGTCGTCGATGCGCTGCCGCTCCGGGGCGGACGGACGGCCGAGGACGTGGCACAGCACGCGGGTGTCGGGGTCGCCGAGGCCCGGGGCGCGCTCGCCGAATTGACGCTCCTCGGCCAGGTCACCCGCCACGAAACGCCGGGAACGGGAGAGACACGGTGGGCCCTGCAACGGCGACAATAGGAGTATGCATCTCGAAACGGCCACCGCGGGATTTCTCGCGGCCGTGCGCGCCGAGTATGGCTACTCGGAACACACCGTGCGCGCCTACGAGCGCGACCTGCGAGACTTCGCCGAGTTCGCAGAACGCATGGGCAGTGCTCAGCTTGCCGACTGCGAACTTGAGCTCATGCGTGCGTGGTTGTGGGATCGACAGCAGCGTGGCCTCGCCGCGAGCACGCTCGCCCGCAACGTTGCCACCCTGAAATCCTTCGGCAGCTGGCTCGAACGCACCCGGCTCGTCCCCGGAAACCCCGCCTCGCGACTGCGCACCCCCAAAGCCCCGCGCGCGCTCCCGCGGGTGCTCGGCGACGAGCAGATCAACCGAATCCTGGAACGGGTTGCCCGCCGTGCCGCGGGGGTGCCTGCGGGGCCGGATGCCCCCGCGAGCGCGGATGCCCCCGGTGCCCCTGCGAGCGCGGATGCCCCGGGCGCCCCCGCGAGCCAGGGCAAGCCCGGCGGTCCCGCGGCACCCGACATCGCGGCCGCGTCAGGCGTCGCCGAAGCCGGGCGCGACTCCGCCGTCCTCGAACTGCTGTACGCGACGGCGCTCCGCGTCTCCGAGCTGTGCGGGCTCACCGCCGACGGGCTCGACCGCCGCGAACGCACCGTCCGCGTGCTGGGCAAGGGCAACAAGGAGCGCATCGTGCCATTCGGTGCCCCCGCGGCCCGCGCGCTCGAGAACTACCTCGCCCACGCGCGTCCCGTACTGGCGGCGCGCGCGGCAGAATCCGAAGCCCGCGCACCCCGAGACAGCCCGCTCTTTCTGAACAATCACGGCGGCCCGCTGACTCCGAGCGCGGTGTACCGGCTGGTATCCCGGGAGCTCGCCGATGAGCCGGGGAGCGGGCCGAGCGGCCCGCACACTCTGCGCCACACCGCGGCCACCCACCTGCTCAACGGGGGTGCCGACCTCCGGGTGGTGCAGGAGATGCTCGGCCACTCTAGCCTCGCAAGCACGCAGGTGTACACGCACGTCTCTACCGAGCGGCTCGCCGAACGCTACCGGCAGGCGCACCCCCGCGCATAGGGAACGAACACGGTTACTCCCAGGGCAGCAACACCGGCCGGCCCAGCAGATACCGCAGCGGGGAGACGTACTCGCCCTGCTCACGCACCCCGAGGTGGACGCACTCGGCCGCGCAGTGCCCGCCGCTCGCGGCCGTGCCGAGCGGGGCGCCGGCAACGACGCGATCGCCCACGCTGAGTGCGCTCTCGATTGGCTCCCAGGAATACACCGTGTCGGCATCGACACGGACCGTGAGGGTACCCCGATCCACCACCGCGCCCACGAACTCGACGGTCCCGTCCGCGGGGGCGGCGACGATCGCGCCCGGGCCCGCGGGGACGCCGACGCCGCGGTGTCCCGCGGTGTAGGGCGTGGGCGGCGGGCGATACGGCCCGGACACGAGGAGCGGTGTTCCGAACGGCGGAAGCCACGGTGCCGCGCCGCCCGGACCTCCGACCGCCGGGGCGACTGCACGTGCCGGGGCGAGCGCGACGACCGAGACGAGGAGTGCGTGCGCGAGGACACGAGCAACACGCGGCGGTGCGCGGGACGCACGGGACGCGCGGAGAGCCGGCGGCGATGCTGCCGGTGCAGGGTCGGGCGGGGTGCGTGGTGGGGGAGTCATGTCCCTAGCCTCTTGGACACGCCGGGCGTCGCGGGGAGAAACTAGCCGGATGTGGAGAAGCTGCCGGTGCGGCGGCGCAGCGCGACACTGTGAGCGACGCTCCCGCCCCGGAGCAGCACGCCCCGGCGCAGCACGCCCCGGAGCAGCACGCCCCGGAGCAGCACGAACCGGAGCAGCACGACACGCAGCACGACCACCAGGGTGCGCCGTGCACGCACGAGGCACCGCGCGGATGCTAGACTGCTGGATGCACCTCGACAGAGGTGACTTCGCGTGCCCGCTCATCAGCGCACCGCCATCGGTCTTCCGTTCACTCGAACGAAGCGGCGAGGCCTGAGGGCACCAGGATCTGGTCACACTCGTGACCAACATAACCGCAAGCGCGTGCCCACACGGGTGCGCAGAACAGGAGAACGGCAATGGCCGTCGTTACCATGCGCCAGCTGCTCGACAGCGGCGTCCACTTCGGACACCAGACCCGCCGCTGGAACCCGAAGATGAAGCGCTTCATCTTCACCGAGCGCTCGGGCATCTACATCATCGATCTGCAGCAGTCGCTGAGCTACATCGATGCCGCCTACGACTTCGTGAAGCAGACCGTCGCCCGCGGCGGCAACGTGCTCTTCGTCGGCACCAAGAAGCAGGCCCAGGAAGCCGTTGCCGAGCAGGCAACGCGCGTCAACCAGCCCTACGTGAACCAGCGCTGGCTCGGTGGCCTGCTCACCAACTTCCAGACCGTTACCGGTCGCCTCGAGCGCATGAAGGAGCTCGAGCAGCTCGACTTCGAGGGCACCACGAGCGGCTTCACCAAGAAGGAGCTCCTCCTCAAGAAGCGCGAGCTCGACAAGCTGCAGAAGTCGCTCGGCGGCATCCGCAACATGGGCAAGACGCCGTCGGCGCTCTGGGTCGTCGACACCAAGAAGGAGCACCTCGCGATCGACGAGGCGCGCAAGCTGGGAATCCCCGTCATTGCGATCCTCGACACGAACTGCGATCCCGACGAGGTCACCTACCCGATCCCGGGTAACGACGACGCGATCCGTTCCGTCGCACTCCTCACCCGCGTGATCGCTGACGCGGTTGCCGAGGGCCTCATGGAGCGTCACCAGAAGCCCGAGGCCGGCGAAGCTGCTGCTGAGCCCCTCGCTGAGTGGGAAGTTGAGCTGCTCAACGCAGACGCGCCCGCCGCTGAAGCGACCGAGGCACCCGCCGCTGAGGCAACCGAGGCACCCGCTGCCGAGGAAGCCGCCGCAGAGGCACCGGCAGCCGAGTAATTCGGTTTCCCCACCGTTCACTGAACCACTCAGAAGGAGTCACACATGGCTGCAGTAAGCATGGCCGCTGTGAAGGAGCTGCGCGAGCGTCTCGGCGCCGGCATGCTCGACAGCAAGAACGCGCTCGTCGAGGCTGAGGGCGATATCGAGAAGGCGATTGAGATCCTGCGTCTCAAGGGCCTCAAGGGTGTCGCCAAGCGCGGCGACCGCGAGGCGAGCGAGGGCCTCGTTGCGGCACGTCAGAGCGACGGCGCTGCCACGATGATCGAGATCGTCTGCGAGACGGACTTCGTTGCGAAGAACGAGAAGTTCATCGCGCTGGCCGACCGCGTCATCGACGCCGTCGTCGCCGCTTCGGCGGGCACCGTCGAGGAAGCCCTCGCGGCGCCCCTCGAGGGCAAGACCGTTGCCGACGTGATCACCGACGAGTCGGCGATCATTGGCGAGCGCATCGAGCTCCGCAAGGTCTCCCGCGTTGAGGCGCCGGGCACCTCGGTCTACCTGCACCAGACCTCGAAGGATCTGCCCCCGCAGATCGGCGTGGTCGTGGGCTACGAGGGCGACGGCGCAGAGGCTGCACTCAGCATCGCGCGTCACATCTCGTTCGCTGATCCGCTCTACGTCACGCGCGACGAGGTTCCCGCGGCTGACGTCGAGAAGGAGCGCGAGATCGTCACCGAGATCTCGAAGAACGAGGGCAAGCCCGAGGCAGCACTCCCGAAGATCGTTGAGGGGCGTCTGAACGCGTTCTTCAAGCAGGTCGTGCTCGGCGAGCAGGTGCACGCGCTTGACGATGAGAAGCGCGAGGTCCAGAAGGTCGCCGCCGCGGCCGGGATCACGGTCACCGGCTTCGCACGCAGCAAGGTCGGCGCCTAACTGGTGTTCACGGGACCCGGGCCATATTGGTCCGGGTCCCGTGCTATGCCCGCACTACACTGACCTCAACTGAGGTTTTCCCACACACTTTCCCCCACTGCGCCCCACAAAGGAGACCCCCACATGACCGAGACCGCATCCCGTAAGCGTCGAGTTCTGCTGAAGCTCTCCGGTGAAGCGTTCGGTGGGGGCACGCTGGGTGTCAACCCGGACGTGGTCAGCCAGATCGCACGTGAGATCGCCGCGGCAATGGAGCACGCGGAGGTCGCGGTCGTCGTCGGCGGCGGAAACTTCTTCCGCGGCGCCGAACTGTCGCAGCGCGGCATGGATCGCGCGCGTGCCGACTACATGGGCATGCTGGGCACCGTGATGAACGCGCTCGCACTGCAGGACTTCCTGGAGCAGGCCGGCGTTTCGAGTCGCGTGCAGTCCGCGATCACGATGACCCAGGTCGCGGAGACCTACATCCCCTTGCGCGCGGTGCGGCACCTGGAGAAGGGCCGCGTCGTGATCTTCGGCGCGGGGGCGGGGCTGCCCTACTTCTCGACGGACACCGTTTCGGCGCAGCGCGCCCTGGAGATTCACGCCGACGAGGTGCTCGTCGCGAAGAACGGGGTCGATGGCGTGTACACCGCCGATCCCGCGAAGGATCCGAACGCCACGCTGATCCACGACATCAGCTACAACGAGGCGCTCGTGCAGGGGCTCAAGGTCGTCGACTCCACGGCGTTCAGCCTGTGCATGGACAACGGCATGCCGATGCGCGTGTTTGGTATGGAGCCGGCTGGAAACGTGACCGCGGCGATCCGTGGCGAGAAGCTCGGAACCCTGGTACACCGCTAAGCTTGAAGCAGCTCGGCAACACTTAAGGAGAACACCGTGATCGAAGAGGTCTTCGTAGACATCAAGGACCGGATGAACGGCGCGGTTGAATCCGCGAAGGACGGCTTCGCTTCGGTGCGAACCGGCCGCGCAAACCCCGCACTGCTGCAGAATCTGCAGGTCGACTACTACGGCACGCCGACGCCGCTGCCGCAGCTCGCCTCGGTCCAGAACCAGGACGCGCGGAGCCTCCTGATCACGCCCTACGACAAGGGTGCGATGAAGGACATCGAGCAGGCGATCCGCGACATGCCGAACCTGGGGGCGAACCCCTCGAACGACGGCACCGTCATTCGTGTCACGCTGCCCGATCTGACCGAGGAGCGCCGCAAGGAGTTCGTCAAGATCGTCAAGGGCCGGGCTGAGGATGCGCGCGTCGCGATCCGCAACGTCCGCCGCCAGGGCAAGGACGATCTTGAAGCGCTGAAGAGCGAGATCGGCGAGGACGAGGTCGCCCGCGCCGAGAAGGAGCTCGAGGCCGTGACGAAGCAGTTCATCGAGCAGATCGATGAGGCGCTCAAGCGCAAAGAAGCTGAGCTGCTGGAGGTCTAAGCGGCATGACCGGCTCGGAGAAGCGCGAAGAACTGCGAAGCGCGCTGGAATCGACGCGCGCGCAGCTTGAGGCGACCAATGCGCGGATCGAAGCCCGCGCGGGGCGGAACCTCTTCTTCGCGATCCTCTCCGGGCTGGTGTTCGGCGGGGTGTTCCTCGTCAGCCTCCTGCTGGTGAAGGAACTCTTCGTGGTGCTTGTCGCGGCGCTGGTGGGGGTCGCGCTCGTGGAGCTGGCCTCGGCGTTCCGCGTCGCCGGCCGCCGTGTCCCGCGGATCGGCGTGGTGCTCGGCGGCCTCACCGTTGTCGTGGGTGCCTACCTGTGGGGGGCGGAGGGCATGCTCCTCGGCCTCTTCGCCGGCTCGGCCCTGCTGACCGTGTGGCGGCTGCTTGAGGGCCTGCTCCCCGCGTGGGAGACGCCGCCCCGGACCCTGATCCGGGACGTTTTCTCGGGGCTGTTCACCCTCGTCTACGTCGCGTTTCTCGCGTCGTTCACGGTGCTCCTCGTCGCCGCCGATCGAGGTGAGTGGTGGGTATTCTCGCTCGTGCTCATCGTCGTCTCGGTCGACGTGGGCGCCTACGCGGCTGGGGTCACGCTCGGCCGGCACAAGATGACCCCCCGGATTAGCCCGAATAAGACCTGGGAAGGATTTATCGGGGCGGCGATCGTCGCGATGGCGGTCGGCGTGCTCGCGTCGATCTTCGCGCTGCAGCAGCCCTGGTGGGTGGGGATCATCCTCGGGGTGGTCGTGCTCCTGACCGCGACGGGCGGCGATCTCACGGAGTCCCTGATCAAACGCAATCTGGGAGTGAAAGACATGAGCAGTTGGATTCCCGGCCACGGCGGGTTCCTCGATCGTCTCGACTCGGTGCTTCCTTCCGCAGTCGGTGTCTACGGCGTCGCACTCGTTCTGGGCGTCGTCTGATGGGCGCCCGTTCTCAGGAACCCCGACAGCGGCACGGGCAGAATAGTGCCGTGCACGTTTCCTTTCCCCTCGCGCCCGGATCTCAGGCGGGCTACGCGCCCGAGCAGGTTGATGAGTTTCTGGGTCGTGCCCGCCGCTCCTACGAGGGCGATGGGCCCGGCCTGACCGCCGAGGAGGTGCGGCATACCGCCTTCCCGATGAAGCGGGGCGGCTACGCCACCCGCTACGTGGATGCTGCGCTGGATCGCCTGGAAGAGGTGTTCTTCGAGCGCGAGCGCCGCGCCAAGGTGCGCGCGGCCGGTGAAGACGCCTGGTGGGACGAGACCCGCGCGCTCCTCTCGGACGTCCGCGGCCGAATTCAGCGCCCGCGCGGGCGCCGGTTCCGGCGGCGGGGGATCTTCGCGACCGGGTACCGGCGTTCCCAGGTTGACGCGTTCCTGGATCGCGTCTCGGAGATGTTTGAGCGGCGCGAACTCGGACTGAAACCCGCGGAGGTCCGCGATGTCGTGTTCCATTCGCAGTGGCGCGGCTACGACGAGGACCAGGTGGACGCACTCCTGGACGGGGTGGTCGAACTTATTCTCGCGACCCGCTAGTGCGCCGCGCCGGGTTTCGGGCCCGGCTCGGTGGCGCATTGTCGAAATCGCTCCCCTGAGATAAGATCGTTACATTGTGGCATCTCTGAATGGTAACTCCGTCTCCCGCTGGTCGCGCTTTCGCGCACCCGTCGCCGGGCTCGCTGTCGCGGGCTTTCTCGGTGCGGCCGTCATCGCACCGTTCGCTTTGCCCAGCGCACAGGCGGATGCGGAGGCTCTCGCGTTTCAGGAGCGCATCCATCAGGAGTTCACCCCGAACGTAACGGCCGAAGCCGACCTCGTCTACGCGGACGTGCCGGCGATCCAGATGCCGGATCCCGAGGAAGAGCGGAAGAAGAAGGAAGCCGAGGAAGCCGCCAAGGCGGCAAAGGCTGCCGAAGAGGCCGCGAAGGCAGCCCAGGCCGCCGGCGGTTCCGCTGCCGCCGCACTGGGCGCACCCCCGAAGTACTCCGGCGGGGGCTCGCCGGCGGAGTGGATGGCCGCTGCCGGGATCCCGGAGGCCGACTGGGGCTACGTGGACTACATCGCCTCCAAGGAGTCCACCTGGAATCCGAACGCAACGAACGCGAGCTCGGGTGCGTGCGGGCTCATTCAGGCATACCCGTGCAGCAAGGTTCCCGGGAACGGGTACGACCCCGTGGATAACCTGCGGTGGGCGAGCGGCTACGCGGTCGATCGTTACGGCAGCTGGGCGGCGGCGTACGCCTTCTGGACTGCCAACCACTGGTGGTGATCCGGGGAAGCCATGCCCCGGAAACACCGACGCCGCCCGTCAGATGAGGTGCGCGATGTCACGCGCCTGGCCCACGGCGGTGCCCAGCAGCAGACCCGTCGTGGACGGGACTGGTTCGTCCGAGAGATCCCCGCGCATCGCGCGGAGAAAGCCTATCGCTGTCCCGACTGCGGGCAGGAGATCCCCGCGGGACAGGCGCACGTGGTGGCCTGGTCGGCCGAGCACCTCTTCGGGGACAGTGCCGCGGTGCGTGATCGGCGGCACTACCACGCGCACTGCTGGCGCCTGAGCTAACGCGGCGCGTCCGCGCGCTAGAACAGGGTGGGCGGCGGGGTCGGTGTCGTCGGTCCGGCGACGTCGACGGCGGGGGAGCGTTCGGCACCGGCGATGCCGGGGCCCGCGTTCGGTTCACGACCGGCCTGGAACGCGGTTGCCGCCGCACGAGCCCGATCGTCCGCGACCTCGTTCAGCGGGTGTCCCGCATGTCCCTTCACCCACTCGAAGGTCACGGCGCGCCCCTGCAGCGCGGCGTCGAGCCGCTCGAGCAGATCCCGGTTCAACACCGGCTTTCCATCGGCCTTGCGCCAGCCTTTCCGCTTCCAGCCCGGCATCCACTTCGTGACGGAGTTGATGACGTACTGGCTGTCGCAGAGCACGTGCAGCGGCTCCTCGGCGCGGTGGGCCGTCGCGAGCAGCAGATCCAGCACAGCCATGAGCTCACCCTGATTGTTGGTGGCACGGGGCCAGCCACCGGCACGCCACTGCGCATCGTCGATGACCCAGGCCCAACCGGCGGGGCCTGGGTTTCCGAGCGCTGATCCGTCTGCGGCGGCCGTAATCGTCATGCTTCCATCCTGCCAGTGTCGCGTGCCCGGGGGAGCGGGGCGGCCGTTCGGGCGCGCCCCCACTCATCCTCAGGAGTTCTGGGACGGGGGTTCCGACCCCGACGCAGCCTCCGGCGCCGATTCCTGCGCCGATTCCTGCGCAAGCATGTCCTCGGCAACGGGTGCCTCGACCAGGCGGCCGGCGACGGTGCTCATCTTCTGCGCGTTCGTGATGACTTCGCCGAGGCTCTCGAAGTAGCGGGCGACGGCGCCGCGCTCCACCTTCAGCTGCGTCATCCGATCCTCCGCGGCGGCGAGGACCTTCGCCGCGCGCTCCTCAGCGGACGCGAACGTCGTCTGCGCGCGCTGCTCAGCCTCGACGATGATCTCCGCGGCCTGGCGTTCGGCGGCCGCGCGCATGTTTCGCGCGTCCTGAGCAGCGTCACGGGTCAGCGTCTCGTGCTCGGTACGGGCCGCCGCAAGCTGAGTCTGGAGCTCGGTGAGTTCTGCCGTCGCCGCCGCGATCTCGCGCTGCGTTGCCTCCGCGGCCTCGCGCTGGCGCGTCGCGAGGTCCTGTTCGAGCGCCTCCCGCTGCTCGGATGCCGCGACGGTGAAGGTGCGGGTATCGGTCTCGATCTGTTCCTGCAGACTCCGGACCCGATCCTCGATCTCGGTGCGCTGCGCGCTCAGTCGTGCCTCTTCCGCAGCGCGGTAGTCGGCGAGCTCGGCGACCGTGTCGGCCCGGAGCAGATCGGTTTCCTCGGTGACGCTCGTGCGGAGTGCCGCGACCTCGCGCGCGATGGCCGCCTCCTGTGCTGCGCGTTCGGTGCGGAGGTCTTCCGCGTGCTGCTCACGCGCGGCCGCGAGTTCACGATCGTGCTCGTCGCGTTCGCGGGCAAGGTCGGCGGTGAGAGCCGCGCGTTCGCGCTCCATTCGCAGCTCCAGCTCCTCTCGCTCGAGCCCGAGCGCCTCGGCGGCCTCCTCGCGGGCGATGCGCGCGCGCTCGGCTTCCGCGGCCTGCTCGTCCGCCAGCTGCTGCTGGTGCGCGGCGAGCTGCGCGGCGAGCCGCTCGTCCTGTACGGTCGCCGCGTTCGCGAGGCCGGCCTGGTGTTCGGTGAGATCCCGTTCTCGCTGGGTGGCGGCCTGCTCGGCTTCCGTGGCGAGCTCGGTCTCGTGCGCGGTCCGCTCCGCGTCGATCTGGGCACGGTGGGTGTCCCACTCAGCGATCAGCCGGTCCTGATGGGTGGCAAGTTCCTGGCCGATTCGGCTTTCGTGTGCCGCCCGTTCGGTCTGGATGCGCTGAACGTGGGCCTCGGACTCGTTCGTGAGGTTCGTGTCGTGCGCGGCGCGCTCCGTAGCGAGCGCGGCGTCGTGCTCGGCCCGCTCGGTGGCGAGTGCAGTGTCGTGTGCGGCCCGCTCCGTGGCGAGCGCGGCGTCGTGCTCGGCCCGCTCCGTGGTGAGCGCGGTGTCGTGCTCCGCCCGCTCGGCGGCGAGGCGCTGCTCGTGCGCCTCGCTCTCGGCCGCGATGCGATCCTCGTGTGCGGCGCGCTCGCGCGTCAGCGCATCCTGGTGGGTGGCGAGCTCGGTGGCCAGGCGTGCCGCGTGTGCCTCCTGCTCGTCGCGCAGCCGGACCTCGTGCGCCAGGGTTTCGGCCCGCACCGCGTCGTCGTGGGCACCGCGCTCACGGGCGATGTCTGCCTCGTGGGTCTCCCGCTCGCTCGCGATGCGGTTCCGGTGGGCCTCGAGCTCGCCGCTGAGGAGGGCGTCCTGCTGTTCCCGCGCCGCCGCCAGCTCGGCGTCAAGCTGAGCGCGATCGTCGGCCCGTTGCTGGCTGGCGCGCGCGGTGAGGAGTTCCTGCTCCCGGCTGGCCTGATCGCTCAGCGTCGCGAGCTCCGCACGGTGCGCCTCGAGCTCGCGCGCGATCGCGGCCTCGTGTTCCGTGCGCTCCTGTGCGCTGCGGTCCAGATGCGTCTGCTGTTCGAAGGCGATGCGGCGGTCGTGCTGGGCGCGCTCGGTGCTGAGCGCTTCGTCGTGGTCGGCGCGCTCCTGTGCGATGCGTCCGCGCAGGGTCTCCATTTCCGTCGTGAGGGCGCGGCGCTGCGCGTCGATCTCCGCTTCGAGCGTGCGCGAACGTTCCGTGAAGCGCTCCTCCAGCTCCGCTTCCTCGCGCTGGCGCTTGGCCTCGAACTCGGCGCGGGCGCGCTCGCCTTCGCGAACGAGCCGCGCGCGCTCAAGCTCGGCCTCACGCTCGCTCTCCTCCTGCTGACGCGCAAGAGCAACGGATTGCTGTTCGGTGACCGCGCGCAGTTCTTCGGCGGCGGCGCGGGCCTCGGCCGTCAGCCGATCGGCCTCAGCCTGTGCGGCAGCGAGGGTTGCCTGTGCCGTGCGCTTCGCCCCCTCCAGCTGCGTGTGCGCCTCGCGCTCGGATGAGCTGCGCGTCAGCTCGGCGGCACGACGCGCTTCTTCCCACAGCCGCTCGCGCTCCGCATTCGCCACCGCGTCCTGCTGCGCCGTATCGGTGCGGGCACCGGAGACGAGCACCTCGGCCTGTTCGGTCGCCGAGCGGAGCAGCTCGTCGGCACGGGCCTGCGCGGCGCTCAATACGCGCGCGCTCTCCGCCTCAGAGGAACGCCGCAGCTTCTCCGCGTCGAGATCCGCCTGGGCCATGAGGCGCTGTGCGTGATCCTCCGCAACCTGCAAGCTCTTCTCGACCCGGAGTCCGAGTCCCGAATACCCGCTGGCACCCAGCTCGGCCACTTGTTCCTGCAGTTCCGCGATCAGCTGACGCTGTTCCTGGCCGATCCCCGTGGCTTCCTGATGCGCAACCTGCAGCGACTCGATGTGCGACTGCAGGGAACTGATGTGGCTCGTGAGCGCCGTGACGCGTTCGTCGACTTCCTCGCGGTTATAGCCGCGGAAGGCAGGGGTGAATGGCTGAACTGCTTCGGACACGTGCGCTCCGGAATCTCAAAACGGGGACCTCCCGCGGGCGCGACGCAGCAAGGAGTAGCGGCCCGGGCATGTAGGGGTCCATGATAGTTCACAACCCGACCCGCTGTGGGGCAAATCTGCAGGGGATGAACGGAATCCGGGGCTGTACGCATGTCACATTCGGAAAGCTCCGGTAGCGTTGAACGCTGAACACCCGTTTGCGCACGGAGAATTGAGTACCTGATGCGCACCCGGTTATGGAAGAACCAATGTGAGGAGCTCACGTGCGATACGTGCTTGCGATTGCGACGCTTGTACTGTCCGGCGTGCTGTTGATCTTGGGGATTGGCCAGCGTACATTCCTGGCCGGGCCCGCGGAGATCAGTTACCCCGTCGAAACCACCTCGGAGGCCGGCTTCGCCGTCGTGAACGGGGCCGAATTCGCGAAGGTGCCCGGGCAGGCAAATGTGGTCGTGCAGGGGCAGCAGGCATTCGTCGCGACGGGTGCCACGCGCGACGTGGACGCGTGGGTCGCACCGTTCGCACACACGCGGCTCGACGTCGACAGCGCCGCGAAGGCGCTCCAGAGCGTTCCCGTCGCCGCGGTCACCACAGAGGGGAGCGAGGAGGCACCCGCAGACCCCGCCGATCCCGCGAACGCCGAACTCGCCGAATCCGGAATTGATCCGCGCGGCAGCGACCTCTGGCTCGAGGAACGCGCCATCGACGAATCGGGGAGCGGAGTCGAGCCCGAGACCCTGCGGGTCCCCGTGGCGCTGACCGAGGAGCAGTCAGTGTTGATTGCCTCGGACGGGATGCAGCCGGCACCGGAACAGATCTCCCTCGTGTGGGCGCAGGATCGCAACACCCCGTGGGCGGGCCCGCTGCTCGTGGGCGGTGGCGCATTGGCGCTCATCGGAGGCGTGCTCTACCTTCTCGCCGTCGATCACGACCGGCGCGGCCTGGGGCCCCGGCGCGGACGCCGCGGCCCGCTGCAGGGCATCCGTAACGCGCTGGGTGGCGGCCGCTCACGTCGTACCCGGACGGCCCCGCCCGCCGCTGAGCCCAGCGAGTCTTCGGCGCAGCCCGGTCGGGCCGAGCTGCGGGCATCATCGACCCGCCCGCCGCGCTGGATCCGGCGCGCGGCGTTCCCGGCCGTCGGCCTGACGGTCGCGCTCGGCCTCACCGGGTGCTCCCCGAGCTACTGGCCGCAGGCCGCCGCGCCGGAGGTGACGGAGGAGGCCCCAACGACCAGCCCGTCGGCCATCGCGCCGGTGCCGGTGACTGATGGGCAGCTGAAGCGGATCATTGCGGACGTCTCGGAGACGGCGATGTCCGGCGATGACTCGCTTGACGCCACGGCCCTCGCGGACCGGTTCACGGGCGACGCGCTCGCGCAGCGGACGGCGAACTACACGATCCGGGCAGCGGTTCCGGAGTACCCGGTGATCCCGCCACGGATCACCGACGAGGAGCTCGACTACGAGCTGGTGCAGAGCACGGAAGGCTGGCCGCGCACCTTGTTCATCACGGTAGCTTCGACCTCGGGCGCGACGGCGGTGCCCGCCGAGGGAGAGGAAGCGGTCGAGATCGCCTCACCCTCCCTGGCCCTCCTGATGACGCAGCAGTCCCCGCACGAGAACTACCTCGTGTCGCGCGTGGTTGCGCTGCGCGGCGGAATCTCGATGCCGCAGGCCGCGCCCGCTGAGGACGGCACGGCGCTCCTGTCGAACGACATCGAAACGCTCGCGCTGCCGCCCGCGCAGGTGGGTGCCGCGTACGCGACGCTGCTACAGGACGGTGCGGACGCGGAACCGGCGCAGCTGTTCGACCTGGGCACCGACACACTGCTCGAGAACTATGGCAAGGCGCGCACCGCGCAGTCTCAGGCGGAA
The DNA here is from genome assembly GCF_016758195.1 of Leucobacter chromiireducens subsp. solipictus. GTDB lineage: Bacteria > Actinomycetota > Actinomycetes > Actinomycetales > Microbacteriaceae > Leucobacter > Leucobacter solipictus. Next base: position 298,495 of record NZ_QYAC01000001.1, on the reverse strand, counting down.
TCGGATGCCAAGGGGCAGACGATGAAGTACTCGGTGACCGCGCGCCAGGGCGATGCCAAGCCGGTCGCGCTCTCCACGGGTGCCGGCGGTGCCCTCGTGGCGACGACCGTGATCGAGGAACAGATTGTGGACGCGGACGGCGGTCGGTACAAGCCGCAGGCGAAGGACTCCGTGACCGCGCTGTCCGGCCTGACGGGGGAGCAGGAGCGCCTGGTGCAGGAGGTGGCACATCAGATGCTGTTCTTCGTGCCGAGCAAGTCCGAAGACGCGAAGATTGAGCTCCTCGGTGTGACGAGCGAGCTCGTAGGAGTGAGGAACTAACGATGGCCCAGCAGATGCCCGAACGAATTCCCGGCGGCGGCGTGGATCTCAGCCACCTTGCCGCGAAAGCCCAGGCCCCCGCGGGCACCCCTGCGGGGGCACCCGCGGGTGGTCCGGGGGAGAGCCGCGTCGTGGACGTGCCGTCACTCGTGATGGACGTCACCGATGCGAGCTTCGAACAGGCGGCCCAGCTGTCCACGGTGGTCCCGGTGGTGGTCGATCTCCACGCCGAGTGGAGCGAGCCGTCACGGGAACTGAGCCCTGTCCTCGCGCGGGTGACCCGCGAGTTCGGCGGCCGGGTGCTGCTCGCTCGCGTCGACGCCGACGCGAACCCGGGCCTCGTGCAGGCCTTCCAGGCCCAAGCCATCCCGACGGTCGTCGCGCTGGTGGCGGGGCGCCCGGTACCGCTCTTCCAGGGTGCGCAGCCCGAGGCGCAAATCCGCGAGGTGTTCGCTCAGCTGCTCCAGCTCGCGGAGCAGCACGGGGTCACGGGGCAGGTCGCCGCACCGGATGCCGGGCCTGATGACGCCCCCGAAGCTCCCGCCGAACCCGAAATCCCGGCCGCGCACGTCGCGGCGGTCGAGGCCGCGGAACGCGGTGACTTCGATGGCGCGGTGCGCGAGTGGGAAGCCGTGCTCGCCAAAGCCCCCGCGGATGCGGCTGCTCGCGCGGCACTCGTGCAGATGCGGCTCCTGCAGCGCCTCGCGGGACGTGGTGCGGAGGAGATCCGCGCCGCGGCTGCGGCCGCCCCCACCGGGGTCGCCGAACAGCTCGCGGTCGCGGACCTGGACCTCTCGGGTGGCCACATCGAGGACGCGTTCCTGCGGGTCCTCGACCTCTTTGCGGCGAGCGATGCCGAGGCGCGGCCGGCGATCCGCGAGCGCCTGCTCGAGCTGTTCGAGGTCGTTGGCGTCGCCGATCCCCGGGTCATCGCGGCTCGCGGACGGCTCGCGAACCTGCTCTACTAGGCGGGATCCCGTGACCGAACCCCGCGCCTATCTGGATCACGCGGCGACCTCGCCCATGTCTGCGGAGGTCGCCGCCGCGTACCTCGAGGCCCTGCAGGTCGTCGGAAACCCCGCCTCGACGCACGGGCACGGGCAGCGCGCCAGCGAAACGCTCGAGGAGGCCCGGGCCGAGATCGCGGCCGCCCTCGGCTGCGATCACGCGGAGCTGATCCTCACCGCGGGCGGCACCGAGTCGGTGAATCTCGGGATCAAAGGGCTGTACTGGGCCCGTCGCCGCGCCGGTGCCGGGCCCGTGATCCTCGTCGCCGAGGGTGAGCATCACGCCACGGTCGAGGCGGCGGAATGGCTGCGGGACACGCAAGGGGCGCGGCTCGTGTGGCTGCCCATCGACGGCGCGGGCCGGCTCACCCCCGACACGCTCCGCAGCGCGATCGCGGCGGCCGGACCGGATCAGGTCGCGCTGCTCTCATTCCTGTGGGTGAACAACGAGGTGGGGACGATCCAGCCCGTCGCGGAGCTGTGCGGGATCGCGGCGGACGCCGGGATTCCGAGTCACGTGGACGCGGTCGCCGCGCTCGGACAGGTTCCGGTTGATTTCGCCCGCTCCGGCGCCGCGGTGCTGAGCGTCTCCGCGCACAAGATCGGTGGCCCCGTCGGGGTCGGGGCCCTCGTGCTCGGCCGGCGGACCACCGTCGACCCGATCCTGCACGGCGGCACGCAACAGCGTGGCCGATCCGGCACCCAAGACGTCGCGGGGGCGGTGGCCTTCGCCGCCGCGATGCGGCGCGCCGTGGGGTCGGATCGGCACCCGACGACCGCGCACACCGCCGCAGTGACGACACTCCGCGACACACTGATCGCGGGGATTCGATCGATCGATCCGGAGGCCGTGCTGCGCGGCCCGGCACCCGGGCCCGAGCGCGCGCCCGGGAATGCGCACTTCACGTTCCCCGGCTGCCAGGGTGACTCCCTGGTCTTCCTCCTGGACGCGGCCGGTGTCTCGGTCTCCGTGGGCTCGGCCTGCCAGGCCGGTGTCGCGGAGACCTCCCATGTGCTGCGCGCCATGGGGCTTCCCGAGGACGACGCTGCGGGGGCGCTCCGATTCACGTTGAGCGCGGACACCCGCGCCGAGGAGATCGAGCGCCTGCTTGCCGCGCTGCCGGACGCGATTGCGCGGGCGCGTTCAGCCGGACTGGCCTAGACTATTCGGGTGAAAGTTCTGGCGGCAATGAGTGGGGGTGTCGACTCCGCGGTTGCTGCTGCGCGCGCGGTCGAGGCCGGGCACGAAGTAGTGGGCGTGCACCTCGCACTGAGTCGGATGCCGGGAACGATCCGGACGGGCTCGCGCGGATGCTGCACGATCGAAGACGCGATGGACGCCCGGCGTGCCGCGAATCTGCTCGGCATTCCGTACTACGTGTGGGATCTGAGCGAACGGTTCCGGGAGGACGTCGTCGACGACTTCATCTCCGAATACGCGGCCGGACGCACCCCGAATCCCTGCATGCGCTGCAACGAAAAGATCAAGTTCGCGGCGTTGCTCGACAAAGCGATCGCCCTCGGCTTCGACGCCGTCGCCACGGGCCACTACGCGACGATCCTCGACGGTCCCCAGGGGCGCCAGCTGCACCGGGCGAGCGCCTGGTCGAAGGATCAGTCGTATGTGCTCGGCGTCCTCACGGAACGCCAGCTCGCCCACTGCTACTTCCCGCTCGGCGACACGCCCTCCAAAGAGCTCGTGCGCGCGGAGGCCGCGGAGCGCGGGATCCAGGTGGCGCAGAAGCCGGATAGCCACGATATTTGCTTCATCCCCGACGGCGACACGCGCGGCTGGCTCTCGGATCACGTGTCGCGCGAGCCCGGGGAGATTCTCGATGAGGCCGGGGCCGTCGTGGGGACCCACGACGGCGCGCACGGCTACACCGTCGGGCAGCGTCGCGGTTTGCAGCTGGGTCGTCCTGCCGAGGACGGCAAGCCGCGCTACGTGCTCTCGATCCGGCCAGTGTCCAATCAGGTGGTGGTGGGGCCGAAGGATCGCCTCGCGATTTCCCGGATCGCGGGCGGACGGTTTAGTTGGGCGGGGGAGCCGGGCTTCGATCCGAGCGAGACGTTCCGCTGCGACGTGCAGATCCGCGCCCACGCCGAGCCGGTCCCCGCGACCGCGCGTCTGGTTCCGATCCGTGAGGAAGAGCGGACCGAACAGCATCGCGCCGACGCCACGCACGAGATCGTTGTCGATATCGACCTGGAACACGCCGAGCCGTTGTTCGGTGTGGCGCCCGGACAGACCGCGGTGCTGTACATGGGCACCCGCGTGCTGGGGCAGTTCACGATCGATCGCGCGCTCGCCGACGCTCCGGCCCCCGCGTAGCGCACGGCGCGCACGGAGCGCACGGAGCGTTCGCCCGCTCCTGTCTGAGGCCGCTCGTACAATGTGAGGGTGACTCCCAATCCTGCTCCAGACTCCGCCGAACTGCCCGCCGACTTCGCGTCGGCACGGGACGAGGCGACACGCCTGACCGTCGAGATCGAGCGGCTGCGCCGCGCGTACTACTCCGAGGGGGCCAGCCTCGTCTCAGACGCCGAGTACGACGTGCTGTTCCACCGGCTCGAGGCGATCGAGCGCGCGTTCCCCGAACTCGCGGGGCAGGACAGCCCGACGCGCGAGGTCGGGGCCGCGGTGGTTTCCGCGGGCTTCCCGGAGCACGAGCATGCGGAGCGGCTGCTCAGCCTCGACAACGTGTTCTCGCTTGACGAGTTCCGCGAGTGGGCGGAGAAGACGCGCGGGGCCGCGGGGCGGCCCGTGCGGTGGCTGTCGGAGCTGAAGATTGACGGTCTCGCGATCAGCTTGGCGTACCGGAACGGCGTGCTCGAAACGGCGACGACGCGGGGTGACGGGCGGGTCGGGGAGAACATCACGGAGAACGTGGACCTCATCCCCGCGATCCCGCGCCGCCTGGTGGGCGAGGGGATCCCGGAGTTTTTCGAGGCCCGTGGGGAGGTCTTCCTCCGCGGCGCGGACTTCGCCTGGCTGAACGAGCGGCAGCACGAGCTGCAGGCCGAGTTCGCGGCGGATCAGCGCGCCAAAGGTAAGACGGAGGATCAGATCCCCGTGCGGTACCCGGAGTTCGCGAACGCCCGCAACACGGCCGCGGGCAGCCTCCGGCAGCGGGCCGACAACAAGACCCCGGCCGATCTCGCGCTGATGCGCGAGCGCCTGGCCCGGCTGTCGCTCTACGTGCACGGCATCGGTGCCTGGGATCACCCGAGCTTCGAGAACCAGTCGGACGCCTATCGCTTCCTGGGGGAGTGGGGGCTCCCGGTTTCCCCGCACTCGCGCATCTTCGACACCGTCGAGGAGGTCGTGGCGTTCATCGAGGATCGCGGGGCGCATCGCCACGATGTGGAGCACGAGATCGACGGCATCGTCGTGAAGGTTGACGAGCTGGCGCTGCACGCCGAGCTCGGGGAGACCAGTCGCGCGCCGCGCTGGGCGATCGCGTTTAAGTACCCGCCGGAGGAGGTGCACACCCGCCTGCTCGATATTCGCGTCGGCGTGGGGCGTACCGGCCGCGCGACCCCGTACGCGGTCATGGCGCCCGTGAAGGTCGCCGGCTCCACGGTGCGTCAGGCGACGCTCCACAACCAGCAGGTTGTCGCGGCGAAGGGTGTGCTCATCGGGGACACCGTCGTGCTGCGCAAGGCCGGCGACGTGATCCCCGAGGTGCTCGGCGCGGTGCTGGAGCTCCGGGATGGGAGCGAGACGGAGTGGCGCATGCCCGAGGCGTGCCCCGAATGCGGCACGGCCCTGCGCGCGATGAAAGAGGGCGACATCGATCTGCGCTGCCCGAACGCCGAAAACTGCCCCGCACAGGTGCGCGGCCGGGTGGAGCACATTGGCTCCCGCGGCGCGCTCGACATCGAAGTGCTCGGGGAGATCACGGCGGCCGCGCTGACCCAGCCGGAGGTCCCCGAGACCCCGCCGCTGCGCACCGAGGCCGGCCTCTTCGATCTCACGCTCGAGCAGATCGTGCCCATCGAGGTGATCGTGCGCGACGCGGAGACCGGCGAGCAGAAAACCGACCCGGACACGGGCGAGCTGGTGCGACGTGCGCCGTTCCAGCGGGTCACGTGGGAGTACCCGCCGGAGGCCGAGGGGCTGACGGCCGGCGAACGGCGGCAGCGCGGGCTCACGAAAAACCATCGCGTGGTCACCCCGTCGAAGGACGCGGAAACGTTCCTCGCGGAGCTGGAACGCGCCCGCACCAAGCCGCTGTGGCGTCTCCTCGTGTCGCTGAACATTCGGCACGTCGGCCCCGTCGCGGCCCGCGCGCTCGCGGACTGGTTTGGGTCGCTCGACGCGATCCGCGCGGCGAGCCCGGAGGAGCTGGCGCAGGTCGATGGCGTGGGCGCGACGATCGCGGAGTCGCTGGCGGACTGGTTCGCGGTGGACTGGCACCAGGACATCGTGACGCGCTGGACCGCGGCAGGCGTGCAGTGGGCCACCCCGGGGCATCCCGGTCCGGGCGCTGCGGAGGCGGCGGGGGGCGTGCTCACGGGACTCACGATCGTCGCGACGGGCGCGCTCGACGGGTTCACCCGCGACGGCGCGAAGGAGGCGATCCTGCAGGCCGGCGGGAAGGCGGCCTCGAGTGTCTCGAAGAAGACCGATTTCGTGGCCGCGGGCCCCGGTGCCGGCTCGAAACTTGCAAAGGCGGAGGAGCTGGGAATTCCGGTGCTCGATGCCGCCCAGTTCGCGATTCTCGTGACCGAGGGCCCGGCGGCGCTCGCCCTCGGGGAGTAGCGCACACGCTGGGAGAGACGGAGCTTCGCGGGAGTTGTCCACAGATCACCAGGGGCACCCCGCGAGGCTGGCGGAGCTGACTACTCTGGAACCGCCGATCTACCACCACCCACCGGGGCGAACCGAAGGGAACACGCATGACGCTTGTGGATACGCCGCCGCCGTCCCCACTGCACCGAGCCGCCTGGGCGGCGCAAGATCCGCTCCTCACCGGGTACTACGACGAGGAGTGGGGAATGCCGGTCACGGACGAGACCGGGGTGTTCGAGCGGCTCACGCTTGAGGCGTTTCAGTCGGGACTGTCCTGGCTGACGGTGCTGCGCAAGCGGGAAGGATTCCGTGCGGCCTTTGACGGCTTCGATCCGGCCCGGATTGCGCGGTACGACGCTTCCGATGTGGCGCGACTGCTCGCAGACCCCGAGATCATTCGGAACCGCTTGAAGGTGCAGGCGACGATCACGAACGCGCAAGCGACGCTCAGGCTTGCGGACGAGGGCGGGCCCACGCTGCCGGAGCTGGTGTGGTCGTACATGCCGGAACGATCCCCCGCGCCGCTGACCGACGCGGACGTGCCCGCCACGTCGCCGGAGTCCCACGCGCTCGCGCGGGATCTGAAGCGACGGGGGTTCCGATTTGTCGGACCGACCACCGTCTATGCGCTGATGACGGCCCTGGGGATCGCCGACGTGCACCTGGTCGGAAGCCACCGGCGGGGGTGCTCGGGGCTCTGGAACCGCGACGGCAGCCGCACCGAAATGCCCGCCCCGTTCAGCGCCTGAGCACGCTATGGTGAAAGCATGTGTACGCGATTTGTGTGGTCTTCGGCCGGGAGTCCCGGCGCAGGGAACGTGCTGGTTGGGCGCAGCATGGATTGGTTCGAGGAAACCCGAACCGTGCTCGCGGCGCGGCCGCGCGGGGCGGAGCGTGAGAGCGCCCCGGGGGCTCCCGGCTCCTTCACCTGGACGGCGGAGTACGGCAGCATCGTCTCACTCATGTACGGAGAGATCGCCGTCGATGGGATGAACGAGACCGGGCTGCAGGTGAGCGGGCTCTACCTCGCCGAGTCCGACTACGGGGTGCGCGACGAGAGCCGCCCCGGCCTGAACCTCGCCCAGGCGATTCAGTGCCTGCTTGACCGCTTCGCAAACGTGGCCAGCGCCGTGGCCTGGCTGACCGACAGCCGCGTGCAGATCATCCCGCTCTCGATCGGCGGCAAGCCGGGGACCGGTCACCTTGCCCTCGCCGACCCCAGCGGCGATTCCGCGATCATCGAGTTCATCGCCGGGGAGATGATCGTGCATCACGGTGCCGAGTTCACGGTGATGGCGAATTCGCCCGCCTACGACGAGCAGCTGGAACTTGAGCGCCGCTATGCCGGGCTCGGCGGCGAGGCCCCGCTCCCGGGCGGCACCGATTCGCCGGATCGCTTCGCCCGCGCCGCGTTCTACTCGGCGCGGCTGCCGCACACGACGAGCGCCCGCGAGGCGGCGGCCTTCGCGTTCAGCGTGATTCGCAACGCGTCCGCCCCGTTTGGGACCGCCGATCCGGTGCGCCCAAACGTCTCGACCACGCGCTGGCGCACGGTCGCCGATCTGAGCGACCGGCGCTACTTCTTCGAGTCAGCCCGCAGCCCGCACGTGGTCTGGGTGGAGCTCTCCGCGCTCGATTTGGAGCCGGGCCCCGAGCGCCGCTTTGATCCGGAGGCGACCACGAGCGTGACCGGGGAGGTCAACGCCGCGTTCCTCCCGGTCTAGGGGGCCGGGTTCTCGGTGGCCGCTCGCTAAGATGGTGAGGTCTGAGAACCACCCCGAAGCCATGATGGAGCAGCATGCCTGAAACCTCTGCGGCCGATCACACCGCCCCGAGCGGTGAGATCACGGCCGAGACCGTGCAGCATCTCGCGGGCCTCGCCCGAATCGCGCTGACCGACACCGAAGTAGACCTGTTCACGACCGAGCTTGGCTCGATCCTGACCAACGTCGCGAAGGTGAGCGAGGTCGTACGCGCGGACGTGCCCGCGACGAGTCACCCGATCCCGCTGAACAACGTGACGCGAGCCGACGAGATCACCGATGTGCTCACCCGCGAGCAGGCGCTCGCGAACGCGCCGGAAACGACGGATCACATGTTCCGCGTCTCATCGATCCTGGGAGAGGAACAGTAATGAGCGAGCTGATTCAGCTGACCGCCGCCGAGCTCGCGGCGAAGCTCGCCGCGGGCGAGGTGTCCTCGGTCGAGGCCACGCAGGCTCACCTCGATCGGATCGCCGCGGTCGATGGGGAGCTGCACGCGTTCCTGGCCACCGACGCGGAGGGTTCGCTCGCAGCGGCCCGAGCGATCGACGAGCGCCGCAGCGCAGGAGAGCAGCTCGGCGAGCTCGCCGGCGTACCGCTCGCGATCAAGGACGTGCTGGTCACCACCGACATGCCGTCGACCTCGGGCTCGAAGATTCTCGAGGGCTACCGCTCACCGTTTGATGCGACCGCCGTCGCGAAGGCCCGCGCCGCCGGCCTCGTGAACATCGGCAAGACCAATATGGACGAGTTCGCGATGGGCTCGGCCACCGAGAACTCCGCCTACGGCCCCACCCACAATCACTGGGACCCGACCCGGGTGCCGGGTGGCTCCGGGGGCGGCTCTGCGGTCGCGGTCGGGGCGTTCGAAGCGCCGCTCGCGCTCGGCTCGGACACGGGCGGCTCGATCCGTCAGCCTGCCGCGCTCACCGGGACGGTGGGTGCGAAGCCCACCTATGGCGGCGTGAGCCGCTACGGCGCGATCGCGCTTGCGTCCTCGCTCGACCAGATCGGCCCGTGCGCGCGCACCGTGCTTGACACGGCTCTCCTCCACGATGTGGTCGCCGGACACGACTGGCACGACTCGACCTCGCTCGACTTCGCCTGGCCCTCCATGGCCGCGGCGGCACGGAGCGGCGCGGACCCGGCGAGCCTGCGTGGGCTCCGCGTCGGCGTGGTCAAGCAGCTCATGATCGACGGCGTGCAGCCGGGAGTCAAGGCACGCTTCGACGAGGCGCTGGCACTGCTCGAGGCCCAGGGGGCGGAGATCGTTGAGATCGACGCGCCGCACTTTGAGTACGCGGTGTCCGCGTACTACCTGATTCTCCCCGCAGAAGCCTCCAGCAACCTCGCCAAGTACGATTCGGTGCGCTTCGGCCTCCGCGTCACGCCCGAGGGCGGCGGCACGGTCGAGGGCGTCATGAGCGAGACGCGCGCGGCCGGCTTCGGGGCCGAGGTCAAGCGCCGGATCATCCTGGGCACCTACGCGCTCTCCGCGGGCTCGTACGATGCCTACTACCGCAGCGCCCAGCAGGTGCGCACGCTGATCCAGCGCGACTTCGCCGCGGCGTTTGCACAGGTCGACGTGATCGCATCACCGACCGCACCGACGACGGCGTGGACGCTCGGCACGCACGGCGGCGATCCGATGCAGGACTACCTGAACGATGCCACCACGATCCCCGCCAACCTCGCGGGCATTCCCGGGCTGAGCCTGCCGATTGGCACCGCGAGCGAGGACGGCCTGCCGGTCGGCCTGCAGCTGATGGCCCCCGCGTTCGAGGACGCCCGCCTGTACCGCGCGGGCGCGGCAATCGAGCAGCTCATCGCCGACCGCGATGCGGCTCCGTTCTGGGCGCAGGCCCCGTCCCTTGTCGGGGCACTGACCGGGAAGGCGGGCGCGTAATGGCACCGAAGACCAAGCTGATGGACTACGCCGAGGCGCTCGAGCGTTTCGAGCCCGTGATCGGGCTCGAGGTGCACGTCGAGCTCAACACGGCGACCAAGATGTTCTCCGCCGCCCCGAACACCTTCGGCGCGGAACCGAACACCAATCTCACCCCGGTCTGCCTCGGCCTGCCCGGCGCACTGCCGGTGGTCAACGAGCAGGCGGTCCGCTACTCGATCAGCCTGGGCCTCGCCCTCGGCTGTGAGATCGCGGAGGTGTCAGGATTCGCCCGGAAGAACTACTTCTACCCGGACATGGCGAAGAACTACCAGATCTCGCAGCTCGACGATCCGATCGCGCACGACGGATCCGTGGAGATCGAACTCGCCTCCGGCCGGGTGGTGCACGTGCCGATCGAGCGCGCCCATATGGAAGAAGACGCCGGCAAGCTGAACCACATGGGCGGTTCGACCGGCCGGATCCAGGGTGCCGAGTACTCGCTCGTCGACTACAACCGCGCCGGCGTGCCGCTCGTCGAGATCGTCACGCGCCCGATCTTCGGCGGCGAAGCGGACACCCCCGAGATCGCATCGGCCTACGTCGCCACCATCCGGGAGCTCGTCACGGCGCTCGGCATTTCGGACGCGCGGATGGAGCGCGGAAACCTGCGCTGCGACGCGAACGTGTCGCTGCGTCCGCGCGGCAACGAGGATGCCGGAATGAGCGTGCTCGGCACGCGCACCGAGACGAAGAACGTGAACTCGCTGCGCTCGATCGAGCGGGCCGTACGCTTCGAGATCCAGCGCCAGGCGCGGATCCTCGCCGACGGCGGCTCGATCACGCAGGAGACGCGGCACTGGCACGAGGACACGGGGGAGACCTCTCCCGGCCGTCCGAAGAGCGACGCGGACGACTACCGGTACTTCCCGGAGCCCGATCTCGCGCCGCTCACGCCGTCGCGCGAGCTCGTCGAGGAACTGCGGGCCCAGCTGCCCGAGCACCCGACGCTGCGCCGCCGTCGCCTGATCGCCGAATGGCAGTTCTCGACCCTGGAGTTCCAGGACGTGGTGAACGCCGGACTCGTGGGCGCGATCGAAGCGACCGTCGCCGCGGGCGTGCCCGCGCAGGCCGCACGCAAGTGGTGGACCGGCGAGATTGCCCGCATCGCGAACGAGCGCAGCGCGGTCCCGACCGAGCTCATCACCCCGGAGCAGATCGCCTCCGTGGTGGCCCTGGTCGACGAGGGGACGCTGAACGACAAGCTCGCCCGCCAGGTGATCCAGGGGATCATCGACGGCGAGGGCACCGCCGCGGAGATCGTCGCGGCCCGGGGTCTCGCCATCGTGTCCGATGACGGGGCGCTCATCGCTGCCGTCGACGCGGCGCTTGCCGAACAGCCCGACGTCCTCGCGAAGATCCGCGACGGCAAGGTGCAGGCCGCCGGCGCCATCATCGGCTCCGTGATGAAAGCGATGCGCGGCCAGGCCGACGCCGCGCGCGTGCGCGAGCTCGTGCTGGAGCGTGCGGGCGCGTAGTCCCGACCCACGGCGCGTGAACGCACGCAGCAGGCACCGCACGTGAGGCACGTGCGGTGCCTGCTGCGTCGCGCTGCCTCAATCACCCGCCGATCTGTGCGAAACGCCGTTCGACGCTCGCGAAGCCCTCGGTCATGCTCTGCTCCAGGAACGTGACGCGATGCGTGAGGGTGTTCACGTCGCCCCGGAGCTGGACCGTCGCGTCATGCAGCTCAGTGATTCTTGTTCGCGTGAGGGAGTCGGCCTCGCGCAGCGCGGTGATCTCCTCACGGACTCCATCCAGCTCTCGTCTGATCTCGCTTCGGAGTCCGTCATTCTCGCGTCTGATCTCGCTTCGGAATTCGTCATTCTCGCGTCTGAACTCCTCCCCGATGCGATCGATGCGCTGTCCCAGGCCCTCCACGACGCCCCGGAGTCCGTCCATTTCGCCCCGGAGTCCGTCCAGTGCGCCGCGGATCCCGTCCACGAGGAACGTCATGGTGCGGGTCATCGTCCGGGTGGAAAAGGTCAACATGCCGAGCACCGTGGCGGTCAGCATGCCGAGAGCCGCCCAGGTCTGTGCTTCAGTCAATTGCATCACGCTCCCGAGTATGTATGTGTGCGGCCGATCTTGACAGGGGACGAGGCTCATCCGAGGGCCAGCTCGCCAGATGTGAGTAACTTCGCACTCGGGGATGCTCAACCAGAGCTGTGGACGACGTGCTGCACCGGCTCGGGCGTTGAGTGTCACCAGACCGCCCCCGTGCACCGCGCACGAAAACGTCAGTGGTGTGTGGTGCAATAGTGGGATGGTGGAGTCTCAGCGGTCCGTGGCCTCAATGCTGCACGTCGACATGGACTCCTTTTTCGTCTCGGTGGAGCTGCTGGATCGGCCCGAACTGGTGGGGCGGCCGGTGGCCGCCGCACACGACACCGCACGTTCCGTGGTCTCGAGCGCCAGCTACGAGGCACGTCGCTATGGCGTGCGCTCCGCGATGCCGGTCGGCCGCGCCAAGCAGTTGTGCCCGGAACTCGTGCTGATTCCGCCCACCTTCGAAAAGTACCGTCGGGCCTCACGCGAGGTGATGGCGGTGTTCCAAGAGTTCACACCGCTCGTGGAACCGCTCAGCATCGACGAAGCATTCCTTGACGTCTCCGGCTCGCTGAAACTTTTCGGGAGCCCGGCCGAGATCGCACGTGCGATCCGTGAGCGCATTCGCGAGCGGACCGGGTTACCCGCGTCGGTCGGGCTCGCCGCTACGAAGTTCGTGGCGAAGCTCGCCTCGCAGCGCGCGAAGCCCGACGGAGTGCTCGAGATCCCCCCGGAGCGGACGATCGAGTTCCTCCACGGGCTCCCCGTCGAGGCAATGTGGGGTGTGGGGGCGGCCACGGCGCGGAGCCTGAAATCGCGCGCCATCCACACCGTCGCGGATCTGGCCCGCGAACCGCTGTCATCTCTGACCCGGATCGTGGGCACCGCGAGCGCGCGGCGCCTGCACGAGCTGGCCCACGGCCGCGACGCGCGCGCGGTCGAAACGACGCGCACCGAGAAAAGTATCGGCCACGAGGAAACCTTTGCGCGAGACGTGAACGATCCCGCATTCCTGGAGCGCGAACTGCTGCGGCTCGCAACCCGAACGGGGGAGCGCCTGCGCGCGGCTCAGCTCGAGGCGCGGACGGTCGCGATCAAGGTGCGGTGGGAGAGTTTCGAAACCGTGACACGATCCCGCACCCTCACGGAGTCAACGAACTCCACGCAGCGGATCTATCAGACCGCGCGCGAACTCTTCACCGCGCTCGGGAGCACCCGCCCGGTACGCCTCATCGGGGTGCGAGCGGAGCAGCTCGCCCCCGCGGGCAGCGATCCGGCAGCGCTGTGGAGCGATGACGATGACTGGCGCGCGGTCGATCAGACCGTCGACGAACTCCGGGGACGCTTCGGCGCGGCGGGGATCACGTCTGCGAGCCTGTTGACCGCGCGAGAGGACGTGGTGGACCCGCGCTCCCTCCAGGATCCCGCCTAGGAAGCGTCGGGATCTTCGTCGGCAGCGTCATCCGACGCGGGGGCCGTCATAATGGTGAGCACCGACTCGAGGATCGCCGCTAGCCAGTCGAACACGAGCACGGTGCCGCGGGTGTCCTCTTCCGCAAGAAGCCGGAGCCGGTCCTCGGGCTCGTCGAGGCCGATGCGGGCGGCGATCGCGAGCCTGAGCGCGGTGATGGTGCGCACCCACGCCGGCAGCGTGGTCCGCGAGATATCGACCGAAATCGTCTCCGCTGCGGCACTTCCGTCGCCCACTCCGAGCGCGGTCGTCACCTGGGTGGCGTCGTGCAGCTTCCGGTTCAGGAGCCCCTGCTCGGTGACGCGCCGGAACGACGACGACTCGTCGCTCGCCTCATAGGCGTCCGGGAACAGGCGGGCCAGCGCGGGATCGTGTGGCAGCTCCTCGGAGCCCCCGACCTCGAGGCTCGCAAACAGGGGGTCCGGGTCGAGCGCGGTGCCGCTGTGGCTCTGGAGCAGCTCCACGAGCTGCGTGATGAGTTGATCGAGCATCGCCGCCTCGTCGGCCTCGAAGAGGATTCGGAGCCCGTCGACGCGGGGTTGGAGTCTCATGATGCCCCCGCTTCTCGGACGGTTGCCCACAGGCCGTAGCCGTGCATGGCTTCGACATGCATTTCCATGGCCTCACGGCCGCCCTCCGCAACCACCGCGCGACCCTGATGGTGCACCTGGAGCATCAGTTCCTCCGCGCGCCCCTGGTCGAATCCGAAATAGGTGTGGAAGACGTACGACACGTACGACATGAGGTTGACCGGGTCGTCCCACACGACGGTCTGCCACCCATGGTCAGGTGACACTCTGACGTCCTCCGCGCGGCCGGCCTGCGTCTCGGTCATCACGGCTACCCCCACCCGAGTTCGTGGATGCGTTCCTCGGTGAGCCCGTAGAAGTGCGCGATCTCGTGCACCAGGGTCACGCGGATCTCGTGCACCAGCTCCTCGTGATCCGCGCAGTGGCCCAGGAGGTTCTCCCGAAACAGGATGATCCGATCCGGCTCCTCGCCGTAGCCGTACACGTTCCGCTCGGCGAGCGAGAAGCCCTCGTAGACGCCCAGAATGTCGCTGCCGTCCTCGGGGCGATCCTCGACGAGGAAGATGACATTGTCGAGCTGCGCGAGCATGTCGTCGTGCAGCGAATCGAGGCCATCGGCGACGAGGGCCTCGAACTCTTCGTGCGGCATGACGAGCATACTTTCACCCTACACAGAAGCGGGGGCGAGCGGGGGAGTGTGTTGGGTGGACGTGCCGATCCCGCGGAGAATGGGTGTGCCGCCGCCGCGGCACACCCGGGGTGACGCGCCGGTTCGCGGACGGGAGCCGGCATGGGTTATGATCGTAGAGTTGCCTCGTTCGCCCCGGCGGATGCAGGTCGCATGGTGGCTATAGCTCAGTTGGTAGAGCACCGGCTTGTGGTGCCGGTGGTCGCGGGTTCAAGTCCCGTTAGCCACCCGGATGAAATCCCCCGCTTCGGCGGGGGATTTCTGTTTTTCGAGGAGGCGCTGCCGCGGCGGCCCGAGCTGGGGCAGAATGGGCGCATGGCCAGCGCACCGAAGACCCAGCCCACCGACGCCGACGTGCACGCGTTCCTCGACGCGGCGACCCCGGCCCGCCGTCGCGCGGATGGACTCGCCCTCGCCGAGATCTTCCACGAGGTGACCGGCGAGGCGCCCGTGATGTGGGGGCCGTCTATCGTGGGCTACGGCAGATACCATTATGTGTCGCCGGCGAACCCGCGCACACGCGGCGAGTGGATGAAGACCGGGTTTTCGCCGCGCAAGGCGCAGCTCTCGCTGTATGGCCTGAAAGACCTTCCGGAGGGAGCGGCACTGCTGCCCGAGCTGGGCCGCTACACCGAGGGGGCGGGGTGCGTGTACGTGCGCACCCTCGACGATATCGATCTGGGTGTGCTGCGTCGGCTCATTGCGATCGCGTGGGGTCGCGCCGACGACCCAGCGGCGTAGCCGGGGACTTACTCGGCCGCGGTGGCCTCCTCGGAGGCATCGGTCGCGCCGGCGGTGTCCGAGTCGGCTGCGTTCACGCCGGAAACGAGCGGCGCGAACCGCTCGGTTGCGCACTCAGCGAACCCCTTCGCCTCGGCCTTGTCTGGGCCGGGCTGCGCGACCATGACCGCGTCGCGGAAATAGGCGAGTTCCTGGATCGACTCGGCGATGTCCGCGAGGGCGCGGTGACCTCCGTGCTTCTCGGGGGAGGCCGAGTAGGCGGCTGTGTACCAGCGCCGGCTCAGCTCCTTGATCGTGGAGACGTCGATGCTGCGGTAGTGCAGTCGCTCCTCGAGATTCGGCAGGTACTTGGCGATGAACCGGCGATCCATGCCGATCGTGTTGCCCGCCACGAGCGGCCGGCGGGGGCCGGGAACCAGGCGTGCGAGGTAGTCGATCACCTGCGCCTCCGCCTCTTCGAGCGTGGCACCCTGCTCGATGCTGGGGAGGAGCCCCGACGTGGTGTGCATGTTCCGCACGAAGTCGTTCATGTTCGCGAGCGCCTCGGGGCCCGGGTTGATGACGATCTCGAAGCCGGGGTCGAGGGGCGTGAGATCGAAATCCGTGACGATCACCGCGATCTCGCAGAGCCCGTCGCGGTCCACATCGAGACCCGTCATTTCACAATCGATCCACACGATCTGCGTTGCGGGGGTTGACGACATTGCGGCGGTCCTCTCACTGCGGGGCGTGGCGGGCGGGGCCGCCCGGCAACCGCCCTAGTCTATCGGGCGCTGCGGACCGGATCCGGGGCACGCTCTAGAATGAAGACCATGTCTGTGCTTCCCATCGTGATTTCTGGCGACCCCGTCCTGCACCGCCCGGCCGAGCCGGTGACCGAGTTCGATGCGGCGCTGCGTACCCTGGTCGACGATATGTTCGAGACCACGGTTGCGGCCCCGGGCGTGGGGCTCGCGGCCCCGCAGGTCGGCGTGGGGAAGCGCGTCTTCGTGTGGATGTACGACGATCAGGACGAGGCTCCGGCGCAGGGCGTCGCCATCAACCCGGAGCTGTGGATCTCGCCGCCCGAGCCCGGCTTGCCCGGGGATGACGAGGTGGAGGGCTGCCTGTCCTTCCCCGGCGAGCGCTTCGCGCTGCGCCGCTCCCCGCGCGCCCTGCTGCGGGCGCAGGACATTGAGGGGACGCCGTTCGAGATCCAGGCCAGCGGGTGGTTCGCGCGGATCCTGCAGCACGAGTTCGACCACCTGAGCGGGTTGCTCTACGTGGACCGCCTGATCCACCCGGAAAGTCGTGGCGCGCAGAAGGCGCAGCGCAAGAACGGGTGGGGGAAACCCGGGCTGAGCTGGATGCCGGGCGTGGACGACCTCGAGGGGTAGCCCCCGTTAGTCGACGGATTCCGTGGTGCCCAGGCGGCGTGAATCCGGGACCACGAGCCAGGCAATCCCGGCAACGCCGAGGAGCGCGCCGGTGAGGCCAAACGCCCACCCGAATCCGGCGAAATCGACGATCGCTCCGGCGAACAGCGGTCCGAGCACCCCGCCCAAATCACTGGTCATCGAGTAGGTGGATACGACGTTGCCGCCGCGGCGCTGACCGAGGACGTCCGCGAGGACGGCCTGCTGTCCCGGGTTCACGAGCGCCGATCCGGCGCCCGCGATGAACATGACGACGGCCGCCAACCAGAGGTTCGGTGAGGCGGGAAACACGAGGTAGCTCGCGGTCAGGGTCGTCATCCCGATGATGAGCATGGGCTTGCGCCCGAGTGTGTCGCTCCAGCGGCCGGAGGGGAAGATGAGGACGGCGTTGCCCGCGGCGTAGGCCGCGAGAATCCACGCCGCGACCGCCGCATTGCCCTGGAACGCCACCGCGATAAAGATGGGGATCAATGACACCCGCACGCCGAACGAGGCCCAGCCGAAGGCGAACACTGACGTCAAGAGCGCCCGGTACTGGGGGATGCGCAGCGCGTGGCTGAGCGACATGCTGGGCGCGAGTGCGTCGTCTCCGATGGGGTGCCCGGCCGCCCGTGACTGGCGCAGCGCGATCGCGACGACGGTGGCGGCGACGAGCAGCGTGAAGAAGTAGAACACGAAGGGGGCGCGCAGGCCGAAGCCAGCAACGACACCGCCAAACACCGGGCCGAGCAGCCCGCCGAGCAGGAAGCCGGCCGCGTTCAGGCTCGCGACTCGCCCGCGAGCGAGCGGGGGACTGACCTTGATGATGAGCGCGGTCGCCGCGACGGAGAACATGGCGGAGCCGATGCCCCCGACGCCGCGGAGGATCAGGAACTGCGGGTAGTTGGCCGCGAGCGCGGTGGCCCCCGTTGATCCCGCCACGATCAGAATGCCGATCGTGTAGGTGCGGCGTTCTCCGAGTTTGCCGACCGCCCACCCGGCCAGCGGGGCGCCCACGAGTCGCATCAGCGCAAAGGCGCTGACGATCGCGGACGCCGCGAAGGCGGAGACGCCGAATTCGAGGGCGAACTGCGGGATCGCGGGGGCGACGACGCCGTAGCCGAGGGCCACGGTGAACCCGCCGGCAACGAGGGCCCACACCTCGAAGGGGAGCTTGAGGCGTGCGGAGTCAGTCACCCGACGAGTCTAGCCCGGTGGGGGATGCGCTGCCCCGCCCAGACGAGCGCCGCGGCAGCGAGGAGCGCGGCGACGAGCCCTGCCGAGGTCCATGCGATCGCCGGAGCGCCGCGGCTCGGCACGAGGAAGCCGTACGGCACCCAGCCCTCGGTGGCGCCGCGAAGGAGCGTCACGGCAAGCCAGGCCAGGGGGTACGGGAGCACCCACCACAGCGTGCGCCAGGGCAGCCGCGGCCGGTCGGCGACGAGCAGCCAATCGAGCAGCACGAGCATGGGGAACGCCGCGTGCAGGATCACGCTCGCCCACGGCGGGGCGGTGCCGGTGCCCGGGACGATGAGGTTGTAGACGAGTCCCACGATGATGAGGCAGCTCGCGGCGGCCGCGCGGGCGGTCGTCAGTGGCGTTCCGCTCGGGCGACCGCGGAGCGTGGCGAGGCCGGCGGCGAGCATCACCAGGCTCGCGAGCAGGTTCGTGAGGTTGGTGAAGTAGCCGAAGGTGTGCGCGACCCGCGGGTCCCCGCCTGCCGCGTTGAGGCCGTACACGATCCCGAGCGTTGCGAGCACCAGTGCCGCGCTGGCGACCCTGAGCGCTCCCACCCAGCGCGCCGCGGGCGGAGTGGAGGGCGCGGCGGCACCGGGGCGAAGGCTCATCCGGGCAGGTTAGCCCACGGGAGCTGTGAGGCCGGTTTCGAGCGGCCACCCGGTGTAGGCCTCTGCGAGGTACGTGCGACCCGCTTCGGACTCGACGACCGACCGCAGCTCGCCGAGCTGCCGCAGCCGGTCGAACTCGCTCGCATCCGGCGCGGCGTGGAGCATGCTGGTCATCCACCAGGAGAAGTGCTGCGCCTTCCAGATTCGGCGCGACGCGGTCTCGGGGTAGGCGTCGATCAGCTCGGTGCGACCGTGGCCGAGCCACTCCTCGAGCGCCCGCGCGAGCAGCACCACGTCGGCGATGGCGAGGTTCATGCCCTTCGCTCCGGTCGGAGGGACGGTGTGTGCGGCGTCGCCGACGAGGGCGGCACGGCCACGGCGGAGCTCGTGGGCCACGAAGCTGCGGAACCGCAGCACGTCGCGCTGGAAGATGGGCCCCTCCGTGAGCGTCGTCCCCGGGACGCAGGCCTGGAGCGTGTCCCAGAGCTGGGCCTCACTCAGCGCGTCGGCGTCGATGTGGGGGTCACACTGGAAGTACATGCGCTGCACGGTCTCGGAGCGTTGGCTGATGAGCGCGAACCCCTCGGGAGCGTTGCTGTAGATCAACTCGTCTGCGCTCGGCGGGGCTTCGCACAGGATCCCGAACCAGGCGAACGGGTACTCCCGGAAATATCCCCCCGTCGACGATCCCGTGACCACCGGGCGCACCACGCTGCGGGACCCGTCGGCACCGACCACGAAGTCGGCGAGGAGTTCGAAGGGGGTTCCGTCCGCGGTCGTGCCCGTGACCCGCGGCGTCTCGCTGTCTACCCCCGTGACGGCGGTCACGGTCGCACCGAAGCGGAGGTCCTGGCCCGCCGCGAGTCTCGCCGCGATCAGGTCCTGCAACACCTCGTGCTGGGGGTAGAGCCAGACGCTGCGGCCCACCGATCCGGGAAAATCGATCCGGTGCCCCTCGCCCGCGAAGCGGAGCTGGATGCCGTCGTGGCGGTGCCCGACCGTGCGCGCGCGGCTCCCCGGGATCCGGTCGAGAAGCTCGACGGTGCCCTGCTCCAGAATTCCCGCCCGGATCGTCGATTCGATCTCGCTGCGGCTGCGCTGGTCAAGTACGACGGAGTCGATCCCGATCTCGGCGAGCAGGTGCGAGAGGAACAGTCCTGCGGGGCCGGCGCCGACAATGGCGACGCGGGTGCGTTCTACGGTCATGGGTGGGAGTCTCCTGTGATTCGGGCCACGGCTGTGCTGGCTAGTGTGCCCGGGGCCCGAGAACTACCGCCCCGAAATCCCATTCAACGGGAAGGCTCGCCCTCCCGCGGGCTCATGCTCGCGTCTGGCGAAGCTCCGCCTCGATCTCCCCGGCTGCGGCCTGGAGCGCAGCACGTGCGGGCCCGGGGTCGGCGCCCCGAGGAAGTATGACGGACACCGCGGCAACGACCGTGCCCGCGTCGCGCACGGGGACGGCGACCCCGGTGGAGACCCCCTCGACGGAGCCCGGAGCCACGACGTGCCCGGTACGCCGAATCTCCGCCAGCGTGCGTCGCAGCTGTTCGGGCTCCGTGGGGGTCCTCGGGCCGAGCCGGGGCAGCGGTGCCGCGAGCACCCGATCTCGCACCTCCGGTGCGGCGAAGGCCAGCAGCGTGAGACCCGCGGAGGACGCGTGGAGGGGGAGCCGCCCGGCGACGCGGGCGATGTTTGCGCCGGCCTCCGGGTGCGAGAGCCGCTCGATGAACAGTGTCTCGTCGTGTTCGAGCACGGCGAGCTGCGTGTGCTGCCGCACGATGGCCTGCACCCGTTCCATCGCGGGCAGTGCGGCCTGCCGCAGTCGGAGCACGGTGGAGCCGCGAAGGGCCAGCTCCCACAGCCGCAACCCCAGCCGCACCCGCTGCTCTTCATCGCGTTCCAGGAGGCCGGCGGCGACCAGCTCATCGACCAGGCGATGCGCCGTCGAGGACGGGAGCGCGGCGTGACGGCCGATCTCGCTGACACGCTGCACGGTGCGATCCGGGGTGAACGTCTCGAGCACGCGGACGACGCGCTCCACGACACTGTCGCCGCTCGGTGAATTCGCCATGCGCCCAGCATGCCACGGGGTATTCTCGATCGCAGTACCGAGGAGGACGCAGCCATGACCGCTGGAACGTCGCCCGGCGAGGGCATCCTCGACCGCGCGCTCGCCGTGCTGTCCTGCTTCACCGAGGACGACCCGGAGCTCGGCGCGGGAGAACTCGCCGCGCACACGGGGCTCGCCTCCTCCACGCTGCACCGGCTGCTCGCCGCGCTGGTGCAGCGCGGGATGCTCGTGCGGCTGCCCGGGCAGCGCTACGCGGTGGGGGCACGATTGTGGGAGCTGGGGGAGCTCTCCCCGCTTTCGCTCCGACTCCGCGAGCGCGCAATCCCGCACATGGTGCGGCTCTACGAAGCCACGGGGGAGAACGTCCATCTCGCCGTGCTCGACGGCGACGACCCGGCGGCGGCGAGCGCGATCTACGTGGGGCGGGTGACCGGACGGATGTCGATCCCGACGGTGAGCCGGGCCGGGGGCCGCGGGCCGCTGCACACCACCGGGGTGGGGCGCGCGCTCCTCGCCGCGCAGGAGGAGCCGTGGCTGGTGCGGTACTTCGCGGTGCCGCGCGAGCGCGAGACCCGGTTCTCGATCACCGCGGAGGGGCCGCTGCGCCGGGAACTCACGCGCACCCGCGAGCGCGGCTATGCGCTGACGCAGGAGGAGATGACCCTCGGGAACATCTCGGTCGCGGTCGCGTTGCCGCCGGTGGCCGGGCTGCCGCCGATCGCGCTCGGCCTCGTCGTGACGCTCGAGCGCGCGGATGAGCGGCGGCTCGCCGCCATCGTGCAGCAGACCGCGCGCGAACTGCTCCAGGATCTCCGCGCGGGCTGAGCCGCGGACCAGACTCCCAGTGAGTGGGAGTCGCCGCCGGGATCGCGCCCGCCCGGTGGGACGCTGGGAGTCCCTCAGGATCACGTCGAAGGAGACCCCGCATGGCTGACGCGCCGACCCCGGCCGCCGCACCCGAGACGCTGCTCGCGGCACCGGATCAAGCATCCCAGGCGGAGATCACCGCCGAAATCGAGGCGCTGCACGCGGAGCAGGCGCGCCGTGTCGCCGCAGGGGAATCCCTGCCGCGCACGATCATGGACTTCCCCCCGTACCGCTCAAGCCTGCTGCGCCACCCCACGAAGAATCTGCAGCTCGTCAACCCGGAGACGATCGAGCTGTGGTCGCCGGCCTACGGCCAGCGCGACGTGGCCGCCATCGAATCCGACCTCACCCTGCAGCACTCCGGAGAACCGCTCGGGGAACGAATCACCGTGACCGGTCGGCTGCTCGATTCGTGGGGGCGGCCGCAGGCCAACCAGCTCATCGAGATCTGGCAGGCCAACTCCGCCGGCCGCTACATTCACCAGCGCGACCAGCACCCCGCGCCGCTCGACCCGAACTTCACAGGGGCGGGCCGCGCCATCACGAACGACCGCGGAGAATACACGTTCACCACGATCAAACCGGGACCCTACCCCTGGAAGAACCACGTGAACGCCTGGCGCCCCGCGCATATTCACTTCTCCGTGTTCGGGCGGTCCTTCACGCAGCGCATCGTGACGCAGATGTACTTCCCGGGGGACCCGCTCTTCCCCCTGGACCCGATTTACCATACGATCCGGGATCAGAAGGATCGAGACCGTCTGATCAGCAGCTACGACCACGAACTCACCGTTCCGGAATTCTCCATGGGGTACCGATTCGACATCGTGCTCGACGGCCCCGACGCGACCTGGTTCGAACCCGAGGAAGGCGATCACTGATGACCCCCGCAGCATCCCGCACCGCGCCGGTTCCCGAGCGCACCCACGAGGCCACCCCGGGGCAAACGGTGGGCCCCTTCTTCGCCTACGGCACCACATTCCCCAAGAAACACGAGATCGCCTTCCCGCACTCGCCAGGTGCGATCCTGCTCAGCGGCACGGTGGTTGACGGGCATGGCCATCCGATCCCCGATTCCATCGTCGAGATCTTCGCGGCCGACACCGACGGCACGGTGCCGCGCGCTCGCGGGACCTTCCGCCGCGACGATCACAGCTTCACCGGATTCGGGCGCGCGTTCACGAGCGACGAGGGCCACTTTGAGTTTTGGACGCGCAACCCGGGCTCCGTCTCGGGGGAGGCGCCATTCTTTGCGACGATCGTCTACGCTCGCGGCCTCCCCGATAAGCTGCACACCCGCATCTACCTGCCGGAGCACACCGCCGCGCTCGCCGCCGACCCGTTGCTCTCCGCGCTGTCCGAAGCGGATCGCGCGACGCTCGTTGCGACCCGCACGCCCGACGGGCACCTGCGCCATGACATCCGTCTGCAGGGCGAGCGGGAGACCGTGTTCCTTGCCTACTGACCTTCCGCGCCCGTCGACCGACGCGCCCGCATTCGACGCCGGGCTGCTGTCGCCCGTCAGCGCCGGCGTCGGCGCTGAGCTGGCTGACGCGGCGGTATTCGGTGCGCTGGTCGCCGCGGAGACGGCGCTGGTGCGCGCCTGGGGCGGCGTCGGAGTCGCGCCGCGCGCCGCGGTCACGGAGGTCTCGGAGCGGTTCGGCTGGGCCGGTCCCGGGGAGCCGTGTACGGTGCCGGATCCGCCGCTTGTGGACGTTGTTGCCGGGTCGGCGAACGGTGGCAATCCGGTCATCCCGCTGGTGGCGGTGCTCACCGAGCGCGTGTCGCCTGAGTGCCGCACCTGGGTGCACCGCGGGGCCACGAGCCAGGACATCCTCGACTCGGCGCTCATGCTGGTGGCCCGGCAATCCGGTGCCCTGATCCTCGCCGATGTGCGGAACACGGAGCGCGCCCTCACCGACTTCGTGCGCGAGCATCGGGGCACCGTTGCCGCCGCGCGCACCCTCACGCAGCACGCCGTCCCCACCACGATGGGGTTGCGGGCGAGCGGCTGGCTGCGCGGGATCCGGCGCGCGGCCGATCGGCTCGACGCGCTGTTGCCGGAGTTGCCCGCCCAGCTGGGCGGGGCCGGAGGCACGCTCGCGTCGTTCGCGGAGATCGCCCGCGGTGCCGGATCGGCGGTGCCGGGCACCGTCAGCGCGCTCGTCGCAGCGTACGCGGCGGAGCTCACGCTCGCGGCCCCCGACGCGCCCTGGCACACGGTCCGCTGGCCCGTCACCGAGCTGGCCGACGCGCTCACCCAGGTCGTCGACGCGCTCGGCGTGCTCGCGAGCGACGTCGCGACGCTGAGCCGCACCGAGATCGGGGAGCTCGCGGAGGGCGCCGCCGGGGGGTCCTCCGCCATGCCGCAAAAGCGGAACCCCGCGGGGGCGGTGCTGGTCCGTTCCGCGGCGCTGCGCGCCCCGCAGCTCGCGGCCACGCTGCACCTCGCGTCAGCGCTGGCCGGGGACGAGCGCCCCGACGGGGCCTGGCACGCCGAGTGGCCGACGCTGCGCGAACTCCTGCGGCTCACCCGCGGGGCGGCGGCGCAGGCGCTGCGGCTCGTGTCCGGGCTGCGGGTGGATACCGGGGCCGTGTCCCGCAATCTCGCGCTCACGGACGGGCTGATCGTCGCCGAGCGGCTCGCAATTGTGCTCGGTCCCGTGCTCGGGGCTGAGCGCGTGCGCGAGATCGTTCGCGCCGCGGGGCAGCGGGGGCACGGCGGGCCCGGGAACGACCTCGCCAGCCTGCTCCGCGTCGAGCCCGGGCTCGCCGAAGCCGGGATCGACGTGGCGGCGCTGCTCGATCCGGCGCAGTATCTCGGCCTGGCCGCCCAACTCACCGAAGGTATTTCTCACCCCTCCCAGGAGACCACATGACCCTGCCGCAGATCGCGTTGACCACGCCCACCGGCCCCGCCGACGCCCCGCTCGTGGTGCTCGCGCACTCGCTCGGGACCGGCCCATTGATTTGGGAGCGGGTGGCCCCCGTGCTGTCCCGCGACGCCCGGGTCGCCCTGCTCGTGCTGCCGGGCCACGGTCGCGCACCCGTCCCTGCCGACCCCTTCACACTCGAGGAACTCGCCGACGCGGTCGCGGTCGCCATCCAGGAGTCTGATCGCGGCGGGGTGCGGTACGCGGGCGTTTCGATCGGTGGCGCGCTCGGACTCACGCTCGCGCTCCGGCACCCCGCGCTGTTCGCGGGGGTCGCGAGCGTGGCCTCTGCCGCGTCGCTCGGCACCGCGGAGCACTGGAACGCCCGCGCCGCGCTGGTCCGAGAACAGTCGACCTCGGCGCTCGTGGCGGCGTCCGCGAAAGCGTGGTTCGCGCCGGATTCGATTGCGAACGAGCCCGAGCTCACGGGGCGGATCCTGCGCGAGCTCCAGGCGGTCTCCGACGAGGGGTATGCCCGTTGCGCGGAGGCGCTGGGTGGCTACGACCTCCGCTCGCGGCTCGGCGAGATCAGCGTTCCGATCCTCGCGATGGGCGGCGAGTTCGACACCGTCGCCCCGGAGCCGCGTCAGGACGAGATCGTTGCCGGGGTGCCGCGCGGCCGCAAGGTGATGATCGCGGGTGCCGCGCACCAGCCGCCGGCCGAGCAGGCCGCGGCCGTGACGGCGGCGCTGCAGGACTTTTTCGCGGAGGCGGGGCGATGACCGGGGTCGGGCGGGGGCCATCGGGGCTCAGCGACGCGGAGCGCGTCGAACGGGGGATGCGGGTGCGCCGCGAGGTGCTCTCTGACGCGCACGTGGATCGGGCGAACGCCGCCATCACCGATTTCACCGCCGACTTTCAGGACTTCATCACCCGCACCGCCTGGGGCGACATCTGGTCGCGGCCGGGGCTCGACCGGAAGTCGCGCTCCGTGGCCGTGTTGACGGCGATGATCGCGCTGGGGCACCACGACGAGTTCGAGATGCACGTGCGTGCTGCGCGCCGAAACGGGCTCACGGTCGCGGAAATCAAGGAGGTGATTCTGCAGGCCGGGCTGTACTGCGGGGTGCCGGCCGCGAACACGGCGTTCCAGCTCGCACGGCGCGTGCTCGAAGAGCTCGGAGAGGCCTGAGCGCCTCCCCGAGCCCTCGTGCTATCCGCGGGTGACGTCCACCGGCCCCGTGGGGGCCTCGCGGGTCCCGGTGCGCGTCGCGCGTTCGGCGGACTCGAGCGCCTCCGCCTCAGCACCGCCGATCGCCTCGCCGCGCGCCACCATCCCGGACTCGTCCGAGAGCGGGATCTGCTTCAGGAAGAGCGCGAGCACAAACGCGATCAGGATGAAGGGGATGAGGTACCAGAACACGGGCGCGAGCGAGTCCGCGTAGGCGTTCACGACGCCGTCACGGATCGCATCGGGCATCTCGGAAAGCTTCTGCGGGTCGATCGTGGCGACCGCGTCCTGGGCGTTGGGTACCCCCGCGCCGGCGAACACGTCGCTGAGGCTCTCGCTGAGGCGATTCGTGAACATCGCGCCGAAGATCGCCACGCCGAGGGATGCGCCGACCTCCCGGAAGTAGTTGTTCGTGCTGGTCGCGGTGCCCACCATGCCGGGGTCCACGGCGTTCTGCACCACGAGGACCACAACCTGCATGATGAGGCCGAGGCCCGCACCGAACACGAACAGGTACACGCAGATCAGCCAGATCGGGGTGGCCGCGGTGAGTGTCGTCATCGCCGTCATCGCGGCGGCCGTGACGAGCGTGCCGACGATCGGGTAGGCCTTGTACTTCTGGCGCTTGGTGATCATGATCCCCGACCAGATCGAAGTGCCCATCATGCCGGCCATCATCGGGAGCATCAGGAGTCCGGAGGCCGCGGCGGACGCCCCGGAAGACATCTGCAGGAACGTCGGAACGAAGGCGATGGCCGAGAACATGCCGAGGCCGAGGGTGAAGCCAATGGCGGTCGCGTTGATGAAGATCGGGTTCTTGAAGAGGCTGAGCGGGATGATCGGATCCTCCGCGCGCGCCTCGACGAGGATGAACGCGAGTGCGGCGAGGATCAGCCCGCCACCCCACAGCCACGTCTCCAGGGCACCCCAGCCGTGGTCCTTGCTACCGCCGAAGTCGGTGAAGAAGATCAGGCAGGTCGTCGCGATCGAGAGGGTCACGACCCCGAGGATGTCGATCTTCTTCTCCGCCTTCTTGCTCGGCAGCGTCAGGGCAAACCAGGCGATCGCGAACGCCGCGATCCCGACGGGGATGTTGATGTAGAACGCCCACTGCCAGGTCATGTGATCGACGAAGAAACCACCGAGGAGCGGTCCGGCGACGGCGGAGAGGCCGAAGATCGCGCCCAGAGGCCCCATGTACTTGCCGCGCTCGGAGGCCGGCACGATGTCGGCGATGATCGCCTGCGAGAGGATCATGAGCCCGCCACCGCCGAGGCCCTGCATGGCGCGGAATGCCACGAACCAGGTGAAATCGGGGGCGAGCGCGGCACCCACGGAGGCGATGGTGAAGAGCGCGATCGCGATCAGGAACAGGGTGCGACGGCCGAGCACGTCGCCGAATTTGCCGTAGATCGGCATCACGATCGTCGTCGCGAGGAGGTACGCGGTGGTGATCCAGGCCTGGTGCTCGACGCCGCCGAGCTGGCCCACGATCGTGGGCATGGCGGTCGAGACGATGGTCTGGTCGAGGCTCGAGAGCATCATTCCGGCGATGAGCGCGGAGAAGATGATCCAGATCCGGCGCTGCGTGAGGAGCAGCGGGGCGGCGGGTGCGCCCGCGGGGGCGACGGTGTTCATGCGGTGTGGACTGCTTTCGGGGTCGGCGCGCCGCCGGTGCGCCGAGGGGCGGACCGGAGACGCTGGGAACGGAAGGGGGAGGTTAGCGGGCCGACGTGACCGGGTCAGTCGGGTCAGTCGGTTCAGTCGGTTCAGTCGGTTCAGCAGATTCAGTCGGATCAGCTGGGTCGGTTCCGGTGAAGAGCTCACGCGTGCGGGCGAGCGTGTCGCGCAGTCGGGGGCCGATGCTGCCGGTGCTCCGTGCGTCGAAGAATGCGTGCGCCGTCGAGTGGAGCATCGCGCCAAGCACCTGGATCGCGAGTCCGACGCGCGGATCGTCCGGGGCGAGCCCTTCGCGCTCGGCGATCAACGCAGCGAACTGCCGATGGATCTCCTCGGAGTCGCTCAGGAACTTCTCCATGAAGGCGGGTTCCCGGGCGATGATCTGGTTCACGTGCGTGATGGTGCCCGCGACGTCGAAGACCTCGTCCATCATCTCGATCGCTACCTCGACCATTTCGTCGAGCAGCGTGGGGCTGATCTGGCCGTTCCGGGTGCCCGCGGCGACGAAGCGCTGCACGGCGTCGCTCTCGAGCGGGTCGCTCGGCGTGCCGATGACGGCTTCGGTTTTCGATGGGAAGTAGTTGAAGAACGTGCGGCGCGAGATCCCGACCTGCTCGCAGAGCGTCTCGACCGTGAAACCGCCGAGGCCATGCTCGGCGGTCAGCTTGCGGGCGTGCTCCGTGATCGCGATCCGGGTACGCCGCATCTTCGCCGCACGGCCGGACGATTCTGCACTTTCGCTCATAGAATGCAATTATGCACTATTCATTGCAGAGTGCAAAGTCTGGGCTGGGTGTGGTCGCGCGGCTGGGGTCCGCCGTGCCGTCCCGCGGCTCGCCACGGATTCCCAGCCCGCCGCAATAGGGTGAGCCGCAGACTCAGGGGATGGAGGGACATGGCACTGATGCAGCGCGGGATCACGGGCGGGCTGCGCGGCGTGCTCCTCACCGGTCTGCTCGCGGTGCTGCTCATCGCCGGGATCCTCGGGATGCACACGCTCTCCACCGGCCACAGCCCCGCGAGTGCCGCGCTCGGTGCCGCGTCGGCGAGCGCCGCGCACGGTGGTGCCGCGCCGGCCGAGTCACGGGCCGGCGCAGCGTCGGCAGCGCTGGCGAGTGCGTCGCACGACGGTTCCGCTCCGGCAGCACCGGTGATGCAGGCGGCCGCCCCCTCGGCGCACGCACCGGACGGGCTCGGCCAGGAACCGTCCGACCACGGGATGCAGGATCTCCTGTGCGTGCTTGCGCTCCTGCTCTCGCTCGTCCTCGTGGCGGTAATGGTCGGTCCCGCGCCCCTGCGCCGCTGGACCGAGCGGGTCGCGCGCCGGGCCGCCGGCGTGCGTTGTGCGGGCGTACGTCCGCCGCCGCAGCCGTCACTCATCGTCCTGTCCATCAGTCGCACCTGAGTCGCGGGCCCCGCCTGCATCACCTCCGTCATCCCGGGGTGGGCGGTGCGCCGAGGCCTGCCCGGGGCCATTGACTCAGAGACCCACGAATGGACACAGAAATGACTCACCGACTGACCACCTCCCTGCTGCTCTCGACCGCCGTCGCGGGAGTGCTGCTGCTCGCCGGCTGCGCCTCCGGCTCGACCGCTGGATCAGACGTGGCACCCGCCCCGTCGGCCTCCAGCGGCACCCCGAGCGAGCAGGGATCGGGCACCACCACCGCAAACGCGGGCGACGAGATGTTCACGACGATGATGATCCCGCATCACGAACAGGCCATCGAAATGTCCGACATGATCCTCGCAAAGGACGGCATCGACCCGCGGGTGACCGAGCTCGCCCAGCAGGTGAAGGACGCGCAGGGCCCCGAGATCGCGCAGATGCGCGGCTGGCTCACCGAGTGGGGCGTCGACGCCCCGGAAGACATGGGCGGCCACAGCATGGGCGACGACGGGATGATGGGCGAGGAGGACATGGCGGCGCTTGAGGCGGCATCCGGGGTCGAGGCCTCCCGGCTGTTCCTCGAGGGCATGATCGTGCATCACGAGGGCGCGATCGATATGGCCGAGAGCGAGCTCGCTCAGGGCCAGCACGCGGAGGTCCGCGAGCTGGCGCAGCAGGTGATTGACGGCCAGAGCGCCGAGATCGCCGAGATGCGCGAGATCCTCGCCTCGCTGTAACCGGGCACGCTCCGGCGTGCCGCCGCGGGGTGGCCGGGTGCAACCCGGCCACCCCGCGGTGTGCGAGGGGCGATCGAGCCGGCCGCGTGCCAAGCTTCACCGCCCGGCGGATCCCTGAGCGACGCTCACGACCGCTTCACGAAATCGTCATTGTTCCGGATCCCGCGGTCGCGCGACAGTAAGGGTATGCATGTTGACGTTCCCACAACCGCCGCGCACACGCGGAGTTCATTCCTGCCCGTATGGGCGGTGACCGGGGCCACGTTTCTCGTGGTGACCTCGGAGATGATGCCCGTCGGAGTGCTGAGCCCGCTCGCTGCATCGCTGCAGATCTCCCACGGTCTCGCAGGAATGTCGCTCACGGTCACCGGGCTCATCGCCGCCGTGGTCTCGACGCTCGCACCGATCCTCGCGCGGCGGGTGGATCGGCGCGCGATCCTGGTCGGGTTCATGGTTGCCTTGGCGGCCGCGAACGCGCTCACGGCGTGCGCGCCGAACTTCGCCACGCTCGCGGGGGCCCGCGTGCTGCTGGGCATCGCGATGGGGATGGTGTGGGGGCTTGCCGCGGGGCTGGGGCCGCGCCTTGTCTCCGGTGCCCGTGTCGGGCGTGCCACGACGCTCGTCTTCTCAGGGGTGGCGATCGCGTCGGTACTCGGCGTGCCGCTCGGCACGGCGGTGGCGGAGTTCGCGGGGTGGCGCGCCGCGTTCTGGGGGCTCGCGGCGTTGGGGATCGTCTCCAGCGTGCTCTTGCGGGCGCTGCTGCCACCCCTGCCGGCCGCCGAATCCGTGCGCCTGGGAACGGTATTCGGGGTCCTGCGAACCCCCGGGGTGGCCTGGGGGCTCGCGATCACCGGCCTCGTGGTGCTCGCGCACTTCTCCGGCTACACCTATGTGCGTCCCGTCCTCGAATCTGCATTTGGAATCGCGGCGAGCGCCGTTGCCGGGGTGCTCCTCGTCTACGGGATCGCCGGCGTCGCGGGGAACTTCGTGCTTGGCGCGGTCGCCGGGCGGTCTCCCCGGTTCGCCGTGCTCCTCGCCGTGGGGGCGGTGGCCGCGGCGACCTGGGGGATCGCGGCGATCTCCGAGCCAGTTTCCGGCCTCGTGTTCGCGCTCGTCGTCGTGTGGGGGCTCGGTTACGGGGGCGTTTCGGTGTCGACCCAGAGCTGGACGGCTGCGGCGGATCCGGGGCGAGTGGAGGCCTCCGCGGCGATCTGGGCCGGGGTGTTTAACGCGAGTATCGCCGTGGGGTCCGCAATCGGAGGGATCGCCGTGAACGTTTCCGGACCGCGGGCCGCGATGCTGCTGGCGGGGCTGCTCGCTGTCGCCGCGTGGGGGCTCGCCGGAGCAACGCGCCCGGTGCCTCGCGCGGCGCGCTCCGGCCACCCAGCGGCTGCGGCTCGCGCTACGCGCCGGCGGGCGCGCGCAAGCTCGCGTCCGGACGAGGCGTAGCGGCCGCGATCGGAGCCTCACTCGCGCGGAGCGCCGCGACAAACTCCGAGAGCAGCGGGTGGGGCGTCCCTGCGTCGCGGGTCACCGCGAGCAGCGTGGAGTCGGGCACGCCGTCAAGCGGCACGTAGGCGACGTCCGGTCGGGGCATGTACGCGGCGCTGGCCTCGCAGATGAGGGTCCCGGTGCCTCGCGTGATCACGAGGGACAGCGCTTCGGGGAGCGTGCGGGCCGCGGCCACGTAGTGCAGTTCGGTCCCGTCGCTGAGCCGGGACGGCGCATTCGCCTCACGCCAGTAGCCGGGTGCGGAATGCGCCGGACCCACGAGCGGGATCCCGCTGAGTTCGGCGGGGGCGATGCGCGAGCGCCCAGCCAGCGGATGCGTGTGCGCGAGCGCCACGAACTGGGGGTGACGGGAGAACTCGAGCAGGGTCCGGAGCCCGGGTTCGTGGCTGGGCGCGAGCACGAGGGCGACGTCGAGCTCGGCGCGTGATATCCGGCGGAACGGCTCGGCCCAGGGGAGTTCGATCAGCTCCGTCATCCCCGGCGGCAGCGCCGCGACCGCGCGAGCCACGGGCTCGGTCACCGCGCACTGGAATCCGATTCGGAGCGGTCGTGCGGGGGTCAGTGCGGCCGCCTGGGCCGCGTCGAAGGCCGCGCGCAACTGGGCGAGTGCGGGCACCGCGTCGGCCGCCAGGGCCGTCCCGAGTTCGCTCAGGGCCACCCGGCGACTGGTGCGCACGAACAAGCGCCCGCCGACGCGCGATTCCAGCCGGGCAATCATCTGGGACACGCGTCCCGGTGACACGCCAAGGTTCTCGGCCGTCCGACCGAAGTGGAGTGTCTGGCTCAGCTCGCCAAAGCACTCAAGCTCGCGGAGCGGGAGATCGCGGAGGACTGCGGGTCCGTGCACGTCATCCCCTCTCCTGAGTGCCCCCGGCTGGACTCGAACCAGCGACCGACAGATTAGAAGGCTGTTGCTCTATCCACTGAGCTACGGAGGCGACCATACGAGCGTACACCGGGCGCGCAGTGGATTCCTCTGTGCGCCACGCCGGGAGTGTGCGGAGTGCCAGATCGTGCACGCCGGCGGCTACGTCGTCTTCGCCGCTTTGGCCGCGGCCTTCGCGACGCGTTTCGTTTCGCGCACCTTGAGGAGCGTCTCGGGCGACGTGATGTCGGCGACGCTGCGGAAGCTGCCGGCCTCGCCGTAGGGCGCCGCGGCCTCGCGCCAGCCCGCGCCGGAGAAGCCGAGCTGTTTGCCCAGGAGGGCGAGGAAGATCTTCGCTTTCTGGGGGCCGAAGCCGGGGAGTGCCTGCAAACGCTTCAGCACGGTCGCACCGTCCGGATCGCCGTCGGTCCAGATTCGCGAGGCGTCGCCGCCCCACTCGGTGTCCACGGCCTGCGCCAGCGCCTGGGTGCGCGTTGCCATGGATCCGGGGTAGCGGTGCACGGCCGGCGTCTGCGTAAATGCGGCGATCACGTCGTCGGGATCAGCTCCTGCGAGTGCCGATGCGTCCACGGTCCCGAGCCGCTCCTGAATCTTGAGCGGGCCGCTGAACGCGAGCTCCATCGCGACCTGCTGATCGAGCAGCATGCCGACGAGGAGCGCGAACGGGTGCTCGCTGAGGAGTCGGTCGGCGTCCGGGTCATTGACGAGGTTCAGGGCTGACATGTGTCTAGTGTGCCAGCACCTCCGGCGAATATCATCAGGGTATGGCCGACTTTTCTGACCACATCGACGCGCTCGACGGGCTCCACGTGACGCTCACCGCGGACCGGATCGGGCCCTGGGACGTCATGATCGGCGGTGGGCCTGAGTGGTTCGTCCTCACGGCCACCGCGGGAACGCACAGTGTCAACGCGCTCGCGTTTTCCGACGGTCGCGATGAGGGCACCGTCGATCTGACCGTCGGCGGGCAGGCGGTGGACTATCCCGCCCGGTATGTGCTCGGTCGCGACGCGGTGGACGCCGCGATCCGAGAGCTCGCGCACGCGCCGCGCGCGGACGACCTCCCGTCCGCGCGCTGGGAGCGCTGACCGGCCACCGCGTGGCCTGACGAGCCACCGGGTCCCTGACCAGTCACCGGGTGCCCCGACCGGCCACCGCGTGCTCGGCCCGGCACCGCAGCCGCGCGTCCTCACGGCCCGAACGGTCCGCACACTCGGCGGTTCGGAGCTCCGAACGAAATATCGGAACCCGTCGAAAGCTGTGAGAATTCAAGGTTCTGCGTGGGATCCGGCAGGAGGGGACCGCTGAGTGTCTCAGGAACCATCTATTGTCTGAGTGAGGCGCGTATCGCGAATTCCGGAACTCCAAACACGGATGCTCCGGAACTTTGGAACAGAGGTCGGTGGAGGAACACATGCAGGACACTTCGGTACCCGAACCGGGGAGGAGTCCCGATGCGGAGGCGGACTCGATCGCCGCGTTCGCGGAAGCGCTCCGAGATCTGCGGACCGCAGCGGGCAATCCCACGCTCGCGGCGATGAGCGATCGCACGGGGATCTCGAAGAGCGTGATCTCGGTCGCGCTCACGGGGCGTGTACTGCCCACGGAGAATACGGTGCTGAAGCTGGTGGACGATCTCGGCGGCGATCTCAAGGAGTGGCGCGCGCGGCGCAACGCGCTCGACCCGAAGCACGCGGGGCTCGTGGGCACCGGTGACGCCGGCGCGGAACAGGCCGGGGGAGCGCGCCGCTTCTCCCTGGCTCAGACCGTCCTGATCGCGGCCGGGGCGGCGGCGGCCGCGGCGCTCTCGAGCGGGCTCATCGTCGGCTCAGTGAACTCGGCCGCACCGGCCGAGCCGGGGAGCGGGCGGCACCTCAGCGAGGCCGCGAACGGGATCGATCCGATGCTCACGGCGTGCCGGGACGACGCAGTGATCGCGGCATCCGAGGCGCGACTCGACAACAAGGTCCACGTGCAACTGATGTATTCCAACGACTGCATGGCCGTGTGGGGGCGCGTGACTCGCTACGACAATCAGACCGAGGGCAACACGATGAGCATGCGCGTCTGGCCGCTCGATGACCCGCAGAGCGACCGCGCACAGTCGCGCACCGACATCGGGCTGCAGTCCCTCTACACGCCCATGCTGATCGAACCAGATACCGCCGCACGAGTCTGCGGCCAGGCGACGATCACCGTCGACGGCAAGACGGAGAACCTGGGCCCGGAGATGTGCATATGAGTCGGCGCGGGATCGGCGTGAGGTGTGCCGCGGCCGGTGCTCTGGCGCTGGCTCTCTCCCTCGTGGGGTGTGCCAGCGCGTCCGGGAGCGCTGCGGCGCAGGCGAGCACCGTGCAGCTTCCCGGTGGCAGTGCGGTCACGGTGAGCGCAGACACGGTGCTGGGAAGCGGCCAGTTCCTGCCGGATCGGGACAACTACGCGATCACCGCGGAGGAGTGGACCACCACGATGGACGGCGAGACGCCCGTCGTCGTGGGGCTCGTGCAGACCACGCACACCATGCACTACCGGGGATATACCGAGGACGAGTTCGTGACCTTCGTGCTCGGGGTGAGCGCCGATGGTGAGGCCCGCGAACTCACTCGGACCCGGATCCTGCGCGGGGCGGAGCACACGGCGGAACTGGCGGGGCGTTCGGAACAGGGCGTTGTCGCCGTGCTCCTCGACGGGGAACTCAACACCAACGTGCCCCGGGACAGCCGCGTGATCGGGGTGGACGCGGTGCGCGGCACCGAGGTCTGGGTGAAAGAGCACGGCTATCCGCGCGCCGGCGACGGGGAGGCCTGGTTCTACGCCGCGGCCAGCCCCGACGCCTGTGCGACCGAGGTACAGCGGTTCGACGTGGCAAGCGGAATCGTGGCCGCCTCCGAGAGCATCCTCAACACGGACCCCGCGTCGGGCGGCACGTGCGTCACCGCGAATGATCCCGCACCGCCGCCCACCCTCGATCCCGAGGCCTAGTCGAAGCGATTCACCATCGCGAGGGCCGCGCGCTCCACGTAGTCGCGGAATGCGACGTCGTGCATCGGTGGCAACGCCACTTCGTCGAGCGCGGCGTGCATGTGGTGCAGCCAGCGCTCCTTCGCCGCGGGGGTGATGGGGAAGGGGGTGTGCCGCATCCGCAGCCGCGGGTGCCCCCGCTGCTCAGAATACGTGGTCGGGCCGCCCCAATACTGCTCGAGGAACGAGCGGAAGCGCCAGATCGCGCCCTCCCAGTCGTCCTCCGGGTACATCGGCGCGAGGATCTCGTCCTCGCGCACCCCGCGGTAGAACGCGCGCACGATCCGCTCAAAGGTGTCGGTGCCGCCCACCTGCGCCCAGACCGTGTCGGTGACCGCGTCGCCGGATTCGCCGGAGCGGAGGGTGAGTCGCGGGGCGGGTGGGGTGGATTCGGGCGTGAGCTCGCTCATGCGGTGCCTCCTGGCAGGTTGGGGCGTTCGTCGGAGAGGACGATGCCCTCGTCACGGAAGGCGCGCAGGATCTCGGCTCGAATGCCGCGCTGCACCTCCCACTGGGCTTCGGGCCGGGTGCGCACGGCGAGGCGCAGGGTGGCGCGGTCGCCGAACACGCTTTCGAGGCCGAGGATCTGGGGCTCGCCGGTGACCTTGCGCGCGTACCTCGGAGAGGTGAGGAGCTCGCGGGCGGCCTTGACGGTGACCTCGGACACGTGCGTGAGATCCTGATCGGCGTTCACCGTGATGTCGATGAGCGCCTGGCCCCAGCCCTGCGAGGAGTTGCCGAGCGTCAGGATCTCGCCGTTGCGGATATGCCACAGGGTTCCGTCGAGCGCGCGAACCTGGGTGATCCGGATCCCGACGTCCTCCACGGTGCCGGTGACGGCCTCGATGGTGACCACGTCGCCCACGCCCAGCTGATCCTCGAACACCATGAAGATGCCGTTCAGGATGTCCTTCACAATGTTCTGCGCCCCGAACGCGAGCCCGGCGGCGACGATACCCGCGGAGGTGAGCACCGCGCCGAGGTCAACGCCCAGCTGCGCGAGGATCAGGATCATCGCGGTGATGACCACCACCCAGGAGATGATGTGCCGCCCCACGGTCCCGAGCGTGCGGGTGCGCTGCACCGCCCGAGCGTTCACATACGGGGCGGCGTACATCTCCGAGGTGGTGTCGACGTCCTGGACCTTCTTCACCCCGCGCACCACCTGGGTGACGGTGCGGACGAGGAGTCGGCGCAGCAGCCAGTTCGCCACGATCGCGAGGACCACGATCAACACGATGTTGAGCACCGTGTGGTAGTCCCGATAAAAGCTGCTGAGTGCCGCGCCGATCTCCTGCATTTAGGCCGCCTGATCCGCCTGCTGGGCGCGCAGCGCGCGCTCGACGCCGGCGAGGTGCTCGACGATCATGCGGCGCAGCGCCGCGGGAGCCGATGCGTTCGCGTCCAGCCACGCCCGGGTCGCGTCCGCGAGCGCGCGGTCGGCAAGCGGCGCGGGGAAGAAGCCCTCGATGAGCTCCTCGGCGATCGCGTAGCTGCGCGACTCCCAGACGGGGGTCACCGCCGCGAAGAAGCGCTCCACGTACGGCTCGATGAGCGCGAGGTCGTTGGCGCGGGTGAAGCCCAGGCCGGTGGCGCGCACGATCGCGTTGGGCTGGTTCGCGTCATCGAACACCGAGGCCCACGCCGCCGCCTTGTCTGCGGCGGTGGGGAGCGCCGCGCGGGCGTGCGCCGCCGACTGGTTCCCGTTCGCCGTGCGATCCTCCGCGAGTCGCGCCTCGATCTGCGCGGCCGTGGCACGGCCACCGGCCGCGAGCGCGATCAGCAGCTCCCAGCCGAGGTCGGTGTCAATGTTCAGCCCGTCCATCGGGAGCGAACCGTCGAACAGTCCCTGCACGGTGTCGAGCTGCTCGTCGGTGGCCGCGAGCTGGCCGAAGGACTTCACGAACTGGAACTGGCGGTCGCTGCCGGGCTCCGCGTCGACCGCGAGCCGCCACAGCGCATCCCCGACGCGCTCCAGCGTCGCCGCGCGCCGCTCGGGAGCGACGTAGCTCGCGGCTGCGAGGAGCAGCTGGCCGAGCACGGTGCGCAGCGTCGTGGAGGCGTCCTCCTCGCTGATGTGCGCGAGCACGATCTCGACGAAGCGCGAGGCCGGGAACTCCGCGTCGCGGGTCGCATCCCACAGGGTGCCCCAGAGGAGCGCGCGGGCCAGCGAATCCTCGACGGCACCCAGCTGGGCCGCCGCCGTCTCCAGCGAGCGCTCGTCCAACCGGATCTTCGCGTAGGTGAGGTCGTCGTCGTTCAGGAGCAGCAACTCCGGCTGTGCGACGCCGACGAGCTCGGGCACCTCTGTGCGGGTGCCGGCGATGTCGAGCTCCAGACGGCGGATCCGGCGCACCGGGCCGTCGTCCGAAGCGCCGTACAGGCCAACCGCGATGCGGTGGGGCCGAATCGTCGGGTACGCCTCGATCGCGGTCTGCTCGATCGCGAAGCTCGTGTAGAGGCCGTCGGCGTCGAGCTCGAAGACGGGGCGAAGCGTGTTGACCCCGGCGGTTTCGAGCCACAGCCGCGACCACTCGCTGAGGTCGCGGCCACTCTGGGCCTCGAGCTCCGCGAGGAGATCCGGAAGCTCCGTGTTCGCGTGGTGGTGCTTCACGAAGTAGTCGTGCACGCCGCGCATGAACGGCTCACGCCCCACCCAGGCGACGAGCTGCTTCAGCACCGAGGCACCCTTCGCGTAGGTGATGCCGTCGAAGTTCACGAGCACGTCTTCGAGATCGGTGATCTCGGCGACGATCGGGTGCGTGGAGGGGAGCTGATCCTGGCGGTAGGCCCAGGACTTTTCCGACGCCGCGAACGTGGTCCAGCACTCGGTCCACTCGGTCGCCTCGGCGACGCCGAGGGTGGACATGTACTCGGCGAAGGACTCGTTGAGCCACAGGTCGTTCCACCACCGCATGGTGACGAGATCGCCGAACCACATGTGGGCGAGCTCGTGGAGGATCGTGACGACCCGCCGTTCGCGCATCGCGTCGGTGACCTGGCTGCGGAACACGTACGCCTCGGTGAACGTCACCGCGCCGATGTTCTCCATCGCGCCCATGTTGTACTCGGGGACAAACAGCTGGTCGTACTTGTCGAACGGGTACGGGTAGTCGAATTGTTCCTCGAAGAAACCGAAGCCCTCGCGCGTCTTGTCGAAGATGTAGTCCGCGTCGAGGTACTCGGCAAGCGACTCCCGGCAGAACACCCCGAGCGGGATCGTGCGGCCGTCGCGGCTGGTCAGCTCCGAACGGACCTCGGTGTAGGGGCCGGCGATGAGTGCGGTGATGTAGCTCGACATGACGGGCGTCGGTTCAAACGCCCAGGTCGCGATCTCCTGCTCCGCCCAGTCCGCGCCCTGCGCCGCGGCCTTGGTGCCCGCGGGGGTGGGCTCGGGGGTCGGCTGGTTGCTGACCACCTTCCAGCGCGCCGGCGCGGTGATCGTGAACGCGAACGTGGCCTTCAGATCCGGCTGCTCGAACACGGGGAACATGCGCCGCGAATCGGGCACCTCGAACTGGGAGTAGAGGTAGACCTCGCCGTCGGCGGGGTCGACGAAGCGGTGCAGGCCCTCGCCCGTGTTCATGTAGCGCTGCGTCGAGACGATCCGGACGCTGTTCTGCGCGGCGAGATTCGTCAGCTGCACGCGCGAGTCCGCGAACGCGGTTGCCGGATCGATCTCCGTGCCGTTCAGCTCGATGCGCTCAACGGAGTCCGCGATGAGATCGATGAACGTCGCGGCACCCTCCTGGCCGGCGAAGTGGATGGTCGTGTCGGACGCGAAGGTGTCGGCGCCGACGGTGAGATCCAACGCGACCTCGTATCGCTGGGTGGCAACGATGCGGGCGCGTTCCTGGGCTTCAACGCGGGTGAGGTTGGTTCCTGGCACTGCAGCTCCTGTCGAGAAGATGGGTCGAATATCACCAGCCTACGCCCGTCCTCCGCGGGTAGGCTGGTGATATGAGCGCAGCGCAGTCGATTCCCGAAAAACCCGAGGTCGAGTTCTGGTTCGACCCCATCTGCCCCTGGTGCTGGATGACCAGCCGCTGGGCCAGCGAGGTTGCGCAGCTGCGCGGCTTCGAGATCTCTTGGCACCCGATCAGCCTCGCGATCCTGAACGAGAAGCAGCCGCCAAACTCCCACTCCGCCGCGCAGCTGGAGGGCCTGCGGATGGGGCGTGTCGCCGAGGCGGCACGCCGTGTCTCGGGTGAGTCGGTTGTCGGAGAGCTGTACACGGCGTTCGGCACTCGGATCCACCCGGGTGGCCGCTCCGACACCGACGCGATCATCGCGGAATCGCTCGCGGAACTCGGCCTCGACGCCGGGCTCGCAGACGCCGCGAACGATGAGTCGGTTGACGTGCAGCTCCGGGCGAACACCGATCACGCGATGGCGATCGCGGGGCCCGACGTCGGGGTGCCGATCATCTCGGTGAACGGGGTGGCGTTCTTCGGGCCCGTGGTCACGCCCGCCCCGATGGGGGAGACCGCGCTGCGGCTGTGGGACGGGATCGTCGCCGCGGCAAGCGTGCCCGGGTTCTATGAGCTGAAGCGGGGCCGGTCGGCCGGGCCGCAGTTCTGATCGCGGAACTCGCCGCGGGAGGGCGGATCGGCGGGAACCCGTGAGGGGGCGGTCAGGTGGCGCGCATGGATAGAATTGAGACCATGCGCATCCACGTTGCCACCGACCACGCCGGACTCGAATTCAGCCAGCAGCTGCAGCAGCACTTGAGCTCTCTCGGACACGAGGTGATCGACCACGGTCCCGCCGAATACGACGCCCTCGACGACTACCCGTCCTTCTGCATTAACGCGGCGCTCGGGGTGGCCCGGGACGAGCGGGCCGGGATCGAGGCGCTGGGCGTGGTGTTCGGCGGATCCGGCAACGGTGAGCAGATCGCCGCGAACAAGGTGGCGGGGATTCGCGCGGCGCTCGTGTGGAACGAGTCGACCGCGACACTCGCCCGCGAGCACAACAACGCGAACGTGATCTCCATCGGTGCGCGCCAGCACCCTGTCGAGGACGCGATCCGCTTCATCGAGCTGTTCGTGCAGACCCCGTTCCCGGGTGACGAGCGCCACGTGCGCCGCATCGCCCAGCTCGGCGAGTACGAGCAGACGGGGGCGATCGCCGGCAAGCACGTGGACCAGCTGAGCTAGCCGTGCCTGAGGGGCATTCCGTTCACCGCATCGCGCGGCAGTTCCGGGTCAACTTCGTCGGCACCTCGCCCGAGGTCACGAGTCCGCAGGGGCGCTTCGCGCAGGGCGCTGCGCTGTTGAGCGGCCGCGAGATGACGGACGCGCGGGCCGTCGGGAAACAGATGTTTCTTGAGTTCGCGGGGGATCAGTGGCTGCGGGTGCACCTCGGCATCTACGGTGCCTGGGACTTCGCGGGCGACGTGCGGATCGATCCCTCCATCCAGATCCACGGGCAGACGCCGGGGCACTCCAAACTGGGGCAGACCGGGGAAAATTTGGGGCCGGGCGGCGCTGTCGATCAGGACGGCGAGGACTCGGTGACCTCGATCGGCGCACCGCGTCGCGCTCGGGTGCGCATGGCCGAGGCCGACAAAGCCGGGGAGATCGAGGGGAGTTTCCCGCCCGAGCCGGTTGGGCAGGTGCGCGTGCGGTTGCTGAACGACGCCGTGTGCGCGGATCTCCGCGGCCCCACCGCCTGCGAGGTGCTCACCCCCGCGGAGGTCGACGCCGTGGTGCATCGCCTCGGGCCGGATCCCGCAAACGCCGATACTCCCGCGGAGCGGGCGCGCTTCGTGGAACGCGCGGGAAAGAAGAAGACCCCGATCGGACTGGTCCTCATGGATCAGTCGGTCGTTGCCGGGATCGGCAATGTCTACCGCGCCGAGATGCTGTTCCGGGCCGGGCTCAACCCGCACACCCCCGCGAACACGCTCGATCGCGCCGTGCTTGAGGCGCTGTGGGACGACTGGGCCGCGTTGCTCGAGACCGGGATCACGGTCGGGCAGATGATCACGATCGACGGGCTCGAGGGCGAGGCGTACCAGCGCGCGCTCGTGGAACGCGACGAGCGGCACTGGGTGTACAAGCTTGAGGGAACGCCGTGCAAGAACTGCGGCACGAACATCGTGCTCGAGGAGTTCGGCGCACGCAAGCTGTACTGGTGCCCGAGTTGCCAGCGCTGAGCTGAGCTGAGTTCGCGGCACCCGAGCTTGCGGTGCCGGCGCTCGCGGCACCTGCGCTCGCGGTGCCGGCGCTCGCCGAACGGTGACCGGGGGAGTTATCCCACCGACGCGAGCGCGAAGGGCAGCACCGCGGGTGCTCCGGCCAGGCGCAGTGCGCGCGCCGCGACGGTGAGCGACCACCGACTGTCGACGAGGTCGTCGACGAGCAACAGCGGCCCGGGAGCCTCGGCGACGGTGGCGGCGAGCTCGGGGGAGAGCGTGAAGCGGTCCCATACCGAGGCAAGCCGGAACGCGCTGTTCCCGCCGTGGCCGGTGGCGGGACGCGTCGGATCGGCGCCCAGGCTGCCGAGGAGCGGGAGCCTGCCGCGCTCCGCGATCATCGCGGCGGTGCTCTGCACGAGGCGGGGCCGGGTGAGCGACGGCATGGCGATTACGCCCACGGGCCGGTCGTCCCACGGCCAGTCCTTGAGCGTGTCGAGCACCGCGGGCACGAGGGCGGCGGGGAGTTCCTGATCCGGCGCGCCCGTGGCGAGCAATTCGCGCAGCGGCCCGCCCCAGCCGAGGTCGGTGAGGCGGGCGATCACCCGCCCGGGTTCCGGGCGCTCGGTCACGGCGATGCGCCCCTTCACGGGCACGCCGCGGCGATCCGCACCGGTGGGCCACTGCCCACGCGGCTCGATTGGCACCCCGGTGTGTGCGATCCGGCTGCTCGCCTGCGCTGCGGCGGCGTTCGATACCTTGCTCGGATACCAGGCTCCGGCGCACACGTCGCAGCGCCCGCAGGGGGCGGCGCTCGGGTCGTCGAGTTCGCGTTGCAGCAGTTCCATGCGGCAGCTCGCCCCGCGCTCGTAAGTGATCATTGCGGCCTGCTCGGCCTCACGGGCCGCGGCGATGCGGGCATAGCGTTCCGCGTCATACTGCCAGGGGGCACCGGTGGCGACCCAGCCTCCGGCGACCCGGCGCACCGCGCCGTCCACGTCGAGCACTTTGAGGAGCAGCTCGAGTTGCGTGCGCCGGAGGTCGACGCGCGCTTCCAACGCTGGAGTCGACAGCGGTGGCCCGTCCGGGGCACCCAGGGCCGCGATCACGGCCTCCGCTCGCTCCGGATCCGGCATCGAGGCCGTCGCAAAGTAGCGCCAGATCGCGGCGTCCTCGGGTCCGGGGAGGAGGAGCACATCGGCGTGCGCGGTACCGCGGCCCGCGCGGCCCACCTGCTGGTAGTACGCGACGGGCGAGGACGGGGCGCCGAGATGGACCACGAATCCGAGGTCGGGCTTGTCGAAGCCCATGCCGAGGGCGCTCGTGGCGATGAGCGCCTTCACCTCA
This sequence comes from Leucobacter chromiireducens subsp. solipictus, assembly GCF_016758195.1. Classification (GTDB taxonomy): domain Bacteria; phylum Actinomycetota; class Actinomycetes; order Actinomycetales; family Microbacteriaceae; genus Leucobacter; species Leucobacter solipictus. The sequence continues at coordinate 256,190 of NZ_QYAC01000001.1, read as the reverse complement.
TTGTTTTTCAGCGCGCTCTCGAGCCGTTCGCGCTCTTCCGGATCGGTGCGCCCCGTGTACGCCACGGCGTTGATTCCGGCGTCGCGTAAGAGCAGCGCCGTGTCCTCCGCCGCGGACACGGTGAGCGTGTACACGATCCCGCTCCCGGTGAGATCCCGCAGATGGGACACGAGCCACCCGAGGCGGGCCTGCGCCGTCGGGAGTGTGAGGCTGCCCAGACGCAGCGAATCTCGCGCGAGCGAGCCGCGCAGCGTCAGCACGTTCTCGCCGAGTTGTTCGACGACGTCCGCCACGACGCGGGCGTTTGCCGTGGCGGTGGTGGCGAGCACCGGAACATCCCGCTCCAGGCTGGCGAGCAGCGCGGCAATGCGCCGATAGTCCGGGCGGAAGTCGTGCCCCCAGTCGGAGATGCAGTGCGCCTCGTCGATCACGAGCAGCCCCATTCGTGCCAGGATGCCCGGCAACTGCTGCTCCCGAAACCGGGGATTGTTGAGGCGTTCGGGCGAGACGAGGAGCACGTCGATCTCGTCGCGGGCCAGCCGCCCCTCGATGTCATCCCACTCTTCGGCGGTGGCCGAGTTGATGGCGGCGGCGCGCACTCCGGCGCGTTCGGCGGCGGACACCTGATCCCGCATGAGCGCGAGCAGGGGGGAGACGAGCAGCGTGGGCCCCGCTCCGCGCGCCCGCAACAGCGCGGTGGCGACGAAGTAGACCGCGGACTTGCCCCAGCCGGTGCGCTGCACCACGAGTGCGCGCCGCCCCTCGTCGACGAGTGCGCTGATCGCCGCGAACTGGCCGTCATGGAACTCGGCCGCCGGGGCACCGGTGAGCTCCCGCAGAACGGCCAGGGCCTGCGCGTGGGTCGGGTGCTCGGGATGTGCCATACCCACGATGATGCCAGCTCCCACTGACACCGGGGCTGGCACGAGTCAGTCCGGGCGGAGCCGGGAGCCGCGCCGAACCGCTCCCCACCTCACCCAATCACTCCCAACCGCACCGAATCACTCCCAACCTCACCGAAACCGACGCAAATTATCTAGACCGAGCCAAATACGCGCGAATGTGACTCGGTCTAGATAATTTGCCTCGGTTGGGCGGGCCAGGAGCGTGCGCGGGCCAGGATCGGGGCGCGCGGGAGGCGGATCAGGGGCAGGGCGAGGCCCGGCGGGGTGCCGTCCGCGTTATCCGAAGGCCGAGAGCATCGCCCACCACGCCACGATCGGGGCCGTCGCGAACGCATAGAGCGCGAGCGCCGCGACGCCGGCCCCGAGCGCGAGCCACGCGACCGCCCCGGAGGTGCCGATAGCCCAGGCCGCGCGTTTGTCGCGTGCGGTCATTCCCGGGGCGTCGACCGGATGCAGGTCGTGCAGATCGAAGCTTTCAGCGACGTCGGTTTCCATCGCTCGGCCGCGCGGTGGCTGTTCCGCGCCCGTGGTGCCCAGCATGCCGTTCATGATCCCGAGTGTAGAGTGGTGCCGCCCGCCGGTCCAGCATCGCGCCACATCGCGCCACACCGAGCCGCAAGCGAGTGCGCACCCCGTGCAAGATGTGTCATAATTGATCCTTGTGCCACGGTGCGGCACTGCCGCGAGGGTCCGCACACACCGTGAGCCTGTACCTCTTTACTTTTTGACATCCGTGTCCCGACTTGCGGCGGGCGCAGAGAGAGAACATCATGCAGAAGCTCGACCACGTCGATGCCGCGTCGCTCAAGAGCGACATTCCCGAGTTCCGCGCCGGCGACACCGTCAAGGTGCACGTCAACATCGTCGAGGGCAACCGCTCGCGTGTTCAGGTGTTCCAGGGCGTTGTGATCTCCCGCCACGGCGAGGGCGTCCGCGAGACCTTCACGGTCCGCAAGATCAGCTTCCAGGTGGGTGTGGAGCGTAAGTTCCCCGTGCACTCGCCCGCGATCGACAAGATCGAGGTCGTCACCCGCGGTGACGTGCGCCGCGCGAAGCTGTACTACCTCCGTGGCCTCACCGGCAAGAAGGCCAAGATCAAGGAGAAGCGCGACGCCTAAGTCACGCCTTTCTGTGGGCGCGATCGCGGACACCGCGTGACACGCCCGTGACGCTTTCAGGCTCCCACCCGACAGGGTATGGGAGCCTGAAGTGTCTGACCCCGAGTTTTCGGGGCCGCCGCCCACTGTGCGTCCCGGCCCCACACCTGAAGGAGCGCGCATGAGCGAGGCTGTGTCCACCGCGGGAGAGCGGAGCCGGCGGGGTGGGTTCCTGGGGTTCGTGCGCGATCTCCTCGTGATCTTGATCGTCGCCTTCCTCGTCTCCTTCCTGCTGAAGACGTTCCTGGTGCGCAGTTTCTATATTCCGTCGGTGTCGATGGAGCAGACCCTGCAGGTGAACGACCGGATTCTGGTCAACCAGCTGGTGCCGGATCTCGTCGACGTGCAGCGCGGCGACGTGGTCGTGTTCAAGGATCCGGGGGGCTGGCTCTACCCGCGTGCGGAGAGCGAGCCGAGCGGGTTCGAGAAAGTGTTGCAGGCGGTGGGACTCGCGGCCGACACGAGCGACGAATACGTCGTGAAGCGCGTGATCGGCGTGGGGGGCGACCGCGTGCAGTGCTGCGACGCTGAGGGGCGCGTGATGGTGAACGGGGTCCCGCTCGACGAGCCGTACATCGTGATCCCGCCGGGGGAGAGCCGCGCCTCGAAAATCGACTTCGACGTCACCGTTCCGGAGAACGCGGTGTGGGTGATGGGCGACAATCGCTACCAAAGCAAGGATTCTCGCTACAACCAGGATCAACCGGGCAAGGGTTTCGTGCCGGAAGAGGAGATCGTGGGCCGCGCGTTTGTGCTGAACTGGCCGCTCAACCGTTTTACCTGGCTGGGCACCCCCGAGGGGACCTTCACCGGCGTGGAGCAGGCGCGCGAGAAGCAGTCGAGCGGTGCCTAACGCGGAAACCGTCTCAAAGGAGCCGACCCTCGACGTCGAGACGGCGCTGTTTGATGCCGGGACCGAGCTCGTAATCGGCCTGGACGAGGTGGGGCGGGGCGCGATCGCGGGCCCCGTGGCCGTGGGCGCGCACGCCGTCCGGGCGGGAACCAAGGAGTTCCCCGCGGGTCTGCGCGACTCCAAGCTGCTGAGCGAGAAGAAGCGTGAGACGATCTATCCGCTCGTGCGCGACTGGGGGGATGGCGCGGTCGGCTTTGCGAGCGCCGAGGAGATCGACGCGCAGGGCATCACCGCGATGCTCGGGGCCGCGGCTCGACGCGCGCTGCTCGCGCTGCACGAGGCGGGCGTGCCGGTGGATCGCGCCGTGATCATTCTCGACGGCGCCCACGACTGGCTGTCGCCGGTGCTGCGGAACCCGCTCAATGTCCGCACCCGCGTGGGCGCGGATCGGGCGTGCGCGAGCGTCGCCGCGGCGTCGGTGCGCGCGAAGGTCGAGCGGGACCTCCTGATGCGCGAGGCGCACGAGGCGCACCCGGACTACGCCTGGGCCTCGAACAAGGGCTACGGCGCGAAGGCGCACTACGCGGGGATCGCGGCCGCCGGCCTCACGGAACTGCACCGCGCGAGCTGGATCAAGGTCGCCCGCTAAAGACGGCCGCCCGAGCCCGTGAGCCCGACCCCGCGAACCCGAGCCCGCGAGTCCGACCCCGCGAGCACGAGCTCGCCAGCCCGAGGCCGCTGTCCGGGGCCTCCGGTAGGCTGGAAGAGCGCACGTTGAGGGCACACGGTGAGCCGTCCCGCCCGGTGTCGCATGCACTGTACGCCACCAGGAAGGCCCACACATGACCGACACTCTGCGGACCGACGGACGCACCCCGGCGCAGATGCGCCCCGTGACCATCGAGCGCGGCTGGAGTGCCCAGGCCGAGGGAAGCGCCCTCATCTCCTTCGGAAACACGAAGGTGCTCTGCACGGCCTCCTTTACCCCCGGCGTACCGCGCTGGCTCTCCGGCAAGGGCACCGGCTGGGTGACCGCCGAGTACTCGATGCTGCCGCGCTCCACGAACGAGCGTATGCAGCGCGAGTCCGTGAAGGGGAAGATCGGTGGCCGCACCCACGAGATCTCCCGCCTGATCGGGCGGAGCCTCCGGGCCGTGATCGATACGAAGGCGCTCGGGGAGAACACGATCGTGATTGACTGCGACGTGCTGCAGGCCGACGGCGGCACGCGCACCGCGTCGATCACGGGCGCGTATGTCGCGCTCGTGGACGCGATCGAGTGGGCACGCGCGCAGGGCCACCTGCCGCGCAACGCGAAGCCGTTGACGGACAGCGTCGCGGCGGTCTCGGTCGGCATTGTCGGCGACACCGCGATGAGCGATCTCGCCTACGTCGAGGATTCCCGCGCCGAGACCGACATGAACGTGGTGGTGACCGGTTCGGGTGCGTTCGTCGAGGTGCAGGGCACCGCTGAGGGCGTGCCGTTCTCGCGCGACGAGCTGAACGAGCTGCTGGATCTGGCGCTCGGCAGCGCGGCGGAGCTCACGGAGCTGCAGCGCGCGGTGCTCGCCGAGGAGCGTGCCGCATGAGTCGCCAGACGATCGTCCTCGCCTCCCACAACGCGCACAAGCTTGAGGAGCTGCGCCGGATCGTCGGCCCGCTGATCCCCGGCGTCGAACTCGTCGGCTATGACGGCCCGGAGCCCGTCGAGACCGGCACGAGCTTCGAGGAGAACGCGCTGCTGAAGGCCCGCGCGGCGGCGGCCCACACTGGCCTGCCCGCGATCGCCGATGATTCCGGCATCGCCGTGGACGTGCTGGGCGGCTGCCCGGGCATCTTCTCGGCCCGCTGGGGCGGCCCCGCACGGAGCGACACTGCCAATGTCGAGTTGCTGCTGTGGCAGCTCAGCGACATCGCGGACGAGCACCGCGCCGCGGGCTTCGTGTGCGCGGCAGCGCTCGTGGTCCCCGAGGTGCCGGGCACGGAAGCGACCGAGGTGTGCGAGCTGGGGGTCTGGCAGGGGAGTGTGCTGCGGGCCCCGGCGGGCGACGGCGGCTTCGGCTACGACCCGGTCTTCCAGCCCGAAGGTGGCTGTCGCTCGGCGGCAGAGCTGACCCCCGCGGAGAAGGATCGGGAGTCGCACCGCACGCGCGCCTTCACGGCGCTGGCTGCGGAGATCAACGCCCGCTACCCCGCAACGGAGTAGCCCCACAAACGCCGGCTTGTGTGGCCCCAGCGCCCGAGCCCGAGTGCCCCGCGAACGCGATGCGCGCACCCAACACACGCACGACCTCACTTCGACACCAGAGATGGAGATCTCACGATGACGGAAGAGCAGACGAGCGGACTGGTGCGTCCCGACGTGTCCCCGGAGGACGCGGTGACCATCGCGCGCGAGTGCTACGGGCTGACGGCGGACGCCACCGAGCTCGGCAGTAACCAGGACCGCAACTTCCTCCTGACGGAGCCGGACGGGACGCGCAGCGTGCTCCGGATCGACAATCCCGTGTTCACGGACGGGGAGCGGGACGGTCAGCACGCCGCGCTCGCGGCGTACCAGGCGGCCGGGGTGCCCGTCGCCGAGGTCCTTCCCGGGACTGATGGTGCACAAACGCAACGCTGGAGTGGCTTTGCGGTGCGCCGAAGCGCCTTCGCGCCCGGGGTTCCGATGGTGGACCTCGGGTATTTCGCGCCCGTGGTCCTCGAAGAGTTCGGCACCCTGGCGGCCGCGTCGGTGTCCGCGCTCGCGGAGCTCAGCCACCCGGGCCTCGACCGCACGCACATGTGGGTCATGGACGTGGCCGCGGAGCAGACCGAGCTGCTCGCGCCCGCCATCGCGGACGCGGGGCTGCGCGAGCGGGTCCTGCGCGCCGCGCGTGACGCGCAGCTGGCGCTCGACGGGGTGGCTGAGGCGCTCCCGCGCCAGGTCATCCACGGTGACCTCACCGACGACAACGTGACGGGCCTGATGGGCGAGGACCGGCGCGTGCACCCGCACACGGTGCTCGACCTCGGGGATCTCGCGGTCGGCTGGCGGGTCGCCGAACTCGCGGTGACCGCGTCTTCGATGCTGCACCACGACCCCGAGCGGCCGCTGCGGCTGCTCGATCTGATCGCCGCGTTCCACCGCGGCGCCCCGCTCAGCGCCGCCGAGGCGCGCGCCGTGTGGCCGCTGATCGTGCTCCGGGCGGCGGTCCTCGTGGCAAGCGGCTGGCGGCAGCTCGAGATCGACGGCGACAACGCCTACGCGCGGGATCGCGTTGCCGGCGAGCAGGCGATCTTTGACGCGGCGACCTCGGTGCCGCTCGCGGAAGCCACCGAGCAGGTGCTCGCGCGGCTCGGCTTCCAGGGTGTGCCCGAGGGCACCGGCCTCGGGCTGCTCGCGGCCCCGGGGACGGGCGTCGCACGGTCTGCGGCCCCGCCACTCCGCGCACTGCTGCCCACGCTCGAGGGCGAGGTCCGGGTGCTGGATCCGGGCGTCGAATCGGAGGCGCTCGACGCTGGCAGGTGGCTCGCGGATGCCGCCGAGGCCGAGCTTGTGGCGGCGGCGCTGACCGCCGACGCCGGTGCCGCGGTGTTCCCCTACGGGGTGTACCGCTTGACCCGCACGCAGATCGACGCGGTCGATGCCGCGGCAACCTGGCCGGTCGACACCGAGACCTGGCTGTCCGCGGGTGGGATCCTCCCGGTGGTGACCCCGCTCGCGGGCCGCGTGGTGGCCGTGGGCCCCGACCGCGTCCGGATCGAAGCGTCGGGCGGCTGGACCCTGGAGGTCCGGGGGCTCGATCCCGCGATCGAGCTCGGCACCGAACTCGCACTCGGCGACGGGATCGGTGATCTCCCCGCGGCGACGGCCCCCCGGCCGCTCGTGGTGGGCCTGCGGCGCGCGGGTGCCGGCGAACCGAATGCTGGCGAGCCGGGCGCGGGTGCCGCGCTGGTCACCCCGGAGCGGGTGCCCGCCTGGGCGCGCTTCAGCCACGATCCGGCGGCGCTCCTGGGCCTCCCGGAGCTCGCGCAGCGCGACGAGGCCGGGGACGAGCTCGCGCGCCGCGAGCAGATCTTCGCGAGCGCCCAGGAACGCTACTACGAGCGCCCCATGCAGATCGAACGCGGGTGGCGCCATCACCTGATCGACACGACGGGCCGCGCCTACATCGACGTGGTGAACAACGTGACCGGGCTCGGCCACGGCCACCCCGGCGTTGCCGACGCGATGCAGCGCCAGGCGCGGATCCTCAACACGAACTCGCGCTTCCTGTTCCGGGAGCTCGCCGAGTACAGCGAACGCCTGCTCGCGCTCCTGCCGGCGGACTCGGAGCTCGACACGGTGCTGCTGGTCAACAGCGGTTCGGAAGCGGTGGATCTCGCGCTGCGCCTCGCGCAGGCGGCGACCGGGCGGCGCACCATCGTGTCCCTGCGCGAGGCCTACCACGGCTGGACCATGGCCTCCGACGCGGTGACCACGAGCGCGTACGACAACCCGTACGCGGCGGAGACCCGCCCGGACTGGGTGCACGTCGCGGACGTCCCGAACCGTTTCCGGGGCACCTACCGCGGAGCGGACACCGGCGCGCGGTACGCGGCCGATCTCGGCGCGGACCTCGACCGGCTGTCGGCCGAGGGGCGCGAGGTCGCCGGGTTTGTGTGTGAGTCGGTGCTCGGCAACGCGGGCGGCGTGATGCTGCCGGAAGGCTACCTCCAGCAGGCATACCAGCGGGTCCGGGAGGCGGGTGGCCTGTGTATCGCCGACGAGGTCCAGGTCGGCTTCGGGCGCATGGGGTCGAGCTTCTGGGGCTTCGAGCAGTCGGGCGTGCGCCCCGACATCATCGCGATCGCGAAGCCGATGGGCAACGGCTTCCCGCTCGGCGGGGTCATCACGTCGAAGCGCATCGCCGACGCCCTCGCCTCGCAGGGGCAGTTCTTCTCCTCGGCGGGCGGGAACCCGCTGAGCTGCCGGGTGGGCCTCGCCGTGCTCGACGCGATGGCCGCCGAGGGGTTGCAGGAGAACGCGCGCGTCGTCGGCGCACGACTCGCCGCGGGCTTCCGCGAGCTCGCCGAGACCCACGACCTCATCGGCCCCGTGCACGGCACGGGCCTGTACCTGGGGGTCGAGCTCGTGCGGGATCGCGAGACGATGGAGCCCGCCGCGGCGGAGGCCGCCGCGATCTGTGAGCGGCTGCGCGAGCTCGGCGTCGTGGTGCTCACCACTTCGGAACGCTCGAATGTGCTGAAGGTGAAGCCGCCGCTGTGCCTCACTCCCGAGAGCGCCGACTTCGTGGTTGCCGCGCTCGGCCGGGTGCTGCGCGAGGGCTGGTAACCGGGACCCGGGGACCCGGGCCGGTGTCGGCTCGGGTCCCCGGTGTAGGCTTGACCGCTATGGGAGACGCGCCGTTTCAGTCCACTCACGCCGTAACGCACTTTGCATGCCAGGAGCCGCGCGTACGCGGTGCCGTGATCGAGCTGCCGAGCGCCGCGCTGGCCGGTGACACGGTCGTCGCGGAGTTCACCGAGGTCATCGAGCTGCCCGCCGCGCTCGACGACGCGGCGGCCGAGCTCGTCGCGCCGACGCTGCGGCTGCTCGCGCTCGCGGTGTCGCTGAGCTACTTCAAGGCGTTCGCGCCCACGCGGTACGTGGTGCCCTCGGGGCTGACCCCGACCGAGCGCACGTTCATCACCGAGCTGCTGCGCAACGGCCTCGGCGAGTTCGCGTTCGTGAACTCGCTGCCCGAGGTCTTCGACACCGAGATCGTGGCCGCCGAGCGGCCCGAGCCGAGCGGCCCGGGCACCCCGTCGGGGTCGCGGCCGGATCCGGCCGGGGAGCCGCGCCGCGCGCTCGTTGCGGTCGGCGGTGGCAAGGACTCCATCGTCTCCATTGAGGCGCTCGCCGGCGCCGGCTACGAGGTCGGCCTGTTCGCGGTGAACCCGAAGACCCCGATGGTGCGGACCGCGGAGGTCGCGGATCAGCCGCTCGTGAGCGTGCGCCGCGCGATCGATCCGGCGCTCCTGGCGCTGAACGCCGCCGGGGCCCCGAACGGCCACGTGCCCGTCACCGCCATCAACTCGCTCATCGCGACGCTGACGGCGCTGGCGCTCGGCTACGACGCTGTCGTGTTCAGCAACGAGGCCGGTTCCTCGTACGGGAACTTCGCGTGGTCCGGTCGCGTGATCAATCACCAGTGGTCCAAGGGCTCCGAGTTCGAGGGGCTGCTTCGGGCCTCGCTGCCGGCCGGCGCGCCCCAGTATCTCTCGCTGCTGCGCCCGCTCAACGAGATCCGGATCGCCCGTCGCTTCGCCAGCTATGCGCAGTACCACGGGGTGTTCACCAGCTGCAATCGCGCCTACCGGATGGCCGCCGACGGTTCGGCCGGCTGGTGCGGGGAGTGTCCCAAGTGCCACTTCATCTTCCTGATGCTCGCCCCGTTCCTGACGCGCCAGGCCCTGCTCGATATTTTCTCGGGGCGCGACCTGTTCGCGGACGAGGCCCAGTACCAGGGCTTCCTCGAGCTGTTCGGGACCGACGGCCTCGTCAAGCCGTTCGAGTGCGTGGGGGAGCCCGACGAGTGCCGCGTGGCGTTGAGCCTGCTGCGCGATCACGACGACTGGCAGGGACACCCCTTCCTCGCGAAGCCGGAGATCGCGGCGCTCGACGCCACGGCGGCGGAGCGAGAGGCCGTGTTCGCGTGGCGTGACGAGGCCCACTTCCTCACCCCGAAGCTGGAGGGCGTTGTTCGTGCGATTTAGTGAGCTGGCGGGCAAACGGCTCGCCATTTGGGGTGCGGGGCGCGAGGGCGCCCGCGCCTACACCGAGCTTGCGGGGGAGGCGGGCTCGATCGAGATCGTCGTCACGGGCGACGGCGCCGCTCCCGTGGACGCCCCGGGCCCCGTGGTCGCGGGCGATCGCGCGTTCGCCGCGCTCCGCGACGCCGACGTCGTGGTGAAGTCGCCCGGGATCCCACACACCTCGCCCGAGTACGCTGCGCTGCGCGACGCCGGGGTGCCCATCACCTCGCTCATGGATCTCTGGCTCACCGAGCACGGCGACCGGGTGATCGCCGTCACCGGCACCAAGGGGAAGAGCACGACGTCCACGCTCGTCACCCATTTCCTCGGCGCGCTCGACGTCACTGCGACCCTCGCCGGTAACGTCGGGATACCTGTGTCCCGCGAGCTGGCCCCCGGACTCGAGGTGGCCGTCGCCGAGGTGTCGAGCTACCAGGCCGCCGAGCTCACCGCCTCGCCGCGCACCGCGGTGCTCACGTCGCTCTACCCGGAGCATCTGCCGTGGCACGGCGGCTACGAGGCGTATGTGGGAGACAAGCTGAACCTCATCGCCCACGGTGCCGAAACCGTGGTGCTGCCCGCGCTCACCGGGGAGCTCGCCGAGCGCGCCCGCGCCCGCGCGGCGGCAACGACTCGCCTCGTGACGCCGGCCGAGCTCGGCATCACGGTCACCGATGACGCGCTGCACTGGGGCGAGGCGGGCACGGTCACGAGCGCGGAGACGACGCTGCGCGGCGCGCACAACCTCATGAACGCGGCGCTCGCCCTCACCGCGGTGTGCGTGCACCGGAGCGTTGCTCCGGCGGACCGGCCGCGGCTGCTCGCCGCGCTCCGGGCATTCGCCCCGCTGGCCCACCGGCTGGAGGTGATCCCCACGACGGATGGCCGCGTGTGGGTGGACGACAGCCTCGCCACCGCCCCGGAAGCCGTCGTCGCGGCCCTCGAGACGTACGCGGATTCCCGGGTCGTGCTCGTTGCGGGCGGTGCCGACCGGGGGCTCGACTTCGGCCCGCTGCTCGCGCACCTGCGCGCCGCCGGAGCGGAGCGCGGCACGCGCGTCGTCACCGTCGGCCCGGCCGGGGCCCGACTGCGCGCGGAGCTCGGACCGGACTTCGCGGCCGAGGCCCCCGGCACCCACTTCGCCGACGCGCTTGCGCGGGCGCGGGAGCTCACGGGCCCGGGCGACGTGATCCTGCTATCGCCCGGGGCCCCCAGTTTCGACGAGTTCGCGGACTACGAGGCCCGGGCCGCCGCGTTCCGCGCCGCCGCCGAGGCGAGCGCCTAGCGCGGCGGCGTCGGCCGATCCGAGACGAGTAGCTCCTCAGCGGAGCGCCAAGGGCCCAACGCATCGAGTGCTTGGGTTCCGAGGTGCAGCTGGGCCATCAACGTCAGTCTCGTGCTTGCCGATGGACAGCACCGCCGGTCAGGGCTCGGACGCGCCGCTGTCGAACCGCTGAAGCGGGCGGCCGCCGAGCTCGGACGGGGCGAGGCGCTGTGCACGATCCACCCGAAGATTCCGCCGAGTCAATGCTTCTTCGGGAAGCTCGGGTCCCGGAGGCATCCGACCCGGGTCCACACACAGTAGTGCCCGCGATTCGTGTTCTTCCGCGAGCTGCACCGGCCCGATGCGGTACCGCTTGGGTGCTCGTCGAGGCGCTCAGTCCCAGTATCACTGTGGGATCGCGGCGCTCCAGCCTGTCGCAGCTCGCTCAATCAGGTGGAGATTCACGGAATCCGAGGAGATTCCCTGCGGCAAACCGGACGTGGCCGCAGGATCTCCGCGGGTTTGGTTGTCGCGGCCGAGCGGCTGAGCGGCTGAGCGGCTGAGCATAGGGAACCGGGACACGCCTGGGGCAGACGGTCCCGGGCTACAGCCCGAGCACGCTCCGCGCGATCAGGAAGTAGATGATCAGCCCGGACGCGTCCACGAAGGTGGAGATGAACGGGTTGGAGAAGACCGCCGGGTCTACCTTCACGGCGCGGGCGAGGAGCGGCATGCAGCCGCCCACGGCCGCGGCAAGCGTGCAGACGCAGAGCAGGGTCAGCCCGATGACCAGGCCGATCTGCGGCGTGTAGGCGATCGCCGCGATGGCGAAGCCGAGCGTGCCCAGCAGGAGCCCGAGCATGCCGCCCGTGCGCAGCTCCCGCGTCAGCACCCGGATGAAGTCACGGGATTGCACGTCGCCGAGCGCGAGCGCGCGCGTCACCGTCGTGGCGGCCTGGTTGCCGGTGTTGCCCCCCGTGCCGATGAGGAGCGGCACGAACAGGGCGAGCACGGTGACCTGCTCGATCGTCGCTTCGAACACCGAGAGCACCTGTACGGTGAGGGTCGCGCCGACGGCGAGCACCAGCAGCCAGACCACGCGCGAGCGGACGAGCGAGCCGACCGGCGTCGAAAGGTAGGGGCGGCGGAGCGGCTCGGTGCCGCCCTGGCGCGCGGCGTCCTCGGACTCCTCGTGCTCCAGGATCCGGATCGCGTCGTCGATGGTGAGCATGCCCAGGAGTCGCTGCTCCCGGTCCACGATCGGCATGGCGAGCAGCTGCAGATCCGCGCAACGCCGTGCCGCGAGCTCCGCGTCATCTTCCGCTGCGGCGGTGTGCGCGGGACTCATGAGGGCGGAGATGAGCGTCTCGCCGGCGGCCCCGAGCAGGCCCCGCAGGCTGACCACGCCCACCACGTGCCGGGAATCGTCGAGCACGGGGATCGTGTAGATCGTCTCCGCATCGTCGAGCCGGGTCCGCACCCGGTCCATCGTCTCTGCAACCGTGAAGCTCTCCCGGGTGGACACGTACTCGAGCGACATCCGTCGCCCCGCGCTGCCCTGCGGGTAGCCGAGGAGGGCTGAGGTGAGGACCCGCTCCTGCTCCGGGAGCCCGCGCAGCAGCCGGGTGGCGAGCGCCGCGGGAACCTCGTCCAGGAGCCACAGCCGATCGTCGTGGTCGAGGTCGGCGAACAACTGGGACACCTCGGCGTCTTGTAGCCCGTGCAGCAGGTCGCTCTGGAGCGGCGGATCGAGCAGCTCGAACACATCCGCGGCGCGATCCTTTGCGAGGAGCCGGTAGATCACGGCCCGCTGTTTGCGGCTCAACCGCTCGAACACGGGCACGAGATCCGTGGGGGTGACGGGCGAGAGGACGTGGGTGAGGGAGGTGAGATCCTGCGCCGCGATCATCTGCGTGATCGTGGTGACGAGCTCATCGGTGGTCTGCGTCTGGGGGAGGGCCATGGCTCATGCTCCTTGCACGGGTGCGCCACGCGTGCGGCGCACGGAAGAGAATCCGGACGCACGACGGATTGCGCGCCCAGGAGGGAGCCGGACACCGCGAGAAACGCTCGTTAGACGTACATTCCCGGGCGGGACACAGCGCGGGGTTCCGCGGGATCCGGCTGCTGACTGCAACTGTCACTGGGCACGGAATCACCTCGCAAAGGTCGGGAACACAGGCACGGGGCCGGAGTGGCCCGCACGAACCCTATCAGCGGAACCGATCCGGCACCAAGCCGAGACGCGTGGGCTGGGGAGTTCTGCGCCGCAGGACTAGGCTGTCAGCGGGTGCGCGCGGCAGCGCGCGGGGTGTTCCGCTTCGTACCACCCGTGAGAACAGAGAGCGTCACTATGGCTTCGAGCTACCGCGCACTATTTCGCCTGCCCGGCACGATCCCCCTGACCAGCGCGGGGCTGTTGGCCCGGATGCCGCTGTCCATGATCGGGATCGGGCTCATCACGATGGTGGCGACCGCGCGCGGCAGCTACGGGTACGCGGGTGCGCTCGCCGCGGTGTTTGCGATCTCCTCGGCGGTTGCGACACCGCAGGTCGCGCGCCTCGTGGATCGCTTCGGGCAGCGCCGCGTCGTCCCGATTGCCGGAACGGTCAGCCTCGGTGCGCTCGCCGTGCTCCTCCTCACCTTCCGGCTGGACGGGCCCGTCCCCGTGATCTTTGTTGCGGCGGCCTTCGCTGGGCTGCTTCCGAGCATGCCGGCGTTAGTCCGCGTGCGCTGGGTGGGGATCCTCGAGCGAGCGCGGGAGCAGGAGGGCGCGCATGCCCCGGAGTTGCACACCGCGTTCGCGTGGGAGACCGTGCTCGACGACCTGAGCTTCGTGCTCGGGCCCCCGATCTCGATCGGCCTGAGCGTGGCCGTGTTCCCCGAAGCCGGACCTCTCGTGGGCGGGATCCTGCTGCTTCTCGGCGCCGGCTGGCTGCTGAGTCAGCGCGGCAGCGAACCCCGGCCGGGCAGGCAGGGCGTCGCGACCGGGCCGCTCAGTGTGCTCCGCGTTCCCGCCGTGTGGGGGATGGTGGTGACGCTCCTCACGATGGGTGCGATCCTCGGCACCGTGGACGTGGCGAGTGTGGCGTTTGCGGAGCGGCAGGGTATTCCGGCCTCGGCCAGCGTGGTGCTCGCGGTGTACGCGCTCGGCTCCGCGCTCTCCGGCATCGTCTTCGGGACGGTGACCCTTCGCCGCCCCACCCGCGTGCTGCTCCGGGTCGGGATCGTCGGGACGGCGCTCACCACGCTGCCGCTGATCTGGATCTCGACGGTCGTGGAGCTGTCCGTCACCGTGTTCATCGCCGGTGCGTTTTTCGCGCCGACCATGATCCTCGCCACCAAGCTCATTGAGGAGGCGGTGCCGGCGCCGTCGCTGACGGAAGCCCTCACCTGGTCGACCGCCGGACTCGCCTTCGGGGTCGCCATTGGGCCCGCGGTTGCGGGGCCGCTGATTGACGCCTTCGGTGCCAACGGCGGGTTCCGGGTGTCGCTGGTCGCGGCCGCGGTCCTGCTCGCGCTGCTCCCGATCGTGACGAGGACGGAGCGGGGCCCCGCGGGCGGTGGCGTGATCCCGAGTTGACCCTGCCCCCAAGGGGAGGGTCTAGCGTGGGCCCAGGAGGAACACCATGCGAATCGGAACGCTTGCGGCGCAGGCCGGCACCACGATCAAGGCCATCCGCTACTACGAGCAGATCGGGCTGATCGCCCCCGAGCGCGACCCGAACGGGTATCGCTTCTACGACGAGACCGCCGTGCGGGCGGTCCAGGAGATCCGCGCGCTGCAGCGGCTCGGGATCCCGCCCGGACGATCCGCCCCGTTCCTCGAGTGCCTGCATGCCGGCCACGAGCACAGTGACGAGTGCGTGAGCTCGCTCGCCGTGTACCGCGACGCGATCGCGGAGCTCGACGGCATGATCGCGGAGCTGGGTGCGCGCCGCACCAGTCTGCACGCCCGACTCGAGGCGGCGGCGGACCGGCAGATCCCGGACGCCGCGGCCCAGGCCGCGGCACCCCCGCACGATTTCACACGGCTCCCGGACGGGCTCCCCGTCCCCGAGGACGATGGGGCCGCGGCGCACCTGCCCGGCATGTCGCTGCCGGATCTGAGCCTGGGCGAGAGCTCCGGATCACGCGTTTCGCTCGCCGGGCTCGGGCCCGGCCGCACCGTCATCTACCTGTATCCGCTCACGGGGCGCCCCGGCGTCGACCTCCCCGAGGGGTGGGACGGGATTCCGGGGGCGCGCGGCTGCTCCACCCAGGCCTGCAGCTTCCGGGACCACTTCACCGAGCTCGCGGAGGCGGGCGCGGCCCGCGTCTACGGGCTGTCGAGCCAGGACACCGGATATCAGGCGGAGGTGACGGCGCGGCTGCGGCTCCCGTTCACGATGCTCTCCGACCCGGACTTCGCGCTCGGCGATGCGCTCGCGCTCCCCACATTCGCCGCGCCCGGACACGCGCGCCTGTACTCGCGACTCACGCTGATTGTCTCCGAGGGCCGCATCGAGCACGTGTTCTACCCGATCTTTCCGCCGAACACGCACGCGAATCAGGTGCTCGCCTGGCTTCGTGCGCACCCGCAGTGACCGGATAGCCCGGCACCCTGCCAGCTCCGGCACAGCCCGGAGTCAGGAAGCCGAGTGCGCCGGTTGCTACGATCGGTGGCTTCGCTGGCGGAGGGACAGGCATGGGTCACAGGACAGGCAGACGGAGGCGGGTTGGCGTGCTGATCGCGGCGCTCGCCGCGGTCAGCATCGCGGCGATGCTCGCGCCGGAGCGATTTCCGGACGTGTGGGGTCTCGCCCTGCCGTTTGAGGCGATGCTGCCGTGGTTGGGTGTCCCCGTCGCCCTGCTCCTGATCGCCGCGCTCGCGCGCCGGGCCTGGCTGGGGATCCTCGTGAGTCTCGCCGCGGTCGCGGTGTGGTCCTGGGTGTTCGTGCCCCGGGTGCTCCCGCTCGAACCCGCAACGGCGGGGGCGTCCGCCGGGACGGTGACCGTGCTGAGTCAGAACCTGCAGGGCGGGGCGGGGGATCCGCTTGCGAGCGCCCGGGGCGCGCTCGCGGAGCAGCCCGATCTGCTCGCCTTCCAGGAAATCGACGCCGACTCGCGCGCCGAGCTGGGGCGAGCCCTGCAGGACGCCTACCCGTACACCGCGAACGCCAGCACGGTCGGGCTGTGGAGCCGGTACCCGATCCGGGACACCGAACCGCTCGATCTGGGGTTGGGGTGGCCGCGGGCGCTCCGCGCGGTGGTGGCCACCCCCGGCGGGGACACCTCCGTGTACGTGGTGCACGCCGCCTCCGCGCGCCTGCAGGGGCACGACGCGCGTGACCAGATGCTCGCCGAGCTGGCGGAGCTGGTGCGCGCGGACGCGAGCCCGCGGATCATCGCGCTCGGCGACTTCAATGCGGGGCCCGACGATCGGGCGTTCGCCCCGCTACTGGAAGTGCTGCAGGAGCCGCGCCAGACCGCGGGGGGCTTCGGCTTTAGCTGGCCCGCGAAATTCCCCGTGGTGCGGCTCGATCACGTGCTGCTGCGCGGCTTCGACCCGCGCGCCATGACAACCCAGCCGCTCGGAACGAGCGATCATCTCGCGGTCTCCGCGGAACTCGGGGTCACCCCGTAGCCGGTGTTGCCGGATCGCGCAGGTCTGTCCCTCACGTCTCAGCCGCGTCGGGAAATGGGAGCCCGGCTCGGACACTGAGCCGCCGGTAGTCGCGGGCGAGCGCCCACGCGTAGGTGAGCGTGGCGAGCGCTCCGCCAACCCCGGCGACCCCGAACACGGTGAGCCAGGGCACCGTCGGATCCTGCGCGAGCAGCGCCGCCGCGACCCCGAACAGCGCCGAGCCCGGCCCGAGCACGTAGTCGATCCGGCGATCCATGATGCGGGCCATCGGAATAAAATGCAGGCCGATCACCACCACCATGAGGGGCAGCACCCACCGGCCCCGACCGAGGGCGAGGAGCACGATACTGCCCAGGATCCACACCGGGTGCGCGATCGAGTTGATCCGGGTTATCGCGGTGGTGCGCCGCTGATTTTCCGGGTCAGAGGGCCCGTCCGTCGGTGGTGCGAAGCGGGCGGAGTGCTGCATCTGTGCGATTCCGCGGACGGCGAAGGCAAGGGCGAGGAGCGCCGCGACCAGAAACGCTCCCGCACCCCAGAACCCCCAAGCGAACGGCCACCACGCCGCGTAGAACACTGCGTAGACGCTCATGAGGAGCGGGAAGAATGCGATGGCTCGGGCGGCATTGCCGAGGTGCTCCGGGGAATCCCGGGTGGCATCCTGCCGTCGAGACGTCATTTTTTCAGTCTGGACCAAGTTCTCGCTGCACCGTAGGACTGAGTGTCAGGATCGCCGTTCGTGAGTGCGCCTCACCGAAATCACGGCTCACCCCCTGAGTGCCCGCGCCCGCCCCGCACTCACCCAACGTTGGGCGTGACAGGCGTGACAGGCGTGGCAGGCGGGGCGGGGCGGTCGAGGGCGGCGAGGAACGCGCGGGCGGCGGGGCTGGGGTTGAGGGTGCTCCAGGCGAGGTACTCGTCGCGTGTGGGCCCATCCCGGAGCGGAACCGCGACGAGGGCGGGATCGGCCGGGAGTGCGCGGGAGGGGAGCAGCGTGACCGCGAGCCCGTGGCGCACGAGATCGAGTGTGAGGACGGCCTCGGTGGCCTCAAAGGCGACGTCGCGCGGGATCCCCGCGGCGGTGAACGCGAGATCGCTCTGCGCGCGGGCGGGGGTGCCTGCGGGGAAATCGGCGAAGGTGTCGTCGGCGAGCTCGCGCAGGGCCAGCTCCTGCCGCCCGGCCAGGCCGTGCTCGCGGGGCAGCACCGCGACGAGCGTGTCCGTGGCCAGGTGCCGCCAGGCTACCCCGCGGGGTTCGCGGCCGGGCGGGAGGCCGAGGAACGCGACATCGAGCCGGCCGGCGGCGATCGCCGCCTCGAACTGGGCGCTGCCGCCGCCCCGGACGGCGAGCCGCACCTCGGGGTGTGCCGTCCGGAACGCGCGGAGCGCGGCAGGCACATCGATGGCGGAGACGGTGGGGATCACGCCCACGGTGAGCGTGCCGGTCACGCGGCCGACCGCGGCGGCGGCATCGCTCGCGGCGCGCTCCGCCGCGTCAATGCTGGCCCGCGCCCCGGGCAGGAACGCCGCCCCCGCCGCGGTGAGTTCCACGCGGCGGCTGGTGCGGGCGAAGAGCGCCACCCCCAGCTCGCCCTCGAGGGCCTTGATCTGATGGCTGAGCGCGGACTGGACCACGTGACATCGGGCCGCGGCCCGGGTGAAGTTCAGCTCCTCGGCGAGGGCGACGGCGTAGCGCAGCTGCTGCAGTTCCATGCCATCTATCGTGCACTGAGATAGATGGCATGACAAGCATGTGTTGGACTCATGAATGCGATGAGCCGCACGATAGAACCGTGAACATCACCTCTGCATCTTTCTCGCCCACGAATCGCGTGGGGATCACCCTGCTCACCGCACTGGCCCCCGCGGTCTGGGGTACCACCTATGTCGTCACGACCGAGCTCTTGCCGCCGGGACACCCGTTGTTCGCCGCGCTCATGCGCGCGCTGCCCGCCGGGCTCCTGGCGATCGCGCTCACCCGACGCCTGCCGCGCGGTGCGTGGTGGTGGAAGAGCGCGGTGCTCGGCACGCTGAACATCGGGGCGTTCTTCCCGCTCTTGTTCATCAGCGCCGAGCGGCTGCCCGGAGGGGTCGCGGCCACGCTCGCCGCCCTGCAGCCCATCATCGTGACCTTCCTCGTCATTGTCCTCCTCGGTGAGCGGTTGTCCGGCTGGCGGCTCGCCTGGGGCCTGGTCGGTGTCGTCGGAATCGCGATGGTCGTGCTCGGGCCGGGTGCCGGGCTCGACGCGGTCGGGGTCGCCGCGGGGCTCGTCGGGGCGGTGTCGATGGCGCTCGGGGTGGTCCTGACGAAGCGTTGGGGGCGCCCGCAAGGGGTGGGTGCCATGTCGCTGGCCGGGTGGCAGCTTGCGGCCGGCGGGATCGTGCTCCTCGTTCCCACGCTCGCGCTGGAGGGCGTGCCGACGGCCATCGATGGCCCGGCCGTCGCCGGGTACCTCTGGCTCGCCCTCGTCGGCGGGCTCCTGACCTACTCGATCTGGTTCTCGGGAATCCGGCGCCTGCCCGTCACCGCCACGGCGCTCCTCGGCCTGCTCTCGCCGCTCGTCGCCGCGGCACTCGGGGCGTTCGTGGTGGGGGAGACGCTCGCACCGATCCAGCTCGCGGGCTTCGCGCTGGCCCTCGTCGCGATGGTCGCGGGGCAGCTGACGCCGGGGAAACGGGGGTGATTGTGGCCGCGGACTAGCGCGAATGGACTATTGGTATATATATTAGGCCAAGGCGAATCCGCGCCCCCACCACTTGGAGCAGTCAATGACGACCACCGCACCACACCCCAGCACCCCGCAGGCCGGTGACACCGCCCTGCGGGGGCGTCTGGGCCCCGTCTCCATCACCTTCATGGTGATCGCCGCCGCCGCACCCCTCACCGTGGTTGGCGGCCTCGTGCCCGTCGGTATCCTGCTCGGCAACGGCATCGGATTTCCGATCATGTTCATCGTCGCCGCGGCGATCCTGCTGCTGTTCTCGGTGGGGCTCATGGCGCTCAACCGTCATGTGCCCGGCACGGGCACATTCTCCAGCTACGTTGCCGTGGGCCTCGGCCCGCGCGCCGGGGCGGCCGCTGCGGGGCTCGCGCTCGTGTGCTACAGCGGGGTGCAGGCCGCCGTCTTTTCGTATCTGGGGGCCACGCTCTCGAGCAGCATCGCCGCGCTCGGCGGACCGGAGCTGCACTGGACACTGTTCACGATCGCGAGCATCGCGCTCGTGGGCATCCTGGGGTACCGGCACATCGAGCTCAGCTCGAAGGTGCTCTTCGTGGTGCTCGCCGCGGAGATCGGGATCGTGCTCGTGCTCGGCGTCGTCGTGATCGCCAGCGGCGGGGCGGAGGGGCTCGACGGCAGCCCGTTCCTGCTCAGCCACATCCTCTCCGGCTCGCCGGCGCTCGGGCTCATGTTCGCACTCGCCGGGTTCATCGGATTCGAATCCACGGTGGTGTACCGCTCCGAGGCGCGGGATCCCGACCGCACGATCCCGCGGGCCACCTACGGTTCCGCGATCCTGGTCGGCCTGTTCTATGCCTTCGGGACCTGGGTACTCATCATGGCCGCCGGCCCGAGCGCCATCGTTGCCGAGGCCGGCGCGGACCCGTCGGGGCTCCTCACCACGCTCACCGCGCGGTACCTCGGGCCGCTGGGTGAGATCGTCGTGGCGGTCCTGTTCCTCGGGAGTATGTTCGCCGCCGTGCTCTCGCTCCACAACGTGATCTCGCGCTACCAGCACTCGATGGCGCACCGGGGTCTCGCGCCGCGCGGGCTCGGCGCGGTCCACCCGGTGCACGGTTCACCGCACCGCTCCGCGCTCGTGCAGGTCGCCACCGCCGCGATCCTCATCCTGCTCGCCAACGGGGTCGGAATTACCGCGGACATGATGTTCTCCTGGGGTGCCGGGATCGGGAGCGTGGCAATCGCGATCCTGATGGCGATCACCTGCGTCTCCGTGATCGTCGCCTTCCGCCGCGCCCCCGGGCGGACGACGCTGTGGCAGCGCCTGATCGCCCCCGGCCTCGGGGCGCTCGGCCTCCTGATCGGGGCGGTGTTGATCGTCGCAAACTTCCCCCTGCTCGTCGGTGACGCCCGCCCCGACGGGACCCCCACCTGGGGTCCGGTCTCCATTACGCTGCTCGTGATCATCGCCGCCGCACCCCTCATTGCCTGGCTGCTCTCCCTGACCCGCCCCCTTCCCGCTGAAAGAGGAATCTCCGAGTGAACCCCCAGATGCCACTGATTGGCCTGAGCGGACGACGCCTGTCCGGTGCCCAGATGGGTGCCCCCGCCGGCTTTGTCGACGCCCCCGCCGATCTGTACCTGAGCGAGTATGCGATCAACGTCAGCGCGACCGGTGGGCTTCCCGTCCACCTCCCGCTGGACGCGGATCCGGTCGCCCTCGTCGAGCGCCTCGACGGTCTCCTGCTCGCGGGCGGGGAGGACGTCACGCCGGCCCGCTACGGCCAGACACCCGGCCCCCGCACCGGGCCGTCCTCTGCCGAGCGTGACACCTTCGAGCTCGCCCTCGCGGCAGCAGCGATCGCGCGAGGGATCCCCGTGCTCGGCGTGTGCCGGGGCGCCCAACTGCTGAACGTGCTGCGCGGCGGCACGCTGATCCAGCACCTTCCCGACGACGGCCCGATCAGTCACGTCCCGGGTGATCGACCCCGGCGCGAGCGTGCCCACACGGTCCGCACGGAACCGGGCAGCCTGTTCCGTGAACTCTACGGCGAGCAGCCGGGCGTCAACACCTTCCACCACCAGGCCGTCGACACGGTCGGGCGGGGCATCCGGGTCACGGCGGTGGCGCCCGACGGCGTCATCGAGGGCCTGGAGTTTACGGATGCCCCCGTGGTCGCGACCCAGTGGCATCCTGAGGTGTTCGATGCCGATCCCGTCTTCGCCTGGCTCACGGCCGCGAGCCGCGCGTTCGCGGCCGGTCACCCGATCCACAGCCCTTCTCTGGGGCACAGCCCTTCTCAGGAGCACAGCCCCGCCGTGCCCCAGCCATCCGCCCAACCCGCACTCCAGCACTAAGGAACCCCGTGATTCAGCACACCGCAACGCCGCGCCACCTCGACAAGACCGCATTCATCACCGGTGCCGGATCCGGCATCGGCCGGCAGACCGCGATCCGGCTCGCCGCTGAGGGCGCCGCCATGATCATCACCGATGTCAACGCCGCAGCGGCCGCAGAAACCGTCGAGCTCATCACCGCGGCGGGGGGCCGCGCCATCGCCGCGGTCGTCGACGTCCGCGATCGCGCGCAGATCCAGGCGGCGGTCGCCGCTGGCGTGGAGGCTTTCGGCGCGATCCACCTGCTCGTCAACAACGCCGGCCTCGTGACCGACCACTCGCTCCGCACCCTCACCGAAGACGCCTGGGACCTGGTGCTCGACGTCAACCTCAAGGGCCAGTGGCTCGTCGCCCAGGAGGTGTCGCTCGAGATCGCGAAGGCCGGCGGCGGGGCGATCGTGAACCTCTCCACGGTGGAGGCCTCCGTGGTCGTGACGAGTGGGACCACGGCGCAGCCGCACTACAACGCCTCGAAGGGCGGGGTGCCGATGCTTACGAAGGCGCTCGCCGTGGAGCTCGCGCCCGACAACATTCGCGTGAACTGCGTGGCCCCCGGCCCGATCGCCACCGACTTCTTCGACCTCGAGGGGGTCACGAGCCCCGAGGCGCAGGAGTTCATGAACCAGCGTCTGCTCGTGCAGCGGATCGGCACGCCCGACGACATCGCGCGCGCCGTGTCCTGGCTGCTCTCGAGCGAGGCGGAGTGGATCGACGGCATCCAGCTGCCCGTTGACGGCGGATGGCTGACCCGATGAACGACTGGCTGCTGCAGCCCGAGGAACTCGCGGACCTCGGGATCCGCACCGTCATCATCGCGACGCCAGACTTGCAGGGCCGGCTCATGGGTCGCCGCGTTCCCACCGCCCAGTTCCCGAGCATCATCGCGAACGGCGTGGACATCTGCACCTGCGTGTGGGCCTGGGACATCGAGCAGGGCCTGGAACTCATCGAGGCGGGTGCCTTCCCGCTGTGCACGCTGCACAACGGGATCCCCGACGCGACGCTCCGCCCCGACCTGTCGACGCTGCGCCGCGCCGCGTGGCTCGCGGACGTTGCGATCTGCATGGCGGATCCCTACGTTCCGGGCACCGACACGCCCCTCGACGTGTCGCCGCGCGTGCAGCTGCGCCGCGAGCTCGCGCGCTACGCGGACGCCGGGCTCGCACCGGCGGCCGGGACCGAGCTCGAGTTTTACCTCTACCTGAACGATCCGCGCGAGCTGCGCCGCAACGACTTCCGGGGCCTCGAGCCGACGACCGCGTATGCGTGCGATTTCGGGATCCAGGAGGGCAACACCTACGAGCCCTTCTTCCAGCAGCTGCGCGCCGATCTCGAGGCCTCCGGGATCGGCGTCGAGGCGGCGCAGTCCGAGCACGGTCACGGGCAGTGGGAGATGACGTTCCGCTACGGGGAACCCCTCGCGATGGCGGATCAGCACGCGCTGTACAAGCTCGCCGTGCGCGACTCGGCCGCGCGTGCGGGGATGTCGGTCACCTTCATGCCGGCACCGCACAACGGGCAGCCGGGGTCGAGCTGCCACATTCACCTGTCGCTGCGCAGCACCGACGGGGCGTTCAGCTTCTGGGACGACGCCGCGCCCCACCAGATGAGCGCGCTCATGCGCTCCGCCGTGGAGGGGACGCTGCAACACGCGCCCGGGCTCACGCTCTGGTTCGCGCCGACGATCAACGCGTATCGCCGGCACCGCGGCGACGGGGTCGCGGGGCTCGGGAACTCCTGGGCGCTGGCGGACCGGACCGCAACGGTCCGGGTGCTCGGCTTCGCGCCGGAGCAGCTCCGCTTCGAGTTCCGCACGCCCGGGGCTGATGCGAACCCCTACCTCGCGCTGCTCGGTCTCCTGGGGGCGGCCCGGGACGGGATCGAACGCGAGCTCGAACTCCGCGCCCCGCACGATCCCACGCGCGAGCCGACGGCCGCGGAGCGGCTCCCCGCCAACCTCGGGGCCGCGGTCGCGGCGTTCCGGGACAGCGCCTTCGCGCCGACGCTGGTCGGGGATGAGGTGCACCACCATCACGCCGTCCTGGGCGAGCACGAGTGGGAGACGTTCCTCTCCGCCGTGAGCGACTGGGACCTTCGCCGCTACTTCGACAGGATCTGAGATGACCACCACCGTTCCACTCCTTCGCACCTGGATTGCGGGTCGAGCCGAAGAATCCGAGGGGCCCGAGCGGATCCGCCCGGTCGACCCCAACACCGGGGCGGCGCTGCCGCTCGCCCGCGAAACCTCGGAGGCGCAGCTGGAGCGCGCGATCGCGGAGGCTGACGCCGCGCACGCCGACGCGCGGTGGCATGGCTTGGGCCTTGCGGAGCGTTGTCGGATCCTGGAAGCCTTCGCGGCCGGGCTCGACGAGCGCGGCGCGGAGATCGCGCGCCTCGACGCGCTCGACTCCGGGGTGCCGATCAGCGTTACGCAGCTGTTTGGCGGCGGCAACGGCGACACGGTGCGCGATGCGATCGTCCACGCGCGCACCGCGGCGGCGGCGGGGCCGCTCGACGCCGACCACGCGGACGTGCGGGTGCACCGGATCCCCTGGGGACCCGCCGCGCTCATCACCCCGTGGAACGCACCGAGCGCGATGGTGGTGAAGAAGATGGCCTACGCGCTCGCCGCCGGTGCCCCGGTGGTGGTTAAGCCGTCCTCGGCCGCGCCGCACAGCGCGGAGCTCATCGCGGAGGCCGCCGCTGCGGCGGGCTTCCCCGCGGGCACCTGGTCGCTGGTGCGCGGCGGCGCGGTGCTCGGGAAAGCACTGTCCGAGGAGCCGCGCATCGCCGCGATCTCGATGACGGGCTCCACGCCGGTGGGCCGCGACATCGCGGTGCGCAGCGCAGCCCGGTTCGCCCGGGTGCAGCTCGAACTCGGGGCCAACAACCCGGCGATCGTGCGCGCCGACGCCGACATCCCCGCCACGGCACAGGCGCTCATCGCCGGGGCCTGGAAACTCTCCGGCCAGTGGTGCGAGGCACCGCGCCGCGTCTACGCGGCGGCGAGCGTGCACGGCGAGCTGCTCGCGGCGCTCGCGGCCGAGTCTGAGCGCTGGGTGGTGGGGTCGAGCCTGGACCCGGCGACGCAGATCGGTCCCGTCGCGTTCCCCGAACGGCGCGAGGAACTGCTCGCGCAGCGCGACGAGCTCGTGGCCGCGGGCGCACGGATCGTCGCCGAGGCCGCGGTACCCGAGGCGGGATGCTTTGTGCCCCCGACGATTCTCGACGGGAACGGTGCGGAGCCCGAGGCTGAGGTGTTCGGCCCGATCCTGGTCGTGCACGCGATCCCCGAGACGAACGACGCGTTCGACGCTGCCGCGCTCGCTGCGGCGTCGCGCGGGCACGTGGGCCTCGCCGCGTATGTGTTCACCCGCGACGAGGAGGCCGGCCGCGCGCTTGCCGTCCAGCTCCCGGCGGGCGAGGTGAAGCTCAACGGGACGAGCGTGCTCGACATGGCGCCGGGCTCCGAGCAGTCGTTCTTCGGGGCCTCCGGGCTCGGCGGCCACGGCGATGCGCGGCTGCTAGAGTTCTTCACGGGCGCGCGCGTGGTCGGTGCAGACCGCCCCGGACTGCCCCTTTGATCTCACGGCCAGGAGGTCCCAGGTGAATATCCCCCCGCTCTCGGAGAGTGGTCGCGGCGCGGTCGCCGGGTATCAGGCGATCGTTGATCACGTGCGGCGCGAGATCGCGCTCGGGCGGCTCGCGCCGGGTGACAAGCTGCCCGCCGAACGTCGCCTCGCGGAACAGCTCGGCGTGGCCCGGGAAACGCTGCGGCAGGCGCTGCGCGTGCTCGAGGGGGCGGGGGAGATCAGCATCCAGCGCGGGTCTTCCGGGGGTGCGTTCGTGCGCCCCTCGGATGAGGATCCCGCCGCGCGCCTGCGGGCACTGCAGGGAAAGCGCGGGGAGATCCTCGAGCTGGTGCAGTTTCGCGGCATCGTCGAGGCCGCCGCGGCTCGGCTTGCCGCGGAGGCCCGCACCGCGGAATTGGTGGAGCGCCTGGACGCGGCGATCGTGGACATGGAGCATGCCACCACGCTCGCGGAATCGCGGCGCGCGGACACGGACTTTCACCTGGCGATCGCCGAGGGGTCCGGGAACGCGCTCCTCGTGCGCGCGGTGGAGGACGCCCGCGTGCGGATGTTCGAGCCAGTGGACGTGCTCGCCGTCCACTTCGTGAAATCCTCAAGCCTTGACGCGCACCGCGCCCTGCGAGCCGCGATCGCCGCCGGGGACGGGGCCGCCGCGGATCGCGAGATGCGGGATCACCTCGCGACCACCGCGGGGGAGTTCGAGCGCTTGATCGAGGGCCCGCCCGCGGGCTGAGCCCGCCCGCGGGCTGAGCCCGCCCGCGGGCTGACCCTGCCGCGGCAGCATGGCGCCGATGGGTGAGTTTCGGGGGCTTCGCGCACGTCAAGCCCCAGAAACTCACCCATCGGTGCGGAGCACCGGTGTGAACCGCGATCTGCGCGCCCGTGTGGCGGCGCGATACGCCGCAGCGCCGCGAACGGTTTCTCCGGCGGGTGCAAGATCTCGCCGCCCGGGCGTGACGGGGGCACCTAGCCGTCGCACCCGCCCGACGCGACCATGTGCTGCTCGTTCTCGGGGAGCCCGGTCACGGGGGCCGGATCCTCACCGAGGGTGATTCCCACAAACGCCATCGGGATGCCCTGCGCTGTCCACAGCGAGGCCCGGTCCATGAGCTGCGCGTGCACGTGTGGCTCGCTGCTGTTGCCCGAGTTGCCGCACGCCGCAATCTGCTGCCCGGCCGTGACGGTGTCGCCCACGCGGACCCGGAGCGAGCCGCGCTGCAGGTGCGCGACGAGCGCGAAGGTGCCGTCGTCGCCGCGGATC
The DNA here is from genome assembly GCF_016758195.1 of Leucobacter chromiireducens subsp. solipictus. Classification (GTDB taxonomy): domain Bacteria; phylum Actinomycetota; class Actinomycetes; order Actinomycetales; family Microbacteriaceae; genus Leucobacter; species Leucobacter solipictus. The sequence goes on along the minus strand of NZ_QYAC01000001.1, from coordinate 229,673 downwards.
GTGACGTGATTGCCGACGACGAAGCCCGGCCCGCCAAGTTCCCGAACCGCCCCCTCGGCCATGAGATACCCGAGGCTCACCGCGTGGGAGCGCGCGCGGTGATCTCGCCGCCACCCGCTCGCGCGCACAACCCTCCCGCTCATCATGGCGGTCACCGGTTCCCCGAGCGCCGGGTACGCCGAAGCCGCCCGCATGAGGGGGCCGTCGCCGAACGCCGGACGGTGTCGATCCGCAGGTTCCGCCACCAGGTCGATGGCATGGGACTGCCCGTAGGCGCGAACGCCGTGGCTGGGAACCTGTGATGCCGGACTGTTGAGCGCGAGCCAGCGGCCCTGGACCGGCGAGGTGACGGTGACCGGCTCGCGGGTGGGCAGGATCCTGGCCCCGACGACGCCGATGCTCACCGTGACTGCCCCGAGCCCGATGGCGGCCCAGCCCATCGCGCGGCGTGCGGCCTGCCAGTCATCCCCCCACGGAAACAGGCTCGTCACGGCGATCGCAACGAGTGGCACAATGACGAGCGCATACCCGAAACTCCGCACGCGATACGCGGCGAGCACACCCGCACGCAGCGCTCGCCGCCGGGGCGCGTCCGCGCTCACCGCTCGGCTCCGAGCACCCCGGCAAGGAGCGGCACGATCCGGGCGGCGGGCACCTCGTAGCTGCCGCGCCCGCTCTGGCGTACCCAGCCGGCGGCGACGAGTTGGCGCAGGTGGTGGTGGAGTTGTCCGGTGGTCCCGAGGCCGTCGATATCGGCGAGCTCCGCGGTGGTGTGGATACCGGCCAGGATATGGCGCAGAAGTTCGAGACGAACGGGGTGACCGAGCGCGGCGAACGCTGCGGCGCGCTCCGACCAGTCCGATTCGAGGAGGCCGGCGGTGCCCGCGCCCTCCTGCCACGCGACGGGTGAGCCCTCCGGGAGGGTGAGCGAGCCGACGAGCATCACCATGCCCTCGGCGGTGCTGGGGTGATCGGCGCGCCGGGCCTGGACACCCTCGAGTGCCCAGAAAGCCTCGGGGTCGAGCGCCGGGCTGTGGGCAGCGCTCTCGGCGCGGAACTCGGTGCCGGATCCGGCGCGCGATTCGAGTTCGTCGACTCGGCGCGTGAGCGCGTCGAGCTGGGCTTGCAGGGCCGCGGTATTCGGAGACATGGCGCAATAGTACGTTACAACGTACTTACGACGCAACGAGGTTACGAGGTGACAAAGTCAGGCGGCCTCCGCCGCGACGTCCTCGAGCGGGGCGGCCCGTGCCTCAGCGTTTCCCGCCGCCGCAACGTCGTCCAGGGCACGCTGCAGGTGCTGCAGATCCTCCAGGGTTTCGGCCCGGGTGATGCGACCCCAGTGCAGGTGCATATGCTGCATCAGTCGATTTTCGTAGCGCTGCCCGTCGGGGAGGATCCCCACGACCCGGGCCGTCAGGGCCACCCGCATGTGCCAGGGGGGACCGTTCACCAGGATGTCCTCGACGGCAAAACGTGCGCCGGGGAGCAGCCGGAAGAGCCGCTGCCACCAGGCCCGCATCGTGTGGTGTGTCGTGCGCACGCCGCCGAGCGCGTGGTCGCCGTGGAAGTGAGACATGAAGCGGGGAGCGAGGCTCGTGAGCAGCGGCTCGGCGTCGCCGGCGCTCAGGCAGGCGAACACGGCGCGAATCTTGCGGCGTACCAGGGCGTGGATCATGCAGGCCTCTCATGGGAACACCCCCAGCCCGCTCCGTCTCACCCCAGTGTGCACGACGGGCGGGCCGCTGCCAAGCCTGATGCATCACCTTCGTCCGAGTCCGACCCTTCACTCCCCGCGCTGGGGTGCCGCCAGTTCGCGCCGCAGCAGCGGTGACGTGACGCCCACCCCCGCACGGACCAGGAGCAGCCCCAGCGCGAGCACGCCCGCGGTGGCGATCAGGAACCACGGGGCCACGGCGAGGGCGATCCCGACCAGGGGGAACGCGAGCACGACCGCCGTGAGCGCCGAGCCGATGACCGCGAGACGGGCGGGGATCATGACGCGCAGCGTCCGTGCGCTCTCGAGCGCCCGACGGGGCATGCCGATGCGGTCGAGTGCCCGGGTGAGTTCGCGCCGCTCGAACACCTCCGCGGCCTGGGTCAGCGCGACCTGGCAGGCGACCACGAGAAACGCGAGCGCGACAAGGGCGAGGAGGAAGGTGCGGGCATCCGCGAATAGGAGCAGCTGATCCGGGGTCATGATCTCGCGGCTCTGACTCCGGACGATCGTGTCGAGGTAGCCGAGGAGCGACCCCGCCGGGATCGCGATGAACGTGGCGAGCGCGAGCGCCGAGACGGCGCGCCAGGCGCTGCGGGGATCGTCCTGCACTCCGCGCGCTGCGATGAGCTGCGGGGCCGCGGTGGCGCTGCGGGCCAGCCGGCCGGCCCGCAGCGAGACCACGAACGGCCCGACCGCCGCGAACACCGCCATGACCGCGAGCACGACGGCACCGAGCGCCCCGACGATCACGAGCAGCCCCCACCCGGGCGACATGAGCTGCAGGACCAGCGCGGCGGCGGCCACCACCGCCCCCGCCACGGCAACTCGCGCCCAGCTGAGCCGCGGGGCCGCAGGTCGCGTGCGCACGCCCAACGGGGAAAGGATGACCCGCCGCAGTCCGAGGAACGCGCTGCTCCCGGCCACCGCCACGAGGAGCGGTGGGAGCGCGGTCCACACCCACCAGGGCAGCCACAGCCCTTCAGCCGTGAGCGGTGCGCCCCGCAGTGGCATCGGGGCGAGCGCCCACGGCACCAGGGCCGAGAGCGCGGTTCCGGCGCAGACGCCGAGCGCGGCGGTGACCGTGACCTCGGCGACCGCGATCCGGCGCACGCGCGCTGCGGTGGCACCGAGCAGGCGGAGCGTCGCGAGGCGCTCATCGCGGCTGCGCGCCGCGAGCCGCGCCGTCGCAGAGCCCAGCGTGAGTAGCGGAACGAACAGGACCAAGACGATGGCCACGGCGAGTACCTGGTACGCGATCTCGGCGGAGGGCACCCGCCACAGGGCGCGGGCCAGCATCGCCACCGTACAGGTGAGCACGGTGGTCAGCGTTGCGGCGATCAGCTGCAGCGCGAACGCCGCTCCGGATCCGCGGCTCGGCCGGATCAGCAGCCACACGGCGGTCATGCCGGATCCTCAATCCGGCCGTCCCGCACGCGCACGATCCGGTCGCAGCGCGCCGCGATCTCCGCCGAGTGGGTGACGAGAACCACGGCGCGGCGCGGCTCCGGCCCCGTGCCCCACGCCGTGCCCAGCAGTGTGTCGAGCACCTCCTCCGCGGTGTGCGAGTCCAGCGCACCGGTGGGTTCATCAGCGAACACGATGCTGGGTCCGGTGACGAGCGCGCGGGCCACCGCGACGCGCTGCGCCTGTCCGCCGGACAGCTGACCGATGCGCCGCTCACCCAGTTCGCTGAGCCCGAGCTGGTCCAGTTCGCGTTCCGCGCGCGGCTGAGCGAGCCGGCGCTGCACGCCGGCGAGCAGCAGCGGCACCATCACGTTCTCCGTGGCGGTGAGCTCGGGAATGAGCATGCCCTGCTGGAACACGAAGCCGAAGCGGTGCAGCCGGATCGCGGAGCGCTGGGCGTCGCTCTGGCCCGCAAGATCGTCGAAGCCGGCATCGTCTGAGCGGCGCAGGATCACCGACCCCGTGTCGGCGGTGAGAATGCCGGAGAGCACGAGCAGGAGCGTCGACTTCCCCGATCCGCTCGGTCCCATGATCGCCACGGATTCGCCCGGTGCCACGGTGAAGTCGGCCGGCGCGAGGGCGACCGTCGGCCCGTATGATTTCGCGATGCCTTCGGCTCGGAGGAGCCAGGGGACACGCGAGACGTCGCCCGTGTGCGATGGCACGGCCGACGGGGACGGAGGGGCTGGGTTCGGGGGAGCGTGCATGTCGACTCCGCTTCTCTGGGGATCGGGGCTGGTCCGCCCAGGCTACGAAGACGGGTACGGCCACGGCCACCACCCACGGGTGGAACTCGTGGTGGGCTCTCGGCACGATCCACCCGTGGGTGGTGGTCGGCCCGAGTGCCCAGTGACACAATGAAACGGTGACAGCGGCGCAAACGGAACAGCAGGCGGGGCCCGATACGCCGAACCCCGGCGCACCGCGGGAGTTCGAACCGGTGCTGCCCCGAGCCGCCTGGCAGCAGTGGTTCGCTGATCGGCCACGCATCGCCGACGTCTTCGTGATCGTCGCGTGCACCGTGCCCACGGTGATCGCCCTGACCGTGAACACGCTCCCGCACGCCTGGGCGGGCGTCGTGTGCGCGGTGGGCGTGGGTGTCGCCCTGTGGTGGCGCCGCTCGCACCCCATGACGGTGCTCCTCATCATCGTCTTCCTCGGATCGATCAACCCGGTCGCCGCGATCGCGGCGGCACCCGCGCTGTGGGAGCGCTGCTTCGGCCTCTACGCGCTCGCCACGCAACGTCGCCTCCGCACCGCGGTGCTCGGTTTCTTCGCGAGTGAGGCCGTGGTGCTGGCGGCGACGGGGATCATGACGCTGCTGGGCCTCCGCGATCGCTGGCCGATCCTGCCCCTGCAGCCAACCGTGCTCGCGGCGATCGCGATCGGGGTGGCCGTGCGCGCGAGCCGCGCGCGCCGCGAGGCGCTTGCCGTGCTCGTCGCCGCGCGGGAGGACCGTGCGGCAGCGGCCGAACGCTCCCGCATCACCGCGGAGATGCACGACGTCGTCGCCCACTCTGTGACCGTGATGGTGGCGCTCGCCGGCGGGGCCTCCGCGGGATGGGAGAAACACCCCGAGCGAGCGCGGCAGGCGCTCGATCAGCTCGGTGCCGTCGGCGCGCAGACCCTGCAGGAGATGCAGCGGATCCTGAGGGTGCTCCGCACCTCCGATGCCGGCCTGGACGGGCAGCTTGAGGCGTCCGGGCACAACGTGCCCGATCTCGGCGAACTCGTCGAGGGCTTTCGCGCCGCGGGCCTTCCCGTGCGCCTGGCCGAGGAGACGGCGGAAGCTGTGGCGGCCGGGGCACCGGCGTCCGAGGCGACGGCGTCCGACACGATGCCGAACGATCCGGCACTTCGCACCACGGTGTTCCGGATCGTGCAGGAGTCGCTGACAAACGCGCTGCGCTACGCCCGCGGAGCAACGCTCGTGGAGGTGCGGGTGATGCACGCGGCCGAGGAGGTGATCGTGACCGTGACCGATAACGGGCGGGGGAGCGAGGCGGAGGGCCACGGCTCGGCTCGGGACCTGAACTCACGCCAGGGTGCGGGTTACGGGCTCGCGGCGATGCGTGAGCGCGCCGCGGCGTTCGGGGGGTCGCTTGCCGCCGGCCCGATCCCGCGCACGGCCGCGTCGCCCAGCCGCGGCTGGCGCGTGCGCGTCGTGCTGCCGCGCGACGGAGACCGCGCATGACGGACACGGTCTCGGAGAAGATCCGCGTGGTCGTCGTGGACGATCAGGCGCTCGTCAGGGCGGGCAACGCCCTGATCCTGGACTCCGACGACGGGATCGAGGTGATCGGGGAAGCCGGATCCGGTGCCGACGCGCTGGCGCTCGTGGCGGCGGACCCGCCCGATGTGGTGCTCATGGACGTGCGCATGCCCGGCATGGACGGGATCACTGCCACACGCCACCTCATCGAACGCCACCCCGACACGCGCGTGATCGTGCTGACCACCTTCGCGCTCGACGCGTACGCGTTCGAGAGCCTCCGGGCCGGGGCGAGCGCGTTCCTCCTCAAGAGCAGCACCCCCGCGGCGCTCGTTCACGCCGTGCGCACGGTCGCGGCGGGAACCGCCATCGCCGCGCCGGATCTCGCCGCCGGGCTGATCGCGCACACCGTCGGCGGTGCGGGCGCGGGCGCAGGTGCGGCCGCGGGTACCGGTCGAGTCGCGGGTCACGGCACCGGGGCACCGGGCGAAGCTGGGCTCGCGGCGCTCAGCCCGCGCGAGCGCGACGTCTTTCTCGCCGTGGTGCGTGGGCTCTCGAACGCGGAGATCAGCACCGAGCTCTTCCTCGCCCCGGCGACCGTGAAATCCCACATCAACGCGATCTTTGCAAAGCTCGATCTCCGCGACCGCGTGCACGCGGTGATCCTCGGATATCAGCTCGGATTCGGAGAGAGCCCGCGCTGAGCGACATGGGTGAGCACCATCGACGCCACGGGCTCCGGGCTCTTGATGATCGCCTCGTGGCCGCGGGCCGGAATCTCGCGCATCTCCGCGTCCGGAAGCGCCGCCGTCACCTCCTGCACCCAGTTTCGGGGGCACACGCGGTCGGTCTCGCCGCGGAGCACCAGGGTGGGCGTCTGCACGCGCGGGCACACCTCCTCGAGGTGATGATCAAGCATGAGCCGCAGCTTGTTGGCAAACCAGATCGGGCTCGTCTGCACGTACTCGCGGAGCCCCGCGAACAGCACCTTCGGAGATTCGCCCGACAGATCCTGCACCATCCGCGCGGCTTGCTGCGCCGCGGACCGCTCGTGGCGGTTGATGGTGGGGGCGATGAGCGCCAGCGTGTCGATCAAGCGCGGATACCGTGCCGCCAGCTCCGCGACGACCTGCGTGCCCATCGAGTGCCCGACCAGCGTGACGGGGGCTGCTGCCCGATCCTCGATGAAGTGGGCGATGAGTTCGGCCGTCTCCTCGATGGTCGCGGCGGTGCCGGGCTCGGGGGACCCGCCGAAGCCGGGAAGATCCGGCACCAACACGCGACCGTGCCCCCGCAGCACCTGGGCGACCTCCGTGAACACGATCCGCCCCATCCCGATGCCGTGAATGAGGACAAAGGTGCGCAGCTCCGGCCCCGAGAAGTCATTGCAGACCATCGTCGCCTCGCCGCGCTCGTACGTGAACTCCACAGGCTCCATGCGTCATACCGTACTGGGAATGGGCGGTTGCCCGAGAATCGATACGCCGGGCTAGCATGGAAACCGTGGGGACGCATGAGGAGGGGACCGCGGGCGCGCAGCCCGAGATGACCGAGGCGCCGCAGCACGACGGTGCCCGACGGCCGTCGCCGCTGGGCGGGCGGAAACCGACGCGCGAGGACCTCGCGCGGTTCGCAGGGGTGCCCGCCGACGCCCTCGACGACGTGCTCCCCGGCGCGGATGCACCGCGGCTCCGGCTGCTCATCGTCGGCGTCAACCCAGGGATCTGGACCGCGGCCGTGAACGCCCCCTTTGCCCGCCCCGGCAATCGCTTCTGGCCCGCGCTCGTCCGAGCCGGACTGACCGACTGGCAGATCGACGCCTCCCGCGGACTCGCCCCCGCCGATGAGGCGCACCTTCACGAGCGCGGAATCGGCATCACGAACCTCGTGGGCCGGGCGACGGTTCGTGCGGACGAGTTGGACCGAGCGGAGCTGCGGGAGGGCGCAGCGCGACTCGTTCGCCTGGTGGCGCGGGTGCGGCCAGAACGGGTGGCCATCGCGGGGATCACGGCCTACCGGCTGGCCTTCTCCGCTCCGAAGGCGGTACTGGGGGAGCAGGACACGACGACGATTTCCGGGTGGCCGGGCGGGATTCCGCTCTGGGTCGTGCCGCAACCGAGCGGGCTGAACGCTCACGAAACGATTGACTCGCTCGCCGAGAAGTGGCGCGCGGTCATGGCCCAGGGCACCTAGCTCGGGGCGGTCGGGAGAGAAGGCGCGGCGCCTAGTTTTCGGCGGGGGCGGTGTCGACGGCGGCGAAGTAGCGGCTGCCGACGCCGTAGCAGAAGCTGCGCTCCAAGCCGGTCGCGGCGGGCGGCAGCTCGCTGGCCTCGTGCGCATCGCAGGCGAGCACCGTGAACTCCGGCCACCACTTCTTCGGTCGGGTGCGCTCCTCGATCCCGCACAGCGCGCACCGCAGGGTCGCCCACACGGCACGCTTGCCGGTGCGGTTCGCCCGCGACTGGGCAAGCCAGGCGGGCGGATTCGTGTCGAGCTCCACGATGTCGGCCTCGCTCAGCTGGGAGGGAAGACCGTGGCGTTTCGCCATGTCGATGGGGATATCGAGGCGGATCGCGGCTTCATAGCGTGAGGGCATCCCTCCAGCGTACGCGACCGGGACGCTCAGGCGAACAGCGCCCACACCACCGCCACCATCGGGATCAGGATCACGACGGCGATGGGGAAGGCAAGCACGCTCAGGATCGGCCACACCACGGGGCGCACGCGTCGTGAGAGGCCGATGATGCCGACGACCGTCGCGGCACCGAGGCAGGCGATCGCTGCGGCCTGACAGATCGTCGCCGCCACAAACGAGACCGTCTGCAGGGCGGAGGCGGGGGCTGCCACGCCGCCCAGGGTCCACCCGGCGAGTGCCAGCGTGTTCAACGCAACACCCCAGACGAGGAGCGGGAACCCGCGTGTGCGACCGGAGTGCGGGGGAGCGACGGGGTCTGCGGCCATGGAGGCAGCCTACCGCGGGACCGGGGCGCGTGCGCGGCACCGCGGCGGCGGCCGGGTATAGGCTGAGGCGTCCGAAAATCAGCTCTACCCGGGGGAATGCTTCGTGCCTACCGCTCCGACGTCGCCGACCATCGAACCGTCCGCCGGGGAGTCCGAGCGGTGGCGGGTGCAGCACCTCGCCGTGCCGCTCGCGGTGCTGCAGCTCGCGACCATCGTCGCCGAGATTGTCACCTCGTTCGCGTTCCGGCCCGGATACGACTGGGTGACGAATACCATCAGCGAACTCGGGGTCGGAGGGTGCACCACGGAGTTTGATCCGCGCAAGGGTGTCGAGGCGTGTTCCCCGCTCGCCGACCTCATGAACGGGGCGATGATCTTCTCGGGCGTCTGCCTGATCCTGCTCGCGCTGGTGCTCCGCGGATCGCGCGGATTCGAGCGACTCCCCGGACTCCTCTGGCTGGGGGCCGGCGTGGGCAGCATCGCGACGGGGTGTGTGTCCCTGGACACGTCTCCGGTGCTCCACCAGATCGTATCGATGCCGCTGTTCTTCGGCGGGCCGCTCGCGATCCTCATCGGCGCGGGGCAATTCGACGGTGCCATTCGCAGGATCGGTGCGGCCCTCGGGGGCATCACGCTCATCCTGGGGATCATCTTCAGCACCACCGACTGGGTCTACGGTTTCGGCGGCATCGTGGAGCGCCTGGTGATCTGGCCGGCCCTCGGCTGGGTGCTCGTGCTGGCGGTGCGCGCCCGCCGCGACGCCGCGGCGGGCGCGTCCTGAGCAGTCTCGGACTGAGCAGCGGCGGCCCGAGCAGTCGCGGCTCGAGCAGCGGTGGCCTGCGTCGGGTGAGATCCGCGGCTCGCACCGGCCGCTGAGGCGACGACCGGGAACGGGCCGCAGCGGGTCGCCGCCGCCGCCCGCACCCGGGGTTTCGTGCGCAAGAAGGGACTTGAACCCTCACGTCCGAAGACACTGGAACCTAAATCCAGCGCGTCTGCCAATTCCGCCACTCGCGCGTGGGTGCCGCACAGCTGCGGCACCGGTCTAGCCTAGCGGGAGTCTACCGCTCCACGATCTCGGCGCCGTCGGGGAGTGTCGCGCCGGCGGGAATCCGGACCGTCACGAACCCGGACTCCGCGGCACCGGAGGCGGCACCGGGGCCGGCAGCTGGAGCGGTGCCGGGCGCAGCGTGCGCGGCCGGGGCCGCAGGAGTCGGATCCTGCGTCGATGCGTGCACCGGTGCCGTCAGCTGCGCCTCGATCGCGCCTGCGGTGACCTCGTCGCGCTGCACGGCCGGGTGGTGCTGTGACATGCGGTCGATCCAGGCGAGTGCGAGCGCGGAGATGATGAATGCGAGGTGGATGGCGACCTCCCACATCACGCCCTCGGAGGAGTAGATCACCTTGCCCTTCGCGTCCACGACGAGGCCGTCCTCCATGCGGCCGACCTCGATGAACGTCTTGAGGAGGTGGATCGAGGAGATCGAGATGATCGAGACCGCGAGCTTCACCTTGAGCAGGTTGGTGTTGACGTGCGAGAGCCACTCGGGCTCGTCGTGGTGGCCCTCGACGCGGATCTTCGATACGAAGGTTTCGTAGCCGCCGATGATGACCATGATCAGGAGGTTCGCGATCATCACGATGTCGATGAGCGCGAGCACGCTGAGCATCACATCGGTCTCGGTGATCTTCCCGCTGATGATCACGTTCTCGATCAGGTGCCAGAGCTCCACGAAGAACAGCACCACGTAGACGCCCTGGGCGATGATGAGGCCCAGGTAGAGGGGAGCCTGCAGCCAGCGGCTGGCAAAGATGAATGCGGCCAGCGTCCGCGATGCGGCGCCAGGCCCGCGGTCGGTGCTGCGTTGAATCGGCGGCATCGATCGATCGTTCACGTGTGGTCTCCCCGGGGTCTTCGGAAAATCAGAGTCACATGCTATCCCAAGCTGAGCGACGTGTCGCTGGAAACCGGTATAGTTACACCTTGCGAAGGGGAGTATCCCGCCTCGCTCGAGCCGTCAATACGCTGCGCGCTGATCGCGTGGCCGGTTCGAGTGCGAAGTATTCCGTCACGGGATGGTTCGGGGAGAGACTTTCGGTCTTTTGCGCACCCTGCGCTCACCGAAGGAGAAGTTCTCAACTGTGACCACCGTTTTGCCGTTCTGGTTCGAGGTCGGATCAATGATCGTGCTGGTCGCGATCCTGATCGTCGACCTGCTCCTCATCATCCGTCGCCCCCACGTCCCCTCGATGCGCGAGGCGAGCCTGTGGGTCGCCTTCTACGTGTTCCTCGCCCTCGTGTTTGCGGGCGCGATCTACCTGCTCGGCGACGCGCAACACGCCACGGAGTTCGTGGCGGGCTGGTTGACCGAGTACAGCCTCTCGATCGATAACCTCTTTGTGTTCGTGCTGATCCTCGCCGCGTTTAAGGTGCCGACGGCCTACCAGCAGCGCGCGCTGATGATCGGCATCGTGCTTGCGTTGATCTTCCGCGGGATCTTCATCCTCGTCGGGGCGGCGATCATCGAGCGCTTCATCGCCGTGTTCTTCATCTTTGGTGCGTGGCTCATCTGGACGGCCTGGCAGCAGGTGAAGCCGGGCGGCCACGGCGACCAGGGCGACAGCTGGCTGATCCGCCAGGTCAAGAAGGTCATGCCGTTTAGCGACGAGTACGACGGCGGCAAGCTGCGCACCACGGTCGACGGCAAGCGCATGTTCACGCCGTACCTGCTCGTGTTGATCTCGCTCGGCGCGACGGACCTGCTCTTCGCGCTCGACTCGATCCCGGCGATCTTCGGGATTACGCAGAGCCCGTTCATCGTGTTCACCGCGAACGTGTTTGCGCTCATGGGGCTGCGCCAGCTGTACTTCCTCCTGGGTGGCCTGCTGGAGCGCCTGCCGTACCTGAAGTACGGCATCGCCGCGATTCTCGCGTTTATCGGTGTGAAGCTGATTCTGCACGCGCTGCACGAGAACGAGCTGCCGTTCATTAACGGCGGCGAGCACGTCCCGGTCCCCGAGATCAGCACGGGGATGTCGCTCGGCTTCATCGTGGTGGCGATGGCCGTTGCGACGATCGCCAGCCTCATCGCCGCGAATCGCCAGGCCAAGGCCAGCGGCGAGAAGCTGCACCTCGGTGCCGCTGAGATCGACGAACACGGGCAGCCGAAGCACTAGTTGCCGCCCGGCCGAGCGCCCGCGAGGCGTCGGATCCCGCACCCCCGCCGCAGCCACGCGGCGGGGGTGCGGTTCGTTCAGCCGCCCGAATGGTAGACTTGCTCCATGCGTTTGCGGCGGCTCCTTCTTCCCAGCCGCGACGGGATCTAGCCACTCGGCCACCCGTCGCGGAGTTTCCGCATGGCCGATCACCGCGCACACTCGCCGGAATAATTCTGGCCGCGCAGTGCTTGTAGAGCAGTGAGACCGAGAAGAGAAGCAAAGATGAGCAATCAGAACGCGTCGGGGACCGACACGAGTGCGGCGAAGCAGCCGCGCACCCTTGCTGAGAAGCTGTGGGACGACCACGTCGTCGTCAAGGGTGAGAACGGCGAGCCGGATCTCATCTACATTGACCTCCACCTGATCCACGAGGTGACGAGCCCGCAGGCGTTCGACGGCCTGCGCGCTGCTGACCGGCCGCTGCGCCGCGTCGACCTGATGATCGCGACCGAGGATCACAACACGCCCACGCTGAACATCACCCGGCAGATCGAGGATCCGACGAGCCGGCTGCAGATCGAGACGCTGCGCGACAACGTCAAGGACTTCGGGGTTCGCGCTCACCCGCTGGGCGACAAGGAGCAGGGCATCGTCCACGTGATGGGCCCGCAGCTGGGCCTCACGATGCCCGGCATCACCGTGGTCTGCGGCGACAGCCACACCTCGACGCACGGCGCATTCGGCGCGCTCGCGTTCGGCATCGGCACGAGCGAGGTCGAGCACGTCATGGCGACGCAGACGCTCCCGCTGAAGCCGTTCAAGACGATGGCGATCACCGTCGAGGGCGAGCTGCGCCCCGGCGTGACCGCGAAGGACATCATTCTCGCGGTCATCGCGAAGATCGGCACGGGCGGCGGGCAGGGCTACGTGCTCGAGTACCGCGGCTCGGCGATCCGCTCGCTGTCCATGGACGGCCGCATGACGATCTGCAACATGTCGATCGAGGCGGGCGCACGCGCCGGCATGGTCGCGCCGGATCAGACCACCTTCGACTACGTCAAGGGCCGCGAACACGCCCCGCAGGGCGCCGACTGGGACGCCGCGGTGGAGTACTGGAAGACCCTGCCCACCGATGAGGGTGCCGTGTTCGACGCCGAGGTGTTCATTGACGCGAACGAGCTTGAGCCGTTCGTGACCTGGGGCACGAACCCCGGTCAGGGCGTCCTGCTGAGTGAGAATGTGCCGGATCCGGCGCAGATTGCCGACCCGAACGAGCGCGCCGCCGCCGAGCGCGCGCTGGAGTACATGGATCTCACCGCGGGTACGCCGATGAAGGAAATCCCCGTGGACGCGGTGTTCATGGGATCCTGCACCAACAGCCGCTTGGACGATCTGCGCACCTTCGCCGACATGATCAAGGGCAAGCGCAAGGCGGACGGCGTTCGCCTCATGGTGGTGCCCGGTTCCGCCCGGGTGCGCCTCGAAGCCGAGGCCGAGGGGATCGACAAGATTGTCACGGACTTCGGTGGTGAGTGGCGGTTCGCCGGCTGCTCGATGTGCCTCGGCATGAACCCGGACCAGCTCGAGCCGGGGGAGCGCTGCGCCTCCACCTCGAACCGCAACTTCGAGGGCCGCCAGGGCAAGGGCGGGCGCACGCACCTCGTGTCGCCGCTCGTCGCTGCCGCAACCGCGATCCGGGGCACGCTGTCCAGCCCGTGGGATCTGCAGACCGATGCCCAGAACGGGATCACGCACGACGCCAACGAGAAGGTGGAGGCCTAAACACCATGGAGAAGTTCACCACCATCACGGGTGTCGCCGCGCCGCTGAAGCGCTCGAACGTCGACACGGATCAGATCATCCCCGCCGTGTTCCTGAAGCGGGTCACGAAGACCGGCTTCGACGACGCACTGTTCTACCACTGGCGGCAGGACGAGGAATTCATCCTCAACCAGCCCACGTACGCGAACGCCTCGATCCTGGTTGCGGGGCCCGACTTCGGTACGGGCTCCTCGCGTGAGCACGCCGTGTGGGCGCTTCGCGACTACGGCTTCAGGGTCGTGATCTCGCCGCGCTTCGCCGATATTTTCCGAGGCAACTCCGGCAAGCAGGGTCTGCTCGCCGCCCAGGTGACGGAGAGCGACGTCGAGCGCCTGTGGGCCGCGATGGACGCCGAGCCCGGCGTCCAGCTCACGGTGAGCCTGGAAGCTCGCACGGTGACGGTCGGCGACCTCACCGTCCCCTTTGACATTGATGACTACACCCGCTGGCGCCTCATGGAAGGGCTCGACGACATTTCGTTGACGCTCCGCAATGAGGACGCGATCGCCGCGTTCGAATCCCGCCGTCCGGCGTGGATGCCGACCACGACGCCGCTGGCCCAGACCGCATAGAGTTCGGAGACACCGAGTGACCGAAGCAGTGAACACCCCCGTAGACGCGGAGCTTCCCGAGGGCGCGCTGAAGCGCAGCCCTGAAGAGGAAGCCGCGGAGGGGCGGAAGCGTGACGCTCAAAAGGCGGGCGCTCGCGTCGGCCTCACCTCCGACGAGATCATCATCAACGGCGGGCGTCCGCTGCAGGGCCGCATCGAGGTGCGCGGCGCAAAGAACCTCGCCACCAAGGCGATGGTCGCGGCGCTGCTCGGCAAGTCGCAGAGCGTGCTCCGCAACGTCCCGAACATCTCGGATGTTCGGGTCGTTGCGGGCCTGCTCGCGCTGCACGGGGTCCTCATCACGCGCGGCGACGAGCCGGGCGAGTGGCGCCTGGATCCCTCGAACGTGGAGATGGCGCATAAGGCCGACATCGACGCGCACGCGGGTTCCTCGCGTATCCCGATCCTGTTCTGCGGCCCGCTGCTGCACCGCCTCGGCGAGGCGTTCATCCCCGATCTGGGCGGCTGCCGGATCGGCGATCGTCCGATCGACTTCCACCTGGATGCGCTGCGCGAGTTCGGCGCCGTCATTGAGAAGCTGCCGAGCGGCATCAGCCTGACCGCACCGAACGGCCTCAAGGGCGCGAACATTGAGCTGCCGTACCCGTCCGTGGGGGCCACCGAGCAGGTGCTGCTCACGGCGGTCCTTGCCGAGGGGCAGACCGAGCTGCGCAACGCGGCGATCGAGCCCGAGATCATGGACCTCATCTGCATCCTGCAGAAGATGGGTGCCATCATCTCGATGGAGCCCAACCGGGTCATCTTCATCGAGGGCGTGCAGGAGCTCCGCGGCTACAACCACCGCGCCATCGCGGACCGCAACGAGGCCGCGAGCTGGGCCGCGGCCGCGCTCGCGACCAAGGGAGACGTGTTCGTGGGCGGCATCGAGCAGGAAGAAATGATGACCTTCCTGAACGTGTTCCGCAAGGTCGGCGGCGACTTCGACATCCTCGATGACGGCATCCGCTTCTTCCACCCCGGCGGCGAGCTGAAGCCCGTCACCATCGAGACCGATGTGCACCCCGGGTTCATGACGGACTGGCAGCAGCCGCTCGTCGTGGCCCTGACCCAGGCGCAGGGCGTGTCCACGATCCACGAGACCGTGTACGAAAACCGCTTCGGCTTCACGGACGCCCTCAACCAGATGGGCGCGAACATCGTCGTGCATAAGAACGGCCTGGCGGACGAGAGCCGCCGCGTGAAGCGCCGCGAGTTCGAGCAGGCCGCGGTGATCACAGGCCCGACTCCGCTGACGGGCGCCGACATCGAGGTGCCGGATCTGCGGGGCGGCTTCAGCCACCTGATCGCGGCGCTGACGGCCGACGGGCAGTCACGGGTGTCGAACCTCGGCATCATCTCGCGCGGCTACGAGAACTTCATCGAGAAGCTGCGCCTGCTCGGTGCCGACTTCGTCTACGAGAGCTAGGCCAGCGCGAATCCGGCGCATGATCTGCGGCGTTTCGGGTCGGCATTCCGTGTCGCGCCCGTGCGTCCGGGATAATGTGAAGCATGATTGACACGGTGAAGCTCCGGGTCCGTTCCTCCGCGGAGAAACGGCGGCCGTCGGTGTTCTGGATCCTCGCGGGACTGATCCTCCCGCTGTGGTCACTGATGGTGCGGTACCGCTTCACCCCGAAATCGAAGCTGCCCCAGACGGGACCGTTTATCCTGGCCCCGAATCACTACAGCGAGATCGACCCGATCGCGGTCGGTGCCGCGGTGTGGCATCTGGGGCGGCTGCCCCGGTTCATGGCGAAGGCGAGCCTGTTCAAGGTGCCCGTGTTTGGGGCGCTCTTGCGCGCCTCCGGCCAGATCCCGGTGGATCGTGTGGGCACCGCACGCCCCGGTGCCGACACCGGGAACCCGATCGGGGCGGCCGCGGAGGTCATCGCGAACGATGCCGGCGTGATCGTGTACCCCGAGGGCACCCTCACGAGGGATCCCGAGTTGTGGCCGATGCGCGGAAAGACGGGGGCGATCCGCCTCGCTCTCGAGTCCGGGATCCCGGTGATCCCGGTCGCTCACTGGGGTACCCAGGAACTGATGCCCCGCTACGGCAAGCGCATCCACCCGTTCCCGCGCAAGACGATTCATGTGTCGGTGGGGGAGCCACTTGACCTGAGCAAGTACCAGGGCAAGCATATTGACCAGCGCACCGTGATGGCCGCGACGACGGAGCTGATGGACGCGATCACCGCGCTCCTCGCGGAGCTCCGCGGCGAGCAGGCCCCGGCCGAGCGCTGGGATCCGAGCAAGCACCAGCAGAGTGAGACGGGACGCTTTTGAGTACGAACTCCATTCCCGTGGTCCGCGGGAACGGCTCCCGGAACCGCGGTCGCAAGGTCACGGTGGTCGGGGCGGGCAGCTGGGGTACCACCTTCGCCAAGATCCTGACCGACGCCGGGTGTGACGTGACGATCTGGGCCCGGCGCCCGGAGCAGGCGCACGAGATCCAGGTGGCGCGGCGCAACACGCAGTACCTTCCCGGGATCAACCTGCCGAAGGGCCTGAAGGCGACGAGCGATCTTGCGACCGCGCTGCGCGGCGCTCGGCTCGTGTTCCTCGCGGTGCCCAGCCAGACGCTTCGGCAGAACCTGCTCGACATCGAGCCGTACCTGGATCCCCGCAGCGTGCTGGTCAGCCTCGTGAAGGGCGTGGAGCGCACCACGACCATGCGGATGTCCGAGGTGATCGCGGACACGCTCGATCTCCCGCCTGAGCGGATCGGGGCGATCTCGGGCCCGAATATCGCCCTCGAGATCGCGAAGGA
Source organism: Leucobacter chromiireducens subsp. solipictus (assembly GCF_016758195.1). Taxonomy (GTDB): domain Bacteria; phylum Actinomycetota; class Actinomycetes; order Actinomycetales; family Microbacteriaceae; genus Leucobacter; species Leucobacter solipictus. The sequence continues at coordinate 212,955 of NZ_QYAC01000001.1, read as the reverse complement.
ACAGCCCACCGGTGCCGTCGCGTCGTGCGCGGACTTCGCGGTGGCCCAAGACATCGCCACGGCAGCCTCCGCCCCGTACTTTCGCACCTACGTCAGCACCGACGTCATCGGCACCGAGCTTGGCGGTGTGCTGAAAAACCTGATCGCACTCGCGATCGGCATTGTCGACGGGGTGGGCTACGGCGAAAACACCAAGGCGGCGATCATCACGCGCGGCCTCGCGGAAATGACCGAGTTCTCGGTCGCTTCGGGGGCCGACGCGGCGACGCTGTCGGGACTGGCCGGACTGGGCGACCTCATCGCGACCTGCCAGTCGCCCCTGTCGCGCAACAACACCGCGGGTCGGCTGATCGGCCAGGGCTACTCGCAGGAGGAGACCCGCGAACAGATGCAGCAGGTCGCCGAGGGCATCACCTCGGTGCCGCCCGTGCTGGAACTGGCCCGCGAGCGCGGCATCGTGATGCCCATCGTGGAACAGGTGCAGATGGTGCTCAGCGGCACGATGGCCCCCGCGCACCTCGGCCCCCATCTCGCCACGGAGGACGACGTCCCCCGTCCTGAGCAACCGCTCGACGCGCCCACCCCCGGTCGCTGGCGCCGACTGTTTGATCGACTGAAGGGAAGTTCGGCGTGAGCCAGGACGAGACCACCCCCCAGACCGCGGCGATCGGCCCCGTCGCCACCGGCCCGATCCAGCGTGCCGGCTCGGCGCCGCGCACGGTCGTCATCCTCTTCGGTGGCCGCTCCAGCGAACACGGCATCAGCTGTGTGACCGCGGCCGGTGTGCTGCGCGCGATCGACCGGAGCCTGTTCAACGTCATCCTGGTCGGCATGACGCCGCAGGGCGCGACCGTGCTGATGCGTGAGGAAGACCTCGCCGAGTACCGGCTCGAGGCCGGGGCCCTGCCCGAGGTCCGGGACAACGGCACGCGCGTGCTGTGGCCCGCGTCCACGCAGACCCAGACGATCACGGTGATCGAGCAGTCGGGAACGCTCCGCAGCCTCGGCCACGTCGACGCGGTGCTCCCGATGCTGCACGGGCCCTACGGCGAGGACGGCACCGTCCAGGGCATGCTCGACCTCGTGAACATGCCCTACGTCGGCAGCGGGGTCCTGGGTTCAGCGCTCTGCATGGACAAGCACATGGTGAAGACCGTGCTCGCGGAGGCGGGGATTGCGGTCGCGCCGTGGCGGACGGTCACCCAGGAGCAGCTCGCCGCCGATCCGTATCTCGCGGAGCGGATCGACGCCGGACTCACGTACCCGCTGTTCGTGAAGCCCGCGCGAGCCGGATCGAGCGTGGGGGTCAGCCGCGTGACCGAGGCCGCGCAGATCCCCGCCGCGCTCGAAACCGCGTTCGCGGAGGACCGCACCGTGCTCATCGAGTCAGGGGTCACCGGGCGTGAGGTAGAGATCGCGGTGCTTGAAGGGCGCGGCGAGCAGCCCACCCGCACGAGCTCGGTGATCGGCGAGATCGTGTTCTCGGGTCGCGAGTTCTACGACTTCGAGGCCAAGTATCTCGGCGCCTCCGGCGTCGACCTGGCGCTGCCCGCCGACGTCACCGACGCGGAGTTCACCGCGATTCGAGACGCCGCCGTGCGGGCCTTCGAGGTCACCCAGTGCGCGGGCCACTCCCGCATCGACTTCTTCCTCACCGCGGACGGCCCCGTGCTGAACGAGATCAACACGCTGCCGGGATTCACGCCCATTTCGATGTACCCGCGGCTCTGGGAAGCGTCGGGGATGAGCTACACGGACCTCATCACGGAACTCATCGAGCTCGCGATCGAGAAGCGCCCCGCGTACTAGCGGCGCGCGCCGCGGCCCCGGTGTGTCGCGTCGTTATGCGATGCCGGGGCCCGGCGGGTCGACGGCGGGAACGGGTGCGCCCGTGACCGAGGGCTGCTGAATGCTCCAGGAGAACGTCGCCTCGATGTGATCGTGGAGTTCGCTTCTCGCCCGGTGGGGATCGCCCGCCTCGATTGCGCGGACCAGCCCGTGGTGGCCGGCAAAATCGTGTTCGCACGAGCTGTCCGCTTGCGGGATGACTCGCAGCACGCGGGTGAGGTGTTCCTGGATCTCGCGTTCGGCGGCGATGAGGTGGCTGCTGCGCGACAGCTCGGCGATGTAGAGGTGGAACCGCGCGTCCGCGAGGCGACGTTCTGCGGGGCGGATGTACACGTGGTGGTACTCGTCCGAGTAGGTGGATAGCTGGGCGAGTTCTGCCGAGGTCGCGCGCAGCGCAGCGAGGAACGAGGCCTCGCCCGAGATCGCTCGTCGCCAGTCGGTGAGGTCCCGCAAGTCTTCGACGGTGACGGCCTGGTTCTGCGCGGCGTGTTCGAGGCGGTCAGCAATGTCATCGCGGACGTAGCTGCCCCCGGTGCGGCCACGGCGCGTCTCGACGAACTCGAGCTTTCGGAGCTGTGCGAGCGCCTGCCTGAGCGTCATGGGGGCCACATCGAACTGGGCGGCGAGTTGGTCCTCCGGCGGGAGCCGGTCTCCCGCGCGGAGCTGCCCGGTGGCAATGGCCTGAACGAGGGCGCTGAAGACCTCTTCGGACCCACGTTTCGCGCCATCGCGGAGTGGGGGAATGTGAATGATTTGCATCTAACTTCTAGAGGTTATAGATTAAACGAGTTCTGGCCGCCCCATCGAGAGAGTCGACGATGTCTCATACTGTATCTGCAACGGCACCGATCGTGCTGTCCTACTCGCATCGCGGACCGGGAGCTCCCCAGGAGTTTCGCGAAGAACTGCGTGCCGCGGCAGAGCGTACCGCAGAGGTCCTGCGTGAGCAGGGGTGCAGCATCCTGATCGTCGACGCCTCGGCCCCGGGAGAACGACCCGCAGCGCTCATGGTTCAGGCGGCGGGGCTCGTCGTGCTCGGCGGCGCGGACATCGATCCCGCGTGCTACGACCAGGAGCTCGCGGCCGACAACCTGTACTACGTCGACCCCGCCGCCGACCGCTTCGAGATCGAACTGGTGCGCGAGGCCGTGACTCGCCGTATCCCCGTGTTCGGGATTTGCCGAGGATCCCAGATCCTCAACGTTGCCCTGGGGGGCACCCTCATCCAGGATCTCGGCACCGGCCTGCACAACCACGAGATCACCGGGAACCCGTGGACCGACCACGAGGTCGTGATCGAGTCCCGCAGTGAGCTGCGCGAGATTCTCGCCGCCGACGCGCTCACCGTGCGCACGGGACACCACCAGGCGGTCGATGTGCTCGGTGCGGGGCTCCGAGCTGCGGCGCACGCGACGGACGGCGTCATCGAGGCCGTCGAACACACCGAGAGCTGGGCCATCGGTGTGCAGTGGCACCCCGAGGAAGCGCACGGAGACCCGATCGCGTTGCGGCGGCTCTTCACAGGCTTCGCGCAAGCGGTATCGGCGGCCCGCCCGCTGACCGCGGAGCGCTAGCCCACGAAGGATTCCCCGGGTGAACGCCCGGGGGCGGGGTCGATCCCGCAACACCCAATGGCTGCGGCCACACACAAGGAAGTGGAGTACACATCATGGAGAAGAAGACGCTCGCGGCCCTCGGTGCCGCTGCCGCCGCCGCGCTGCTGCTGGCAGGCTGCACAAGTTCGACGCCGGCGCCGAGCGCAGAGTCCGGAGACTCGGGCGCATTCGGTGAGTGCGAGGTCACGAGCACCGCCGGCACGATCGAGCTCGAGCAGCGTGAAGCCGGCGTGCTGACGGTCGCCACCGTGCTGCCCAACCCGGGCTGGTGGAACGGTGATACCCCCGAGTCGATCACCAGCGGCTTCGAGTATTGCATGGCTGCCGAGATCGCCAACATGGCGGGCGCGGACACGCTGAAGCTCAAGAACCTTGCCTGGGATCAGTACATCTCGGGTGCCTCGAAGGACTACGACATCGCGATCGCCGGGACCACGATCACGGACGAGCGTAAGGAGGTGTTCGACTTCACCGAACCCTACTTCGAGTCAAATCTCGGCATCGCGACCAAGGCGGATGCGGACGTCACGGCCGAGAACCTCGCGTCGCAGCGGATCGGCGTCTTGCAGGGCAACATGGGAGCCAACTACGTCCAGGGCGAGCTCGGAGTCCAGCCCCAGCTCTTCCAGAACCAGGCCGACATGTTTACGGCGCTCCAGGCGGGACAGGTTGATGCTGTGGTCACTGATACCACCCTGGCGCTCACCTCGACAAACGCCTCGAACGGCGCTCTCGTTGTCGTCGGACAGATCAAGCTTGACCAGGGCTACGGCGCCGTCACCCCGAAGGGCTCGGCGAACTCAGCGCCGCTCGCGGAGGCAGTCGCGACGCTCGTTGCGGACGGCACCACGGAGCGGCTCTCTCAGGAGTGGCTCGAACCCTTCTTCGGGACCGACCCCAACGCGGTGCCGTTCTGGACGGTGAAGTAGCGCGTGGCGATCACCGCAATTGATACGTCGCTGAGCCGGGATCAGTCCCGGCTCAGTCCGGCGCCGCGCGTCCTCTGCGTCGCTGCAACCGCGACCGGGGTCAGCGTGCTCCTGATTCTGATCGTGGCGGCCTTGGCCGGCACCGTGGTGCCCGGCGCGACGTTTGGCATGTGGTTCAGCGTGCTCGGGTTCGCGTTTGCTGCCGTATGCGTGTTCATCGCGCTCCGCGGCCTCGGCGCTGCGGTGCGGTCGCGGCGGCAGCAGCGCGACGGGTCAGTTCTTGACGCGCGCGCGAGCGCGGATCAGGCGCGGGAACGCGCCTTCGTTGCGCTGGGCATCAGCGTCATGCTGCTCCTGATCCTTGCGGTATTCACACTGATCGTGATGAACGATGCCGCCGTCGCGCACACGTTCTTCCGGTGGGAGCTCATCACGAAGAGCGCGCTGGATGTGGTGCGGGCCTTCGGGGTCAACATCTTCATCGCGGTGGTCGCGCAGGTGTTCGTGCTCATCTTTGGGCTCCTTCTCGCGATTGGCCGCATGCTCCCGGGGAAGGCCGGGCGACCCATCCGGGCGCTCGCCGTGACCTACATTGACGTGATGCGCGCGGTGCCCGCGATCATTGTGCTGTACCTGGTGGGCTTCGGCCTGCCGCTGGCAGGGATCCCGCTCCTGAGCGACCTGTCGCCCGTGTGGTTCGCCGTCGTCGCGCTGACGCTCACCTACAGCGCCTATGTTGCGGAGACGTTCCGTGTGGGGATCGAGCAGATCCATCCCTCGCAGTCCTCCGCAGCGCGCTCCCTGGGCTTCTCCTACGCGCAGACGCTTCGCTTCGTGATCCTGCCGCAGGCGGTTCGTGCAGTGATCCCCACACTGCTGACGACCTTCATCGCGCTGCAGAAGGACACTTCCCTCGTGAATATCATCGGCACCATGGACGCCTTCAACCAGGCGAAGTTCTTCGCCTCCAGCGCCTTCAACCTGTCCTCGGTCACCGTCGTGGCGATTCTCTTCGTGCTCATCACGATCCCGCAGACCCGCGTGGTCGACTGGATGCTCGCCCGGGACACCGCAACCCGCCGAGGAGGCACCGCATGAGCTTCATCGAACTCGACCGCGTCCAGAAGTTTTACGGGACGACGGAAGTGCTGAAGAGTATTGATTTCTCCGTGGACGCGCACGAGGTGGTGTGCCTCATTGGTGCCTCCGGTTCGGGCAAGTCGACGATGCTGCGCTGCATCAACGCCCTGGAGACGATTGACGGCGGCGAGATTCGCATTGATGGCGACGTCGTCTCCGGGGCCGGGGTCAACGTGGACCGGCTGCGGCGGCGCGTCGGAATGGTGTTCCAGTCGTTCAACCTGTTCCCGCACATGACCGTGCTAGAGAACCTGACGATCGGGCAGCGAAAGCTGCTGGGCCGTGGCGCGGACGAAGCCCGCGAACGCGGGATGGCCCTTCTCGAGCGCGTGAACATGGCGCATCGCGCGAACTACTACCCGGATCAGCTGTCGGGCGGCCAGCAGCAGCGCATCGCCATCATCCGAGCGATCGCCATGGACCCCGAAGTGCTGCTCCTCGACGAGATCACGTCTGCGCTCGACCCCGAACTCGTGGCCGAGGTGCTGAATATTGTGCGTGAGCTTGCCGGGGACGGGATGACGATGCTGCTTGCGACGCACGAGATGGCGTTCGCGGCGGAGGTCGCCGATCAGGTGGTGTTCCTCGAGCAGGGGCACATTCTGGAGCAGGGGCCACCAGAGCAGATCTTCCGCGACCCGAAGGAGGCTCGGACACGGGAGTTCCTCAAACAGGTGATCGAGGCCGGCAGGCTGTAAGCGTTCTCCGACCGGACATGCGCGAAGGGCCGGGCACCGCGTATCTGCACGCGGTGCCCGGCCCTTCGGCGTTCCGCCTACTTCTGCTTGGTGATGTCCAGGGTGTCGGAGAGGCTCGTGCACTGCCGCGTCTGCGGCAGCTCCTTCACCACCGCGCCAAGATCCACGGTCACCTCGGTGCCGCTCACCTGCTCGCTGTCGACAAACACGGCGAGGCCGGGGGAGCGCCCGTACGCTTCGAAGCGGTAGATCGGGGCCTGTGAGCGGTCGATCACCCAGTCGACGCCGTTCACGTTCACGCAGTCGTCGGTGGTCGGACCGGTGGGCTCGACCCCGCAGACGAGCTGCACGGCGGCGTCCTCGCCCCAGGCACCGGTGCCCTGGGCGTTGGTCGAGCGCTTCTTCTGCTCGGCGACGGTGTCCGGCAGCCGGACGATCACGTCCGCACACGCGGGGTTGTTCGCGTCGTCGGCCGGGGTCATGGGGACCTGCCCGGCGCAGCCCGTCAACGTTGCGGCGATTCCCGCGACCGCGAATGCGGCGATAACGGTGCGTGCGGGGCGGCGGGACATCACGTGCGAACTCACCCCCTCAGCCTAGCTGGGGTAGTTTGGGAGGATGGTGCTGAGCGTCGGAGAACTGGGTGAGCGCGGCGTGTTGAAGCGGGTGCTGGCGCGGCTCGAAGCGGCGGATGCGGCCGTGATCGGACCGGGTGATGACTGCGCGGTCGTCCGCGTCGACGGCGACCTCGTCGTGACAACCGACACGATGATCGAGGGCCCGGACTTCCGGGCCGCCTGGCACTCGGGCTTCGAGCTGGGGTGGAAGCTCGCGGCCACGAACCTCTCCGACGTCGCGGCCATGGGGGCGCAGCCGACCGCGCTGACGCTCGCGCTCGCGGTGCCGCGCGACACCCCGGTCGCGTTACTGGAGGAGATCGCCCGGGGCATGAACGTGGCAACGCGCGAGCTGGCACCCGGCTGCGGCGTGGTCGGTGGGGACCTCGGCACCGCGCCCGTCATCACGGCGGCCGTGACCGCGCTCGGGCAGCTTGCCGGGCAGGCCCCGGTGACCCGCACGGGTGCGCTGCCGGGCGATACGGTGGCGTACGCGGGGGATCTCGGCCTTGCCGGCATGGGGCTCTCGCTGCTCTTCGCCGAGGCGGCGGATCCCGATGGCACGGCGGACGGGCGGCCTCTCCCGCGTCTCCGGGAGGCGCACCCGGTGATCCTCGCCGCGCAGCTCGCGCCCACGCCCCCCATCGGGCTCGGCGTTGGTGCGGCCCGCGCCGGCGCCACGGCGATGATGGACGTGTCCGACTCGCTCTCGATCGATGCAGATCGGCTCGCGCGTGCGAGCGGTGTTTCGCTCGAGCTGGACGCGGCGTTGCTGACCGCCGGGTTCGGGGCGCAACGTGGCGTCGCGGTCCCCGTGTCCGCGATGCTGACCGGCGGCGAGGATCACGGCCTGCTCGCCATGTTCCCCGCAGATGTCGCGCTGCCGGCCGGCTTCCTGCCCATCGGACGCGTCGCCGCGGCGGCCGAGGCCCCGCTCACGCTCGATGGCGCAGCGCTCACGCCCTCCGGCTGGGACCCCTACGTCGTGCGGTGGCCCGGGGCGTAGCGGCGGAGGCAGACGCGACAGGCGCGAAACGAGCCAGCCCGGCTCTGGACCCGCACGGGGCGCGCGAGTAGTGTTCGGGGTGCGTGGCCGTGGGGCCGCGGCTGACGGATGGGGGAGTGTATGACCGAAATCATCGTGACCGGGGCGGCCGAGCGGCAGCTCCCGGCGGACCGGGCCGCGCTGCAGCTGAGCTCGTCGCACGCGGGACCCGAGCGGGCGGAGGTGGTCGCGGCGGCCGGCGCGCGCCACGCGCAGCTCGTGGAGCGCGCCCAGCAGCTGGTCGCCGACGGGAGCGCGGAGAGCTATACGGCGGAGGCCGTCACGACGTACACGAACTCGTGGCGGGACGAGGGCGGCGCACAGCTCGTTGAGCACCGCGCCAACGTGAGCGTGGGGGTGGAGCTGCTCGCGCTCGAGGCGGTCGGCGCGCTCACCACGGAGTTCGCCGAGGCCGGCACCGACGCGAACGTGTCCTGGAAACTCAGCGATCCCGCGCGTCAGGCGGTGCTGCGGGAGTTGCGGGCGGCGGCGGTCGCGGACGCCGAGGCCGCCGCCGCCGACTATGCGGCCGCGCTGGGCGGTCCCGCGCTCTCGCTGCGCGAGATCCGCGACACCAGTGCGGGCCGCGGCGTCGCGCCGATCGGTGCCCCGCGTTTCGCGATGATGGCCGACGCGGGGGCGCCCCCGGAGGTCACCGTGCACGACATCGGCGTGCGCGTGGAGATCGACGCCCGCTTCGCCACCGCGGAGTAGCGGGAATCTCGCGCGTCGCGCGGCCGGGGCGAGCCCTCGGCTAGCGCGGCGCGAGCGTCAGCGCGGCCCAGAGCTCCGCGCGCGCATCGGGGGAGTCGAGGTCGAGCTGGAGCAGGCTCGCGGCGGTCTGCACGCGCGCCTTGAGTGTGTGACGGTGGATGCCGAGTTCGCTTGCCGCGGGGCTCGTTTGTCCGTGGTGGGCGAGCCAGGTGGCGAGGCTCTCCTCGATGCGGTCGTCGTGCCGTTCGTCGTGGTGACGCACCGGGCCGAGGAGCGCGGCCGCGCGACTTGCCGCCTCCGGCTGTCCCGCGAGCAGGCGAAGGACCCCGCCGTGCAGCTCGGGGCGATAGTCAACCGGGGTCACCGCGACCGACGCGAGCGCGTGTTCGAGGGCGCGATCGGCCTGCCCCACGAGTTCGCTGAGCCCGGTGAGCGTGCCGCGCTCGGAGATCCCGGCGGGCAGGTGATGCGCGACCAGGAGGCGGCGCACCGCCGGGAGGTGCCGGGTCTCGGCGACGATCAGCGGTGCGCCCGCGAAACTGGCCCCGATGAGTCCCGGACTTCCCGCGTCGAGGGAGAGGAGATCCTCGGTGAAGCTCGGATCGGGTGCCGCGGGGCTCTGGTAGCGCACGACCGCGATCGCGCCGGCGGGGATCCGAGTGAGCGTGCCGTCCGCGAGCCGTTCGGCGAGGGGAATCTGTCCCGAGACCAGCAGCTCGAGGATCGCCCCGCGCAGCGAGGCCTGCGCGGCACCGATGCCCGCGCGGTGCTCGAGCTGTACGGTGGCGAGCGCCGCGACCAGCCCGAGCAAGGTGCGTTCCGCGGTGTCGGGGACGCCGCGGTCGGCCACGACCAGGACGCCGAGAATCTGGCCCTGCCGCCCGAGCGTCTGCATTTGCATGCCGGGCGCGATCGTGCCGTCCGCGGCGGTCTCGCCCCCGATCCGGCCGGAACTGAGGCCGCGCTCCACCAGTCGGCGCGTTTCGCGCCGGATCCACTCCTGCGGCGGTGCGACGCTTCCTCCCTGGGCCGCGAACTCGACGAGCCGGCCCGAGCGGTCGGTGATCCCGACCCACCGGTCGAGGCGGGCGGCGGCCTCCCGGACTGCGGCACCGAGCCCATCGCGGTGGAGCGACGCGGTGGTGACGGCGCGCTGCGAGTCGATCGCCCAGATGTCGCGGTCTCGCGTCTGGGCGTCGAGGAGCCGGGCGGTGGTCTGGACGATCTCGATGAACGCGGTGTCGTAGGGCACCCGGAACAGGGGGAGGCCGAGCCGGTCACACGCGGCGACGAGGGACGCGGGGACGCGATCCCAGTGGAGGCCGACGGCGACCCCGAGCGCGGTGGTCCCGGCGTCGAGCAGGCGCTGCGCATAGGCGTCGGCCTCGGCCTGATCCTGCACCGCGTCGAATCGTGCGCCCGTGGTGAGGAGCACCGTGCGCGGCGGGAGGAACGGGGTGGGGTCTTCGAGCTCGCTGACGTGCACCCATTGCACCGGTCGGCTCGACGTGGAGTCGGTCGACCCGGCGATGAGCACGAGGCTCAGCTGGTACTGGTGGAGGAGCTCTCCGAGCTCGATGGTCGGGAGGGTCCCCGAGCTTGCGGCCGGATCGCCCGGCCCGCGTCCGGGCGCGGCTCCGAGCCCAGCGTCTGCGGGTATCGGGAGGGTCACGGGGGCTCTCAATCTGTGGTCGACACGAGCAATGCCAATGTGGCGAAAGTCTCTCGTTGGTAGCTCCATTCTGGCACAGTGGCCCGGGTGCAAGCGGGGTTATGCTGAAGCCGAATCAATCGGACGCGTGTGCGGTGCTGCCGCACGTGCGAAACCCACGCAAGGAGAACCCTTATGGTCGATGTCATCGGCGGCCCCTCGCTTCCGCAGGAGCGCAAGCTTGTCACCAGCATTCCTGGCCCCAAGTCGCAGGAACTGCTCGCGCGCAAGAACGCTGCGGTTGCCGCTGGCGTGGGTGTGGCGCTGCCCGTCTCGATCGTCGCTGCAGGCGGCGGCGTGATGGTGGACGCTGACGGCAACTCGCTCATCGACCTGGGCTCCGGCATCGCCGTGACCGGTGTCGGCAACTCGGCCCCCGCAGTCGTCGAGGCTGTGACCGCACAGGTGCAGCAGTTCACGCACACCTGCTTCACCGTGACCCCTTACGAGGGGTACGTCCAGGTCGCGGAGAAGCTCAACGAGCTCGTCCCGGGTGACCACGAGAAGCGTTCGGCGCTCTTCAACTCGGGTGCCGAGGCGGTCGAGAACGCGATCAAGATCGCGCGTCACTACACCAAGAAGAACGGCGTCGTCGTCTTCGATCACGCGTACCACGGCCGCACCAACCTCACCATGGGCATGACGGCAAAGAACATGCCGTACAAGGACGGCTTCGGCCCGTTCGCCCCCGAGGTCTACCGCGTCCCCACGTCCTACCCCTACCGCGACGGCCTCTCCGGTGCAGCCGCTGCCGAGGTCGCCATCACGCAGATGGAGAAGCAGGTCGGCGCCGCGAACCTCGCCGCGATCATCATCGAGCCCATCCAGGGTGAGGGCGGCTTCATCGCTCCGGCCGAGGGCTTCCTCCCCGCGATCCAGGCCTGGGCCACCGCGAACAACGTCGTCTTCATCCTCGACGAGGTGCAGACCGGCTTCGCGCGCACCGGTGACCTGTTCGCCGCGAACCACGAGGGCGTCGTCGCCGACCTCGTCACCACCGCAAAGGGCATCGCCGGCGGCCTCCCGCTGTCGGCCGTGACCGGCCGCGCCGAGATCATGGACTCCGCTCACGCCGGCGGCCTGGGCGGCACCTACACGGGCAGCCCGATCTCCTGCGCCGCGGCGCTCGCGACGATCGAGACCTACCAGAAGGAAAACCTCATCGAGCGCGCCCGCGAAATCGGCGCGATCATCACCGAGTTCTTCACCGAGCTGCAGAAGACGGACGATCGCATCGGCGACATCCGCGGCCGCGGCGCGATGATGGCGGTCGAGTTCGTCGAGTCGGGCACCACCACCCCCGCCGCGGCGCTCACCGGCGCGATCGCGAAGCACGCGGCGAACGAGGGCGTCATCCTCCTCACCTGCGGCACCTACGGCAACGTGGTCCGCTTCCTCCCGCCGCTGTCGATCTCCGACGAGCTGCTCCGCGAGGGCCTGCAGATCGTTGCAGACGCGCTCAAGGCAAACGCCTAACCGCTCCTTTCGAAAGGACACTGAATTATGGCTTTGAAGCCCAACGAGCAGGACCTGCTCGACCGCGTCCAGTCCGGCCTCGGCATCGGCGGCACCTGGGAGCCGTCCACCTCGGGCGCCACGCTCGACGTGCACGATCCCGCCACCGGTGAGGTCATCAAGTCGATCGCCGACGCGACCGTCGAGGACGCCGTGCGCGCGCTCGACGCCGCGGTTGCTGCGCAGGCCGAGTGGGCCGCGACCCCCAGTCGCGAGCGCTCCAACATCCTGCGCCGCACCTACGATCTCCTCATGGAGCGCAAGGAAGAATTCGCGCTCCTCATGAGCATGGAGATGGGCAAGCCCATCGCTGAGGCTCGGGGCGAGGTCAACTACGGTGGCGAGTTCCTGCGCTGGTTCTCCGAGGAGGCCGTGCGCGTCCCCGGTGACTACCGTCAGAACCCCGAGGGCACGGGGAACATCCTCGTCTCCCAGATCCCGGTCGGCCCCTGCTACTTCATCACGCCGTGGAACTTCCCGCTCGCGATGGCCACCCGGAAGATCGCTCCGGCGCTGGCCGCGGGCTGCACCGTGGTCATCAAGCCGGCAGCGCTCACGCCGCTCACCACGATCTTCTTCGCGCAGCTGCTCGAAGAGGCCGGCCTCCCCGCCGGTGTCGTGAACGTCGTCGCGACGTCCAAGTCGAGCGCGCAGTCGAGCGCCCTGCTCTCGGACACGCGCCTGCGCAAGCTCAGCTTCACGGGTTCCACCCCGGTGGGCGTCAAGCTGCTCGAGGCCGCGGCGCAGAACGTGCTCCGCACCTCGATGGAGCTCGGCGGCAACGCGCCGTTCATCGTGTTCGAGGACGCGGATCTCGACCGTGCGGTCGAGGGCGCGATGCTCGCGAAGTTCCGCAACATCGGCCAGGCCTGCACCGCCGCGAACCGCGTTATCGTGCACGAGTCGGTCGCTGACGAGTTCGTGCGCCGCGTGAGCGAGAAGGTCGCCGCCTTCTCGATCGGCCGCGGTGCCGAAGAGGGCAACGACATCGGCGCGCTCGTCGATGACAAGGCCGTGGCGAACACCGCCCGCCTCGTGCAGGACGCGGTGGACACCGGTGCAACGGTCGTCACCGGTGGCGAAGCCATCGACGGCCCGGGCAACTTCTTCCAGCCCACCGTGGTCGATCACCTCACGCCGCAGTCGGCGATCATGCGCGAGGAGATCTTCGGACCGCTCCTCGGCGTGATCCGCTTCTCGACCGAGGACGAGGCGGTCGAGATCGCGAACAACACCGAGTACGGCCTGATCAGCTACGTGTTCACGGAGAACATCCACCGTGGCCACCGCATGATCGAGAAGCTCGAGAGCGGCATGATGGGCCTGAACACCGGCCTCGTCTCGAACGCCGCGGCACCGTTCGGTGGTCTCAAGCAGTCCGGCCTCGGCCGCGAGGGCGGCTTCGAGGGCATTCACGAGTTCCTCTCGTCGAAGTACACCCTGCTGCCGCGCAGCTAACGCGCTGAGCACCACGGAGGCCCCCGGGATCGGTTGATCCCGGGGGCCTCCGGGCGTTGCGCGCCCGAGATGCGGTGCTGTTCCGCTCGCAGGAGACCGAACCGGTCCGGGTTCGGTGTCCGTGCCCGCGCCGACTAAGGTGGAGCACAACTGCGTGGGCAAGCCAAAGGTGGTGGGGGTATGCGCATCTTGATCGTGGAGGACGATCTGCGAATGTCGGCGGCGCTCAGCGCGTTTCTGAGGAAGTCCGGGTACTCCACGCACTGCGTCGCGGACGGGGCATCGGCGCTCGACGCGGTGAATGCCGAGACCGAAGCGGTGCTGTTGGATCTCGGGCTTCCGGACCTTGACGGCACGGAGGTGTGCCGGAGGATCCGGGCGGTGTCCGGCGTGCCGATCATCGTTGCGACCGCGCGCGGGCAGATCGAGGAGCGTATTCGCGGTCTGCACGCGGGTGCCGACGACTTCCTGGTGAAGCCCTACGACGTTCGGGAACTGCTCGCTCGGCTCGAAGCGGTCACGCGACGAGTGCGCGCTGCTCCGGAAGACTGGGGCGCCGAACCGGGCGTCAGCGTGGGCGGCTTGCACGTTGATCCGTTGCGGCGCACCGTCACGATCGAGGGCGACCCGATCGATCTCACCCCCAAAGAGTTCGACATCCTCGCCATGCTCGTGCGGTACCCCGGAGTTGCGGTGCCGCGGGACCGGATGATCCGTGAGGTGTGGGGGAGCGAGTGGAGCGGGTACAGCCGCGCGCTCGAGGTGCACGTGGGCTCGCTCCGACGAAAGCTGGGTCGGGACTCGGTGATCGCCACCGTGCGCGGAGTGGGATACCGGTTCGCCACGGCGGAGTAGCATGCGTTCCCGGCTCATCACGGTGTTTCTTGCACCGCTCCTGTGTATCCTTCTCGCACTGGGCGGAGCGTATGCGTGGGCGGCGGCTCGCAGCCTGCAACAGGAGTTCGTGAGCCAGCAGCAGGGAGATCTGAGTTACTTCCTGACGTCCGCGCGGCAGGCCCTGCGGGCAGAGAACCCGAGGGCGCTCGACAGTGAAATGCGGCGCTACGCGGATCTCTACGGCGCGCATATTGCGGTCGCGGATCGCACGGGCAACATCTGGGATTTCGGTGACGGGCGCGTGCGCTCCGAAGGGGCACGCGCCCAACTCGACCTCGCACTGTCGGGGCGACGCAGCGATCTGGCCCCCGGCTCGCTCCCGTGGACCTTTCGCGAGAGCACGGTGGTGGAACCCGTCTTTGACGATGGCAAGGTCATTGGTGCGGTGATGATCACGCTCAGTCTCGGGACACTCCGGGAAGACATTCTGCTGCGCTGGAGCGTCCTGGTCGTGCTGTCCGTACTTGCGATTCTGGTGCTCGTCTTCGTGGGACTCCGCATGGCAGAGTGGGTGCTCCAACCGATGCGGCGCCTGGACGCGGCGATGGCCGCGATCGAGCACGGCGAGATGGACGCGCGGATCGCTGACGACACGGGCCCGCCGGAGGCCGGCCGCATGATCCGGGTGTTCAACCGTATGGCGGAGGAAATCGAGGGCGTGGTGTCCCGCCAGGAGGAGTTCGTGCTGAATGCCTCGCATGAACTGCGCAACCCGCTCGGAGTGCTCATGCTCCGCCTCGAATCCTTGGCGGTGGGACTCGACGCAGAACGGGACGACGAGATTGAGGAGGTGCGTGCGGAGGCGCGGCGCATGGCAAGCATTCTGGACACGATGCTGCGTCTCGCCCGGGAACATCACCGCGAGAGTTCCTTTACCCCCGTTGATCTGGGCGAGACGGTCGCCGCCCGCGTCCGCGCCTGGCGCGACGCCGCTGCCAGAAAGCAGGTGATGTTTGCGCTCGACACCCGCGGTGCCGCGCTCTGCGCCACCGACCGCACGGCGGTGGAGAGCGCCCTCGACGCGGTCCTCGACAACGCGGTGAAGTTTGCCCCGGTCGGGAGCGCCGTGAACGTCACCGTGGAGCGTGTCGGGACGCAGTGCCACATTGCGGTGCAGGATCAGGGGCCCGGACTCGCTCCCGAGGAACTGGACCGGGTGACGGATCGATTCTGGCGCAGCCCCCGCGACCAAAACGTTCCGGGATCCGGCCTGGGCCTCGCGATTGCCACCGACCTGCTTGCGGGGCTCGGCGGTGAGCTGCGACTTGCTTCGCCGCCGCACGCGGGGCTTCGTGTCACGTTGCACGTCCCGACCGGGGAACTGACATGATGCGGCGCGGGGTGACCCGGCGGCGGTGGTGGCGTCTGCTCAGTACCGTGCTCCTCCTGGGGATCGGAGCGGGGACGATGACCGCCTGTGCGCCGGACTACGCCCGTGAGCGCGATCGATACGTCATCGCCGGCGGGAATCCGGCGGGCGTGTACGCCCGCTACGGCACGGAGCTCGCGGCGGCGCTGACCGCGGAGTTGCCGATCTCCGTGGAATCCGCCGAAACGCAGGGTTCGGTCGATAACCTGCGCCGGGTCGCCAGGGGCGACGCGTTTCTGGGATTCGCCCAGGGCGACACCGCGGCCGATGCCGTGGTGGGGTCCGGCGCGTTTGCCCGCCCGCTCCCGATCCGAGCCGTGGCCCGCGTGTACGACGAATACGTGCACGTCGTCGTTCCGGAGGACTCGCAGATCACCGGGCTGTCCGATCTCGCGGGGCGACCGGTGTCCCTGGGCTCGGCAGACTCGGGCGTGCAGGTCATCGCGGGGCGACTCCTCGACGCCACGGGGATCTCGATCGATGACGTGGCGAACGCCGAGCTCGGCGTCGATGACTCGATTGCCGCGCTGCGTGAGGGCACCATCGACGCGTTCTTTTGGGTGGGGGCACTCCCGACTCCGGGGATCGAACAGCTCGCCGCGGGCATGCCCATCCGGATGGTGCCGATCGACCCGGACGCGATCGCGCGGGTGAACAAGGGCCACGCTGGCGTCTACCGCGTGGCAGACTTCCCATCCGGCACCTATGGCGTGGCGCGGCACGTGACCACAATGACGGTGCCGAACTATCTCGTGACCTCCGCCGCGGCACCCGAGGCGCTGATCACTGATGCCCTGGACGTGCTGTTCCGCTCGCGCGCGGCGATTGCCGGGGAGGTGCGGGCCGCCGAGTTTCTGGACCGACGGCAGGCGATCTTCACCTCCCCGGTCGCCCTGCACCCCGGGGCGGCACGGTACTACGTCGAGCGTCGCCGGTAGCCATCGCCGGGTAGCCGTCGCCGGGAGCCGTCGCCTGGTGCCGTCGCCGGGAGCCGCCGCGGGGAGCCGCCGGTGGTGCAGCTGGTGTGCGGCCAGGCGCCCTCCGCGAAGCTCAAGAAACCCTCAAGGTGGGTGAGTGCGTGGCTCGCCTCTCCTACCGTGGGCAGAGACCGGTTCGAAGGTGAAGCTGTCGGAAATGCTGCCATCCTCGGGTGCTTCTTCTCCGGGCCGTCGGAGAGAAGTCCAGGTCCCGCCTCGCGAACTGCGCGGGGGCCCCAAACGAGAGGCATGAGGCATGAGCGAACCGCTCGTCGTTGTCGAACAAGTTCAGAAACACTACGGCGATTTCCAGGCGCTGACCGACATCGACCTCACGGTCGACGCAGGTGAGGTCGTGGTGATCCTGGGGCCGTCGGGTTCTGGAAAGTCGACCCTGTGCCGCACCATCAATCGACTCGAGACGATCACGAGCGGCTCGATCCGGATCGACGGGAAAGAGCTGCCGGCCGAGGGGAAGGGGCTGGCCGATCTGCGTGCCGAGGTCGGGATGGTGTTTCAGTCGTTCAACCTCTTCGCTCACCTCACCATTCTCGAAAACGTCACCCTGGGGCCGATCAAGGTCCGCGGACTCAGCAAGGCCGACGCCGAGCGCGAAGCGATGGCACTGCTCACCCGGGTCGGTGTCGAGAAGCAGGCAGGGAAGCTCCCGGCGCAGCTTTCGGGCGGCCAGCAGCAGCGCGTGGCGATTGCGCGTGCGCTCGCGATGCACCCCAAGGTCATGCTCTTCGACGAGCCGACGAGTGCGCTCGACCCCGAGATGATCAATGAGGTCCTCGACGTCATGGTCGGGCTCGCCAAGGAGGGGATGACCATGATCGTGGTCACGCACGAGATGGGATTCGCGCGGCGCGCGGCGGACCGCGTGGTGTTCATGGCTGATGGCCAGATCGTCGAGCAGGCCACACCCGAGGAATTCTTCACGAACCCGCGCACAGCACGCGCCCAAGACTTCCTCTCCAAGCTCATCACCAATTGAGGGTGTCAGCGGCGCTGCGCCACGAGATTCACTCACCAATGTCGAGATCTGTCCAGGGACGGGCGGGCTCGCACTACATGAAGGGAACGCACACATGCGATTCACCAAAGCACTGACCACGGTCGGTTTCCTTGCCGCCGCGGCGCTCACGCTCACCGCCTGCAACAGTGGCAGCCCGGCAGGAGAAGGCGGCGGGGGCGATGCCGGCTCGGACGGCACCAGTTCCAGCGCGTCCCCCTGGGAGGTCGCGGAAGGGGTGACCCTCGAGGGGAGCCCCACCTTCGCGAAGATCGCCGATCGCGGCGAGGTCGTTATCGGGGTGAAGGAAGACCAGCCCGGCCTCGGCTACCTGGACACCGTCACCAAGGAACGGAGCGGGTTTGACGTGGACGTGGCACGCTGGATTGCCGCGTCGCTCGGCTACGACGAGGAGAACATCGAGTTCAAGGCGATCGCGTCCGCGAACCGGGAGCAGGCGATCAAGAACGGCGACGTCGATTACTACGTCGGCACCTACTCGATCAACGACAAGCGGAAGCAGGACATCGACTTTGCGGGGCCGTACTTCGTCACCGGGCAGGGGCTCCTCGTGAAGTCCGGCGGCACGGACTACCAGTCGCTGGAAGAGCTCGACGGGAAGACCGTGTGCTCGGCAACGGGGTCGACCCCGATCCAGAACATCAAGGAGAATTTCCCGAAGATCAAAGCCCAGGAGTTTGATCTCTATTCCGCGTGCGTGGAAGGGCTGATCAACGGTCAGGCCGATGCGGTCACCACGGATCAGGCGATTCTGATCGGATACGCGGCGCAGGATCCGGACAACCTGATGGTCACCACCGGTCCGCTGCTCACCGAGGAGAACTACGGCGTCGGCCTCCCGAAGGGCGATGACGTGCTGCGCGAGCACATCAACACGCTGTTCACGGACGGCGGCGACACGTGGCAGGAAATCTTTGACCAGAACCTCGGAAATTCGGGGATCACGGTCGACCAGCCCAAGGTCGACGCGTACTAATCCGAATGACTCTCGGGGTGGGGCGCACGCGTTGCGACCCACCCCGGGATTCCTGTCTGAGGAGGAAGGCGTATGGACGTCATCTTCGGAAACCTCGATTTGTGGGGCACCGCCATTCGGAACACGCTGCTTGTGTTCGTGCTGGGCGGCATCCTCGCGCTGGTGTTGGGCATGATCGTCGGGGCGATGCGCGTGTCGCCGGTGCCGGTGGCCCGGGCCGTCGGCACGGTGTACGTGACGCTCATTCGAAACACACCGCTCACGCTCGTATTCTTCTTCTTTGTCTTTGGCTATTCAGCGCTGGGGTTTCACACCCGCGTCGAGCCGCTGATTCTGGGGGTGCTCGCGATCGGGATCTACACGGCGACCTATGTCGCCGAGGTGCTGCGGGCGGGCATCAACACCGTTCCGGTGGGCCAGGCTGAAGCGGCGCGTGCGATCGGACTTCCGTTTGGGAAGGTCATGACCCTGGTCGTCCTTCCGCAGGCATTCCGTTCGGTGGTGCCCCCGATGATGAGTGTGTTTATTGCCCTGTTGAAGAACACCACGATCGCCGCGGGCTTCTCCGTCGCCGAGCTTGCTGCGATGCGCGCCACGATCAACGACGCGGCCGGCCGGCCGGGCAACCCCATGGAAGTGCTCCTGTGGGTCGCGCTCGTGTTCGTGCTCATGGTGTTTGTGCTCAGTTTTATTCAGAACCGGCTTGAGAAGAGATGGAGGATCGCACGATGAGTACCTCGGTGCTGTATGACGTGCCCGGTCCACGGGCGATCCTGCGCAACCGCGTGGTCGCGATCGTCACGATCGTGGTGGTGATCGCGATCGTCGGTTTCTTCGTGTATCGGTTCTCGCTCACGGGCCAGTTCTCGGCCGCAAAATGGGGAATCTTCACCTACTCGACCATCTGGGAGCAGATCCTGCAGGCGCTCGGAAAGACGCTGAGCGCGTTTGCCGCTGCGGCCGTGGGCAGCATGGTGCTCGGATTTGTGCTGGCGATTGGCCGGCTGTCGGATCACCGGGTGGTGCGCGCGCCCGTCGCCGCGGTCACCGAGGTGTTCCGTGCGGTTCCAGTGCTGGTCATGATGATGCTGCTGTACTACGGCTTGCCGTCGGTGGGGGTGCGGATGGAGCCCTACTGGGCCGTCGTGATCGCGCTCGTGATCTACAACGGCTCGGTGCTCGCGGAAGCGTTGCGCGCGGGTATTGAGTCGCTCCCGCGCGGCCAGAAGGAGGCGGGCAACGCGATCGGTCTCCGCAAGAGCGGCGTGATGCGGCTCATCCTGTTGCCGCAGGCGGTGCGAGCCATGTTGCCGGTGATCGTGTCGCAGTTGGTGGTCACGATGAAGGATACGGCGCTCGGCTTCATCATCACCTACCCCGAGTTGCTGTACTTGGCAAAACAGCTCTCGAGCAATGTGCAGTTCGGGCGCCCGCTGTTGCCGTCGGCGATTGTGATCGGTGGCATCTACATCGCGATGTGCCTCATCCTCTCGGGGGTGGCGAAGTGGCTCGAAGCGCGCACGAATAAGTCGCCGCGGACGCGCGGCCGGCGCGGGGGGACCGGCACTGCCACCGCGACCGTGCCGGTGCAGCCGAATGATCCGCGCTTGCATCGTGAGGGCACCACCACCGAGATCATCTCCACGCAGTTCCGGAATGAGGATCGGTAGCGCTGGATCACGGGCGGCCACAGCGGGCCGCCCGTGATCGCGGCGACGGCGTCGGCGCTCCCGGACGGGCTGGGCTGGGAGACGCTCGCCCTGCTCTGCGTCGCCGCCTTCGCCGCGGGCTGGATCGACGCGGTCGTGGGGGGCGGTGGGCTCCTGCAGTTGCCCGCGCTCCTGCTCGTGCCAGGGATCACTCCGCTGCAGGCGCTCGCCACGAATAAGCTCGCGTCCGTGTTTGGTACGGCGTCGAGCAGCGCGAGCTATTACCTCACCGTGCGGCCGTCGCTCCGCACCGCGCTCCCGATGGCGGGCATCGCGCTGGTGAGCGCCTTCGGGGGTGCCTCGTTTGCGGCATTCTTGCCGGCGTCCGTGTTCAGACCCGTGATCGTGGGCGCGCTGCTCGTGGTCGCGCTCATCACGCTGCTGAAGCCGACCCTGGGTGCCGTCACGCGGCTCAAGTATCGCGGGCCCCGGCAGCTTCTCACGGGACTCGCGATTGGTGTCTCGATCGGCTTCTACGATGGCCTGCTCGGGCCCGGCACCGGGACGTTTCTCATCATCTCGCTGGTGGGGTTTCTCGGCTACGACTTCCTGCACGCCAGCGCGCAGGCGAAGATCGTGAACTGTGCCACGAATGTGGGTGCGCTCCTGTTTTTCATTCCGTTGGGAGCGGTGTTGTGGCCGTTCGGACTGGTGATGGGGGCCGCGAACTTCCTGGGTGCCCTGCTCGGATCCCGCATGGCGATCGCGCGGGGGACCCGCTTCATACGCGTGCTGTTCCTGATCGTCGTGGCCGTGCTGATCGCCAAGCTTGGCTTCGATATTTGGGCTGAGGCCGCGCGTTAGCCGCGCCGCAGTCCGAGCTCCGCGCGCACCGCGTCGAGCCGGCGCTGCACCTCGGCCACGCGAGGCGCGGAGATCCCGGCGGTTGCGGCGAACTCGGGCCAGCGCGCCACCGCATCGACCGTGGCGGCGATGGCGTCGCGGGCCCCCGGCACGTCGAACTGATCGGCGAGTGTGAGCAGATCCGCCGCGGTGATGTCCTGGAACTTTCCGTTCACCGACATCAGGTGCTGGCGCAGCCATTCGCTGTCGGGGCTGTACGCGTAGGTGACGTCGTAGGCGGGGGAGAGCGTCCACCGCCCGGCCCGGTCCATGAGGAAGGAGTGGTTCTTCGTGTGGTCGTCGTTGTTCGCGGCGATGACGTTGAAGCAGGCCCGGCGAAACAGCTCCGCGAGCACGTCGGCCCCGAGCCCCAGTTCTTCGGCCACCAAGAACAGCGTGGCGTAGTCATGGGTGCCCGTCTCGTTGTAGTCGGCGGCCGCGAGCGCGCACAGCGATTGCATGTGGAGCCGCTCGCCGCTGCTCCCCGGGCGGTCGAAGCGGCGGGTCATGAAGTGGGCGCGGCCGCCCTCTTCGAGCAGCCGGCACTCGGACATCTCGATCCCGGCCGCGCGCGCCATGAGCGAGTACGCGTATTCGGTTCGACCGTACTCGCCGCTCGCGCCGAGCTGAGCGTCGTGGCCGACGCCGTCAAACTTGAGGAGCCACTGCTCGAAGCCGTCGGGGGCGGGGATGCCGCCCGCCCGAATCTCGTCGCTCTCGGGGTTCCAAGCGATGATCGCTTTGGCGCGTGCACCGCCGGCGGAGCTGCCGACCTGCAACAGTTCGGTGACCGCGTCGGTGCGTCCATTCTCCTGCAGGGAGCCATGTACGGCGGCGCGGGCGGCCTCCACGAGCTGGGCGAGTTCGAGCGAGCTCGCGGCGGATCCGGGGGACTGCGCGGGGTGAAAGGTCAGGGCCCCCATCGCGCGCTCGCCGACGTAGGCGAGCCTGTCGATCGGGCGGATCTCGCCCGGGCGCAGGCCCTCGCGCGCGAGCGCTGCGGCGATCACGGAGTTGCCGAAGCGATCCGGTGCCGAATCGGCCACCATGGGTGGCAAGCCGTGGAACGTGTCGGGGGCAAGCCGCGGGAAGTTCCAGATGCGGCCGCGCGGGCGAGTGGGCATCTGCAGGGGAGAGAGCTCGATCCCGCGCCACGCGGGGGCGTACTCGAAGTTTGCGATGCCGGATCGGCCACCCGAGAGCGCCCCGACCGTGCTGCCCCACGCGCGAACCTCGAGGACCTCGACCTGGGTGAAGACCATGGGCTACTGCTCCGTTCCGTGCGTACCCGCGGCGGGTGCCACACCGCGCTGCTGTGCGCGCAGCAGCGCCATCGGGCTCGGTCCCGGATCGGGCGCGAGTTCGTCGAGCCACTCGCTGCGACCGAGGGCGCGAACCACTCGGATCAGGGTCGCGAGGCTGGACCCCTCGCCGCGCTCCAGCGCGCTGACGGAGTTCCGGTTCACGTTTGCGCGGGCGGCGAGTTCGGCCTGGGTCCACTGCTCCTGACCGCGCGCTCGGCGGACCTGAGCGCCCAGATGGGCTTCCCAGCGCTCGGTCGTCCAGCGTCGCGTGACTAATTTTTCAGGCATATTGTAAGAATACGCCCCATTTGCACAGAAATCTATGCGGGAATATTGGCGGGCGATTCGGGCGACGTCGTCGGCTCCGTCGGCTCCGTCGGCTCCGCCCACCACAGCACGGTCTCGCCGTAGCGCTTTTCGCGCACGAGCGTGAGGCCCGCGGGCCACGCCGGCTGAGGGGACCGCGTGCTGCGTTCCACGAGCACGATCGCGTCGTCCGCGAGGAGCGGGATCAGCGCGGTGAGGTTCCCCGAGAGTTCCGCCTCGCCCAGGTCATACGGCGGGTCCATGAGCGCCACGTCCCAGAGCGCTGAGCCGTTCCGCTCCCCGGCGGCATCGAGGTAACCCTGCACGGACTGCCGCACCACGTCGAGGGTGGGGGCGTCGCCCCCGCGGAATGCGGCGAGCACCGTGCGTGCGTTGCGCTGCGCGACCTGCGCGGCCTGCGGGTGCTTCTCGACGAGTGTCACCGCTGCGGCACCTCGGCTTGCGGCCTCGAGGCCCAGTGCGCCGGATCCCGCGTAGAGATCGAGGACGCGCGCACCGGACACGAGCCCCCAGGACTCGAGCGCGGAGAAGATGGCCTCCCGCACGCGGTCGCTCGTGGGACGGGTCCCCGACTTCGGAACGTCGAGGCGGAGTGAGCCCGCGGCTCCGGCAATTACTCTGGTCACCCTTTGAGCGTAGCGTGCGTGCGGGCACCAGCATCGTCAATGTCACAGGTGGCCGATACGCTGGATGCATGTCCACGGTCACCCTCGCCACCGGTCTCGCCGGCGTCGTCGGTGCCCGCACGGCCCAGGCGCTCGACAAGAGCTTCGACATGCTGACGGTCGGTGACCTCCTGGCACACATCCCGCGACGGTATTCCCACCGGGGGGAGCTGACGCCGCTGGCGGGCCTCCCGGTCGGCGAGCAGATCACCGTGGTAGCCCAGGTCCTCGACACGCAATCGCGGCAGATGCAGCGCCGACGCGGCAACATCCTGGTCGTGCGGATCACCGACGGTACCGGGATCCTCTCGCTCACCTTCTTCAACCAGGAATGGCGCGTGAAGGAGCTGCGACCCGGCCGACGGGGCATCTTCGCCGGCAAGGTCAGCTCGTACCAGAGCACGCTGCAGCTCCAGCACCCCGAGTATGAGCTCTTCGAGAATGCCCACGACGCCCCCGGCGGGGAGCAGCTCGACGAGGCCGCAGCGAAGATGTGGTCGGAGACACCGGTCCCCATCTACCCGGCCACCGCACAAGTGACCAGCTGGAACATCGCGAAGGCCGTGGGGATCGCACTTGACGCGCTGGAGCCCGTTCCGGAGCCGCTTCCCGTGGAGATCCTCGCGGCCGAGGGCATCATGGGGCTCACCGAGACGCTCGAGCTCGTGCACCGGCCGCAGCGCGACGGCGACTGGCGCAACGCGCGGCGCAGCCTCCTCTTTCGGGAATCGTTTGACCTGCAGCTCGCGCTCCTGGACCGTCGGCGTCGCGCCACCGAGGCCCCCAGCACCCCCCGGCCGCCGGGCGGGGACGAGCTGGCCCGGTTCGACGCGGCGCTCCCGTTCCGATTGACGGGGGACCAAGGCATGGCGGGCGCGGATATCGCGGCGGATCTGGCACAGGCGCACCCCATGCAGCGACTGTTGCAGGGCGAAGTGGGCTCCGGCAAGACGTTGGTGGCGTTGCGGGCCATGCTGCAGGTCGCCGGCAGCGGCGGCCAGAGCGCCCTCCTGGCACCCACCGAGGTGCTCGCGGCCCAGCACTACCGGTCGATCACGGAGAGCCTCGGTCCCGAACTCGCGGCCGAACTCAACCCGGTGCTGCTGACGGGCAAAATGCCTGCGGCGGAGCGCAAGCGCGCGCTGCTGTCCCTCGCGGCGGGCGCGTCCCGCATCGCGGTGGGCACGCACGCGTTGCTCAGCGACACCGTCACCTTTGCGGACCTCGGCTTCATCGTGGTCGACGAGCAGCATCGTTTTGGCGTGGAACAACGCGAAGCGCTCCGGCGCAAGGGCACGCAACCGCACGTGCTCGCCATGACGGCGACGCCCATCCCGCGCACCGTCGCGCTGACGGCGTTCGGCGACCTCGAAGTGACCACGATCCGAGAGCTCCCGCCCGGGCGCCAGGGAATCGAGACCTACACCGTGCCCGAGCGCGAGATGCCCAATCGCGCCGCGCGCGTGTGGACCCGTGCGGTCGAGGATCTGCACGCGGGCCGCCAGGTGTACATCGTCTGCCCGGCCATCGCCCCGGGCGAGATCGAGGCCGGAAGCGAGCCGCTCGACGACGATGCAGACGCCGAAGCCCTCGGCAACGGCGCAGGATCCGGCGCAGGCACGGGAGCCGGGCCGCAGCGTCCGCTCGCGAACGTCGAGGACACCCTCGCGGAACTGCGTGCGCGGCCCGAGTTCGCGGGGATCCCGATGGCGGGGCTCCACGGCGGCATGCCCGGCCCCGAGAAGGACCGTATCATGCGGGGATTCGCGGACGGCGAGATCCGGCTGCTCGTGGCCACCACCGTCATCGAGGTGGGCGTCAACGTGCCCAACGCGACCATCATGATCGTGCGCGACGCGGACCGCTTCGGCATCTCGCAGCTGCACCAGCTCCGCGGTCGCGTCGGCCGTGGCGAGCACCCGGGACTGTGCCTGCTCATGACCCTGGCGGAACAGGGGTCCGTCGCCCGCGAGCGCATCGAGGCCGTCGCGGCCACCTCGGACGGCTTTGCGCTCGCGGAGGTCGACCTGGAGCTCCGGCGCGAAGGCGACATCCTGGGCACCCTCCAGTCGGGCGGTCGCTCCAAGCTCCGCCTGTTGCGCGTGGCGGAACACGGTGAGCTGATCGAGCACACGCGGCGCCTGGCGGCTGAACTGCTCGATCGCGACCCCAACCTCGGCTTCGCCCCCGAGCTCGCCGCGCAGCTCGAACGGGAGCGGACCGTCGGTCAGCTCGACAATCTCGCGAAGTCGTAGCGCAGACCCGATCCGGCGCAACGTCATACCGCGGTACCACCCACACAGGCACTTCTGGCCGATGTGCGGGATCCGACGCGCGCCTACCTTGGAATTATCGCCGAACTCCGGCACAGATGACCCAAGGAGACACCATGATCGAGGCACGCGGCCTGAGTAAGCGCTACGGCAGCAAGCTCGCCGTCGACGATGTGAGTTTCACGATCGCGCCCGGGAAGGTCACGGGCTTTCTGGGGCCGAACGGCGCGGGCAAGTCCACCGCGATGCGGCTCATGGTCGGGCTCGACCGGCCGACGAGCGGCACGGTGACCGTGCACGGGAGCCGCTACGCGGATCTTCCCGCGCCGATGCATGAGGTGGGTGCGCTGCTCGACGCGAAGGGGGTGCACCCGGGGCGGAGCGCACGCAGCCACCTGCGGGCCCTCGCCGCGACGCACCGGCTCCCCGAGCGTCGCGTGGATGAGGTGCTCGAACAGACCGGCCTGACCTCCGTCGCGCAGCGCCGTGTCGGCGGCTTCTCGCTGGGCATGGGGCAGCGGCTCGGCATCGCCGCGGCGCTGCTCGGTGATCCGCGCGTGCTGATCCTCGACGAACCCGTCAACGGGCTCGACCCCGACGGCGTGCTCTGGGTGCGTCAACTCGTGCGCCACCTGGCGAGCGAGGGGCGCACGGTGCTCCTGTCCAGCCACCTGATGAGCGAGATGGCGCAGACCGCCGACCACGTCATCGTCCTGGGACGCGGCCGTGTCGTTGCGGACGCTCCCATCGGGGAGTTCGTCTCCGCTGGCCGCGAGGCGCGCGTCACGGTGCGCAGCCCGGAAGCTGCGCGCCTGGCCTCGCTGCTCATGTCCGGTCCCGAGAGCACGGCGGGGCTCGAACCGGCGGGGGAGAACGGGTTCACGGTGACCGGTCTCTCGGCGGCGCAGATCGGCGAGACGGCGGCCGCGCACGGGCTCGTGCTCCACGAGCTCAGCCCGATCGCGGCGACCCTCGAGGACGCCTACCTTGAACTCACTCGCTCCGAGCTGGAGTACGCGGCCGCGTAACGCGGGCCGAATCTGCAGACCCCCGAAGGGATCACGACCATGACTTCTACACTCCTGATCGATGCCAGCTCGGCCCCGACCCCCGTCCCAAGCGCCGCGCGGCCGCGCGTGGCAACCCCGTCCGCGCCCGCGCAGACGTTTGGCGGCGTGCTGCGGAGCGAACGGATCAAGTTCACCTCGCTGCTGAGCACGCGAATCACGCTGCTCATCACCGTGCTCATGGGGCTCGGCGTGAGCACGCTCGTGGTGCTGATGCAGTCCAACGGGCAGCTCCTGGTGGGCGGCACGGACGCGCTGTTCGGCTCAGGGAGCGCTGCGCTGCAGAGTTACCTGCTCTTCGCCTCCACCCTGTCCGCACCGTTCCTGGCGCTCGTGTTCGGGGTGCTCGGCGTGTTCGCGATTTCGAACGAGTACTCGAGCGGCATGATCCTCTCCACGCTCACCGCCGTGCCGCGTCGCGGGCGCGTATTCGCGGCCAAGGCCCTGGTGCTGGCGTTGGCCGCGGGGCTCACCGCGGCCGTGCTGGTGCTCGGCGGCTTGGGGATCGCACTGCTGGCCCTTCCCGAAGCGGCGAGCGTGCTCGTCACCGTTCCGGTCGTGTCCGGAGTGCTCGGCACGGTCGCCTACCTCGTGCTGATCTCACTGTTCGCCTTCGGCGTCGCCGCGATCCTGCGCTCCACCGCGGGCGGGATCGCGGTCGTCGCCGGGATCACCTTCGTGCTGCAGATCGTCTTCCAGGTCATCTCGATGACGGGCTGGAAATGGGTCGGCGTGGCCGCAGCGTACCTTCCGACCCCGCTCGGGGGCACCCTGTCGATGGGGCTCACGGACATGCCCGCAAACCCCGGCTACTGGACCGCGCTCCTCGCGATGGGGATCTGGGCGGCCGTCGCGCTGATCCCGGCGGCGATCCTCTTCCAGCGTCGCGACGCGCGGTAAGCGTTTCGCAGCACCGGTGCGGGGCGGGGCGGCCATGCGAGGCCGCCCCGCCCCGCACCGTGTCGCGCCGCGACCGGAAACGAACCGTCGAGAAGTTAGGGTGAGAACGTGATCACCGAAGCCGAGCTCCGCCTGCCGCGACCCCCCGGGGTCATTCGGCGTGCGCTCGCGGCGCACCCGGTCGTGGTCGACGTGTTCATCGTGGTGTGGTTTGTCATCGGCAGCCTGTTCGGCGTGCTCCTAGACCTGCTGAGCGCCGCGGACTGGGACGCCGGGGGCTCGCAGACCTGGATCGGGATCCCGCCGCACCTGGACTGGCCCTTCTGGCCACTCACGGTGCTCCGCATGGCCGTGGTCGGTACGGCGCTGTTCTTCCGGCGCAAGTATCCGCTCGCCGGTCTGATCGTCGTCGTGCTCGTGATGTTCGGCGAACAGGGGATGCAGGGGCTCGCGAACAGCGTCGCGGTGCTCTTTCTCATTTATGCGGTGCCCGTCTATCGCAGCGTCCCCGCGGGGTGGCTCGGCTACGGGATCGCCCTCGCCGGAAGCCTCGTGCAGTTCGGGCTCGACGTTCGTCGCGCGGGGCTGCGCGCCGGGCAGATGGGGCCGGGTGGCGCGTTCCTGGCGGACGCGGAGATGGTTCGCTCACCCACGGAGTTCATCGGTATCAGCCTGCTGAGCGCACTCTGGTTGCTCGCGATCCTCATGCTCGGGATCAACCTCGGGAACCGGCGTCGGTACCTCGAAGCGGTGATCGACCGCGCCCACCAGCTGGCCCGTGAGCGGCATCAGCTCGCGCAGCTCGCCGTGGTGGAGGAGCGGTCCCGGATCGCGCGCGAGATGCACGACATCGTCGCCCACTCGGTCTCCGTGATGATCGCGCTGTCGGAGGGAGCCGCGCGCGCCGCCGCGACCGCGCCCGACGCGGCGGTAGACGCGATGCACCGGAGCGCGGAGACCGGCCGCACCGCGCTCGGCGAGATGCGGCGGCTGCTCGGGGCGCTGCACTCCGAAACCGAGGGGGCCGAATTCGTGCCGCAGCCGGGCGTCGAGGATCTGCCCGAGTTGGTCCAGAGCTTCACGAACGCGGGATTGCGTGTGAGCCTCGCGGTGTCCGGCGACGCCAGCGGCGACCGTGGCCAGGACCTCGCCGTGTACCGGGTGGTGCAGGAGGCCCTGACGAACGTGCTGCGCTACGCGGGGACCGGCGCGCGCGCCGAGGTGATCGTGCAGCGGCTCACCGATCGCACCAGCGTTGAGGTGCGCGACTTCGGCCGCGTCCCCGGGGCCCCGCAGCCGGTGACGGGCGTGGGATCCGGGCGTGGTCTCGCTGGACTCAGCGAGCGCGCTCGCGTGTTCGGCGGGCGGATCGAGTCCGGCCCCGTACCCGAACACGCCGGCGGCGGCTGGCGACTCTGGGCGATCCTGCCCGTGAGCGCCGCCGCGCGCACCCCCGCCCTCGAGCGGCCCGACACGACCACCGCGGAAGAAAGTGACGCAGATGCCTGAGACCCCGATTCGAGTGATGCTCGTTGATGACCAAGAACTGATCCGCACCGGCTTCCGGCTCGTGCTCCTCGGAGAGCCCGGGATCGAGGTGGTGGCCGAGGCGAGCGACGGCGCCGCGGCGCTCGCGCAGCTCGAACGGCTCACCACCGCGGGGACGGGGTGCGACATCGTGCTCATGGACGTGCGGATGCCCGGCATGAACGGGATCGAGGCGACGCGGGCGGTCGTGGAGCGCTTCCCGGAGGTCCGCGTGCTCGTGCTCACGACGTTCGACCTCGACGAGTATGCGACGGGCGCGATCCAGGCGGGCGCGAGTGGGTTCCTCTTGAAGGATGCCCGGCCCACCGAGCTCGTCGACGCCATTCGCCGAGTCGTCTCCGGCGACGCGGCAATGGCCCCGAGCGTCACCAAGCGGCTCATGGAGCAGCTCCGTATTGGGGCTGCCGCGGGTGCCGGCGCCCCGGCTCCGGCGGAGGTGCCGCCGAGTGGCCCCGCACCCGAGCTTGAGGTACTCACCGAGCGTGAGCTCGACGTGCTCCGCCTAATCGCCGAGGGGAAGAACAACGGGGAGATCAGCGGGGAATTGTTCCTCTCCGAATCCACCGTGAAAACCCACGTGGGGCGGGTGCTCGCGAAACTCCAGCTGCGCGATCGCGTGCACGCGGTGATCTTCGCGAAACAGCACGGACTCTAAGCCGATACGGCTAGGGTAGAAGGTATGAGCAAGATCGCAGTCGTCCCGGGATCCTTCGATCCCGTCACCCTGGGGCACCTGGACGTGATTCGGCGCGCGGCGAGCGTGTTCGACGAGGTCCACGTGCTTGTGGTGCACAACCCCGGTAAGAACGCGATGCTGCCGCTCAGCGAGCGCGTCGGGTTGATCCAGAAGTCCCTCGCCGAGGATCCCGAGATCCCGGACAACATTCTCGTGGCGTCGTGGTCCGTGGGGCTCCTCGTGGACTACTGCACAGAGGTGGGTGCCTCGGTGCTGGTGAAGGGGATCCGTTCGCAGCTGGACGTGGCCTACGAGACCCCGATGGTGCTGATGAACCGCAGCCTCGCGAACGTCGAAACGGTGTTTATGCTGCCGGATCCGGCGCACGCGCACGTGTCGAGCACGCTCGTGCGGCAGGTCGCCTCCCTCGGGGGCGATGTGAGCCCGTACGTTCCGCCGGCCGTCGCGCGGTTCCTCGACAAGACGCGGCCCGCCTGATGTCGGGGGAGCAGACCACCGCGCGCGGTGGCGGAGCTTCGCGTGTGTTCGAGGAGAACATCCGGGACATTTTCAACAGGCCCGGCGAGATGCGTGAGCGGTCGCGCACCATCGTGCTGCCGGAGAAGTTCGGTGAGGCGCTCGCGGAGATCCCAGCGGGCACGGAGCTGGAGCTCGACGTGCGGCTCGAGTCCGTCCACGAGGGGATTCTGGTGTCCGCCGAGGCGCGCACCACGATGCACGCCGAGTGCGGCCGGTGCCTGAAAGATTTCACCACGCCGTTTGAAGTCGAATTCCAGGAGCTTTTCGCGTATACTCCTACGGAGGCCGACGAGTATGGGGTTCACGGTGATCACGTGGATCTTGAACCCCCGCTCCGAGACGCGGTAGTGCTTGCACTGCCGTTCCAGCCTGTGTGTCGCCCGGACTGCCCGGGACTCGATCCCGAGTCCGGTGAGCTGCGCGAGGCCGAGGCTGCAGCGGTGCCCGAAGCGGATTTCGATCCGCGCTGGGCGGCGCTGGCTGGCTTTGACACCACCAACGTTTCAACGGATTCCGATCCGATTGAAGGAAAACCTGGCCAGGGGGACACCCCCGGGTCTGAAAGCAAGTAGGAAAGAGAACATCATGGCTGTTCCCAAGCGGAAGATGTCGCGCTCGAACACCCGTCACCGTCGTTCGGCGTGGAAGGCTGCGGTCCCTACGCTCGTCAAGACCGAGGAAAACGGTAAGACGGTGTACAGCCTGCCCCACCGCGCACGCGTGGTCGAGGACTCGCAGGGCACGCCCCTGTTCCTCGAGTACAAGGGCCGCAAGGTCGCTGACATCTAAGACTGCTCGCGTGAACGGGAACGAATCATCGCTCCCGCGCACCGACCGGGACCAGCCGTCGGGGTCGCCTCAGGGCGGCCACGACGGCTTTCTCGTTTCCCTCGGTGTCGCGGTTGAGCCAGAGCTTGTGGAGCTCGCCCTGACGCATCGCTCCTGGGCGTATGAGCACGGCGGGGCCGCTCACAACGAGCGGCTCGAGTTCCTCGGGGACTCGATCCTCGGGCAGGCGGTCACCGTCAAGCTGTACCGCGATTATCCGGAGCTGAGCGAGGGTGATCTCGCGAAGCGGCGCGCGGCGCTCGTGTCGACGGTGGCGCTCGCGGAGGTCGCGCGCGAGCTCCGGATCGGCGAGGTGCTCCGGCTCGGCAAGGGCGAGGAGCTGACCGGGGGGCGCGAGAAGGACTCGATCCTCGCGGACTCGGTCGAGGCGCTCATCGGTGCCGTGTATCTCTCCTCGGGGCCCGCCGAAGCGGAGCAGTTCGTGCTGGGCCTGGTTGACCGGCTGCTCGTGGACCCGACCCGCCTCACGGACGAGCTCGACCCGAAGACCACGCTGCAACAGATGGCCGCGAAGCTGGGTCAGCCGCACCCGCCCTACGAGACCGAGGGGAAGGGGCCGGATCACGATCGCCGCTACCTCGCGCGCGTGCGGCTCGACGGCGTCACCGGGCGCGGCCAGGGAACGAGCAAGAAGGCGGCGGAGCTCGCCGCGGCGCGCGACGCGGTCGCGCGGCTCCGGGCTCGCGCGCGCTGACGTGCCCGAGCTTCCCGAGGTCGAGGTGGTACGGGCGGGGCTGGCCCCCGCCCTCACGGGCGCGCGCGTGCTCGCCGCGGAGGTGCGCGACGCGCGTGCGCTGAAGCGGCACCTGCCGCTGTCTGGCGATGACGGACTCGGCGGGCACGGCGTCACGATGCCGGCCGAGGCCGCAGCTGAACGCGCCGCCGACTTCGAACGGCGTGTCACCGGGCTCGTGTTCGACGCGCCCCAGCGGCGCGGCAAGTTCATGTGGCTCCCGGTCGCGGGCGCCGCCTCTGCCACGGCGGCGGATTCCCCAGCGCCGGGAGTCGCGGCCGAGTGGGCGCTGCTCGCGCACCTCGGCATGAGCGGCCAGCTCCTGCTGCGCGACACCGCCGCGGAGGACGATCGGCACGTGCGGATCCGGCTCTGGGTGGAACACCCCACGCACGGCGAGCTGCGCGTCGACTTCGCGGACCAGCGCCTGTTCGGGTCGCTCGCGCTCGACCGGCTCGCCCCCACGAGCGACGACGGCTCGCTCCTGCCGCTGCAGGCCGCCCGCATCGCGCGCGATCCGCTCGACCCCCGCTTCGACGATGCCGCGTTCCTGGCGGGGGTGCGCTCCCGTGCCTCGGGGATCAAGAAGCTGATTCTCGACCAGGCGCTCGTGAGCGGCGTGGGCAACATCTACGCGGACGAGGCGCTGTGGCGGGCGCGGCTCCACCCCGACACTGCGGGGCGCGCGATCAGCGCGCGCAAGGTCAGTGAGCTCCTCGGCGCGCTGCGCGACGTGTTTGCGCAGGCCCTCGCCGAGGGCGGCACCAGCTTCGACGAGCAGTATGTGAACGTGAACGGGCAGGCCGGGTACTTCGCGCACTCGCTCAACGCCTACGGCCGCGGGGGAGAGGCGTGCCCGCGCTGCGCCACCGCGATCAAACGGGTGCCGTTCGGTGGACGGTCGAGCCACTACTGCCCGCGGTGCCAACGGCGGCGGTGACATCGCGAGGCGCGCCGAGGGTGTCGGCGCGCTCAATTGCCAGCTGGGCGTGCCGTACTGAGCGTGTGATCGTGCAGGATCGCTGCGACCCGTGCCCAAGCGGGGAAATGCGGCGGCTCAACCGCCGGTGTACCACGGGCCTGGGGAGTGTGCTGGCGCGACGTTCGTATCGCACCGTCCACGCCTCGGCGTCCGCCTCGCGGTACCCGGTTGAGGCGCGGGTGGGGCCCGCGCGGTCCGCCCCGAGCGCAGCCATCACGGTTTCCGCCCCGAGGTCCCCGTCCAAGACTCGCGCGAAGATATTGACGACGACCGTGCCGTCTCCGCCGCGCTTGCCGCGGTCGTGGCCGTCGTGGCCGTCGAGGTAGTCGAGACTACGCTCATCGAGCGTTGCCGCGATCCACTCGATCGCGTGCGCGATGAGGGCGCGGTCGCGGGATCGAGGCCGGTCTCTCGGACGCGTCCGGCCTGGCCGAGCGTGCCCTCTCGGACCATCCACTCGCCGGTGGCCTCGCTGGACCAGATCTGCACGAAGCGGCGTGGCGTGTCCGTGGTGACGAGGTGCGCCGTGTGCTCCACTCGGTGAGGCTGTGGGCGGTGAGCTCACGGCCTCATGCTAGCGGGCCCCTCCTGGCGAATGTCGTGTGCACGCGCGTTCGGCCGGGGGCCGCGTTAGCGGAACGCGCGAGCGATGCCGCCTCCGAGCTGTGAGAGCTGCAGCCAGAGCGCGAATCGATAGAGCGGGCGCATGAGGCCGCCAGGGATCGGCCGGCGGGCACGACTCGGGTTCCGTTCCCACGCGAGCGCGAGGCGGAGGTGCGTGCCACCGGCGGCGGGTTCGAGCTCGACCCTGATGCAGCGTGCGTTCGAGAGCGGTGCCTCCGGGAAAGTGAATCGCCACTCGATGAGTCGCGGTTCTTCACGGGCGAGCAGTTCAACGTGCTGGGTGATGAAGTCGGGCTTCACGCGAATCGCTTTCCCGTCGGCTCGCGCGGTGCGGGCGGTCGCCGTCCGTATCTCGCCGACGTTCATGGTCGCTGGTGCACCGCCCACGTGTTCGAGGCTCGGTTCCCACTCTGGCATCCGCGACGGATCGGCGAGCAGTTCCCAGACCTGTTCGGGGGAAGCCGGGACGAACGCTTCGGACGAGCCCGAAAGCGCATCACCGCGGACGGTGCGCCGTGGCGTGTGGGTGGGAGTGCGCTCGGCCTCATCCAGCCTTGCGGTGACGGCCGCAGGCGTGGTGTCACACCGTGCGAGGATGGCCTCGATCATGCCACTTGGTTCTCCGACGAGTTCGCGGAGCACCGCTGCCGCATTGCCGCGTTTCCCGTGCTTGCTTGCGCGTGTGAGGACTCCGAGTGCGCGGTCGCTCCACTCGTAGCCGTCCGTCTCGTGAAACACGATCGTGCCTGTCTCGGGTGCCGCCGTCTGGATGCCCAGCGCCGCGAGTTGGTCGAGGTGCTGTTCCGCGACCGCCTGCCGGACGGAATCCAGCGTCATGCTGAAGCTGCGCAGTACCTGTCCGGGGATCTGTTCGGTGAGTACGAGGGCGATCAGCAGGTGATCGATGTCGGCGGGGCGCTGTCCGACGCGGGAGGCCTCTTCCATCGCGGTGAGCGAGAGTGCGTGCGAGGTGCGGGCGGCTTCGGAGAGTGTGCTCACGTGTTTCTCCGGGGGACGGGGATGGTCGGATCGATCTTCTTCGCGTACTTCTTGTGTGCGGCTTGGCGAGAGACGCCGAGTGCGTCCGCGATCTCCTGCCACCGCATGCCAGCTCGAAGCGCGGCCTCCACCTGTGCGAGTTCAAGGCGGTCGGTGAGGGTGCGCAAGGACGCGACTGCTCTGAGGCCGGAGCGCGGGTCGCTGGTGTCGGCGGCGATGCTCGCGACCTGAGGAGATTCCATACTGAGCAAGCTACGTTGACATCACACTGATGTCAACCTGGGTTGCTTAGTGGGGTGGAGTGGCGGCGCCTAGAATTGACGCATGTACTTCATCGTCGTGAAATTCAAGACCAAAGCGGAATACACCGAGCAGTTCATGAATCTTGTGGGGCCATTCACCTCGCGCACTCGTGAGGAGCCGGGCAACCTGTGGTTCGACTGGTCACGCAGCATCGAGGATCCCAGTGAGTTCGTCCTGGTCGAGGCGTTCCGTGACGACGAAGCCGCTGCCGCTCACGTCAATAGCGATCACTTCACGGCCGGGCTCGAATCGATGCGTCCCGCCCTCGTGGCCACGCCGAAGATCGTTTCTCGCAAGGTCGACGGCGATTCGTGGGGCGAGATGGGTGAATTGACGATCAACTAGGGCATGATTGCTCAGTCGGCGTGGGCCTTCCCGCGGCGACGGAGTTTCCCCGGGGAAGGGCCGAAAGCGAGAGTGTGGAATCGATGCACGGAGACGAGCTACAGCGTCGGGCAGCTGAGCGCACCGAGGAGCTTCCCGGATCGGCACTGACCCACCCGTTTGGCGAAGCCTGGGACGTGTGGAAGGTGCAGGGCAAGGTCTTCATGCTGCAGTCCGAGGTTGCCGGGGTGCCGATCGTCACGCTGAAATCCGCGCCCGCGGATAGCCAGGTGCTGCGAGACGCGCACGACGACATCACGCCGGGCTACCACATGAATAAGCGGCACTGGATCACGCTGCGACCGGGCGGAAAGCTTGACGCTCAGATGGTTGACGACCTGGTCACCGAGTCCTATTTGCTCGTTGTCGAGCAGCTTCCGAAACGGCTCCGCCCGGTGAACCCGGACACCTTTGGGCAAACCGCCTGACTGCAGCGGCTCGGCGCTGGGACCAGATGATGCTCCAGGATCCGTGCACGAGGGTTGACGGTCGGGCCGGTCAGCTGGTGGCGCGAGCGCGGGTCTGGTGCAGGATCGACACGAGCGCCTCGGGCTGCGTGAGGGGGACGTCGTGGCCAGCCCCGGGAATCGTATGCAGCGCGCTCCCGGGGAGGGCGCGGTGCGTGAGCTCCGCAGAGTTGCGCATCAGCCGTCGCTCGCGGGAACCGACGACCACGGCGACCGGGCCCGGATACGCGGACCATTCGGCGGGCAACGTGAATCGAATGTTCTCGCCCACGCTGTTGAGCAGAGACGCCTTCGAGAGCCGCGCGCTGTCGGCGACGTACGCCTCGGTCAGGGCAGCCGGCACCCCCAGTTGTCGGGCCTGAGTGCGCGCGAAGCCGGGACGGCGCGCGAGCGGTGCAGATGCCGCGAGCAGGGCCAGGGTCGGCCGTGGAGCCGGCGCGGGGATGGTCTCGGCGCTCACCACGGTGGCGCTCCGCACCAGCTCCGGGTGTTCGCTCGCGAGCAGGATCGCGAGCTGCGCGCCGAGGGAGAATCCGGTGACGTGCACGCCCTCGGGATGCGCGCGCTGGATCCACTCCGCCAGCTCAACGGTCGTCGCGCGGTGGCTGCGATACGCCTCCTGCCAGCGGGAACCGTGCCCCGGCAGATCCGGGACCTCGGGCGCCCAGGACGGGTCGAGCAGATCGAGGACGGGCTGCCACATCCACGCGGAGACACCGCCCCCGTGGAGGAATAGCATGGGGGCGGGAGGCTCGGGGCGCGAGGGGGCACTCATGCCCGCAGCCTAGCAACGAGCGAGCGGGCGCGTGGGGCTCTTACCGCCCGCGTTCGATTTCGCGCACATGCACCCGAACCAGGGCCTCGATCAGCTCGCTCGGCAACGGGGTATCAAGGGTGAACTTGATGGCGTGTGCCGTCGTGGCGTAGCCGGTCAGCTGATCGCGCAGTTCGTCGATTGCCCAGGATGACGGGTAGAAACTCAGATGCTTCTTCGACGCGGTGAAATAGACCAGCGCGCGGTCCTGGACCAGCAGGGTGGGCATGCCGTAGCTGATGGTCTCGGTGGCCTCGGGCACGAGCGCGGTCACGAGCTGCCGGATCCGCTCGAGTGCTGCGCGGGGTGCGGGATCGAGGCGCGACAGGTACTCGTCGATAGTCTGCGGCTTCTCGGTCATGCTCCGAGCCTACTGCTGGAGCGCGTCCGCGATGCGCTGCGCCGCGTCCCGGTCGCGGGCCACGAACTGGACGCCGGATCCGGTGGCCGTCGAGACTGTCACGACGGCGGTGCCGCCCATGCTGAAGCGGAGCATGCGGTCCCCAGCCACGGTGACGGGTGCCGCGGGCCAGTTGATGATGCTCGGGTTCATGCCGTCGTCTGCGGCCACCGTGACCCGGGTCACGTCGGAGCGTGGCAGTGTTCGGGAGACGAGCGGAGCGCGGAATCGGGCCCGTTCCGGGGTCACGGTGACCGAGATCGTGGCACCCCAGGCCCACCAGGCGCCGAACGCAAGCAGCGCGAGGGGGATCAGCCAGGTCGCCACGATTCCGGTGGCGAACACGATGACGCCCGCAAACGCCGCCGCAACCCCCAGGGCCACGAGCGGGCCGACGCGAGCGACGCCGTGCGCGCGCTCGATGTCCGAGAACTCGCCGCGGGAGCGGCCGGGATCGGTGCTCGCCCCACGGGGTGGGTGCGGGGCCGGAACCGGGGGAGTCATAGCTCTCCTCTCGTGAGGGCGGAACTCCAGGCTACGGGGTGTCGTGCGGGGTCACGAGTGGCGCCGAAAGGCGCGTCGGCCCTGCAGATTTTCCGACGAGCAGAAATACGCATGTTTTTCCCCTGTGATTTGGCGGGTGTGGCGGTTGCGGTGGGTGCAGAGTGAGAAGTAGCCCGAATCGATCACCGAAACGTGATCCGGCCATCACCACAAAGGAGTCACCATGACCGCATTCCAGAACGACATCGAAGCCGTGGAGGCACTCAAGGCGGAGCACGGTTCCGCATGGGATCAGGTCAACCCGGAGTACGTCGCTCGGATGCGCGCCCAGAATCGGTTCAAGACCGGTCTCGAGATCGCGCAGTACACCGCCGACATCATGCGCCGCGACATGGCCGAGTACGACGCCGATTCCTCCGTTTACACGCAGTCGCTCGGTGTCTGGCACGGCTTCATCGGCCAGCAGAAGCTGATCTCGATCAAGAAGCACCTGAAGACCACGAACAAGCGCTACCTGTACCTCTCGGGCTGGATGGTCGCCGCCCTCCGCTCCGAGTTCGGCCCGTTGCCGGATCAGTCGATGCACGAGAAGACCTCGGTGCCGGCGCTGATCGAGGAGCTCTACACCTTCCTCCGTCAGGCCGACGCCCGCGAGCTCGACCTGCTCTTCACGCAGCTCGATGACGCCCGCGTTGCCGGAGACGAGACGGCGGTGGAGTTCCTGCAGTCGCAGATCGACAACTACGAGACCCACGTGGTGCCGATCATCGCGGACATCGACGCCGGCTTCGGCAACCCGGAGGCGACGTACCTGCTCGCGAAGAAGATGATCGAGGCGGGCGCCTGCGCGATCCAGATCGAGAACCAGGTGTCGGACGAGAAGCAGTGCGGCCACCAGGACGGCAAGGTGACCGTCCCGCACGAGGACTTCACCGCGAAGATCAACGCCGTGCGCTACGCGTTCCTCGAGCTCGGCATCGACAACGGCGTGATCGTTGCCCGCACTGATTCGCTGGGTGCCGGCCTGACGCAGAAGCTCGCCGTCACGAACACCCCGGGCGACCTCGGCGACCAGTACAACTCGTTCCTCGACGTCGAAGAGATCTCGGAGTCCGAGCTCGGCAACGGCGACGTCGTGATCAAGCGCGACGGCAAGCTCCTCCGCCCGAAGCGTCTCGCCTCGAACCTGTTCCAGTTCCGCAAGGGCACGGGTGAGGATCGCTGCGTGCTCGACTGCATCACGTCGCTGCAGAGCGGCGCCGACCTGCTCTGGATCGAGACCGAGAAGCCGCACGTCGAGCAGATCGCCGGCATGGTGGATCGGATCCGCGAGGTCATCCCGAACGCGAAGCTCGTCTACAACAACAGCCCCTCGTTCAACTGGACCCTCAACTTCCGCCAGCAGGCCTTCGATCAGATGGCCGAAGAGGGCAAGGATCTGTCGGCCTACGATCGCGACAAGCTCATGAGCGTCGATTACGACGGCAGCGAGCTCGCACAGCTCGCCGACGAGAAGATCCGCACCTTCCAGAAGGACGGCTCGGCTCGCGCGGGCATCTTCCACCACCTGATCACCCTGCCGACCTACCACACGGCCGCGCTGTCCACGGACAACCTGGCCAAGGGCTACTTCGGTGACGAGGGCATGCTCACCTACGTCCGCGACGTGCAGCGCGAGGAGATCCGCCAGGGCATCGCGACGGTCAAGCACCAGAACATGGCCGGCAGCGACATCGGCGACAACCACAAGGAGTACTTCGCCGGGGACGCGGCCCTCAAGGCCGGCGGCAAGGACAACACGATGAACCAGTTCTAAGGGTTCCCGCTCACAGGCGGGGCACGGCGGAGGTCGTGCCCCGCCTGTGGTGTGCCTGGGGTGTCCGCCGCGTCGGCGCATCGCCTGCCAAGTTGACCCTGTACCCGCGTGCACGCCATCATGAATGCGCGGGGCCACATCGCGCTCCGACCAGACCAGTGCCGCGTCGCACCGGGCAGAAAGGCACGTGATGAGCATCCGTATTGGCATTGTTGGCTACGGCAACCTCGGACGGGGCGTGGAGACCGCGATCCGGCTGCAGCCTGACATGGAGCTCGTCGGGGTGTTCACGCGCCGGGATCCGGCGCAGGTCGCCACGGGTGGTGCCGCGGTGTTCGCGCTGGATTCGCTCGCGGACCGTCGCGACGATATTGACGTGCTGGTGCTGTGTGGCGGATCGAAGAGCGACCTGCCCGAGCAGACGCCCGAGCTTGCCGCTCGGTTCACCGTGGTGGACAGCTACGACAATCACGGTCAGATCCCGCAGCACTTTGCCGCCGTTGACGCGGCGGCGCGGGCCGCGGGGACGACCGCGGTGATCTCGACTGGGTGGGACCCGGGGCTGTTCTCGATCAACCGCCTATACGGCGAAGCGATCCTCGCGCAGGGCGAAACGTACACGTTCTGGGGCCGGGGCCTGAGTCAGGGGCACTCGGATGCGCTGCGCCGCGTCCCGGGAGTTGCCGGTGCCGTGCAATACACGATCCCCGCGGAACACGCGATCGAGCGGGTGCGCGCGGGGGAGCAGCCCGAACTCACGACGCGCGAGAAGCACGATCGCCAGTGCTTCGTGGTGCTCGAGGATGGGGCTGACGCCGAGCAGGTCCGCGAGGCGATCGTCACCATGCCCGACTACTTCGCGCCCTACGACACGACGGTGACGTTCATCACTGCTGAGGAGCTGGCCCGGGACCACACCGGCATGCCGCACGGCGGCTTCGTGATTCGAAGCGGTGCGTCCTCCCCGGGGACGACGCAGACCATCGAATATCGCCTGCAGCTCGATTCGAACCCGGAGTTCACCGCGAGCGTCCTCGTCGCATACGCCCGCGCCGCTGCCCGCCTGGCCGCCGCCGGAGATCACGGGGCGAAGACGCCCTTCGATATCGCCCCGGGCCTGCTCTCCCCGAAATCGGCGGCCGAACTGCGCGCCGAGCTGCTCTAAGAGCCCGGACTACTCTCGCGCAGCGGGTGTCGCGGCGTCGGCGGTGGCATACCGGGCGACCTCCGCGAGCGCCTGCGCGACTCCCGTGTTCCACGGTGCCCCGTGGCCCGGGAGCACCCACCGGGCCTGCGTTGCGGCGAGTCGTTCCAGCGAGCGCAGTGCCTCTGCGGGGTCGTCGGTGAAGGGGGCCGGCTGCGGGCCAGCGTGGCCCGTGAGAACGTGGCGTGTGGTCAGGCCATCGCCCACGAACACCGCGTCGACAAGCGGCGAGTGGAACGCGACGCTTCCGGGTGAGTGCCCGGGAATGGTGATCACCCGTGGAGCGCCGGGAAGGTCGAGGGTTTCGCCGTCGTGGATGGGGTGGGTCTCACGCAGCCAGGCGGTGCGCAGCCCACCTTTTCCGAGGGCGTAGGCGAAGAAGCCGAGGAGTGCCCCGAGGCGCGAGGCCTGTGCCGCGTTCTTCGGCTTCGGGCCGCCGCGCGCCCGTTCAGCGTCGCCCGGATGAATGAATGTCGGGACGCCGTGATCGCGGCGCAGCCGCTCGGCGAAACCCAGGTGATCGGAGTCGCCGTGGGTGAGGAGCACGGCTCGGATGTCGCCAATGGGGCGGTGTAGGGTGGCGAGTTCCCGCTGCAGGTCACGCGAGTGCCCCGGCAACCCCGCGTCGATCACGGTGATGCCCTCGGGGGTCACGATCAGGTAGGCGGCGACGATATCGGAGCCGATGCGGTGGAGGCCGGGTGCGAGTTCCATGATGGCTACTCTAGTTAGCCATCATGGCTAACGTCAATAGCTATAGTGGGGGGATGGCTGCACCGGATAAGACCACCCTCCCCGAGATCGTGCGCGTGGCGAGCGAACTCCTCGAACGCACGGGGGCGGCGGGGCTCACTATGCAAGCGGTCGCGGCCGGGGTCGGCGTGCGCGCTCCCTCGCTCTATAAGCGCGTCGCGGGGCGTGAAGCGCTGCTTCAGCTCGTGTCGGACGCGCAGTTGCGCGAGCTCGGCGCGCGGCTCGAAACCGCGCGGAACCTCCCCGACCTGGCGAACCGCTTCCGGGCATTTGCGCACGAGCGGCCCGAGGCTTTCCAGCTCATCATGAGCCCGGGACGCGGAGTCGCTGCGCCGGACGCCGGCACCGTGACAGTGCCGGACCCCGGCACCGCAACAGCGGCCGACGCCAGCGCCGCGGCGGATCACGCTGCCCCCGTTGCGGCGAGCGCAGCCGTGCTCCGCCTCGTGGCGCGCACGCTTCCGGAGGTGGAGGTGATCGACGCCGCACGGACGCTCACCGCATGGGCTACCGGGTTCGTCACGATGGAACTCGGTGGTGGCTTCCAGCTCGAGGGAGATATTGAGCGTGCCTGGAACTATGGGGTTGACCGCATGACGGCGCTGATCGGGGGTCGCGGCCAAGCGGACTCTGCCCGGACCCCCGCGTCGCGTCCCTAGGCGAACACGGTCAGCCCGTACACCGCGAAGACCACCAGGTGCGCGGCACCGTGCATCGCCGTAACCTTTTTTGCTGAGAAGGTCGTCACCGTGAGCAGCAGCGTGACCCCGAGCATGAGCAGATTCGTGGGGGTCTCCGCGAGCACCACGGTCTGCCCGGTGAGGCTGCCGATGATGAGCACGGCCGGAATCGTGAGGCCCACCGTGGAGACGAGCGCGCCGTGGCAGAGGTTGCTGACGCGTTGCACCTCGCCCCGCAGCGCCGCCCGGACCGAGGTGATGGACTCGGGGAGGAACACGATCATCGCGATCAGGATCCCCGCGAGCGCAACCGGGGCACCCATGCGACCCAGACCGTCATCGAGGAGCGTGGCCATGTCGTGCGAGAGCAGCACAATCGGGAGGACGGTGACCACAAGCAACAGCACACGCCACAGGATTTCGCTGCGGTGCTCGGCGAGCACCTGCCCGATCGCCGGACGAGCAGCGGGTGCGGTGCCGTCGAGCGACGGGGTGTCACCTGCCGGGGGCTCCTCCGCGCCGAGCAGCGTCGGGTCCACCTCGCGGAAGTCCGCCGCCTGTGGCCCCATTTGTCGGATCAGGAAAAAGGCGTAGAGCGCGAGCGTGAGCACCACGATGGGGATCACCTGCGCGGGCGTGTAGGAGCCGCCCACCCCGATCATCGCGGGAAGCGCGAACGCGAGGGAGGAAAGGACGACAATCAACGCCAGGTAGCTGGACGTCCCGGTGCTGTTGTGCCGCATCCCGCCGCGTTTCAGGCCGCCCAGCAGGAGCGAGAGACCCACGACGGCGTTCAGGATGATCATGGAGACGGCCATCACCGAGTCTCGGGCGATCGTCTCTTGTTTGCCGGGGCCGAGCATGACCGCGGAGATGAGCACCACCTCGATCAACACGATCGACAGGGTGAGCACCAGCGAGCCGTAGGGGTCTCCCAGCCGGTGGGCGAGATGCTCGGCCTCGTGCACCACGCCGAAGGCGCACACGAGGATGACGGCGATGATGATCACGAGCGCCGCCACGAGGAGCGGGGTCGGCACCGGTGGATCGAGCAGTGATCCCGAGAGCATCAGCGCGGCGAACGCGCCCCAGCCCAGGATCAGGCGGACGATTGCCGCAGGGGTGAAAATAGAGCGCACACTCACGGATCTTACGGAAGTATCG
This sequence comes from Leucobacter chromiireducens subsp. solipictus, assembly GCF_016758195.1. GTDB lineage: Bacteria > Actinomycetota > Actinomycetes > Actinomycetales > Microbacteriaceae > Leucobacter > Leucobacter solipictus. The sequence goes on along the minus strand of NZ_QYAC01000001.1, from coordinate 169,881 downwards.
GTGGTCACGGGGAAATCCTCATCCGCGAGGTCGTCCCCGCGCCGTTCACACGTCCGGGCCGTCCCGTCCGGGCGCACTTGCGTGCTGCACGTTGTCCAGCCTATCGATCGTTCCCGAGCGCATCCTGCGCACGCCGAGCATTCACGCCGCCCGGCGGAAGACGAGCAGGGCGTCCGCAACGAGGTCGTGGGGATACCGGTCCCAGACGATCTCGGTGACCCCGAGCTCGGTGAGGTGCGCGCGCAGCACCCGGGCACAATCGGCGATGAGCGGCGTGCGCTCGCCGCGATGCAGGATATCGGCGACGTTCCACACGACGGTGCCGCCCGGGCGCACCACGCGGGCGCACTGCGCGGCGACGAGCCCCAGTTCGGAGAGGTAGCGCGCGTAGTCACCCGTATCGAGTTCGTACGCCGTCAGCGGATCCGCCGCGTGATCCTGCGCGGTCATATAGGGCGGAGAGGTGAGGATCAGATCCGCGGCGGGCGATGCCGGATCCTGCGCGAGCGCGGGGGCGAGGAGGCGAAGCATTTCGCGGGCGTCCCCCTCGATGATCCGCGCGCGGAGCGTGCGCTGCTGCAGGGAAGCGACACGCTCAGGCAATAACTCGATGCCGATGCCGCGACGCCCGAGCGCATCGGCGCGGGCGAGCGTGGTGCCGAAGCCAGCGAACGGGTCGCACACGAGCGCGCCGGGTGCGGTGCAGCGCTCAATGACGTGATCCACAAGATTCGCGAGCATGTGGACGTCCTCGTCGGCCCCGACTGGACGCTCCGCGAGGAACTGCGCGTGTGTCGCCTCGAGCCGGGGATCGAGCGGAGAAACGTGACCCGGGGCCACGCGCGGGTGCGGATCCAGCGTACTGCTCACTCTCGCAGTGTATCTCGCGCGCTGGCCCGCGAGACCGTACGCTGGACTTCCGCCCCGCCCGCACACCCCGACAGCACCGAGTGGACCACGAATGAACTTCTCTGCGTTCGAGCGATTCGCCGCGCTCCCCGGCGACCCCCTCGGGCCGCCGGGCGTTCCGGAAGCCGAGGAGCAGAACAGCGACTACGAATCCGGCGTGGTGCGCCTCGGGGATGCGCGATGGCGGATCCGGACCGCGCGGATCACGCCCACCAAGCCGGGCGCGTTTGTGGCCGTCTGGCGACGCAACGCAGCCGGCACGACCGAGCCGTTCGACGCAGAGGATCCGACCGCCGGGCTCCTCGTGTATATGGTGGACGGCCGCCACTTCGGCGTGTTCCGGTTCACCACCGCACACCTGGTGGAGCTCGGCGTCACCCGCTCGGCGACGCACGCCGGCAAGCGCGGGTTCCGGGTCTACCCGGGATGGAGCGTCGGCCTGAACCGGGCCGCCGAGCGCGCCCGCGCGGCCCAGGCGGCAGCGTTCCTCGACCTGAGTGACGTGCGGTGACCCCGGCACCCGGCGTGAGGCACCTCAGAGACGTCGCCCGCCTGGCGTTCGTCCTGCTCCCGCTCTCCGCACTGGTCACCTGCTTCGTCCTGTTCGGGGATCGATTTACGGCGCACACCCCCGCGGATCTGGCGCGGGCGAGCTACGGCTGGCCGATCACCTGGGTGACGCAGGATCTCTCGCGCTACGCGTATGTGGAATACCCCCAGACGGTGCCGTTCAATTTCACCCGCGCCTGGGACGCACCCATCCGGACGACCTTCCACTGGCAGTGGTTCCTCGTGGACACCCTCATCGTGGGGCTCGGGGTCACCGTGGTGTTCATGCTGGGTGCTCGGGCGATCCGACGGCGCATCACCTCGCGGGATCAGGACGGGACGGGTGCGGACGCCGTGAGCTGATCCGCGCGGGCCCGTCTCCCGGGAGCTCCATGTTCGCGGCGCGAATACGGGCAGCAAGCTCCCGCATGGGGACGGGCACTCGACCCGCGGCCGGGACGCCCACATAGTAGGCGCGCATGCCCGCCGCACGCGGCCCGGCAACGTCCGCCGTCCAGGTGTCGCCAACGAACGCCGCCTGGGACGCCACGATTCCGTCACGCTCGAGCACGGTGTCGAACAGCTCGGGTCGGGGCTTGCGCCACCCGATTTCGACCGAGGTGTGCACCCTCCGGAACGATCCGGCGATCCCGAAACGGGCAAGCTGCTCCTGGACCAGGCGCGGGTGGTGGGTGTTGCTCACCACGCTGAGCTGAAGCCCGGCCGCGGAGAGCTCGCGCAGGCACGCCGGCACATCTGACGCGAGCTGTATGTTGGCGGTCCACGCGGCCAGATACTCGTCGACGAGGCGATCGACTGCGGCGTGCGGGGCCTGCGGCACCCCGCTCAGCTCGAAGAAGCGGCGAGCGATCTCCCACATGGAGCACTCGCGACCCGATTCTTGTGCGCGTCCATCGAGTTCCGACCACGCGGTCTCCCAGGCCGCGCTCGCCTGATCCGGCGACAGCTCCAACCCGAGCCGTGTGGTCGCTCCGTGCGGGGCGTTCGCGTCGGCCGGGTGAATGTCCGGATCGTAATCGACGAGCGTGCCGAAGAAATCGAAGTAGACGTGGGTCATCACGCGTCCACGCTACCCGGGGTGCGCGCTGCCACGGGGCGCTCGCCGCTGCGCTCGCCGTCGGGCCAGCCGCTGCGCTCGCCGCAGGCAGCGCATCTCGGCGCCGATACGATGGAGCACATGGTGTTTTCTCGTGCAATGTGGGCCATGAGCGGTCTGGTCTGGCTCGCTGTCGCGGTGATGTGGTGCATCTGGTGGGGGTGGCCCGCCATCTTCGTCGTGGTGGTGTTCGGGGTGCTTCCCGACATTGCCCTGCTCGGTGCCTTTGCCGAGCGCGGGCGGCTGAAGCCCGAACGTGTTGGCTTCTACAACCTCATGCACGCCGTGGCCGTGCCGGCCGCGATCATCCTCGTCGGCTTCATCGTACTCTTGGTGACCGGCGGGATCACGGAGGGGTTCTGGGGGATCGCGCTCGCGGGACTCGCCTGGTTTGTGCACATCGCAGCCGACCGCGCCCTGGGCTTCGGCCTGCGCGACGCTGACGGCAATATCGTTCCCGTGCGCTAGGCCGTCCCGCCCCAAACCGGGGCCCGGCCGTGCGGCACCGTATGACGCCGGGTGACCCCGTGTGTCGCCGTGTGACGGCGTATAACGTCAGATAACGCCGCCGGATGCGCCGTGGAACGGCGGAGCCTACTGTGGCCTGCATGAGCACACTCACCGCACCCAGTACCACGTCCATTCCCGAGATTTCCGCGCAGGATCGCGCCGATCGCCTCGCCGCCGCGGGCTCCGCGTGGAGCGACCGCATCGACGCGAATCGGAACTCCTCGAAGCTCACGTACCGCGTGACCGGGGCCGGAGAGGGAGCCGTCGCAACCCGGGTGCGCTCGGGGAAGCACGAGTTCGTGATCGACGAGCCAGCGCCGCTCGCGGGTGATGACGTCGCTCCGAGCCCGGTGGAGTACGCGCTCGGGGCGCTGGCGGGCTGCCAGGTCGTGGTGTACCGGTTGTACGCGCAGGCGTTGGGGATCCAGGTTGACGACATCGACGTGAGCGTCGAGGGCGACCTCGACGCCGCACGCCTCCTGGGGAAGGATCCTGCGGTACGCCCGGGGTTCAGCGCGATCCGCGTGCAGGTGGAGATCACCGGACCCGAAACGCAGGAGCGGTACGAACACCTCCGCGACGCCGTGGATGTCAACTGCCCGGTGTTCGATCTCTTCGCCAACCCGACGCCGGTGAGCGTGACGGTCGCAAAGGCGTAGGCCGGGGACCGGAGGCGGTGGCCCGGGGCGCTGCGGCGCTCTGGGCCACCGCGCGATCCCGGAGTGCTGCCGCGTTCTGGGACCCTCACCCGGTAAAGTCGGTGGAAGATCCAGCGACCGAGACCCCGGGAGGAGGCCGCGTGCATCTGAAGAGCCTCACCCTGAAGGGGTTCAAGTCGTTCGCACAGCCGACGACCTTCCAGTTCGAGCCGAGCGTGACCGCCATTGTGGGGCCGAACGGCTCTGGCAAGTCCAACGTGGTGGACGCGCTCGCGTGGGTCATGGGGGAGCAGGGCGCGAAAACGCTGCGTGGCGGGAAGATGGAGGACGTGATCTTCGCGGGCACGGCCACCCGGGGACCACTCGGCCGGGCCGAGGTGCGGCTCACCATCGACAACTCGGACGGCGCGTTGCCGATCGAGTACTCCGAGGTGACGATCAGTCGCACGCTGTTCCGGAACGGTTCGAGCGAGTACGCGATCAACGGCGACTCGTGCCGCCTGCTCGACGTGCAAGAACTGCTCAGCGACTCTGGCTTGGGCCGCGAGATGCACGTGATCGTGGGGCAGGGGCAGCTCGACGCCGTGCTGCGCGCCACCCCGGAGGACCGGCGCGGCTTCATCGAGGAGGCCGCAGGGATCCTGAAGCATCGTCGCCGCAAGGAACGAACGCTGCGCAAGCTCGACGCGATGGAGACGAACCTCACGCGGCTGAACGACCTGGCGGGGGAGATCCGGCGTCAGCTGAAGCCGCTCGGGCGGCAGGCCGAGGTCGCCCGGGCCGCCCAGACGATCGCGGCCGAGGTGCGGGACGCGAAAGCCCGGCTCCTCGCCGACGACGTGTTCCGGCTGCGCAGCGAGCTTGACGCGCTCTCCCGCACCGAGGCCGAGCAACACTCGGAGCGCATCGTGCTGCAGGAACAGGTGGAGCAGAAGCAGCTCCGGATCCAGCGGCTCGAGGAAGATCAGCAGAGCGACGCGCTCGACGCGGCCCGTCGCGTCACCATGGGTCTCGAATCCGTGCAGTCCAAGTTCCGCGGCCTGTACGCGCAGAGCCAGCAGCGGTTGACCTTCCTCGCCACCCAGGCCGAATCGCCCGAGCACGTCACGCGTCTGAGCCGAGCCGCGGTCGATGAGGCAGCCGCGGAGGCCGTGCGGCTTGCCGAGGCGGTGCCCGCGGCTGAGGGGGCGTGGGAACGGAGCGTCGTCGCCACGCGGGCCGCCCAGCAGGCGCTTGACGCGATCGACGAAGAGATCTCCGCGCAGAGCGCGCTCGTCTCCCAGCACGATCTCCGGCTGTCACAGTTGCGCGGACACAGCGAGGCGGCCGCGCAGAAGCACGCCGCCGTCGGGCAGGAAATTGCGCGACGGGAATTGGCTGTTGAGCAGGCCGAGACGCGTCGGACCGAGGCGGAGCACGCGCTCGACGCCTTTGAGGCCCAGGACGATCGCAGCGAGGTCCCCGAGGCCGGACTCGATGATGCATACCAGGCGGCGCAAGACGCGCAAGCTGAGGCCGAACAGCGGCGGGACGCGGCGCGGGAGCGGCTGCACGCACTCGAGCAGGAACGCGCCGGCCTGGATGCCCGGGTCAGCGCACTCACCCGGTCATTGGACCAGCGCGACGCCTCCGGCGCGGTGCTGGAGGCGGGCGTCGCAGGGGTTGCGGGTCGCGTCGCCGAGCACGTCCGCGTGGCCGAGGGCTTCGAAGCCGCGATCGGCGCTGCGCTCGGGAGCTACGCGGACGCGCTGATCGTGGAGTCGGCGGCTGAGGCAGCGGAGGCGGTGCGCACCGCACGCGACGGGGACCTGGGGCGGCTCCGCACCGTGCTCGGCGGCACGTGCATGGCAGAATCTGGTGAACCGGCCCTTCCGGCGGCTGATCCGGCACCGGAGATCGCCGGGCTCACCCACGCGGGAGACGCTCTGCTCGCGGCCCCGGACGGGGTACGTGGGATCTTGGCGCGGAGTTTTATCGCCCCGGACATTGCTGCCGCGGTCGCGGCCGCGGCGGCGCTCACGACGCACTATCCCGGCGGAGGCTTCACCGTGGTGACTGCGGACGGCGATGTGCTGACCGCGCACACCCTGAGCGGCGGATCGCAACAGGCCCCGAGCCGCATCGAGCTCACCGCGGAACTGGATCAAGCCGCGACCCGGCGTGCTGAGGTGGTGGCGGCGATCGCGGACGTGGAGGTGGAGCTCGCGGATCTGCGGGCAGCTGCCACGAGCGCGAAGCACGCCGCGCAGGAGAGCTTCGCGGAGTTGCGCTCCGCCGATGCGCGCCTCGCGGAGCACGCGAAAGAGCGCAACCGCCTGGTCACCCGAGCCGAGGCGGCGGACGCGGAAGCAGAACGCGCCGCGCAGGGGCTCGCGGTCGCCGCCGAGTCGGCGCGCGAGACCGCCGCGCAGGCGGAGCGTGCGGCCTCCGCGCTTGCGGCGGCCGAATCCGAGCCCCGTCCCATCCTGGATGCGAGCCAGCGAGAACGGGCCTTCGCGGAGGTCGAGGCCGCGCGTGCGGCCGAGCTTGAGGTTCGCCTCGCGCTGGAGACCGCCCGTGAGCGTGCGCGCGCCGGGGCCGCCCAGCGAGACGCGCTCGAAGAACAACTCGCCGCCGAGCAGCGGGCCGCGGATGAGGCCGCGCGACGCGCGGTGCTGCGGGCCCGGCAGGTCGCGCAGGCGGAGCGGGTGGCTGAGGTGCTGCCCGCCATCCTGGACGCCTGCGATCGATCCCTCGCGGAGGCGCGGCTCGTGCAGCAGCAGGCCGAGCAGGAGCGTGCGAGGCACAGCCAAGAGCTGACGCTGATTCGCTCGGAGGAGTCAGCCCTGCGGCAGCAGCTGCAGGCGCTCACCGAGCGCGTGCACGGGGCCGAACTCAAGAGTTATGAGCGGAAACTGCAGCTGTCGACCCTACTCGAGCGATCCGGGAATGAGCTCGGCCTGGTCGAGGACGTGCTGATCGCGGAGTATGGGCCGGATCAGCCGGTTCCGGATCTGAGCGCCGCTGCGGCTGCCAGCAGCGGGGCGTCCGAGGGCGCTGCGGCTGTCGGGGCGGAGACCGAAGCGTCGCCGTTCGCGAATCGGCTTGAGGCCGAGCTCGCTGCGGAGCTGGGGCTCGTGGGTCCCGACGCCACCACGGGCGGGGACACACAGGAGATTCCGGCGCAGGATGACGCTGGGCATCAGACTGCCGAAGGAGACGACTCGGGCGCGGAGCGGGCGACGCCCGCCGCACAGGATCTGCCCACCGTGCCGTATGTCCGCGCCGAGCAAGAGAAACGGCTGGCTCGGGCCGAGCGGAGGCTCTCGGAGCTGGGGCGGATCAACCCGCTTGCGCTCGAAGAGTTTGCGGCGCTCGAGCAACGGCACGCGTTCCTCTCGGAACAACTTCAGGATCTCACCAAGACCCGTGCGGATCTGCTCTCGATCATTGAAGAACTCGACCAGAAGATGCAGGGCATCTTTGGGGCCGCGTTCGAAGACACGCGGATCGCGTTCGCCGAGGTGTTTCCCATCCTGTTCCCCGGAGGCTCGGGGGAGATCGCGCTGAGTAACCCCGACGACCTGCTGAACACCGGCATCGAAATGGTCGTGAAGCCCGCGGGGAAGCAAGTCGAGCGGATGTCGCTCCTCTCGGGCGGTGAGCGATCCCTCGCCGCGGTCGCCTGGCTGATGGCGATTTTCCAGGCACGCCCGAGCCCGTTCTACATTGTGGACGAGGTCGAGGCGGCGCTCGACGACGCGAACTTGGGGCGATTGTTGCAGGTGTTTGAGCGACTGCGCGAAAACTCTCAGCTCATCATCATTACCCACCAGAAACGCACGATGGAGATCGCGGACGCGCTGTATGGGGTGTCCATGCGCCAAGACGGGATCTCGGCCGTGGTTGGCCAGCGCCTCGAGCGCGAGGACCCGGTTGCGGCCTCCGCATAAGGGGTCACGAAATCCTCGTTGTGGGCGCGCGCGGTACAGGCACCGGCTCCGAGTGGCCGGTCTCGTTGATTGATGGCGTCAGGCGGGCTTGTCGGTTAGGTAGGGCAGGCAGGCAGGCAGGCAGGCGCGTCGGTGTTGGTGTCGGTGTCGGTGTTGGTGTCGGTGTCGGCGTCGGCGCAGGTGTCGGTGTCGGTGTGGCGTCGGTGTCGGCGTGATGTCGGTGTGATGTCGGTGTCCGAGCCGGTGTGGTGTACCTGGCGGTCGCAAAGCTACACGTGTGGATCGGGTGCCTGCGGTGCGGGTGGCCGCCGGAGGGTGCCTACCAGCGCGGGTGCGGATCAGCTCGGCTGCGTGTTAGAACGGGTGGTCGTCCCGGTCCTCAACCGTTTCAGAGTTCCCGTGACCGTCGGGTGGCGGGGTACCCGGTGATGTTCCCCCGGCTCGATTTCGTGTGTCGTCGTTGGGTGGTTCGATGACGGGTACGAACCTGACCCGGCTTGGTGGCCGGTCCTGGTATGTGCGTCCGGTCGGGTCTTTCCAGGACATATCCCCGGCGTCGTGTTGGGTGAGGGTCCACCCGGTGTGGTGTTTCATGACGTGATGGTTGCGGCAGAGGTGTGCGAGGTTATCGATCCGGGTGGGGCCGCCGTGTGCGGCGTCGATGGTGTGATCGATATCGCAGCGGTGTGCTGGGACGCGGCACCCAGGGGTGCGGCAGTGCTGATCCCGTGCAGCAAGGTACCGGCGTTGTGCCTGTGTGGGACTGTACGTGTTCGTGGATAT
>NZ_QYAC01000001.1:0-161368 GCF_016758195.1 Leucobacter chromiireducens subsp. solipictus | reverse complement strand
TATCCGCGCGGAGTTCGTCACGCGACCGCGCGTCCGGGACGCCGTCTGAGGTGTCAGCGGGGGTCGGGTCCTGGGTGGTGGCTTCGATGGTGGTGTCGAGCTCGGCGTCAGAATCGGCGTCGGTGCCAGTGCCAGTGCCGGTGTCGGTGTTGGTGTTGGTGTTGGTGTTGGTGCCGGGATCAGTGTCGGTATCGGTGCCGGTGTTGGTGGTCGTGTTGCCCGGAGTGTTCTCAGCACTCTCGGTGCTCTCGGTGGGAGTTCCGGGGAGGGTCAGGGCGTCATCGTGTGTGGCATCAACATCCACGGCGGTGACCTCCACGGTGTTGGGATCCGCGCCCTCGGTGTCAGAGTTGGTGTCGATGTCGACGTCGATGTTGGTGGTGCTCCCCGGGAGCCTTGCTTCGTCCTCAGTGGTCTCGGTGGTCTCGGTGCTCTCGGTGCTCTCGATACCCGCAGTACTCCCGGCGGCCCCGGTATTCCCGGCTTCCACGGTGTTCCCGGTGGTACCCGGAGAAGTGTGCGGGGCGCCAGAAGACTTCTGGGGGCTCGTGCCGGGAACCGTGCTTGATAGGCCATCGGATTTCGAGGGGTCAGCAGCCCCTGCGGGGCAAATCGTGTTTACCGTGTCGGGACTCACGGGCACACGCACCGCTTCACCCCCACCGGCTTCGCCCTGCGTGTCAGTGTCACTGGTTTCACCAGCTCCTGTGCCGGGTTCGGTGTGGTCCGTAGCGGGCTTTGCGGGGTGTTCTGCGGAGCGTTTTGCAGCGTGTTCTGTGGGGCGGTCGTGGACATGCTTCGCGAGACGCGTAAGCCGGTCATAGATCTCGTACGCTTCTTCCGCGGGTAACACCGCCCGAAGTTCTGCCATCCCATCTTCAAGCTCCACCACCCGCACATGCCGACGCTTGAGCGCTTCCCGGTGCCGCTCGGCAAGGGTTTTCTGGGCGTACATCGCGGCGAGCCTGCGGGCGATCGGGCGAAACCGGTTCGGGGTTTCCTTCTCCGCGTACCGGATCGCGTCTTGCTCGTACAGGGTGCGCCGCCTCGCAATATCCACGAGCTGTTCCTCTACCGTGAGCGCGTCAGGGGTATCGGGGTTTGGGGTGGTGAGGGTGTGAAAGATTGCCCCTTCATCGACCACGATGCGTGCATGTGGCAGCGCGATCGTCCCCGCACGCAACGCGTCATGCGTCGCGGGAAGCGTGTGCCGGGTCTCGTAAGCAAGGTCCAGGTCGCGGGCGGCGACGTGTTCGCTGGTGTGACAGGCCATCGCGACCATCGCCCGGAGGGAACGGAACGCGAGTTCGCTGTTCTTCCCCTGGAAGGCGGGCGATACCCGCAACGGGGACTGTGGCTGCGCCGACGTGCATGGGGTGGAAACATCATGCGGGGCTGGGTGCACTTCAGGCTCGGGGCTTGCGGCGTTGGTTCCGGGGAGTTCCGGGTGGGCAGGGGTGCCAGCCGTGGTGACATCGGGATCCGCGTCGACATCGGCATCAACCTCGGCGTCGGGATCAGTGTCGGTACCTCCAGCACCCGCTTCACCACCACCACCAGCACGCGTATCGTTGGCCGGAATCGCTCCCGCGCCCGAGCCGGCCGCCATACCCGAAGCAGTCTCAAGGCCCCCGACTGCCTCTCCGTCAGCCTCCCCACTATCGTCCCCGCCCAGGGCGGCCTCGTGAAGATCCGCGAGAATACTCAACCGCTCCGCGTCACGCCGCCGCTGCTCCCGCTCCCACACTTCAAGCGACGTCAATAGTGCGTCGACGCGCACGATCCGGGGTGGCACCATCGACCCAAAACTCGCACCCGAACCACCCCCTGGGAGGGGTTCGGGATGCTGCGTGTCTCCGGTGAACGTCATGCAGCCATTCCAGCACACACCACCGACAACGAACCCCGCGAAACCGTTGAAAACACACGGAAGTTGGCCCACTTGGGGACGCGTGCGGGAGGAAGTCCTGATGGGTGTAGTACGTTTCCGAAGAGGACACGGAAAGGTAACGATTCGAAACTCTGTTCGAATAACCCACGGGCCGAGCTCGGTCACCTGAGACCCACAAGCCGGACTGAGAGATCGGCACCATCTGTCCCCACCTTCACCCCGTCATCACCCCCACCTTAGCCCCCACTTCGGCCCACCTTCCGCCCCAAGCACAGCTCGAGATGAAGCCGCGGGCGGACCAGCCACGCGAGGCCGGACGGCCGACAATGTGCCGCGCTTCGACCGCGACGTCACGCACCCGATTCAGGCAGGATCGGACCGCGAACGCGTCGAGCCGCGGACCCCATCCAGATCCGTCCTGGATCAACCGCGAGCCCTCGCCGAGCAGACGGCGCGCAAGGATCGCATGGACACCAGAACAGGATGCGCAGCACCGCTCGATCTCGATGGGCGCAGCCTCGTCCCGGGTGACCACGCTCAGTCGGGCCACACGCCGGATACCCAGACGCGCGAGAAAGTCCCGCCCCAGCGCCCATCGCCCTCCCGATGCCTGCGAGAATCACTCCATGACGACTCAAGGCGAGATGCACACACTCTGCGTGCCCGACGAAGCCGCGTGGCGTGACTGGCTGATCGGGCATGGAGACACTTCGGATGGGGTCTGGCTCGTGCTCGCAAAGAAAGGCACCGAGCTTCCGACGTCGCTGAGCTACCAGCTTGCGCTCGAGGAAGCGCTCTGCAGCGGATGGATCGACGGTCAGCGGCGCAGCTACGACGACACCACATTTCTGCAGCGGTTCACCCCACGTCACGCACGTTCGATCTGGTCGCAGCGCAATGTGAATCTCATTGCCGAACTTCGCCACAGCGGCCGACTCCGGGCGGGTGGAGAGCGCGAGGTGGCGCGAGCTCAGGCTGACGGGCGCTGGGATCGCGCCTATGCCGGACCAGCGCAGGCCGTGGCACCGGACGGCCTTCGTGCCGCACTTGCCCGTCATCCCCGCGCAGAAGCAGCATTCGCTGCGCTCTCGAGCACCGCCCGCTACAGCGCGCTGCACCCGATCCTGACAGCTGCCAGGCCCGAGACTCAGGAGCGCCGGATCGCCGCGCTGATCGCGCGACTCGACGTTCCGGATACAGACTCCGGCCCGGTCCACACCACGGGCCGAGAGGCCGACGCCACGGGCTGACCGGCCGACATCACGGGCCAGCAGGTCCACACTTCGGCGCGGCAGGCCGACACCACCCGGCCGGCCCCTACGCGACCACACCACCCCGCCGGCCCCGACGCGATCACCCCGCCCCACCCCACCCAACTGGTCCACCTTCACTCCTGAGAACTGGTCCACAACAGGGACCACTGACAGAATCGCGTCATGCGCATTCTCTCGATCCAGTCGGCCGTCGCGTACGGGCACGTCGGCAACTCCGCGGCCGTATTTCCGCTGCAGCGCCTCGGCGTGGAGGTCATGCCGGTCCCGACGGTGAACTTCTCCAACCACACCGGCTACGGGTCGTGGCGGGGCCCGCTTCTCTCCGGCGACGACGTCCGTGAGATCGTGACCGGGATCGAAGAGCGCGGCGGCCTGGCTGGTGTCGACGCGGTACTTTCGGGCTACCAGGGCAGCGACAGCATCGGAGACGCGATCCTCGATGCGGTGGCCCGCGTCAAGCACCACAGTCCCGACGCGATCTACGCGTGCGATCCCGTACTCGGCAACGCGAAGTCGGGGTGCCACGTCGCACCCGAGGTGCAGAATTTGATCCGCGATCGCGTGGTGCCGCAGGCGGACCTCATCACCCCGAATCAGTTTGAGCTCGGCTTCCTCACGGGCACGTCACCGGACACTCTGGAATCGACACTTGCCTCCGTGGATGCGGCGCGGGATCTCGGCCCGCACTCGGTGCTCGTGACCAGCGTGGAGCGCCCGGAAGCCCCGGAGGGTGTCATGGAGATGCTGGCCGTCACTCCGGAGGGCGCGTGGCTCGTCGAGAAGCCGCGCCTCCCGATCAAAGCCAACGGATCCGGCGACGTCACTGCGGCACTGTTCACCGCGCACCTGCGCCGCACGGGCGACCCCGCGGCGGCGCTGGGGGCGACCGCCGCAAGCGTCTACGAGCTTCTGGAACGCACGCTCACCTCGGGCGAACGCGAACTGCAGCTTGTCGCGGCGCAGGAGTCGTACGTGGCCCCACAAGCCCAGTTCGCAGTGCGACAGGTTCGGTAGCCCGCGCCCCATTGCCGACCGCCCGGAGCACCCCGCGCCCCATTGCCCACCGCCCGGAGCACCCCGCGCTACCCCGCGGTGAGCAGGATCCCGCACACGGCGACGCCCACGGTGACGCAGAGCATGCCGGGCCCATTCAGAAGTGCGGCACCGATGCGGCGCTGCTGCAGCAGCCGGAACGTGTCGAGACTCGCGGTGCTGAAGGTCGTGTAGCCGCCCAGGAAGCCGGTCGCCAGGATCGCGGTGACGGGCTGCGCGAGCGCCGCCCCGGTGATGAGGCCGAGCACGAAGGATCCCGTGAGGTTCACCACGAAGATCCCCCACGGGAAACGCTGCCGCACGCGCGCAGGAACACTGCGGTCGACGAGGGCTCGGGCAGCGGCGCCGGCACCTCCGGCCACCGCGATTCCGACCACGGTCCAGATCTCCGGGGTCACCGCACCTCCCCCCGCCGTGGGGCTCGAGCGCGCTGGACGATCAGCACCCCGGCGGCGCTCGCGAGCAGTCCACCACACAGCGTCGCAGCCGCGTAGCCCGCGGCGACCCAGAGCTCACCCGTGAGAATCTGCTCGGCAAGCTGGGACGCCAGCAGGCTGTAGGTGGTGAAGCCGCCGAGCACGCCTGTCCCCAGGAGCAGCCGGAGCCGCTCGTGCGGGCGAGTCGCGAGCGTCTCCAGCAGAAGCCCCAGCAGGAACGCGCCCAGCAGATTGACGCACAGCGTTCCGAGCGGCCACTCCCCCAGCTCCCCGATCGCGTGCGACACGCCAGCGCGCGCGAGGGATCCGAACGCTCCGCCCAGCGCGACCCAGCCGAGGGTGGCGAGCAGGCCCGGCGGTGCCGCGCGAGGCGTGGGCTGTCCGAGCGGCTCCGCCACGCGCACCTCCCACTCCCGGTGCCGATTGCACCGCCTCCATCTTGCCACGCACGGGGCCCACCGCGCGGCACTAAAGGCGCTACGATGTTAAAAGTTCGGCATGACGAACTTTTAACTTTCTCACCACGAAGGAGCCCCACGTGATCAGACCCCGCGCTCGCACTGCAGCCGCGATTGCCCTCCTCAGCAGCTTGCTCCTCGCGGGCTGCGCAGCCCCCGGCACCGCAGGGGATCAGCGGAACCCCGGGGAACCGCGCAACACCGCGGAGCAGGGATCCGCCGCGCAGGACGACCGCCCCGTCGTCCTCACCACGTTCACGGTGCTCGCGGACATCGCGGAAAACGTCGCCGGCCCGCATCTCCGCGTCGCATCGATCACGAAGGTGGGTGCCGAAATCCACGGCTACGAGCCGACGCCCGGTGACATCGCGCGGGCCTCCGAGGCCGACTTGATCCTCGACAACGGCCTCGGCCTGGAGGCCTGGTTCGCGAAGTTCGTGGACCAGCTTGACGTGCCCCACGCCGTGGTCACCGAGGATATCGAGCCGCTCGCAATCGCCGGCGACGTCGACGCGGGGAAGCCCAACCCGCACGCCTGGATGAGCCCGCGGGTGGTGCAGGAGTACGTCGCGGCAATCGCGGCGGCCTTCACCGAGCTCGACCCCGAGCATGCGAGCGATTACGCCGCGAACGCGGCCCGCTACAGCGCCGAGCTTCAGGAGGTTCAGGACGAGCTCGTCGCCGAGCTCGCCGTGCTCCCCGAGTCGCAGCGCGCGCTTGTCACCTGCGAGGGCGCGTTCTCCTACCTGGCCCGCGACGCCGGACTCACGGAGCAGTACATCTGGCCGGTGAACGCCGAGCAGCAGGCGACCCCGCGGCAGATCGCCGAGACCATCGAGTTCGTGCGCGCGCACGATGTCCCAGCGGTGTTCTGCGAGTCGACCGTCTCCGACGCGCCCATGCAGCAGGTCGTCGCCGCCACCGATGCCGCGTACGGGGGCACGCTGTACGTCGACTCGCTGTCCGAGCCCGACGGCCCCGTCCCGAGCTACCTGGACCTCATTCGGCACGACGCCGAGGTCATCACCGCCGCGCTCACGGCCGGCGCGACACCGAACAACCGTGCGACACCGAACGGCGGCGCCGAGTGACCGCCGCGATCGAGGTGCGCGATGTCGCCGTCCGCTACGGCGAGGTCCGCGCGCTCGACGGCGCGAGCCTCACGGTGTCGTCGGGGCGCGTCACCGGCCTCATCGGCATGAATGGCTCGGGGAAGTCTACGCTCTTCAAATCGATCATGGGCTCGGTGCGCCCGGACCGCGGCGACGTCCGCATCGCCGGGGTCACGCCCGCCGCGGCGCGCACGCAGGGCCTCGTGGGCTACGTGCCGCAGAGCGAGGCTGTGGACTGGGCGTTCCCGGTCTCGGTGCGCGACGTGGTGATGATGGGGCGGTACGGCAGGATGGGGATGTCGCGCCGGCCGCGCCGCGCGGATCACGCCGCGGTGGCCGAGGCGCTGGATCGGGTGGAGCTGACGAACTTCGCCGCGCGCCAGATCGGCCAGCTGTCCGGCGGGCAGAAGAAGCGCGCGTTCGTGGCGCGCGGCATCGCCCAGGGGGCCCGGATCCTGCTGCTCGACGAGCCCTTCGCGGGTGTGGACAAGCGCTCCGAGGGCACGATCGTGCGGCTCCTCCGGGAACTCGCCGCCGACGGCCACACGATCCTCGTCTCCACGCACGACCTCCACGCGCTCCCCGCGCTTGCGGACGAGGCAGCGCTGATCCAGCGCCGGATCCTGTTCCATGGCATTGTCGCGGAAGCCCTGCGGCCGGAACGACTCGCCCTCGCCTTCGGACTCGACTCGACCATTGATCCTCGGAGCCTCGTATGAACCCGCTCGATTTCTTCCTCGAACCCCTGCAGTACGAGTTCATGACCCGCGCGCTCCTCACCACGGTGATCGCCGCGGTGGTGTGCGCCCTGCTGTCGTGCTGGCTGGTCCTGATCGGCTGGTCGCTGATGGGGGACGCCGTCTCGCACGCGGTGCTCCCCGGGGTCGTGCTCGCCTATGTGGTCGGCGCGCCCTTCGCGCTCGGGGCGCTCCTGTTCGGCTTTCTCGCGGTCGCGCTGATCGGCGGGATCAGGAACACGAGCCGGGTGAAGGAGGATGCGGCGATCGGGATCGTGTTCACGACGCTGTTCGCGCTCGGTCTCGTCCTGATATCGGTGACGCCCAGCGACAACGACCTGAACCACATCATCTTCGGCAACATCCTGGGGGTCTCCCCCGCCGATCTCACACAGATCGCCGTCCTCGCCGCGGTCGCGCTCGTGGTGCTCATCGTGAAGCGGCGGGACCTGACGCTCTTCGCGTTCGACCCGACCCACGCGCAGGCCATCGGCCTGAACCCGAAGTTTCTCGGGGCGCTCCTGCTGGGACTCCTCGCCCTCACCGCGGTGGTGGCCCTGCAGGTGGTCGGCGTGGTGTTGGTCGTCGCGATGCTCATCATCCCGGGGGCGACCGCCTACCTCCTCACCGATCGCTTCGATCGCATGCTGGTGATCGCGCCGGTCCTGTCGGCCGCGTGCGCGGTGCTCGGCATCTTCCTGAGCTACTGGCTCGACGCCGCGTCGGGCGGGCTCGTCGTGCTGGTGCAGGGCGTTGCGTTCGGGCTGGTGTACCTGTTCAGCCCCCGACACGGCCTGCTCGGCAAGCGCCTCGCCGCACGGCGCGCGCGGAGCGAGGTGCCGGATCCGGCACCCAGCCCCGCGCCCACCGCCTAGCGTCCTCGCGGTGCGTTGCCCGGCAACCGGGAACGCACCGCGAGACCCGCGCAGAGCATCACCGCGATCCCGCCGAGCACCACGGGTGGGGTGAGTGCTTCACCGAGCAGCACCGCGGCCCACACGATGCTCAGGACGGGCTGCACGAGCTGCACCTGGCTCACCATGGCCATCGGGCCCTGGGCGAGCCCGCGATACCACGCGAAGAAGCCCAGGAACATGCTCACCACCGCAAGGTACCCAAATGCCGCCCACTGCTGCCACGTCACCGTGCCGGTCGCCGCGGGCAGCGCGGTGAGCGTGATCCCGAGCATCACCGGGAGCGCCACACTCAGCGCCCATGAGACGGTCTGCCACGCTCCGAGCTCGCGCGCGAGCAGTCCGCCCTCCGCGTAGCCGAGCGCCGCCAGCACCACCGCGCCGAACAGCAGCAGATCCGGCCATCCGAGGCCGACGGTCCCGGGTGCCCCGCCACCCTGGACGAGCGCGAAGCCGACGGCCGCCGCGGCTCCGAGCCCCGCGCTCACCCAGAACCGCCGCCCGGGCCGCTCTCCCGTGCGCCACACCGTGGCGACCGCGGTCGCAGCCGGCAGCAGGCCGATCACCACGGCCGCGCGCGCCGCGGGCACCTCGGTGAGCGCGAGCGACGTCAACATCGGAAACCCCACCACAATGCCCGCGGCCACCAGCGCCACGCGCGCCCACTGCGCACCGCGCGGGAGGCGCTGCCGCGTCACCGCGAGCGCGGCGATGGCGAGGACGCCGGCGACCACCGCCCGCCCGCTCCCGACGAACACCGGGGTGAGTCCGGCGACGGCGACGCGGGTCAGCGGCACCGTCAGCGAGAACGCCGCCACCCCGAGGAGCCCCCACCAGAGACCGCCGGAGCTACCGGCACCACCGGCACCGGCACCACCGGCGTCGGTGCCACCGGTCCCGGTGGCACCAGATCCACCAGAACCGCGTGTGCCTCGCGGACGGCGCGGTAGCACGGGCGACGACTGTTCGATAGCGCTATTATCTATATTCATGAGTCAGAGTAGCACTGATCGCATTATCGCCGAGCTCGAGCGCTGGATCGCCCAGGCCGCCCCCGGGAGCCGGCTTCCCGGGAGCCGCCAACTCGCGGAGTCGTTCGGGGCCGGACCGGTGACCGTGCAGCGCGCCATGCACGCCCTGGCGGCCCGCGGACTCATCGAGAGCCGGCCCGGCGTGGGCACCTTCGTGCGGCGACGCGACGCCGCATGCACGCCGGACTACGGGTGGCAGACGGGTGCACTGGGAGCGCTCCCGACGCCCGCACTCCCGGTGCCCGAGACCCAGCGCGAGGCCGCTCCCGGCACGATCGAGATGCACTCGGGCTACCCGTGCGCCGAGCTCCTCCCCGCAGCGCTCGTGCGCGCCGCGACCGCCCGCGCGGCGCGCTCCCCCCACGCGCTGCACCGGGCACCCGCCGCCGGGCTCCCCGAGCTGCAGGCCTGGTTCGCGACGGAACTGAGCGGCAGCGGCCCCGCCCCGCACGCCCCGCGCGAGGCGATCATCGTGCCGGGCACGCAGAGTGCGCTGGGGAGCATCTTCCGCGCCCTCGTGGGGCGCGGTCGTCCCATGGTGATCGAATCGCCGAGCTACTGGGGCGCCCTGCGTTCCGCCGCGCAACAGGGCGTCACGCTCGTGCCGATCTCGACCACGCCCGGCGGCCCCGACCCCCAGGAGCTCGATCGCGCCCTGCGCGAGTCCGGGGCCCGCGTGTTCTACGCACAACCCACCTTCGCGAACCCGCTCGGCGGCAGCTGGCACCCCGATCGCGCGGGCGAGATTCTCACGGTGCTCCGCGCCCACGACGCCTTCCTCATCGAGGACGACTGGGCCCGAGACTTCGCGATCGACACGCGACTCGAACAGGCACCCCGGCCGCTCGGTCACGACGACCCCGATGGCCGGATCGTCACGCTCCGCTCGCTGACCAAGAGCCTCTCCCCGGCGCTTCGCGTGGGCGCACTCATCGCGCGCGGGCCCGCCCGCGATCGGCTCCTTGCCGACCGGGTCGCCGACACCATGTACGTCAGCCCGCTGCTCCAGGCGACCGCGCTGGACGCGGTGACGAGTCCCGGCTGGCGCGCGCACCGCGCGGCGCTCCCCGAGCGCCTCCGGCACCGCCGCGACCTCCTCCTCGACAGTCTCGCGCAATACTCCCCGGACGTGCGCGTGGACGCCGTTCCGCAGGGCGGGCTGAGCGTCTGGGCGCGCCTGCCGGCGGGATCGGACCCGAACGAGGTCGCGCGCCAGTGCGCCGCGCGCGGCCTCGCACTCGCCTCGGGCGACGCGTGGTTCCCCGCCGAGCCATCGACGCCCGCACTTCGGCTCACCTTCTGCGGGCCGGAACCGGAGCGTTTCCCGGAGGCCGCGCAGATCCTCGCCGGGGTGCTCAGCGGGAACTGAGCACCCCGGCATCGAGCTAGGCCGCGACGACCGCCGACTGCTGCACGAAGCGCGCCCCGCGTGGGGTCGCCCGCCGCAGCAGGAACGCCGCGAGCTGGTCGAGGATGATCGAGAGCAGCGCCACCCAGATGGCACCCGCGATAACCCCGGACATGCCGTAGGCCACCTGATTCAGGATGATGTCGCCGAGCCCACCGCTGCCGGCAATCGCCGCGACCGTCGCGGAGCTGACGGTGAGCACGACCGCGGTGCGCACGCCGCTGATCATGGTGGGCAGGCCGAGCGGCAGCTCCACCCGGAGCAGCACCTGGAGCGGCGTCAGTCCCATCCCGCGCGCGGCGCGCGTCAGGTTCCGGTCCACCGAGTTCACAGCCTGGAACGAGTAACTGAGGATCGGCGGGAACGCGAGCACGAACAGCGCGATCACGACGTTCAGGAGGCCGATCCCCACGAGACCGAGCAGGATGGCGATCAGCGCCAGGCTCGGCAGCGCGCGGCCGATATTCGTGAGGCTCACCGCGAGAAACTCGCCGCGGTGAATGTGCCCGAGCCACACACCCAATGGCACGCCGAGCAGGATCGCGACAAGGATCGGGATCAGGCTGATGACGAGGTGTTCCCCCGTCTTCTCCATCAGCAGGCCGAAGTTCTCCGCGATAAACGGGAAGGCCCCGAGGAATTCGTTCACGACATCCTCACTCTCGTCCAGGGCGTCAGCGCGCGTCCGAGCAGCACGAGCAGCCCGTCGAGCACGAACGCGAGCAGTACCGCGAGGGCGCCCGCCCCGATGAACTGGGTGTTGAAGGGCGAGGAGATCGCCTTCAGGATCGGCGAGCCCAGGCCGTCATCGACGACGAACGCCGCGATGGTTGCGATGCTCACGGTCAGCACGGTCGCGATCCGGAGCCCGTTGATGATCGCTGGGAACGCGAAGGGCAGCTCGACGCGGCGCAGGATCTGCCCGGGGCTCAGCCCCATGCCCACCGCCGCTTGTATGACCGAGGCCGAGGTCGAGGCGAGCCCCGTGAGCACCGCCTGGAAGATGATCACGAGGGTGAAGCACACGAGCGCGATCTCGACCGTGACGAGGGTCAGCCCGGTGAATGGCACGAGCAGCTGGAACAGCGCGAGCGGCGGCAGCGTGTAGAGGAAGGTCGCCACCACGCCGATCGGCTTCACGAGCCACTGCCGCCGGTACGCGATGAGCGCGGCGGTGAACGCGATCGCGAAGCCGATGACCACCGCGATCACCGTGATGACGATGTGGCTGAGGAGCGGCGGCCAGAACACCGTGGACCACTGCGCCGCGAACCAGTCCGCGCAGAAAAAGCCGTTGTTCACCACGCACTCGGACGCCACGCCGTAGTCCGGGATGACGGGGTCTCCGACCGGCATAAACTCGGTCGCAAACTCGGTCACGAAGCTGGTCATGCGGTGGCCTCCGCGGCATCTCGCGCGGCCGGCGGATGCACGAGCTCACGCAGGGTCACGAAACGGCCCGGGGCGTCCGCGACGCGCGCCCCCGCGGTTCCCGCGACGGACACGAGCGCGAGCGCCTCGCGCACCGTCATCGCGGTTGCGACCTCGGGCCAGGCGTCCGCCTCCACGGGAAGCGCCGCCTCGGGTGCGGTGCGTTCCAAAACATCCCCGACGGAGGTCAGGGCGAGCCGCTTCAGCCCGCGCTCGGCCCCGAGGAACTCGGCGACGAAATCGTCGACGGGGTGCAACAGGATCTGTTCGGGGGTGTCGAACTGGGCCAGCGTGCCCCCCGGACGCAGGATCGCGATCCGATCGGCCATCTTGATCGCCTCGTCGATATCGTGGGTCACGAACAGGGTCGTTTTTCCGACGCGCTGGTGGATCGCGAGAAACTCGTCTTGCACCGAGAGCCGTGTGATCGGATCCAGCGCACCGAAGGGCTCGTCCATCAGCATGACGGGCGGATCCGCCGCGAGCGCCCGCGCGATCCCCACGCGCTGCTGCTGCCCGCCCGAAAGCTGCGCCGGGTAGCGGTCCAGCCAGTCCTCGACGGGGGTGAGCCCCACCAGCTCCAGCAGTTCCGCGGTCCGCGCCCGGATCCGCGCCCGATCCCACTTCAGGATCTGCGGCACGATCGCGATGTTCTCGGCGACCGTATAGTGCGGGAACAGCCCGGATTCTTGGATCGCGTACCCGATGGTGCGGCGCAGCTCGATCGGCGCGAGGCCCGAGATATCCTGGCCGCCGATGTGAATGCTTCCGCTCGTGAGGTCTACCAGCCGGTTCACGAGCTGCAACGCGGTGGTTTTGCCGCCGCCGGACGGGCCGACCAAGCACACGAGCTCGCCGGAGTGCACGGCAAGATCGAGCGCGTCGAGGGCGGGGGTCGGTTGCCCGGGGTAGGTTTTCGTCGCGGCGGTGAAGGTGATCGAGGTGTCCCCGGCACGCGTCGGCGCGGCTTCGGTGGGTGTCGTCATGATGTCCTTAGATCAGGTGGTTCTCCCGCAGGAAGGTCTGGGCGACCTGCGCGGGATCGAGTCGGTTGACCGCGGCGGCGGCGTTCAGCACGCGGATCGCGTCGACCGTCAACAGGGAGTGGAGTTCGTTCAGGAACGCGGGGACGTCGTCATCGACGGCGTCGAAAGCGTCGTCGCGCATGAGCGGGACGACGTTCTGGAACCCGAAGAGCTTCAGGTCGTCCTCCAACACCACGAGGTTCGAGCGGGAGAGCTGCGGGTCGGTGGTAAACACGTCCGCCGCCTGAATCTCGCCGCGCTCGATGGCCTGGTAGTTCAGGCCGATGCTCAGGGTCTTGAGCTGCATGTTGTCCAGCCCGTACGTGTCGACGATGCCCTCGTAGCCCTGCCCACCGGTCACGTTCTCCGGGTATGTCGAGTAGGTGAAATCCCCGATTCCGCGCAGGTCCGACATGGTGCGCAGCCCGTGCTGGGCCGCGAACTCTTCGGTGACGGCGATCGCGTTCTTGTTCTCGAACGGCGTC
The DNA here is from genome assembly GCF_016758195.1 of Leucobacter chromiireducens subsp. solipictus. Lineage (GTDB taxonomy): Bacteria > Actinomycetota > Actinomycetes > Actinomycetales > Microbacteriaceae > Leucobacter > Leucobacter solipictus. The sequence continues at coordinate 148,112 of NZ_QYAC01000001.1, read as the reverse complement.
GCGTTCAGCGTCGTGATCCCCTGCTCCGCCTCCCAGGCGCGTGCGAGCTCAAACGTTTCCTCGGCGGAATCCATGAGCCGTTCCTCGCCCGCGAGGACCACGAGAATCACGCCCGTGTACTCCGGATAGAGGTCGATCTGCCCGGCCTGTAGGGCGGTGTTGATGATCTCGGTCGAGCCGATATTCGTCTTGAGCGCGACCGTGTAGCCGAGCGCCTCGATGCCCTGGGCGTAGAGCTCGCCCATGATCCAGCTCTCGGCGAAGCCCTTCGACCCGATCGTTACCGTGCGTTCCTTGCCCAGGCCGTCCGTCGCGGGTGCGGCGCAGCCGCTCAGTGCGGCCACGCCGGCCGCCGCGCCCAGGCCCCAGAGCCCGAGCGCGGAGCGGCGGGTGATCGTGCGTCGTTGCAGTGTCATGTGTGTCCTCGCCCGCGCTAGTTCAGCTCGCGCGGAATGCTCGCGGACGTCGACCGGGAATGGAACTTCTCCCCGTCCCGATACGCGTCCAGCTCGTTGGTGACGATGAAGTTCGTCGCGTCGCCGGTCATGGTGCTGCGGGTTCGAATCTCGACGTCCCACCCGGTGTCTGCGGCAACGCGCGCACCGGCGGCCGCCAGTGCGGCGCGGCCGGCATCGCTGTGCTCCGCCGGAAGCGCGGGCCGGCGGTACCGGATGGTGCGCTCGCACACGGCCTCCGCGCTCAGGGGATCTCCCGCGGTGCGGTGGTAGCTGTCGCGCTCCGAGGAAGCGTAGAACAGCCCGTCGCTGCGATCCGTCTGCCACTCCTCCACGAAGGTGGTCACGGTCGTGCGGCCGGACACCAGGTCGACCGTGAGCTCGCGCGTCATCGGTGGACCGGCCGCGTCGATCGTGGTGTGCGGCGGGGTGGGCGGCAACCCGAGCGCGGCGGTGAGCGCGGTCGTCGTGGCCGCGTCATCCGCCGGGGAGGCGGGGTTGCGCTCGGGCAGCGTGAGGGTCGGGGGCGACACGATCGTCACGCGGGTGTCCTCGGGCGCGGGCCAGAGGTTCGGCCAGAAGCTCGCGGACACGCTGAGGCGCAGCGTGTGGCCCGGCGCCAGCCGGTGCGCGGTGGCGAGCAGCGGGAAGTCGAGCGTCACCGGTTCTCCGGGCACCACGGGCTCCGGGTGTTCGTGGCTCGCGTGGTGGGCGAGGTTGTACAGGCCCACGGTGAGCAGGCGGGAGGATCCGTCGGGTGCCACGTCGGTGAGCCGCGCGGCGATCGCGCCGCGGTCACGGTCCGAGGCGACGCGCACGCGCACGCGCGGCGTCCCGAGGATCTCGAGGCCCGCCGGCTGTGCCCAGTCCAGGCAGTACGAGCGCGCGTCGTCGGCGGCCTGATCCCCCGCGACGCCCGCGGCCTCGCCGAACTGCAACCAGCTGCCGCCCGCGAAACCGATGAGTTCCGTGCTCCGCAGCGTGTGCGGTCCGCGCTGCACCGCGGCGGAGACGGGGAGTTCCCGATCCGTCACCTGCGCCGAAGGCCACACGGGTTCCGCGATCCAGCGGCCGGCACGCACGGCATGATCCGTGCCGATGGGCGCGCTGTCCGGGATGAACGCGCGCAACTGCGGTTGTGTCCGGACCCCGTTCTCGACGCCCCCGAGCCACTGATCCCACCACCGGATCGACTCGGCGATGAAATCGATCCCGGGGCCGGGCGCCGCCTGATGCGGGTAGTTGTGCGCCCACGGCCCCAGGAGCGCGTGGATCGGTGCGGCGTCGGCGCTGCCGCGTTCCGCCGCCCGTTCCATCAGCCGGAACAGCGTGGTGCGGTATTCGTCGAGGAGGCCGCCCACCGCGAGCACCGGCACCTGGATCGCGTCCGGAGTCTCGATCACCGAGCCGTGCTTCCAGTACGCGTCACGCCGCTGGTGGCTCAGCCAGTCCTCGATGTTCACGGGCGCCTCGTCGATCCGGCGCTTCCAATCCGCCTCCCAGCCGGCACCGACGCCGATCGGATCCTGCGGGCGGGCGTTGTAGGCCCACATCGTGGACGCCCACGACAGCATCTGATCGCCGACGATCGCGCCCCCGTTGTAGTGCACGTCGTCCGCGTAGCGATCGTCCGTGGAGCAGACCGTGATGATCGCGCCCAGCTCCGGGGGTTGGAGCGCCGCGAGCTGGAGCCCGTTGAACCCACCCCACGACTTGCCGATGATGCCGACCTTCCCGGCGCACCACGGCTGCGCGGCGATCCAGCGCAGCACCTGCAGGCCATCCGCCAACTCAGTCTCCGAGTACTCATCCGTCATCACCCCGGTCGAGTCCCCGGCGCCGCGCAGGTCCACGCGGACGCTCGCATAGCCCGCACGCGCGAACTCGGGGTGGATCGTCTGGTCCCGACCCGCCGTCATGTCGTTCTTGCGATACGGGATGTACTCGAGGATCGCGGGGACGCCGCCCTCCGGCGCATCCGCGGGCAACCACACGCGGGCAGCGAGCTCGACGCCGTCGTCGAGTGGGATACGAACATGCTCCAGTACCCGCACCTGACGCGGGGCGGAACGGAAGCGGTGGGCACTCGGAATCAGTGAGTTCTCAGACATGTTCCGATCCACACTAACGGGTGGGCGCATCGGCGCGGCAAGCAAAAGGCGCTTCACGGCCCGCGAAATTTGGGCGATAAATCAGCTTTGACCAGGGACATCACGATGGTCCAGCGTGATCGACACGCCGGACCATCGGCACGGCGTTAGGGTAGGCACGTGACCGATTTCGCATCGCGCGACGACGCGCACCTCTCCGCCGTCCTGGACTTCCGGGCCGATCCCGCGCTGCCGGATCCGCCATTTCAGCAGCTTCGCGCGCACGTCCACAGCGGAATCCGCGACGGCCGCATCCTCCCCGGGGAACGCCTGCCGACCGTCCGCGCGCTCGCCGCAGCGGCCGGGCTCGCGGCGAACACCGTGGCGAGCGCGTATCGCGCGCTCGAGGAGGATGGCATCGCGGAGGGGCGCGGCCGAGCGGGCACATTCGTGAGCCTCGATGCGCTCGGCGACCCGGCGGCCCGCGCCGCCGCGCAGGCCTACGCCGACCGGATCATCGAGCTCGGGCTCGCCCCCGAGCGTGCGCAAGAGCTCCTCAGGGATGCGTTTCGGGCGCGCGGCTGAACGTCACCGCCGGTGACCGTGGCGCGCGTGCTCACCTCCGGCGAGGCGCTACGCACGCTTCCCGTAGGTCACGGAACGATCCCGGAGGGCGAAGCCGAGCTTCGTGTACATCCCCAGCGCCCCGCTCGGGTTTGCCGCGTCGACATCGAGCGCCGCGCGCTCCAACCCAGCCTCACGCATGGCGGCAAGCGTTTCCAGGATCAGCGCTGAGGAGATCCCCTCCCCGCGACGGCCACGGATCACCGCGATTGTCGAGATGTAGCCGAACGGTCCCCCGTTGAGCGCCCATTCTTCCTCGTCGACTTCGCTCAGGACCGCGCCCAGAACGCGGAACGGATCGGCCGCGGACCCGTCGCCGACGACGGCGAGGCGCGAGAGGTGCGGGGCGAAGTCGGCGAGGGCGTGCTCCTCCTCCCACTCCTGTTGCGAGGCGGGGCGGGATCCCCAGTGGTCGCGGAACGCGTCGTTGACGGCCAGGCGGGTCGCCTCGGACAGTTCAGCGGTGTAGTCCCGGAGACGCAGCCCGTCCGGCAGCGGGCGCGCGACGATCGGGTCGGCGAGTGAGCGCCACAGCTCCATCCACCACCGCACCGGCAGAAACCCGGCGGCCGCGTAGAGCGCCCGGTTCGAGCTGTTGTCCTCGCGCGTGCCGAGCGAGATGAGTGCGGGCAGGTCCACGCCGGAGTTCGCGAAGAGCTGCCGGGCGCGCGCCTCCTGCCAGGCGAGCAGCCGGGTGCCGATCCCCCGGCCCCGCCAGGAGGGGTGCACCAGGCCCTCGAGCGACACCTCGATGGTGTCCGCGTCGGTGTCCCCCAGCCGCGCCTCGCCGTACGCGATCGGCTCGCCCGCCTCGCTCAGGCCGAGCACGGTGTCCGTGGCGAGCGTGAAGCGCTCCCCACGGAGCGCGAGCCGTACCTGTTCCAGCGAGTACAGGTCGTTCGGGTGATCGACACGCCCCGCGGCCGCGCTCACCCGGTGGATCAGCTCGGCGTCGTCGCTCGTCGCAGCACGCCAGGTGATCCGTTCGCCCCCGGCTTCGGCCGGAAGGTCCGGGAGGCGCTCGGGGTCGAGTGCTCGGTCGCGGAGCGAGATCCCGTTGCCCGCGAAGGCGCGAGCAAGGATCTCGCGGACCACCGCGGTCTTGCGGGCGTTGTATTCCATCGCGGTCTGCGCGTCTCCCGCGGCCGCGTCCCGCTTCGCGGCGGCATAGAGCTCTCGCTCGGCGGGGTGTGCCCGGAGCCAGTCGCGGAACAGGAGGTGCCGTGCGGCCTCGGCGGAGCCGGGGCCGGTCACGTGGAGATTCACGCGCGGCACCGCAAGCCGGAGCATCCGGTGGTCCTCGAATTCGGGCTCCCGCACGGTGAGCTGATACCCGATCGCCGTGAGCGCGGGGACGTAACTCGCTTCGTCGCTGGGATCCGCGACGCACAGGTCGATGTCGATCACGTCCTTCGCCGCGAGCCCGGGAACCGCGGTCGATCCCACGTGCACGACCGACCGCGCGACGGGCCCGAGGGCGGCGGTGATGCGGGCGGCCAGCTCCGCGAAGCGCCCCGGCCAGGCGGGGTCGGCGGCGACCACCGCGAGCTGTTCGCGCGGGGGCGGGCCGTTCACCCACGGGTCCGCCGACGCCTGACCATCGCGGAAATCGGCAATGCCGGGTGGGAACGATGTGCTCATGCGGGGCCTCTCGGTGGTGCGCCGAGATCCGGCACAATCTGTACGAGCGTACAAACTTACGGGCATCCAGACTATGGGTGCGGTGCCCGAAAAACGCCTGGGAATCCCCGAACTACGCCGAGTGCAGCACGTCGTACGTGATCCGCGTGAGCCCATCCTCAGTCACGTGCGCGCCACGCACCGCGAGCTCCGCGCGAGCCTCCGGACCGAAGAGCGGGACCCCCTCCCCGATTACGATGGGCAGGATCGAGACGGTCAGCTCGTCGAGCCACCCCTCGGCGAGAAAGGCCTGCACCGTGCGTCCGCCGTCGACATACACCTGCGACGCCCCCGCTGCGGCGAGCGCGTCATGCGCCTCCGCCAGGGACCGCACCACGCGGGCGTGCGGCTGATCATCCGAAAGCCCACCGCTGAGGACATAGACCCGCAGTCCGGGGAACGGCCAGTCGCCGAAGGTCAGCACCTTCTCGTAGGTCGACCGCCCCATGAGGAGCGTGTCGATCTGCGGGAAAAAGGTCTCCCACACGAGCGCGGGCCGATCGGAGCTCGGTGCCGCGTGGCACCCCTTTCCCGGTTCGGATTCCAGGAACGCGAGGTCCCCGCCCGGCCCGGCGATGAAACCGTCGAGGCTCATTCCGAGGAACGCGCGGCCGGTCCAGTTGCGATCTGCGGTCATGTCCACCACTCCAAAAACGTGTCGATTGTGCGGTCAGGGGTCGGGGACGCCCCATCCTCTTCGGCCGAGCGCCGAATGAGGCCACCGTGCAGGGCGTCGAGGAGCAGGGCCGCCGCCCGCACCGGGTCGCCGGTGCGCGGAAGTGCGAGGTGCTCCACGAGCAGCGCCACATAGCGCACCTGGCGCTCGAGGCCCTCGCGGAGCACGGCCCTGGCGGAATCGTCGGCGAGATCCGCGAGCAGGTCTCCTAGGCCCCCGATCGCCGCGGCCGCGGTGGGGGCGGCAAAGCCATCCCGGGCGAACTGCCGAAGCTCCTCGAGTGGCCGCCCCGGAAGCTGCGGCGCGTCGGGGATCGTTGTCACCCAGTGGTCTCCGAGCGCGCGGAGTAGCCCGGCGCGGGATCCGAAGCGCTTCACGAGCCCGGCGGGGCTGAGCCCCGCAGCGGGTGCCACCTCCGCCAGGCTCCACGAGGACGCGGGCCAGTCGCGGCTGCCGAGGTGGTGCGCGATCCGGGCGACGATCTCCTCGTCGCTCGCGCGTTGTGGTCTGGCCATGCAATTAGTGTACAGGCATTCACTAATCCCCGCTGGCCGCGCTGACCCCACTGGCCCCGCCGGACGCGCTTGTCGCGCCGTGTGCGGCGTCGACGCCCGACCCCGCGACCCCGAGTCGCATCGCCGTCCGCGGCGCGCTCGCGTAGCTCTCCTTCACCATGCTGAGCTGCATCCAGGCGTCGACCTCCCCACCGGGCACCAGGCGACGCAGGTCCTCGAGCACCCCGTGCAGTTCGGCCGGCGTCGGTGCTACGACGGTGACAATGAAGTCGAACTGCCCGTACGCCGCCGCCGCGAACTCGACGTACCGCGAGCCGCGCACGTAGCTCGCCAGCTCCCCGCGCCCGTCGTGCCCCACAATCCCCACGCCCATGCCGAGCTGCGTGTTCCGCACGCCGCGGCGCTCCACCGCGGAGATCCGGATCACCTTCGCCCGCAGCAACCGTGAGACTCGCTCCCGCGCCGTTGACACGCTGGTGTCTGCGGCGTGGGCGAGCGCCTCATATGTCGCTCGCCCGTCCGCCTCGAGCGCGGCGATGAGGGCGCGATCGATCGCGTCGAGCGCCACCTCGGGCCCCGCCACGGCGGCGGCGAAGGGGCCCTTGAGAATCTCCGTATAGGACGTCGTGCGCACGCGCCGCACCGCCGGGATCGCGCGGACCCGCGCGAGCGTCGCCGCCTTTTCCGCTTCACTCGCGCACCGGGCCTCGAACGCCAGGCCGTGGCTGCCAGCGAGGGAGGCCACAAACACGGTCTCCGGAAGGTCGCGCAGTGACCGCGCGACCGCCTCGACCGGGCCATCGACCGCAACGAGCGCGTGGAGGAAGAAGCGATATCCGGCCACCCGAGGATCGGTCGCGGCCCCCACCCGCACCGTCCCCGACGCCAACATCTCGCGCAGCGCCCGCGACGCCGCGGCCCGGGGCAGCCCCAGCTGGGCAGCGAGCTCCTTCACGCTCATCCTGCCGTCACCCTGCAGCAGCCGAACCATCGCCGCTTCGATGTCCGAGTTGTCCACATTCGCTCCTCTCTGCGGCCTCATCGCCGATTATTTTGTGCGACCGGGCGGCATTCATATTGTTGGAGATTCCGCCTCATCTACACATTCATCGAAGATATGGCGTCCTTTCTCCATCATAAGCGCGGAAACTATACGCAGGTTCCGTTTTTCTCGTTTGTGGAACCGTTCCAAGCTCCGTAAGGTCTCTCGCTAACGGAGCAAAGGAGCTGCAGCATGACCATCCACAGACCCCCTCTCAGTCGTACCCACCGGCGCGCGGTCCGCGCAGGGCTCGGCGCCTTCGTCGGGACCTCGATCGAGTGGTACGACTTCTACATCTACGCCACCGCGGCCGCGCTGGTGTTCCCAAGCGTGTTCTTTCCCGAGCAGGATCGCGCCCTGGGCACGATCGCCGCGTTCTTTGCGAGCGCGATCGCGTTTGTCGTTCGGCCGCTCGGCGGCATCATCTTCGGCCACATCGGCGACCGGATCGGCCGCCGCCCCGCGCTCGTGCTCACCCTCGTCCTCATGGGCCTCGCGACGGTCGGCGTCGGATTCCTCCCGAGCCACGCCGCGATCGGGACCGCGGCACCGGTGCTGCTCATGGTGCTGCGCGCCATCCAGGGCATTGCGGTCGGTGGCGAGTGGGGCGGAGCCGCCCTCATGAGCGTCGAATCAGCGCCGACCCGCCTGCGCGTCTTCTTCGGGGGATTCACCCAGCTCGGCAATCCCGCCGGCGCGCTCCTCGCGAGCGGGGCCTTCTTCCTGATCTCCCTCGGCGGCGAGGACTTCATGCTGGCGTGGGGGTGGCGGATCCCCTTCCTGGCGAGCGCGCTCCTGATCGCGGTCGGCTTCTGGGTGCGCAGCCGCGTCGAGGAATCACCGGTCTTCGCCGAGTCGGTCCAGGGACAGGAACCCGGGTTCCCGCTCGCGTTCGCACTCACGCACAACTGGTGGCCGATCCTGCTGGGAATCTGCGTGCTGCCGATCCCGCTCGGTTTCTACTACCTGGCGACCACGTTCATTCAGAACTACGCGACCAGCCCAGAGGTCGGGATTGCCGCCCAACACGTGCTCCTCGCTATGACCATTGCGTCGTTCATCGAGTTTGCGGTCACACTCCCCCTGGCGTACCTCGGCGACCGCTGGGGCGGCAAGACCATGATGACCATCGGCGTCCTCGGCTCCCTCCTCACAATGGTGCCGCTGCTGCTCGTGATCGGGGGCGGCCAGCTCACACTCATGTACGTCTTCGTTTCCTTGATCCGCGTCACCATGAGCGCGACCTGGGCTCCCCTGGCCACCGTGATGGCCCAGATGTACCGCCCGCACGCGCGATACACCTCCATGTCCCTCGCCCACGGCATCGGCGCCGCGATCTGGGGGGCGCTGCCTCCCATCGCCGCGGTCTGGCTGCTGTCGATCACCGGCACCGTCTGGAGCGTGGTCCTCCTCGCCGCGGGCATGGCACTGCTCAACGCGGTGGCGTTGGCGCTCGCCCCGCAGCACGTGGATGCAGAGCCGTCTCCGTCGACGCCGCACGCCGACGTGACACCCGAGCTCCGGCACACCCCCGCTGACCCACACCCCCGCTGACCCACAAGCCCACTCACGTGGCCGGCGCGCACCCGCGGCGAGCCACCCACACCATCACCACAAAGGACACGCACATGCCCATGTATGCCATGCCCGACGGCACCAACATCTACTATGAGGATTTCGGCACCGGAACCCCGGTCGTCTTCGTCAGCTCCGGAAACGCCACACACGCCATGTGGGACGCGCAGGTCGCCGAGTTGGCGCTCGAATTTCGGACGGTGACCTTCGACTGGCGCGGGACGGGTCGCTCCGACCGGCCGCGCACCGGCTACACCGCGGCCCACGTCGTCAGCGACGTCGTCACCCTCATCTCCGAAGTGATCGGCGCACCCGCGGTGGTCGTGGGGCACGGGATGGGCGGACACATCGCGATCCTCGCCGCCCAGCAGCACCCGGAGTGGGTCGCTGGCCTCGGCGTCGCCAGCTCCGGCCCCTGGTACTGCGGCGAGCGCGACGGCGTCGCGGGCGGGATGTCGCTCGAGTTCATCAACGGCTCGTCGTCCGGGGCGGGCGGTGCCTACCCGGACCTCCTGGCCGCAATGACCGACACGTACCTGTTTCACGCCCCGGTCAGCGCCGACGTGCGCACCGCCACGATCCAGCAGCAGTTGGAGTGGCCGCTCTACGTGCTCGACCGCTATGACGAGGACATGCTGGAGCTTGACCACCGTGCCGCACTCCCCCAGATCACGCAGCCCGCGCTGATCCTGCACGGTCGGCACGACGCGAAGCAGCGATTCTCCGGCGCGGCCGTGCTCCTCGAAGGCCTGCCGAATGCCGAGCTCGTGGTCTTCGAAGACTCCGCGCACAGCCCTCACGCGGAGGAAGCCGCCGCGTTCTCGGCGGCGCTCGCGGCCCTCGTCCGACGCGCGAGCTAGACCGCTTCCCGGCGGGATCCGCCCCACGGGCCCCGTCCTCAGACACAACGAAAGGAACCCAGAGTGCAGACACTTCCGAAGCAGACCACGGGTCGACACCTCCTCCGAACCCTCCGCGGCTATGGCGTGACCACCGTGTTCGGTATTCCCGGCACGCACAACATCGAGCTCTACCGGCCGCTCGATGAGCTCGGCATCCGCGCGGTCACCGCCCGGCACGAGCAGGGTGCCGGATACGGCGCCGACGGCTGGGCGACGCAGACGGGGCTCCCCGGCGTCGTGATCACGACGAGCGGCCCGGGTCTGCTCAACGCGCTCTCCGCGGCCGCCACGGCCTTCGCGGAATCGCGAGCGATGATCATCCTCACGCCCGGCGCCCCACTGGGTGCTGGCTTCACCGACCGGGGTACGCTGCACGAAACCCAGGACCAGCTCGGGGCCGCGCGCGCGGTCACCGCCTGGGCGCGTCGTCCGGAAACCGCCGCGGAGGCGGTGCAGGCGGTGCACGATGCCTTCGAGCTCTTCGCAACAGGGCGGCCCCGCCCCGTCGCGATCGAGATCCCCATCGACGTCCTCGAAGCCGAAACCGCCATCGACGAGCAGCTCCTCGCCCCCCGGACATTCCCGTTCCCGGCGCATCCCAGCGCCGACGAGTGTCACCGCGCCGCGGAGCTGCTGCGCGACGCGGTTCGGCCCGTGATTCTCGCCGGGGGTGGGTCCCGCGGGGCCGCCGAACAGGTGCGCGCCCTCGCGGAGCGTCTCGGCGCACCGGTGATCACCACGAGTAACGGCAAGGGTGTCGTGGACGAGCACCACCCGCTCTCGCTCGGGGCGGGACTCAGGTTCGCGGCGATCCGAGACGTCGCACAGCAGGCGGACGTCCTCCTGGTCGTGGGCTCCAAGCTCGGCGACGCGGAGCTGTGGGTGGACACGCTCGACGCGCGGGGCAGCGTGATTCGCGTTGATCGCTTGGCGACGCAACTCCACAAGAATCAACCGGCCACGGTGGGGCTGATCGGAGACGCGCCCGCGGTACTCGCCGAGCTCGTGGCACTCGTGCCGGGGGCACCGCGAGAGTGCGTCGCCGACATTCCCGCCCTCCGCGCTCAGGCGCGGGCGGAATCCTTCGACGCGGACCGGGTGAACACACTCCTGGGCGAGGCGATCGCCGCCGCACTCCCGCGGGACGCGATTGCGGCCCTGGACTCGTCGACGGTGGCGTACCGAGGGTTCCTCAACAGCTATCAGGCGACGGTCTCCGGCTCGACCCCGTACATGGCCACCTACGCCACCCTCGGGTACGGCGTGCCCGCCGCGCTCGGCGCCAAGATCGCGTCCCCGGAGCGGCCGGTGTTCGCGGTGCTCGGCGACGGCGCACTCATGTTCTCCGTCCAGGAACTCATGACCGTCGTGGAGCAGGGCCTGGACCTCACGGTGATCGTCGTCGACAACGGGGGCTACCTCGAGATCAAGGACAACGAGGCGGCGGTCGGCATCGCGCCAATCGGTGTGGACCTTGCGCAGCCCGACTGGCCCGCCCTGGCGCGCGCATTCGGCGGCGCGGGCACCTCGCTCGCCTCGCTCGCTGAGCTCGCTGGCGCGGTCGCCCGAGCCGACGCGGCGGGTGGCCTGCAGCTCATTCACGTGCGGCAGGAACTCGTCCCGGCGTCCTAACACCCGCGACTCACGGCGGAGCGCTGTGCGCCGGGGCCCCCGAGCGGGTCTCCCCGGGGGCACGGCGCTCTGCCGCGCGCCGGCCCCCGTCACGCGAGAGCTTCCTGAACGAACAGGTGCGGCCAGAGGTCCGTGCGGATGGTCGTCGGGGTCTCGTGGTCGGTCCGGACCCGGATGGCACCGCCGGGGCGACGCCGGATCATCATCCCGCACCCGGGCGTCACGCCCTGTGCGTGCAGCTCCGCGAGTGCTCCCGCCGTAGCTTGCAGCCCCTCCGACACCCACACCAACGTGACGCGCTGAGGCAACGCGTCGTCCCGAATCAGCTGTGCGAGCGCGTACGCTCGCCGCCGCGGAACCGCGTCCGGGGCGCGCATCTGACACCTCGCCGGCCGCGGCGGGATCGGGTTCCCATACGGCGAGCAGCGCGGACCATCCAGCAGCGCAAACAGGTGTTCCGCAACCCGGTCGCTCATCACGTGCTCCCATTTGCAGGCCTCCTGGTGCGCGTAGGCCCATTCCAGCCCCACGACGTCGGTCAGGAAACGCTCCGCGATCCGGTGTTTGCGCAGCACGGACACCGCCAACGCTCGCCCGTCGGCGGTGAGCTCGAGCACCCGATCCGACGCGACCGCGATGAGGCCGCGGCGCTGCATTCGAGCCACGGTCTGCGACACGGTGGCACCGGCATGGCCGAGCCGCTCGGAGAGTCTCGCCCGCAGGGCAGGGATTCCCTCCTCTTCGAGGTCGAGGACGGTTCGGAGGTACATCTCAACGGTGTCAACGAGATCGGTTGCCAACGGGCGCTCCCAACGGACGTGGTGCCGGAGCCCGCCGTGACGTGTGCGGCGAGCTCCGGCGATTCGGACGGTGCGGGATCCGCGGAATCCCGCTAGGACTGGAACGGCACCTCGGGGAAGTCCACGGGAACCGCGAGGGCGATGTTCACGTAGTTGGTGAAGATGTTCAGGGCCACCTGGGCGACGGTCTCCACGATCTGCTCGTCACTCCAGCCGAGTCCGCGCAGTTCGGCGAAGACCGACGGGTCGACGGCGCCGCGCTCGTCGACGAGGGCGAGCGCGAAGCGGAGCAGTGCCGCGGTCTTCGGGTCCTCGGCCGTGCCCCGCTGGGCGGCAGCAAGCTGCTCGGCGGTCAGGCCCGCCTGGGTGCCCAGCGCGGTGTGCGCCGCGAGGCAGTACTCGCACCGGTTCCGGTTCGCGACCGCCACCGCGATCTGCTCGGTGAGCGCGGCACCGAGGGCCCCCGTGGAGAATGCCCCGAACGATCCCCACATGGACTGCAGCGCGGCCGGCGAGTTCGCCACCGTTGCGAACATATTGGGCACCGTACCGAACGCCGCCTCGATCTTCGCGAGGGTAGCCTTCACGGCCGGGGCTGCGTTCTCCTGCGTGATCGGCTCAAACACACTCATCACTCTCTCCTTCGTTCTCGCCCCGAGCGGGGCCGGTCACTCCATCGTGACGGAGCCTGCGAGATGATATGACACGAAAACGCCACACTTCTTACCCGATCATCTACACTGAGGGCATGGAGATCCTCGACCGCCTGGACGCCCTGCTGCAACGCTTCCGCGTCCAGGCCGCGCAGTTCCACATCGGCCAGGTCTGCGAAACGCAACGGTACGATCCCCGTCCGGGGAGCGGCTTTCTGCATGTGCTCCGCGCCGGCGAAGTCGCGTTCACGCCCCCGGGCTCGCAGCGCGCGGTCACCATTACGGAGCCCGCGGCGCTCCTGTTCCCCCGCGCCACCCCGCACGCCTTCGCCGTCCCCGCGGGCACCACCGCGGACCTCGCGTGCGCGACGCTGGATTTCCAGGGCGGCGAGGCCCACCCGCTCGTCACCATGCTGCCGGAGTACGTGATCGTGCCGCTCGCCGAGGTTCCCGGGCTGGGGCCGACCCTGGAACTCCTCGCGACCGAGGCGTCGTCACCGCTGTGCGGGCACCGCCACGTCATCGATCGGCTCTTCGAGATCGTGCTCATCAAGCTCATCCGACACCTGCTCGAACACCCCGACACCGGCTACCACTCACACACCCCTGGCCTGCTCTCCGGGCTCGCGCAGCCACAGCTGGCCCGCGCGCTCACCGCGATGCACGAGTCACCGGAGCACCCGTGGACCCTCCCGGAACTCGCGGAGATCGCGCATCTCTCTCGGAGTGCGTTTTCCCTCAGGTTCCGCGAACTCGTCGGCGTTCCCCCACACGAGTACCTGATCGCATGGCGCATCACCGTCGCCCAGCACCTCCTCGCCGCGGATCACACGGTGATCGACGTTGCGACGGCTGTGGGCTACAGCGGCACCTCGTTCTCGCGTCTGTTTACCCAGCGGGTGGGGCAGTCACCCCGCGCGTGGGCGCAGGCGCACGCGGGGACGTGATGCACGCTGTCTCGCCATAGAGCGTGCGCAGGATACCGCCACCCGCCCGCCTCGCGATGCGGCAGCGACAGGCGGCTCCTCCTCGCAGTCGATGCGGCGGCGAAAAGCACGTCTGGAACACGTCGGGACGGTCGCCGAGCTTCAGTCGCGGAGCTCGCGAGCCTCCGGGGAACGGTCATTTTCGCCGCCGCACCGACTGCATCGCGAGCGCCCGACCGGCCTCCGTCGCCAGCGGGTCGGCCGCGGCGACCAGACCGTCGCCAAATCCGAGCGCCGACACGACAGGTCCCGCCACGAGCGCGCGCGTGCCCCAAAGCGACCGTGCTGCTGCTTCCGCACCAACGACGTCCGGTCAACCATCCGACGTTCCTCCCGGAGATGACATCTATAGCTGTCAGCACAGCACCAACTTGACGCCTTCAGATGTCATATTCGAGCGAACAATGCTCACGGCCCCGCACGCACAGCGGAGAACGTGGCTATGCGTGCGGGGCGCGGTACGGTGTCAGCCGGTCAGCTCGTCTGGCGCGTCCAGAAGTCGGCGTGGCTCGCCGCGGCCTCGTCCTCCAGCAGCGGTCCGAGGACCTCAATGTGGCGCTGCCCGCGGGCGATCACCTCGCGGCACGGCAGGTCGAAGGTGGGGTTCTCCGGGTCGTCGCCGGTCAGGCCAAGCAGCCGGTGCTCGGAGAGCGCGTACACGATTCGCCCGATCCCGGTCCAGTACACGGCACCGGTGCACATCACACACGGCTCCGCGCTCGTGTAGAGCGTCGCACCGGCGAGCTCGTCCAGGGGCACCGCGGTCGCCGCCTCTGCGGCGGCACGCAGTTCGGCGTGCTGCGTGGGATCGCCCTCGGGCGGCATCGAGTTGTTGCCCTTGGACGCGATCACGCGCCCGTCGGCGGCCACGACGATCGAGGCGAACGGATGCCGCCCGGCCTGGCGGGCCTCGTCCGCGAGCGCGATGGTCGCGCGCAAGTGGGCGAGGTCGGCGTCGCTGGGCGTGGGGTTCTCAATGGTCGACATAGGGTCGGTTCCTTCCTGTGGGGTGGTGAGTGCTTGGGGGTGTCGGTTGAGGACGGCGTTGAGGAGGACGGCGACGATCGCGCAGAGGAAGATGCCGCTCTCCAGGACGAGGGCAAGCGGCCCCTCGACGTGTTCGAGCAGGGTGGGCATAGCCATCGGCAGCACGCCCACGCTGAGGGATACGGCGACGATCAGCGCGTTGTGGGTCCCCTCATACTTCACTCCCGCGAGTTCCTGGATGCCGGCCGCGGTGGTCATGCCGAACATGACGATCGCTCCGCCGCCGAGCACCGCCGGTGGGATCGCGGCGACGATCGCCCCGAGTTTCGGGATCAGACCCATGAGAATCATGATCCCGCCGCCGACCGCGACGACGTAGCGGCTGCGGACCCGGGTCATGGCGATCAGCCCGGTGTTTTGACTGAAAGCGTTCAGCGGAAATCCGTTGAACACGCCGCTGAGCATCGTGGCGAGCCCCTCCCCACGGAACGCATTGCCCAGCCGCCGCGGCGTGATGTCGGCGCCCACCATGCGGCCGATGGCCAACGCGTTCCCCGTGGTCTCGGCCATGATGACGATCATCGCCAGGGTCATGATGAGAATCGGGACGAGATCGAACTGCGGTGGCCCAAAGCTGAGCGGCGCGGCGATCCCGACCCAGGCGGCCTCGGACACGCCCGCGAAGTCGCTCATGCCGGCGAGGAAGGCCGCGACGGTTCCGACAAGCATGCCGATGAGCACCGACAGGCTCCCCATGAGGCCTCTGAATGAGGCGTAGACCGCAACGGTGACCACGACGGTGAGGAGGCCGATCAGGAGGTGTTGGGGCTGCCCGAAGGTCTCACTCCCGAACCCGCCGCCGAGCCACCCGGCGGCGGCCGGCATGAGGGAGATGCCCACGGTGGTGATGAGGCAGCCGATCACCACCCGCGGGAAAAATCGCAGCAATCGCGAGAACAGCGGGGCCAGCCCGATCGCGAGCGCGCCCGCGGCGATCACCGAGCCAAACACCGTCGCGATCCCGTGCTCAGTGCCGATCTGCACCATGGGCGCGAGGGCGATGAAGGAGGCACCCTGGATGAGCGGGAGTCGGGCGCCGAAACGCCAGAGCCCGAGGGTCTGCAGGAGGGTAGCCAGACCACCGATGATCAGATTGCAGTTGATGAGGATGACGATCTCGCTCTGGCCCAGGCCGAGCGCGCTCCCCAGGACGAGGGGCACCGCCACGATACCGGCGTAGACGACGAGGACGTGCTGCAGCCCCAGCGTCACCATTGAGCGCGGCGGGAGCACCTCATCAACGGGATCGGACGAACGCAGGCGGGCTTCGTTGACCGCGGTTTTCATAGTCTTCCTTTCCTTGATTTCGTGATTCCGGTGTGCACATGGCCAGGCTAAGGTCGGAGTAGTCGATGGACGAAGTGAGCTTCCATCGACCTGATCGATAGGATGCGCGGTATGCGACTCAGCCTCGAACAAGTGGAAGCGTTTGTTCTCGCGGCGAAGCACGGCTCGTTCTCCGCGGCCGCGCGCGCCCTGGGACGTTCGCAGTCGACGATCAGCGCCGCCGTCGCAAACCTCGAGATCGCGCTCGACGTCGAGCTTTTCGACAGGGCCTCGCGGAGCCCCACGCTGACGGCCGCGGGGCAGACCCTGCTCCTCGAAGCCAGGATGCTGTACGACCAGGCCGTATCGTTCGAGCGGCACGGGGACGCGCTCGCCGCCGACGACGCTCCCAGCGTGACCCTCGCCATCGGCATCCCCCCGCAGCAGGTCGTGCCCGTGCTCGAAGACTTCGCCGAGACGTTTCCGCACACCGACCTCGTGATCCGGAACCCGGCGCGCGGCGACGCGAGCCGCCTGGTCCTCGACGATGAAGCCGCACTCGGGATCGCCTTCGCGCTCCCCGAGTACCCCGAGCATTTGCGGTTCCATCAGATGGGCAAGCTGGTGATGACCCACGTGGCCCACCGGGACCACCCGCTCGCAGCGCGCGACCGCCCCTCATTTGACGAACTCCGCGGGCATCGCCGCCTCGCCTACATCGCGCACTCCAGCGCCCTGCCCACGAGCGAGTACCTGCAGTCCGCGCAGACCTGGCACGCGGACTCCTACGATGCGCTCGTCTCGCTCGCTCGATCCGGCGTCGGCTGGGCCACGCTCCCCCGGCAGCTGATCCTCGAGGAAATCGCCTCGGGCGAGCTCGTTGAGCTGCAGCTGGACGCGTACCCCTTCACGGACTGGATCGTCTCCGTTGACCTGATCTGGCGGCGCGGGCGGCGACTCGGACGGGTTGAATCCTGGCTCCTGCACCGCTTCCGCACCCACCGCGTCCACGAGCTGGGCCGCGACGGCCAGGACACCATCCGCACCGCGATTCTGCCCCCGCGCGAGCGCTAGCTCGACTCAGCACCGCTCGTGCACGGCGCAGCGTCGCTCGTGCACGGCGCTTGAACCGCGCTTCCACCGTTCGTGCACCGCGATCATCACCCACGCCGCGCGGCAGCTTGCGCCCCCGATCGGCCAACTGCTACAGTCGCCACATCCGCCAAGGGACGCACGTCCCTTCCCGCAACGATGCGAAGGGCATAGGCACCACTGTGACTGACACACTGCAGAGCATTCTCGACTCCATCGGCGGCGTCATCTGGGGGCCGTTTGTCCTCATTCCGCTGCTCTTTCTCACCGGCCTCTATCTCACGTTCCGCTTGGGCGGGATCCAGTTCTTGCGGCTCGGGGCGGCGCTCAACCTCGGGATTATCAGGCGCCGCGATCCGGGTTCGAGCGGCGACATCTCCCAGTTCCAGGCCCTCACCACCGCGCTTGCGGCGACCGTCGGCACGGGCAATATCGTGGGCGTCGCAACGGCCATCGGCATCGGCGGCCCCGGCGCGCTCTTCTGGATGTGGGTCACCGGCCTCCTCGGCATGGCCTCGAAGTACACCGAGGCCTTCCTCGGTGTGCGGTTTCGCCAGGCCGACAGCAAGGGCGAGCGCAACGGCGGGCCGCAGTACTACCTGGAAAAGGGCATTCGCGGGCCGCTCGGCAAGATCCTCGGCTGGTCCTTCACCATCTTCGCCGTGTTCGCGTGCTTCGGCATCGGCAACCTCACGCAGTCGAACTCGATCTCCGCGAACGTGGAACACAGCTTCGGGGTCCCCACCTGGGTCACGGGCGTGATCCTCACCATCTTCGTGCTCGTGGTGCTCGTGGGCGGCATCAAGTCCATCGGTAAGGTGACCGCAGGTTTTGTCCCGATCATGATCGTCTTCTACGTGGTCGCAGCCCTCTACATCCTGTTCGCCAACCTCGGCGATGTCCCCGCGGCGATCGGCTTGGTCTTTGCGGACGCGTTCACGGGCACCGCCGCGGCCGGCGGTTTCGCCGGATCGGTGTTCATCATCGCGATCCAGTACGGCTTCGCCCGCGGCATCTTCTCGAACGAGTCCGGGATGGGCTCGGCCGCGATCGCGGCGGCCGCGGCGCAGACCAGTCACCCGGTGCGCCAGGGCCTCGTATCGATGACGCAGACGTTCATCGACACGATCATCGTGGTCACCATGACCGGACTCGTCATCATCACCACCGGCACCTACACCTCCATCGACCCGGCGACGGGCGAACAGCTCTCCCCGGCCCTCATGACCGGCCAAGCCTTCTCGAGCGGTTTGCCGGGCGAGTGGGGTCACTGGATCGTCACCATCGGCCTCGTCATGTTCGCGGCGTCCACAATCCTCGGCTGGGCCTACTACGGCGAACGCAACATCGTCCGCATCTTCGGCCGCAGGGTCGTGATGCCGTTCCGTGTCGTGTTCTCGCTCATCGTCTTCGTGGGGGCCACGACCCAGCTCGCGATCGCGTGGTCGTTCTCAGACATGATGAATGGCCTCATGGCGATCCCGAACCTGATCGGCCTCATCATCCTGTCCGGGCTCGTGGCACGTGAGACGCGCGCCTACCTGAAGTTCGATCCGAAGCTGCGCGCCACCTCGGCCGAGATCGAGCGCGAACTCGCCGAGGAGCCCGGGTACCAGGCCTGGCGTACGCGCGAGGCCGAACTCGATCGGCAAGGCGGGCTCACGCCGCAGCGGCCCGACACACACCAGATCGATGCCGTCGGGCTCGACCCCGAGGACGCCGACGAGCCGCAGGGTCCGCGCCGCTAGCTCGATCCTCCCGCGCGAGCCCCCGGTCACTCCACGCGGAGCGACCGGGGGCTCCGTCCGTGCGAGAGGCGCACTCGCGGGCTGACTAGACTCAAGATTCTTGGCGTGTGGCGCCGAGCCGCACGAGAGGACGACCGCTGAGCAGCACACCACTGGCGCGCACCGCGGTGCCCAGCGACGCCCGCCCCAAGCGCGGACCCCGCACCCCGCGCCCCACGCGCACCGATATCCAGGCACTCCGCGCGATCGCGGTGGGGCTCGTCATCCTCAACCATCTGTGGCCGGATCGGCTCCCCGGCGGCTACGTCGGCGTCGACGTGTTCTTCGTGATCTCGGGGTTTCTGATCTCCACCCACCTCATCTCGCAGCTGATGAACACGGGCCGGATCGCCTTCGCGGAGTTCACCGCGCGACGCGCACGCAGGCTCCTGCCCGCCGCGCTATTGGTCAGCCTCGCCGCGCTCGCCGGGGCGCTGCTGTGGCTGCCCGCGGAACGCTGGCCCCGGATCGCGAACGAGACCTTCGCGGCGACCGCCTACGTGGAGAACTGGTTCCTGGCGGCCAGCGCGGTCGACTACTCCGCGCAGAGTGAGGCCGCGACCACCGTGCAGCACTACTGGTCGCTCTCCGTCGAGGAGCAGTTCTACCTGCTGTGGCCGCTCACGCTCCTCGGGCTGACCATGCTGCTGGGCCGGCGCGCTCGTACGCTCGCCCCGGCACCGCAGCCTGCGCCCGCGTTTCCCCGGGTGGGTCTCCTGCTCGCGGTGTCGCTGCTCGGCGTGCTCTCCTTCGCCTTCGCCGTATGGCTGACGGGCACCGAGCGCAGCCTCGCGTACTTCCACACCGGCACTCGGGTATGGGAGTTCATGGTGGGGGCCGCGATCGCGCTTGCCGCACCGGCCTGGGCCCGCTGGCTCTCCCGCGACGGCGCGGGAGTCACGCTCGTCCGCGGCGTTGCGCACTGGCTGGCGTTCGGGCTGATCGGGTGGTCCGCGCTCACCTTCTCGGACACGACCGCGTTCCCCGGCCCGTGGGCTGCGCTCCCGGTCGCGGGCACCGCGCTGATCCTCGCAACCGGCGACCGCGCCCCGCGCTGGTCGCCGCTGGTCGCACTGCGCTGGCGGCCGGCGCAGTGGGCGGGCGACGCGTCCTACTCGCTCTATCTGTGGCACTGGCCGCTGATCGTGCTCGCCCCCGCGGTGGTGTCCCGCGAGCTCCAACTTCAGGATCGCGTCGCCATCCTCGCGCTCACGATCGTGCTCGCGGCCCTCACGAAGCGCTACGTTGAGGATCCGGGCCGCACCCGGTTGTTCCGCGGCGCACGGCCGAGGCGCACGCTCTGGGCCACCGCCGCGAGCGTGGTGGTTGTCGCGCTGCTCGCCGGCGGCGTGCACGTGGCGGCTCAGCAAGTCACGGCCCAGGCGGCGCGTGCAGCCGCGGAGTTCGAGCGCAGCGGCTGCTTCGGGGCCGGCGCGCTCGCGCCCGAGGCGGCCCTCGATTCTCCGACCGACTGCGGCGATCCGTTCGGCGCGGCGAAGCTGGCACCCCGCGGTGACGACAACGCGCCCTGGTACTCGCCGCCGGAGTGCGCGCTCGCCGAACAGCAGATCCTCGCCGAAGGACAGCCATCACTGGTCGAGTGCGACTTCTCGGCCGCGAGATCGGACACCGCGGGATCCGGCACCGAAGCGCCGCTCGTGTGGCTCGTCGGCGACTCCCACGCCGAGCACTGGAAGGCCGCCGTCTACGACGTCGCGCGTGGCAACGGGTGGCGCGTCAACTCCTCCATGCAGGGCGGCTGCCCGATCGTCGACGTGGATCGCGTCGCGTTCAGGGGCGTGCCGGATGCGAACCCCGCGAAGGCAACGGCCTGCCGGAGCTGGAGTGCCGAGGTCACCGAGCGGATCCGCGCGAGCGATCCGGCGCTGATTCTGGTGTCCACCTTCACCGCGCAGGAGACGGTGGACGACGGCAGCGGGCGGCCGCAGGCAGAGCAGGTCGCCGATGCGAGCGCGCGGCGCTTCGCGCAGTGGCGCGAGACCGGCGCGAACGTGGTCGTCGTGCGCGATGTCCCCTACGCCGAGGCGCGGCTTGGTCCCGACTGTGTCGAGCTCGACCTCGCTCGGGCCGCCGCGTGCACCGCCCCCGCGTCCGAGGTGCTCCCGCCCGACGCCGTCGCGGACGCCGCCGCGGCAAGCCCCGACCCGCGGGTCGCCGCGATCGACCTGAGCGACCGCTTCTGCCGCGCGGACACCTGCTACGGCGTCATCGGCGGCGTTCCCGTGTTCTTCGACGCCGACCACCTCGCGCGGAGCTACGCGCGCAGCCTCGCCCCGGCGCTCGCGACGGAGCTCGCGCGCGCCACCGGTTGGGCGGTGGCGTCGCCGCGGCCCGAGCTCAACTGAGAACGCCGATCGCCCAGCGAGCGGCCCGCACTCGCCAGCGTGCTGAACCGCCCGTCGAAGCCGAACTGCGGCGCGCAGTTCGGCAATGCGGAACGCTCCTCGCCTGGCAGATACGGGACGACGTTCGAGGTGCACGCCAGTCTGGGCCGGATCCTCCTCAACGAACACGCCGTCACTCGCGTGTGTCTCACACGCGAGATCCCTTCTCCCGAGTGGTGACGGGCCACGGCGTCCCGGCGCGCGCGGTTCCTGCCGCGCACCAGCCGGCGTGCACGACCACAGCCGCCCGCTCTTCAGCTAAAGCCAAGCTGCTCCACCACCGCGGCAATACGCTTCCGCTGCTCCTCGCTCAGCCCCTGAATCGGAAGCGGCAGACACCGCTGAGGGGCAAGCCCCAAGTGTTCCGCAATCGCGGCCGTGACGCGCAGACTCCCCTGGTACTCGGAGAACAGTGACCACAGCGGGGCAAGGCGTGCTGATTCCGCCAGCGCGTCTTCGTCTCGACCGTCGCGGACTGCCCGGGCAATGGTGAGCGCCGGTTCGGGGAGCGTGCCACCGATCACGGAATACCACGTCTCACAGCCAGCAATGAGGCCAGTGGCGGCGAAGGGATCGCCGGACACTCCGATGGTGATGCGAGCAGGGATCACTGAACGAATCTTGGCGACATGCGCACGCGCTGTGTCCAGATCGGGAGGAACCCCGGGGATCTTGATCGACGCGATTCCGGGCAGCGCGGCGATGCGTGCGTAGAGATCGGTAGTGAAGGTGAAGTGTGTGGTTGCGGGATTGTCGTACACGATCACGGGGAGCCCCGTGTGCGCAGTGACCGCGCGGTAGAGCTCAAACACGTCGTCGGGGGTGAGTGGCTGGTAGGACATCGGAGCGAGCATCACGCCGGCTGCGCCCGCCGCCGCCGCGCTGTCCACGTGGGAGAGCACGTGAGACGTTCGCAAGGCTCCCACCCCGACGAAAACTGGTGTTGTCCCGGCGTGCTCGACCGCGAGGCGCGCCACTCGAGCCCGTTCCGGAGCGGAAAGATAGGCGGAGGACCCAGTCGAGCCCAGTACGGTGATCGAGTCCACCCCGGCGACGGTCAAGCGTTCGATGAGACCGACACGCGCGTCTTCATCGACGACGTCGCCACGCAGCGGCGTCAGCGGGAACGCACTGAGTCCAGCAAACATCCCGGTCATGGCTTGTCCCCGCCCGGCTGATGTTCGAGGCCCAGGGCTGTGTTGCCGTACACAGCCTGCACCTCGGAGATCACGACGCGGTATTCGCCAAGCCACTCACCGTATCGGGACTTCGCGAGTCGATGCGTGTCCATGCCCACCAGCGCACGCAGGGCATCCATGTCTGCCCAGTAGTAGACCTCCGCGTGCAGGCCGGTGGTCGGATTGTGCCAGGCTTCTTCCCCGAGGAAACCCGGGATCTGCCGAGCTCGGTCCGCGATCTCACTGTCGATGCGGGTGAACTCAGCGGTGAGGGTCTTGGTCTCGAAGATAAACGTGGAGCTGTACCTCGGTGTGGTACTCATCGGTGTCCTTTCTCTGGAGTCGTCGAAGAAGCGGGAAGTTCGGGGCTCCGCCGGCCGCCCCGCTGTGCCGCGGCACCGGCACCCACCACCAGCGCGATTCCGAGGAGCTGCAACGCCGACGGCTGCTGAGCGAGCACCAGAAGTCCGATCAGGACTCCGAATGCGGGCTCGAGGGAAAGCAGCGTGCCGAAGGCGGTGTGCGTCATACGGCGGAGGGCGAGCATCTCCATCCCGAATGCGATCACCGGGGTGAGGAACGCGATTCCCGCGGCAGCAGGGAGGAGCCACCAGGCATACTCACCCCCGATGACCTGCGGAAGCCCGACCGGGAGCGTGGCGAGTGCCGCGACCGGGATGGTGAGCGACAGCCCGCTGATCCCTGAGAGCCGGTCCCCCACGCGCTGGGTGAGGAGGTTGTAGGTCCCCCAGCACACACCGGCGGCGAGAGCGAACCCCACACCCCCCAGGTCGAACTGTGCGCTCCAGGGTTCGGTGAGAAGCAGCACACCCACGAACGCGGCGCACGGCCAGAGAAGTGCCTTCCGGTTCTGACTCATGAGTCCAGCAACCGTGAGCGGGCCGAGAAACTCGATCGCGACGGCGGTACCGAGCGGTATTCGTTCGACAGCGGCAAGGAAGAACACCGTCATGAACCCCGTCACCACGCCCAGCGAGATGAGCGTTGGGACGTCCCCGCGACGCAATGAGCGCACCGGCGGACGAACCATCAGCCAGAGAAACACGGCGCCACATGACATCCGCAACCAGGCGGCACCCGCGGCCCCCACGTGCTCGATCAGCGGGACCGAGAGGGCGTTGGAAAGTTGCACGGCGAGCATCGCTACGACCGCCATCGACCACGGCGGAATCGTGGGCGCGGTACGATTCCGTGCCATCATGCACGAATCAGGCGGTGAGACGCCTGCACGTCGGCGCTGAGAAACGCGGTCCGGTGACCCTGCCGCCAATTCCAGCGACGGCAGGTGACGCCAGCATCGTCACGCCACACGACCTCCCCCGATTCCGGGTGTGCGGTGGCGAGTTCCCCGTTGAGCGTGATGTCAAACGGTTCCGTACCGAGGCTTCGGATGAGTCTCGCCGGGTCCTGGTATCGGCGAAAGTCCTCGCCACCGAACGGAATCTGGTGCAGCGCCGAGATCGAGTTGACGACCGCACCGTTCCGTCGCCTCTCGGACTCAGGGTCCAGCCCGTCGATGACCACCAATCGTGCCCGGTACTCAGGGCGTAATTCGAACACCGACGTGTCAACGGAGGCGGCGGCCAGGAACTGCTCCGGAGTCACGGTGTTAGGCATGTCCCGTCTCCGATCGGCGGGAGGCACCCACGCCTGGCTCAAACACGGTCAGCACGAATCGCGCGGATTCCGCGGTCTCGTTGCGGTAGGCATGCGCGACGTCTCCGCGGAAGGTGAGCGCGTCCCCGCTCCGGAGGGTAAAGACCTCGTCTCCAACCGCAAGGTCCACGGTCCCTTCCTGGACCTGAAGCAGCTCTCGCGTACCTGCGCTGTGTGGCTCGCTCCGGTGGTACTCGCCGGCCATGAGTGTCCAATCCCAGAGTTCGACCACGTCAGGCGGTTCTGTGCCCGCGACAAGTACACCCTGACCGCCACCGGCTCCGGCCCACAGCACGGCCCCCTCTCCGGCACGCGTGAGCCGAGCCGCGAGCGGGGTGGGCACCTCCACGAGCGAGGGGAGACCGATGCCGAGCGCGTCCGAAATCCGCAGCAGGGTCCCCACACTGGGGTTGACCGATCCTTGTTCGACGTTCACCAGCATCCTGCGGCTCACCTCGGCCGCGGCAGCGAGTTGGTCGAGTGTCCAGTCACGCCCCTTGCGTTCGCGCTTGACCCGCGAACCGATCGCACGCGCCAGTGCCTCCGCTGCTTCTTCTTCCATAAAGTGCAGCATATTGCACCTTATTGGCACTGTCTAGCGTAGGTGTGCGTCACCGCACGGGATCGACACACGTCCGCGGCCCGCGCCACCCGCCTCGGCTCACGCGCCAAGCGTCCCCATCCGGGCAGCGGCCCACCGCTCGAGCGCGCCGAGCGGATCCGGCACGAGCTCCTCGCGCGCCAGGCCGGTCTCCCGACAGAGGGCGTTCAGCATCCCCGGCCGCGTCGCAAACCCCGCGGTGCGAGCGGCTGCGGCGAGCGGCGCTCCCCCACGGAGCTGGGCGACGGCGACGTTGAGCCGCGCACGCGCCCGCCAACTGCGGAACGAGAGCCCCGTCTCCTCACGAAACAGACGCTGAATGTGCCGGGGGCTCGTGCCGGCGCGCGCCGCGAGGGCCTCCAGGGTTGCGGGCCCCCCGACACCGCCCGCAATGCTCTCGCGCGCGACCCACCGCGCCGCCGGATGCGTCGGCTCCACGAGCGGAAAGCACTCCTGTCGCATCGCGTTCAGGACCTCGTCGAGCGCGACGCGGAAACGGTGCACCTCCGCGCTCGTGCGGGGGCCGGCACCCAGAATGGTCGCCACGATCCGGCTCAGCTCCGGCACGATCCCGAGCAGTTGCACCCGCGCCTGCGGGATCGTGTGCGGGGAGAGAAACGGCCCGAACACGACACTCTCCTCCGAGTACCGGGCGGAGTGCGGCACGCGGGGCGCGAGCCACAGGTTCTCCCGCGGACCGAGTCGCATCTCGCGGCCCGCCACGACAAGATCGGCGGTGCCGCTCACCACGTGAATGAGGTGCGGCTCCTCGTGCGCGTGCGTGTCGTGGCCGAGAAACCGCACGGCGTTCTCCGCAACCACTGAGAGGAGATCGGCGCGCAGCATGGTCTTCCCTTCCGCCGACGTTCGGCGATGTCGCATTGGTGCACACGCGGTGTCGGGTTTCGCCGATCTTGCGCGGATTCTGGCCGCTCCACGTCGCGTACAAAGTGTAGCCTGACTTTCATCATATGAATGGGGCCGCGCCTACTGCGGGGCCCCGCATTGCCCACTCGTTCACGATCTGAAGTGAGAAGTCATGCTCCTGCGTTCCCGCAAACCGTCCACCGCGTGTGCCGCTGCACTCCTGGGTGCCGCCCTCCTCCTCAGCGGCTGCGCATCGACTCCGGCCTCCGAGTCGGCCCCCGCCGCGGTGACCGAGCAGACCGAACGCACGGTGGCGACGGATCAGGGCGAGGTCGGCGTTCCGGCGAGCCCGCAGCGCGTGGTCGTGCTCAACTACGCGCTCGCGGGCTACCTCTACAACCTCGACGTCCCCGTGGTGGGCACCACCTCGGAAGACTTCGACCACAACCCCGCGTTCTCAGAACTCTGGGGTGACGGCCCGAAGGACGACAACACCGAGTTCATCACCTGGGGCATGGACGGCTTCGACCTCGAGGCCGTGCTGGAGCTCGAACCCGACCTCATTCTCGCCGGCGGGCTTGGGCTGCCGAACGGCCTCGCGTCCAAGAGCTACGACCAGCTCTCGCAGATCGCGCCGACCGTGATCGTCGGGAAGGATCTCACCACCTGGCAGGAGCAGTTTGCGTTCATCGCGGATGACGTGTTCGGTCGCGAAGACGACTACGAGGATCGTCTCGCGGCGTACGAGGATCGAGTCACCGAGGTGAAAGCCGCCATCGAGGTCCCGGCCACCCCGGCCTCGGTGCTCACGATCACCGCGGAGGGCACACCGTACCTCCTGTTCGAAGACACGGGGCTGCCGCAGGAGCTCGAGGCCCTCGGCTTCACCGCCGCGCCGCTGGTCGCGGAGCATGGACTGGAACCGTACAACCCGGGCGGCGACATGGCGACGCTCTCCACCGAACAGGTCGGCCAGCTGCTCGCGGATATCCCCACGCTGTTCATCACCGGCTTCAACTCCGACACGACCGACGTCGCGACGCTCGCCACACAACCCGTGTGGGCCGGCACCCGGGCGTTCTCGGAGGGCCACGCCTACGACCTGCCCTATTGGACGGTACGCGGCGACTACGACAAGGCGCTCGCCCTGCTCGACATCATCGAGGACCAGTTCTCCTAGGCCACCCGGCGCAGGCTCACCGATATGGCACACCACGACCTCATCGTCCACCCGCTCGTGCTCCGCTGCGTCCGCGTCGCGGCCGTCACCGACCTCACGCCGCGCATGCGGCGGGTGACGCTCACCGGCGAACAGCTCGGGGCATTCACCCAGGACGGGATTGCCCGACCCCCCCTTCGCCTCCCCCGGGTTCGACGATCACGTCAAGCTCATCTTCGCCGCCGACGGCAACATTGCCGCGGCGCTCCCGGTGCAACTCGCGCACGGAATCGAATGGGGCCCCTCCGAGGCGCGCCAGGGCCGCGACTACACGCCCACACGCTTCGACCCGGTCACCCGCGAACTCGATCTCGACTTCGTCATGCACGGTGACGGGCCCGCCGCGAGTTGGGCGCGCGACGCCCGACCGGGATCGGAACTCTGGTTCGCGGGCCCCAAATCATCGACGATCGTTCCGACGGATGCGGACTGGGTGCTGCTCGCCGGCGATGAAACCGCGCTCCCCGCGATCGCGCGGTTCTTGGCCGAGCGACCGGTGGCCGCCCCGGCCCGAGTGGTCATCACCATCACCGACGCGGCGGCGCAGCAACAGCTCAGCCTCCGCGACGCCGACCGCATCGAGTGGGTCGTGGCCGACGCCGCCGACGAGCGCGCGCTCGCCGCGGCCATTGATCGGGTGCCCCCGCTTCCCGGAACGCCCTACATCTGGGCGGCGGCGGAGAGCCGTGCCCTCCTCCCGGTGCGACGGATCGCTCGCGCGCTCGGTGCCCCGAAGTCACACGTCAACATCACCGGCTACTGGCACCATCACCAGGAGGAGGCCGCCTCCGCCGGAGCGGCGACGCCGGCGCTCCCGGAGCCGCCGGTGCTCTGGTTCGCGGTTCGAGCGGCCCTCCGGCTCGGCGTGCTCGACGCGCTCGCGGCGGGGCCCCTGCCGCTCGGTGCCCTCGCGGAGCGCGTGAGCGCCCAGTCCCCCACGGCGCTGATGCCGCTCCTCACATGCCTCACGCAGGCCGGGGTGCTGCGCGAGGCGGGCGGCGGCCGGTACGCCCTCGACCGGCTGGGCGAAGAGCTCGGCGAGGATGAGCACGCGCAGGAGGACTACAGCGGGGTGGAGGCGGCGCAGGTGCTCGCGCTCGCGGCGCTTCCCGAGGCAATCACCGAGGGCGGTTCGGCGTGGCAGCACACGCACGGGGCCTCACTGCTCGCGAGCGCGCATGCGGAACCCGCGTACTTCGAGGAGCTGATCGAGCAGGCCGGATCGCTGCCGCACGTCCTCACGGGCCTGGGTAAGGACCCGGTGTGGGCGGGGGCCGAGCGCATCACGGTGACGGGTCCGGGCGCGATCCAGCTCGCCGCCGTTGCCGAGTCGCCCGCCGGGCGAATCCTTACCGTTCACGAGGCGGCCGGCCCCCTCGCGGCACTGCGCGCGGCGGCCGGGGAACGCGACTGGGCGTTCTCCGCCACGCAGCCTCAGGAACAGGACCTCGTCGTCACCGCCCTCGCCCTCGGTATTCGGAGCGACGCTGAGGTGGTCGCGCTCCTCCGCGCGCTCCGCGACGTCGCGCCGCGAGCGCTCCTCGTCGAACGGCTCACCCCGGACGGCCTGAGCGAGGCCGCGGGTGCGACGCACGCGCTCCGCGACTACGCCGCGGTCGGCGTCCCCGCGCGAGGCCCAGAGCAGGTGCTCCAGCTCGCCGAAACCGCGGGCTGGCGTGTGGGAACCCGGGCCAAGCTCGGGTGGGGCATCGAGCGCGTCGAGCTCAGCCGCACCGCACGTCACTCGTGACCCGCACCACGCCCGTGACGACACCCCTGACGACAGCTGCACCATCGCCCGTGCCCGATTCGATGCCCGCCCGGGCACCGCGTGCGACCGGTCGCGCGCGCGTCCGGCTCGCGTGGCTCGCCGTCGCCGCGCTGCTCCTCTGCGCCTCGGTAGCCGCGAGCATCGCCGTCGGCTCGGCCGCGCTCCCGCTCAGCACCGTGTGGGCGGCGCTGACGAGCCCGGACGGCAGCATCGACCACGCCACGATCCTCACCCTTCGGGTGCCCCGCACCCTCCTGGGTCTCTTGATCGGTGCCGCGCTCGCCGTTGCCGGAGCCCTGATGCAGGGGCTCACCCGCAATCCGCTCGCGGATCCGGGCATCCTCGGTGTCAACGCGGGCGCCGGCTTCGCCATCGTCCTCGGGGTGTCGCTCTTCGGGGTCACGCGGATCTCCGACTACCTCTGGTTCGGGTTCCTCGGGGCGGTGGTGGCGGGGGCCGTGGTCTACGCGGTCGCTGCGCGCGGATCCGGCGGGGCTACGCCGCTCCGGCTCACGCTCGTCGGCGTCGCCTTGAGCGCCGTGTTGATGGGAATGTCCCACACGCTCGCGATGCTGAACACGCAGGTCTTCGATCGCATGCGGTTCTGGGGTGCCGGGACCCTCGCCGACCGCCCGGACGGAACGATCACGGTGATCCTGCCGTTCATTGCGGCGGGGCTGATCCTCGCGTTGAGCTGCGCGCGCGGCATGAACGCGCTCGCGCTCGGTGACGACCTCGCACGCTCGGTCGGATCCCGCGTCGGGTGGACCCGGGTCCGGGGCATGCTCGCGGTCACGCTCCTGTGCGGGGCCGCGACCGCGGCCGCGGGCCCCATCGGCTTCGTGGGGCTCATGGTGCCGCACGCGGTGCGTTTCCTCGTGGGGCCGGACCAGCGGTGGATCCTGCCGTTCTCACTCGTCCTTGGCCCCGTCCTCGTGCTCACCGCCGACGTGCTCGGCCGCATCGTCGTGGCCCCCGCCGAGCTGCAGGTGGGGGTCGTCACCGCGTTCCTCGGCGCGCCCGTGCTGATCGCGCTCGTGCGCGGGTCACGAGTCGGTGCGCTATGACGGGCACCGTGGTGCTCCGCGTGGGCCGCTTGAGCCGTCGCACGACGCGGCGGGCTCTGTTCGTGCAGCTCACGCTCGTCCTCGCCCTGATCGCGTGCACCCTTGCCGCGCTCACGCTGGGTTCTCGAGCGCTCACGCTCGATCAGCTCGTCGAGGCGCTGATCCCCGGCGGTGACCGCATCAACCGCATGGTGGTCGTCGAGTGGCGCGCCCCGCGTGCGATCGCCGCCGCGCTCTTCGGCGCGTGCCTGGGGGTCAGCGGTGCCGTGTTCCAGTCGCTCACCCGGAACCCGCTCGGAAGTCCCGACATCGTGGGACTCAATACCGGGGCGTACACCGGTGTGGTCGCCATGCTCATGCTCGGGAACACCGGGTACGGCGCGCAGGCAGCCGGCGCGCTCGCGGGCGGCCTCGGAGCCGCAGCCCTGATCTACCTGCTCGCCTACCGGCGCGGCATGGGCGGCTTCCGGCTCGTGATCGTCGGGATCGCGGTCTCGGCGATGCTCTCCTCAGTGAATGTCTGGTTCTCCGTGCACGTCGATCTCGCCCTCGCGGCCGAAGCCGCGGTGTGGGGTGCGGGGAGCATGCACGGCATCGAGTGGCCCGTGCTCCTCGCCTCCGCAGCCATCGCGCTCCCCCTCATGTGCGCGCTGCCGTGGCTCGCCGGGCCCCTGCGCCAGCTCCAGCTCGGCGACGACACCGCGGCCGCACTCGGCGTCCCCGTGGAACGCAGCAAGGCGGGGATCGTGGTCGTTGGCGTGTCGCTCACCGCGCTCGTGACGGCCGTGGCCGGTCCGATCGCGTTTGTCGCGCTCGCGGCTCCCCCGATTGCGGCGCGCATCACCGGCCGACGCGGCGCGCTCGACCTCGTGAGCGCCGCGCTCGTGGGGGCCGTACTCCTCTCCGGGGCCGATCTGATCGCCCAGCACGCGCTCCCCCACGCCACTCTGCCGGTCGGGGCGGTCACCGTGTGCCTCGGCGGGGCGTACCTCATGTGGATCCTCTTCCGGGAGGGCGGCCGGTCCTGAGGGGAGCCCGACTCCCAGAGCAAGGGCGGGACGCTTCGTGCTGGATCTGAGGGGCGCGGATCTTTCACAGTGGACGCGCAGCGTTCACAAGAGCCGCGCGAATCCCCGAAACAAGAAAAGGCCCGGCGTAAGCCGGACCTTTCACGAGTGGATCTGAGGGGATTCGAACCCCTGACCCCCTGCATGCCATGCAGGTGCGCTACCAACTGCGCCACAGACCCGTGGAAGTCGGAGGAATGCTCCCCCGACAACTCCTCTACTCTACCGCACGGCCCGGGTACCGATGCAAATCCTGTGATCCCGGGCGCGCCCTGAGCGTGGCGCTATGCGCCAGGCTCCGAGGCGTCGGTGCCGGCGGCCGCGGGGACCTCCAGCATGCCGGTGACGTCGATCACCGGGCTGTCCTGCCACAGACGTTCGAGCTGGTAGAAGTCGCGCTCCTCCTGATGGAAGATGTGCACCATGAGATCGCCGAAGTCGAGCAGGATCCAGCGCCCGCTCTCGCGGCCTTCGCGTCGGATCGTGCGGACGCCGGACTCGTTCAGGGCATCCTCGATCGCGTCGGAGATGGCCTGCACGTTGCGCTCAACGCTGCCGGTCAGGATGAGGAACGCGTCGGCAAGGCCGAAGTGTTCGGTGACCTCGAGCGCGACGGGCGCCGTGGCACCGATCTTGTCGGCGGCGCGCACGGCGATCGCGAGGTCGGCGAGGAAATCTCGCCGCGGAGTGGTCTGCGTGTTCAGTTCAGTTCCTTTGATTGGTCGTGGAACGGGTGGAGTCGGAGTTAGCCGAACATCCCGTTGCTCGCGCCCCAGACGCCCAGGGCCACAACAGCGACAAGCAAGCCACCGCCGGTGAGCGAGAGTACCAGAGGAAGCTTACTGCGTTCCTTGGCGGGCTTCGCGACGACGGGAATACTCGAGTCCATGCGGGCGCTCACTGCGTGGCGAGCCGAGACCGGAGCGGGCCCCTGCCCGGTGGTCTGCGGATCCTCGGTCGCCGCCCCCGTGATGGGATCGAACTCGATCGAGTCGTGCAGCGAGGAATGACCACCGGTCTCCCCCAGCGATTTCGGGAGCTTCAGCGAGCCGGTCACGTAGAGATCACCGGTCCCGCCGAGCGGGCCGGTGAGACCGCCCGTGTCCTCGGGCATCGCGGGCAGGATCAGCGCGGAGGTGCTCGAACCCGCAGTGGATCCCTCCTGCGCCACGGCGCGGGAGATGAGGTCGTCGAAATCGCCGCCGGTCTCGGTGCCCGTGGCACCCGGCTGCGTCCGCGTGGCGGGATCGTCAAACACCGAGCGCCACTCCTCCGGCGGAGCGATGTCGGGGAACGAGTATGCGGGCTTGGCGCTCACCGGTTCCGCGGGCGCGGGCTCAGCGGGTGCGGGCTCCGCGTCGGGCTTCGCCACCGGAGCCTCCGACGTGGGGGCCACGGGAAGCACCTCGGGCGCGTCCTCGCTCGGCACGACCACGTCCGGCACGGGCGTGGCTGCGGTCGCGGGCTCCGGGCGCACCTCGATCGTCTCGGGACCGGAATCGGCCGGCGCCTCGTCAACGACGATGCCGGTGATGACCTCGGTGGGTGCGGCCTCGGCGGGGGCCTCCGGTGCAGGATCTGCCGCCGGGGCATCCGCCACAGTGTCGGACGCGGCGTCAGCCTCGTCCTCTGCGCGGTTCTTCTTCCAGGGGAAGCGGCGCTTGGGCTTGGCGGGAGTCGCCGCGTCACCCGGCTCGGCTGCCTCGGCCGGCTCGGATGCCTCAGCTGCCTCAACCGGCTCCGCAGCGTCCGCGGCGGAGTCCGCGTCCTCGGCGGGGGCCGCAACGTCGGCGTCCGCTGCGGCGTCGCCCGCAGCGCGCTCCTCGGGCGCGGCCTCATCGGCGGAGTGTTCCGCCTGGCGCAGCTCGTCGACCGTGAACGGCTCCGTGGGAGGCGAGATCAGGGAGTCAAAGTCCATCTCCCCCGTGAGGGGTGCGGCCGGCTCACTGGCTTCCGCCGATGCCGCCACGGGATCCGCGTCAGCTTCGGGTGCCACGGCCGGTGCGGCCTCCACCGGTTCGGGCTTGGCGGGCGCGGCTTCGACAGGTGCCGCCTCGGCGGGTGCCGCTTCGGCAGGCGCAGCCTCGGCAGCCTGAGCGGCCTGGGCCGCAAGCGCCTCTTCGCGGAGCTGGCGCATCTCGCGCCGACTCCGCGGGGTGCCGTCTTCGTGCAGCGGCGAGATCTCGATCTCAAGCTGCTGCGCGTCCGGCTGTGCCGCGGGTGCTGGCGCGTCCTGCTCGACCGCCTGAACCTCGGAGAGGTCAAGCGCGCCGGTCTCACCCATCTCCCGCAGACGGAGTTCACGCCGCGTCAGCGGTCGTTGTTCGTCCTGCTCAGTCATCCTCAGTCGCTTCCTCGGTGTACAACTCGTGCTTTGCAATGTACTGCACGACACCGTCCGGCACGAGGTACCACACCGGATATCCCCTCGCTACCCGCGAACGACAGTCAGTTGACGAGATCGCCAATGCGGGAACTTCCAACAAGCTTACGTGTTTCCCAGACAAACCTGAAAGCGACAGCTCATGCCCGGGACGCGACACCGCAATAAAGTGCGCGAGCTCCCAGAGCTGATCCACGTCCTTCCAGCTCACGATCTGCTGCACCGCGTCCGCACCCGAAATGAAGAACAGATCCGCATCGGGGTACTGTTTGCGCAGGTCGCGGAGCGTGTCGACGGTGTAGGTCGGGCCGGATCGATCGACGTCCACGCGGCTCACCGCGAAGCGCGGGTTCGAGGCCGTGGCGATGACCGTCATCAGGTACCGGTGCTCACTGGGCGAGACGTTGCTCTTCTGCCAGGGGCGTCCGGTGGGTACGAAAATCACCTCGTCGAGCTCGAAGTGGTGTGCCACTTCGCTTGCTGCGACGAGGTGCCCGTGGTGGATCGGATCAAACGTTCCACCCATCACCCCGATGCGGCGACGGCGCGCCGCATCGGGACGGGAAGAATTAGTGCTGCTGAGCGCCATGCTCGCGTGCGTATGCCTCTGCCTTCTGCGCGTGACGGTTTGCCACGTCGCGGAACGAGAACGTCACCGCGGCGAGGGCCGTGAAGACAACGAAGGCGATGACACCGTAGACGGGTGCCGGGAACGGCAGCTCGTTGACGACGTGGTGGCCCGCTTCAGCGGCGACGGCCATCGTGGCGAGAAGTGACATGAAAACCCCTGCATTCGTGACGGATAGAAATACTGTCTTCCAGTGTACCGCGTTGCGTCAGCGGATCTGGCCGCCGCCACGCACCAGCCACTTCGTGCTGGTCAGTTCCGCGAGCCCCATCGGGCCGCGCGCGTGCAGCTTCTGCGTCGAGATCCCCACCTCGGCACCGAAGCCAAACTCCCCGCCGTCGGTGAATCGCGTGGACGCATTGACCATGACGACCGCGGAATCCACTTCCGCGAGGAAGCGCTCGGAATTCGCATAGTCCTGCGTCACGATGGCCTCGGTGTGCTTCGTGGAGTAGCGCGCGATGTGCGCGAGCGCCTCGTCGAGCGAGTCCACCACGCGCACGCCCATCGCGAGCGCCAGGTGCTCGGTGGACCAGGTCTCGTCGGTCGCCGGGAGCAGGCCCTCGGCCCGCTCGCGGGCACCCTCGTCGCCGCTCAGCTCGACGCCGCCATCCTGCAACGCTCGCGCGAGTCGCGGCAGCATCCGCTCCGCGGCGTCCCGATGCACGAGCAGCGTCTCCGCCGCGTTACACACGCTCGGCCGGTGCGTCTTCGCGTTGGTCACGATCCCGACGGCCATCTCCTCGTCGGCGCTCGCGTCAACGAAGACGTGCACGACACCCGATCCGGTCTCGATCACGGGCACGGTTGATTCCTGCACGACGGTGGAGATCAGGCCGGCACTCCCCCGCGGGATCAGGACATCGATGTAGCCGCGGGCACGCATGAGCCGGGACGCACCCTCGCGACCGAACTCGTCGATCGTCTGGACGGCCTCGCCGTTCAGACCGACGCTGTGCAGGGCGCGCTGGATCAGGGCGACGAGCACGCGGTTGCTGTTCTCCGCCGCGGAGCCACCACGCAGCACCGCACCGTTCCCGCTCTTGAGCGCGAGCGCGGCGATGTCGATGGTCACATTCGGCCGCGCCTCGTAGATGGCGCCGACCACGCCGAACGGCACGCGCACCTGATTGATCTTGATCCCGTTCGCGAGGGTCGAGCCCCGCAGCACCTCGCCCACCGGATCCGGCAGGGCGATCACCGCGCGGACGGCCTCAGCGAGGCCGCGCAGCCGCGCCTCGTCGAGCTTTAGGCGATCGAGCAGGCCGTCCCCGATGCCGTTCTCGGCACCAAGCGCGAGGTCCTTCGCGTTTTCCGTGACGATCTCGGGGATGCTGCTCTCCAGGGCGCGCGCGATCGCCTCGAGACCGGCGTTCTTCTGCGCGGTCGTGACGGTCGCGAGCGACTGCGCGGCGACGCGGGCGCGCTCCAGCTTGGCGAGGAAAGGATCTGCGTGAGACATGCCCTCAGCTTAGCGGCTCAGGCGTCGCCCGGGGCCTCAGCCGGTCGGCCGTCGAAGCGGGTACCGTGATCGGCTCCGTCGAGCACCGCCGGAAACAGTCGGGTCTCCGTCAGCAGCACGTGCGCGCCCGCGTCCGCGGCGAGGCGCGCGGCCTGCACCTTCGTCGCTGCGCCGCCCGTACCCCAGCCGGACTGCGCCGCGCCGATCTCGATACCCGCGAGCTCGTCGCCATACGGAACGTGGGGAATACGCTGCGCGCCCACCACCGTCGGGGGCGCGGTGTAGAGCGAATCGACGTCCGAGAGCAGCACCAGCCGGTCCGCCCCGATCAATCGGGCCACGAGCGCGGCCAGCCGGTCGTTGTCGCCGAACCGGATCTCGTGCGTCGCGACCGTGTCGTTCTCGTTGATAATCGGGAGGATCCCCAGCTGGAGCAGGCGCTCGATCGCCCGCCGCGCGTTGCCGCGGTGCGTCGGATTATCGATGTCGTGCGCGGTCAGGAGGACCTGCCCGGCGATGATCTCGTGGCTGCTCAGCGCACGCTGGTACCGGTTCACGAGGATGTTCTGCCCCACGGCGGCCGCGGCCTGCTGCGTCGCGAGATCCTCGGGGCGCTCCGCAAGGTTGAGGAAGGGCACCCCGGTCGCGATCGCGCCGCTGGAGACGAGGATCACCTCGGCCCCTGCGGCGTGGAGCCGCGCGAGGGACGTGACGAGCGTCGGGATCTGGACGGCGTTGTCGCCGCTCACGGACGACGAGCCGACCTTCACCACGACCCGCCGTGCCGCAAGCAGCTCGGCGCCGACGCTCACGATTCTTCGCTCCACATCCCCGATTCGCGCTCCCGCTCGAGCTCAGCCCGGGCCTCGGCCTTCGCGTCCATCATCTCGTGGTATTCGGCACGCCGCTCCTTGTTGGTGCGACGCTCGGTTGGATCAAGTCGCGCGTCGCTGCCGCGGACGCCCATCTGCACCTCGGCGGCGCTCGTGACGGTCGGCTCCCAGTCGAACACGACGCCGGATCCGGGACCGATCACGACCGCGTCGCCCGCGACGGCGCCGGACTTAATGAGCGCATCGTCGATCCGAAGCTTCTGCAGCCGGTCCGCGAGGTAGCCGACGGCCTCGTCGTTCTGGAAGTCGGTCTGCGCGACCCAGCGCTCGGGCTTCTCCCCCAGAATGCGGAAGATGGTGCCGTAGCTGCCACCCTCCTTCACGATCCGGAAGCCACCGTCGTTGACCGCCTTCGGCTTCAGGATGATGCGCGGCTGCTCGGGGGTTTCGGCGAGCTTGGCGGCGCGCGCCTCCTCAACCAGTTCAGCCAGCGCGAAGCCGAGCTCGCGCAGCCCCTCACGGGACACCGTGGAGATCTCGAAGACGCGGTAGCCCTGCGCCTCGAGCTCGGGGCGCACGAACTCCGCGAGCTCACGCGCCTCGGGAACGTCGATCTTGTTCAACGCGATGAGCTGCGGGCGGTCGAGCAACGGCACCTGGCCCTCGGGGACCGGGTACGCGCTGAGCTCGGCCTTGATGATCTCAAGGTCGGAGAGCGGATCGCGACCGGGCTCGAGCGTCGCACAGTCGAGCACGTGCAGCAGCGCGCTGCAGCGCTCAACGTGGCGCAGGAAGTCGAGGCCGAGACCCTTGCCCTCGCTCGCACCCTCGATGAGGCCGGGCACGTCGGCGACGGTGAAGCGGGAATCGCCCGCCTGGACCACCCCGAGGTTGGGGTGCAGCGTGGTGAACGGGTAGTCGGCGATCTTCGGCTTGGCCGCGCTCATCGCCGCGATCAGGCTCGACTTGCCCGCGGAGGGGTACCCCACAAAGGCGACGTCCGCGATCGTCTTCAGCTCGAGCGTGATCGACCCCGACCAGCCCTCGGTGCCGAGCAGCGCGAAGCCCGGGGCCACGCGCTTCGCGCTCGCCAGCGCGTTGTTTCCCAGCCCGCCGATGCCGCCCTTGGCGGCCACGATGCTCATGCCCGGCTCGTTCAGGTC
Source organism: Leucobacter chromiireducens subsp. solipictus (assembly GCF_016758195.1). GTDB lineage: Bacteria > Actinomycetota > Actinomycetes > Actinomycetales > Microbacteriaceae > Leucobacter > Leucobacter solipictus. The sequence continues at coordinate 110,969 of NZ_QYAC01000001.1, read as the reverse complement.
GATAAGGGTCTCCCCGTCAGCGTCCTTCACGACCGTTCCCACGGGAACCGGGAGGATCAGGTCCGCCGCCGTGGTCCCGGCGCGGTAGCCACCGGCGCCGTAGCCGCCGTTCTCGGCGACACGGTGGGGCCGGCGATGGTACTCGAGCAGGGTCGTGACCTGCGGGTCGGCGAGGATGACGATGTCGCCACCGTCACCGCCGGCACCACCGTCTGGGCCCGCGAGTGGCTTGAACTTCTCACGCCGGACTGAAACACACCCGTTTCCGCCACGACCGGACTGGAGGTGCACCTGCACCTGGTCAACGAATGTCACCATGCTGAGAAATCCTTCGCTAGATACGGCAAAAGGCGAGCCGAAGCCCGCCTCGCCGTCGAATCGCCTAAGTTAGGCTGCGGAAACGATGTTGACGACCTTGCGGCCGCCCTTCGCGCCAAACTCGACTGCCCCCGCTGCAAGAGCGAACAGGGTGTCGTCCTTGCCGCGCCCGACGTTCGCGCCGGGGTGGAACCGAGTTCCGCGCTGACGGACGAGAATCTCGCCCGCGTTGACCTGCTGGCCACCGAAACGCTTTACGCCGAGGCGCTGCGCGTTCGAATCGCGACCGTTCTTGCTGGAGCCCACGCCCTTCTTGGATGCCATGAGTCTCTACTCCTTCGGTAGTGCCTGGAAAAGTTACTTGATGCCGGTGACCTTGAGGCGCGTCAGATCCTGACGGTGCCCCTGGCGCTTCTTGTAGCCGGTCTTGTTCTTGTAGCGCTGGATGACGATCTTCGGGCCGCGCAGGTCGTCGAGGACCTCAGCCGTAACCTTCACCTTGGCGAGCGCTGCCGAGTCGGTCGTGACCTTCTCACCGTCGACGAGCAGGACGGCGGGCAGCTCGAGCTTGCCCTTTGCGTCACCTGCCACACGATTGACGGTAATGATCGAGCCAACCTCGACCTTCTCCTGACGGCCGCTTGTGCGCACTACTGCGTAAACCACTTGTCACCCTTTTCTTGAGGATTGTCCTGCGTGTCGAAGCGCGGCCGTGCCGGACTTCGAAGTCTGAGGTGTCGCCGCCAGAGCAGCGCCAACGCTCAATAATATCTCGATGTGCGCTCGATGGTCAAATAGGCGCACCCGCGTGTCATCCCTGATCCGACTCTTTTCGGCGCACCGTCGCCTCGAGCGCCTCGGCCAGGGCGAGCTGGGCCGCCTGCGCCTCATCGGCGCGCGACTCGCTGCCCCCGCGGAGCGGAGCGGTCGACACGCGCCGGCTTCGGGCCCGGCCGGATCCCGCGCTCGGCGCGTCCGGAAGGGCGTTCAGCACGGAGTCGAGCAGGTTGCCGCCGCCGGTCGGGGCGGCTGAGGTGGTCGAGCCCGTGGCTCCCCCGAAGCTCGCCCCCGAACGCGGCGCGCTCTCCTGCGGATCCGCGTCGGCCTGCCGCGCCGGGCGCGTGGACACCCGGCCGGTCGCACGCGAGCCGCGGCGCGCACTCCCGGCGCTCGCACTCGGGACATCCGAGCTCGTCGCCGCGGGCGTTGCCTCGACGTGGGTCTCGTCCTTCGCGGGGAGGGTCGAGGCTGCGACCTGGGCGAGCATGTTCTTCGCACCGTCGGAAATGGCGTGCGCCTGCGACTTCGTCTCCTGCTGCGGTGCCTGATGCTGCTGCTGTCCGCGGCCACGCTTCGAGCTCCGCGCGGGTGCCTCGCTCCGATGCCGGGACACGGGCTCGTGGTGCACGATGATGCCGCGGCCCGCGCACACGTCGCAGGGCTCGCTGAACGATTCGAGCAGTCCGAGGCCGAGCTTCTTCCGCGTCATCTGGACGAGGCCCAGCGAGGTCACCTCGGCAACCTGGTGCTTCGTGCGGTCCCGGCTCAGGCACTCCACCATCCGGCGCAGCACGAGATCACGGTTCGACTCGAGCACCATGTCGATGAAGTCGACCACGATGATCCCGCCGATGTCGCGCAGGCGCAGCTGGCGCACGATCTCCTCGGCGGCTTCGAGGTTGTTCTTCGTGACGGTCTCCTCGAGGTTGCCCCCGGAACCCACGAACTTGCCGGTGTTCACGTCGACGACGGTCATCGCCTCGGTGCGGTCGATCACCAGGGAGCCGCCCGAGGGCAGCCAGACCTTGCGATCCAGCGCCTTCGCGATCTGCTCGGTGACGCGGTACTCGTCGAACACGTCCCGCTCGCCGTCGTAGCGCTCCACGCGCGTCAGGAGATCCGGCGCGACCTGCGAGAGGTAGTTCTCGATCACCGTGTAGGTGTCCTGGCCCGAGATCAGCAGCCGCTGGAAGTCCTCGTTGAAGACGTCGCGGATGATCTTGATCAGCATGTCCGGCTCGGAGTGCAGCAGCACGGGGCCGCCGCCCTTCGCGACGCGCTTCTGGATCGACTCCCACTGGCGCGTCAGTCGCTGCACGTCGTGCGTCAGCTGTTCCTCGGTGGCACCCTCGGCCGCCGTGCGCACGATCACGCCCGCGCCGCTCGGGAGCACCTCCTTGAGGATCTTCTTCAGGCGCGCTCGCTCCGTGTCCGGGAGCTTGCGCGAGATGCCGTTCATCGCGCCGCCCGGCACGTACACCAGGAAGCGACCCGGCAGCGAGATCTGGCTCGTGAGCCGCGCACCCTTGTGGCCCACGGGATCCTTCGTGACCTGCACCAGGATCTGATCGCCCGGCTTCAGGGCGTTTTCGATCTTGCGCGCGGTGTTGCCGCCCTCGAACTCCGACCAGTCGACCTCACCGGAGTAGAGCACGGCGTTGCGGCCGCGGCCGATGTCCACGAACGCGGCCTCCATGCTGGGCAGCACGTTCTGGACGCGCCCCAGGTACACGTTGCCGATGAGCGAGCTCTCGCTGGAGCGCGCCACGTAGTGCTCAACGAGCACCTTGTCCTCAAGCACCCCGATCTGGACGCGGTCCGCGGTGGTGCGCACGATCATCTCGCGGTCGACGGACTCGCGGCGGGCAAGAAACTCGGACTCCGTGATGACCACGCGGCGACGCCCCGCGTCGCGTCCGTCCCGGCGGCGCTGCTTCTTTGCCTCGAGCCGAGTGGATCCCTTAATGCGCTGCGGTTCGGTGATTACCGGTGCCTGGCGCTGCTGGCGCCGGGGGGCCTCGTCCTCACTGTGCGATTCAGTGCCGCCCGAGCGCCGGCGGGTGCGGCGAGAAGACGACGCCGTGTCACGATCCTCCGTCTGCGTATCGGTGTCGAAGCGCTGATCGAGGATCTCGTCGAGCTGCCGCAGTTCGCTCGGCCGGAGTTCGCTCCGTCGCGGACGCGGCGGGATCGGCGGGACGTCGGGGGCGAGGAAGATCAGCCGGGTGGTGGCACGGAAGCGCTCAGCGGGGGTCATGTCCGCGAGGGGCAGGACCAGCTGCGGCGTGGGAGCCGCCGGCTCCGCACCGGCCGTGTCCTCGGCGGGGGCGTCGGAGTGCTCCGATGCCGCCTCGGGCGCGCCGGTGTCCTCGCTCGCGTCGGGGGCGTCCTGGGCGTCCGCGATCACTTCGGGTTCCGCAGGCTGCTGCGATTCGTCGTTCTGTTCTGATGTGGTGTCTTTCACCATTGCTGGTGTCTCCTTATGCCCGGAGAAAGCCTGACCTGCTCCGGCAATTCTTCGTCGCACGGGGGTGCCGTGCGTGCGGTTCTCCGCGAGTGTCGTCCACTCGCGCTCGGTCGCTCTTGGACCGGTGACAACCAACGGTCGCCATAAGACTGTGCGTGTTGGGCCCGTTCCAGGGTCCTCACACCGCACTTCATTATGTCACGGTCCACTGAAAAACCGCAGAAACCGTGCCGGATCCCGCGAAGACGCTGCACCACGCACCGCAGTCACGCGGCTCACACCTGGGCATGCAGGCAGTCGCAGTAGGATCGGCGACATGAGCCTTGAACCTCGCACCGTGAAGCGCCCCGTCGGCTTCGCACTGTTCACCATCATCGCGGGGGCCATCGGCCTGTTCGCATCCTGGGAGCTGCTCACCGAGTACATTAAGACGCTCGCCGAGCCGGGCTATGTGCCCAACTGCGCGGTCAGCATCCTCGTCACCTGCGGCCCGAATATGGACTCCTGGCAGGGCTCGCTGTTCGGCTTCAGCAACACCATCATCGGTGTTGCCGGCTTCATGGCACCGATCTTCGTGGGCGTCGCGCTGCTTGCCGGGGCCACCTTCGCCCCGTGGTTCTGGCGCGTCTACCAGCTGGGCCTGCTCGGCGCGTTCGTGTTCGTGATCTGGCTGTTCACGCAGAGCGTGTTCAGCCTCGGCACCCTGTGCCCGTGGTGCATGGTGGTGTGGGCCGTCACGATCCCCCTGTTCTGGGTGAGCGCGTTCCGCCCCATCGCGGCCGGCGACATCCCCGCCTCGGAGCGCACCCGAAGCCTGTTCCAGCAGCTCGCATCCTGGTCCTGGGTGATGATCCTGGTGACCGTCCTGGTCATCGCGTTCATCGCCCAGCTGCAGCTCGACTGGTTCGCGGAGATCGCCCGGGCCTAGTCCCGCGCCCCGCGGCGGCCCGCTACGCCCGTCGCTCCTCCGCGAGCCGCGCCCACAGTGCGTCAACCTGCGCGAGCGTGTCAGCCTCAGTTCCGGAGGTGTCGATGACCACGTCGGCAATGGCGAGCCGTTCCTCGGCGGTGGCCTGCTGCGCGATCCGGCGCCGCGCGTCCTCCTCCGTCATGCCGCGCAGCTCCACCATGCGGGCGATCCGCACCTCCTCGGGCGCGTCGGCGACGACCACGAGGTCGAACTCCCCCGCCCGGCCGGTCTCGGCGAGCAGCGGAATCTCGTACACGATGAGTCCGTCCGGGTTCGCGGCCCGCGCCCCCGCGACCGCCGCCGCGTACAACTGCGCAACCTCGGGGTGCACGATCCCGTTCAGGTCCTGCAGCGCCGCGGCGTCCTGGAACACGATCGCCCCGAGCGCCGCGCGGTCGAGCTCCCCCGCCGCGGTGAGGATCCGATCCGCCCCGAAGCGCTCGGCCACTCGCGCGAGGCCCGGCGTGCCCGGGGCCACCGCGTCACGCGCGAGCTGATCCGCGTCGATGCGCGACGCCCCGAGCTCCGCAAGCCGGCGTCCGATCGTGGATTTGCCGGAGGCGATCCCTCCGGTGAGTGCAATCACCGTCATGGTGTTAGCGTAGCGGCAGAGAGCCACCCGGCCACGCGAGGAGAACCATGCTCGAGCTCATCACCGGCGCGACGCTCGCCGCTTCCGCGGGTCTGAACGCGTATGTTCCGCTGCTCGGACTCGGGCTGCTCTCACGCTTCACCGAGCTGGTGCAGCTCCCCGCCGGATGGGGCTGGCTCGAGAACGAGTGGTCGCTCGGAATCCTCGGGCTGCTGCTGCTCATCGAGGTGCTCGTCGACAAGGTCCCCGCGCTCGACACGGTCAACGACGTGCTCCAGAGCGTGGTGCGCCCCGCATCTGGCGGCATGGTGTTTGCGGCGGGTGCCGCGAGCGACACGGTGGCGGTGCAGGATCCGGCGGCCTTCGTCTCCTCCGGTCAGATCTGGCCGTTTGTGCTCGGCATCGGGATCGCGCTCGTGCCGCACATCCTGAAGGCGGTGGCACGCCCAGTCCTGAACGTGATGACCGCGGGCGCGGGCGCCGCGGTGGCGAGCGTTTTCGAGGACCTCGGCGCGGTGGCACTCACGATCCTGGCCGTCGTGGTGCCCGTGCTCGCCCTCGTCCTGCTCGTGGGCATCGTGGTCTGGCTCGTGCGGCGGCTGCGCCGCGCCCGCCGGGAACGCACCGCCCGTCCCGTACGCATCGAAGGGTGAGTTTCCGGGGCTTCGCGCGTGTGATGCCCCGGAAACTCACCCATGGATGACACGCACGCGCCCGGGAACGCCGCAGGCCCGGCCACCGTGACGGTGACCGGGCCTGCGAACTGCCTGAGGGTTAGTTGCCCTCGAGCTGTGCCTTCAGCGCAGCGAGTGCCGCGTCGTCAGCGAGCGCACCGGCCGAAGCCGAGTCGCTGGAGAAGGAGGACCCGCCGGTCTCCGAGGCAGCCGGAGCCGCGATGATCTCGGTGAGCGAGGCAGCAACCTGCTTCTTGTGTGCTTCCCAACGCTCCTGGGCAGCAGCGTACTCCTGCTCCCACTTCTCGCGCTGCGACTCGAAGCCTTCCTTCCACTCCTGCGTCTCAGGATCGAAGCCCTCGGGGTACTTGTACTCGCCGTTCTCGTCGTACTCGGTGGTCATGCCGTAGAGTGCGGGATCGAACTCGGTGCCCTCGGGGTCGACGCCATCGTTCGCCTGCTTGAGGCTGAGCGAGATGCGGCGGCGATCCAGATCGATGTCGATGATCTTGACGAAGACTTCCTGGCCGGCCGAAACGACCTGCTCAGCAAGCTCAACGTGCTGACCCGACAGCTCGGAGATGTGCACGAGGCCCTCGATGCCGTCGGCAACGCGAACGAACGCGCCGAACGGAACGAGCTTCGTGACGACACCCGGGGCGATCTGACCGATCGCGTGGGTGCGCGCGAAGACCTGCCAGGGGTCCTCCTGCGTTGCCTTCAGCGACAGCGACACGCGCTCGCGATCCAGCTCGACGGAGAGCACCTCGACGGTGACTTCCTGGCCCACCTCGACGACGTCGGAGGCGTGCTCGATGTGCTTCCAGGAGAGCTCGGAGACGTGCACGAGGCCGTCAACGCCGCCCAGGTCAACGAACGCACCGAAGTTGACGATCGAGGAGATGACACCCTTGCGGACCTGGCCGGGCTTGAGCTCGGCGAGGAACGAGGAGCGCGTCGCGGACTGCGTCTCTTCGAGGAGGGCACGGCGCGAGAGGACCACGTTGTTGCGGTTCTTGTCGAGCTCGAGGATCTTCGCTTCGATCTCCTGACCCAGGTACGGGGTGAGGTCGCGCACGCGGCGCAGCTCGATGAGCGAAGCGGGGAGGAAGCCACGGAGCCCGATGTCAACGATGAGGCCGCCCTTGACGACCTCGATGACGGTGCCGGTGACGACGCCCTCGTTCTCCTTGATCTTCTCCACGTCGCCCCATGCACGCTCGTACTGAGCGCGCTTCTTCGACAGGATCAGGCGACCTTCCTTGTCCTCCTTCTGGAGAACGAGCGCCTCGACCGAGTCGCCGACCTGGACGACCTCATCCGGGTCCACGTCGTGCTTGATGGAAAGTTCGCGGGAGGGAATGACACCCTCAGTCTTGAACCCGACGTCGAGGAGGACCTCGTCGCGGTCAATCTTCACAACGGTGCCCTCGATGAGGTCGCCGTCGTTGAAGGACTTAATGGTCAGTTCGACCGCTGCAAGGAAGTCTTCGGCTGAGCCGATGTCGTTTACTGCGACCTGCTTGCTCGTGGTCGTTGCGTTCGTCATGTAATTGGTCTCCAGAATGGACAGGATATTCAGGCGAGGCGCGCGTGATTCCCCGGTTTCCGTGAGATGACTCTCGCGGAGGGTGAGGCGCTCGACTCGCATGTGGACATGGTTGAGTCGCCACAAATGTGACGGTTCATCATACCTCGGGATGTGACCCGCGGGCAAGCCGTGATTCGCGGCGTTTCGCCGCCGGCCCGGACACCGCGGCGGCGAGGACGCAGGCGACCGCAACGGCCACCGCCGCCAGTGCGATGAGGAGCAGGATGTTCGACTCGAGCACGGCGCTGTCCCAGCGCAGCAGATCCGGCGCCCAGGTCCAGCGCACGCCCAGCACGCGGTCCACGGCCCAGTTGATGGCGGGGGCGGCGACCGCGACGATGAGGGCGACGACCGCCGCGGAGATCCACCCGGACCCGGGAAGGTACCGGATCGCGAGCGCGATCGCCCACACGAGCGCGCACCCGATTCCCGCGAGCGGAAGCATCGGCCACGCCCACAGCTCGGGGCGTCCGGTCACGAGGGCGATGACGAGCAGCAGCAGGGCAAGCGCGACCGTGCTGATCGCGAGGGAGAGCACCGTCAGGTGCCGGTTCACGGGGTGCGGCAAGCTCGCAGAGCGGAGCAGGATCGGCGCGAACACGCACACGAGCCCGAACAGGACCGCCGCGAACACGATCCAGATCCATGCCCCGGGGGCGTGCTGCGCGCGGACGATTAGGAGCAGCGCCGCGAGGCTGACGGCGGCTCCGCCGAGCGCGCTCCACCCGCGCTGCGGGATCGGGAGCAGCGGGAGCGTGGTGAGCGAGAACGCGAGGGCGACGGCGGCGAGCACGATCCAGAACCAGCTCAGCGTGTGCGACACCGAGAGGTTCACGATGACGCAGGTGAGGAGGGTCACCGCATACGCGATCCCGGTGGTCCACAGAATCGCGGACCGCCACCCCCGGTAGGCGCGGGCGTCGCGTTGCACGGCGCGGCCCTCATGGTCCTCGCTCGCGCTGATGAGCTCGTTGCCGCTCACATTGAGCTCCGCCGCGAGCGACTGCACGAGCGTGATGTCGGGGTATGAGAGCCCGCGTTCCCATTTGGATACCGCGGATTCGGTGACGTGGAGGCGGGCCGCGAGCTCGCGCTGGGTGATGCCGAGCGCGCGGCGGCGCTCGCTCACGAAGCGGCCGAGGTCGCGTTTGGAAGTTTCGGAGGTCATGAGTCCATCTCAGCAGGAAGGGCGGTCAGGAATGCGAAGAACCGCGTGATTCCGGGACTCGACCGTTCGGCCAGTCCCGGAATCACGCGGTTCCCCGGGTGCCGCTAGTGCGCGGCGGCGTTCCAGTTCGTGCCGTGGCCCACCTGCACCTCGAGCGGCACGTCGAGTTCGGCGGCCCCCGCCATCTCCTCGCGCACGATGGCTTCGAGCTGGTCCCATTCGCCGGCGGCGACCTCGAACATGAGCTCATCGTGGATCTGCAGCAGCATGCGCGAGCGCAGCTCGGCGGCGCGCATGCGGCGTTCGACCCCGATCATCGCGATCTTGATGATGTCCGCCGCCGAACCCTGGATTGGCGCGTTGAGCGCCGCGCGCTCCGCGTTCTCGCGCAGGATCCGGTTGGGGCTTGCGAGGTCCGGGAACGGCCGGCGGCGTCCGAAAATCGTCTCGGTGAAGGTGTCGCGCTTCGCCTGATCCACCACGGAGCGCAGGTAGTCGCGCACCCCGCCGAACCGCTCGAAGTAGTCCGTCATCAGCTGCTTGGCCTCAGCGGCCGAGATCCCCAACTGCTTCGACAGGCCGAACGCGGACAGCCCGTACGCGAGGCCGTAGGACATCGCCTTCACCTTCGCGCGCATCTCGCTCGTGACCTCCTCCGGCGGAACGCCGAAGATCCGGGCGCCCACGAAGCGGTGGAGGTCCTCCCCCGCGTTGAACGCCTCGATGAGGCCTTCGTCGCCCGAGAGGTGCGCCATGATCCGCATCTCGATCTGCGAGTAGTCGGCCGTCATCAGCGTCTCGAAGTCGGCCGAGTGGATAAAGCCCTCGCGGATCCGACGGCCCTCCTCGGAGCGCACCGGGATGTTCTGCAGGTTCGGATCCGTGGAGGCGAGCCGCCCCGTGCTCGAGCCCGTCTGCACGAGGGTTGTGTGGATCCGCCCGTCCGGCTGCACCGCTTTGATCAGCGTCTCGACCATCTGCCGCAGCTTGTTCGCGTCGCGGTGCGCGAGGAGGGCCCCCAGGAACGGGTGCGGGCTCTTCTGCTGCAGATCGGCAAGCGCCGCGGCGTCGGTCGTGTAGCCGCTCTTCGTCTTGCGGGTCTTGGGCATGTCCAGCTCTTCGAACAGCACGACCTGGAGCTGCTTCGGGGAGGACAGGTTGACCTCGTGCCCGATCGCGGCGAAGGCCTCCTGCTCGAGACTCGTGACACGCTCGGTCAGCTCGGCGTGATGCGCCTCGAACAGCGGGAGGTCGATCTCAACGCCGCGCTGCTCCAGGTCTGCGAGCACCGGGACCAGCGGCAACTCGATGTCCGCGTAGATGTCCCCCGTGCGATCCGGGAAGCGGCTCACGGCTGCCGCGTGTGCGCGCACCACGTACCAGGCGAGGGCGGCCGCATCGGCTGCGCTGCCCTCCTCGGGCACGAGCTGGTTCGGGTCGCCCTCGGGGACCTGCTCGCCGAGGAACCGGAACACGGCCTCCGCGATGGTCTTCTCCGGGGTCGCCGGGCGCAGCAGGTAGGCGGCGAGCAGCAGGTCGCCCGCGATCCCGCCGATGCGTACGCCCGCCGCGTCCGCCGCGCGGATCTGGCGTTTCGCGTCGAAGAACACCTTCGGGGCGTCGGAGGCGAGCCACTCCTCGAACTGCGCGTAGTCGCGCCCACCCGGGATCCACTGGAAGCGCACCGCGGACTCGGGGGTCGCGGCGCCCACTTCGAATCCGGCGTCGCTGTGCTGGATCACGAGCGCCGGAGTGTCCGCCTTGGCGAGCCAGTCCCCCAGTTCCTCGTCGATCAGCAGCTTCGCGGCCGGCCGCTCGGGCGCGAGCGGGGTGGCCGCGGACGTGGCCCCGCCCGTCGGCACCTCGGCGCCGGCGAGCTTCCCCACGCGCTGCAGCAGCGTGCGGAACTCGAGCTTCGCGAACATCTCCTGCACCGCGGCCATATCGATCTCGCCGCGCTTCAGCTCGTCGAGCTCAATGCCGAGTTCCACGTCGCGCACCAGCCGGTTGAGGCGGCGGTTGCGCTCCGCGAGGTGCGCGTGCTCTCGCAGGCTTTCGCCCACCCTGCCGCCGACCTCGTCCTGCCGGCGCAGGATCTCCTCGAGTGAGCCGAACTGGTTGATCCACTTGACCGCGGTCTTTTCCCCGACGCGCGGGATGCCGGGCAGGTTATCGCTGGTCTCGCCCACGAGTGCCGCGATCTCGGGGTACTGCTCGGGGCGCACGCCGTAGCGCTCCATGACCTTCTCCGCGTCATAGCGGGTGAGCTCGCTGACGCCCTGCTTGGACGGGTAGAGCAGGGTGATCCGGTCATCCACGAGCTGGATCGTGTCGCGGTCGCCGCTGACCACGAGCACGCGGTACCCGGCATCGGCCGCGCGCGTCGCGAGGGTCGCGAGGATGTCATCAGCCTCGTACCCCTCCTTCTCGATGGTGGTGATCCCCATGGTGTGCAGGGCCTCCTGCAGCAGCGGGATCTGTCCCTTGAACTCGACGGGCGTCTCGCCGCGCGTGCCCTTGTACTCGGGGTACTCCTCGGTACGGAATGAGTGGCGCGAAATATCGAAGGCCACCGCAAGCGCGTCGGGGGTTTCGTTGCTGAGCAGATTGATCAGCATCGCGATGAAGCCGTGAATGGCGTTCGTGTGCTGCCCCGTCTGGGTCTGAAAACTGTCGACCGGGAGCGCGTAAAAGGCGCGGAAGGCCAGCGAGTGGCCGTCGATGATCATGAGGGTAGGCTGAGGCGTATTCGACACACGTCAAGCCTACAAGTCACCACCGACGTTCACACGGTCGAGTTTCACGCGGGCGCGTGCGACGCGACACGTCCCATCCGGAAGGCCTCTCACCACGATGACTCAGCACGCCACCCCCACCCCCACCCCTGCGGCCGCCGCGGATCAGCTCGACTACCTGCGCGAACGCGGCATTGGTGCCCTCGCGACCACGATGGGCGTCGAGTTCACGGAGTTCACCACCGAGCGCGCGGTGGCCGTCATGCCGGTTGAGGGCAACACACAGCCCATCATGCTCATGCACGGGGGTGCCTACGTGGTGCTCGGCGAGACGCTGGGGTCCATGCACGCAAACCTTGTCGCACCCGAGGGGCACGTCGCAGTCGGGCTCGACATCAACGCGACGCACACGGGCTCGGCCCGCACGGGCATGGTCACGGGCGTGTGCACGCCCATCAAGTTGGGCCGCAGCGTCGCCGTCCACGAGATCGTGATCACCAACGATCAGGGCCAGCGCTGCTCCACGGTGCGCATCACGAACTTCTACAAGCGCATCGCGGGATAACCCACCGATGCCCGGACGCACAACGCCCCGGATCCGTGAGGGATCCGGGGCGTTCGTGTGGCCGTGCGGGGTGTGACCTGACTCAGTCCTTCTTGGTGCCGAGCTGGTCGATGATCGTCTTCGCCACGTCCTGCATGGTGAGGCGGCGGTCCATCGAGGCCTTCTGGATCCAGCGGAACGCATCGGGCTCGCTGAGGCCCATCTTGTCGTTCAGGATGCCCTTGGCGCGGTCGACAAGCTTGCGGGTTTCGAAACGCTCGGCGAGATCGGCGACCTCGTTCTCGAGCGTGACGATCTGCTGGAACCGCGAGAGCGCGATCTCGATCGCGGGGAGCAGATCCGCCGGCGTGAAGGGCTTCACCACGTAGGCCAGGGCACCCGCCTCGCTGGCGCGCTCCACGAGCTCACGCTGGCTGAACGCCGTGAGCAGCACGACAGGGGCGAGCTGCTGCTTGTTGATGCGCTCGGCCGCGGAAATTCCGTCGAGCTGGGGCATCTTGACGTCCATCACAACGAGGTCGGGACGGAGCTCCTCGACAAGCTTGACCGCGGTCTCGCCGTCGCCGGCTTCACCGACCACGTCAAAGCCGTTGTCGCGCAGCGTCTCGACAATGTCGAGGCGGATCAGGGACTCGTCTTCCGCAACGACGACGCGGCGCGGGGTGTTCGATGCAGTGCTTTGGTCATTCACCCTTTCAGCTTACGACATTTGGCACCACGTTTCCCTGAATTCATCGGCGGTTCTGCCCAGCTTCGCGGTTCGCGCGGGCGTGGCGGCGCGTTCGTGCGCGCGGACGCGCTCCGCTGCGCTAAGGTGGTCTCTGTTGCTCAGCCGCGCCCCGGCTGGGAACACGCACGGTCCGGCCGGATTGGCGGAATTGGCAGACGCGGCGCACTCAAAATGCGTTGTCGAAAGACGTGCGGGTTCGAGTCCCGCATCCGGCACCACAGGCGAAGGCCCCGACTCCCCCACGAAACACTGGGGAGGCGGGGCCTTCGGTATTTCCGGATGGGCGACTCGCCGGGAGGCCTCGGACATGAGCCCTACATCTGGATCGCACCACCAAACACCAGCGCAAACACGATAAGTCCGATACCCACCACCGCACTGATCGAGCCCAGCACGAGACCTGTTACCGCGAGGCGCTTCGGCTGCCGCCGCCTCAGTGCACCGATACCGACCACGACGCCGAAGGCCCCCAGGGCGATGCTTGCATAGCAGAGGTATGCCCCGAACCAGGGGGTGAAAAACAGCACCAGGAGCACGATGCTTGCGATACCCGAGGTCAACGCCGACGTTGCGGCCCGCGTGCCGTACGCCTCGGCGGCGGCGTGAGTGCCTGGTCCTGCGGCCATGACGTTCCCCCTCGAATGCACGATGACTGCGTGTTCAGACCATACACCAATATTGGTCACTGTCCAGTGTTTTGGTTGCGCGAGCCGGCGGGGACCTCCGCGTCCCGCTTCGCACGGCGCTCCGCCCGCTTCGCCATCCGGTACCGCGCGATCGTGTCGCCCCACGTCTCCGCGGTCGAGTCCGGGCGTTCCCACACCACAATGAGCGCTGTCGCAATGGGCCCGAAGAACAGGCTCACGACGAACCATGCTAGCCGGGAACGCCCCTTCTGTTCAGCCAGCCCGGCATTGATCAGGGCAAGCGTGAACCAGAAGGTACCGACCGGAACCGCATCATTCATGGGGCAAGGATAGCTCGGACTCAGTTTCTCCCTCGGCCTCGCCGCTCGGCATCCCGCCAATGAATCCCACGACCGCACCGATCGCAACGCCGACGCCGATTCCCATGCCGACGAGCCCCATGGCGATGCCGATCGCGGTTCCGATGCCGCCGCACACGATGATCGCCCCGACCATCCAGGCGGTACTTGCGGTGAAGAATCGGTTGCGCTGCGTGTTCATGTTTCCAGGGTACGCCTGTTTCGGCACCCGTGAATCCGCACCGTATCCCGGGATTCGCATGTGCACGTGAGTAGGCTCGGGGGAGCGATCGGCAACCGCCCTTGGCTGTGCTGCCGAGTTCGTACTGAGCTCGCCAATAGAACGGTGGCCGTACGATGACGTTAACCTCTCCCCCCGCGCTCTCGGGGCTCGGGCCGCTGCGGCCGACCCGCGCGAAGACCGGGGACTTCCCGCCCGTCGCGAAGGCCTACCGGGAGGTGTCGCAGATCGCCAAGGAATCCGGGCTCCTGCGCCGTGCTCCGGGTTTCTACGCGCTGGTCGGCGTCGGAATCGCACTCGCACTGGGCGGCGTCATCACGGGGTTCATCCTGCTGGGTGACAGCTGGTTCCAGCTCCTCATCGCCGCCGCACTCGCCATCGTGCTCACGCAGATCGGGTTCGTCGCGCACGAGGCCGCGCACCGGGTCATCCTGGCGACCGGCCCCGCGAACGATCGGCTTGCCCGCGGGCTCATGGGATTCATCGGCATGAGCTATTCCTGGTGGGACTCCAAGCACTCCCGACACCACCAGAATCCGAACCGGATCGGCAAGGACCCGGACATCGAGACCGATACCATCTCGTTCGTGGAGGAGAGCGCCGCACAGTCGCGCGGTTTCGTCCGTGCCCTCACGAAGCGTCAGGGCTGGCTGTTCTTCCCGCTCCTCACGCTCGAAGGGCTCAACCTGCACCTGCACGGCCTCAAGCACCTGTGCAGCCGCACCCCAGTGAAGGGGCGCTGGATCGAGCTGTCGCTCATCATCGGGCGCTTCGTGCTCTTCCTCACCCCGATCTTCGTGCTACTGCCGCTCGGGAAGGCCTTCGCATTCCTGGGCGTCATGTTCGCGATCTTTGGCGTCTACATGGGCGCCTCGTTCGCCCCCAACCACAAGGGCATGCCCGTGATCGCGCACGACGCACGCCTCGACTTCTTCACGAAGCAGGTCCGCACCTCCCGCAACATTCGCGGCGGCTGGTGGGCGACGTGGCTCATGGGCGGACTGAACTATCAGATCGAACACCACCTGTTCCCCAGCATGGCGCGCCCGCACCTCGCGAAGGCCAGCCAGATCGTGAAGGAACACTGCCGCACGCTCGACGTCCCGTACACGGAGACCTCGCTGCTGCAGTCATACGGGATCGTGATCCGGTACCTGAACCGGGTGGGACTCGCCGCACGGGATCCGTTCGACTGCCCGATCGCCGCGCAGCACGGCCGCGCCCGCTAGCGCGAGCGCCCCAGAGCAACAGAAACGGCTCGGTTCCCCGCGGGGAATCGAGCCGTTTCTGTGTGCAGTGAGTGGCACGCCTACGGCGTATTCGCCGCGCGGATCGCCTCGATCGCGGGCGGCCCAAACTCGCCGCTCGCGGTGCCGACCTCGGCGACCCAGAGGTCGCCGACGAAGTGGTTCCGCTGCACCACCGTGGCAATCCCCCCGGGCGTCACGAGCGTGTACCGCGCGACGTCGCCGACCGTGTCCTGCTGGAAGTCGGAGGCGTCGAGCGCGGCGCGGAACTCGGTCCGGGTCGCCGCGGGAAGCACTCCCATCAGCAGCGTGACACTCGCGGAGCTGCTCGGGATCCCCCAGCTGCACCGCAGCAGCGGATCCGCCTGCTCGAGCGCGGTGAGCGTCGCCGGGCCAAAGATCATGTCCGTCGCCTGCTGCGTGAGCATCGCGGCAACATCATCCTCGAACAGCGTGAAGTTTGCCTGGCCGCTCAGCTCCCGCGCCTGCTCGGGAGAAATGAGATCGGCGCACGCAGGAAAGGTGATCGGCGCAGCAAACGGATCCGGCGCGGTCGTCGGGGTCGGCGCTTCGGTCGTCGGCGCTTGGGTCGTCGGCGCTTCGGTCGTCGGGGAGCTTGTCGTGGGCCTCGGCGGGGCCGTCTCCTCACCCGGTTCCGGCGCGCAGGCGGTGACGCCGAGCAGCGCCGTGGCGAGCACGGTGGCGGCCCCGGCGCGCGCGATCGCACTCCGGCCCCGCCACGCCGAGGTCGGTCGCCCGACCCCGGCTGCAGCACGCCCGAACACTACGCGCCTTCGCCCTGCAGCGTGTGCTTGCGGGGCCCGGCCTCGGGCAGCTGCCCGGTCGTCTCCCCCATGCGGTGGATCCGGAGCGTGTTCGTGGTGCCGACGATCCCGGGAGGGGACCCGGCGATGATGACGACCTTCTCGCCAATCTGCGCGCGCGACTTCTCGAGCAGCAGCTGGTCGGCCTGCGCGAACATCTCATCGGTGCTGTCGACGCGCGGCACCTCGTAGCTGCGGGCACCCCAGGTGAGCTCCATGCGCCGGCGCGTGTTCGCGTCGGGCGTGAAGCCGAGAATCGGAATCGGCCGGCGCAGGCGCGACATGCGGCGCACGGTGTCGCCGGACTCCGTGAAGACGCAAATGTAGCGCGCACCGATAAAGTCGGCGACCTCGGAGGCGGCGAGGGTGAGCGCACCGCCCTGGCTGCGAGGCTCGGCACCGAGCGGCTCGATCCGGTCCAGCGCGTGCTCCTCGGTGGCCTCGATGATGCGCGCCATCGTCGCGACCGCTTCGACGGGGTACGCACCCACGCTGGTCTCGCCGGACAGCATGACCGCGTCCGCACCGTCGAGCACGGCGTTGGCACAGTCGGAGGCCTCCGCGCGGGTGGGGCGCGGGTTCTCGATCATCGATTCGAGCACCTGCGTCGCCACAATCACGGGCTTCGCGTTGCGGCGCGCCAGCGCGACCGCCTCGGCCTGCACCACGGGAACACGTTCGAGCGGCATCTCGACGCCCAGGTCACCGCGAGCGACCATGATGCCGTCGAACGCCGCGACGATCTCTTCGAGGTTCTCGACGGCCTGCGGCTTCTCGATCTTGGCGATCACCGGCAGGCGCGTGCCTTCCTCGTCCATGATCTCGTGCACGCGGGTGATATCCGCCGCGTTGCGCACGAACGAGAGCGCGATGTAGTCCGCGCCCAGCGCGAGAGCCCAGCGCAGGTCTTCTTCGTCTTTCTCGGAGAGCGCCGGAACATTCACGGCGACGCCCGGGAGGTTGATGCCCTTGTTGTTGGACACGGCACCCGGGACCTCCACCGTGGTGTAGACCGTGTCCTCGGTCACGCGCACCGCGCGCAACGCCACCTTGCCGTCGTCGACGAGGAGCGGATCCCCGGGCTTCACATCCCCGGGGAGACCCTTGTGCGTTGTGCCGGCCAGCTCGCGCGTTCCCACGACCTCACGGGTCGTGATCGCGAACTCGTCGCCCACCTCAAGCTGGTACGGGCCACCCTCGAACTTGCCCAGCCGGATCTTCGGGCCCTGCAGGTCCGCCAGGACCGCGATCGGCCGGCCGACCTCGATCTCAGCGCGCCGAATGTTCCGGTAAATTCCCTCGTGCACGTTGTACGTCCCGTGGGACATGTTGAGCCGGGCGACATTGACACCGGCTCGGATCAGTTCGAGCGTGTGGTCGTAGCTGGAGACCGCGGGGCCCCAGGTGGCAACGATCTTGGCGTGGCGCATCTACACTCCTTCTTGGTTATTCGGATTTCACAGGCACTGCAGCGCTCGCGGGCTCGGCGGGCGCGGCGGCAATTGCCCCGGCCGGCTGGTCCCCGTGATCGAGCACGTGGTAAAACTCCTCAGAATTTGCGGTGTCGGTCAACACCGAGTCAAGCGGGTTGCTGCGCCCCGGCAGGTACACCGAGGTCTCGATGCCAACGTGGCGTCGGCGCTGCACGACATAGATCACGATGCCGACCACGATCGCGAGCAGCGCGGCGAGCACGTTGGTGCGGATGCCCAGGAAGAGCAGGCTCGGGTCGACGCGCAGGGACTCCGTGAAGGCGCGGCCAATGCCGTACCAGACGAGGTACATCGCGAAGAACATGCCCCAGCGCGGGCGCCACTTCCGCTCGATCGCGAGCAGCACGATGATTCCCAGAACGTTCCAGGCAGCCTCGTACAGGAAGGTCGGATGGAACAGCGTCCCCTCCGGCAGGCCGATCGGGAAGGCGGCGTTGCTGGACTCGATCTCCAGGCCCCAGGGCAGCGTCGTGGGGCCGCCGAAGAGCTCGTGGTTGAACCAGTTGCCCAGGCGGCCGACGGCCTGTGCAAGCAGGAGGCCCGGTACGAGCGCGTCCGCGAACGACCAGAATCGGATGCCCGAGATCTTCGAGGCGATCAACACGCCGATGCCGCCGCCGATCAGCGCACCGAAGATCGCGATGCCCCCGTTCCAGAACGCGAGGATCTCGAGCGGGTTCTTGCCCGCCCCGAAGTAATCGCCCCAGTGCGTCACGACGTGGTACAGGCGCGCACCGACAATGCCGAGCACGAGCGACCACACGAGGAAGTCAAACACCGCGCCGCGTTCGCCGCCGCGCTGGCCGATCCTGCGCGCCGTCCAGATCGCGGCGAGCACGATCCCCACAATGATGCAGAGCGCGTAGAAATAGATCCGCAACGGACCGATCTGAAGAAACTGCATCTCAGGGCTCGGGATGCTCAGTGGGAGAATCATTCACTCCTCTTTCGCCTGCGGCAACGCCGCGGGAAGCTACGGGTGGTGCCGCACCGGAGGCGCGGCCGTCAAGGTCATTCTAGCGGGCGGCAGTTCCCGCGGCGATCTGGCGCACGGTCTCCGCGAGCTGCGGAACCCCGCCATCGCGGAGGGCGCGCACGAACGCGGTCCCGACGATCGCGCCGTCGGCGTAGTCGAGCGCGGCCGCAACCTGCTCCGCGGTCGAGATGCCGATCCCCACGCAGGCGAGTTCGGCACCCTGCGCCCGGAGCCGCGCGGTGAGGCCGCGGGCCGCGGCGTCCAGCTCGGCGCGCTCGCCAGTGATCCCCATCGTAGAGACCGTGTACACAAAACCGGTCGTCGACGCGGCCACGAGCGCGAGCCGCTCGTCGCTCGAGCTCGGTGCGGCGAGGAACACACGGTCGAGCCCGTGCCGATCGCTCGTCTCGATCCACTCGGCGGCGGCCTCCGGGGTGATGTCGGGCGTGATGAGCCCGGCACCGCCGGCGGCGACGAGGTCCGCGGCAAAGCGTTCCACGCCGTACTGCATGACCGGGTTCCAGTAGGTCATGATGAGCACCGGCACCTCGACCGCTTCGCGGACGCGGCGCACGGCCTCGAATACGTGCGCGAGCCGGAACCCACCGGCCAGCGCGGTCTGCGTGGCCTCCTGGATGATCGCGCCGTCCATGACGGGATCCGAGTAGGGCACGCCAAACTCGAGCACGTCGACGCCGGCGTGCACCATCGCGATGGCGGCCTCAACGCTCGTGTCCAGATCGGGGAATCCGACGGGGAGGTAGCCGATCAGCGCACCGCGCCGCTCCGCCTGCGCCGCGCGAATCGTCGCCGCGACGCGGGACTGGGTGGTGGCGCTCATTCCTGAATCTCCGCATCGTCGTCGAACAGGCCGAAGTAGCGACCCGCCGTAGCCATGTCTTTGTCGCCGCGGCCGGAGAGGCTGACCGCGATCACCGCGTCCGGTCCCAGCTCGCGCCCCAGTCGCAGCGCACCCGCGAGGGCGTGCGCCGACTCGATCGCGGGGATGATGCCCTCGGTGCGGCTGAGGAGCCGGAGCGCCTGCATTGCCTCGTCATCGGTGGCGGGGATGTACTCCGCGCGCCCAATGTCCGCGAGCCAGGCGTGTTCCGGGCCCACACCCGGGTAGTCGAGGCCGGCCGAGATCGAGTGGGACTCGACGGTCTGGCCGTCCTCGTCCTGCAGCACGAAGGTGCGGGCACCGTGCAGAATGCCGGGGCGACCGCGCTCGATCGAGGCGGCGTGCCGGGGCGTGTCCACGCCGTCCCCCGCGGCTTCCACGCCATAGATCCGGACGTCCGCGTCGTCGAGGAACGCGTCGAACATGCCGATCGCGTTCGATCCCCCGCCCACGCAGGCCACGACCGCGTCGGGCAGCCGGCCCACGCGATCGAGGAGCTGCGCACGCGCCTCCTCCGAGATGATCTTCTGGAAATCGCGCACCATCGCGGGGAACGGGTGCGGGCCGGCGGCGGTGCCGAAAATGTAGTTCGTGTGATCGACCGACGCGACCCAGTCGCGGTACGCCTCGTTGATCGCGTCCTTCAGCGTGCGGGACCCGGTGCGTACCGGGATCACTTCCGCACCCAACAGGCGCATCCGTGCAACATTGAGCGCTTGGCGTTCGGTGTCCACCTCGCCCATGTAGATCGTGCACTCGAGCCCGAAGAGCGCCGCGGCGGTCGCGGTCGCGACGCCGTGCTGCCCCGCACCGGTTTCGGCGATGACCCGGCGTTTGCCGAGCCGCTGGGTGAGGAGCGCCTGGCCGAGCACGTTATTGATCTTGTGCGAACCCGTGTGGTTCAGGTCCTCGCGCTTCAGGAAGATCCGCGCACCGCCGGCGTGCTCGGCGAACCGAGGCACCTCCGTGATCGGGGACGGCCGACCCGCGTAGGACTCCAGGAGCTCCACAAGCTCCGCACGGAAGACCGGATCCGCCTGGGCCGCCTCGTAGGCGACGGTCAGCTCATCGATCGCAGCGATCAACGATTCCGGCATGAACCTGCCGCCAAAGTCACCGAAGAAGGGGCCGTGCTGATCGCGCAGGGACGAGACTGGCCCGCCCGAGGCCTCAGCGGGCGTCGATGCGGGCTCGGGCAGGTGTGTCATGTGGTTCCTCAGGGTCAGACGCTGAGATACGACTGCAGCGTCGCGACAGGGTCGCTGGTGACGAGCGCTTCCCCCACCAGGACGGCGTCAGCGCCGGCCTCGCGGTAGTGCTGCACGTCGGCGACGCCCAGCACGGCAGACTCGGCCACACGGACCACGCCGGCGGGGATCTGATCGGCCACGCGGCCAAACAGATCGCGATCAAGTTCAAAGGTGCGCAGATCCCGCGCATTCACGCCGATCAGCTGCGAACCCAGATCAACGGCGCGCGTCACCTCGTCGGCGGAGTGCGCTTCGACGAGCGGGGTCATGCCCAGCTCGCGCACCATGGTGTACAGGGCGGCGAGCCGATCCTGCGGCAGCGCAGCCACGATGAGCAGCACGAGGTCCGCCCCGGCGGCGCGCGCCTCGAGGACCTGGTACTCGTCCCCGATGAATTCCTTACGGAGCACGGGAATACTCACGGCCTTGCGCACGGCGTCGAGATCGGCCAGCGAGCCCTTGAACTTCCGCTCCTCGGTGAGCACGCTCACCACGCTGGCACCGCCGGCTTCGTACTGGGCGGCGAGTGTCTGGGGCTCCGCGATCTCCGCGAGATCCCCTCGCGAGGGGCTCGCGCGCTTCACCTCCGCGATCACCTTCATATGGTCGGCGGGGGCGAGCGCCGCGAGCGCGTCGAGCGCGGGGGCACGCCGAAGAGCTTCGGCCTCCACCTGAGCGGTAGGCCGAAGCTCCCGGCGAGCCTGCGCGTCCTCGAGGGAACCCGCGAGCAGTTGCTCGAGCACTCTACTCGTGCGGCTTGGGGGTGAACTTGGGCCCGTTGACGCCGTACCCGGCCTTCGCGAGGACCCAGCCCAACACTGCGCCCACCAGGACGATGCCGGCGCACACCCACACCATGGTGGCGTTGTGCAGGAAGAAGAAGACGGTGCCGGCGGCGACGCCAAGCAGCATCACTACGACAGCCGTCCATGCGGCTGGCGAATCACCGTGACCGGGGTCTCCGTGCTGGGTACTCATGAATCTCCTCTGAACGGGGTTGTACAGCTCAAGCCTAGCGGATATCTGCGGTCGGGTCGTCGCCATCGCTCAGCGCGTCCCAGTCCGAGATCCGGTCGGTACCGCCGTCCGCGCGTTTCTTCGCCGCGGCACCGGTGTCGTACTTTCGGCCGCCAGTCGCCCAGCGTCCACCGAAGAACACGATCAGCAGCCCGATGAGCGCGGCGACCACTCCGGCCACCACGCTCACCCAGGCCCACACGGACAGCTGGCTCCACACGACGGCCGCCGTTGCCGCGGTCCCACTGATCCCGGTCAGTTCGGTGACGGTGCTCGTGACGGCGGTCAGCGGCGCGGCAATCACCCCGGCAGTGAGCGCGACGAGGCCCGCGCCGAGCAGCGCCACCAACCCGCCCAGGACACGACGGAACACGGGTCCCGCGATCGTCAGGGCCAGCGCGGCCGCGACGAGCGCGATCGCCACCGGGGAGAGCGCCGCGTTGATCTCGTGCCCGGTCACCGGGACGAGCTCGTGAGTCCCGTCGAGCATGAACGACACCCAAGGCTGTGCACCAGCCATGAGGCCCACGCCGCCGGCCACCGCGATGCCTCCGAGTGACAGCAACTTAGCGCGCATGGTGCGCCCCCTTCAGTTCGTGCAGCGTGTTCGCGATCGCAATGGCCCGCAGCGGGGCGGCGGCCTTGCTGCGGCACTCCGCATCCTCGGACTCGGGAACCGAGTCCGCGACAATTCCGGCACCGGCCTGCACCATCGCGACGCCGTCCTTGATCGTGGCCGTGCGGATCGCGATCGCGAGATCCGCCGCGCCGCCCAACCCGAAGTATCCGACGACCCCGCCGTACACTCCGCGGCGCACCGGCTCCAGCGCGTCAATAATCTCGAGCGCGCGCGGCTTCGGCGCGCCCGAGAGGGTGCCGGCCGGGAACGTCGCCCGGAACACGTCGATCGGGCTCTGATCCGGCCGGGACTGCCCCTCGACGGTCGAGACGATGTGCATGATGTGGCTGTAGCGTTCCACCCGCATGAACTCGGTGACCTCCACCGAGGCCGGTTCGCAGGCGCGAAGGAGGTCGTTCCGGGCCAGGTCCACGAGCATGAGGTGCTCGGCGCGTTCCTTCTCGTCCGCGAGCAGCTCCCGCTCGTGGAGCTGATCCTCCTCGACCGTCGCCCCGCGAGGGCGCGAGCCCGCGATCGGGTGCGTGCGCACGTGCCCGTCCTCCTGCACGGTCACCAGCGCCTCCGGGCTCGAGCCGACCACCGCAAACGGCGTGCCCGTGGCGTCCTCGAGCTGCAGCAGGTACAGGTAGGGGCTCGGGTTCAGATGCCGGAGCACCCGGTAGACGTCGAGCGGGTCCGCCAGGCATTCCTGGTCGAAGCGCTGCGACGGGACCACCTGGAACACGTCACCGTCGACGATGTGACGCTTCGCGAGCTCCACGGCCGCCATGTACTCGGGGGTGGTGGTGAGGCGCACCGGATCCGGCATCGCGTCGCGGTCGAGCGCGCCGAGCGGCGAGGCGACCGGCGCGGCAAGCGCCGCCTGGAGTGCGTCGAGGCGGGCCTGCGCGTCCGCCCACTGCGCGTCGGCGTCATCGACGCCAGCCGCACCCGCCGGGAGGCCGTCGGCGTGCGCGGCATCGTTGAGGACGTTCGCCAGGAGGACGACGCTGCCCTCACGGTGGTCGATCACGACGAGCTCGGACACGAAACTCAGGCCCTGCGTGGGCAACCCGGGCCCGTTCGTGGGGCCGTGCTCCAGCCGTTCGAACTCGCGCACCGTATCCCAGCCGAGATACCCGACAAAGCCGCTCGCGAGCGGTGGCAAGCCCGGCACCTGCGGCGCACGCCAGCGCTCGTAGACGGCCTGCAGCGCGGCAACCGGGGCGAGGCGGTCGAGGCCCCCCGGGAGCAGGCGCTCGGCGGGCACCTCCGCGGCGGATCCCGGCACCCAGTGCGCACGCCCGTCGCGCTCGCTCAGCACACCAAAGCTGCCGGCCCCCACAAAGCTGAAGCGGGTCCAGACACCGCCCTGCTCGGCGGATTCGAGGAGGAACGTGCCGGCGCGGGATCCGGCGACCTTCCGGTAGATGCTGACCGGCGTGTCCGCGTCAGCGAACACCTCCCGGCAGACAGGGATCACGGCGTGCGTGGTGCGCGCGGCGTCGAACGCTGCGCGAGTGGTCGTCAGGGTCACCGTCCCAGCCTATCGGGCGCGGCGAGCGCGGATGTCCGAGCGCGCTCAGGTGGCCAGAATCACGCCTCGGGGGCCGCCGAATCGCCGACCACGGCGGGGATCTCGCGATCGGTGAAACAGCTGCGCGTTCCGGTGTGGCAGGCCGCGCCGAGCTGTTCGACGCGGACCAGCAGCGTGTCGCCGTCGCAATCCATCGCGACGCTCCGCACGTACTGGCGGTGACCGGAAGTGTCGCCCTTCCGCCAGTACTCGCCACGGGAGCGCGACCAGAAGGTGACCCGTCCGGTGGTGAGGGTGCGGTGCAGCGCCTCGCGGTCCATCCACGCGAGCATCAACACCTCGCCCGATGCGTCGTCCTGGATGATCGCGGGCAGCAGCCCGCTCTCGTCGAAGCGGATCTCCGCCGGCACCGCGTCCGCGCTCATCGTCCCGCTCCCGCCGCCGCGTCGCCGCTGAGGCGTACGGTGTGGCCCGCGTCCGCGAGCGCCCGCTTCACCTCACCGATTGTGAACGTGTTGTAGTGGAACACGGAGGCCGCGAGGACTGCGTCAGCGCCCGCGTCCACGGCGGGCGCGAAGTGTTCGAGCTTCCCGGCACCGCCCGAGGCGATCACGGGGACATCGGAGACGCCGCGCACCAGCGCGGTGAGCTCGAGGTCGAAACCGTCCTGGGTGCCGTCGGCGTCCATCGAGTTCACGAGCAGCTCACCCGCGCCGCGCTCCACCGCTTCCTTGCACCACGCGATGGCGTCGAGATCGGTCTCGCGCTTGCCGCCGTGCGTCGTGACCACGAAGCCTGACGGCATGCGGTCGCTGCGCTTCACGTCGAGGGAAAGCACCAGCACCTGCGCGCCGAAGCGATCCGCGATCTCGCCGATCACCTCGGGACGCGCGATGGCCCCGCTGTTGATCCCCACCTTGTCCGCTCCGACACCCAGCAGGCGCGCGACGTCCTCGGCGCTGCGCACGCCGCCGCCGACGGTGAGCGGGATAAACACTTGCTCGGCGGTGCGCTGCACGACGTCATAGGTGGTGGAGCGGTCGTCGACCGTCGCGGTGACGTCCAAGAAGGTCAGCTCGTCGGCGCCCTGCGCCGCATAGCGCGCCGCGAGTTCCACCGGATCCCCCGCGTCGCGGAGGTTCAGAAAGTTCACGCCCTTCACGACGCGGCCCGCGGCCACGTCGAGACAGGGAATCACGCGGGTAGCGAGAGTCATGATCCGCTCCCCCTTACAGCCGCGCGGCGTGGATCGGCGTCACGAGAATCGCGCGGGCACCCAGGTCGTACAGCTCGTCCATGATCGTGTTCGCCTCGTCGGCACGCACCATCACGCGGACGGCCACCCAGGCCTCGTCCTTCAGCGGCGACACCGTCGGCGACTCCATGCCGCCGGCCACCTGGGATGCGGCCTCGAGCTGATCCGCGGGCAGGTCGTAGTCCATGAGCACGTACTTGCGCGCCACGAGCACGCCGCGGAGGCGGCGCAGCAGTCGCTCGATGCCCGGGTGCTCGTTCGGGCCGCCGATGAGCACGGCGGTGGACTCAAGAATCACGGGGCCGAAGATCTCAAGGCCTGCGGCACGCAGCGTCGCGCCGGTGGAGACCACGTCCGCGACGGCGTCGGCGACACCGAGCTGCACGGCAGATTCCACGGCACCGTCGAGCTTCACGAGCGAGGAGACGATGCCGCGCGCCCGGAGGAAGTCGTCGACCAGTTGCGGGTAGCTCGTCGCGATCCGCTTCCCCGCGAGGTCCTCGAGCTCAGTGAGCTCGCCGCCCGCGGGCGCGGCGAAGCGGAACGTCGAGTCGCCGAATTCGAGGGTCTCCACCTCGGTGGCAGCGGACCCGGAATCGAGCAGCAGGTCGCGGCCCGTGATCCCGACGTCCAGGGCACCGGAGCCCACGTAGGTCGCGATGTCGCGCGGGCGGAGGTAGAAGAACTCGACGTCGTTGCGCGTGTCCGCGTGGACGAGCTTGCGGCTGTCGCGGCGGCCCGAGTAGCCCGCCTCCGTCAGCATGTCGGCGGCGATCTCAGACAGCGATCCCTTATTCGGGACGGCGATGCGAAGCATGAGTGGAGGGATTCCTTCCGTGGTGGCAGCCGAATCTGCAGCGTGCCGGGTGATGGTGAGGTCAGCGGCAAGCGTCGGCGCGCGAAAGGGCACCGACGCTACAGATGCGTGTACACGTCCTCGAGGGTCAAGCCCTTGGCGAGCATGAGCACCTGCAGGTGATAGAGCAGCTGGCTGATTTCCTCAGCGCACTCGGCGTCGGACTCGTGCTCGGCCGCCATCCAGACCTCGGCGGCCTCCTCCACGATCTTCTTTCCGATCGAGTGGATGCCGGCGTCGAGGCGCGCAACAGTGTCGCTCCCCTCGGGGCGGGAGATGGCCTTCGCGCTGAGTTCCGCGAACAGATCGTCGAACGACTTCACAGGAACACACTACCGCGTTTCCGCGCCGCCGCGTGCACAGCGCCGCATCGGGCGGCCGTGCCGGGTGGCCACCCGCCCCGGCCCGACCGGAAGTTCCGAGGTCACCCGGCCGGGCGCGGCGCGCTAGTGCGCGTGCTGCGCTGCGGCCGCGCGAAGCTCCGCGATGCGGTCCTCGGGCACCCCGCCGTACACGGCCGATCCCGCAACGAACGTGTCGGCACCGGCCTCGGCGGCGATCCCGATCGTGTCCTTCGTGATCCCGCCGTCCACCTGGAGCCACAGATCGAGGCCGAGCCGGGACTTCGCCTCGGCGAAGCGTCGCAGCTTCGGCATCATGTCCGCCATGAAGGCCTGCCCACCGAAGCCGGGTTCGACCGTCATCACGAGCACCTGGTCGAACTCCGGCAGCAGCTCAAGGTAGGGCTCCGGGTCCGTGCCGGGCTTCAGCGCGATGCCTGCGCGAGCGCCGATGTCGCGGAGCTTGCGCGCGAGGGCGACCGGATCTGCCGCGGCTTCGGCGTGGAACGTGACCGAGTATGCGCCCAGCTCCGCGTAGCCCGGGGCCCAGCGGTCGGCGTCGGCGATCATCAGGTGCACGTCGAGCGGCACCGGCGACACCGCCTGAATCCGCTCCACGATCGGCGGGCCCATCGTGAGGTTGGGGACGAAGTGGTTGTCCATGACGTCGACGTGGACAAGATCCGCGGTGCGGATCGCCTCCAGCTCGGCCTGAAGGTTCACGAAGTCGGCGGACAGAATGCTGGGGTTCATGCGCTGCGCGGTCACGGCACCATTCTACGCGCGGGGATACGCTGCGCCGACCCCGCGTTCTGGCACCTCATCGACCCGCGGAAGGTGCCCGATTGCGTGCTCGGTGGGGAATGCGAGGGTGGGTGGTGCGAGTGGGGTGGTGCTGGCTTGCCTCACGCGGACCCCTCAGCCCTCCACGACGAGCGTGAGCACCGTGCGCCAGATCCGGCGCCCGAAGCCTTCCCGCGCAGGAGGTGCCCCGCCACCACTGCCACCACTTGCACCAGCACCACCGCAGCTTCTGACATCTCTGCTGCCGCTCCCATACTCTGCCGAGACCTCAGTTGCGCACCTCACAGTGCCCCAAACTGGTGCGAAATTGCGTGATCGGACCGCGGGGGTGCAGGGTGAGCTTGGCTTGGTGACCACGCAGGGTTGGGTGGCGGCGGAGTGCGGGCACTGGGCACAGGGCACAGCCATGTCCGCCGGGCCGCACAGTGCCAGGCCGGGCAGGCCTGGGCCTGGGCCCTGGGCCGGCCCCGGGCTATGCGCGGCGGAACAGGGCCACGAACATCGCGTCCGTGCCGTGGCGGTGCGGCCAGAGCTGGGCGCTGAGCGCGTCCCCGGCAATGTCGATGTCTCCCCGGGCCACGTCCCGCAGCGCCTCGCGCGCGTCCAGCTCCGTGAGCCCGGGCGTGCGCTGCAGCAAGCGTTCCACGGCGATCCGGGTCTCGGCGAGGTGCGGGGAGCAGGTGACGTAGGCGAGGGTGCCGCCGGGCGCGAGGTGCGCCACCGCCGCGTCGAGCAGCTCGGCCTGCAACGCGGTGAGTTCCGGCAGGTCGGAGGGCTGCTTGCGCCAGCGCGCCTCCGGACGGCGGCGCAGTGCCCCCAGCCCCGTGCAGGGAGCGTCGACGAGGATCCGGTCAAACGTTTCGCCGCCGTACGCGGCGTCGTCGCGGCCATCGTGCGACACGACGTCCACGGCGTCCGCGACGCCCGACACGGATCGCCGCACGAGTTCGGCGCGATGCTCAGACACCTCGTTCGCGCGGACCGTGGCCCCGCCCGCGAGCGCCTCGGCCCCCAGGATCGCCGTCTTCCCGCCCGGCCCGGCGCACAGATCGAGCCAGCGTTCCCCCGCCTGGACCGGCCGGGACCGGGTCAGTGCGAGCGCCGCGAGCTGGGAGCCTTGATCCTGCACGCGCACGCGTCCCTCGGGCGCGTCGAGCTCGGCGATCGCACGCCCCGGATCGCCGCCCGACAGCTCGAGTCCGAGCGGGGATGGGCCGGTGGCGGTCAACGCGGGGCCGCTGGGGCCGCTGGGGTCGCTGTGGTCGGCGTCGACCTCGGCACGGTCGTCGGCGAGCTCGGCCGGACCCACACCGGAGCCCGGCAGCACGGCCAGGCTCACGCGCGGCGCGTCGTTGTCGGCGGCAAGCAGCTCCTCGAGCTCGGCCTCGCGCCCTTCCTTGCGCAGGGCGTCGCGCAGGGCACGCAGCACCCACGCGGGGTGCGAAGTGCGGACGGCGAGCGCGTCATCCTCGGTGCGGGCGCGGTCCGTGATCTCCGCGTCCCACTCCTCGGGCGTGCGCCGGCCCACGGCGCGCAACACGCCGTTCACGAAGCCCGCGGCGTTCTGGTTGCCGACCCGACGCTGCAGCTCGACGCTCTCGTTCACCGCGGCGTGCGCGGCGGTGCGCATGCCGAGCAGCTGGTGCACGCCGAGGCGCAGCACGTTCCGGGTGCGCGCATCGATGTCCGCGATGTCGCGCCCCGCGGCAAGCTCGATAATGCGGTCGTAGCGGCCGCGCCAGCGGAGCGCGCCGGCGACGAGTTCTGTGGCGAGACCCGCGTCCCGCCCGTCGAGTTCCGCGTCGCGAATGCGACTGGGAAGCGCGAGGTTTGCGTAGGCCTCGCGCTCGTCCACGTCGCGGAGCACGTCGTAGGCAACGAGCCGCGCAGCGGAGATGTGTGTGCGGGGTGCACGCTGCGGACGAGACCCCGGCCGGTGACCGCGCCCGCCCCGCGAGTTCTGACCGCCCCGCGAATTCTGTCCACCCTGCGAGCGCTGTCCTCCCTGAGCTGCCGGGCTCATGCGAGCACCGCCTGTCCCCCGCGGCCGCGTAACCAGGCGGCCGCGTCCATGCCGGGCTTCCCGGCGGGCTGCACGCGGCGGAGCTCCAGCGTTCCGGAGCCGGTCGCGAGGACCACGACACCGTCCGTCAGGGTCACGGTGCCGGGCGCACGCGTGTCATCGGTCTCGCCGCGAGGCGCGAGCTCCAGCAGTTTGATCGGCTGTTCCTCGTGCGTGACGTACGCCCCGGGCTCCGGGGTCACCCCGGCCCAGTGCGCGAGCACCGCGTCGGCGGGGCGCGTCAGGTCGAGCCGCCCGTCCTCCCGCGTGAGCTTGTGCGCGTAGGTCTCGGCCCCGGCCTGCGGTTCACCGGCCGCCGGATCGGACGCGAGCACCTGCACGGCGGCGAGGACCGCGTCCGTACCGAACTCGGACAGCTCGGCCAGCGCCGCGCCCGCGGAGGTCCCGGGCGGGAACGCTCGGGAATCGCGGGTGAGCACGTCGCCCGCGTCGAGCGCAGCAACGAGGCGGAACACCGTGACGCCGAGCGTCTGCTCCCCCGCTTCCAGTGCGCGCTGCACGGGTGCCGCCCCGCGCCACCGCGGGAGCTCCGAGAAGTGCAGGTTGATCCAGCCGTGCTCCGGCAGGCTCAACAGCGGTTCGCGGACCAGGCCACCGTAGGCGACGATCACCCCGAGTTCGGGCGCGCGTTCCGCGACCCAGACGGTCGCCGCGTCGTCGAGTCGGTTCGCTTTGAGGATCGGGAGGCCGAGCGCTTCGGCCGCCACCGCGACCGGCGAGGGGGTGAGCACGCGCTTGCGCCCGAGCGGAGCGTCTTCCCTCGTGATCACGCCGACTACTTCGTGGCCCGCGGCGGCGAGCGCCTGCAGGCTGGGAACGGCGAACTCCGGAGTTCCGGCGAAGACGATGCGCATCCCCCTATTCTCTCACCTCACCGCCGGGCCGAGTTCCGTCCGCAGTGCTCGCGCTTTTCTGAGCGCTGCCTGCGAGCCGCTTCGGGCCGCGAGCTCGGCTAACCCGGGCCAGGCAGCCGCGTCCGCCGGGAGGTGTCCGCGATCAGCGGCGGCGCGGAGGAGCGCCGCTCGCCCGAGCGCAACGTCGAGCACCCGGTTCAGCCAGCGCGGCGGCGTCCCCGTGGTCGCCGCGGCGATTCGGACGGGTTCCGTGAGCGCGGGCCACAGCGTGGGGAGGGTATCCGGGTCGCTCTCAATCAGACCCGCGAGTTTCACCGGCGAATAGTCCGCGTTCCCGAGCAGCCCCGCGACGGCGAGCCGTACGGTGGCGGCACCGAACAACTCGGAGCGCACGGCCTCCCGCACGGTGAACGCGTGTCCGTTGTCGTGATTCATGCTTCCGAGCATGACCGCGACCATCCCCGAGGTGAGCGGCGGCACCGCGCCGTCGCGCCGCAGCGGGCCGTCGGCCCCGTCCCGCCAGTTCCGGTGCGCCGCGACCGCGACCGCGCCGGTTCCGCCGGCGGCGGCCGGATCCCAGCGCAGCCAGGCGCGCGCATCGTGGCGGAACGGGCTGTCGAGCCCCTCCGTCATGCCGCACTGCCCCTCGTGTTCGAGGTCATAGAACCACGATGTGCGGGTCCGGAACACGCGGTCCCCGTGGCTCGAATCAGCGAGCCGCTCGGCGGGGAAGGCGAGGCCGATCTCCAGGAATCGCGTCGACGCGTTCGGGTCGTGCCAGCGCGCCGTGACCGCGGCCCCGTCGTCGATCGCGGGGCCCACGCCCCGACGCGACGGCCACGCCTCCTCGAAGGCCGCATCGCTCATTGGGGCCGGAGCCGTAGCACCCGCAGGCGTTGCCGCGGCCGCAGCACCCGCAGACACGGCCGGGGCACCGGGCGGCGCAGGCACGGCGTCTTCCGGCAACTCGGCCGCGATCTTCCGGGCCACCGCGACCGCGCGGGAGTTCCCCGGGGCGGCTGCGAGCGCGCGCGTGCCGGGCAGCGCGAGCGAATCCGCGGGAGCGACGCCCGCGGCCACCGCGCTCCGCACGGCGGGGAGCAGCTCCCCCACTCCGGTGACGAGCTCGGCGGTGCCCGCCAGCAATCGGGGTGCGCGCAGCGAGCGGGCGACCAGGGCGTCGAGCAGCGGCCACACCACGGCGAGCAGCCCCTCGTCGGCGAGCTCGGCGCATGCCGCCGCGAAGCCGGCGAGCTTCCCCGGGGTCTCCTGCCAATCGAGCCGCGCGGGGTCTGCCGTCCCGGGGATGAGGATGCCGCGGGCCCACGCGTCCCGCACGGCCTGAGTCCCGGCGACCACGGCCCGCTCGTGGAAGCCGCGTTGGGCCCCGAGGAGGTTGACGGCGAGCCCGGGCGTGAGCGGGACCGAGCGGGTCACGAGCACACCCAGGTCGCGGCCTAGCCCGGCAAGCTCGGAGTGTTCGATGCCCCATCCCGCGGTGTCGCCGCCTCCCGGCCAGGCGTCGAGGGTGAGCCCGCCGTGGACCGTGTCGGTGCGGAGCCGCGGCGGAAACTCGGCAAGGGACTCCGGCAGGGTGAGAATGCCCGGGGCCCACCAGTGCCGCTGCGGGTCCAGTACCCGGTCGGGCTCCCGGAGGGGGTCCGCGAGGTAGCGCAGGACGGCGGGTCCTGCCGGCGTGGCCAGCGTCGCGCCGTCCTGGCCGATCACGGGGACGCGGAGTTCGGCGAGCTCGGCGGAGATCTCGGGGGTGAGCGCTCCGAGGTCGAGCCGCAGCAGCGCGAGCAGCAGGTCCGCCTCGATCGCGCTCGCGTCCCCTGCGTCATACGCACGCAACCGCGCAACGAGGTCTGCGGGGTCCACGCGGAGGTCGTCCCAGCTCGGGGTGGAGAGCAGCTCCGGCACCGAGCCGAGACGCTGCAGCACGGCGGCGTCGCGGGCGGGGACGGGTGGGTACACCGTGGCGCTGGAGCCGGGAATATCGCTGCGGGGTGGCCGATCGAGCATGGGGATCGGCAGCTCGGCAACCCACTCCGCAATTCCGCGCAGGCCGGGCACCCACTGTGGCCGGACCCCGCGCAGCGCCACTCGGGCGGCCGCCGCATCCGTCCGCGCCACTCGATTCGCCAGCGCGAGCACCCGCTCGGCCGCGGGGTCGCTCACGGAGCTCTCCGGGGCACCGCTGAGCGCGGCGGCTGCCGCGGTGAGTGCCGCGGCGCTTACTTCACCGATGTCGAAGCGCGGCACTTCCCACAGCGGTGGGGTGGGCAGCCATACGCCACGCACAGGGGCATCCAGCTGCAACGGTCTCTGGTCCCGGGCGGTCGTGTCGCGGTCGAGCCCCCACGCGGTGAGGACGGCGCGCGCCGCACGGGCGAGCGGAGCGTCAGCGCCTGTGGCGATCGCGGCGACGAGGGGCGCGAGCTCCTCGGCCGCCGCGGGCCGGGGTCGCGCGGCTGCCGCGCCGAGCAATGCGCGGCGCGCCTTTTTGGTCCGCGCCCTCAGGCCCAGCTGGAGGACATCGGCGACGGTCTGCTCGTCACCGTGAGCAATGAGCGGCGGGCCAAACGCCTCGATCAGTGCGGCATCTCCCGTGGCGATCGCGGAGACCAGGGCGTCGGCCCGCTCCCGCAGTTCGGCGACGCGATCCGGCCCGGTCACGCCGAGGCGGTCGGTGAGCAGCACCGCCCACACCTTGCGATCGCCCGGGCGCTGCGCCGCGTCGAGGCCCGCGAAGGCCAGCGCCCGGGCCGCGTCTTCGTCGAGCCATCCGCGTTCACGGGCGGCGTCCATGAGCGGCCCGAAGGGACCGGTGACGCTCAGCCCGGCGGCGACCGCGACCGCGGCGTGCTCGGCGAAGCGCGGGGCAAGCTCCGCGGGATCGATCGCGGGTCGCTCGCGCGGCTGCAGCCAGCCGTCGTTCCCGGGGGCACCCAGGGCGTACACGGCCCAGTCCCGCAGGTAGTCGAGCCGCTGCGGTACCGGCAGCCCCAGGCGGTGAACCAGGCGCACGGTGATCCCAGCGAAGCGCGACGTTGCGTCCACCCACAGCCGGCCCGCACCGGTTGACGCTCGCGTCACGAATTCCGTCGCGTACGCCGCGCCGCGGTCGCTGATCGCGGCGACCACGGCAGCCTCGGGAAGCCGTTCCCCGCCCGTCAGCACCGCGAGCGCGCGCCGCACGGTGACGCCCAGCCGGATCGCGAACAGCGCAAGCACGCCCGCGTCAATGTCGGCACCCAGCCAGCTCCGCCAGCCATAGCTCTGCGGACTCGTGGCCTCAAACGCACCCCACGCTCCCCCGCGCAGCCCCGCGAGCGCGATCCGGCGCTGATCAGGGGTCCCCAGCGGCAGGCCCGCGGCTGCCGCGGCGGGCTGCCCGACCCACCCCAACTCGGCAAACACGGCGAGCGACCGCGCGAGCGCGGCCGGAGTGTCTGGCGTGGTGATTTGGCTCATGAGTCCTCCGAGGGTGTGAGCGAGAGTGTGACCGCGAGCGCATGTGCGCAGGGGCCACGGCCCGCCCCGTGGCGCAGCCCCCAAGCGCAGCTGCAGCTCAGCATGCCACCCCGGCGGCGCACCACGGATTCGGTCCCCGGTTCCGCGCCCCGCACGGTCCAGGTCTCTGCGGCGTCCGTGCCGCGGTCTCCGCGCGCCACCCGGCCCAGGGCGAGCAACGTGCGCGCGGCCGCGAGGCGCGGCTGATCCCGCGCGGCGGTCGCGGCGCACGTCGGGACTTCCCGGTGGAAGTAGGCGCCGTCGGCAAGATCCCATCCCACCCGGCCGCCAGCGGCGAGCACCGCAACAGCGCCCCGCACCCGGGCCTCCGTCAACCCGCTGCGCCGCGCGAGCACGGAGATGTCGAGTTCGGGTTCGAATGCGAGCAGCGCGGCGATGTGCTCCGCGTCGGCCATCACCTCGGGCCCCGCGAGGGCGGCGAGCAACGCTCCCTCGCCGGAGTGCCCGCGCCAGGGTTCGGCCGTCACGCCCACGGTGAGTCGGGCAGCCGGGAGCCGGATCTCTACGGCCCTGGCCCCGGATACGTCGTCGCCGTAGACGGTGAGTCCGGTCACGTGCGGCAGTACCCGCTTTGCTGCGCTCAACCGGTGCAGGCCCGCGATCCCCACGGCCCCCGCGGCGGGACGCTGGCTCACGCGCACCCCGTCACGGGCGCGGGCCAGCCACACGGTGCGCCCACCCGCCGTCGCTGCCGGGACGGCGGCGAGGAACGCGCGTGACTCGTCAGCGTTGAGTACCATCCGTGGGGTGAGCCGCCGGTGGAGTTCCGCGACATTCCCGAGCGCCCGCACCCACCGGTCAGGCATCACCACGGGACGCTCGTGACTGTGCTGTTCCGGGGTGGCGAGGCTCAGCCCCGCACCGCCGACGGCCAGGTGCAGCAGTTCGGCGCGCCGCACCGCGGCCAGCACGGCACGGGATCCGGCTCCCAGATCCACGTTGGTGGCGCCCCGGCCGATCTCGCCGCCGTCGAAACCGCCGCCGAGCAGGTCCAGGCGGGCGTATACCCCGTTGCACGCAGAGAAGGTCTCCGCGCGCAAGCGATCCCCGTGCGCGCTCAGAATAGGGTCGCGCAGGGTCGTCGGCACGTACTGGAAATACCGCGTCGCGGTGACATCGGCGAGCGCGAGCAGACCGCGCGCGAGCACCAGCGGCTGCGTCGCAAAGCCCGAGAAGAACTGTGGCTCCGGATCCCAGCCAGCCGCGGTGAATCCGGGTGCGAGCGCCAGCGCAAGTCCGCCATCGGCGTGTGGGAGCGCGCGGGTCTCGCTCGAGAAACCCCGGACGGAAGCTGGCTGCGCGATCATCGTGTCGATCATAACGAGGTCCTCCGACACGGCTCCCGCGGCGGGGTGCTACACTCGCCTCATGCATTTCGTGAATCAGTGGTGGGCCGCCTAGGGCGGTCACTCTTCACGCATCTGCATGCATCCCGACACCGCCTACTCGTAGGCGGTGTTTGTGTGTCTGCGAGGGGCCCCACCTCGAAGGAACAGACATGACACAGATCTCTTCGCTCCCCACCGAGCGCACGGACTCGCCCTACCGCGCCGACGCGGCCGGGTTTTTCGGCGAGTTCGGCGGCGCGGCCCTCCCGCCGTTCCTCGTCGAACCCATCGCGGAGGTGGCTGCGGCCTATGCCGCCGCGGCCGCGGATCCCGCATTTCAGGATGAGCTTCAGGCACTCCTCGCGAAGTACGTCGGCCGGCCGTCCCTCCTCTACTTCGCGGAGAACCTGACGCGCGAGCTCGGCGGAGCCCGCGTCTACCTCAAACGCGAGGACCTCAACCACACGGGCGCGCACAAGATCAATCACTGCCTGGGTGAGGCGCTGCTCGCGAAGCGGATGGGCAAGACCACGCTGATCGCCGAAACCGGGGCGGGGCAGCACGGCGTGGCGCTCGCCACCGCGGCCACCCTGCTCGGCCTCAAATGCGAGATCCACATGGGCGCGATCGACGTCGCCAAGCAGCACCCGAACGTGGTCCGCATGGAACTGCTCGGCGCGTCGGTGGTCGCGGTCGAGGAGGGCGGGAAATCGCTGAAGGAGGCCGTGGACTCCGCCTTCGGCGTCTACGCCGCAGCCCCGGACGAGTACTTCTTCGCGATCGGCTCGGTCGTGGGCCCGCACCCGTACCCGTCGATGGTGCGGGACTTCCAGTCGGTCGTGGGGCGCGAGGCCCGCGCGCAACTCCTCGAGGCCGAGGGCAAGCTCCCCGACGCACTTGTCGCGGCCGTCGGCGGCGGCTCCAACGCCATGGGGCTCTTCGACGCGTTCCTCGCGGACGAGTCCGTCCGCATCATCGGCGTGGAGCCCGCCGGTGAGGGACTCGACGGGGATCGCCACGCCGCCACGATGACGCTCGGCACCCCCGGCACCCTGCACGGCATGCACACGAAGGTGTTGCAGGACGAGCACGGCGAGCCCGCGCCCGTGCACTCGATCGCGTCCGGGATCGACTATCCCGGGGTGGGGCCGCAGCACGCGCACCTCGCGCAGATCGGCCGCGCCGAGTATGTCACCGCAAGCGACGCGGAGACGCTCGCCGCGTTCCAGCTGCTCACCCGCACCGAGGGCATCATCCCGGCGCTCGAATCCGCGCACGCGCTCGCCCACGTCGTGACGCTCGCGCCGACGCTGCCGCAGGATGCCGTCATCATCGCGAATCTGTCGGGCCGCGGCGACAAGGACGTCGACTTCGTGGCGGAACGGTTGCGCGGCGCGTAATCGCGGACGCTTGGGGGCGGGGCGGGGCTGCGTCGACGCGCAGTGCCGGATCGCGGTGCCGGATCGCGGTGCCGGATCCGAATGCCGGATCCGGCACCCCGGGGTTAGCGTGTCCGCCGCGTCCCGGCCTCGACCGTGATCTGCCCGGTCACACTCTGCTCGTCTTCCCAGCAGGAGATACCGGCAACATCGGGCATCAACGCCCGGGTGAACACGGGGTCTCGCCCGGCCCGGCGCTGCGCCGAGTAGTCCTTCATGAGGCGGAACACGAGCCCCGAGAGCAGGCCGATCGCCACCAGATTGACGAGCGCCATCACGCCCATGATCGCGTCGGCGGTGTTCCAGATGAGATCCGCCGACGCAATCGCGCCGACGAAGATCGCGAGCACGGCGAGCACGCGGTAGCCGAAGAGCACGCGCGCGCTCGTCGAAATGAACTCGATGTTCGATTCGCCGTAGTAGTAGTTGCCGAGGATCGAGCTGAACGCGAGCAGGAAGATGATCACGCTGAGCAGGACGTTCGACCACGGGCCGAGCGTGCCGGTGATCGCCTCC
Source organism: Leucobacter chromiireducens subsp. solipictus (assembly GCF_016758195.1). Lineage (GTDB taxonomy): Bacteria > Actinomycetota > Actinomycetes > Actinomycetales > Microbacteriaceae > Leucobacter > Leucobacter solipictus. Next base: position 74,276 of record NZ_QYAC01000001.1, on the reverse strand, counting down.
TGCGTGAGCCCGATCCCCCGCGTCGCGTTCGCAAGGTCCGGCCCCGTCACCAGGATGATAAACGCCGTGATCGAGCAGATCAGGAAGGTATCAAAGTACACGCCGAGGGTCTGCACGAGTCCCTGCTTCACCGGGTGAGTGACCGCGGCGCTCGCGCCCGCGTTCGGCGCGGAACCCAGGCCCGCCTCGTTGGAGAACATGCCGCGCTTGATGCCCGTCATCAGGATCATGCCGAACGCGGCACCCACCACCTCGTTGACGCCAAAGGCCTGCGTGTAGATCGATGCGAACACCGCCGGCAGCTGATCGAGGTGCAGGAAGACAATGACCAGCCCGAGCAGCAGGTACGCAAGCGCCATCGCCGGCACCACCGCCTGCGTGACGCTCGCGATCCTGCGCACCCCGCCGAACACCACAAGCGCGGTGAGGATCGCGAGCACGATGCCCACGCCGAGCGTGATCCATCCGGCGCTGCTCGATCCCACGTCGATGCTCGTCACGAGGGTCGCGCTGATCGTGTTGGCCTGTAGCGAGGAGAACGCGAACGGGAAGCACACGATGAGGATCCCGGCGAACAGCGTGCCCATCCACCGCGAGCGCAGTCCGTGCAGCATGTAGTACGCGGGACCGCCGCGAAAACCGTTCGGATCCTTCACCTTGAACAGCTGGCCGAGTGTCGATTCAACAAAGCTTGACGCCCCGCCGACAAACGCCATCGTCCACATCCAGAACACCGCGCCCGGGCCGCCGATCGCGATCGCGGTCCCGACGCCGGCGATGTTGCCCACGCCCACGCGAGACGCGGCGGAGATCGTGAAGGCTTGGAACGCGGACACCGATTGCGGGGTGCCGTCGGCATTCGTCGGCGTCTTGTTCGTGAGTGTGCGCAGCATCTCCGGGAACCACCGGAACTGCACCACGCCGGAGCGGATCGTGAAATACAGGCCGAGCACCACCAGGACGGGCAGCACCGCCCACGTCCAGAGGCGATCCCCCGCTGCGAGCACCAACTCGTTCAGTCCATCCATGCGCTCAGCGTATGCCAGGAACGGCCCGGAACGCGGGATCAGCCGTCGAACACGCCGCGATCGTCGAACCTGAGCCGCAGCGCCTCGGGGCGCGCGCGGCCCGGAGCGCTCTTGCTGCGGGTGCGGGAGGAGGCCCCCGCCGCATCCGCCACGAGCGCCCCGCGCAGCCGCCGCGCGACCTCGCCACCCTGGCCGTACTCGAAGCGCACGATCGCGCGCACGAGCCCCGCCGGGGTGCGCGCCGCACCGCCGGCCGGGAGCGGCGTGGGGCCCAGGAAATCGACGCCGGGGAGGCCCGCGATCTGCTGCAGGGCGCGCTCCACCTCGTCCGGGCCGCCGCTCACGCTCGCCACGCGCACGGCGGGCGGGTAGCGGAGCGCCTGCCGGTCCCGGAGTTCGTTCCGGATCCATGCCGTGCTCTGCCCGAGCACAAAGGCCTGCACCACGGGCCCCCCGCCCGAGGCCATCAGGCACAGCCCGTCGGGCGCGGCCAGCGCGGCGGCGTTCTCCCACCACCGCAGGCAGTCCTCCCCCGCGCGCAACGTCTCGAGACTGAGGAGCCGCTCCGCGTCGAGCAGGATCACCGCGCGGTACCCGCCCGCCGCGAGGGGCTCGGCCCCGCGCGTCGCCACGACCAGCGCCGCGCGGCCGTCAACGCGCTCGCGCGGGTGCTCCCCGTCGCTCAGGATGACCCGGACCCCGGAGAACTGCCGCTCGAACTGTTCCACGGTGCGCGCGGACCCCATACCGCGCTCCCGCAGCCGCTCCCCATCGCAGGTGCTACAGCGCCAGTCGCTCGCGTACGTGCCGCACCAGCGACACGAGGCGCGGCCGACCACACGGAAGCCGATCGGCCCCGCGCAGGCGCGGCACCGGGCGAGGTCACCGCAGTCCCCGCACACCGCGACCGGCGCGTAGCCGGCCGTCGCGACCTGCACGAGGACCGGGCCGCTGCGCAGCCCCTCGCGAATGGTGCGCGCCGCGAACTCCGGGACCCGGCCAGCGAAGGCATCGGGGGCGATCGAGGAGTCCGCGTGGATCACCCGGGTACGGCGCGGCGGAAACTCCTGATCCCGCACGTAGCCGAGTTCCACGAGCCGCTGGACCTCGGAGCTCCGGGCGTGGCCCATGAAAAACAGACCCGCACGCGACTGCTCGGCGCGCACGAGCGCGGCATCGCGGGCGTGCACGTACGGCGTCAGCGGCTCGGCGAGCACCGGGTCCCCGTCGTCCCAGAACAGGATCGCCCCGAGTTCGTGTGCGGGCGCATACACCGCCGAGCGGTTGCCGAGAATGATCCGCGGCACGCCGTCGAGTGCGCGCAGGAAGCTCGCGTAGCGTTCCCCGTTCGACTGGCGGGAGTCCACGCGCACCGCGTCCTCGTGTCCGAGCGCGGCAAGCGCGTCCCGGAGCTGGTCGAGATCCCGGTAGTCGGGAGTCACGAGGATCGCGCTCCGGCCGAGCGCGTGCACCGCGATGGCCGTGCGGGCGAGCTGGGCGGCCCAGCTGCCCACCCACTCGCCCGTGTGCAGGCGCTCCGGCCCGTGCGAGGCGGTGAACGCGAGGCGCGCACCCGCGACGAGCTCGGCGGCGACGGCGGCTTCGGGTGCGCTCGGGGCAGCGGAAGCCGCGGACGCTGCAGGAACTGCGGAAGCTGCGGAAGCTGCGGAAGCCGCGGACGCTGTAGGAGCTACGGGGCCGCCGGGATGTGCGAGATCCGCCGGATCTGCCGGGGGCGCGGGCTCCACCGGAGGCGCGGCCTCAGTCTCAGCCTCGGCCGCGGCGAGGTGCTGTTTCTCGACGCGCACCTGGCGCGTCGGGATGGCGAGGCGCAGTATGTCGCCCGCGGATCCGCCCGCTCGATCCGCCACGGCGCGCGCGAGCTGCCACACCTCGGGCGTGAGCTGCGGCACCGTGGTCACGAGATCCGCGATCGGGGCGAGCTCGCCACCGAACTCGCTCCGGTCGACGAACTCGATGACGTAGCCGAAGGACTTTCGTTCCCGGTTGCGGAACGGGACGCGCACACGCTGCCCGACGCGAATGTCGTCGGCCAGTTCCGCGGGGACCGCGTAGTCGAAGAGGTGGTCGAGCTGCGGGAGCGCCGAGTCGAGCAGGACGCGCGCGACGGCGCGCCCGTTCGCGCCCTCGGCGCGCTCGAACGCGGAACCCACGCGCACCTACACGCCGGCTGCGGCCTGCAGCTCCGCGACGCGCGGCGTGGCCTCCCAGGTGAAGTCGGGAAGCTCGCGTCCGAAGTGGCCGTAGGCACTGGTCTGCGCGTAGATCGGGCGCAGCAGCTGGAGGTCGCGGATAATCGCGAGCGGGCGCAGGTCGAACACCTCGCGCACGGCGGCCTCGATCCGCTCGCGCGGCACGGTCTCGGTGCCGAAGGTCTCGACGTAGAGCCCCACCGGGTGTGCCCGACCGATGGCGTAGGCGACCTGCAGCTCCGCGCGCTTCGCGAGTCCGGCCCGCACCACGTGCTTTGCGACCCAGCGCATGGCGTACGCGGCGGAACGATCCACCTTCGACGGGTCCTTCCCGCTGAAGGCACCACCGCCGTGGCGGCTCGCGCCGCCATAGGTGTCGATGATGATCTTGCGGCCGGTCAGCCCGGCGTCGCCCATCGGGCCGCCCACCACAAACGGGCCCGCCGGGTTGATGAACAGCTCGGCGCCGGCGCTGGGCAGCTCGACGCGCTCCAGCACGGGCCGGATGACCTCGCGCTCCACGGCCTCGCGCAACGCGGGCTGACTGATGCTCTGGTGGTGCTGCGTGGAGACCACAACGGCCTCGATGCTTGCCGGGCGATCGCCGTCGTAGCCGATCGTCACCTGCGTCTTGCCGTCGGGACGGAGCTCCGGAATGATGCCCGCGCGGCGCACCTCGGTGAGGCGCTCGGCGAGGCGGTGCGAGATCCAGCTCGGCAGCGGCTGCAGTTCCGGGGTCTCGTCGGTGGCGAAGCCGAACATGATGCCCTGATCCCCCGCGCCCTGACGGCTGAGTTCGTCGTCGAGGGCACCCGTGCGCAGCTCGAGCGAGCTGTCCACCCCGTCCGCGATGTCCGGAGACTGCTGGCCGATCGACACGGAGACGCCGCAGGACGAACCGTCGAAGCCCATCTCGGAGCTCGTGTACCCGATCTCGCGCACCGCGTCGCGGACGATCTGCGGGATCTCCACGTACCCGCTCGTCGACACCTCGCCGGCGACGTGCACGAGACCCGTCGTCACGAGCGTCTCGACGGCGACGCGCGCGCCGGGATCCTGCGCGAGCATGGCGTCGAGGATGGAATCAGAAATGCGGTCGCAGATCTTGTCGGGGTGGCCTTCGGTGACCGACTCCGAGGTGAACTGACGCAGCGACACGATGGGGCTCCTTGAGCGTAGGAAGTAATTGAGAAACTGGGGCGAACCCCGAAAACACCGGTGGCGCCGGTCCCTTCAGGGTATCCGACGCCACCGACACAGCTGCGAAAGCAGCAGAAGATTACGCTGCGTCCTCCGCGGCACGCTTCGTCATCGAGAGCTTGCCCTCGACGACCTCGTGCAGTGCGATCGACAGCGGCTTATCGTCGACAGACGAGTCGACGAGCGGCCCGACGTTGTCGAACAGGTTGCCGTCGTGCAGATCCGTGTAGTAATCGTTGATCTGACGAGCACGCTGCGAGGCGAAGATCACCAGCGCATACTTCGAATCCACCTTTTCGAGCAGATCGTCGATGGGCGGGTCGATGATGCCGTTGACATTTGCCATGAAAACACTCCTCCGGTTGACCTCCCTATCCTAGCTGAGGTTCGCGGAAATCGCTGCACCAGGCCGCGGACCGCGCGCCATGCTCTGCCCTGCCGCACACACTCCCCGCCGAATGCTCGTGCCGAGACGCCCATCTCGCACATCGCGAGGCTCGCGTACGCGCCACATTGAGTTCTCGCCGAATTTCCGCAGATATGGCTGAACACCCTGCCTGCGGAGCATGGGATGGGGACCTGCGCGGACCCCCGTGCGAGGTGCCAATTTCGAACCTTCCGATGCCTGGGAACCTGCCGATGTGGCTGCTCAATGGGGTTGCGCCAGTCCTCGCCGGGGCAGAACGACCGCGTGCGGGGCCAGGACCGCGGCGCTACCCGAGCAGCGAGCGCACCACCACGTGGCCGCGGTCCGTCGAGAGCCGCGTCCAGGTCAGGGACTTCGAGACGCGCACGGGCGCGGACTCCCCCAGGAAACCGAGCGTCTCCGCGGCAAAGGCCGCGGCGGCCGGGACGCCGGGCGCGATCTCCGCACCCCACACGGTGGCGCGGACCTTGTGCACGAGCGCTTCCCCGGGATCGGCCGGCAGCCGCTCGGCCACGCGCGCAATCCCCTCCGCGGCCACGGTGCCCAGCGAGGGCGCATCGATCGCGCCCGCGGGCTCCCACCCGGCGACCGGCGGCAGTACTCCGGCCCACGCCACCATCGCGGTGACGTCCGGGACATCGAGCGCGAGCCCAATGATCCCGAGCCGCGCGATCCGGTCCAGCAGGGACCGGCCCAGCACCGTCTCGTCGACGTCCTCGGTGGGGGCCTCGGAGAGCGCGAACGCGCGCATCACGAGCACCACGGGCACCGAATCCGTGATCCCGCGCGGCGCCTGCGTGCAGCCGTACACGGCGAGCGTCGACCCGCGGGTCAGGATCCGCACCTCGTCTTGCCCCACCTTCTGCAAGCGCTCAAGAAAGATGCGGAGATCGTCTCGCGTCGCGTGGTCCGCGAGCAGTAGTGTGGCAGCCATCCCCCCGAGTCTACCGCCGCCGTGCCCGCGAGGGATCCCGCGCCGCCACGCGCCGCAGCCCTAGACTTGAGAGACTTATCCGCTCGGACCCGCTTCCTGGAGGAACCATGACCGCCGCCGATCTCCTCTCGATGCTCTCGGTTCTCGACTCGGGTGCGCGCACCCGCGAGGACATCCTCACGGGGCCCCCGCTGCCCACCTGGCACGGGCGTTCCTTCGGCGGACAGGTGCTCGGGCAGGCGCTCGCGGCGGCCGGCACGACCGCCCCTGAGGGCCGCGCGCTGCACTCGATGCACGGGTATTTCCTCCGCCCCGGCAACAGCTCCGAGCGGATGACGTTCGAGGTGGATCGGCTCTACGACGGGCGGTCGTTCTCGACGCGTCGCGTGCAAGCGTACCAGGAGGGGCAGGTGCTCATGTCGCTCATCTCCTCCTTCCAGGTCCCGGATGAGGGCGTCGAACACCAGGAGCGGCGCGACATGTCGGATCTGCCGGATCCGGACTCGCTGCCCACCGTCTGGGAGAAGTACGGTCACCTCGCGAGCAACGGGCAGGCCTCCTGGGTGCTGAACCGCCCCTTCGACTTCCGCTACGTCGAGTCCGACATCATCTTGGAGGTCGCGGAGCGCAGCAACCGCCAGCGGGTGTGGATGCGGAGTCGGGACACGCTCGACGCGAGCGCGCTGATCCACTCGGCTGCTCTCGCGTTCGCGAGCGATTACCTCCTCCTTGAGCCCATCGCCCGGCAGCACGGCACCCCCTGGGCGACGCCGGGCATGCGCTTCGCAAGCCTCGACCACGCCATGTGGTTCCATCGCCCGTTCCGCGTCGACGAGTGGCTGCTGTACGAGCTGGAGTCTCCCACCTCGCAGAACGGCCGCGGACTCACCCACGGCCGGTTCTACGACCGCGAAGGCAACCTCGTCGCCAGCGTCAGCCAGGAGGGCATGGTCCGCTTCCCGACCGAGTAACGCCGTCGCGGGCACCGTGCGGCGACGGATCACGCGCTGCTTGGGCTGCCGGATCTGACACCGGCGCGAGGCCGATCCGACGAATCTGTCACGTTTCCGCGCACACCGGCAGGTCATGGGTATGGCTTCTCGGAAGGAACCCCGCATGTCTGATCCTGATCCCCACCGTCCTGTGGCGCCGAGCGGTGCCGGTCGTGCTGCTCCGGGCGCGAATACCGCTGCCGATCGCACGACCCACGGCGCTCTCGACGCCCGGCTCGATGCGCAACTGCAGGACCTGGCGGGCACCCCGCCCCAGCTCAGCCCTCGGGCCGCGCGGGTGCTCGTCCGCGCGGCGGCGACGCCGGCGCGGACGCAGCGCCGCAAACGCTGGGCGGTCTCGGCGGGCGTCGTGCTCGCTGCCGGCGCCCTGATCCTCCCGACGGCCGCGATCGCCGAGCGACTCTTCGCGGCCCAGACGGGAGAGTTCGCGGAGCCAGGTCAGTCGGAGGTCAGTGCCGGCGAGGAATGGATCGATCCGAACACCTCGGATTTCGCGAGCTTTGTCGCCTCAGTCGCACCGACCGAGCTCCCCGCACCCGATGGATTCGATTGGGATGAGGCTGCCCGCCTGATCGCGGCGCGCTATGCGTCCACGGAGCCCACCCGATTGGCCGACGGGCTCCTCGGCGGGGACTATGAGCGCGAACTCTGGCTCGCCTGGATTGTCGAGTGGATCGAGGCCGATCGAGACGACGACGCACCGCGCCGCAGCGCCGCCCTCGATGCGCTCCGTGCCGCCCCCGCGTGGCCGCACATCGCGGCCGCCGACGGAGGCGGAATCCGGTACGTGATGTGGGCATTCGTGGCTCGCGTGCAGGATCCCGCGGCCGAGGACCGCGCCGCCGCCGCGCAGGCGCTCCTCCAGTTCGAGTTGTCGTCGTGCGAGGCTGAGGCCAGCGCGGGCCGGGGATGCGAGGTGTGGGATCGAGTCGACCGACAGGCCCTGATCGACGGCGTGTTCGCGGAGTACACGGCGACGTTGGGACCGGAACCCGTCATGATCGATGACGCGTACTGGGCCCAGTACGACGTGGATCTCCGTGCGATCGCCGCCCGGGCGGGCGTGGCGGACCCCGAGGCTGCGGTGGGGACTCGCCGCAGCGCAGCCGCGCAGGCGGGATCCGGGGAGGGCGTCGCATGACCGCCCCGATCCGCGGCCTCGTGGACGCGGCGCAGGCCGAACAACCGCCCCACGCAGGATCCGGCGCGGATCTCGCCGGGGGCGACCCCAGCGACGTCCTCGCGGAACTCCTCCCGGAACTCAACGCCTACTTCTGGCGTCGGCTCGGCGATCCTGACGACGCCGCCGATGCGGCCGCGGACACGCTGCTCGTGCTCGTCGCGAAGGGCGCTCGACTCCCGGCATCCCGCGAGCAGGTACGCCAATACGCCTTCGGTGTTGCACGCAAGGTGTTGCTGCGTGCGCGCCGAGGCAGGGTCCGGCATTCGGAGCTCGGCGAACGACTCCGCCACGAACTCACCGCGGTCTCGGTGTCACCACCCGAGGCGCACCCGGAGCTCCGTCGTGCGCTCAGCGCACTGCCGGAACGGGATCGGGAACTCCTGCTCCTCGTCGCATGGGAGGGTTTCGGCGTCGCCGAAGCTGGCCAGGTCCTCGGCTACCGGGCGGCCGCGGCCCGCAAGCGCTACTCGCGCGTCCGCGCGGCGCTGCGGGCGGAGCTCAGCGGATAGGCGGGGTGCGGGGCGCACGCCGGGTGCGGCCCCGCGCTTCCCGGGACCTGCGCGCTACCCGCGCCGCATCTGGACGGGATCATCCATCCACGCGGAGACCGATGCGCGGCCCGCATCGGAGAGACGAAGGGGGCGCATCGTCTCGCCGTGAACGATCACGATGTGCGAGATTGCGCGGGCCACCACGTTCCGCTCAGCGTTCGTGCCGCCCGCGGCGGGAGCGTCGGCCATATCCCTGTCGCCGCTGTCCCGGTGAGCACCCTCGACGATCTCGTAGTGCACTTCCAGGCTCGATCCTCCCAGCTTTCCGATCCACAGCTCCACCGTGATCGGTCGTTCCGAGTACTCGAGCACCCGCAAGAACTCGATCTGCTGATTCGCGACGAGCATCTTCGGGCCCGCGGGGTCGTCACTCCGAAAGTGCCGCTCCATGCCGGTGCGCTCGCGCCCGGATCCCAGCCAGAAGGTCCGCACTCGTGCCTCTTCAAGGAACCGCGCGAACGCGACATTGTTGACGTGCCCGTAGGCGTCCTGATCGCCCCAGCGGAGCTCCATGTCAATCCTGGTGCGCGCCATCCGTGCGCCCCCTTTCTCCGGTGAAAACACGAGAGCCCGACTCCCCACGGGAATCGGGCTCTCAGGCCGCTTAGTCGCGGGTGAGCTTGCGGTAGGTGACGCGCGACGGCTTCGCCGCGTCTGCTCCGAGCCGCTCGATCTTGTTGGCCTCGTAAGCTTCGAAGTTGCCCTCGAACCAGTGCCAGTTCGCGGGGTTCTCCTCGGTGCCCTCGTAGGCGAGGATGTGGGTCGCGATCCGGTCCAGGAACCAGCGATCGTGCGTGATCACCACGGCACAGCCGGGGAACTCGAGCAGCGCGTTCTCGAGGCTGGAGAGCGTTTCGACGTCCAGGTCGTTCGTGGGCTCATCGAGGAGCAGCAGGTTGCCGCCCTGCTTCAGCGTGAGCGCGAGGTTCAGGCGGTTGCGCTCACCACCGGACAGCACGCCCGAGGGCTTCTGCTGATCCGGTCCCTTGAACCCGAAGGTCGAGACGTACGCACGCGAGGGGATCTCCGTGTTGCCGACCTGGATGTAGTCGAGTCCGTCGGAGACGACCTCCCACACGGTCTTCTTCGGGTCGATCCCGCCACGGGTCTGGTCCACGTAGCTGAGCTTGACGGTCTCGCCGATCTTCAGCTCGCCGCCGTCGAGCGGCTCGATGCCCACGATCGTCTTGAAGAGCGTCGTCTTCCCCACACCGTTCGGGCCGATGATGCCGACGATGCCGTTGCGCGGCAGCGAGAACGAGAGGCCGTCGATGAGCGTCCGCCCGTCGAAGCCCTTGACGAGATCCTTCGCTTCGAGCACGAGGTTCCCGAGGCGCGGACCCGCGGGGATCTGAATCTCCTCGAAGTCAAGCTTCCGGGTGCGCTCAGCCTCGGCAGCCATCTCCTCGTAGCGCGCCAGACGCGCCTTCGACTTGGCCTGGCGACCCTTCGTGTTCGAGCGGACCCACTCGAGCTCCTCCTTGAGGCGCTTCTGGAGCTTCTGGTCCTTCTTGCCCTGCACCTCGAGGCGCGCGGCCTTCTGCTCCAGGTACGTGGAGTAGTTGCCCTCGTACGGGTACAGGCGCCCGCGGTCGACCTCACAGATCCAGGTGGCGACGTGGTCGAGGAAGTACCGGTCGTGCGTCACGGCCATCACGGCACCCGGGTACTTCGCGAGGTGCTGCTCAAGCCACAGCACGCTCTCGGCGTCGAGGTGGTTCGTGGGCTCATCGAGCAGCAGCAGGTCCGGCTTCTCGAGCAGCAGCTTGCAGAGCGCCACGCGGCGCTTCTCGCCACCGGACAGGTTCTTCACGATCGCCTCGGGCGGCGGGCAGCGCAGCGCGTCCATCGCCTGCTCGAGCTGGTTGTCGAGGTCCCAACCGTCGACCGCGTCGATCGCTTCTTGCAGCTCGCCCATTTCGGGCAGCAGCTTGTCGTAGTCCGCGTCCGGGTTGGCCATCTCGGCGGAGATCTCGTTGAAGCGATCAAGCTTCCCCTTGATCCCCGAGACGCCCTGCTGCACGTTCGCGAGCACGGTGAGTTCCTCGTCCAGCTCCGGCTCCTGCATCAGGATGCCGACGGTGTAGCCCGGCGTGAGGATCGCCTCGCCGTTCGACGGGGTGTCGAGCCCCGCCATGATCTTCAGAATCGTGGACTTACCGGCACCGTTAGGCCCGACCACGCCGATCTTCGCGCCCGGCAGGAACGCCATGGTCACGTCGTCGAGGATCACCTTGTCGCCGTGCGCCTTGCGCGCGCGAACCATCTGGTAAATGTACTCAGCCATATGTTTTCCGTGCGCCCGTGGCGCCCCGAACTCCCTGTGTGCAAGTCAATATTGGATATGGCCACTCTACCGTGTGGGCGAGCGCAGCGGCCCGCGGACCTGCGAGACTTGCTCCCATGCACAGCCGTCCCGCACCGCTCGCCGCAATTCCCGACGGACCCGTCCCCGTTCCGCCGCGGGTCGCCGCGCTCACCGGAGGGCGCGAACTCACCCCGGTGTGGGTCAACGGACTCGGCGGCGTGACCTTCCACGATCCGGGCGCCACGGGCACGGACGCGCGCTTCATCAAGTGGACCGCGGCGGGCACGCCGGAGATCGATCTCGCACGGGAAGCCGATCGGCTGGCCTGGGCGGCGGCGCACGGCGCTGCGGTCCCTCGGGTGCTGGATCACGGGTCCGACGCCGCCGGATCGTGGCTCATCACCGCCGCGCTCGATGGGGAGTCGGCCGTTGCGCCGCGCTGGATCGCGGATCCCGAGACCGCGGCCCGGGCGATCGGCGTGGGGCTGCGGATCCTGCACGATCAGCTGCCCGTCGCCGAGGCCCCCGCCGCGTGGTCAGTGGAGCGCCGAATCGAGCAGTTCGAGGACCGCGTCCGCGCGGGCGCTGGCCCGGCGAGCTGGTCTTCCGAGTACCAGCACCTCACCGTCGCCCAGGTGCGGGATCGCCTTCGCGACGCGCCGCCGCTGGAGGATCCCGTCGTGTGCCACGGTGACGCCTGCGCCCCCAACACGCTCCTCGACGAGCGCGGACGCTTCGCCGCTCACGTGGATCTCCAGGAACTCGGCGTGGCGGATCGCTGGGCCGACCTGGCCATCGCGGCGTGGAGCACCGAGTGGAACTATGGTCCCGGCTACAGCGACACCGTATATGCCAGATACGGCATCGACCCCGATCCGGGGCGAATTGCGTACTACCGGCTGCTCTGGGATGTGAGCTGACTACCCGCCGTTCTGCGCGATCGGCGCGGTCTTTCCGATCAGGCAGATGTCGCCGTTCGGTCCGATCGCCGGTTCCACCACCGCGAAGGTGCTGCGGTCTTCCGTCACGAGCTGCCCGATCAGGCAGCTCGCTTCGACGCGCACCGACACGAAGATATTGTCGGCGACGAGGTTCGTCTTGCTCTGGTCAAAGCTCACCTGCATGAGCGCGGGATCGAACCCCGCGGCAACCACCGCATCGACGACGGGCTGCCCCTGGATCGGGCTCGTTCCCGCCCCGTAGGCGCGCAGCACCTCGGTAAAGTACGGGAGGTTCTCTTCCGCGGTCCCGCCGGGGATGAGCTCGGGTGCCACCTCAGGGGCCGCCGGCGTCTCGCGCGGGGGCGTCTGTGGAGTGGGTCCCTCAAGCAGTGCGCAGCCCGCCAGCAGCGCGGCGGACGCGGTCACAGCGAGCAGCGCGGCGACGGCGCGACGGGGGCGGTTCATTCCTCTGGGCACCCGCTCAGTCTACGCACCCCCAGCGCGGCGCGGGCTGATGGCGGGCTGAGACGTGCGCGAGCTCGCGAGCGCCCCGGCCGGTGAGCCGCGTCTCCGTCGCTCACAGCCCGCGGATATCCGCGTTCGAGCGAAATCCCTCCACAGAAGCGCACCGATCCGGATATCCGGCGGCCCACGGAGGGAGGCTCGTCACGAGCGGAAGCCGTCACTCCCCCGTCGAGCGACGTCGGCTCAGTTCTTACCATTCAGGCAAAGGAGCACCATCATGTCCACTACCGTCGGCATCGTCGGCACCATCGGCACCACCCCCAGGTTGGTACGCTCAGCCGCGAACGTCGCTTTCTGTTCCTTCCGGGTCGCGAACACGCCGCGCCGCTACGATCGCGACACCAGTTCCTGGGTCGACGGCGAGACCAGCTGGTACACGGTGAACGCCTTCCGGGGGCTCGCCGAACACGCCAAGGCCTCGCTGTCGCTGGGCGACCGGGTCGTGGTCTCCGGCAGGCTCCGCGTCCGGGATTGGAAGGGCGACGATCGCTCCGGCACGAACGTCGAGATCGAGGCGGACGGTCTGGGGCACGACCTCCGCTGGGGCACCACACGGTTCGCCGCGTCCCCGCGGGCGGAGGAGCTCGCGGGGACGCGGGAAGCCTCGGAGCGAACGGAGAGCCCGACAAGTCCAGGCTCAGAGAACCTGGAGGGCCCGGAGCCCCTGGGAAGCCCAGAGCTCCTGGGAAGCCCGGAGCCCCTGGCACAGGGCGGCACCCCTCGGGTCCCGAGCATTTCCGGCCCGAGCACTGAGCACGGCTACGCCGCCGGCGTGCTGCGCGACGTCGCGGACGTCGGATTGAACGACGCGGCGGGGTCCGGCGAGGACGCCGCCACCACCGAACGCGGGGCGGCGTGACTACCGCAGATACTCGGCGAACGCCGCGCGGACCTTGTTCACCTTCGGGACGGCAACCGCGAGGCAGTAGCCCTGGGTGGGGTTCTTCGCGAAGAAGTCCTGGTGCGCGTCCTCCGCCGGGAACACCTCGCCGAGGGGCTCCATCGTCGTGACGATCTCCCCGGGCCACCACTCGGCGGCGCGCAGGCGAGCGGCCTCGAACAGTGCCGTCTGCGCGTCGTCCGCGGGGAACATGGCGGAGCGGTACTGCGTGCCGACGTCGTGACCCTGGCGATTGAGCTGGGTCGGGTCGTGCATCGTGAAGAAGGCGTCGAGGATCACCTCGGCGGGGATCACGTCCTCGTCGAAGGTCACGGCTACGGCTTCCGCGTGGCCGGTGTGACCGGTGCAGACCTGCTCATACGTGGGCGACGGGGTGGTGCCGCCCGTGTAGCAGGAGAGCACCTCGGTCACGCCTCGCAGCTGTCGATATGCCGCGTCAAGGCACCAGAAGCAGCCGCCCGCCACCACAAATGTCGTGCTCATGCCTGTTCCCTCCGCTCCGCGTCGCCGCGCCACCAGGTATCGTCCGGCGTCACCGGGGTGCGGCGCTTGTGCTCGGTCGCCCGGTAGCGGCGCTCGAGGTTCTCGGTCGCTGCGGCGGATACCGTTTCGCCGCGCAGGTACCCGTCGATCTCCGGGTAGGTGACGCCGAGGCTCGATTCGTCGGTCTGGCCCGGCTGGTCGTCGAGCAGGTCCGCCGTGGGGATCTTCTGCCAGAGGCGTTCCGGGGCGTCCAACGCGCGCAGCATCTCCGCCCCCTGACCCTTGGTCAGGCCCGCGAGCGGGATCACGTCAGCCGCACCATCCCCAAACTTCGTGTAGAAGCCGGTGATCGCCTCGGCGGCGTGGTCCGTCCCGATCACGAGCAACCCGCGGTCCCCGGCGATCGCGTACTGAGCGACCATGCGCATCCGCGCCTTCACGTTGCCGCGGGTAAAGTCGGTGAGCGGGGTGCCGGTCGCGGCCGACACTTCCTCCACGAGCCCGTCCGTGCCCGCCGCAATGTTCACGGTCACCGCACGATCAGGCCGAATGAAGCTGAGCGCGAGCTGCGCGTCGTCTTCGTCCTGCTGCACGGCATAGGGCAACCGCACCGCGATGAACTCCGCCTCGCGACCCTCCGCGCGGAGCCGCTCGACCGCGAGCTGCGCAAGTCGCCCCGCGAGCGAGGAATCCTGGCCGCCGGAGATGCCGAGCACGAAACCGCGCACGCCGGGAATTGCCCGCGCGTACTCGACGAGGAAGCCTACCCGGCGCTCCACCTCCGCGGCCGGCTCGATCGCGGGGACCGGGCCGAGCGCCCGGATGATTTCCTGCTGCATCTCGTTCACGGTCCCCACTCTACTCCGGCTTCCCCACGGCGTGCAGGCGCTAGCCCGCAGCCACCAATTCCTCGAGCGGCATGAGGCACCGCGGTCCGAGCAACCCCTTCAGCTCGCCAAACAGATCCGCCGAGACCCGCACCTGCAGCGGAAGCTCGAAGACGCGGATCGCCGTCGAGGTCATCAGGTTCAGCCGTACCTCGCTCTCCCCGCGGTGGCGCAACAGCGTTCGCTTCAGCTCGTCCATCAGCTCCTCGGTCGCGCGGGCGTCCGAGATGGTGAGCATGAGCGTCTCCGCGTCCTCCTGCACCCCCGCGTCGATGGGTTTCACGCCATACGCGTGCATCGACATGCCATCGTCCCGCGCATTCATCTTGCCGCGCAGCGCCACGATCGAGTCCGGCTGCAACAGGCTGCCGAACTCCTGATACGACTTGCCCATGAACAGGGCCTGCATTTCGCCGCTGAAGTCCTCGATGGTGACCATGCCGTACAGGTTGCCCGACTTCGCGGTCCGATGCTGCACGTCGGTCAGCAGGCCCGCAAGGGTGACGACCTCGCCGTCGAAGCCCGGCGACGCATCCGGGTTCGTGACCTGCTGCACGGTCGCGCTGGCTTCCTTCGCGAGCGCCGATTCAAGCCCGCGCAGCGGATGGTCCGAAACGTAGAGCCCCAGCATCTCGCGCTCGAAGGAGAGTTTGTCCTTCTTCGTCCACTCCGGGCGATCCGGCACCTGCGAGGCCTCCGGCGACTCCCCCGCCTCCTCAGCGACCTCCGCGAACAGGCTGTCGAAGTCGAAGCCGACGTTGCCCTTTTCGGCGTCCCGCTTTTCCTTCACCGCGCTCTCGATGGTCTGCTCGTGGATCTCGACGAGCGCGCGGCGCGTGCCGCCGAGCCCGTCGAACGCCCCGGCCTTGATGAGCGACTCGATGGTCCGCTTGTTGAGCGCAACGAGCGGCACCTTCTTGAGGAAGTCGTGATAGCTCTCGAACGCACCCTTCTCCTCGCGGGCCTCGCGAATCGCCTGGACCACGTTCGTGCCGACGTTCCGGATCGCGCCGAGCCCGAATCGGATGTCGTCGCCGACCGCGGAGAAGTCCGCGAACGAATCGTTCACCGCGGGAGGGAGCACCTGGATGCCCATGCGGCGGCACTCGTTGAGGTAGATCGCGAGCTTATCCTTCGAATCGCCGACGCTCGTCAGCAGCGCTGCCATGTACTCGCCCGGGTAGTGCGCCTTCAGGTAGGCGGTCCAATACGAGATGACACCGTAGGCGGCGGAGTGCGCCTTGTTGAACGCATAGTCCGAGAAGGGCAGCAGGATATCCCACAGCGCTTTCACGGCCGCCGGCGAAAACCCTCGCTCGGCCATGCCCGCGGCGAAGCCCGCATACTGCTTGTCGAGCTCAGACTTCTTCTTCTTGCCCATCGCGCGGCGCAGAATATCGGCTTCACCGAGCGAGAAGCCGGCGACCTTCTGCGCGATCGACATCACCTGCTCTTGGTAGATGATGAGGCCGAAGGTCGTGTCGAGCACGTCCTTCAGGGGCTCCTCAAGCTCCGGATGAATGGGCGTGATCGGCTGCAGGCCGTTCTTGCGAAGCGCGTAGTTCGTGTGCGAATCCGCGCCCATCGGGCCCGGGCGGTACAGCGCGAGCACGGCCGAGATGTCCTCGAAGTTATCCGGTTTCATGAGGCGCAGCAGCCCGCGCATCGGCCCGCCATCGAGCTGGAAGACGCCGAGCGTATCGCCGCGAGCCAGCAGTTCGTACGACGCCTGATCGTCGAGCTCAAGCCGCTCGAGATCGAGTTCCACGCCTCGGTTCAGCCGAATATTCTCGAGCGCGTCGGAGATGATCGTCAGGTTGCGCAGCCCCAGGAAGTCCATCTTGATCAGGCCGAGGCCCTCACAGGTGGGGTAGTCGAACTGGGTGACGATCTGGCCGTCCTGCTCGCGCTTCATGATCGGGATGATGTCGATCAGCGGATCGCTCGACATGATCACGCCCGCGGCGTGCACGCCCCACTGGCGCTTCAGCCCCTCGAGCCCGAGGGCCGTCTCGTACACCTTCTTCGCGTCCGGATCCTCTTGGAGCACCGCGCGGAACTCGGCGGCTTCCTTATATCGCGGGTGATCCGGGTCTGTGATGCCCGAGAGCGGGATATCCTTCGCCATCACGGCGGGCGGCATCGCCTTCGTGAGCTTCTCGCCCATGCCGAACGGGAAACCGAGCACGCGCGAGGAATCCTTCAGCGCCTGCTTCGATTTGATTGTGCCGTAGGTGACAATCTGCGCCACGCGCTCGTCGCCATACTTCTCGGTGACATACTTGATGACCTCGCCGCGGCGACGATCATCGAAGTCGACGTCGAAGTCGGGCATGGAGACGCGATCCGGGTTGAGAAAGCGCTCGAAGATGAGGCCGTGCTGCAGCGGGTCCAGGTCGGTGATCCGCATCGCGTACGCCGCCATCGAGCCGGCGCCGGAGCCACGACCGGGGCCCACGCGGATCCCGTTGTCCTTGGACCAGTTGATGAAGTCGGCGACCACGAGGAAGTAGCCGGGGAAGCCCATCTGGGTGATGACGCCCGTCTCGTACTCGGCCTGTTTGCGTACGGCGTCCGGGATCCCGCCGGGGTAGCGGTACTCGAGCCCCCGCTCAACCTCCTTGATGAACCAGCTTTCCTCGGTCTCCCCCGCGGGAACGGGATAGTTCGGCATGTAGTTCGCCGAGGTATTGAACTCCGAGTTGCAGCGCTCCGCGATGAGCAGGGTGTTGTCGCACGCCTCCGGCATCTCGCGGAAGATGTGCCGCATCTCGGCGGCGGTCTTCAGGTAGTAGCCGGATCCGCTGAACTGGAATCGGTTCGGATCGTCAAGCCGCGATCCGGATTGCACGCACAGCAGCGCGGAGTGCGACTCCGCGTCGGCCTCGTGCACATAGTGGAGGTCGTTCGTGGCAACGAGCGGGATCCCGAGATCCTTCGAGATCTTCACCAGATCCTTTTGGACGCGGCGTTCGATCTCGAGGCCGTGATCCATGATCTCGCAGAAGTAGTTTTCCTTGCCGAAGATCGCTTGAAACTCTGCGGCGGCCTCGCGCGCTTCGGCGTACTGCCCGAGGCGGAGCCTGGTCTGAATCTCGCCGGAGGGGCAGCCCGTGGTCGCGATCAGCCCATTCGCGTACTGCTGCAGCAGCTCGCGGTCCATGCGGGGCTTGAAGTAGTACCCCTCGATCGAGGATCGACTCGACAGCCGGAACAGGTTGTGCATGCCCGCCGTCGTTTCGGAGAGCAGGGTCATGTGGGTGTACGCGCCCGCGCCCGACACGTCGTCGCCGCCGCCGTCGCCCCACCGCACCCGGGTGCGATCACTCCGGTGCGTGCCCGGGGTCACGTACGCCTCGATGCCGATGATCGGGTTCACGCCGTGATCGCGGGCGGTTTTCCAGAAGTCGAACGCCCCGAAGGTGTTGCCGTGATCCGTCACCGCGATCGCAGGCATCCCCTGCGCCGCGGTCGCCTCGATCAACGGCTTCACGCGCGCCGCGCCGTCGAGCATCGAGTATTCGCTGTGCACGTGCAGGTGCACGAACCCGTCTTTGTCTGACACCGAATGGGCCCCTTTCACCGACCCCTCCAGGGTACCCCGTGCCGGGCTGGAGCGCCCCGAGGACGGGAACGGTGGCGCGTGTCGGGCGCGAGCGACGGCGTCTTCGGGGGGTTACCGCACGTCGGCGTCGCACCACGGGCAGCTGTACGCCGCCTGCGGCTGCGCGGTCCGCTTGAAGACGGTGTGCCACCGTGTGCAGATGGCACGGAAGTGCCAATCGTCGCTGCTGACTTTCGCCGCGCGGGTCGTGACCGTCAGCGGCGCCTCACTGTGCCGCTCGCTTGCCTGTGTATGCACGTGGTGCCTCGTTCCTCTCGCTCCCCGGGCGGCCCACAGAAGTCGGGAGCGCCCTGTGATGAGTGAAGCATCCGGGCGGAGAAAACCGCGTCGTTCCGGGCCGAACCGGACGTTTCCGGAAAGTCCGAACAGCCAATCCAAACGAATACCCGCGAGGCGAGGAGCCTCCTCGGAGAAGGCCATGAACAGCCTGTGAGGGGAGCAGGGGCTCGTCATACGTACGCTGACCGCTGGCCGTCGCAGCTGCCGCCGCGCGTGCCTCCGCGGGGGTGAAACTTGGTCGCGCCGAACCGCCCCGGGGACGTCCCCCGGGTCCCTGGCGCACTCCGCGCGGACAGACCCGATCCGCGCGCGAGCGGTTCAGGAGACGGCGACGGTCAGAGGTCGCGGGGTTCCGACCCCGACAGCACGTCGAGCGCGTGGTGCAGATCCGCGGGATAGACCGATGAGTACTCAACGGCCTCGCCCGTCCCCGGGTGCCGGAAGCCGAGCCGCATCGCGTGCAACCACTGCCGCGACAACCCCAGCCGTTCCGACAGCGTCGGGTCCGCGCCGTACATGCCGTCGCCCACGCACGGGTGCCGCTGCGCCGACATGTGCACGCGAATCTGGTGCGTGCGCCCCGTCTCGAGCTCGATCTCCAGCAGCGTCGCGTACGGGAACGCTTCGAGGGTCTCGTAGTGCGTCACCGACGGCTTCCCATCGCGCGTCACCGCGAACTTCCACTCGTGGCCGGGGTGCCGACCGATCGGCCCCTCGATCGTGCCGGAGAAGGGGTCCGGGTGCCCCTGCACCACGGCGTGGTAGATCTTCGAGACTTCGCGCTCCTTGAACGCGCGCTTGAGCTCGCTGTATGCCCGCTCGCTCTTCGCCACCACCATCAGGCCGCTCGTTCCCGCGTCAAGGCGGTGCACGATGCCCTGCCGCTCGGGAGGACCGGAGGTGGCGATCCGGAACCCGGCCCCGGCGAGCGCGCCGAGCACCGTGGGACCGTCCCAGCCGAGCGAGGGGTGCGCGGCAACGCCGGCGGGCTTATCGATCACGACGATGTCGTCGTCGTCGTGCACGATCCCCAGTTCGGGGAGATCCACCGGGATAATCTCCGGGCCGCGCTTCTCCGTCCAGGACACCTCGAGCCAGCCGCCCGCGGCGAGCCGATCGGACTTGCCGAGGACCTGCCCGTCCAGGCTGACGCCCCCGCCCTGCGCGATCTCCGCCGCGAAGCTTCGCGAGAATCCCAGGAGCTTCGCGAGCGCGGCATCCACGCGTTCTCCCGCGAGACCGTCGGGGACCGGGAGACTACGGTGCTGCATGACCATCCTCAGAGTCGGGGCGCGGAACGTCGGGATCCCCCGGGTTGGGCGCTTCCGCGGCGGGATGTGCCGCAGCGGGCCCTGCCGCCGCGAGCTTCGCCTCGGCGAGCGCCGCCTCGTCCGCGCGGGCCTGCGCCCGGGTGCGCCCGTCGATCGGCAGTCCGAGCAGGGTGATCAGGATGAACAGGAGCATGCCTGAAACGATCCCGATGTCGGCGATGTTGTAGATCGCTTCGTTGAAGCCGAGCCACATCCACGGCGTGGAGATGAAGTCGATGACGTGGCCCTCGGGGAACCCTGGCTCACGCGCGAGCCGGTCCGTGAGGTTGCCGAGCACCCCGCCGAGGAGCAGACCGAGAAACAGCGACCACGCGATCGAACGCAGTCGTCGGATCTGCCAGAGGATCACGCACACCACAACCACCGCGAGGATCGTGAAAATCCAGGTGGAGCCGCTCGCGAGCGAGAACGCGGCACCCGGGTTCCTCACGAAGTGCCAACGCAGCACATCGCCGAGCACGGGCACGGTGACGCCCTCGGGCAAGCTCGTGACGACCCAGTTCTTGACGAGCTGATCCGTCGCCCACACGAGGAGGGCGACACAGAACAGAATGATCGGGACCCAGCGACGCCACGGCCGATTGGCCGTGGCGTCGCTGGAAACCTCAGAAGCGGTGGACACGCTCCGCGCTACTGCAGGCCGTCAGGGGCACCGGCGGGCTCGGGCGAGCCGTCGAGGCCGCGCAGCTGCGACTGGATGTAGGAGCGAAGCGTGGAGCGGTACTCGCTCTCGAACTGGCGCAGGTCCTTGATCTTGAACTGGAGATCGCCGCGCTCTTCGCCGAGCTCGCGCAGTTCGTCCGCGCGCTGCTGCTGGGCTTCCTCAACGAGCTGCTTCGCGGTGCGCTCGGCGTCCTGGATCATCTGGTCGCGCTTCGCCTCGGCGTCGGAGATCAGCTGGTCACGGGTGGTCTCACCCTCGTGGACGTGCTTGTCGTGCAGCTCGAGTGCGAGCTGCAGCATGGCGCTCGACTTCACGGCGTCGGGCTGCGTCGCGCCGGCCGGAGCGGCAACCGGGGCCGCCGGTGCCGGCGTCTCCACCGGTGCGGGGGCGGGTGCCTCAACCACGATGGTCTGTTCGGACGCGGCGCCCGCCGTGTCCTCGCCCTTCCCTGCCTCACAGGCCGCAAGCTTCGCGGTCAGCTCGTCGATCTGCGCCTGCAGGCCGGACTTCTCTTCTTCGTGCTCGCGGAGCACCTCGACGATGGTGTCGAGAAAGTCGTCGACCTGGTCCAGATCGTAGCCGTCGCGGAACTTGGTGATCGTGAACTTCTGGTTCACGACGTCTTCGGGAGTCAGGGCCATCGTTACGTCTCTTTCGCTTCGGGACCACTGACGTGGTCTGTGACAACGCTCACAAGCACGTGGTCTAGTTCCACGCTAGCAAATAATGCCGTGTTCTTGCAGAACTGACGCGTTACCACCCGGGAATAATTGCAATCAGGATCCAGCAGGAGAGCATTGCGAGCATCCAGCCGAGGTCCAGGGAGACCTGCCCGAGACGGATCGGAGGCAGGAGCTTCCGGAACATCCGAATCGGCGGATCCGTCACGGTATAGACCAGTTCAATGGCCAGCGCGAGTCCGCCCCGAGGGCGGAAGTTTCGGTTCAGCACCGTGATCCAGTCGAGCACGAATCGCACCCAGAGGACCAGGGTGTAGATCCGGAGGACCACCTTCAGAATGGTCCCAATGATCAGTACAAACTCCACCGGTTACGCCGTGGGAGAGACGAAGAATGAACCGCTGTCGTTCGCCCGCGAGTCGTCCCCGGCGACCTCAATGTGCTCCGGCGACAACAGGAACACCTTGCTCGTCACCCGTTCGATCCGGCCGTGCAGGCCCATCGACAGGCCGCTCGCAAAGTCGATGAGCCGCTTCGCATCGGCCTCGTCCATGCGCGAGAGGTTAATGATCACGGGAACTCCGTCACGGAAGCTCTCGGCGACAATCTTGGCGTCCCGGTACTCCGTCGGATGCACCGTCAGGATCTCGTTGAGCGGCTGCGCAGCGGCCGGCTTCGTGGGCGTGACTCGTCGCAGCGGCGTCACGGCAGCACGCTGCGCGGCGGGCCGCGCAGGCTCCGGCTTCGCGGCGGCCGGAGCCGAGGCGGCGGCTGCGGGGGTCGCGCGAGGGGCGGGGGCCGGCTGCGTCGCGGCGGCCTGCTCCTCGAGCTCTTCTTCGGCGAGGCCGAGGAACACCATGGTCTTCTTCAGCGGGTTGCTCATTTTCTCTCCCAACGGTGCGGTGGTTCGAGACTATCGGGGGTCGGGCCGATTGCCGGTGATTGCGCTGCCGATTCGCAGGTGTGTCGCACCCGCGGCGATGGCCTCGACGTAGTCGTGCGTCATTCCCGCAGAGATCGCGGTGGCGTCAGGCGCGACGGCGCGGACGCGCGCCGAGTAGTCCGAGAGGCGGGCGAAGGCCTGTGCGGGTGCCTCGTCCAGCGGGGCCACCGCCATGATTCCGCGAAGCGTGAGCGACGGATTCTCGAGGGCGTGTTCGGCCAGCGCCTCAAGCTCTGCGGGCGCGACTCCCCCGCGGCCGGGATCGTCGGTCATATTGACCTGGAGAAACACATCGATCGGCCGCTCAAGATCTGTCAGCGCGTCGACAAGCCGCGGTCGGTCGATCGAGTGAATCGATCGCGCGTAGCGCGCGGCCTGACGCGCCTTCTTCGTCTGGAGCTGGCCGATGAAGTGCCAGTGCAGATCGAGGTCGCTGAGGGCTTCCGCCTTGGCCTGCGCCTCCTGGTGTCGATTTTCCCCGACGTCGCGCACGCCCAGCCCGGCGAGCGCGCGAACGAGCTCGGGCGGGTGGAACTTCGTGACGACGATCAGCGTCACGTCCTCGCGCGGCCGGCCAGCCGCGCGGCACGCGTCGGCGACCCCTGCCTGCACCGCGTCGAGGCGGTCACTCAGGCCGGGATCGCTCCATTCCTGCTGCGCCACGATGATTACTTCAGGAACTCGGGAATGTCGAGATCGTCGCCGTCATCATCGCCATCGAACGCCGGATCCTTGAGCTGCGCTTCCACCGGCGGGTGCGCAATGACCTCACCGAACTGCCCGGTGGCGGGTGCCGGCTCCGTCGCGCCCGCCGGCTTCTCCGCGGTGACCGCGTTGAACCCGGGGAAGCCGAGGCCGGTGGCCTCCGCCGTCGCGCCCACCGTGCGGCCGTTCGGCACCTCGTCGAGGCTTTCGACATGGCTGCCGCGGCGACCGCGCTCGGGGCTCGGGGCCGCAGCGGCCTGATCGGCGTCGAAGCCGGCGGCGATCACCGTCACGCGCACCTCGTCGCCGAGGGTGTCGTCGATAACGGTACCGAAGATGATGTTGGCCTCCGGGTGAACCACGTCCTGCACGAGCGTGGACGCCTCGTAGATCTCGCTCAGCGCGAGGTTCGAGGAGCCCTGGATCGACAGCAGCACCCCGTGGGCACCCTCGACCGAGGCCTCGAGCAGCGGCGAGGCGACCGCGAGCTCCGCGGCCTTGATCGCGCGGTCCGCGCCGCGCGCGGAACCGATGCCCATGAGCGCGGCACCCGCGCCCTGCATCACGGATTTCACGTCGGCGAAGTCGAGGTTGATGAGGCCGGGGGTCGTGATGAGGTCCGTGATCCCGGAGACGCCGGCGAGCAGCACCTGGTCGGCGGCGGCGAAGGCCTCGATCATGCTGATCCCCGGCTCGCTGATGTCGAGGAGGCGGTCGTTCGGGACCACGATGAGGGTGTCCACGGCCTCGCGCAGGGTGTTGATGCCCGAGTCGGCCTGCGCGGCACGGCGCTTCCCCTCGAAGCTGAACGGGCGCGTCACGACGCCGATGGTCAGGGCGCCGATCGACTTCGCGATGCGCGCGACAACCGGGGCCGCACCGGTGCCGGTGCCGCCACCCTCGCCCGCGGTCACGAAGACCATGTCGGCGCCGGTCAGCGCCTCTTCGATCTCCTCGGCGTGGTCCTCGGCGGCGCGTCGGCCCACCTCGGGGTCGGCACCGGCGCCGAGCCCGCGGGTCAGTTCACGGCCGATGTCGAGCTTCACGTCGGCGTCGCTGAGCAGCAGCGCCTGCGCGTCCGTGTTGACGGAGATGAATTCGACACCGCGGAGGCCGAGTTCGATCATTCGGTTGACGGCGTTCACGCCGCCGCCGCCCACTCCGACGACCTTGATTACCGCGAGGTAGTTCTGGTTCCCTGACACCTGGATCCTCCGCCCGTAACCCTCAACCTCTAGCTGAAGTTCAAAGTTAGTATTGCCGAATACGTTTCTGCACCCCACGCTACGGCCCGAGCCGGGCTCGCCGCGGCAGACACGCGGGAACTAGCGGAAAACAGGAGCTTCCGAGGAGGAGACGTCCACGTGTTCGACCGGGTGGTCGCCGAGGGAACCCAGCATCGAACTCAGCACCAGCGCCTTGCGCTTGGTCTGCTCCGCATCGCCCCAGAGCACCTCGATGCCGTTCGTGAGCACAAACGTCACGTCCTGGCCGCTCGTGGCGCTCACGCTCACGATGAGCGCGCGCAGCTCCGCGGGCATGTCGCGCAAGGCACGCGCGGCGGACTGGAACGCCGCGGACGACAGATCCGTCACCGCTTCCGCGCCGAGCGGCACGCCAGCCGGTGCGGCCTCCTGCACGCCGAGCAGCACCCCCGCGGCGTCGTACTGGCCGATGCCACCCTCGGCGGGCAGCGAAATGACGGGGACGCGCTCCTCGATCCGCACGGTCATCGTGTGCGGCGGCGTCCGCTCCACGGCGTAGCGCTGGATCAGCGGGAACGGTTCGAGCGCCCGATGCACATCGGCGTCGTCCACGAGCGCGAGCGGCACCCCCTCGAAGCGGGAGAGCGCCTCCGCCACGGCGGCCTCGTCGACGCTCGACGCCCCGACGAGCTGCACCTCGCGCACCGCCATCAGTGGGGTGAACGCTCCGACGACGACGAACAGCGCGAGCGTGGCCACGGCGCCGAGCGCGATCCACCAGACGCGCCGGCGGCGGCGCGCGTGCAGCGTAAAGCGCTGACGCTCACGCCGAATACGCGCCTTGCGCTGCTTCCCTGCCTGACGCACCCGCCGCTCCGCCGCCCGGACCGGGTCCGCCTCGCGGGCGGCGCGCCACCGGGACACCGCGGATCCTGCAGGCCGCTCGGGCTCATCGAGCGCGAGCTCGGACCCTCCGGAGCGGTCCTCGGCGTCGCGCGTCTCACGCACCGCCGAAAGATCAATCGTCGGCGCGAGATCCTGCGCCGGAGCGAAATCCTGGGCCGGAGCGGGACCCTGCGCCGGAGCGGGATCCTGCGCCGGAGCGGGGCCGTCACTCGCGTCTTCCGCCGGCTGCGCGACCGCCTCGCGTGCGGTGCGCGAGCGCAGGCGGTCCATGAGCCGTGCCCCGGCGCCCGGCCCTGGGGCATCGACGCCGGTCAGCGGCGGCGTCACATCCCCGGTGTCACGCTCCGCGTCGGTTCCGGGCGCGCTCGATTCGGGGCGTTCCGGCCCCCGATCGAACCCGCTCGGCCGCTTCACTGTGCCGCGGCCTCGAACCGACCGCGCAGAGCCTCAACCACCTGCGGAATGATGCGATACACGGTCCCGCAGCTCATCGTCACCATCACATCGCCGGGCTGCGCAAACTCAGCAAGGTACTCGGCGGCGTCCTGCCACTCCGGACGGTACGCCACCCGGCTGGCGTCCACAAAGTCGTTCGAGACGAGCGCCCCCGTGACCTCGGGCACCGGGTCCTCGCGAGCGCCGTCGACGGCGAGCACGACCGTGTGGTCGGCACCGGACTCGAGCGCCTCCGCGAACTCGCGGTGGAACATGCTCGTGCGGCTGTAGAGGTGAGGCTGGTGGATCGCGATCAAGCGGCCCTCTCCCACGACGGCGCGTGCGGACTCGAGGAGCGCCGCGACCTCCGTCGGGTGGTGCGCGTAGTCGTCGTAGACGCGGACCCCGCCGACCTCGGCGTGGAACTCGAAGCGGCGCTTGGTTCCACCGAACTCGGCGATCGCGGCCAACGCCTCCCCCGGCGCGAAGCCGAGCCCGGTGAGGACGGCGAGCGAGCCCACCGCGTTGACCGCATTATGCCGGCCGTACACGGACAGCTGGGCGTCGAATCGGGCACCGTCGATCTCCACGGTGAACCGGACCGGACCGGAATCATCGATCGAGAGAATCCGTACGTCCGCGTCGGCGGCCTCGCCGAATGTCCGGATCGCGGGGCCGGCGTCGCCGGTTTCCGCGCGCAGCGCCGCGAGCACCTCGAGGGCCCCCGGATCGTCGGCGGAGATGACCACCAGCTCGCGCGCGCCGCGCGCGAAATCGACAAACGCCTGCATGAAGGCCTCACGCGAGCCGTAGAAATCGAGGTGCTCGGGGTCGACGTTGGTGATCAACGCGACGGCCGTGTCGTACAGCAGGAAGGATTTGTCCGACTCGTCCGCCTCGATCACAAACAGCTCGTCCGTGCCCGGCCCGGAGCTCACGCCGAGCGACTCGATGATGCCACCGTTCACAAACGAGGGATCGGCACCGACACCGAGCAGGCCCGTCACGACCATGCCCGTGGAGGTGGTCTTCCCGTGCGCCCCTGCGATCGAGACGACCCGCTTCCCGCGGGCCAGCCACGCGAGGGCCTGCGAGCGGTGCAACACGGGCATGCCCGTCGCGAGCGCCCGCTGGTACTCGGGGTTGTCCTGCCACAGCGCACCCGTGACCACGAGCGTGTCCGCGTCGCCCACGTTCTCGGCATCGTGACCGATCGCGACGGAGATCCCGAGTTCCTCAAGCGCCGCGGTGGAGTAGTTCGCGCTGCGGTCGGATCCCGTCACGCGCACGCCGGCCTGGTGCATCATGCGCGCGATCCCGCTCATCCCAGAGCCACCGATGCCCACGAAGTGCACGCGGCCCAGCTCGGCGGGGATCTCCAGTTCGAGGTCGGGATAGATCATCGGTGCTCCTTGGGAAGACGGTCGGGGACGCTCGGCGCGTCAGCACTCAAGCGTATCGCGCGCTCCCCCGAAGCCGGGTGTGCGACGCGCTCGCGCGGGATCAGCGGGACCGCGAGCACCGGCGCGAGGGCGGTGAGCGCGAGGGCCGTCGGGATACCGAGCGTCCCGATCAGCAGCCCCACGCCGGGCCCCACCGCCGCGGCGGCCAGGAACTGGCCGGTGTTCTGCAGGCCGAGCGCGCGCCCCGCCCACGCGGGACCCGCAATCTCCGCGACCGCGGTGAAGGCGAGCCCGTTGTCGGCGACGCTGACGCAGCTCGCGAGCACGTACACCGCCGCCGCGGCGATCCCCCATTCGGCCCAGCCGCACGCGGCGGCGGCGAGCAGCACCACGACGCCCGCGACGGCGATCTGGCGCAGCGGGCGGAGCCGCGAGTGGACCCGGTCGCTCCAGACCCCCACCAGGATCCGCCCGCCCGCACCCGCAAACTGTGCACCGGCGACCAGCGCGCCCGCGGTGAGCGGGTCCCAGCCAAAGCCCACCGTGAACCACACGAGGCCGAAGGTGGACAGCGCGAACTGCGGAATCACGAGCAACATGGAGACGGCGTGGATCCGCACGAGGTCGGCACTCCCGCGGTAGGGGTTCTCGACGGCCGCCGTGCCGGCTCCCGCGCCGGAACGCGCCGTGCGTGCCGGATCCCGCACCACGATCGCGCACGCAATGAGGCTTGCGAGGGTCAACGCACCGCCCAGCGCGAGCGCGAGCGGGACGCCTCCGGCAGCGGCGAGCGGGGGCACAGCGAGCGCGGCAACCGCCATACCGAGCGGTTGACAGGTCTGCCGGATCCCCATGGCGAGGCCGCGGCGTTCGGCCGGGAACCAGCCCGCGATCAGGCGACCGCTCGCGCTATTGGTGCAGCCGGCGAGCGCGCCGCTCACCCCGAGTACGATCGCCAGCGGCCACAGCCGATCCGAGCCGTCCTGCCCGCCCGTGGCGAGGACGACGCTGCCGCCCACCGCGAGCGTTGTGAGGCCGAGCCCGATGAGCAGCACCCGGCGCTCGCCCCAGCGGTCCGTGGCCGCGCCCCACAGCACGAGCGAGGCGACGAGTCCGAGATTCGGCGCGCCGGCGAGGAGGCCGGCCTCCGCGAAACTGAGCCCCGCCCGCTCGTGCAGAAACGGGATCAGGAACGCGGGTGCCGCGGTGACGACCGTGGTCGCCGCCTGGGCACACACCATCGTGGCGAGCATCGCCCACAGGCGAGAGGGAATCTTCATGGGGTCTCCGAGTGCCGAAACGGGAAACCGGCGCACCAGCACCTCCGCGGACGGGGTGCCGGTCAGCTTAGACCCCGTCGCGGCGGTGAAGGAGAAGCGTGCCCGACATGGTTCAGAGTCTATCCCCCTGCGTCGCGGGGCCCACGCGCTCAGGCGCTCGCGAGCGCCTCGCGCACGAGATCGAACAGGCGTTCCGTGCCGTCGAGGCGGCCGGCGCTCCGCGCGCGCACCGACATCGCGGCCAGCCGCTCGTCGTCGGCCAGCAGCGGCAGGAGCGTCCCGGTGACCCAGGCGTGCGTGAGTTCGGCGTCCTCGACGAGCAGCGCTCCCCCGGCCTCAACCACGCTCGCCGCGTTGAAGCGCTGTTCGCCGTTGCCCACCGCGTACGGGACGAACACGGCAGGAATACCGAGCCCGGACAGTTCGCTCACCGTTGTCGATCCGGCGCGAGACACCGCGAGATCGCAGGCCGCGAACGCGAGATCCATGCGGTCACAGTACGGAATCACGTGGTAGCCCGGCACGCCCGGATCCTCGATCTCGGTGAGTCCACCCCAGACATGCAGCACCTGCACGCCCGCGGCGACGATCTCCGCGGCGGAACCGGAAATGCCCCTGTTGATCGCGCGGGCACCCAGCGAACCGCCGGTCACCAGCAGCGTGCGGCGCTCGGGATCGAGGCCGAAGTGCTCGCGTGCGGGCTCGCGCATCGCCGCGCGGTCGAGGCCCGTGATCTCGGGCCGCAGCGGCATGCCCGTGACGTGGGCGTGCCGGATCGGGGTCCCGGGGAAGGTGACCCCCACGTGGGTGGTGCTGCGGGCACCCAGCTTGTTCGCCATGCCCGGCCGGGCGTTCGCCTCGTGCACCACCACCGGGACGCCCTCCTTGGCGCCCGCCCGGTAGGCGGGTGCCGACGCGTACCCGCCGAAGCCCACCACCACGTCGACGCGGTGCGTGCGGATCAGCTCGCGGACCGTCTTCACGGCCCGCGCGTAGCGCGCGGGAAACTTCAGCGCTGCCGCGTTCGGCCGGCGCGGGAACGGCAGGCGCTCGATGAACGCGAGCTCATAGCCCCGCTCGGGTACGAGCCGCGCCTCCAGCCCCTCACGCGTCCCGAGCACGAGGATCTGTGCATCGGGTTCGGTGGCGCGGATGAGGTCCGCGAGCGCGAGCAGGGGGTTGACGTGTCCGGCCGTGCCTCCGCCGGCGAGCAGGTAGCTGGTCATCGCGTTCGCGGTCTCCTCTGGTCAGTCGATTCGGTGCCAGCTGCGGCCAGCTCCTCTTGGTATTGGGCCCCGTCGCGCGCGATCGACACCACGACGCCGATCGCAGCGAGACAGGCAATCAGGGCCGTGCCGCCCGCGCTGATGAGCGGCAGGGGCACGCCGAGCACGGGCAGCACCCCGATCACCACGCCGATGTTCACGAAGGCCTGGCCCACGATCCAGACGAGGATCCCGCCCACCACGGCCTTCCCGAAGCGATCCCGCGCCCGGGAGATGATCCGCAGCATCACCACGGTCAGCGCGACAAACAGGGCGATCACGAGCAGCGCGCCAATGAGGCCGAGCTCCTCCCCGATGATCGCGAAGATGTAGTCGTTGTCGGCGGCGGGCAGCCACGACCACTTGGCCTTCGAACCGCCGAGGCCCACGCCGAACAGGCCGCCCCCGGCGAGCGCCCACAGGCCGTGGAGCGGCTGCCAGCCGAGGCCGCTGTAGTCGTCGTTCCCCGCGGCATGGCCGAACAACCGGTCCATGCGGTTCTGGCTCGTGAGCACGAAGAACGCGACCGCGAGCAGGCCGCCCGCGGCGGTCACACCCAGCGTCTTCCCGCTCACCCCGCCGAAGTACATCGCGCCGAACACCATCGCCGCCATGATCAGCACCGTGCCGAGATCGCGCCCGGCGAGGACCACGCCGAGCGCGAGGATCGCGCCGGGGAAGATCACGGGAATGAACTCGTGCTTCATCTGGCCGAGGAGCGGCTCCTTCCGCTGCAGCACCGCGCCGATCCACACGACCAGCGCGAGCTTCAACGCCTCCGACGGTTGCGCGCCGAAGCTGCCGATCTGGATCCAGTTCCGGTTGCCGTAGACCTCGATGCCGAGCGGGGTGAACACGAGCAACTGCAGCAGAATGCCGAGCCCGAGCAGGTACCACGCCCAGCGTTTCCAGAAGGCGATGGGAAGTGCCGCCGCGATGAGCATCAGCGGCAGGCCGATCAGCGCAAACGTCGCCTGCTTCCAGAACCCGCCGAAGAAGCCCTGGTCATCGAGGTACGACGTGATCGACGATGAGGACAGCACCATGATCAACCCGAAGCCAACGAGCAGCAGCGTGATCGCGTACAGGGCGATCACCGTGCGGTCGTTGCCGGGGCGCAGCACCGCGCCGAGGCTGATACGCGCCTGGCCCGTGGCGCGGCCCGCGGCGTTCGACTGTCCCTGAGCCATCCGTGCTACTCCAGTTCGGACACGGCGGCCTGGAACAGCCGCCCGCGCTCGGCAGTGCCCGAGAACTGCGCGCCCGGCGCGGCCGCCGGGGAAAACAGCACGGTGTCGCCGGGCTGCGCGAGTGCGGCGGCCTCCGCGACCGCGGCCGCGAGCACGCCAGCCGCATCGCGCTCGCCGGCTGCGTCGCGCTCGTCCGCTGCGATCTCGATCACGGGCCGCTCCCCCAGGTGCTCGCGGAGCGCGGCGACCACTTCGGCGCGCTGCGCGCCGATGACGACCGCCCCGCGGAGGCGATGCTCGTGTGCGGCGATCAGCCCGGACAGATCCGAGGTCGTCTGCACCCCGCCCAGGATCCACACGACGTTTTTCAGCGTGCGGAGCGCGGCATCGGCGGCGTGCGCGTTCGTCGCGGCCGCGTCATCGATCCAGCGCAGTCCCGCACGATCCGCGAGCCGCTCGGTACGGTGCGGCTGCTGCGCGAAGCTCAGCACCGCCTGCGCCACCTCACCGGGGCTCACCCCGCGGGACCGCGCGAGCGCCGCCGCGGCGAGCACGTTCTGCGCGGTGTGGGGGGCGGCGAAGCCGTGCTGCCCGAGTTCGTCCACCGTCACCAGCTCGAAGGCCTCGCCGCGGCGGTCCTCATGGAAGCCGCGATCCACGAGGATGCCCTCCACGATGCCGAACCCACTGGGCGGCGGTGTATCGATGCCAAAGCTGATCGCGCGCGCGCCCTCGACCACGTCCGCCTGCTCCACCATGCGCTCGGTCGAGAGGTCGTCGCGGTTGTAGACGCAGGCGACCTGCGTGTTCTCATAGACCTTCGCCTTCGCCGCCCACGCGGCGTCGGCGCTGCCGTGCCAGTCGAGGTGGTCCTCGGCGAAGTTCAGGCAGGCGCTCGCGTAGGGGGAAATCTCGCCGAGGCGAGCCAGCTGGAAGCCGGAGAGCTCCACGACGAGTGCGTCGTAGCCCTGCGGATCGCGCAGCGCGTCCAGGATCGGGGTCTCGTTCGCCCCCGCGGGGGTCACGCGCAGGCCACCGGCCGCGAGCATGTGCGCCGTGAGCTCCACCGTGGTCGTCTTGCCGTTTGTCCCGGTGACGCAGAGCCAGTCGGCGATGCGCGACGTCTTGTCCCGCAACCGCCAGCCCAGCTCAATGTCACCCCACACGGTGACGCCGTGCTCCGCGGCCCACAGGCTGAGCGGGTCGTCGAGGCGGACCTCCGCTCCCGGCACCACGAGTTCGGGCGCATATGCGGCAAGATCCGCGAGCCGCGCGGCGGGATCCGGATCCGCGAAGCGCTCCGCCCCGATCACGTCGAGCAGGCGATCGCGGTCCGCGTCCGCCGCGTCGGCGATGACGCGCACGCGCGCGCCGAGTTCGACAAGCGTGTCCGCGACCGAGAAGCCGACCGGGCCGAGGCCCAGCACGGCGACCCGGAGGTCGCTCCAGTCGTGGTGCCAGCTGGTGAGGGCGGCGAGCCGCTGCGCGGCGGTCACTGCTGCAACAACCATTCGCCGTAGAAGGAACCGACGCCCGCGATCACGAACAGCCCGGCGATGATCCAGAACCTGACGACGACCGTCACCTCGGCCCAGCCCTTCAGCTCGAAGTGGTGGTGGATCGGGCTCATCAGGAAGATGCGCTTGCCCTTGGTCAGCTTGAAGTAGATGCGCTGCACGATCACGGAGCCGGTCTCGATGATGAACAGGCCGCCGATCAGGATCAACAGGATCTCGGTGTGCGTAAGGATCGCGAGAGCCGCGATCGCGCCACCGATGCCCATGGATCCCGTGTCGCCCATGAACACGTGCGCCGGGTTGGTGTTCCACCACAGGAAGCCGGCGAGGCCGCCGAGGAAGGCCGCGGCGATCACCGCGAGGTCCATCGGATCCCGCACCTCGTAGCAGCCGGCCTCGCCGGCGGTCGTGGCGCAGTTCTGCGCCGCCTGCCAGAAGCCGATGATGAGGTACGCGCCAAACGCGAAGATCGACGCCCCGGCCGCCAGACCGTCCAGGCCGTCCGTCACGTTGACGGCGTTGGTCGTGGCGGTCACGATCACCATCACCCAGATGATGAACAGGATGATGCCGGCGATCGGGCCGAGCACCATGAAGTCGAAGGGCAGATCGCGGAACAGCGAGATGTGGGTGGAGACCGGGGTCAGCCCGGCATCATTGGCGAACTGCAGGCCGAGCAGCGCGAACGACACCGCGATCACGACCTGGCCGGCGATCTTCGCCCAGCCGCCGAGGCCCGCGGACTGCTGCTGTCGCGTCTTCATGAAGTCGTCGATGAACCCGACGAGGCCGGCACCCACCGCCATCAGGATCACGAGCAGCGCCGAGGGGGTCGGCTGCTCGCCCATGACGAGCTTGCCCACGAAGTAGGCCAGCACGGAGCCGGTGAGGAAGATCAGGCCACCCATGGTGGGCGTGCCCCGCTTGACCTCGTGCTCCTTCGGGCCGTCCACGCGGATCGGCTGACCCCACTTGAGGCGGTTGAAGATCCGCACAAACAGGGGCGTGAGCAGCAACGAGTACAGGAGCGAGAACCCGCCGGCAATCAACAGCGCGATCATGCGAAGGCCTCCCCCAGGCGATCACCGAGGAAGCGCAGCCCCGCGGCGTTTGACGATTTCACGAGCACCGTGTCGTTCGGCCGGAGCGTGCGCTCCAGGTACGCGAACGCCTCGTCCTGCTCGGCGAAAAACACGCTCTCGCCGTCCCAGGAGCCCTCGTTGATCGCGCTGATATGCAGGTTGCGCGCCTCAGCGCCCACCACGACGAGCTCCGAGATGCGCAGCCGCACCGCCTGCAGCCCGATGCGCAGGTGCTCCTCGATCGCGTACTCGCCGAGCTCGCTCATGGCACCGAGGACCGCGACCGTGCGGCCCTCCGGCTTCCCGATCTGCGCGAGCGTGCGCAGCCCGGCGCTCATCGAATCCGGGCTCGCGTTGTAGGCGTCGTTGATGATCGTGATGCCGTCGCGGCCGCCCATCACCTCCATGCGCCAACGCGCCGCGCGGGTCGCGCCCTCGAGGGCCGCCACGATGTCCGCGGGGGCCAGGCCGAGCTCGCTGCCCACCGCGGCCGCCGCGAGCGCGTTCGTGACGTGGTGCTCGCCGAGCACGCGGAACGTCACGGGCAGCGAGGCACCGTCGATGTGGAGCGTGAAGCGGGTACCGCTCGCGTCAGAGTCGATGTCACTCGCGCGCACGTCCGCCTCCGGGTGGCGGCCGAACCAGCGCACGCGCGCGTTCGTGAGTTCGCCCATGCGAGACACATAGGCGTCGTCGCGGTTCAGCACCGCGACGGCGTCCGCGGGGAGATCGCGCACCATCTCGCTCTTCGTGCGGAACGTGGTCTCGATCCCGCCGAACTCGCCCGCGTGGGCGAGGCCGACCGTGAGCACCACGCCGATGTGCGGCGGGGCCATCGCGGTGAGCCGGGCAATCTCGCCCTCGGCGCTCGCGCCCATTTCGGCGACGAGCGTGCGCGTGTCGTGCTCCACGCGCAGCATCGTGAGCGGGCCGCCGACCTCATTGTTGAACGATTTCGCGGAGGCCACGGAGGGGCCCACGCGATCCGCCATCGCGGCGACCAGGTTCTTCGTGGTGGTCTTTCCGTTCGACCCGGTAATCCCGACGATCCGGAGCTGCCCGGCGGCGCGCACACGACGGACGACCTCCGTGGCGAGGGCGCCGAGCGCGTCGGTCGTGTCGGCAACGAGAATCTGCGGAACGGAATCGTCCGTCTCCCGCTCTCCGACGATCAGGGCCGCACCGGCCGCGACCGCCTGGGGCACGAACCGGTGCCCGTCGGTCTCCTCGCCGCGGCGGGCGAAGAAAATCTGGCCGGGCTGCACCTCTCGCGAGTCCGTCTGGGACTCGCCGGCGATGCGGTCCTCCGGCGTCGCGCCGCTGGCACCCACCACGAAGGTGCCGTCCATGGCTGCCGCAATTTCTGCGAGCGTCAAATCAATCACGAAAGCAATCCTGCCTCGCGGAGCGCACCGCGGACCTCATCACGCGCCGAGTAGGGAATGAATTGCCCGGCGACTTCTTGGTGGTCCTCGTGTCCGGGACCGGCATACAGAATAACGTCCCCCGGGGCGGCCAGCGAAATGGCGAGGCGCACGGCCCGTCGGGGATCACCCTCCTCGATCACCTCCGCGTGGTTCGCGGCGCGGGCGCCGGTGAGCAGCTGTGCCCGGATCGCCTCCGGTGGCTCGGAACGCGGATGGTAGTCGCAGATGATGAGCGTGTCGGATCCGGCGGCGGCGATCCGGCCCATCTCTTCCCGCTTGGTCGTGTCGCGATCGCCGTCGGCCCCGAACATGAAGATGATCTTGCCGGGCGCGACCTCGCCGAGCGCGTCGAGCATCGCCGCGAAGGCGCCAGGGGTGTGCCCGTAGTCGACAAAGAAGCGTGGCCCCGCGGATCCGGGCTCCGTCATCTCCTCGAGCCGGCCCGGGATGTAGACGGGGATCCGGCCCCGCTCGAGCCCGGCCGCAACCTGCGCGAGCGGGATTCCGGCCTCGTGGAGCATGATCAGTGCGAGCGCAGCGTTTTCCGCCATGAAGCCGCCGAACACCGGGACGCTGCCGCGGAAATGGGCCCCCTCGGGTCCCTGCAGCACAAACGACACCCCGTCGAGGGACTGGCGGGTGATGGCCAGGTGCCAGTCCGCGGACTGGCCGTACTCCGTCGCGAGACGCGTGACGGGGATCTGCGACTCCTTCGCGATCCGCTGGCCGTACGGCGAGTCGACGACCACGACGCCGCGGCTCGCGCGCTCCGGGGTGAACAGCGCGAGCTTCGCCGCGAAATACGATTCGAGGTCCCCGAACTCGTCGAGGTGGTCCTGCGAGAAGTTGTTGAAGGCGACCACGTCGAAGTGGACCCCGTCGAGCCGGTGACGCACCACGGCCTGCGCGGAGACCTCGATCGCGACGCCCTCCACCTCGCGTTCGCGCATGCGGGCCAGCAGGCCGTGCAGTTCGGAGGCCTCCGGGCTGGTCAGGTTCGCGGGGATCACTTCCTCGCCCACGCGTCGCTCCGCGGTGGAGCTCAGGCCGGGCGTCAGGCCCGCGGCCCGGATCAGCTCAGCGAGGATGTACACCACGCTGGTCTTCCCGTTCGTGCCGGTGACCCCGAACAGCTTCGCGTCGAAGTCCGCCGTGCCGTAGACCGCGGCCGCAACGTCGCCGAGCAGCTCGCGTGGGTGCCGCGCGGAAACGAGCACCGGGAGCTCCACGCCCGCCGCGGTCGCGAGCTCGGCACCGGCCGCGTCGGTCAGCATGGCGCTCGCCCCGGACGCCGCCGCTTGCGCCGCGAAATCCGCGCCGTGACGCTTCGCGCCGGGCATGCCGATGTAGAGGTCTCCCGGCCGCACATCGCGCGAATCGAGCGACACGCCGGTCACGGCGGCGTCCTCACTCAGGCCTCGCGCCTCGAGCCCAAACTGCGTCACCAGCTCACGGAGCGGGGTCGGGGTGGGGGTCTGCGGGCGAATGCTCAACGCATCTCCGGTACTCACGTGGCTGTGCCTCCTGCGGGCGTGTCTCAATACTCGGTGGGGAGCGGGGTGAACTCCCCGCTCGACGGCGGGATGTGGAAGGTGCGGATCGTGGCCTCGGCCACCTCGCGGAAGCTGTTCAGCGCGGCATTACTCCCATCCCCTGCCGCCGGGAACCCAATCGATGTTACCGCGACGAACTGCGGGTCGTCGGCCGGGAAGATCCCCGCGAACGAGTGCACGTAGTCCTGGCGGTAGCTCCCCTGACCATCCGACTGCTCCGCGGTGCCCGTTTTTCCGGCGATCCGGTAGCCGGGGATGGCGAGCATGTCCGCGAACCAGCCCTCGGTCGTGACCGTCTCGAGCATCTGCATCATCGTCGCGGCGGTCTCCGGGCTGATTACCGTCACCGGTTCGCCGTGCTCCGGCTTCACCGTCGATCCGTTCTGCTCCGCGCAGCCGCGGACGATGCTCGGGGGCACGCGCACGCCGCCGTTCGCGAAGGTCTGGTAGACCGCCGCGGTCTGCACGATCGTCGAGGAAAGCCCCTGTCCGAACATCGTGTTGTATGAGGTCTGGCGGTCCCAATCCTCGACGGGGATCAGCATGCCGGAATCCTCCACGGGCATGCCCGCCTGCGTCGCCTCGCCGATCCCGAACTTGCGCAGATAGTCGTAGCGCACCTCGGGGCTGAGCACGTTGCCGAGCGTCGCGGTGCCCACGTTCGAGGACTGCGTCAGGATGCCCGCGAGCGTCCACGGGATCGGCTCGTGCGGGAACGAGTCACCAAAACTCACGTTCGGTTCCGGCACCAGGTGATCGGGCGTGAGGTTCTGGGTGGCGGGCGTGGCCGCCCCCTCCTCGATCAGCGCGGCGGCCGTGATCGCCTTGAACGTGGAGCCGGGCTCGTAGGGTGACACAAACGATCGCGCCTCGCGCTTCAGGGGGTCCGAGGCGTCCACATCGTTCGGGTCCACCGAGCCGTCCTCGGCAACCGCAACGAGCTCGCCCGTCTTGATATCCATCACGACGATGTAGCCGTACTCGGCCGCGGTCTCCTGCACCTTCGCGTTGATCGTCTGCTGGGCCTCCCACTGCAGGTCCCGGTCGATCGTCAGCTCCACGGTCCCGCCGTTCTCGGCCTTCCGCTCGACCACGACGCTCCCCGGCAGCGGCACGCCGTCGGCACCACGCTCGTAGGTTTCCTTGCCGTTGACCCCGGTGAGGCACTCGTCCTGGGACACCTCAACGCCGGACTGCGGCACGTCCTCGAAGCCCGAGAACCCGATGATGTTGCCCGCGACCGCGCCGTTCGGGTACGTCCGCGTGTGGTGACTCTCGAAGGTCAGCCAGGGGATGCCGAGCGCCTTGAGCTCGTTGAGCTGCGTGAGATCCACCGCGCGTTTCACGTAGGCGAAATCGGACTTCGGATTCTCCTCCAGCGCGTCGTCCACGATCTTCTGGATCTCCGCGGCGCTCTGGCCGGTGATCTCACCGATCTCGGCGAATGCCTGCTTCGCAGTCACCTCGACCGTCGCCACCCCGCCGCGATCCGGATCCGGCCGCCAGAACTTGCCGCCCTTGATCCGGGTGTTCTTCGGCGACAGGTTCACGTCGTACCGCTCGTCGGTGGTCGCGAGCACCTCGCCGTTCCGGTCCACGATGTCGCCGCGAAGGCTCGGCACCGTGACCTCCACGGCGCGCTTGCCCTTCGCGTCCTCGCTGAGCGCCGCCGCCGACACGACCTGCAGATCCACGAGCCGCACGAGGAACACGATCGCGGCGATCACGACGATCGCGAGTGCGACCGTGCGCCGTCGCCGTGCTGTGCGCAACGTCCGCATGCTGTTCCTCTCGCCGGGGTGCGCCGGCTAGTGGGTCTCCGGAGCCGGCAGTTTGCCCTTCAACCGTACCGGCGGCGTGGTGGCCTCTGGCTGAGTGGTGGCTGCCGGTGCCGTCCGCGGCACCAGCAGTCCCGCGGCGTCGACGACAGGCATCGTTTCGAGCGTTGCATTCGGAATGAGATTGCCTCGGGCCTCCGCGGTCTCGGAGGTGAGCGTGCCGAGCACCGCGCCGTCGCTCAAGCGCAGGGTTGCGGGGCGCGCGTTCTGCACCATCCCGAGCGCCGTCGCGTTCTCAGCGAGGTTCTGGGGCGAGGACAGCTTGTCCACGTTCTGGGACAGCACCCGCTCCACCCGGCTCAGGTCTCGCTGCTCGATCTCGAGCGCGCGCGTCTCGTAGGCACCCTGCGAGATCGCGATACTCAGGCCGAGCTGCACGGCCAGGATCACGAGGATCACGCCGACGGCGACCAGCGAGCCGATGAGCGGGCTCTGCAGCGCGCGCCGCGGAGTGCCCGCCGGCTGTGGGGCGATGCGCAGGTGGCGCTCCCCCGGGGCCGCCGGCGTGAGCGGCGTGCCCGGGCGAACCGGCGCGGGCGCGGTCAGGTCCGCGAGATCGAAATCGACCGGAACTGTGTTGTTCATCGCCCATCCCTCGTCCGTTCGGCGGCGCGCAGACGCACCGGGATTGCCCGCGGGTTCCGGGCACGTTCTTCGTCGCCCGCGAGCTCCGCGCCGCGCGTCAGCAGCTTGAACTCGGGGCGATGCTCCGGCAGTTCCACCGGAAGTCCAGCCGGTGCCGTCGAGCGGCTGCGCCGCGTCAGCTCGCGCTTCACCAGGCGGTCCTCGAGCGACTGATACGACATGATGACCGCGCGGCCGCCGAGGGCGATCAGATCGAGGGCGGCGGGAATCGCGCGCTCGAGCACCGACAGTTCGCCGTTCACCTCAATTCGCAGCGCCTGGAAGACGCGCTTCGCGGGGTGCCGCTGATCCCGCACCGCCGCCGGGGTCGCCTCCTGCAGCACCTCGACGAGCTGCCCGCTGCGCTCGATCGGCGCGTCCTTCCGGGCGGCGATGATCGCGCGAGCGTAGCGGCCAGCGAGCGGCTCCTCGCCGTAGCGCTCGAAGATCGCCCGCAGTCGCCCCTCGGGGGCCTCCCGCAGCACATCGGCCGCGGTTTCGCCGCGGCTCTGGTCCATCCGCATGTCGAGCGGCGCATCCTGCGCGTACGCGAAGCCGCGGTCGGCCTCGTCGAGCTGCAGCGAGGACACTCCCAGGTCGAAGAGCACGCCGTCGATTCGGTCGAAGCCGGCACCGCGCACGGCCTCGGCGATCTCGTCGTACACCGCGTGCACGCGGATCGCGCGGTCACCGAACCGGGCCAGCCGCGTGCCGGCGAGGCGGAGCGCCTCGGTGTCGCGGTCCAGCCCGATCAGGGTCAGCCCGGGGTGCGCGTCGAGCAGCGCCTCGCTGTGGCCGCCCATGCCGAGGGTCGCGTCCACCACGACCGCACCCTCGCGGCTCGCCGCGGGGGCGAGCAGTTCGAGGCAGCGGTCGAGCAGCACGGGCACGTGCAGTTCGCTGGGGTCGCGGGTATCAGTGGTCATATGGGGGTCCGGGCTAGAACATGCCCGGAATCACCTCCCCGTCAGTGTCAGAAAATACGGCTTCCTGCTCGCGCAGGTAGGTCTCCCAGGCGGTCGCGTCCCAAATCTCGGCGCGCGAGCCGGTCCCAATCACGGCCAGGTCCCGGTCCAGACCCGCGTACTCGCGCAGGCCCTGGGGAATCGTGACCCGGTGCTGCTTGTCCGGCGTCTCCGGGTGCGCTCCGGAGAGGAACACTCGGAGGTAGTCACGCGCATGCTTTGAGGTCATCGGCGCTTGGCTGATGCGCTCGTGCATTGCGGTGAACTCCTGCTCGCTGAAGACGTAGAGG
Organism: Leucobacter chromiireducens subsp. solipictus; assembly: GCF_016758195.1. Classification (GTDB taxonomy): domain Bacteria; phylum Actinomycetota; class Actinomycetes; order Actinomycetales; family Microbacteriaceae; genus Leucobacter; species Leucobacter solipictus. The sequence continues at coordinate 34,475 of NZ_QYAC01000001.1, read as the reverse complement.
CAGTGCTCCTGTCCGCGGGTGATCACGCACCCGTCAGCGAGCTCGTCGCGAAATTTGGCCGGAAGAATCAACCGCCCTTTGTCGTCCAGCTTGGGCGTGAAGGTTCCCAGGAACATGGGTTCCTCCCTCCGCCGGATCGACTTGGGTCCACCTTACTCCACTTTCCTCCACAGAATCGGGTTTTCACTCCACTTTCTTCCACTGCGCCGAAATTCCGCATAATGACACCGAAGTTGGAGAGGAGTACCGCGGCTCGCGGGGCCGCAACCTGTGACCACCGAAGCCCGGATTCTCGCGCAGGGGATGATCTGGCACAGATTTCGCCAAATTGTGGAGGAAAGTGGAGTCGATGGAGGCAAGTGGAGCGCGGGGGCGGGTGGGGCCTCCGGCGCATGCCCCGCCGCTCTCCCCGCTGCCCTCCCCGAGGCATTTTCGCTAACACGAGCCAAATCCGGGAGAAAATGCCTCGCGCTGGCGAAAATAGCTCGGGTGGGGCGAGGCGGGGACGCGAAACGCCAGCGGGGACGCGAAACGCCAGCGGGGACGCGAAACGCCCGCGGGGCCGCGAACCTCAGTGGTTCACGGCCCCGCGGGCGTGGGTGCGGGCGACTCCCGCACAGGACTGGCTGCTAGCGCTCGCCCTCCATGCGCTCATCCCAGCGGCGCTCGGCGCGCTCGCTCAGGGTCTCACGTGTGGAATTGCGTGACGACGACCCAGCTGACGACGCACCGTTCAGCACGTCTTCGACGGTGACGGAGTCCGAGCCGCGCGACATCATGAGGGTGACGCCGCCCACCATGAGGGCGAAACCGATCAACCCCAACCACAGCTGCTGTGCGGCGACTCCCCCGATCAGCACACCGATGCCGACCAGCACCACAATGATGCCCAGCACCAGCGACCGGTAGCTCACCCGGCGACGACGCACCGACCCCGTCTGCATCACGTCAGCTTCACTCTGATAGAAACCGCGTTCCATCTCGTCAAGCAGCCGCTGCTCGTGTTCTGACAGCGCCATGACGATCCTCCCGACACTCTAACGATCTGTACATTACAGTCTACGTTGCGCACCCGTGAGTAGGCTAGTTGTGTGCAAGAAACGATGCGACTCGCAGGCCTTATACAGGAGCGAATCGGTGCCACGCTGACGCGGCACCGCGAGGCTCTGACTCCGCTGGGGCCGGACGCCCTGCCCCTGCTCGACGAAGCCCTCGGCTTTCTGACCGGCGGCAAGCGATTCCGCGCCCAGTTCGCGGTGCTGGGCTACCGCGCCGTACGCGAACTCGACATCGACGGCGACGTCACGCCCGAGTATGCACGGATCCTCGACGCGGCCTGCGCGCTTGAGCTGTTCCACGCCGCGGCCCTCATCCACGACGACGTCATCGACCGCTCCGATACCCGGCGGGGCCGCCCCTCCGTGCACCGCCTGTTCGGTGCCCTGCACCGGAACGCGGCGTGGCGCGGCTCGGCGGATCACTTCGGGCTGGCGGGGGCGATCCTGCTCGGCGACCTGCTGCAGTCCTGGTCGGACGAGCTCATGCAGTCGGCGTGCGATGCAACCGAGGACCGGGCCGCGGCCCGCCGGGCGCGGGAGCACTTCAACCGGATGCGCAGCGAGGTGGCCGTGGGCCAGTATCTCGACGTGCTCGAAGAGCAGCAGCCCACCTTCGCGGATCACGAGGAACAGCTCGAGCGTTCTACGCGAGTCCTCGTGTACAAGTCGGCGAAGTACAGCGTGGAGGCGCCACTCCTCATCGGCGCGGCGCTGGCCGGGGCGAGCCCCGAAACGGAGGAGGCGCTCGCGGACTTTGGCCTGCCGGTGGGCGTCGCCTTCCAGCTCCGGGACGACCAGCTCGGCGTCTTCGGCGACCCCGACATCACGGGGAAGCCCATCGGCGACGACCTGATCGAGGGCAAACGCACCGTCCTCGTGACGCTCGCCCGCGAGAACCTGCCTGCGACGCAGCGCCGGATCTTCGACGACCTGCTCGGCACCGATCTGGACCCGGAGCAGGTCACGATCCTGCAGCGCACGATCCGCGAGAGCGGTGCGGTGGAGCGCGTCGAGGACATGATCTCGCGCAACGTCGACCGCGCCATCCACGCGCTCGCGGGGGCGCCGATCCACCCCGATGCCGCCGCTCAGCTGACGCAGCTGTCCGAGCGCGCGGCGCGGCGGGACGCCTAGTCCACGCACACGTCGGCCCACCCGCGCACAGCGCGGGTGGGCCGACGTCGTTCTGCGTTAGAAGGCGAGTGCCTGCGTGGCGCGTCTGACCGCGCTCTTACGCCCGGCCATCAGGGAATCGATCGGCCGCTCCCCCAGCTCCTCGTTGACCGCGAACAGCCAGTCAATCGATTCGTCGCGGCTGAAGCCCGCGTCGAGCAGCACGAGCAGCGTGCCACGCAGCGGCGGCAGCGGCTGATTGCCCTGCACAAACTCTGCTGGGACTTTGAGGACGCCGTCGACGCGCACGGCGGCGAGGTAGTTGTCCTCGATCAGGCGGTGCACCTTCCCCGGTGTCAGGGAAAAGCGCTCGACCAGCTCGGGGATCGTGAAATAGGACGGTTCGGGTGCGAAGTTCTCGGCCACAGTTCCACTGTGCCACCGCTCGGGGCGGAGCGCAATCTGCCCGGCCCCGGCGCGCGCCGGGCGCTGCCCCAAGATTCTTCCGTAGACTCTCTTCGTGACAACTGCGCCCCCAGACCCGTTGATCGGGCAGACTCTCGATGAGCGGTACGTGATTCGCTCACGCATTGCCCGCGGGGGCATGGCGATGGTCTACCTCGCCAACGATCTCCGGCTTGAGCGTCGCGTCGCCGTGAAGGTGATGCATCAGCACCTCGCGGAGGACGAGAACTTCACCCGCCGATTCGAGCAGGAGGCCCGCAGCGCGGCCCGGCTCTCGCACCCGAACCTGGTCAACGTCTACGACCAGGGGCAGGACGCCGGGCGCACGTATCTCGTCATGGAATATCTGCCGAGCATCACGCTCCGCGATCTCCTCAAGCAGCAGACGCATCTCACCGCCGAGCAGACCATGGAGATCGGGGAGGCGGTGCTCTCGGGCCTCGCCGCCGCGCACCGCGCCGACATTGTGCACCGGGACATCAAGCCCGAGAACGTGATGCTCGCGGATGACGGCCGGATCAAGCTCGGCGATTTCGGCCTCGCCCGCGCCGTGAGTGCGAATACGACCACCGGGCAGGCGCTCCTCGGCACCATCGCCTACCTCTCGCCCGAGCTCGTGACCCGCGGCGTCGCGGACGCGCGCAGCGACTTGTACGCCTTCGGCATCATGTTCTACGAAATGCTGACCGGCACCCAACCGTTCACGGGCGAGCAGCCGATGCAGATCGCGTATCAGCACGCGCACTCCGAGGTGCCCGCGCCGTCGCTGGTGAGCGCCGAGGCGAGCCCCGAGCTCGACGCATTCGTCCGCTGGACCACGCAGCGGGAGCCGGAGGCCCGCCCGGCGAACGCCGACGAGGCGCTTGAGCACCTCGCCGCGATTCGCGCGGGGCAGGCACCGCCGCTGGACGCCACGCGCGTCATGCCCACCGCGGTGGGGGTCCCGACCTCCGCGACGACCGTCCTCGACAACGCTCAGGGCTTGGGGTCGGACGATTCCGCCCTCGGCGCGACGGGCGGCACCACGGTGCTCGACGCCGCCGTCGGATCCGTGGACCCGTTCGAGAGCGGCGGCGGCGACGCGGGCGGGCCGATGGCCCCGATCGATCGTATCGCGGATGCAGCGCGGCGGCGGACCCGGCGAGGCCGCCTCCTCGCGCTCGGGCTCGGCGTGCTCGTGATCCTCGCGGGCGGCGTCGGATGGTGGTTCGGCCAGGGCCCCGGTTCGCAGGTGGCGGTGCCCGACGTTGCGGGTTCGGACCTGGCGTCCGCGCAGGCCGCCATTGAGGCGCAGGATCTCAACGTCACCGTCATCGAGTGCTCGCACCTCACCATCCCCGTCGGGGACGCGATCGGCACCGATCCGGAGGCCGGTGTGCGCCTGGATCGCGGCAGCACCGTGCAACTGTGCCAGTCAACGGGCCCCGAGCTGAAGGCCGTGCCCACGCTGGTTGGCCTGTCGCGCGAGGACGCCGAGGCGGAGATCGCCGCCGCGGGGTTCACGTTCGGCTCCGTTTCCGACACGCGCTTCGCAGACTCAGCTGCCGGCGTGGTGCTCGCAGCGCTCACCCCCGAGGGTGAGGCGCTCGGCGAGCACTACCCCGAGCAGGCTCGGATCGACCTCGTCGTCTCCGCCGGGACCCTTCCCGACGTGATCGGCCTCGACGCGGCACAGGCGAGCACCGCGCTCACCGACCTGGGGCTCGTTGTCGACGCCGGACTCGGTTCCGAGGCGCACAGCAGCGACGCCCCGAAGGGCACCGTGCTGGATCTGATCCTCTCGACCGACCCGGTCCGCCCGGGCGACGCCGTGGGCCTCCAGGTCTCGCTCGGCCCGGAGCTCTTTGAGATCCCGGATGTCGCCGGGATGGGGCTTCAGGAGGCGATGGATACGCTGTCGGCGGCCGGTTTCGCCCCGAGCACGCTCGTTCCCGAACCGCTGCGCAGCCTCGCGAAGGCCACCGCCACAGACCCGGTTGCGGGCGAGCGCGTGGAGGCGGGAACGGAAATCCGCGTGAAGAGCACGATCTCGCTCTAACGACTGAGGGGGCCGGTGCCCGCTGGCCCCGACCCCCTCACCCGTGTTCGCGCTAGCGAACCGTCTGCTTCAGCTCCTCGGCCACCAGGAAGGCGAGTTCGAGGGACTGCATGTGGTTCAGACGCGGATCGCAGAGCGACTCGTAGCGCTGCCCGAGCGTCGCCTCATCGATGTTCTCGGAACCGCCGAGGCACTCGGTGACGTCGTCGCCGGTGAGTTCGACGTGGATGCCGCCCGGGAACGTCCCGACCTCGCGGTGCGCCTCGAAGAAGCCGCGAAGCTCGTCCATGACGTCGTCAAAGCGCCGCGTCTTGAACCCGGTGGAGGTCGTGATCCCGTTGCCGTGCATCGGATCGGTGACCCAGAGCGGCGTCGCGCCCGCGTCGCGCACCCCGGCGAGCAGCCCGGGCAGGACGTCGCGGATCTTGCCGGCGCCCATCCGCGTGATGAACGTGAGGCGGCCGGGCTCGCGCTCGGGGTCGAGCTTGTCGATCAGGCGCAGCGCGTCGTCGACGGTGGCCGTGGGGCCCAGCTTCACCCCGATCGGGTTGCGCACGTGCGAGAGGAATTCGACGTGGGCACCGTCGAGATCCCGGGTGCGCTCCCCGATCCAGAGCATGTGGCTCGAGGTGTCGTAGATATCGCCCGTGCGCGAGTCGATCCGGGTCAGCGGCCGCTCGTAGTCGAGCAGCAGCGCCTCGTGGCTCACGTAGAACTCGGTCTGCGTGAGGGCCGTGTGATCCACGCCGCAGGCGTCCATGAACTTCAGCGCACGGTCGATCTCCGCCGCCAGCGATTCGTACCGCTGATTCGCCGGGTTCGACACGAAGCCCTTGTTCCACTCGTGGACCTGCCGCAGATCGGCGAAGCCACCCTGCGTGAAGGCGCGGATGAGGTTCAGGGTCGACGCGGAGACGTGGTACCCGCGCACGAGGCGCTGCGGGTCCGCGGTGCGCGACTCCGGGGTGAAGTCGAAGCCGTTGACGATATCGCCGCGGTACGCGGGCAGGGTGACCCCGTCGCGCGTTTCGGTGGTGCTGGATCGCGGCTTCGCGAACTGGCCGGCCATGCGCCCGACCTTGATCACCGGCATCGATGCGCCGTAGGTGAGCACCACCGCCATCTGGAGCAGCGTCTTTACGCGGTCGCGGATCTTGTCCGCGGTGGCGGCCTCGAAGGTCTCCGCGCAGTCGCCGCCCTGGAGCAGGAACGCCTCTCCCCGTGCGGCCGCCGCGAGGCGGGTCCGCAGCTGGTCGGCTTCGCCGGCGAACACGAGCGGCGGCTGGCTGGCGAGCTCGGCCGACGCCCGCCGGGCCGCCTCAGCATCGGGCCACTCGGGCTGCTGCTTCGCCTCGAGCGCGCGATAGGCGTCAAGCCCCGCGAACGCTCCGGTTTGCGCAGTCAGAGTGGTGTTGCTCGTCATCAGTATTCCCTTGCGTTGGGGTGAATTCGCGTACACGTGTGGCAGGGTGCCACAAGCACCCAGCTTACTCCCCTTCCGGGAGCAGAGCCGGGCGTTCCGCTCAGAGCGCTACGCGGTGCGGGCGCGCACGCTCGAGGCGTACACGTCGACGTACTCTTGGCCGCTCAGGCGCTGGATCTCGAGCATGATCTCGTCGGTCACGCTCCGGAGCACGAAGCGGTCGGCGCTCATGCCAGCGAAGCGCGAGAAGTCGAGCGGCTTGCCGATCACCGTGCCGATGCGACGGATCTTGGGGATCTTCGCGCCGATGGGCATCGCCTTCTCGGTGTCGATCATCACGGCGGGGACGACGGTCGCGCCGGACTCGAGCACCATGCGCGCCACGCCCGTACGCCCACGGTAGAGCCGCGCATCGGGGCTCCGGGTGCCCTCGGGATAGATTCCGAGCACGTCCCCGCGATCCAACACGCCGAGCGCGGTATTCAGCGAGGCCTCCGAGGCTTTGCCGCCCGAACGATCGATCGGGAGCTGCCCCACCGCGGTCATGAACGTCTTCACGGCCCAGCCTTTGAGGCCCTTCCCCGTGAAGTAGTCGCTCTTCGCGAGGAAGTAGATCCGGCGATCGATCATCACCGGGAGGAAAAATGAGTCCACCACCGACAGGTGATTTCCCACAATAATTACGGGCCCCGTCGCCGGAATGTTCTCTGCACCCTCTACCCAGGGGCGATAGAACATTTTCAACAACGGCCCGATGATCAGGTGTTTAAAGATCCAATAGAGCACAGTGGGTGGTTTCCTCTCGAGTGCGACCAGACTACCCGACAGAGCGGACACACACGGGTATGCGTATAGGCTCAATCATGTGACGTTGCGGCTGCGAGAGCCGCACACCGTGAAGACCTGTACCAGGTATCAAGGGAGCTGCCGTGAAACAGTCTGAAATGCCCATCCTGATCCCACCCGTCCCCGAGGACAACATTTCCGATCTGCTGGAGCAGCGTGTCGCGGCGAGCCCGGATCGTGTGCTCTTCTCGGTCCCCGAGGCGGGCGGCTGGCGCGACATCAGCGCCACCGAGTTCCGTGCCCAGGTTGTCGGCCTCGCGAAGGGCTTCGTTGCCGCCGGGGTGGAGCCGGGTGACCGGATCGCATTCATGTGCAAGACGAGCTACCCGTGGACGCTCGTGGACTTCGCGTTGCACTACGCGGGCGCCGTGATGGTCCCCGTCTACGAGACCTCGTCGCCGCTGCAGATCCACTGGATCCTCGAGGATTCTGGCGCGCGCGGGATCGTCATGCAGACCGCCGATTACGCGGATCGCGTCGCCGAGATCCGCAGCGATCTCCCGGACCTCGAACTCACGTGGCGGCTCGACGAGGACGCGATCGCGCACCTCACGGAGGCCGGGGCCGAGGTGCCCGATGCCGAGATCGAGCGCCGTCGCAGCATCGCGGTCGGCAGCGACATGGCAACGCTGATCTACACCTCGGGCTCCACCGGACGCCCGCGCGGCTGCGTGCTGACACACGCGAACTTCGTGGACCTGGCCCGCAACGCCGGGGCGGCGCTGGATCAGGTGGTCCAGCCGGGCGCTTCGACCCTGCTGTTTGTCACGCTGGCGCACGTGTTCGCCCGCTTTATCTCGGTGCTGGCCGTGCACGCGGGGGTCCGGGTGGGCCATGAGCCGGACACCACGCAGTTGCTGCCCGCGCTCGGCTCGTTCAAGCCGACGTTCCTCCTCGCGGTCCCCCGCGTCTTCGAGAAGGTCTACAACTCGGCGGAGCAGAGCACCGAGGCCGACGGCAAGGGCAAGATCTTCCGCACCGCGGCCAAGGTCGCCGTGCAGCACTCGGAGGCGCTCGACGCCGGCCGTGTCCCGTTCATGCTCGGGCTTAAGTTCAAGGTGTTCGACAAGCTCGTCTTCGCAAAGCTCCGCGAGAAGCTGGGCGGCAACGTGAAGTACGCCGTGTCGGGCTCCGCGCCGCTGAGCCACTACCTCGGGCACTTCTACCGCAGCCTCGGCGTGAAGATCCTCGAGGGCTACGGGCTCACGGAGACCACGGCCCCGGTCTCGGTGAATCTGCCGGACAAGTTCAAGATCGGGACGGTCGGCCCTGCGCTGCCCGGCCACACGATCCGCATCGCCGACGACGGCGAGGTCGAGATCAAGGGCATCGACGTCTTCAAGGAGTACTGGAACAACCCGGCGGCGACCCGCGACGCGTTCACCGAGGACGGCTTCTTCCGCACGGGCGATCTGGGTTCGCTCGACGAGGACGGGTACCTGACGATCACGGGCCGCAAGAAGGAGATCATCGTCACGGCGGGCGGCAAGAACGTGGCCCCCGCCGCGCTCGAGGACCCGATCCGCGCGAACACGATCATCGGGCAGGTCGTGGTGGTGGGCGATCAGAAGCCGTTCATCTCCGCGCTGGTCACCCTCGACCCCGAGATGCTGCCGGCGTGGCTGAAGAACCAGGGCGAGGATCCGAACATGACGCTCGCGGAGGCCGTGCGACACCCGAAGGTGCTCGCGGAGGTCCAGAGCGCGATCGACGAGGGCAACAAGTACGTCTCCCGCGCCGAGTCGATTCGGAAGTTCGTCGCGCTCCCCACGGAGTTCATCGAGGCCAACGGACACCTCACCCCGAAGATGAGCATCCGCCGCGAGGCGATTCTCCGCGACTTCGCTGGCGAGATCTCGAAGCTCTACGGGGAGAACCCGCAGACCGAAGCGGTCGACACGCAGAAGTAACCGCGCGGCGGTCGCCGCACCACCCGAGGGAGTCCCCGTGACGTACGAGCCACACCCGCAGGCCGGGCAACCGGTGCCGCCGCAGCGGGGACTCCCGGGCTGGGCGATCGGCCTCATCGTCACCCTCGCCGCCCTGCTGATCCTGATGCTGGCGGCCGGGATCTGGGGGCTCACGGCCCTGGGCCGCGCGATCAGCGAGGCGGGGCCCGCACGGCCGCTCGCGACCCCGGAGGCACCACTCGTGCCCGCCCCGGATCACTCCGGGGAGGACGCCGGGCTCGCAGCCCAGGCGGCCGAGGACTCCCAGTACATCATCGATACCGCCGACCGGTACCGGGCGGCACGCACGGACGGCACGATCACCGCGCTCGTCCCAGGCGGCGACACGGTCGACCCCGACTACATCAGGGCGTTCCTGTACGTCCTCACCGATCTCCGCAGCGCGGTGAGATTCACCCCCGCCACGCCCGACAACGCGGGGCAACTGCGCGAGTACGCGGAAGAGGTCGCGGAGCTCGAGCAGCGCTTCCTGCACGGCGAGGACCTCGACGTCGAGGTCACGATCACCCGTGAGGACGGTTCCGTCTTCGAGTCGGACGGGAAATACCGCACGATCACTCCGAAGGAGGGCACACCATGACCGGTGTCACCGCAACAGGCATTGCGATCGACCGCACCACCGCCGCGTCTCCCGACGCGGTGTTCGCCGCCCTCAGTGAGGCAGATGCGTTCGCCCACTGGTTCGGCGGCCCCGACGTCGAGGTGCCGGCCGATCGCCTCGTGTTCACGGCGGAACCGGGCGCGCCCTGGTCCGCCACGATGGTGTTGCCGGACGGAAACACCATCGACTGGGCCGGCCGCTTCGTGCGCGTCGAACCACCGCACGCGTTCAGCTTCACGCTCACGGATCAGCCCGGCGCGGATGCGCTCGCCGACGCCGTGCCGGTCACGGTCACGATCGTTCCCGCGGACGGCGGGGCGGCCCTGCACATGACGCAGGAGACCCCGGGTTTCCCCGAGGAGCAGAAGGCGGCGACGCTGGAGGGCTGGCAGCTCTTCTTCGACGAGATCCTGAAGCTCGCCGAGGCGCGCTAGAACCAGCTCGAGGTGCGGATCTGCCGCATCGCCTCGCCGCGCGCCTCGCGGTCGAGGCGGCTGATGTAGAGCTTGCCGTCGAGGTGATCGCACTCGTGCTGGAGCGCCTGCGCGAGCAGGCCCTCCCCCGAGATCACCACGTCGGCACCGTCGAGGTCCATGCCGCGAACGGTCGCGCGCGGGTAGCGCAGCACCTCGAACCAGAGGTCCGGGACGGAGAGGCAGCCCTCGCCCGTCGGGACCGGCTCCCCCTCGAGCGCCACGATCTCGGGGTTCAGCACGTAGCTGACCTTCCCGTCGATGTTCAATGAGAAGGCACGCAGGTGGTGCCCGATCTGTGTCGACGCGAGCCCGGCCCGCCCGTCGAAGGCGACCGTGTCGAGGAGGTCGGTGACGAGGGCGCGCACGCCCTCGTCCACCTCCCCGACCGGATCACAAACGGTGCGGAGGGCCGGGTCGCCGAACAGGCGGATGTCTCGTACTGCCACCCACCCAGCTTAGGCGATGACGACGATGAGGTCGCCCGCCTCAAGCCCGCGCGTCCCGCTGAACACGATCCGCTCGACCACGCCCGCGACCGGCGCGGTGATGGCGGCCTCCATCTTCATGGCTTCGATCGTGGCGATCGGCTGCCCGGCCTCGACCGTGTCGCCGGCCGCGACCTTGACGGTGACCGTGCCGGAGAACGGGGCCGCGATCTGCCCGGGGGCCGTGCGGTCGGCCTTCTCGGCGACCGGCGCCGACACCGCGACGCGCTCGTCCTTCACGAACACCTGACGCAGCTGCCCGTTCACGCGCACCATCACGGTCCGCACGCCCTTGTCGTCGGCCTCGCCGATCGCCTCGAGCCCCACGTACAGGCGCACGCCCTTGGCGAGGTCGATGGCGTACTCGGTGCCCGCTTCCAGGCCGTACAGATAGTCGGGGGTGTCCAGGACCGAGAGGTCGCCAAACTGTTCGCGATCCCGCTCGAACTGCTGCGTGGGGGCCGGGAACAGGAGTCGGTTCAGCGCCTGCTGCCGCGCCGCGCCGGCCGTCGCGAGCAGCGCCTCATCCTCCGCACCGAGCGGCGTCACGCCCACGTTCACGCTCCGCCCGGCGAGCACCCGGCTGCGGAACGGCTCGGGCCACCCGCCCGGGATCTCACCCAGCTCGCCCGCGAGGAAGCCGACCACGGAGTCCGGGATGTCGTAGTTCTCGGGGTGCGCGGCGAAGTCCGCGGGATCGGCATCCACGGCGGCCAGGTGCAGCGCGAGGTCGCCCACGACCTTCGACGAGGGCGTCACCTTCGGGATCCGGCCCAGCAGCCGATCCGCCGCCGCGTACATGTCTTCGATCTTCTCGAACTCGTTCGCGAGTCCCAGCGCGATCGCCTGCTGCCGGAGGTTCGAGAGCTGCCCGCCGGGGATCTCGTGCGTGTACACCCGCCCGGTGGGGGCAGGGAGCCCGGATTCGAAGGGCCGGTACACCGCGCGCACGGCGTCCCAGTAGGGCTCCAGCGCAAACACGGCGTCCTGGCTGAGCCCGGTGTCCCGCTCCGTATCCGCGAGCGCGGCAACGAGGCCAGACAGGGACGGCTGGCTGGTGGTCCCGGACATCGGCGCCGACGCCACGTCCACGGCATCGACGCCGGCCTGCGCCGCCGCGAGCAGCGTCGCGAGTTGTCCGCCCGGCGTGTCGTGGGTGTGCAGGTGCACCGGGAGATCGAAGCGCTCGCGCAGCGCGGTGACGAGCTTCGCTGCGGCCGCGGGCCGGAGCAGCCCCGCCATGTCCTTGATCGCGAGCACGTGCGCACCCGCCCCGACGATCTCGTCCGCGAGGCGCAGGTAGTAATCGAGGGTGTACTTGTCCTCGTTCGGAGAGAGCAGATTGCCGGTATAGGCCATCGCGACCTCCGCGACCGCGGTGCCCGTCTCCCGGACCGCGTCGATCGCGACGCGCATCTGGTTCACATCGTTGAGTGCGTCGAAGATACGGAACACGTCCACGCCGGTCGCGGCGGCCTCAGCGACGAAGGCGCGCGCCACGTTCGCCGGGTACGGCGTGTACCCGACCGTGTTCTGCCCCCGCAGCAACATCTGGATCGGCACGTCCCCGAGCGACTCGCGCAGCGTGGCGAGCCGCTCCCACGGGTCCTCACCCAGGAAGCGGAGCGCGACGTCGTAGGTCGCCCCACCCCACGCCTCCACCGACCACAGCTCCGGGGTCATGCGCGCCACATAGGGCGCGACCCGGTCGAGATCCTTGGTGCGGACGCGGGTGGCGAGGAGCGACTGGTGCGCGTCCCGGAAGGTGGTGTCCGTGACGGCGAGCGCGGTCTGCGCCCGCAGCGCCCGGGCGAAGCCCTCGGGGCCCAGCTCGCGCAGGCGCGAGCGCTGGCCGGCGGGCGCGGGCTGTGACAGGTCCAGGGCCGGCAGCTTCGCGGCGGGATCGATCCCCGCGGGTCGCGGCCCGTTCGGCTGGTTCACCGTGACGTTCGCGACGTGCTGCAGCAGACGCGTGGCCCGGTCCTTCGGCTTGTTCATGCTGAGCAGTTCGGGGCGCTCCTCGATGAACGAGGTAGCCACGTCCCCGGCCTGGAATGCCGGATCGGCGAGCACCGCTTGCAGGAAGGGAATGTTCGTGGCGACGCCACGGATCCGGAACTCCGCGAGTGCGCGCCGTGCCCGCACGACGGCGTCCTCGAAGGAGCGGCCACGGCAGGTGAGCTTCGCGAGCATCGAATCGAAGTGCGGGCTGATCTGGGCACCCGCGTTGATGGTGCCGCCGTCGAGGCGGACACCGCCGCCACCCGGCGAGCGGTAGGCGGTGATCCGGCCGAGGTCGGGCCGGAATCCGTTGGCGGGATCCTCGGTGGTGATTCGGCACTGCAGCGCGGCACCGCGCAACTGGATCTGATCCTGCGTGAGGCCCAGCTCGGCGAGCGTCGCGCCGGCCGCGATCTGCATCTGTGCGCGGACGAGGTCGATGTCGGTCACCTCCTCGGTGACGGTGTGTTCGACCTGGATCCGCGGGTTCATCTCGATAAACACGTGCTCGCCGGCGCGCTCGCCCTCGGTGTCGAGGAGGAACTCCACGGTTCCCGCGTTCTCGTAGCCGATCGACTGGGCGAACGCGATCGCGTCACGGGTGAGTTCGTCGCGTTTTCCGGCGGGAAGATTCGGTGCCGGGGCGATCTCGACGACCTTCTGATGCCGCCGCTGCACGGAGCAGTCGCGCTCGAACAGGTGCACCGCGGCGCCCGTGGCGTCCGCGAGCACCTGCACCTCGATGTGGCGCGGCCGCAGCACGGCCTGCTCGATGAACATCGTCGGATCACCGAACGCCGAGTCGGCCTCGCGCATCGCCGCTTCGAGCGCGTCGCGCAGGTCCTCGGGTCGTTCCACGCGGCGCATCCCGCGGCCGCCACCGCCGGCCACCGCCTTCGCAAACACGGGAAAGCCGATCTCGGCCGCGCCCGTGACGAGTTCCTCAACGTTCGTGGTCGGCGGCGTCGAGCGCAGCACCGGGACCCCGGCCGCGATGGCGTGCTCCTTCGCCGCCACCTTGTTTCCCGCCATCTCGAGCGCGAGCTTGCCCGGCCCGATGAACCGGATCCCCGCGGCCTCTGCGGCCTCCGCGAGTCCCGGGTTCTCGGAGAGGAAGCCGTAGCCCGGGTAGATCGCGTCGGCACCCGATTCGACCGCGACGCGCACGATCTCGTCGATGTCGAGGTACGCGCGCACGGGGTGCCCGACCTCCCCAATCAGGTAGGCCTCGTCCGCCTTCAGGCGGTGCAGGGAGTTCCGGTCCTCATACGGGAACACCGCGACCGTGAGCGCACCCAGCTCGTGCGCCGCGCGAAACGCGCGAATCGCGATCTCACCGCGATTGGCAACCAATACCTTCTCAAACATGCAGAAACACCTCTCTGTATTCAGTCAACGTCGGTTGCCCAGACCGCACGAATCGTTCGATATCAAGATACATGGAAGTGTTCGCGGCACCACCCGGAATCTGCCCGCACCGAAGATCTTGCGGCCCCTTCCCCCGCCCCGAGTCCGGCGGTATCGTGAAACAGCCTGCGCCCGTGTCACCGGTGACCGCGCGCACGCACCCTCCTGTTCCTCCTACTGAAGGACGATATGACCGACCCAACCATGCACCCCGGCGCGAAGCTGCGCCGGGCTGGAGGGCTCATCACTGCGGCGACCCTCGCCGCGAGCCTCCTCCTCATTCCCGCCCCGGCGGCCTTCGCCGACGATCCCGCCGCGCCGGTTCCCGGCCCCCTCACCTCGGGCGATCCCGTGTTTCCGAACGTCGGGAACGGAGGCTATGACGCCCTCGACTATCAGGTCGCGATCGAGTGGAGCCCGGACGCCATGCCGCAGTCCGGCCCCCTGCTGAACGGCACGATCGGTGCCGCGACGACCACGATGACGGCGCGCGCCGCGCAGCCGCTCAGTTCCTTCGCCCTCGATTTCGAGGGGATGGAGGTTGATTCGGTGACCGTCAACGGCGCGCCCGCGACCTTCACCCGCGTGCAGGATGCGGACGCGATCAGCTTTAAGCTCATCATCACGCCCGCGACCGCGGTGTCCGGCGAGTTCACCACGACCATCGCCTATCACGGCGTCCCCGTGACCCATATCGACGCGGACGGTTCGGCCGAGGGCTGGAGCCGCACGAACGACGGGGCGATCCTGCTCGGTCAGCCGGTCGGGATGATGGCCGGCTACCCGCACAACAACACGCCGGGCGACAAGGCCACCGCGACCTTCACGCTCGACATTCCCACCACCCTGAGCGCCGCCGACGGCTCGAACCCGGGCCCCGCGGCAGCGGTGAGCACGGGCGAGCTGCTCTCGCGCACCCCGTCGGAGGACGGCTCACGCACCACCTGGGTGTGGCAGCAGCGCGAGCAGCTCGCCTCGGAGTTGGCGCTCGTCGCGATCGGTCGCTACGACATCATCGAGGGCGACATCACGCTCACCGACGGGCGGACGATCCCGAGCTGGTCGTTCATGGATTCGCAGCTGTCCGAGCGGGACAAGGAGCGCGTGCGCGGCGCCGTGGCCCGGTTGCAGACCGTCACGCAGCAGCTTGAGTCGCTCTACGGCCCGTACCCCGGGAACAGCACCGGTGTGGTCGTCGATACGGTGCCCTCCGCCATCAACTACGCGCTCGAGACGCAGGATCGATCGTTCTTCCCGTCCGCGGGATCGGTGGCCGGCAACACGCTCATCCACGAGGTCGCCCACCAGTGGTACGGCAACAACGTCTCCCCCACGACCTGGACCGACATCTGGATCGCCGAGGGCATGGCCACCTGGGCGCCCCGGCACGTGAACAGCACCGACGGGTTCGGCGAGGGGAAGCGCACCGAGCTCTCCTTCTACGAAGACTGGCAGCGCACCCCCGCGGACAGCGAAGCGTGGCAGATCGCGCCCGGCGCGCAGACGGACTCGGCAACGCTCTACGATTACCAGACCTATTCGCGCGGCGGCCAGTTCTGGGAGGCGCTGAAGATCGCCATTGGCGACGAGGCGTTCCGCACCGTGATCTCAGAGTGGCAGAGCCGCCACGCGGGCACCAGCGTCGCGAGCGCGGATCTGCGAGCGCTCGCGGAAGAGGTGTCCGGGCGCGATCTCGGCGCGTTCTGGGAGGCCTGGATCCTGACCCCGGCGAAGCCCGCGTGGCCGGAGAAGCTCACCGCGAGCCTGACGACCCCTGCACGCAGCGCGGCGCTTGAGCGCGGCGATCGCATCGAGTTCACGCTCACCGCGGCGAACACCGGCCTGGCCCCGCTCGCGACGTCAGTGATCACCGTCGACGTCACGTCGCTGCTCGGATCCGCCACGCTCGACACCCCGCTGCCCGCCGGGTTCACCCTGGAGGGCACCACGCTCAGCTGGACCGTCCCCGAGACGGCGGCCGGGGCAACCGCCACGGCCAGCTTTGCGGCGACCGTGACCGATTCCGCATCGGGCGGCACGATCGACACCGCGGCGACCGTCGCGACGCTCGGCGGAACGTGCACCGAGTGCAGCACGTCGCTCGCCGTGTCCGAGTACGAGATCGCTCCCGCACCCGCCCCCACCATCGCGGGTGAGGCGCGTGTCGGTGCAACGCTCACGGCCGCCACCGCGGGCTGGCCCGAGTCCACGGTGTTCGCGCACCAGTGGAACGTTGGCGGCGCGCCGGTGCCGGGCGCGAACGACGCCACCTTCGTCATCCCCGAGTCCGCGCTCGGGAAGACCGTCACCGTGACGGCAACGGGCACCGCTCCGGGGTACCTCCCGACCGCGGCCACCAGTTCGGCGACGGAGACGGTGCGCGCCGCACGCGTGGATCCGAAGCCGGAACCCGGGGGGCCGATCGCGCCCTCCGAGGACGCGCTCACCGACGCCCTCCGCGGCGCGATCTCGTTCCCGGGCACGGTCGCCCCGGGCCAGCGCATCAGTGTCGGCCTGGGCGAAGAATACGCGGGCGCCACGGTTGCGGGCTGGCTGTTCTCCGCGCCCCGCGACCTCGGCAGCGCGACCGTCGACGCGCGCGGCAACATCGAGCTCACGATCCCGCACGACGCGGAGCTCGGGGCGCATCGACTGGCCGTCGCGCACCCCGATGGCACGGTCATCGGGTGGGGGCCGCTCACCGTCGCCGTCGCGACGCCGGGCACGGGCACGCCAGGAACGGGCACGCCGGGCGCCGGCGGCCTCGCGGAGACCGGCGGCACCTCGCCACTGCTCGCGGGCGTCCTCGGTGCCGTCCTGCTCCTGGGCGGTGCCGCGCTGATCGCTGCGCGCCGAACCCGGCGCACCGCGCGGTAGCCGCCACGGAGGCCGGGAGGACGCGCCCGGGGACACGTCGGCCCGATCGACGTGTCCCCCGCGGGCGGCCTCCCGGCCTCCGGCGTGTCCGCCCGCGCCGTTCTTCCCCGAACGAGGGCCGCGCTTTCGTTTTTCGCGAACAGTTCGCTCAGGAACTGCCGTTCCGACAGCCAGATCGACTAAACTCAAGGCGTGCATGTATTGAGTGTGAGTTCCCTCAAAGGCGGCGTTGGCAAGACCACAGTGACCCTCGGCCTTGCGTCGGCTGCGTTTTCCCGTGGCCTGCGCACCCTGGTGGTGGACTTCGACCCCCAGTCCGATGTGTCGACCGGCCTCGCGGTAAACCCTGAGGGCTACCTGAACGTCGCGGACGTTTTGGAGAGCCCCAAGGAGAAAACGGTGCGCGCCGCGATCGCGCACAGTGGCTGGAACGATTATCACGAGGGCGGCACGATCGACCTCATGGTCGGCAGCCCCTCCTCCATCAACTTCGACGGGCCGCACCCGTCCGCACGCGACATCTGGAAGCTCGAAGAAGCGCTCGCCATTGTCGAATCCGAGTACGATCTCGTCCTCATCGACTGCGCCCCCTCGCTCAACGCACTGACGCGTACGGCCTGGGCCGCGAGTGACCGCGTCCTCGTCGTCGCCGAGCCCAGCCTGTTTGCCGTTGCCGCGACCGACCGTGCGCTGCGCGCGATCGAGGAGATCCGCCGTGGCGTGAGCCCTCGACTCCAGCCCCTCGGCATCCTGATCAACCGCACGCAGCCGCAGTCCATCGAGCACCAGTTCCGGATCCGCGAGCTCCGCGAGATGTTCGGCCCGCTCGTGCTCACGCCGCAGCTGCCCGAGCGCCCCTCCCTGCAGCAGGCCCAGGGCGCGGCGAAGCCCGTGCACATGTGGCCCGGCGAGCCGTCGCAGGAGATGGCGGGCAACTTCGACACGATCCTCGATCGGGTGCTCCGCTCCGCGGGCATGGACGCCTCACGCTCGGCGACCACGCCCACCGCGGCGACCACTGTCGCCGACTAGCGGCCCACGCAGATACGCGTCTGGCCCGTACCGAACATCACGATCGGTACGGGCCAGACGCGTATCTGCGCAGCGCGCGCAGCCGGGCGGGCTAGGAGATCTTGCGGGAGGAGCGGCGCGCGGCAAGCTCGTCGACGGAATCGGCGCTCTGCTCGCGGTGCTCGTCCATGTCCACGAGCGAGGATTCGACCTCGCGCAGCACCTTGCCCACCGCGATGCCGAACACGCCCTGTCCCCGGCTGACGAGGTCGATGACCTCGTCGTTCGAGGTGCAGAGGTAGACGCTCGCGCCGTCGCTCATCAGGGTCGTCTGGGAGAGGTCGTGCACCCCCGCCTCGTGAAGCTGCGCGACGGCGGTGCGGATCTGCTGCAGCGAGATCCCCGTGTCGAGCAGGCGCTTCACGAGCTTCAGTACGAGAATGTCGCGGAAGCCGTAGAGCCGCTGCGAGCCGGAGCCGGCCGCGCCGCGCACCGTAGGTTCGACGAGCCCGGTCCGGGCCCAGTAGTCAAGCTGGCGGTAGCTGATCCCGGCCGCACGGGCCGCGGTCGCGCCCTTGAACCCGCCGTCCTGATTGGGGCGCGGGAGGCCGTCATCGAACAGCAGCTCCGCGTCGAGCCCGTGCCCCCAGGTCGATGAAGAACCCTCGTCCCCAGACGGGTGCTGCGTGTCCTTCATCGTGTTCCTTTCTCGGGGGCGCGACGCGCCCAACTCCCGACAACGCTACCGACCCGAGGCGCCCCATGCAACGACCCGCGAGGGCCATTTTGCGCGTGTCGCCCTCAATCAAAACTTGAAGGTTGATTTGATGCGGAAGTCACCCGTCCCGCGGGCCGAAATCAGCTCCCGGAAACACGCCGGCGCAACACGCCGGAGCGGACCGTGTCGAGGTACCCGGCGAACTCGAGCGCCTCTTCGGCCCCGGCGGGCGTCCCGTGCTTCACCCCGCGCGTGCTCACCGCGCGGGTGATCAGCTCAGCCTCACGCTCCGCCGCGACCCGCAACGAGCGCAGGTGGCGGGGCGTGACGCCGCGTTCGGCGAGGCGGAGCAGCGCGGTGAGCTGCGCGATCGCGTCGTGCGGAAATACCTCGGCCGCGGGGAGCAGCCCCGCGGCGATCGCCTCGCCCAGGAACCGCGTGCTCGCGCCCGTCGAGCGGCACAGCTCGTCGCTGCTCAGCACACGCTTCGGCGCGAGGATGCTGGAGGCGCTGCGCGATGCCGCCCCGGGGATCACCGGGTCGCGGCCCGCGTCGAGCTCCTCGAGCACCTCCGCGATGACCTTCAACGGGAGATAGTGATCGCGCTGCAGCGTCAGGATGAGCCGCAGGCGCTCGATGTGCGTCTGGGAGAATTTCCGATAGCCGGACTTGGTGCGCTCCGGCGTCACGAGCCCCTGTTCCTCGAGGAAGCGGAGCTTCGACGGCGACAGGTCCGTGAAGTCGTCCTGCAACCGCGCCAGGACCTGCCCGATGCTCAGGAGACCGCTCGGAAGCTGGCGGGCCGCCGACCCCGCCATACTAGGCGCCTTCAGCGAGGTCGAATCGTGAGGCGAAGAAGGTGAAGCGGAACTTCCCGACCTGCACCTCGGCACCGTCCTCGAGGGGCACCTCCCCGGAGATCCGGGTGCCGTCGCAGAACGTCCCGTTCAGCGAGCCGAGGTCGACCACGCTGAACGCGGTCCCGGAACGGTGGAACTCGGCGTGCCGCCGCGAGACCGTCACGTCGTCCAGGAAGATATCGACGGCGGGGTGCCGGCCGGCGACGGTGACGTCCTGGTCAAGCAGGAACCGCGCGCCCTGGTCTGGTCCGCGACGCACCACGAGCAGCGCGGCCCCCGAGGGCAGTGCTTCGACGGCGTCGCGTTCGTCGATCGTCAGATCCGTCGCGCGGCTGCGGATCATCGCACCGAGGTCCTCGCGGAATTGCTGCGTGGCACGCACCTCAGTGTGCTCGGAACTACGGGCGTGATTCTCGGTGTTCACGTGCTCACCCACTCCTGATCTCGGGGCTTCGGTGAGCCAGACGGCTCAGTCCCTCTACGCTACCGCAGCCAGGGGTCGGCGCGCACCTCACCGCCCCGACCGGAGCGTTCGCGACCGCCGGAACCGGTGCGATCACGCCGCGCGACGGGGAGCTGAGGCTTCCCTGAATCAGGCGCGTCGCTCGTTCTGCTCGAGGAAGGCGTAGACCTCGTTGTTGTCGACCCCGGGGAAGGTTCCCGTGGGAAGCGCAGCGAGCAGGCTCGTGGGGGTCGCCGCCTCCGGCCAGGCAGCCGCCGCCCACTTCGTGGTGAGCTCGCTCGACGCCTGGCGGCAGCACCGGTCGTCCGGGCAGAACGACCGCGAGCGGTGAGTGGTTTCGCGACCGCGGAACCACTTCACGTCGTCAAAGCGCACGCCAACGCTCACGGAGTACAGGCCCTCCTTCGCCTTCTCCACGCGCGAAGTGCACCAGTACGTGCCCCCGGCGGACATATCGGTGTACTGGTACCAGGGGTTGAAGCGGTCGGACTGCGCGAAGATCGTGCGCGCGGTCCAGTTGCGGCACACCATCGCCCCTTCGAAGTTCCCCAGGGCGTCGGAGGGGAAGCGCACCCCGTCGTTCTCATAGGCCTTAATCAGCGTGCCCGACTCGTGCGCCTTCATGAAGTGCACCTGGAGCCCGAGCCGCTCCGTCGCGAGGTTCGTGAATCGGTGCGCCGCCATCTCGTATGACACCCCGAACGCGTCGCGCAGATCCTCCATCGAGATCTGGCGTTGCTTCTTGGCCTCCGCGAGGTGCTCCACGGCGGCGGCCTCGGGCAGCAGCACCGCACCGGCAAGGTAGTTCGCCTCGACCCGCTGGCGGAGGAAGTCGGCGTAGTTGCGCGGCTCTTCGTGGCCGCACACGAGGCTCGCAAGGGCCCGCAGGATCGGGGCCCGGGCGTCGCGCGAGGGGAGGTTCGTCCCGAGATAGATGCGGCCGTTGCGGCGGTCGATCACCGAACGCGTCGAGTGCGGCATGTTCGAGACATAGTGCAGGCTGAATCCCAGCTTCTCCGCGACGCTCGCGATCGTCTGCTGCGAGACCGGGCCGCCCGTGTAGCCCACGCTATCGAGGAGCTGGGCGGCGGAGCGCTCGAGCTCCGGATAGTAGTTCCCCGCCACGCGCATCTCGCCACGCAGCTCCGTGTTGGCCCGCCGGGCCTCCTCCGGGGTCGCTGCCCGCTCCCGATGCAGGCGCTCGACCTCCTGATGTAGCCCGAGGATCGCCTTCAGCGTGTCATCGCTCGTCGCCTTCGAGACCCGGATCGGCTGGATCCCGAGCGAGCCGAACACGGTGCCGCGCTGCGCGCGCTCCACCGCGATCTCGAGCGCGGCACGCTCGCTCGGTGCCTCGTCGAGCAGCAGGTCATCGACACTGACCTGGAGCGCGGCGGCAAGCGCGCGCAGCAGTGGCAGGCGGGGTTCGCGCTTGCCGTTTTCGATGGCGGAGAGCTGCGAGGGCGCGCGGTCAACCGCGGCGGCGAGCTGTTCGAGCGTGAGGCCGCGGTGCATCCGCTGCTCGCGCACGCGACGCCCGAGGGTGAGCGCGTCGCCGCCGTCTTCGGGTTCGGCATCGGCGGGGCGGGACGAGCCGGTTCCGGATGCGGTGCCGGGGGCGAGGAGTGTCATGCACTCATCATGCCAGACCGCGATTCTTCCCTCAAGCAGAAAAAATGCAGAACTTCACCCCCGGAAACCCCGAAACCCGGCCCGCAACGGCCCCCAAAATGGAACTACACCCCGAAGTCGTGGCCGACCGCACCGTCACCCGGCTTCCTCAACCTCACACAAAGGACACACCATGACCACCACGCAGGCGGCCCCGCAGCAGTCGCAGACCGCCACCCCCCAGTTCTTCGGCCCCCGCATCGAGGTCACCGGCCGCCCGTTCTCCCGGAGCGAGGAGATCCTCACCGCCGAGGCGCTCGCCTTCCTCACCGAGCTGCACCACCGTTTCGCGAGCACGCGCCACGAGCGCCTCGCGGACCGGCAGCGTCGCCGCTACGAGATCGGAAACGGCCGCGATCCGAAGTTCCGCGAGGACACCCGCCAGATTCGCGAGGACGCGAGCTGGCAGGTCGCGGGTGCCGGTCCCGGACTGGAGGACCGCCGCGTGGAAATCACCGGACCCACCGACCCGAAGATGACGATCAACGCCATGAACTCGGGGGCGCGCGTGTGGCTCGCCGATCAGGAGGACGCCACGAGCCCGACCTGGCACAACGTGATCGGCGGACAGCTGTCGCTGTTCGATGCGATCCGGGAACAGCTCGAGTACACGAGCCCGGAGGGCAAGGAATACCGCGTCACCGCGGCGCAGACTCCGACGATCGTGATGCGGCCCCGGGGCTGGCACCTCGTGGAGAAGCACATGCGTTTCGTCGACGCACAGGGTCAGGCCGGGGCCGCCTCGGGCAGCCTCGTCGATTTCGGTCTCTACGCCTTCCACAACGCGCGCGAGCTCGTCGCCCGCGGCCGCGGCCCCTACTTCTACATCGCGAAGCTCGAATCGAGCGAAGAGGCGAAGCTCTGGGACGACATTTTCACGTTCACCGAGCAGGAGCTGGGGCTCCCCCACGGCACGATCCGCGCAACGGTGCTCATCGAGACGCTGCCGGCCGCGTTCGAGATGGAAGAGATCCTGTATGTGATGCGGGACCACATCGCGGGGCTCAACGCGGGCCGCTGGGACTACATCTTCTCGATCATCAAGAACTACCGCGGTCGCGGCGCCCGCTTCGTGCTGCCGGATCGCAGCGAGGTCACGATGACGGTTCCGTTCATGCGCGCCTACACCGAGCTGCTCGTTAAGACCTGCCACAAGCGCGGGGCGCACGCCATCGGCGGCATGAGCGCGTTCATCCCGAATCGTCGCGATGCCGAGGTCACCGCGCGGGCCGAGGAGAAGGTGCGCGCCGACAAGCAGCGCGAGGCCGGCGACGGCTTCGACGGCACCTGGGTGGCGCACCCGGATTTGATCCCGGTGGCGCAGGCCGAGTTCGACGCCGTACTCGGGGAGCGACCGAACCAGGTGGCGCGTCAGCGCGATGACGTGGAGGTCACCGCCGCTCAGCTGCTCGACGTCCACATCGGCCGCGACATCACCGAGGCTGGCGTGCGCGACAACGTCTCGATCGGGCTGCGGTACATCGAGGCGTGGCTGCGCGGCAACGGCGCGGTCGCCATCGACAACCTGATGGAGGATGCCGCGACCGCGGAGATCAGCCGCTCGCAGATCTGGCAGTGGATCCACCAGGATCAGTCCACCGCCGAGGGCACGCGCATCACGCGCCAGTGGGTCGCGGAGCTGCTCCGCGAGGCCGTGGCCGGCTTCGAGCGCTTCGACGGGGATCGCTACGACGATGCCGCGGAGCTCTTCACCGACGTCGCGCTCGGGGACGACTTCCCCACCTTCCTCACGGTGCCCGCCTACAGCCGCTACCTCGTCGACGCCTGAGTCCCCCGTGTGTGCGGTGGCCGCCCGCTCCGGGCCGCCACCGCACACACGCGTTCCCGCGGTTCTCCCCGGAGTGTCGCGGAGTTTCCTGCGGAAGCGCGCGGAGCGGTGGGCGCACGCGGCCTCCGTGTGGCATTCTGCTGTGGAGACTTGCCAATTGAGAGGACACGGGTCACATGGGATTCTTCACGAAAGACAGCGCGCCGACGGCCGGCGGTGCGGACGGACTCGCGCCGCTCTCGAAGGAGCGCATCAAGGCTGGACTGGAGCGCGAGGGCTGGTCGTACAGCGTCGACTCCGACGGGGACATCGGCGGTGGATGGGAGTACGGCTCGTTCTTCTTCTTCACCAACGGTGAAGAGAACGAGCTGCTCTGCATTCGCGGGAGCTGGCGCGGACAGCTCCCGGGCACGGATTTCCTGCAGGCCGTGGAGTTCTGCAACACCTGGAATGCCGAAAAGCTGTGGCCCAAGACGTACGCCCGCCGCGACGACGAGGGCATGGTCCGCATTCACACGGAACACAATGTGGACTACGAGCAGGGCATCACGGACGGCCAGCTCTCGCAGCAGCTGATCTGCGCGATCAACACCGGCATGTCCTTCTACGAGCAGCTGAACGAGGCATTCCCCGAAGCGTGGGCACAGGCAAAGCCCGCCGAATAATCTGGACACTGTGACTGAACGTTTCCAGGTCGACCTCACCGGGATGGTCGACCTGCTCTCCCGCCATCTCTACTCGGGCCCGCAGGTGTATATCCGCGAGCTCATCCAAAACGCCATCGACGCGGTGACCGCCCGCCGCGAACGTGACCCGGAGGCACCCGATCAGATCCGGCTCACCCCGGGACACGACGCGGACGGCACCCCGACGCTCGAGGTCACCGACACGGGTGTGGGGCTCACCGCCGCGGAGGCGCGGGAGCTGCTCGCCACCATCGGCCGGTCCTCGAAGCGAGACGCCGACTTTGGCGCGGGACGCGCGGAGTTCATCGGGCAGTTCGGCATCGGAATGCTCGCCGCCTTCATGGTGGCGGATCGGATCGCCGTGACGTCGCGATCCGCCACACCCGGGGCACGTCCCATTCTGTGGGAGGGGCACGCGAACGGCACATTCCGCGTCACGGAGCTTCCCGAGTCTCCCGAGATCCCGATCGGCACGACGGTGCGGCTCGCCGCGCGGCGCGACACCGGCCACTGGCTTGCCCACGACACGGTTCTGACGCTGACCCGTGACTACGGCTCGCTGCTCCCCTTCGACATCGCGGTGCGCACGGAACTGGGCGGGGAGGAGCTCTGGCAGCGGATCTCCGAGCCCGAGCTGCCCTGGCGGATCGCACACGCGTCCCCGAAGGCGCGGGCGCGCGCCCTCGCGGAGTACTGCGAGCTGACCTTCGGCTTCACGCCGCTCGGGCACATCGACCTGGAGCTGCCGGTCGCGGGGGTGAGCGGGGTGGCCTTCATCCTCCCGCTGGCCGTCGCCCCGGGCGGTGGCGGGCACCGCGTCTACACGAAGCGCATGCTGCTCGGGCCGCGCGTGGACCGGGTGCTCCCCGAATGGGCGTTTTTTGTCCGCGCGGTGCTCGACACCGAGGCGCTCTCCCCCACCGCGTCGCGAGAGCAGCTCCACGACGACGAGGTGCTGCTCGGCGTCCGCGAGGCGATCGGGGCGCAGCTGCGCGGCTGGGCACACGCGGAGCTCGCGAGCGGGTCCCGGCTCGCGCACCAGGTCATCGCAACGCATCACCTGGCCCTCCGCGGCCTCGCGCTCACCGACCCCGAGATGCTCGACCTCGCGGCAGCGATCCTGCCGTTTGAGACCACCGACGGCCCCCGCACGCTTGCCGAGCTGCGCGAGCGCGGCGAGGTCGTCTACACCACCACCACGGAGGCGTACCGCCGGGTCGCCGCGGTCGCCCGCGCGCAAGATATCGTGGTGCTCAATGCGGGGTACGTCTATGACGCGGACCTGCTGTCGCAGCTCGAGGCACGGCCCGACTGGCGCGTGCGGGAGCTGCAGAGCGCCGATCTGGTCCACGCGTTGGGGATCCTCAGCATGGACCGCGAATGGCAGCTCGCCGACGCCGTGCAGCGCGCCCGCGCCCTCCTGGACGCCGAGGACTGCGAGGTGATCGTGCGCACCTTCTCCCCCAGCACGGTCCCCGCGATCCTGCTCCGTGACGCGGAAGGCGAGCATCGGCGCGAGCGCGACCGCGAGCGTGCGGCCAGCCCGGATCTCTGGGGCGGCCTGCTCGATGCATTTGCCGAGGATCGTGAGCATCGCAGCCGCACCCTGGTCCTCAACGACGACTCCTCCGTGGCGCGACGACTGCTCAGTGCCCCCGCGGGCGACGTCTTCGACGCGGGCCTGCGCTCGCTCTATCTCTCCGCCGTCATGCTGGCCGGCGACGGCCTCCGTGCGAACGAATCCGCCGCCCTCACGGACGCGCTCGGCGTCCTCCTCGACACCGCGCTCGGCCGCACCGCCCCCGACCATCCCGCACAGGAGAACCCCGCATGAGCGCAGCTGACCGCAGCGAACTGATCGCGATCCGGCGCATGCCGTACGGCACCGCCCGGATCGCCGCGAGCGAGGCCGTCACCCGACGGATCGACAGCGACGGCCCCCGCGAACTCCTCGCCGAGGCGCTGCTCGACCTCGTGGAGGCCTACTCCTTCGCGGATGAGGGCGCGAAGTCCTTTGTCGTCTTCGCCCGCGCCCTCCGGCTCTGGGACGAGAGCCCCGAGCTCTTCGATGCGGGAGACGAACGGAACCTGTTCTGGGAGTTCAAGTGGGTCGCCGGCGACCTCCCCGAGTTCCCGCAGATCAGCGCCGCCCAGGCGGAGGCGTTCCTCGCCGATATGGAGCGCCGCTTCGAGCTCGCCGGGCACGGGCTGTCCTCAGTCCGCATGAGCCGTTTCCGCTGGGCGTGGCACGCGGGTCAGGCCGACGCCGAAGCGCGACGCCTCGCCTGGGTGACGGGGCTGCGCGACGAGTATGAGGACTGCCGCGCGTGCACGATCGGCCAACAGGTGGACTTCTTCGTGGACACCGAACGCTACGACGAGGCGGTCGCGCTGGGGCGCACACAGGACGACCGGTGCAATCTCGAGCCGGCCCGGACGCACTACGGCCTCGGCCTCGCCGCGCTCATGGCCGGGGACCCCGAGCTCGCGCTGCGCAGCCACAAACGCGCCCTCGCCGGCGATGACGGTGGCACGACCGACTTCCCGGCGGCGCGTGGGCAGGGCTTCGAGATGCTCGCCCGCGGCGGTCGCCTCGACCAGGCCCTGCGCGTGCTCCGCAGCGACTATCCCGGCGCATTGCGGGCCAGCGGGAGCCCCGCCATGCAGCTCCGGTTCCTGCTCGGCGTGCTCGCCGGGCTGTCCGCGAACCTCGACCGGGCCGCGGAGCCGACGGGCT
This sequence comes from Leucobacter chromiireducens subsp. solipictus, assembly GCF_016758195.1. Taxonomy (GTDB): domain Bacteria; phylum Actinomycetota; class Actinomycetes; order Actinomycetales; family Microbacteriaceae; genus Leucobacter; species Leucobacter solipictus. The sequence goes on along the minus strand of NZ_QYAC01000001.1, from coordinate 7,780 downwards.
TCGCCGAGCCCGAGTGGCACACGGTCGGCGAGCTCCACCGGTGGGTGCAGGATCGCGCACGCGTGCTCGCGGCCCCGCTCGACGCGCGAAACGGGACGGACATGTACGCGAGGAAGCTCGCGCGGGCGGCCGCCGCGAGCCGCACCTCAGTCGCCCTGCCCGGCGAGGCCGAGACCGCCGGCGCGGCACCGAGCGGGACCCCCGCCACCCCGACGCCTCCGGTCGAGTCGGCCGAGGGCCGCGAGGCCGCCGAGGGATCAGCCTCGGCCGCAGGTGCCTCGAGCGGGGACGCGCTGTGGGCGGCTGCCGAGCAGCTGGCCGCCTATCGCGCCTACGACGGCGCGAGCCGGGCGTATGTGACCGCCGCCGAGCGGCTGGAAGCCGAGGGCTGGATCGCGCGCGCCGGGGCCGCCTACGCGGAGGCCGCGCAGTGCGCCGTGCTCGATCAGGAAGACGCCAGCGCGCACGGCCACTTCGCGGCCGCGGTCGCGCGCCTCCAGCTCGACCACGCCGAGTCCGAACTTCTGGTTGCCGTGCTGACGGCCTGGGCCCCGATCGCGGTGCGGATGGCCGACGCTGCCGGGCTCATCGCGGCGATCCGGCAGGCGCTCGCGGAGGACCCGGAGCCCGACACCGGCGGGCTCAGCGCGGACCTCGCCGAGCGCCGCCTCGCCGAGTGGCGGCTCCGGCAGGCGCATCTCCGCGACACGCTCGCGCGGGCGCTCGCGGCGGAGGCCAGCGTCGACGCCGAGGCGTCCGCGGCGCGCCAGCGCGAAGCCGTCGCGGAGGCGCTGAGCGCCGGGGCGGCGTACGCGCAGCTCGGGCGGGTGAGCGATGCCGCACACGCGTTCTGGCTTGCGGGTCGCGTGCACCGCGGGCTCGGCGCCGCCGCGGACGCGGTGTGGGCGCTGGAATCCGCGTTCGAGGGTTTCACCCTGGCCCGCAACCGCGCAGATCGCGCACTCGCGGCTGGCGAGCTCATCGACGTGCTGCGGGCCACCGGCCAGAACGACCGCGCCGCGGAAATCGTCGCCGAGTTGTAGTCCGGTGGGGGTGCCGCCCGGGTAGCCGGGCCGCCCTGGCTCCCGGGCCGCCCGGCCGCCCGAGCGCGGCGTTACCCGTAGAGGGTATCGCTGCGCTCGATGGCGGGACCGAGCTCATCGACGACCAGGGAGTTCTCGTCGAGCTGCCGCGTACGATACGCGGCGCGGCCCACCATGTGCGCCGCGACCGGCGCCGTCAGGGACTGGAACACGAACACCGGCACGAGCGCGAGCAGCGTGGCGAACGATCGCTGATCCAGCGCGATGGCAGCGATGATGAGCAACAGCCCGAAGATCTGCGGTTTGGTCGCCGCGTGGAGGCGGCTCAGCGCGTCGGAGAACCGCAGCAGCCCGATCCCGGCCGCGACCGAGAGGACCGCGGCGAGGAACACGCAGATCACGGCCGCGAGATCGAGGATCTGTTCCCACAGTGTCACATCAGACATAGCCGGCCTCCTCGGGGGGCGCCTCGCGCACCGGTTGCTCGGTGCGGCGCTTCACGAACCGCGCCACCACGATCGTGGCAAACGTCGCGGTCGCCGCGATCACGGTCATCAGGGGAATGGAATCGGTGTGTCCGCGCACCACCATGTCGGTGCCGACGGCAAGCATCAGCGTCGTGAGCAGCACATCCGACGCGATCATCCGGTCGAGAATCGTGGGTCCGCGCACGATCCGGACGATCGCCGCGAGCGCCGTGAGCGTCAGGCCCACGCCCGCCGCGATCAGCAGCCACACCATCACCGCGCTCATGCCAGTGCCTCAATCTCTTGCCGTGATCCGAGCGCAAGCAGCAGCAGGCGCTCGATGTGCCGCACGTCGCGGCGCATCTGCGTGATCGAGCGTTGCGTGGGCGTGTTCAGCACGTGGAGGTACAGCGTGGATTCGAAACGGTCCACCTCGGCCACGAGGGAGCCCGGGATCAGCGAGATCGTGAGTCCCACCGCCGTGAGAATGAAGTCGTTGCGGGTCACCAGGCGCACGGCGATGATTGACGTCGGTGGGCTCGGCCCCGGCCGGACCGCGAGCCACGCGACCTGCCAGGAGGCGAGGGCGAGGTGCCACAGGAAGTAGGCGAAGTACCGCAGGGCGTACCAGGGGTTGAAGCGTCCGGCGAGCTCCACGGGCGGCAGGTAGAAGACGCGCATCACGACGATCGCGAGCACCACGCCGCTGACGAGCGACAGCAGGGAGACCTCGTGCCACAGCATCATCCAGAGCAGCACAAGTCCCACGAGCAACGGCAACTCGTGGAGTCGCACGCCCCACTCGAGCCGGCGTCCCGCACGCGGCGCGGGGGGCGTGGCCGTCGGCTCAGACCCGGGTTCAGTCATGAGTTCCCTCCCCGTCCGGTCGTGTCGTGCCGCTGCCGCCGCCGAGCTGCCCCGGGGTCTCCCCCAGGATCGTGTTCACGAGGCGTCCGGGCTCGGCCATGTTTTCGCCCGCACGATCAGCGTACGCGTAGAGCGGCCCGGCGAACACGGTCAGTGCGACGCTCACGACCACCATGCCGGCGGTCGCCGCGATCATGAGGCGCGGGATCTCCTTCTGTTCCTGCTGCGGGACCGCGTCGGGGGCGTCGTGCAGCTGTTCGAACAGCGCTTCCTCCCGCTGGCGCAGGACCAGGGCTTCGGTGCTCGGCTTCCGCGTGCTCCGCGTTTCGGCGGCGGCGTCGGCGCGCTTCTTGGGCCGCCAGAACGCAAACACCCACGCGCGGGCGAGCGCGTAGAGCGTGAGCAGCGAGACCAGCGCGCCGATGCCCATGAGCCAGTATGCGGCGGGGGTCGCGAGGTCCGCCGCTACCGTAAACAGGCCCAGCTTGCCGATGAATCCCGAGAACGGCGGGATCCCGCCGAGGTTCAGCATCGGGATAAAGAACAGTACCGCGATCACCGGAGCGGTGCGCAGCATGCCGCCGAGGCCCGAAAGCGAGGTCGTCCCCGCGTGGCGCTCCATGAGCCCCACCGCGAGGAACAGCGTCGTCTGCACAATAATGTGGTGCGCGATGTAGAAGATCGTCGCGCCGAATCCGGCGGCGTTGGCCATGCCGATGCCGAAGATCATGTAGCCGATATGGCTGATCAGCGTGAACGAGAGCAAGCGCTTGATGTCGAGCTGCGACACCGCGCCCAGGATGCCGACGATCAGCGTGAGGCCCGCGACCACCATCAACACCGTGTCGACGCTGGAGGTGGGGAACAGCATCGTCTGGCTGCGGATAATCGCGTACACGCCGACCTTCGTCAGCAGGCCCGCGAACACCGCGGTCACGGGGGCCGGGGCCGTGGGGTATGAATCGGGCAGCCAGAACGACAATGGGAACACGGCCGCCTTGATCCCGAACGCGATCAGGAGCAGCAGGTTCAGGATGAGCTGCACCTCGCTCGGCAACTCCGCGATCCGGACCGTGAGCTGCGCCATGTTCACGGTGCCCGTCGCCCCGTAGATCATGCCGATCGCCGCCAGGAACAACACGGAGGACACGAGCGAAACGATCACATACGTCACCCCGGCACGGATCCGCTGCGCGGTCCCGCCGAGGGTGATCAGCACGTAGCTCGCCACGAGGAGAATCTCGAAGCCGACGTACAGGTTGAACAGGTCGCCCGCGATGAAGGCGTTGAAGACGCCCGCTCCGAGGACGAGGTAGGTCGGGTAGTAAATCGAAACGGGAGTATCGCGGTCGCCGTCAGCGATGCCCTGCCCGCTCGAGAACAGGAACACGCCGAGGAGCACGATCGAAGACACCGTGAGCATCAACGCCGACACGCGGTCCACGACGAGCGCGATCCCGAACGGCGCGGCCCACCCGCCCACCTCCATGACGAGGAAGCCCTGGGAATCGACCGCCCACATGAGCACGCCGCTGATCACCAGCACCGCGATCAGCGCGCACAGGGTGATTCCCTGCTGCAACCGCCGGTGCCCGGGCACGGCGAGCGCCAACGCGGCGCCCGCGAGCGGGATGAGCACAACCAGGGGGACCAGCGCAATCATCGGCGGTCCTCCCCTGCGCTGGGCAACTCGGTGAAGTCGGCGACGCGGTAGTGTCCGGAGGGGTTCGCCTCGGCGGCACCGACGGCGTGCCCCGCGCCGGTGGGGCCGAGCGGCACCTCGGTGCCGTCGGGCCCGTCCGGGATGTCGTCGTCGTCCGTGTAGTCGGGAGTCCCGGCGAGGCCTTCCTCCGTGACCTCGTCCGAGCTCAGCTCGTCGGCATCCGCGAAGTCGAGATCCGGATCGCCGTCCTTGACCGTGTCGTCGCGGCCCGCGGCCAGGCGCCACGAGCGATAGATCAGCGCGAGCAGGAACGCGCTCACCCCGAAGGTGATCACGATTGCGGTCAGCACAAACGCCTGCGGCAACGGGTCGCTCATGTCTTCGGCCGAGCTCTCCCCGTACAGCGGGGCGTTGCCGAATGAGCCCGACATGAGGAAAATCAGCAGGTTTGTCGCATTCCCCACGAGGAGGAAGCCGAGCAAGAGCCGGGTCAGCGTGCGGTCGAGCATCAGGTACACCCCGCAGGCGTACAGCACCACCATGACGGCGACCAGAACCAGGGGCATCGTCATGAGCGGTTCACCTCTTCCTCAAACGCGGTTGCCTCGGCCTCCTCGTGTTCGTCGATCTCGGCGCCCAGGCTGCGCAGCACGTCGAGGATCAGGCCGAAGACCACCAGGTACACGCCGATGTCGAACAGCGTGGACGTGACCAGCGGGAGCGTGCCGAAGGGACCCAGGTCGACGTCGACCCAGGCCGAGGCGAGCGCCGCCTGGCCAAAGAACATCGGCAGCAGCGCCATCGTCACGGCGAGGCCCAGCCCGGTCCCGAGGATCCGACCCGCATCGAGCGGAACCGTGGCGCCGAGCTCGTGCCGACCGCCGGCGAGGTACCGGGCCACGAGCGCCAGGCCCGCGACAAGTCCCGCCGCGAAGCCGCCGCCCGGGGTGTTGTGCCCGGTGAGCAGCAAGTACACGGAGAGGATGATCAGCGCGTGGAAGATCAGCCGCACGACAACCTCGAGGATGATCGAGCGTCGGGCCGGGTTCAGCTGCCGTCCGGCGAGAAGCCAGGACACACGGCTCGCGGGGTGATTCGGATCCGCAACCTGCTGCAGGTGCTGCTGAGCTTGCGAGCGCGCGTCGCGACGGCTCAGCTTCGGGCGGAGGTCCGCACGCGTGTTCAGGAACACCAACGAGGCGACGCCGGTAGCCGCGGCGAGGATCACCGAGAGCTCGCCCATCGTGTCCCACCCGCGAATGTCCACGAGCATCACGTTCACCGCGTTCGAGCCGTGGCCGCCCAGGTAGGCCATCTCGGGAATCTGCAGGGAGATCGGCTCCGCGATCCGGGATCCGAGCGCGATCACTGCCACCGCGCCCAGCACGAGACCCACGGAGACGCCGATGAGGACGCGCACCCAGCGCACGCGCTTCGAGGGCGGGGAGCCGATCCGCTGCGGCAGGCGGCGGATCACGAGCACGAACGCGATCATGGTGACCGTCTCCACGAGCGCCTGCGTGAGCGCGAGATCCGGCGCACCGTGCATCGCGAAGATGGCGGCCATGCCGTACCCAGTCAGGCCGACGAGCACCACCGACTGGAACCGGGTCCGCGCCCGCAGCGAGGCGATCGCCGCCACGATCATGACAATCGCGATCGGGATCTGGACCGGCGAGCTCACGATCTCCCACTGGCCGGGCCACTCCGACGTGGCGAGCAGCGTCCCGCCCACGGCGAGCACCAGCACGATGAGGATCACCGCAAGATAGAACGGCAGCGAACCGCGCTGCGTGAGCGAGGTCACGCGCACCGCGAGCGTGTCGACGCGGTGCGTCACCACCCAGTAGGCGTGAGACGCGGAGAAGCGGTCTGGAACCGTCGCGAAGGTGAAGCTCGGGCGCGAAATCAGCGCACCGAGGATGACCCCGGAGACGATCACGGCGATCGAGGCGCCGAGCGCCACCGTGACGCCGTGCCACAGCGCGAGATGCTCGGGCGTCGCGGTGCCCGTGATCGTCGCCTGGAACAGCGGATCGAGCGCCGGCGCGAACAGGCCGCCCAGGAGCGTGAGCGCCACGAACACGCCGGGGACCGCGAGCGACACGAACCGCGGGCGGTGGCCGATCCCGCAGTCAGCGACCCCGGGCTTTCGGGCGAATGCGCCCCACAGGAAGCGGACCATGTAGGCCACGGTCAAGGCACTGCCGATCGCGGCGACCCAGAAGGCGAGGCCGGCGATCGGCAACGTTTCGCGAATCTCGAGGAGCTCGGTGAACGCGGCCTCCTTGGCCACGAAGCCGAGGAATGGCGGCAGCCCGGACATCGACGCGGCGGCCACCGCCGTGATGACCGTCAACAGCGGGAACTCTCGCCCGACACCGCTCAACCGTCGCAAGTCACGCGTGCCGGTCGCGTGGTCGATCACGCCAACGGCGAGGAACAGCGGGGCCTTCGCGAGGGCGTGCGCAAACAACAGCACCAGTCCAGCGAACGAGGCCCGCGGGTCCCCCACCCCGAAGACCATGACGAGCAGCCCCAACTGGCTCACCGTCCCGTGTGCAACGATCAGCTTGATGTCGAACTGCTTGAGCGCGCGGATGCCGCCGTTGAGCATCGTCACCGCGCCCAGGATCACGAGCGTCTCGCGCACGCCGACGACGTCCCCGAAGCCGGGCATGATCCGCGCGATCAGGTAGACGCCGGCCTTCACCATGGCCGCGGCGTGCAGGTACGCGCTCACGGGCGTGGGTGCCGCCATCGCGCCGGGCAGCCAGAAGTGGAACGGGAAGATCGCGGACTTCGAGAGCGCGCCGGCGAGCACCAGGTACACCGCCGTCGTGGCGACCGGACCGCTGATCGGCGTCGCGACGATGTCGGACAGCAGCGAGGAGCCCGCGTTGTGGCTGAGGAGCACGAATCCGACGAGCATGGCCAGGCCGCCCAGCGTCGTGACGATCAGCGCCTGCAGCGCCGCAGCGTTGGAGGTGCGCAGTCGTGTCACGTGACCGATGAGCAGGAAGGAGAAGATCGTCGTCGCTTCCCAGAAGATGAAGAGCAGGTAGACGTCGTCGGCGAGCACCAGCCCGAGCATGGAGGTCGCGAAGCCCATGAAGACCGCGGCGAAGCGCGGCAGGCCGGCCTCCCCCTCGTCAAAGTAGCGGGAGCAGTACAGGAGCACCAGCGCGCCGGCGCCGGTCACGAGGAGCGCAAACAACGCCGAGAGGACGTCGAGTCGGAGCGTGAGCGTGAGGTCGAGCTGCGGGACCCACGGCAGCGACTCCACGATGACTGCGCCCTGGAATACCGGGAGCGAGATCACGAGCAGCGCGACAAAGGCCGCGGCGAGCACGGCGGCGAAGCCGAAGAATGCGTCTCGGCTGAAGCGCCGGACGAGGGGATGCGCAAGGAGAGCGACGAGTGCGAGGCCAAGGAGCACGCTCATCATCGCTCCCATAGGCGGCCCGCTTCCATCTGTGTTCCGTCGTCTGTTCCTGGAAATAAGCTTAGCGGACGGGCTCGGGTGAGGCTGGAAATCCGCCCGGCCACGGCGCGTCACCTGGGCCGCTGGGCCCACGTCCACTATGAGAAACGGATTGATTCCGGGTATGCGAAAGGCCCCAGATCGTGACACCATCACTGGTGCACAATCTGAGGCCCTTCTAAAAGGTGTCCGGCGGTGTCCTACTCTCCCACACCCTCCCGAGTGCAGTACCATCGGCGCAGTCAGTCTTAGCTTC